>NZ_LMPV01000013.1 GCF_001423965.1 Exiguobacterium sp. Leaf196 | reverse complement strand
GTCGTCTGGTGACGATAGCCAAGTGGTCACACCCGTTCCCATGCCGAACACGGAAGTTAAGCACTTGAACGCCGAAAGTAGTTGGGGGCTTCCCCCTGCGAGGATAGGACGTTGCCAGGCACTTGACCGATCTGCAGATTGCAGGTCGGTCTTTTTGTGTTTTCTAAAAAGCCTTATCAGTTGCATTTCTTTTTTTAGATGATTACTATTAAATCAAACAATAGTCAAAGATGGTCAGAGAGGTGGTGCCAATGCAAAACATCACAGATATCATCGAAGCCTATTTAAAGCAAATTTTACACGACGAAAAGACGATTGAAATCAAACGTCAAGAAATTGCACAACGTTTTGACTGTGTTCCATCACAAATCAATTACGTCATTAATACTCGTTTTACGGTCGAAAAGGGTTATTTTGTTGAAAGTAAGCGGGGCGGCGGTGGATACATTCGGATTCAAAAAATCGTTGTGCTCGATAGTCACGATCTATTAGACGAAGTCAGTTCATGGATCGGTGATCATTTGACGGAACAAGCTGCAGAAGATTATTTGATTCGTTTGATGAACGAACAATTACTGACGCGGCGGGAAGCTATTTTGATTCAATCGCTGTTGCAAAAAGAGAGTTTGCCAATGGCGGTCGAAGATCAACACCGGATGCGTGCCCACTTGATGCGGACGCTTCTTCAAACCATGAAGCGACTCTAGTCGTCGGACATTGGAGGAATGCACGATGCGTTGTCAACGATGTGGCGAACGAGAAGCAATCGTCCGTGTCAAACTCCCACAAGAGTCAGAAACCGATGAGAAGTTCTTATGCTCGGTTTGTGTACGGGAGTTAGCACGTGAATATCAAGGGACGGCATGTCCGTCTTGTGGTATGACCCGTCAACAATTGCTTCATCTTCGTAAAGTCGGTTGCCCGACTTGTTATTCATTTTTCAAAGACGAAGTCGACGGCATGGTTCGTCAGTTCCAACACGGTCATACGCAACATTATGGTTCACGCCCTGATGAGGAATCCGTGGAAAAACGATTAAACCAGCAGCTTAGTCGTCTCAAAGAACAACTCAACCGCAAAATCTTAGCAGAAGATTATGAAGAAGCAGAAGTCATAAAACAACAGATTGAGAGTGTCGAGGAGGATTTGCGTCATGTTTGAAGAGTTGCTTCAACACCCTTTAAGCGAATCGATGAATCAATCTTCTCCCTTTGACGACATCGTCGTTTCGACACGAGTCCGTTTGGCGCGCAATACGACACGTTATCCGTTCTCAACGATGTTGTCAGAAGCACAAGCCAATGCACTCATTGAAGAGACGGAACGCCAACTAAATGGGATGAAAGGGTTCCGATTTGGTCGTGTCGATCAGGCGGATGTCCTGACCCGAACCGCTTTAGTAGAAAAGCATCTAATTAGTCCGGCGTTAGCGAGTCATCCACGGACAGGACTCTTCATTAGTGAAGATGAGCAGATCAGTGTCATGGTAAACGAAGAGGATCATTTTCGAATTCAGACGTTATTACCTGGGCTACAGCTTGAAGAAGCGTTTCGGATCGCAAAACAAGTCGATCGCTTGATCAGTGAACGATTTAAGATTGCTTTTGATGACACGCTTGGTTATTTAACGACTTGTCCGAGTAACGTCGGAACAGGTCTTCGTGCTTCCGTGATGTTGCACTTACCGGGACTAGTCCTGACGAATCAGATTCAAGGCTATATCAAACACTTACGACAGTTAGGATTCGCGATTCGTGGGCGTTACGGTGAGGGAAGCGATGCTTCTGGTCGCATGTTCCAACTTTCGAACCAACGGACGCTTGGGGCAAGCGAGGATATGCTGATCACGGACTATCAATTTGCGGTCGAAGCATTAATTGAAGCAGAACAGGCAGCACGAAAAGGATTATTGGAGATGTATCAAGAAGAACTAGAGGACAGACTATATCGTTCCTATGGCATCCTGACATCAGCTCGACTGATTACAGCGCGGGAAGCAACGGAACGGTTATCGGATGTTCGCTTAGCGGACAGTCTGGGACTAGAGGTCAATCTACCTCCAAATCTTTTTCACCAACTGCTCGTCTCGCTACAAACAGGTTTTCTACAAAAGCATTTCGGGAAACAATTAACATCTAGAGAACGGGACATCGAACGGGCGAAACGAATCCGGGCGATGTTAACCGAACAGACAAACAGGGATCACACACAAGGAGGTTTTGCATAATGATGTTTGGACGATTCACAGAACGTGCACAACGTGTATTGGCACTTGCTCAAGAAGAGGCAGTACGGTTGGGGCACCACAATATCGGAACAGAACACATTTTACTCGGACTTGTACGTGAAGGAGACGGAATTGCTGCGAAAGCATTAACAGCACTCGGTCTCAGTTCAGATAAAATTCAGATGGAAGTCGAAGCATTGATCGGTCGCGGACAAGATGGTGCAACGACGATTCACTATACACCACGTGCGAAAAAGGTCATTGAGTTATCAATGGATGAGGCACGTAAACTTGGTCATTCTTACGTTGGGACAGAACACCTCTTGCTCGGATTGATCCGAGAAGGAGAGGGCGTTGCTGCTCGTGTCTTAAATAACTTAGGCATCAGTCTTTCAAAAGCCCGGCAGCAAGTACTCCAGTTGCTCGGGAACAGTGAAACAACAGCAAACGCGTCGCAAGCAGGTTCAGGTGTCGCAACACCAACACTTGATGGTCTTGCTCGTGATTTGACACAACAAGCGCGTGAAACACGTCTTGATCCAGTTATCGGTCGTGCGAAAGAGATTCAACGCGTCATCGAAGTCTTGAGCCGCCGGACGAAGAATAACCCAGTCTTGATCGGGGAACCAGGGGTCGGTAAAACGGCTGTCGTCGAAGGTCTCGCTCAACAAATCATCAACAATGAAGTACCGGAGACGTTACGCAATAAACGCGTTATGGTACTCGACATGGGAACACTCGTTGCCGGTACGAAATACCGTGGTGAATTCGAAGATCGTTTGAAAAAGGTCATGGATGAGATTCGTCAAGCGGGGAACATCATTCTCTTCATCGATGAGTTGCATACATTGATTGGAGCGGGTGGAGCAGAAGGTGCGATCGATGCATCGAACATCCTTAAACCATCGCTCGCACGAGGTGAACTCCAGTGTATCGGAGCAACGACTCTTGATGAGTACCGGAAATACATCGAAAAAGATGCGGCACTCGAACGTCGTTTCCAACCGATTCAAGTCGCAGAGCCAACAACGGATGAAGCAACACAAATCCTATTTGGTCTTCGCGATCGTTATGAAGCACACCACCGTGTGACGATCACAGATGAAGCGATTCAAGAAGCCGTCACCTTGTCGGATCGATACATTTCGGATCGGTTCCTTCCGGATAAAGCGATTGACTTGATCGATGAAGCGGCATCAAAAGTTCGGTTGCGTTCGTATACAGCACCACCGAACTTAAAAGAAGTTGAAGCGAAACTCGAAGGCATCCGTAAGGACAAAGATGAAGCTGTCCAAAGTCAAGAGTTTGAAAAAGCAGCAAGCCTCCGCGATACGGAACAAAAACTACGTGATGAACTTGAGCGTTTGAAAGAGGAATGGCAGAATAAACAAGGCAACGAAAAACTTGAAGTCACAAAAGATGATATCGCACAAGTTGTTGCCAACTGGACAGGTGTACCGGTCACGAAGATCGCGGAAGAAGAGACGGATCGTCTTCTTCGTCTCGAAGAAATCCTTCACGATCGTGTCATCGGTCAAAACGAAGCCGTTAAATCGATTTCAAAAGCCATTCGTCGGGCACGTGCTGGACTGAAAGATCCAAAACGTCCGATCGGTTCGTTCATTTTCCTCGGTCCTACTGGGGTTGGTAAGACAGAACTCGCACGTGCGGTTGCCGAAGCAATGTTCGGTGATGAGGATGCAATCATCCGGATCGACATGTCAGAGTACATGGAGAAACATGCAACGAGTCGTCTCGTTGGTTCACCTCCAGGATATGTCGGTTACGAAGAGGGCGGTCAATTGACTGAAAAAGTTCGCCGGAAACCGTACTCGGTCATCTTACTTGATGAAATCGAGAAGGCGCACCCAGAAGTCTTCAACATTCTCTTGCAGGTACTCGATGATGGGCGCCTAACAGACTCGAAAGGTCGCACGGTTGATTTCCGTAACACGATTATCGTCATGACGTCGAACGTCGGTGCAAGTGCCCTTAAACGTAATAAATATGTTGGATTCGCTGTTTCTGAAGATACGGATCGCGAATACAAAGACATGAAAGATAAAGTCATGGAAGAACTCAAACGGGCCTTCCGTCCAGAGTTCTTGAACCGGATTGATGAAACGATCGTCTTCCATTCACTCGAGAAACAACATATCGAAGAGATCGTGAAGTTGATGGCGAAAACCCTTGAAAAACGTTTGGCTGAACAGGAAATTCATTTCGAATTGACACCAGCTGCCCTCTCGAAGATCGCCGATATCGGATACGATCCAGAGTACGGTGCGCGTCCAATCCGTCGTGCCCTTCAACGGGAAGCGGAAGACCGGTTGTCAGAAGCATTGCTCGCAGGTGATATCCAAAAAGGAGAGCATGTTGCGCTTGATGTCGAAGAGAACGAATTCATCGTTCGCCGGAATCACGTGAGTTCTGCCGCAACGGAATAAGCACTGAGCACAGGGCCAGCTTTCGCACTTTCTGAGCGAAGCTGGTCTTTTTTTGAAACAGAAAGGATGAATCGATTGGCTAAGTTAAAAACAAAATTCGTTTGCCAAAGCTGTGGAACTGAATCACCGAAATGGATGGGACGTTGTTCTGGATGCGGGGAATGGAACACGATGGTCGAAGAAGTCGTCGAAGAAAAAAAAGGACGGCGCGGTGCCGCTTTTGTTCATACGACGACAAAACAATTAAAGCCAGAGCGCCTCGCGAATATCGTCTCGCAAGAAGAGAGTCGTGTCTTTACCGGAAGTGGTGAATTCGACCGTGTCCTCGGAGGTGGCATCGTTCCAGGTTCGATGGTGCTTGTTGGAGGAGACCCGGGGATCGGGAAGTCGACGATCTTACTGCAGACGAGTGCACGGCTTGCCCAACGTGGTGAAAAAGTGCTCTACATCTCAGGGGAAGAATCGCTTAAACAAACCAAATTGCGCGCGGAACGGCTTGGATTGCCGACACAGGATTTGTTCGTCCTCAGTGAAACGGACATGAACATGATTGAACGTGTCGTTGATGAAGAACAGCCACGGTTTTTAATCATCGACTCGATTCAAACCGTCTACATTGATGAAATTCAGTCCGCACCCGGGAGCGTGACACAGGTACGTGAATGTACGGCGATGCTGATGAAAATTGCGAAGAGTCGCGGTATTGCGATCTTCATCGTTGGTCACGTTACAAAACAGGGTTCGATTGCTGGACCACGTTTACTTGAGCACATGGTGGATGCTGTCTTGTATTTCGAAGGCGAACGTCACCATACGTTTCGGATTCTGCGTGCTGTTAAAAACAGATTTGGTTCAACGAATGAGATCGGAATTTTTGAGATGCGGGAGTCTGGCCTTGAAGAGGTCTTAAATCCGTCAGAAATTTTCCTCGAAGAGCGGACATCCGGCGTATCCGGTTCAACGATCGTCGCTTCGATGGAAGGGACACGGACGGTCCTTGTCGAACTGCAAGCACTGATTTCACCGACGTCATTCGGGAATCCTAGACGGATGGCGACCGGAATCGATCAAAATAAAGTAGCGTTATTGATGGCCGTTCTTGAGAAACGATCGGGTCTTCTCTTACAAACACAAGATGCCTATCTCAAGGCAGCGGGTGGTGTGAAGCTCGATGAACCAGCGATCGACTTAGCCGTCTGTGTTGCGATTGCCTCTAGTTTCCGTGACAAACCGACGCGTCCGACGGATGTCGTGATTGGTGAGGTCGGGTTGACGGGAGAAGTTCGTCGTGTATCGCGCATTGAGCAACGTGTAGCAGAAGCAGCCAAACTCGGTTTTACACGAGCGATCATTCCGAAAAATAACTTAGGAGGCTGGACGTATCCGGACGGGATTACGGTCGTCGGTGTCGAGAGCGTGGACGAAGCATTACGCGAAACAATTCCGTTTTAAGCTGGAATGACGTAAAAAATGGGGGAACTGTAATGGATATGTAAACAGTTTCCCCTCCTTCCGGCGTAGGTAGTTCAATTCAGTACATGTTACAATGAACTTAAAATAGGCAAAGGAGGTGAGAAGATTGAAAATCGTCATACGGGTATTTTTTGCATTACTCGGACTTGCCCTTGGGATCTTGTTGCTTCCTCAGTTTTTCCAATTGATTGAAACAGCGACAAGTACGACTTTCCCGGCATGGTTGATGAGCGAATACGTAACTGGAACGATTGGTGCACTCATATTCTTATTAATTGGATTATTCATTACGGATTCGGTAATTCGACTTCTCCGATTTTTAGAAGAACGACTCGTCAAAGCCCCAGTAGCAGATCTCTTTTTTGGTACGTTTGGTTTGTTGATCGGATTAGTATTAGCATTTCTCGTCAGTACGTTAATCGACTTAGTTGGGATTCCTGTCCTCAGTAATGTCTTAACGATCTTCGTGACCGCGTTATTCGGATATCTCGGCTTTACGGTCGGGTATCGAAAACGTCATGAATTGACGAAAATCTTCTTACGTAGCAACCAAAGTGAAAAAAAGACGGCACCTGAAGTCGTCGTTCCAGTTAAATCAAACAGCAAGGTACTTGATACGAGCGTCATCATCGACGGACGAATTACGGATATCACAAAAACCGGCTTCGTCGAAGGAAAACTGATCGTCCCGCAATTCGTCATCGGTGAGTTGCAATACATCGCCGATTCTTCCGATACGTTGAAACGAAACCGTGGACGTCGTGGACTCGATGTCTTAAAAGAGTTACAAGAGATTCCTGGAGTCGAAGTCGAAATTTATGATGGCGATTTCGAGGATGTACCGGAAGTCGATATTAAACTGATTAAACTCGCGGAACTCGTCAAAGGGATCGTCGTCACGAACGACTATAACTTAAACAAAGTCTGTGAAGTCCGACATGTTCCTGTCCTTAACATCAATGACCTGGCGAATGCGGTCAAACAAGTCGTCATTCCAGGAGAAGAAATGACCGTCCTTGTCATCAAGGAAGGGAAAGAACAAAAGCAAGGAATCGCCTATCTCGAAGATGGAACGATGGTCGTCGTCGAAGGAGGAAAACACCTGATCTCGAAAACGATTGGCGTCGTCGTCACGAGTGTCTTACAGACGTCAGCTGGACGAATGATTTTTGCGAAACCACAGGAAAAATGAGACACTATGCCTAGAGAGACATCGAGAGGCATTCGGATAGACCCCGCAACGGATTCGATTTCATGATCGAGTCCGTTTTCGGTGTGATGGAATGGATCACGATGATCAGTGAGAGAGAAAAGAGGGAATGAAATGTCTACAGCCACATATCGCGTCGTCATCCCCGCTGCCGGTGCCGGTAAGCGGATGGGCGCAGATCGTAATAAATTGATGCTTGAACTAAGAGAACGTCCAATCATCGCTTGGACACTAGATGTCTTCGAGGCGGACCCGGCATGTGCGGAAATCGTTCTTGCGATCAATCCAATGGAGAAAGACTGGTTTACGCACGTCACTTCGTCCTATGCGACAGCCATCAAACTGGTTGCGGGTGGTGCCGAACGTCAAGAAAGTGTTCTCCGTGGTCTTGAGGCATTAGAAGGCGAAGGGATCGTCCTGATTCATGATGGGGCTCGACCGTTCATTTCACAAGAAGCGATTCATGCGGTCGTCCAGGCGGCAGTGTTGGATCAAGCAGCGATTCTCGCCGTACCGATCAAAGACACCGTCAAACGGATCGAAGCGAATCACATCAGTGAGACCGTTCCGCGAGAACACTTGATGGCAGCCCAGACACCACAAGCATTTGATCTTGCAACGATTCGCACGGTTCATGAAAAAGCGGCAACAAAATACCTAGGAACCGATGATGCAAGTTTGATAGAATGGGACGGAGGAAAAGTAACGATCGTCCACGGTCACTACGAAAATATCAAGATGACGACACCGGACGATCTATGGTTCGGTGAAGCAATTCTAATGAAACGAGGGAAATGACGATGATTCGAATTGGACAAGGTTTTGATGTACATGCCTTTGCAGAGGATCGGAAATTGATTTTAGGCGGCATTGAGATTCCGCATACGAAAGGATTGCTCGGTCATTCGGATGCAGACGTCTTGTTACATACGATTGCCGACGCAGCACTTGGTGCGATTGCAGCGGGGGATATCGGAAAACATTTTCCGGATACGGATCCGGAATTCAAGGATGCGGATTCAGCAAAATTACTGCAGCATGTCTACGCGCTCGTTAAACAACAAGGGTATGAGCTTGGCAACCTAGATGCGACAGTCATCGCACAGGCACCAAAGCTTCGTCCGTACATCGACACGATGCGCGCTCGGATCGCAGAATTACTCGAAGCGGACATTGAACAGATCAATGTCAAGGCAACGACAACGGAATGGTTAGGTTTTACGGGACGAGAAGAGGGAATCGCTTGTCAAGCAGTGATTCTACTGAAACGAATCGAAGAATAAGGTATACTAGATAAGCGAATTTTAGTCGAAGGAGTGATTGGCAATGGCAGAAGTACGAGTACGTTATGCCCCAAGTCCAACAGGACACTTGCATATCGGGAATGCCCGGACTGCATTATTTAATTATCTGTTTGCACGCCATTTAGGCGGCAAGATGGTATTACGAATCGAGGATACGGACCAAAAGCGGAACATCGCAGGTGGTGTCGAGAGTCAAATGAAGAATCTCGAGTGGCTCGGTGTCGATTGGGACGAAGGTCCAGGTCGCGGTGGTGAGTACGGTCCTTATTCACAAATGGAGCGTCTTGATATCTATCAAAAGTATACGGATGAGTTACTTGAAAAGGGACTCGCTTACCGTTGCTACATGACATCGGAAGAGCTCGAAGCAGAACGCGAAGCGCAAATCGCACGCGGAGAAGCACCACGCTATTCAGGGGCACACCGTAACCTGACAGCAGAACAAGAAGAAGCGTTCCGCGCAGAAGGTCGCACGCCATCGATTCGGATTCGTGTACCGGAAGATGTCACGTATACATGGAATGATATCGTCAAAGACGACGTCTCGTTCGAATCAAAAGACTTCGGTGACTGGGTCATCGTTAAAAAAGACGGCATTCCGACATATAACTTTGCTGTCGTCATCGACGATCACTTGATGGCGATCAGTCACGTTCTTCGTGGAGATGATCATATTTCGAACACACCGAAACAGATGATGATCTATGATGCGTTCGGTTGGGAATACCCGACGTTTGGTCACATGACATTGATTGTCAATGAAGCACACAAGAAACTCTCGAAGCGTGATCACTCGATCATTCAGTACATCGAGCAGTATAAAGAGCTCGGTTATCTCCCGGAAGCATTACTCAACTTCATCACGCTTCTCGGCTGGTCACCTGTCGGCGAAGAGGAAATCTTCACAAAAGAAGAGTTAATCAAGATCTTTGACGCGGATCGTCTCTCGAAGAGTCCGGCTGTCTTTGACCAAAACAAATTGGCTTGGATCAACAGTCAGTATATGAAACATCAATCGTTCGAAGAAGTATTCGAAGCAAGTCTTCCGTTCCTACAAGAAGCAGGTCGCGTCGAAGCGTCACCTTCAGAAGAAGAGCTCGCTTGGGCACGTGATCTTGTCGCGCTATACCGCGAACAGATGACGCATGGCGCGGAAATCGTCAAGCTTTCAGAGATGTTCTTTGAGGATGAAGTGGTGTATGATGAAGAGGCAAACACTGTCTTGAGTGGCGAGACGGTTCCGACTGTACTTGCAGAATTCGCGAACCAGTTACGCGCTCTCGAAGAGTGGACACCAGAAGCAATCAAAGCATCGATCAAAGCGACGCAAAAAGCGACTGGTCAAAAAGGAAAAAACTTGTTCATGCCAATTCGTGTCGCGACGACAGGACAGACGCATGGTCCAGAACTCCCGAACACGATTCAATTACTAGGAAAAGACCGTGTGCTTGCACGGCTTGAAGCAGAATAACGAAAGCGTAGACGAGGAAAGTAACGATGCGTCTTCTTCTCCAGAGACAAGCTCGAATGGTGCGAGGGCTTGAAGAAGCGAATCATGAAATGCCCCTCTGAGTGCTGCCCGAAATCCGTGAAAGTAGGCGCAGACGTATCTCCGGCGTTAACGGACGTCGAGAGGGACGAGTCAATCGTCCAAACAGAGTGGGACCGCGCTTCGTTAGCGTCTCTGTGCAGCAATGCATAGAGGCGCTTTTTCTTATGGAAAGGAGAACGTATATGACACGGATGCGAGAAGATATCCGCAATGTGTTTGAGCAAGATCCAGCTGCCCGCAGCACGTTAGAAGTCATTTTGACATACCCGGGCTTACATGCGATTTGGATGCATCGCCTGGCCCATCGGCTCTGGAACGCGAAGTTTCGCTTGCTCGGTCGATTGATTTCGCAATTCAGTCGCTTTTTGACAGGCATCGAGATTCATCCAGGAGCGACGATTGGACGCCGATTCTTTATTGACCATGGGATGGGTGTCGTCATTGGTGAGACGACGATCATTGGCGATGACGTCACGTTGTTTCAAGGCGTGACACTCGGCGGAACGGGGAAAGAAACAGGAAAGCGTCATCCGACGATTGAAGACGGCGTACTTGTCTCTGCCGGTGCTCGTGTCCTAGGTGATATCACGATCGGGGCATACTCAAAAATCGGTGCCAGTTCCGTCGTCTTAAAACATGTTCCTCCAAATGCGACCGTCGTCGGCATTCCGGGACGTGTCGTCATTCAAGACGGCATGAAGGTCGAAGCACCACTTGATCATCGTTTCCCGGATCCGGTCAGCGAATGCCAAGAGCGGATTGAAATGGAACTAGAAGTATTAAAACAAGAAATTGAACGGATTAAAGGAGGGCGACGTCATGATTCAACTGTACAACAGCATGACCGGAAAAAAGGAACCATTTAAACCATTAGAAGAAGGAAAGGTCAAGATGTATGTCTGTGGTCCAACTGTGTACAACTACATTCATATCGGCAATGCACGTCCAGCGATCGTCTTCGATACAGTCCGTCGCTACTTCACATACCGCGGATATGAGGTCAAATACGTCTCGAACTTCACGGACGTCGACGATAAGATCATCCGGACAGCAAACGAACTGGGAGAAGATTATCATGCGTTGACGAAACGTTTCATTGAAGCGTATCACGCGGATACGGGTGCTTTGAATGTCCAAAAAGCGGATATCCATCCACTCGTCACGGAAACGATGGACGATATCATCGCCTTCATCGAAGTACTCGTTGCAAAAGGCAATGCCTACGCATCGAGTGGGGATGTCTACTTCCGGACGCGTAGTTTCAAGGATTATGGTCAATTGAGCCAACAGTCGATCGATGAATTGCGCGCAGGCGCACGAATCGAAGTCGGAGAGAAAAAAGAAGATCCGCTTGATTTCGTGCTCTGGAAAGCAGCAAAACCAGGTGAGCCGGCATGGACGAGTCCATGGGGCGAAGGACGACCAGGCTGGCACATCGAGTGCTCGGCGATGGCAAAGAAATACCTTGGAGAGACGATCGATATCCATGCCGGTGGACAAGACTTGAAATTCCCACACCATGAGAATGAGATCGCCCAGTCAGAAGCATGCAACTCACAGAAGTTCGCAAACTACTGGATGCATAACGGGTTCTTAAACATCGAAAACGAGAAGATGTCGAAGTCGCTCGGTAACTTCCTGACGGTCCATGAAGCCATTCAAGCGGTCGATCCGATGGTCTTACGGTTCTTCATGTTGTCGGTTCAATATCGTCATCCGATCAACTACAGTCGTGAACTGATCGACCAAGCAGCGAATGGTCTCGCACGGATTCGGGAGTCGGTCGCAAACATCGAACATCGTCTTGACATGACGGCTGATCTCGGAACAGGTGACGAGAAGTGGTTGAATCGTCTAGCGGCGATCAAGGAACACTTCATCACATCGATGGATGATGATTTTAATACAGCGAACGCTGTGACGGATTTATTTGATCTCTCGAAAGAAGCCAATCTATACCTCGGAGAAGCACATGTGTCGAAACAGGTGCTCGAACAGTTCCTCGCACTCTTCTCGGAATTATCAGGCGTCCTTGGTGTGACGTTGACAGTCGATAAAGGCTTACTCGATGAAGAAGTCGAACAGTTGATCGAAGAGCGGAACACAGCCCGTCAAAATCGTGACTTCGCACGAGCGGACGCAATCCGCGATCAGCTACGTGATCAAGGTATCTTGCTGGAAGACACAGCGCAAGGGATGCGGTGGAAGCGCGGATGAAGAACTACAAACAACTGAATGCACTCGCGTTAGCGTACATGGGCGACGTCGTCTATGAGATTCGTGTGCGCGAGCGATTGCTCGAACAAGGTTATGTGAAGCCGGGCGAGTTGCACAAAGCAGCTGTCCGGTACGTTCGGGCACAAGCACAAGCGACGGTCGTGACGCACTGGTTGAACACGGATGCGTTGACGGAAGAAGAGGCAGCGGTCGTCCGGCGCGGGAAGAACGCAAAATCCGGTTCTGTCCCGAAGAGTACGGACGTCCACACGTATCGCTACGCGACAGCATTTGAAGCATTGCTCGGTTATATTTATCTTTCAGAAGGAGGGGATCGCCTTGAAGAACTCATCGGACAAGCGTTCGAATTACTCGAAGCCGAAAAAACAGACGAATCCTAAGGCTACAAGCGCGAAGCCAAAAACGAAGGCACAGCGTCCAGCACAAGAGAAACGAAAAGCCGCTCCGGTCAAGGAACAGCCAGTCGCGATCGAACCGCTCGAAGAAGGACAAGATTTCTTGTCGGGTCGAAATCCGGTTCTAGAAGCATTACGGAGCGGACGAGAGATGAACAAGCTGTTTCTGCAGGAAGGACAACAAAAAGGACCACTTGCCGTCATCCACGCGATGGCGCAGGAAGCAGGGATTCAAATCCAGCTCGTACCTCGCTCACGGTTAACGGGTTTAGCCGGAACGGAAAATCACCAAGGTGTCGTCGCAGCGGTAGCAGCGTATGAGTACGCTGAGATGGAAGACATCTTTGAGCTCGCGCGTCAAAAGGACGAAACACCGCTCTTGATTCTACTCGATGAACTGGAGGATCCACATAATCTCGGATCAATCTTGCGGACAGCAGATGCTGTCGGGGCACACGGGATCATCATTCCGAAGCGTCGATCAGTCGGATTGACGCAAGTCGTCGCAAAGGCATCAACAGGCGCGATCGAACATATTCCTGTCGTTCGCGTGACGAACCTTGCGCGGACGATGGAGGATCTAAAGAAACAAGGCATCTGGTTCGTCGGAACGGATGCGCGCGAAAGTGATGACTACCGGACACTTGATGGGACGATGCCACTCGGAATCGTCATTGGAAGTGAAGGAAAAGGAATGAGCCGGCTCGTCCGTGAGAAATGTGATTTCCTCGTCCACCTCCCGATGGCGGGACATGTCACATCGCTCAACGCATCGGTTGCTGCTTCGTTATTACTATATGAAGTCTACCGGACTAGAAAGCCGTATGCGCGATGAAATATGATCGTCTCATCGTAGATGGCTATAATATCATTGGCGCATGGCCAGAATTTCGGACGTTGCGGGAGCAAGATTTTGAATTGGCACGGGAACGGCTGATTCATGCGATGGCGGAATACCAAGCTGTCACAGGTCTCAGCGTTACGATCGTCTTCGATGCCTATCTTCAACCGGGACGTGAATCCCGGATGCAAAAAAGCGGGATTGATATCGTCTACACACGGGAGAACGAAACGGCAGATGAATGGATTGAAAAGACAGCTGCTGATTGGCTACAAGATATCCGAGTCAAGTTAACGGTAGCGACGAATGATTATACGGAGCAGTGGGTCATCTTCACGCTCGGAGCACTCCGCATATCGGCGCAAGAGCTCCGGCGAGAGTGGAAAGCGGCAGTCGCTGTCATCAAACAACAGACGACGTCTGCGAAGACGACGGCTCAACCGCGCTCGAAGATTGATTTACCAGAAGACGTCGTCGCACGTTTAGAAGCGATCCGTCGTCGAAAGAATTCAGATACATGATATAAACCATTCGCATGAGCAGATCACCGTTTTTCCTACTTTGGAAGAACGGTGTTTTTTATGAAAAGATACATTTTGGATACAACAAAAGAGGTCATGCCAATTTTCATTGTCGTGCGACAGGTAATTATTGTATAATTAAAAACAATTGAACTATTCGTCAATGATGCTTGGAGGGATACAAGATGAGTTTGGTTTCGTTCGACCAGTTTGGGTGCATGACCGATGAAGCGCTTGTAGAACAAGCGAAAGAGTTCGACAACAGCGATGCGCTCGAATTTTTGATCGAGCGGTATCGAAATTTCGTGCGCGCCAAAGCCCGTTCTTATTTTTTGATCGGGGCAGACCGAGAAGATATCATTCAAGAAGGAATGATTGGTCTCTATAAAGCAGTACGAGATTACCGAACGGATAAGCTTGCCTCGTTTAAAGGATTTGCCGAATTATGCATTACGAGACAGATGATCACTGCGATCAAGACGGCGACACGTCAGAAACATATCCCGTTGAACTCTTACATCTCACTCGATAAACCGATCTATGACGATGAATCGGAGCGGACGTTACTCGATATCATTACGTCGACAGCACCTTCTGACCCACAAATCTTGATCGTCAACCGGGAAGAATATGCAGACATTGAATCGAAGATGGATGAAATTTTAAGCGACCTTGAACGCAAAGTCCTCGCGCTCTATCTTGACGGACGGACGTATCAGGAAATCTCTGACGACCTCGATCGTCATGTCAAATCGATCGACAATGCCTTGCAACGCGTCAAGCGCAAGCTTGAGCGTTATCTCGAAGCACGAAAGATGACGGTCTAACAGAGAGGTAGATTGACCGTAATCCCTTCCTATGCTACTGTATAACTAGCGCCTTACTAGCGAGACGCCGCTCATAGGCGTTTTTTTTTACGCTCTTTTTCGGAAGGAAAGTACCTCAACAGAAGAGAAGAGTGGCAAAGAAGGAGGACTTTGAGATGGCGAAGAAAGTAGGCCTTGCTTGTGATAATTGCGGTGCCCGCGACTATACGACGATGAAAAAAGAGGACGTCACTGTCCGCTTGGAATTGAAGAAATTCTGCCGTCGTTGTAACGCGCATACGATTCATAAAGAAGCGAAATAAAGCTTCATCTGTCCCGATTTATTACATCCTGGAGGGAAAGTACGATGAAATTTTTGCGTGACGTATGGAATGAATTGAAAAAGACGAGCTGGCCAAAACGGAAAGAGCTGACGAAATACACATTGACGGTCATCGGTATGGTGATCTTCATGGGTGTCTTCATCTTCGGCGTCGATTCAGGGCTTAGCGCATTGATGAGCTGGTTGATTAAGTAAAAAGAAGAGGTGGCCTACCATGGAGAAACAATGGTTTGTCGTCCAAACGTATTCCGGATTCGAAAATAACGTCAAGGCGAACCTTGAACGTCGAATTGAATCCATGAACATGGACGAAAAAATCTTCCGTGTACTCGTTCCGATTGAAACGGTACAAGAAGAAGTAACGAACAAAAAGGGAGAAACGAAAATCAAGGAACGTGAAGTCAAGATCTTCCCGGGGTATGTCCTCGTTGAGATGGTCATGACGGATGATTCCTGGTATGTCGTCCGGAATACTCCGAACGTCACAGGCTTCCTCGGATCAGTCGGCGGCGGTTCAAAACCAACCCCACTTCTTCCGGAAGAAGCAGAAAATATCCTTGGATCAATGGGTCTTGTCGATCTGAAGAGCCGTTACGACTTCTCACTCGGACAAATCGTCCGAATCAAAGAAGGAGCTTTCGAAAATCTCGAAGGTACGATCGAGGAGCTTGATACAGATGCTGAGAAAATGAAAGTCTCTGTTGATATGTTCGGTCGCGAAACGAAGGTCGAGCTTGATTTCGCACAGGTCGATAAAATCGATTAAGTTTCCTATTGCGAATGTTTTGTTTTAATGATACAATTTTTCGTGTTTGATGTTGTGCTTATTTCGATAAATAACTCGTCGAATAGAATGAGTGGGAGGACGCGCAACGTCCAATTAAACCACATTAAAGAATTAAGGAGGTGTGTCTCGTGGCGAAGAAGGTTATGAAACTCGTAAAACTTCAAATTCCTGCGGGCAAAGCAAACCCAGCTCCACCAGTTGGACCGGCACTCGGTCAAGCAGGTGTGAACATCATGGGCTTCTGTAAAGAGTTCAACGCTCGTACACAAGACCAAGCCGGCTTGATTATCCCTGTAGTCATCACGGTTTTTGAAGATCGTTCATTCACATTCATCACTAAAACTCCTCCAGCAGCAGTTCTCTTGAAGAAAGCAGCTGGAATTGAGAGTGGTTCAGGTGAACCGAACCGTAAGAAAGTAGCGACAGTCAAACGTGACAAAGTTCGTGAAATCGCTGAAACAAAAATGCCAGACCTTAACGCATCATCTGTTGAAACAGCAATGTTGATGGTTGAAGGTACTGCACGTTCTATGGGTATCGTAATCGAAGACTAATGTCTTTTTGATTACCATGAACAACGATGAGGGTCGCAGGCGGATAGTTTCTTGAAGCCTGCTACCCTTTCATTATGTGGGAGGATTTTCCGCACAACCACAAAGGAGGAACCTAAAATGGGTAAGAAGTACAAAGAAGCTGCTAAGCTTATCGATCGTACGGTTTCATACGAACTCGCAGAAGCTGTAGATTTGACTAAAAAATCTGCAACTGCGAAATTCGATGAGACTATCGAATTGGCTGTTCGTCTCGGAGTAGATCCGAAGAAAGCAGACCAACAAATCCGTGGAGCAGTCGTATTGCCACACGGTACTGGTAAAACACAAAAAGTTCTCGTCTTCGCGAAAGGTGAGAAATTAAAAGAAGCGGAAGCTGCTGGAGCAGATTACGCTGGTGATGCTGAGTACATCAACAAAATCCAACAAGGATGGTTCGACTTCGATGTTATCGTTGCGACACCAGACATGATGGGTGAAGTTGGTAAACTTGGTCGCGTTCTCGGACCAAAAGGCCTCATGCCAAACCCGAAAACAGGTACAGTTACATTTGACGTCACAAAAGCAATCAACGATATCAAAGCTGGTAAAGTTGAGTACCGTGTCGACAAATCAGGTAACATCCACGTTCCTGTCGGTAAAAAATCATTCGATAACGAGAAACTCGTTGAGAACATCAACACAGTTATCGAAACTCTCGTAAAAGTTAAGCCTGCTACTGCTAAAGGTGTATACCTTAAGAACATCGCGATCGCTTCTACAATGGGTCCTGGTGTAAAAGTATCTTCAGCTGACTTCGCGAAATAATTTCGTCTAAAACGAACTTGACAACGTTCTAAGAACGCTGTTACAGTATAAAACGTTGATATATTTCGACATACCGTAGACAGAAGGTGCTCACATGGGCATAAATCCTTCCGAGGTGTTCTTGCTCAGAGAGCCTGTTTGTTCAGGTATCCTTTTTGACGATTACGCCTCCTCTGCTTTGCAGACGGAGGCTTTTTATTTGAAATCGAGCAGCCCCTCGCACCGGTACATTTCATCTACCAGGAGGTGCAACAGAAATGGCAAACGAAAAAGTTATCGCTGTCAAAGCGGATCTCGTATCTGAGATCGCTGAGAAACTCCAAGCGAGCGCAGGAACAGTTGTCGTCGACTACCGTGGACTCACAGTAGAAGAAGTCACTGAACTTCGTAAACAACTCCGCGAAGCGGGCGTTGAATTCAAAGTTTACAAAAACGGTCTCCTCCGCCGCGCGGCAGTTCAAAGCAACCTCGAAGGTCTTGATGAAGTCTTCACAGGTCCTAGTGCGATCGCCTTCAGCAATGAAGACGTTATCGCGCCAGCTAAGATCTTGAACGACTTCGCTAAAACGCACAAGGCTCTCGAACTTAAAGGTGGTATCATCGAAGGCAAAGTCACTTCAGTAGAAGATGTCAAAGCCCTTGCGGAACTTCCATCACGCGAAGGTCTCCTTTCGATGCTCCTCAGCGTGCTTCAAGCGCCAATCCGTGGACTCGCGGTGGCAACGAACGCAATCGCAGAGCAAAAAGAAGAACAATCTGCTTAATTTCTGCTTAGCGGGATAGGCAACCAACACAATTTTCACACCCCAACGTGGGCTAAATCAAAGGAGGAAAACCATAATGGCTTTCAACAAAGAGCAATTTATCGAAGACCTCAAGGGCATGACTGTTCTTGAACTTAACGAACTCGTAAAAACAATCGAAGAAGAATTCGGCGTATCAGCAGCAGCTCCAGTAGCAGTTGCAGGTGCTGGCGCAGGCGCAGCAGCTGAAGAGCAAACTGAATTCGACGTTATCCTTACTAACGCTGGATCTGGTAAAATCAACGTCATCAAAGCAGTTCGCGAATTGACAGGCCTCGGTCTTAAAGAAGCGAAAGCTCTCGTAGACGGAACTCCAGCACCAGTTAAAGAAGGCGTTTCGAAAGAAGACGCTGAAGCAATGAAAGCTAAGCTTGAAGAAGCTGGCGCTACTGTAGAAGTTAAGTAATTTTCTTCTTCCGTAGAAACAAGAGAAGCTCGCATTGCGAGCTTCTTTTGTTTTCATCTTTTACATGAGAGGGGAAGGAAACATGGCGGATCATTATTATACGAATGACCCTTCATCGAAACGAGATCCGAAGACGTGGGAATATGTCCTGCGTGGTCAAACGCTCCGCTTTACATCGGATCACGGTGTCTTTTCAAAGAACGGAATCGATTTTGGTTCACGTCTGTTGATTGAGGCATTCACGGAACCGGCTGTAGCTGGAGACATTTTAGATGTCGGCTGTGGATATGGACCGATGGGCATTGCGCTCTCGAAGTCGACAGGACGTCCGGCACACTTGATCGATGTCAATGAACGGGCGCTCGAACTAGCGGCAGACAATGCGCGCGCGAACGGTGTTTCCGTGACGACCGGTGTGAGTGACGGGTATGATGGGGTAGGCGAATCGACATTCGCAGCGATCGTGACGAATCCACCGATTCGGGCAGGAAAAACGGTCGTTCATCGTATTCTCCGAGAAGCATATGATCATCTCATCGTTGGCGGCGAACTTTGGGTCGTCATTCAAAAGAAACAAGGTGGACCATCTGCGAAGAAGTTGATGGAAGAAGTATTCGGTATGTGTGAGACAGTTACCCGGGATAAAGGGTACTCGATATTTAAATCAATTCGGTCTTGACAAATCGAAGGATTTGTCGTTGACCTCATGTTGTGTCTATGATAGTATTATAAAATGCCATTGGAGTGATTTTTGGATAAGATGTTTGAAAGCAGCTGGCGTTCTCGACTACAGATGATTGAGTAGACAAGACGTCGCTTTTTTGCGCTTATCAATCAAAAAATGGCTTCAATGTTCGATATTACACCCGTCCTTCTCTATAAGAAGAAGTGGGTCTGAGAGGTGAATCAGTTGACTGGTCAACTTGTTCAGTACGGTCGTCACCGTCAGAGAAGAAGCTATGCACGTATCAGCGAAGTATTGGAACTTCCAAACTTAATCGAGATTCAAACGAATTCGTATGAGTGGTTCCTGCGGGAAGGTCTTCGTGAAATGTTTCATGACATTTCGCCGATTTCCGATTTCACAGGGAATCTCGTATTAGAATTCATCGACTACTCGCTCGGAGAGCCGAAGTATTCGATCGATGAATCGAAAGAGCGCGACGTGACCTATTCGGCACCACTACGCGTTAAAGTCCGTCTTCAAAATAAAGAGACGGGTGAATTGAAAGAACAAGAAGTCTTCATGGGTGACTTCCCGCTTATGACGGAGTCGGGAACATTCATCATCAATGGAGCGGAACGCGTAATCGTTTCGCAGCTTGTTCGTTCGCCAAGTGTTTATTACAACAATAAGTTAGATAAGAACGGTAAGCGTGGGTTCTCCGCGACAGTCATTCCAAACCGTGGTGCATGGCTCGAGCTCGAGACAGACGCGAAAGACATCGTTTATGTTCGCATTGATCGCACGCGTAAGATTCCAGTAACGGTTCTTTTACGTGCTCTTGGTTTCGGTACGGATCAGGAAATCATCGATCTTCTCGGTGATGATGAGTACCTCCGGAATTCACTTGAAAAAGATAATACGGAATCAACGGAAAAAGCCCTCATCGAGATTTATGAGCGTCTACGTCCGGGAGAGCCGCCGACAGTCGAAAACGCAAAAGCGTTACTCGTGTCGCGCTTCTTTGACCCGAAACGTTATGATTTGGCAAACGTTGGTCGTTATAAAATCAATAAAAAGCTTCATCTTAAGAACCGTCTTTTCGGTCAGAAACTTGCGGAAACGCTCGTTGACCCAGAGACAGGTGAAGTCATCGCGGAAGCAGGAACGGTCCTTGATCGTCGTATGCTCGATAAAGTCCTTCCATTCCTTGAAGGATCCGTTGGTTACATCGAAGCGACGCCAACAGGCGGCGTAACGCAGGGTGAGGCTTTCAACTTACAGTCAATCAAGGTGTTCGCACCGGACGATGCTGAAGGTGAACGCATCATCAATATCATCGGTAACGGTAACATCGATCGTGACATCAAGCACATCACGCCTGCTGACATGATTGCTGCCATCAACTACTTCTTCAACTTGTTGCATGAAGTCGGTACGACAGACGATATCGATCACCTCGGTAACCGTCGTCTCCGTTCAGTCGGTGAGCTGCTCCAGAATCAATTCCGGATCGGTCTCTCGCGGATGGAACGTGTCGTTAAAGAACGGATGTCGATTCAGGATCAGAATGCGATCACGCCACAGGCATTGATCAACATTCGTCCAGTTATCGCATCGATTAAAGAGTTCTTCGGTAGCTCGCAGTTGTCTCAGTTCATGGACCAAACGAACCCGCTTGCAGAATTGACGCACAAACGTCGTCTTTCAGCACTCGGACCCGGTGGTTTGACACGTGAGCGCGCTGGTTTCGAAGTTCGTGACGTACACTACTCGCACTATTCCCGTATGTGTCCGATCGAAACGCCAGAGGGACCAAACATCGGTTTGATCAACTCGTTGTCTTCGTACGCGAAGGTCAATGAGTACGGCTTCATCGAAGCACCATATCGTCGTGTCGATCCGGAAACGGGCGTCGTCACAGATGAAATCCATTACATGACTGCAGACGAAGAGGATCTCTACGTCGTCGCACAGGCAAACATGTTGTTGACGGAAGAGAAGACGTTCCAAGATTCACACGTCCTTTCACGTTTCCGTGGACAAAACTTGTCTGTTGAACCAGCACGTGTCGATTATATGGACGTTTCACCGAAGCAGGTTGTATCTGCCGCAACGGCTTGTATCCCGTTCCTTGAGAACGATGACTCGAACCGTGCCCTCATGGGAGCGAACATGCAACGTCAGGCCGTCCCACTTCTGAACCCGGAATCTCCGATTGTCGGTACAGGTATGGAGTACGTGTCTGCAAAAGACTCAGGAGCCGCTGTTGTTGCGAAGCACGCAGGGATCGCTGAGCGCGTTACGGCGCGTGAAATCCTTGTCCGTCGTACGACGGAAGTCGATGGCAACATCGTCGAAGGTGAACTCGACCGTTACAAGATTCAAAAATTCATCCGTTCTAACCAAGGAACGTGTTATAACCAAAAACCAATCATCAAAGCAGGCGACCCAGTCGATAAAGGCGAGATCCTTGCAGATGGTCCATCGATGGACGGTGGGGAACTTGCGCTTGGTCGTAACGTACTCGTCGGTTTCATGACATGGGATGGTTACAACTATGAGGATGCTGTCATCATGAGTGAACGTCTTGTCAAAGACGACGTCTACACATCGATCCACATCGAAGAATACGAATGTGAGTCGCGTGATACGAAACTCGGACCGGAAGAAATCACACGTGATATTCCGAACGTCGGTGATGATGCCTTGAAAAACCTCGACGATCGCGGAATCATCCGCGTCGGTGCGGAAGTCAAGGACGGCGATATCCTCGTCGGTAAAGTTACGCCGAAGGGTGTAACGGAATTGACAGCGGAAGAACGTCTTCTTCATGCAATCTTCGGTGAAAAAGCACGTGAAGTCCGTGATACATCTCTCCGTGTTCCACACGGTGGTGATGGAATCATTCTCGATGTCAAAATCTTCGACCGCGATAATGGGGACGAGCTCTCACCTGGTGTCAACCAGTTGATCCGTGCTTACATCGTTCAGAAGCGTAAGATTCACGAGGGTGATAAAATGGCGGGTCGTCACGGTAACAAAGGTGTTATCTCACGTATCCTTCCAGAAGAAGACATGCCGTACATGCCAGACGGTACGCCAATTGACATCATGTTGAACCCACTTGGGGTTCCATCACGGATGAACATCGGGCAGTTGCTCGAGCTTCACCTCGGGATGGCAGCACGTCAACTCGGCATTAAAGTCGCATCACCAGTATTCGATGGTGCGCGTGAGGAAGATGTTTGGGCAACGATTGAAGAAGCAGGTATGGATCGCGACGCGAAGACTGTCCTTTATGATGGTCGTTCGGGTGAAGCGTTCGATAACCGTATCTCTGTCGGTGTCATGTATATGATTAAACTTGCTCACATGGTCGATGATAAACTTCACGCACGTTCGACAGGACCATACTCACTCGTTACACAACAACCGCTCGGTGGTAAAGCCCAGTTCGGTGGTCAGCGTTTCGGTGAGATGGAAGTATGGGCACTTGAAGCATACGGCGCAGCCTACACGCTCCAAGAAATCCTTACAATCAAGTCGGATGATACGATCGGTCGTGTCAAAGCGTACGAAGCAATCGTCAAAGGTGAGAATGTACCACAACCGGGCGTACCGGAATCGTTCCGAGTCCTCATTAAAGAGCTTCAATCCCTCGGTATGGACGTTAAGATGATGTCTGCTGATGATGAAGAGATCGAAATGCGTGACGAAGACGAGGACAATATCCCGAACGCGACTCCAGCACTCGAAGAAGTTCAAGCGCCTGTCGCACCAGTTGTTACTGAAGAGGAATAAGCGAAAGGGAGGTCCACCCCTTGGTAGATGTTAATAGATTTGAATATATGCAAATCGGCCTCGCTTCCCCCGAAAAGATCCGTTCATGGTCTTTCGGGGAAGTGAAAAAGCCGGAGACGATCAACTATCGTACACTCAAACCGGAGAAAGATGGTTTGTTCTGTGAACGTATTTTTGGTCCAACAAAAGACTGGGAATGTTACTGTGGTAAATACAAACGGATCCGCTATAAAGGAATCATTTGTGATCGCTGTGGCGTTGAAGTCACGAAGTCGAAAGTCCGTCGGGAGCGCATGGGTCACATCGAGCTCGCAGCACCGGTTTCGCACATCTGGTACTTCAAAGGAATTCCTAGCCGTATGGGACTCGTCCTCGACATGTCACCACGTGCGTTAGAAGAGATCATCTACTTCGCGTCGTACGTCGTAACAGATCCAGGCGAATCGACACTTGAGAAGAAACAACTCCTTTCAGAGAAAGAATACCGTGCCTATCGTGAGAAGTTCGGTCGTTCGTTTACTGCTGAAATGGGTGCGGAAGCAGTTCGTAAATTGCTCCGTGACGTGGAACTTGATAAAGAAGTCGCTGCATTACGTGAAGAACTTCGTATGATTCAAGGACAACGTCGTACGCGTGCGATCAAACGTCTTGAAGTTCTCGATGCTTTCCGTAACTCGGGCAACAATCCAGAATGGATGGTGCTTGAAGTACTTCCAGTCATCCCACCGGAACTTCGTCCGATGGTTCAACTCGATGGCGGACGTTTCGCGACGTCTGACTTGAACGACTTGTACCGCCGCGTCATCAACCGTAACAACCGTCTCAAGCGTCTTCTTGACCTTGGTGCTCCGAACATCATCGTTCAGAATGAAAAACGGATGCTTCAAGAAGCAGTCGATGCTTTGATCGATAACGGTCGTCGTGGTCGTCCAGTCACTGGACCAGGTAACCGTCCACTTAAATCACTTTCACACATGTTGAAAGGGAAACAAGGACGTTTCCGTCAAAACTTGCTCGGTAAACGTGTCGACTACTCTGGTCGTTCGGTTATCGTCGTTGGTCCGAATCTGAAGATGTATCAATGTGGTCTTCCAAAAGAAATGGCCCTTGAACTCTTCAAACCGTTCGTCATGAAAGAACTCGTCTCTCGTGGCATCGCACCGAACATCAAGAGTGCGAAACGGAAAATCGAGCGCGTTCAACCTGAAATCTGGGATGTCCTCGAAGAAGTCATCCGTGAGCATCCGGTTCTCTTAAACCGTGCACCGACACTTCACCGTCTCGGTATCCAGGCATTCGAACCAACGCTCGTCGAAGGACGCGCGATTCGCCTTCACCCACTCGTATGTACGGCATACAACGCCGATTTCGATGGTGACCAAATGGCGGTTCACGTACCACTTTCGGCAGAAGCACAAGCAGAAGCGCGTCTTCTCATGCTCGCTGCACAAAACATCTTGAACCCGAAAGACGGTAAACCTGTTGTTACACCATCGCAGGATATGGTCCTCGGTAACTACTACCTCACGCTCGAGCGCGAAAATGCGATCGGCGAAGGTAAAATCTTCTCGACAGTGAACGAAGCGCTCATCGCTTATCAAAACGGTTATGCGCACTTCCATACACGTGTTGCGATTCCAGCCGGCGTTCTCAAGAACCCGACATTCACGGAAGAGCAAAACGAGAAATTATTGATTACAACAGTCGGTAAGTTGATCTTCAACGAGATCCTCCCAACGACGTTCCCTTACTTGAACGAACCAACGATGACGAACCTTCAAGAAGCGACGCCAGACAAGTACTTCCTTGAAAAAGGAACAGATGTCGCGGCAGAACTGAAGAACCGTCCGATCATCGACCCGTTCAAAAAAGGATTCCTTGGAAATGTCATCGCGGAAGTCTTCAAACGGTTTGAGACGACAGAAACAAGCCGCATGCTCGACCGCATGAAAAACCTCGGATTCAAACACTCGACTCGTGCCGGTATCACGGTAGGGATCGCGGACATCATCGTTCTTCCGGATAAACAAGAGATTCTTGTTGAAGCCCAGGACAATGTCGACCGCGTCATGAAATCGTACCGTCGTGGTCTCATCACAGAAGACGAGCGCTATGAGCGCGTCGTTAAATCGTGGAATGATGCGAAGGATGAAATTCAGTCTCGTCTGATGAAATCCCTCAACCGTCTCAACCCGATCTTCATGATGAGTGACTCCGGTGCCCGTGGTAACGCGTCGAACTTCACGCAGCTCGCTGGTATGCGTGGACTCATGGCCGCTCCAAGTGGACGGATCATCGAGCTCCCGATCAAATCATCGTTCCGTGAGGGTCTAACGGTACAGGAATACTTCATCTCGACACACGGTGCGCGTAAAGGTCTTGCCGATACAGCCTTGAAAACGGCTGACTCAGGTTACCTGACTCGTCGTCTCGTTGACGTCGCTCAAGACGTCATCATCCGTGAAGATGATTGTGGAACGGATCGTGGTATCCGCGTCACAGCACTCCGTGAAGGAACGGAAGAAATCGAAAGCCTTTACGACCGCCTCGTCGGCCGTACTGCATTCGAAAACGTCGTTCACCCTGAAACAGGAGAAGTCCTCGTTTCGACGAACGAACTCATCGATGAAGACATCGCGCGTGTCATCACTGACGCAGGTGTCGACAACGTTGAGATCCGTACTGCCTTCACTTGTAACACAAGCCATGGTGTCTGTAAGAAATGTTACGGACGCAACTTGGCAACAGGCAACGACGTCGAAGTCGGCGAAGCTGTCGGTATCATCGCGGCACAATCAATCGGTGAGCCAGGAACGCAGCTTACGATGCGTACCTTCCACACAGGTGGGGTTGCCGGGGACGATATCACACAAGGTCTTCCGCGTATCCAAGAGTTGTTCGAAGCGCGTAACCCGAAAGGGCAAGCGGTCATCTCGGAAATCGATGGTCAAGTCATCGATTTCACGGAATCGCGTGACAAACGTGAATTGACGGTCCAAGGACTCAGCGAAACACGCACATACACGATCCCATTCGGTTCGCGTCTACGTGTTCAGCTTGGGGACGACGTCAAAGCCGGTCAAGTCTTCACGGAAGGTTCGATCGATCCGAAAGAACTCTTGAACGTTAAAGGTGTATCCGGCGTTCAGAACTACTTGCTTCAAGAAGTTCAAAAAGTATACCGGATGCAAGGGGTTGAGATCGGTGACAAACACGTCGAGGTCATGGTTCGCCAAATGATCCGTCGCGTACGTGTCATCGAGTCTGGTGAGACTTCACTCTTACCAGGTTCGCTCGTCGATATCAGCACGTTCAAGGAAGCTTGTAAAGAAGCGCTCCGTAACGGGAAAGCTCTCGCTTCGGCGAAACCAGTTCTTCTCGGTATCACGAAAGCGTCACTTGAAACAGATTCATTCCTATCGGCTGCGTCGTTCCAAGAAACGACTCGTGTCCTTACGGATGCAGCGATTAAAGGGAAGAGCGACTACCTTCGCGGCTTGAAAGAGAACGTCATCATCGGTAAGTTGGTTCCAGCTGGTACTGGGATGTCACGTTACCGTCAGATCGATCTCGAAGTAGCTGGCGAAGCACCTGTAGAAGCCGATTCTCCGGTAGAATAAAACGCCTTGACACGCCGGTATGGCGGTGCTACTATGATATAGTGTTGCCAACCGGCTGTGTTATTTTGGAGGATATCTTCATGTCTTACAAAAAAGTAGTCGGCGCAGATTTGAAGTTTGTCGGTCAAAAGCAAACGCTCAAAGCATTGCGATCTGGCAAGGCGTCGGAAGTGATCATTGCGGATGACGCAGATGAACACGTAAAACAAGCATTGCTCGAAGCGGCGAAACAAGCTAACGTTCCAGTCGTGAATGTTCCTTCTAAGCAAGAGCTTGGAAAAGCTTGTGGAATCGATGTCGCAGCAACTGCTGTTGCCATTAAGAAAGTTTGATAATGCGTTTTGTGTGGCGATGGAATGCCTGAGCCACGCAAAACGTTTCATTATGACTTTCGATGAACCACCCGGCTCGGTGGTTTTGAAATTTGTCATGAATTCAGGAAGGGAGGATCTCAAAGATGCCTACTATCAACCAATTAGTCCGTAAAGGACGTCAATCAAAAGTTGTGAAATCAGATTCGCCAGCGCTGAACAAAGGGTACAACAGCTTCATTAAAGCTCGTACTGACATCAGCTCACCACAAAAACGTGGTGTTTGTACTCGTGTAGGTACAATGACTCCGAAGAAACCGAACTCGGCTCTTCGTAAATATGCACGTGTACGTTTGACGAACACAATGGAAGTAACAGCTTACATCCCAGGTATCGGCCACAACCTTCAAGAGCACAGTGTTGTTCTTATCCGCGGCGGCCGCGTAAAAGACTTACCAGGGGTACGTTACCACATCGTTCGTGGTGCGCTTGATACAGCTGGTGTTGACGGCCGTATGCAAGGTCGTTCGAAATACGGTACTAAACGTCCTAAAGTTAAAAAATAATCTAGATATCTTAAGATATCACCTCACTATATGAAAGGAGGGACTCGGAATGCCACGTAAAGGTCAAGCAGAACGTCGTGATGTAATGGCTGATCCGATCTACAACTCTAAACTCGTTACCCGCCTTATCAACCGTCTTATGTTAGATGGTAAAAAAGGTACTGCTCAACAAATCTTATACAAAGCTTTCGAAACTATCGCTGAACGTTCAGGTCGCGATGCAATGGAAGTCTTTGAAGAAGCGATGAACAACATCATGCCAGTTCTTGAAGTTAAAGCACGCCGTGTAGGTGGAGCTAACTATCAAGTTCCTGTCGAAGTTCGCCCAGAGCGTCGTACGACACTCGCACTTCGTTACCTCGTGAACTACTCACGTCTCCGTAACGAAAAAACTATGGATGCGCGCCTTGCTAACGAAATCATGGACGCTGCAAACAACACTGGTGCTTCTGTTAAGAAGCGCGAAGATATGCACAAAATGGCGGAAGCGAACAAAGCGTTTGCTCACTACCGCTGGTAATTCCGAAAATCACCACCTCATGCATGCCATTTTTAATGGAATTATGAGGTGGCTTTCGGGTATAGTCATGACGTGTGGCAACACACGACCACTAAACTAAAATGCGAAAGGAGAATGTTTAAAGATGGCAAGAGAATTCTCCCTTAAGAACACTCGTAACATCGGGATCATGGCTCACATCGATGCTGGTAAAACAACAACGACTGAGCGTATCCTGTATTACACGGGTCGTATCCACAAGATTGGTGAAACGCACGAAGGTGCTTCACAAATGGACTGGATGGAGCAAGAGCAAGAGCGTGGGATCACGATTACATCGGCAGCAACAACTGCTCAATGGAAAGGTAACCGCGTAAACATCATCGATACACCTGGACACGTAGACTTCACAGTTGAGGTTGAACGTTCACTTCGCGTACTTGATGGTGCGGTAGCAGTACTTGACGCTCAGTCTGGTGTTGAGCCACAAACTGAGACAGTATGGCGCCAAGCTACAACTTACGGCGTACCACGTATCGTTTTCGTTAACAAAATGGATAAAATCGGTGCAGACTTCTTGTACTCGGTCGGAACGCTTCGCGAACGCCTCCAAGCGAACGCACACGCGATCCAAATTCCAATCGGTGCGGAAGATGAATTCAAAGGAATCATCGACCTCGTCGAACAGAAAACATACATGTACGGTAACGATCTTGGAACTGACATCGAAGTGACTGACGGTTTCCCAGCTGATCTCGCTGATCAAGCTGAAGAACTCCGTGGATCATTGATCGAAGCAGTTGCGGATTACGAAGAAGAATTGATGATGAAATACCTCGAGGGTGAAGAAATCACAATCGACGAGTTGAAAGCGGCTATCCGTAAAGCAACTCTGACAGTTGACTTCTATCCTGTACTCGTAGGTTCGGCATTCAAGAACAAAGGTGTTCAGCTTATGCTTGACGCAGTTCTCGATTACCTCCCATCACCAATCGACGTAAAAGCGATCTCAGGTATCGACATGGATACGGATGAAGAAATCGTGCGTGAGTCTTCGGACGAAGCACCATTCTCTGCACTCGCGTTCAAAGTCATGACTGACCCTTACGTCGGTAAATTGACATTCTTCCGTGTGTACTCTGGTACAGCTTCGGCAGGATCGTACGTTAAAAACTCAACAAAAGGCAAACGTGAGCGTCTTGGACGTATCCTTCAAATGCACGCAAACAGCCGTGAAGAGATCCCGATGGTATACGCGGGTGACATCGCTGCAGCTGTAGGTTTGAAAGATACGACTACTGGAGATACGCTTTGTGCAGAGAAAGACAACGTCGTTCTCGAATCAATGACATTCCCAGAACCAGTTATCTCGGTCGCTATCGAACCAAAAACGAAAGCTGACCAAGATAAAATGGGTCAAGCCCTCGCTAAGCTTGCTGAAGAGGATCCAACGTTCCGCACTGAAACAAACCCAGAGACTGGTCAAACGATCATCTCAGGTATGGGTGAGCTTCACCTCGACATCATCGTTGACCGTATGCGTCGCGAGTTCAAAGTCGAAGCAAACGTTGGTGCTCCACAAGTAGCTTACCGTGAAACGATCCGCCAAGCGGCGAAGATCGATTCGAAGTTCGCTCGTCAATCTGGTGGTCGTGGTCAGTATGGTCACGTCGTCGTAGAATTCGAGCCGAACGAAGAAGGCGCTGGCTTCGAGTTCAACAACAAAATCGTCGGTGGTGTTGTTCCACGTGAATACATCCCAGCGGTTGAGAACGGAATCGAAGAAGCACTTCAAAACGGTATCCTTGCTGGTTACCCGGTCGTTGACGTAAAAGCTTCACTCGTCTTCGGATCGTACCACGATGTCGACTCAAACGAGATGGCATTTAAAGTTGCGGCTTCAATGGCAGTCAAACAACTTAAAGATAAGAGCGGCGCTGTTATCCTTGAGCCAATGATGAAAGTTGAAATCGTCATCCCAGACGAATACATGGGAGACATCATGGGTGATGTTACATCACGCCGTGGTCGCGTAGAAGGTATGGAAGCACGCGGTAACGCTCAAGTTGTCCGTTCAATGATTCCACTTTCTGAAATGTTCGGATACGCTACTGGTCTTCGTTCACGCACACAAGGTCGCGGAACGTACTCGATGCACTTCGATCACTACGAAGAAGTACCGAAATCAGTTGCAGAAGAAATCATCAAAAAAGCAAACGGCTAATCCTTCACAGGTTGTCACGCTTTTATGATTAGTGTAAGCTAAGGAAGGTGTACGTTATCTTACGACTCACCTTCCTAGTTATAAAAAATTATTAGACACATAGAGGAGGAATTCAGAATGGGTAAGGAAAAATTCGACCGTTCTAAACCGCACGTTAACGTTGGTACAATCGGCCACGTCGACCACGGTAAAACAACTTTGACAGCAGCTATCTCAGCTGTACTTGCAAAATCACAAGGTAAAGCTGCAACTAAGTTTGACCAAATCGATGGTGCTCCAGAAGAGCGCGAGCGCGGTATCACAATCGCAACAGCTCACATCGAGTACGAAACAGACAAACGCCACTATGCACACGTTGACTGCCCAGGTCACGCTGACTATGTTAAAAACATGATCACTGGTGCTGCACAAATGGACGGCGCGATCCTCGTTGTTTCTGCAACAGATGGTCCAATGCCACAAACACGTGAGCACATCTTGCTTTCACGTCAAGTAGGTGTTCCTTTCATCGTAGTATTCATGAACAAAGTTGACATGGTTGACGACGAAGAGCTTCTTGAGCTCGTCGAAATGGAAATCCGTGAACTTCTTTCTGAGTATGACTTCCCAGGTGATGACCTCCCAGTTATCCAAGGTTCTGCTCTTGGCGCGCTTAACGGCGAAGCTAAATGGGAAGAAAAAATCATGGAACTCATGGCAGCTGTCGATGAGTACATCCCAGAACCAACTCGTGACACTGAAAAAGACTTCATGATGCCAGTTGAGGATGTCTTCTCAATCACTGGTCGTGGTACAGTTGCTACTGGCCGCGTTGAGCGTGGAGTTCTTAAAGTCAACGACGAAATCGAAATCGTTGGTCTTCACGAAGAAACTAAAAAATCAGTATGTACTGGTGTAGAGATGTTCCGTAAGCTTCTTGACTATGCTGAAGCTGGCGACAACATCGGTGCTCTTCTCCGTGGTGTATCACGTGACGACATCGAGCGTGGACAAGTTCTCGCGAAACCAAACACAATCACACCACACAAAAAGTTCAAAGCGCAAGTTTACGTTCTTTCTAAAGAAGAGGGTGGCCGTCACACGCCATTCTTCGCGAACTACCGCCCGCAGTTCTACTTCCGTACAACTGACGTAACTGGTATGGTTCAACTTCCAGAAGGTACTGAAATGGTTATGCCTGGGGACAACATCGAAATGACTGTTGAACTCATCGCACCAATCGCTCTTGAAAAAGAAACTCGTTTCTCAATCCGTGAAGGTGGCCGTACAGTAGGCGCTGGATCAGTTACAGAAATCGTTGAGTAATTTTTAAGACAAAGGTCTTCCGTCTCCCGTGGCGGAAGACCTTTTTTCATTTCTTTGAAAACAGTCTTGCAACATGGTCTGACATCTTATATACTGAGGAAAGTGTTTGTGCGAGTGGTGAGAGACTTGAATACATATTCTATTTTTATTAGTGCTTGCATTCTTGCTGGTGATTCAGTATGATAGAATATGTTGGTCACAAACACAACGCGATGAAGCGGGAGGTTATGACACACCAGGCGGCATTGCCATGGCTAGTGTGGAAATTTCCGCGGAGAATGTCTATTTACGAAATAGGCGAAAAGGAGGGAAATAACATGGCAAATGAAAAAATTCGGATCCGTTTGAAAGCATACGATCACCGCGTGCTTGATCAATCGGCTGAGAAGATTGTCGACACAGCAAAACGTTCAGGTGCTACTGTATCTGGTCCGATCCCACTCCCAACGGAGAAAGCGGTCTACACAGTACTTCGTGCCGTTCACAAGTACAAAGATGCTCGTGAGCAGTTCGAAATGCGTACACACAAACGTTTGATCGACATCGTTAACCCAACACCGAAAACTGTTGATGCGCTTATGCGTCTCGAACTTCCATCGGGCGTTGACATCGAAATCAAACTTTAATTTTTCTTCTATAGATAGTTGATACTAGCCAGAAGATCAAAATCATTCAATATTAGGAGGTGTATCTCATGGCTAAAGGAATCTTAGGAACTAAACTCGGTATGACACAAATCTTCAACGAGTCAGGCGAAGTCGTCCCTGTTACTGTCGTTTCAGTCGAAGGTAACGTTGTTCTTCAATTGAAAACAACGGAAGTTGACGGTTACGAAGCAGTTCAACTCGGCTTTGGTGATATCAAAGAAGGTCGTCAAAACAAACCGCAAAAAGGTCACGCTGCGAAAGCAAACGCGACACCTAAGCGCTTCATTAAAGAAATCCGTACATCAGTAGCAGATTTCGAAATCGGTCAAGAGATTAAAGCAGATACTTTCGCTGCAGGCGAAATGGTTGATGTAACAGGTACGTCGAAAGGTAAAGGTTTCGCTGGTGCAATCAAGCGTCACAACCAATCACGTGGTCCAATGGCTCACGGTTCGCGTTACCACCGTCGCCCAGGTTCAATGGGTCCTGTTGCTCCTAACCGTGTATTCAAAGGGAAATTGCTCCCTGGACGCATGGGTGGAGAGCAAATCACTGTTCAAAACCTTGAAATCGTAAAAGTTGATGCAGAACGCGGCTTACTCCTCGTCAAGGGTGCTATCCCAGGCGCACGTAAGAGCCAAGTTGTCATCAAAACTGCGGTTAAAGGCAACTAATCCGTTTGCAAGGAAAGGAGGAATAACGAATGCCTAAAGTAGCTTTGCTTAACCAAACAGGTACACAAGTTGGAGACATCGAGCTCGCAGATGCCGTTTTCGGAATCGAGCCAAATGAAGCAGTCGTATACGATGCAATCGTCATGCAACAAGCTTCACGTCGCCAAGGTACACATGATACAAAAGGTCGCTCGGAAGTTCGCGGTGGCGGCCGTAAACCATGGAAACAAAAAGGTACTGGTCGTGCACGCCAAGGTTCGATCCGTTCGCCACAATGGGTTGGCGGTGGAACAGTCTTCGGTCCAACACCACGTTCGTACGCTTACAAACTTCCTAAAAAGGTTCGTCGTCTCGCACTTCGTTCAGCACTTTCTTCGAAAGTCGCTAACAACGAGTTCATCGTTCTTGAAGGATTGACAATCGATGCTCCTAAAACTAAGGACATGATCGCAGTATTCGCTGCTCTTTCAATCGAACGTAAAGTTCTCGTCGTTACTGCTGATTACAACGAGTCAGTCGTTCTTTCAACACGCAACATCCCGGGTGTCACAGTCGTTGACGCTGCAGGTGTAAACGTCCTTGATCTTGTCGCTCATGACAAAGTCATCATTACGAAGGACGCTGTTGCGAGAGTAGAGGAGGTGCTTGCATAATGGCACACACACACGACATTATCAAACGTCCTGTCATTACTGAACGTTCAGTAAACCAAATGGCTGAGAAAAAGTACACATTCGAAGTAGACGTGAAGGCATCTAAGACTCAAATCAAAGATGCAGTCGAAGCGATCTTCGGAGTGAAAGTTGACAAAGTCAACACATTGATCTCAAAACCAAAAGCAAAACGCGTAGGTCGTCACGCTGGTTACACAGCACGCCGCAAAAAAGCGGTCGTCACGCTTACTGCAGATAGCAAAGAACTCGATTACCTCGGTTAATCGGAACTCTGTAGAAAAGGAGGGAACTCTCGATGGGAATTAAAAAGTTTAAACCGACCACTAACGGTCGTCGTAATATGACTGCACTTGACTTTGCTGAGATTACGGCTTCACGTCCTGAAAAATCGTTAACTGAAAAGCTTTCGAAAAAGGGCGGACGTAACAACCAAGGTCGCTTGACAGTACGTCACCAAGGTGGCGGACACAAACGTAAATATCGTATCATCGACTTCAAACGGAACAAGGATGGCATCGCTGGTCGTGTCGCTACAATTGAGTACGATCCAAACCGCTCTGCTAACATCGCATTGATCCACTACATCGATGGTGAAAAACGCTACATCCTCGCACCGAAAGGCTTGAAAGTAGACATGCAAGTCATGGCTGGACCAGAAGCTGACATTAAAGTCGGTAATGCTCTTCCACTTTCAAACATCCCAGTCGGTACGTTGATCCACAACATCGAACTTAAGCCAGGTAAAGGTGGTCAGCTCGTTCGCGCAGCTGGTACTTCTGCTCAGCTTCTCGGTAAAGATGGTAAATACGCGATCGTTCGTCTTCAATCAGGCGAAACTCGTATGATCCTTGCTACTTGCCGTGCAACAGTCGGCGCTGTCGGTAATGAAGAGCACGAGCTCGTCAATATCGGTAAAGCTGGTCGTTCACGCTGGCTCGGAAAACGTCCTACAGTTCGTGGTTCTGTCATGAACCCAGTCGATCACCCACACGGTGGTGGTGAAGGACGTGCTCCAATCGGTCGTTCGGGCCCACTTACTCCTTGGGGTAAACCGGCACTCGGATACAAAACTCGTAAGAAAAACAAAGCGAGCGATAAATATATCGTCCGTCGTTCTAAAAAATAATTACATGATTTCTGGACGGTTCGTAGGAACCGTTCCTGAATCATGCCAAAGGGAGGTACAACTATGGGTCGCAGCTTGAAAAAAGGTCCATTCGCAGATCACCATCTGCTCGCTAAGGTTGATAAAGCCAACGAAGCTGGTGACAAACATGTCATCAAAACTTGGTCACGCCGCTCGACAATCTTCCCAGAGTTCATCGGTCACACGATCGCTGTCTACGATGGTCGTAAACACGTACCGGTTTACGTGACAGAAGATATGGTCGGTCACAAACTTGGTGAATTCGCTCCAACACGTTCTTACAAAGGACATGCTGGAAACGATAAGAAAACGAAACGTTAATCTGAGGGGAGGTACTCATTATGCAATCAAAAGCATCGGCTAATATGGTTCGCATTGCTCCTCGTAAGGCACGTCTCGTAGTAGACTTAATCCGCGGGAAGCAAATCGGCGAAGCACTTTCGATTCTTGCTTACACGAACAAGGCAGCAACGCCAATCGTTGAGAAAGTATTGAAATCGGCAATCGCGAACGCTGAGCACAACTTCGACATGAACATCGAAAACCTCGTAGTCACTGAGGCTTACGTAAACGAAGGTCCAACGCTCAAACGTTTCCGCCCACGTGCAATGGGTCGCGCAAGCCGCATCAACAAACGTACGAGCCACGTTCACATCGTGGTATCTGAAAAATAAGGAGGGATTACCGTGGGTCAGAAGATTAACCCAACTGGTCTTCGCGTAGGTATCATCAAAGACTGGGAATCACGTTGGTTCGCAGATAAAGACTATGCTGATCTCCTTCATGAAGACTACGTAGTTCGTGAATATATCGAAAAACGTCTTAAAGACGCTAGTGTCTCTAAAGTAGAAATCGAGCGCGCAGCTAACCGCTTGAACATCTCACTTCACACTGCTAAGCCTGGTATGGTTATCGGTAAAGGCGGTTCTGAAATCGAAACACTTCGTAAAGACATCACTAACCTTGCAAAAGGCAAACGCGTTCACGTTAACGTCGTTGAAGTGAAAAACCCGGATGCAGTTGCTAAGCTCGTCGCTGAGAACATCGCTCGCCAACTTGAAGGTCGCGTATCGTTCCGTCGTGCTATGAAGCAATCAATCCAACGCTCAATGCGTTCTGGTATCAAAGGAATCAAGACTGAAGTTTCTGGTCGTCTTGGTGGCGCTGATATCGCTCGTTCTGAGAAGTATTCGGAAGGAACAGTTCCACTTCATACACTCCGTGCAGACATCGATTACGGTACTGCAGAAGCTGATACAACTTACGGCAAAATTGGCGTAAAAGTATGGCTCCACCACGGTGAAGTGCTTCCTACGAAAAAAGCAGCAGCAAACGAAGAATAATCCACATCCGTCTAGGGAAGGAGGCAACACAACATGTTGTTACCAAAACGTGTAAAATATCGTCGTGTTCACCGCGGCAACATGCGTGGTAAAGCGAAACGTGGTACTACAGTACACTTCGGCGAGTTCGGTATCCAAGCTCAAGAAGCTAGCTGGATCACTAGCCGTCAAATCGAATCAGCGCGTATCGCGATGACTCGTTATATGAAACGTGGTGGTAAAGTGTGGATCAAGATCTTCCCACACAAGCCATACACTAAAAAACCTCTTGAAGTCCGAATGGGTTCAGGTAAAGGTGCTCCGGAGGGCTGGGTAGCAGTCGTCAAACCGGGTAAAGTAATGTTCGAAATCGCAGGAGTATCGGAAGAGATCGCACGCGAAGCTCTCCGTCTTGCATCACACAAACTTCCAGTAAAATGTAAGTTCGTAAAACGTGAAGAAAATGGTGGTGATACGAATGAAAGCAACTGATCTCCGTCAGCAAACAACTGAAGAGCTTAACGGTAAAGTCGGTTCGTGGAAAGAAGAGTTGTTCAACCTTCGTTTCCAACTCGCGACTGGTCAGCTTGAGAACCCTGCTCGTATCCGTGAAGTGCGCAAGTCGATTGCACGCGCGAAAACCGTTCTTCGTGAACGCGAACTCGGCATCAACAACGCATAATTCACTCGGATTCTGAGAGGAGGAACACTCAATGGAACGCACTAACAACCGCAAAGTGTTAACTGGACGCGTCGTTTCTGACAAAATGGACAAAACGATCGTAGTTACAGTTGAAACAAAAGTAAAGCACAAGCTTTACGGCAAACGCGTAAACTACTCTAAAAAGTACAAAGCGCATGATGAAAACAACACAGCTAAAATCGGTGATGTTGTACGCATTCAAGAAACACGTCCATTATCTAAGGACAAACGTTTCCGTCTCGTAGAAGTCATTGAAGAAGCAGTAATCATCTAAACTCTAATTAGTTCGGGTGAATAAACATCCGGAGGGAGGTACAATCGTATGATTCAACAAGAATCTCGCTTAAAAGTAGCAGACAACTCAGGAGCTCGTGAAGTCTTGACGATCAAAGTCCTCGGTGGTTCTGGTCGTAAAACTGCTAACATCGGTGACGTTATTGTTTGTACAGTAAAACAAGCAACACCAGGTGGCGTTGTCAAAAAAGGTGAAGTTGTACGCGCAGTAGTCGTTCGTACTAAACGTGGCGTTCGTCGTAAAGACGGTTCGTACATCCGTTTTGACGAAAACGCAGCAGTCATCATCAAAGATGACAAAAGCCCACGTGGCACACGTATCTTCGGACCAGTCGCACGCGAACTTCGTGAAAAAGACTTCATGAAGATCGTCTCGTTGGCACCGGAAGTACTTTAATTCCAAAGAATTCCTACAAGGAGGTGCTCTAACGATGCATGTCAAAAAAGGTGATAAAGTTCAGGTTATGACTGGTAAAGACAAAGGCAAACAAGGCGTTGTCCTTACAGCTATGCCTAAAAAAGATCGCGTAATCGTCGAAGGCGTTAACATGATCAAAAAACACTCAAAGCCTTCTCAACTCAACCCGCAAGGCGGAATTGTCGAGAAAGAAGCACCGATTCACGTATCGAACGTTATGCTCATCGACCCTAAGACAGGTAACCCAACACGCGTTGGTTTCACTGTGGTTGACGGCAAGAAAGTACGTATCGCTAAAAAATCGGGCGAAGCTTTAGATAAATAAGAAGATTTAAAGAAAGGAGGTCCACTTTCTGATGAACCGTTTAAAAGCGAAATACCAAGACGAAATCGTCAAAGTAATGATGGAGAAATTCAACTACAGTTCTGTAATGCAAGCGCCGAAAGTCGATAAAATCGTAATCAACATGGGTGTTGGTGACGCTGTTACGAACTCTAAGGCACTTGACATGGCAGTCGAAGAGCTTCAGCTCCTCACTGGTCAGAAGCCACTCATCACGAAAGCTAAGAAATCAATCGCTGGTTTCAAACTTCGTGAAGGTATGCCAATCGGTGCGAAGGTTACACTTCGTGGCGAGCGCATGTACGAATTCCTCGACAAGTTGATCAACGTGTCACTTCCACGTGTACGTGACTTCCGTGGCGTATCGAAAAAATCTTTCGATGGCCGTGGTAACTACACGCTAGGCGTGAAGGAACAATTGATCTTCCCAGAGATCGACTACGATCGCGTATCGAAAGTCCGTGGTATGGACATCGTTATCGTAACTACTGCTAACACGGATGAAGAGTCACGTGAGCTTCTCACAGCACTCGGCATGCCATTCCAAAAATAAGGGAGGTCGACAACATGGCTAAGAAATCAATGATCGCACGTGAAGTAAAACGTCAAGCACTCGTTGAGCGCTACGCTGAAAAACGCGCAGAATTGAAAGCACAAGGCGACTACATCGGCTTGAGCAAACTCCCACGTAACTCTTCAGCGGTTCGTTTACACAACCGTTGTAGTATCACTGGCCGTCCACACGGTTACATTGGTAAATTCGGTATCAGCCGTATTAAGTTCCGTGATCTTGCTCATAAAGGTCAAATCCCTGGTGTTAAAAAAGCAAGCTGGTAATTCATTAAAGTTGTGAAAGGAGGTACATCGCATGGTTATGACAGATCCGATTGCAGATATGCTTACACGCATTCGTAATGCAAACATGGTTCGCCATGAGAAGTTGGAAATGCCAGCTTCTACAATCAAACGTGAAGTCGCTGAAATCCTCAAACGTGAAGGTTTCATCCGCGATGTTGAATATCTCGAGGACAGCAAACAAGGTACGCTCCGCGTATTCCTTAAATACGGCGCAAGCAACGAGCGCGTTATCACTGGACTCAAACGTATCTCGAAACCAGGTCTTCGCGTTTACGCGAAAGCTGATGAAATCCCGAAAGTACTCGGTGGTCTCGGAATCGCTATCGTTTCAACATCTAAAGGTGTAATGACTGACAAAGAAGCTCGCCAACAAAAAGTCGGCGGCGAAGTGATCGCATACATCTGGTAATACACGCATAAAAAGAACGGAGGTGTCTTAAATGTCACGTATTGGTAAAAAGCCAGTCGTCATCCCAGCAGGCGTTACAGTAACAGTTGAAAACAACACGGTTACGGTAAAAGGTCCTAAAGGGGAACTCTCACGCGAGTTCAGCCCAGCTATGGCGATCAACGTAGAAGGTAATGAATTGACTGTCACTCGTCCGAACGACGAGAAAGCAAGCCGTACGATCCACGGAACGACTCGTGCGCTTATCGCGAACATGGTCGAAGGTGTAAGCAACGGTTTCGCTAAGACACTCGATATCCAAGGTGTTGGTTACCGTGCACAAAAGCAAGGTAACAAAATCGTACTCAACCTCGGTTACTCACACCCAATCGAGTACACTCCGGAACAAGGCATCGAAGTCGAAGTTCCTACGAATACGCAACTCATCGTTCGCGGAATCAGCAAAGAACGTGTTGGTCACGTCGCTGCATTGATCCGTTCGTACCGTCAACCTGAGCCGTACAAAGGTAAAGGTATTCGTTACAGTGATGAAGTCGTTCGTCGTAAAGAAGGTAAAACAGGTAAGTAATTCGCACATGCGAATTGACCGGAAAGGAGTGGCATAAATGATCTCAAAGGCAGATAAAAACGCTACGCGTAAAAAACGTCATGGTCGTGTCCGTCGTACAATCATCGGGACTGCAACACGTCCACGTATGAACGTATTCCGTTCGAACAAGAACATTTACGTACAAGTCATTGACGATGCAACACATGCAACACTCGCATCTGCATCATCACTCGACCTTGAAAAAGGCAACACGACTGACGCTGCGGCAGCAGTTGGTAAGCTCGCAGCTGAGCGCGCTCTTGAAAAAGGTATCGAAACAGTCGTTTTCGACCGTGGAGGATATCTCTATCATGGACGTATCAAAGCTGTAGCTGAAGCAGCTCGTGAAGCTGGTCTCAAATTCTAATAGAAAAGGAGGGAACCTCTACATGCGCCAGTTAGAAATTAACATGGATCAACTCGAAGAACGCGTTGTTACCGTAAACCGCGTCGCGAAAGTAGTAAAAGGTGGCCGTCGCTTCCGTTTTGCTGCCCTCGTCGTCGTTGGTGACAAGAATGGTCACGTAGGTTTCGGTACGGGTAAAGCTCAGGAAGTGCCTGAAGCGATCCGTAAAGCAATCGAAGATGCTAAGAAAAACATGGTTAACGTTCCAATCGTTAACACAACAATTCCACACGAAGTCAACGGTGTATTCGGTGCAGGTCACGTCTTCTTGAAGCCTGCTTCTGAAGGTACTGGAGTCATCGCTGGTGGTCCAGTTCGTGCGGTTCTCGAATTAGCGGGAATCAACGACATTCTTTCAAAATCACTTGGATCAAGCACTCCAATCAACATGGTTCGTGCGACTGTCGAAGGTCTCACATCACTCAAACGTGCTGAAGAAGTTGCGAAACTCCGCGGTAAAACCGTCGAAGAACTTCGCGGTTAAGAAAGGGAGGGAAAACAGATGGCGAAACTCGCAGTTACCCTCACACGCAGCATGATCGGTCGTCCGGAGAACCAACGCGTTACTACTCGTACGCTTGGTCTCCGTAAGATGCACCAGACTGTTGTCGTACCTGACAACGCTGCTATGCGTGGGATGATTAACCACGTGTCACACTTAGTGACAGTAAAAGAAATTCAAGAGTAATAGTTCGATATAATTTTATGAGGAGGTGCCCCACTATGAAACTCCATGAATTGAAACCAGCTGCTGGTTCACGTTCAGAACGCAACCGTGTAGGTCGCGGTATGTCTTCTGGTAACGGTAAGACTTCTGGCCGTGGTCACAAAGGTCAAAAAGCTCGTTCAGGCGGTGGTGTTCGTCCAGGTTTCGAAGGTGGACAAAACCCACTTTACCGTCGTTTACCAAAACGCGGCTTCAACAACCCAACTCGTAAAGAGTTCGCGGTCATTAACCTTGACACACTCAACCGTTTTGAAGAAGGAACTGAAGTCACTCCAGAACTTCTTGTCGAGACTCGTGCAGTCAAAGGCATGAAAGACGGCGTGAAAATTCTTTCTAACGGTAAGATCGAAAAGAAACTAACAGTTAAAGCTCATAAGTTCTCCGACGCTGCGAAGCAAGCAATCGAAGCTGCCGGCGGTACGGTTGAGGTGATCTAATGTTTCAAGCGATCTCCAATATGTGGCGCGTAGCTGACATTCGTCGGCGCATTCTCTTTACCTTGGCCTTGGTCATCGTGTTCCGTATCGGAGCACATATCCCGGTGCCGATGGTAAACACGGAAGTGTTCAAGATCGACCAGAATGGTATTCTTGGTTTCTTGAACTCGTTCGGTGGGAATGCTTTGCAGAATTTCTCACTCTTTGCGATGGGAATCATGCCGTATATCACGGCCTCGATCGTTGTCCAACTCTTACAGATGGACGTTGTTCCAAAGTTTGCCGAATGGGCAAAACAAGGAGAGGCGGGCCGTAAGAAGTTAGCAACGGTAACGCGCTATGGAACGATCGTACTCGGCTTAGTCCAAGCGTTTGGAATCGCGCTTGGATTTAACCGTATCTACCCAGGTCTTGTCGACGAACAGTTCGGCACCTGGACATACGTTATGATTGCACTCGTATTGACAGCGGGAACAGCATTCTTGATGTTCATCGGTGAACTCATCACGGAGAAGGGCATTGGTAACGGGATATCAATGATCATCTTCGCTGGGATCGTCGCGGGCTTCCCGAATGCATTCCGCCAGATTTACGAAACGAAGCTCCAAAATGCAGGGGATGCTTTGTTTGTAAACGTGCTTTATATCGTACTCTTGCTTTTAATCATCATCGCGGTCATCGTCGGAGTCATCTACGTCCAGCAAGCTGCACGTAAGATTCCGATTCAGTACGCTAAGCGTACGGTGAACCGGACACCAGTTGGCGGTCAATCGGCACACTTGCCGATCAAATTGAACGCTGCCGGTGTTATTCCAGTCATCTTCGCGGTGTCGTTCATGGTGACGCCACCAACGATTGCGAGTTTCTTTGCAAGTCCGGAGACGGCAACGAAGATCCGTGACATCTTCGACTATACGAGTCCAATCGGTATGTCGATCTATGTGGCACTGATCATCGCGTTCTCGTACTTCTACACATTCGTTCAGGTTAACCCGGAACAAATGGCAGAGAACCTTCAAAAACAAGGCGGATACATTCCTGGTATTCGTCCTGGTAAGCAAACGGAGCAGTACATCACGAAGATTCTATACCGTCTGACATTCTTCGGTTCACTCTTCCTCGCTGTCATCGCGGTGACGCCGACATTCTTCATTAAGTTTGCTGGCTTACCGAACTCGGTGCAGATTGGTGGTACGAGCTTGCTGATCGTCATCGGTGTAGGACTAGAGACGATGAAACAGATTGAAAGTCAATTGGTTAAACGACACTACAAAGGCTTTATCCGATAAGGCGGGAGGAAGGGGACCATCCCTTTCCTTTCTGTTGTGTCTATAGAGCTATAGAAGTGGAGGCTACCGACATGAATCTAGTATTGATGGGTTTGCCGGGTGCTGGTAAAGGAACGCAGGCTGCGAAAATCATCGAAGACTATGCGATCCCCCACATCTCGACAGGCGACATGTTCCGCGCGGCGATCAAAGATTCAACGCCACTCGGACAAGAAGCGAAATCATACATGGATAAAGGGGAACTCGTTCCGGACGAAGTCACAATCGGCATCGTACGTGAGCGTCTCGCCAAAGAAGACTGTGCAAATGGTTTTCTCCTTGACGGTTTCCCACGCACAGTGAAACAAGCAGATGCTCTTGAAGCATTACTTGAAGATCTGGGCAAACAAATTGATCACGTCATCCACATCGGTGTAGACCCGGAGAAACTTGTCCCTCGTTTGACAGGTCGCCGGATTTGCCCAACTTGCGGAGCAACGTATCATGTTCTCTACAACCCACCAAAAGTGGAGGGAATCTGTGATATCGACGGATCAGCACTTGTACAACGTGAAGATGACCAAGAGGAGACAGTACGTCGTCGCTTGGAAGTCAACGTCGCTCAAGCGCAACCTTTGATTGACTTTTACGCAGAAAAAGGGTATCTTCGTAATTTGGACGGTGATCGTCCAATCAACGATGTATATTCCGATGTTCAGGCACTCCTTGGTGATCAGTAATGATCATCACGAAAGCGCCGCGTGAAATCGACATCATGCGTAAAGCAGGACAAATCGTCGCCCGGACGCATAAGGAGCTTCAAGCTCATATTCGCCCAGGTATCACGACGGGGCAACTCGACGCGATCGCTGAACGCTATATTCGAAGTCAAGGGGCAACACCATCGTTTAAAGGGTATAATGGTTTCACGGGTAGCATCTGTGCTTCCGTGAACGAAGAGCTTGTCCATGGTATTCCGGGAGATCGTGTACTTCAGGACGGTGACATCATCTCGATTGACATCGGAGCAGAGTACAATGGGTATCACGGAGATTCAGCCTGGACATATCCGGTAGGTACAATCTCTGAAGAGACGAAGCGGTTACTTGACGTAACTGAAGAATCTCTGTATAAAGGATTGGAGCGCGCCAAAGCTGGCGTGCACCTGACAGATATTTCGCATGCGATTCAGTCACATGTTGAAGCAGCGAATTTTTCTGTAGTCCGCGAATATGTGGGCCACGGCGTGGGACAAAATTTGCATGAAGATCCGCAAATTCCACATTATGGACCACCGGGGAAAGGGCCGCGCCTGAAAACCGGCATGACACTGGCAATTGAGCCAATGGTCAACGTCGGGAAACGCTATGTTCGCACACTATCCGACAATTGGACGGTAGTGACGGTGGACGGTAGCATGTGCGCCCACTTTGAGCACACCATCGCCATCACAGACGACGGCTACGAGATCTTAACGGTCGATGCAGAGTGAGCTGTGCGCGTTATTGGTGTCACCTTTCTATAAGCCAGTATCCACTCGTGTTTGTGACCGATGATCTCTCAATGGCTCTTGTAGAAAGCCCCTAGCGCTACAAATCGTCTGGGCTCCCAATCAACTTTATAGAGAAAGGGGTATAATTGATGGCGAAACAAGATGTAATCGAAGTGGAAGGTACGGTTATCGAGCCGCTTCCAAACGCGATGTTTAAGGTGGAGTTAGAAAACGGCCACACGGTCCTCGCGCACGTCTCAGGAAAAATTCGGATGCACTTCATTCGGATCTTGCCAGGAGATAAAGTAACGGTTGAGTTGTCACCATACGACTTGACTCGCGGACGGATCACATACCGTTTCAAATAAAAACTCCGATTTTTTCAGGAGGAGGTATTCACAATGAAAGTAAGACCTTCGGTTAAACCGATCTGTGAAAAATGTAAAGTTATCCGCCGTAAAGGCAAAGTAATGGTTATTTGCGAAAACCCTAAGCATAAACAAAAACAAGGGTAATTAAACAAGGAGGTGCACACATGGCACGTATTGCTGGTGTAGATATTCCACGTGAGAAACGCATCGTCATCTCACTCACTTACATCTATGGTGTTGGTAAAACGACTGCTCAAAAAGTCTTGAAAGAAACTGGTATCTCTGAAGATACTCGTACTCGCGACTTGACTGAGGAACAATTGAACCAACTTCGTGATGGTTTAGACAAAATCAAAGTTGAGGGTGACCTTCGTCGTGAAATCTCACTCAACATCAAACGTTTGATCGAAATCGGTTGCTACCGTGGTGTTCGTCACCGTCGTGGTCTTCCAGTTCGTGGTCAAAACACTAAAAACAACTCGCGTACTCGTAAAGGCCCACGCCGTACAGTAGCGAACAAGAAGAAGTAAGGGAGGGTAAACTAAGATGGCAAAACGCAAACAGAACGTTCGTAGTAAACGTAAAGTCAAAAAGAATATTGAATCTGGTATCGTGCATATCCGTTCAACATTCAACAACACGATCGTTACGATCACTGATATGCAAGGGAATGCAATCTCTTGGGCAACTGCAGGTAACATGGGCTTCAAAGGCTCACGTAAATCGACTCCTTTCGCTGCACAAATGGCATCTGAAACAGCTGCTAAAACAGCAATGGATAACGGTATGCGTACTGTAGAAGTTAACGTTAAAGGTCCTGGTGCAGGTCGTGAAGCAGCTATCCGTGCTCTTCAAGCAATCGGTCTCGAAGTCACTGCAATCCGTGACGTTACTCCAGTACCACACAACGGTTGCCGCCCTCCAAAACGTCGTCGCGTGTAACCCGTCTTGTACTGCAGAGCGGGGATTCGAGTAGACTTTTGTTGATCGTTTGACCAAGCAAGGCAGTAGAAACGTACACAAGGCGGTTGGCGATTGAACGCGATGGCCAACATGACGATATTCAAGGAGGGGTTCAGATGATCGAAATCGAAAAACCGAAGATTGAAACGATCGAGTTAAGCGAGAACGCTACGTTTGGTAAATTCGTAGTTGAGCCGCTTGAGCGTGGATTCGGTACAACGCTTGGTAACTCATTGCGTCGTATCCTATTGTCTTCACTTCCGGGTGCTGCAGTTACTGCAGTCCAAATCGATGGCGTTCTTCATGAGTTCTCGACGATTGATGGCGTTGTAGAAGACGTTACCCAAATCATCTTGAACCTTAAGAAACTCGCCCTCAAAGTGTACTCGGAAGAAGAGAAAACGCTTGAGATCGATATTCAAGGCGCTGGTGTTGTCACTGCCGCGAACATTACGCATGACAGTGACGTCGAAATCCTCAACCCAGAACTTCACATTGCAACGCTTGCAGAAGGTGCATCACTTCATATGCGTCTTACAGCACGCCGTGGTCGTGGGTATGTTCAGGCTGAAGATAACAAACGGGACGATATGCCAATTGGTGTCATCCCAATCGACTCAATTTACACGCCAATTCAACGTGTAAATTATCAAGTTGAAAAAACACGTGTTGGTCAAGATGCGAGCTTCGATAAATTGACGCTTGATGTTTGGACGGACGGTTCAATCCGCCCTGAAGAAGCAGTGTCACTCGGTGCGAAAATCATGACAGAACACTTAAACATCTTTGTTGGTCTTACAGACGAAGCGCTCCATGCTGAAATCATGGTCGAAAAGGAAGAAGATCAAAAAGAAAAAGTACTCGAAATGACGATCGAAGAACTCGATCTCTCAGTTCGTTCGTACAACTGTTTGAAACGCGCTGGTATCAACACGGTTCAAGAACTCGCGAACAAGAGCGAAGACGAGATGATGAAAGTCCGTAACCTCGGACGTAAATCACTCGAGGAAGTTCAAGCGAAACTCGACGAACTCGGACTAGGCTTGCGCAAAGAAGACTAATACTATTAATTGCACGAAGGAGGGAATCCATCCATGGCATACTCGAAATTAGGCCGTACAAGCTCACAACGTAAGGCACTTTTGCGTGACCTTGCGACTGATCTCATCATCAATGAGCGTATCCAAACTACAGAACAAAAAGCGAAGGAACTTCGTCCAGTCGTAGAGAAACTCATCACTTTAGGTAAACGCGGTGATCTCCACGCTCGTCGTCAAGTTGCATCGTTCGTTCGCCGTGAAGCTGCTGGTCAAAACGCAGAGGGCAAAGCACAAGACGCGATCCAAAAATTATTCGCTGATGTGGCTCCACGTTTTGCTGAGCGTCAAGGTGGTTACACACGCATCATGAAAATGGGACCACGTCGTGGTGACGGCGCAGAAATGGTCATCATCGAACTCGTTTAATCCTCATTAAATGATTCGCCATAAAAGGGCAGTGCGTATCCCGCTTCTGCCCTTTTGTTACAAAATGAAAGTATTGATTTGATGAAGGAGGAGAGATCATGGACAAGCTGATTGAACTGGAACAGGTCACCTATCGGTATCCGGAACAGGAACAAGCAGCCTTACACGAGGTCTCTCTGACGATTCGTTCAGGTGAATGGGTTGCTATCGTTGGTCACAACGGCTCTGGAAAATCAACGCTGACGAAATTGTTTAATGGATTGTTGTTACCGGAGACAGGGACCGTTACGGTTGCTGAGCGCTTTTCAAGTGCAAATCCGGAGCAACTGTGGGAGATGCGCCGAGCGATCGGCATCGTCTTCCAAAATCCAGATAATCAATTCGTTGGCACGACCGTGCGCGACGACGTGGCATTTGCTCTAGAAAACTGGGGTGTGCCACGCGAGGAAATGGTTCGTCGTATCGACGACAGTCTAGCGCGCGTTGGCCTTACGGATTTTGTTGATCGGGAACCCCATCAATTATCCGGCGGACAGAAGCAGCGTGTCGCAATCGCTTCGGCGCTTGCGATGCGCCCTGATGTTCTCGTGCTCGATGAAGCTACATCGATGCTTGATCCATTAGCACGACAAGAGGTCATGTCGACCGTTCAAGAACTCCATGCGACTCACCCAATGGCGGTCATCGCGATTACACACGAATTAGACGAAGTATTACGAGCTAGTCGTGTCATCGTTATGGATGCCGGGAAAATCGTATTAGAAGGATCCCCTCAGGAAGTCTTTCGTCATGCATCGTTCTTAGAAGACATCGGACTCGATGTTCCATTCGTTGTTCGGGTACAAGAACGTTTACGGGCGCAAGGTCTCTCACTCGAGGAGACGATACTAGATGAAAGAGAATTGGTGAACCGTTTATGCCAATCTTAATCCAGGAATTAAATTATACGTATCAACTCAATAGTCCGTTCGAACGAGTCGCGCTACGTGATGTGAATCTTGAGATTCCGTCAGGGGCGCTTGTTGCGTTTGTAGGGCACACCGGATCCGGAAAATCGACGCTCGTGCAGCACATCAATGGATTGCTCAAGCCGACAGCGGGGAAGGTACAAGTCGATGACATCATCGTCGAACCGAAGAAAAAACAGGACCTCAAGCCATTAAGACGTCGCGTCGGGCTTGTTTTTCAATATCCGGAATATCAATTGTTCGAAGAGACGGTTTTAAAAGATGTCATGTTCGGTCCGATGAACTTCGGTCATGATGGTGCGACGGCTGAGCAATTAGCAAAAGAGGCATTACGGACTGTCGGACTCGATGAAGTCTTTTGGAGTCGTTCGCCGTTTGACCTGTCTGGTGGGCAAATGAGGCGTGTTGCAATTGCCGGCGTACTCGCTAGTCAACCAGACGTGTTGATCGTCGATGAGCCGACGGCAGGACTCGATCCGCAAGGACGCAAGCATATGCTGAGTCTGTTTGCCCGGCTCCATGCAGAAACCGGTATGACGTTGCTCCTGATCACGCACGACATGGATCAGGTGCTTGAGTATGCTGAGCGTGTGATCGTCATGGAAGACGCCCAGGTGGCGTTTGACGGGCTACCGCTTGATCTGTTTAAAGAAGAGACATTGCTCGAGCAATTCCATCTCGATCTCCCGCACGTCCTATCGCTTGCCTGGCAAGTCGCTGATCGGCGTGGATTGCAACGACCGGAGATCCGGACGGAAACCGAATTGATCGAGTGGTTGATGACGAAAGGGGTGAGCGAATGATCGTCGGACAACATATTCCCGGTCAGTCGTACTTGCATCGGTCGTCGGCACTTGCGAAGATCATCTTTGCTTTCTGTTTCATTCCGCTCGTCTTTCTTGCAAACAATGCAGCAACGAACATCTTTTTACTTGTCTTTACGTTCTTAGCACTCATGAGTAGTCGCTTACCGCTTCGGTATGTTCTAAAAGGACTGCGACCGATTCTTTTCCTGATCGTCTTTACGTTCGTCATCCAGCTGTTCTTCACACGTGAAGGGGCTGTCCTCTTTGAGTTCGGCTGGCTTCGGATCTATGAAGAAGGACTGCGACTTGCGATCATCGTCTCATTACGTTTCTTCTATCTTGTCTCGATCACGACACTCGTCACGCTGACGACCTCACCGATCGAATTGACAGATGCGATTGAGTTGTTGTTAAAGCCGTTCAAGGTCGTTCGTGTTCCAACGCATGAGATCGCCTTAATGTTATCGATCTCACTTCGGTTCTTACCAACCTTAGCGGAGGAGACGGAGAAAATCATGAAGGCACAGCAAGCACGTGGTGTCGATTTGTCAGCAGGACCGATTAAGGAACGTTTACGGGCGATCATTCCGTTATTGATTCCCTTGTTCATCTCCGCCTTTAAGCGGGCAGAGGATCTTGCGACAGCGATGGAAGCGCGGGGGTACCGTGGAGGAGAGGGACGGACACGTCTACGTGAGTCCAAGTGGACGATGCGGGATACGGGTCTGATGATCTTGCTCGTCCTCCTGACGATCAGTTTAGTAGGATTGCGAGGGATCGGGTAATGCGTCGTTTAAAATGTACGATTCAATATGATGGAACCGGCTACGCCGGGTATCAGGTGCAACCAAACGGATTGACGATTCAAGAAGTGATTGAAACGACGCTTGCGCGGATGCACAAACATCCCGTCAAGGTCATCGGGTCGGGACGGACGGATGCGAGAGTGCATGCCTACGGACAAGTCATTCATTTTGATACGGAACTAGCGATTCCCCCGGAGAACGTCGTTAAGGCACTTAATACGCTCTTACCAGCGGATATCCGTGTCCGGAGCTGCGAGGAGGTCGAATCGACCTTTGAAGCACGTTACGATGTCGTAGGGAAGGAATACCGCTATTTCGTCCGCCGCGAAGAAAATGCGTTTCGTCGGAATCTGTCGGTTCATGTTCCGTATCCGATTGATCTTGAGCGGATACGCCAAGGGATGGCGCATCTCGTCGGGACGCACGACTTCAGTTCGTTCTGTGTCGCGAAGACGGAAACGGATAACCGGGTCCGGACGATTTACGAGGCAGAGTTGATGACGATCGGTGACGAACTCGTCTTTCGGTTCCAGGGCAGTGGTTTTCTCTATAATCAAATCCGGATCATGGTCGGGACGTTACTTGACGTCGGACGCGGTCGTTTTGCACCAGAGGACATTAAAAAAATGTTGCTGGCAAAGGACCGGAACGTTGCAGGCGTGACGGCGCCTCCTCATGGACTCTATCTATGGGAAGTTTTCTATCCGGAGTGAAAAAAGGCAATTGACATTGGCTATTAAAAAACATACAATGTTTATTGGCATTTCATTTATTATGAAACCACAATCTTAGCCCCGTACACCTAAGATTATGATAGATTCACCTAGTGAATAAATGAAAAATCAAAAACAGAACTTTTAATTCCTTAGGAGGTATTTTACATGCGCACAACTTTCATGGCGAAAGCTACTGATGTAGAACGCAAATGGCTCCTTATCGACGCTGAAGGTAAAACACTCGGTCGCCTTGCGAGCGAAGTTTCATCACTTCTCCGTGGTAAGCACAAGCCTACGTTCACACCACACGTTGACTGTGGGGATAACGTTATCCTCATCAACGTTGAGAAAATCGTTTTAACTGGTAACAAACTCGACAAAAAAGTCTACTACCGTCACTCTGGTCATCCAGGCGGCTTAAAGCAGACTGTTGCACGCGATATGCTTGCTAACAAACCTGAGCGCATGCTTGAACTCGCGATCAAAGGGATGCTTCCAAAAGGTAGCCTCGGTCGTCAAATGTTCAACAAACTCCACGTCTACGCTGGAGCTGCACACAAGCACGAAGCACAACAACCAGAAGTTTACGAACTTCGCGGTTAATACGAATTTAGGAGGAACTACACGATGGCAGATGTACGTTACTACGGCACTGGTCGCCGGAAACACGCGGCAGCGCGCGTTTTCCTCGTTGCTGGAGACGGTAAAGTCACAGTTAACGGTCGCGATATCAGCGAATACTTCGGTTATGAGACATTGATCATGACTGCAAAAGAACCACTCGTAATCACAGAAACAGAAGGCAAGTACGATGTAATCGTAACGGTCAAAGGCGGCGGCTTCACTGGTCAAGCAGGCGCTATCCGTCACGGTATCTCACGTGCTCTTCTTCAAGCGGATCCAGAATTCCGCGGCGCACTCAAAGCGAAAGGCTTCTTGACTCGTGATGCTCGTATGAAAGAGCGTAAAAAATACGGTCTTAAAGCAGCTCGTCGTGCACCACAATTCTCGAAACGTTAATTCTTTTCGAATCCCTCTCACCCTTGTGGTGGGAGGTTTTTTTGTGCACTAAAAAACCGCTCTCCTGACGAAGTGTCAGAACAGCGATTAAAGTCAAGACGACGGAGTGGAGCGTAATCGGTGCAATATCGTCAGAAGAATATAGAGGATGACGATCGTCAGCGGGATGCTCCAAACAAAGACAGATTGTATGAATGCGATAGGTGTATGTGTCGTCGCTTGACCGACATGTCCCGTAAAAGAGGTTTCTTCACTCAAGACGGTTGCATTGTCCGGTAACTCCGTCTTGGTAGCTACGGTCGGTTGCAGCGTCAGATACAGGACGAAGCTAAGATGTAAGAGACAGGTGACGCCAAGTGTCCAAATGATGCGTTTTTTCATATGATGCTCCTTTTGATATGAGTTAAAATCATTCTGCATTCCATAAGTATAGCGGATTTTGTTTTCGGGAACAGGAGACAAAGGGAGTGAGCATAGATGGCATTATCAATCAGCTGGTTACTCGAGCGAGCGAATCGGAAGTTGAATGCTTCGGGACTGTCACGAGAAGTCGCCAAACGGACGCAAGAGGTCATCCGGGAGATGCATGCACAAGGGATTTATGTCGGTGTCGCCCAAGGGTACCGATCGATCGCAGAACAGAATCGGTTGTACGCACAGGGACGGACACTACCGGGACCAATCGTAACGAATGCACGCGGGGGACAATCGAATCATAACCGTGGAATTGCCGTCGACCTCTTTCAATATTCCCAAGACGGTACACAAGCGCTATTTCGAAATGACCAAAGCTTTCAAAAGATTGTTGCTGCGATGAAACGACGTGGCTTTTCTTGGGGTGGGGACTGGACGAGCTTTAAGGATTATCCACACTTTGAATTACTAGGAATGTCTGAAGAAACGCCGAATCGCTCTCGTGCGATCGTTCCGTATCCAGGTCGTCCGTTGTATCAAGGGGCAGCCAATATGAATCCACGGGATATCGAACGAATTCAGCGTGCAGTCAAAGCAACCGTGACTCGGCGCTTTGATGCAGAGACGGCTCAGAAGGTGCGTGCCTATCAAACACGTCAAGGACTTGACGTTGATGGTGTCGTGGGTCCTCGTACATGGAACCGAATGTTCTAAAACGAGCGAATGATCGAGTAAAATGATGAAAACTGACACTGGACATGGAAAAGTCATCCTTTCCGGTGTCGAAATGTGCAAGCGCTCTCTTATTTTTGTTATACTAATAAGGATTAAATCGAACGTTTTCAGGGGGAAGGCACTATGTTGAATGAACAAGAAATTCGCGAGGTAGTCGGAACGCTCGTCGATCCGACGATTGACCGCCCGCTTGCAGATACGAACGGCATTCGTGACGTCCGGATTAAAGGTGATTATGTCAGTCTGAAAATCGCTTTAGCACAATCCGGTTCTGGGGAGCAACTCGTGCTCCAACAGCAAATCGTCAAGGAACTGAAAGAAAAAGGATTCAAGACGGTGGGACTCCGTTTTGAGGCACTCGGTGATCACGGGATCCAAGCAGCGACGACACCGTCGATCCTTAAACCAGAATCCGGTACGACGTTCATCGCGATCGCCTCCGGTAAAGGGGGCGTCGGGAAATCGACGGTTTCCGTTAACTTAGCAGTCGCCCTCGCACGAGCAGGGAAGAAGGTCGGTTTGATTGATGCCGATATCTACGGCTTTAGTGTTCCAGACATGATGGGAATCGAAACACGTCCGACTGTCGTGAACGACCGAATCGTTCCACCAGAACGCTTTGGCGTCAAAGTCATCTCAATGGGCTTCTTCGTCGAAGATAATGCACCAGTCATCTGGCGGGGACCAATGCTCGGGAAGATGCTCAACAACTTCTTCGCAGACGTCGAATGGGGCGATCTCGATTACTTGTTGCTTGATCTTCCACCGGGTACAGGAGATGTTGCACTCGATATTCATTCGATGCTCCCGAGTTGTCAAGAAGTCATCGTCACGACACCTCACGCAACAGCCGCTTTCGTTGCAGCACGAGCAGGGGCAATGGCAATCAAAACGAACCACCGTCTACTCGGTATCGTCGAGAACATGGCGTACTTTGAAAGCAAAGTGACAGGCGAAAAAGAGTATGTCTTCGGTAGTGGTGGCGGAGAGAGGTTGTCAGAAGCGTTAAAAACCGATATTCTAGCTAAGATTCCACTTGGACAACCATATGCGAATGATGCGGACTTCGCCCCATCGATCTATCGCGATGAACATCCATTTGAGACGTACTATAATGAACTCGCCACGCGTGTCATCGAAAAAGTAGAGGGATAAGAATGAAGATTAAAGGATTTTTGAAGCTGTTTTGGATGACGCTCCTAATCGGAACGCTCGCCGGCTTCGTGTTTAACTTGGTAGCGGAACCTGGATATATCCGAAATCAATCGATTAGCGGATATGTGACGGCTCTCTCCTACAGTAGTACGTGGACTGCCATCAGTTTGATGGGATTCTTCTCGTACTTGATCTTACATCGCGTCGGACTCGATTTATTCCGCGGCGCAAAGCTTTGGAACCGTGTCCAAATCGTCTTGATCGCATTTGCACTATTTGATGGTGTCTATCTACGCGGATTAGCATACGGCTTTGATAAGACGAGCCTTTATATTGGTGAGATGGTCGTCTTGCTTTTAATTGCATTCTTAGTCGCGCGGACGAAAGCACGGGAAACGAACTTTACAGCGTTCATTCCGACATTGTTCCTCATGACAGTCATCACGTTGATCGAATGGGTACCTGCTTTGCAGGCAACACAAGATAAGCGGATGTTATGGGCGGCGCTTGCGACACTTTTAATCTGTAATGCGTATCAGATTCTAATGCTGCATCGCTTGCAAGAAAAGCCCGCTTCTCAAGGACGATCTCAAAAACAGGCGTAACGAAAAAGACCCGCGAACGGGTAGTGTTTTACCGGTTCAAGCGGGTCTATCTTTTTTCTAAAGTTTTTTTAGAAAAACAGTTGACGAAAAAAACAAGAGTTGATATATTAATACATGTCGCTGAGGCACACGCCAAACGCGAGCGTCACAGACGAAAAAAACTTCAAAAAAGTAATTGACATCACATATTACTTTACTGTAAGATTTAAAAGTCGTCAAATGACATATTGGACTTTGAAAACTGAACGATGAGGCAAAAATCGTATTCTACGGAATACAAAAACGAATGAAGCGCAAGCTTCGTCAATCGTGACTTCGGTCACACAACGAGCAAGTCAAACACTTC
>NZ_LMPV01000012.1 GCF_001423965.1 Exiguobacterium sp. Leaf196 | reverse complement strand
TATTCAGAATCGGTTTTTCGTCATAGAACAAGGCCCTCGAAACGACTACACGTTTCGAGGGCCTTTCGTTTGTGAAACTGAGTTATGTCCCAGCCTCTTTCAATAATACGGACGAATCATGATATAGACGATGACGCCAGTGAAGCTGACGTATAACCAAAGCGGCATCGTAAAGCGTGTCCATTTTTTATGCTTTTCGAAATTTTGATTCACAGCATGTGCAAGTGACATCAAGACGAGCGGGACGATGACTGCAGCTAGAATGATGTGCGTAATCAAGATGAAGAAATAGATCGGACGAACAAATCCTTCTCCACCAAACTTCGTCGATTCACTGACTGCATGGTACGTGACGTATGAAATCAAGAATAGCGTCGTCGTCGTCATCGCACCACCAATGAAGCGGCGATGATTCACGCGGTTACCGCGACGAATCGAAATCCATGCGCCGAGCAACAGCATGAAGGTAAAACTATTAAAGATGGCGTTCAAAAAAGGAAGTAACGTCCAATCGAATCCTGAGTCGACTTGTACAGGTGGCGCAAAAAATAAGAGAGCCACGAGTAGGTTGATGACAAGAGTCAACAGGATGACGAGTGGGACAAAATTCCGTTTAGTAGCAGGTTGTTGCATGAATCATTCTCCTTGTTTCCAGTCGAAATAACGTTTCAACCATTTTGGGATCGGACCAGCGAATAAACGCTCACGCCAGTAGACATCAGCAGCACGCTGAACAGCAGCACCACGAATCGGATACGGATGCACGACACGTGACAGTTGACCGACCTTATCTTTACGTGCCATTGCATAGACGACTTCTTGCATCCACTCGCCGGCTTGTTCTCCGATCGCATGTGCCCCGATCAGTTTCCCGCGTTTATCGGCGATGAGCTTGACGCGCCCTTCCGTCTGACCATTGATGACGAAACGATCCACTTCATCGAGACCCGTCTGGTAGACTTTGATGTCACCGTGTTTCTTACGTGCTTCTTCTTCTGTCAAACCGAGATGGAACAATTCAGGCGTTGTGAATGTTACCCACGGGACCGCTCGATAATCAGGTTTCGTCCGTAAACCGAACAAAGCATTTGTGACGACGGTTTTTCCTTCTAGTCCTGCGACGTGCGTAAACGGTAAGGAATCAATCGTATCTCCGACGGCAAAGATATGCCGCTGACTTGTCCGGAGCGAACCGTCGACTTGGACGAATCCTTTTTCGACATGAACACCAGCCCGGTCAAGACGTAACGCCTCGATGCGTGGCTTACGACCGACCGCGACAAGAACGGCATCCGTTTCGATGACACGTGATTCCCCATTTGCTTCGACCGTCACTTCGATGCCTCCAGCTGACTTGCGGACATGCGTGACCTTCGTATCGAGATGCAACGTCAATTCTTGCTCGAGCTGACGTTGAATGACTTCGACCATGTCACGATCTTCTTTTCCGAGCAGCGTCTTCATGCCCTCGATAACTGTGACTTCCGTTCCGAGGTGCGCGTAAGCTTGCGACAGCTCAAGACCGATCGCCCCACCACCAATAACGAGCAGCCGCTCAGGACGCTCTGTTAATTCAAAGATCGTCTCGTTCGTTAAATAATCGATCGTATCTAGTCCATCAATCGGTGGAATGATCGGTTGGGATCCTGTTGAGATCGCAAACTTTTCACCAACGACAAGCTGTCCCGCTACTTCGACTTCATGTGCACTAAGGAATGTCGCTTCTCCGATATAGACATCGACACCAAGATCTTCAAATCGTTTCGTTCCATCATGTGATTGAATGATGTTACGCGCACGATCAACGCTTGCTTTCGTTTTGGAATAGACCGCGTCTCCGTTCAGCGTCACGTTGTATTTTTCAGCCGTCCGCTTCATGACGTGCACGTCGTGTGCGGCTTCAATCAAAGCCTTTGAAGGAACACAACCATAATGGAGACAATCTCCACCTAGATGTGCATGACGTTCAATCAGGGCAACATGTGCACCAAGACTTGCTGCACCGGCAGCAATCGTCATTCCGGCTGCACCACCACCGATGACAACTAATTGATAGGTCTTCATCGCAAACCCTCCTCATACCGACGTGTGATGTCTTCCATCCGTTTACGGTTGACGCCCCAGTCAGAGTATCCGACACGTGATGCCGAACGGAAATGAATCACTTGCGCGGCTTCATCGAAGTAAAATTCGACGTCATCCTTGAAGCGAAAGACTTTACTCGTGAAGATGGCATGGATGTATGTTCCTTCCTCCTTAACGATTTTGACTCGGTCGAGGCTTTGTAGAATACGTAAGAGGTGGAACTTCGAATCCGCAAGCGTTCCTTTGAACGGGAGCGGACGCATTTTCATATCCTGTAGATCGGTTTGAGTAGATACCGCATTCGGTTTTCCGGAGAGCGGTTGAAGCGTACCATTTGAAACACCAAGTGCCATGACTGATTCCTCCGTTTCCTATCATCTGATCCATTTCGTACTATAATCCACTTTACTTTACCAGTTTCTGTTTCACTCTGCCTGTCTGAGTGTTTACGCTTTCGTGACAGGGAGCAGAATCGTCGCGATGACGCCGCCTTCTGGCTGATTGTCGATGAATAGCTTGCCTTCATGTGCTTCAACAAGCTCTCGACAAATCGATAGCCCGAGTCCCGTTCCGCCCTTTCCTTTTTGCACTTGATAAAACTTTTCCGTGACATGACGTAGGTGTTCTTTCGGAATACCAGGTCCTTCGTCACTGAAAGAAAGGAATAACACACGCTCGGAACGAACGAGTCGAACCGTAATCGCTCCTCCAATTGGTGAAAAACGGATTGCATTATCAAGCAGGTTCAAGAAGACTTGTTTCAATCGGTTTTCGTCGTATAGACCAATGACTTGCGCCGGTAACTTTTGCACAATCTGAACATTTTTCTCTTCCAGCTTTTGACGTAGTTGCGCTGCGACGGTCTCGATGATTTCCGTTAAGTTGACTTCCTGACGGTATAGGACGAGACGACTCGTCTCGAGTTTTGAGAAATCGAGTAACTGTTCAACGAGCGAAATCAAACGCTCCGTCTCTGAATGAATGATGCCTATCCCAAGCGACGCCTCTTCCGGCAACTGATCCTGTTCGACGAGTAACGTCTCACTCCAGCCTTTGATCGATGTCAACGGTGTCCGTAACTCATGGGAGATACCCGAAATGAATTCATCTTTCAATGTTTCCTGTTGTTTGATCTGTTGCCCCATATAATTGATCGTCCGTGCTAGTTCTCCAAGTTCGAACGAATACTCCTCGTTCACCTTAACGTCGTAATGTTGTTTCGCGATTTGGTCCGACGCACCGATTACCTCTTGGATAGGTCGAACGATCGAAGACACCAGACGTGAGGAATAAATGAAGGCAAGTCCCCAAACTACTGTACCCAAGAGGACGATCGCTAAACAAATTTCAATCACACGTCGGTCGATTCGTTCAAGCGATGTCGTATAACGGAGCGCTCCCGTCGTCTGACCGAATGACACGACAGGTTCCGTCACTTCCAGCAAATGCTCTCCCGTCGCCTCATCGTCATATCGTTTCGTGACGGTTTGACCCGCTCTTACTTGATTGACTGCCTCTCGCGTCAATTTACGTTGCGAAATGAACCCTGTCGAGGAATAACGCGGAATGCCTGTCGCATCCAACACTTCGATTTCTGCATCTGGATAGGCATAAGAATCGAGTACATCATGAATCGTCGCTTCTGAATCCGTGTAATCATAAGCGAGACCACTATTTGCAAACAACACCGCACTCGCATTCGCATGACGTTTCAAGACATCCGTCGCCGTCACGTAATAATAGTTATAGGTCACGAATGAGAGAATCCCGATGACAAGTAGGACCGTCACCGTGATGATCGTCATGAACCGCATTAATATCTGGCGCTTCATTCTTCGTTACGCCACTTGTATCCATGTCCCCACAGTGTCTCGATGAACTTCGGTTCCGCTGGATTTTCTTCGATTTTTTGACGAAGACGGCGAATGTTGACATCGACTGTCTTTCGATCGCCGAAATAGTTCTCGCCCCATACCGCATCGAGTAGTTCATCTCGCGACATGACTTGATCCTCATTTTTAATGAAATGACAAAGTAAATCATATTCAGTCGGCGTCACTTCGACGTCAATGCCGTCTTTTTGGACACGCTTCGCTCCTAAATCAATTCGGAACGGTCCAGAAACAAGTTCACGCGGCTGTTTTCTGCGGCGTAATGTCTCTACCCGTCGTAACAGCGACTGGATACGTGCGAGTAATTCTGCTGGACTGAACGGCTTCGCGATGTAGTCATCCGCCCCTACGCTTAGTCCCATGACTTTATCTTCTTCTCGCGTCCGTGCCGTCAGCATGATGATCCCGACCACTTCATCCTTCGCCCGCGCCTGTTCACAGACAGCGAAACCATCGACTTCCGGCATCATGATATCCAGTAACAGAATATCAAAGGTTTGTTGATCAAATTGCGCGAGTGCCTCTTTTCCGTTTTCCGCTTCAATGACGTCATAGCCTGCCCGTTTCAAATTGATGACGATGAAACTGCGAATCGCGTGTTCATCCTCGGCTACTAGTATTTTGGTCATTCTTTTCTCCCCCTGATTCTTTATTCCACGAGTGTGACACGATTGACGAACATTTCATAATCCTTCGTCGCATCGATCACATAGACATAATCGATGCCCTCTTTAATTTTTCGTTTTTGGTCACTAGCAATGTATTGATTCTTTGGAATGATCTCTAATTCAAAATCAACCTGCTTCGTATCCCGATTGATGAAACGAACGCGATTTTCACGTTTTTCGATCGTTTCCCGTGTCGCCCAATTGGCCGGGAAACGCATAACGAAATTGTATTCCTGATCAATGTACTGCTCTTCCCGTAGTTCGAATCCACTCTCAAGAAATGGCGGATTGTCCGATCCATTCCATGTGTAGTACGCGGTGATACGTGGCTTCGGCTCACCTTCACGCCCTTCACTACCGCCCGGCGTATATTGATGACCGAACTCGACGATTCCGTCTTGATCGACATCCTTCGGAAACGTATACATCGGTTCAACGATCTCATCGACTTGACCGAAGCGCACTTGTTCCAACGTATCGTTCGCTAAACGGAATAATGCGATGTGCATCTTAGCATCACGTGTATAAGAGACAATCAAGCCTTTATTGCGCGCAGCATTGATCGTATCGACTTCAAATAAATCATGTTCTGCGAATAAATCGCCATCTTTTGTCGCTAGCGTCGTCTCTTGACGCTTTTTCGACAAGATATCCTTATAATAGATCAAACGAGATGGACTTCCCTTTTGTAGAAGCACCATATCTCGCTCGCGATCTTGATTCAAATCATCCACCGACAGGCGGTCATACCGATCCACCTTCGTGACATCTCGTTGCTTCGACAACAGCTGTTCAATGATATATAACGTGTTTTCACCATAACTGGTAATCCCGATGACTAAATGGTTTTGTTTATGTTGCGCGTCAGATACGACTTCGAGTCGATCGATGGCTCGCCCATCAGCAACTGTCTGCCGTGTCACAAGTCGCCATTTTTCACCTTGTCGTTCATGAACGAGAAGATGAATCGTGAAACGTCCATCCTGCTCACTACGGTAGAAGGTGATCGCCTCATCCTTACCGTTTCGATCTAAATCAACGAGTTCGTATAGACGGGATACTGCTTGATTTCGTGGCGCCACGATTTCTGCCTGTTTCGGCAAATCGCGGTCAATCCGCTCTTTCAACGACTGCTCCCATGCCGGAAGGGACGGATGTTGGAGTAGAGAGGCGGGATGCGGAAACATCGTACTGCATCCTGCTAATAATAGACTTGATATGATCATGAAGAGATATTTCATAAAGTTGGAATCCTTTCCGTACGGGCTCTGTTTCCACTTTATCATACTCTCTCAATGGAGAGTATATTGTCGAATGGGACACAAGTTGTTACGATATACAGATAATTGAAAGGGGTTTGAATGTATGACGTACAAAATGATTGTTCTCGATTTAGATGATACCTTGTTGACAAGTGATCATACGATTTCACCACGTACGAAAGAAGCCTTACTTGCTGCGCAACGTCGCGGGAAGAAAGTCGTTCTTGCAAGCGGTCGTCCGACATATGCGATGCTTGATCTTGCAGAAGAACTAGAACTCGCACGATACGGAAGCTACATCCTGAGCTTCAACGGAGCTTCGATCATCGATTGCAAAACGAACGAATCACTTTTCCTCAGTACCCTCTCTCCGGAGACGGTCCATCGTCTTTATGATGTAAGTAAACGGGAGGATGTCTACATTCACACGTATGTCGGACATGAGATTCTGACAGAACAGCCGAATGAGTATACGACACTCGAAGGACAATTGACTGGTATGGACATCATTCCCGTCGCTGATTTTAAAACAGCGATTCAAACACCTGTCGTCAAGTGCTTAATGATGGCAGAAGAGACACACCTCGCGCGGGTCGAGCAGACGCTTCAACAAGAGCTTGCAGGGGAACTCGCGGTTGCTCGCTCAAAGCCATTTTTCCTTGAATTCACGGAAGACGGTGTCACAAAAGGCACAAGCCTTGCCTTACTGTCTGAGAAGCTTGGTATCGCTCAGGAAGAAGTCATTGCTTGTGGAGACGGCAACAACGATCTATCGATGATCGAATGGGCAGGTCTTGGCGTCGCGATGTCGAATGCAGCCGATACCGTTAAAGAAAAAGCTCAGTATATGACTGCTTCAAACGATGAAGATGGTGTCGCCCTCGTCGTCGAAAAGTTCATGATGGATGAAGAACCGACTATCTCAAGTCACTGAGTAACTCAAAAAAGCGTGTGTTCCGCATTCAACGGAACACACGCTTTTGATTTTACGATAAACACCAGTCAATTGGTTCTCTTCCCTGCTCTTTCAGCCAAGCATTCGTTTGCGAATAAGGTTTGCTACCGAAAAATCCTCGGCTCGCTGATAAAGGACTTGGATGAACGGCTTCGAGAACAAGATGACGATTCGTATCAATCAGCACCTTTTTACTCTTCGCGTGATTTCCCCATAGGATGAACACGATCGGTTGTGTCTGTGTTCCTAGGACTTCAATGACCCGATCCGTGAATGATGCCCAGCCTTTTTTAGCATGCGATCCCGCTTTTCCTTCTTCAACCGTGAGCGACGTATTCAGTAAAAAGACACCTTGTCGTGACCAAGCTTCGAGATTTCCGGATGTAGGAGCCGGACAACCGATATCCGCGACGAGTTCCTTATACATGTTTCGAAGGGACGGCGGGATCGGAACTCCGTCATGGACAGAAAAGCTGAGTCCGTTCGCTTGTCGTGGACCATGGTAGGGATCTTGTCCTAAAATGACGCACCGGACGTCTTCCGGTGCGACCGCATCAAACGCATGAAAGATCCGCTCTTTCGGAGGATAGACGGTCGTCGTTTGATAGGCTTCCTTCAAAAAAGCCCACAACTCCTGAAAATAAGGTTTTTCCTTTTCTTCTTTTAACACCGTTTGCCAAGATGGATGCACATGGATCCGCTCCTTTTTCAGTCTCAAGTCGCTGTTCGTACGTCTTGATTCTGCTATGATGGATGATGAGGTGGGAAACTATGATTCAGACAAAACAATTATTTGGACTACCATTCGTCGATGCGACACCTTCGCAATGGTATACCCATATTAAAACAATCTTACACGACCGCGGAAAAGCCTTTCTTGTCACGGCGAATCCTGAGCTCGTGTTGCGTGCATTGCGCGAACCTTCTTACGAAGCCATTTTACGGCAGGCGACGTTTATCACACCAGATGGAATTGGTGTGACCGCTGCCAGTAAACGAATGGGAGCGCCCCTCACTGCGACATTGCCAGGGATCGAGACGGCACGTGAACTATTGCGGACGGCAGATGCACTGAAGAAGCGTGTCTTTTTGCTTGGTGGACGCCCGGAAGTTATGAAATCGTTGATCCATCAGTTATCGATTCGTTTTCCGAACATCCGCTTCGTCGGAACGTTTCACGGTTTTGGAAAGACAGAGGAAGCAACGCAAGCGATCGCAGAAGCACAAGCTGATCTTATCCTCGTCGCACTCGGTGCGCCAAAACAGGAGGAATGGATCGCTTCTGTTTATGATCAAGTCGATCACGGCATCTTCATCGGTGTCGGTGGTGCATTCGATGTCTGGTCCGGACATAGTAAGCGTGCTCCAAAATTATTCCGTCGCCTCAAGCTAGAGTGGCTCTATCGTATCTCGACGCATCCCCGCGGCTTTGAGAAATTAAAAGATTTGTTGCTCTTCCTGACGCTTGTGCTTCGCAAAAAATCAACGCTCTCTTAACTCAATACAAATACAAAAAGGCTCCCGACACGGCGGGAGCCTTTTTTACGCTTATCTTATGCGTTGACAGTCGAGAATGAACGACCGAGTTCTTTCGCTTTTGCGATTGCTGCTTCTTTGATTTCTTCTGCTTTTTCTGGGTTCATCGCCATACCTTCGATGAAGAGGGCATCGTAGTCTGTTACACCAGTGAAAGCAAGTGCTTGACGGAGGTAGTCATCACCGAAGTTAAGACCAGATCCTGTGTACACGCCACCTGTCGCTTGGATGTGGAGTGCTTTTTTGCCTTCCATCAAACCTTTAGGACCTTCTGCAGTGTAAGCGAATGTTTTACCTGCAAGAAGTACGCTGTCGATGTACATTTTGAGACGTGCTGGGAAAGAGAAGTTCCACATTGGTGTGACGAAGACATACTCATCTGCTTCCATGTATTGTTCGAGATGTTTTGTCATCGTACCAACTTTTGCGATCTCCACTTCTGTTAATTCTTCGCCTGTTGCGAATTTGCCCCATGCGCTTAACACGTCTGTGTCGATTTCTTGGACTGTTTCGTTATATAGGTCAAGAACTTCTACTTCAGCTGAAGGATTCGCTGCTTTGTAGCTTTCGAGGAATGCTTCACCGACTTGAAGGCTGAAAGAGTGTTCTGTAGCTTTTGGGTTAACAGTTACATAAAGTAATTTAGTCATTATTATTTCTCCCTTTTATTTAAAGTAAATTCTGTAACTAAACATACCAACCGCCTTTTCGTTTGTCAATTAGTTTGACTTCTGATTGTAGAAAAAAAGCTCAAGTCCGTGACTTGAGCTTTTTCCATCATATGAGTGCTAATCCTTATGCATTTTCGAGCGGCGTATAATGTTCGGCTCGTAAACCGATTCGTTTCAATTGATCAATCAACTGTTCCTTTTCCGACACTGACAAATCCTTGAACAAGTCTGCTAAAAAGGCTTCATGCTTCGGGAATGTCTCTTCCATCAGTTCGCGTCCAGCTTCCGTTAATGTTCCAAACGTGACACGACGATCCGTCGCACATGATTTTCGCGCAATCAATCCACGCTTTTCGAGTTTATCGACGACATACGTCACACTGCCGCTCGTTAACAGAATTTTATCGCCAATCTGTTGTAAAGGCGTATCCCCTTTGTGGTAAAGCAATTCCAGGACTCCGAATTCCGATAAATTCAACTGATGTGTTTTGATGTCTGCCTTTACTTGCTCCGTCACCGCATGCATCGTCCGAGATAGAACAACGAGCATTTTTAATGCCAGCTTCGAGTCTGTCGATTCCATTTTACGTTCGCCCCTCTTTGTGTTGTATCGTCACAATCATAGACTTCTTTGTCTACTCGGTCAATTCTTGCTGAATTTTCTCAATCAATCCATTGCTCAAAAATAGTTCTTGCCGTGAAACGCGTTTCATACCCTATCGTCTTGATATACACTAAAAAGGAGGTAATCATCATGTCGATCCATACTCGGTTAACCCAGCTATTCAAGCGGAATGTTGCTTTTGAATGGGCGATTGAACAATTGCACACACCAGCAGGCTATTATTTGTGTCAACACACGTTGGTTGATCAATATCCTGATTTGTCTCCTCAAGAAAAAACACGACTGCTCTCAAAAATCAATGAATTGGCTGAACAGACATCTCCATTCTCGGCTCCCGTCTCCCGACAGGATTGGCGCCGACTTGAACAACGATTATCTCGCCAGACCTAAAGGAGGGATGCGCGATGACGAACATCCGAGACTTGGCACGTGAAGCAAACGTGTCCGTCACGACAGTCTCACGTGTACTAAATGATCACCCATACGTGGCGAACGAGAAGCGACAAGCTGTCCGAGAAGCGATAGTAAAACTTGGCTATATCCGTAATCAAACCGCTGTCCATCTTTCGACGGGCATGACGAAGACGGTCGGTGTCATGCTCCCATTCGTTGATCATCCATATCACGCCGCCATTCTCCAAGGCATCGCACAAGCGGCTTTTGACGCCAGTTATCGTTTCTTGACATGGCAAACGAATTATGTGGAAACGCATGAGCAACTCGCTCTTGATGCGCTAGCGCAACAGGAGATCGACGCACTCATCGTCGTGTCGCACAGCCTTCCGTTATCAGCGATTTTACCGTACGAACGCTATGGACCGATTGTCTTTTGTGAACACCACGAAGACGTCGCTGCTGTCTATATCGATCACTATACGGCCTTTCAACAGGGACTTGCACATCTACGACAACAAGGACATACAAGCATTGGTATTTGTCTCTGGCGCCCCGACAGTACGAATAGTTTGGCGCGTAAACATGCGTATCAAGAAGTTGTCAGTGACGCGTTCGTCTATGAACAGACCTTGACGATCGAAGATGGTGCGAACGTCGCAAGGCGCTGGATGCAACAGAAACAACGACCGAGCGCCATCTTGACTGCCAGTGATCACGTTGCCGCGGGACTGATCTTGGAACTACGAAAACAAGGCTATCAGGTCCCGGGAGATCTCTCTGTCATTGGCTTTGATGGAAGTGAACTCGCTGAAGTCTTATCGATGACAACGATCGCGATTCCGTATGCCACGATCGGACGACATGCTTTTCAGCTAACAGTTCGAAACGATATGAATATTCGTCCGCAAATCGAAGTACCGTCAACGTTCATTGCTGGAACGACCGTTCTTCCTTATACCTGAATCCATATAAAAAAGCGACGAGTTCATCGATTTGAATTCGTCGCTTCATTTCGTTTAAAGTGCCCCTGCTGCTACATACCGTGATCCCCAGTAGCCTCCACGGAACGATTCTTTGACAACTCTTCCATAATACGAGTTCGCATTGATCATCGTACTCCCATCGACAGCGATCCCAACGTGCTGAATGCCACTACCGTGTGTAAAGAAGACGAAATCTCCGGCGCCAGGAGCTGTACGTTTCGTCGATGAATACTGAGCAGCTGCTGTGCGCGGAAGTGATTTTCCTAGTGCTTGATAGACGTAACGTGTAAATCCAGAGCAATCGAAGCTAACTGGTCCTGTCGCGCCAAAAACATAAGGACGTCCTTTAAGACCTTCCGCTACCGATACGATTGTTGACCCTGTTTTGCTCAATCCTTTTGTTGCTTTTGCATTGTATGCTTTCGTATACATCGAAGCGATATACGCTGTTTTTCCTTGATGACGAATTTGGTACCAATCTTTCACTTTTCCGCTCACTTCCACGGACTGTCCAAGTTTCAATTGACCGACTCGCTTACTCGATGCTGTCGCTTTCGCTCGGATATTTAACACATCCACGGAGATCGTGACTTTCTTACTCGTTGCGGCTTGTGTTGATGACGGAACGAGTGTCCAGCTACTGATTAGTAACGTTAAGGTTAGCAAAACGCGAGTGACAGTTTTCATCGATTCATTCTCCTCTTATGTATGAGTATAATATGCACTTGAATTGTCAGATAATTTCTGTTTTTATCCTATCACGTTCCAGATTTTCATCATGTTACAATTATTTAACGCGAATTCTTTCTTGTAATACTTTTGTAACAAAACAAAAAAACAGATATGCTGAATGGCTTATTCTCGCCATTTCTGCATATCTGTCCGTTTTAGTGATTTAATCGTTTTTTCAAGAATCAATTGACTTCTTTTTTCGGAAACGTGCTAAGAATTCGTACACGATTGGAACGATAAGAAGTGTCAACAATGTCGAACTTGTAAGTCCACCGATGACCGTCACGCCTAATCCTTTTGAAATTAATGCGCCACCTTCGAGTCCAAGGGCGAGTGGTGCAAGGGCACCGATCGTCGCAAGGGCTGTCATCAAGATTGGACGTAAACGTGTACCTGCTGCATCGAGTAGTGCTTGACGCGTCGATAAACCTTCTGCTTCTTTATGAATGACACGGTCGATCAAGACGATCGCATTTGTCACGACGATCCCAATCAACATCAAGGCACCGATTAAGGACGATACAGAAATCGTCTCGCCTGTAATCAGAAGTGCAACGAGCCCACCGATGATTGCGAATGGAAGTGAGAACAAGATGACGAGTGGCGTCAATGCTCCTCCGAACGTAATGACAAGGACGAGATAGACGATGGCTACAGCTGCTGCCATTGCTAGACCGAGTTGTGTGAATGATTCTTGGATCTGTTCAGTAACTCCGCCTTGCTCATATGAGACACCCGTTGGACGATCGATATTCTTGACGGATTTTTCAATCGCTTGAGAAGCTTCTGTTGCTTTATCCGTTTTCAGTTCTGCTGTCACAGTAGCAACGAGTTTTCCATCGCGTTCGTTGAGTGAGTCAGGTGTCGTTCCTTTTTTCACTTCAACAAAATCGGACAGTTTACGAACACCAAGTGGTGTCACGACATCTGTCTCTTCCAAGTCTCGTATCGAATCATATGTCGTTTGTTCGTTTGGAACGATGACATCGAGTTCCTTCCCATCCACCTTAATAGTAGAAAGTGGTTTTTCCTCACCTTGGACATTCGCGATACCTTGTGCGAGTTGTGCTGTTGAAACACCGAACTCAGCCGCTTTTTGCTGATCGACTTCGAACGTATACTGCGTATAAGCTTCTTTTAAATCTGTCGTTACTTTTCGAACATATTTCGTTTCGCCTTCGATCGCATCGACGAATTTCGGTGTAACTTTTTCTAAATCTTCAATGTTATTCGCGAAGATCGAGTACGAGACACCTGACGACGCAGCTCCACCACTAAAGTCTTGCTCTTTCCATTCTCCTGTCGGAATGTCGGCATTCAACTGCTTGATTGCTGTCTGTTTAACATCTGCGAAATCTTCTGTGTCTGGATCATACTGGACGATGAAGACACCTTGTTTTGTATTCCCTGGGTTCAATGGATTTTCTCCACCGACGGTAAACTGAAGATTGTCGATATTTTTTTGTTTGTTGAAATAATCTTCTGCTTGATCAGCTGCTTTTAACGAATCATCCAACGTTTGTCCTGGTTTTGGATTGTACGTGACATATAGTGTTTTTTCTCCTTCTTGATTCAAGAAGTTGACACCAATTGTTGGTACAAGTGCAAAACTTCCGATCAATAGTAGGACGGATAGTCCAAAGACGATGAATTTATGGTTCAACGACCAATTCAGCATACGACGATAACCGTTCGCTAACTTCCCACCTTCTTCTTTTTCTGGTTTTGGTGCCTTACCGCGCTTAAAGAGCGAGTCCGCAAACATCGGAACGACCGTGACCGCTACGATCAAGGACGCAAATAGTGCAAAGACGACTGTCAATGCGAACGGTAAGAAGAGTTCTCCGACGAATCCCGTAACAAATCCGAGCGGTAAGAATACAGCAATCGTAACGACCGTTGACGATGCGATTGGAATGAATACTTCTCGTGTTGCACTGATGATCAGTTCTTTTCCTTTTAACTTTTCTGTCGGATCCGTCAAACGACGGTAAATATTTTCGATGACGACGATGGAATCATCAACGACTCGACCAATTGCGACCGTCATTGCCCCAAGCGTCATGATATTTAAAGAAATATCCATCTGCTTCAGCACAAGAATCGCCATCAGAAGAGATAGTGGAATCGAAATGACTGCGATGATCGTTGATTTGATGTTTCGAAGGAACAGCAAAATGATGACGATGGCAAATAATGCACCAATCAGTGCCTTACTAATCATCGTTGAAACGGATTCCTCGATTGGTTTTCCTTGATCAAGTGTCACAGATGCATTGACCGAACCGTTTTCTTTTTCAAAGTCTTTAATCGTCTGCTTGACGCCATTGACGACATCAACCGTATTTGCGTCCTGCGATTTCGTCACTTGAACACCGATCGATCTTTCGCCATTCGAACGAGAAATCGATTCTTCAATCCCTTTGTCTTCAATCGTCGCGACTTGCGACAACGTGACAGTTGGTACTTGTGTTGGTACTTGTGTTGGTGCTTGAGTTGCTTGTCCCGACGTAGCACCTGTCAACGGTGTCGTTTGGGATGCCCTGCTTGCCCTGCTTGCCCTGCTTGCCCTGCTTGCCCTGCTTGCCCTGCTTGCCCTGCTTGCCCTGCTTGCCCTGCTTGCCCTGCTTGCCCTGCTTCAGGAGTATTCGCTTCTGGCGGTGTATATGGAAGACGAAGATCTTTTAATTCTTTGACCGTCGTTGCTTTTCCATCTAGTACAACTGCCTGTTCTTTATCTCCTAGCTCGTACAAACCAAGCGCTAAACGTGAATCATTAGCTTGAATTAATTGTTTCGCATTCTCTTCTGTTAAACCGTAACGTTCGAGTTTTTTCTCATCAAATTGAATCTCAATTCGACGAATTTCTTGACCTGCAACTTGAACCGTTTGAGCACCTTCGATTCCCTCAAGCTTCGGTTGAAGTTCGTTTTCGACGAGTTTCGTCAACTCAGACAGAGAGCGTTCCTTGTCTGAGACAGCGAATCCGATGACTGGAAATGCATCAAAGGAAATCCGTGATACTTGTGGCTCTTGGACACCTTCTGGTAGTTCTACGTTTGAAAGAGCTTCTTTTACCTTTTGCTCTGCTTCTTCCATGTCTGTACTGAAGTTGTAGTCAATTTGTAAGTTCGATGCATTTTGGAAGGACGTCGAACGTACAGTATCGACACCTGGTAAATTTTCGACCTTACTTTCAAGTTCTCGACTGACTTCATCTAAAACCTGTTCTGGTGTAGCACCCGGATAAATCGTCGTCACGGACACGGTTGGTGTCGTGATGTCTGGCAATGTCTCAAGCTTCATCGATGTTCCCGCATAAATACCGGCAACTGTGATGATGATCGTCATAAGCCAGAGGGCAAACTTATTGTTCACCGAAAACTGGATGATCTTTTTCATCGTATGGTTCTCCTTCACTCTTCAATTTGCTTGTCTAATTGTCGTGCACGTTCTATTAATTGCTGAATCAATCGTTGTCGGATAGTCGGAGAAGGTGCACCGAACTGAAAATGCTCCGACAGTTTCAAACCGTCTAATGTAAAACGAATCGATAACACCTCAACCGGATCCATCTGTTCTGTCAGTTGGCGGAAGAAATGCTCAACTTGTCGCTTTCGTTCCTCGACGAACGTCGCGTGATCCTTTAACAAGGACAATAAGTAAAGAAGCGCATCCATGTCGAGGTGGAATTCCTCTTGCTGCTGGATTTGCAACGTCACGAACGCTTCCATCGGTCCCATCGTCAACTGATGCTGTTCGTACAGTTCAAATTGACGTGCTTCTTGCGCTTCGATGACTCCCATCAGCAACGCTTCTTTCGAAGCAAAATGATACAATAGTCCACCTTTCGAGACATTTGCCTGTTTCGCGACTTCATCGAGCGTTAGCTGAGTAAAGCCTTGTTGCAATATGATCGCTGTCGTTGCTTCAAGAATCCGGCGACGTGTCTCTTGTGCTTTTGCACTAGCCAAAAGCCTCCCCCTTTTCCTATCTATTTTACTGTACCGTCTGGACGGTTTCTTTTTATAGTGTACGGATTCTCATTTCGAGATGCAATCGCTTTGCTTATGTTTCACGTGAAACTTTCGTGAACAAAAAAAACGCTTACGCATTTTATTATACGTAAGCGTTCTGAAGTGGATTATTCGTTTGCTTCACGTGCACTCTCTCGTAGCGCCGCTTGCATCGTTTCGAACAGGTGACGCTCCCGTAACACTTGGACACCACGATCCGTCGGTCCACCAGGTGCTGCAACGTCAGCAATGAGACGATCTGTGCTCTCATTAGAACGCATGAGAATTTCAGCTGAACCTTTCATCGCTTGAGCAACGATTCGACGTGCATTTCCCTCTTCAAAACCGGCATCCGTCAAAACTGGTACCATACCAGCTACGATTTCATAGAAGAATGCTGGACTACATCCAGCTGCCGCCATGAACGCTGGCATCGTTGTTTCATTTGCCTCCGCGATTTCTCCGACACGTTCAAATAATGCCTCGACTACACTTCGGATCTCTTCGTTCACGCGTGAGCCGAACCATAGTCCAGTCATTCCTAATCGATGGGCAACGGGTGTATTCGGCATGACAGCAACTGTCGGACGTTCCGTTAACCGTTCGATTTCGTCCGGTGTAATATGAGCCGCAATCGAAACGATCGTTTGATGCGTCCATTGTTGGTTTGCTACGTAGGCAAGTACACCATCGGGTTGCATGCCAAGCATGACGACATCATATAAGGAGACATCTTCTTGCTCGACTGTTTGAATGCCGTGTCGCGCCGCGACTTCCGTCAAGCGTGCTCCACCACTGCGATTCGTCATCGTAATGTCCTCACGCTTAAATCCAGAAGCGACCCACCCTTGAACGAGCGCCTCACTCATCGCACCTGCTCCTACTACTAATAGTTTCATCGTCTATCCTTCCTTTCCCTCAAAAAAAGACCAGTCATGACTGGTCTTATGCGGGTCCATTATACACGAACAGCTAAATCTTCAACAGCGACGACACGAAGACCCTTGTCGTCAAGTTTCTTCACGATTTTTTTCTTCGTCTTCTCGTCACAATCCGTTGGTAACGTAATTAATACGCGACGCATGACACTACTCTTTGCATCGAGAGTCATCAGACTCGCCACCGTTGAATATTTGTTAACGATCTTCGAAATTTTCTCGAGCGCCCCTTTTTGTTCACTTAAGGCTACCGTTAAGACGTAACTTCCCGAATCACGATTCCACGCTTCCTCAAGCATTCCAAGCATCTTCCCGTGCGGTAAGATACCGAAGAAATGACCGTCGTCATTTAAGACCGCAATATACGGTAATTCCTTAATTGAGAAGAAGACTTCAAAGAAATTACTTCCTGTATAGATGTATTTGGATGTATTCTTAATCAGCGACATGACATTGTCGTCTAAACTGCCACCATTCATCCCATGACGATAAATGTGCATCTTATAGATATTCCCCTTGAAATCCTGTCCTGTCTGACTAAGAACCGGGACACATCGGTATCCGGTTTTTTCAAGCGTGTCAAGCGCTTCACGGATCGTCGCTGTTTCGGAAATCGTGACACATTGGTGCTTCGGGATACATAAACTTTGAACGAGCATAATAAAATCCTCCTCTTTTACCTAATTACGCAGACTTAATCATATCATTCGATTTTCATACGCCATATCCTCTTTTCCCACTTCTGATGCGCTTTTATTCTTACAATCACAAGACATTCGCTTGTAATCACAACGCAATCCAACCTATTTCAATTAAGTACACATGTAATCTCCTATTGTCAGATAATTTATTAAATCTACAATCACCTTCATATTAAGATTTATTAAGATTTCGTAAAGACGCTTCATAAATGTATTCTTTTACAATACCGTCTGCTACAATCGAACTCGTGAAGTTGCTTCACTATTCTATTCTTGTTCTTAATATGGAGGCAGAAGAAATGTTTAGTAAAAAACAAGATCCATTCGCAGTTAAATTATCAGAAATCGCAGGACACTTAAAAACGACTTCGCAATTCTTCGTTGACTTTAAAATCAACGGCATCGCGGATGTAAAAGAATTTGCACATAAAGTAAAAGACTTCGAAACAGCTGGGGACGATTTGATGCATCAGTTGATCATCGACTTGAACAACGCGTTCATCACGCCAATCGATCGCGAAGACTTACTCGCACTCGCTAACGCACTCGATGACGTCTTAGATGGCTTTGAAGAATGTTCTGCTATTTTCGAAATCTACAATATCGTTCAAGCAGACGAGCACATGATTAAGTTCGTTGATGAAATCAACATCGCTGTTTCAGAACTCGCAACGTCAATGGATCTTCTTGTTGCACGTAAATTGCAACCGATGCGTGAACACGTCATTAAAATCAAAGAACAAGAGACGATTTGTGACAACTTACGCCGTAAATCAATCAAAGCATTGTTCGCAACAGAAACAGATCCAATTAAAATCATTCAATACAAAGAAATCTATGAATCGCTCGAATCAATCGCGGACTACTGCCAAGACGCAGCTAACGTCATTGAAACGATCATCATGAAAAACGCTTAAGTGAGGAGCTAACGAGATGGATAGCCTGTTTATCATCACCGCCATAATCGTGATTCTCGCACTTAGCTTCGACTTCATCAACGGTTTCCACGATACAGCGAACTCAATCGCGACTGCTGTATCGACTCGCGCTTTGAAACCACGCCATGCCATCATTTTGGCTGCATCGATGAACTTCCTAGGTGCAATCACATTCACTGGAGTCGCAAAAACGATCTCTGGTGACATCGTTGACCCGTCAACACTTGAACACGGGAGCTATGTCGTCATCGCTGCCTTGATTTCAGCCATTGCTTGGAATCTCTTGACTTGGTACTTTGGTATTCCGTCAAGTTCGTCGCATACACTGATTGGTTCGATTGCTGGTGCAGCTGTTGCCTCTGTTGGATTTGGTGGCATCGAAGCAAAAGGGTTCTTGAAAATCGTTGAAGCTTTGCTGATTTCACCAGTACTCGCCTTTACACTCGGTTTCATCGTATATGCAGTCTTTAAAATCATCTTCAAAAAAGGAAATTTGGCGAAAACGAATCGTCGCTTCCGCCACGTCCAAATCGCAACTGCTGCATTACAATCGTACACACACGGTACGAATGATGCGCAAAAAGCGATGGGGATCATCACACTCGCTTTGATTTCGTCTGGTTTCCAAACGGATCACGAAGTTGCCACTTGGGTTAAACTTTCCTGTGCGATCGCAATGGGTCTCGGAACATCTGTCGGTGGATGGCGCATCATCAAAACCGTCGGTGGTCAAATTATGAAAATCCGTCCAGTCAATGGTGTAGCAGCTGACTTAACATCAGCAGCAATCATTTTTGGTGCAACGGCGATTCATCTTCCTGTTTCGACGACACACGTCATCTCATCTGCCATCTTAGGTGTAGGTACATCGCACCGTAAGAAAGGTGTCAAGTGGGGAACAGCGCAACGCATGCTTATCACATGGGTCATCACATTGCCGATTTCAATGGCTTTAGCTGCTATGATCTACTATATTCTCGACTTCTTATTCATTAAATAAGTACGCACCCCGCCTATTCAAGATAGGTGGGGTTTTGTCTACGCTAGAAGCGTCGACAGTTGTTGTTTTTCCCATAATTCGCTATCATGAAGAACAAGAAGGATTGTCTATTTCTTTAGGAGGAATGCCCCATGACAAAACGTAAAGCCTTAACGATTGCTGGTTCCGACACGAGTGGTGGAGCTGGCATTCAAGCTGATTTAAAGACGTTCCAAGAACTTGGCGTCTACGGAATGAATGCCTTGACGGTCATCGTCGCTCAAGATCCTGATCACTCTTGGCATCATGCGGTTTACCCAATCGACACAGAACTCGTCCGGACACAAATCCACACGGTCCTTGGAGGTATTGGTGTTGATGCGATGAAGACGGGAATGCTCCCGACTGTCGAAATCATTGAAGCCGTTGCCGAAAAAATCAAATCATCCGGCGTCCAAAACGTCGTCATCGATCCTGTTATGGTCTGTAAAGGCGAGGATGAGGTGCTAAACCCTGATACAGCGAACGCACTTCGTGATATCTTGACACCACTTGCGACAGTCGTCACACCGAACGTCTTTGAAGCAGGTCAATTATCGGGTCTTGGTAAAACGCCAGCAACGATAGACGAAATGAAACTTGCAGCAGCGCGGATTCATGAAAAAGGTGCGCAATACGTTCTTGTTAAAGGTGGCAGTAAGATTGACCATCCACAAGCAGTTGACGTGCTTTATGACGGAAAAGAGTTTATCCTGATTGAGGACGAACGAATCGAGACACCGTACACGCACGGTGCCGGCTGCACGTACTCTGCAGCAATCACGGCCGAACTCGCAAAAGGTGCATCGGTAGAAGCTGCTGTCCGTACAGCAAAATCTTTTATCACTTCTGCGATTCGTCATTCATTCCGTTTGAATGAATACGTCGGACCAACTGATCACGCTGCACATCGTACAGTCCAGTCTTGATCCGCTTAAGAAGTCCGCGATATCCGCGGACTTCTTTCTGTATAGGAGAGGAGAATGATTTATGCAAGCCATTGATTTACAAGAGATACAGCGTTATATCGACGAACATGCGAATACACCGTTATACGTACACGTTGAGACGACGAACGGTGCCTACGCGACGCACCAAGATCCGACCTTCCATAGCGCAGGGATGTTTTTCCGTAATGCGGAAATCACTTACGAACGTGGTTTGATCACAGGAAACGGTCCTTACCGGATCGGTTTGAAACTTGTACACGGCTGGTTATACGGTGAGGGATTAACTGATTTCGAATTTGCTGGGGATCAATTGTTGATTGCCGGTCACGATGTCGAAGGACGTCTTGCGATTGCTTTTGAACTTAGCCCGACACCATTTGCTCAAGGTGCAGAGGAGGTAGACGCATGACACACGAAGATCATTTACTCGTCGTCTTCCCTCACCCGGATGACGAAGCCTTCAGTTCTGCTGGTACGATCATCGAGCACGCAGAAAATCGTGGTCCTGTCACATATGCTTGTTTGACGCTCGGTGAGATGGGCCGTAACATGGGACGCCCTGTCTTTACGAACCGGGAACAGCTCGCAACGATTCGCAAACGTGAGTTGATCGATGCAGCTGAAAAAATGAAGATTTCGGATCTCCAAATGTGGGGACTTCGCGATAAGACCGTTGAATTCGAGGATGAAGCGGCACTTGCTGACCGTATCTTTACGTTGATTCAACAGACGCGCCCGACTCGCTTGATTTCATTTTATCCGGGTTACGCGGTCCATCCCGATCACGAAGCGACAGCTCGCGCCGTCGTTCGTGCCCTTCGGATGATGGATCCTGCCAATCGCCCTGAGTTCCTTGCGGTCGCTTTTGCGAACAATACGAAAGAAGAGCTTGGAGAAGGAACATTCATTCACGATGTCAGTGCCTATACGGATCAAAAGATCAAGGCACTCGAAGCACACGCTTCTCAAACAGGTGGTTTGATGAAAGTCATCTCGGAAGACTCGAACATCCGTGACCTGCTCGTCAAAGAACGCTATTACCACTATCCGCTGTAATTTCCTATTAAGAGATGCCGATCGTCCGAGCGACAATCAGCATCTCTTTTTTGGCCTTCATTAGAAAACGTCGACTTTTTTGATGGCTTCTGCTAGTGTGAATAGTTGAGACTACGTCTCCGGAGTTCGTAACCTCCTCCGTTATAAAAACTAGGAATGGAAGTGTACATTATGAAAAACGAACGTGCTCTTGTCGTCTTCAGTGGCGGCCAAGACTCAACGACTTGTCTGTTTCAGGCACTGAAACAGTACGAAGAAGTCGAAGTCGTGACGTTTAATTACGGACAACGTCATGCACAAGAACTCGAAGTCGCACGCGACATCGCCTCTGAGCTCGGTGTCAAACACCATGAGCTTGATCTCTCTCTTCTCAGTCAACTAACGAGTAACGCCTTGACTGACCACAGCCAAACCATCACGACGAACGAAGATGGTCTCCCTTCTACTTTTGTAGATGGACGGAACCACCTGTTTCTTTCGTTCGCAGCCGTCCTCGCGAAAGGACGCGGAATCCGTCATATCGTCACTGGCGTATGTGAAACGGACTTTTCTGGTTACCCAGACTGCCGTGATGCCTTCATCAAGTCACTGAATGTGACATTGAACCTTGCAATGGACTATCCATTCGTACTGCACACGCCACTCATGTGGCTCGACAAAAAAGAAACGTGGGCGCTTGCCGACTCGCTCGGTGCGTTTGATTTCGTTCGAAATCGCACGTTGACGTGTTACAACGGCGTCATTGGAGATGGTTGCGGCGAATGCCCGGCCTGTGAATTACGAAAAAATGGATTAGATGCATACATCAAGGAGGTTCAACACACATGACATTCAATTACGAAGCACCTGAAACGGTCGAGCGCCCGACTGGCGACTCGCTTATCTATACGAAATCCCGCGTCATGATCGTAAAAAAATTAACGTTTGACGCAGCACACCACCTATATGATTACGATGGGAAATGCCGTGCGCTTCATGGTCATACGTACCATGTCGATATGGGCATCAGTGGTTTTCTTGATCACCGCGGTATGACACTTGATTTTGGTGATCTTAAGAAAATCTTTAAAACACATCTCGAACCACTTCTCGATCACCGTTATTTAAATGAATCATTACCATACATGAATACGACAGCTGAAAACATGGCGGCGTGGATTTTTGAGACGCTCGGACAACACCTTCCAGACGAACGTGGACTTCGTGTCGAATTCGTCAAACTTTATGAGACGCCGACTGCTTTTGCTGAAGTCCGTCGTGAGTGGATGAACGAAGCATGAGTGCCTTAACGAAAACGCCAAAAATTCCGGTTCTCGAGATTTTCGGACCAACGTTCCAAGGGGAAGGACGATCAATCGGTCAAAAGACGATGTTCGTCCGAACCGGTGGCTGCGACTATTCCTGTTCATGGTGTGACTCCGCCTTCACATGGGATGGTTCTGAAAAACCTGAACTCTTGACGGCAGAGACGATCATGGAACGCCTCGATGCACTCGGCTCTTACGGACATGTCACGATTTCTGGTGGGAACCCGTTACTTCATGCTTCGATCGGTACGCTGGTTGAGGCATTAAAAGAACGAAACATCACGATGTCGGTTGAGACACAAGGTTCTTACTGGCAAAATTGGTTACTTGATATCGATGACGTCACACTCAGTCCTAAACCGCCTTCAAGTGGCATGAACATCGATTTTGATCGTTTGGATGTTTTTTTCAAGCGTCTACCAGAACAACAGCGTGCCGTTAAAATCGTCATTTTTGATGAAGCAGATCTTGATTTCGCGGCGATGATTTCAGAGCGATATGCCTTAAAAACGCTCTATCTATCACTCGGAAATCCGGATCCGCACGAAGAAGGTACGATCGCCCCACGGATGCTACACGATTTAAAAACACTTTGGGAACGCGTTGCTCGTGATGAACGTTTTAATCACGCACGTGTCCTACCACAACTACACGCCCTCGTTTTCGCGAACGATCGTGGCGTCTAAGGAGAAATGATTCATGCGCCCTGAAGATCTAAACGACTTATCGTTACTCGGCCAAAAAGCCGTTCCATACATTTTCGAATACCAACCCGAAGTTCTCGAAGCATTCCCGAACCGCCATCCGGAAAATGATTACTTCGTAAAATTCAATGCACCAGAATTTACGAGCCTTTGCCCGATTACGAATCAACCGGACTTCGCGACGATCTACATTTCGTATATCCCGGATGAAAAACTCGTCGAATCGAAATCACTTAAATTGTATCTATTCAGCTTCCGTAATCACGGTGATTTCCACGAGAACTGCATCAACGTCATCGGGAAAGATCTCGTGAAATTGATGGAACCGCGCTACCTCGAAGTGTGGGGGAAATTTACGCCACGTGGGGGAATTTCGATTGACCCGTACTACAACTACGGAAAACCTGGTACAAAATATGAACGAATGGCAGAACATCGTCTATTCAATCACGATCTCTATCCTGAGACTGTCGATAATCGTTAAACGCTCAAAAGAGGAACAGTGGACTTTTCCACCGTTCCTCTTTTTCATACCCATTAACTCGATGGGATGTCGATCAAGGTCGTACGATCGTGCTGACAGATGACTTCAGATGACCAAATATAAATATGCCGTAACAAATGATCCGAAGGAATCTGCAAAGCACGGACCAGCCGCTCAATCATCGAAAAAGACGGATTCACAATGCTATTTTCGATACATTGAATCATCTCAAGTGTCATTTTAGTCAATTCAGCTAATGTATGCTGATCTAACTGATGACGTTCTCGTAATGTACGAATCCGCTGACCGTACTGCCCGATCGGTTGAATCCATTCTTTCATCCGCCCAACATCTTTTCTTTTTTGAAACCAAACAATGTTCACTGTAGCCTTTTTCTCTTTTTTTTTTAATTTGAATACCTTTCCGAACTGTCATTTTTCCACTGAAATAAATTTCCGAATGTTTTTCTTATAAAACACTAGCTTTTTAAAAAGTTATCGCTTACAATTTTATATGCAAACGGTTGCATTAATCGCTTACATTATTGCACTGTTCTTACACAAATATTAGAGAAAAAGAGATCCAAAAGGAGTGAATGATCTTGAAAAATGCTATTTCGTTCGATTTTTGGCAAAAACTCGGTAAAGCGTTGATGGTCGTCATCGCTGTTATGCCTGCTGCAGGAATCATGATCTCGGTCGGGAAACTGATCGGCATGTACGGAGGCGACATCGTATTAATGCAAACGATTGCCCGGATCGTTGAGGATTTAGGTTGGGCTATTATTACGAATCTCCACGTCTTATTCGCTGTCGCGATTGGTGGATCGTGGGCAAAAGAACGTGCTGGTGGTGCGTTCGCAGCGTTACTCGCCTTCATTTTGATCAACCGTGTCACAGGCGCTATCTTTGGCGTCAATGCTGACATGATCGCGGACCCAAAAGCAACGGTCAATTCATTGCTTGGTTCTGAGCTCATCGTAAAAGATTATTTCACTTCAGTTTTAGGGGCACCTGCGCTTAACATGGGGGTCTTCGTCGGAATCATTTCTGGTTTCCTTGGTGCCGTTCTCTTTAATAAATTTTATAACTTCAGTAAATTGCCAGATGCGCTCGCCTTCTTTAACGGAAAACGTTTTGTTCCATTCGTCGTCATCGGTGGATCGGTTGTTGCAGCATTCGCATTGTCACTCGTTTGGCCGTTCGTCCAAGGATTGTTGAATGACTTCGGGCGCTGGATTGCCTCTTCACGTGATTCTGCACCGATCATTGCACCGTTCGTATACGGTACACTGGAACGTCTATTACTTCCGTTCGGTCTGCACCATATGTTGACTGTACCGATGAACTACACGGAATTAGGTGGAACGTACAAAATCTTGACAGGTGCTGCTCAAGGATCGACGGTTGCTGGTCAAGATCCGCTTTGGCTCGCTTGGATCACTGACCTTGTCAACTTAAAGCAAGCCGGTAACACACAAGGATACAATGACTTAATCAACAGTGTCGTTCCTGCCCGCTTCAAAGAAGGACAAGTCGTCACATCACTTGCTTCATTGATCGGTATTGCTGTCGCAATGTACATGTCAGTCGATGAAGATAAGAAAAAAGCATACAAACCGGTCTTCCTATCTGCAGGACTCGCTGTCTTCTTGACAGGTGTCACAGAGCCAATCGAGTTCATGTTCATGTTCATCGCTCCTGTTCTTTACGTCATCTATGCTGTACTAACAGGTGTTGCCTTCGCACTAGCGGATGTCATGCATCTTCGGATTCATGCGTTTGGTGCGATCGAACTTCTGACACGCATTCCATTGATTGCAAAAGCTGGTTTGATTGGTGACTTAATTCGTTTCATCGGTGTGTGTGTGTTCTTCTTCTTCTTGAACTTCTTTACTTTCCGTTTCGTCATCAAGAAGTTCAACTATGCGACACCAGGTCGTAACGGGAACTATCTGGACGATATCAACGTATCGACTACTGAAGCTTCAGATGAGGCTGCTGCGACATCCGCTCCTGCCGATGGTTCACAAGCTTCTCAAATCATTGATTTACTGGGTGGACAGCAGAACATCGAAGACGTCGATGCCTGCATGACACGTCTTCGTGTCACCGTTAAGAATCCAGCGCTTGTCGCACAAGAAGCGGACTGGAAAGCAAACGGTGCACTTGGTCTGATCCTTAAGAACAATGGCGTGCAAGCCATCTACGGTCCAAAAGCCGATATCTTAAAATCAGATATCCAAGACCGGATCGGCGCATAAACCTGCGAGATTAGGGAACTACCTAAAGGTGAAGCTCTTTCATAAGAGTTTCACCTTTCTTATTTGAAAAATCAGGAGGATCACTCATGCGTCTACTCACATTGAACTGTCATTCGTGGCAAGAAGAACAGCCACTCGAAAAATTAAAGCAGATCGTCCAACAGATCCTCGCACAAGATTATGATGTAATCGCACTGCAAGAAGTCAGTCAATTAATGGATACACCGATCGTCCATGATGAGGTGCGTAATGATAATTTTGCTTATTTAATTCAGCAAGCCTTAAAGGAACAAGGTCAAACCTACTCCCTCATCTGGGATTTTGCCCATATCGGATACGATAAATACGAAGAAGGACTCGCCTTATTGACGAAACACCCGATCTTGAAGTCAGACAGTTATTATGTCAGCCGTAGTCAGGATACACTCGATTGGAAATCACGGAAGATCGTCCGTGCCACGATCCAAGTCGACGGAACACCCATCACGTTCAATACCTGTCATCTCGGCTGGTGGGCAGATGAAGTCGAGCCGTTCCAGGAACAATTCAACCACTTGATGGCTCGGATGGATCCACTTGAATGGACGTTTTTCCTCGGGGATTTCAACAATGATGCCTTAGAACGAAATACAGGGTATGACTATATGATGCAACGAGGATTACATGACGTTTTTCTGCTTGCTAAGGAAACGGTCGGGATTGAAACGATCGATGGCAACATCGATGGATGGGAAGACAATCAACAAGGATTACGCATCGATCTTGTCTTATCGAACCGAAAGATCGATGTCGAGCGCGTCGGTGTCGTCTTCGATGGGATTCACGGACCCGTCGTTTCCGATCACTACGGGGTTGAGGTTGATATTCGGATTCAAAAAAATGAAAATTGATTGTTGACAACGCTTTCTTTTCTGCTTTATGATGAAATCAAATCAATAGTGCGGATTGTGACAGTATGGCTGGCAAGACCGAAATGACACCTTCTTAGGAGAGGTGTCGTTCGGTCTTGCCTTTTTTTTGTCTCATCTAGCGTGTTTCACGAAAAAAGGAGGACTTTTCAGATGGACTATCAACAAACTGCTAAACGTGTACTTGAACTTGTCGGTGGACGCGAGAACATCATTACTGCCGCTCACTGTGCGACACGCTTACGCCTTGTTTTACATGACGAATCAAAGGTAGATCAAGCGGCACTTGAAGATTTGGATGGTGTAAGTGGTGCCTTCTCGAGCTCTGGTCAATATCAAATCATCTTCGGGACCGGTACCGTTAATAAGGTATTCGCTGCGTTTGCACCACTCGCTGGTGTGAAAGTCGATGGAGAAGAGCCACTCGACGTTAAAAAGGCTGCATCTCAAAAATTAAACCCGTTCGCCCGTCTTGCCCGTTCCCTTTCGAACGTCTTCGTTCCACTCATTCCGGCCATTGTCGCAGCTGGTCTCTTGATGGGATTACTCGGTATGATCAAAGCATTCGGTTGGGTCGAGGGCGATTCGCCGATTGTTCAACTACTTGATATGTTCTCGTCTTCAGCCTTCATCATCTTACCGATTCTGATCGGTTTCTCGGCAGCTCGTGAATTCGGTGCAAATCCGTATCTCGGTGCCGTCATCGGGGGGATTATGACACACCCGTCCCTCTTGAATCCATGGACACTTGGGAACAGTGATCCTGAAGTCATGAAATTCCTCGGAATGAACATCGAGTTAATCGGATACCAAGGAACGGTCTTCCCGGTTCTCTTAACTGTCTGGGTCATGGCAAAGATTGAACAACAAGTCCGGAAACGAACACCTGAAACGCTCGACTTACTCGTCACACCATTCGTTACGGTCCTCGTCACTGGTTTCCTAGCATTGATCGTCATCGGTCCAATCGGAACGTTGCTCGGGAAAGGAATCTCATTCGTACTCGTCTTCTTCTACGAACAGTTCTCAGTCGTCGCTGGTCTCCTCTTTGGTGGACTTTACTCGACGATTGTCATCACTGGGATGCATCACAGTTTCCATGCAATCGAAGCAGGGTTACTTGCCGATAAAAGTATCGGAAAGAACTTCCTTTTACCGATTTGGTCGATGGCGAACGTCGCTCAAGGCGGTGCCGGACTTGCCGTCTACTTCTTGACAAAGAACGTCAAACTCAAAGCACTTGCCCTACCGTCTGCGTTCTCAGCCTTTCTCGGTATCACGGAACCTGTCATCTACGGCGTCAACTTACGTCTTGGAAAACCATTCATCGGTGGTGCAATCGGTGGTGCGATTGGTGGCGGTTATGTCGTCTTGACGCAAGTCGCGGCGAACGCCTACGGACTAACTGGAATCCCGATGATCGCGATCGTCACCCCGCTCGGTGCAACGAATTTGATCAACTACCTCGTTGGATTCGCGATTGCGGTCGTCACTGCTTTTGTTTCGACTGTCGTCTTGATGCGTCTTGATGCACGTAAACAAAAAGAAACAGACATTGCTGCTTAATCCTTCATGCGACCAAACCGGGTCCACTGACTCGGTGGTCGCATTTGTCGGTTCGCAAAGCTCTACGTTCGCTTTATAATAAAGAAAAGACTGGAAAGGAGGACGTCAGGCTGATTATTCATAAAATCCTCAACAACAATGCAGTTGTCGTTAAAGAAAATGGACAAGAACGCATCATCATGGGACCCGGTATCGCCTTTGGAAAAAAGAAAAAAGATCCGATCCAAGCGACGAAGATCGAAAAAATGTTCATCCCTTCGTTTGAAAATGCGGAACAGTTCAAAGAGATTCTGACGACGACACCACTTGAGATCATCGACTTATCCGAACGCATCATCTCGCATGCAGAAGGTGAACTTCAGACGCCGTTTCATGACTATATTCATGTCAGTCTGACGGATCACCTCGCTCATGCCGTACGGCTAGCACGTGAACAACTCGTCGTGCATAATAGACTAGCAGAAGAGATTCGTCTTTTATATGGACCAGAATATGCGATCGGAGAATGGGCAGTCCTTGAAATCGAACGCGCGTTACAGTTCACCCTCCCTAAAGAAGAAGCAGCGAACATCGCGCTTCACTTATATAATGCACGCCAGACTCATCCGAACATGGCAACTGCTTTGCAGACGGTCACGTTACTCAATGAACTGCGTGAACAGATTGAAGTCTTTTTTGGAAAAACGATCGAAACATCGTCGATGACGTACTATCGTTTCTTCACGCATATGAAATTGGTCCTCGCTCGGATCGAACAGGGAGAAACGTTACACGACATGGATGACGTAATTCTATCAGCTGTCAAAACCCGTTATGCAGACGCCTACGCCTGTGCGAATCAGATGGGAGACTGGCTGGCAGTCGAACTCGATACGCGTGTCCCTGAATCAGAAATTGGTTATATGGCTTTACACATTGAACGGATTCGTCCCGACCTTGAAAGGAGTTCTACGTATGAAAATCTTTAGTTTAGGGGAAGCACTGATTGATTTGATTCCTCTTGATGCCGAGAACATGACATTTCAAAAAAATCCTGGGGGTGCTCCTGCCAATGTCTCCGTCGGACTCGCTCGATTAGGCGCAGACAGTTATTTTCTTGGAGCGGTCGGAGATGATTCGATGGGCCACTTCTTGAAAGATACGTTACATCACTATGGCGTCCGCACGGATTACCTCATCCATGATTCAACACAAAAGACAGGTCTTGTCCTCGTCACGAATGGGCAGGATGGCGAGCGGTCATTTGAGTTCATCAATGCGGAACGCGCTGATATGCATTTTCACGAAACACATGTACCAGAGGACTTCGAGTCTGTCGATTTATTACACATCGGCTCTATCTCTTTGATCACTGGTGAAGCCGTAAACGCTACACGAACAGCTATCGCTCGTGCGAAAGAACACCAAGTGCCTGTCTCGTATGATCCGAACTTGCGTGAATCGTTATGGCCAAATCTCGATGAAGCACGGACGACGATCCGGTCCGTCCTACCGGATGCACAAATCGTCAAACTCGCCGAGGAAGAGTTAACGTTTTTAACAGGACAAACAGACCTTGATGACGGGGCTGCCGAATTGTTAGCTGAATACCCGATCCGTCTTCTCGCTATCACGCGTGGAAGTGAAGGGTCGATTCTGTATACGGATCACGCGATGGCTGTCATCGATGCGATTACGGTCGACGCGATTGATACGACAGGAGCTGGGGATGCTTTCATGTCCGGGTTACTCTATCAGTGTGCGTTACGTGATTTTTCATTCGCTTGGTCAGCAGATGAACTTCATGATATCGGACGATTCGCAGCGATTTCAGGTGGGCTTGCTGCTTCCGTCAAAGGTGCAATGGCTGCCTTGCCAACACTTGATGAAGTCGCTCATCGCTTGAGTTAAATCCGTAAAAAAAGACGGAGAGATTCCGGACGCAGTGCCGGAATCTCTCCGTCTTTTTCGTTTGGTTGATGAATCGTTTCTTCCTAAAGAATCGATCAAGGCATATCGATAAATTGTTTGATTTCGTCTAACGCCTCATCTTGTTGCTCTTTTGACGTCAATGGGCTCCTGTTGTCCCCTTTTTGTGGTCCATACATACCAAAGTTCGCATGATTTCCTTGTTTGATTTCATGGAATACCGCATCTTTTCGAACATTCTGCTTACTTTTTTCGATATCAGCGATTGGTAAGACACCATCTTGTCCACCATAGACCGTTAGTGAGGGCACATCAATCGAATCAATCGGATAGGATGCGAGGAAGATGATTCCTTTAATCTTCGAATGTTGTTCGATGATTGTCGAAGCCGCGCTTCCACCTAGTGAATGCCCGATCAGATACCACTTTTTGACCTGCGGATATTCCTCGACGATATCGAGTCCTTCGTTTGCATCGAGCAAGGCAATCCGAAACGGTAGCTTCGGTATGATGACAAAATGTCCATCTTTCGCTAGTTGATTACCATAATAACTGTAAGCAGCTGCATCGACTTTTGCCCCTTGATAAAAGATGAATCCGACGTCACTCGTCTCTTTTCCAAACGTGACTTCACGTGGTGTTTCCGTCTCCACGTAAGACGCCGCTTGCTGCGAAGCGTCATAATCGAATTGTGCCCAAATCATAAAGGCAAATACGAGTAGCGCAAGTACTGCAACAATCGTTCCAAGGATTCGTTTACTCCATTTTTTCATGTCATTCCCTCCCTATAGCGTTATACCCATTATTATGTGTTAAATCACATATGAAAACAAATGATAGAATTTTCAGTCATTGTAAGCATCCCTATCTCTTTTTCATGAATTGGTTTAAGATAAAGTCACTATTGTTTTTTCGAAAGGAGATTTACGTTTTGCCGCGTACCCTTGTGTCTACGATTCAATGGTTTTTATTCATCATCTGTACCAACATTGCCCCACCCCTTGCCATCGCAGCATCGTTTGAACTCTCGGGTGCCGAGACGCTTTCCTTTTTATCTCGTTGTCTATTCGTATTTGCCATCTTAAGTCTATTTCAAGTCCTACTCGGACACCGTCTTCCAATCATGGAAGGTCCTGCTGGAATTTGGTGGGGAGTATTCGCTCTCTATTCATCGATTGGTGTCACACTGTACGGCAGTTATTCGAACACGCTACAATCGCTCGGATTCTTACTCTTACTCAGCGGAATCATCTGTATCATCTTGACGGTGACAGGTGTCTTACGACGCTTAGTTCCGCTCTTCACTCCACAAGTCATTGGTGTTTATATGTTATTGCTGTCGGCACAGCTGTCGGGATCCGTCATGAAAGGATTGTTGAATATCGAAGACGGACGGATTCAAGCATTACCTGCCGTCATCTCGATTTTGACCGTCTTGATCTCGCTCTATTTAGAACGCAGTGATCGCTTACGACAATATGCTTTATTGATTACACTACTTGTCGGTTGGAGTATGTTCGCACTGATCGGACGTGCTGAGATGCCGAGCTTTGATGGTCCACTGTTCACTTTACCGAGCCTATTACCATTCGGCGGTATTCATATCGATTGGAGCCTATTACCGACTGCTATCATCATCTCGTTACTCTTGATGACGAACGTCTTAGCGAACATCAAGGTCATTGAACGAATCATCAGTGCGAAGCGCGGAGAAACGGTCAAAGGACAAGTCGGGACGGCTGGTATCACGGCTGGTATCGGACAACTCTTCGCCGGTCTGTTCGGTACAGTGGGTCCTGTTGCTATTTCCGGAACGGCTGGATTCATCGCCTCAACGGATAATACGGACCGCAAAGCGTTCGTTTATGCGAATATCACGTGTCTCTTCCTCAGTATCGTGACACCGTTCGTCGGTTTGATTGCTAAAATCCCTGTCGCTGTTGGTTATGCGATGGTCGCCCCGATCGTTGCCGGCATGGCAATCATCGGCGTCACGGAAGCGGCTCGCGATTTGAATCGTCAAACAGCGATGATCACAGTTGGTCTTCCAGTTCTCGTCGGCATCGGTGCGTTGTTGTTACCGAAAGAAGCAACGGCCGATTTACCACCACTCATGACGACACTGATGTCGAACGGTCTCGTCCTCGGAACGTTAGTCGCCTTGCTTGCAGAGGCCTTACGCCATATCCGGACGAATGATTAATAAAAAGACGCTTTCTCGATCGAGAAAGCGTCTTTTTTGAATATCTTAACGAATGCCGCGCATGTATTTTTGAAGTTTTGGTGCGAAAGCGAATAAGAGTAATCCGAAGATGACGGCAACGATACCTGTGATACCGAAATATAGAATCTCTGTATCCGCTTTATAGTACTTAACGATTTGCGCGTTGACCGCTTGTCCCGTTGCGTTCGTCAAGAACCATAGACTCATTGTTTGCGCTGAGAAGGCTGCCGGCGCCAATTTTGTCGTTGCCGATAAACCGACTGGTGACAAGAAGAGCTCACCGATGACGACGAGGAAGAAGCTGAGCGTCAGCCAGAGCGGACTAACTGTTGTTTCAACACCGAATAGGATACCTGGTAGTGTCATGACGATGAACGAAAGCCCTGCAAACAGAAGACCGAACGAAAACTTTTGCATCGTCGTCGGTTGACGATCCCCTAGCTTGACCCAGAAGCTTGCAAATACAGGTGCTAATACGATGATGAAGAGCGGATTCAACGATTGGAAGAATGCCGGTTGAATCTCAAATCCTAAGAATGAAAGGTTCGTCCGTTCACTTGCAAAGATCGAGAGGACATATGAACCTTGTTCTTGGATCGCCCAGAAAATCGCTGCTGCGATAAAGAGCGGAATATAAGCAATCAAGCGCGATCGTTCGTCATCTGTAATCTTTGGACTACGAAGCATGACTGTGAAATAGGCGATTGGAATCAAGATTCCGAGAATCGTGACCATCAAGGTAAAGCGAGAAATCGTCAACAATCCTGTCATCGATGCAATGACACCGAGAACCGCAATGACGACGACAACGATCGACGCAATCGTGATGAAGCGTTTTTTCTCGTCCCCTTTTAATGGGTTTAAGACATACGTACCTGCTTGACCAAGGTTTTTCTTTTTCGTCAGGACGAAGACGATAAGTCCTGCGAACATTCCGATGGCGGCGAGTGCGAAACCAGCATGGTACCCACCACGGTCAGCCACTTCACCGACGACGAGTGGTGAAAGGAATGCCCCAGCGTTGATCCCCATGTAGAAGATACTAAATCCAGCATCACGACGATTATCCGTCTTACTGTACAAATCTCCGACGATATTCGATACGTTCGGTTTCAAGAAACCGGTACCGATGACGATGAGTCCCATCGAGACGAAGAGTGCCGTAATGCCTGCTGGTAAAGCAAGAACGATATGCCCCAGCATTATCAAGATACCACCATAGAATACAGTTCGAGACGTACCGAGCAAACGGTCAGCTACCCATCCACCAATGATCCCAGACATGTAGACGAGTGAACCGTAAACGGCCATGATTGACGCAGCTGTCGTCTTGTCAATTCCTAGACCACCATTTGCGACTGAGTCGTACATATAGAAGATAAGGATGGCACGCATACCATAGTAGGAGAAACGCTCCCAAAACTCGGTGAAGAAGAGGGTGAATAACCCTTTCGGATTTCCAAAGAATCCTTTTTGCGGAACGGTCTTATAGACCTGATCGCGATCAAACTCTGCCATATGATTGGCTCCTTTCATCTGCCCTGAATAAGTGCATAATCCATCATCTTTTCCCGCTTTCCCCAAACGATAAGCGTGACGAAACAGATAGGATACGAATACACTGTTTTGCCTGAATTGTCTCACTTCTTTTTTTATATATGAGACAGCACTTTACCATTCAACCGCAAATCATTTGATGAGTCAAATATTATTTATATTACAAGAATAATAAAAGAGCAACCGACAAGTCGGCTGCTCAAGATTGCATCTGTTTTGATTCGATGATCGTAATTCCAGGCGGCGCATGTAGCGTTTCATGAATCATCGCCGCAGCGACTTGACCGGCTTCGATCGGAGCGATGGCACTGCGTTTTAATAACGGTCGTAACACCGTCGAAATTTTCGCAGCTGCCTGTTCGCCTAAACGAAACTCGTCTCTTTCTCCTAACAAGAGCGAAGGTCTGAAAATTAGTAATGCATCGTATCCTAGTACGCGTAGTCCATTTTCCGTATCCCCTTTTACGCGATTGTAGAAGGTTTTGGCATTCGGATGGGCACCAAGAGCTGAAATCAAAGCAAAACGTGTCGCACCGAGATCTAACAGTTCACGACCAAGTTCAACCGGATACGTATAATCAACTAGACGGAATGCATCTTGCGAGCCTGCTTGTTTAATCGTCGTACCTAGTGCACAGTAGACGTGATCAACGACAGGCAATTCGATTTCTGTCACACGATCAAAATCAATCACCCATTCTTCAAGTTTCGGATGAAAACGGCGTATCGGTCGGCGAACAAGAACATGTACCTCGCTATATGCCTCTTCTGCCAACAAACGGTCTACGAGTTCTTGGCCAACTAGACCGGATGCTCCTAAAATGGCTGCTTTCATATGTTTTCCCCTCCTTCATGCTGTCGACCGATTGGTACGAAATAGGAACGATTCCCAGTAATCCGTTCTCCAGCACGTACACCAATCGCACTCGGTCTTCCACCTAAAATAAAAACACCGTACATATACGCGACGTCTCCCTCTTCTTGAAGTGGATACGTCGGTAATTCTCGATACGCTTGATAGACAGCCGGTTGATCAAGAAACGTATGCTGTTCATTCTTTAGCAGCACTTCTCCCTGTCCGTCATGGACCGTTACAGTGTCCCCTTCGCGTCCAAAGATCGGTTTCTTGACGAACGGTTGTCGGCTTGAGATGAATGCATCTTCTGATAAGTATGTCGGTAAAAAATAACGTGCAATCATCGTATGATCCATTTCGCTCAAGTATGGATGCTTGGTTTCGTGTAACATCCAGATCAACGCAAGAACCGACTTGGCTTGCATTAAAAAAGCGGACGGTGGATTGATGATTTCTAGCCGCCCTGTCTCGACAAGTTGCAACAATAACTGTCCTAGGTTTCGCCCCTCTTCATCCCGGTCCAGCAAAGCCATCTCGATTGGAAAGGTTTGCCGATATAAAATATCAATTCTTTTACCTGTCTCATCGTACAAGCCCTCTTCCGGGCGAATCTCTAGTGCATCAAGCGGACAATAGACCGCGCTACTCCAGAACGACTGCAAATACTCAGACGTCAGCCGATCTTCGATATGGTCGCCATGTGAAGTGAAGACGACATGCGGATCCTGCTTCGTCCGATATGTCGCTGCTTCGATTGCACGACGGACAGCTTCCTTGAGCCATTCGTTTTCTCCATCATTGACACGTTTAAATCCTTGTTTCTCTGCTACGACATCGTTGACTTCAAATACTTCCTTAATGAAGGTCGGCGTATCGGCATTCCATTCCATGAGTGAAATGCGATCAGCCGTCACAATGAAATCAAAGCGCCCGATGACGGTCAGCGGTCGCATCGTCTCGAGTCGTAAGAAGGCAAGACTTTCGACTGGGAAGCCAAGTTCAAGTAGTGCCTGATCATCCATTGAGCGAAGAATCGGAAGTACTTTTTCAAATATCCGATACACTTCTTGCGCCGCGATATGCAGTTGATCGATTCGTTTGTCCGAGATCGGCATGATTTCCGTGACAGCGTACGGTTCCCCGTCTAGCACATCCCAAAAACGATCGATGTCTCCATAAAAGGTCTGTCGTTTATTCATCCGCCGAAAAAGCCGGAGGACGAGCCCGTTCCGAATCCTTTTGTTTTCGTATTGTAACTCTTTACTTTTTTCGATTTCGGCGTATATCCTTTCGTTCGCATCGCACTGTGCATCAAGGCACGTGAAGCGAAATAACTACCACCCCAGTAATAGTAGCCTGAATGAGTCGACGAACTATCATCACAGTACCAGACACCTTCATCGTTATCATATTCATAGTCATCACAATCCGGATCATCTGGTCGTTCCGCTCGCGCATCATCCGATCCACACCCACTTAATGTCGTTCCGATCAACAGTGTCGCAGCTAGTGTAGCTTGTTTCATCCAATTCACCTTCTCAGTCCCCTTTCCTTTTACTCTCGTTATGGATAGTATACGCTTTTTCGAAGAGAAAAGTTTCTTTGTTCTGCCGGAACTTTTTTTATCAAAATGTGGTAATAGTATCTATAGAATGAAAAGGAGGATTTACGCATGTCACTTGCCTACTATGTTGAAGAAAATAGTGAATTCCAGCCGATCTATCAATATGATCGTTATGCGATCGAACCGGAAGAAATCATCGCCCACCAACTCTGCGAATTCCATATCATCGAAGGACATCAATACGAGCTTCGTTCCAATGAGATGGCAGGTGAATACGATCAATTGATTGTCGACCACATCAAAGCATCACCGCGTGCGACGGAAGAACGTGTTTATCCACCGCATCAAATTCATATTGAATTCAGACAGTATCTATCCGACAGCGCCCAACCGCTTTTAAAGACATCAACGGTTCCAAATCACATCCAAGCGATGCGTTTTTTGATCAAAGACAAGATTGAAGTCGAAGGACACGGTATTTTTGAGCGTGACAGCTGTGAAATTGATATCGATCGGAATTGTTATGTCGTCTATCTTGCAGATACACTTTGAGATGTAAAATCGAGTCTCTTCATTTCCAAGAGACGTTTTTTTTGGCATACTAGAAGGTAAGAACGAATCAATCGAGGTGAACGAACATGAGTGAACAACCAAAAAAACTATCATTGCAAGAGGCAATGATCGAGCGCTTGAAAGCAAAAAAACAAGCGCAAACTAAACGTCCGACTGGCTTACAAGGAACACAAACGAAACAATTGACGAGCCAACAGACGAAAAAAGCGAATAACCAGAAAAAACGGACAGGCGTCTAAGTCACAGGAATTCATGAAATAAGGAGCAATTATGAGTATTTTAACGGTATCTAACTTAAGTCACGGATTCGGTGACCGCGCCATTTTCGAAAATGTCTCCTTCCGCCTGTTAAAAGGCGAGCACATCGGTCTCGTTGGTGCGAACGGTGAGGGGAAATCGACGTTCATGAATATCATCACGTCGCAACTTGAGCCGGATGAAGGGAAAGTTGAATGGGCGAAGCATGTGCGCGTCGGCTATTTAGACCAGCACGCTGTCCTTGAAAAAGGATTAACGATTCGGGATGCTCTCAAAGGTGCATTCCAGTACATGTTCGATATCGAACAGGAAATCAATGATTTGTACGGTAAAATGGGTGAAGTCGAGCCAGAAGAACTCGAAAAAATGCTCGAAGAAGTCGGTGTCTTACAAGACATTTTGACAAATAACGACTTCTATACGATTGATGCAAAAGTCGAAGAAATCGCACGCGGTCTTGGTCTCGATGAAATCGGACTTGACCGGGATGTACAGGAGCTCAGTGGTGGACAGCGGACGAAAATTCTGCTTGCGAAACTCCTTCTTGAAAAACCAGATATTCTCTTACTTGATGAGCCGACCAACTATCTCGATGTCCAGCATATCGAGTGGTTAAAACGCTATTTAAATGAATATGAGAATGCATTCATCTTGATTTCGCACGATATTCCATTCCTCAATAGCGTCATCAACTTGATTTATCATATGGAAAATCAAGAATTGAACCGTTATGTCGGTGACTACGACAACTTCGTCACGATCCACGAAGCGAAGAAAAAACAACTTGAGTCTGCATTCAAGCGTCAACAGCAGGAAATCTCTGAGTTGAAGGATTTCGTTGCCCGGAACAAGGCGCGTGTCTCAACACGGAACATGGCGATGTCACGTCAGAAAAAGCTTGATAAGATGGATGTCATCGAACTCGCACAGGAACGGCCAAAACCAGAGTTCCACTTTCTCCAAGCACGGACACCAAGTAAATTGATGTTCGAAGCAAAAGGTCTTGTCATCGGATACGATGAGCCACTGTCTCGTCCTCTTGATTTGACGATCGAACGCGGACAGAAGATCGCCTTGCACGGTGCGAACGGAATCGGGAAATCGACGTTGCTCAAGAGTTTACTCGGTGAAATCCCGGCTGTCTCGGGTGTCGTTGAGCGGGGAGAGAACTTGCATATCGGGTACTTCGAGCAAGAAGTCAAAGAGAAGAACTCGAATACGTGTATCGAAGAGATCTGGAATACGTTCCCGTCTCTGACACAACAGCAAGTCCGCGCCATGCTCGCGAAGTGTGGTTTGATGACGAAACACATCGAATCGAAAATCGAAGTACTCAGCGGTGGAGAAAAAGCGAAGGTCCGTCTTTGTAAATTGATGAACACGGAATCGAACATCCTCGTACTCGATGAGCCGACGAACCACTTGGACGTCGAAGCAAAAGAAGAATTAAAACGTGCGTTACAAGAGTACAAAGGAACCGTCCTCTTAATCTCACACGAACCAGAATTCTATGAAGCTGTTGCAACAGACTTATGGAACTGTGAATCATGGACGACAAAAGTATTCTAAGCCATGCTTTACAAAAGATGGGATGCCCAGACGGGTATCCCATCTTTTTAGTTCATACACTTAATCATTGCATGATTGTGCATCTTCACGCACACTAAGACTTAGAAAATGGTTATGAAGGAGCGTGTTTTTTTGGAAACGATCACGAAAAAAGCAACTTTATCCTATTTACATGTTCCAAGCGGTGGTTCGGAACAATTGATTGCCCGCCTCTATTCACCTGAACATACAGAGGATGCTCCATTAATTGTCCTCTTTCACGGATTTCCCGGGAAACAGTTAAACATGGACTGGGCAGTACAACTTCAAAGCGCAGGATACCATGTGCTTGTCACGTCATATCGTGGAACGATCGGAAGTCCCGGAACCTTCCGATTCCAACATGTTCTGGAAGACGCAACGGCAACTTTACGTTACGTCTGCTCCAAGTCTTTCACTACTGAACACGGTATCAAGGCTGATCAGATTACCGTTGTCGGTCATAGCATGGGTGGGTTCGCCGGTCTTCATGCTTTTGCTGAGACACCGGAGGCTGCACATTATGTCGGGATTTCTCCGTTTAATTTTGGACTCGTCGGTCAGCTCGTCCTCGAACATCCGGAATACGAGCCTGTGCTTCATGGTATTCTCGAGCGAGGAGCTGCTTTCCTAAATGACGCCACTGCTGACGCGTTACTTGACGAGTTAAAGCACCATCATACGACATGGAACTTACTGACGCTAAAAGAACGTCTAGCCGATCGCTCGATGTTGCTCATGACGTCAGAACGAGACGAAACATCGATTAAAGCGCTCCATCATGACTTATTGGTATCGGACAGTCCGTTTGAGGAAGCGATCGTCGATAGTGATCACAACTATATTGAGAATCGGAATGCTGCCTTTAACGAATGGACAGCTTGGCTCGCCCGACAATGAAGTAGAGACTAATCGTTCCTAGTGCATTACAAAGGGGTTCATAAGAACCTTGCCCTGGAATCAAGATTTCAAATATCGTCGATAGTGAGCTATTCGCTCACACTGAACACCTCGGTGGAATGATGGTATATGCAAAATAAAACTAGAGCCAGTCTATTTTCTCCATTTATTAGAGAAGTAGACTGGCTCTTTTATCGCACCTTTATTTATTTATTTACGATGTGCGCGTCCCGGACGACGGTTATTCGAACGACGTGTGTTTCCACGTCCTTCTGTCGTCTTCCGAGATCCTTTACTCTGGTCGTGCTGTGCGCGAATCGCCTCTTCAGACAATTCGACGACGATTGGCGTGACCGAGATGTTTAATTCACGTTCCATATCACGGAACGTCCGACCATCTTTTGGTGTCACGATCGAGACGGCAATTCCATCGTTCCCAGCACGTCCTGTCCGACCGATCCGGTGAACATAACTTTCGGCATCGTCCGGTAAATCGTAGTTGAAGACGTGTGTCACACCTGTCACATCGAGTCCACGGGAAGCGACGTCTGTTGCAATAAGGAATTGTGTTTTTCCTTGATAGAACTTCGCCATTGCCTTTTCCCGTTTCCCTTGCGTCAACCCACCATGCAGTTCATCCGTCGGATACCCTTGCATCTGCATTTCTTCGTTTAATTTACTGACACGACGTTGCGTACGGCAGAAAATGATGGCTGCATATGGACGCATCTCGTCAAGCATCGTCCGTAGTGTCGCCTGCTTACGACGATCCGTCGTCTCGACGACGAACTGCTCGATCGCTTCTACAGTGATGCTTTCCGCTTCTACCTGCACTTCGACTGGGTTACGCAAATACGTTTTCGCCAGTTCCTCTACTTTAGGTGGCATCGTTGCTGATAACATGATGAACTGGCGATCAACAGGTGCTGCCTCAATGATATCTTCAATTTCTGGCAAGAAACCGATTTGAAGCATTTGGTCTGCCTCATCTAAGACGAGTGTACGTAATTCGCTTAAGTCTAGTGTGCCGCGACCGACATGATCGAGAATCCGTCCTGGTGTTCCGATGATGATTTGTGGCATCCGTCCGAGTCGTTGAATCTGTTTAAAGACGTCTTGTCCGCCATATACTGCGAGAGCACGGTACTGTTCCGTATTGCGAATCAGCTTATGGGTCTCATCTGCGATTTGACGCGCGAGTTCGCGAGTCGGTGCGACGATCAATGCTTGGACCGTTTGCGATTCGACATCGATTTGCTCAAGAATCGGTAAGAGGAACGCTAGTGTCTTTCCTGTTCCGGTTTGCGCCTGTCCAATCAAGTCGCGTCCGTCAAGTAATGATGGAATCGCTTGTTCTTGAATCGGTGTCGGCTCCTTGATGCCTTGTTTTTGTAATTTTTTTATCCACAGGTCACTGATGTGTAATGTTTCAAATGTTGACATAATATATCCTCCTAAAAATTATCCACAGAAAAAAGCTGTGGATAACCTGCTTCGCATAGACAAAAACAGTTATCCACAGCCGTGCTCTATTCAGTATACACAATTTACGCGTTTGTTGCTTCCTGTTTTAACTTCCGATCGAGTATGAACGTGCCGAACGGGATGAATGATGCGATGAACGCAATACCCGCCTTGATGATCGACCAATCGTATTTGAATTTCACAACGGCGAGCCAGATCGCGTACATGACGAATAAGACACCGTGAAGTGCACCAACGACCGAAACTGCTTGTGGAATGTCCGCCATATATTTCAGCGGCATCGCAATCAACAGTAAGACTAAAAACGAAATTCCTTCTAATATCGCAATCATCCGGAATTGCCCAAGCGTAGTTCTTAACATCCCGTCACTCCTTTTTCCTGATTCCTGCTCTTAGTATACGGGATGGACGATCCATCTGTGACCTGTGTCACAGGATTGTCAGATTTCGAGTGGTCGTAACCGAGCTTCGATGGCAGCTCGTTTTGGCTCAAGAAACGGAGGTAACGCAAGTGTCTCCCCTAATGTTTCAACCGACTCATCCGTCGCAAATCCTGGTGTATCTGTCGAGAGTTCAAATAAGATATGATTCGGTTCCCGGAAGTAAAGGGCTTGGAAATAGTGACGATCGACTTTACCGGAGTTCGGTAAGTGATAAGCATTCAGACGTTCGACCCACTTCTCGTACTCCTCACTGTTCGGTACACGGAACGCGACATGGTGCACACCACCACGACCTAAACGTTCCCGATCAAGGTCTGGACGCGCTTCGACGTGGACTTCTGCTCCGATTCCCCCTTCTCCTGTCGCATAGACTTCGATTGGAGCAAAGTCACCTGCTAGTGAAGGATAGCGACCAACGTTCCGGAAACCCATCACTTCCGTCAGCACGCGGACCGTTAGTGTCGGATCGTTAACCGTCAATGTCACGGCTCCAAGTCCAACAATGGCATGTTCAGAAGGAATCTCTTCTTGCGGCCATGGGACACCGCCTGCGACACCTACTTCGCCATCTTCCGCGACAAGAATCAAACGCGTTCCTTCCTGATCACGAAACGCCAGTGTCTGTCGTCCAGCACGCTCAATGATTTCGTCATGCTCAACGTCCTTTTCCTCAAACCGTTTTTTCCAAAATTGAAGAGCGGCTGTTGTTTTGACACGAAGAGATGTCGAAGAAATACTCGATGCTCCTGGTACACCCGTTCCAAGATGTGGAATATCGAAAAACGTCAAATCTGTTCCAGGATTCCCTTCCGCATCTCCATAAAACAAATGATACGATGTCGTGTCATCTTGATTTACTGTCTTTTTAATCAAACGCATTCCGAGTACTTTCGTATAAAATTGATAATTTCGCTCTGCCATGCCTGTTAAGATTGATACATGATGAATTCCAAGTAGCTCCATCTTCGTCACTCCCTGTAAATGATTTGGTAATTGAAGTATAACGCACTAATATCTTGAATTCAAGATATTAGTCTAATAAAAAACCGCCCCTCCGAAAAGGGACGATTGAATAGTTGAAATTAAAGTTTTACGACGTTAGCAGCTTGTGCTCCACGTGCGCCTTCAGTGATTTCGAACTCAACTTCTTGACCTTCGTCAAGTGTTTTGAAGCCTTCACCAGTGATTGCTGAGAAATGTACGAATACGTCTTCTCCGCCTTCAACTTCGATGAAACCGAAACCTTTTTCTGCGTTAAACCATTTTACTTTACCTGTGTTCATGGGAACAACCTCCAAAAATAAATTACTTAATACATATGCTGAGCATATGAAAGGAATTCATTATTGTCCCGAAATACATGGAGCAACGAAAAGATTGTTCGTGACACGATGTGAATCCGTAATGACAATAACAATATTAAGCTAACGTAAGTATAAAATGGATGCGCTTTAAAAGTCAAGTTGCCAGACCAATGTTTTTCCAATTGATTCCACTTCTTCTACGTAACTCAAATAAAAAACAGGTTCAGCTGAAACTGAACCTGTTCTTCTGTTTTTAACGGTGGATCCAGACTGCTCCAGCAGAGTTATCTTTTGCTTCACCGATGACTTGAATTTTCAATCCATTGTTCGGAAGCAATTTCCCTGCATCCGGAATCAACTGGTTGATATACGATTTTGAATCATCAAACTTCGTCACACCTGGAAGACCTTTATAGTCGTAAAGTCCACGTGATGGTGAATCGATGAGCCATGCAGGTGCTTTATCATAACTGAAAGCAGCATCTGCGATTTGGTAACGTGTGCTGTCCTTAACCGTCGGTTGTCCTTTCAACGTGCCGACGATCGCTTCCGGATGCGAATCAACGACACCGAGGAATCCTTCACCTGGGTGCTTACCGACCCAGTTGTCGTCAAAGCTAGAATCACCATACCAAACGACAAGGCCTGTGTTGTACTTCACGCCTCGTGCATGTTCGAGCGCTTTGTCAGAACCTGCATAGTTGCGCCATTCAAGGTAGTACGCGTTATCTGCATACGTGAAGCCGTTCGATGCGACGAAACCATCTAATTTGAATTTAGGTGTTCCCTCGGCATCATCTTCAAAGACGACTTTACCATCGACTGTCAGCGTAGCATTATCGAGCGCGAAACCATCAAGCGCGAGTCCTGCGTCAGTGACATATTCAAATTTCAGCGTGACTTTTTTACCAGCAAATTCACTGAGGTCGTATGATTTATCTACCCATGCGCCTTTAGTAGAATCGGCTCGCTCATCGCCATCCGTGTCCTTTTTACCGATCGTTTCCAGTACTTTTGACTGGCCATCGGCTGTAGCAGTGACTGTCAGGAAATCGTAGTTGAATTCAACGTCATAGTACGCTTTAAAGTCAAATTTTGCTTGTTTAGCATTCGTCAGATCAAATTCAGGAGACGTCATCGATGTATGAAGATCGTTCCCTTTTGTACTGTAGTAGTACTTCTTGCCGAACGCTGGAGCAATTCCTTTCACTGGCTTTTGTGGAAGATTGACTTTGATGATCCCTGGATTTTTTGATTTCGTGACACTCTGATCGAGGTACGAAGCTGTTCCAGCTTTCGTGAGCGAATCAAAATCGATTGTTTGGATGTTTGCCCAGTTTCCGCCCATGACTGTCTGGAAGAATTCCTTGTTTTGCGGAGAGAAGCTCGTCGGCTCTGTTCCGGCAATTTTACCATTCCAGCTACCACCACTCATGATGGACCAAGAAGCGACTGGCTCCCCTTGACCTGTGTATTGCGTGTCGTATTCATCGGGAAGTCCGAGGTCATGTCCGAATTCGTGCGCGAAGACTCCGACTGCGCCGTCCTCAGGTTGAATCGTATAGTCGTAAGCTGCCATCTTCCCACCCCAGCGTGTCGGAACGTTTGATGTCGTGTTTTCGACTGGATAAACGCTATCGAGCGTCCAGCGGTGCGACCAGATTGCGTCATCCCCTAATTTACCGCCACCCGCTTCTTGCCCCGTTCCTGCGTGAATGATCATCAAGTGATCAACGAGACCATCTGGTTCATTTAAGTTACCGTCGCCATCTAAGTCATACTGGTCGAACTGATCGTACTCAGCTAAATTGATGCCTGCCTTGACGGCAGCATTCAAGGCATCCTTGACGAGTCCACGCGGCCCTTTTGCTCCTGACAAGTTATCATTTCCGCCTTTTGGACTATCAGCACCATAATCCTTAGCTGTTCCCGGAACTTTTAACCAGTTCGAAACCGTCCCATCGACCGAATAGCTTCCACCCGATTGTTCTTCATAATACTGCTTGAACGTTTTAACCTTTTCTCCGTTGAACAGTTCAAATTCTTTATCCCCGAACATCAAATCTTGATAATGCTTTTGGTTAAAGTCTTTAGCGTACATATAACCTGGCTCTTGAACGACGTTATTGTGCGCGAAGTCACTGTACTCGACAAGCAGTACCAATACCTTGTCCGTCCGTGTCGTACCGTTATACTTTGCTTGCTTAGCTTTGTCTACTTTGACGAAGCCGTTCGGATTGCCTTTTTTGTAGTTATCATGCTTTTTGTCCAGCTGTTTTGCTAACTTCTCCTTTTGCTTCGTCAAGAAATCCTTTGTTTTCTTGTCGAAGGCTGCTTCTTTACCCGATGCATGCGCATGATCAGGAGCTGGTTTTCCGTTCGCCTTTTGGTCAAGATACTTTTGGACTGCTTTTTGCTTCGCTTCTACGGAAGCGGCTTTTGAAACGACCCCACGTTTTTCCAAGACTTTCAACAATCTGTCTTGATCGACTGTGCTTAAATCCATTGGTGCACCAGAGGCTGCTTTTTCTGCTGCTTGTACGGATTTTACCTGCCCACCAGGTAAGACCGGACCGACAGCAAAAGCAGCTGCCGTAATTCCAGACAGTACGGCTAAGCTAAGCTGTTTCTTTTTTCCCACGTGAATTGACCCCCTATGTAGTAGTGAAAAGTAAAAGATTACTATACTTTTCTGAATATTCAAATCTTAGTTTATTTTACTTCCTTAATCAATCTTTTTTAAGATAATTAGTGCTTTATGACCATACCTATTTTTGAGTATTAATTTCAAAAGATTTTCAAAAGATTCTTTCACCTTTTTTTCAAAAAAACATCCTTCCACCGTTTTAGAAAACGGTACGCTGAAAGCACTCTAATTCACTAAAGGGGAGGATACAATGAGCGCTTTACAACGTTTTGAACGCCACTTACTAAGAAACTATCTGCTCGGTTCATTCATCGCGGTGTTCGGCGTCGGGTGTCTGTTTATTTTTGAGACCCTTACCTTCACGAGGAATGAACAGTTGATTTTAATGGGTATCATGGGTTTATCTGTCAGTCTGATGTTCTTACTAGAATATATGATTTATTCTCGGCACATCGGTGCCTTACGACGCTTCTTCCAAAACGAGATTCCTTCACTCGCCTCTTTCCAAGAGGCTTATCAAACGACCCATCACTTTCCGGTTCTGACTGTTCAACGCATCATGGGACCACACTTCTTAGGTCTCTCAGTTCCCGCATCACTCCTGACAGCACTCGCAATCTCTCAAGAGTGGTTAAAGATGCCGTACTACTTGATTGGTCTCGCCTGTTTTGGTGCTGTTCTCGTCGCGATTTTACACGGTCTGATTGAATTTTTTCTAACCTACCGCGTTACGGAGCATATGCTCCTCACGTTAGAGAAGTATGCCTTCGAACATGGCTTTGATGTTCCAAGAAAAACGACGGTCGTCACGTTAAAGCAAAAAATGCTGATCAGCACATTGATTATCGGTGTTTTTCCGATCATGCTGTTCGTGCTCGCCTCAGCCGTTCAGTTAACGGAAAATGAAAGCCTCCGCTCTTATTGGAGCTGGTCGACGCTTATTTTAATCGTCATCTTGTCCGTCGCGACGTTTTGTAGTCTTCTTCTTTATGAGAACATTCGAAAACCGATTGCGATTCTTCAACAAGGCATTCAAGATGTCGAAAACAATCGTCTCGTCTCGTTACCGAATCCGTATTCTGATGAATTCTCGCACCTCGTCTCTGGTTTTAACCTGATGATGGAAGGAATCAAAAAACGCGATGAACAAAATGAGCAATTGCTGGACAGTCTATTTACGTTATTTGCCGCAACACTTGATGCCCGGGATCCTTATACGGCAGGACACTCGCTTCGTGTCGCTGCTTATTCAGTGGAAATCGCTACGGCTGCCAACCTACCTTACGAACAAATCGAGTTATTGCGCAAATCAGCTTTGTTGCACGATATCGGAAAAATCGGCATTCGTGACGATGTGTTATTAAAAGAAGGTCGCCTGACTGACGAAGAATTTCAGATCATTCAGCAACACCCGGTCATCGGTGTGCATATTCTATCGCAAGTTCAGCTTCCAAAGACGTTATATCCGATTCTTCCTGGGGTAAAGTATCATCACGAACGCTATGACGGAAAGGGGTATCCGGAAGGTCTCGCAGGAGAGGACATTCCACTCTTCGGTCGGATCATGGCGATTGCTGATGCCTACGATGCGATGACATCTGACCGTCCTTATCGTAAGGGAATGCCAGTGGAAAAAGCTTTATCCATCTTAGAAGAGGGCATGGGTACACAATGGGACGCCACTTTTACGCGTCTTTTTCTAGACTTGAAACGTTCGCCGATTGAAGACGTGTCGTAAGTATGGAAAGGAGTTTCTCATGCATCCTAAAATCGTGGAACGTCATGAATTTTATTTTGTTGGTCTTGGACTGACATGTGAAGAAAACGAATTGCATACGTTGATGCCGGAACTCTGGCGTGAATTTTCAAGACGCTCACATGAGATTCCTGCAAAACCAGATAGCTATCCGCTCGATATCTCACTTGAACGAAACGGAACCAAATACTCGCAATGTGTCGGGTATCCGGTCTCGTCACTCGACGGTATTCCAAAAGGAATGAAAGGTCACCGTATTCCTGCTGCACGTTATGTTTTTTGGAAACATGAAGGACCTGATATCGAAATTTGGAAGTCCTTCGAAAAAATTCAACGTTTTGCCTCTAAGCAAGGGATTGAACTTGATCCTAATGACTTTAAGATTGATGAGACTCGGGACGATGTCCACCATCTCTACCAACGGATTCGTTGAACCATTCGCTTGAATGGTTCTTTTTTTGCGTTGAAATATCTTTCATACTTAATAATTCAGTACAGGTACTACGGACTATATTCAGAAAATTCGATTTAATTCGAATGACTTATTCTCGCTTTCTTAATTCTTTGGCATAGTTAGACTCAACCCAAACAAGGAGGCGATTTATTTTGAAAAAGTTTCTCGCTACATCGCTTGTCGCAAGTGTACTTGTCGTTCCTACGGTCGTAGGTGCAGAAGGTCTTCAAGCTGGTAAACTCACGAAAGCTTCGTCAGAACCAGCTGCAACAATCGTTAAAGATTTCGTGAACAAAAAAGGTGACTTTGCTGTTCAGAATGTCGAAAAAGACGGATCTTCGCAGATCGTACGTCTCCAACAAGAAGTGGATGGCGTCCCTGTCTTTGGTAGTGTCGTCGTCGGGAACGTCGCGAAAGACGGTACTTTGAAAGCAATCGTAAACGATGCGATCAACGTCAAAGGAAAACCAGGTCTCGCGAAAAAAGCAACTCTTTCTGAAAAGAAAGCAATCAAGTTATACCAAAAAGCAATCAAGGCTTCTGAATTTGAAGTCGCTCCAAAAGCAGAACTCGTCATCTATCCTGTTAAAAATGATGCAGTCTATGCGTATAAAGTGACATCGACGGTCCTCGCTGGTAAAGAACCATCACGCTGGACATATTTCATTGATGCAAACTCAGGTAAAGTACTTAATAAATTCGACCAACTGGCACATGCGAAGCCGGTCAACACAGTTACAGGAACAAATGCAGTCGGTACTGGAACAACAGTCCTTGGCACGAGCGCATCATTTAATACAGTGAAGAGTGGCTCGTACTACTATCTTCAAGATTCAACTCGCGGTAAAGGCATCTACACATATGATGCGAAGAACCGGAACACACTTCCAGGAACACTCTGGGCTGACCTCGATAACCAGTTCAATACGACATATGACCGCGCTGCTGTCAGCGCACATGTCAACGCTGCGAAAACATATGATTTCTACAAAAACACATATGGTCGCAACAGTTATGACAACGCAGGTGCTGCCTTAAACTCATCTGTCCACTATTCAACAAGCTACAACAATGCATTCTGGGATGGAACGAAGATGGTCTACGGTGACGGAGACGGTTCAACGTTCACATATCTCTCAGGCGCACTTGACGTCGTAGCGCATGAATTGACACACGCTGTCACAGAATACACAGCTGGTCTCGTTTACCAAAACGAATCAGGTGCAATTAACGAAGCAGTTTCGGATATCATGGGTACGGTTGCTGAATACTCAGTCGGTTCGAACTTCGACTGGCTCGTAGGAGAAGACATCTACACGCCTGGTGTCAGCGGTGACGCACTCCGTTCAATGTCGAACCCAGCTGCTTACGGCGATCCAGATCACTACTCAAAACGCTACACAGGTACACAAGATAACGGTGGTGTCCACACGAACTCTGGTATCGTCAACAAAGCTGCTTACCTCCTTGGTAACGGTGGAACATTCTATAATGTATCTGTCACAGGTGTCGGTGTACCGAAACTTGGAGCAATCTACTACCGTGCTCTTAGCGTCTATTTGACTCCGAACTCGAACTTCAGCGCACTTCGCGCAGCAGTCGTTCAATCGGCAAAAGACCTGTACGGTTCAACAAGTGCAGAAGCAACAGCAGCAGCGAAATCATTTGATGCTGTAGGCGTCTACTAAGAAAATCTCCTCCCAAAGGATTTTCATATTTCCTTCCGAGTGTCGGACTCGGGAGGTTTTTTATGCGCAAAAAAGACGGATTCGCGTGGAGCAAATCCGTCTTTCCATTAGTCTTGTCCAGGATCACGGGCAAGACGTAAGCGCATCTTTCCGTTGTCCGGGAATACTTTCAATTGTAAAGATTCTCCCTCGTACCATGTCCCATAGCTCGTATCGACGACAGGTTCACCGAGCGTTGACAAGGCGTTCGTTGAGGCATTCGTCCAGTCGATCGCTTCAATGATTCCGTCCGAGACGACGAGCAGGTATCCGGCGTTTGAGAAGTAATACGTATTGACCGCGTCCTGTTGCGTATTACCAACAGCACCATATTTTGCTTCGAACTCAGCAATTGGTTTTCCGAGATACTGCTCCGGCTTATCAATCGGTTGGTTGGCAACTGCTTGCGAGAGTGCCGTAAGGACTGCTTTATCTGATGTTCCTTTTGGTGCTTCTAATCGGACATCGGTCTCAGGCAAATACCCTTCGATACTATCGTTTAGTTTCAAGTGGACCATTCCGTCTTTTGCATCCAATACCTCATAGACATCACCTAAATCTGCTTTATAGATGACACTACTTCGACTTGCATCGCGATAGACGTTCGCGAACGGACGTGTCACCCAAGCTGCTTGCGCATACTCTGCCGCCTTTTTCTTTGATTTCTTCTTCTCTTTTTTCGCTTCTTTTGGATCCTTTGTCGAGGCTGCCTCTTTCTTCGACTTTTCGTTTTTCGTTGCTTGATCCGTCGTTTTCGGCTTCTCAAGCGTCGATGTTGCTTGAGAGGCATCGTTATTCGTCAACATATACAACCAGCCACCTACGATGAATAGCGTTGCTAAAATACCGCCAAACGCAATCCCTCGGCGATTACGTTTCTGTTTCCGTCGTTCTTGTCGAGACTGTCGTTCTTGTTGGTGTTCACTCATGTATGGTTCCTCCTGAAAAGTCGACACAGTTTTTCCCCACTATACCACCAATGTTTACTCGAAATATTTAAATTTCGATGACAGTTCGACCACGATGACGAGAAGTCAGCAGAGCTTCTGCGATTTTAGGTAAGTCGTTCAGTGTTTTGACGTCGACTTCTGGTTCAAGATCGACACGCCACTCATCCGCCAGCCGTTGCCATAAGATCTCTCGATATGCAATTGGTGTTTGTACCGCATCGATTCCGATCAAACGAATGCCACGCAGGATGAAGGGATAGACTGTCAGCGTCATCTCTGCCCCACCGACGTTACCACACGTCGTCACGACACCACCATACTGTACGAAGCGAATGACGGATGCGAGCAATGGACCCCCTACCGTATCAATGACACCTGCATACGTTCCTTTTTTTAATGGACGGTCTGTTTCTTCTAAGAACGTAGTGCGGTCTAATACCTCCGCCACACCTTTTTTAAGTAATCGTTCTTGTTCTACTCGTTTCCCGGTTACGGCGTGTACTGTATAGCCTAATCGAATCAGTAAGGCGATCGCAATCGTACCGACACCTCCTGTCGCTCCAGTCACAAGGATGGGTCCTGTCTCCTTTGAGACAATTCGTGATAGTTCATCGACTGATTGCGCTGCTGTCAATCCTGCCGTTCCATGTCGCATCGCTTCTAATGGGCGAATGGATTCTGGAAGTGGCGTCACCCAATCGGCTGGTACGCGTATGTATTCTTGAAATCCGCCAGAGGTATTCATTCCAAAATCAAAGCCATTGACGACGACCGCTTGACCGCTTTGAAACCGTGCATCTGTCGTTTGTTCGATATATCCTGCTGCGTCAACGCCTGGTGTGTGCGGATAGGATTTCGTCACCCCTCGATTACCCGACATCGATAAGGCATCCTTATAATTGACACAGGAATGCGTGACACGAATTAAGACGTCTCCTTCCGGTAAATCATCGACTTGTTTCGCCTCAACCTTCCCTTCATAGTTCCCATCCACCTCTCGTACGACGAATGCTGAAAAAGTGTGTTTCATGATGTCTCTCCTTTCTCTTGTGCTTCTCTATACCCTGTTGTTTCCATCGACACACTAAAAATCCCTGTCGTTTCTCAAAGAAACGACAGGGAGCGGGGACGGAAAAAAACATCAGCGTTCCATAGGTGGTCAAAGGTAACAGGTCAGCCTGTCAATGGTTCATGGTCATCGGTTTGCCATCGCCATCTCTTCTCCACAGAGGAAAATTGAGGTCCGTCCCCTCTCCTTGACGTGGAGTCTCACCACGTCAAGGAGTTACATATAACGTCCACCATCAAAGTCAATTGTCGTTTGATAGTTCGCGGCATTGATCGCATTCGATACTTTGTGTGCTTGCCGTTCCACTTCCTCCGCTTTTAAGCGATAGGCATCTGGATCGAATAAGGCATGACGAATGATCGTCGTCCCTTCAAATCCGTATTGGAACTCGCGTTTTGATCGACTTGCGAGCATCTGATAATTTTGTGCCTTTGCCCGCAATTGGGTCGCCCACTCGATTGCTTCGACGAGCGGCATTTCTCCTTCGTCCGTCACGATGACAGTTTCTAGATTCGCCGCATAGACGAGACGATCCAAGACTCGCATATCATGACGTACGATGTCCATGGCGGCTTCGACGTCGGTTAAGCTCCGGCCTTGTTGTGCGGGGAGTGCTTCTCCCTTTTCTAAATCAATGAACGCTACGCGCTCCATTTCTTCAATCAGCTGATCAAGCTGTTTCCTCAGAATACTCTTTAATTTCACGGCATCTGCTAGGTACATCATCAACTCCCCTTTCCTATTCCATTTACGTCATTCCTTTCAAAAGGTTTCAATCAAACTGATGGACGAAGGCTCCAAATTCCCCCTGAATCGTTTGCTTGTCCATCTCCGATATCGTAGTAGCTCGGTCTGTATAGCGTTCTAAGAGATAGGCTTTTATTAGGACATGTGACGGTTGGAATCCGATACGCAGGCACCATTCCTGAAGTGTTTCTGTATCGTGTCGCCGTAAGCGGGTCGGGAGTATGTGATTGAACTGGATGAGTTGTTTACGAATCCAGGCATCTGGCAGCTCGATCGAGTTCTCTTTTATAACAAAGTCGTTGTCTAAGGACTGTAACGGGGTGTCAGTTCTGATCGAGTCCTCATCCTGTTTCTTGGTCTTTCGACGTTTCCGCCAAACGATATAGCTTATGATGAATAGAGGTAGAACAATCAGACTCATCAGTAACATCGATGAGGACGATTCCCCTTTTTCATTCATACCTCGCTTAGCATTTTCAACCCCTACAACGATGAGCTTATTCTTTTTCGGTTTGAGGTCTTTCTGCTTTTTGGGCTTTTCATTCGTGTCCCAAACACGTAAATCTTCGTCATTCTTCGTCTGCTTTTTAGGCAACCACGAAAGAAATGGAATGTTTAACAGCTTGCCGTTGTTCTTGCAGTTCGGTTTACACGATCCGTTCGTTTCGACTCCTGACATCTTTATCGCTTGTGGCTTCAATGCTTGAAAAGCCGCTTCCGTCAGTGGCTTAGCGATCCCTACGATCAGCAAAATCAATCCGATACCAATTACGAGTCGTTTGCGAAGTGACATCAAAAGCCCTCCTTTTTATAAATCCATTATAATCCAACTGTATAGTTTTAGTGTATTTTTATGGATGTTATGAAACAAGGAATGATTGTTCAATTAGAGGGGAAAAGGTAGACAGACCTATTCAGAGAGGAGAACTATTTCATGTTGAAACTCGATCACACGCATGATCCGTATCAAAATGCGGCGCTGATTCAAGAATACGTTGAAACATCAAGCAACGAACAGGCTGTTCGACAAGCAGAACAACTACTACACGATAGTACATTTATTGCACCACGACGTGATCCTAGCCTCAGTCGAACACTTCGTTCGATGATCTCACCGTTATTTTTGACAAACCGTGATAAACATATCCTACCGCTGACACCAGCTTTCGTAACGCCACACGATGAGATTCGACCGAGTTGGTTCGGGCGGCTCAATCATGAGTTCGAACGTTTGATCAGTGAAGTCGAAATCGTTGATATCACTTCCTATGGTGCGGTCGGTGATGGACAGACAGATGATACACAAGCGTTCATCGAAGCGCTCGGTGATGGACATCGACAAGTCCATGTCCCAGCCGGTACGTACATCGTTCGAGGAATTCGTTTGCCTAGTTATACGATTTTAACGGGAGCTGGCAAAGGGAAAACGATTATAAAGATGCACGATGACGCACCTAAAGGACGACGTCTTGTGACGAACCAAAATTATCTCCTTGGCAATCATCACCTGCTTGTTGAGAAAATGACGCTTGATTGGAACATCAAACGAATCGGTGACGCAAAGAAAAGTAGCACATGGGGCAATCACTCCAGTTGTCTCACATACGCACACGTCACCTATGGTTGGGTCTTTGATGTCGAAGCTGTCAATCCAGGACTCCATTGTTTTGATATCTCGACACCGTATTACAATTACAACGGGGACGGTGCTCGAGCGAACTTAAGTAGTTCATTCATCTGGTTCGATGGATTGACCGGTTACGGGTTCGGAGACGACGGGATCACGACGCATCATAGTGACCATCTCTTCATCTCGAACTGCTTTATGCATGACCCAAGTGGACGTGCCCATGCAGAAGGTTTTTCCAATTCGAACGGGATTGAAATCGATGATGGGTCACGCGATATCTGGTTATTCAATAACGCATCAAGTCGTTGCTTCGGTGGACTTGAAATCAAGGCGCATGCGACCTCTTCTGCTGCCTCAACCGTTAAAATCGTTGGTCATTTATCAATTGATGACCACCGTGCCTTTAATTTCCGCCATATCGGGCATCATCAAGCAAGTGATCCAACGTCTCAGACGGCTTACAATATCATCGCAACACGCTTGATTGCTCAGACTCCTCAATATACGGCGCTATATGCGAATTCAAAACCACGCGCACTCGTCGTTTCCGCTTATCGTAATGTCGTTATTCATGATTTCACGGTGCTAGGAGATCCGTATTATGACTACCAAGAACAGCCAATGATCGGAATTCAATATAAGGCACGCAACGTTACGATCAGTCAGTTAAAAATGAGTGGATTTCGCCACGCGAAAACGGATATCCAAATCTTTGGTGGAGAAAACGGAGCTGAGGATGTATGCCTTCGGGATATCCGGATCGAGGATTCTGCCAAACACGGGATTACGATCGGTCCTGACATCAATCGCGTTAAGTTAACGAATGTGGCACTAAAAGGAGAGGGGACAGTTGGCTTGAATGCTAAATCGGAACCGGAAATGGAACGGTTCATCGCGACCGGATTTAAAGTACCGATTCGTGCTCAGTCGACGCAAGCATGAACAAAACGACAGGATGGACCGTGGTCCATCCTGTCGTTTTCATTGGGATCGAATATACGCAAGGACACGTGTATCAATCGCACGATCCGCTTGTTCGCGCATCTCAAAGTTTTCCGTATGCAGATATGTCCGGAGCGCTTCTTCGAAATCACCGCGGTAGCCAAGTGTCAATAATTTATCCATCAACTCCGACTCTAACGCATCATCGATGGGCTTGATTTCTTCCGGCTTACTCGGTTGTAGGTAAAGTGTGTGCAATTGATAGATGCGTTCGAGTTCTTCAATTGGATTCGGGTGATCATCAACACGTAGATCAATATAGCGATCGTTGAATCCACCGTATCCGCCACCTTCCTTGACGACGAGCAGTGCTGCTGATTGCATCCCACGTGAGTCCCCGCCTGCTGCTTGCCCCGCAGCCAACGCACGCAACAACCGTTCTGCGAGTGGCCCTTGCGTCGATTCAAAGACACGTGCCATCTCTTTGACCGTATTGCCATCTACAAGAATATTCCCTTGCGCCGCAAAATGTTTCCCCGCAATTCCGCCTGCCCAGTCGTTACATCTCTCTCCCGTAAAAGTCGCGCTTTTGCCCTGCGCATCGATGATTCCGACTTGACGATCTGCTCGCCCTTCATCCGCTTCCGTTAATCGACGAAGCACTTCATCCGCTGAAGCGCCTTGTTCGATCATCTGCAACCCTTCAGGACCATACGTCGTATTTGCAAATGATTGTGTCGCTACAGCACCTACTCCCGCTTTCGCAAACGGAACAGCACTCCCAACAGCTAAAAATTTCGATTGGACAGCAACACCCCACGCTTGTTCTTTCTCGCAATAACCAACGATTGAATATGTCACTTCAGTTCCCCCTTTAATCACTTCTCTACCCGTTCGTGATAACGCTTCCCGATTCCTGCAACAGAAAAACCTTCCGGACGGATGTCCGAAAGGTCGACTTCATTGAATACCGAGCGTCACAGCAAGTAATAAGGCGGCACATGCTAAAGCAATCCAAATCGCGAAGAGTTTCCAGACGAAACGTAACCATTGCTCATACGGAATACCTGCGATCGCAAGAAACGCCATCAAATGCGCACTTGTCGGAAAAATCATGTTCGTCAATCCATCTCCGTATTGAAATGCTAAAACAGCTACTTGACGCTCGATACCGAGTAAGTCAGATAAAGGTGCCATGATTGGCATCGTTGTCGCGGCTTGCCCGCTCCCCGATGGAATGAAGAAATTCGTGATCAGTTGTACGATGTACATTCCGATGACAGCGAAGAACGTTGGTAAATGTCCTACGGCATTCGATAAGCCGTAAATGACCGTGTCAATGACACGACCTTCTTCAAGAATGACGACAATGGCACGGGCAAAGCCAACGATCAATGCACCGAACGTCACGGCTTTCGCCCCGTCAATCAGACTCTCAAAAGTACCGTTTACACCGAGTGTGATGATCCCAGCAATCAGTCCAATGATCAAGAACGAGGCTGTCAGTTCCGTCAAATACCAGCCCCACTCGAAAATTCCGATGACGTTGAGCGTGATTCCACCGATCAAAATCAGTAAAACAAAAGCATGACGTTTCGAAAAGCGTGAAATCGTCGTTGCTGCTTCTTCCGCACGACGTTGTTCGAGATCATAAACGAGGCTACGCGTTGGATCCTGTTTGACTTTCCGTGCGTAAGTCATGACATAAAGAATCGTTACGACTAAGAAAACGATATAAACGGCGGTTCGATAACCAAGACCGCTAAAGAGTGGAACTTCCGCGATCGATTGAGCAACACCTACCGTAAACGGATTCAGCATCCCGCCAGCAAAACCAACCGCCGCTCCTAAACTAACGATTGCAGCTCCTGTCATCGCGTCATAACCGAGTGCACGCGCGAGCATGATACCAATCGGTACAAAGATGATTGTTTCCTCTGCCATCCCGATTGTTGCTCCGGCAATCGAAAAGACGAACATCGTCATCGGAATCATGATGTGTCCCTTTTGACCAAACCGACGAATCAATTGATTGATTCCCGCTTCGATGGCACCCGTTTGACGAATGATACCGAAGACACCGCCGACTAAGAAAATGTAAAAGATGATCGCAGCGCCTGCTTCCATTCCTTTCGGGATCGCTTCGAATAAACCAAAGAAATTGACAGGTGCAGACTCCACCGCGCGATAGGTACCATCGATAACGACGGTCTGACCATCCTGTTTTTCACGGTCGAATTGTCCTGCTGGAAGCGTGTACGTCAAGATGACTGAAATAATGAGAATCGCCATGATGATGGCATATGTATGAGGCATCTTGAAGAATGATTGCTTCGACTGTGTGGCATCTGTTCGATCATTCATGATAAAGGCCTCCTTTTCGTGTCTTTATAAGAATAATGCCCTATTCAGGGAAAAACTAACAGTTTTAATGAAATGTTATGTGATTGTAAAAGAAAAGTGGAACATTTTTAATCAAATCTTCATCTGAAGATAAACTAGCGAAGGAGCGCGTTGTATAAAACAAAAAAGAAAGATATCCTAGGTCACAAAACCTAGAATACCTTCCTTATGTGTTACATTCGCTTCTAACTCGTTTCATTATGCTTGGAATGATTGAACGTCCAATGGTTTAGCAAGAGCTGTTTGAGCAAATGCAACGAATTGTCCGAAATGAGCACTTGTGTTATGAGCTTCGATCGCAGCTTGGTCTTCCCATTTTTCAATCATCATGAAGACATTTTCGTCTTCTGTACTTTGGAACAGATCGTAGCTGATGTTTCCAGCTTCAGCACGCGATCCTTCTACTAATGTTTTAGTTGCTGCTAAAAATTCTTCTCGTTTTGCGGGTTGTACTTCTAACTTTGCTTCGATGGCGATCATCGGAAAGCCTCCTTTGTAATTTCGTTAACTTAAGCATCGTAGCACCTCCCGATTCGTTACGCCATAAAGATGCTCGGACGATTGATGATATTTAATTACGGGTAATTATAGAGGGAATTATTACTTTGTAACACATCAGAGAAGGGAGCAACGAAGATGCGTGTTGAGGTATTTTACTTTGAGGATGACGGACATATTCCGAATAACCCTAATTTTCCGGTGTTGATTTATCGGCATGCATTTGAAGAACCGTCACGCATCGAACAGACTTTCCATTCACATGACTGGCGCAATAGCTGGGTAGATGGCATTTTTGATTTTCATCATTATCATAGCATCGCCCATGAAGTGATTGGTATTCTCGAAGGACATGCGACCGTCCAACTCGGTGGTCCACTCGGTAAGACCTTCACCTTGACGAGTGGAGATGTTCTCTTACTTCCTGCAGGCACAGGACACAAAGCACTTGATACAAGTCGACACTTCCGTGTGATCGGTGCCTATCCGAATGGTCAAGACTACGACACACTGATAGGTCAAACAAGTGAACGTCCGGAAAATCTTCAACGGATTCGTCAGGTGATACGTCCCGGTCAAGATCCTGTACTCGGTGATCACGGTCCTTTATTTGAGCATTGGTGACATCTCCTTCTTGTGAAGAAGACGTTTTTGTTCGGAGTTCGCGTGGTAAATCCTACTATTGTCTCTCTACTTAAAGGAGGAATTCGATGAACACAACAGAAAAGACGTTGATACTTGCTGCATTAAAGCAAAAAACAGTGACGTTTCCCGATCAGACACATGTGCGCGCACTCGGACAAGGCACGTGGCGGATGGGAGAAGAGTCGGAGAAGCACGAAGCAGAAATCGAAGCACTCCGTGTCGGTCTCGATAGCGGAATGGAACTCATCGATACGGCAGAGATGTACGGGGAAGGCGCCTCTGAAGAATTGATTCGCGACGCAATCGCTGATCGACGCGAAGAAGTCTTTCTTGTCTCGAAAGTCTATCCTCATCACGCTGGTGGGGAAGCGTTAAAAAAAGCTTGTTCCAAATCGCTTGAACGTCTCGGTACGGATTATCTTGATCTCTATCTTCTTCACTGGCGTGGCGACATTCCACTAAAGGAAACCGTTGAAGGACTGGAAGCCTTAAAACAAGAGGGTAAGATTCGCCGTTGGGGTGTATCGAACTTTGACGTATCAGACATGAAAGAACTGTTGGCACTACCAAACGGTGACCAGTGTGCTGTCAATCAGGTACTTTATCACCTCGGCTCACGCGGAATCGAGTATGAACTGCTCCCGTTACTACGCGAACATGGTATTCCAGTAATGGCGTATTGTCCACTAGCTGAAGGTGGTTCACTGCGTGATCAACTCCTGAATCATCCGACCGTCGAGGAACTCGCTGAGACACATGGTGTTGAACCGGCACAGATCTTACTTGCTTGGGCGATGCGTGAAGGTGACGTCATCGCAATTCCTAAAGCAGGACAAGCACATCATGTCGAAGCCAACGGTCGCGCCGCACTTTTGAATTTAACAAAAGAAGAGCTAGCTGCACTTGATCAAGCGTTCCCAGCACCAACAAAAAAAGAACCACTCGATATCATTTAAGGAGGTCATTTTCATGACAAAACATGTTCAACTCGGTCAATCTAACCTATTCGTTCACCCAATCGGTCTCGGTACGAATGCTGTCGGCGGACACAACTTGTATCCAAATCTCGATGAGCAAGCCGGACGCGATCTCGTTCGTGTCGCGTTACAGCAAGGAATCAATTTCCTCGACACAGCTTTCATCTACGGACCAGAACGTTCGGAGGAACTCGTCGGTGAAGTCTGGCACGACACGGTCGCTCGAGAAGATGTCGTCCTCGCGACGAAAGGTGCGCATCAGTTCGTTGACGGAAACGTCGTCATGAACAACTCACCTGACTTTCTCCGTCAATCGGTCGAAGAGAGTTTAAAACGTCTTAAAACAGACTATATCGATTTATATTACATCCATTTCCCAGATGAGTCGACACCGAAGGACGAAGCCGTCGCTGCACTTGCTGAACTGAAAAAAGAAGGAAAAATTCGCGCGATTGGTGTCTCGAATTTTTCACTCGAACAATTGAAGGAAGCGAACAAGGACGGACATGTCGACGTCTATCAAGGAGAATACAATCTGTTTAAACGGGATGCGGAAAAAGAGTTACTTCCGTACATCGTTGAGAACGGTATGTCCTTCGTTCCGTACTTCCCACTCGCCGCTGGGTTATTGGCAGGGAAATATACGAAAGAGACGACGTTTGATGATTTACGAAAAAACGACCCGTTGTTCCAAAAAGACGTCTTTGAACAAAACCTCGCAAAAGTCGATCAATTGCGTCCGATCGCAGAAGCACACGATGCGGAAGTCGCACACGTCGTACTCGCCTGGTATTTGGCACAAGATGGAATCGATGCCATCATTCCTGGTGCGAAACGCCAGGATCAGGTGACAGATACGTTGCGTACGTTAGACGTTCAGTTATCGCAAGAGGATATCGAAAAAATCGACCAAATTTTTAGCTGATCGTTCTCTTCTTATGCACATGAGCAGAATAGGCGAAAAATCATGCTGAACTTCGTATGATGGAGGCATGGAGGCGATTGATCATGAAGCACCATTTTCATTTAACTGCAGACTGGCCGGGAAATCGCAATGATGTCGGTCAGATCGAGACAGGTGAGTTAAAAACAAAAATTTCAATTCCGGACGCTATGGATGGTCCAGGGGTTGGCACGAATCCAGATGAGATGTTACTTGGGGCAGCTGCTACATGCTATATCATCACGCTTGCCGCAATGCTTGAACGTAGTAACATCCCAAAAGTCTCCTTAACGATGGAATCTGAAGGCATCGTTGATGTCACGAACGGCGTCTTCACATACGATGCGATCATTCATCGTCCGAAACTCTTATTACCAGCCGATCTGTCGGATCGTGATGTGGAGAAGGCGCAACGTCTCGCTGAAAAAGCAGAAGGTTCGTGTATGATTACGCGGGCACTCGCTGGTAATGTCAAAGTATCGCTTGAAGCTGTTGTGGAGCGCGTGTAAAAATAAAAATGAGGATTACTCTAGCGCTAGAGTAATCCTCATTTTTATTTTTAATTAGTTTTCACGATACTCATGATGTACTCACTATTCAACCAAAAACATTTTTTCGTCGCATGTCTACCTGATGGTGTAGGATAAGTATCTTTTTTATTTTTGGCCTTAGGTCTCACGTGGCAAACCGAAAACTCCGATTTTTTTGGTAACGAGTTCTCTTCATTTCTTCGAATTCGTCGAACCGTTTCCTCCCACACCACTTTGACTTCGTTATCGAGTACATCTATCGGCATATTCCACACCACTGAGTGACTGAAAGTATATTCCTCATCTTGATTTTCTTGAAAAACAACGAATAAATATTTAGTAGTTTCAAACATCTCTCTTAAATCAGATTCTTCCCATGACTGATTAACGATTTCAGTATACTTGAACGCCGGGAAGGACATGCTCTCTTTAATTTTTCCGTTTTTTCCAATTCTGATAGTTTTCAATTTGATTTTCGCTTTTTGGAACTCCTCGGATTTCTCAGCGTTTTCAAAAGAAGCGTTAAGCATTTTAGAAGCTAATATTGCTAGTTTTGATTTCGCACTCGAACTTACTTCGAACTGTCGCTCTAAATCGATGACTAATCGCCCTTTGAATTCATTCATCCGCATCGTTAGCCATTCTTCCAAACGCATTCCTGATAAATCATCAGTCATTTTCTCGAACGTAGATTTCCCTTTTAAAATGTATTCATTCAAGAGTACTGTCATATAAGAACTTTTCAAAGAGAATGCTCTTTGCATAGCCTTCGTATTCGAAAATGGTTGTTCACGTAAACTGTTTTTGTTAGCACCTTTCGTACATGCACCTAAGTAACTCGTATCTCCCTCTGAAAGAAGATGCGCTTCTCCTCTCTTAATCTTATCTACTATGAACTGCCAGTCAGCTTTGATGATTTCCAAATCTTTTTGGGGAAACTCGAATAATTGAGCATGCGTGATCGGATAGTCCAAACGCTCCATCTCTTCACGCCATAAGTAGTTCACAAGCAACAAAAGGCGATTCTTGTAGTAAAAACTACTTTCGTCAAAAGATTCCTTAACGACATCTTGATAATTGATCATATTGAGAACGAGTCGCTCTTTAGCAGAAAAACGATTACCCTTCTTTAATTCCTTGTATGGTGTGAGTTTCAACTCCACTCCAGCTTCAGCAAAATCAGGAGCAGCATCAGAATTCGGTTTATATCCGAAATAATGTTCCTCCAATAGATTACCTAAATTCCCTTTAGACGATTTATTCTCAATGGCTTTAGGCATTACTTCACGGAAGCTTTTACCAATCAAACCTTTAGCATGTCTTTCGATATCAATAGGATTACCAACGTCATAGTCAACTTTTCTCAAAAAAACACCTCATTAAACTATTTTATGGACATTATACCAAAAATAGTATTATGAGGCTTGAACTCAATCATCATATCAATCACATGGATTATCTAAATCAAAATCTTCTTCCAAGGGCTCATGAATCTGACTAGCGGCATCTTCCGGAAGATGCTTAGTTAAGTTCTTATAGGTATCTTCGATTTCTTTGATGACTCTATCGAAATCATTATTGACTTCGTGTTCCCAAAATCTTAATATAGTCCAGTTCTCACATAAATAATGTTCCGTCTGTTCCTTGTCCCTCTCCCTATTTCTTTTGATTTTATTTCTCCAAAAATCGACATTGGATTTGGGTTGTTTATAATGAATGGGGCAACCATGCCAAAAGCAAGAGTCTAGAAAAACCACTAACCGCACTCCCGGAAAAGCAATATCAGGAGTACCCAGCAGCTTTCGATAGTTCTTACGATAACGTAAACCACGATGCCATAATTCGCTTCTTACCTTCACTTCCATTTTCGTATCCTTACCTCGTACTTTACTTAAGTTCTTATTCTTGACCGCCATACTCCCCCTCCTCGGAATGATTCAATTGATATCCTATTCCCTTCATCGCAATCATAGAAAACAAAAAAAGATGCCATGATATTCTAATCAAGGCACCCCAAATCTTATATTAATTGTTCAAAAAGAACTTTTCTTGTAACGGAATATCTTCCATATGCTTATTTTCGATTTCTTCGATTCTTTTTCCCATACGTTCAATCAAGCCTACGACCAAAGCATTACCCATACAGAAATAACGCATTCGATCACTCATCGTATTCGTCCACTCATCAGGAAAACCATTCAATCTCTCACATTCTAGTGGCGTCAAGAATCTTCTTCTCCCATTGACCTCTACTACATGCGAACTACGATTCGTCGTTCCTTCACTAGTCAGCATCGTACGCCCAGGCTTATCCAAATCATCGATTTCAGACATGCCACCCTCTGAGTAGATATACTTATGCCCATCAACGGAAGTTCGCTCTATTTTTTTAGGTCCACGTAAGAAATTAAATTTTTCGATAGCAGCTTCAGATAGATAGAATTTATCCGGTACGCTGTCTTCAGGTTGAAGAATGTCTCTCAGCAATATCGGTTTCTCGAAGACTGGTTCTGTGTGAATTGAGTAGAAATTCCCGTTCTCCATATATCCTGAATTGTGGAAGTTCGCTGAGAACTTATCTGAAATTTCGACGATGTCATCTGGTAGTTTGCCGATTAACTTTCGATTTTTAATGACTTCATGCTTAACAGGGAATGCTGGACTAAAAAATCCTTTTTCGAATAGTATGTCATCCGATTCATAAGATTCTAGCTCTTTTGAGAACCCTAAATCATTTCTAGTCGCGAATATGAAAACACGGCGTCGACGTTGAGCTTGTCCATACTCCGCTGCGTTGATGACTCTCCATTCGACTTTATATCCCAAGTCTCTGAATGTAGCCAACATGACAGCAAAGTCTCTTCCTCGTTGACTAGCAGGAGATTTCAATAAGCGATCTACATTTTCTAATAAGACATATTTAGGTGATGTCGCTTCAATGACTCGTTTGATTTCCCAGAAAAGCACGCCTTTTTTACCTTGGATTCCTTTCTCGCCAGATAAACTTCTAGCTACAGAGTAATCTTGGCAAGGAAACCCTCCTACAATCAGTTGAGCATCCAAGTTTTTGAATGCTTCATCACTGACTTTCGTAATATCTTCGTTCGAATGGATACCTTCTTTAAAATTAGACGCATAGCAGTTAAATGCATCTTGCGCTTTTTTCGAAGGTTCCCACTGATTCCCCCATACGACTTTAAAAATCTCTGGATTCGCTTTCTCTAGACCTACTCTAAATCCACCAACACCAGCGAACAACTCAATAGTATTTAAATTCATGTATTTACTCATAAATACGAACGTCCTTTCGTAACATCAATAAACTCATTATAACAAACAAAATAATCATTGCATAGATCGAAATTTCATTTTTCGAAAGAATGAATACAGAACGAAATCGCCAGTTATCCACATGTGGATAACCCCATTTATGGTATAATTATGCCACTTATCCACAAGTAGAAATGAGGAAACTTACATGTCTCGTGAACTTTATCCGATCGTTGTCAAACCAGAATGGATTGAATCGATTCGAAGCGGGTATCCCGCGTTACGCAAGGAAATGTTCGAAGCCTTACAACATGTCAAAGAGGCAGGCGGACTGCTCCATCTGATGACAGAACATAAAGAATACCTCGCGACTGGTTATTTTGGCAAGCAAGAAAAAGGTGTCGGTTGGACTCTCTCAATGGACGAGCAAGAAGCGATTGATGTCGACTTCTTCAAACAACTTTTCGAACAAGCATTAGACAAACGAAACGAATTCTTTGAAGAGTATTCAGAAGCCTTCCGTATCTTTAACGGTGCAGGAGATGGTATCGGTGGTTTGACAATTGATTGTTACGATCATCATTACCTTATTACATTCGAAAATGAAGGCATCTATACATTCCGTCCATTGATTCTTGAAGCTCTTGAATCACTACTGAATTACAGAAGCATTTATGAAAAACGAGATTTCCTCGTCGATCTTCAACCCGTCAAAGGCGACGACTTTTTGAAAGGGGAACGAGGCGATTTTCCTGAAGTCGCACAAGAATACGGTGTGTTGTATGAGTATGACTTGGATGCTGGTATGCGGACTGGTTTTGACATTGCCCAACGTGAACTTCGCCGAATCCTTCTCGATTCCGTCGAACGAAAAACCGTACTTAATCTCTTTTCTGATACAGGAACATTAACGGTAGCTGCCCTTTATGGTGAGGCTACTCAAACGACAAGCGTTGATTTCTCGACACGTAGTCGAAATAAGACAAAAGATAATCTTGTGTTGAACAGTTTTACTCCTGAGAAACAGAAGATTTTAGTTCAGGATGCGTTCGACTACATCGAACAAGCGGATAAGAAGACTCGTTTTGACGTCGTCTTGTTCCATCCGCCCGTACAAGTCAATACACGAACACGTCAGTTTCGGACCGAACAGGATCTCGCTCTTTGGATCCAAAAAGTCATTCATTTGACGAATCGCGGAGGACTGCTTGCGATTACGACAGATAGTCCCGCTCTTGATGCGTCACAATTGAAAAAAGCTGTGGAGCAGGCGTTCAACAAGTTGCGTCAAAAATTTGAAGTCGTATGGGAGCAGCCGGAGCAGAAAGATTTCCCGACTCCTCCTTCCATGCCACAACTCAATCCAAAAAGTATTCTTGTTCGCCGTAAATGACGTGTTATCTAAAAAATCCGCTACTGAATTTTTCAGTAACGGATTTTTTATATTTTTAACAGGAAATGTAAAATGAATGGAGAATCATTTTTAATGGGTTGGATATACACTCACTTTACCAAAGTGTGATGTTTGATCAAATCGTTGATAGAGATCGTTTAACGCATCGCGTTCATAGGGAATCTGCTCTTCAATCCGTATTTCAATCACTCCTTCTTCCACTAAACGAATGAGTTCTGCTAAGTGATGTTGCTGTTGCTTCATCTCCTCTACTTTTCCTTTTAGCAACGGGAGCGCGACGAACACAGCTTCGAGTGACAAGGCTTTACTATGCATCATCGTTAAATCTTGTGTCGTCCGTGTCGCGATTGAAATGATGCGTCCCCGCTCTTTTGCGAGTATGAACGATTCTTGTAAATGGTCACCACCCACTGTATCAATGATGACGTCGAATCCATCCAGATCGAGTCGTTTGAGCAATGTTTCAGCTGATTCTTCCTTGTACCGGTGAATGCGAATCCCTTTTGCTTCTAGCCAAGCTGCCTTCTCGTCAGAAGAGGCGCTCGCTGTAACGTCACATCCATAATGACGAGCCAGTTGAACGGTAAGATGTCCTACTCCACCCGTTCCGCCTGCTACATATACGCGGATTCCTGGGGTAATCGCGATTCGCTCTTTTAAAATTTCCATTGCTGTCAATCCAATCACCGGTAAACAACCAGCAACCTCAGCCGATACCCCTTCCGGTCGTAAGACTGCCATTTGTTCAGGCACAAGCATTTCTTCCGCTAACGCACCGGCGCGTTTTCCAAGTCCACCGCCGAATGCGACGATGCGATCGCCGACAGAAAAAGACGTCACACCCTCCCCGATTTCAATCACTTTCCCCGTTACATCACCCTGGAGAATTCCAGTCGTTGAAGCCGCCGCCACATGTCCGAAAAACATCTTCGTATCAAGTGGATTGATGCTTGACCCCTCGATTTGAACCCGTAATTCGTACTTCCCCGCTTTTTCGGGTGTGACGTCTTTTTCTGTAAGTGATGCATTTTTTCCGTACTGATCGACTACGAATGCTCTCATGAAGAATTCCCCCTTTTTCAATATTAGTCTATCATGATTCAGAATTCTCTCACATTAGTCGTTCATGCTATGATGAAGATATCTTATGACGAGAAGGGACGTTTTTGATTTGAAACAAGAATTGATTGATCGTCTAACTACATACGTGAAAGTCGATACACAGTCGAACTATGAGAGTATGACTGTTCCAACGACAGAAGGGCAATGGACACTAGCTCGTTTGCTCGTAGAAGAATTAAAGACAATTGGCATGGAAGAAGTCACCGTTGATGATAATGGTTATGTCATGGCGACATTACCTGCCAATACAGACGCAGACATTCCAACAATCGGTTTTCTCGCTCATCTCGATACAGCGACAGACTTCACAGGTACGAATGTCCGTCCACAACTCGTGGAAGCATATGACGGAAATCCCATCACATTAAGTGAAGTGCCATCCGTCATTCTATCGCCAACTGATTTTCCTGCACTGCACAACTACGTCGGTCACACCTTGATGACGACAGATGGGACGACATTACTCGGAGCCGATAATAAAGCCGGAATCGCAGAAATCATGACAGCCATGCATCATTTGATTTCACATCCGGAAATTAAGCATGGTCGCATTCGTGTTGCCTTCACACCTGACGAAGAGATTGGTCGTGGACCACATCACTTTAATGTCGAAGCGTTCGATGCCACGTATGCTTATACGGTCGACGGCGGTCCGCTTGGTGAGCTTGAATACGAGAGCTTTAATGCGGCGGCGGCTAAAATCGTCTTCCACGGAACAAATGTCCATCCGGGAACAGCAAAAGATAAGATGGTCAATTCGCAGAAACATGCGATGGCGTTCCACGATCGTCTTCCCGGAGAAGAGTCTCCTGAATTCACGGATGGTTTTGAAGGATTCTTCCATCTGATTTCATTTGACGGTTCGGTCGAAAAAACGACGCTCGACTACATCATTCGTGATTTTGATCGTGAAGCCTTCGAGGGACGGAAACACTTCTTGTCTGCCCTTGTCGATGAGTGGAACAAAAAGTATGGTGCTGGTAGTGTGGAAATCGACTTACACGATCAGTACTACAACATGCGTGAAAAAATTGAGCCCCACATGCACATCGTTGATATTGCTCATGCAGCGATGGAGTCGCTTGATATTACGCCAATCGTTAAACCGATTCGTGGTGGAACAGATGGATCACAACTCTCATACATGGGTCTTCCGACACCGAACATCTTTACCGGTGGCGAGAACTATCATGGCAAGTTCGAGTTCATCTCTGTGGATAATATGGTGAAAGCAACACAAGTCATCATTGCCATCGCTCAAGGTTTCGAACAAGCTTCGCACTAATCAAAAAGCAGATTCTCAGCGCTGAGAATCTGCTTTTTTCACGTCTGCCGTTGTGGTCTTTAAGCGGTTTATCTTAGACATATTTCAATTAGTTTTTTTCTTGTGTCGTACCGTCAGGAATCGGTAGTTGAACCATACTCCCTGATCCACTGACAAGTGGTGATTTCCCGTCCCACTTCTTGACAGCTTCGTATTGAATCATTTCTTCCGTCAACGTCTTCTGTAATTCTTTTTGTGCTTTTGCCAACCCTTGAGCTTCGATCAAACGCGCATCGGCTGCTCCTTTTGCTTCTACGCGAAGACGTTCTGCCTCTGCTTTAGCGATTTCAAGATCCGTTTTCTTTTTATCGAGTTCCTGCGACGCTTTGACACGCGCATCGATTGCTTCCTGTGTCTTTTCATCTGGTTTTGGTGCACCGAGTGCGACATCCTCGATGATGAAACCGATGTCCTTGACGTCTTCTGCAAACTGCGTCTGAATGCTCGTAGAGACGTTTCCTGATTTTTCACCGAACAGTTCAAGGACGGTAACTTTCGAGATTTGCTCACGCGACGCATCATAGAGTCGTTGTTTCAAGTAACCTTTGGCAATCTCATCGATTTCGATCGGTCCGAACTTGTTGAAGACTTTTGTCACCTTATCCGGCGAAACGGAGAAGCTGTATGTAAAGTCGACGACGATGTTCTTTCCGTCTTTAGTCGCAAGCGTCATGTTATCAAGCGATTTCGTCTGTGTACGGATCGGATACTCCGTCACCCGTGTGATTGGTGAAACGACATGCCAGCCTTGCGATAACGTCTCATCTTTGACACCGCTTGACGGGGTGTAAACGACACCAACTTGCCCGGGTTCGATTTGTTCGACGACGAACGGCGTTGTAGCCAGCAGGGCTAATACAAGTACACCGGCGATGATCATCGATGGACGAATTTTTTTCTTCGGTTTGATTTCTCTCATTCTGAATCTCCTTTATCAATCTTTTCTTGGATATAGCGATAGAGTTCCATGCCAAGCAAAACGATGAGGGCGAAAAACAATAACGTGAAAAAGATGGCCATCTAACCCCTCCTCTAGCGAATTCCTTACTTTCTTCTACGCATCCATCTGGAAAATGTTTCATTATTTTAAATGTCCGGTTGCTTATTTTTAATTTCTGTCCTAATATGGAAAGAACTTTGCCTGCTCTACGACAGATCACGATTTGTGGTACACTCGAATGAGCACATCACTTACTAGAAACGAGGGTTCATCTCTATATGATTACAGTACAAAACGTCGGTCTTCGCTTTGCGGACCGAAAATTATTCGAAGACGTTAACATCAAGTTCACGCCAGGTAACTGTTACGGTCTGATCGGTGCGAACGGTGCCGGTAAATCAACGTTCTTGAAAATTCTCGCTGGTGACATTGAAGCACAACAAGGCGATGTCATCATCACACCAGGCGAACGCTTAGGCGTCCTTCGCCAGAACCATTACGAATACGAAGAATTCCAAGTCATCGAAACAGTCATGATGGGACACAAACGTCTCTATGAAGTCATGAAAGAAAAAGATGCGATCTATATGAAAGAAGATTTTTCAGATGAGGACGGCATGCGTGCTGCTGAACTCGAAGGTGAATTCGCTGAAATGAACGGTTGGGAAGCGGAGTCGGAAGCAGCGATGCTTCTACAAGGACTTGGCATCAAGGAAGACCTTCACTCGAAAACGATGGCTGAGCTGACAGGATCTGAAAAAGTTAAAGTCTTGCTTGCACAAGCGTTGTTCGGTAAACCTGACATTCTTTTACTCGATGAGCCGACAAACGGACTCGACCTGAAAGCTGTCAAATGGCTTGAAGAATTCCTGATCGGATTCGAAAATACGGTCATCGTCATTTCCCACGACCGTCACTTCTTGAACAACGTCTGTACGCACATGGCGGATCTTGATTACGGTAAGATCCAACTGTATATCGGAAACTATGATTTCTGGTATGAATCAAGTCAGCTTGCTTCGCGTATGGCAAGTGACCAAAACAAGAAAAAAGAAGAGAAGATTAAAGAACTTCAAGCCTTCATCGCACGTTTCAGCTCAAACGCTTCGAAAGCGAAACAAGCGACGTCACGGAAGAAATTGCTTGATAAAATCACACTCGACGACATTCGTCCATCATCACGTCGTTATCCGTTCGTTGGCTTTACGCCAGAACGCGAAATCGGAAATGATCTCTTGATGGTCGATGGTCTCTCGAAGACGATCGATGGCGTCAAGGTCCTTGATAATGTCCGCTTCTCGTTGAACAAGACGGATAAAGTCGCGTTCATTAGCCAGAGCGATATCGCGATCACGACACTATTCAAAATCCTTATGGGTGAGATGGAACCAGACAGCGGTACATTCAAATGGGGCGTCACGACTTCCCAATCATACTTGCCAAAAGATAACTCGGAATTCTTCGAAGGCTCGGATAAGACGATCCTCGATTGGCTCCGTCAATATTCACCGGCAGATGAGAGCGATACGTTCCTCCGTGGATTCCTCGGTCGGATGCTCTTCTCAGGAGAAGAAGTCATGAAAAAAGCATCTGTCTTATCCGGGGGCGAAAAAGTCCGTTGTATGCTTTCAAAAGCGATGCTCAGTGGTGCTAACGTCCTTGTACTCGACGATCCAACGAACCACTTGGATCTCGAATCGATCACGGCACTCAACGATGGTTTGATCGCTTATAAAGGCGCAATGCTCTTCAGCTCGCATGACCACCAGTTCGTCGAAACGATCGCGAACCGGATCATCGAGTTGACGCCAAACGGTATCGTCGATAAAGAAACGACATACGATGAGTATTTGAACAACGATACGATCCAACAGCAATTAACAGCGTTATACGCACAATGATTTTAAAAGAGACCGGAACTGTCGTTTCGGTCTCTTTTTTGAACACGTTGAAGGAGGAATGCGATATGCGACATCGCGTATGCGCTGCGTTGATTGAAGAGCAACAGATTCTAATGGTCGAATTACATACCCCTTCCCGGACATTTTGGACGTTACCCGGCGGAGGTGTCGAGAATGGTGAAACAAAAGAGCAAGCCATCATGCGAGAAGTGTTAGAAGAAACGCATCTTCACGTCACGGTCGAACGGAAACTTTACGAGATTTCAATGGATCAAGGAACAGAGACATGTTTTCTCGTTCGCCGTGTCTTAGATAGTCCTGAACCTCGACTCGGGATCGATCCTGAACTATCGCTTGATCAACAAGAATTACGAGCTGTTCGGTTTCGACCACTGAATGAGATGCAAAATGATTCACAGATTTCTCGTTTGCGTCGACTATCGTAACGATATAATCTTTGGATTAAATGAAAATTTAATAACCGTATTTATACTTAAAAATAGTAGTCGGTAACTAAGCTTTTTGATAATCCAAAATCGCTCGATCCAGCGATAGAAAACGAGAACGTTATCAAGGTGTCGACTGCCTATCCGTTTTACCGAGTGATCATAAATCGTATACGAATCGATAAGATATGAAAAAACGGATTCCCCAGTGCGGGAATCCGTTTTTTCATGCATTGTTCTTCTTTTGTTTCGCTGCCTCTTCTTCGACACGTTGCAACAAGCCCTGAACAATTTTCTCGTTTTCTCGTTCGCCACCGAGTGACAAGAGACTTTTCCCAACGAAGTTTGCCCCTTCATTTTTTCCTGTATAAATCAACAGACAACGAGCGTGTCCAAGTGGTTTGAGCGTAAACGTCATCTCAATCTTAAATATTTTAGCTAACGTGAATCCAATCGTATTTTGTTTAAAGTCCGGCTCATTCGTATAGGCTAAATCGGTCACGATGTAGGTTTCGAGTCGGTTGCCCTGCATGTACGTTTGACGATACGTCGAACCGACGACACCCGGTTTTCGTTCAATCACCTCATGCTGGACGACGTTCGGAATCAGACGTTGCAGCCGCGTGTGATCAAACAAGTGCCATGCTTCCTCAATCGGGATATCGAGCTGTCGTTCTTCTCTCCACGTAATCATAGATCCGCCCCCTTTCTATAGAAATACCCCGTCATCCGGTCTTGTAACGTCCGGTGACAGGGCGGGAGCAGATTCTTATTTTACTGTGCTTGTTTCAAGTGCTGCACCGAGGAACTTCGCCAGTTCGAGCATGCCGTAGCGTCCTGCAGCTGCCTCAGCATCGGAATTATAGTTCGTATTCGTATTGACGTCATACGTATAGATCGTACCTGACGCATCCTTGATGAACTCGATACCTGCGACCGCAATCTGGTTCGCTTGGAGGAACGCTTCGTACTTTGCAATGATTGGATCATCGAAGCCTTCAACGATTTGGAACTTCATCGGCGTTTTCGGCGCTTCTTCACCAACTGGGCAGAACAAGTCGTCGATCACACATGCATCCGCTGGGCAAAGCTCAAAACCTTCTGATGTATCGACTCGAACCGCGTAGACAAACTTTCCACCTACGAACTCACAGCGCGTGATGTACGGTTCTGGTGCTTGGATATACTCTTGAATCAATGTGATGCCATCGATTGGTTCGTCGAATGTCGGACCATCGAGATAAGCTTCAAGTGCTTCAATCGAATGGAATAACTGGACGCCGAGACCTTTCCCGGCACGGTTATGTTTCGTGATGAATGACGAAACACCGATTTCTTTTGCTGCTTGTACGATTTGATCACGTCCGACAGCAGCCGTTGTCTTTGGTACACGAATCCCAGCCTTACGTAACGCTGTGTATTGATTGACTTTGCTGACTTCAAGACGGAGCGCACGCGTTCCGTTAAAGACAGTCCGGTCATGCTCTTCTAACCAAGCGAGGACCCCTTCCGTCAACTCTGGCGCATAACGATGCCCCCGCGTATGCGAAGACGCACTCATACGGCTGTAAAAGACACCTTCTGGCGGCAGTTCATCTAACGGTACGATTCCTTCATTCAAGTGCCACTGCTCGTACGGCAACTTGAGTTCTTCGAGACGTTTGATGAGATGATCCGTCCATTCTTGGTTTTCGTGGAGAATATGAATTTTTGTCATGATTGTTGACCTACCTTTCGTTTCGCTTCGACCAGTGGCATTACGTCACGGGCAAAGCGTTCCATTTCTTCAAGTTGTGGTGAGAATTGTAACAAGAGCAACGTGACACCAACGGCTTCGAACGCTAGAATCCGTTCGGCAATCTGTTCTGGTGTTCCGATCAAGTTCGGTCGCAGACCACGGTTCGAGACGGAATAATCATTTCGTTCGACCTGTTGTTCGAGTTGCGATTTACTGATGAAATCTTGATAACCGGCATAACCGGCGCTGTCTTCCTTGACGTCCGTGATGCGTTGCCACTCAAGAAGCGCTTCTTCTTCCGTATCCCGACAAATGATGTAGGCAGCAAGACCGAAGCTCTCAAGCGGTGCGTGTCCCGTCGCTTCCCGGCGTATTTTCATATCATTGATTTTATGAACTACTTCTTCAACAGTGCCTCCATGCATGACGTAGGCATCACAATGTTCGACGATCGTCCGTTTTCCGGCTTCACTCTCTCCACCAGCGTAGAGCTTAATCCCCGGACGCTGGACGGGTTTCGGATGGAGTTCTGCCTGTTCGATCGTGTAGTGATTACCGGAGAAGCTGTACGGTGACGCATCTGCCCATAGTCCTTTCATGACCGTGACGAACTCTTCCGTCCGGGCATAGCGCTCATCATGTGCAGTAAAAATACCGTTATATTGTTTTGCTTCTTCTGCCCACCAGGCCGAGACGACATTGAGCGTAAATCGCCCTCCACTCAACTGATCGATGTTTGCTGCCATCTTCGCCGTCGTCGCCGGATTATGGAACCCGGGACGAACCGCTGTCATGATCTCAAGGCGTTCTGTTGTTGCAGCAATCGCCGCTGCCGTTGTCCATGCCTCAAGACTCGGTTCCTTGATGCCTTTGATATCGTTCAAGTTCAATTCCGCAATCAACGTCGTCGAGAAGCCGATCCGTTCAGCTGTTTGTGCGACTTGTTTCGCATAATCGAATGTCGCTGGCATCTGTTCATCCTCGACGTTACGTAGCCATCCCCCAAAAATCGGTAACCAAAAACCATACTCCACTCCATCGTCCCCCTTATCATAAAAAAAAACGCTCTTTTCGAAGTTCGAAAAGAGCGACGGTATCTTGTCCTGTCCGCTCTTATCTTCAGAAGGTATCCCTTCCTGGAAGTAGCACCTTCCGCCATAGCGGGGTTGCTGAAGTGTCTTCGGGCCAGTCCCTCGACTTCTCTAGATAAGATGTGTTGCATTTATCGTACAGAATTCATTGAACTAAAGCAACCATTAAACCGTCTTTTCCTATCGGATTTATTTCAAAGAAAAATCCCGACGTAGTGTCGGGATTCGGAATTAGTATGGTGCGACGAAATCTGATGTCTGCTCTGGCGCTTGCTCCCCACGAATACGATCGTAGAATTTGGCAAGCGTGACACTGAAGTATGGTCCGACCCATAAGACAGCAAGACCAAGCGTAACGATGACAAGCAACGCCCAACCAATGAATGATAGGAAGAGTAAAAATGCTTCCATTTTATGACCATCCATGAGTTGACGTGAACGCGTGATTGCCTCGAGAATACCGATTGACGGCTCATCCCGAAGGATGTAGTACGTCAACAAGTAAGAGAATGACTTGATGATACCAGGAATGATTAAGAGTAACGTCCAGAGCGCGATAAAGATGAACTGAACAATGGCCAGCCCCACCACTTTCAGGAACATACCATATGGCTCAAACAAATCCGTCACTTTCGTTTCTTCGCCACGAGCAATCGACATGGCAATCCATGTCCAACCGACTCCTACTGGAATCAATAAAATCGACACCAATGATACAACGAGATCTATACTACTAGACGGCTCATCGATATCCGATCCAAATAAATTAGGAACACCCTGAATAATACTAAACAGCAGAAAAGCTAGGACTGCAAATCCCCAACGACCGCTGAGCGACTCCTTCGCTGCTTTCTTTAATTGAGATGACATGAGTAAGGTCCTCCTTGAAAAAATAAGTTCTCACCTTACTCTACGGCTTAAAACTTCTAATGTTTCACTCTTTTTTCAATAATTTCCTGTCTCGTTGTTGGTTGAGCCAAGCAGGCTCAAATTGTCGTCCACATGTTAGAACGAACGTTGAACATCGAAGCGCCCCATCGCAAACGAAATATCATATTTTTCGTCTATGTACGCTGATATATCTCCACAGCCGGATCCCGTTGCTTGTATTTCGCGACGATGACGATCAGGACCGTGATGATCACAAGCAGGAACCAAGAAGATAATTTTCCGAGATCAACGACTTCCCATCCTCTTTCCTGATGCGGATAGACCCACCCTTTAAAGAACGTCACGATATTCTCAGCGATCCAAATAAAGAACGCGATCAGTAAAAAAGATAGGACGAGCGGCATCCGGTAGATCGTCTGCTCGATCGTAAAATGAACCCATGACTTATAGAAGACAAGGACGACGAGGACCATCAATAGCCAGCGTGCATCGAAGATCCAGTGGTGGGTGAAGAAGTTGAGATAGACGAGACTGCCTACGCTGATCGCAAGCCAAGGTGGTGGGAATGCTGTGAAGCGTAAATGAAATCTCCGGAACGCTTGACAGACATAACTTGCGACACTTGCATACATGAACCCTGCATACAAGGGAACACCAGCCACTTTCGTTAGAGCCTGTTCCGGATAACTCCAAGACCCAACGTTTACTTTGAACAGTTCAAGTGCTAGACCAATCACGTGAAAGAGTAAGATCAGTTTGAACTCTTCCAGCGTTTCATAACGCGTGACAAGTAAGACGATTTGGACGAGAAGACACCATAGCAACAGGAGATCGTATCGAGCAACCTGTTCAGCAGGAAGATAACGTGAAAGAGCAAGCGCTGCGAAAATCATGACGGGAAAGACGCAACAGACGGCTTCTATGTATGTAAAACGAATCAGGTGTCGGATCGCTTTCATCCTGTCATCTCCTTTTTTCTTCAGTATACGTTTCTCTTTCGACCTTCCCCTCCTTCTTAAGATGGAAAAAACGGAAAATTTCGTCTTTCTTCTTCTACTTTCCTCATGATACAGTTAACGAATCAATTATTTTTAAGAAATGAGGTGTTAGACATGACGCGTCATCGTGCTTCCTGGTTATTACGCGCTACGTTAAAGTGGGGACTCTTCCTACTCGGTTTATTTTTACTCGCTCTCGGCTCGTCGATGATGATCACTGCGGAACTCGGTGTCTCGACGTGGGATGTATTGCATCTCGGTCTCCAAAAGAAAACACCACTGTCCGTCGGAACGATTATTTTGCTCGTTGGTCTATTACTCGTGTTCGTTAAGTACACATTAGACCGCGTCACACCGCAAATTGGAACACTCGTTAATGCGATTTTCGTCGGTGTCTTCATGAATCTTGTCCTTAATTCTCATCTCTTACCCTCTTTTGAGTCGATCTGGTTGAATACGATCTGGTTGATTTTCGGCATCTTCATCATCGGCATGGGGGCAGGTCTTTATGTTGCTGTCGGATACGGAGCCGGTCCACGCGATGGGTTGACGCTGACACTTGCAGAACGATTTGGAACGTCGATTCGTCTGATGCGGACGATCATGGAGGTCACGGCATGCGGCATTGGCTGGTTGCTCGGTGGTCCTGTTTTCTTCGGTACAATCCTATCGATTTTCTTAATCGGACCATTCCTGCAATTTTGGTTGTTCTATTTCCGTCGGATCATTGCAGCGATCGATGCAAAAGGAATTCCAGCGTCTAAACGCCAAATTAGCTAAGTCGCCTGACTCGATATCATTCCGCGTGAATGATATCTCTTTTTATGTTAAAAGCAAATAAGTTGCGTCATCAAATTAAACACGTTATATTCGTTTACATATCAATCTTTGATACGTCAAAGGTTTCTTCGAACGAAGGGAAGGATGTGATGGATTGAGTATCTCCTGCACTGAAAAAGGACGGTTGATCTATGCACTCGTTTCTGTCAATAAGACGATTGCTCAAAAATTCGATCTCTGTACGGATGGTTTTAGTCAGACTCGAATGGATCTACTCGCTCAACTACAAGTCGATCAAACGATTAGCCAAAAAGAGTTACAAAAACGCGTCAATGTGGATCATGCGGCAGTGACCCGTCATCTCAAGCACCTGGAATCGACCGGGATGATTGCTCGCGAGCGTTCAGCTGCTGACAATCGGGTGATTCTTGTTTCTTTAACGGAACAAGGGGCGACGCGCATCGCTCAATTACGCGAACAAAAAGATGAGTTTCTCGAGGATCTACTCGAAGGATTCTCTGCTGAAGAACAACGGACGTTAGCTGAGATGATTCAGCGCATCGAAGCAAACGCTGACGCATTACCTAAACTAAAAGAGGAGTCGATTTAATATGGCAACGCAAACTCAAACAGACTTCATGGAAATCGTTAAAGGACGTCGCTCGATTCGTAACTACGACACGAACGTAAAAATTTCAAAAGAAGAAATGACACAAATCCTTGAAGAAGCAGGACTTCATGGAAATCGTTAAAGGACGTCGCTCGATTCGTAACTACGACACGAACGTAAAAATTTCAAAAGAAGAAATGACACAAATCCTTGAAGAAGCAACACTTGCACCTTCTTCCGTCAACATGCAACCATGGCGCTTCCTCGTCATCGATAGCGAAGAAGGTAAAGCAACACTTGCACCACTTGCGAAATTCAACCAGGTCCAAGTCGAGACATCTTCTGCTGTCATCGCTGTCTTCGGTGACATGAACGCAGTCGATCAACTCGAAAACATCTACGACACAGCTGTTGCGAAAGGGCTCATGCCACAAGAAGTACGCGATCGCCAAGTACCTGCGATCCAAGGCATGTACAGCAGTATCTCAGCAAACGATTTGAAAGATAGCATCTTGATCGACTCAGGTCTCGTTTCGATGCAATTGATGCTCGTCGCTCGTGCGCACGGATATGATACGAACCCAATCGGTGGTTACGAGAAAGATCAAATCGCAGAAGCATTCGGTCTTGAAAAAGAGCGTTATGTACCAGTCATGTTGCTATCGATTGGTAAAGCGGTTGACGCAGGATACCCATCGGTTCGCCTACCGATCAACGACATCGCAGACTGGAAATAAGTTTTTCACACTATAAAAAAGAAAAAACATACACAAGGGAGATTGAATAAAGGACGTCGCTCGATTCGTAACTACGACACGAACGTAAAAATTTCAAAAGAAGAAATGACACAAATCCTTGAAGAAGCAACACTTGCACCTTCTTCTGTCAATATGCAACCATGGCGTTTCCTCGTTATCGATAGCGAAGAAGGAAAAGCAACACTTGCACCACTTGCGAAATTCAACCAAGTCCAAGTCGAGACATCTTCTGCTGTCATCGCTGTCTTCGGTGACATGAACGCGGTCGATAGCATCGAGACAATCTACGATATGGCTGTTGAAAAAGGTCTCATGCCACAAGAAGTACGCGATCGCCAAGTACCAGCCATCAAAGGTTTCTACCGTCCAGAAGACGTTGAAACATTACGTGACAGCATCTTGATCGACTCAGGTCTCGTTTCGATGCAATTGATGCTCGTCGCTCGTGCGCACGGTTACGACACAAACCCAATCGGCGGTTACGCAAAAGATCAAATTGCGGAAGCATTCGGTCTTGAAAAAGAGCGTTACCTCCCAGTCATGTTGCTTTCAATCGGTAAAGCAGTAGATACAGGATACCCATCGGTTCGTCTACCAATCGCTGACATCGCAGAATGGAAATAAGCGATCTCACTCAGTCCGGATTCCTTTTATAGGAATCCGGCTTTTTTGTATACTCAGAGAAAAGGAGGCGTCTGTAATGTATGATGTGACGATTATCGGAGCCGGTGTAGCGGGAATCTTCCTTGCTCATCAGCTCGTTGAAGATGGGCAATGCGTCTTACTGCTCGATGCCGGAAAACCAATCCGCAAGCGAACAGTAGAAGATGCGTATCTTGGATTTGCAGGGCTTGGAAAATCAGAAGGAAAATTCAATTATGCGATGGGATTTGGCGGAGAACTCGTCTCAAAAATCGGTGAAGAGACGACACGACGACTGTTCCAAGAAGTCGATAATCTTTTATGTACATACGGTGCCGATATGATCGAGACCTACTCGACGCATTCACCTGCTGTCGCAATTCGCGCCCGTCGTGCTGGTCTCCATACGGTCGAGACAACAGTGCGCCATTTAGGCACAGCACGGACAGTTGGCGTCTTCACGGCGTTTGAGGATGCTTTATTGCCACGACTCGATGCTCGTTTCGAAACGACGATCGAACAGATCACGAAGTCGGAGGCGTTTACGATTAAAACAGCGGACGAAACCTTCGTAAGTCGACGGATCGTGTTCGCGACAGGTCGTTCCGGTGCAGACTTTACGTTGCAACAGTTAGCGACGCTTGGTGTCATCCCACAGCGGATCCGACTTGATCTCGGAGTGCGGGTCGAGACGGATGAGGCACTATTTCGAACATTACTACAGGAGACGTTCGAGACAAAGCTCGGTTACGACTCACCTTATGGTAAAGCCATCACCTATTGCATGAATCCACGCGGACGGATCATCCGCAAATATCAAGAAGGACTCGTCATGCCGGACGGTCAAAACGTCCATGAGACGGCAGATGGATCAACGAATTTGAACTTTACACTGTTTCTCCCGCGTTATTTTTCGACGTTAGCACAAGCCAATGCATACGCCACACGCGTTATCGGAGGAATCAATCAAGGACAGGATCGCATCGTTGTCCAGCGCCTCAGTGACTTTCGAAAATCGCGAGCGACAACAACGGATCAATTGCTTCATAACGGAATCATCCCTTCGCTAGCTGCTTCCCCTGGAAATTTACACGCGGAAGTACCTGTGGAAGACCTCCTCGTCTTAGAAGGTTTTTTAAAACGCCTCGAGCGACTCCTTGAGACGGAACTTCCAGCAGATACGTTACTTTATGGACTAGATGGTAAGTTTTACGCACCGATGCTTGAGACGTCAGAAACATTTGAGACGACATGCTCCGGTGTCTATGCGATCGGTGATTGCTCTGGTGCAACGCACTCTCTTGCCCAAGCAGCCGCTAGCGGACTTCATCTCGGACATGCTTTGACGCAAACAAGCCGGTCCCTCTTCGCCTAAGCGGAGATGGACCGGCTTGTTTTACTTCTTGAATGCTTCATACACCTTCAATTGTTTCCCTTTGACTTTCGTCGTCTTCATCGCTCGTAAGACAAGCGGACCTTTGCCGTTCAGGATATCGACATACGTCAACGTATCCTGAATCGAGATGATCCCGATATCGTCTGCTGTGACGCCTTCAATCTTCGCGATCGTTCCAACGAAGTCGACGGCACGAAGTTTCTTTTTCTTTCCGCCGTTAAAGAACAACTTCATGATGTCGGCATCGAGCTGTTCCGTTTTCGAAGAACGCGTATCTGCCGTCGCCATTTTCTCTTCGAACGCATCCGCTGTCCGCATCAAGTCCTTTTCCGTCGGTGCTTGGCGGCGTGTCAGCTTCCCGTGATATTGCTCGATTTCCTTCAGGCGACGTTCGTCTGCTGGTGTGACGAGACTAATTGCTTGTCCAGTTGCTCCTGCACGACCCGTCCGACCGGTCCGGTGAACGTAGCTTTCTCGTTCGACAGGGAGATCGTACTGGATGACATGCGTGATGTTCTCGATATCGATACCGCGTGCTGCGACGTCTGTTGCAACGAGAATCCGGAATTTACCGGCACGGAACGCCTTCATCGCATCGAGTCGATCGTCTTGTTCCATTCCTCCGTGAATCGCTTCAACCGGATAGTCATGTGCACGGAGACCATTCGCAACGAAATCGACATGTTCTTTCGTCCGACAGAAAATCATACAGCGATCCGGGTTTTCAGCGACGAGGACATCTTTTAGAATCGCGAATTTCGTCTTATCCGTCACCGGAATATAACTATGCGTAATCGTTGAGACGACGGTTTCACCCGCTTCGATTCGTTTCGGTGCATCCATGTAACGATTGCTCAACTGTGCGATATCTTCCGGGAAGGTCGCAGAGAATAAGAGTGTCATCCGATCTTTTGGTAACTCGGACAAGATGGCGTCGACTTGATCGAGGAAGCCCATATTCAGCATTTCATCGGCTTCATCCAAGACGACGTAACGGATTTTCTCAAGCGATAGCGTGCCCCGCTCGATATGATCGCGTACACGTCCCGGTGTACCGACGACGACGTGTGTCTTTTGTTTGAGTTCCGTGACTTGTCCACGGAACGGTTGCTTGCCGAAGACGGCCGTCGCTTTGATCCGCTTATAGCGTCCGATGTTCATGATGTCTTCTTTGACCTGCAAGGCAAGCTCACGTGTTGGCGTCAAGACTAAGACTTGTGGTTTGTTTTCTTCCCACTCGACGAGTTCACAAAGGGGGATTGCGAAGGAAGCCGTCTTCCCACTTCCTGTCCGTGATTTGACGATGACGTCTTTTCCGGATAATACGACGGGAATGACCGATTGCTGGACTTCGGTTGGTGCCGTGTATCCGAGTTGCTCGATCGAGTCGAGAATCGGTGTGCTTAAGTTAAAATCATTGAATCGTATACGTGTCATAGGATGTCCTCATTTCTTATCGTAAAAAAAGCTTCCCACCGAAACGATGAGAAGCCCAACGAATTATTTGGATGCTACTTTATCTTTTTTGATTTGCTTACTACGTAATTGACCACACGCAGCATCGATATCTGTTCCGTGCTCAAGACGAACACCACAGTTCAAGCCGTTCTTCTTCAACGTATCGTAGAACGTCGTGATATCTTCAGACGTACTGCGTTGATATTGACCGTGCTCATCGACTGGGTTGTACGGAATCAAGTTGACATACGTCAGGTGACGTTTGTCTTCAAACAATTTCGCGAGTTCGACCGCGTGTTCTTTTTGGTCGTTGACGCCACGAAGCAAGATATACTCGATCGTGATTTTACGGTTCGTTGTTTGAACGTAATAATCGATTGCTGGCATCAATTTCTCAAGCGGAATCGCCCGGTTGATTTTCATGATTTGCGTACGCAATTCATTGTTTGGTGCGTGAAGCGAGATAGCTAAGTTGACTTGGAGTTTTAAGTCAGCGAACTTGTAGATCTTGTCTGCCAAACCACTTGTTGAAACCGTGATGTGACGCGCACCGATTGCAAGACCATTGTGGTCCTTGATGACGTTCAAGAAGTCGACCATGTTGTCGAAGTTATCGAACGGTTCACCGATACCCATGACGACGACGTGGCTGACACGTTCTTCGTTTCCGACTGCATCGAGGTGATGTTGAACGTTCATGATCTGCTCAACGATTTCGCCTGCTGACAAGTCGCGGCTCTTCTTGATGAGACCACTTGCACAGAAGCTACAGCCGATGTTACAGCCAACCTGTGTCGTAACACAGACAGAAAGACCGTATTTATGACGCATCAAAACCGTTTCGATCAAGTTGCCATCATATAATTTGAAGAGGAACTTGATTGTTCCGTCTGCTGATTCTTGCTTGACCGCTTCTGTCATCGAGTCAATCGTAAAACTCTGATCTAACAACTCAAGGCAATCCTTGTTGACATTCGTCATTTCCGCGAAAGTCGTGACACGTTTACGGTAGAGCCAATCCCATACTTGTTTGGCACGGAATGGTTTGTGCCCTTGATTCGATAACCATTCTGTCATCTGCTCAAGCGTTAATCCATAAATGGATGGTTTATTCATTTCAAAAGACCTCATTTCTTTTTCCAGAACTACAACATTCCTTTATCTTAGTAAAAATCAGCGCGTGACGCAACGTTCAAATCCTAAATGTTCAGTTTCTGTAAATTTTTTTCGTCACTTTCGATCAAATCGACAGACTTCGACGCCCGAATTGAACGAATGCTCCAGTCAAGAAAATGAGAAATAGGACGAATAGGATGACCGAATGGAGCAGAAAATGATTCGTTCCTTCTAGTAATTGCGTCGTATTGAATAAGGAGAAGACGGATAGATAACGGAGCCACTCTGTCTTGTCACTCAGTTCAGACAAAATCGTCAAGACGATCGATAGGACGAGTACACTACCAGCAAGCGAAAAAGCGCGTCGTTCTTCATCGAATAACGTCGCAATGAATAACGTAAATGTACCAATTGCAAAGAGTAACATTAGCGCATTGAGTTGAATTCGCCATAATACCATAGTATCGATCGTAATTCCGCTCATCCACCAATCCGCTACCATCAATACGAGACCGTTCAGCGTGACGAGAAGAAGACTAGCGAGTCCGATGACGCTTGCAACTGCTAACGTATAGTCATTTCGTGTGATCGGTGCCGCTAGGTAGACGATCAATTCTCCATTGTCGATTGGTCGCGCGACGAGTCGTGCTGCTAGCGAGAGTAAAAATAGACTCGCGATGACTTGGAAGATCAATCCGTAATAATTCCCACCGAGCAGATCAAGCACATTATTGAATCCTGTCACCTTATCGTATTGGAATGCTTTTAAGACTTCTGGGGGTAATGCTTGAAGCTTTGCTTCTAATAAACCTGTCTTCATCATCGATGGATAAAGCAACGCAAGCATCAACAAATAAAGACTCGTTCCAATCGCATAAGCAAGAACAGGCTTTCTGACTTGCTTGAATAAAGAGCGGATTAGAAACATCACGATGGTTCCTCCTCGCCGTAATAATGCAAAAAGACCTGTTCTAGATCATCCGCCGATTGTCGGATCAATCGCACATCATACTGCGTTAAAAAAGCAATCACCTGATTTAAGGTCAACGTCTCATCCGTTTGAAAACTGACTTCTGTCCGCTTCGGTTCAACGCCGACTTGCATCGCGAATTGCGCCGCTTCCGTCTCGCTTTGAAAAACGATCGTGTACACCTTTCGACTCGATCGAATCAACGCATGAATATCGGATTCGACGATGATGCGGCCCGCTTTGATTAAAGCGGCTCGATCACACGACTTTTCCATCTCTGGAAAGTGATGCGAACTCATCAAGATCGCTTTTCCCGCTTGTTTCTCCTGTTCAATCCACTCTAAAAAACGCTCTTGCATCAAGGGATCAAGTCCACTTGTCGGCTCATCGAGTAGGTAGACCGGCGCATCCTTCATGAAACAACCGACAAGTGCCAGTTTTTGTTTCATTCCTTTTGACATCTTTCGGATTTTTGTCTTCGTCTCAAAGGGAAACCGTTTCAACAACAATTGCCGCCGTGCCGGATCGCTGCCGTGTAGTCGCTGCATCAAATCCAGCATGTCTGCTCCTGTCATGTCTCCAGGCAGACTAATTTCACCCGGTAAATAACCGACCAACTGCTTTACTTCTTTACTTTGATTCCAGCAATCAAAACCGCCGACGGTTGCTTTTCCATCGTCCGCAGCCAGTAGTCCCATCAAATGCCGGAGCGTCGTTGATTTTCCGGATCCATTTGGTCCGATAAAACCGAATATCATACCCGGCTCAACCGTAAAACTGACATCGAATATCCCGCGTCCCGGCGCAAATTCCTTCGTCACATGCTCCAAACGGATCATCATCCGACCTCCTCATCCCTTATTTCGCTCATCACTGTATTCATACCCGTTTTGAAGCAGTTTGTTCGGATCAAAACGATAGATGACGAATCGCTCGTCGTGATTTTTGTCATAAAGATCCCGCAATCGAATCTCATCAACTTGATCAAATACGGTATGGCGCTCTAGATACTCCCGGTATTCATCGGTTGGGTAATACAAAATGAGATCAACTGAACGCGAGGAGCGCTCGACTGAACTTAAGATGTGATCGACTATTTTCATGAAAATTTGCGAAGAGAATGGATTGAAAAAATAAAACTTGTTTGCCTCATCCGGAATGACGTACTGCTCGGCATACGCCTGTTCAAATCGTAAACCTCCGGAACGCCGCTTCCGTCGACTTTGGTAGTTCCCCATATTCCGGATCGCGTCTTCGTAAAATTGTCCGTTCATCTCGATTCCGATGACGGAGCAGTCAAAACGGTCGTGTAAGTAAAAGTTCAAGCGCCCTTTCCCACATCCGAAGTCAATGACAGTATCCTGTTTTTGAAACAAATACGTTTCGCACAGTTCGTCTAATGCTGCATAGGGCGTTGGTTCATATCGATTGTAGTGACTAAACACACTATAAAGATGTTGCATCTCAATGGTCTCAATTCGTAGTCGGTGATCGTATTCCTGTTCATTCATCGTTTGTTCCTTCTTTCCGGCATTCTTGCCTTCATCGTACTATACTGAAGAAGTACATTATTCGTTTTTTGAAAGGGGATTTCATAATGATCGTCGTTACGAACCGTATTAAAGTCAAAAAAGGCATGGCTGCTGCCCTCGCTCCTCGTTTTACACGTCCAAGTGGACTTGATACGATGGATGGATTCATCCGCGTCGAGGTCTTGTTGACACAAAACATCGAAGAACATGATGAGATGAACGTCAACATGTACTGGGAAGATATGAAGAGTTTCCAAGCATGGCGGGAAAGTGACGATTTCAAAGCGTCCCATAGTCGACCGGCGAATAGTGAAGCGGGAGAATCGCCAATGCTCGGTAGCGAGATTCTGACGTACGAAGTCGCTTCGGTCAAAGAACGCGCGCAATAAACTAAAAAGGACTCGTCTTGAGTCCTTTTTGTGTGCCCCTATCAAAATAGTGAAAGGGTTTATTTGTCTCAAATGGTATTATTTGTTATTATAGTGCCAATACAGAGAGAAGAGGACCTTTCATGAATTCGTTAACTATATTTGAACAAGTCATTCGTAGCTTACCTGACGATCGTACGTTACGACGTGATGAATTATGGACGGATGATTTTTTATTGCAACAGGAGAATAATCTAACCGTCTATTATTCTCCGATCGGTGAATATATCAATACTGAGGCTAAAGTCGTCATCGTCGGGATCACACCTGGCTTTGAACAGATGCGAATCGCCTTTGAGGAAGCGACGGATGCGCTCCATCATGGTGCTTCGCTAGAAGAGACGGCACGGCTCGTCAAATATACAGCCAGTTTTGCTGGAACGATGCGACGTAATCTCGTCCAGATGTTAGATGCACTTGAGCTTCCAGCATTGCTTGGAATCGAGACGACGGCTAGCTTATTTCATCAACATCAGGAATTATTACATCCGACGTCACTGTTAAAGCAACCCGTCTTCTATCGGGAAAAAAATTATTCGGGGCATCAACCGAAGATCAGTCGCAGTCCTTTGTTGAGACATTATGCGGAGGAACACTTCGTCGCTGAAATCAATCAGCTACGAAAACCGACACTGTTGATTCCACTTGGTCGTGTCGTCGAAGCACAAGTCCGTAGTTTGATTCATGATGGACGAATCGAACAGCATCAGCTTCTTTCAGGCTTCCCTCATCCATCTGGTGCGAATGGTCATCGGAAAAAACAGTTTGAAGAGAATCAACCGTACTTAATGAAACAGCTCATTCAGCATTTTGCGGAGTAGCTCATTCTTTTTTTGAAAAATGACGCCATCCTCATACGGATAGCGTCATTTCAATTTAAACCATTAATAAACACACATCATTCGCGAATGCTACTGGATCCTCGAGTGGGAGTCCTTCGACAAGCAATGCTTGTTGATACATCAGTTTTGTATAGCGCTCAAATTTCGAACGGTCGTTTTGATAAGCTGATTCAAGAGATTTAAACACCAGGTGTGACGGGTTCAACTCGAGAATCTTGACCGCTTCTACCCCTTCATTATTCGGCATCGCTTTCAAGATTTTCTCCATCTCAATTGAGACGGCGCCGTCTGTCGCAAAGCAGACAGGATGCGATTTTAGACGCGTCGATGCTTTGACTTCCTTGACCTGTCCACTTAAGATCTCCTGCATCGCTTGGAACATTTCTACTTGTGCCTCTGTCGTCTCTGCTTCTTCTGCTTCGATTCCTAAGTCACTGCTCGTAACCGATTTGAATGTTTTCTCGTCATACGTCATCAGCATCTGAATCGCGAACTCATCGATTTCTTCCGTGAAGTACAAGATGTCATATCCTTTATCACGGACGAGCTCGGATTGCGGTAATTTATCCAAACGATTTGTGCTCTCACCAGCGGCGTAGTAGATATGCGCTTGGTCTTCCGGCATCGCTGCGACATATTCTGCGAGCGTGATCAACTTCTTCTCCTTCGCTGAGTAGAAGAGGATCAGGTCCTGTACCTGTTCTTTATGCATGCCGTAATCATTGTACATACCAAACTTCAGCTGACGTCCGAACGCTTGATAGAACGTTTCGTACTTCGCGCGATCTTCGCGTAAAAGTGCTTCGAGTTGTGTTTTAATTTTACTTTGGATATTTTTCGCGATCAGTTTCAATTGACGATCGTGTTGCAACAACTCACGCGAGATGTTAAGCGATAAGTCCTCCGAGTCGACCATTCCTTTGACGAAACTGAAGTGATCCGGCAACAAATCACTGCATTTTTCCATGATCAAGACACCATTCGCGTAAAGCTCGAGTCCTTTTTCAAATTCTTTCGAATAATAATCGTACGGTGCCTGTTCCGGAATGAATAAGATCGATTGATAACGAACGGCGCCATCGACGCTGATATGAATGTGTTTTGCCGGTTTGTCAAAACCATACCGCTTCTCTTGGTAGAAATTCGCATAGTCTTCGTCTGTCAATTCTCGTTTGTTCTTCCGCCAGATCGGCACCATACTGTTGATCGTCTTGACGACCTCGACCTCTTCCGTCTCATCACTGCCTTCGATCGGCTGACGTTCGAGTTCCTTCATCTCAATCGGATAACGGATGAAATCTGAATATTTCTTGATGATGCTGCGCAGACGATAAGTCTCGAGGTATTCGTCATACGATTCTTCTTCCTCGTTCGCCTTGATGTGGAGCGTAATCTCCGTTCCGACGGTTTCTTTGTCGACTTCCTCGATCGTATAACCTTCGACACCACGCGATTCCCATTTATAAGCGACTGCACTGCCGAACGGTTTCGTAACGACAGTGACGACGTCTGCGACCATGAAGGCAGAATAGAATCCGACACCGAATTGACCGATGATATCATGACCATCTTGTGCTTCATTCTCTGCCTTGAAGGCAAGCGACCCACTCTTCGCGATCGTACCGAGATTCTCTTCTAGTTCTTCCTTCGTCATTCCGATTCCCGTATCACGAATGATGAGTTGACGCGCTTCTTTATTTGGTTCGATCGTAATTTTGTAGTGTTCCTTCTCGAACGAAATCGTCTCGTCCGTCAATGCTTTGTAGTACATCTTATCCATGGCGTCACTTGCATTTGAGATCAATTCGCGCAGGAAAATCTCCTTATGCGTATAGATGGAATGAATCATCATCTCCAGCAATCGTTTTGATTCCGCCTTAAATTGTTTCGTTTCCATGCTCATTCTGCCTCCCTTTTTTAGCACTCAATCATACAGAGTGCTAATTCATCTCCTATTATTAGGGAGTTCGAAATATCTGTCAATCACCTTTTTCACTGTATGTCGCGACTTTTTCACGGACGATTTTTCCGATTTGACGTAAGTGTTCCGCTGACCCATAGGTGCCATGGCTGACGCCTTTTTCATCCTTTCGATTACCGAGACCGATGAACTGCTCACTCGGTTTGAAGTGGAGTCCGACGACGGGGACCTGAAATCGTGACGAGAAGCTGATTTGAAAAATCGCGTCTGGATAATCCGTTGGTCGATAGGTTGTCCAATCGATATCTGGTTCGAGCTTCACAAATCGTTCCGTGTGTTCCTTACCGAGCAGGATGATTCCTTTTATCGAAAACAGTTCAAGCAGGCGTAACAAAAATGTCTGACCGAACGGACTATCTTCCAACACGCTGCGTTCTTTGATCGCTCCCATGTAGTGGTGCGTCGGAAACGGAAAAAAATCCAGATGAACGACTGGATCAAGCGCCTCCTCGTAAAACGACGCACCGAGTCCGTTCAAGAATCCTTCAAGCTTACCGCCACCAGGTCGACCGAACCAGGTCCGGTACACATTTGGTTGTTTAAAGTAACGATTGAAGCGCCGGATTGAATCTGTCAGCGTCTCCTCCTGGAGATAATCCTCCCATGACATCGACTTCGGACGAATAAAGAGCGGACCGGTCTCGTCGAATCGTAATGCGCCCGTCCGGTCTAAAAACTGCGTTCGGGATGGGTTCGTCGCGATCGTCACCCAACTGCTACGCGTCGCATCACCAAACCAAAGGACAGGTGTCGTTTGATCAATCAGTTGATCTGCGAACGCACTTTTCTCGAGCGTCATTTGATACTCGACAGCTTCCTGTAATAATTTTTTGGCAAGTTGCCATTGATCGGATGTCAGCGTTCTCATCTCCCTTTTTACAGCGATTATGCTGTTGTAGATGTACCCCTTATCTTCTATTACTAGACGCATCGATGGGTTTAATCTCCATTTCTCCGGGAATGTTTCATAAGGTGAACGATACGACTTAGGAGGGATTTAGCAATGGGTAGACTGGATCAAAAAATAGCTGTCATTACCGGCTCGGCAACAGGGATTGGACAAGCGACTGCGCTTGTATTCGCAGAACAAGGAGCAACGGTCGTTTGTGCCGATGTCTCACTTGAAAAAGCACAACAAACAGTAGAACAGATTACACAACAAGGCGGGAAAGCGGAAGCCGTCCATGTCGACGTCTCAGACGTCGAGAGTGTTGAGCAACTTGCGAAGCATGTCAAAGAGACATACGGTACGGTCGACGTCCTCTTCAACAATGCCGGAATCGATGAACAAGGCGGGAAAGTCCACGAGTATCCAATCGATCTCTTCGACCGGATCATCGCTGTCGATTTACGCGGTACATTCCTCGTCAGTAAATTCTTGATTCCACTCATGCTGGATAACGGTGGTTCGATCATCAACACGTCATCGATGTCGGGTCGCGCAGCTGACTTGAACCGGTCTGGTTATAACGCGGCGAAAGGCGGGATCGCGAACTTCACTCGCGCGATGGCAATCGATTACGCGCGTCATGGTATTCGTGTCAATTCGTTATCGCCAGGAACGATTGAAACACCACTCATCGATACACTCGTCGGTGAAAAAGAAAAAGAACAAGGCAAACAGTTCCGCGATGCGAACGCCTGGATCACACCACTCGGTCGACTCGGTAAACCACGCGAGATGGCAACGGTCGCCCTCTTCCTTGCTTCTGACGACAGCTCATATGTCACAGGTGAGGACATCACGGCGGATGGCGGCATCATGGCTTATACATGGCCGGGAGAGATGTTAATCGATTCGAAGTGGAAAGACGAAGCAGAAAAAAGTGAATGAGCAATGCGCGGTGTAACCCTTTAGTTGCACCGCTTTTCTTTTACCTCAAGACGTTCAGTACCGTAAATTATTTTCTGAATCAGTTTACCTCCCTGAAGTATTTTTATCAGGGTACACTACAGGTAAAGGGGGAAAAATTCATGCAAACAGCGATTACTTACTTACAACGGTGTCTTCAAATTCCAAGTGTCAATCCGATGGACGGAGAAGAAGCCGTCGCACGTTACGTATACGATGTATTGGTCGATCATCAGATCTCGACAGAATGGATTGAAGTTTCACCAAAACGAATTTGTCTCGTCGCGACCGTCCCTGCGAGCGAGGATGTTTCACGTCCTGCCGTCCTCGGTCTATCTGGTCATCTCGATACGGTTCCAGTTCAAGAAGACGGCTGGACGAAAGATCCATATGGTGGCGAAATCGAAGACGGCCGCATCTATGGTCGTGGGGCTTCTGATATGAAATCAGGTGTCATGGCAATGGTGCAAGCACTGATTCAATATAGAGAACGTCAAGAACGACCAAACACTATCAAACTTCTGATTACATCCGATGAGGAGAATGGAATGACGGGTGCTCGTCATTTGACCGAACAAGGACACGCGGATGATTTAGACGCTTTACTGATCACAGAACCAACAAGCGGAATGATCGGTTATGCACAAAAAGGGGTCGTTGGGATCGAAGTGACATGTCGTGGGAAAAGTGCACACAGCTCTGCCCCTCAACTCGGACGTAATGCGATCGATGACGTCTATCGCGTCATCCAGGAAGTGAAGTCGGAACGCTTCTCGATTACGGCGAATCATCATCCAGCGCTTGGTCCAGTCGTCGCGTCAATCACATCCATAAAAGGAGGCGAAGGACCGAACGTCGTTCCGAGTCAGGCTTCGTTTTATATGGATATTCGGACGATTCCCGGGTTCGGTCGAGCGGACGTTCTTGCTGCCTTTACAGCTATCGAGCGTCGTCTTGTAGCAGAAGATTCCGAGTTTGATATGAACGTGACCGTCATCAAGGATATTCCTTCTTGTGAAACCGATGAACAGGCGCCTTTCTTGCAACAGGTCGCAGATACGATGGAGCAGGTTAGCGGCGTGACACCACGAAAAATCGCTATTCCAGGTGGAACGGATGGTGCGATGTTCAGCCAAGCGAAAAAGTCATTTCCAATCGCAATCGCTTCATTCCATGATTTCCGTCTCGCACACCAAGTGGATGAATCGATTCCGTTATCCGAATATGAACAAACGATTGCGTTTTGCTTCAACTTGATCAACACACCATTACATCAATCGCTCCCATCACATTAAAAAAAGAAGGAACGACATTCGATATTGTAACCGAATGTCGTCCCTTCTTTTTGTGTTAGCGCCTTTCATCAGCTGATTCAGTAGACGCCAAGTTGTGCTAACGCCTCACTTAAATAACTTTGATCACTGCGAAACTGGTGACTCGTTTGTCCGTCAGACCAACTGATGAAGACACGACCAAGTCGGTCATAGCGTAAGCGGAGACGAATTACTCCCTGCTCGAATACGACTTCACCGTGTAACGACTCATGGACGTGAGCAAAGTTACGGATGAACGCATCATATTGATTGAATGTAACTGAAAACTGGTGTTCACTATTCCGCCCTACCATCTGAATCGTTAGTTCTTCTTGCGTTGGATATACGTGTAAGATTTCCCATAGTACACTGCTTTCTTCTCCTCGAAACACGATACGATGCTTCATTCGATTTCCACCTCTGAGCCACAGGATATTTACTAGCACTTCTCGAAAGTAACCCATATCTTCTTCATCCGAAAGGAGTCTGCTTATGCCTGATACGCCAAAGACAGGTCCTACCGAACAGTCCGTTGATGCCTTTCTGGCACAAGTCGAACCGCCGGAACGTCAAGCAGATGGTATCACACTACGTCAGTTCTTCGAAGATGTCACGGGATATGAAGCCGTCCTTTGGGGTTCATCCTTGATTGGTTTTGGTTCCTACCATTATCGCTATGCCTCCGGCCGCGAGGGCGATAGCTTTTATGTCGGCTTTTCTCCGCGGAAGACGAACCTCGTCCTTTATCTCGCACTTGGTGAAGACGCAGTCTCAGAACGACTGCTTGCCAGTCTCGGTACGTATCGACGCGGTAAGTCCTGCATCTACGTAAAACGACTGACTGACATCGACTTAGGCGTACTTCGGGAAATGATCGAGCACTCGATCCGCACGTTAAGAACCATGTACCCCTCTTGATTTCAATCAAAAACAGCCGAAGCGAATGCGCTTCGGCTGTCTTGTTATCGAATTAATGTCCGCCTTCCGTCCGGTCGATATGGCGAATGTGTTTGAGATTGACCCCGATGATGATGACGGATAAGAGGACGAAGCCACTTCCGACATAAAACGGTAGATTTGCGTTGAAGATTTCAGCCAATTTACCGGCCATGAATGGCGCGATGGCTGCCCCGAGAAAACGTAGGAAACTGTATGCCGCAGATGCTGTCGAACGTTCGACAGGTGCTGCATCCATGACAGCTGTCGTGATGAGCGTGTTGTTATTCCCAAGCACAGCTCCCGCCAAGATGACACAGACGATGACGACGGCTGGAGTTTCCGTGAAAATCCCCATCAACAGAAGCAAGATCGCGAATGTGATCAACATCATGATCATCGCTTTGATCGTTCCGAACCATTGTTTCAGTTTCGGAGCCGTTAAGACTGATGTGATCGCAAGCAACATCCCCCAACCGAGGAAGACGAATCCGAGTCCTTTCGCTGGTAGTTTCATGACGAATGGTGCATAGGCCATGATCGTAAAGAAACCAACGTTATAAAGCGCCGCAACGATCCCGAGTGTCAAGAGCGAACGATGCTTCATCGCTTGGAACGGTGCTTTTAATGATAACTTTTGTTTTGGTGCAGCAGATGCTGCTTGTTTTGGCATCAAGAAGAGCAAGACAAGAAATGCGATGACCATGATTGTTGCAACACCCATGAATGGGGCGCGCCATGTGATCGAACCGAGTGTTCCGCCTAATAGCGGTCCAATCGAAATCCCGAGACCAACGGCTGCTTCATACAAAATAATGGCTTTTGCTGTTCCACCTGATGACAGCGAAACAATCGCAGCAAGTGCTGTTGCGACGAACAACGCGTTTCCAAGTCCCCATCCACCGCGTAACGCGACGAGCGTCCAAATGCTGTCTGCTTGTGAAGCAAAACCAGCAACAATTGCGATGACGGCAATCCCGAGCATCAATGTTCCTTTTTGACCAATCCGTGATGAGATCGCGCCTGTAATTAACATCGCGAATGCCATGACGGCATTATAACTTGTAAATAAGAGCGTTACTTCACTTTTGGACGCTTCTAAATTCTCGGCAATCGTCGGTAAGACGGGATTGACGAGTCCCATTCCCATGAATGCTGTAATACTGGCGAAAAAGACTGCCCAAACAGCAACCGGTTGATGGAATAATCCATGTTTGCTTTCCGCTAATACCGTTTCCGGCTCAAGCGTCGTTGTTTTTTCAGCAAGTGCCATAGTGTCCCTTCTTTCTATTGAATGTATTATATGAACTGTTTAAACGAATGGCGGATGACGTCGCCTCGACTAATGATCCCAACAAGACGTCCTGCCTTAAGGATTGGAAGCTTTTTGATCCGTTTTGAACCGAGCGTTGCTGCAATCTCTTCCATTTCTGTATCAGCGTCTGCTGTTACAACCTTCCGGCGTGCAAGTTCCATGACAGGTCGATTCAAGATATGACGAATTCGATCTTCATAATCTTCTTCGTCTCCTTTGATGACATCTACATATAAGAATGTATCGACGATGATGTCCTTGTGTTTTCCGATCGCGCGCATGATATCTCCGTCACTGATATAACCGACGACCTCTTGCTCGGCATTGATGACGGGTACGCCGCTAATACCAGATTGAATGAATCGTTCGATGACCGTACGAATCAGATCTGTATCGTTTACCGTAATGACCTCTTGTTTCATCGATTCATAAGCTTTCATCTGAATTCTCCTTTGTCGTTCGTTTCTCATCTACGAAAGTTGTATGATACAATTAAAAGAACAAAAATGATTGTATAATACAACTACAACTCTGTCAAGCCTCCTGCTTTTCGCATTGACAGCTTATCCACATTGGGTAATCATGAGGGACAGAGAGACTTTTTTGAAAGGGGAGATACCCGATGTCTCAACAATCACTCGAAACCATTGAACTCGAGTTAGCGATCCTGATCCGGCGCTTAACGACGGCGACGGCAGACAATCGTAATTTGGACCGTGCTTCTTATCTCTTACTGCGACAATTAGCGGATTCCGGCAACGTCGGTGTTAAAACACTTGCCCGTGAACTTCAGCTCGATGTCTCGACCGTCAGTCGCCAAGCAGCGGCACTCGATCAGAAGCAACTCGTTGAAAAAGTAAAAGATCCGACAGATGGGCGAGCCTTTTTCTATCATATTACAGATAAAGGACAGCAAGAACTCACCATCTACCGAACCGCACGTCTCGCGAGCATCGAACGTCTACTGACAGACTGGCCAGCGGATGATGCAGAAGATTTCGGACGCCTATTGCAACAATTCAATCGTGCCTTGCGCGAACGGTAACGAAATCACACCATTTAAAAAAACGGATGCGAAATCGATTGATTTCGTGTCCGTTTTTTCGTCATCATTCATCACGTATGAGAAACCTGGCAAACCGAACGAATTTGCGCGATATGTTCCGGTGAAGTTCTACAACAACCGCCAATCAATCGTGCTCCAGCTTCATACCATGTCTTTGCGATGGTTTGGAACGACGTGCACTGATTCGTACCCGACCACGTCTTCGCGACCGGATCATAGACCTCACCGGAGTTCGGATAGACAATGATTGGAACACTCGTCAACGTCTTAACGTGACGGATGAAGTCGGTCGCGTAGGATGCCGGAAAACAATTTGCGCCGATTGCTGCAAGTTGCGGATGCTGTCCGATCGTCTCGATGCATATCGCAAGCGGTGTTCCCTCACTGATGTGCGTCGCATCTTGAAGCGAGAACGTCAGCCAAGCAGATACTTCCGGGAACGCTTCGAGAATCCGGAACAACACGACAGCTTCCTCAAGCGACGGAATCGTCTCGAATGCCAGCAGATCAGCCCCCGCTTCAATCAATGCTTCGATGCGCGGTCTGTGAAAGGCTTCTAGCACATCTGCTGACACACCATAATGACCGCGATACTCAGAACCATCTGCTAAGTAGGCACCATAAGGACCAACTGATCCCGCGATCAATGCGGCACTCTTTCCACTACGCGTCCGTGCGTCTTGCGCTAAGGTAACCGTTTGTCGAATTAACGCTTGTGCTTCCTCGGTCGTGATATGACGTTGCTTGAATCCTTCGATACTTGCTTGATAGCTTGAGGTGATCGCAACATCGGCGCCCACTTCAAAGTAATCGTGATGGACACGCTCAATCTGTTCCGGTGCTTCGATTAAGAGGCGTGCCGACCAGAGTGGATCGTTCAGGTCGAATCCCTTTTGTTCGAGTTCAGTCGCAAGCGCACCATCTAAAATCAGGAAAGGAACTTCCTGTAATCGTTGATCAACTGGATTTTTGATTCGGGACATCTTCAACACTCCGTTTCTGAGAAGAATTCGTGAACGCATGAACGACATAACAGATCACGATGAATGGGATACCGCAATACAAGGCGACTCGTTGCGTCGGATCAAATCCGATACCAATCAGGGAAATCAAACAGACGACGAAAGCGGCGATCGGTACCAATGGAAAGAGTGGTGTACGATAGACCAATTCGTCGACCGTATGCCCTTCGTGGAGGAATTGTTTCCGGAAGCGATACTGCGCAACGCTGATACTCATCCAGACGACGACGACAGCAAGACCGGAAATCGAGACGAGCGCGATATAGACACTTCCTGCTGCATAGATGCTAGAAAGCAAAGCAAGTCCTCCACCGAGCATGCTGAACAAAACAGCTCGAAGTGGAACCCCACTTGGCGTCACCTGGGCGAAGAAGCGCGGAATCATGTGTTCGTTCGCAAGCGACCAAAGCATCCGGGAGGCAGCGTAAAGCCCAGAGTTCGCTGCCGACAAGATCGCTGTCAGAATGACGAAGTTCATCACGTCTGCTGCATACGGAATTCCGATTCGTTCGAACACCGCAACGAACGGACTTTCGAGCACGCCCTTCCCTTCCGTTGGCAATAAGACGGCTAATACGATGATCGTACCGACGAAAAAGAGGACGAGTCGCAAAATCGTTGTTCGGATCGCAAGCGGAATCGTCCGCTTCGGATCGACCGCTTCACCCGCTGCGACGCCGATCAATTCCGTTCCTGAGTAAGCAAAGTTCACGGCAAGCATCGTCATGAAGATCGCAAATGCTCCATTTGGAAACAATCCTCCTTCCGTTAAGGAAGAAAAGAATGGGGCTGGGCTACCATCTTGTAATGGGATGAAGCCAACGATGGCTCCCGCACCAAGTAAAATGAAAGCAATGATCGTTACGACCTTAATGGCGGAGAACCAAAACTCGACTTCAGCAAATACGCGGACCTTCAAGACGTTGATACCAAGGATCATCGCAGCGAATAATGCACTGAACACCCAGACTGGAATCGACGGGAACCAACGTTGCATTAAAATGCCTGCTGCCGTGAATTCTGAACCAAGGGCGACCGTCCACGTCAGCCAGTAGAGCCAGGCCACCGTATAACCGGTACCGGGTCCGATATACTTTGTTGCGTACTTATGGAATGATCCGGTTTCCGGCATGTGTACAGCGAGTTCGCCAAGACTTAGCATGACTAAGTAGACGACGACGGCTCCGATCAAATACGACAAAATCGTTCCGACACGTCCCGCTTGTTCCAACGTATAACCTGTACTTAAAAATAATCCTGTTCCAATGACGCCTCCTAACGACAGCATGATCAGATGACGTGATTCCATCTTGCGTCGAAACGCTCCGCTCGTTTTCATGAATCCATTTCCTCCTCGTTCCACCTATTTCAAACAAAAAACGCATCCTCACGGATGCGTCGGTCGACAATTCGGAAATCTTATCGATCGGGTGCAACACCCGCAGGAATTAGCACAGTATCTTTCGACCTGTTGCTGAGGTTTCATAGGGCCAGTCCCTCCACCTCTCTGGATAAGTATGTAATTGTTCCTAACCCTATCAAGTCTTTTCCGAATTGTCAACGCAATTCAGAATACTCCTACCAAAAAACATTCCGCATTGTAATGACCCGGAATGTTAGAACACTTTATTTTTTTGCGAATAGATCTGCTGTCTTTAAGGCTGCACGAACCGCTTTTCGGTTCAATGTCCCTTGCTGGTGCTTCATTTTCTTCGTTTGGGCAGCCAGTTGCGCTTTGAGCGCCGCAATTTCCTGATCTTTTTGAGTCGTCGTTGTTTGTTTCTGCAATGCTTTGATTTTCTTATCTTTTTCAGCTAATTGAGCTTTTGCCTGTTTTTGCGCATCTGCGATTTTTTTATCTTTTTCGGCTAATTTCTCTTTTACCTTTATTTGTGTATCTGCGATTTTTTTCTCTTGTTCTGGGAAGAAGCGTTCGAAACGAGCTACTGCTTCTTCGAGACTCACGCCAGAGATTGGTTGGACCGGTGGGAGTAGTTCCGCTTGCGCCATTTGACGGTCAAACGGTACATTCTCAGGATAGTTCGTCTCTTGATAAATGTGTTCAAGATCATTCACGTTCAAGAAGTCAACGAAGTTGTCGAAGTTACGTGCTTGAACACGTACTGGACTTTGGAAATCAGCATTGGCTACGACGTCGGATAATTGTGTATCCGCTTTGATGTCGTTCGCCCAAATATGCGTCAACTGATGATAATCCGTTAGTTCGCGCATTCGTGCATCCTTTGGAATGAGGATACTCGGCGTACCCGCAAGCGTTGCTGTGATATTTCCATGCAAGCGCGCACCAAAACTGAGGTCTGCCTGCCCGATGAAATCGAACCATGTTTGTGCGTTCAAGAAGAAACGAACACGATTGTTCATGTAAGCAGGATCCGACATCTTCACCGGATAGTTCGTCACGGACAAATCTGCGATCGGATGCGTTCCTGTATACGTCAATTTCAGTTCCTTCATCCATTGGGGAATGAAGTAATGATTCGGATACTCTTCCATTCCGCGCGTAATGAAATCAAGAACATTTTGTGGTGCTAAACGTGACGAGTTGACCGTAATCATCGACTCGGGCGTAATGTTCGTTTCACGAATATGTAAGTCGCGACCAAACGCGTACATCGAAGGACATCCGATGACACGATGATCAATGCCTTCGCGAAAACCAAGACGCGTCAAGTATTTCGACGTGATTTCCCCACGAAGACCAAGCATGCTTGAGCGCTCAAGTACAGCGCTGACGAATGCTTTGACATCTTCATCGAACGGGAATCCGCCGTCTAGATCTGGTTCAAACGGTGCACGTAAGCCTACACCGATGACGACGACTGGAATTTTTAATTTCTTGATAAGGCGGGTGTACTTCCGCAACGTCGGTACGAATTCTTTTCGGAATGCATCCGCTAACGGAATGACGTAGAGATCGAAGTTAGCATTGATCTCATCTGCCCGTTCTTCATCATAATAGTAATAGTCCGGTGTAATCGTCGTACCTTCTGTCATCAACGTCCGAAAGATACTGTATTGATAAATGAGATTTCCAACGTTTCCTCCAATGGAATTATGTTTCATCAAATAAGGAGCATCGAACTGTTCGAATGGTGTCATACCTGCACGAATAATAATACGTTTCATAATGGATAAACTTCCCCTCTCGTCTGCTTCATTCGTCCTTGCAAGAAAAAATGCGGAAAAATATATTATCACTTTTTTTCAATCACATTAACAATAGATGAACTTTATTTCGGAAGTCAACGATTCCTAGGGGAAACAGGTCTTTCGTCATCAAAACGAAACATTTGTACTACTCCATTATTTTTCTAAAATAGAAAAATGTAACTATTTAATCGTTCCAAGATACATGCGTAAGTTTGCTTCGACTAATTTTAAAGCTCTGAACCGTTCTGTCGAAGTAGGTTTTAACAAGGCGCTGAAAAAATGTTCCACTTCGACTGGCTGACCTTTTTTCATATCGCGCAACATCGACGATTTCATCGTATCTTCCATCGCATACATCTGCTTCAATAGCACCGTTTCTGTATCGTCATTGAAGACCGCGCCCTGTTCTTCCATCGCCTGTTTCGCTTCGTTCATGACGTCTACAATCATCTGACGCCCGACAGCTTCTTCCCGAATCGAACCGATCGCTGAACGAAACAGCGTCGTCACACCCGCAAATGTCGAAATGAAAAGATACTTTTGCCACATGTCATCCATGATATGCATCGAGTACGCCATCGGTGCCTTCGCTTTCGCAAAACGTGTTGCGATCTCCTGCAAAAGAGCTGTTGGTTTGCCGGTTCGTGAGCCAAACAACAGTCGATGTGACGGACTCGTCTGTAAAATGCGTCCTTCTGCATCAAGCGTCGATTCAATGAAGCAAAGACCGCCCAGTACACGCTCTTCTCCGAAGACTTCTGTTAACCGACGAATATGTTGCATGCCATTCAATAAAGGAATGATATACGTCTCGTTCGAAACGAATGGCGTAAGATCCTCTAAGACATCATCTAAGTGATAGGCTTTCGTCGAAAGCAAAACGACATCAAATACGTGATCCGGTCGCATGTCTCGTGTCACTAACTGAGGCGTAATCGTGATATCGCCATGAGGACTAGTGATCTGTAGACCTGTTTTTTGTAATTGTTCATATCGCTTCGGACGGACAAGAAAGGTCACCTGTTCACCTTGCTCAGCAAGACGGCCCCCGAAATAACCTCCGACTGCTCCTGCACCTACAACTAAAATGTTCATATGTACTATCTCCTCCTTACCCGTTCTGGTTATTGATTACTCCTTCACCCTAACATATTTGGAACCGATTTCCTGATTGCCAGTTGAATCTCTAAGATTTAAGTGAAGCGTTTGCATTTTAGAGAAAAACGTATATACTAACTTGTATACAAGTATACTCACTCTAGAAATCAGGTGATTTTATGTCAGAACTGTTATACCCCTTGAAGTGGTTGTCAAAAGCTTCTGCCGGAGATCGTGTCGCGCACGAACTACGAATGCGGATCATTTCAGGAAAAATTGAAAGCGGTACCATATTATCCGAAAACAAAATAGCCTCTGATTTTTCAGTCAGTCGCTCACCTGTCCGTGACGCGTTAAAGGTGCTTGCAGCCGAACAGTTGATTCGTCTCGAACGAATGGGAGCGGTCGTCGTCGGTTTATCCGAGCGCGACATTCAAGAAATCTATGATGTCCGGTTACTCATCGAAACGTTCGTCTTCGAGCGACTTGTTAAGGTCGAACGGGCAGAACTCGTCCGTGAACTCAGCAAAATTCTCGAAATGATGAAGGTTGCCATCAAATATAAGGATGCTGATGAATTCTCTTTCCAAGACGTACTGTTTCATGAAACGATCATCCGCTCGATCGATCATGGGTATGTCAGCATGATTTGGCAAAATCTCAAACCAGTCATGGAAAGTTTCATCCTCCTATCAATGCGGGTACGATTCGAGGAAGACATCGAAGACTTTGAACGCATCCTCGCGAACCATGCCTTGTATATCGAAGCGATCGAGACAGGAGATCGTGAACGGATGGTTGCTTCCTTACATCAGAACTTTGATGATGTTCAGGAAGTCGAAGATCTCTGGAAAACGCAACAAATGATGTCGAAAGGAGTCGATTCACATGACTGAATACATGTTAGGCGTCGATATCGGAACGACGAGTACGAAAGCAGTCTTATTTACGACAAAAGGAGAGGTCATCGGACAAACGAACGTCGGTTACCCACTCCACACACCGAACCGTTCGACGGCGGAACAGGATCCGGAAGAAATTTTTGATGCCGTACTCGAATCCATCCGCTTGATCACAAAACGTCATCCGAGCATGCCACCGAAGTTCGTCGCGTTCAGTAGTGCCATGCACAGTTTGATTGCGATGGACGCACAACATCAACCGTTGACTGCCTGCATCACATGGGCGGACAGTCGGAGTGAAGCATGGTCGAACAAGATTAAGGAACAATATGGTCTCTCGATCTATCACCGGACCGGGACACCGATTCATCCGATGTCACCGCTTAGCAAAATCAGTTGGCTCGTCGAAGATCGTCCGGAGCTCCACGCTCAAACGAAAAAGTATGTCGGGATCAAGGAGTTCGTGTTCCAAAGACTGTTCGGAACATATGTCATCGACCACTCTCTCGCTTCAGCAACTGGTCTCTTTAATATTCATGAATTAGGTTGGGATACGGGCGCACTGCATGTCGCGGGTATCGATGCAAGCTATTTATCGGAACCCGTACCGACAACGACGTCATGTACCGGACTTAATACTGATTACGCACGACAAATGGGACTATCCGTCGATACGCTGTTCTTAGTCGGTGCCAGTGATGGTGTCCTCTCCAATTTAGGTGTCAACGCGATTCGCAAAGGGGAAATCGCGATCACGATCGGAACGAGCGGTGCCATCCGAACGATCATTGATCGTCCACAGACGGATGAAAAAGGACGAACGTTCTGTTACGCACTGACCGAGGACCACTGGGTCATCGGCGGCCCCGTCAATAACGGTGGAATGGTCTTACGGTGGATTCGAGACGAACTCGCTTCAGCAGAAGTCGAGACAGCAAAACGCCTCGGTATCGATCCGTATGCTGTTCTGACGAAGATTGCCGAACGCGTCCGCCCGGGGTCCGACGGTCTGTTGTTCCATCCTTACTTGTCCGGTGAACGAGCACCGCTATGGAATCCGGACGTCAGCGGTTCATTCTTCGGTTTGACGCTCTCACACAAAAAAGAGCACATGATTCGGGCAGCACTAGAAGGTGTCATCTACAATCTGTATACCGTCTTCCTCGCACTCGTCGAATGCATGGATGGTCCTGTGACGCGGATTCAGGCAACCGGTGGATTTGCCCGGTCTGAAGTCTGGCGCCAAATGATGGCGGACATCTTTGAGTCGGAAGTCGTCATTCCAGAAAGTTTCGAAAGTTCATGTCTTGGCGCTTGTATTCTCGGACTGTATGCGACAGGGGAAATCGATTCGTTCGAAGTCGTATCCGAGATGATTGGGGAAACACATCGCCATGTACCAAATGAAGAAGCGATGCATGAATATCGTCAGCTTTTACCGATTTTCATTAGTCTAGCGCGGACATTATCCGAAGACCATAAACGAATTGCTATGTATCAACGGAGCTTGATTCAAGAGGAAAACTAACTTAATCTTTTGGGGGAAGTCATCATGCCTTTAGTCATCGTAGGAATTGGGATCGTCGCATTGCTCGTTCTCATCATGGGGTTAAAATTAAATACGTTCGTTTCACTCATCATCGTTTCCTTTGGTGTTGCACTATTACTCGGTATGCCGCTCGATCAGATCGTCAAGACGATCGAAGCCGGTATCGGAGGAACACTCGGTCACCTAGCACTGATCTTTGGGCTTGGTGCGATGCTTGGAAAGCTAATCGCTGACGCCGGGGGGGCGCAGCGAATCGCGATGACGCTTGTCGCACGATTCGGGGAAAAGAACATCCAATGGGCGGTCGTCGTTGCTTCGTTCATCATCGGAATCGCACTCTTCTTCGAAGTCGGACTCGTTCTGTTGATTCCAATCGTCTTTGCGATTTCACGCCAGCTCCGCGTCTCGATCTTATATCTTGGGATCCCAATGGTCGCAGCACTGTCTGTCACGCACGGCTTCTTACCACCTCATCCAGGTCCGACCGTCATCGCTGGGGAGTATAAAGCCAATATCGGGGAAGTCTTATTGTATGGTTTCATCGTTGCTGTTCCGACGGTCATCATTGCTGGTCCTGTTTTTACGAAAATCGCGAAACGACTCGTACCTGAATCGTTTACACGCACAGGAAACATCGCGTCACTCGGGGAACAAAAAGAATTTAATTTAGACGAGACACCAGGTTTCGGTATTAGTGTCTTCACTGCGATGCTACCAGTCCTCTTGATGTCGGTCGCAACGATCTTCACGCTTTTACAAGAAACACTTGGCTTAGGTGAGAATAGCGTCATCGCGGCGATCGAGTTCATCGGGAACGCCTCGACGGCGATGTTGATTTCGTTACTCGTCGCGGTCTACACGATGGGGATTGCCCGTAAGATTCCGATGCAAACGGTCATGGAATCTTGTACGACGGCCATCGCCCAAATCGGGATGATGCTATTGATCATCGGCGGTGGCGGTGCCTTCAAGCAAGTCTTGATCGACGGCGGCGTTGGGAAATACGTCGCACAATTATTTGAGGGATCAGCGTTATCTCCGATTCTACTCGCTTGGTTGATCGCTGCGATTCTGCGAATCTCACTTGGTTCCGCGACAGTCGCTGCCCTTTCGACAGCAGGTCTCGTCATTCCGTTATTGGAGCAATCCGACGTCAACTTAGCGCTCGTCGTTCTTGCGACTGGTGCGGGTAGTCTGATCGCTTCACACGTCAATGATGCGGGCTTCTGGATGTTTAAAGAGTATTTCGGATTATCATTAAAAGAAACGTTTGCGACATGGACTGTGCTTGAGACGATCATTTCCGTTTGTGGACTTGGGTTCGTTCTTCTCCTCAGCCTCGTCGTCTAAAAAAAGGAGTCGTTCTACTTATGCAACATTCTATCGGAGTCATCGGTCTTGGTGTCATGGGCCGCAACTTAGCACTGAACATGGCGAGTCATCAAGAAGAAGTCGCCATCTATAACTACACACGTGATTTAACGGACGATCTCGTCGCACACGATGAGGGATTACCACTTCATCCGTACTACGATATCGAAGCATTCGTACAGTCACTCGCCCGTCCGCGTAAAATCTTCATGATGGTCACGGCCGGCAGCGCGATTGATTCAGTCATCGAATCGTTACTTCCACATCTCGAAACAGGCGACATCATCATGGATGGTGGGAATTCCCACTTCCTTGATACGGAACGTCGCTTCGACGAACTCCACCGACACGGCATCGAATACATCGGCGTCGGCGTATCGGGTGGTGAAGTCGGTGCACGGACCGGTCCTGCGATCATGCCGGGTGGATCGAAAGAAGCCTACGAACATGTCGCACCGATCTTGACGAAGATTGCCGCTCACGTTGAAGGCGATCCATGTTGTGTCTATATCGGTCCGAAGGGCGCTGGTCACTTCGTCAAGATGGTCCATAACGGGATCGAGTACGCTGACATGCAACTGATCGCTGAAGCTTACAGCTTCCTTCGTTTCCGCCTCGGACTCGACGTCACGGAAGTCGCGGACATCTTCGCTGAGTGGAACGCGGGTGAACTAAAAAGTTACCTGATTGAGATCACAGCGGATATCCTCCGGAAAACGGATGACGAGACAGGGAAACCGTTGATCGATGTCATTCTCGATCAAGCTGGTCAAAAAGGAACCGGAAAATGGACGAGCTTACAAGCAATTGATAATGGGATCGCCTCTTCGATCATCACGGAAGCCTTGTTCGCACGTTACCTTTCAGCTGTTAAAGAAGAACGCGTCGCAGCGTCTGCTGTCCTGAAGGGACCAGAAGGCTTGTCAACGCTTGAGCGAGACGCTTGGGTTGAACGGATTCGTCAAGCGCTTTATATGGGGAAAGTCGCCGCATATGCGCAAGGCTTCACCCAATACCGGACGTCGTCTGAACTATACGACTGGAACTTACGCCTTGAAGAAATCGCCTTGATCTTCCGTGGTGGATGTATCATCCGGGCCGACTTCTTGAACGTCATCAGTGAAGCGTTCAAAAATGATGCGAACCTCTCGAACTTGATGCTCGCCCCGTTCTTCGCTGAGAAAGTACAGGCGTATCAAGAATCGTTACGTCACGTCGTTTCCGAGGGTGCATTGTCTGGTTTTGCACTCCCATCTCTATCGACGTCACTGACGTATTACGATAGCTACCGGACAGCGAATTCGAATGCCAACATGTTGCAAGCACAACGCGATTATTTTGGTGCTCATACGTATGCTCGGACAGACCGCGAAGGGGTCTTCCACACGGACTGGCAATAAAGAATACAGCTCCCGACTCCTGTTTCATTTAGGAGTCGGGATTTCTTTTTTTGTTCACACAATCTTTCCTGAAATAAGAAATTGCTGATTATACCTTGACAAAAGTGTTGGTCTATATGAAATTAGTATTAGATTAGAATTATTCTAGTGTGATAAATACAGATTCCTTGTATGCACTAGAACAGATTCTAAAAATAGAACCCTTGAGGAGGATTTTTATCATGTCTTTAATCGGAAGTGAAGTAAAACCATTCAGTGCATCAGCATTCCACAACGGAGAATTCGTTGACCTAACGGATGCCAACCTTCGCGGTAAATGGAGTGTCGTATGTTTCTACCCTGCAGACTTTACATTCGTTTGCCCGACAGAACTCGAAGATCTTCAAAACCAATACGCAACACTCAAAGCGCTTGACGTTGAAGTTTACTCTGTTTCAACAGATACGCATTTCACACATAAAGCATGGCACGAAACATCAGAAACAATCGGTAAAATCGAGTACGTCATGATCGGTGACCCATCACACGTCATCTCACGTAACTTCGAAGTCCTGAACGAACAAGATGGTCTTGCTGACCGCGGTACGTTCATCATCGATCCAGACGGCGTCATCCAAACAGTTGAGATCAACGCAGGCGGCATCGGTCGTGATGCAAGCACACTCGTCAACAAAATCAAAGCAGCACAATATGTACGTAACAATCCAGGCGAAGTCTGCCCAGCGAAATGGGAAGAAGGCTCTGCAACACTCACACCAAGCCTTGACCTCGTCGGAAAAATTTAAGGAGCGGATTCGCGATGGCTTTAGCACCAGACATTAAAGCACAACTCGCGCAATACCTCGAGCTTCTCGAAGGCGATCTCGTCCTAGCCGTTAGTGCTGGGACAGACGCCGTCTCGCTTGAGATGAGCGCACTCGTCGAAGAGATCGCAAGCATGACACCACGCATCTCCGTCGAGCAGGCAAGCCTTCCCCGGACACCAAGTTTCACAGTCAACCGTGTCGGTGAGACAAGCGGCATCACGTTCGCGGGAATTCCACTCGGTCATGAGTTCACGTCCCTCGTCCTCGCTCTGCTACAAGTCAGCGGTCGAGCACCGAAGGTCGACGCGGACGTCATCAAGCAGATTCAAGGCATTCAAGAAACGTACCACTTCGAGTCGTACATCAGCTTGAGCTGCCACAACTGCCCGGATGTCGTACAAGCGTTGAACGTTATGAGTGTCCTCAACCCGAACATCAGTCACACGATGATTGATGGCGCGGCATTTAAAGCAGAAGTCGAACAAAAAGAGATCATGGCTGTTCCGACGGTCTTCGTCAACGGCGAAGCGTTCGGTAATGGACGGATGTCACTTGAAGAAATCCTTGCGAAGCTTGGCACAGGTGCCGATGCTGCTGATTTCGCTGATAAAGATCCATACGATGTCCTCGTCGTCGGTGGTGGTCCAGCTGGATCGAGTGCTGCCATCTATGCAGCTCGTAAAGGCATCCGGACAGGAATCGTCGCAGAGCGCTTCGGTGGACAAGTCATGGATACGATGAGCATCGAAAACTTCATCAGCATGAAGTACACGGAAGGACCAAAACTCGTCGCAAGTCTTGAGGAGCACGTTAAGGAATATGGCATCGACGTCATGAACCTGCAACGAGCAACTCGTCTTGAGAAGAAGGACCTCCTTGAGCTTGAGCTCGAGAACGGTGCCGTCTTGAAGACGAAAAGTTTAATCCTTTCAACAGGTGCACGCTGGCGTAACGTTGGTGTCCCAGGCGAACTCGAATTCAAGAACAAAGGCGTCGCCTACTGCCCACACTGTGATGGTCCATTGTTCGAAGGAAAACGTGTCGCGGTCATCGGTGGCGGAAACTCAGGGATCGAAGCAGCCATCGATCTCGCGGGAATCGTCAAGCATGTCACGGTTCTTGAATTCGCACCGGAACTAAAAGCGGATGCTGTTCTTCAAGAACGCCTCGCTTCGCTTCCGAACGTCACGGTCGTCGTCAACGCACAGACGAAGGAAATCACAGGAACGGATAAAGTAAACGGGATCACATACATCGAACGCGAAACGAACGTCGAACGTCACGTCGAGCTCGAAGGTGTCTTCGTCCAAATCGGTCTCGTACCGAACACGGACTGGCTCGGTGAAACGGTGAGCCGTAACAAGTTCGGTGAAGTCCAAGTCGATCGCCACGGCGCAACGAACGTACCAGGCGTTTTCGCTGCAGGCGACTGCACGGATAGCGCGTATAAACAGATCATCATCTCGATGGGATCTGGTGCAACCGCTGCACTGGGTGCTTTCGATCACTTGATTCGGAATTAATACGAAAAGAGCGAAACTCGTCCGAGTTTCGCTCTTTTTCTATCTCAATCTCAATAATAGATTTCACCAACCGATGAACAATGAAATTCTTTCGTGATGTGATGTTTTGTTAAGATTCCTTGTTTCGCGTATGTACCGCTGACCGTTACGACCATCGTTTGTCCTGCATCGATTGGAGTACCAGAGAATCCGGTTTGCGTCCACTTTCCATCATCGACGGCAAGAGATGTCATCGAGAAGACATCGGATAATCGTTGTCGTTTACTCTGTTCCAAGAGTTCTGTCTCGAAATTTCCCATGATCCGGACTTCGTTTTCCCGTTGCGTACGTTCGAGCGTCCGTTCACTATCCCACTCTAGACTCGTTTGAACACGTAACGGCTTTAACCGTTTGACTGCCCGTTCCTGAAAACGTTTCGGCAAAACCCAGTCCTCGTCTGCGAATTGATCTGCTGCAAGCAACGTCATGTCCGCATTTTCATTCGTCCGATTTATTTTCTGTAAGATTTTCTCGTATGCTACGTAATAACGCTGATGTTGTGTCGTCTGCTCCTTTGCCTCCGTTGTGACTGGTAACAATGAATTAAGTATGACAATGGCTGTTGCGATCTGATATTTCATTGACTTCCCCTTCCCTTCTCTATTCATTGTATGAAAAAAATGACGGGTACATTGGAAAAGAGCGACTGTTTTATAGATTTTTTCATTCTGAACTGTATCAATAGATCGTATTCTTCTGGAATTAAAAACAGATGAGGATTTGTATTCAAATCTGACCCCTATAAATAGTTCAAAGTTGACACTTTTGACTAGTCCAGTCATCTGATAGATTGAAGATATCTTAAAATCTATCATAAAGAAGGTTAGCCACATGCAAAAAGCAGCACCGTATTCTAGCACTCGTACCCGTCAGCTCGTTATCACTGCGATGTCGATCGCACTTGTCCTTGTTGCGACACTGTTTATCAACATCAAATTGCCAATCGCTTCAAGTGGTGGTCTCGTTCATATGGGAACAGCGATGCTCTTTCTCATTGCGATTTTATTCGGTCCACGGACAGCACTGATTGCCGGAGCAATCGGCATGGGCTTGTTTGACCTTATCAGTGGATGGACACTCTGGGCTCCATTTACAATCGTAGCTCGAGGACTCCAAGGATATATTGTCGGACGTATCGCCTGGTCTTCGCGATACAAAGGAGACAATCCAGGCTTAAATATTTTTGCAATGATTGTTTCTGCTCCCGTTATGCTTGCTGTTTACTATGTTTGTGAAGGTATTCTCTACAGCAACTGGGTCGCACCAGCCGCTTCAATTCCAGGAAACATCACACAAAATGTCGTCGGAATCCTCGTTGCGATTCCAGTCGGGATTGCTCTAAAGAAAACACGTTTCTTCCGTAGCTTCCGCTAAACGAAAAACCGTCCGGCTCTCGTAGAGTCGGACGGTTTTTCGTTTAGCGAATCGGTTGACCTTGTTCAAGTTCAAGCGTTTTTGCTGTTTCTGCATGAATCTGCTCGAATAGTTCTGGATGTTCGACGAGCGAAATTCCGTAAGACGGAATCATCTCCTTGATTTTTGCTTCCCACGCCGGTAGTTCGGACGGAAAACATTTTCCGAGCACTTCGAGCATGACCGGAACCGCTGTTGAGGCACCTGGCGACGCCCCAAGTAAGGCCGCAACAGATCCGTCGGCTGCACTGACGACCTCTGTTCCGAATTGGAGTGTCCCTTTTCCTTGCGGTGTATCCTTGATGACTTGGACACGTTGACCAGCGACGACGACATCCCAGTCTTCCGTCTTCGCATTCGGGATGAACTCTCGTAATTCGTTCATCCGTTGCTCCGTCGACAAGAGGACTTGTTCGATCAGATACTTCGTCAATCCCATCTCTTTCGCTCCCGCAGCAAGCATCGTCAAGACGTTGTTCGGTTTGACAGACGCGATCAAATCAAGATTCGATCCTGTCTTAAGGAACTTTGGTGAGAAGCCAGCGAACGGTCCGAAAAGGAGTGATTTCTTCCCATCGATGTACCGTGTATCCAAGTGCGGTACTGACATCGGTGGTGCTCCGACTTTCGCTTTTCCGTAGACTTTCGCATGGTGCTGTTCGATGATTTCAGGATTTTTACAGACGAGGAATAAACCACTGACCGGGAAACCACCGATTTGCTTCGATTCCTCGATGCCTGTTTTTTGGAGCAACGGTAGACTACCGCCGCCACCCCCGATGAAGACGAACTGCGCCGTATGATGCTCAATCCGGTGATCCCGTTCATTCTTTACTTTGACTTCCCAACCCCCGTCAACACGCTTCAAGTCTTCGACACCGTGCTGGTAGTTGATCTCTACATCGTGCTGTGCGAGATATTCAAACAGGATTCGTGTCAACGCACCGAAGTTGACGTCCGTTCCTGAATCGATTTTTGTCGCGGCGATCGGCTCTGGTGACGTCCGCCCGTTCATGATGAGTGGAATCCACTCGGCTAATTTCGCTGGATCCTCTGAATATTCCATCCCTGCGAACAACGGATTCGCTGATAGCGCTTCCAATCGTTTTTTCAGGAATTCGACGTTTTCCGTTCCTTCGACCATGCTCATATGTGGAATCGGCATGATGAATTCTTTCGGATTCGGCAAGACACCTTCCTTGACGAGATGCGACCAGAATTGACGCGACAGTTGGAACTGTTCGTTTACTTTGATCGCTTTACTGATGTCGATCGAACCATCAGCATTTTCCGTCGTATAGTTCAGTTCGCATAGTGCGGCGTGACCTGTTCCTGCATTGTTCCACTCATTCGAGCTCTCTTCCCCGGCACTCGCGAGTTTCTCGAATACCTTGATGTTCATCTCAGGCGCGAGTTCTTTTAACAAGACCCCTAACGTCGCGCTCATGACTCCGGCACCAATTAAAATAACGTCTGTTTTTTTAGGCATACTGCTCATGATATCCTTCCTATCCCCGTTGATATTATGGACTACCTGTCATGAAAAACTTCCCCCTCATGACGACAACTTACCTTTCCATTATAACCCTATCATAGCTTGCACAGAAAGGAACTTCTTTTACATTCAGAAATGTGCAAAAGCGATGATTCAGAATAAGAAGATGTTCGTTAGCCGGCACACAATCAGGCATGACTTTGACGAAAAACGGTAATCATATAACGAAAGTAAAAGGAGGAACACTTATGGCGACACGCTGGATATTCGGCAATCAATTGAATCACGATCTCCCTTTATTACAGGAAGCAAACAAACAAGACGACGTCATCCTGATGGTCGAAGCGACCTCGCGCTCCAAGTGGAAGACGTACCATAAACAAAAGCTCGTCCTCGTCTTCTCAGCGATGCGACATTTTGCGGAAGAACTGCGCGAGAAGGGCTTCACTGTCGATTACCGGGAAGCCGATTCGTTCGATCAGGCATTCCAGGCGCACCGGAAAGATCATGATCCGGATCATGTATTTTATACAGCGATCACGGACGAACCGATGCGCAAGGCGATGCATAAGTGGCAAGACGCTTTACCGAAGAAAATCACGGTCGAGGTTTGTTCCGATGTGCCGTTGTTTTTACTGACACAGGAAGAAGCGGTCGAAGCAATTGGCGACAAGCCATACAAGATGGATCGGTTTTATCGCAAACTGCGCAAGGAACGAAACGTTCTCATGAACGGCTCTAAACCGATCGGTGGAAAGTGGTCGTTTGACGCCGATAACCGGAAACCGGCGAAGTCCGGGACGACGTTTCCGGATCCCGTTCAGTTTCGTCCTGACCACATCACAAGGGATGTCATCGATAAGGTCGAGCGTGATTTTTCCGATCATCCAGGAGCACTTGATTCCTTTCATTGGCCGGTTACGCGAAAGGAAGCGATGCAGGCTCTCCATCGTTTCATCGAAGAGCGGCTTGAGACGTTCGGGACGTATCAAGACGCCATGCTGACCGGGGAAGATACGTTATCGCATTCGCTCTTGTCAGCAGTAATCAATCTCGGCTTACTGACACCGGAAGAGGTCATTCGTCAAGTCGAGGCAGCACTTGAAGAACAGGATGCTCCGCTCAATGCGGTCGAAGGTTTCATACGCCAAATCCTCGGCTGGCGCGAATACATGCGTGCCGTCTATCTAGCCGAGATGCCAGACTACGCTTCCGTCAATGTGCTACGGCATGAAGCGGATCTACCGGACTTTTTCTGGACCGGGAAGACGAACATGAACTGTGTCGCTGAATCGTTACGTCCTGTCGTCGAGCATGCCCATAATCACCATATCCAGCGCTTGATGGTGCTCGGGAACTTCGCTAATCTGTTTGCGATCTCGCCGCAACAGACGGCAGATTGGTTCAACGAGATGTACATCGATGCCTATGACTGGGTCGTCTTACCGAACGTCCTCGGGATGGCGCTTCATGCCGACGGAGGAACATTATCGACTAAACCGTACATCGCTTCGGCGAATTACATCCATAAGATGAGTGATTATTGCAAGGGATGTCCGTTTCATCAAAAGGACATGCTCGGAGAGGATGCCTGTCCGTTTAACGCCTTGTACTGGGACTTCATCGACCGGCATGAAAAACGCTTCGCTGATAATCAGCGGATGTCGATGATGTATCGGCAATGGGGAAAGCGCGATGCGGACAGCAAACGCGATATTCGAAAGAAAGCTAAAGCACTTCGGAAACAACTACAGGATGGTGCTTTCGATACACCATGAAACAAGCCGGTCGGATTAGGTCCGACCGGCTTGTTTTGGCTTACGCACTTTTTTGATTAGCTGCTTGTTGTTTCTTTTTCCGGAGGTGATACAGTCCGAATAGTCCGAGGAACCAGACCGGTGTCAGCAACAAGGCTGGACGTGTGTCGTCAGCAAACAGCATGACGACGAGAATGACTGCAAACAATCCGAGCACGAGGTAATTGACGAATGGTGTCAATGGTGCTTTGAATGTCGATGCTGCATGTAATTCCGGATTTTGTTTCTTGTACCGGAGATGACAGACGAGGATGACACCCCAGACCCAGATGAAGCAGATTGCACTGATCGTCGTGACGATACTGAACGCTTGTCCCGGTAACAGCTTACTGAGCAAAGCACCGACTGAGACGACGATCGTCGAGACGAACAAGGCGTTTGCTGGAACATGATTTTTGTTCAACTTCGAGAACTTGTTCGACGCTTGCTGTTGATTTCCCAGGTTATACAGAATCCGGCTAGTCGAGAACATTCCGCTGTTACATGCAGAAGCAGCGGATGTCAGTACGACGAAGTTGATGATTCCTGCTGCGAGCGGAATCCCGATCAAACTGAACGTCTTCACGAACGGACTTTCTGTTGCACTTAATCCTGTCCATGGGTTGATCATCAAGAGAATCAGCAAGGCACCGACATAGAAGAACAGAATCCGGAGCGGAATCTTATTGATCGCGGACGGGATGTTCTTCTTCGGATCCGCTGTCTCCGCTGCGGATACCCCAACGAGCTCGACGCCGACATAGGCAAAGACGACCATTTGGAACGATAGCAGGAATCCAGAAATCCCGTTTGGCATCCATCCGCCATGCGACCAGAGATTCGAGACCGTCACGGGACCGGCGTCCGTTTTAAAACCGATTGCGAGCAAGACGATTCCGACACCAATCAAGGCAAGAATCGTCACGACTTTGATCAAGGCGAACCAAAACTCAAGTTCACCGAACAATTTAACGGTCAATAAGTTAAAGCCAAGTAAAATCAAGAGCGCGAGTACGGCTGGAATCCATTGCGGGATATCAAACCAATACTTGACGTACACACCGACAGCGATGATGTCCGCCATCGCTGTCATAATCCAACAGAACCAGTACGTCCAACCGGTCACGAATGCGGCACGTGGTCCGAGATAATCTTCTGCGATATCCGTAAGTGACTGATAACCTGCTTTTGACAATAACAATTCCCCAAGTGCCCGCATGACGAAGAAGATCGCGATCCCGACGAGTAAGTAGGCAAAAATGATCGATGGTCCGGCGAGTTGGATCGCTTTACCTGATCCTAAAAACAAACCCGTTCCGATCGTTCCACCAATGGCAATCAACTGTACATGACGATTCGATAAATCCCGTTTTAATCCTTGCTGTTCCAAACCTGAACTCCTCCTTGTGATGGTTTCTCTAAGCTTCAGACCGTTCTGTCGGTCCTGAAAAAGAAAAAAAGAGACTGGACGAATGTCCAATCTCAACAAAATCAAAGGAATAACCCATACACGCCACTACGACATTCCACGAATGCCCGTCGCTGCATCTGATTACTCTTCTGTCCGTTTGCCTGAGATTGTGAACCCTTCGGCGCCGTGTCGACACGGTCTCTCCAGAAGCTGCTCCTGCCATAGTGTGACCCATGACAATCATAGCTTTCTCTTTATTTGATTATCCGATGCGTCGCTGCATCGATGAATTGTTTCTAATTCTAGTAATCTCGACAGCATTTGTCAAATTAATTTTGATATTAATTTTAAGGGATTAATTTCAAAAAACATTGTATCCGCTTACTTATTTTAAATAATTATTGGATGACTAGATTAACTTTTTTAGACCATTTACCTTCAAATTCTCTAGAGATTTTCATTCCATAAATTTTCCCGCTTAATCGAATATCGTAGTCGTTACCTTCTAATACTTTTACTTTTTGGTCTTGGTTTGCCTGTGTTGTGAACGGTGGAATTGATAAATTATAATAACTATCCTTATCCCATGAAGAAGGAATCTGACGTTGACCACCGCTAACATAACTCGAATTCAATCCTGCTACTCTTTTTCCAGCAGCATTTTTCACACTAATTGTAGATTCAATGACGTCAGGTAATGTGATTGAAAAATCAGGCATATTTTTTATGATTTCAAGACTGAACATATTTCCACCTAAAGTGACATTTGACATACAATCCGGATTTTTTCCAGGATAGTCTGTATATCCACTCTCAAATAGTTTCCCAACCTGCCAGTTATAGTATTTTCCAGTAAAAGCATCAAATTCAAAATGACCGTTTTTATCGATTAAACCGGATGCAGCAGGCTCTTCCCCAATGAGACTGTTCATGAAAAAGTAGCAGCCTTTCAAGTCACTGTTATGAATAGTTCCTTTTACATGGACCACTAAATCACCTAGGTCTTTTAACAATTGGCAACTCGAGCTCTCACTATCTTCTTGATCTAGATAGCATGTATTACTACCTTGTCCTCCATCAATATGATCGTCGCCTTGATTGCCTTTCAAGATATCACTACCTTCTTTTCCGACGATTTCATCATTCCCTTTATTACCTTCGATTTTATCATTTCCAGCGAGTCCAACGAGCGTATTTTTATGATCGTTCCCTTGGATTTTATCGTTTCCTGTTCCGCCAGTTAAGTTTTCAACATCACTACTAATTAAATCCCTTTCGTTTTTTTCTCCATCATCTTTTTTATTGTTTAAGCTGACATTCAAATCTTTTTTCTTCTCGCTGTATGAAACGGTATCGATTCCTTCGTTCCCTTTAAAATAATCTGATCCACTTTCCCCTTTGAGTGTATCGTTTCCTGTTCCTCCATATAGCTTATCGTCTCCTGACCCCGCAACAATTGAATCATTACCACTTCCACCATCAATTGTATCGTTTCCTCCAAGACCCTGAATTTTATCATTTCCGCCTAAACCGCAAATTACATCAACTTTGTTAGTACCTTTTAAGGTATCGTTTCCTTTTGTACCGATAATCGTACATTTTTTCCCATCGCTTGCTTTTAAATTTTTTGTACTTGCTGTTACTAAATTTTCATTTACAACGAGTACTAAAATTGCAAGTAATAATCCAGTTATAAATGTTTTAGCTAATCCCATCTTTAATTCCCCTATCTAAAAAAAATTATTTGTGCATACCTTTATCGGTAAATTATTCAAAAATATTAACTAATTATGTAATTTATTAGTTTTTATAGATGCTCTTTTATTGTATTTTCTTATACTCACTATAAAAATTATGTATTTTACTTCCCTTCGAAACGGCTTTGTATCAAAAGTATTAATAATGAAGTTAAAAAGTTAAGTAGTTTTAGATTCATGTATGAAGCGGAACTTCGAAAATCTGCTTAATCAATCAACAAGCCCTTCCGGATCATCGGAAGGGCTTGTTTTTATACTTCATTATGTGCGCCATAGCTATGACGAAGGGCAAATAACAGTCGAATCAATGATTCATGATAACCGATGAACCAGCCTTCTTCGATCCCATTGACGATCGCTTCTTCTGTCATCCAAGCGACACGCTGAACTTCTTCTTCCTGCAGTGTCAAAGTCGTCAGATCCACTTCTTGTTCGACGAGATAATAATCATCAAAACCGATTTCAAACGGAATCGTCAGATGGGGACGGACACCCGTGAAATCAATATCGAGTCCAAGCTCTTCCGACAGTTCCCGTTGCGCTGCCATCTGACTCGTATCCCCGCTGATCGCACTGCCCCCGACCGTCAGATCCCACATGTTCGGCCAACCGGATTTGAACGGTTGCCGTTGTTGGACGAGCATCTCTCCCTTGGCGTTAAAGACACAGACGTGAATCGTCATATGATAATCGCCGGCTGTATGTGGCGTTCCCCGTGTCCAGAGCCGTCCTGTTTTCTTGCGATCTGCTGTGTATACATCCCACTGTTCCATCTTGCATCATTCCCCTTTTTAATTGATGAAAGACGAGTTATTCGAGCTTTCCTCCGCTTTGACGCAATCAATCGCGACGACGAGGGCGATCAATAATTCTTCCATCGCTTCATCTTCGACTTCGATCATGTACTGATCGGTCCAAGAAATCCACTTTTTCTGCACGCGACCAATCCGTTGTCCCTGTTGCAGGACTTCAAAATCGACATCCCACCAGTCGCCTGTGACTTCGAACTGATCCGAGTTGATTGTATAACGGTCCTTGAAGAACGTGAACTCTTTGATGATTTCAAACGATTGTCCTGCTGCTTCGACATAAAAGACTGGACGGAAACTAAACGTTTTTTTCTCGATTTCAGCGACGACTTCTCCATTTCGGTTCGTTACGGTGAAGGTCTTCGGTAATTTCATAAAACTACCCTCAATGTGATACGCATCGTGTCCTTCTTCGTCCTGAATCGCAAATCGCCCACGCAAACTGAAAGCTTTTTGTTTCATATAAAGTGTATGCATACCGGTCTCCTCCTTTAATGTATAGTCTTATTTACGACATTACTGACAGAAAAGATTCAAAATCTGGAAATAGCCAGTTGGTGCAGTTTGTAACAGAAGCTTCAGTGGTATCAACTTACATAACACGAAATCTACGGGAAAGAAGGAATTTTGATGTCTATCGATACGATTGTGCTCTTCATTTTACTCGCCATCGCCCTGTTGATCATCCTTGTCCCACCCCTCCTCCTTTGGCACGTCTGGCGCGCCGATCGTCGCCAGCAAGAACATGCGGTCCTGCGCAACTTCCCCGTCCTCGGAAAGATGCGCTATATCCTCGAAAACATGGGACCGGAACTCCGCCAATACTTATTTCTCAACAATAACGAAGGCAAACCCTTCTCCCGCAATGAATACAAGACAGCCGTCCTTTCTGGCAAATACCAAAGTCGGATTCTTGGTTTTGGCTCGGAACGTAATTTTGAAGAAGCTGGTTTTTATGTACAAAACGCCCTCTTTCCAACGAATCGACAGGAATTACGGATCGATCAATCAGAACGTGTCGATACGCACATTTATCAAATTGATCGCGATGAACTGTTTACGCGGAAAGAACATCTTGTTGCGAAGCAAATCTCACCGTATCTCTTGAAAGTGGAGGATGCACCAGTCATCGGGGCGACGACGTGTCGGCACCCTTATCAAATCCAAGGGCTGATCGGTCAATCAGCGATGAGTTTTGGTGCACTCGGTGACCGGGCCATCACCGCTCTATCGATTGGACTCGGTCGCGCTAAAGGAAGCTGGATGAATACTGGTGAAGGCGGGCTATCCGACTTTCATCTCAAAGGTGACGTCGACATCATCTGTCAGATTGGTCCCGGTCTGTTCGGTGTCCGGACGGAGGACGGCGACTTTTCGTTCGACGAGTTTCAGAAAAAAAGTGAGTTAACGCAAGTCAAAGCCTTCGAACTCAAACTTGCCCAAGGGGCTAAAACGCGTGGTGGACATTTAGAAGGCGCAAAGGTCACGGAAGAGATTGCCGCTGTCCGGAAGGTCAAAGTCGGTGTCGGCATCGATAGTCCGAACCGGTTTAACGAATTCACGACACCAGAGACGATGCTCAACTGGGTCGAACGTCTACGTGAGATTGGCGGAAAACCAGTCGGGATCAAAGTCGTCGTCGGTAATCTTGAAGACATGCGTCAGTTGATTGCTTATATGAAAGAATCCGGTCGTCATCCAGACTTCATGACGGTCGACGGTGGCGAAGGAGGGACAGGCGCGACGTTCCAAGAACTTGCGGATGCTGCCGGCCTACCACTCTTTTCCGCATTACCGTTCGCCCATCAACTTTTGACAGAAGCCGGTTTACGCGACAAGGTCAAAGTGTTCGCATCTGGTAAGCTGATCAGTGCTGATAAGATTGCGATCGCTCTCGCCCTCGGCGCTGACTTCGTCAACATCGCGCGTGGTTTAATGTTTAATGTCGGCTGTATTCAAGCCCAAGTCTGTCATACGAATCACTGTCCAGTCGGCGTCGCGACGACTGATCCGAAACTGCAGAAGGCGCTGATCGTCGACGAAAAAAGTTTCCGCGTGACGAACTACATCATCTCGTTACGAGAAGGACTCTACAATCTGACGGCGGCAGCAGGACTCGTCTCACCGACGGAACTTCGCCCAGAACACGTCATCTATAAGGACGAAGCCGGACACCTGATTCCGGGTCCGGACTGGATGAAGCAGCATATGGTACACCAATCTCTTTCCTCACGGTAACGAATAGCACTCACTTGCACTTTTTAACGAGAGCGCTTAAAGTGTATAGTTGATGAAATTCTTTAACCACACATGTGCATTACCTTAAGGAAAGGGTTTAATATACTATGAAAAAGAACTTTTGGCAGGACTTACCACGACCATTTTTCGTCTTAGCACCGATGGAAGACGTCACTGATGTTGTCTTCCGCCACGTCGTCGCAAAAGCGGCGCGTCCGGACGTCTTCTTCACGGAATTCACGAATACAGAAAGCTATTGTCATCCGAAAGGCAAGCAGAGCGTCCGCGGACGTCTCGAGTTCACGGAAGATGAACAACCCATGGTCGCTCACATTTGGGGCGACAAACCGGAATATTTCCGCGAAATGAGTATCGGTATGGCAGAGATGGGCTTTAGCGGGATCGACATCAATATGGGCTGTCCCGTCCATAACGTTGCTGTTAACGGAAAAGGCTCTGGCTTGATCAATCGTCCGGAAGTGGCGGCTGAACTGATCCAAGCTGCAAAAGCAGGCGGTCTCCCGGTCAGCGTCAAAACACGTCTCGGCTACACGAAGGTCGAAGAATGGCACGATTGGTTGCGTCACATCCTCGAACAAGATATCGCGAACCTCTCGATTCACCTCCGGACACGTAAAGAGATGAGTGCCGTTCCAGCGCACTTCGAATTGATTCCGGAAATCAAGAAGTTACGTGATGAGATCGCACCACAGACGTTACTGACGATCAATGGGGATATCAACGATCGCCAACACGGTCTTGAACTCGTCGAGAAATATGGTGTCGACGGCGTCATGATCGGTCGCGGGATCTTCCACAACCCGTTCGCGTTCGAAGTCGAGAAAAGAGACCATTCGAGCCAAGAACTCCTTGACTTGTTACGTCTACAACTCGATCTACACGATCATTACTCGGCTCAATTCGAGCCACGTCTCTTCAAGCCATTACGTCGGTTCTTCAAGATTTACGTCCGCGGATTCCGCGGCGCGAGTGAACTTCGGGTCAAATTGATGGAGACGAACTCAACGGACGAAGTCCGTGCTTTACTCGACGCCTTCGTTGAAGAAGAAGGCATTCACGAGGTCAACTCGTTTTCAATCTAACAGCAAAGCACGCCTCCTCGGCTTGAGGAAGCGTGCTTTTTCGTGTCACCAGCGTTCGACGGTTTGCCGCGTATCTGCACACCATTGTTCAAAATCAGACTGATGCGTCAGCGATAGGAAACGTCGTTTGCCGAGTCGCCGATCGAGCCGTGCGATACCACGGATGAAAGGATGTGGATGAACGAGTGCTTGTTCAAACGCAAGATTCGGATACTCTAACAAATCTTGTTGCATCTCATAGTTCTCTAGATACCCGTCTTGTTTGACTTGTCGTTCGATCTCAGCCGATAACGCATGCGACTGTTCCAACCAGTCGGACTGCCATAACGCTCCGTCAGGTTTTTCCGGTAACTGTGCAGCCCGTAACGCGTAACGCCGATCGACTTCCCGTTCGAAGCGAAAATCGTCTGCTCCAAGAATCTCTTCTCCGTCAAACGTCACCCAGACACGACTAGGACTGTCTTGAATCCGGTAGACAGCTGCATGAAAAGCAATCCGTCCCTGTAACGACGGGGAAAGCAGTTGCTCGACCCGTTTTTTGATGATAGAAAACTGCACACAATCCGTCCTTTCCGTCCGGCTAATCTAATCAGCCGTTCTTCATATGAAACGATTCCGCAAGCGTGAACGTCAACTCTTTTAACTCGAGACCACCGAGTGCAAAGTAGAGTTTTAAATAGTTGTGTGGGTTGAAGACGAAGACGTCCTTCGTCTGGCTGACCCACTCGCCGTTCGTTCCATTGAAGGTAAAGGTCGCGACCGGCTTGTTGTTCGCAAACAATATAACCGGCATCTGGGCCAGTTCTCCGGCGTTCGAACGTGCCATCAACGTGACCTGATACATCCCTGTCTCTTCTGCTGTGACGGCGAAGATGTGACTACTGCCTGTCGTCGTCGAAACATCTGTTAACGGGAACGCATCTCCACTGACGAGGCGTTGGTGCGAGACCGCTTGCTCTTCGAGTGTCTCTTCTTCGACCGGTGCCCCAAGGACATCAATCGATGTTGCTGTTCCCATCACACGGTCCATGACTGGTGAACGCAACAGGAACTGACAGATGTTCGCGGCACTCCGCAGTAATTCGGAACGTCGAAGTGTTCCATCGGCAAGAGCCGTCAACGTATCATCCTCGAATGGATTCGTTCCTGGTTCGCCGACGACCATGTAGAGATCGTTTTGCGAACGGACCATCGTCGCCGTTTGTTGACGGTTTGCTTCCAAACCTTCGGCGTTGATTTTCGCCCACCAGTCCGTCATGACGATTCCGTCAAAGCCCCACTCATCACGTAGGATCCGCGTGTTCTGATCATATAAGCCAGCAGTCCAGATACCATTGACGGCACCATAAGTCGTCATGATCGAGTACGCTTGCCCGTCCTTGACTGCCATCTCGAACCCTTTCAGGTACAACTCACGTAACGCGCGTTCAGACACGATTGAATCCAAATCATGCCGGTGGAACTCTTGGTTGTTGGCACTGAAGTGTTTCAACGTTCCCGTCACACCCACACGATGCATCCCGTCGAGCTGTGCCACGGCCATTTTTCCATTCAGATACGAATCTTCCGAGAAATACTCGAAGTTCCGTCCGTTGAGTGGATGACGATGGAGATTCATCCCAGGTCCAAGCAACGTATCAATCTCGTTCTTTCGTAACTCAAGACCTGTCATCTCAAATAGATCGGCAATCAACGTCGTGTTGAACGTCGAAGCCAGCAACGTTCCGTTCGGTAACGAGAAGGCCTTCGTTCCGATGTCCATCCGGATCCCGGACGGACCATCTGCGCAACAGCCTGCCGGAATACCGAGTGCTTCGAGTTCTGCCGTCACGCCACCGAAGGCACCCGCCGTTCCCGGTGTGACACGCGGTGAGTTCATCCCTTCCCCCCGAACGATTGCTGCAAGATCCGCATCCGTCAATTGATCGAGGAACGTCTCAAGTGTGACCCGTTCTTCTTTAACGTCGCGTAACTTCCAACCAGCGTCTTCCGTCTGCGTCCGGTCAACGGGACGCTCTTGTTGACGGCGCTGTTCCGGATCGATTGTCCGTAGTGGTGTCGCTTCATACGTCACCGTATATCCCGTTTCGGCCGCTTGTGGTTTGATACGTTCAAACGCCGTCACCGGTGCCATGTTTTCCGTTAAGACATCCGTGACGTCAAGCGTCTCAACGGAATGGCTTGCGACTAGAACCGCCGACCGGACGTCCGTCCCGAGATAGAGCTGATACGCGCCAGGTTCAATGACATAAGACGACTTATGCCCGGTAACGCCACTATCGTCATAACTCGCGAACGAGGCGAACGGTACGACGAGTGTGAGAGATTCTTGCTCGCCCGGTGCGAGTTCTTTTGTCTTGCCGAACGTCACGAGTTGACGCGTTGGGTTACCGAGTTGTCCTTGTGATTTCTCAAGGTATCCTTGTATGACTTCCTTCCCGCTCATCTGCCCGGTATTCGTCACTGTCGCTGTAATCGTCCAGGCATCAGCTGACGTCGTCACATCTGTCGCAAGGTTGAACGACGTATACGATAATCCGTAGCCGAACGGATACAAGACCGCTTCCGGTGCGAACGTCTCGAAATAACGGTATCCGACATAGATGTCTTCCTGATACAACGCGCGATCGGCATGACCGAAGTATGGTGTCGACGGATAATCATCGAGTGAACGGACGATCGTATCCGGTAGTTTCCCGGACGGTGAGACACGTCCGAGCAAAAGATCACTCAGCCCGGTTCCACCTTCCATCCCCCCTTGCCAGGCATAGAGGACAGCACTTGGCGCCGTCTCTTCGACCCAGCGCATATCGATGATGTTCCCGACATTCAACACGACGATAGTCTGCTTGAAGTGTGTAGTTACGAGACGAAGCATCTCCTGTTCCGTCTCCGTCAGGAAGTAACTCCCTGGATCCGCTGTGTTGTCGCGATCTTCCCCAGCCGTTCGACCGATCATGATCAAGGCAACATCGGAATCAAGCGCTGCTTGCTGAACGAGCGTCGCGTCAAGCGGCATCTCTTCTTGCGACCATGGCTCGGCTGCCCAGCCTTCACCTTGGTCAAACGGATGGTCTTCAAGCCATGTTTCGTACGCCTTGAGGACGTCCGTATTCAGTGTCACGTCTTCGCGCAACATGTCGAGTGGACTAACGAGGTTCGTGACGTTGACCATCCCGCCTGATCCTGTGCCACTTTTATAGTAGTTGAACTGGTTACGTCCAAAGACTGCGACCGTTGTTTCGGGTTGCAACGGGAGTACACCATCGTTTTGTAAGAGCACCGCTCCTTCAGCAACGGTCTGTCGTGCGAGCTGTGTATAGGCTTGCCAATCGAGCGTGTATGTCATCAGTCATCCACCTTTTTAATTAGTTTGAGAAAAGAGTCGTTTTAAATCCTTCGCGATTTCATCTAAGCTGTCTTCGGCTTGCGGATAAAGACCGAGTTTATCGAGAAAAGCATGTTCCATTCCGCGGTACTGGAGATAGCGTGTTTTGACGCCGGCACGCGCGAGTTTTTTCGCATATGCTTCTCCTTCAAGACGTAAGTAATCAAACTCCCCTGTAATGACGAGTGCCTCTGGTAAATCGGTGAGCGTCGCGAACAACGGCGAGATCCGTGGATCCTTCGAATCACTTGCTTGGACATACCATTGCTCGAGAACACCTTCTTCATCTTGTAGCGAAAAAATGATCCGTTCGAGTAGCTCAGGTTCCGTTTGTCGGTCATATGCTTCAAGTGTCCAGTCATATTCCGAATTCGGATGTTCACCGACATTAACGACCGGATAATATAAGACTTGATAGCGAATATACGGCGTCGGACGCTCGCGGTCGAGTAGACAACAGACCGTCGCTAAGTTCCCACCGGCACTATCGCCGGCAACCGCGATTGCGCCTGGATCAATCCCGAGTCGATCGGCATGTTCAACTGCCCAATCAATCGATGCATGACAATCTTCAAGCCCTGTCGGAAACGGATGCTCTGGCGCCAATCGGTAGCCGACCGACAAGACAGCGACGTTCCCTTTATCTGCTAATGCCTTACATGGATTCTCGACCGTCTCGAGCGTGCCACCGAAAAATCCACCGCCGTGGAAATAGACGACGAGCGGGAGCGGACGCGCTGCTTCTGGACGATACAGCCGTGCTTCGATCGTGGTATCGGGTCTTGGAATCGAGAGGACGTCCGTTGAAATCTGCCGTGTCGTCATATCTTCATTGTCCCAGCCCATTCCGGCACGCGCCAGTTCGACTGGCGACGCACCTTCCGGAATCGAGACCGATGGACGTTGCGTGAGGATGACCTCACGGACACGCGGATCGAGTGTTCCTGGAGTCGAGACGTCGGGAATCGGCTTATCGACGATTTCAAGACCGTCTTGATGAATCGATGAACGATTTCGTAACGTTTGCAGTAAATCTTGCATTGATGTGGTAGACAATTGAATTGCTCCTTTCCTAGTCAAACAATTATCGAAAGCGCTTTCGATAACGGTTAAAAAAATTTCGAACGCCTCTTTTAAAAAAAGATACCGCTTACATCACAATATACCTGTCTTTGACAGGAGAAGCAAATGTTTCACCCAAAAAAATCAGCGCAGTTGCCTGCGCTGATCTTCATCGTAATTGTTCTTGCGAAACGATCGTAAAGCCATCGATGACCGTGTCTTCCTCGACCTCAATCAACAGGCATCGTTTACCTTGATAGTTGACTTGTTTGACGTACTTCAAGTCTTGCGGACTGATCGCGATGTTTGCGACCTTCGTATTGATTTTAATCGATTTCGCTTCATAGTTCGGAACGATGTTACTCGCCTTCATCTCATACGTTGGATCGTCGACAACCGTCTTGAACGCTCGTTCGACCTGCTCCGTGCTGACGTCTTCGACACCACTCGCCTTGAGGACACGCTCAACTTCCTGAACGTCGAGCATCGGTACGTCTTCCTCATCTTGATCCTCTTCGACGACGATCAACTGGTTGATGTTTTCATAGACACCGGCTAACGTCTTCGTATCCATCGATTCACCGACGACCGATTTAACGATTTCCTCGAAAATCGCTTTATCTTCATCTGCCGTGACGATCGGTTGACCGTTCAAGACGTGTTCAAGGAAGCCGAAATCCGGTTTATTCGGTTTGCCCGCTGCATACAAAACATGATTGACGTCTGCTGCGTTGTCGGTAAAGGTCGGGAAGAGAAATCCACCGATCGGCGACGCCAGTTTGATGACCGGATTGATGAATAAGTTCGACTTGAATTCCCGTTCGACAAAATCAAAGACGAGCGATTGTTTCGGTAACTCCGTTAAGTTAAGGCTACCGAGGATGAACGGTGTCGTATAGACGTCGTCATTCGGATCGATCTCTGTCTCATCCGCTTGGCGCTTCGTCGTTTTATAGTATTGTCCGCGAATGAACGTGACGACGAGGTCATTCTCGTACTGGACGTCTTGAACCATCTTCAACGCCATCGTCTGCATCTGTTCGACCCAGTCCTCTGGCTCTTCCGCATACAGTCCTTCGTAAAGCAGTTGTTGCGTATGACCCGTCTCTCCTTCTTCCGGATGGGTGAACTTGACCTCGAACAGCTTGACGTCGAGTTTTCCACCTAGTACCTTCTTGAAGTTTGCAAGGAACAGCTCCTGTTGTTCCGGATCAAGCAACGGAAACGGTCGGGCTTCCTCATGATAGATTTCGCTCGTCTCTTTTCGGATATAGACGTTGTAGATTTCATGGATTTTTAGTAAATCGGCATCCATCTTGAAGTGACGACGGATGTCGGCGATGTCTTTTTTATTCATGCATACCAGCTCCTCGAATCATTATCCTCGAATCATTAAAATCCTGCTTCCTGAAAAGCGTACCATATGCGAGATGACCCGACATCTTTTAGAAAATCAATACGCACGGAACGAATAAGCGCGTGTGACGGGATTAACGATCTCATATTCATATTCTTGGTGGGCAGCGCGAGCTTGCGCGATGCAATTCTCTAGTTCTTTTGTATTGAAATAACGTTGTGCTTCCGTCAACGTGCCACTTACGACTAAAAAGACACCGCACACGATCAACCAACCTTTGATTCGTTCATTCATTAACATCGTCCCCTTTCTTCTCCACCTAAATCCTAACATCAGACCCTTTCATATAATGACAAAAATTTAATTTTAGTAACATTTACACGATATTTATTTTCTCCTAAATGAGTGATGCCATACTAAAAATTGTGAAGGGTGTCTTCACATCATCTCGTCTCATACATAGGAGGAATGACACGTGTTCAAAGCCATCAAGTCCATCGTCATCACTACGCTCGTCTGCCTGATCGCTTTCCAATTCGATACGACATCCGTTTCCGCGTTACCATCGGGCATCTCGTCGAAAGCCACGGCCCAGTCTCAACTCGATGCCTTGACTGTTAAAACAGAAGGCAGCATGACCGGTTATTCGCGCGATTTGTTCCCGCACTGGAGTAGTCAAGGAGGCGGCTGTGATACACGACAAGTCGTCTTAAAACGTGACGCCGATTCATATGTCGGATCGTGCCCCGTTACATCCGGTTCTTGGTATAGTTACTATGACGGACTGACATTCACGAACCCGTCTGACCTCGACATTGATCACGTCGTACCGCTCGCTGAAGCATGGCGCTCAGGAGCAAGTAGCTGGACGACGACGACTCGTCAAGCGTTCGCAAACGATTTAACAGGTCCGCAATTGATCGCTGTCTCTGCAAGCTCGAACCGTTCAAAAGGGGACCAGGATCCGTCGACATGGAAGCCGACACGGGCAGGTGCGAGCTGTGCTTACTCAAAGATGTGGATCAATACGAAGAGCCGCTGGAACCTCAGCTTACAGTCGAGTGAAAAAACAGCCTTACAAACGATGTTGAACACATGTACATACTAAAAAGGAGTTGATTCGATGGAAACGAAAACCTCTATCTTTACCGCCACACATGGTGTCATGACGCAAGAAGTCGGGGTCATCAGCGGTGAACTCGAACTCCGGACGACCTGCCAGGAGGACGGAACGTTAGAACTAAAGATTGCTTACGTCGGGGCGATAGACGTCTATACGTTACCCGGTAGTTATCGTGTCCATGACGTGCGGGATCATGACGTCATCCATCAGATGCTCGTCAATGTACTAGAGCGAACATAATGAAAAACAGACGCTGTCCAAGTTAATGGGCGGCGTCTATTTTCGTTCTGTATATTCAAAATCAGATTGTCATTATTTACTAAATCATGCACTTTATCTGACGTTCTATCCGGTATAGTGAGAACAACGTCATCATCCATTTAGGGGGTATAGCTCATGCGAAACGTTTTGATCCCAACCGGTGTCATCTTAAGTGGTGCAGGTCTCTACATGGCACTAGAAAGTCACGTGCCTGCGTTACTCGTTACCGGTATCATCATGCTGTTTGGTTACGGTATTGGTATCATCACGAAAGAAAAGTTGGAGTAATCCATAAATCTAGTTAGGAGGATAACTATGATTCAACAGTTCATCAAGGAACAGCAGTCGCACGCTACTATTGGCGGTTTTATCGCTAAGTCTGCCGACCCGATCCTAGCCCACGTCAATCCATCGCGTTTACAAGACAACGATCTTGTACTGTTGATTCAAGCGGACCAATCGATTATTGTCTCTTTCGCTAATTCACAAGATCAATCAGGTTGGACGCCACTATCACGAGAGCAGATTCATCGATCGAAAAGTCTACTTGCACCTAAGACATGCTACTTTAAAATTACGCACGGTGTACATGCCGGAACCTATTTGATTTCACCGGATTTGATTGTGAATGATCAATTCAAGAGTGAGAAAGATTATTTAGAAGTTCTAACATCAACAACGAATAAGTAACTCATAAATGTTTTATCAAGACGATTTCGTCTTTAATCGGAACTCCCTTTTCATTGTATAACGGGATTTCCGGTTTTATTTTGCGTGCAAGTTCTACGGCATTCGGAATCACCTGCGATATTGTATATCCCCGATGTTGATAGAAACGTATCGCACGTTCATTGTCGTTTGTCGTAACGAGCGTCAGCAAGTTGCATTGTTGCTGTGTTGCCTTTTCTTCTACCATTTGCATCAATTGTGAACCGATTCCTTTATTTTCTTCAAGACTATCCAGTGAAATGATTTCGCACGTCTGTGAAGTAATATGATAGGTGATTAGTCCAATGATTTCATGATCATCATTCGTAACATAAAATCCATCCAACAGACTGCAATCATGAACACCTGTTGACGTTACCATTTGTGAACTGCCCCAGTGCACAGTAAAAAAGTCTTTAATCTGACTACGTGTTTTCTGTTCTATAATCTGAATAACCATTATGTATACCTTTCATTTATATTTATTATGTTAATTGTGATATAAGGGTTAATCTTATTATTTAAAAAAGACCACCTCGAGTATCAGTTACTACACTTAAGGCGGTCATCTAAATACTGTTTATTTATGATAAGGCTCATTCCGATTAATCCGGTACGCCCGATAAATCTGTTCACAAAGGATCATCTTCATCAATTGATGCGGAAATGTCATCTTTGAGAAGGAGATTGTATCGTTCGCACGCTGCATCACTTCTGGTGCAAGACCGAGTGATCCACCAATGACGAAAGCAATTTTGCTCTTGCCGTATGTCGCGAGTTGATCGAGTTCTTTTGCGAACTGTTCACTCGTCCGTTGTTTTCCTTCAATAGCAAGTGCGAGGACGTGAACATCCGGTCCGATCTTCGCTAAAATCCGTTCGCCCTCTTTTTTCTTCACTTGTGCCATCTCCGCTTCACTCAACTGCTCTGGTGCCTTTTCGTCCGCGACCTCGATTTCTTGGATCGAACAGTACGCGCCGAGACGCTTCGTATATTCGGCGATGCCTTGCTTCAAATACTTCTCTTTTAGCTTTCCGACCGTAATGATGGTAATTTGCATCTTTTTTCTCGCTTTCTGACAGAAAATTCAGGAGTTATCCACAGAGTTATCCACAAATCCACATGTTGATATTTATTTTTTGCTTGACACAAGATATGTTGCCGGTGCCTCGCAGTATTCACAGGTGATGTTTTTTTCTGGATTTAGCTGATCGAGAATCGGGTATTGTTCTGTTTCATCTACGATTTCGTCGAGTGCGAGCTCGACATGTTCTAAACAAACGTACTTATCCACAGGTGGTCTCCTCCTTTCACTTATCCACATTTATCCGCTTCCAGTATAACAAATATCGACCTTCCTGACCGGAAAAGCCGCAGGTTCCTTACTTAAAAAAACCATCCACAGGTCGGACCTGTGGATGGTTTTCAGGTGATGCCTTACTGAACGGTTGGCGACTGAGCCGACAACTTTACATCTGCTGTCTGTTTTTCACCGCCCCGGTAGAACGTGACTTTGACCGTTTCACCGACTTTTGCATCCCGGTAGAGAACGCTTTTTAGATCAGCGAAGGACGCGATTTCTTTACCATTGATCTCAACGATGACATCGTTTGCCTTCATCCCCGCTTTTTCGGCTCCACTGTTACGTGTTAGACCAACGACGACGATTCCTTTCGTGACATCATCCGGTAATTTCAGACGATCTTCGCGGTATCCGCTTGGGAATTCCTGCACGTCGCGAATCTGAATCCCGAGCTGTGGACGAACGACTTCGCCGTTTTGCTCAAGATCACGCATGATTGGTAACGCTTCGTTGATCGGAATCGCAAATCCGACTCCTTCAACACTTGCTTCTGCAATCTTCATCGAGTTAATCCCGATCAATTGACCAGCTGTGTTGATGAGCGCTCCACCGGAGTTCCCCGGGTTGATTGCTGCATCGGTTTGAATGACTTCTGTATTAAAGTCTTGCTGTCCATCCTTGTTCGTATCAACTGGAACCGTCCGTTCCTGCGCACTGATGACACCGCGCGTGACGGAGTTCGCGAAAATCCCGAGTGGGTTTCCGATCGCAAGCACCGTTTCACCGGCACGTAACGTATCCGAATCCCCCAGTTTTGCGACTTGTGTCACTTTCGATGAATCAATCGAGAGGACGGCTAAATCGTACGTCGGATCTTCTCCGAGGACTTTTGCCTCGAGTGCTGTTCCGTCAGATAACGTGACAGACAGGCGGCTCGCGCCTTCGACGACATGGTAGTTCGTGACGACGTAGGCTTTATTGCCGTCTTTTTTATAAATGACGCCGGACCCTGCACCCGTTTCCTGATCAGTTCCTTGAAACGAGCTCTGAAGGTTCGTCACGCTCACGACGGCTTCCTTCGTCTTACCGACCGCACCGACGATGTCGGCTTCATCCTCTGTCGTCTGTGTCGCGGTCTGTTCCGTTGCCGTTGACGAAACCGGTGTCGGACTTGTCATCTCATCACGGACGAACGGCCACGCGACGAGGGCGATCAACAAGGCTCCGACGATTCCACCGATCAGACCGACGAAAAAGGCTTTTCCGGCACCGCGACGACGCGATTGTTCCGGTTGTTCTTCATATGGTTCACGATAAGGGCTGACCGGTTCGCTCGTTGCCGACTGACGGGGCGGGAAGCCGCTCTCATCGGATGACTGTTCGTATCGTTCGGATTCGTTCCGTGGTTCTTCCGGTCGATCCATCGACATACGCCTCCTTTATGACTCTCTTTACACAAGTATACCCCCATCACGTGGCAAGTGAGCCAAATGTGGGGGTCTTTTGAGCATATTCAGTAATTTCCCATAATCAAAGCTTCAGAAGCGGCGTCGGAATGACCGGATCCGTGTCGAGAAGCTGAATCTTACTCAGATCGACGTCACGGCTCGCGAGCGTCTGGGAGACACTCATCCGGGCGAGTTCCTTCATGTTGTTATCCTTGCTCAAATGGGCCATGTGGATCCGTTTCGTCCGGTCGTCAAGGACCTCGCTCATCGCGATCGCAGCGTCCTCGTTCGAGACGTGTCCGTAGTCGCCGAGGATCCGCCGCTTGACGCTCCACGGATAATGTCCCATCTGGAGCATACCGATATCGTGGTTCGCTTCGAAGATATAGGCATCGGCGCCCCGAATGACACCTTTCATCCGGTCCGAGACGTATCCGGTATCGGTGATGTGTGCCAATCGTTTTCCTTCATGCGCGAACTGGAAGAACATCGGATTCGCTGCATCGTGACTGACGTTGAACGATTCGACCTCGATGTCACCGAACTGCTTGACCTCTCCGACTTCCCAGAGGAACTTCAGCGCCGGATCGATCTTACCAATCTTCGCTTCCATCGCCGCCCATGTCTTTTCATTGGCATAGAGCGGGATGTTGTACTTGCGTGCCATGATGCCGACGCCTTTGATATGGTCGGAGTGCTCATGGGTGACGAACAGACCGTCGATACCCTGCGGCGACCGGTCGATCTGGTCGAACAAGGCGAGCATCGCCTTGCCGGTCAGTCCCGCGTCGACGAGCAAACGAGTCTGTTCACTTTCGATATAGAGGGCGTTCCCCGTCGAGCCACTGGCCATGACGCTGTAGTGTAGGCTCATCGTGCATTCCTCATTTCTCTGAGACTGTATCCAATCGTTCGACGGTCTGGACACCGCCGTCAATCGCATTGACGAAGTAGACTTCTTCATTGTCGAGCTCGATTTGCCACGTCGGCGGCAGGATTTGAACGGATTCCGTGCCTTCCGTGACGAGACAGAAATAACCGAGCTTGTGACTCGTCAACCGCTTCGATGCCGGAAACAAACCTTGCTCCGACAACTGGACGATCGCTTCACTTGCCGATAACAACGTCACATCCTGTGCTTGCCGGACGACCTTGTTCAAGTGGCGTTGCTTATAGCTGACGATTTCCTTCGCATCGTTGAGCTGCAAGACGAGCAGGGACGGTCCGATCATCGCATCGTCCTCACGCGACTGCTGTGGTGTCGAATAGAGCGGCTGTCCCTTATACGTCTGAACGAATGTCATCTCCTGATACTTACTATCATACTTCCAAAATGTATATTCGGCACCATACCGAACGGACGCTTGAACGAACGATGAAGCGGAATCCCGCATCGTCTTCGCTTCGAGTCGGTACGGTTTCGTTAAGCGGACCGACCACTCGACATCGTTTTTGACGGAGGCGACCGCGTCACGAATCGGTGAACTCGCAAGTGGTGCTAACGTTCGTGCGTCGACTTCGGCTGTTAAATAGCCAATGTCTCGCGTGACCGGTTGCAGTTTTTTCTCGTCGATGTGACGATCCTTCAAGATCGACTTCCCGGTCGCACTCGTCGCGACGATCCGCGGCTCGACCATCCGGTCCATCAATTGAATGGCAAGGTAGACGTTCAGGATCAAAAAGGTCAGCATCAATAAGGTCTTCGCTTTACTCCAGTCCATTCGTCCTCACCCCTCATTCCCGACAGCTTGATTGATCGATTGCCAGACTCCATCGACCTTGATGAACCACGTCGGCTCAAAGACAGCGTAGCGGCTCGTTGAAATTTTATACGTCATCTCATATCCGACCCGGATCCCACTGATTTCTTTTAAGAGATCGGCGCGTCTTAAACGTTCAAGAACCGTTTCAACAGCCGGCACCGTCTCTTCCCGAAGGATCAACTTCCGCTTCGCTCGAAGCATGCTGCGGCTGAGCGATCGGACTTGATTTTCTTCATACATGATCTTCAGTGTCGCGAGATCGAACTTCGTCTGTTCGAGCAACGGACCGCTCTCCCCGAACACCGGATACCGGTTCAAGTACAACCGGAACGTCGCCGTCTGTTCCTCGCCCTTCTTACTCATCTGATCGAAGTAATAGCGGAAACCACTCCGTTGTGTCTCTTGATCAAGCCAGCCTCCATGAATGTTGACGTAGCTAACGAGCGTGCTGTAATCAACGGTCGAGCTTTGGGTGTTCGGCGATAACGTGTTGAAGCGATAGACATTGTAGTTTCGGTCGTACGTTGAGACGCTGACGCCATCCGTCAAGACGTCGAGATCATCGCGACTCTTGATTTGCTGGACGTTCGAATTTTCGGCAAAGAAGGCACTCCGGATGCGATCGAGTGGTTGCGGCGATTGCCCGACCTCGTCATAGACGAAGACTTGTTCCAGCCGTGTCGTACCACTCGCGACATACGTATAATCGCCCCCTTTGAGTTCGACACGCGTCATCGGTTTTTTCTTATCGTACGCGAACAGTCGTTTCAGAACCGTCTCATCGCCGACGAGTTTAAAGTCCTTTAGGCGCCCCGTCGCCGACTCAAGACGGAGAATCGGACCATCGTAATCGAGGAGATAGAGCCGTTTGATCGGTTCTGAGAACGCGATCTGTTTTTCTCCGAGTAACTCCTCAAGCATCGTTGCGCTGATCGGTGTCGGAAAAATCATCTCGACGCTCCGCTCGCCGACCGGGATGTTCTTTGCTTTATCCGTCAGGACAAGGACCCCGATATTGAACGATGCACCGATCCGGTTGAGGAAGGTCCGCCCGATGATTTGCGTTTGGTACGTCCCTTCCTGATCGGAATAGACAAGTAATTCCGGATTAATCAGCTGGTTGCTTTCAATCGTCTTTGAGGCATCGATCTCGTTGAACGAGACTTGTTCCCGCTCGATCGATTCACTGCTTGGATGATAGGTCCAGAGCATCGCTGTCTGAGCGATCGAACCGGCGACGAGCAGGACGAGTAACAGCGAACTCCAGTGTTGTTTCTTCATCCGGCATCCACCTCTTCGATCACCTCATACGGAAGCGTGAAGTAAATCGTCGTACCGCGTCCCCATTCGCTTTCTGCCCAGATGTCGCCACCGTGAGCCGAAACGACGTCTTTCGCAATCGACAGACCAAGACCAGTTCCGCCGATTTTACGGGCACGGGCTTTATCGACACGATAGAAGCGTTCGAAGATTTTTTGGAGATTCGCTTTCGGGATTCCGACACCTTCATCCTTGATGCTGATGACGATCCGTTTTGCCCGGAGCATCGTCCGGACGGTGATTGTTCCGCCTTCCGGTGAGTATTTGATCGCGTTCGTCAGGATGTTATCTGCGACCTGAATCAATTTATCCTGATCTCCACGGATATAGACTTTCCGCTTCATGATCTTACGACGGAAACGAATCCGTTCCGGCTTCGTCATGTCATGGCGATCGAGAATCTCATTCAAGAACTGAATGTAATCGAAGCGGACCTTGTTCATCTTGTATTCCTTACTGTCCATCTTCGACAGCTGTAAAAGATCGGTGACGAGGCGGATCATCCGCTCCGTCTCATTTTGTGTCGTCTCAAGGAAACGCGGTGCGAGTTCCTCATCCTGATAGGCGCCTTCTGCCAAGGCTTCGAGGTAGCTGCGCATCGTCGTCAGTGGTGTCCGGAGCTCGTGACTGACGTTCGCGACGAATTCACGTCGATCCTGTTCGACCTGCTCCTGTTCCGTGACGTCATGTAGGACAACGATCATCCCGGTAATCGGTCCACTGTGTTTCTTGACGGGCGAGAAGAATGCCCGGACGAGGAACAGTTCGTCCTCACTACTGAAATCAAGCAGACGAGGTGGCATCGTGCCGTCTTCCGGAATCATGAAATCGTCACCGAGTGCCAGTAGATCCTTCAAGTTCGTGCCGACGACACTCGCATCGTCAGCCCCGACGATATCCTTCGCTTGATCGTTCATCAAGATGACGCGCAGCGTCCGGTCCGTCGCAATCACGCCGTCGGTCATGTTCTCAAGGACACTCGTCAACTTCCGCCGTTCGGCTTCCGTCGTCGCGTTCGCTTCGAGCAGCTCATCCGTCAATTCATTGAACGAACGAGCAAGTTGCCCGATCTCATCATCCGAATAGACTTTGACCTTCCGCGAGAAGTTCCCGCGTCGCATCTCGATCGCTTGACGCCGCATATCCGAAATCGGACGCGTGATCGTCCGCGACAGCAAGACTCCGAGAATCGACGTGATGACGAGGGCGATGACTGTTCCGGTCGCCAAAATCCGCGTGACCTGTTGCATCTGCGAATAGATCGACTCCATCGAGGCACGGACATAAATCATCCCGGTTGTCACACCGTCTCGTTCCGAGGTGACGGGTACGGCAAAGATCCGGATCTTATCTTCTGATTCCGGATCGAGTACGGTGTCCGTCCGGGTCGAGCTCGTTGCCTGCGCTTTTTTAATCAGTGAATTCGTCGCCCGTTGACCGACCGCCGACTGGTTCTCATCATCCGATGTCGCTTGGATGATCGAGTCCTGATCGATGATCTGGACTTCGAGGATGTCGTTCCTTGAGGTGGAGCCATTACTAAACTCAGACAGCAGTTGCCCTAGTGATTGGGACAACTGCCGCTTGGAGGCTTCATCATCGCCTGTTTTATCGAATTCCTTCCCGACGTTATAGGCGACAAGACCTGCCCGGTCCTCGACCGACTTCGAGAAGTTCGTAATGTACTGCTTTTCAAGGGAACGAACGAAGTAGACACCAATGACCTGCATCGCCACTAAAATCAATAAGGCATAGATGACGACAAGTTTCCATTGGATGGATTTAAAGAAGTTCGTTCCTTTTAACATCGTTATTCATTCTCCCCGTCTTGGAGATAGTAGCCGACCCCACGACGCGTCATGATATAGACCGGCGTACTTGGGTTATCTTCGACTTTTTCACGAAGACGGCGCACTGTGACGTCGACTGTCCGGACGTCACCAAAGTAGTCATAGCCCCAGACCGTCTGCAACAAATGCTCACGTGTCATGACTTGACCGATGTTTTTCGCGAGGTAATGCAACAATTCGAACTCACGTTGCGTCAGCTCGATCTTTTGATCCTTACGCGTCACTGTATGTGAATTCGTATCGATATACAGTTCTCCGACTTTGAGTGGACCTGGTCCAACCGGTTGTGGTGTAGCTTCCGGACTCGTATTGCGCAAGTGGACTTTAACGCGGGCGAGTAACTCACGTGAGCTGAATGGCTTCGTCACGTAATCATTCGCACCAAGCTCAAGACCAAGTACCGTATCAATTTCAGAATCCTTTGCTGTCAGCATGATGATTGGAATCTTCGACGTCTTCCGGACTTCCCGGCAGACCTCCATCCCGTCCATTAGTGGAAGCATGATATCAAGTAACATCAAATCCGGTTTGAACTCCTCGAATTTTTCTAATGCCTCCACACCGTCGTTTGCGATCGCGACCTGGTAGCCTTCTTTTTCTAATTTAAACTTGAGTATATCTGCAATCGGTAACTCGTCATCGACGACTAGAATTTTACGTTCCGTCACTGGGTGTGCCCCCTTAAAAATTTCTATTCAATCTATTTTACCTGTTTTTTCGGCATATAGAAAGGTGGCGACGGAAACTCCCGGCGCCACTCGCTCTACTGTTCGTCGTCTCACGGGAGAGGTTCCACGTGAAACACTGTATTCAGTATACCTGTTTTTGCTTCCGTTTGTGAACCATTTCGCACAAAAAACAGCCTCTTGCAGGAGGCAAGAGGCTGTTGAGACTTATGCTTCTTCGTAGAGATCACGCAAGACGACGGTCTGTTCACGACCCGGTCCGACCGAGAACGTGACGAGTGAGATGCCTGTCAGATCCGCGATCCGCTTGACGTAGTTCTGTGCGTTCAACGGTAGATCTTCAAAGCGACGGACACCTGTGATGTCCTCTTTCCAGCCTGGAAGCTCTTCGTAAACTGGGACACATGCTTCAAGATCACGGAAGCTTGCTGGGTACTCATCGATCTGTTTACCATTGAATTCGTACGATGTACAGATCTTCAACGTTTCGAGTCCTGTCAGAACGTCGATCGAGTTGAGCGAAAGATCCGTCAACCCACTTGTACGGCGCGAGTGGCGTACGACGACAGAGTCGAACCAACCAACACGACGCGGGCGTCCTGTCGTCGTCCCGTATTCACGACCGACTTCACGGATCTGATGACCGATGTCATCGAACAATTCCGTTGGGAACGGACCGTCACCGACACGTGACGTGTACGCTTTACAAACACCAACGACGTGATCGATCCGAGCTGGACCGACACCGACACCTGATGCGACACCACCGGCAGATGCGTTCGATGATGTAACGAACGGATACGTTCCGTGGTCAAGGTCGAGTAAGACACCTTGTGCGCCTTCGAACAACACTTTTTCACCGTGATCAAGGCTATCGTTGACGACGACGGATGTATCACAGACATATTTCGCGAACTCTTGTCCATATGCATAGTACTCTTCGAAGATATCGTCGAACGCGATTGGTTCAGCGTCATACATCTTCGTGAACATACGGTTCTTTTGGTCGAGAACGATCTTCAACTTCTCAGCGAACGTTTCTTTGTCGAGTAAGTCTGCCATCCGGATTCCGATTCGTGCGGCTTTATCCATGTAGCACGGTCCGATTCCTTTTAGCGTCGTTCCAACTTTTGCGTCGCCTTTCGCTTCTTCTTCTAACTGATCCTGCAACTGATGATACGGCAAGATGACATGCGCCCGATTCGAAATTAACAAGTTATCCGTTGAAACACCACGATCGTGCAGATACTTCAATTCCTTGACGAGTGATTTCGGGTTGACGACAAGACCGTTCCCGATGACACATTTCTTATCCGAGTAAAAAATACCTGATGGGATCAAGTGCAATTTGTACGTCTCGTTATTGAATACGATCGTATGTCCTGCATTGTCTCCACCTTGATAACGTGCTACGACGTCAGCTTGTTTTGAAAGAAAATCGGTGATTTTCCCTTTTCCTTCGTCGCCCCACTGTGTTCCGACTACTACTACTGATGACATCTTATCATCCACCTCCACGTACGATTCAAAACCACGACTAAGTGTAACGCGATAAAAAAAAGAAGTCAACCAAATACCGAACAATTAATTGTTGCAATTCTCTTTCGTTCGTTTAATTATCGTTTTTAGTGAATAAACTGAGAATCTTTAGGTGAAAATAAAAAAAGCTACGTTTTGCCTCCGATTCATCGAGGGCAAGACGTAGCTTGGATTAAGCAGGTGGCGCGTACGAGTTGCTTGGCTCGAGATCCACGAACTTGTTGAATTCTTTTCGGAAGGCGAGCTTGACGGTACCGGTTGGACCATTCCGCTGTTTCGCGATGATGATCTCAATCGTATTCGCATCTTCCGTTTCTTTATTGTAGTAATCATCACGGTACAAGAAGGCGACGATATCGGCATCTTGCTCGATCGCTCCCGATTCCCGGATATCCGACATCATCGGTCGCTTATCTTGACGACTCTCCACCCCACGCGAGAGCTGCGATAAGGCGATGACGGGGACTTCAAGTTCACGCGCGAGTGATTTCAAGGAACGGGAAATTTCCGAAACCTCTTGTTGACGGTTGTCGCTAGAGCGACCATTCCCTTGAATCAACTGCAAGTAATCGATCATGATCATCCCAAGACCGTGCTCCTGCTTCAAACGACGGCACTTCGCCCGGATATCGTTGACACGAATACCCGGTGTATCGTCGATGTAGATGCCGGCTTGAGACAGATTACTCATCGCAAGCGATAACTTGCCCCAGTCCTCTTCTTCAAGTTGACCGGTCCGGAGTCGCTGGGCGTCGACGTTTCCTTCGGCACAGAGCATCCGCATGACGAGCTGTTCGGCACCCATCTCAAGACTAAAGATGGCGACGTTCTCGTCAGCGCGTGTCGCGACGTTTTGCGAGATGTTCAAGGCGAACGCCGTCTTCCCGACCGATGGACGTGCTGCAACGATGATTAGATCGTTACGCTGGAAGCCCGCCGTCATCTTATCGAGATCCTGGAAACCGGTCGGAATCCCCGTCGTCTCACCGCTTTGCTTATGCAATTTATCAATCGTTGCATAGGCACTCGTCAAAACGTCCGAGATCGGAATGAAGCTCGCGCTCCCTTTTCCTTGTGAGACTTCGAGAATCTTCCGTTCTGCCTCGTTCAGCAGGACATCGACCTCATTTTGCCGCTCGTACCCGTCAGTAACGATCTCGCCTGCCGTCCGAATGAGACGCCGGAGCGTCGACTTCTGGTCAACGACGTTGACGTAATAATTGATGTTGGCTGCAGTTGGTACCCCTTCTGCCAGTTCCGCTAGATAGGGTAGACCACCAATCTCATCTAGAATCCCGAGCGTACTGAGCTCGGCTGTCACCGTAACGAGGTCGATCGCTTCGCCTCGGTCGGACAGCACGAGCATCGCTTCAAAGATCCGTTGGTGAGAGGCACGGTAAAAGTCCTGCGGTAACAGACGTTCCGATGCACTGATCAAACGATCCGCATCAATCATGATCGCCCCTAGGACGGCTTGTTCTGCCTCGATGCTTTGGGGAGGCATATTTTGCATGACTTCACTCATCACCGGTCCCCTTTTCTACTCACGCCTCTTTGACCTGAACGTTCAGTGTCGCTGTCACTTCGTTGTGTAACTTCAATGGTACCTTCGTAAAGCCAAGTGCCTTGATCGGGTGCTCGAGCTCGATTTTGCGTTTATCGATCTTGTAACCCATGCTTTTAAGTGCTTCTGCAATCTGTTTACTTGTGACTGATCCGAAGACACGACCGCCTTCACCGGCTTTCGTCGAGACGACGATCGTCTCTTTTTCGATTTTTTCTTTTAACGCTTGCGCGTCAAGCAAGTTTTGTTTTGCTTCTTCTGCTGCTTTACGTTCGTGTGCTTCATGTTGCTTCAAGTTGCCAGTCGTCGCAGGGCGCGCCAACTTTTTCTTGAAGAGTACGTTATTTGCATAAGCATCGGCCACGTCTTTGACGTCTCCTGCTTTCCCTTGTCCTTTTACATCCTGTAAGAAAATAACCTTCATTCTGATTCCTCTCCTTTTGTCTCATCTTCTAAATATTGATCGATTGCTTTACGCAACGCATCCGCCACGGTGACGACTGATTCTGACATCTGTGTCGCCGCGTTCGTCAAGTGACCGCCGCCACCGAGCGTCTCCATGATCAACTGAACGTTGACATCCCCAAGCGAACGGGCGCTAATCGCCGTTCGTCCGTCTTGAAGTTCCGCGATGACGAAAGCGGCGCGAATGCCTCGAAGCGATAACAATTGATCGGCTGCTTGCGCGATCAACACTTGATCGTGAATGACGCCTGGCTCTGCTGTCGCAATCGCCATCCCTTCCGTATAGACTTCGGATCGCTCGAGAATATGTGACTGCTCGACGTACGTCTCAAGATCCTGACTGAGGAACTCTTGTACGAGCACTGTGTCAGCACCTTGTGAGCGTAAATAGGATGCAGCATCGAACGTCCGGGAACCGGTCCGTAGGGCAAAGCCTTTCGTATCGACGATGATCCCAGCGAGTAACGCGGTCGCTTCAAGCATCGCCAGTTTCTGATTCGTCGGTTGATACTCGATCAGCTCGGTGACGAGCTCCGACGTCGAAGAAGCATACGGCTCAAGATATACGAGAACCGCATCTTCGATGAAATCTTCCCCTCGACGGTGATGATCAATCACGACCATATGCTCGAATCGGTCGAGTAATGCCGGTACGACGACAAGTGACGGTTTGTGTGTATCGACGACGACGAGCAACGTCTGATCGTCGATCAATTGATCAGCTTGAAACGCATTGACGAATCGCGTCTCGAGTTGTGGTACTTCGGCAATCTCATCCATCATCCGGCGAATCCCGCGTCCGATTTCTTCCGGTGGTAAGACGATATGTGCTTCCTTATCGTTCATTTCCGCAAGCTTCAAAATGCCAATTGCTGATCCGAGTGCATCCATGTCTGGATTCCTATGACCCATGATCAGGACACGGCTCGATTCCTGCATTAAGTCACGAAGCGAGTTAGCGATGACCCGGGCCCGGACGCGCGTCCGTTTTTCCGTCGGATTCGTCTTGCCGCCGTAAAAGCGGACCTTCCCATCACGTTTGATGACGACTTGGTCGCCTCCTCGTCCCAGCGCAAGATCGAGACTCGACTGAGCCATCTGACCAAGCGCCGGAATCGGGTCACTTCCGCAACCAATTCCGATGGATAACGTCAACTGGACGCCGCGTTGACTCGTCTCTTCCCGAACCGTATCCAGAATCGTAAACTTCGATCGTTCGAGAATCCGTAGATTCTCTTCTGTCGTAACGATGAAATACCGATCGGACGCGGTCCGCTTGATATACGTCCCGTGTTCCGCTGCCCAGTGATTCAACAACTGCGTGACCCGGCTGTTCAGTTCACTGCGTAACTGATCCTCGATGCCTTGTGTCATCTCATCGTAGTTATCGAGATAGATGACACCGATGACCGTCTGATTATCGACGAGTTGTTGTTCAACTTGTGCTTCTTCCGTCATATCGAACAGGTAAAAGGTCCGGTTCTCATGATTCGAAAAGACACGATACACGGCATCGCCGATTTCAAGCGTCGCTTGATCCTCATTCGTCGCGACCATTTCGATGAATAAGGGATCGAGCTCATTGAGCGTCTGTCCCATTGCTACATCATCAAAGATATCCCGCATCGGATCATTGAACCAGGTGACAAGCGTTTCCTCATCGTATAACAAAATCCCGATTGGCATGTTCGTCAACGCATCTTGTCCCGTCTCCTCGACTTGCATCGAGATTCCGGCGACGTACGTCTCCCATGCCCTGCGTGCACGACGTTCTTCGAATAGGTGCAATCCGAAGAGGAGGGCAGTCACGACGGCTCCGATGGCAGAGATGACCGGTTCGCGGACAGCGACGACGAGAAGCAGACCGACGATTAATAGATACGGAATGAAGCGAACGATACGTCGTTCGCGTTCCGGTGATACTTGTTGACCTGACTCCATCGTGTCCTCCTTATATGCTCTATAGGGTTAATTAAAATTTTTAGTAACTTGTTTATTATAACCGAAAAGCAGGAGGGGATGAAAGAGAAGCGAAAAAAAGCACCACCCTCACGCTTGAGGATGGTGCTACGAAATCAGTCAGCCACGTATGGAATTAAAGCCATTTGACGTGCGCGTTTGATTGCGATTGTAAGTGGACGTTGGTATTTCGCTGAAGTACCAGTCACACGACGTGGAAGAATCTTACCGCGTTCCGAAATGAAACGTTTGAGAAGTTCTACGTCTTTATAATCGATATGAGTGATGTGGTTCGACGTGAAGTAACATACTTTACGACGACGTTTTCCACCTGGACGACGTGCCATGTGATTAACCTCCTTTTTAACTTGGATTTTTCAGGACGATTTCCTTAGAACGGGAGATCGTCGTCTGAAAGGTCGATTGAACTACCGCCGCTGAACGGATCAGCGCCGAAGCCCGAATTCGATGAAGCGGGTGCTGGCGAGGAAGAGTTGTTCTGCTGTTGCTGTGAACCCCATCCTGCAGCATTCCCGTTTCCACCAGTTGATGAAGCGTAGCCTTCGCTACCATCCGAAGAACGGCTCGCGTTACGTGACTCAAGGAAGCGGACGCTATCAGCGACGACTTCCGCACGGTAACGGCGTTGCCCTTCTTTATCGTCGTAGCTGCTAATCTGGAGGCGACCCTCTACACCAGCAAGACTACCTTTCTTCAAATACTGAGCAACGTTCTCTGCTTGCTTGCGCCAAACGACGCAATCGATGAAATCAGCTTCTCGCTTCCCATCTTGCCCTGTGAAAGGACGGTCACATGCGAGTGTGAATCGCGTTACCGCAATCCCGCTCTGCGTATAACGCATTTCCGGGTCACGAGTTAACCGACCGACTAAAACGACGCGGTTAATCATCAGAATCACTCTCCTGTTTCAGCTTATTTCTCGTCTTTTGTGATCATTAAGCGAACGATATCGTCACTGATCTTCATGAGACGGTCAAGTTCTTTTGTAGCTGCTGGTTCAGCAGTCACGTTAAGAAGAACGTAGAACCCTTCACGCATATCATTGATTTCGTAAGCGAAACGACGTTTACCCATTTCAGTTGTTTTATCAACTGTACCACCGTTATCAGTGAGGACTTTGTTAAAACGCTCCACTGTTGCTTTGCGTGTTTCCTCATCAAGTTCCGGACGGATGATGTAAAGTACTTCGTATTTACGCATATCTGTCACCTCCTCTTGGACTGGCGGCTCGAATGTTCGAGCAAGGAGCAATAATTCATTACTCACATTCGTTAATACTACCAAAGTATTTTGCTTTATGCAATAACGATTCGTTTTCGATTAGACGTTGAAGCGGAATGTGACGACATCGCCGTCTTGGAAGACATATTCCTTACCTTCTGAACGGTAACGACCTTGTTCCTTGACTGTCGCCATGTTACCTGCAGCTGCTAGATCTTCGTACGAAACGACTTCTGCACGGATGAATCCGCGTTCGAAGTCCGAGTGGATGACACCCGCACATTGTGGAGCTTTCATGCCTTTTTTAAACGTCCAAGCGCGTACTTCTTTTTCACCTGCTGTGAAGTATGTCGCAAGACCAAGCGTGCTGTACGCCGCATGGATCAATTGATCAAGACCCGACTCTTCGATTCCGAGATCGACGAGGAACTCTTGACGCTCTTCCGGCTCAAGCTCTGCAATTTCTTCTTCGATCCGAGCACAGATGACGATGACTTCTGCGCCTTCTTTTGCTGCGAATTCACGGACGAGACGCACGTTCTCATTGCTGTCTGCATCTGCGACTTCATCTTCGCCGACATTCGCGACGTAAAGCATCGGTTTCATCGTCAACAATTGGAAGTGTTTGACGAGTGCTGCTTGATCTTCGTTCAATTCAGCGAGACGTGCTGGTTTCTCATCTTCGAGCAACGCTTGCACGATTTCAAGTGCTTCAAGCTCAGCCGCTGCGTTTTTATCGCGCGACTTGACTTGTTTTTGGACACGCTGAATCCGTTTTTCGACCTGCTCAAGATCTGCGAGGATCAATTCGAGGTTGATCGTCTCGATATCATCGATCGGTGAGACTTTTCCGGCCACGTGTGTGATGTTTTCATCTACGAAACAACGCACGACCTGACAGATCGCATCTACTTCACGAATGTTCGCGAGGAATTTATTTCCGAGCCCTTCCCCTTTAGACGCACCTTTTACGATACCGGCGATATCCGTGAATTCGAATGCTGTCGGGATCGTCTTTTTCGGGTTGACGAGTTCTGTCAATTTCCGAAGACGTGCATCTGGTACTTCAACGACACCGACGTTCGGGTCGATCGTTGCGAACGGATAGTTCGCTGCCTCGACACCTGCTTGTGTGATGGCGTTAAAAAGTGTTGATTTTCCTACGTTTGGTAAGCCAACGATTCCTGCTGTTAATCCCACTTGGAATTCCTCCTTTTCGGTATTTCCTAGGAAATCCGTGCTAGCGGCCGCAGTGGGTAGAATGATTACACCACGTCAGCACATCTTTCACAATTATAGATAGTTCATTTTTTTTAAGCAAGGAGCTCGACCGTCTTTTTTAATCACGCTCTAATCGAACACAATCACTTCGCTTATGAAAGACAACGAAAAAGCGGATGTGATCACGAGAATCACATCCGCTTTTTCGTCACTCTGGTAAGACTTTTTTCAATCGTTTATCAAAATCACGACGTGGCATTAAAATGCTCGCCCCGCAACCTTGGCATTTGATTCGGATATCCATGCCGACCCGAATGATCTGCCATCGGTTCGTTCCACATGGATGCTGCTTCTTCATCTCAACATAATCATGGAGTTGATACGTTTTTGGAATCATCCGTCTGTCCACCATTCTTTTGTTCTGGATTCATCATGACCATCCGTGGATACGGGATCTTGATGTTTTCTTCTTCGAGTCCTTGCTTCAATTCCTTCCGGATCAGACGACCAGCTTGGAAATGTTGCATCGGTGGTACTTCTGCCATCAAACGATAGACGACTTCTGAAGGACCAAGTGTCTGAACACCGAGCATCTGAATCGGCTCGACGAACATATCGACATACTTCTTCGTCGTCCGGTCTGCAATCTCATGCAGAACTTGTTCGACGCGTTCAAGATCCTCATCATAGGAGACTTGGACATCGACGAGTGCGAAACTGTTGTCGACCGAATAGTTCGTGACTTGCAAAATCTGACCGTTCGGGATGATGTGGATTTCCCCGTTGAGTCCTTTGAGTTTTGTCGTCCGGATACCAAGTTCCGTCACGACGCCTTCGATTACACCGACGCGTACATAATCTCCGACTTTAAACTGACGTTCGAAGATGATGAACGCTCCTGTAATGATATCTTGCACCAAGTTCTTCGCACCAAACGAAATCGCGAGACCAGCGATTCCGGCACTGGCGACGAGACCGGTGATGTTGATTCCGAACTGACTAAGCACTGTCAACAACATGATGATTCCAAGTACGTAACGAATCGCATTTTGGAGCAACTTCAACAGCGTCTCGTTCTGTCGTTGTGCCAAGTAGTCATGTTCATTGATTTTCCTGATCGTAAAGAGACGTGAGACTGCCCCAGTCAAAACGCGCGTCAACACATAGAACGCCGCGATGATGATGAGCGCAATCAGTAGTTTCATCCCAAAACGAATCCACATATCCGCATCCATTACTTGATTGATCAATTTATCGACTTGGGCGACGGATTCTTGTACATCTTGATTGGTAGCCATTCTCTCATCCTTTCCTATTCTCTCTATTACGACAGTATACGTGATTTTAATCGAGTTTCAACCAAAGAGCCGATTTTGACGTTAGATTTCTGGAAAAACCGGGAAAGGAAAATCATCTAAGAACCCTTCACTCTTGCCAATCCACCACGACACCGACATCAAGAGAAGAAAGGATGATTTCGATGAACTTCCGCTTTCATTCGCACGAGCCCAAGCCCTATTCTTTCTTTTTAGAATATACGGAACCGTTCGCGAAAGAACGCTTAGCTGAACAATTATTCGAACAAGTCTCTGCCGTCCAAGAAAAACGTCCGATCGTACTCGTCTGCATTGGTTCTGATCGTTCGACAGGTGACTCACTCGGTCCACTCGTTGGGACATTCCTCGAGAAACAAGCGCCTGCTCATCTTCACGTTTACGGTACACTCGCTAAACCCGTCCATGCACTGAATCTCGCAGAAACCATTCACTCGATCCAAACGACCCATTACCGTCCACTCGTCATCGCGATCGATGCGTGTCTCGGTCGCCTTTCAAGTGTCGGACATGTCTTTTTCTCGGAAGGTCCACTCGCACCCGGCGCCGGCGTCCAAAAAGAATTGCCTGCGGTCGGTGACTTCAACATTAAGGCTGTCGTCAACGTCAGTGGATTCATGGAGATGATGATTCTCCAGAACACACGGTTACACCTTGTTTATGAACTAGCGGAACTCGTCGCGAACAGCTTCCACTTACTTGATGCGAAACTCTCCGCTGAATCCACACGGACGACGATTTCTTTCACGCCGCGTTCAATGTAAGCAAAAAGAAGCGAACCGTCGCCCGGATCGCTTCTTTTTAGTGATCCGATTCAGGTAACAACAAGTCGAGCAACCGATTGAGGTCGTCTTCGTCTATAAAATCGATCTCGAGTTTCCCTGCTTGTTTTCCTTGTTTAATCCGAACGGTCGCCCCGTATTTTTCGCGAAGTGATTCCTCGACGAATTGAACAGCGGTCGCTTGTTGCGGACGGGCGGCTTCCTTACGTTCCCGAAGCGCCTGCTCTAACCGACGGACGTTCCAGTTCTCCGCCATGACCCGTTCTGCCATCTGTTCGATCTTCTTTGGATGTTTCAGCGACAGGAGCGCGCGGGCATGTCCCATCGACAACCGTTCGTCCATGACCGCTTGTTGAACGAGCAATGGCAACTGTAACAGTCGAAGGCTGTTCGTAATGTGCGAACGACTTTTCCCGACACGCTGTGCAAGCTCTGCTTGCGTAATGCCGAATTCCTCGATCATCTCCGCATATGCCATCGCTTCTTCAATTGCAGATAAGTCTGCTCGTTGGATGTTTTCGATCAAGGCGAGCTCCATGACGCGTGTCTCGTCTGCTTCAATCACAAGGACCGGTACACGTTCGAATCCTGCGCGACTCGCCGCCTGATAGCGCCGTTCACCGGCGATGATTTCGTAATAGCCATCTCGTGGTCGGACGACGATCGGTTGGATCATCCCGTGACGAACGAGCGATTGGGCTAACTCTTCTAATGCTTTTTCATTGAATCGTTTCCGAGGTTGAGTCGGATTCGGGCGAATCGCCCGAACAGGTAATTCATTCACGTGCTTTCTCTCCTAAACGTAGCGGAAGGCACGACCGCTTATTCCGGACGTGCCTTCACGATGCGAATTCGCACCTCTACATATTCTTCGCAATCGACTTCTTCTTTTTCGATCGTCAATCCAGTCTGCTCGATCATATCGACGGAATCCCGCAAGGTGTTTAACGCGATTCGTGTATCTCGTGCAAAGCTTTTATGACGTTTTTTCTTCGGTGGCTGTGGTGTCATCAATCGTTCCACCCGGCGCTCCGTCTCCTTGACGTTCCATTCCCGTTCCAGAATTTCAGCGAGTACCGTTACTTGTAACGCTTCATCCTTAAGTGGCAATAACGCTCGGGCGTGACGTTCCGTGATTGTCCGTTGCTTCAATGCTTCCCGGACATCCATTGGCAATCGGAGCAAACGTAATTTGTTGGCAATCGTCGACTGACTACGTCCGAGCTTACGGGCTAACACTTCTTGCGTGATGTCTTGTAATGCAAGCAAACGCTCATAAGCTTCCGCTTCTTCGATTGGTGTCAAGTCTTCGCGTTGCAGATTTTCAATCAATGCCAGGGAAGCAGTCGTCTCGTCCGTCATCTCTTTGACGATGGCAGGAATCGTTTCCCAGCCAAGCGAGCGCACTGCTCGGTACCGTCGTTCTCCGGCAATGATTTCGTACCCTGTTCCTTGTTTTCGAACGACGATCGGCTGGAGTAACCCGTGCTCTTCGATCGTAACCGCTAGTTCTTCAATTCGGTCCCCGTCAAACACAGTCCGTGGTTGGAACTGATTCGCGACAAGTTCTGTCAATGGTAATTCCTGAACCGTCTCTTGGGGGTCAAGCTCGATCGTAGCAGGTTTACCGAGCAGTTTGGCAATTGCATTTCTCACGTTGGCGCACCTCACCTTTATCAGTCATCGTTTCACGTGAAACGGTGTTTAGCTTAATGGATCTTTCGCAGGCGTTCCCGCTTTACGCGGATATTTCCCGGGTGTTGTTCGTTTTTTATCTACAATAACGATATTACGCTCACTTTCCTCGCCTGGCAATTGGAACTGGAAACTTTCCCGTAAATTCCCACCGAGTACTTTTAAGGCAATCGCACCATCCTCAAGCTCTTCACTGACTTTCGCCGCCTTCAAGGCAACGAATTGTCCTCCGACTTTCGCAAGTGGTAGGCAATATTCCGCGAGAACGGACATCCGGGCAACCGCACGTGCGGTCACGACGTCAAATCGTTCGCGGAATTGTTTATTTTTACCGAACTCTTCTGCGCGTCCATGATGGAACGCGACACCTTCGAGTCCAAGTTCCGTCGCTAAATGATTCAGGAAGCCGATTCGTTTGTTCAGTGAATCGACGATCGTCACTTGAAGGTGCGGGAACATGATTTTGATCGGCAGACTCGGGAACCCAGCACCTGCTCCGACATCACAAACCGTCGTGACTGCCGTGAAATCAAAATAGAACGCTGCTGTGATCGAGTCATAGAAGTGCTTTAAATAGACATCTTCTTCATCGGTAATCGCCGTCAGGTTCATCTTTTCATTCCACTCGACGAGCAGTTCATAATACCGCTTGAATTGATGCAACTGATGTTCTGAGACCTCAAGTCCCTGTGCTGCCAATGCTGTTACGAATTGCTGTTGGTTCATCTCGTTCACTCCGCAGTCAATGCGTATTGGCCTTGTTCGATATAGACAAGCAAGATCGAGATATCAGACGGATTAACCCCTGAAATCCGGGATGCTTGTCCGATCGAGAGCGGACGCACTTGGTTTAGTTTTTGTTTCGCTTCAATCGCTAATCCACTGATCGCATCGTAATCGAGACGATCCGGAATCCGTTTTTGCTCCATCCGCATCATTTTTTCGACTTGATCGAGTTGTTTATCGATGTAGCCGGCATATTTGACTTGGATTTCGACTTGTTCTGCTGCTTCTGCAGACAATGGTGTTTCCGGTGGTGTCATCTGCGCAATCATCGCATATGTGATTTCCGGGCGTTTCAGCAACGTGATCGCATGCAAGGCTTCCTTAAGTGGCGATGCACCAATCGCTTCTAGCTGTGCATTCACGGCCGGTGTCGCTTTGATGACGACCTTCTCAAGACGTTTCATCTCAAGACGGATTTGCTCTTGTTTGTCGAGCAACTTCGCTTGGCGTTCTTCCGAGATCAAACCGAGTTCATGTCCGATTTCCGACAGACGAAGATCCGCATTATCATGACGGAGCAACAAGCGGTACTCGGCACGTGACGTCAAGAGGCGGTACGGTTCGTTCGTACCTTTCGTGACGAGATCATCGATCATGACACCGATATAGCCTTGTGAACGTGACAAGATGAGTGGTTCTTTGCCTTGGACTTGTAGTCCAGCATTGATTCCTGCCATGATCCCTTGTCCCGCTGCTTCCTCATAACCACTTGTTCCGTTGATTTGACCCGCTGTGAATAAACCAGGAACACGTTTTGTTTCGAGCGTTGGCCAGAGTTGTGTCGGAACGACAGCATCGTATTCAATCGCATAACCAGGACGCATCATTTCTGAATTCTCAAGCCCAGGAATCGAGCGGAGAATATCGTGTTGAACGTCTTCCGGTAAACTTGTCGATAACCCTTGCACGTAGACTTCTTCCGTATCGCGACCTTCTGGCTCAAGGAAGATTTGGTGACGCGGTTTATCGTTGAACCGGACGACCTTATCTTCGATCGATGGGCAATAACGGGGACCTGTCCCTTTAATCATCCCAGAGAACATCGGTGAACGGTGTAGATTCGCATCGATCAACTGATGCGTATACTCCGTCGTATACGTCAACCAGCATGGAATTTGTTCCGTGATCATCTGTGTCGTTTCATGACTAAACGGAAGCGCTACTTCGTCACCTGGTTGGATCTCCGTCTTCGAGTAATCGATCGTTTTCCCGTCGATTCGCGGTGGTGTACCTGTCTTGAAACGTGCGAGCTCAAATCCAAGTTCTTCAAGATGTTTCGATAGATTGATCGATGGCATCTGATTGTTCGGACCACTCTCGTACGACAATTCACCGATGATGATTTTCCCACGCATGAACGTTCCTGTCGTGATGATGACCGCTTTCGCTCGGTATTCCGCTCCAGTATTCGTGACGACACCAACGCAACGTCCTTCATCGTCAATCAATAACCGTTCGACGAGCGCTTGACGTAAGAGCAAATTCGGCTCATCCTCAAGCGCTTTTTTCATCCGGTTTTGGTATTCGAATTTATCCGCCTGCGCCCGTAATGCTCGCACGGCAGGTCCTTTTGACGTGTTTAACATTTTCATTTGAATATACGTTGCATCGATTGCGCGTGCCATTTCACCACCGAGCGCATCGATTTCCCGGACGACGATCCCTTTTGCAGGACCACCGATCGACGGGTTGCAATACATGAATCCGACCATATCGGGATTCATTGTCAACATGACCGTTTTCGAGCCCATTCGTGCCGCAGCAAGAGAGGCTTCGATGCCGGCATGTCCGGCTCCGACGACGATGACGTCGAATTCACCTGCTTGATAAGCCATAGTACTGGTTCCTCCTTCTTATTCCACACGCAGTCGTCTCGAATTATTTCCCGAGACAGAACTGCGAAAACAACTGATCCAATAAACTATCCTGTGCTGTATCTCCATTGATTTCGCCGAGCGTGTCCCATGCCCGTCGTAAATCGATCTGTACCATGTCAATCGGCATCGCTGCTTCTGCTGCACCGAGGGCATCTTCAATCATTTGACTCGCGCGTTTGATCAGTTGGATATGTCGTGCATTCGAGACGTACGTCATATCTTGACTCTCGACACCCTGTTCAAAGAACAGACTCGCAATCGCCGCTTCAAGATCGTTGACCCCTGCTTCTTCGAGCAAGGACGTCGTAACGATTGGTCGACCATCGGCAAGTTCCGTGACACGTACCAAATCAATCTGTTGCGCCAAGTCACTCTTGTTGACGATGATGATCGCGTTCATCCCTTTAATCGCTTCAAACAGCAAAACGTCCTCATCCGTTAGGACATCGTTCCCGTTTAGGACGAGTAAGATCAAATCGGCCGTCTTTAAAGCCTGACGCGACTTTTCGACACCCATCCGTTCGACGATATCTTCCGTCTCTCGAATCCCTGCCGTATCAATCAACTTTAGTGGTACACCACGAACATTGACGTACTCCTCGATCGTATCGCGTGTCGTTCCCGCGATATCCGTGACGATGGCCTTCGCTTCTTGCACCAATGTGTTGAGCAAAGACGATTTACCGACGTTCGGACGACCGATGATCGCTGTGGATAACCCTTCACGAAGGATTTTTCCTTGGCGTGCCGTTGTTAATAACTCTGCCAGAATCGCGCGGACAGCTCCAGCGTCACGTTCGACGATCTGTTGTGTCATCTCTTCTGCGTCATATTCCGGGTAATCGATGTTGACTTCGATCGCAGCAATCGTCTGCAACAGTTGTTGACGTAAGTCTTGGACGAGTTTTGAGAGACGCCCTTCAATTTGACTGACGGCGACATGCATCGCTCGATCCGTCTTCGCGCGGATGAGATCCATGACAGCTTCCGCCTGCGACAAATCGATTCGTCCGTTCAAGAACGCGCGTTTCGTGAATTCACCCGGTTCCGCTAATCGGACTTCCGGTTGTGCGAGGATGAGTTCGAGGACACGATTGACCGCGACGACTCCTCCATGACAATTCAATTCGATGACATCTTCACGTGTGAACGTCTTTGGTGCGCGCATGACACTCACCATCACTTCATCAACAACACGATCCGCCTCGTGATCGACCAATTTCCCGTAATGAATCGTATGGGTTGGTACTTCCGTCAAGCGGTTGGTTCCTTTATAGACGCGGTCGGCTACAGCGACTGCATCAGGACCCGATAAGCGCACGATCGCAATCGCCCCTTCTCCCATCGGCGTCGAAATCGCGGCAATCGTATCAAATTCCATCATCCGTTCTTCCACCTCGTTTTTCTTCTGTCTTTTTATACGTGTTCAATCCTTAATCGTTGCAATGGGTATAACGAAACAACTATACACGAAATGACGCAAAAGAAAAAGAGCGACACTCTGTCAAAACAAAGCGTCGCTCTTCACGTATTAGCGTTTCTTTTTCGATTTTTTAGGAGCCGGAGCTGCTTGCGCCGCTTCCTTATCGCGTTTTGCTGCAAGTGTTGCCTCTGTCTGCACTTTGATCTTTTCACGCATTGGCTTCATGATGACGACCGTGACGATGATCGAGAAGATGTAACCGACGACCCAATAAAGAGAAAGGGCAGATGGGAGTGTGACCCCCATGATGAAGATCATGATCGGGAAGACGTAGAGCATGATTTTCATTTGTGGATTGTCTTCTTGACCTGCCATCGAGATTTTTTGCTGTAGATACGTTAGTACCGCAGACATGATCGGCAAGATGAAGAATGGATCCGGTTTTCCGAGGTTAAACCAAAGGAATGTGTGTTGGAAAATAGCCGGCGTATAAATAATGGCGTTATAGAACGCAATCAAGATCGGCATTTGGATCAAGATCGGTAAACAGCCAGCAAGCGGATTGACGTTATGCTCTTGGTAAAGCTTCATCATTTCCTGTTGCAATTTCTGTTGCGTCTCTTGGTCTTTTGAGCTGTATTTCTCACGAAGTTTCACCATTTCAGGCTGAATGACTTGCATTCCACCCATACTCTTCGTTTGTTTGATCATCAACGGAAGGATGACAAGACGAACGAGAAGTGTCGTGATGATGATTCCGATTCCGAAATCATTTCCGACAAGATGCGAAATTTCGCGAATCAACCACGCCATCGGCCAAACAAAATAATGTTTCCAAAAACCATCAGTATTTGCTGTGATCTCTTCGTGTGCGCCATAGTTCGTCGGTGCACAACCTGATAACACGATCGCGAGCACAGACATGAGCCCGAGAGTTAACCAAATCTTAGTTCTCTTGTTCATAATTCCTCCTAGAAATTGTTTACGCTTTGTCGAACGCCATCTTCTTCTATAGTAAGGCAAGGAAAGGGAGCGCCGTACAAATCAACAGGATGCATTGCTACGATTCATTTTTTTGATCGCATCCAGACACCGGAACGTTTGAGGACGTGACGGAGACTGTCAGCCACTTCTTGCGCGGTCATCTTAGCGGCCGGATTGCGCGCGATGATCACCAAATCATAATTCGGGGCAATCGAGGCTTCATGCTGCTGGCATGCTTCCCGAAGATACCGTTTCACCTGATTCCGGACGACGGCATTCCCGATTTTCTTGCTGACGGATAAACCAACCCGAAAGTGAGTCTGTTGCTCCTTTTTCAAGGCATACACGACAAATTGCCGATTTGCGACAGAGGCTCCTTTAGTAAACACCGCTTGGAACTCCTTGTCTTTCTTGACGCGGTATTCCTTCTTCACCTTATTCACACTCCATCCTGACACTACGAAAATTCGTCGTCTCTCATCATATCATAGAATAAACATGCGACGCGATAGGTCGCATGTGACAAAAGCACGAACACACTAAAAAACATAAAAAAAAATCACCTCGGATCATGCCCGAAGTGATGGATGCATCAATGCATTAGACAGTCAAGGCTTTGCGGCCCTTAAGACGGCGAGCAGCCAAGATACGGCGGCCACTCTTCGTAGCCATACGCGCACGGAATCCGTGAACTTTTTTACGCTTACGGTTGTTTGGGTTGAAAGTTGGTTTCATTCGTCTGCACCTCCTTTAAAAGATCTTTATAACCAATTGTTATTTTCTACTTTAAGGCAGTCTTGTACATTATATAAACTGATTGTGGCATTGTCAATGAAAGTTCGGAAGATTTCTCGCCTTGCGTAAAGGTTTGTTTCTTAAAAACAGGCGATAGGATTCCAGCATGCAAACTCTATTACACAATAGAATGCGACTGGATCACAAAGAACAGATTGATAGACTTATCCACCTATCCACAGACTTATCCACATTATCCACACTTTCCGTGGATAACTCTTCACTTTGTCTACGATAGTATTTTTTAAAATCGACGTCAATCCTCGATTTTGGATTTCCTTTTTCCACTTCTTTTGTATTTTGTGAATAACTCTTTTTTAACGCTTCCTCTTTCAAAAAGTTATCCACCTCTTATCCACAATTTATCCACACTATCCACAGCTTGTGGGTAACTACCTGTGGACGATTGAATTTACTTGTGGATAAATCATTCCAACCATTGCCAGAGCTTATTTCTTTTGATACACTAATTGTGCATAACATGATCCTGATCGCTTAGGACAAAACAAGTTATACACACCCTGTGGATAACTTTATACACAGATTCAACTGCCTGTGGATAACGTTATCCACAGTTTTTACGTTATGGGGATAAGTCGAGTTTCTTCATTAACTTTGTCTGTGTATAAGCCTGTGTACAAATTTTTTCTATCTTGATAAAAAAGGGGGGTATTTATGAAAAACGCTGCCGAACTTTGGCATAATGTCTTATCTGTGATTGAGGAAGAGGAACGAACACCGAAAGCCAGTTATGATATGTGGTTGAAGTCCACAGAAGGCGTTACGCTAAATGGAACGACTTTACTCGTTTCAGCACCGGCTGCATTTACGGTGACGTGGCTTGAGCGCCAGTACTTATCTTTACTCGAAGACACAGTTGAGGAAGTAACCGGAAGCCGACTCGATATTCAGTTCATTGAAGAGGGACAAGCGAAGAAAATGCTCGATCGACAAGAAGAGGAACGGATCGAAGCAACACCGGCTCCAAAATCACGTCCATTGAACACGCGCAAACCGACAGATGAACTGACGATGAGTGAACTTGGACAATTAAATGAGAAGTACACGTTCGATACATTTGTCATCGGATCGGGGAACCGTTTTGCACACGCCGCTTCACTGGCTGTTGCTGAAGCACCTGCTAAAGCATATAATCCGCTTTTCATCTACGGTGGCGTTGGTCTTGGCAAAACCCATCTGATGCATGCCATCGGACAGTACGTTCAAGATCAAAATCTTGGGACACGGATTGCCTATGTCTCTTCTGAACGCTTTACAAATGACTTTATTAACTCCATCCGTGATAATAAGACGGTTGAGTTTCGAAATAAATACCGTAACATCGATGTCCTCTTAATTGATGACATCCAGTTCCTTGCGGGCAAAGAACAGACGCAAGAAGAGTTTTTCCACACATTTAATGCACTGCATAACGACCAAAAACAAATCATCATTTCGAGTGACCGACCGCCAAAAGAGATTCCAACGCTTGAAGATCGGCTCCGTTCTCGTTTTGAATGGGGATTGATTACCGACATCACGCCACCGGATCTCGAGACACGGATTGCAATCTTACGGAAAAAGGCGAATGCTGAACAGCTTGATGTCTCAAACGAAGTCATGCTCTACATCGCGAGTCAGATTGATACGAATATCCGTGAGCTCGAAGGAGCGTTGACGCGTGTCATCGCTTATGCGAATCTCGTCGGACGACCGATTGATCCAAATGTCGCTGCAGAAGCCTTGCATAACATCATGCCAGTCGCCGAACCGCGTAAAGTCACAATTCGTGACATCCAGGAGTCGGTCAGTAAGCATTTCAACTTGCCGTTTGATGATCTTAAGGCGAAGAAACGGACGAAATCGATTGCCTTTCCACGTCAAATCGCGATGTATCTTTCGCGTGAGATGACGGAAAGCTCATTACCGAAGATTGGGGAGGAATTTGGAGGACGCGACCATACCACCGTCATCCATGCCCATGAAAAGATCAGTATGTTAATCAAATCAGACGGTGAAACAGGAAAAGTCATCGAACAAATCAAGCATGAGTTGAAGCATTCGTAAAACTGTGGATAAACATGTGGATAAAGTAGGGTGGTTATCCACAACTTATCCACACCGTTTTTGGCTCTATATCAAGTTATCCACCGACTTATCCACACTATCCACAGCCCCTAAGACTATTATTAAAAAAATATATTATTATGTTATGATGGGCGCATGCCCATTATTTTCGAGAGGAGTCTAACGACGATATGCATATCACCATTCAACGCGAAGCTTTAATTCAAGCAGTACAAGATGTAGCCAAAGCGGTCTCATCCCGCACGACGATTCCGATTCTGACAGGGATCAAACTCGAAGCTCATGGAGATGGCATGACGCTGACAGGAAGCGATACAGAAATCTCGATTGAACGGACAATCTATGCAGAAGAGAACGGAACGTCTTATGTCACGGTCCACCGTGCTGGTAGTGTCGTCTTGAATGCCCGCTTCTTCGGCGATATCGTCAAAAAGATGCCAAAAGACGAAGTGACACTTGAAGTCTCACCGAACTTTATGACACGGATTCAGTCAGGAACAGCGGAATTCCATTTAAACGGTCTTGATCCAGATGAGTTCCCACGTCTTCCACAAGTCGATGGGGGACAACGTTTCCGTTTACCGGCTGATCTCTTACGGTCGATGATTCGTCAAACAAGCTTTGCTGTCGCTGTTCAAGAAACACGTCCTGTTCTCACAGGTGTGAACTTCTCAGCCGACAAAGGCATCTTGACGTGTGTCTCAACGGATAGTCACCGTTTAGCCCTGCGTCGTGCTCAGTTTGAGACAGATACGGACATCTCGTTCCAGAACGTCATCGTTCCTGGTAAGAGCTTAAATGAATTATCGAAGTTACTTGGGGACGGTCATGTGGATATTACGATCACGAACCAACAAATCTTGTTCAAGATGAAACACGTCCTCTTCTTCTCACGTCTACTTGACGGAAACTATCCGGATACATCACGTTTGATTCCAGAAGAGTATCGGACAGCTGTCCGCATGAACGCGAAAGAATTGCTCCAAGCGATTGATCGCGCGTCACTGCTCGCACGTGAGGACCGTAACAACGTCATCAAGTTTGCAGCTGAAGGAACGACAGCGGTCGAGATTTCTTCGCATTCACCAGAAGTCGGGAAAGTCTCGGAGCAAGTCAGCATCCTTTCGCTTGAAGGGGAAGAACTGAAAATCTCGTTCAACTCGAAGTACATGATGGATGCCTTAAAGGCGCTTGACGCGACAGATATCGAAATCCAGTTCACGGGTTCGATTCGTCCATTCATCTTGCATCCAGTTGATCAAGATAACGTCTTGCAACTGATTCTTCCAGTCCGGACGGCGTAAGCATCAACATAAAACACGTGACAAGACGGGTTCGATCGTTTCGACATCGGACCCGTCTTTTTCGTATAGCGTATATACGTTCGGGAATTTTGCTAAATCGTTCAATATTTAGTACAATAAAGAGTACGTCATTTATAATATGTAGGTAGGAGGAGTCAATCCATGCAAGAAATCAGAATTACAACGGAATATGTCACATTAGGGCAGTTCCTGAAACTGTCGGATATCATCTCAAGCGGAGGGCAAGCCAAACCGTTTTTAGCAGAGGTGCCAATTCTAGTCAACGGCGAAGTCGATCAGCGACGTGGTCGTAAATTACGGGATGGAGACATCATTGATGTAGAAGACTACGGTCAGTTCATCATCAAGAACGAGGGTAACTAACGTGCGGCTGGATTCAGTCCGACTCAGTCATTATCGCAACTATGACGCACTCGAACTGTCATTCTCCGAAAAGACGAATGTTCTGATTGGTGAAAATGCACAAGGGAAGACGAACTTATTGGAAGCGATCTATGTTCTCGCTCTCGCGAAGTCTCACCGGACGACGCATGATAAGGAACTGATTGGTTGGGACCAGGAGACAGCGCGCGTCGAAGGACGTGTCGTCAAACGAACAGGTTCTCATGTCCAGGAGATTGTCATCTCGGGTCGCGGGAAAAAAGCAAAACTAAATCATCTAGAGCAACGACGCTTGAGTGATTATGTCGGGGCACTGAACATCGTTTTATTCGCCCCGGAAGATTTGCATATCGTCAAAGGCAGTCCACAAGTCCGCCGACGGTTTCTCGATATGGAGATCGGTCAAGTTAGCCCGGTCTATTTGCATGAATTGAGTCAGTATCTGAAAGTGTTTCAGCAGCGCAACGCGTTGCTGAAACAACTGTCCATGAAGGGAGGAGACGAGACCTTCCTTGATATCTTGACGGAGCAAATGATTACGCTAGCCGTTAAAATCGTTCAGCGCCGCCATCATTTCATGGCCCAACTCGAAAAGTGGGCACGACCGATTCATGACGGAATTAGTCGTGGACAGGAAGAACTCGCGCTCATCTATCGTTCGGACACATTTGGCAGTGAATTACTCGATGTCGAAGGAATGACTGCGTCCTACACGCAGAAGTTTGGTAAAATAAAAGAAAATGAAATCCGAAGAGGAGTTACGTTGTTTGGACCACATCGTGATGACTTTGAGATGGAAGTCAACGGACGAAACGTCCAAACGTATGGTTCACAAGGACAACAACGAACAGCAGCCCTCTCGTTAAAGCTTGCAGAGATCGAATTGATTCACGAGGAAGTCGGAGAGTATCCACTTCTTCTACTCGACGATGTCTTATCCGAGCTTGATGATCATCGTCAAACACATTTGCTCGATACGATGCAACAAAAGGTCCAGACGATCCTGACGACGACAAGCGTCGATGGGATTGCGCATGAAACGATCAACCAAGCGAAGTTGTTCCACGTGAAACAAGGGACGGTCGATTTGGAAGAGACATCATATAAAGAAACAGTAGGTGAGAAAACCGATGAGTAATCATGAAGATATGGAATTGGAACAAGGATACGGTGCCGATCAGATTCAAGTTCTTGAAGGATTAGAAGCAGTACGTAAACGTCCAGGGATGTATATCGGCTCGACGGCATCAAAAGGTCTCCATCACCTCGTATGGGAGATTGTCGATAACTCGATCGATGAGGCGCTCGCAGGATACTGTGACACGATCAAAGTCACGATCGAACCAGGGAACTCGATCTTAGTCGAGGATAACGGACGCGGTATTCCAGTCGACATTCAAGAGAAGATGGGTCGTCCTGCCGTTGAGGTCATCCTGACAGTCCTCCACGCCGGTGGTAAATTCGGCGGTGGCGGATATAAAGTATCGGGTGGATTACACGGTGTTGGGGCCTCGGTCGTTAACGCCCTGTCGACGAAACTTGAAGTATTCGTCAAACGGAATGAAAAGTTGTATTACCAAGCGTATCATCGCGGTGTACCAGCACAAGATCTTGAAGTGATTGGAACATCAGAAGAGACCGGAACGACGATTCGTTTCTTCCCAGACGGTGAGATTTTCCAAGAAACGCTCGAGTATGACTACGATTTGCTAGCGACACGCCTGCGGGAACTTGCTTTCTTAAACAAAGGCTTGAAGATCATCATCACGGACGATCGTGCGGATGAGCCGATGACGCGTAGTTTCCACTACGAAGGTGGGATTAAATCTTACGTCGAACACTTAAACCGTTCAAAAGAAGTCGTTCACGCAGAACCTGTCTACGTACACGGCACAAAAGACGGCATCGAAGTCGAAGTCGCACTTCAGTACAACGATGGATTTGCGTCAAACATCTACTCGTTCACGAACAACATCCCGACGCATGAGGGTGGTACGCACGAGACCGGCTTCAAGACAGCTTTGACACGCGTCATCAATGATTACGCGAAAAAGTTCGGTCTGATGAAGGATGCAGACGGTACACTGTCCGGTGAAGACGTACGGGAAGGGATGACAGCGATCGTTTCCGTCAAGCACCCGAACCCGCAGTTCGAAGGACAGACGAAGACGAAACTCGGGAACTCCGACGCACGTACGGTCACGGATTCGCTCTTCTCTGGTGCATTTGAGCAGTTCATGCTTGAAAATCCGACGAACGCACGCGCAATCGTCGAAAAAGGGATGATGGCGTCGCGCGCCCGGATGGCAGCGAAACGCGCACGTGAATTGACACGCCGTAAAGGTGTTCTTGAAGTCAGCTCGCTTCCAGGTAAACTGGCCGACTGTTCGTCACGTGATGCGTCGATTTCCGAATTGTATATCGTTGAGGGTGACTCAGCGGGTGGTTCTGCGAAATCCGGACGTGATCGTCATTTCCAAGCAATCTTACCGATTCGCGGTAAAATCTTGAACGTTGAGAAAGCACGTCTTGATAAGATTCTTGGAAGCAATGAGATCCGGACGATCATCACGGCTCTCGGGACAAGTATTGGTTCTGAGTTCAATATCGAGAAGGCACGCTACCACAAAGTCATCATCATGACCGATGCCGATGTCGATGGTGCCCACATCCGGACACTCTTGTTGACGTTCTTCTACCGTTACATGCGTCCGCTTGTCGAGCATGGATACGTCTATATCGCTCAGCCACCGCTATACGGAATCAAACAAGGGAAGAACATCACGTACGTGCATAACGAACGTGAATTGACAGAGGCGCTTGCAGCGCTTCCTGAAAACGCACGGTACGATATTCAGCGCTACAAAGGTCTTGGAGAGATGGATCCAGAGCAGCTTTGGGAAACGACGATGGATCCAAGTGGTCGTCAAATGTTGCGTGTCGAGCTTCAAGATGCGATCGAAGCGGATGAAGTCTTCGATATCTTGATGGGAGATCAGGTCGAACCACGACGCGACTTCATTCAATCCCACGCACATTACGTCAAGAACCTGGATATTTAACGCTGAACAGAGAGGGTGGCCAGAAGCATGTCCGAACAAAATCACGGAATCATCAAGGATATTAATATCAGTCAAGAGATGCGTACGTCCTTCATGGACTACGCGATGAGCGTCATCGTCGCACGTGCTCTTCCGGACGTACGGGACGGCTTAAAACCCGGACACCGCCGGATTCTCTATGCGATGAACGACCTCGGTATTCGTGCCGATAAACCACATAAAAAGTCTGCCCGTATCGTCGGGGAAGTCATCGGTAAGTATCACCCGCACGGAGATTCTGCCGTCTATGACACGATGGTCCGCATGGCGCAAGACTTCAGCTACCGCTACGAACTCGTCGATGGACACGGAAACTTCGGTTCGGTCGATGGAGACTCGGCGGCTGCGATGCGATATACGGAAGCTCGTATGTCAAAAATCGCGATGGAGATCGTTCGCGATATCAACAAAAACACAGTTGACTTCAAAGATAACTACGATGGTTCGGAACGCGAACCGGAAGTCTTACCGTCGCGCTTCCCGAACTTGCTCGTCAACGGTTCGAGCGGGATCGCGGTCGGGATGGCAACAAACATTCCGCCGCACCAGTTAGGTGAGGTCATCGATGGTGTCTTAGCACTGTCTCACGACCCAGAAATCACGATCCAAGAATTGATGCAGCACATTCCGGGACCTGATTTCCCAACGGCTGGTGAAATTCTTGGTCGTAGCGGGATTCGTCGCGCTTATGAGACAGGACGTGGCTCGATCATCGTCCGTGCGAAAGCAGGAATCGAACAGACGAAAAAAGACCGGGAACGGATCATCGTGACGGAGTTGCCTTATCAGGTCAACAAAGCCCGCCTCGTTGAAAAGATTGCCGATCTCGTCCGCGAGAAAAAAATCGAAGGTATCACCGATTTACGGGATGAGTCAGATCGCCGCGGTATGCGGATCGTCATGGAAGTCCGTCGTGATGCGAATGCAAGTGTCATCTTAAACAACTTGTATAAACAGACGTCAATGCAAACGACGTTTGGTGTCAACATGCTTGCGATCGTCGGAGGGCGTCCAAAAACATTGACGCTCAAGGAAATGCTCTATCATTACCTCGAGCATCAAAAAGAAATCGTTCGTCGTCGGACACAGTTCGATCTCGAAAAAGCAGAAGCACGTGAACACTTGCTCGCTGGTCTACGGATTGCGCTTGATCATTTGGATGAAGTCATTCAAATCATTCGCGGGAACCGGACAGCAGACGCAGCACGTGAACAGTTGATGGAGCGTTTTGCGTTATCCGAGAAACAATCACAAGCGATTCTCGATATGCGCTTGCAACGCCTGACAGGTCTTGAGCGGGAAAAAATTGAAGCAGAGTATGACGAAATCATGCAATTGATCGCGGAACTGAACCGCATCCTTGCGAGTGAAGAAGTCTTGCTTGATTTGATCCGGACAGAACTCGAGGAGTTGAAGGAACGTTTCAACGACGAGCGTCGGACGGAAATCCGGATGGATCATATCGAATTCGAAGATGAAGACTTGATTCCGGAACAGGATATCATCATCACGTTGACAAGCAGTGGTTATATCAAACGGATGACGACGGATTCGTACCGGACACAGCGCCGCGGTGGACGTGGCGTTCAAGGAATCGGAACGAACGACGAGGATTACGTTACGCGTCTCTTGTCTTGTTCGACGCATGATACGATTCTATTCTTTACGAACCGCGGGAAAGTCTACCGGATTCGTGGATACGAAGTACCGGAGATGAGCCGGACATCAAAAGGTGTGCCGATCATCAACCTCATCCAAATTGAACGCGATGAAAAGGTCGAGACGATGATTCCAGTCAACTTCAAACGTTATCTTGAGGAGCAACAAGCAACTGAAGCACCTGTCGAGGTGGTTGAAGGAGAGATTGAAGAGACGGAAGAAGCGCTCGAAACGGAAGAAGTCGTTCAAGATGAGCAAAAATCATTGATCTTCATGACACGCAAAGGACGCGTCAAACGTTCACCGTTGTCCGCATATGCCCGGATCAACAAAAATGGTTTGATTGCGATTCGGTTGTTTGAAGACGATGAATTGACATCCGTTCGTCTTGCATCGACGGATGATGAAGTCTTTGCTGTTTCAACAAGCGGGAAAGCGATTCGTTTCCCAATCACGAATGTCCGCTCGATGGGACGTGGTGCTCGTGGTGTCAAAGCGATGACGTTACGCCCAGACGATTTCGTCGTCGGGATGGAACTTGCACGTGATGCACAAGATGTTCTTGTTATTACGGAAAAAGGATTCGGTAAAAGAACACCGATGACCGAGTTCCGTAGTCAATCGCGTGGTGGTAAAGGATTGATCGCGAGTAAGGTAACAGATCGCGTCGGTCAAATCGTTGCCATGCGAATCGTTGATGTCGATGATGACATCATGATCATGACAGAGAGCGGTATCGTTATTCGGACAGACTCGCAATACATTTCACGTGTCGGCCGCAACACCCAAGGGGTGAAGGTCATTCGAATTGAAGAAGGTGACCGTGTTGCAACGGTTGCGAAACTGAAACGAGAAGAAACCGATGAAACGGAAGAAGATACGGATCTTGTATCAGAAGAGAATGTAGTCGAATCGGATGCTTCAGAAGAAGTGGAAGAGTAAGCAAGACGTTAGTAAGGAAGCAGCAGAGTGATACCACTCTGCTGCTTTTATCTACATATATAGAAAGAAGAGAAAGGAACGAAGCGATATGCGAGTGGCAAGTGACCAATTACGCATCGGAGATCGTTTAACCGAATCGATCTACTTACATACAGATCATCCGATCGTAGAAGCAGGGAAAAAAATTGGAACCGACGAGTTACGACGAATCCAACGGTTTTTGATTAAAGAAGTCACCATCGAGGATCGTCCTGATCTTGTCGAAGGTGAAAAGATACAGATTGAAACAGTGGCTGCGCAGATAGAACATCCTTTTGAAGAGTTCATTCGCTCCTATAATAAAGTCTTCATGTCATGGGAACAGGGGATGAAGCCAAATGTGTATGAAGCTTTGAGTTGGGTCAAACAGTCCGTCCCGGAACAAATTACGAGACAAGATGTTCTGCCATTCTTCCTTGAACGGGGAACGGAAGCTTACACTGTGCGACATGCCATTTATCGAGGAGCAGTTGCCCAGATGCTTGCTGAAGCAGTCAGAAAAGAACGGAAAATGATCCATGAGCTGTGGACGGCATCTTATTTTGCGGATTACGGACTAGCGCGGATCATGGAATGGCGTCACACGAAACGTTATGAAGCGATGCAACAAGAAATTTTTCAACGTCACCCGGCAATGGCATATCAAGTCTTGCAAAAGGAGACGATTATCTCCGACACGGTAAATCGTTTGATTGTTCAACATCATGAACGTTTAGATGGATCTGGTTATCCTCTAAAGGTAAAAGGTGATAAGATTGCAGATCATGCTCGATTGTTCATTGTAGCGGATGTTTTTGCTGCAATGACAAGTTGGCGCCCATACCGGGAAGCGTATACGCCGTTTGACGCATATCGTCATTTAAAAGCGCGACCGATGCAATATTGTTCAAAATATGTATTGTTGCTTGGACAGTTACTTCTACCGATTGAAGTCGGTGATCGCGTATTGATGAGTAATGGGAAGATTGCAACAATCGCTCAAAAGAATCCAGTCTTTGATCGCCCCGTTATTTCTTATGAAGACCAGGGAAGAATGATCATTGTTGATTTAATGGAAGAACGACAGCATAGCATCATTCAATTGATGGATTGATAAGGAATAAGTAGCCTCTTGAGCCGAATTCGTAAGGTTCAAGAGGTTTTGTTCATGATTTTAAAAATAATTTTAAAATAAGTGTTGCGCAATAATAAAACGCATGATATATTATTACATGTCCTTAACAAAGACAAGCGCTTGAAACAAACAAAAAAACAATTTCAAAAAAGTTGTTGACTTCTTGTTTCAGACTTAGTATTCTAATTGAGTCGCCAAAACAGGCGCGGACGAACTTTGAAAACTGAACGATGAGGCAAAAATCGTATTCTACGGAATACAAAAACGAATGAAGCGCAAGCTTCGTCAATCGTG
>NZ_LMPV01000011.1 GCF_001423965.1 Exiguobacterium sp. Leaf196 | reverse complement strand
CAAGTGGTCACACCCGTTCCCATGCCGAACACGGAAGTTAAGCACTTGAACGCCGAAAGTAGTTGGGGGCTTCCCCCTGTGAGGATAGGACGTTGCCAGGCAATTCATTTATTCCGCAATAGCTCAGTGGTAGAGCAACCGGCTGTTAACCGGTAGGTCGTAGGTTCAAATCCTACTTGCGGAGCCAATGGCCCGTTGGTCAAGCGGTTAAGACACCGCCCTTTCACGGCGGTAACACGGGTTCGAATCCCGTACGGGTCACCATTATACTTTTTGTGCCGGTGTAGCTCAGCTGGTAGAGCAACTGACTTGTAATCAGTAGGTCGCGGGTTCGACTCCTGTTGCCGGCACTGTTTTTTCTCAATCGTATAAGTTTCCTAGACAAACTGGGGGGGTAGCGAAGTGGCTAAACGCGGCGGACTGTAAATCCGCTCCCTCGGGTTCGGCGGTTCGAATCCGCCCCCCCCCACCATGTCGAGCCATTAGCTCAGTTGGTAGAGCATCTGACTTTTAATCAGAGGGTCGCAGGTTCGAATCCTGCATGGCTCATTTCTTGCGGAAGTAGTTCAGTGGTAGAATACGACCTTGCCAAGGTCGGGGTCGCGGGTTCGAATCCCGTCTTCCGCTTTTTCTTTCGGGGCCTTAGCTCAGCTGGGAGAGCGCCTGCCTTGCACGCAGGAGGTCAGCGGTTCGATCCCGCTAGGCTCCACCAATTTTATTTAAAGATCTTAAGCGAGTTTCGTTCGTCTTAAGTTTTTTTTATATGAAATGCCAAGCATAACCAGAGTACGTACGCAAGAACACCGTGATTCCCTTCACGGTGTTTTTTTGTATATTCATGCGTTTTTTTGTTGAGTTGAACCACCTATTTGTTACCGCTTACAATACATGTAGAAGTGACTATGACATAGGGGGAATATCGAATGAATATCGCGTATATCAGCGTACCGTACCGTTATGGACAAGGAAAGCCGGGCACTGAACACGGACCTGCTGCTGTCGAAAAAGCCGGTTTGTTAGCGACACTTGAAGCACGGGGACAAGAAGCAGTACGCTACGGGGAAGCGGCTGTTTTATCCGAGGATGCGGTCCGAGAAGAAGATCCGAAGCTAAAGCGTCTTGAAGGCGTCGTCCACACGACGAATGACTTGCATCTGATTGTTCGCGATGCGTTATCAGAGCAACGCTTTCCGTTGTTAGTTGGTGGTGATCACAGCATGGCGATCGGAACGATTGCGGGGTTACGTCAGACTGTACCACGTCTTGGCGTCATCTGGTTCGATGCACACGGTGACTTGAATACACCGGAAACATCACCGTCTGGCAACATCCACGGTATGCCGCTCGCTGTAGCCCTTGGGGAAGGACATCAGCGTTTAACGGAAGTAGGAGGAACAGATGTTAAGCTGCAACCGGAACATCTCGTCTTCATCGGATTACGTGACGTTGATCCAGGCGAACAAGAACTGATTGATCGTCTTGGTATTCGTGTCTACGATATGGAAGCGATCCGAACTCGGGGGATGGACGCGATCATGGAAGAAGCGATTGCCTATTTGAAGGAAACAACGGATGCATTCTATCTTAGTTTCGATATGGACGGTCTTGATCCATCGCTTGTCGTCGGTACAGGAACACGTGTTGCTGATGGCATTTTCTTAGACGATGCGAAGACGGTGTTACAGCATTGTGCGGTAGCAGAAGATTTCATTGCAGCTGAATTTGTTGAAGTGAATCCTTTGCTTGAAGAAGGAAACGGAACCGCGGAACTTGCGAATGAACTGATCGGAGATTTACTTTTGGCAATGGAAACACATCGCTTAGTAAAATAATGGATAGAACTTGAACTCTTTTCATCGGGGTTCAAGTTTTTTTGTTACAATTTAAAAGGAGATGAAACATTTATCGGTCGACTTCGTATAAGAGATTGACCGCATAGAGCGGGGGGTATTCAAAGTGGAAGAAACGACACTGCGCTTAATTGAGCGAGTGAAACAGGGAGACCGTGATGCTTTTGCGGCACTTGTTGATCTATATAAGGAAGGTGCCTTTCTTGTGGCTTTCCGGGTCTTGCGCGATCGAATGGAAGCGGAGGATGCGACACAAGAAGCCTTCATCCGTGTATTTACGAAGATCGATTCGTATAATGCACAATGGAAGTTCCGGACTTGGTTATACCGAATCGTTACGAACGTATCGATTGACCGATTACGGAAAAAGAAACCTGACTATTCTCTTGATGCTGAGATGTCAGGTACTGAAGGACTGACATTGTATTCACAACTCGAAAGCAAGGACACCTTGCCGGAGGACCAAGTGGTCGATAACGAGCAACGAAGTGAAGTCGGGGATGCGATTGCAGCTTTACCAGAAAAATACCGCGTCCCACTCGTCCTGAAATATATAGAGGATCTTTCACTAAAGGAAATCAGTGAAATGATCGAATTACCTGTCGCTACTGTCAAAACTAGAATTCATCGTGGACGGGAAGCGCTGAAGAAGCATTTTGCCAAACGATGAGAAGGAGGAACTCACCATGTCACGAGAGCATGTACATGAACGGATTCAGGATTATTTAGATCAAAACCAACCACCTGAGGAATTCGAGCGATTGGAAGCAGAGTTACGGGAAGCGGACGCGATGGACGAGTTCGAAGAGTATCGACTCCTTGATGCTCGACTGCGTCAACTTCCAGCGCCCAAATTATCGGCAGATTTTACATCCCGCGTGCTGGCACAATTGCCCGACCAGGTGGATACGCCGAGCGCTGCTTTACTGCACCAACCGCAACCGTCCCGTTTTGGAGGGAAGATGAAGCAATACCCATTGCTCGCGGCAGCGGCTGTTTTCTTACTTTTGTCGGTCGGTAGCCTTGGGGGTTATATGGCACAGGAAGAACATGACTTATCTTATACAAATGCACCAGGCATCGTCGCTCAAAATGGTGAGGTCGTCGTGCCAAAAGGCGTCACGGTCGATCAAGATCTCTATGTTGAAGGCGGGAACGTCCGAATCGAAGGGAAAGTTAATGGCGACGTCATGACCGTTGACGGGAAAGCTTACACGGCGAGTGCCGGTAGCGTGACCGGAGAAATCAAGGAAATTGATCAATTATTCGAACGCGTTTGGTACGGAATCAAACGTCTATTTCAATAATCAGATGGGACGAGTCGAACTCGTCCCTTTGTGCTATAATGGAAACTGTTTAAATCAGATGAGTTAGGGGGCACGGTTGGTGAATTACTTCAGCTGGCAACCACTTCAATTTCAATTGTTGAAACTGGGAGAAAACGTACATTGGTACGATTATATTAATGACGTGATTGATATCGCGGTTGTGACGTTCGTTATTTACCGTCTCATGATCATCGTCAAAGGAACGAAAGCAGTCCAGCTCATTAAAGGGATTTCGGTCATTTTGATCAGTTGGTTCCTGAGTGGCTTTTTTGGACTCAAAACACTTCAATTTTTACTCAATCAAATTATCACCTATGGGTTACTGGGGATCATCATCATCTTCCAACCCGAACTCCGGCGTGGACTGGAACATTTAGGACGAACGAGTAAATTCTTCTCACGTAGTGCGATCAGTGATGAAGATGAACAAGTTCGAATCGTCGATGCGCTCGTATCGTCTGCCCAGTACATGTCAAAACGCCGTATCGGGGCACTCGTGACGATTGAACGTGAGACAGGACTGAGTGAATACGTAGAGACGGGCATTCCGCTTGGTTCACAAATCACGAGTCAGTTGCTGATCAACTTATTCATTCCGAATACACCATTACATGATGGTGCCGTCATCGTCCAGCAAGGCAAGTTAGCAGCCGCCGCTTGTTACTTACCGTTGTCAGAAAGTGCACATATCTCAAAAGAGCTTGGAACACGTCACCGCGCTGCAATCGGTGTCAGTGAAGTAACGGATAGTGTTACGCTCGTCGTCTCGGAAGAAACGGGTGGTGTCTCACTCGCCATCAATGGACGTCTGTACCGGGAACTCGATGAAGAATCCTTACGGACGAAGTTGCTTGAGACGATCGTTAAGGTCGAACAGACGAATACTTCCTTCTTGAACTGGATGGGGGCGAAAAAATAATGTTCGAAAAATGGTTCAATGAACGATGGTTTTTACGCATTGTTGCGGTCGTCTTAGCCGTCATGTTGTATTTGATGGTGGCAGGTTCGAATACGACAGGAAAGAGTGACGCCGCTAGTCTGTTGCCGATCGCAGGTCAAGGTTCGACGAAATTTGACGTGCCGGTCACGGTCCAGTATGATGAATCGCAGTGGGTCGCCTATAATATTCCAAATACGATGGAGGTAACCGTTAAAGGTCCATCGAGTAGCTTGACGATGCTTCGGCTTGTTCAGGATTTTGGGTTATCGATTGATTTAAAAGGACTTGACCCTGGCTATCATCGTGTTCGTGTCACAGCAACTGGCTTCGGAAAAGATGTCGAGGTGACGCCAAAGCAGGAGACGATCGAAGTCTTCCTCGATAAGAAGATTACAAAGGAAGTACCGGTACAAGTCGCCTTACTCAATAAAAACAAAATCGCTGAAGGATATGTCGCTGGGGAAGCGCAACCGAATCAACAAACCGTTGAAGTTACGGGAGGCGCAGAGAAGTTACAGGCGATTTCAGCGATCCAAGTACCGATCGATGTAACTGGTCGGGCAGAGACGTTTAAAGAGACGTTCAATGCCAAAGCGACCGATGCGAACGGGAATACGATCAATGCATCTTATCAACCGGAACAACTAGAAATCACAGTACCGATCTATAAGGAAAGTAAGACGGTACCGATCAATGTGCAGACAAAAGATGACGTCAAAAAAGGATATACCGTCGTCAAGATCGTTCCCGTTACGACGGAAGCTCGTCTATATGGAACAAAAGAAGAGTTAGAGCGTATCGGTTCCGTTGATACGGAAGCGGTCTCGCTCAAAGGATTGACGAAGACGACAGAAAAAACCGTCAAACTTGTTGAACCGGAAAATGCGACAGCGATGGATCCGACACAGGTCACCGTCAATATCGTTGTCGAAAAGGAAAATGCGAAGTCGACGACGGAAACCGTCGAGGATCGGGCAGAGAAAACGATTCCCGGTGTGACGGTCACGTTAAATGGGTTTGATGAATCGAAGTATACGATTGATTACAACCAAACGATTGATGTCGTTGTCCGTGGGAAAGAATCTGATTTAGCATCGATCGATGCGACGGATATCAAAGCGGTCATCGATGTGACGGGACTAAAAGAAGGAACGCACGGATTGCCGATTTCGTATCAGACGTCAAAAGCCTTTGATGTCCTGCGTCCGGATAATATGGATGTCACGCTAAAAGCTGTTCCGCGGACATCCGTTCCGACCAATTAAAACAAATTAGTGAAATGAGGAAATAACACATGGGTAAGTATTTTGGAACTGACGGCGTACGCGGCGTCGCAAACGTAGAATTGACACCGGAACTAGCATATCGCCTCGGTCGAACAGGTGGTTACGTGTTGACGAAACACGAAAGCACACGACCAAAAGTCTTGATTGGACGCGATACACGTGTTTCTGGTCAAATGCTTGAGAACGCACTCATCGCTGGTCTTTTATCAATCGGTGCAGAAGTCATGCGTCTTGGTGTCATCTCGACACCGGGTGTCGCGTATCTGACAAAAACGATGGATGCCACAGCGGGAGTCATGATTTCTGCATCGCACAATCCAGTTGAAGATAACGGAATCAAGTTCTTCGGTTCAGATGGCTTCAAGCTCGATGACGCAACTGAGCTTGAAATCGAAGCATTGCTCGATGAAGCAGAAGATACATTACCACGTCCAGCCGGAAAAGAACTCGGTTTCGTTCACGATTACTACGAAGGTGCACAAAAATATCTTCATATGCTTCGCCAGACATCGGATGAAGATTTCTCAGGCATCCATGTCGCGATCGACGGCGCACACGGTGCGACGTCAAGCCTCGCACCACGCCTATTCGGTGACTTGGAAGCAGAAGTATCGACGATCGGTACAACTCCGAACGGACTCAACATCAATGATGGTGTCGGTTCGACACACCCAGAACATCTCGCTGCCTTCGTTAAGGAAAAAGGCGCAGATGTTGGTTTATCGTTTGATGGAGACGGCGACCGCTTGATTGCAGTCGATGAGAACGGTGATATCGTCGATGGCGATAAAATCATGTTCATTTGCGGAAAATACTTGAATGAACTTGGTCGTCTGAAAGACAACACGATCGTTGCGACGGTCATGAGTAACCTCGGCTTCCATAAAACTGTTGAAGAAAACGGGATGACGGCACTTCAGACAGCAGTCGGTGACCGTTATGTCGTCGAAGAAATGCGTAAGAACGACTACACGCTCGGTGGTGAACAGTCGGGGCATATCATCTTCATGGATTACTCAACGACAGGGGACGGCATGTTGTCAGGCGTCCAGTTGTTGCAAATCATGAAAGCGACAGGGAAAAAGTTATCGGAACTCGCAGCTGAGATGCCGATCTTCCCACAACGTCTCGTTAACATCCGTGTCTCAGACAAAAATGGTGCAATGAGCGGTCCTGCCGTACAAGCGATCATTGCAGAAGTCGAAGCAGAGATGGCAGGCAACGGACGTATTCTCGTTCGTGCGTCAGGAACAGAACCACTCGTTCGTGTCATGGCAGAAGCCCCGACACAAGAAGCGTGTGATGCATACGTCGAGCGGATCGCGAACGTCGTTCGTGAGAACTACGCGTTACAAGAAAACTAAGCAGCCCGAAGCAGAGCGATTGCTCTGCTTCTTTTTTACAATTATTTTAGAAAAACAAATTGATATTTTTACAAAAAATAGGGATTATGCGTATTGAATAGAAAAATATCGGGAATAGTTACAAATACGTTACCTTTCTTGCTTTTTCAGATTAAAGTTCGTATGATGGTGAAGTCGGACAGAAACGGGGTCGGACAGAAACAAGAAGCGCCAGGGCTTTCTCCGTAGGACGAAAGCTGACGAGGTGGAGGTTTATCGAATGATTCGGCGGATGCCTCCCGGTACCAGATCCATACCGTAAATCGTTCTGAAATCGTCCAAGTGATTGGGCGGACAAACAGACCGATCGGGATCCTCTCAACAAGAGCCGTTTCCTCTTCAGGGAAATACTTGTAAATGGAGAGATGTAACATGTGCGGAATCGTAGGTATGATTGGACAGGTCAACACGAAAGAAATTTTATTAAAAGGTCTCGAGAAGCTCGAGTACCGCGGCTATGACTCGGCAGGTCTTGCGTTCGTCAACGACGGCGTCCAAGTCCACAAAGAAGTAGGCCGGATTGCTGCGCTACGCGAAGTCGTTCCTGCAGATGCAGACGGCACAGTCGGAATCGGACACACACGCTGGGCGACACACGGTGTCCCAAGCGTACCAAACGCGCACCCGCACCAAAGTGCGTCAACACGTTTCACACTCGTGCACAACGGTGTCATCGAGAACGATGAGCAGTTGAAAGCAGAATTGAATGTCGATCTCCTCAGCGACACGGATACAGAAGTCATCGTTCAGATGATCGAAAAGAACTTCAACGAGACAGGTGATGTCGCGGAAGCATTCCGTCAAACACTCCGCGTCTTGCACGGTTCGTATGCCCTCGCATTGATCGATGCTGAAAATCCAGACGTTTTGTACATTGCGAAAAACAAATCACCACTTCTCGTTGGTCTCGGTGACGGGACGTTCAACGTCGTCGCATCAGACGCAATGGCAATGTTACAAGTAACGGATCAATTCGTTGAGCTGCATGACGGTGAGATGATCATCTTGACGCGTGATAGCGTTACGATTCAAGATCTCGACGGTAACGTTCAAGAGCGTGAAGCATATACGGCTGAAATCGATGCATCAGATATCGAAAAAGGAACGTATGCGCACTACATGCTCAAAGAGATGGATGAGCAACCAGCTGTCATCCGCAACATCGTTCAACAATATCAAAATGAAGCAGGCGACATCACACTCGACCAATCGGTCCGTGATCTCGTACTCGGTCGTGACCGTGTCTACATCATCGGTTGCGGAACAAGCTATCATGCTGGTTTGATCGGAAAACAGTTGATTGAACAAATCGCAGGCATCCCGACAGAAGTGCACATCTCTTCTGAGTTCGGATACAACATGCCATTATTGACAGAGAAACCACTCTTCCTCTTCCTTTCACAATCAGGTGAAACAGCGGATAGCCGTGCGGTTCTCGTTGAAGCGAAGAAACTTGGTCACCCGGCACTGACGATCACGAACGTTCCAGGATCAACATTGTCACGTGAGGCGAACGCAACATTATTGCTCCACGCGGGTCCAGAAATCGCCGTTGCTTCAACAAAAGCGTATACAGCTCAAATCGCTGTCCTCGCTGTTCTTGCGTTTGACCTCGCTCAAGCGAAAGGGGTTGCTGTCAACTTCGATCTCATGAAGGAACTCGGTAAAATCTCAAGTGCGATGGAATCGGTCATGTCTCAAAAAGATCGTTTCCAAGAAATCGCGACAGAGTACTTGTCTGAATCACGTAACGCGTTCTTCATCGGTCGCGGACAAGATGCATACGTCGGGATGGAAGGTGCATTGAAACTCAAAGAGATCTCGTATATTCAAGCAGAAGGATATGCGGGTGGCGAGCTCAAGCACGGTCCGATCGCTTTGATCGAAGATAACACACCGGTCATCGCACTCGTGACACAACCACACGTTCACCTCAACAACCGTGGGAACGTCAAGGAAGTCGTCGCGCGTGGTGCAAACGCGTGTGTCATCGCAGCAGAAGGTCTTGAATTGCCGACGGATGCCTTCGTCATCCCAGCAGTCGAGCCACTCTTGTCACCGCTCTTGTCTGTCTTGCCACTTCAATTGATTTCATACTACGCGGCACTCGGTCGCGACTGTGACGTCGATAAGCCACGTAACTTGGCGAAGTCAGTAACGGTTGAATAAGAAAATAAATCGACTCCAAACGATAGGCGCGAAAGTGTCTGCCGTTTGGGGTTTTTTATATAGGAGGACAATAAGATGAATCGCTGGATCGCCGCATTTCCTAAACGATATGAACAGGACGTCCGAATCGTCCAAGCGTGTCTACCGTTTGCTTGGACGCGTTTATCACCCGGGGCGATCGAAGTAAATACAGAGCACGAACAGATACAGATTCCGACTCGCTTATATGTACCAGAGGTTGACTCGGAGCGGATTAAACAACTGACGTCGACTCAAAAAACGATGTTATTTTGCCTTTACACCCGTCACCATGATGGTCACATCCGTGAACGTTATCTCCGTCAGTTACTCAAAACAAATCAACAAGATGAATGGATACTCATCTATATTCTTGAACTTGCTAGTGAATACGTCCGTGAAATCGTCGACATCATCGTACCTGTGATCGAGCAATGGGATCCGGAAGTGAAGCGGCGATTCGTCGAGGATGATCCGGCATACATGAAGCGAATCGAAGACCGGATGATCAGTTACTGGAATGCTTATTATCGGTCAAGTGGCGAACGACGATCCGAAGCGGACTACCCAGGCTTTCAGATTATAAAATCGTTACGGGAGAATACTTCGGTGGAGGAAGTTTAAAGAGATAAAAAGGAGGTGCGCCCATGATCACGAAATCAAAGGATCTGTACTTAGAAGGACCCGGACCTGCTGTTTTGCTGTTACATAGTTTTACTGGTAGTGCGAATGAGATGCGGGGGCTCGCTCGCTTTTTACATGTAGCCGGGTATACCTGTTACGCGCCCAATTACGCCGGGCACGGGGAATCGCCGGAGCGCTTGTTTGCGACGACGATCGAAGACGTCTGGCAGTCCGCGCAAGTCGGATGCGCCTTTTTACATGAGCAAGGGCACAAAGACTTCTTTTTGATTGGGCAATCACTCGGTGGGGTGATGGCTCTTCGACTGGCAGAACAGTCAGGATGCGCAGGACTCATCTTACTCTCGACGCCGATTCTTGAGCGGACGATTGCGGGACTCGAACATAGAGTCCGCCGTTATACGGAACGGTATTTTCAATTTGACGATCGTTCGCAAGAGTGGATCGCAGACTTTGTCGACCGTCATTTTCCACGACCGGAAAAAGACTTACGAGCACTGCAACAGTTCATTCTCGACATAGGAGTCGTCTTACCGAAGATCACGCAGCCCATCGCTCTATTCCTTGGTGCATTAGATGATATCGTCTACCATGCAAGTCTTGAACGAATCGAAACGACGGTGCCGAGCCGAGATCAGAAAAAGCTCCTTCTTCCGAACAGTAAACATTTACTGACGCTCGATCGGGATAAACAGCGTTTGTTCGAAGAAATCCTTGTCTTCTTGAAGACCCATCCGGTAGATTCCTTGAAACCATCATCTGCTGTGCAGTAGGCTAGATAGGTAAGCTAGACGTGAAAGGGGAAGGGATCATGCGAATTTTAGTAGTAGGAGCAAGCGGAACGATTGGACAGGCAGTCGTCGAACGGCTGAGTGAGCGGCATGACATCATTCGTGCCGGACGAAGCGGAGCGGATGTGCAAGTCGACATCACATCAGAGGAAAGCATTCGGGCGATGTATGAAGCAGTCGGTTCTGTTGATGCTGTTATCAGTGCTACAGGTGGCGCTCATTTTGGTTCATTGACGGACTTAACACCGGAGCTCAATCAAATCGGAATCGACAGTAAACTAAAAGGTCAGGTTAATCTGGTCCTACTTGGTTTACAGTCAGTACGAGACGGAGGAAGCTTTACGCTGACGACCGGCATCATGATGGACGATCCGATTCGCCAAGGCGCATCTGCTGCGCTGGCGAACGGTGGGGTCAAAGCGTTCGTTCATGCAGCGGCGATCGAGATGCCACGAGGCATTCGAATCAACAGTGTCAGTCCGAACGTACTGATTGAGTCGCTCGAGAAGTACGGACCCTTCTTCCGTGGTTTTGAAGCCGTTCCGGCGTCACGTGTCGCGACGGCGTTCGAAAAAAGTGTCGAAGGGGCACAGACGGGGCAAAACTACGAAGTTTATTAAATGAAAAAGCAGGTAGCGAAAAATCGCTACCTGCTTTTTTTACAGACCGGATAGGATATAACGTTCGATTCCGAAAAGTAATAGAGTGATCCCGAGACAAATGAGTAAGTTGCGTACGAACCAGCGACCTGTCATCGTCCGGTTCATGATCAGTTTCTCCAGTGTCAGATTGACGAGAAGCACACATAAGAAGATGACGCCAAACCAAATCATCCAGACACATCCTTTCTTTCTTCTTAACGAATCCAATAGCTAAAAAGTTTCGCGCCCGTCAGGAGCAGGAAATCATTCAGATGAGCGGGAAGGAAACAAGCAGTCGATTTTACAAGGAGGAACATGACGATGAAACAAGCGGTCCTAGTGATTGATTTTCAACAGGAACTCGTCGACGGAAACATCGAAGAACGTCCGGTATACTTAAAGGAACAAGTCGCGCACGTCATCGAAGCGGTCGTACTCGAAGCAGACGACAGGAACATCCCGGTCGTCTTCATTCGGGATCTAGATGTCGCTGGCGGAACAGGACCTGGGTTTGCAGTCCATGACTTGATTCCCGTTCCAACTTCTAGTGTCACGTTCGATAAAGCGGCGACGAATGCGTTCCATGGCACTCCCTTGCTCGATCATCTACGCCAAGCATCGATTGAACATCTGATTGTCTTAGGCTGTAAGACGGAGCACTGCATCGATACCGCGGTGCGCAGTGCGACAGTACATGGTTTTGATGTCACACTCGTCGCAGATGGGCATACGACGAACGGTTCCGATGTATTGACGCCGGAGCAAATGATCGCACACCACAATCAAGTCTTGCACGGTCATTATAACGTCGAACACTTTTCGATCGTTCGTCCGTCAACGGAAGATGTCTTCACCCCAATCCACAATGACTACCGGACATGAAGAGGAGAATAAGATGATTGAATTACGAAAAATGACAGCGTCCGATTACGATCGCTACGCGACGCTCGTCCAAGATGAACGTGTCATGCGTTACATCACGGAACAGGCATTAACAGATACGGAAACGAAACAACGCTTTGAGCGAATCCTTGAACAACAGCAGCACGACCGACTCGGATCGTATCTGATCTATGCCGAAGAGACATGGATCGGAATCGGGCACATGACCCGGAGTCAAACGCAACCGTTCGAAGCAGAGCTCGGTTACATGCTACTACCCGATCAGTGGGGACGCGGATACGGCACAGCCATTGCAGAGCGTCTCTTACAGTTAGCGACAGAAGAAGAGCTACAGGTCGTCACGGCGACGATTGATCCAGCACATGAAGCGTCGCGCCGTATTTTGATCGGATTAGGTTTTGAATCGACCTATGTTGGACCGATTGACGGTCTACCAGGTGAAACGCTACAGAAAATAGTGGGAACGACGGAATGACGCGAGACGAATAGATTGAACATTTTCAACTCGACGTCGCAGCATGCGCGACTGTCGACGAATCGTATAGTTCTGAAGTCGATCGTCTCGTCCTAACGGATGGTCAGGTCGTCTTCTTGAAGCGCCCGTATACGGCTGAAAAGTGGTACCGGGAACGTGGCTGGATTCATGCACTAGAAGAATTTGTACCCGTGCCGCACATCTTAGCTGAAGCAACTCCCGGGCAGACGACCGGGGCGTTCGTACTTGCTGCCTTAGCGGGACAGGCACCGATCACGATGAATAAAAAATTGGCGTACGAAATTGGTCGAACGCTCGCAATGCTGCATACGTGTACAGGAGAAGATTACGGCGAGTATACGGAAGATGGATTTTATGCCTATCCGGTTCAGGACTGGCGACGCTTCCGGAATGAAAAACTCGATGGATTCATGCCGTTCATCACGACCGAACTCGATCCCAGTTTTTTAGAGAACATCCAAACAGAGTTAGTCAGACGAGAACAGTCGTTACCGGAGCCTTCACGTCCCGTTGCCACACATTGTGACTTCCGCCTAGCAAATTTACTGACGGTAGGTGATCAAGTCACAGGGGTGATCGATTTCGAGACGACCCGCTACGGGGCCGTCGAGATGGACTTCACGAAGATCGTCCGTAATCTCAATACGTTCGGTTCCATTTACGTCACGGCATTTCAAGAAGGATACGCGACATTACACCCAGACGTGCCGTTTGAGACGTATCTAGCATACTATCGTTTGTGGGAAGCACTCACGGCCGTCGGCTGGTGCATCAAACGTGGACTAGAAGAGCACCGGGTGTTCTTTGAGGAGAACATCATGCTCATCGAGCAGGAATTACAGATGACAAGCATATCGGACGGGTATTGATTCACCCATGTCTTGGAAGAAACCTCTATACTTAGAGAAATGAGGAATATGAGGGGGAAGCGAGATGACAGGGAAACGAATCGGAATCATCGGTGGTGGACTCGCCGGAATCTTTGCGGCACGTCAATTGCAGGCAGCAGGACATGCTGTTGAAATCATCGAAAAAAGCCAGAGCGTCGGGGGGCGAATGGCGACTCGTCGGATTGATGAAGGAACAGCGGATCATGGTGCCGTCTTCTTCACGGTTCGGACGGAAGAGTTAGGACGCGAAGTCGACGACTGGCTTGAGAAAGGGTGGGTTCGTAAATGGTTCGGAACGGATTTTCCACGCTATGTCGCGACGGACGGCATGAATCAACTCGTACAAGCGATTGGTCGAGGGATTCCCGTCCAGTTGAATGAACAGGTCACGCATATTACGGCAATGGAGGACGAACTCGTCACACAAGCGACGGATCATCAAGGTGCGTATGATGCGTTACTTGTGACGGCGCCTGTACCGCAAGCATATGAACTGTTGCAGGCTTCTGATCTGGCGCTCGGAGAGGACGATCATGAGCAGTTACGCCAAGTGACGTTCGAGCCGACATTCGTGGGTCTGTTTGAAATCAAAGAGCGACTGACGATCGGGGAAGTCGGCCTACAAGACGAACAACTCGTCGATGGGATGTTAAAACTCGTCAATAATGCCGAGAAACAGATTTCGAAGACGACACTCCTGAGCGTCTATATGACAGCTCGCTTCAGTGAAGACTGGTACGAGCGCCCAGAAGAAGAGACACTCGCGGAAGTCGAGCGTCTGTTACAACAGCAACTCGGACCAGTGACGATTATCTCCCGCCAGCTCAAGCGTTGGCGTTACGCTCAGGCACGCGCAGTTTACCGGACACCGCATTTGAAACTGTCGTCACATCCACTTTGGCTTGCTGGTGATGCGTTCCTTGAAGCCGATGATGCGTCAGGACGGACGCGCGTCGAGAGCGCTATCATCTCCGGATTACGTGTCGCAGAAGCGATCGACACCCACTTACGTCAGACGGTAACAGCGACGGAATGAACGAAAAAATGCACTTCTTCTCTGACTCGAGAAGAAGCGCATTTTTTTGTTACTCACGATCATTTCACCTGAAAGTGTTGTTCACTCCAAGCTGCCATGTGATCAAGAATTGGTAAAAAACTATGACCAGCATCCGTTAGAGAATATTCAACACGAGGGGGAACTTCGCCAAAGACGTGCCGTTGAATCAACCCATCCGCTTCAAGCTCACGTAGCTGACGTGTCAATGTTCCCTTAGAGATACCTGTTAATTGTTGCAGTTCATGAAAACGATGTGTCCCGTGTGTCAGGTGCCACAGCAAGATGATCTTCCATTTGCCAGCGACCATCTGTTGGACCCGAGTGACTGGACAGGCAGTGCGTTGATTGGTCGTTGTATCGAATACAGCCACATTCATCCTCTCCCATTGGTTCGTTTTGAGGGACCTAGTTTCAGATAAGTGCCTACTTTTTTTAGTGTATCACCTAGCGTATCATGAAGAACAACATCAAACTTCAAAGGAGTGGTTTCATCATGAAATGGTTAATTACAGGAGCAACCGGAAAATTAGGCGCGCGGATCATGCAGCACCTCAGTGAACAAGTCGGCAACGAACATGTAGCGGTTAGTGTCCGCGACGTCGAAAAAGCAACAGAGCTTGCAGCACAAGGAATCGATGTCCGATACGGAGACTTTGATCAGCCCGAAACACTCGGACAAGCGTTTCAAGGAATCGATCGATTGTTGATCATTTCGACGGACGGTGAAGAGGCGACTCGGATCCGGCAACACCAAGCCGCTGTCACGGCAGCAAAAGAGGCAGGCGTCAAGCTGATCGGCTATACGAGCATCGCCAATGCGGCACACAGTACAAACGGACTTGCTCGAACGCATCGTGTCACAGAGGAAGCGATTCAAGCGACAGGTATCCCGTATGTCTTTTTCCGTAACAACTGGTATCTCGAAAATGAACTCGGAACGATTGACGCCGTCGCGCAAGGCGCAGACTGGTTAACGGCAGCAGGCGAAGGGAAAGTCGGATGGGCGTTACAAGATGAGTATGCGTTAGCCATTGCGACGGGACTGACGCTTGAGCATCCAAACCCCATCTATGAACTATCGGGTCCGTTGCATACACAAGCAGAACTCGCGACTGCAGTCGGAACAGTGCTTAACCGATCGGTCGCTTTAGATGAAGTGGATGAAGCGACATATGGTGAGCGGATGCAAGCAGCTGGCTTACCTGACTTCTTGATTCCAATGCTGACTGGTATCCAGGCAGATATCGCAGCAGGGACTCTGGCAGTAGAAAGTACTGATTTTGAAGCATTACTCGGTCGTCCCGTGACGACGCTGGAAGAGGGAGTCCGTCTCCTTTTGAAAAGATAAGTTCATCTGAACGTTTTCAGGATGAATGAGTAGGGTAAATCCCCTTTAGAAGCAATTAAAGGAGGAGCCCTACCATGAAACTGTCATCCTATCGTGTTAAGGAAGGCGAGCAAGTCTCGTTTTCGAATTACCCGACATCAGAAGAACATAAAATTTCGGAAGCAGAATTGCGAGAGAAACGGATTCCAAAAAGTGTTGAGACGTTACAAGAGTTACATTGGCGTTTGCATGCTGAAGAGAAAAATGGCGTCCTCGTCATCCTGCAAGCAATTGATGCAGCGGGGAAGGACGAGGCGATCAGCTATATCTTTTCTAACTTGAACGCACAAGGACTCCGAACGATTTCCGTCAAAAAACCGTCGGATACGGAGCAAAAACATGACTACCTATGGCGGATCCACGAAGGACTACCAGAAAAAGGGGAAGTCGGCATCTTAAATCGCTCCTATTATGAGGAAGTCATTGCCCCACGAATCCATGATTTGCTCGAGGAGGAAGAAAAGCCGGATGAGGGTGACGTGTGGCAGATGCGCTATCGTCAAATTAATGACTTTGAACGCTATCTCGTCGAGAATGGCTTCCGAGTCGTCAAGTTCTTGTTCCATGTCTCAAAAGAGGAGCAACGGCAACGGCTGTTGACTCGTCTGAAAGATCCAACGAAAAACTTCGAATTCTCGTTTAATGACATTGAGGAACGCAAGCACTGGGACGAATACCATGAGATTTTTGCTGAGCTTGTCTCAGCGACATCGACATCGTATGCACCATGGTATATCTTACCGGCAGATGACGAATGGTATTCCCGCTATATCGTCACCGAAGTCATGAATGACGTCCTGAAGGAAATTGATCCGCAATATCCAAAGCTATCAGAAGAGGATCAGGAACAGCTGGATGAAGCGATTAAACGATTGGAAGAAGAAGCATAAACTATTTAAACACATCAAAAGCGATTGTTCTCAGCAAGAGAACAATCGCTTTTTTAATACACTTAGAGTTGTATGAAATTCTATTTACTCATCATGATTTCTGAACTTCTGAACATCTCAGGACAAATGTCCTGTTCAAATCAGAAGGACTCTCGTTAAATGAGATTATCATGGAAGAAGAGAGGAGTATGCATATGCGTGGTATCTTATTTGCGATTGCTGGTGGCTTTTTCTTAACGCTTCAAAGTGTCGCTAATGCCCGGATCAGTCAAACGATCGGGACGTGGCAAGCAGCGACGATCACTCAGATGACCGGGTTCATCGTTGCGATCCTCTTAGCGGTCGTCTTACGGGATCGTAGTTTTTCAGCGATGCGCCGTGTCAAACCGCTCTATCTGGCAGGAGGTGCATTTGCGGCGATCATATTATTCAGCAACATGACGGCGGTCCACCTGATGGGTGTGACCTTGACGATTTCGCTCTTTTTATTAGCGCAATTAGCGCTGGCACTCTGGATTGACGGAAGAGGCTGGTTCGGCGTCATGAAACGCCGACTGCGGGGGCCGCAGATCATCGGCATCTTGATGATGGTTGCAGGCATCTTCATCTTAAAGAGCTAAGGAGGAGAAGAAGTGACGGACATTGTGAGCTATTTGGAACGGTATCAGTTAACGCATGTCTTTGATGTATCGCTACGCAAGGCGATGCACATCCAGACGTTCGCACCGGGTGAGGCTTTATGCCGACAAGGCGATGTTGCGCATGAACTGTACCTGCTCGTCGAAGGGAAATTGAAGATTACGCATATGTCGGCAACGGGGAAACGTCTCGTGTTGTCCTTCAAGCATCCGTTTGATCTCGTCGGCGATATTGAATTCGTCCGAAAGATTGATTTGATGAACACGGTCGAGGCAGTGACACCAGTAACCGTCTTACGCATCGCCTATGCGGATTTGGAAGAGGCACGTGTACATCATTCTGCTTTTCTATTATTTTTACTCGAGACGATCACGAAAAAGTTTGAATTGAAATCGCATACGCTCAGCTTCAATCTGCTGTATCCGGTAGAAGTTCGGCTAGCCAGTTATTTGCTGTCGATGACACCTGATACGGATGCTTTTGCGAGTAAGGAACTGGTCGATGCGGCAGATTTGATCGGGACGAGCTACCGTCATGTCAACCGTGTCTTACGTCAGTTCGTCGACGATGGGTTGATTCGCAGAACGCAGCATACGATTGAGATCATTGATCGAGACGGATTGATGGAGCGCGTTGGAGAAAGCATTTACGAATGAAAGAGGTGCGACATGGTTACGGGAATCATCCTTGCTCTTTGTGGGGGCATGCTCGTTTGTATTCAAAATACGTTTAACGCAAAAGTCAAAGAACATGTCGGTGCTTGGGCGACGACGACGCTAGTCCTTGGACTCGGGTTCCTCGCTTCACTGACGATTGGTTTGATCGTCGAAGGGTCACAATTGTTTGCACTCGAACAGGCGCAAACTTGGTTTTGGTTCAGTGGGATCATCGGTGTCGGTGTCGTCCTCTGTGTGACGCAAGGAGTTCAACAACTCGGACCAAGTCGAGCGATTTCGATCGTCATGGTGTCGCAAATCTTATTTGCCTTACTGTGGGATATGCTCGGTTGGTTCGGGTTACAAGCCGTTCCATTTACGTGGACGAAAGCACTCGGTGTGTTGCTGATTGGTGGGGGCGTACTGTTATTTCAACTGGGCGGGAAAACAACAACTGTACGACAAGTACGTAAAGGAGCTTGAAGATGTTTTATACGACAGTATTATTCGATATTGACCATACACTACTTGATTTTGAAGCGACGGAACGGATTGCCTTTCGCCGCCTGCTCGAGCAACAAGATCTAACGTGGACGATTGAGCGAGAAGCGCGCTACAAGGAAATCAATCACGCGCTCTGGAGAGCACTCGAACGGGGTGAAGTGACACGTGAGGAAGTCATTCACTCGCGATTCGTGACGTTCTTTGCGGAAGAAGGACGAGAAGTCAACGGACGAGAAGTTGACGAAACGTATCGCGGATACCTCGCGCAAGGGACGGAATTGATTCCGGGTGCGACTGCCCTGTTAGAGCAACTAGAAGGGAACGTCGAGATGTACGTCGTCACGAACGGGATTTCAAAGACGCAACGCGCGCGACTTGATGGCGCCGGATTAACGGACTTCTTTAAAGCGATTTTCGTTTCAGAAGAGACAGGTTTTCAAAAGCCGATGGCAGGATTTTTCGATCATGTGTTTGCGCAGATTCCACAATTCGACCCGGCGCGAACAATCATTATCGGAGATTCCTTGTCAGCTGATATTGCAGGTGGCAATCAAGCTGGTATCGCAACATGTTGGTTTAATCCAGAAGGAAAGCCGGCAACGGATATCAAGCCCACGTTTACGATTACCTCTTTAGCCGAACTACCTGCAGTGCTTGAAAACGCAGCAGTCCTTCAACAATGAATCAAATCAGTCGATAGGAAAGAGAAGGAAAGGGGGCGATCACCGTGCAACGATGTGATCAACAGACGCTGGAGGCAACTCCCGTCTAATTAAAAGGGGAAATGAACATGATTCAACTCGTACCGGTAACAGCAGAAAATTGGGAAGCTTGTTGTGAGCTGACGCTGACAGCAGAACAGCAGGACTTCATGGAAGCGAATGTCTATTCGATCGCGCAAGCGAAGTTCGAACCAAGCCTTGTCCTTCGGGCGATTATGATGGACGATACGGTTGTTGGTTTTGTGATGTACAACACGGAACTAGAAGAACTCGACGGTTACTGGATATACCGCATCATGATTGATCAGGCGCGGCAAGGGAACGGGATTGGGCGATTAGCGATGCAAGCCCTGATTGAAGAGATGCGAATGTTACCCGCAGCAAAACGAATCGTCGTCGGTTACCGACCGGATAATCAGGCGGCGCACAGTCTGTATACGAGTCTCGGCTTCATCGACCACGGGGATCGATTCGGTCGGGAAATGGCAGTACGATTAGAAGTATAAAACTTGATGAACCGTCGATTAAACAGGAGACTCCTGACATGCTGTCGAACTAGAATCAGCATGTGAGCAACAAAGGAGTCTGATGAAATGGAAATACGTCAAATGACAGCGGAAGATTACCCAGAAGTCGTCCGTATTTACGAACAAGGGATAAAGACGGAGAACGCGACGTTTCGCACGGAAGCATTACCGTACGAAGAATGGACGGGACATCACCATGAACACAGTCGTCTCGTTGCGATCGAAGGCGAGCAACTGCTCGGATGGGTCGCATTAAGTCCATTTTCTTCGATTCCAGCATACGCTGGTGTCGCTGAAATCAGTCTTTATATCGCGGAAGAAGCACGCGGTAAAGGTGTCGGCACACGCTTGATGGAAGACGTCATTAAAGCAAGTGAAGCAGCCGGCATCTGGACCCTGCAATCGCAAGTCTTTCCGGAAAATCAAGCGAGTCTCCGCCTTCATGAACGTTTTAATTTTCGGGAAGTCGGTCGCCGGGAGCGAATTGGTCGGCTCGGAGGCAGATGGCGCGACACGGTATTGCTCGAGCGACGAAGCACATACCTTTAAAAGCAGGCAAGTGGACGCAATGTTCCCTTGCCTTCTTTGTGTTGAAAGCAAGGGATAACGGGAAAAGACAGACAGCAAAAGAAGGGGAGGGATCACGATGGATGATTTTTTTGGTGAGGGACTTGAGACCAATCAACAAAAGCGGAAACGCAAACTGGAGGAAATCTTTGATCAGTCGTTTGAATCGGAGCGACGGGATTTTAATCAATCGTTGGAGCAGGACGTGACGGTTGCTCTGATCGGAGATGTCAATGCGGGGAAATCCTCGACCTTGAACGCAATTCTTGGTCGCGAAGTCGCAACGGTCGGAGCACGCCCAGGTGAAACGGTCCGCATCGATCAAGTAAGGCAACATCCGGAAGATAAAGTCATCTTCGTCGATACACCGGGACTAAATGATGCCAATACACAGAACTCGGAAGCGACATGGACGTATTATCAAAGTGCCGATGTCATCCTTTATTTTTTAAATGCGGCAGGTACTGTCTTGTCTGAGACAGAGACGAAGAATTTCCAGAAAATCTATCAACATAACCAAAATGTCTTGATCGTTGTCACGAAGATGGATGCGACGGATGATGTCGACACGATCGTTCGCCATATTGCAGAAAAACTACCAGGACCAAAAATCATTCCCGTATCAGCACGAGAAGGAACGAATATTGATCGGCTCCGCCGGGAGGTCCTCGATATCTTAAAAAAGTTCGACAAGGATAATGTGTTCGTTCGCCAGATGGATCCGACCGTTCGCGGGAAGATCGCCAACAATTGGATCGTGGGTGCCGGAACAGCTGCTGGTGCGATCGGTGCTGTCCCGTTTCCAGGAGCTGATATCATTCCGTTGACTTCAATTCAAATCGGCTTGATGCTCAAGTTATCAAATCTGTATGAACGGCAGTTATCCAAGGAGAGTGCCAAAGAGTTGCTTGTCGTGACAATCGTCGGAAACTCCGGGAAAACGGCTTTTCGACAAATAGCGAAGCTAGTTCCGGGATATGGTGCCGTCATTGCCGCGGGAGTCGCTTCGACCGCCACCCTTGCACTTGGATATGGAACGAAATATGTCTATGAGAATAAGCTCGAACTAACGCCGGAACAACTAATGGGATTCGTCAAACGATTCCGAAAGAAGGCGGAGGAGTCGTCAGAAGAGACAAACGAGTAATCTCCTTGCTATTCCATACAGCAATGAAGGGGGAGAACATATGACACGACTACTCGAAGAAATCAAACAATATCAATCGAAATTCCGACAAAAGGCACCTGCTGAGAAACAACGGTTGATGGCGGAAGCGACAGCTGAACTGGCTGCTTCTGGAGTCGCACAAGGTCTAGGTGTCGGTGACACAATCCCACACTTTACATTACCCGATGTATCTGGAGAACCAGTCGCAATCGAGACATTACTCGAGCAAGGTCCTGTTATCTTAACGTTCTACCGGGGTGGCTAGTGTCCGTACTGCAATCTCGAGCTTCGCGCGTACGAACGGTAAATCGACCGAATCCGCGCTCAAAGAGCGACTGTCATTGCAATTAGTCCGGAGACAGCTGATTTTGCTGAGCAAATGGCGAATAAGAATGCGTTAAGTTTCCCTGTCTTAAGTGACGTTGATTTACATGTATCCCGTCAATTTGATTTGGTGTTCGACTTGCCAGATTATTTGATTGAGATTTACAAAGCATCGGGACTTGATGTAGCGAAGCACAATGGAAATGAGGATTGGCAGTTACCGAAACTGGCGACGTTTATCATTGATACGAATGGTGTGATTCGTTTCGTAGAAGTGCCGTCCGATTATACGAAACGCGTTGATCCAGAACACATCCTCCAAAACCTTGAACAGAATAAAAAGTATGAAGATTGACTTAAACGGTCTGGCTTCTCTCTACTTGTTGGGAGAAGTCAGACCGTTTGAAGTTTCCCTTTATTTTGTATCAAGAAGTACTCGTCTCAGCCATTCTTGAAATTTAAGATCAGTCTGTTGCCAATCCATTGCCCGTGCGAAATGATGAGCGGAGATGCGAATGGCTTCGTACTCCTCTGGATCTCGGAAGCAAGCTCGCATTTCGGCAGCGAGTGCACCAGGTGTTTTGTTTTTAGCCATGTAGCCTGTCATGCCGTACTGAACGGCGTCTCGGACACCAGGAGCATCATATACGATGGATGGTGTTCCGACCGCCGCCGCTTCAATAATAGAAAAACCTACGCCTTCACGTATGGAAGGGAAAAGGAGAGCGGTGGCACGACTCATCATGCGGCGCGTTTCTGTTTCAGTGACTGAATCGTAATATGTGATAGCATCCTTCACTTCTTTAGGAAGGGGAAGTGTAAGGTATTGCAAAAGATGAGAGCTGTTACGGATACCAATCAGCCAGAGGCGTGTCTCAGGAAACTCACGTTGGACCATGAGGAATGCCCCAATCGCATCTTGAAGTTCTTTTTCGTTCAGACGGTTGATATATAGAAAGGTTGGAACATGTTCTTTTAACTCCCATTCCTGTTCAGACCATGGGGAAAAAGAAAGTCCTGGCGATAACATCGTGATATGACTGTTAGTAAAACCAGCACTTTGCAGTTCATCTACAACAGAGGGGCTGATAGTCAAGGCATGACTATCTTTATACCAGCTTAACCGTCGAGTCTCTGTCCATTCGCCAAGCTTTGAAAAAGGAAAAACAAGTGTCGTCGACCAACGCTCACGAATCAATTGATAAAGAAATAAAGTTCGTTTATGACGTGGAACATAAAGTGGTGTGAAGAAATGAAACCCATTCAAATGATCCAGAACTAAATCAATCGTTTTAGCATAAGACCAGTAATAATAAAGTGCATATGGAATAAGAGAAGCTGTCGTACCATAACGGAGGTAAGTGATACCATCTCGATACTCCGTCGGTGATCCGCCCTTGAATGAGACAGACAAATGGGTAACTCGGTAGGTAGTACTGACACGCCGCAACATTTCATGAATAAAAGTTTCAGCTTCTCCGGCTTGTGGATGTCGAGCATCACGCCAAGATAAAAAAAGTAGATGAGGTTTCATGTCGTACCTCCTTTGCGTAGAAAAAATTGGATCCGAAAGATCGGTTCTGCTAATAATCTTCTCTAAAGTAGAAGGATATTCCTAGAAAATGCATCAAATCAATAGACTTCTGTTTCATCCATGATGTCCTGAAGCGTTACGTATAAAAGCTTTTGGGTAAAGAACAATAACGAAACGGGTAGGAGGAAAGCGCATGAAATGGAAGGGAAGAGAACGGAGTTCGAACGTCGAGGACCGGCGGGGAATGGGTGGGAAAGGAATCGCCGGTATCGGCGGTGGTGTCGGGATCATCCTGCTGATCGTCATCACTTTGATGGGCGGTAATCCAACTGAACTACTCGGAGACTTAACCGGTGGGGATCAGCAAAATACGACGTATGAGGAAACAGCGCAGGAAAAAGAAGCAGCGGACTTCGTCTCCGTCGTCTTGGCCGATACGGAACGAGTCTGGACGAAAGAATTTAAAGAAGATGGTAAGACCTATAAAAAACCGACACTCGTCTTATATACGGATCAAGTTAGTTCGGCTTGCGGACAAGCAGGGAAGTCCGTCGGTCCCTTTTACTGTCCCGGTGATCAGAAATTATACATTGATTTAAGCTTTTATGATGAACTGCAGACGAAATACGGAGCACCGGGCGATTTTGCGATGGCGTATGTCATTGCGCATGAAGTAGGGCATCATGTCCAGACGTTACTTGGAAAATCGGATGAGATCATGCCACTTCGAAAGCAAATGAGTGAGGAGAAGTTCAATAAATACCTCGTTCGATTCGAGCTACAGGCAGATTATTATGCCGGCGTATGGGCGCATCACGCGCAAGGAGAAAACTTGCTCGAAGAAGGCGATCTTGAAGAAGCGTTGACAGCAGCCAATGCTGTTGGGGACGATACGTTACAAGAGAAAGGACAAGGATATGTCGTACCGGAAAGTTTCACTCACGGCACATCGGCGCAACGAGAGCGTTGGTTCCAAAAAGGCTTTGATAACGGCACGATCGAAGGTGGAGACACATTCAAAGCGAAGAATCTATAAAACGAAGTAAAGACATACCTTTTGAAACATTTTCCAGTCGTTTCCGTAAAGAAGAGAGAAGGATTCAAAGGGGAGTGTCGAAGTTGAAGCACATCAGTCTATTTTTGTTGCTGTATACGGCTGTCGTCGTATTGACGTACATCGTGTCACGATTTGCGCCAAACTTGTTGGTCTACATGGTCTATATTGCGATTGCGTCGTTACTCGGCATCACGGGCTATTTATTGAAACGGCTTGTACTGAAACGTTAAATACCAAAAAGGGGCTGACTCACATGTCAGCCTTTTTCGCTATTTAAAAGCAATCTTATGAACGGAACATCGTCGGATCATCTGGAACGTTCTCCAGGTAAGTGATCCGTCCGTTTTCATTAAGACGTGCGATATCTTTTCCGTCTTGCGTGAAGACGCTACCGTCTGCCCGTTTTCCGCAAACTGCCCAGCGTGTTTCATACGTTCCTGGTGTTGTTTCTTCCCAGCCGGCGTACATGTGCTTAATATCCTGATTCGCCGTGAACACATGACGGATGAATTGTTTCCAGGCGTCGATGCCGTGCTTTGGTTGTCCGTTCAGAACGAACGTGATGTCTGTCGTAAACAAGGAAACGAGATCCTCGAACGCTTGTGCGTCCGTGCGTGACGCGTCGAATAAGTCGAAATAACGATTCAATACCATAGTAAAAACCTCTTTCTGTTCATTAAAGTGTCATCATCCGATCTGTGATTAACGCATGCAACCGTTCTAAATGTTCCGGTGGACAGGAGGTATCGATTGCTTGACGGATCGAGCCGATTGATTCGCGCTTCAACGTCGATTGCCAAGCATCTTCTGCCTCTGTCATCAGATTCGAGAGCAGACCGATCTCCTGTTCCTGAATCCCCATCAAATCTTCAAAGACACCACTTGACGCGTACAATGTCTGTTTGCCCTCAATGGCTTGATAGACATCGAAGATTTGAATTTCTTCTGCCGGACGTCGCAAGCGAAAGCCCCCTTTGACACCAGGTACGGAATACAACAGATCCGCCTGAACGAGTTTTCGTAAGAGCTTTTGGAAATAGGTCGGTGAAGCACCGAGTTGCTGACTAATGAACTCACCGGACAAAACGGCGCGCTCCGGCAGGAAGGTTAAGAGCAACATCGCATAAACGGATTGCTCGACTCCTGTTTTCATTTGCATAGAAAGACTCCTTTCGTTAAACGTGGATAATGTATATCCATAATAGTTCGATGATGAAAAATTGTCGAATGATATGCTCTCACAAAACCGTCACACCTTTTCGACAGCATCTGCATGGCATCCCCGTTCCGGATTCGGTATACTAAATGTACGATATGTGAAAATATTCACTAAAAGTCGTTCACACTTTGTGAAAGGACGTTTGTATATGAATCCATTAAAAGGAATCGTCCAGATTCCACGTAGTATTCTCATTCAATTCATCATTGCGGCTTTCTTAATGGGGGTCGCGGTCGTCGGTCAGTCATACGGCATCGTGTTGACGGTCGATCGCATTTTCCTAAAAGAACAACCGTTTGAAGCTGTCATTCCGTTACTACTCACCGTTCTCGGTATGTTGTTGCTCCGAGTCGCCGTGACGTATTGGAACGGTCGTCTTGGTACGACGTTATCGGCACACATGAAGCAGGCGCTTCGGGAAGCACTCGTTGCGAAATATACGAGTCGCTCAGTCGAGATGATGCTACAAGGGCAAGCGGGACAGAAGGTCAGTGTCTTGCTCGATGCAGTAGACGAGATGGACAGCTACTATAGTCAATATTTGCCGAAAGTCGTCCAGACGACGATCGTTCCCTTGATGGTCTTGATTGCGGCATTCAGCTATGACTGGATCACGGGTCTTGTCATGATGATCACGGCGCCGTTCATTCCGTTGTTTTACATCATCATCGGCATCATGACGCAAAAGCGGGCCGATGCTCAACTCGAGAAGATGACGGCATTCTCAGGAACGTTCCTCGATACGTTACAAGGACTGACGACGTTGAAGTTATTCGGTCGCGCGAAACGACAGCGTGACGTCATCGAAAAAAGCAGTCTCGATTTCCGAGATGCGACATTAACGGTCTTGAAGCTCGCCTTCTTGTCGTCATTGATGCTTGAGTTCATCTCGATGCTCAGCATGGGAATGATTGCACTTGAAGTTAGTCTGCGTTTGATTCTGTTTCAAAGCATCACCTTTATCCCAGCGTTCTTGATGCTCGTGTTGGCACCAGAATACTATCTTGCCTTAAAAGAGATGGGGGCTGCTTTCCACACGGGACGCGGTAGTGTGGCAGCAGCGAAACAAATCGCAGCCGAATTGACGGCAGACGATCGTCCTGTTGCATTCGGTCAATCGGAACTCACGATGAATCGTCCACCACAAATCGTCTTGGATGAAGTCGGCTTTACGTACCAAGAAGGACGTTTTGCCTTGCAAGATATCGGGCTTACGATTGAGCCGTATCAAAAGGTAGCGTTAATCGGTCGCAGTGGGGCCGGTAAATCGACCGTCTTGCAGTTGATTGCCGGACTCGCGGATCCACAAGAAGGACGGATTCTACTCGACGGAACCGAGCGCGGTCAGGTGGAGGAAACAAGCTGGTTTCGTCAGTTGAGCTACATTTCTCAACATCCTTATCTGTATGCCGGAACACTGGCAGAAAACATCGCGATTGGTGAGCTTCGTCAAGCGACGCCGGAAGAGATTTTCGAAGCGGCGCAGGCGGCAGGGCTCGAGGAGTTGATTGCGACGTTGCCTGAAGGGATCGACACGGTGATCGGAGAAGGTGGACGCGGTCTATCGGGTGGCGAAAAACAGCGTGTTGCGTTAGCACGAGCGTTCTTGAAACGCCCGAACGTCGTCGTCTTTGATGAACCGACGACTGGACTTGATGTCAAAACAGAGCGACTGCTCCAACAAGCGATTGAGCAACTCGGACAATCGGCAACGGTCATCACTGTCGCGCACCGTTTGCATACGATTGAACGATCGGATCAAATCGTCGTTCTCGACGGCGGACGAATCGTCGATCGTGGCACCCATGATGAATTGCTTGGTCGCGATTCGGAATATGCGCGGATGCGTAGCGTCCAGAGAGGGGAGGAAACACGATGAAGGAATTATTAGGAGTCTTTCGGTTGATGGTGCATCAAAAACGCGATATCGCCTGGTCGATCTTCTTCGGTGTCCTCGCCGGTGTGACAGCGGTCGGTTTATTCGCAGCAAGTGGTTACCTGATTTCAAAGGCAGCCTTGTTACCACCGATCCAGACACTCGCCGTCTTGATCGCCCTGCAAAAAGTGTCGAGTCTGACGCGCGCCGTCAGTCGGTATGCGGAACGTTACTATTCGCACCGGGCGACGTTTACGATCCTTAGTGACATCCGAACGTCATTTTACCGTCGTCTCGAGCCGCTTGCGCCAGGGATTTTTGGTAAGTACCGCAGTGGTGACTTACTTGCGCGGATCGTCGGGGATGTCGAGAGTCTACAAAATACGTTCTTACGTGTCCTCTATCCACCGATCGTGTTACTGCTCGTTTTCTTCTGTACGATTTTTTTCGTCAGTTTCTTCTCATGGACGATTGCCGGGATTCTGTTGCTTGGTTTAATTCTGACCGGTTTCTTGATTCCGGGATGGTTCGCGTACCGTGAACAACGCTTCGCCCGTTCAGTCCGTGTTCGACGTGGTGACTTGTCGACAGAAGTGACAGAGTTATTCCAAGGCTATCGTGATTTGAAGATTTACCAACAGCTCGACCAAAAGGAACAGGACTTGAATGCCGTCGCGAAACGGTATGTCGAGGAAGAGAAACGTAATGGTTTACACGCTGTCTCGAACCTGGCCTTAAATACGATGGTGACGTTGATCATCTCTTGGCTTGTCCTCGGTGTGGGTGCCTATCTCGTCGCAAGCGGACAACTCGAGGGAGTTTTCCTCGCTTTACTCGTCATGACATCGCTGACCGTCTTTGAAAATGCGGCACCGATGGCGATCTTACCCGGCTTTTTTGAAGATAGCCGCCATGCTGCGAAACGACTCGATGAAGTCGTGACTGAGCAAGAGGAGCCGACGTACGCTCCGTTCGTCCTCGATCAGGCACCGTCCTTTGAAACGAATGCGCTGACGTTTACGTTTCCTGATGCACCCCGTCCAGTCTTACGTGACGTCACTGTTTCGATTCCGGCTGGTAAGAAGACGGCAATCGTCGGAGCGAGTGGTTCCGGGAAATCAACGTTACTTCAATTGATGTTACGGATGTATCCGACGGACGGATTAACGATTGCTGGACAGGACAGTCAGACGGTTGATCCGGAAGGACTCTGGCAGCACGCGAATGTCGTCCTGCAACAAAATCACTACTTTTATGGAACACTTCGTGATAATCTACTTCTCGCAAACGAAGCAGCGACGGACGAAGCGATGCGACAAGCACTCGATGATGTCGGATTAACGACATTCGAGTTGAGTGATCGTGTGTTTGAAAAAGGAGAGAACTTATCCGGAGGAGAAAAACAGCGGCTAGCGATTGCCCGCGTGCTCTTGCGAGAAGCATCGCTTTACTTGCTTGACGAACCGACGTCATCCGTTGATGCTTTGACGGAACAGATGATTCTCAAGCGACTGTTTGCGCGAGCAACGGATGCGACACTGGTCCTCGTCAGCCACCGCTTAGCAGGTCTTGAAGCGATGGATCAAATCATCGTCATGGATCAGGGTCACGTCATCGAAGTCGGAACGTATGCCGAATTGATGACACGACAAGGGGCGTTTTATGAGTTAAAACAAGTCGAGCAGTCGGTGTTTGCTCCGATTGGATAAAAAAAGTATGAAAGGCAATGAATCAAGTAAGGTTCATTGCCTTTTTTATTTAGCTTGGAAGAACTGAAAAGACATGACAGTCTACTTCTGAAATGGTAAAGTCTAGAAAAAACATAGGGGGATTTCATGCATATCAAACAATCATCCATCGTCGTCGATCAGACGACCGTTTCATATGATCATTTTCAAATGGGATCCAAACAGGTCTGCTTCTTGATTTCGGGAGCATCGTACGTATACGACCATCCATACTTTTACTACAGTCGAATGGCATTACTCGCGCGAGGCATCGATGTCATCTGCATTCACTATGTGACAGAAGATCTATTTTCGATGTCAGACGCTGAATCAAATGCCTGCATGACGCGCCGAGTTGACGCTGTCGTCTCGGAAGTGCTTGCGACGCATCCATACGAAAACGTTCAGTTTATCGCAAAATCGTTAGGAACGATTCCGCTTGCCGCGTTACTTGCTAAGCCGAGTCTACAGACAGCACGCTTCGTTTTCTTAACACCCGTCCTAAATGAAGTGGTTGAACAAATCGCCACATCGACGCAAGTTGGACTGATCGTCATTGGCACGGCCGATAAGTTTTATGATGAGGCAGCACTTGAAACGTGTCGGACATCACAATTAATGATCGATGTTATCGAAGGAGCGAATCATTCACTCGATCAAGGATTTGAGGTCGATTCGTCACTTGCAGTTCTCGGACATGTCATTCGTCAGATCGAAGCCAGTCTATTCGAACCGCTACATCAGTAAAAAATCCGTCCAGCAGAGAGGCTGCTGGACGGATTTTTTAGTATGGACGAAGTAAGGCGCGAACGGGACTACCATCGCCGTCGACGAGCGGGAGCGGGACGGCATTCAAGTGGTAATCACCAGGCGTGATCGCATCGAGGACGAGTCCTTCGAGGATATGGATTCCATGCTGTGCCAGTGCGTGATGGGCTGCCATTTCCTTGCTATCAATCGCATCGACGCTTGGTAAGTCAAGACCAATCAGCGAAATCCCGAGTTCTCCGAGACGTTCAGCAAGACTTGGTGTCAACACAGGAATCGTCTCTGGGAAAGTCGATTTGTCGATCCAACCATCCGTTTTGATGATCAAGCGCTGGACGTCATTTAGCTCAAAGCCATCTAAATCAGCGGCTGTGATTTCTGTACGACCTGGTAAGTAAATGACACGCGCATGTCCGATATAGAGGTCTGGATCCAGGTCGATGATTTTTTGTCCAGCATCATCAAAATGAAACGGCGCGTCGACATGGGTACCGGTATGCAGACTCATCGTAACTTTGCCGACGTTAACGGAACCGGTGTCTGCCTTATTCCATGTCAATGTGGCTTCAAACGGTGTATCCCCCGGCCACGTCGTGACGTGACGATCAAGTGGTTGTGAAACATCAATCCATCGTGTCATCGTTTCATCCTCCTCATAATGTCGTGCGGACCGACCACAGTTCCGGGAAGAACCGGTGGTCGAGCACACGCCGTAGATAACTGACACCAGACGAACCGCCCGTTCCTGGCTTTTGTCCGATGATTCGTTCGACGGTACTCATATGGTTAAAGCGCCACATCTGTTGCTGGCTTCCGATATCCAGTAGTTTTTCACCGAGTTCATACAGATCCCAGTATTGCTCGACATCTCGATAGACGCTTGCCCAAGCGGCCTCGACACTTGCATTCGGCGTCCAGTCTTCCGTGACATCACGCTCAAGGACGGACGCGTCGATCGGTAGTCCATGACGCGCCATCGCGCGAATCGTTTCATCGTAGATGCTTGGTGTCTTCAAGTCTTCGAGCATCATCGGATAGAGGGTTTCATCATGTGCATAAACTTTTAGCATCTGCTCATTCTTGAAACCGAGCGCGAATTCGATTTGACGGTTTTGATACGACTGAAAACCGGACGAATGACCGAGCGCGTCACGGAATTCCAGATATTCGGCAGGGGTCAAGGTCGACAAGACATTCCACGACTGAATCAACTGGTGCTGAATCTTTGAGATCCGTGCGAGCATCTTAAACGATGATTCGAGATCATCGTTTGCAACGGCTTGCGTCGCTGCACGCATCTCATGCAGGATCAGCTTCATCCATAGCTCGCTCGTTTGATGAATGATGATGAACAGCATCTCGTCATGATGCCCCGATAAGCGATGTTGACTCGTAAGCAATGGATCCAGTTGCAAATAATCCCCGTAGGACATATCTTTCTTAAAATCCGTTTGAATCGATGCTTCAATAGACGTAGGATCTGTCTTTGTCATTCCCATTCATCCCCTTTATCGAGTTAATTCAGTTTTCGTTTTTCAGCGGTCTTCAGTTGTTCTGGATGCGCCCGTTTCCAGAAGAAATAGGCGATAGATAAGAACACTAACCACGGTATACCAAACTTCAAGACGATTTGGAAATCTGTGAACCATGTCGTCAGGACGAGTGCGAATAACAACAATGCACCGAGGGCCGTCAGATACGGATAGCCCATCATCCGAACCGGTAACGTCCGTCCACCTTCACGTTCCCAGGCTTTACGGAAGTAGAGGTGGGAGATGAAAATCATGAACCACGTGAAAATCGCCCCGAACATCGAAATCCCCATCATGAACGGATAAGAGACGCTCGACTGACTGCTGATGATCGCAGCGAGAAAAATGCCGAGCGTTGATAAGGCGAGTGCGAATAGCGGTACACCTTTTCGATTTAAACGACCAAATACTTTTGGTGCATATGTTGCCTTGGATAATGAATACATCATCCGTGTCGAAGCATACAGCTGACTGTTCATCGCGGAGAGCGCTGCCGTCAGGATGATGAAGTTCATGATACCGCCTGCATATGGAATCGATAGCATCTCCATTACTTTGACGAACGGACTTTGATCGACGCCGCCTGCTTGTTGCCACGGGACAATCATCAACATTAAAGCAATCGTGACGACATAAAACGTCGAGAGACGGAAGACTGTCGCTTTCAATGCTTTCGGTACGGCAACGTCCGGGTCCTTTGCTTCACCGGCAGTGACAGCAATCAATTCCGTTCCGAGGAAACTGAACAGGGAGATGAAGATCGCAATCCAGAGACCCGAGAAGCCGAATGGCATGAAGCCACCATCATTCGTGAAGTTTTGTGGACCGATCTCAGGGCTCGGACTACCGATGACCAAGTAAGCACCAAGCAGGATGAACAGTAAGATGGCACTAATCTTAATGACCGAGAACCAGTACTCAAAGGTTGCGAACGTATTGACTGTCGTAGCATTAATGTAAATCAACGCGGCAGCGAATACGAGAATCCAGACAACCCCGGGAACGTCCGGGAACCAGTATTTCATATAGATGGCGATCGCACTAACTTCAACGCCGATTGCGAGAACGTTTGCGATCCAGTACGAATAGCGGACGAGAAAACCCGCGTACGGGCTAATGTATCGTTCGGCAATCGTACCGAACGAGCCAGATGTCGGATGGGCGACCGTCATTTCAGCCAGACAGCCCATTAAAAGTAGGACGATGAAGGCGCCGACTGCGTAACTGATCAAAACGCTCGGTCCAGCAAGCCCGATTGCAAGCCCACTTCCGAGGAAGAGACCGGTACCGATCGCGCAGCCCATTGCAATCATCGTGAGTTGGCGTGTCTTGAGTTCACGCCGTAGTTCAGTAGGTTGTTCCATGGTGTACTCCTTAAGCAACGACTTCGCGTTCATTCGCGAAACGTTCGTATTCTTTATCTTCCATGATTCGTTTAAGTGTCGCGACGACGTCATAGACATCGGTAAACGTGTTGTAGAGCGCGACGGGTGCTAGACGGACGATGTTCGGCGCCCGGAAATCGGGGATGATCCGATTTTCCTTGAGTGCTTTACAGATCCGCGCCGCTTCCGGGTGCTCGAGGCTGAGATGCGCCCCACGGCGTTTATCGTCGACCGGATTTCCGATGACGAAACCGTACGGTATGAGTTCCTGCTCGACAAGGTCCATCATGTACTGCGTCAGGGCGAGTGACTTCGTCCGGACGGCTTCAATACCGACTTCGTCAAACATCTCTAACGCACCAATTTGTGGGGCGAGACTTAAAACGTGTGGTGTCCCAATCTGGAAAGCGCCTGCGTGCGCGGCCGGTGTCATCGTGTGATCCATGTCAAACTGTTTATCCTTGCGCGAACCGAACCAGCCCGTCAGCCCAGGCAACGTTCCGAAATGACGTTCGTGGACGAATAATCCACCGACCGTTCCAGGACCGCCGTTCAAGTGCTTGTAATTACACCAGTAAGCAAAGTCGACGCCCCAGTCATGGAAAGCGTGCGGAACGGCTCCGACGGAATGACAGCCATCAAAACCAATCAAGATACCGCGGTCGTGTGCCGCTTTCGTTAAACGCTCCATATCGAGAATCTGTCCGCTTCGGTACAGCACGGCAGGCAAGACAATCAACGCGATATCGTCTGTCATCGCGGCAATGATATCGTCCTCCTCTAAAAAGCGACCATCATGACTTGGTACTTGGACGAGATGTGTCTCCGGATCCAGTCCGCGTAAACGAAGCTGACTTTGTAAAGCATAGATATCCGACGGGAACGTCAGCGCATCCGCTAAAATCTTATCTCGTCCTTCTGTTGGTTGGAAGAATGTCGCGACGAGTTGATGTAGATTGACGGTCGTCGAACCGGTGACCATGACTTCTTCCGCTTGTGCGCCGACAAGCGGAGCGTTGAGGGCAGCGAGACGTTCTGATAATTCGAACCAAGGATGACGTCCTTTCATCCAGCCGTCGATTCCGAGTTCTTTCCAGTCTGATAGCGACTCGAGCAACGTCTTCTCGGCACGCTTCGATAATAAACCGAGCGAGTTTCCGTCCATATAGATACTACCCGGTTGTAGATAAAACTCATCACGATAGGTGGACAATACATCTTGCTCGTCCCGAGCAACGGCATCCGTCCGTTTTGCTTGTAATGTCATACGTCATCCTCCTCAAATGAATACTCAATCAATTTTGACAAAAGCGTAGCAAACAAATTGACATTGTGTCAATATTATCGAATAGAGAAAACAGAAGGAGTGAAGGACATGTCATCTTCTCAACCAGAAAAAATCGATAAACGGCATCTGCGCACAGTGCGGACACGCGAAAAACTGTTGAGTGCGGCACGTGACGTCTTCTTAGAACAAGGGTTTCAAACGGCAACGATTTCACAAGTGATCAAACAAGCTGGCGTCGGCTACGGAACAGCCTACGTGCATTTTGAAGGGAAAGATGAGTTGCTCGTCGTCCTGATGGAAGATGTCATGAGTCGTTTCCATGCGATTGCGGAACGAACATTTGAACCGACGACGCCGCTAGAGGCAAAGGAACGTATCGTGACGCAAGCTACGGATTTCTTACGTCTCGCGGAAGAAGAACGAGCGATGCTACGGATCGTTGAGCAAGCAATCGGCGTCTCTTACATCGTCCGTGCGAAATGGAAAGCGATTCGAGAACGCTTCATTGATCGGATCAGTCAGGACATTCAATATGCTCAGGAGACAGGACTCGCGCGACAAGATGTCGATTCGAAGCTCGTCGCCCGTGGCTGGTTCTTCGCGAACGAGATGTATTTATTCGAAGTCGTCCGTGAAGAAGCAACAGCGACGATTGAAGAGATCGCACACGTCTTAGCGACGATTTATACGCAAGGACTCTACCGGATCGAGGATTGATGAACGGACAGGAAGGGAACGTTTCAAAGTAGAAGGGAGCGTGACCGGGATGGCGTTTGATTACGATCTCGATTTCAAGACGACGGATTTTCGTAAGGAGCCGGAAAAATACCGGGTCGGACGCGGAGAGCAAGGGGTCTTGCTCGTCGAACCATATAAAAGTGAGATTTTGCCGCATTGGCGTTTTAAGACGCCGGACATCGCGAAGGAATCTTCCGAGAAAATTTATGAGATGTATTTAGCTTATAAAGAAGACGGAGACTTCGTCGGTATGGATATGGCGCGGAAGTTCATTCAGATGGGACATACGCGCGCACGACGTTACGCGAACTATAAGGGTGGGCGTAAATATAAAGATAAAGAGACCAAAGAATTACACACACGCGAGATCGACGAAGAAAAAGCAAAATCTGCGGCTATCTTCCAAGAAAAATGGGATTTGATCCGGGCAGATGAAGAATACCTTGAACTTAAACGTGCGCATCAAAAGCAGTACGGATAAGTCATTTCAAAATAAAGGGAATCCATTCAAACCATGCGATACTGAAAAGAAAACGGGAGGCCTCGGTATGAATCGTTGGTGGGTTCCGCTGTATCCGATTGGTCTGTTTTTACTGGTCGATCACTTTTTCTATGATATTTCATTGATATGGCTTATCATGCTTGGTATTGTGAGCATCCTTTTAAGTATCCGTCCGAAGCGACGATCCTTTTCGTCATATCGTCCGTTAATGATTGGGACACTTTTGATCGGCTGTGGTCTGATGCCGTGGTTGACGCTGGATTTTACAGGAATCGTCTTCGTCTTCTTGTTAACAGAAATCGTTGCGAAACTGCTCGTGTCAGGAACAGAGGAACAATCCGTATGACGTGCGAATATCGTTAAACGAAATAGCCTCGACTGCTCTGTCCGATTGGATGGAGCAATCGAGGCTATTTTTAATGCGTTTAAGAACTCTGTTCGACTTTGGCAATCAGTCGTGATTGACGTTTTTGCCAGATGAACGATCCGATGAACGTCACGACGAGGAAGATCAGACCAAGTGCGAATGGATAGAGAATGTTGACGTCATACAGTACACCGGCAAGCGTTGGTCCGAGCACGTTCCCGATGCTCATATAGGCATTGTTCATTCCCATAGCAAAGCCTTGCTCATTACCAGCGAGCTTTGAAATCATCGTATTCAAGACGGGGCGTAAAATCGATGTCGCAAGGAAGATGACGAGGGTAATCGCAAAGAATCCACCGTAACTTGATGTCAATAATGACAACAGGAAGCCGAGTGCTGCGATGAACAGGAACAGGTTCAGGACCTTTCCTTCGCCTAAATTACGGGATAACTTATCGACGATGAAGATTTGAGCAATGACGCTGATGATTCCAGTTGACGTCACCATGATCGCGATGTCCTTCGGTGAAGCACCGAATTGATCATCAACGAACAGACCGAGTACCGATTCGTATGCCATGAGACCAAAGCTCATGACGAGTGTAATGACGAGCGGTACGAAGTACGGTTTTTTAAACGATGTCCCCAGTTTCTTAAGCATCGACCCTTCATCTGGTGCCATCGCTGTTGCATCGTGTTGTTCGCTTTCTTGAAGTAACAGGACGCTGAATAAGACAGCTGCACCCGAGACGATCGCTGAGATGAGTAACGGTAATTTTAAGTCATACTCGGCAAGGAATCCACCGATTCCTGGACCGATGACGATCCCGAGTGACATCGCAGCTGAGACATAGCTGTTTCCTTTTGCACGTTGATCCATCGTCGTGATGTCCGCAACGTAAGCAAAAATCGCTGGAATCAGGAGTGCGGCACCGGCACCACCGATTGCGCGCGAGATGTAGAGAACCGTGACAGAGTTTGAGAAATAGAAGACAAACATCGAGAGCGTCAAGCCGATCAATCCATAGATGATCATCTTACGACGACCATATTGATCTGCCCATTTACCAGCAATCGGTGACATGACGAGCTGTGCTCCGGCAAAGATGGCAATCATTAATCCAGCCGCCGTTCCACCTTGTCCAATCGACGCTAAGTAAGCGGGTAGAATCGGAATGATAATCCCGAAGCTCCCGACCGCAATAAACATATTGATCATGAGGACCGTTAATTTTTTTCGTTGATCCGCGTGCAAGGGGACCCCTTCTTTCGACCCGCTTTTTGTAAGCGGTTATTTGTTTCACCTTCATTATCTTAGATTCAAGCTAAAGCGTCTGTCAATGTAGACGAGTCGATGATTTGAAAAAGACTCTATCCTTCAAGAAGGATAGAGCCAATTCAAACTTATTGCTCTTTTTTAAATAACCATTTGACGTTCGGTGACAGCAACGGTCGGAAAATCGTCACGACGGGTCGACTCGACAGCAACCAGACGAATCCGGTAGCGAGTAAGAAAGAAAGTCCAATCAATAACAGTGGTGACTCTGTAATGGCTGGTGGAACCGAATCTCGGAACAAACGAACGATGAACGAGTGGATCAAATAGATCGCGAGCGTCTGAATTCCGATCTGGTCGAACCGTTCACCGAACGACCGATGCGGTACGAGCAGGAGAACGGAGAAGATCATGATGGTGCTGATGGCGTAAAGAAACAGTTGGATTGCCACTCCCTTGAGAAGCGGGACTTCGAATTCACCATACGTATCGCGGTAAAAGAGCCAGACCGTGTCAAACCCGTTTTTTGTCCAGAGAATCATGAAGACGGCAATCAAGAGTGAGATGATCAGTCCGGTCAACCGCCCGATCGGTGCTGTCATCTGTTTTCGCCAGCCGGTATCAGTTAACCAGCCACGCTCCTTGACGAGATACCCCATCAAGAAGAACGGATAAAAGCTGACGACTTTTTGTAATGATAGGAAGTTCGTGATCGAATCTGGATTGGCGTTGATCAATAAGGCGAAAAAGACACTGACGATCAGCGGAAAACGCATCGCTAGAAAAGCCGGTGTGACGGTCTGCCAAATGATAATGCCGAGCAAATACCAAAGTGTCCAGTTCGGAACGAGTGGATGAAGTAATCCATCGAGCATTTCCCGTAAGGAGTCATCCTGCGTGTAAGATAAATAAATTTCGTGAATCGACTGCCAGAGAAAATAGAGAACGACGAACGCGATGATTCGTTGTGGTCGCGCTTGTTTGAAGAAATAGCCACTCATGAAGATGAAGGCTGGCATATGCAACAGGTAAATGACGTTATATGCCATCTTGACGACATCATTTCCTGGTAAGTCACGGAACGTCTCGATCAAGTGACCAAAGACAACCGTGAAAATGAGTAGCACTTTATAGTTTCCAAGCCAATGATCGTACATAGGAGCGGTCACTGGTTTGATAGCAGTGGTCATTTTTTTTCACCAAGCAGAATTTGATCGACGAACCGGGCACTCGATTTCCCGTCCTGATGCTCGAAGAAGTACTCCGCGAATGCTTTGACGTTGTGCATTTCGAAGTCTTGATTTTTAATTCGCTCAATCAACTCTTCTGATGTCTTGACGATCGGACCAGGTACGAATTCTTCGAAATCATAGTAAAAATCGCGTTTCGAGATATAGTCTTCAAGATCGTACGCGAAGAACAACATAGGTCGATTCAATAGAGAGAACTCGAAGCACGTCGATGAGTAATCCGTGATTAAAATGTCTGAGACGAACAGCAATTCATTGATTTCACGATGATCCGTCAAATCAAGGAAGAAGTCGGCATAGACTTCAGGAATCTCCATCCGACGACGGATGAACGGGTGGAGTTTTAGAACAAAGACATACTCCTCATGAAGTGCTTCATACAACGCATCGAGATCCAGCTGATCAAAATCATAATAGGCACTCTTCGCACCATTTCCTCGGAATGTCGGAGCAAACATGATGACTTTCTTTTGTTTGAAGATTGGATATTCCTCATAAATACGTGCTTTCGCTTCCTCGATGAACGGTTGATCGAAGAACATATCCGTCCGAGGAATACCGGTCGCGATAACTTGGTCTTCCCGTAAACCAAAACCTTCTGCGTAATGACGGGCGACATTATGAGAGCTAACGATCGCTTTCGTGTAGTTCCGGTGACTGAGCGAGTTCGCACTTGGACCACCTGGTTTTCCGAGGCGACTGTAACCGAACGTCTTGAAGGCGCCAACGGCATGCCAGACTTGAACGAGGTCACTACCTTTACGAATATTCAACGGATAGATCATCGGATAGAAATCATCGACAAGAATCGTCTTTGCTGTCGCTAAGTGATACGGCAGCGCAAACTTATCACGCCAATCACGGCGAGACTGGAGATTCGGTTTGAAGAACGTCTTCACGTCGAGATTGAGATTGCGCCGCTCGACTTCATCCAAGATATAGGCGAAGTTACCACTAATATCGCTTCGTGAGTCGGAAGCGAGGATGACTTTATTCTCTTGGATCGATTGGGTCCATTTCGTGACGTTATAAATCGCCTTGAACGTAAAACGGCGGAACTTGAACGCCCGCTTTTTCATGTTTTTCTTCCATTTCTTATACCGATCGATGACTTGAACTAAACGTTTCGATTCGCCTTTTTTCAGGGAATGGAAACCTAAAGAGTTGCTGTATTGTGAATACTGCACGACAAGTTCGTACTCAAGTAAGATCAACGCGTTACTATGTTTCGTATCAACGCGGTAAGCGATAGGAATGAGTGAACGTGTATCACCAAAAGGCGCTTCATGTAAGATCGTCTTTCCTTGCACGATGGCGAAAAAAGCATCAAAATAACCCATCGGCAACGGACGACCCGTTGGTGTAATGTGGTTCAAATTTAATTCGCCTGTAAAGGACTCTTCCGTCCAGTCTCCTTCAAATGGAAATCGGCAGATGAACGTCCGTTTATTTCGTTTGTTCCGAAAAACGATGGCACGTTCGAGTGGTACCGATACTTCAACAGGTTCAGACTGAATATAGTCGTCGACCGGTTCCTCGGAATCAGTTTGATGCAATATAGAATTTTCAAATAATGTTTGTTCGGCGTGCAAAAAATCAGTCAATCCGCTTAAACGTGCTTCGAAACGAAACGTCGTTCCGGCTAACTCTAAGTAGGTGACCTCAGCATGTAAAGTAGGCATAAGTGTCTCTTCTGTCAAAACCATCTCTCCTCGCTCGAATAATTACATTACATTTACACAATACGGATAAAATTTTAAAACGCAGTTGAACATAGTATAGTGAAACTAGAAATCATCACTCATTATATCGTGAGACATTAAATTTAATAGGGATTTCTTTATTTTTTTGTGTTTTTGTAAAATAACACTTCAACACAGACTGCATCACTACACATACCCTGAAGGATAGGGAGAGAAAACCGAAATACGATTATTTCATAAGGGAGGGAAGCAGGTCGTCTCGTTTGGAACAGGCAACGAGACACTGCGTCAGAAGATGATTTATGCAGCCATTTTAGCTGGAGGAAAAGGAACACGAATGGGGAATGTCGATCGCCCGAAACAATTCTTATCGATCGGAGAACGTCCGATCATCGTCCATACAGTAGAGAAATTCTTGTTACATGAGGATTTTGACCGCATCATCATCGTCACACCGACTGCTTGGATTAACTATACACGCGATATTTTGGAGAAATACATCGGAAAAGATGAACGTCTTGTCATTACACCGGGTGGACAAGATCGAAATGAATCAATCATGGCAGCTGTGAACTGGATTGAAGAGAAAAACGGTCTGTCTGAAGAAGACATCATTGTCACGCACGACGCCGTCCGTCCGTTCCTGACGCACCGCATCATTAAGGAAAACATCGAAGCAGCGCAAGAGTTCGGTTCATGCGACACGGTCATTTCAGCGATCGATACGATCGTCGCGTCAACGAACGGCAAAACGATCACGGATATTCCGGTTCGTGATCAAATGTATCAAGGGCAAACACCACAAAGTTTCCAAATCACGAAGTTAAAATCGCATTATGAGTCACTCTCAACGGAAGAACGGGCGATTTTGACGGATGCTTGTAAGATTCTTCTTCTGAAAGGAGAAGATGTGGCGCTCGTCACAGGAGAACTGTTCAACATTAAAGTGACGACACCATACGACCTACGGATCGCGAATGCTATCTTGAAGGAGCGGATTCATCAATGATTAACCAAGTCTATCAACTCGTCGCCCCGCGTCAGATTGAAGTGACCTATGATGAGCGATCACTGAATACCGATCGTGTCGTCGTGCGTCCGACATATCTATCGATTTGTCACGCCGATCAACGCTACTTCACAGGTAGTCGTAGTGCGGAAGTATTGGCGAAAAAATTACCGATGGCCATGATTCATGAGGGAATCGGAAAAGTCGTCCATGATCCAAGCGGTACATTCAAAAAGGGAACGCTCGTTGCGATGGTACCGAATACACCGATGGAAGAAGATGATATCATTGGTGAAAACTATCTGCGCACGAGTCGTTTCCGTTCGAGTGGATACGACGGTTATATGCAAGACTATGTGTTCTTGAAAGCGGATCGCCTTGTTGAGGTACCGGCTGATCTTGATCCTGAAGTCGCGGCATTCACTGAACTTGTCAGTGTATCGGTCCATGCCTTAACTCGCTTTGAAAAGATTGCCCATCCACGCCGTGAGACGTTCGGTGTTTGGGGCGATGGAAATCTTGGTTTCATCACGGCACTTTTGTTGCGTAAATTATATCCGGAAGCAAAACTACTCGTCTTCGGTAAAACCCAGTCGAAGCTCGACTACTTCTCGTTTGCGGACGAGACATATCACATCGACCAGATTCCAGCTGATGTCTCCTTCAACCACGGTTTCGAATGCGTCGGTGGAATCGGTAGCCAATATGCGATCAATCAGATGATCGATTACATTATTCCAGAAGGCACGATGGCATTGCTCGGTGTGTCAGAAGATGCCGTCGCGATCAACACGCGGATGATTCTTGAAAAAGGACTGCGTGTCTACGGATCAAGTCGAAGTACACCGGCTGATTTCGCACGGACGATGGAATTATATCAAACCCATCCGGACATTCCAGCCTATCTATCGAATCTGGTTTCGGGCGTATTCCAAATCCGACAAATCGAAGATATTCATAAAGCGTTTGAAAACGATTTAACGAATCGCTTCGGAAAGACGGTCATGGAATGGTGCATGTAATGATATGCGCTGAAAAAGAGGAGAATCGTCTATGAAACAAAAAATTCGGTTATTGCAACGACGGACGGTCCACTATTTGCTTGCTATGACATATTGGTTGACGAAGCGACTGCCGATCCAATCAAAGAAAGTCGTTTTTGCGACCTATCGTTCCGATCGTCTCGTCGATAACTTTCGTGCCGTCTACGATGAACTAGAGCGACGCGATTTAGGATATGAATACGTTTTTTTGTTGAAACGATTTCCTCAATCGTTGGTGGGACAAATTCAATACGTCTTCCACATGATGCGAGCGACGTATGAATTAGCGACTGCCCGTTATTTCATCATCGATGATTATTATTATCCTGTATATGTCTCGTCCTTACGGAAAGGAACAGAAGTCATTCAGTTGTGGCATGCATGTGGTGCCTTTAAAAAGTTCGGCTATAGTGTGCTTGATAAATCCTATTCGCCGGATGACGATTATTTGAAGATGGTCCAGATTCACCGGAATTATAGCAAGGTCTATGTTTCCGGTGAAGCCTGCGTCGCACCATATGCGGATGCTTTCGGAATGACACAGGAACGGATCTACCCATTAGGGGTTCCACGGACGGATCAACTACTGAATACAGTACGCCAAGCCCGTGTGCGAGAAAAGTTGTATGACCGATATCCAGAATGGCGTAAGAAACGAATCATCTTACTCGCTCCGACGTTCCGTGGAAACGGACAGACGACAGCACATTACGATCAAGAGCTCGATTTTGAGAAGTTTCGTCGTGAGCTTGGACCGGATACAGTCCTCTTGCTTCGCATGCATCCGTTTGTTCTTAATCCACCAATCGTACCGGACGCGTATTCGGATCAAATCATTAACATGACAGACTATCCGGACATCAATGATCTGATGCAGATTGCGGATATTCTGATCACGGATTATTCATCTGTCATCTTCGAGTTTGCCTTGTTGCAGAAGCCAATGATTTTCCTTGTTAACGATCTGCAGTCGTACAAAGCAGAACGCGATTTCTATTTCCCGTATGAATCCTTCGTACCGGGACCGATTGTCTCGACGTTCGAAGACGTCATCGCTTGGATTAAACGCGGGCAATTCGATACGCAGAAGATCGAGACGTTCGCGAATCAGTTCTTTACGTATCAGGACGGGGAAGCAACCAAACGAATTGTCGATCATTTGTTATATGACACGATTCCGGAAGCACCTGTCTATACGAAAACGCCGGTATGAACACAAAAAAACGTTCCGATTGCGTCTCCATTTGGGGAGAGAGACGTCATCGGAACGTTTTTATTTTGAATTGGGGCTTGATTGGCGCGAGCAGGGGTAGCTCGCAGAATGCGCACCTCTTAAAAGTGCGTCAACTTGTCCTTCAGGGACGTTCTCGGTTTGACAGGTGGAACGAGGGCTGGCCAGCCGATTTGAATGACGCCGAGAACCCGTTCATTTTCTGAAGCGTGAACGATTGAAGCATATTCTGGTGTAAACCAATGTTTTCCGCTCTTCCAGCAGCAACCAAGGCCGCGCTCTGTCGCCACCAACTGTAGATTTTGAATCATGGCAGCTGTTGCGAGTGTATCCTCTAGCTGTTGATCCGGTGTCCCTTGTACCTGACAAAGTACTGTTAAGTAAACCGGGACTTCCCGTAATTTTTGTTCAGCCTGTTGACGTTGTTCAGATGTTTTCGTCTCGAATTGACCACGCGCTGTCAGTAACTCCATCAAAGCATCGACGTACCGAGTTTGTCCCTCTTCGATTGCGAGAACAAAACGCCAAGGTTCTCGTAATTTATGATTCGGGGCATACATCGCCGTTTCGAGTAATGCCTCTACTAATTCGACTGGAACTGGTTGTTCCGTATAAGACCGGATGGACCGGCGTGTTTCAATCACTTGTTGGACATGCATCCGTTTCATCTCCTCACTGAGTACTTTTTCACTATAGATGATAACGATTATCATTGTCAATGTTATTTGTCAGAAAACAAAAAGACGATTCCTAAGAAGAAATCATCTTTCGTTGAATTTGTATTAAGAGGCTTTTCGTTCCTCTTCTTGAGCAACAGTCGTTAGTTTCTTTTTCATGAGACGAATCCGGTACAACGCAAATAAATAATGGGCGAAATAAATCGTGAATCCCAGGAAAAGCGTTAATGCTACATGAATCTGAACGCCAGGAACAGCATGAAGCTGAATGAAGAGCAAGACAGCCATTGCCATCGTATAGAGCACCATTTCCACCGATTGTGGCATGACGCGTTGACGTTTTAGGAAAAAGGAACGCATGAGTGGTAGGACGACGAGACTGACGAGACGATCGACCAGACCGATGACGAGCACACTGATCACCATCGCTAAACCATTTTCAAAAGTGATTAATCGTGGAAAAACAAGATATGTGACGAGTAATAGTGGTCCAACTAACAAAAAGATTGAAATCGAGGCACGTGCAAAGACGAAGAGCCCGTTGACACTTGTTAAAAAGGCGCGAAAAATCTTTTGCGACCAAGGCGATGGTCGACCGACTTGCCAAGCAAAACAACAAGCAAAGATAAACGCATAAAATTGCAGAAAGGCAACCATAAAGCATCTCCTTTAGATATGAAACTCATTGTCCCTAGTGTATCGATTTTAAGAGAGAAGTGCAAAGAAGAACTTTTCACGAAGTATAGCAAAAGACCAGCTGATATGACATCAACTGGTCCTTCATGAATCAATCCAGATTTGGTTCTTTTTTTCCGTGCAAGAAGAAGGACAGAATCAATGCGAGCGCAGATAAAACGGTCGCAATCCAGAACGCGTCAGTGATCCCTTGGATCGTTGCTTGTTTTGTCAGCATCGTAAACCAACTCGTTGAAGCAGCTTGTGAGCTACCCAGCTGTTGTCCAAGATCGTTTAAATGTTGCGAAAGCGTCGGGTCGAGCGTCGTGAACTGATTCGCATCGTCTGCCAAGTGAGCCGTCGTTTGACGGGTCATGACGGTGACGAGAATTGCCGTTCCGATGGAGCCGGCGACTTGACGAAGTGTGTTTTGGGTTGCGTTTCCGTGCGGGATCATCTTCATCGGTAAAGCGTTCATACCGGCAGTCATGATCGGCATCATGATGAATGCCATACCGAATGACCGAAGCATGTAGATGCCCATGATGGAATAATACGACGTATCCATGTTTAATTGCGTCAATTCCCATGTCCCGTACGTCATCAACGTCAAACCGAAGATAGCGAGCGGTCGAATACCGAAGCGGTCAAATAAACGACCGGCAATCGGTCCGGTGATTCCCATGATCAGTGATCCGGGCAAAAGGAGAAGACCTGAATCGACCGGTGAAAAACCGCGAATGCTTTGAAGGTAAATCGGTAAAAGCAACATCCCACCGAACAACGCCATCGTGACGATGACATTGATGAAGAGGGTGAACGAAAATTCCGGAACCTTTAACACACGAATATTCAACATCGGATCTTCCATCGACAGCTCACGCATTGCAAAAGCAGCGATTCCAATTAAGCCGATGACGATCGTGCTGATGACGATCGGGCTATCCCAGCCGTCATTCCCGGCTTCACTAAATCCATAAAGGAGACTCCCGAATCCGATCGTACTGAATAAGACGCCCAGTGCGTCGAAAGAAGGTTTCGAGAGTGGCTGCGTCAGGCGGAACCAGGCCGTACCGAGTAACAATGTCACTAATCCAAAGAACGACATCGCATAAAACATGACGTGCCAGTCATAGTTTTGGATGACATATCCTGTGATCGTAGGTCCGACAGCAGGAGCGAGAATCATCGCGATTCCGAGCATTCCCATGGCAGCACCGCGCTTATGCGGTGGGAATAATGTCATGAAGACGTTTGATCCGAGTGGCATCAAGATACCAGCCCCCGCTGCCTGAACGACACGACCAATCATCATGACCGGGAAGTTCATTGCCATCGAACAGATGACCGATCCGAAGAAAAACAGTGTCATTGAAGCGAGGAACAACTGGCGGAACGTATAACTGCGCATTAAAAAAGCACTGATCGGAATCAAGATCCCGTTGACGAGCATGAAACCTGTCGTCAACCACTGGGCAGTGGACGTCGACACGTTGAAGTCATTGATTAGAACCGGTAACGCGACATTAATCAACGTTTGGTTCAAAATAGCAATGAACATACCAATCAGTAAGACCGTCAGTACTTTCGGAATACTGACGTTTTCAGTCGATACTTGTTTTGAAGGTGCTGCGACTGGTGGTGTCACGGTCATCGTCGGTTCCGTCTCGAGGGACTCCTCAAGTGTCGGTCCGTCAGTGGCCAGTGCGATGTCGGATTGACGATTCCGGCGGGCGATCCAGTTGACGCCGATGATGATCAGAATCGTGAACGCACTATATCCGAACAAGAAGGTAGTAGACATGAACGTCCCTCCTTAATCCTTATGAATGCGGACGGTCACATTCATACCAGGTCGAATGTCGAGTGATTTTTCTTGCGAGAGTGATACTTTAACTGGAATGACTTGTGCGACTTTCGTGTAGTTCGCATTTCCGTTTGAAGAAGGCATCATCGAGAACGTCGAAGCTGTCGTCATTCCGATCTGTTCCACTTCACCAGAAAGTGTCGTGTCAGGATAGCTGTCGACATATACGTCAACGGTTTGTCCGACTTTGATTTCATCGATTTCTGTTTCTTCGATGTTCGCTGTGACCCAAAGGTCGTTTAAGTCAAAACCATAGGCAAGTGGTGTACCGGCTGCGACGAAGCCGTTCTTTGTCGCCATCGACTGAACGATCGTTGCCTTCGCAGGCATCGAAACAGAAAGATCTGTTGGTTTTTGTCCAGCTTGCGCAGTCATGATGTGACCAAGTGTTGCACCGCTGTCGAGCGATTCGCCTGTTTTAGCAGACCAGTCCGTTAATTTACCAGCGCTTGGGCTAGCAATCGTTATCATTTTGCCATCGATTTTCGCATTGTCTGTTTTGACATAGCTTGTTGCTTGATCGTAATAGTAGTATCCGACGACCCCACCACCGATCAAAACAATGAGTGTAACGATATTAATGATTAGTAATTTTTTCATACTCATGGGTGTGTTAGCATCCTTTCTTGTGTACAATCGATTCAAAAAAAGTACTCCTCTGGGGGGAGGAGTAATTAATATAGTTAATTATATGGATAGTTAGATAACAAACAACCAACAATTTCCGACAAAATGTTGGAAAAATAAATGATAACGGATTCATTTTTAAAAAGATGATGGAAAAGGAGTGAAATGCAAATGAATGAGAGCCGTGATCCACGACCAAAACGGTCACGTGACCGTATTACGATGGAATTGTTTCGTTTACTGAAGACAAATAGCTTTTCGAGCATCACCGTCAAGATGCTGACGGATGGGGCGGGTGTGAACCGCTCGACCTTTTATGCGCACTACACAGATAAATATGATTTGCTTGACCAAATCGTTGAGGAACAGATGATGGCACTCGAACAAGCGATTCGGATTACAGGTACAGGCACCGTATTTCCGACAGTCGAACAGGTCAGTCGTTATTTTGCTCGTTTGTTCATTCACATTGAAGAAAACGAATTGTTTTACCAAACGATGCTCGTTCAAGGTCCTATCAAAACGTTCATCTCACGTTTTCTTGATACGTTGAAAGAAAATTATCGCCTCGTCTTTCGATCCCAAGTCGCAGAGGATGCGACTTTCGTCGATCGGGATTTGTTACTGAACTATGTCATTGGTGGACAGTTAGGATTATTGATTTCCTGGTTACGAAACGGTCGGCCATATTCATCCGCATATATGGCGGAGCAATTGAGCCGGATGATCGTCTTTGGAACGGTTGAAAGCATCGGTTTTCCGAAAGAAACGGAATAAGGTCATAGAAAAAGACACTCCCGCTAGGAAGTGTCTCATATTCAAGCTTGTCGGAAGGCAAGTTCCTTCGTATAAATCGTACTTCGGTTTCGTCCGCTTTCTTTTGAGTAATACAACGCTTTATCTGCTTGTTGTAATGCTTCAAGAGACGTATGGGAACCACTAGAATGTGCAATCCCAAGCGAAATCGTGATTTGCAGATCAGGTACGTCTGCCGTCGGGAACAGGTTGCGTGCGACTGTCATCCGAGCCAACTCTGCGATTTTTTGAGCTTCTTTAGCTGTAGTGCTTGGTAAAATGATCAAAAACTCTTCACCACCGTACCGTCCGACGAGGTCATCCGGTCGTGTTAAGGAAGCGAGTGTCATGCCGAGTTGACGTAGGACATCATCCCCGGCGTCATGACCATATGTATCATTGACGTGCTTGAAGAAGTCGATATCAATCAAGACAAGTGAATACCCTTGATCCGTTGAACCGACAAGTGACAGTGAATCATCGAGACGGCGCCGATTGGCAAGTCCGGTCAAAGCATCCGTCATCGCTAGTTTTTGTTGATACTGAATGTTTTCGAAGTGACGGCGTAATTCCGTCAGCAGTCGAAAAGCAACAAAGCCAGCTAATAGATTAAAGAAGATATAAGCGATTGAAATTTTAAAGAATGTCGACCAGCTGTTTGTCAGGATATAGATGGCAGGTAACGAATAGAGAACACCAATTGACACCAATAATTGAAAATGGCGTGTCGAGACATGAACGAATCGACGTACGATTCCGATCGTCGTAATGATTAAGACGATAATCAGTGTGGACAGATAAAAACCTTCCATTTGATCGACGGGTGTCAAAAAGTAACGTGTCCCGATGATCATTATACCGGCGACGATGGCGCTCGGGAAACCACCGAATAGCATAGCGATCGCGACTGGGATGATTCGTAAATCCACACGGGCGACATCGATCTGAATGCCATTAAACATCAACAAAACTGCAATCAGACCACAGACAGTTCCCAATATGAGGCGTGTACTCCAGCTGGAATTCAGCGAAATACGTGGTCGATTCCGAAATGGTAAGAATAAGAGAGTAATCGTCGTGAACAGTAGACAAAAGTTAATGATGAATTGATTCATGATGGACAACAAATCCTCCCAACTCCCCCAGCTAACAGATTTCCATATATATACTCCAGTATACTCATCTAGGTAACGGTTAGACAGAGGTAAATGTTTAGATAAAACATAAAAAACGGTAGAAAATCTACCGTTTTTTATGAAGACGAAGTGAGCGTATCCTCATCCATCGTCAGTAAAATCTTATCGAAGACGCGAATCATCGTTTCCAGTTCTTCTGCTGTTAAAGTTCCGAAGCGATCTTGTAAATAGTTTCTTCGGACGACCTCGAGTTCCCGAAAAGCACGCTCTCCGTCATCCGTCAAAGCGAGGACAATCGAGCGACGATCTTCCGTCGAACGCGTCCGTGTGACATATCCTTGTTTATAGAGCTTATCCGTTAAAGCAGTGACTTGACTCGTCGCCAGCTCAAATTGTTCCGCAAGAAGTGTCGGACGCTGAGGACCGTTTTCTGAAAGACTCCGTAAGATGAAAAATTCGCTTCGGGTCGCTGTTCCTTCAAATAGTCGATTAAGTTCACGTCGCAGGGTACGAAGAATGACACGCATTTGTTCCTCGAGTCGGTAAGTCAGCAAATCACGTTCCTGTGGCATGCAAGCAGCATCCTTTCTCTCAGTGGACTTCTATCATTTAGTGTACTAAACATATCGGATTTTTACCATCTACTACCCCAGATTCAAAAAAGGCAATTGACAATTTCGTGGCGGTTTGTGTAATATGGCGTAGTAATAACTAATTTAATTCAGTTCTCACTCAACCAGTGGGATGGAGGTTGCAGTTCTTAAGAGTACGGTTACGGATGTCGTCAAGCGACAAATGAAGTGACCTGAAAGGAAGAATTGCCGAAATCAATCATCGCTTTGAAGATGATCGATTGGGATTAGATCGAATAGGTCTAATACTGTCACAAGTCGGGTATCACTTACTTGTGGAGAGCTATCTTTCACGACGGTAGAATGAGGCGCATTCATTTTATTATGTTGCGTTCTCATCTTCCATCTGGAAGATGAGGGCGCTTTTTGTTTTTTCATTCAAAAAGTGTCCTCTCAAAAAATCTAAACAGAGAGAAGCGAACGAAATGAACAAACTAGATGTGAAACAAACAACAGATTCGACAGCCGAAGGATTAAAACGTGGATTACAAGCCCGTCATATGTCGATGATCGCCATCGGTGGGGCAATCGGAACAGGACTTTTCATCGCGTCCGGTGCTTCCGTTGCAGCAGCAGGACCAGGTGGTGCACTCCTATCGTATGCAATCGTTGGTCTGATGGTCTACTTCCTAATGACGAGTCTTGGCGAAATGGCGGCGTATATGCCTGTCGCCGGATCCTTCTCGACATACGGGACAAAATTCGTCGATCCATCATTCGGCTTTGCACTCGGCTGGAACTACTGGTACAACTGGGCGGTCACGATCGCAGTTGAGCTCGTTGCAGCACAAATCGTTATGACGTATTGGTTCCCGGACGTTCCTGGATTTTACTTCAGTGCCTTATTCCTTTTACTCATGATCGGCTTGAACTACTTCTCCGTTAAAGGTTTTGGGGAAGCGGAATATTGGTTCGCCATGATTAAAGTCGTCACTGTCATCGTCTTCTTAGTCGTCGGTGTTGCGATGATTTTCGGTGTCTTTACATCGGAGCCACCGGTTGGCTTTAAAAACTTTGCTCTCGGGGATGCGCCGTTCGTCGGTGGTATTCCTGCCGTCATCGGGATCATCCTCGTTGCTGGATTCAGTTTCCAAGGAACGGAACTAGTCGGAATTGCCGCAGGTGAATCGGAAAATCCGAAAAAAAACGTTCCAAAAGCAGTCAAACAAGTCTTCTGGCGCATTTTACTCTTCTACATCCTTGCGATTTTCGTCATCGGTATGCTTATTCCGTATACGAGCCCGAACTTGGTTTCCAATGACATCACGGACGTTGCCGTTAGTCCGTTTACGCTCGTCTTTGAAAAAGCAGGTCTTGCGTTCTCGGCAGCACTCATGAACGCCGTCATCTTGACATCTGTTCTATCTGCTGGTAACTCAGGTATGTATGCTTCCACACGGATGCTGTATACACTTGCTCGTCAAGGAGATGCACCAAAGTTCTTTGCAAAAGTGTCGAAAAATGGGGTACCGCGTAACGCCTTGCTTGCAACAGGAGCAATCGGTGCGCTCTGTTTCTTAACATCGATGTTCGGTGGACAAGTCTATCTGTGGTTACTCAATGCTTCAGGTATGACAGGATTCATCGCATGGCTCGGAATTGCGATCAGTCACTATCGTTTCCGTAAAGGATTCCTTGCACAAGGTCATTCGTTGAAAGATTTACCTTACGTGGCACCAGCGTTCCCGTTCGGTCCGCTGTTTGCATTCGGTCTTTGTTTCCTTGTCATCGTTGGTCAAAACTATGCAGCATTCCTTGCTGATCGAATTGATTGGGTCGGGATTGCCGCGACGTATGTCGGAATTCCGTTGTTCCTTGCCTTCTGGTTAGGACACAAATTCAAAAACCGGACGTCGATTGTTCGTTACGAAGAGATGGACTTCCCAGAACATCCACGTCAATCGTAATCAACTAGCCGCCTTCTATTTATAGAAGGTGGTTTTTTGTCCCTAAAAAAGAAAACGTTTTCTAAAATATAGTTTTGAAAAAGTATAAAAAAGGAATCAATGAATACATATTTGAGAATAGGAATTTTGAAAAAGAGAGGGAGGGAGATACATGACTACATCTGAATTATTTTTTACATTAGGTTCTGCAGCATTTTTCATGTTGCTCGTTGCCTACATATCGTACCGGTTGACGCGCGGGAAAACACAAGGTGTTGATGAGTACTTCTTAGCAGGTCGAGGGCTAAGTGGCGTGTTCATTGCCGGCTCGTTACTGCTGACCAATTTATCAGCAGAGCAGTTGATTGGGCTCAATGGGCAATCCTTTATGGGGAACATGTCAAGTATGGCATGGGAAGTCACAGCGGGCTTTGCTGCGATCATCATGGCCATCTATCTACTTCCGAAGTTTCTTGGACTTGGTATCTCGACGTTACCGGAATACTTAAGTCACCGTTATGATGAGACGGTTCGTCGGATGACAGTTTTACTCTTTTTACTCGGATATATGTGTGTCACGATCCCTTCAATGCTGTACTCAGGTGGGATTGCTGTCTTGCAGTTGTTCGATGTCCCTGAGTTGTTCGGTCTCAGCTATACGCAGTCCCTCTGGTTAGTCGTTTGGGTCGTCGGGATCATCGGAGCGATTTATGCGATTTTTGGAGGACTACGTGCGGTGGCTGTCTCCGATACGTTGAATGGGATCGGGCTCGTCTTCGTTGGATTCTTAGTTCCGGTACTTGGCTTTATTGCGCTTGGTGACGGGAATCTCCTTCAAGGGATGAAGACGATTGCAACTGTGCAACCGGAGAAGCTGAACGCAATCGGAAGCTCAACCGATGCCGTTCCGTTCTTCTCGATATTTACGGGAATCTTATTCGCAAATTTATTCTATTGGTCACTAAATCAATATGTCATTCAGCGTGTGCTCGGCGCAAAGGATTTAAAAGAAGGTCAAAAAGGAGTCTTAATGACAGGATTTTTGAAGTTGTTAGTTCCAGTCTTCATGCTGATTCCTGGAATCATTGCTTATCACTTGTATGGAAATACACTGACGAGCGGTGATTTATCATATCCTCGACTGATTACAGAATTGCTGCCAGTCTCGATGATGGGATTTTTCTTAGCTGTCTTACTCGGAGCCGTCTTCAGTTCGTTTAACTCGCTTTTAAACAGTATTGCAACACTTTTCGTACTGGATGTCTATCAGCCAGTGTTTGCGAAAGAGGCAAGTGATGAACATCTGATTCGCGTTAGTAAATGGTTTGGAACGATCGTTGCCTTGATTTCTTTCATCATTGCGCCGTTCTTAATGTATGCACCGGACGGCTTATGGAGTTTAATCCGACAATTCACAGGATTTTTCAACATTCCGATTCTTGTTATCGTATTAATGGGGATTTTCATGAAACGAATCCCGGCGATTGCAGCGAAAATCGTCATCATCTTTCACGTGTTCGCATATTACTTATTCGTCTTCGGTTTCAAACAACTGTTCGGTTGGGATCATGGCATTAGCTATATTCATGGGTACGGTATTCTACTCGTGATTGAAGTATTGTTCATGGTATTCATGGGGTATCGTTACCCAGCAGTCCAGTCAAAAAAGGTCAATCGACGACAGTCTGTCGAGCTCACTCCATGGAAGTTCGCGATTCCGGTCTCAATCTTATTATGCACATCCATCATTTGGACGTACGTCTTGTTTTCAAAAATCGGACTGGCTTCGACAGCAGGCATCGTATCGATTTGGTTCTGGCCGATTACGTTAGGACTTGTCATGGCAACGATCGTATTATGGCGTGTGTCGCTAAACGCTTGGGAAGCGAAGTATCGGACCTATCTCGAAGAAGAGTACCGTCAAGCCGAATAATCCTCTCGCAGAAGGCATGACATATCGGGTAAGATGAAAGAAAAACAGGAGGCGATCTTCGTGAATTACTGGTACCACTTTAAGCGTGCCTTCTTACCGATCGCATTATTGCTTGTGACGCTTGCCTTGTACCAAATGATTTATCGTTTGAATAACATCTGGTACTCGCTTGGAGGACTTCTTCTTGTCTTCGCAGCAATTTACTTCGTCATGCGTCGCCTAAAAACGAACCCAGAGGATTGAATGAGCAGGAAAGTCGAGTCCATTCTCTGAACGCGGTAAAATAGAGACATACAGAGGAGGGGAAGATAGATGGCAAAAGCAATATTTGCAGGTGGTTGTTTCTGGTGCATGGTCAAGCCATTCCATAAATATGATGGGGTAGAGCAGGTCATTTCAGGATATACCGGTGGTCATACAGAGAACCCAACTTATAAAGAGGTCTGTTCGGAAACGACAGGTCACTTGGAGGCGGTTGAAGTCACGTACGATCCGTCCGTCATTACGTACGAAGAATTACTCGATATCTTCTGGCGTCAAATCGATCCGACAGACGGGGGCGGTCAATTCAATGACCGTGGTGAATCATATCAGCCGGCCATTTTTTATGTCGATGAAGCGCAGCGTGAAGCAGCTGAACGTTCGAAAGCAGAGCTTGACGCATCAGGACGTTTCTCGCGTCCGGTCGCGGTAGAAATTCGTCCGGAAAAGCCGTTTTGGCCAGCAGAAGAATATCACCAAGATTATTATAAAAAGAACCCATTCCGCTACCAGATGTATAGCGTCGGCTCCGGTCGTGCGAAATTCGTTAAGGAAGCGTGGAAGGATCATGGTAAGGAAAAAGAATTGAAAGAGCGTCTGACACCGATTCAGTATAAAGTCACACAAGAGAACGGGACAGAACCCGCTTTTCGTAACGAATACTGGGATGAAGAACGTCCAGGTCTTTATGTCGATATCGTCGATGGTACACCACTCTTCACATCAAAAGATAAATTCCAGTCAAACTGTGGTTGGCCGAGCTTCGCTAAACCGATCTCAGAAGACAAGATGGAAGTCGAACTCGACACGAGTCATGGGATGACGCGGACGGAAGTACGTTCTGCGAATGCAGATAGTCATCTTGGTCACATTTTCGATGATGGTCCGACAGAGCTTGGTGGTCTACGCTATTGTATCAACTCAGCAGCGTTACGATTTATTCCGGTAGAAGAGCTTGATTCGGCAGGATACGGGGAATATAAAAAACATTTCGAGTAACATGTAGGGAGCAGTCAAACGATTTCGTTTTGACTGCTCTTTTTTTCAAATGGAAAGGAGAGGATCAGATGTTTCAGTCCGTGTATGAAGAGATTCGACAGATGACGATTGCAAAGGTACTTGATTTCTATGATCATGAAATCCGTCAGCTCGATGAGAAAGCACGTCAGGAAAAGTACGACAAGATGAGTTTGAGTCCATTTCGTTTTTTTCGGGGGAGTTCGCATCTTTTTTATTACGATGTGACCCGGATTCCGCTTGGTTTTGACACACCTCGTGATAAGCCAACTTGGATCCAAGGTGATCTTCACTTTGAGAACTTCGGTGTCCATGGCAATGCAAAAGGAGAAATCATCTACGACGTCAACGACTTTGATGAAGGATACTTAGGATCGTATTTATACGATTTGATTCGCATGGCAGTCTCTGTGCGATTATTCGCTGAAGAGGCAGGATATGATTCAGTCCCTGCAATTCGTAATTATGTTCTTGAATACTTACATGATTTAAAAAAGTATGCACTTGGAAAAGATCCAAGTGATGTTTGTTTTACAAGAGATAATACAAAAGGGCCAATCAAGAAATTAATCAAGAAAGCAGAAAAAAAACGTGAAGAATTAATGGGGGAGCGAACGGAACTGGTAGATGGCGTGAGACGATTTTGTACACTCCCGGATATGGAAGTAGTAGATGATGCGACACGAGCAGCAATTGAGTCTGCCTGGCCTTCCTACATCGAGACAATCGACACCGAGAATCGCCGTGAGGAATCGTTCTATACGATCAAGGATATCGTTCGTAAGCTAGACAGCGGAACAGCATCCATTGGTCTCGAGCGCTATTACATCTTGATTGAGGGCGAAGGGGGAGAAGAAGATTTGATTCTTGAGATGAAACAAGCGCAAACGTCTGTCCCTTCGTTATTCCTGCCCGTTTATCGTCCAGAAGCAGAAACCGTTCATCAAGGGAGACGGGTCATCACGTCGCAAAAGGCGATGCAGGCACATGAAGATCCATATCTTGGTTATCTGACGATTGAAAAAAAGGAATATTATGTACGCGAGCGCTCACCGTACAAGAAAAAACTAAAGGCGAAGCATATAAAAAGTCAGGAAGACCTTGAGAACGTGTTATGTATTCAAGGTCAAATTACCGCGAAAATCCATGCGCGGGCAGATCAAGATGCGGGAATTCAAGAAAAAATATTAACCCATCATGCGGATGTTGAAATCATTCGAGCTATCGGTGTTTCCGATACCGCTTTTTTGGAGCAGATCGAGCGTTGGTCAGAAGCTTATGTCATGCGAACAAAGCTGGATTACCAAGTGTTTTTAGAATGGACGAAGACGTGGAAAACGACTTAAAACCTGGACTGAAAAAGGAGAAAAATATCGGTATGTAACAGATGTTACATGCCGATATTTTTGAAGTGATTTTTATTCTTTAACAGATGAAAGCGTCACGCAAAAAACAAATAGGTATAATGACCTATATCAATTTATCTGAAAACTTCGTAAATTTTTGATTAAGTTCTTACGAACGACTCGCTTCGTAAGACAAATCACAACGGATATAGGGGGAAGTACATCATGAGTTTGACGCGGAAAAAAGATGTTTCCGCTATGATTGCTGCAAGTAAACGCAACAGTGGACTTGCTCGAAATCTTGGCGCGATGGATTTAACGTTTTTAGGAATTGGCGCCATCATCGGTACCGGAATTTTCGTTTTGACGGGAACAGGAGCGTTGACTGCAGGACCAGGACTTATCGTATCATTCATTCTATCTGCCATCGCCTGTGGTCTAGCTGCTCTTGCTTACGCTGAATTTGCATCAACGATTCCGGTCAGTGGATCCGTCTATACGTATACGTATGCAACGATGGGAGAGATCTTCGCTTGGATCATCGGTTGGAACTTGATTCTCGAATATGGACTCGCCTCCAGTGCCGTAGCAGCCGGTTGGTCAGGTTACTTCCAGTCTTTACTCGCAGGATTTAATATCCATGTGCCAACAGCTCTCTCAGCAGCTCCAGGAGCAGTAGAAGGAGCCAAGACATACTTCAACCTTCCAGCCTTCCTGATCCTCTTTGCCATTACGGCATTGTTGTCGATGGGAATCAAGGAAACGAAACGTGTCAACAACATCATGGTCGTCATCAAATTAGCAGTCGTCGTTTTGTTCATCGTCGTCGGTGTTGGCTACGTTGAACCATCAAACTGGACACCATTCACTCCATTTGGTTGGGGAGGCGTCTTCTCGGGTGCTGCGATCGTCTTCTTCGCGTACATCGGTTTTGATGCTGTTACATCAGCAGCGGAAGAAGTCCGTGATCCACAAAAGAACTTACCACGTGGTATCATCGGTTCACTTGCTGTCTGTACAATTCTTTACGTCATCGTCGCAGCCATCATGACAGGGATCGTCCCTTACAAACAATTCGCTGGTATCGATCACCCGGTCTCACTTGCGATTCAAATGGCAGGTCAAAACTGGGTCGCTGGTTTCATCGATCTCGGTGCGATTCTCGGGATCACAACGGTTATTCTCGTCATGACATACGGAATGGTGCGTCTCGCGTTTGCGATCTCGCGTGACGGGATGTTCCCTAAAGTATTCTCCGAAGTGCATCCGAAATACCAAACACCATTCAAGGCGACTTGGATGATCGGACTTGGTAGTTCACTCGTCGCTGGATTCGTTCCACTCGATGTCATCGCGAACCTCGTCAACATGGGTACACTCGCAGCATTCGTCTTAATCTCTGTCGCTGTCTTGATTCTTCGTAAAACACAGCCGGATCTCCCACGTGCATTCAAATGTCCGGGTATGCCATATGTGCCAATCGCAGCAATCGCTGCATGTCTCTTCTTGATGTTCAACTTGAAACTCGAGACATGGATTGCTTTTGGAGTCTGGCTTGCAATCGGTTTAGTACTTTACTTTACGTTTGCGCGTAAGCGTTCGAATCTACACCCAGGAAATATGCCGGTAGCGGAACTTGCTGCTTCAAAAGAAGAAGAGTAACACATCAAAAGACCCGGTCGCCTTCAGGCGATCGGGTCTTCTTGTGTTAGGAAAGTGGAACAGGACCTTTGACGCGAACCGCGTCAAATTCGCGACGAATGCTTTCATTGGCTTTCGCTTCATCTTCTGCCGACCAGCCGAGTTCACTACGCATCAGGGCAAGAACACCGTCTGCGTATTGTTCAGCATGTGGGAAATCAAAGAAGACGGCTGAAGCACGACGGTTCAAGAAGTCACCGGGTTGCATGACGAGCTCTGCTTCTAGACCATACAGAAGGGCACCGAACCAGTGTAACGGTAATTGATAACGAGCGGCTTCGTCACCGCGTGTCCGAATCAATTCGAAGACACGTTCGACATTCGTACCGTAGCGCTGGATGAGCCATGTCGTCTCATTCGGTGACAACCCAAGTGCTTCGCCTTTTGGTTGTTGTTCCTTCATGTAACGCGCGAATCCTTTACTTCCTTGTGGATGACCACCACCAAGCAAGATATCGTGCGTACGGGAAGCAAGATAAATTCGATTTTCTTCTGTCTTGAATTGCTCCGCGACCATATCGATGATTCGTTCCGCCATTTTCCGGTACCCAGTCAACTTACCACCGGCGATTGACATCAGACCGGATTTCGAGACGAAGATTTCGTCTTTTCGGGACAGTTCACTTGGATCTTTTCCATCTTCATGAATGAGTGGACGTAGTCCAGACCACGTTGATTCGACATGCTCAGGTCGTAACTCGACGTTGAACATTTGATTCGTCGCCTCTAGGATGTAATCCTGATCCTCGACGGTGACACCAGGCTCAAGAATATCTCCTTTATAGTTCGTATCCGTTGTTCCGACATACGTTTTCCCTTCACGTGGAATCGCAAAGATCATCCGACCGTCTGGAACATCGAAGTAAACGGCTTGTTGCAACGGGAAATGTACTTGATCGATGACGAGATGAATCCCTTTTGTCAGGTGTAATGACTTTCCGGATTTCGAACCGTCTTTTTCACGCAGTTCATCGACCCACGGACCCGTCGCATTAATGATTTTCTTCGCCCGAATTGTATACGTTTTGCCACTTAAGACGTCACGGACTTCGACACCAACGACTTTTCCATTGTGGTAGACAAGCGATTCCGCTTTCGTATAATTGACGGCACGTCCACCGTAACCGATGGCTGCTTTTAACACTTCGACCGTCAGTCGAGCGTCATCCGTTTTATATTCGACATAACGCCCACCGCCGACTAAATGCTCTGAGCGTAACAGTGGTTCGTAACGTAATGTTTCTTCTTTGCTAAGCATCGTCCGACGTTCATGGCGTTTGACACCAGCGAGTTGGTCATAGACACGTAAGCCGATCGAGGTCGAGAAGCTACCGAATGTACCACCTTCGACAAGTGGAAGCATCATCCACTCCGGTGTCGTCACATGCGGTGCGTTCTCATACACGATGGCACGTTCTTTCCCGACTTCGGCGACGAGTTTGATCTCGAACTGCTTCAGATAACGCAATCCACCATGGACAAGTTTCGTCGATCGGCTCGATGTCCCTTCGGCGAAGTCCTGCATTTCGATCAAGCCTGTCCGCATGCCGCGACTTTGTGCGTCAAGCAGAATACCAGCTCCCGTGATACCGCCCCCGATGACGAGGACGTCTAAAAGTTCTTGTCCCATCTCTTCTAACCATGCTGTCCGTTCTGTACTTGAAAACATCTTGTCTTCCCCCTGTTCGTCTGAAATGGATAGTTAGTCTACTTCTATCCATGTACCCACTTTTGCACTCTTTTGAGCACGATCAATGATTTTCATGACGAGTTCAGCCTGTTTCGCAGAGACAGGTGGTGTGGTTCGCTTACGGATGGCTGGAGCGAGATCCGTATAATAATCCCCAAAATGACCGGAAACAAAAGGGAAGTCTTGCAGAGGTCCATTTGCTTCAGCCAATTGATAGGTCGTCCGTTTTGTATCGACTTCATCAACGAAGTAACTCGCCTGTGTTCCGTGCACCATCAGGGAGGGACCAACAGCTGGAACGATGGAACCGATATGCAAAATAGCGCGTCGCGTGCCAAAGGCTAAAATTAGATGTGTATAGTCATCAACGATCCCATCTTGTCGTTGAATCGTTTGATCACAAAAGACACGGTCTGGAATTTCATCGAAAGCGATGAGTGCTTGATCGATCAAGTGTGAACCAAGGTCGTACAATAGACCGGCACCAGGAATGTTCTGTTCGCGCCAACGATCCTGCACATCGGGACGGTAACGGTCATAATGCGCTTCGAACGTCTGGAGCGTACCGAGTCGTCCAGATTTTAATAAGGTCATCAGCGTCCGAAAGTCCTTCGTGTACCGCCGATTATGATAAACTGTCAGTAACCGACCGTGTGTCCGTGCTAGTTCTGTCAACGTTTTGGCTTCTTCGAGCGTGACGGTGAACGGTTTCTCGACAAGTACATCACAGCCCGAGAGCAAGGCGAGACGCGCGAGTGGATAATGCAGATCGTTTGCCGTCGCGATGACGACTAAATCGATTTGTTCCGCTTCAAGTAATGCTTCAAGTGTCGGATAGACAGGGAGCGTCGCGTCATACGCAGCGACCGCTTCCGGGCGACTCGACTGAACAGCGACTAACTGATAATCAGGTGCGTGTAAATAAGGCGCATGCAAATGTTCACCGGCAAGACCAAAACCAACTAATGCGGTACGAATCATAGAAAACACATCCTTTTCAAGTTCATACCCTCAATCTACCATAAGGAGGAATACAAGATGATTACCGAGCAACACATCATCGAAAAGATGCGCCAAGCGATGCAACGTATTGACCAAACAACAGGAGTTGCGCAAAAAGAACAGATTGCAGCGATGAAGGTTTACTGTGAACTACTGCTCGAATCCGAGGCGACGCCAAGTTCGACAATATCGCTACCTACGTCAACGCCTCAGGCAACCCCAGCAGTCGATCCGATGTTAGCGCGTTTCATGGGTGTTTCGCAGGAAAAAGAAGAAAAAGGCACTTCATTGCTCGATTTTTGAATGAAATGACGCAATTCAGGGAATAACCATCACAGTTAAAATGAGAAAGGGAGATACGTCATGAAAACAGTCATCGTCATTGGAGCAGGACCAGGAAACGGATATGAAATCAGTAAACGATTCGGGCAAGAAGGGTTTCAAGTCGTTTGTGCGGCGCGGACACAAGAAACGCTTGCAGCCGTCATCACGGAACTAAAAGAAGAAGGTGTAGAGGCGGTGGGGGTAGAATGTGATGCTTCTCGAAAAGCCGATATCGCATCACTCATCGAATGGACAGAGGAACAGTATGGACAAATCGATGTCTTAGTCTATAATGCTTCGATTTTACATCAAGCATCTGTCCTTGAAGTCTCGGCAGAACAGATTACGAAAGAGTTCGAGATCGATGTTCTCGGTGCACTGCATGCCGCACAACTCGTTGCTCCTTCGATGCAGGAACGAAAAGACGGCGCCATCCTGATTACAGGAGGTGGCGCTGCGATGCAAGCAATCAAATCGTTACCAGGGCTTTCGATTGGCAAGGCAGGCGTTCGTCAAGTGACGCACATGCTCCATGATACGTTGAAGGAAGACGGTGTCTACGTCGGAACCGTCACGATTGCCGGAGAAGTGAAGCGCGGAACGGCACTTGATCCGAAAAACGTAGCGGAAGCGTTCTATACACTCTATACAAACCGTAACGAAGTAGAGACGGTTCTATCAGCAGACTAACTTATGAACAAGGTGACGTATGCGGGTTCGGACATTGACCGAATCCGTATTTTCATGGAAAGGAGAGAAATAGAAATGAGACGATCTGTATTCATAAGTCTACTTTTTTTATTCGTCCTCATCGGCTGTGCACCAGAAGAAACCGATCTGCTTGGCATCAAGCAACCAGACGATGAAAAGATTACGAAAGCGACGGTGCAACGCGTCATCGATGGGGATACATTAAAAGTGAGGCTAGCAGACGGGAAAACGGAGGATGTTCGTTTGTTGCTCGTCGATACACCGGAAACTGTTAAACCGGATACGCCGGTTCAACCTTATGGAACGGAAGCTTCAGCGTTTACAAAAGAGACATTACCGAGCGGGACAGCTATTCGGTTGGAGCGTGATCATTCCCGGGCTGACCGATACGGACGACTGCTCGCATATGTCTGGTACGGCGATAAAATGTTGAATCAAGAGTTACTCCGAAAAGGTCTTGCGCGTGTGGCGTTCGTCTATGAACCAGACACACGTTATGTCGATATGTTTGAAAAAATCGAACAGGAAGCCAAGCAGGCAAAGAAGAAAATCTGGAAGCACGATGGCTACGTCACGAATCGCGGATTCAATGTTCAAGCGATTACAGAAACGAAATCCTGCGATATCAAAGGTAATATCAATCGGTCAGGTAAAAAAATTTACCATGTCCCGGGTGGTCAGTCTTACAATGAAGTGAAGCCGGAGCAACGATTCTGTACGGAGAAAGAAGCACAAGAAGCCGGATTCGTCCGGGCAACACGCTGATAAACGCAAAAAAAGCCATCGCTAGCGATGGCTTTTATCTATCATACAGGTGGTGGCGGTGGTTGATACTGCTGTACGTTATCATCTTCATCAAAGGAGATCGTGACATCGGTGATCCCTTTGAGGATGCGAATTTGCAATTCGAGTCGATCTTTAATGTCGTCCGCTTGCGCAATTGTCAAGTTGGGATCAACTTCAATCTCCGTTTCGACATGGAAGTGATCTCCTTCCTTGATGACTTCAAGTTTTTCGATGTCCCGAACTGCTTCATCACGTAACAAGATCTCACCGATTTTGGCTGTCAGTACTTCATCAACCTCACCGAGCGCACCGGCAGCATTTTGAATAAAAACATTATAGACGACATAAAACATCATGAGTCCAATCAAGATGGATGCAATGCCTTCTGCTTGATAAAACGACGTATAATGCGAAATCAGGACAGCGATAATGGCGATGACGCCACCAAGAGTTGCGACAAGATCTTCCATGAAGACAAGACGTGTCGCCGGTTTGGCTTGTCCAAGATGGGCGAAGCTTTGACCAACAAGTGCCAGTCCGCTCGATTTGAGTCCCGTCTCATGCGCGATTTCTTTCATCGCTTTATAGAACACTCCGACTTCCAGTACGACACCAATGCCAAGTGCCGTCAGGATGATCCACAAACCACTCGTCTTTTCGCCAGGACCGTGTGTGATATGCAAGATGCCTTCCCGAATCGTCTCGTAAGCAAGCAATGCAACGACGATGATCGCAGCAAGTAAGACGAGATTCACAAGGCGACCAAAACCATTCGGAAACCGTTTCGTTGGTGCTTTTTTACTGAGAGCAGAACCGATGTAGACGAAGAACTGGTTCGCTGCGTCACCGATCGTATGCATCATTTCAGCGAACATCGCTACATTCCCAGTTAAGATATAGGCGACGAACTTGATCGCGGCAATGATCGTATTGACGATGGCGGCAGCAAGGGCTGACTTATTTCCGCGACGGATCAATGAGAAAAAAGTGGTCATGAGCGGTTCTCTCCTTGTCTACTCAAAATAGGTTAACCGCGTCCTGCTTGGAAAGACGGATAAAGTGTCATGCCACCGTCGGCAAAGAGTGTGATCCCTGTGACATAACTTGCTTCGTCAGATGCAAGCCATGCGGCAACGGCAGAAATCTCTTCTGATTTCCCGATGTTGCCCATTGGAATCATGCTCTCGACTTCTTTGCGTTGTTCTGGATCTTCGAATTTTTCAGCGTTAATCGGCGTATTGATCGCACCAGGTCCAATCGCGTTAACCCGGATTCCTTTTGGTGCATACTCCATCGCAAGGGTTTGTGTCATCAATTTGACGCCACCTTTACTCGCGGCGTAGTGGACGAATGTCGGCCACGGAATGATTTCATGCACACTCGACATATTGATGATACTACCTTTGACATCATGTTCGACGAAGTACTTCAGTGCTTCTCGTGCCCCGAGGAAAGCTCCTGTTAAGTTGACGTCGATGACTTTTTGCCAATCTTCGAGCGACATCTCGTGGGATGCTGACGGCATCTCGATTCCCGCGTTATTGACGAAAACATCCAACTGACCAAAGTGAGCCACCGTCTCTTTCACAAGGTTGATCATATCATCTTCCTTTGAGACATCCCCTTGGACGATAAAGGCTTCCCCACCTTTTTCTTGAATCGATTCAGCGATTTTTTTCGCTTCTTCCGGGTGGCTGCGATAGTTGATGACGACACGCATGCCTTCTTCTGCATAACGACGAACGATAGCTTCACCGATTCCCATTGATCCACCTGTTACGACGGCAACTTTTCCTTTTAAACTTTCATACATGATGCTTCACTCCTTCATTTATTGTTTCGTAAATCCAATCATGATTCCACCAGCAACGACTAAAATACAACCGATAATGACGAAGGTCATCTCTTTCTTCGTTTTCGTTTCTTTCAGCAAGAGGACGCCACCAATGGTTGAGATGACGACACCTGTTTGAGAAAGGGAGAAGCTTGTTGCGACTCCAACTTTTGCCGTAGCAAACAGTAAAGCGACGTTCCCGACAGCCCACATGAGTCCGCCGATGGTATTGCCAGCAGTTTTCTTCGTGAAGAGGTCTCCTTCTCGTAAAGAAAGAAGAATTGCGCTGACGACCATCCCGATCGCTTGCGGTAATACGGCTTCCCAGCCATTAATATCAAACCAGCGGGCGATGACGACGTAACCGACATACCCGACAGTCGAGATGAGAAGGAGCGTCAATCCTTTGCCGATATTCTCATCTTCTTTACTCTTATCTTCCTTATAAGACGTGAAAGCTGCTCCGGCAATGATCAATACAAGCGCACTGATTCCGAGAATCAAGGCAGTTGTCGTTGACCACTCTCCAAAAGCAAGAACACCGAACAACGATGTTCCGACGAGTTGCATCCCTGTTGAAATTGGCATCGTTTTTGAGACACCCATTTGACGAAATGCGGCAAATTGATTTTTTTGACCAAGTGCCCAAAAGGCACCAGAAAAGAATCCGGCAACCCAAGCGGTCGTCGACATCTCTGGGCTGACAAAAAAGAAGGTGACGATCGCGAAAAGTAACGCACCCAGAGTCGTACCGATGATTTGTTGCGCCGTTGAACCTCCGATTTTCGAAACGACAAGCGGCAACGATCCCCACATCAATGCGGGAACGATGGCAATTAGAATATCAATCAAGTGTTTCACCTCTCCTTACTATTATCTCTCTACTTGAAGCTGTACCCCGCAAGGCGATAGGAAAAACCTTATGGTGCGAAGATGAATTATTCTGAAATAAAAAACGTCCACCGAGGTGGACGTCTGCTCATGTGTTATTTAACGGAATGGTTCATCGGCGATCCGGACGATTTGTCGTCCGATCCGGCGACCGTTCCATAAAGCGATGATTGCGATCGTCAAGGAAATGCCCATGACGTCGTACTGCGTAAAATAATAGCCGAGATAACTAAAAGGCAGGCTGATGATCCCGACGAGCGAACTCGTCCACTGTCGGATTTTGAGTGACTCGATGTTCGCAACACGAGAGAACTTTTGTTGCTCCATGATCCGCCAACGTGTCGGTTCGCTTAAGGCATCGTTAACAAGACGCGGGAAGGCGAGCAATCGCGCGCCGTAAGAACCAGCAATCTGTAGGTAACGGTTTTGATTTTTCCCTTCGTCATCGAGCCAGCGTCGAACCATTGGTTTAGCGAGTTCCAGCAGGTTGATTTGCGGTGAAAGAATCTGAAGGATTCCAAGAATCGTTGATGCGGCACGTCCAAAGAAAGCAAACTCAGCAGGAAGCTGGATCGGTTCATTTCGGACGAGCAATTCGATATCGGATAAGACCTTCTCGATCAGTTTTGTATCCACGTTTTCCATATCACTTTCGAGATAGAACGTGACTGCTTTTTCAATTGCTTGTCGGATATTTTGCTTATTCGCATTTGGCAATAAGAATCGTAGATCTTCTAAACCATCGACGATTGCATCGTAATCCAATGTGACGAAGGACTGAAGAATCCGCTGGATCGCTCGCATATCATCGGGCGTCGTCGCTCCGATCATCCCAAAATCAAGCAAGACGATTTTGCCATCGGACTGGACGAGGACATTGCCTGGGTGCGGATCGGCGTGGAATTTCCCGCCGAACAATAATTGTTCTCCAGCGTTCAAAAATAAATTACGTGCTAGTTCTTCACGGTCAATCTGATGTTCGGCTAGATAATCAAGATCTGTGATGCGTGTTCCTTCAATCCATTCCATAACAAGCACCCGATTTGTACAATGTTCTTCATAATAGCTCGGGATATAAATGACAGGGTTTGTTTCATACATCTTTTTAAAGTAGAGACCGTTTTTTAATTCGGTACGGTAATTCAATTCATCACCGATTACGAAGACCATTTGGCGATATAAGCTTTGCAAATCAGTCGATTTGTTTAACGACGTCCGGCGCAACATGGCAATGACGATACGCATGGCACGGAAATCGGTTTTGATGATTTGTTCGATATTCGGTCGCTGTACTTTGATCGCGACTTTTTTACCGTTTGATTTTAAGGTTCCGCTGTACACCTCACCAATCGAGGCAGAAGCGACAGGACGGGAACTGATATCCGAGATGATTTCTTCGATTGGCATACCCCAATCCTCTTCGATGATCTTTCGTGACTCTCCAAGTTTACTTGAAGGAACTTTATCAACCAGTTCGGTCAGTTCCATCAAGACGGACGGAGGAAACAGATCGGCTCGAATCGATAAGAATTGACCGAGCTTGATCAATAATCCTTCTAACCGTAATGCTTTTTTCTTATAGTCACGCGCAATCCGGATCATGATGCGCTCAAACTCTTCATTGTTCGTACCTGGCCGGTTTTTCCGGGTGAATCGATAGATCGTAAAGATGTAACGTGCGAACATCGTCACGATGACGACGATGCGATAAAGCGCCCAACGTTTCATACGGTCACCTAGCTTCCTGTACAGTTTGTTTCAGTATAGGTTACTTTACCTAAAAACGTCACTCGCAAACGGTCGAAACGGTGACAGAAAATTAATGCTTTACGGAAACTAAAAAGAGAGTATAGTAAGTATTGGAATTTCTTTGTAGAAAGGTGAAATGTGCGCATGTCCTGGGACTTATTGAATATCATCGGCACGGTCGCTTTTGCGATGAGTGGTGCGATCGTCGCGATGGAAGAAAAATATGATTTATTCGGCGTTTGGTTACTTGCTTTGATCACAGCATTTGGTGGTGGTGCCATTCGTAATCTATTGATTGGTGTACCAGTATCTGCTCTCTGGTCGCAAGGTGGTCTCTTTTTAGTCGCGATTCTCGTTGCGTTGTTGATTTTCATGTTACCTCAGTTATTCTTGCCGCACTGGACACGTTGGGGGGTCCTCGCGGATGCGCTCGGATTGTCTGCGTTTGCGATTCAGGGTGCCCTGATGGCGACAGCAAAAGGACTGCCATTGTCAGCAACAATTTCAGCGGCTGTACTGACCGGTGTTGGTGGTGGTGTGATTCGCGATTTACTCGCTGGTCGGAAACCACTCGTCTTGCATAAAGAGATCTATGCGATGTGGGCTGTCATGGCAGCACTCGTGATTGATCGCTTCCAATTGACGAATCCTCTACATTTGTTCACATTGCTCGGACTCATCACTGTTTTACGTATGCTATCGTATTATTATGAATGGAATTTACCAGCACGACGGTTAGGGGGAGAATAAGCATGAAAGTATTCATTATGATTGGCGCGATCTCGATGATGCTATCGGTCGCACTTGGTGCATTCGGTGCCCACGCCTTAAAAGATATGTTGACGGAACGGATGCTTGCGAACTGGCAGACAGGTGTCTTGTATCAGATGATGCACTCGCTCGGTATCCTAGCACTTGGAGGACTCTTATTAAAAGCATCGATTCCACAATGGTCGTTGGCTGCTTGGCTGATGCTCGCTGGAATCGTCTTCTTCTCCGGTAGTCTGTACGTCATGGCGTTGACGAATGTGACGAAACTGGGAGCTATCACACCGATCGGTGGCGTCTTATTCATCGCGGCCTGGATCTTTGTCGCGATTGGTGCCTACAAAGGATTATGAGGATTGACCGTTTTTCTTCCGTCATGGAGAAGAACGGTCTTTTTTATACGAAAAACGCACACTCGATATCGAGTGGGCGCAGGTATCAAAACGAATTCATCGTTTTGTCGTTTGTGTTTTGTTTAGCTTCGATAATGCTTGCTCATAGCGATCCAGTACACGATCTGCAACCGGTTTCAGCTCTTTTGAAAGCACAGCGAATTGCAATTCACGCGATCGTGTCGATCGGTTCATAGCATTCCCCATGGTAATTCCTCCTTACGTCATTCAACTTACTGTTTTATAGCCGCAAGGAGTATATTCCCATGAGATATTTCAATCAAACGTCATTCAACACATTAAAGTGCAAAATGAGTATCTAATCGTTCACTTTCGAGACGGTTGCCGATAAAGAATTCACCAAACTCACCGTACTTCGCGCTGACTTCATCAAAACGCATTTCATAAACGATTTTCTTGAACTGGAGAATGTCGTCTGAGAAGAGTGTGACGCCCCATTCCCAATCGTCGAATCCAGTTGATCCACCGATGATTTGCTGAATTTTCCCAGCATAACTCCGACCGATCATACCATGACGATACATGAGTTCTTTTCGTTTCTCCATCGAGAGCGTGTACCAGTTGTCGCCATCGCGACGTGACTTGCTCATTGGATAGAAGCAGATGTGCTTCGCTTGTGGCAGGATCGGATAGAGGCGGTCACGCACATATGGATTCTCGTATGGGTTTCCTTCGCCTGAACCACGGTACGTACCAAGTTCGACGACAGAGACATAAGAATATGTTGGAACCAAATAATCATAGAGATCGAGTTTCTGCATCTTGACTTCGACGTCTTGAATTTGTTCCATCGTAGGACGAAGAACCATCAAGACGAGATCTGCTTTTTGACCAATGATCGTATAAAGTGCGTGGCTTCCGTCTTTAGCTTCTTCCACCCCAGAAAGCTCTGCGAGGAAGGCTTGGAACTCTTCAATCATGCGCGCGCGCTCTGTCGCGTCGACTTGTTTTAAGCGTGACCAATCGATCCGGCGAAAATCATGTAATGTATACCAGCCGTCGAGTGTTTCAGCGGCTTGTTGCGTAGCAGTCGGTTCAGATGTTTGGTGTTGCATGGGATGACCTCCTGAGTCTGAAATAAATTGTCTTTTTCCATATCCTATCTTATCACATTCTATATAAAAGGCTTTGTCTTAAAAATTTTTGTCCACGAGATCGTAACACATGAAAAGAGCAGGGAGTGGGTAAAAGGAGAAAGGGACAATATTTTACTTAAAAAAGTCTCTGTACTATTCTTTAAAAGGACTGTAATAGTCAGGGAATATGGCTTCAGTGCTTTTGTTAGATAACTTTTTTGCAAATTGTTTTAACAACGATTGAGAACTGTGTATAATAAACGGTGGAAAAGAAAATGGATCAAATCGACGTCGTCGTGTTTACCTAAAAAAGGAGAGAAACTCATGCAATTATTCGATATGTTAGAACAAAAGATTAAAGCGCACCAACCGAAAATCGTCTTCCCAGAAGGAATTGACGCGCGTGTTCTCGGCGCAGCTGTCCGTTTGAAGAAAGACGGTCTTGTCACACCGGTCGTCATCGGACCGCGTGCACAAATTGAAGAAACAGCAACAGCGAACGGCATCGATGTAACTGGACTTGATACAATCGATCCTGCTTCTTACGCTGGCATTGATGAGCTCGTCGCATCTTTCGTTGAGCGTCGTAAAGGGAAAGCAACAGAAGAACAAGCACGTGCTGTCATCTTAAAAGACGTGAACACGTTTGGTACAATGCTCGTTCACACTGGACAAGCAGAAGGTCTTGTATCGGGTGCGATGCACGCGACAGGTGATACAGTTCGCCCGGCACTTCAAATCATCAAAATGCAAGAAGGCTATAAAAAAACATCTGGCGTCTTCATCATGGTTCGTGACGATGAGCAATACGTCTTCGCAGACTGCGCGATCAACATCGCACCGGATGCGAACGACCTAGCAGAGAACGCGATCGCATCTGCGAAAACAGCGAAAACATTCGGAATCGATCCGAAAGTCGCATTGCTCAGCTTCTCAACAAAAGGTTCAGCAAAATCACCAGAGACAGAGCGTGTCGTTGAAGCAACGCGTATCGCAAAAGAACGCGCACCAGAACTTGCGATCGATGGCGAACTTCAATTTGATGCTGCTTTCGTTCCAAGTGTCGCAAAATCAAAAGCACCAGAATCAGATGTCGCGGGTCAAGCGAACGTCTTCATCTTCCCAAGTCTTGAAGCTGGAAACATTGGCTACAAAATCGCACAACGTCTTGGTGGCTTCGAAGCAATCGGTCCGATCCTTCAAGGTTTGAACAAACCGGTCAACGATCTTTCACGCGGTTGCAACGAAGAAGATGTCTACAAACTCGCGATCATCACGGCGGCACAAGCGGTCGAAGAACGCCAAGCCTAAGCACAGTGTGAAAAAGTCTTTACTTTTTCGCTAAACCCCGTACAATGGTAAACATCACGAAAATCACGAAACGTAAACGTATAGCAACGCTCGTATAATAGTGGGAATTGGCCCACGAGTCTCTACCGGATCGCCGTAACGATCCGACTACGGGTGGTGAGTTACTGCTCTCTTTTTTGGCGTACAGTGGCTGCCCCCGGGTAGCGGCTGTACGTTTTTTCGTTTTTTAAAGAGGAGAATGCATGTATGAAACGTCTACACGACATGATTAATCAAGAGGGAATCGTCTTATCGGATCAAGTATTGAAAGTGGATGCTTTTTTAAATCATCAGGTTGATCCGACGTTGATGTGGGAAATCGCCTATGAGTTCATGGAACGCTTTCAAGATGCTGGTATCACGCGGATTTTGACAATCGAAGCGGGAGGTATTGCCCCGGCAATGATGACAGCACTTCGTCTTGGCGTGCCAATGGTCTATGCTCGTAAGACGAAATCGGTCACATTGAACGAAGGAACGATTTCAGCTGAAGTTTTCTCATTTACGAAACAACAGACGAATACAATCACGGTCGCAGAGAAATACCTGCAACCGGGTGAACGTGTTCTGATCATTGATGACTTCCTCGCAAACGGAGAAGCAGCATTTGGTCTCGCTCGTCTCGTTGAACAGTCAGGGGCAGAAGTCGCTGGATTTGGAATCGTCATTGAAAAGTCGTTCCAACCGGGACGTCAAAAACTGATCGAAGCTGGATTCCGTGTCGAGTCACTCGCGCGTGTTGAGTCATTGAAGGACGGAAAAGCGACATTCGTCGACTCGGTGACCGTATGAGACTATCAAACTTCAAAGCAGCCAGTCTCGGACTTCAGCATGTGCTTGCGATGTACACGGGAGCAGCTGTTGTTCCACTGATCGTCGGGAGTGCGATCGGATTGTCAGGAGAAGAACTTGCTTATTTAGTGGCGATTGATCTTTTCATGTGTGGCGTTGCGACCTTATTACAAGTACTCGTCACGAAATACACAGGTGTTGGTCTTCCAGTCGTACTTGGTTGTACCTTTACAGCAGTCGGTCCAATGATTGCGATTGGAAGTCTTCAAGGCATTACAGCGATTTACGGTGCTTTGATTGCCAGTGGGCTGATCATTCTCGTCATTTCAGGTTGGTTTAGTAAGATCGCGGTCCTGTTCCCACCGGTTGTCCTTGGTTCCGTCGTGACGATCATCGGGATTTCCTTGATTCCGGCTGCGATCAACGATATCGGAGGCGGACAGGGAGCGAAAGACTTTGGTGACTTACGTTACCTCGGACTCGCCGGATTAACGATCGTCTTGATTTTAATCTTGAATCGCTACGGTACGGTCTTCTCAAAAGCGGCAGCTGTCTTAATTGCTGTGATGATCAGTACACTCGTTGCATTTGGCATGGGAATGATCGACTTCAGTCCGGTGGCAGAAGCATCATGGTTCCAAATGGTGACACCATTTTACTTCGGTGTACCGACATTCAATGCAACTGCCATCTTGACAATGACGCTCGTTGGTCTCGTCTCGATGGTTGAATCGACAGGTGTGTTCTTGACACTTGGTGAAATCACGGACCGTCGTTTGACGGATAAGGATCTAGCGCGTGGTTACCGAGCAGAGGGTGTCGCGACGATCGTTGGTGGTATCTTCAATAGTTTCCCTTACACGACCTATAGCCAAAACGTCGGTCTAGTTCAGTTGACTGGCGTAAAGACACGCAAAGTCATTTTATTTGCGGGTGGATTTTTGATCTTGCTCGGTTTCTTACCAAAAGTAGCGACGTTTACGACATTGATTCCAAAACCTGTTCTTGGTGGAGCGATGTTGATCATGTTCGGAACGGTCGCGGCAAGCGGGATCCGTATCCTATCACGGGTCGATTTTTCGAAGAACGAGCACGTCATCACGGTGGCACTCGCGCTCGGAATTGGTCTAGGAATTAGCATGAATCCTGAAATCGTAGCAGGTCTCCCATCACAAATTCGCGTTTTGACGGATAGCCCGATCGTCGCTGGTTCACTAACAGCATTGCTATTGAACGGGATCTTCCGATTGACCGGGAAGTCCGAAACAGCAGATGTGCCACTTGCTAAAGTTGAATAACGATTGTAACTTTCCGAAAGGAGCTATCCTGTATACTACATAGTAACAGGTAGTTCCTTTTTTATACTGCTAACGTAATCAGAATATTCCGAGTATGTGGATTTAGTGAAAAATATACATTGAAAACGTTTACAAAATCGACACATCTTCTTTATACTGACAACGTAGCGGTACGGGGAACTGCTAAGAAACAAACAGAGACTGGAAGGACGTCGTAAAAATGAAACAACAGACAGAGTTGAATCGGGGACTGGAAGAACGTCACATTACACTCATGTCGCTGGGGGCGGCAATCGGTGTTGGACTCTTCCTCGGATCAGCGAAAGCGATCCAATTGGCAGGTCCAGGGATCTTACTTGGTTATCTTATCGGTGGTGTCATCATTTTCATTATCATGCGAGCACTTGGGGAGCTTGCAGTGCGGGAGCCGATCGCTGGTAGTTTTGCGGAGTATGCCCGAAAGTATGTCAGTCCATTAGCTGGTTTTTTAACGGGTTGGAATTATTGGTTACTCTGGATTTTTACGTGTATGGCGGAAATCACAGCAGTCGGTATTTACATGAAAGTATGGTTCCCAGATTCCCAGGGGTGGGTATGGGCACTAGCAGCACTTGTCTTGATGACAAGCATCAACTTCATTGCTGTTAAATTTTATGGTGAATTCGAATTTTGGTTTGCGTTGATTAAAATCGTCGCGATCGTCGCCATGATCATCTTAGGAACTTTGACGATCGTCATTGGTCTTGGAAACGGCGGCACACCGGTTGGGATTTCGAACCTTTGGTCACATGGTGGATTCCTGCCGAACGGATTCGGTGGAGTACTCCTTGCCATGCAGATGGTCATGTTTGCCTTCTTAGGAATTGAAGTGATTGGGGTCACAGCAGGGGAAGCGAAGAACCCGAAAAAAACGATTCGAAAAGCTGTTAACAACGTCTTCCTTCGAATCTTAGTATTCTACATCGGGGCGCTCTTCGTCATTTTATCGATTTATCCATGGGATCAAGTCGGTGCGAACAACAGCAGTCCGTTCGTATTATTATTTGATTCACTTGGTATTCCGGCAGCAGCCGGCATCATTAACTTCGTTGTCTTAACGGCAGCACTCTCGTCATGTAACTCGGGTATCTTCTCTACAGCCCGGATGATGATGAACTTATCCGAGAACAGTGAAGCACCACGTCGTTTCTCGAAAATCTCAAAAAACGGTGTTCCAGCACTTGCAACGATCTTGTCAGGTGTTGCCTTACTCGTTGGTGTCGCTTTGAACTATTTCTTACCGGAAGACGTCTTTGCGATCGTTACGAGTATTGCGACGTTTGGCGCCGTCTGGACGTGGGCAATGATTCTAATCGCTCAGATGCGAGCACGGAAAGTACACGGTTCAGCAGAATTTGGTGTTCCGTTCTTCCCGATTGCGAACTATATCGCCCTCGCGGCGCTTGCCGGTGTCATCGTCTTGATGGCATTTGACGCAAGTACACGGATCGCTCTGGTCGTTGGACCACTGTGGTATGCGATTCTGATTGCTGTCTATTATGCACGGGGAATGCATAAGGAGACACGTCAGTCGACGCGTCAGGCATCAGGAGAATAAGGAAACGAGCGGATCCGGAAACGGATCCGCTTTTTTGACGCTTCGTATCAAACCGTTTCGTTTTGTTTTAATGATAGATTTGCTACACTTACGACAGAACCATACAGGAGGTCATACGAAATGAAAACGATTCATGTAGATGAGTTACAAGAACGATTAGAGGCAGGTGAGGCGTTGCATGTCGTCGACGTCCGTGAGCAGGATGAATACGATGCAGGACATATTCCGAACGTCCGCCTCCTTCCGATGTCTGAGATCGGCGAACGCTATACGGAATTGCAAGAAGGCGAAACCTACTACTTGATCTGTAAAGCGGGTGCGCGGAGCGAAAACGTCGGTCGTTTCCTCGAGCAATATGGATACGACATCGTCAACGTCGAAGGCGGTATGATGAACTGGAAGGGCGATCAAGAAGCATAAGGGTAAGCGTTACTAAGGAAGACGACTCGAACTGAGTCGTCTTTTTTCATGTGAACTAGTACACGTTTATCGATTTTTCTATGAACATTTTTCGTTATTCTTCCGATAGAGAAGGTAGAATAGCGAGTCCTTGCACTCGAGAATGGAGTGACACATGGAACAAAAGATCAAACGAACAATGAGCATCAAACAAAAATTAATCGTGACATCGATTCTACTTTTGATGATTCCTGCATTAGTAATCGGCTTTGTCGCATATGACCTCGCGAAACAAAAGATGACGGAACAGATTCTTCAATCTGCTCATAGTGGAGTCGACCGGATGAATGATGAGATTCAAAACATCATTGATCCGATGCGGCGCGATGTCGCCTTTTTTGCGGACCGAATTGACGGAACGCTCTATCAAAAAGGAAAACAAAATGCTGCGTTAAAGGAAAAAATGACTGAATATCTCGATATGCATCCGCAGGCGGCGAACATCTATTTCGCGACGACGGACGGGGATATGAATATTTTCCCGGAACAGGTCATGCCAGATGATTATGATCCACGGGAACGCTCGTGGTATCAATCGGCAGAAGCAGCAGGTGGTAAGGTCGTCATCACGGATCCGTACGTCGATGCTGCCTCGAACAAGATGATGGTCACGCTCTCGCAGACGACTGGTAACGGAAAAGGTGTCGTGGCGATTGATGTCGATGTCGACCGGATCGCGGAAATCGCGAAAAAGATCAAAATCGGAAAAGAAGGATACGTAATGATTCTTGATTCTACGAAAAAAATCGTTACGCATCCGACATTAAAACCAGGTGAGAAAGCGACAGGCAAATGGGTGTCATCACTTTACGCTAACCCAGCAGGGCAGTTTGGCTATGAGTTTGAAAACAAAGGCAAACAGATGGACTTCATGACGAACGACCTGACGAAGTGGAAGGTTGCCGGAACACTGTACGATCATGAAATCACGGATGCGACATCGAGTATTCTTTGGACGACGCTTGTTGTCATCGGCGGGATGTTGCTCGTCGCAGCCATCTTCATCTACTTCATTCTTCGCTCGATTCTTCGCCCACTCGGTCATTTAACACGTGGAGCAGAACGGATTCAATCTGGTGATTTGACGGAGCCCGTCATCGTTGAATCAAATGATGAGGTCGGTCAAGTCGCCCAAAGCTTTAACGTCATGGTTGACTCACTTCGTTCGATCATCATTAATCTCGATCAGTCGATTACACAAGTAGCTGGCTCTTCTCAGGAATTGATGGCGAACTCTGCCCAAACGACTTCCGCTTCTGAGCAAATCGCGGGATCGATTCAACAGGTCGCAGCAGGGGCGGATCAATCGAAACGTCAACTCGATGCGAATGCTGTTTCGCTCCAATCGATTACAGCAGGCATCATGCGAATCGCTGAGAGCTCAACCGATGTCTCGGAATTGTCACGTTCAACGGCAACAGAAGCCGAGAATGGAACAGTTGCTGTGCTGAAGAACGTTGAGCAGATGAAAGAAATCGATGCCTCCGTTCAAAACTTCGGTGGTGTCATCAGCTCACTCGCCCATCGTTCGAATGAAATCGGAAAAATCGTCGATGTCATCAACGGTATCGCTGAGCAAACCAATTTGTTAGCACTGAACGCAGCAATCGAAGCAGCACGCGCAGGCGAAAATGGAAAAGGATTCGCTGTCGTTGCGAGTGAAGTGCGTAAACTAGCAGAGCAATCACAGGATTCAACGAAACAGATTGCACAGCTGATTCAAAACATTAAACAGGAGACGGATCAGTCGGTCACGATGATGAAGGAAGTCTCAGGACAGACGAAAGCCGGTTTGTCGACGACAGAAGCATCAGCAGAGCGTTTCCAAAAGATTCTCGAACGAACGCAGGAAATGACGCCACGGATCGAAGACGTGACGGCGACGGTCGAAGAAATTGCAGCGAACGTCCAAGAAGTATCTGCGTCAGCGACGGAAATCGCACATATCGCGCAAGAGAATTCGTCCGCTTCGAAACAAGTCGCAGCGACGACGGAAGAACAGTTGAGTGCGATGGAAGAGATTTCGCAATCCGCCAAAGTATTATCCGATATGGCGGAAGAACTACAGGTACTCGTTGCCCGTTTCCGTGTTTAAATGATCAAATCAAAAAAAGGCAAGGAAGCCCGTCTTCCTTGACTTTTTTTGTCTGTCAACATTCGGTGACAAACGGAACAAATAGCTTATAATCCCTGTGAATCTGGGCTTGAGACAGTGTTAAATCGGGAATTTAATTAGTATCTAACACTTCGAAGGAGGTGGGTACGGTGAAGCAGTTTCGTAAAATAAGAGAGTGGCAAGATGCAGGTCTTTTGGATGAAGCAACTGTTGAACGAATTCTGAACTATGAAAATCAACGTTCAACAAAACAACGTCTGCCTTTGTTATTAATCATTGGAGGTACCTTCGTCGTATTGGCTGTATTCAGCTTTTTGGCTGCTAATTGGCAAGCGATGCCAGTCGGCTGGAAAATCGGACTCGTCGTAGTACTCATGTGGAGCTGTTACATCGTGGCAGATCTTTCGGAACGTCGTCATATTCTTCATCCGATTGTCTTTCGAATCGGTGGAATCCTAGCATTTGGTGCCTCAATTCTCGTCGTGGTTCAAAGTTTTCATTTGCCGATGGAAGGATCATTACTCGGTTGGTGTGTGTTTGTCGCCGCGTTAGTACATTATGTACTTTGGCGTCATGAGGCATACGGTGTCGTCGCCTTTCTTTCCGGATGGACGATCTTCACGAGTCTTGGGGGATTTGGTCAGGAGCAGGCGAGTTATCTTGACTGGACGTCCTTTAGTCTTATGATTATACTTTCGTTCAGCTGGTTTTACTTCAGTCAACAGCTGCCGTCGCTTTTATTTAGCTGGCTGTTTCTTTTTTTCAGCGGTCTATCCTTGTTTCTCCTCGTATCATATGACGGATTCCTGTGGCCGATTTGGACGCTATTTTTGCTTGTTCCAGTTCTCTGGCTTGTTCGTGAGGAATCCAATCGCCGTATCGTCGAGATGGTCTATCTGGTCGTCGCTGCTATCAGTTCGATCATCTATTTATCCGTTCGTGCGGAATCAAACGTCGTATTACCCTCCGTGACAGAAGCGGTACTGTTAGCTATCGTCTCCACCGGTCTAGGAATCTTTCTCTATCAAAAATGTCGTGGATTGTTGTTCATCGTACCGCTTGGATTCGTCGGAGTACTCTGGATTGATGAACAGGCAATTCTACTTGCCATTCTCTTTGAATTATCCGCGCTACTGTATCTGTTATATCAAGAACGCCGTCATGCAGTCGTCTGGCCAGCCTTTCTCTATTTCATTCTCGTTCAAATTGCGATATATGTCATATATGCATGGGATCGTTTAAACATGTCCTTATTTTTCCTCATTGGTGCGCTACTCATCTTCTTATTGTCCGGTGTCTTATGGTGGTTACGCCGTAAAGGAGGTGTGACGTCATGAAGCGTTATCTGATACCAATATTGCAGACATGCGCCGTCGGTCTGTTGATCGTCAGCTTTTTTGCGACCTCCTGGTTCGGGACATCGTACCGTTTTCGGGCAGAACCGTTTGATCCGTTTGATCCCGTTTACGGCGAATACGTGATGCTTCAGTACCCAGATTTAAAACCTGGTCCGAGGATTCAAAACGGACGTGTCTATGTCAGCTTCAAAACAAATGCTTCCGGTTATGCTCAAATCGATCGGATTTCGAATGAACGATTCTTCGGAAGTGTCGCCGGCGATTATTACGATCAATATGTATCGATTCCGCAGTTGACGCAGTATTATGTCGAACAGGGAAGCGGAAAACAATACGAAAAAGCAAAAGCACTGGAAGTCCGAGCGGATGTGTCACCATGGGGAACGATCCGGACGACGAATTTAAAGATTTCTGAGTAAAAAACCTTGCGCCAGGAATAAAACGGTTGTACTATTAATTTAAATTTTCAGACAACTGAATCTGCATGTGTAGATGGGAAGAGTAAAGTGATTGGAAATCGATAGAGAGTCTCTGTTGCTGGAAATGAGACGATTTCGATACTTGAAGATGGTCCCGGAGCAGTCGGAAGAACGTGAACCGTGTTCATCAGTAGAACCGACCGGTAGGAAGGATACCGTTAGCATTCCATGGAGTCTCGTACTCCTAGAGGTGGCTGAGCGTGAGTTGAGTCATGAACGAAGGTGGTACCACGTGATCAGACATCACGTCCTGAGAAATAAGGGCGTGGTGTCTTTTTTTGTGGAGACGTTCCCGCAGGAGGAGGATGACGAGATGGCAGAAGCATTGGTATTGCAATCAGACTTTGGTGTGAGTGACGGGGCGGTCAGTGCGATGTATGGGGTTGCCCATAGCATCAATCCGGAGATTCGGATTTTTGATTTAACGCATGACATTCCGCCATTCCACATTTGGGAAGCGTCCTATCGGTTACTACAGACGGTGCCGTACTGGACGGAGCAAACGGTGTTCGTTTCTGTCGTCGATCCGGGTGTCGGGTCGAGGCGAAAGAGTGTCGTCGCGCGAACACGGACCAATCAATACATCATTACACCGGATAATGGGACGTTGACGCATCTTTGGCAAGCCGGATACATTGCGGAAGTGAGACAACTCGATGATCGACGGCATCGTCTGCCTCGGATGGGTGAATCGTATACGTTTCACGGACGAGATATCTTTGCCTTCACGGGTGCGCGATTATCGAGTCACGTCATCACGTTCGAAGAGGTGGGACCGCTTTTACCTACTGAAGAACTCGTCTTACTCGACCGGACATTTGCTTCATCGTCGGACAACGGTGTTACCGGTATCGTCGAGATTCTCGATGTTCGCTTCGGAAACGTCTGGACGAACATCCCGGTCACGCTCGTCCGCCAGGTGGGTCTTGATATCGGCAACCACGTCAAGGTAAGGGTTTCGTACCGAGACCGGATCGTCTACGAACAAACACTGCTCTTCGGTCATTCGTTCGCCGATGTGCCGGTCGGTTCAGGAGTCGTCTACATCAATTCGCTGGATCAGATTGCTCTTGCCTTGAATCAAGGTTCGTTTGCACATGCATTTGAAGTTGGAATCGGAAATGATTGGAGTGTTAGCGTACAACACATTAAAGGAGGAGATCGAACATGAAAGGATTTACGACAAAACAAATCGTCGCAACTGGGATCGGAGCAGCTGTATTCATCATTTTAAGTCGATTCGCTGCGATTCCGACAGGCGTACCGAACACGTCAATCGAGACAGCCTATGCATTTCTCGCATTCATGGCGGTCTTGTTCGGACCGGTTACAGCCGGCTTGATCGGTCTGATCGGTCATGGCTTAAAAGATGCGATTTTATACGGTTCCCCGTGGTGGAGTTGGGTCATCGTCTCCGGGTTCGTCGGGTTTGGTATCGGATTGATTGCTAACCGAATTCGTTTAGAAGAAGGCGGATTGACGACTCGTAAAATCGTTTTATTCAACGCCACACAAGCCATCGTGCAAGCGATTGGTTGGATCATCATCGCACCTGTACTCGATATTTTAATTTACACGGAGCCGGCGAATAAAGTCTTCGTTCAAGGTGCGGTCGCTGCGACATCAAACATCTTGACAGTCGGTGTCATCGGAACGTTATTACTCGTCACGTATGCCAAAACAAGAAGTAAAGCAGGCAGCTTGAAACGCGAAGTTTGACCGAATGAGCTATGATCCTGTGCGAAGAAACGGCAGGGACATAGCTCATTTAGCTTGGGGGGAGAAAGACATGACAAACGTGATTGAATTTCAGGATTTTTCATTTACATATCGGAGTCAGTCGGAACCGACACTCCGGCAGATTCAGTTAACGATTCAAGCAGGCGAACGCATCTTAATTGTTGGACCTTCGGGTTCAGGAAAAAGTACGCTTGCTCAGTGCATCAATGGGTTGATTCCATTCTCGTACCCGGGAACGTGGAAAGGACAGGTTCTGATCAAAGGGCAGGATGCCCGGACGTTATCGTTATTTGATCGTTCGCTGCATATTGGCACGGTGTTACAGGATCCAGATGCGCAGTTCGTTGGTTTATCGGTTGGCGAAGACATTGCCTTTGCGCTCGAGAACAAACAGACAGGGCGACCGGAAATGCACGAGATCGTCGAACGCGTCGCACGGATGACGGACGTCGAGACGCTTTTGCAAGCGCGATTAAATGATTTATCAGGAGGTCAGCGACAACGGGCGGCATTGGCTGGAGTTCTCGTCGAAGATGCGGATATCTTATTGTTTGATGAACCACTCGCAAATCTCGATCCGGTAGCGGGTCAAGAAGCGATGATGTTAATGGATCGACTGCAACGCGATACGAACCGAACACTGATCGTCGTTGAACACCGAATCGAGGATGTACTGGTCATTCCATTTGATCGCATCATCGTCATGGTCGACGGAGAAATTATCGCCGATCATCATCCTGACGTCATCTTAAGTAACGGAAAACTGCAACAAGCAATATTGCGTGAACCCCTCTATGTCAGTGCCGCACGCTGGGCTGGCATGACCGTGGAGTCTGTAGATCAGCCGAGCCGCATCGATCCTTTTTTAGAGCAGTTCAACCAGAAAGACGTGTTAGAACGTTTAGAAGAAGCTCCTCAAAAAGAGGCTGCAATCTCTGATTCATTGCTTGAACTTGAGCAGTTGGCGTTTCATTATCATCAAGGAACGCCAGTGCTTGAAGATGTGACGGCGACTTTTCAAAAAGGAACACTGACAACGATCGTCGGTCAGAATGGTGCAGGGAAATCAACGCTTGCGAAAGTGTTGAGTGGTTATCAACGGTCAACGAGTGGCCGAATCCTACTTAACGGGACCGACATTACGCACCAACCGATCGCCGAGCGGGCAGGGTCAATCGGATTCGTCCTGCAAAATCCGAATCATATGATTTCGAAGCACCTCGTGCAGGAGGAAATTCGCTACGGGATGCAGACACTCGGATTGAGTGAAGCGGAAGAAAACGAGCGTCTCGAGCAGACGTTACGTCGCTGCGGATTATATCCGTTTCGCAATTGGCCGATCCAAGCACTAAGTTTTGGTCAGAAGAAACGGGTGACGATTGCTTCGATTCTCGTTCGACGACCGGATATCTTGATTCTCGATGAACCGACAGCTGGTCAAGATTACCGGCATTATTCGGATATGATGGGCTTTTTAGAAGGATTGAAACAAGAGGGGATGACGTTACTCATCATCACGCATGATATGCATCTCGTCTTAGAGTACAGCGATCAAGTCTGCCTGGTGCAAGCTGGACGCATCCGTTACGCCGGAACGTCATTTGGACTGCTAAATCAAGAACAGTTGCTGCATCATGCCCATTTAAAGCAAACATCGCTCTTTACGATAGCGAAACATCTCGACATCGATGCGGAACGATTCATCGAGTCCGTGATTACGGCGGAGCGAAAGGAGCGGGAACAATGGCTGTAGAAATGCTTGGCTATATTGAAAAAGCGTCACCGATTCATCGATTGACGGGAACGACGAAACTGATCGGATTCTTGTTATTTACGACAGCAACGATGTTTACCTATGATACACGTGTCTTACTTGTTCTTGGTTTAGTCAGCATCGTGTTATTCCGATTGTCACGTATTCAGTTTCGGGAAGTCCGATTCGTTTTGATCTTTACAGCAATATTTGTTCTGATTAATGCACTCGCCGTTTATCTATTCGAACCAGAGCAGGGCGTTGAAATCTACGGTTCGCGTCACGTTTTATTTGAAGGCGTTGGTCGCTTTACGATAACATCAGAACAATTATTTTATTTGTTTAATCTCATCTTAAAATACAGTGTGATCGTTCCGATTGCTGTGTTGTTTCTCGTCACGACCCATCCGACAGAATTCGCGTCCTCGTTGAACCGGATTGGTGTACCGTATAAAATCGCCTTCGCTGTCTCATTAGCGCTCCGTTATATTCCAGACGTACAAGCGGACTTTCGGACGATTGCGAACGCTCAGGAAGCGCGGGGAATTGCCGTCTCGCATGGTTCGCTTTGGCAACGGGCGCGTAATAGCATCCAGATTTTACTTCCGTTGCTGTTTACGAGTCTCGAACGAATTGAAACCGTCAGCAATGCGATGGATCTCCGTGGATTTGGTGCGGGACGAAAGCGGACGTGGTACAACCAACAGACGATGACACGAATTGATTATGTCGCCATCAGTTGTGTAGTACTTTTGACGATCTTCTCGTTTGTCGTCACTTTCCATGATGGCAATCGATTTTATAATCCGTTCTAAGCATGAGATACGAAAAAGGCAGTGGATGCGTCCACTGCCTTTTATCATATAACTAATCCGCTTACGCAGAACGTTTTTGATTTTCCCAACGTGGTGAATTCAATAGTTCAATCCATTTCTTGACGGCTGAGATCGTAATGACGATCGCGAGCAGTCCCATCGTTACGGATAAGACGGTATTCAAGACGCTAAATCCTGGAGAATCTGGATTTGCATAAACGTTTGCGACCATCCAGATATCAGCAAATGTTACTGTGATCAGGAGGTAGACGAGCGGGATGAACGTCGTCAGGGCATAGACTTTTTTATCGGCGATTTTCAAGATGATCGTCGTTCCGATGATCAAGCCGATTGAAGCCATCAGCTGATTTGATACCCCGAATAATGCCCAAATCGAACCGATGTCACCTGAGAACAGGAGATAGCCCCAGAAGAACGTACCGAGTGCTGAAGCAAAGATTGCACCTGGAATCCAGTCGACGCGTTTGAGTGGTTTATAGAATTCACCGAAGAAATCTTGAATCAAGTAACGGGCGACACGTGTTCCTGCGTCGATTGCAGTTAAAATGAAGACCGCTTCGAACAGAATGACGAATTGGAAGAAGAAACCGGCAATTTCTTTGAACCATGGGATGGCGCGGAAGATGAACGTCATACCGACGGCGAGTGAAACGGCACCACCCGTTCGACCTGCAAGGTCGAGTCCGATTTCACGAGATAAATCATCCAAGTAGACCGTGCTCATACCTAGAGTTGCGAATACTTCTGGTGTTGAGTTGATGGCAAAGTAATCACCGACTTCAAGAGATGTCGCAGCAATCAATGCCATGACGGCAACAAGACATTCAACAAGCATGGCACCAAAAGCAACCGGTTTGATGTCACTCCACCGATTAATCATCTTCGGTGTCGTACCAGAACCAACGAAAGCGTGGAAACCAGAGATTGCACCACAGGCAATCGTGATCGAGATGAATGGCCAGACTGGACCAGCGATGATTGGACCACCGCCATCAACGAACTTCGTGAATGCTGGGAATCGAATGTCCGGGTTGATGATGAAGACACCAACGATTAAGGCAAGGAAAACACCGATCTTCATGAAACTTGATAGATAGTCGCGTGGTGCGAGCAAGAGCCATACAGGCAGTGCCGCAGCGAAGAATGCATAAATCGGTAGAGCGATTGCGAGCTGACGAGAGGACAGGTCGAACCAGTCACCGATGAATGTTTCCGTCAACTGAGGACCAAAACCAATCGCAGCTAAGATGAGTAGAAAACCGACTGTTGAAGCAAGGGCTAGGTTACCACCTTTACGTAAGTAAATCCCAACGAGCATCGCGATCGGAATCGTCGAGAAGACAGCGAATGTGCCCCATGGATTATGTTCAAGTGCGTGCAGGACGACCATCGATAGTCCCGCCATCGTAATCGTGATGATGAAGAGCATCGCAAGACCGGCACAAAAACCAGCGACGGGACCTAATTCTTTTTTAGCGACTTCGGACAACGATTGACCATCTTGACGCATCGAGGCAAACAGGACGACCATATCATGGACCGCTCCCCCGATGACGGCACCGATCAAGAGCCACAGTAAGCCGGGTAGGTAGCCGAACTGAGCAGCAAGGACAGGTCCGACGAGTGGACCAGCAGCAGCGATTGCCGCAAAATGGTGTCCGAATGAGACCCATTTGTTCGTTGGAACGTAATCTTTTCCGTCCGCTAGTTTATGAGCAGGCGTTTCGCGATCATCTTTGATTTTTAAGACTTTCGCAGCCATGAATGTACCGTAGAGACGATACGCGATTAATAAGATACAGATGACAGCAATGACGATGGGAGTAGCGCTCATCTAAAATTCCTCCTCTTGAATGAACTATGATGGATTTAGTATACAAGTTGTGGAAGCGCTTTCTTTAATTTTTAGATGAGTTGTCGATTTTGTACGACGAAAGGTTGAAAAAGGACCTTGAATCACAAAAAAGAAGCACTCAAATACCGAGCGCTTCTTTCAATAGTTTGACATACGTCCGACTGACCGGCACATCGATTTGGTGAATCTTTAAGTTGTAAGCCCCGTTAAACCAAGGTTCGATCGCGTCAATCGCTGATAAGTTCACGAGATACGAGCGATGAACCCGTAAAAACCGATGATCTTGAAGCTTTCGTTCAAGTTCGAGTAAGGTCTCGTTTGAAGGATACGCTTCATGTTCCGTTACGATTTTCGTTTTCCCGTTTTCAGCGACGATGTAATCAATATCTTGCGGAGATAAGAGTTTGAGTCGATCTCCCGTTTCGACAGCTAAACGTTCAAGTCGAGGTGCTTTTTTCGGAAGCGGTCGTGCGACTTTTTCGATGGCGCGCACGATCCGTGCCGGATCATACGGTTTCAAGATGTAGTCATAGGCATTGAGTTCAAAGGCTTCAAGTGCATGAGCATCATATGCCGTTACAAACAAAAGAGCCGGAGGACGTGGCATCGACTTCAATCGTTTGGCGACTTCAAGACCGCTTCCGTCCGTCAGCTCGATATCAAGAAAGACTAAGTCGGGTTGAAGGGAGCGGACGAGTCGTTCCGCTTCTTCGACACTACCGGTTTCTCCGACGACTTCAAGACCGGCTGCGGTCACGTGATAACGGAGCTCGTCACGTGCGAGCGGTTCATCTTCAATCAACAAGGTGCGCATGCTGGTTCTCCTTTCTGACTTCAATGGGAAGGCGAATTGTAATCGTCGTTCCGTTTTGACCGTCACTCGTGATCGTAAACTGTCCTTTTTCACCGTACAGGCTTCGAATCCGTTCTGCCGTATTGAATAACGCGGTACCGGTACCAGAAGATGGAACGACTTCTCGACCGAGACGAGCAAGGCGAGAGGCTTCAATCCCGCGTCCGTTATCGACGACTTCGAGGTAAAGTTGATCTGCCTCACACCATGCCGTCACCCCGACATATCCCGTCTGCTCATTTAAAAAAGCATGAAGGAACGCATTCTCGATCAACGGTTGTAAGATAAACGGTGGAACGAGTAAAGACGTCGTCTCTTCCGCTAAATCGATATCGAGGAACGGTCGATTTGGAAAACGAGCAGCTTCAAGAGACGTATACGCTTCGATATGCTCGAGTTCCTTTTGGAGCGGAATTTTCGTCGAGCGTGCTCCTTGGAGGTTACTACGGAAAAACGTTGATAATTCGAGCAACAATGTCCGTGCCTGTTCGACATCCGTTCGGCACAGTGCATAAATCGTATTGATGGCATTGAACAGGAAGTGTGGATGAATTTGTGCTTCGAGTGCCCGGATCTCGGCATCCTTCAGTAAATCAGCTTGGCGCTGTGCGTTCCCGAGTGCCAGTTGTGTAGAAAACAGTTTTGCTAATCCTTCAATGAGTTCGACTTCCACGGCGTCGAGCAGTTCGGCATGCGGATAGTAGACTTTTAACGTTCCAATCGTCGTTTCCTCGACGATGAGTGGAGCGATGATGCCCGCTTGAAGTGGGCAATCCGTTACGGGACAGCCGATATCGAGTCGTTCCGTCACAAGACGAACTTGTCCATCCTGTAAAACATGTTCGGTTGGTTTTGTCGTCCAGTGACTACCTGCTTGATGGTGATCACTTCCGATACCGAGGTGAGCAAGGATAACGGATTGATCCGTCAAGGAGACGGCTTCGGCTCGTGTTTGCTGCAACAGAATTTCCGCGACAGCTTCTGCCGTATGGATATGTAGACCACGCGTCAGGTGCGGAAGCGTCAAATCGGCGATATGCAACGACCGTTCTGCTTCTCGTGCACGGACAGTTTCTTCTTCTCGCGCAGCAAGACGGATGATCGATAAAAATAACCAGACGCCAAGGACGTTGATGAGTGTCATCGGCAAGAAGATAAACTGGACGAGTTCAACAGCCGCGTCAAAGGGGCGGGCGAACAGTAAAATCAATGACATTTCAAATAGCATCAAAAAAGCGGTCAGACAAACAGGTAACAACGCTTGGCTGCCGAGTCGGTCACGCCAGTAAGGGCGAAGTAATCCACTGACACCACCGGCAATGACGGTCGAAAGCGTACAAGCAAATGCTGTGAACCCGCCGAGGGAATACCGATGAATCCCGACGATCAGTCCAGTCATCAATCCACCAAGCGGACCAGCGAGTAACCCACTGATGACAACGATCATCGTTCGTGTATTCGCGATTGCCGATGTTCCGTCGACCTCTTCGAGCCAAGCATGGGGCAAGAATTCTGCTAAGTCGACTTTGACCCCTGTATAGTTACTTAAGATCCCATACGTCGCAAAAAACAGGACGAGGACACGGAATTGCCAACCTGCTTCCGGTTGACGCAACAAGCGTCGCGTTGGTCCCCACTGGGCGAGGATGAACGCTAAGATGATCATGATACCAAGTCGCTCGAGTAAAAAAGGAATCAGTTCCAACATATGTATTCCTCCATTCGAGTTAAGTGTAAACGCTCGCAAAACGAAGGGCAATGCCGATAAACAAAAAAGCCGTACTCCCTCTAGTGGAGAGGAAATACGGCGAGCTTGCTTATTGTGCGTCTTTATCGAACGTGATGCGTGCGATTGCATCATGTTGGTGAATCGTTTCTTCGTTGCGACATTCGACGTAGAACGAAGCAATTGGATCCATTTCGTATAGGTCAGCAGCAATCAAGCGCACCATGTCTTCTACGAAACGTGGATTTTCGTATGCCATCTCTGTCACGCGTTTTTCATCCGGACGTTTGAGTACCGGGTGAAGTGGGGCAGAAGCATTTGATTCAGCCGCATCAAGCAATGATTGTTTCCAGTCAAAGTCTTCTGCTTCATCACGTAACGAAGCTTCCATCGTGACGTAGCCACGTTGGTTGTGGGCACTGTACTCGCTGATTTCTTTCGAACATGGGCAAAGTGTCGTGACGTTGATCGTCAAGCCGACAGATAATGTCGCTTCATTCGTTTCCGTGTTGACGCTGACCGTTTGCCATACTTCGGCATTCATCAACCCACTAAGTCCCGTTGCAGGTGCTTTACGTGTAAAGAACCATGGGTAACGGATCGTCAATTGACCTTCTGTTTGTTCCATACGGTCCGCTAAATCACGCGCGAATTGAATAAGTGATTCATTCGTGACTGTCCAACCTTCGTTGTGATATTGATCAAGTTGTTCCGTTAAGCGACTCATGTTGATCCCTTTACGGTCTTGTACGAGTGACGTCGACAACTCGAACGTTGCGACTGTCGCTTGTGTTTTGTCCCCGTCTTGGATGACGACAGGATGTTTAACGTTTGAGATTCCAACAGCGTCAAGTGCGAACAGGAAGTTCTTCGGTGTATTTTGCAAGTCGACCATTTTATCTTTTTCAGTCGGTTTTGTTCCTTTGATTGGTGGTACCGAACCGAACAGCTTATGGCGCTCTTCTTTCGTTGGTAACGTAATCGGGTAGGTAGACATATTTATGGGCCCCTTTGTCCTTTTGTAGTGTTTCAATAGTAATAACATGACAGGAATGCTAGAGACGAGCAAGTCTGATGATTCCGCAAATGTGTTTCATCGTTTCATTACTAGAAGTGTTGTCTTGAATTTTATCACGAACGTTCGATAAACGAAACTCGCACGACTTAAAATCGACACATTCCATAGCCGGAGGAATAACATGCTTGCAATCGGGTATATTATCCTATAGTATATGTTCAGGTGAACGTGTAATTATTGTTTTTGTCATAGTCATACAATGTATTTTTGATTTTACAGATAGTCAGAGAAAGGGATGACAGAGATGGATTGGCAGTTATTACTTCAATATGCTTGGGTCGTACTCGTCTTGATCGCGCTTGAAGGATTACTTTCGGCAGATAATGCACTCGTACTCGCGGTCATGGTTAAGCACTTACCAGGAGAACAACAAAAGAAAGCACTTTTTTATGGATTAGCTGGAGCATTCGTTTTACGGTTCGCGGCACTGTTCGCGATTTCATTCCTCGTCGATATTTGGCAAATCCAAGCACTTGGAGCAGCGTACTTGCTCATCATGGGATTACGGCATATTTATAAGACCGCTAAGGCAAGGAAACTTGGTGAGAATCATGGCGCCGAAAATGAACTCGATGCAGAGCCGAAGTCGGAAGAGCCAGTTTCTAAAGGTGAATTCTGGCGGACAGTCGCGAAGATTGAATTCGCTGACTTAGCATTTGCTGTCGATTCGATTCTTGCTGCAGTTGCTTTAGCAGTCGCACTTCCGAACTGGGGATCGGGCGAAATCGGTGGTTTGAACACCGGTCACTTCATCGTCATCTTAACGGGTGGTTTAATGGGTGTCGTTCTCATGCGTTTCGCGGCCCGTGTCTTCGTGAAATTACTTGCAGAACGTCCAGGTCTTGAAACAGCAGCCTTTGCAATCGTTGCCTGGGTCGGTGTGAAGCTAGCTGTTCTTGCGCTCGAACATCCGAAATACCATGCATCAATCGAAGGAACAGTCTTCGAAGCCTTAAAACTTCCGGAAGGATTTGCTCACAGTACACCGTGGCAGGCATTCTTCTGGACGGTCATGGTCGGTCTTGCCCTTTGGGGTTGGTTCTCTTCACCAAAAACGAAAGCAAATCCAGATGCGGAAAAGAAAGTTGATCAAAACTTATAAGAAGTGGAACGATCCGTCGATGACGGGTCGTTTTTTGGTGTTAGGTTTTCTTAAACAATGGGAATAAAACACAAGGTTAAGTACTTCAGTCGAGCTTTCATCTTTTTCTTTCCGATCGACCGGCATATAATGAATAGACTGAACAAAAAAGGGGATTCGTTAGTATGGATATTGGATTAATTACACAGTATGCGACCGTCGGGCTCGTACTGATTATTTTGCAAGGGTTATTATCTGCCGACAATGCGATGGTCATGGCTGTCCTAGTCCGACCGTTACCAGACGATCAGCGCAAAAAAGCACTTTTCTATGGTCTCGTCGGGGCACTCGTCTTACGTTTCGTCGCAATCTTCTTTGCCTCGTACCTAGCGACGATTTGGGAGCTTCAGGCACTCGGAGCGATATACCTCTTTTACGTGGCGTTTAAAGGAATCGTTGAGGCACGATCGAATAAACACCAAGTACCGGACTCGATTGCTTCACAAAAAGCCTCACCGAATTTTTGGTGGACGGTTGTTAAAGTCGAATTCTCTGATTTAGCGTTCGCTGTCGACTCGACACTTGCCGCTGTCGCCATGGCAACGACACTACCGATGATCGGAGGAACGATTGGTGGTCTGAATACAGGTCAATTCTGGGTCGTCTTCTTCAGTGGGATCATTGGTCTCGTCATTATGCGTTACTTTGCGAGTTGGTTCGTTGTCTTGCTCCAAAAGCGACCAGGTATCGAAGAAGCAGCGTTTTGGCTTGTCGCTTGGGTTGGCGTAAAACTCGTCGTCATGACACTTGCGCATCCGTCAATCGACGTCTTGCCGCATGAGTTTCCAGAGAGTACACTATGGCAAACGATCTTCTGGGTCGTACTTGCCCTGATTTTAATCATTGGTTGGTTCCGTAGCGGAAGTAGTTCAACCAAATCAGCAAAATAATACAATGGCGGGCAGGGTACTCTCTGTCCGTCTTTCGTTAGGAGAGATTTTATGCAAAACGGTAATTTCATTCGGATGCTGACGCGGATGCAAAACGTTCCACGGTGGGATGAATATGCACCACGTTTTCCGGATAACGCAGCCAGTCATAGCTTTCGTGTTGCCTTATTCAGTTTGATGGCAAGCTATTTAGAAGAAGCAGAAGGACAAACACCAGTCGACCGCCTGAGATTGCTCGGAAAAGCCCTATTCCATGACATGAACGAGGTCATCACCGGACCAATCAAACACCGGACGAAAAAAGAGCCGACGTTACATGCACACATTCAGGCAATGGAACAACAGGCGAGTGAACAGCTCGTCGCCTTACTCTCGAAGTCGCTTCAACCAGCCTTTACGACGTATCTTGTTCATGCAGAGGATGATTCACCGGAAGGACGAATCGTTGAAGCCATCGATACGTTTGATGCGATGTTATATGCACGCAGGGAAGCACGGATGACAGAGTCCGTCTTTTTCGAACAAAAAGCAGCGGAATTACAGGCTGTTCTGGAACGACACCCACTCGCTTCAATCCGTCGCTTGACACAGTCGGTCATGGAAGAGGACGAGATGTCTCATTTTATCGAAAACGTCTTGATGATGGATACGATTCGGCGCTGGAAAGGACGTTTTAATACGATTGATGATAACGACGCGACACATGCGTTTCGTGCAGCTTCGCTTGGTATCTTCAATGGATTGATTGAATCAGAAAAATACGGCGTCACGATCGACATTGAAGAAGTCGTCTCTCGTCTCTTGTGCCATGATCTCGTTGAAGGAACGACAGGAGATGTTCTTGGACCTGTCAAACATGCGACGCCGGTCACGGCAGCAGCCTTCGAAGCTTATGAACGGGCAGAAGGAGAGACGTTGATCAACAATTTACCAGAAGACATCCGAGCACCGTTCCGTCGGTTCGTCGTTGAAGCAAAAGACGAGACGTACGAAGGGCAAATGGTCGATGTGATCGATAAACTCGATGCGTTGATCAAAATGAACATGGAACGAAAGTTAAATGGTGTCGAGTATGAGACCGGTTATCGGGCCCAACTTAAAAAGGTACAGATGACATATGAAAATCCATCGGTCGTCTTTTTCCTCGCTTATGTCTTGCATGATTTGGATTACGTGACGTCATGACAAAGACGACGATGACACCAGGCCGCTTGACGTTGATCTTGATCCTCGGTTCACTCGCTGCACTCGGACCGCTCTCGATCGACATGTATCTACCTGCTTTTCCGGATATGTCACGCTCGTTTGATGCGAGTGCGTCACTGATCCAATTGAGTTTGACGGCTTGTATGCTCGGAATGGCGCTCGGACAATTGATCGTTGGTCCGCTCAGTGATGTTCGTGGACGTAAGCGTCCGTTAATGATTGCTTTACTTGCGTATCTGCTCGCTTCTCTTGCGTGTGCGATGGCACCAACGATTGAAGTGTTGATTGCGCTGCGCTTCATCCAAGGGGCAGCCGGAGCGTCAGGAATTGTCATTTCCCGGGCAATCGTTCGTGATCTATTCGAAGGACCGGAATTAACGCGGTTCTTTGCTGCCTTGTCCCTCGTCAACGGAACGGCACCGATTCTCGCACCCGTCATCGGGGGACAGTTGCTTCGGTTCGGTGACTGGCATTTTGTCTTTTACTTGCTGGCGATTTTAAGTACGTTGATGTTGCTCGCTGTTGCACTGCGTTTGCCGGAAACACTTCCACTCGAAAGACGCGTTGAAGGGAATTTGACGACGACGTTAAAGACATTCGGACGTTTGTTGACGGACCGTGTCTTCATCGGCTATGCGTTCGCGCAAGCATTCGTCATGGGCGCGATGTTTGCCTACATCTCCGGTTCACCGTTCGTCTTACAGAATATTTATGGCGCTTCGCCGCAACAGTTCAGTTTTTTGTTCGGCTTAAACGGAATCGGAATCATTTTAGCGGCTCAAATCGCTGGACGTCTTGCTGGTCGAGTTGATTCAGAACGTCTGATGCGAATCAGCTTGACGGTTGTTGCGAGTGCAAGTATCTTATTGTTCTTCGCTTTAACGTTAACGGACCAATTGATTTTCGTCATGATTCCACTTTTCTTCGTCGTCTCAAGCGTTGGTTTGATCTCAACGCTCGGTTTTACCTTAGCGATGCAAAACTACGGAGCAACGGCTGGAAGTGCCTCGGCACTTCTTGGTTTACTCCCGATGCTCGTCGGTTCGCTCGTGTCACCACTCGTCGGCATCATGGGGGAGCAATCGGCCGTTCCGATGGGGCTGATTATCATGACGCTTGATTGTTTGGCACTCGTCCTTTATTACGGACTAATCGTCCGACGTCCCGACCGCTCATAAATACTTGTTAGTCAAAAACGTTTGTCCTATTTATGGGACGAACGTTTTTTTATTTAATGAAAGGAAAAGAAATGGAATTCATTTTGAAACATTTTCTAGATGGTTTGCGTAGAAGAGGGAGAAAGCCAGTACTTCAGAAAGGAGTGGAGCGATGAAACAGGAGTTGCCGCGTGAACGAGAACCGTCGATTGAGGCAAGATTAGCACGTCATTTTGCCGCGCAAAAAAAATACTTACGTCGTCAAGAAGAGGCGATTGATCAGCGAGACAAAGAGTTGGCTCGTTTATTGTATGAAGAAAACCGGACTGCGTATCAGCGGGCTTATCACGAACTGTATGGTTCACATCCTTACATCGAGGTGAACGAAAATGGACGTTAGTACACTTTATTTATATGCGTTAGCGGCCGCTGCTTGTGGTGTGTTTGTGTCCATCCTATTCTCAGACGTCATTCCGGGTGTCGATCAAATTTTCCATCCTACGTTGATCTTATCTTTCGTCATCATCACGTCAGCGATCGGCTTCGGACTCGAACAACTGAGTCCGCTTGGTTCAATTTTGATTTTGATCATCAGCAGTGTCATCGCGTTGTTGGTGACGACGCTGATGCATATTTTTTTGTTCGTTCCGATGGCACAAGCCGAACAGTCGCTTGGATTTTCGGAACAGATGCTAGAAGGGCGTAGCGCAACCGTCATCGTGCCGATTCCGACTGAAGGATATGGTGAAATTTTACTTGATGACGTCTCAGGACGTGTATCGAAGTCAGCCGTCCTGTTTGAAGGTCCTGCCTTACCACAAGGAACAAAGGTACTTGTTATCGAGATTAAACAAGGCGTCGCGTCTGTCGTGACGTACCCCCAACAATGGAAAAAGGAGATGTTTACATGAATCCAGTATTAATCGTATCGATCGTTGCAGTCGCATTGATCGTTGCATTGATTGTCCTATTCATCACGAAGTACCGAACGGTTGGTCCGGAAGAAGCATTAATCGTATCCGGTAGTTATCTTGGAGGACGCAACGTTAATACCGATGAGTCCGGCAACCGGGTGAAGATTATTCGCGGCGGCGGAACATTCGTGTTACCTGTCTTCCAACAAGCAACACCACTTAGCTTGTTATCGAGTAAACTCGAAGTCACAACACCAGAAGTGTACACGGAGCAGGGTGTACCGGTCATGGCTGATGGAACGGCGATCATCAAGATCGGCAGTTCGATTTCTGAGATTGCAACAGCAGCAGAGCAGTTCCTCGGAAAATCAAAAGAAGAGCGTGAAGGGGAAGCGCGTGAAGTTCTTGAAGGGCATTTGCGTTCGATCCTCGGTTCGATGACAGTCGAAGAAATTTATAAGAACCGCGATAAGTTCTCGCAAGAAGTCCAGCGGGTCGCATCACAAGATCTGGCGAAGATGGGGCTCGTCATCGTTTCGTTTACGATCAAAGACGTCCGAGATAAAAATGGATACTTAGAATCACTCGGGAAACCACGGATTGCACAGGTGCGCCGGGATGCGGACATCGCAACGGCAGACGCGGAAAAAGAGACACGCATCAAACGAGCGGAAGCTTCAAAGGATGCGAAAAAAGCAGAACTCGAACGTGCAACGGAAATCGCTGAAGCGGAAAAAGAAAATCAGTTGAAGATGGCAGACTACCGCCGCGAACAAGATATCGCGAAGGCGAAAGCCGACCAAGCGTATGATCTTGAGAATGCACGTGCACAACAAGAAGTCACCGAGCAACAGATGCAAATCAAAATCATTGAGCGTCAAAAACAAATCGAGCTCGAAGAACGAGAAATCCTCCGTCGTGAGAAACAATACGATGCGGAAGTCAAAAAACGTGCCGATGCCGATCGTTACTCGATTGAGCAAGCTGCCCAAGCGGACCGTGCGAAGCAATATGCGGAAGCAGATGCAACGAAATACCGGATTGAAGCATCGGCAAAAGCGGATGCAGAACGAATTCGTCTGGATGGTCTTGCGAAAGCGGACGCTGAGCGAGCACAAGGGGAAACAGAAGCAGACATCATTCGTTTGAAAGGTCTTGCCGAAGCGGAAGCGAAAGAAAAAATCGCGCAGGCGTTCGAACAATTCGGACAAGCAGCAATCCTTGACATGGTCATTCGGATGATGCCAGAATACGCGAAAGAGATTGCAGCACCACTCGGTAACATCGATAAGATCACGGTCGTCGATACAGGTAGTGGTGAAGGTGGCGGTGCGAACCGTGTCACAGGGTACGCAACGGATTTGATGGCGTCACTGCAAGAGACGTTAAAAGCGTCGTCAGGATTAGATGTCAAAGAGTTGATCGAGAACTTCTCTGGTAAAGGAACAGCAAAGCCGTTAACGGTCAACTTGAATTCTCATGATGCGGTGGCAGCGTCGAAAACAGAAGACTGATATCATTACTATGTACTAGTAGAAGTAGTTTCTGAAAGGATATCTCATCATGGATGGTTTAGCGTTACTGCAAGAGCGTTGGATGTTGTTGCTCCCGTTCGTTGTCGTCTTCTTGATCAACGTCGGGTTATTGACAGCCCTTCTAAAGAAGCGACGTGATTTACCGAAGATGCTGGTCTTCGGAATGGGTGGGATGGCGATCGTGTTCATCGTCTCCTCGCTCGGCTTAAGCGTAGCACTGCTATTCTTCGGCTATAATTCCTAAAAAAAACGGGACAGACTCGATTAAGAGTCTGTCCCGTTTTAAATGAAGTAAGAATGAATGCTGTTAACGTGGAAGGTCGTAACCAATGACGACGAGTCCCGGTCCAGTATGTGAACCGATGGCTGCGCCGGCGATCGTCAAGATGACTTCGCTTGGTGAGAATTGTGCTTCAATCGATTGTTTTAACTGTTCTGCCCGTTCGATCGAATCCCCGTGACCAATCATGATTCGGTGTCCGTCAATCGCAGGACGTGCTTCTTCCATCCACTCGACGATCCGGTTCATGACCTTTTTCTGACCTCGGATTTTTTCTTTCGGAATCAGCTTCCCATCTTCGACGGTCAACAGTGGCAAGATCGATAGGAGACCACCAATGAAGGCGCTAGCTCGCGAAACGCGTCCACCGCGCATCAAATATTCGAGTGATTCGACTGTAAACAGATGACGAATCGTATTCACCTTGGCTTCAGCGTAGACCACTGTTTCTTCAAACGAATGCGTTTGTGCATACTCTGCAACGTCGAGAACGAATAGTCCTTGTCCCGTTGAAGCGGTTTTCGTATCGAGCACGAGATAGGGGACGTTCGGATATTTTTCGGCGAGTTCATCTGCGAGCATCTTCGCGGTTTGGTATGTTCCAGATAACTCACTTGAAAAAGCGAGATAGAGGAAGGGATCACCTTGTTCGAAGTGACGCGTGAACACCTCGACCATCCGGCTGACTTCTACTTGGAATGTCTTTGGTGCTGCGCCATCGCGCATCTTATCATACAGTTGTTTTGGAGATATCGATTCTCCGTCGAAGAACGTGTCTTCGTCGATCAATACGCCGAACGGCATGATCGTAAAATCATAAGCATCTAACATGTCTTTTGGTGCATCAGCACCACTGTCTGTGATCAATCGGATCATCACGTTCTCTCCTTTCTTAACCTAGGGCTTTTTCATTTCGATCAAGCATTCGACTCAAGTTGACACAGAACCGCTCGTTCTCGAGTTCCGTCAAAGTCGCTGGTGTTAAATCAGCGCCGAGCGCAAGTAATGCCTCATAGGCACGACGTAAACATTCCTCAATCGTCAATGAGGTACCGAGTAATTCTTCAAGCGAAGCCATCGTTTCCGGGACGATGGTTGGATAGACGAATTTCGTCGCCTCGCCTTGAAGCGCTGCCGCGTAAAAGTCGCGGACTAAAGCGGCGCGCTGACTCCCGCTTCCGTTAACACAGAGGTAGATTTGAACGGCAACTCCGCCACGGACACGACGCTGGGAGATACCAGCGAATTTTTTACCGGCGATCGATAAGTCATAAGAACCGGGACAATACGATCCAACGACTTCACCGGCGACGATCGCGTCCGTTTCTTGAGCGAACATGCCACGGACGAGCGCAAGCATCGCTTCGTAACCACTGTCGATATCGATGCCGCCACGTTCGGGTAGGACTAACGAAATATTCAAGACACCGGCGTCAAGGACGACAGCAAGACCGCCTGAGTTACGGACGACGGGCGAAAAACCATGTTCGTGCAAAACAGCTACGCCGTCAGCAAGGTGAGGAAGGCGGGCATCCTGGATGCCGAGGACGACAGTTTCGTGGTGAATCCAAGAGCGGAGTGCAGCTCCTTCTGTTGCAACGGAAGCGCATAATGTGTCGTCCATCGCAAACGATTGTGTCGCATGAAAAGCAGTTCCGAGTGACGTTTGATCAAAAATACGATAATGTTCTTGTTTTAAGAGTTCGATTCCCATAGGCTCGTTCCTTTATTGTAGATTTGCGACATCATTATAGCACAGGGTGTATAAAGTTTCTGTGCGAAGCGCCGCAGGAGACAGGAATCCTTGGAGACAAAACCGAACAACAACGACATAGACACGATTTAAAGGAGAGAAACATATGTATCAATCATTAGGTCAATTAAAGGAAACGAAGGTCTTCAAAGATCCTGTTCATCGGTATATCTATGTCAGTGATCAGTTGATTTGGCAATTGATCGGTACACGTGAGTTTCAACGACTACGTCGAATCAAACAACTGGGAACATCCTTTTTGACGTTTCATGGGGCGGAACACACGCGATTCCATCATTCACTCGGCGTCTATGAGATCACGCGCCAACTGATCGACGTCTTTAACGGTCGCGCCGATTGGGATGATCAGTACCGGGAGTTGACGCTGGCTGCGGCACTCTTACACGATGTTGGTCATGGTCCGTTTTCGCACGCGTTCGAGAATGTCTTCGGTGTCAACCATGAAACGTGGACAGAGCGAATCATCCTCGGGGATACGGAAATCAAGAAAGTTCTCGACCAAGTGGGAGAGGGATTCGCGGAAGAAGTGGCGTCGATCATCAATAAAACGCACCCGAATCAACTGCTCGTCACGATGATCAGCTCTCAACTCGACGTTGATCGAATGGATTATTTATTACGCGATGCGCACTTTGCTGGCGTCAGCTACGGAAAATTTGATCTTGAGCGGATGCTTCGGGTATTGCGTCCGGCGCCGAATCAAATGGTCGTCAAGCAGTCCGGGATGCATTCGATTGAAGACTACATCATGCGTCGGTATCAGATGTATTGGCAAGTCTACCTGCATCCGGTGACACGATCGAGTGATTACCTATTAAAAGCCATTCTCGAACGAGCACAGGAGCTATACCTTTCCGGTTATCCGTTTGTGATTGCACCGATTCATTTAATGCCGCTGTTTGATCAGAAGATGGAGTTGCGTGATTTCCTTGGACTCGATGAGACGATCGTCTACTTCTATTTTCAGCAGTGGGCGAACGAACAGGATCCGATCCTTTCTGATCTATCAGAAAGATTCGTTGACCGGAAGTTGTTCAAGTATGTCGATTACCCGGCTGAAAAACGTGAACTCGTCCATGAAAAATTATGCGAGCTGTTTGAAGCGATCGGTTTGAATCCGACGTATTATCTGCTAGAAGATAAACTCAGTCGTCTTCCTTACGATTTATATGGAGATAATGGTGAAATCAGCAAACAACCGATCATGCTACAGATGAAGGATGGGCAGATGAAAGAGATCTCGCAAGTTTCACCGCTCGTTCAAGCCATCGCGACGTCACGCCAGACGGATGAGAAGCTGTTCTTCCCGCAAGAAATTTTGCACGACTTGCGCGAACATGCGAATGAGAAGATGCAAATCGACCAGTTATTGATTGGTAGTGTGACATCATGATATCGTCCACTGTCCTTACGAAAATCTTGCAACAGCTTGGACAGGAGGGAGGAGAGGTCGAAGTCTTAAAAGGCGCGACATCCTCCCTTGTTTTTCGGGTCGGTGAGGGAATTCTTCGCGTCCATACGAATCAGGACTGGCTACATGAGGAGCCTGATCTTGTCTTGCACGAGGTGTTTGCGTTACGAGCAGCAGGTGACTTAGCACCAGATGTGTTGGACTATCAAACAGATGTTAGGGACGAAATACCGCCTTGGTTATATATGACGCGTTCACCGGGAGAGATCCGGCTTGATCAGGTGGATGAGCAATATGTCGAACGACTAGCACAGATGCTTGCGGCAATCCATACGCTGCCCGTACCAGAATCTCTTTATGTCTATCAGCCGTATGCGACGGAACGTTACGTTCCGACGTGGACGCAGCATCCGGAGAGATGGCGTCAGCTACTGGCGGTCGAACCGATCGAAAGTCAAACAATCCGATTTATTCATCGGGATTTCCATCCGGTCAATGTGTTATACGAAATGGACAGAACGTGTCATACGATTGATTGGATTAATGCATGTGTAGGTCCCATTGAAGTCGACCTTGCGCATTGTCGTTTGAATCTTGCCTTGCTCGAATCCGTCGAGATGGCGGATCATTTTTTAAAAAGTTACCTTAAACAGACGAACCGTTTGTACGATCACGCGTGGGATATTCGGGCTGTTTTTGATTTTGGACCTGAAACAATTGACGTCTATTCGGGGTGGAAAGCATATGGAAGGCAAAACCTTAGTCAGGACAATGTTCGGGAACGCTTGGAAAAGTTTGTCTTGAAAGTCTATGAAAATAACGAAAGCGGTTACTAAATGAACTTTTTCTCTTGTAGTTCTTCGAAATATTGATTATTCTATTACTTGGAAAGAGATTAAACGTCAGACATCGTACGAATGTACAACTGATAAACAACTAATAGATAGAGGGGTACTTCATGAAATATCTTATCGCACTACTCGGACTGGCTATCGTTTTCGGCTTGGCACTCCTTGTCAGCAGCAATCGTAAAGGCATCAAATTGAAACCGCTTGCGGTCATGCTAGTTCTTCAGCTCGTACTTGGGTTCATTTTACTCAATACATCGTTCGGATATATCGTCATTCGTGGCGTCGCGAAAGTCTTTGAAAAACTGCTGAGTTATGCGGCAATCGGGATTGATTTCGTCTTTGGTGGACTAGCGAACGAAGGTGCACAACCGTTCTTCATTAACGTCTTGCTACCAATCGTTTTCATCTCTGCCTTGATCGGAATTTTGCAATTCACAAAGATTTTACCGATCTTGATGCGTGGGATTGGTTTCGTCTTGTCGAAAATCAACGGGATGGGGCGTCTCGAGTCTTACAACGCGGTTGCTTCAGCTGCGATCGGACAATCAGAAGTATTCATCACAGTAAAAAAACAAATTGGTCAATTACCAGCAAACCGTCTTTACACATTGTGTGCATCAGCAATGTCGACGGTTTCGATGTCAATCGTCGGTGCGTACATGACGATGGTAGAACCAAAATATGTCGTTACAGCAATCGTCTTGAACTTGTTCGGTGGTTTCATGATCGTCTCAATCATCAACCCATACACGGTTGACCCGGAAGAAGATATTCTTGAAATCGTCGAAGAGAAGCAAACGTTCTTCGAAATGCTCGGCGAATACATCATGGATGGATTCAAAGTCGCAATCATCGTTGGTGCGATGTTGATCGGTTACAATGCTTTGATCGGAATGGTCAACGATATCTTCCTGATGGTTCTCGGTATCTCGTTCCAAGAAATTCTCGGATACATCTTTGCACCATTCGCATTCATCATGGGTGTTCCATGGGCGGAAGCCGTCAGTGCCGGTAGTGTCATGGCAACGAAATTGATCACGAATGAATTTGTCGCGATGTTAAGCCTTCCTGAGTACACGAAAGAGTTCTCGGAACGTACACTCGGAATCGTTTCTGTCTTCTTGATCTCGTTCGCGAACTTCTCGTCGATCGGAATCATCGCTGGTGCGGTTAAAGGATTGAATGATCGCCAAGGAAGCGTTGCAGCTAGTTTTGGTTTGAAATTACTGTATGGTGCAACTCTCGTCAGCGTCTTGACGTCAATCGTCGTCAGCGTCTTGCTGTAATCGTTACACATGTAAAAGAGCAATAGATCAGCAGATCCATTGCTCTCAGACTGAAGACAAAGTGCAATTTTTCTCTGACGAGAAGGATTGCGCTTTTTTGTTCGTCTCGAATCGTTTTCCTGGGACAAGCATCGCGCCGCTTCNTCAGACTGAAGACAAAGTGCAATTTTTCTCTGACGAGAAGGATTGCGCTTTTTTGTTCGTCTCGAATCGTTTTCCTGGGACAAGCATCGCGCCGCTTCGCTTCGCTGCAGGGTCGCTCTTGCTTGTTTTTCCCTAGGAAGCGATTTCGAGTGAACAAAACGCTTCTCCGATCCTTCTTCCGGGTATAAAAAAGTAAAAAAGAAGAAGGAGGACTTCCTATGATGGGTAAGAGAGATCACCATCATCGCTCAGAGAATATCACTATCACATTGGAACAACTGGTCCCTCAGGACCATCTCGTCCGAAAAATAGATGCAGTCATCGATGTCGACTTCATCTATAGTGCCGTAGAGAACTTGTATAGCGAAAACACAGGCAGACCAAGTGTCGATCCCGTTCTGTTAATCAAGATGGCGCTTCTTCAATATGTATTCGGTATTCCCTCTATGCGGCGTACCATCAAAGAGATTGAAACCAACGTGGCATATCGTTGGTTTTTAGGTCTTGGTCTGGATGAGAAGGTGCCGCACTTCTCTACATTCGGCAAAAACTAMTCAGCGATGTTTACATCGGATTCATCCGTTCATGCGATTCTC
>NZ_LMPV01000010.1 GCF_001423965.1 Exiguobacterium sp. Leaf196 | reverse complement strand
CTTCTTCAAACTGTCACGCACCATTTCGGACAACCATTCGCAGTCGTCGCTGACTCTGCCTATAAGACTGTTCCAATCGCCCATCATCTTCTCAAACAAGGCATTTTACCCGTCTTCCCTTATACACGCCCCAACGGGTGCCATACATCATGCCTCGCTTGGAAGAAGGACTTTCTTTTGGTAGAAAAGACTCATCGGCATATTTTTTAGCAGTTCGCCAGTTCAGGTTAAGATCTTTCGCGATTTTATTGATGGAATAGGATTTATGGTTCCTTAAAAATTTGATACAATTGATTTCGGACATTGTTAGCATTCCTTTCATCTCCTTAACGTTCTTGTTTCGCAACTTAAACGTTAGGATGAATTTGTGGGTGCTGGCAAGTCCTTTTCTTTTTTCGCAAAAGGAGTGCAGAACTGTGTACGTTTCCGTCGCACAAGTCTGCACTCCTATGGTTCTTACGCAATGTTAGTGAGGTAATGTTTTCAATACTATGGGAATAGAGTTAAAAAGGACTGATTCCTATGTACGACATCGAAGAACTCGATCCGCGTATTCGCAATGATGATGGAGAAGACTGATCACGAAACACGCCTTATGGCGCATCTTGTTTCATCCACTAGCCACTGTCCGGACTGCGGTGCACGTTGTGACAGAAGGCATGGTTTCACTTGGAGAAGGATTGGTGACCTGTTCAGAATACAGCATTGTATCCGACTCACGCTTCGAGTTCCGAAATGGTTTTGTGATAACCCGAATTGTGAACGCATCATTTTTACTGAACGCCTCGAGTGGGCAGTACCTTATTCTAGACGGACCAATCGGACTAATCATGTATTGACGACATTGATGCTCGCCATGAATGCTAAGGAAGCAGCACGTGTTTGTCCGACAATCGGTATAAGGATCAGTCACGATACACTTCTCAAGATTTTGAGACGCGTCCCTGTTCCTTCGGAACAGCCAGATATCATCGGGATTGACGACTTCGCCTTCAAAAAAGGGCGTCGTTATGGAACAATCATCTGCAGTGCACAGACCCATCGTCCAATCGAATTATTTCGTTCACGGAATCCCGATGAGCTGATCGCATAGATGGATCGACTCATCGAAAAGCCTATCCGAGCTTCTTCAGACAGATTCCCTAGTTATCAGGAAACACTTCAGAAAAAAGGCGTCACAGTAGTGAGTGATCGTTTCCACCTGATTCACAATCTGTGGGAGTTACTCGTTACCGTTTGTAGTCGTGTGCTACCTAGTCGCTTACCTATCCCTAAGAAACAGTCTGTGGTAGAGGAACTTCCGCCCTCTACCACAGACTTCTTGCCTATCGACTATAATCGTCAAATACTTGTCTCTTCTGTTCAAGCCATGTATCAAAAGGGCATGTCCCTGAGTGCAATCGCTCGTTCTCTTCACCTGAATTGGCGAACTGTCAAGAAGTATAGTGAGTTTAATTATCAACCCTCGTTACTGCGACCGAAACGTTCCCACTCAATTGATCGCTATATGGACCATTTAAGAGAGTACGTCACGAGCCACTTGACATTGAAGGAAATCGAACGACTGCTCAGAGGTCTAGGGTATAAAGGATCTTACGGGGCTATCCGTTATCGGGCTCGAGATATTCGTAGGGGGTTGCTTCTAGAAAATCCGCTCTTTTTTTCTCGTAAAGATGCTTGTCGACTACTTTGGCAATGGCCGAAAAAGAATGAAAAAGACATCGCAGATGTTTCGGATTTGCTGCGCGAATATCCGGATCTTTCAATCCCATTCTGTTTCATCCAAGGATTCCGAGAAGCCATACGTGTGCGAGATAGTGAGGAGCTGCTCCGATTGATTATGAACCCGAAAGTCATGGCGCATTCGAGACTCGCCCGTTTTGTACGACGCCTCAAGAAAGACCTTCCAGTCATTTTGGCAGCCTGTCAGTACGAAGAAAACAATGGCTACGTGGAAGGTAATGTTAATCGATTGAAAATGATTAAACGCCTCATGTATGGGCGTGCGAACTTCGATCTACTCCGTATCCGAGTGCTCTGTCGTAATCCAGATCCGAAGCGTTTAATGAAGCGTTAATATTGTAAGAAAACGATTATGTTTAATCGGGAGTACACGTGTTAACGTTCACTAACATTGCGTAAGAACCACTCCTATTCTGCATTACACATTTGTCTACAATCTGAAAGATTCTTCATAAAGAATCTTGCTTTAAATTTTGTATAGTATCTATATTGAGATGAGATCGTTACTGTTTTTTTCGTTCTCCACTAGGTACTACACTTAATATTACATTTCGACCTACAAAAAAAGAGATGAATCCCGATCCAACTACCGGACATTCATCTCATTTTTATTTAATTTGGTTCAAAAACATTTATTACTTATTAGCAATCATAATAAGTAAATTTTTAATCTTTTATCACTCTTTTTTTCTCAACAAAGTACATTAATAAAGCAATAAACAACATAAACACTAAGTCTGAAGATAAATCAATTAAATTAAAGCTTATATTTTTTTGATTTATATATCGAGGTATAACATTAAATAATGTGTAGAAAAGCACGCCAAACACGATAGCTTGAATAAGTAATAGCAATTTCAGTCTATTTAAATAGGTAGTGTACTCTTCATCGTTTTTAGTAACAATTTTTTGCGCATTATGACTGTATATATTAAATAATAAGACTAACGATATTACTAAAAACAAAGCTAATAAAACAACAGATACAATTGAAACAGTTGAATTAATCAAATCGAAAAATACACTACCTAACATTAAAATACAAATAGCAATAAATATATACTTCAATGTCTTTGACAATGCTAAATTGTAATTTTGTTCTTCTCTCTCATCTCTTTGAAGTTTTCTATTCATTTTAATGATTCCTCCCAAAATAGTGAATTTAAATCTGTTTTTAACACTGTAGCCAACTGGATGCATAACTTTAGACTGGGATTGTACTTATCATTTTCTATCATATTAATAGTCTGCCGTGAAACATCTACCTGATCAGCTAAATCTTTTTGCGATACCCCAACAATTTGTCTATATTCACGTACTCTGTTCATTTTCTATCCTCCTCATATGGACAATATATTTGTTAAACACTCGAACCTTATGTCAATTATATTTGACTAAAGATGATATGTCAATTATATTTGACTATTTAATTCCAGTTTGCTCCCAAGCTTTTTTTACTTCATTAGCTATCTTACTTCCATATAAATCTTGAGAAGCTTGAACTAAAGAAATTTTTGCGTCTTTAAAGTCAGAATGCTTCGAGAGGTATAGAGTGAGTGCTCTATAGTAAATATGTTGAGATTTTTCAATACCAATCTTTTTTATTGTTCTATATGCGACTTTATTTGGGATACCTGAATTAATATGAATCCCACCATTGTCGCTATCTATATAAATATAATCTTTGTATTGAGACGGTTGTCCGTATTTTTCTGGGTCTGACAAACTTCTTAACGCATTTTCTTTTCCTTTTAAAAAGAATATATCTTCACCAATCAGCCAATTTTCATGATCAATAAAATAGGCAAATACGTCAGAAAAACTCTCATTTAATGCACCACTTTCATCTTCATATTCTAAAGCAGCAGTATATTGTGTTAATGCGTGCGTAAACTCGTGCGCAATAATATCTTTCGCTTTATACAAATCATTAAAAATTTTTCCATCACTTAAACCGAATATAAATTTATCACCAATCCAACCAGCATTATTTTTCATTGATTTTCCGTTAAACAGATTAACATTAATAATCGAGACCACTTTACCATTATTATCGTCAAAAGAGTCTCTATTAAAAGTATCTTTGAAATAACGAACAGTAGAATTGATATTTTTGAGGACTTGATTCTTTTCGTTTTTCGAAATATTCAAGCATCCCCTTTTATGGTTCTCATAGCAATAAATATTCTGATCTTTTGATTTAGAATCCTTAATCTCTACCGTCTTTTTTATTTCGTTAACATCGCTTCCTTTTACTCTCACTCTATCAATTTGATCTTTGTTTAAAACTTCACCAGTTTCAGCATCTACATTTACTTCCCAATGCCCTAATAAAGGCTTCATAGTATTGATATCCATTTTATATACATATCTATTATTTTGTATGACTAAATTCTTGCTTCTAAATATTTTATTGTTACCGTTGTTAAGTTTTACATCTTGAAGTCCAATAAATGAAATTGCGTTGTTAGCAGCAATTTCAGAAGATATTTTGACCTCATTTTCAATTTTCATTTTTTCATTTTTTATACTCTTGATATTTCCGTTGGTTAGCAAAATTTTTCCTTGTTTGTTTGTATGAATTTTAATTTCAATATCTTCAGAGAATACCTTATGTACTTTTTGGCGTAGCGTGTAGTGAGTAATTCCTAAATCATCTGTTTCTTTTTTTAGAACCTTAAACTTCTCGCTACCATTTGGATAGCTATTTTTTATTAAATATTCTTTTAAAAAGTTTTCAGCGTCACTTTCACTTCTAACTTGAGTTTTGTTAACATCTTTGGTCTCGTAAATTAGATAAAAGATTAACAATATGGTTAAGAGTATAGTTGATGTATATATAATTTTTCTCATAATACCTCATCTCACAAGATAAATTTAAAACTCTAATTTCATAATAATAGCTAATAGCTCACTACTAAAAAAAATAAGCTTTTAGAACTTGTAATGCAATCCAAGTTCTAAAGCTTATTAAAATGACGAGAATTTTACTTAGTTAAAATTTGGCAAGCTTTCTTTTTACTTCCATATTTATTGATAGCAGTTTTAAATAAGTAACGGCATGCTGCTCCACCTGCGAACCCTGCTGCTGTTCCGAATGGTCCACTAACGAGTGTCCCTGCTGCCCCTGCTGCTAAAGCAACACCTATACAAGCCATATAGCTCGAGAACACACATGCCCAAGCATATGCAGATTTACTAATCGATACTGATTGAATTCCATTAGCAAAACCGTCAGAGATTTTTTCCGAAACAAATTCTCCTGTTTTTGTAATTTCAGATGTCATAGATAAACTATTAAACTGATCATATAATTTAAAGACTGCGTTACCATTATCTTTTGATTGCTGAGTACTATAGTACAAAATTTTATTTCCTTTAAGGTAGAAGTTGTAGTACATTCCAGTTTCATTATTTTTTGCGTTAATGAATCCTACATCTTCAGATTTAATAATGTAGTTATTTTTTAAAATTTCATCTTTTGAAACATTACTCATTTCTAAAAATTCATCTAAATTTTCTACTTTTTTTAACTTTACCTTTTTTAAATCATCAGCTTGCAACATACCAGCATCTTCTGTATTTTTCGTTTCAGCTACTACAAAGCGTTCAGGTGCCACTGTAGTAATAAAGAGTGCAAGTGCAAGAATTACCATTGTTATTTTTTTTAACATGTGTCAATCCCCCATTTATTTATTTAACACATACATTTATACCATAAAAATAAATAAATGGAATTAAATTTCTTGAATTTAGCAATAAAAATGTTCTTAAATTACATATTTTACACTTTATGTTTATTCAATTAATATTTTTTTGTAATTTATTACATTTATTAATTTTATAAACATTTATTTAATTAGAGAGATGAACTTAATTGATTTATGATTAACAAATTTTTAACGAAATAACAATTTTATTTGCGAGGATACATAGTTAGACATTATTTACAATCGACGAATTGTAATATTAAGTACATTACCTAGCTGAAAACGCAAAAAAACCCATAACGACCTCGTGTAGAACATAGTTACCACACGAAATTCAACGGAGGATTCGTTAAGAGTTATATTTATCTTACCATATCAGAAAGAGTCAAAATAGAAACTTACCTAGAGCTTGGATTTTCAATGCGAAAAATCGCTCAGCATCTCGGACGACAGCTGTCTACGATTTCACGTGAACTAAAACGGAATCCTTCCTACAATGCAATCAACACCGGGCGGCGTTATGAGATGAAAAAAAGAATTGTGGAGCACTCACGCTGTTAAACGTTTCGTTTGGCTCACGTATCCTTTCGAAACTGCGAGATACAATGGTCTCCCGAACAGAGCGCTGGACGGCTCTTTCACGAACAGGGACCATCGTACAGTGCAATCTATCGATGGATATATAAAGGATTCATCAAAAGCGGTTTAGGCGTTTTACGACAAAAAGGAAAGCGCCAAAAGCCATGTGAAACACGAGGTCACTTCAACATCGGGCTTCCGATCAGTAAATGTCCGTCGGACACTGGGAGTTGGATACTGTCGTATCAGGACGAGAGCAGACAAAGGCATGTGTCGCGACATTCATCGAACGTAAAAGTCGGTTCTATATCGTACTACCGATGATCAATCGTTCTTCTCACTCGCTGGAACATGCCATCCGAACTCTTTATTCTTCTTTCCCATCGGGAACTTTTCAAACCATGACGACGGATCGCGGTAAGGAGTTCAGCTGTCACGAATGGATACAGGACTCTCTTAGTATCTCGATGTACTTCGCAGATCCCTATTCTTCATGGCAACGTGGTAGCAACGAGAATGCCAATGGTCTTCTCCGTTAGTTCTTCCCAAAGGGAAAACTTCGGAATGATCAACAAGACAGAATTAGATCACGCACTTTCTAGAATCAACAATCGACCAAGAAAGTGTTTGGATTGGAAAACTGCATACGAGGTCTTTTCCAAAGAAGTGTTGCGCTTAATTTGACAAACTGTCAATGCAAAAGATAAATATCATCATGTTCCTAAGGTATGTAATAAATTATAACGAACAAGTAAAATTTGAATAGACATGGCCGATGACTCCTTGAAGAAAAGGAATCATCGGCCATTTAATTAATCTGAGAGTGACTTATGAATCAGCCCCTTTTACGATTAAAAAGGTAAGTCTTCGTCATTCAGTATATTTGGAGTTAGTCCTGGATTACGTATTAAACCATGATAATTTTTATGACAAACTGGACAGTGGACATCCCATCCTTGATCGACCTGCCAGTTATAGTTACCTGTTGCATATTTGATTAGACGCACATCTCGCAATGTACTCGGTTCATGCCTCCAGCCATATCGGCACCTATTATTTACCCAAACTTCGTCACATGTGCAGATATATGTCCATTTATACGGTTCTTCTGAATTCACATTATATTTCGGAATTCCTTCCGTAACAGACCCACATGATGGGCATATTTCATGGCGATGGTTATGATGATGCACTATTCGCTTGATATACGTGTTTAAATGTTCATTTTGACCAGGAGCGATTGGAAAATGCGAGTATGCATATATCTCAGGAGCAGGGGTGATGTTCCAATGATGAATGTCAGAACTAATATCACTATGCACAAGTGATGCGCTTCTAACCGGCATTCCCTCTCCCAAAAAATCTGCCATGTATCGTCTAGCAGACTTATCTAAGTCAGCTTTTAAAGACTCAGTAAAAGAGGCAGCACCATACGGCTTGTATTTAGCATCTAATACGTGAATGTTTCGACGATTCATGTCCCCCTCTACAGCATAAGAAAGCAAGAAGTCTGGCTTACGTTTCTCATTAAATTGGTGTTGTAAAAATACTTCATGTTCATATGCAAGCCAAATCTGATCAGTCGTATCAGCGTGTGTAAAATGCAATCTTACTCCGCTTAAGGTAGCATATCGTTCGTGATGCGAAAGAAGTAAATCGGTCACAGATTGATTCACCGTTCGGAAGCGTATTTTTTTTAACTCTTGACACAACTGAAGTAACGTCCAGACTTCAAATAAAAGTGGAGAATTCGTCATTTGTTGGACGAATGCCTGCTTTTGCGGATTTAATTGTGGAGTCAGTGACTGAATAGCCTCATATAGTTCAAATACTTCATTGTATCGCGTGTCATGAACGGATAAATGTGTTTCTTCAATATCGAGCGCCTCTACTTCAAAAAGGGGCGTTACAAGAAACGAGTCCACTACATCTAATAATTTTCTCAAGCGCATCGTGCGTTTTTTGAAGAATTCTCGATCATTTTGAGTTTTTGTATATTTCCGCCGCAATGCTTCAATGACCCCTGATTCTTCTCGACTCGACCCTAGCTTCGATCGTCGTGTTTGTTCTTCATTTTCTAATGATGTTACCTTACTTCGTTCAATCATTTCTGCTTGGTGAAGTAGCTCAGAGATGGTTTCAAGCATCAGCCGAATCATTTGATGTTCCGGTATGTTCGTATGTCGGGACGTAACTTCCGCCTGAACTTTAGGTTGTCCCTTTTTTCGCTCATGTTCGATCAACGTTCTAGATGTCCAGCGTTTAATTTGCTCAGGTGAAAGTAAAGTCTTTTCGACATTTAGTGCTTCCATCGGAGCATCAATAATCTCGTCGAGAGCTAATTGAAGATCGTAAATGTACTGTTCGATTCTTTCAAGAGGAAACAGTGATTCAAGGACTTCTCTTTCATTATCAGAAGCACCCGGTCGTGTATCCAAGACTCGAAAAAGTTCCCGCACTTCCGCCTGCATGATTTCATACTGCTCGAACGACATCGTTTGTGGATAAATCACGATGACTTCCTGTGCAATCATGATATCATCCTCATCGTAAGCCTCTACAATGAAGCGACCGCATGCATTCATGCCAAAGCGTGCAGATTGTGATGTCGCATAACCATCTTCATACCAAATGTTACTCAGTTCATACCAGACATTTTTAAGAGTAGACGATTGAACAAACTGAATTTCCGGCATATCTTTTATAGCGATTCGACTCGCTTCGATTTCCACACCAATTTGGATGAAACGCTTCTCTCGTCTTGTATACTCTATACTTTGATAGACTCCGTTTTTCTTTTGAAGTTCAGGACCAACCTTTATTTGTCGAACCGGTGCTGTCGTCACTTGGTTCGCTGCAGGATTAAGCGATTGGAACAACTGATCTAGGCTAGAAGTCGTTTCGACTTTCGACTTCACACGACGGACTTGAATTTCAAATAGTTTCATTCAATCCCTCCTCTTATTTAAAAAAGTTGATATAACGGCCGTTATTTTTCATTTTCTCAAGACGTTGTACTGTTTTTGAATAAGAATCTGTTTTCGCCTTTGATTGGAGTGCTAAAAACGCATTCATTGCTGTTTCATTTCGTGTGGAGAAATGAATACGCGGTAATAACTTCGCTTGTAATAAGAGGTCTAATGTCTGCGTCGTTAACTCACTGTACTGGAGGATATGAATCAATTGTTGACGTCCCCGCGCATTGATGCGTGCATCTGAAATCGCATCCAGCCCCTTGGATAACTCAATGATGCGATCTGCAAGTTCTTCCACCTGTTCACTTTCGTGTATTGTCTTTGTCAATTCTGAAAGAGGGACCTCGATTTGACCAACCTGTGGATTAGATTTGATTTCCTCGATGATCGCATCATCTAACGTCGTATGATCCAGTTCAAGAATCAAACTCCGATCGATGACTTTTGGACTTAAAGGTTTTACTGTATGATCCATATTCAATGTTCCGATGAATCGCACATTATCCGGAATCATAAGTTCAGATGGATAGGCAATTAATGCACTTGCATCTCGGTATCTGATATCTTCTTCATACGTCGTTTCTGTCTTCTCTCTATAGACAGTACAAAATTCACTTGCTTCATCGAAGTAACGCTTTGGATAAAGCGAAATAACGGGACGATCTTGTTCGCGTAAACTTAGAAACTCTGCAAAATAGTATTCAACGTGTGATAAGTTCATCTCATCAAGACAAATCAAATGAAGACCATCTGTGTTTTTAGCATCAAGCAATGCCCGTAAAAATGGTGTTTCTACATAACGACGTTCGCTTGGACTAAAATAACCAAGCAAATCTTGTTTATCCGTCCAACTCGATTGGACCGGTACCATGCTTGACCGTGCACCTTTTAACGCTTTTGCGAAGGCGTTGACGAGACTTGATTTCCCTGTACCAGAAGGACCATTCAAAATGAGCAGGACATTCGACTGAATCGCACGAAGAAAAAGCTCGATTTTATCAGTAGCATACAGTAGCTTTTTATCTTGATTGTGATAAAAGAGTGATTGCAATGTTGATAATAATGTTTCCCTTTCAAAAGGAAGTGTAGGGGCCTTTTCTTCTTTTGACGGCTCACTTTTACGAATTTCCATTAGCATTTCTACGAGCTGACGCTCACTTGAGGAAATCATACGTAGTTGTTCATCTAACTGATTTTGTGCAGCCTCGACTTCTTGCTGACGTTGTTCGAGAGATTGTTTGATTCTTGCTTCTTCTTCCTCATGAGAAATCTTCCGTGACTCTAGTTTTTCAAGAGCAATTGCGACTTCTTCTTCTTTCAAGCGTAATACTTGTTCTACTACGGTAGTCGTAATGTCCGTCCCGAACGTCTCCTCAGCAGCTTGTACAAGTGCTTGACCACCGAGATGATGTAATCTCTCTGATAAATCTAGTTTTATTGGTTTAAGTGAATTCGGAAGGAACGTTACTAACTCACTTAATGTCCGCAGGTTACGCATCGGTGCATAGCTACATTTATAGTATGGAGAAGCTGAGGTATTTACTTTAATCGAACAGACACCAGAAATTTCCCACATTCGATCTGGATTAAGTGGATGGGGGCATGGTACGTACCCAGTCGAACTTGGTTGCATAACACGAAAGTTTACAATTTTTCTTTTAGGCTCATTTGACATAGTATTTTCTCTAATAAATTCAACGGTTAATCGATTTCCAAGAATACCAGAATTTTTTAGACGATCAAAAAACTCTTTTGTATCTTCTGTTGTAGGTTCTTGAATTTCATTTAAAAATCCTTCATTCTCTTTTAACCACTGGTCAAACACATTAATTGTCGGTTCCATTGATATAGACATTGGTATCCCTCTTTCCACAGGTAAAATAAGTCTTTTAATAATAGTACATTATTTTTTGAAAAATGAGGGATTTATTCCTTATTTATTCATTTTTTAATTCAATCTCGCTTTTATAATTTATGAAGTTTAAACTTTTTTATAACCCCTATGATGAAACGAATTTAATAAAAAAGACCACTCAAGCATTACGCTTAAATGGTCTCAGTAATTTAATCTATCCCGTGTGCAATCCGTAACACTAAGTAGCTTTAATCTCTACTATACAAATCTCGTGTATAAACCTTCTCTTCCACATCACTCAACTCTGGATGCATGCGGTTCGAGAGAATAATGTCTGATTCTTGTTTGAACGCTTCAATGTCACGAATGACACGTGAGTTGTAGAATGTATCTTCCGTCAAGACTGGTTCGAAGACAGTCACTTCAATTCCTTTTGCCTTGATCCGTTTCATGATGCCTTGGATGGATGACGCACGGAAGTTGTCCGAATCCGTCTTCATCGTCAGACGATAGACACCGACAACTTTCGGATTTTGTTTGATGATTGTATCTGCAATATAGTCTTTCCGTGTCCGGTTCGCTTCGACGATTGCCCCGATAATGTTGTTCGGAACATCCTCATAGTTCGCAAGTAGCTGCTTCGTATCTTTCGGTAAGCAGTATCCGCCATATCCGAATGACGGATTATTATAATGGCTACCGATACGGCTATCGAGACCAACACCTTCGATGATTTGCTTAGAATCTAGGCTTCTGACTTCTGCATATGTATCGAGTTCGTTAAAGAAGGCGACACGCATTGCAAGATAGGTGTTCGAGAAGAGCTTGATCGCTTCTGCTTCCGTCGAGTCAGTCAATAAGACAGGAACGTCTTTCTTCACTGCTCCTTGTAGTAACAAGTCTGCGAACTGCTGCGCACGCTCTGAACGTTCCCCAACAACGATTCGTGATGGATAGAGGTTGTCATGTAGTGCTTGACCCTCACGCAAGAACTCTGGTGAGAAGACGATGTTCGGTGTATCGAACTTCTCCTTCAATTCTTGTGTATAACCGACGGGTACCGTCGACTTGATGATCATCGTCGCATCTGGATTAATCGCAAGGACTGTTGCAACAACACTCTCAACCGTACGCGTATTGAAGTAGTTTCGTGTTGGATCGTAATCCGTTGGCGTTGCGATAACAACGAATTCTGCTTCTTTGTAAGCTTCGAAGTTGTCAGTTGTCGCGTGTAAACTTAATTCCTTATGTTGAAGGAAGTTTTCGATTTCTGCGTCAACGATTGGTGATTTACGGTTGTTGACCATTTCGACTCGTTCTTTAATGATATCAATTGATGTGACTTCATTATGTTGTGCGAGTAATACAGCCATTGATAGACCAACGTATCCTGTTCCTGCTACTGTGATTTTCAAGTGTCTCATCCTTTTCAGTTTGTAATATTATAGTATTCTTTATACCAATCGACGAACTTCCCGAGACCTTCTTCAATACTCGTGCTCGGTTTAAAGTCAATGTCTCGTTCTAATTCTGAGACATCGGCATACGTACGTAGAACGTCACCTGGCTGCATCTCCATGTATTGCTTATTAGCTTCCTTACCGATTTTCTCTTCTAAGACGTTGATGAATTTCATTAGCTGGACCGGTTGGTTGTTTCCGATATTATAGACACGATATGGAGCAAAGCTCGCACCTAATTCATCTGTGCTTTCATCCCACTGTGTGTTCGGTTCCGGGGCACGCGGAATCAGTTTCACGATTCCCTCGACGATGTCATCAATGTAAGTGAAATCGCGCTCCATCTTCCCGTGATTAAAGACTTTAATTGGATTGCCTTCGATGATATCTTTCGTAAAGGAGAAGTATGCCATGTCCGGTCGTCCCCATGGACCATAGACGGTAAAGAAGCGTAGACCTGTCGTAGGGATACCATATAAATGACTATATGTATGAGCCATTAATTCATTTGATTTCTTTGTGGCTGCATAAAGACTGACTGGGTGATCGACATTGTGGTTCGTTGAGAAAGGTGCTACTTTGTTTCCTCCATAAACTGAGCTAGAAGAAGCATAGAGGAGATGTTTTACCGGATAATTACGACATGCTTCTAAAATATTTAAAAATCCTGTGAGATTAGAGTCTAGATAAGCTAATGGGTTTTCAATTGAATAACGAACACCGGCTTGAGCCGCTAGATTAATTACAACTGTTGGCAAGTATGTTTGAAAAACGTCGATAAGTTTTTCTTTATCGGAAATATCGCAATGAATAAATTTATAGTTGTCTTTTTTATTCAGTTTCTCAAGACGGCTCTTTTTTAAATTAATATCATAATATGAATTTACATTATCTACACCTATCACTTCATACCCAAGATCGATTAACTTTTTACTGACATGAAAACCTACAAAACCAGCTACCCCTGTAACTAATATCACATTGTTATTACCTTTCAAATTAACTCACTCTCTTCTTTTTTATATTAACAGCAATTTTTTTATAGTTTCCTTTAAATGAATAAGTAATACTAAAAAAAAGGATTACCTGAAAAACATATTGTAAATATACATTAAGCTCAAGAATACGAATACTTGCTTGCATGAATAATATTAGAATTAATACATATGTTGAGAAAAAAGATTGGTTTGATTTCAAAATTTTATTTGTGTCATTAATTCTCACTACAAAAATAACAAAATAACTTAAAGCAAATGAAATACAAACACCATAAAGTCCATTTATCGGTATTAATATTATACAAAGTATAGTATTAATAATTGCACCAATTATTGTAGTTTTAAAGACTCCAACAGTATTTTTGGCCGCAGAATAATTAGTACCTACGAAACTAGAAAAGCCTGATATTATAGATCCCACAATAAGATAAGGAACTAGTTTCCATGCGCTACTGTAGGCATCATCAGTCACCATTTCAAATAGTGGTTTAACAATTATTATCAATAAAGAACCAGCAGTAATCATGATAAAAGAAAAGTATTTAAATACATTCTCATAAATTTCATTTCTATTTTTTGACGTATACTGCTCTGACGCAACAATTTGCCAAGCTTGAAAAAAAAATGAGTTAATTAATGTCATTATTGCAGCAAATTTATATGCGACTGCAAATAAGCCATTAGATGATGAACCTAAAAAGAACAAAATGAAAAAACGGTTTGAACTACTAGTTATCCATAAACTTAATGTATTTGGAATTAGTGGTATAGAATATTTCAACATATTTTTAAGCATAGAAAAGTCTATTTTTGAAACTTGGATCATCTTATATAAATTTGAAAATTTCAATAAATAGATATTTGATATAAATATACTAATCATTGACGCATATAGAATTCCTTTTAGTTCCAATTTCAATACACCAACTAGTAGTATGCTCATCAAGCTTGTCAAAATAGAAATAATTACTCCATTTATCACAAAAAGTTTAACTTTCTTTATTCCACGTATATATTGAACTAATATTTTTTGAAAAGCATTGAGTAATATTAATAAACACGTAGAAATAGAAATCATTATATTTAAATTAAATATAATGATAGATAAAGTAGAAGCAGCAAGCGTAAAAATAGAACCAATTACAAAAATGAATATACTGTTAGAAAGAATAGAACTTTTATCGGTATTTTCTTCTAAGTTAAATCTTAAAGTTGATTCATATATCGCTAAAGTGATAATAGGGAAAACTAAATTCACAGAAGTATTGATTAAATCATATGTTCCAAAATCATCTTTACTTATGTAAAAGGTATAATAAGGTATTAAAAAGAAGACAATAACTTTACTTCCAAAACTTCCAACAGCAAAAATAAATGAATCCTTTAAAAGATTTTTATAACTAAATTTATTCATTTTCTCACCTGATTTTTTTTGCAGGTATACCTGCATAGATCCCATTTTTTTCAGTGGTTCTATTGATCACAGCATTAGCTCCTATTATAGAACCCTCATTAATTACTATATTTCCAATAATTTTAGCACCGGCGTATATAACAACATTATTTTTTATATGTGGATAGTCTTTTAAATTTCCTTTTTGTTTTAAATTAGATAATCCGATTGTTACTTGTTGATAAATTGTAACGTTATCTTCAATAACTACTCCTTCACCTAAAATTATTCCATTCGCATGTCCATATCTAAAGTTTTTACCAATTTTTACATTTCTACTTAATTCAATACCATAATTCTTAATTAAATAGTTCTTTATAAGCAGCGTAATGATTTTATAAATAAGTCCTTTCTTATTCGAAAAAATCAAATACGCTTTTGTGCTTAAGACCGCATTCAAGTTTCCTTTATTTAATATAATATAAGCAAAAAGAAGGATTTTTCTTTTAGATTTAGATAGCAAATCTTTATTTAAATAGTTAATTAATTCTTTCATATTAATTTTTCCCATTGTTTTATAATTTTTTTTATATTAAAGTCATTTGATCTAGCAATTGCTCTATTCTTATAGTCTTCATAAATTATATTATCGTTTAAAAGTAAATTAATTTTTTCATATAAATCTTTCTTCGTCTCTTCAATATTTTGAGAATCTAAATTTCCAATTAGAAAGCCGTGATTATGCTTACCTTCACCAAGGATTTCTTTTGGACCTGAGGGACAATCAGTAGCAATTACAGGAGTTTCGCATATCATTGCTTCAAGTAAAGCGTTTGGAAACCCTTCAAATCTAGATGATAAAACGAATGCTCTTGCTCTGGAAACAATCTCAAAAGGATTATCAATAAAATCAACAAAATATACAGCATCAACGATTCCTAACCTCTCACATTGACCGACTAACTCTGCTTTTAGTGGACCTTCCCCGACAATAACTAACTTAACATCAGGATTTTGATTTAAAACTAAAGAAAATACGTCAATTAGATATTTATGACCCTTTTGAGTATTTAATCTTCCAACTGTACAAATAAATTTTTGATTAGTATCAAATTTTAGCTTATTGAAATGGTAATTTTTTAATGATTTTTCTTTTATGTCCTCTATAGGATAAGAATTATATATAAGATTTATTTTTTCAGAGGGGATTTTATAGTTGACAATCAAATCATTTTTAATTTCTTTAGATACAACAATGATTTCATCAGCATATTTATATAAATATTTAATTGTACATCTCCAAAAAAATGATTTTATGCCTTTACTATGTTTTTTAGTCATATGATTTCTAACTGAAATAATAGTTTTACCGCTAGATTTAGTTAACAGATTTAAAATGTTAGGATATTCTAAAAAACTAATCATTGGTGCTTGGGATTCTCTTTTAATTTTTCTAATTTCTTTCACTCTATTCAATAAGGTGATTATTTTGTTTTTAAGTTTTCTTGGATTTGATTTATCTAATGATATGATTTGCCCTGAGTAGTCGTATATGATTTTTTGATTTTCTCCGAACAGTATGATATTCTTCTCAATTTGTTTGTCCATATTTAAAGACAAATTTGAAACTACTCTTTCGGCACCTCCCGAGGAAAGTGTTCCTATTAAAAAATTTACTTTCTTCATATGTTATCTCCTATGAATTTATTCAAAAAACTCAAAGAATGTATTTTTATATGGAATTAAATACATGCTTCTGATCGATGTTACATCACTAAAATAAGCGTAATTTAAATAGTAAATTGAATAAGATATTACAGTTATAAAAAGAACATACTTTACAAAAATATTCTTTTCTACCTTTATTACTTTGCACATTAGATAACATAGCGTAATATTTACATACCAAACCATTCTTCCTATTCCAATAAGAGGCGAAAATATTTCTATCAATACTTTTACAATAAATAAAATATAGTAAATATAGTAGTGTTCATCTTTTTTTATATCTTTTAATTTTATACTAAAAATAATTAGAAATGGAAGCGTTGTGAGAAAGCCAAAGTTTAGTAGAATGTCGCTATTTACATATCCTTGGTATCTATCAATTGTAATTAGAGGATATACTAAAAATCGAATAGATAAAAATAAAATAGGAATTACTACTATTACCTTCAAAATTTTATTGTTTTTAAATACGTGTTTAAGGGTTTTTTTAGGATTTCTCTCCATAAAAAACAAAAATATAAAACAAAATAACGCTGAGTAATGGAATAGAGTTGCTATCAAAATTGATACAACTACTTTTTTGGGCTCTTTTCTAACTATAAATCTGTAAGCATATGCAATTATTGCTGCTGCTATACCAAGTCTTACAATCCCAAAGTAATAAAAATATTGAGTAGTTATAAATATAAAAATTAATAAAGTTAATGAGATTTTTTTAAACTCAAATTCAAATGCTTTATAAAATAGAAAAATAGTTATAAATGAAGAAACTAAAATTACTATTTGAAAATCATCGAATATCATTCCAACTAGCCTGTTTAATAAATAAAAACCAGGTTCAGTTACTCTACTAGAGTAGTAGTCTAATAAACTTAATGTATTTGCTGCATTATAGTTTATTAGATAGTTTTTATCATCGACTCCAACATCAATAGATCGATAACCCATAACAAAAATTAAAGAAAACATTGACAAGTTCCAAAACAAAGGGTTAGGTTTTTCTTTATAAGAAAACCATTCTGAGAGCTTAACTAGAAATACATTAACCAGAATCAATATAATATAGAACGAAATAGTAGATGTTATATACATTTTTTTTATGAATTTTTTATAAATTCTTTAAAAAATTCTTGTCTCCTATTCTCAATTTTTTCATGATAGTAATTTTTAGATTCATTGTAATTTTCTTGACTGTATTGACTTTGTAAATCAACATTATTAATCAATTTGTATATTGAATCAGCAAAACTATGACTAGTTTCACTATTCACTTTAATTAAAGCAGAACTAGAAATTAATTCTGGAATTCCAGCACGGTCAGTTCCTAAACAAGGAATTCCTCTACTCATCGCTTCTATTAGTGCTCTAGGTAAACCTTCTTGTAAACTGGGTTGAATGTAAATAGCTAAAGTATCCAACCAATTTAAAACATCTTGATGCTTTAATCCTCCCAAGAAAACAACTTGATCTTCGACATTATTTTTTTTAGCAATTTTTTTTAAATAAGTTTGTTCTCCATTTCCAACAAGTTGATATTCAATGTTGTGAATACCCTTTTTCTTAAGTTCTCCAAGAGCTTCAATGATAAATTTCTGACCTTTATATTTTACATTTACTGCTGCTGTCGTTCCTATTATGATTTTCTTCTTTACCACTGTTATATCTCGTTTTAATAAAGGTAAATTTTTTAAATTAACATTTGAACAATTGATACTTTTCTTTTGATTAGGATATCTTTTTTGTAAAAATTTCGAGGTTACATAAACACAATAAGGTGCATCATTAACTATTTTTTTTAATTTAAAATAAGAAAACGGTGCTACAATTTTCCCAACAATACTGTGATTCCATAATGAATCCCAAGTGCAGGCTACCAATTCGATTAAATAGGGTTTATTATGTACTCTTGCATACTTTATAGCTGCTTCCCCTATAGAACTAGGAATTCTAGCAATAACATAATCAGAATTTACTACTTCCGATTCGATTTTTTTCAACTCTTTGTTTCTCAAATAAATTTTTTTAATTTTTTTAAAATTTTCTATTTTTACAAAAGATATATTTTCTCCTGAAGCTTTAGTCAATTTGTCATCAATTTTTTCGTTTAATTCATTTTGCCTACTTACAATTTTTAGTTCATCAAACTGTATTAAATAACGTTGTAGCATTTCATTTGATAATCCACCAGTACTATAATAATTTTCTTTGTACTTATAAAAAGTATGATCGTGTGCAAATAAAACTTTCACTATTCATAAGCCCCTCTTTTTGATTAATTTTGCTGGAATACCTGCATATAATGAGTTAGATTCGATAGTGTTTTTCACAACGGATCCTGCAGCAATAACATTTCCTGTTTTTATTGTAGATCCTGCTAGAATTCTAACTCCAGCACCAATCCAAACGTTATTTTCAATCTCAGTAAACTTATAACTACATCCCTGGTCTTTAATATTTTTTGTCAAGTCATTATAATTATGTTCCTCAGATAAAATTGAAGAGTTATGAGCAATTGAAACGTCATCCCCTATAGTAATGCCACCAATTGCATCTATATAACACATTGAATGTATACTTACATTACTTCCAATAATCAAGTTCTCAAGTCTATGCAAGTAAACTCCTGGAAAAATAGCGATATTTGATCCACACTTCTTAGTTAACCGAGTTAAAGCTAAATATCGTAATAAAAAACCAATATTACCTTGCAAATTCCTACAATAAGAAAGAATTAAATAGCAAATTTTTTTAGGTAAAAATCTGAAGATATTTTCAAGAAAAGTTATTATGACTTTAAATTTTTTTACTTTATCTCTTTTACGCATTATTCGCAACCCTTTTTTTGGAATTTTCAATGTCTTCGATAATATCCATATATTCGTTAATTACAATTTGTCTATTAAAATTAAGTTCTACAAACTTCCTGGATTCTAAAGACATTTTATATAAATCATTTTCAGAAATTCTAAGTGTTTTTTTGATTTTTTCTGTCAAATCATCAGCGTCTTTACTAAAAAACACAAATCCGTTTTTTTTATCATTGATAATTTCTTTACAACCTGGAACATTAGACGCTAATAAAATTCGTCCCATTGCCCCTGCCTCTAAAAGAACATTAGACATTCCTTCTCCACCATGTGATGGCTGAATTAAAGAGTTTGATTGACTAATAAAGGGTTTTACATCTTTTTGATATCCTAAATATCTTATTATTCCTTTATCGTGATAGTTTTTTATTTTTTGATTTAGTTCGATTTCTGTTGATTCAATAAATCCAACTAAAAGAAATTCTGCTTTATATTCTTTGCTATCGTATATTTTTTTAGCAGCCTCTAAATACTCGTATATACCTTTATCTTTCATGATTCGTCCTACAAAAATAAATTTAAATGTATTATTTATACGGTTTTCGATAAATTTAAATTCATTCAAATTCACGCCTGATCCAGGTAAAAGACCCATTTTGTCTTCCGAAACTACATTCAAACCTTTAATAATTTGTTGATCTGAAGTATTTTGTAAGAATACTTTCTGCGCATTCTTTAAAGAAATTTTATACAATAATTGAAGAATGTTTTTTAGAAGTCCATCTTTTTTAAACCCGCTACCCAAGCCAGTTATATTAGCAATGTATGGAATTTTACATAATCTACTAGATAATCCACCATACAAATTAGGTTTTATAGTGTAAGTTAAGACTTTATCAGGTTTTACAGTATTAATTAATTTCAGATAAAATAAAAATAATTTTATATCTTTAAATATATTTGTGCCTCGTCTATCAACTTTTGTTTCAATAAATCTACAACCCCATGATTCCAATATAGGAACCTTATCTTTATCATAGGGCATTGATAGAATAACTTCATATCCATTACTTAATAGAGTTTGAATTAGTTCTTTTCGAAAGTTGTATATAACGAATGCATGGTTGCCCAGGAATAATATTTTTTTTTTCACTATAGTTCAATTCTCCTTTTATTACTTACCAATACTATTTTTTATTGATTCTTCTAAAGTTATTTTTTGATAATCTAAATTTTTATAAAATTTGTGTGTATCTAATTGATAAAACTTATCACCAAAAATTTTATTGAAGAAACTTATCTTTTTTGTCATTAATTTTATTATCCAATTGAATCTTCGAGTAAAGTATATCTTTTTACCCATCAGTTCATTCGAAATTTGAACAATGTTTTTAATACTAACATATTCTTTGTTTTGAGGATAAAATACTCCATGATACTCATTTGAAATTATGAGACTCACTAAATTATTTAAATTATCAACATAAATCATACTTTTTTTATCATTGTAATCAAAAAAGTATTTTATTTTTTTCGATAATTTAATCAGTTTTACAAAATTTCCTTTTGATTCATATCCATAAACAACTGGAGTTCTAATTACTGCAGTTTTAAAAATGTCATCTGTCATGTTTTGTAAATATATATCTGCTTGCAATTTACTATCTCCATAAAAATCAGAGGGCTTCGGAATTGTTAAATCATTAATCTCATTTTCAAATTGTCCGTAAATGATTATGCTACTCATAAATATAAATTGCTTAACTTTTTCCTTCTTTGCTTTTTCAGCTAATTGAATTGTTAAATCGCGATTTATTTTATAATATTTTTCTTTTAACTTTGGATTTCTAGAAACATGTGCAATTCCTGCTAAATGTAAAATAGAGTCATATTTATTAAAATCTATACTTTTCCATGAATCGTCTCTTACAGAAATATAATCTAAATCGATTTCAATCTGATGTTTTGAGATATACTCTTTGAATTTATTTCCTATGTAACCGTTAGTTCCTGTTACTAATACTCTTTTCATTATTTACTCCTTCGTACTCGCGGCTTCTTTTGATGAAATTGTTCCAGTACCACCTTCAACTACACCATCACTTTTCAACACACTGAAGATCGTTGCAATGAAACAACGTGTATCCATGATGATTCCCATACGCTTCACATAATCGCCGTCTAACTTCGCTTTGGTTTCGATTGGTAATTCATCACGTCCGTTGATTTGTGCCCAGCCTGTTAACCCTGGTAACGTATCATTCGCACCATATTTATCGCGTTCGTCAATCAAGTCATACTGATTCCAAAGTGCTGGACGTGGTCCAACAAAACTCATCTCACCTTTTAAAATGTTAAACAGTTGTGGTAATTCATCAAGACTTGTTTTACGTAGAAATTTCCCGACACGTGTAATATAGACATCCGGATCAGCAAGCAAATGAGTCGGCGTATCCTGAGGTGTCTCGATATACATTGTCCGGAATTTCAAAATGTTGAAATGACTCTTTTTCAGACCTACCCGTTTTTGTTTGAAAAAGACGGGTCCACGAGATTCAAATTTGATTGCCCCCATGATGAAGAGGAAGACCGGGATCAACACGACACACGCTACCAGCGCCAAGAAAAATCCTAGCGAACGTTTAAACGCCATATAACTCATTTGCTTTAGCTCCTTATGTTTATACTAATTTTTGTTCTTTCATTGCGACATCGTTGGCGATATCAAGTAACACGTTCCGTAGCTGAATCGGATTCAAGTGATGATTTTCAACCATTCGTAGAATCGTTTCTACTGGTTCGACCTGTTTCGTTCGTCCTACGAAAATCTTCGGATAGATTGCTTCCGGATCGACCTCTCCATCTTTCAGCAACTCCTCATACATCTTTTCACCTGGACGAATGCCTGAGAAGACGATTGGCATCTCATCTTCCGTAAACCCACTCAATTCAATCATATTCTTCGCAAGATCGACGATTTTAACAGGTTCTCCCATATCAAGTACAAAGACTTCTCCCCCATCCGCTAAGATTCCCGCTTGGATGACAAGACGGCTTGCTTCGGGAATCGTCATGAAGAAACGCGTCATTTCTGGATGAGTCACGGTGACTGGTCCACCTGCTGCAATCTGTGACTTGAAGAGTGGGATGACCGAACCTCGGCTTCCTAAGACATTTCCAAATCGGACGACAGCGAATTTCGTTTCACTTCGTTTTCCTAAATCCTGAACGATCATCTCGGCAATTCGCTTCGTCGAACCCATGACGTTCGTCGGGTTGACTGCCTTATCCGTCGAAATCATGACAAACCGCTCGACCTGATGTAAATGAGCAACTTCCGCAACGTTTTTGGTTCCATACACGTTGTTCTTGACTGACTCATACGGATTTGCTTCCATTAATGGTACATGTTTATGTGCCGCTGCATGGAAGACGACATCTGGTCGATGCTGCGTGAAGATATCTTCTAATCGCATCCGATCTTGTACATCTGCGATAACCGGTACTAGATTGATGGATGTCTGCAGGGCACGTAGTTCCCGTTCGATCAAATAAATGCTATTTTCTCCATGACCAAGCAAGAGAAGCGTCGTTGGATTGAACTGAATGATTTGACGACAGATTTCTGATCCAATCGATCCACCTGCTCCCGTGACAAGAACCGTTCGACCTTCGATTTCTCCTTTTATACCGGAGATATCCAGTTCGACAGGTTCACGTCCGAGTAAATCGGCAATCGAAACGTCCCGAATCGCGTTGACCGAGATTTTCCCGGTGACGAGTTCTTCAATCATCGGCAACGTTTGAACATCCTCACAAAGTGTTTTTGCTTCCGTGATTAATTCAATCCGTCGTTGTTGCGACAATGAAGGAATTGCTAAGACGATTGCTTCAATTTTGTGCCGCTCAATGACTGCCTTTAGATCGTTCGTCGTACCAGCGACTTCGAGTCCTTGAATCATGAAATGCAGATTTTTCGGATCATCGTCTACGAATACAACTGGCTTCAGTTCATGAAATGGTGAGGCATACAGCTGTCTCACCAATGCTCGCCCTGCGCGTCCAGCACCGATGACGAGCGTCCGTTTCCGAGACTTCACCATCCGTCTTGGCAGCGCATATTTGCGCCAGTGCTGACCGACACCGAGTAGCCTTAACGTGACACGAATTGCTCCTAGTAACAAAAGACTGATTATAAAACTCAGAATCGTGATTCGTTCCAATACTTGACCGAACATCGTCAATTGAACTATCACGAGTCCGATTGAACTAAGAGCTAGTGATAACGATAACGTCATCGCTTCCTGTATACTTGCATACTTCCAGTTGACGCGATACAACTTCATCGCAAAAGCAATGATCACGAACAGCACCGCAAAGATAGCCGCTGACTGTAACAAGGAACGGCTATCGATGGTTTGAAATAATTCCTTCGGATATAAGAAAAAATAAGTAAATCCCATTGCGATGACGAGTGCGATTGCGTCTAAACAGGCCAGTGTGATCGTTCGGATATAATAATAGATCTTCACTACCTTTGGTCTCCTCTCTCCTGTATCAAAGTATCTTTATACGAGTGAAGATTTCGCTTCATGCATAGCTAATAATTCTTTCATCATGGCTGCGACCTCTTCGCTCAAATCCTCACGGTTCAACGCAAATTCAAGTGTCGTTTGGATGAATCCTAATTTTTCGCCGACATCGTAACGCTTTCCATCAAATTCGTAAGCAAAGACACGTTGCATCTCATTCAACCGTGTGATTGCATCCGTCAATTGGATTTCTCCACCTGAACCTTCTTCCTGTGTTTCCAAGTATTTAAAGATTTCTGGCGTCAACAAGTAACGCCCGAGAATCGCTAGATTAGAAGGTGCTGTTCCTGGCGACGGTTTTTCGACGAATGATTTTACTTTATGTAACTGGTTCGAGATACTCGTTCCTGGATCAACGATCCCATAACGATGCGTATCCTTATCTGCTACCGGTTGCACACCGATGATCGAGCTGTTCGTGATCTCGTATTGCTCAATCAATTGACGCGTACATGGTGTCTCTGCTTGAACGATGTCATCGCCGAGCATGACGACGAATGGTTCATTCCCGACGAATGCTTTCGCCTGCAAGATCGCATCTCCTAGACCTTTAGGTTTTGACTGACGAATGAAATGAATATTGATGTTCGTCGTTGCCTCAACTAGATATAGTAATTCTGATTTATTTTTGGAAATCAGATTCGCCTCAAGCTCAGGAACAGAGTCAAAATGATCTTCAATTGCTCGTTTTCCTTTTCCAGTGATGATCAATATATCTTCAATCCCTGATTCTACAGCTTCTTCAATGATGTACTGAATCGTTGGCTTATCAACGATTGGTAACATTTCTTTTGGCATCGCTTTCGTAGCCGGTAAAAATCGTGTACCTAATCCAGCTGCTGGAATGACTGCCTTTTTTACTTTAATCATGAAAAACACTCCTATCAAATGAATAAATGGCTACCAATTTATTATTAGTATTCCAATCTTTATGTAAAATACAATACCATATACCTATTACGTAATTCCATAAACTTTTCCATATATTCATAATGTAAGCGTTAACATAGAAAAAAGAGAGTGCTAATTCACTCTCTTCTCTATTCTTTACAAGTCTTAATGTTACTTCCAGTGCCCTTTCCAATTCTTTTCGATTGGACTTGGTGGATTAATGGTAACCATTTGATTTAAGAATACCGCTTCATTGTTTTCATAGATTTCTTCAAATAACCAATCATCTAGCGTCTTCTCGAGATACGTTTCACACTGCTTCCAATAGAATGGGCGCTTCTCGATATGATGGGCGTCTGAAGCAACAAGGTGCGCTAATCCATTTTCGAGTAGAGCAACTGCAAATCGTTGGACATCTTTTCCGTATTTACCGACCAAGCTTGCACATGTCACTTGGCTGATTGCGCCGTTAGAAACAAGCTCAAACAATAAAGACGGATTTTGAATGATTGCTTTGTTTTTCTCCGGATGCGCAATGATCGGTACAAAACCATCTGAAATCAATTCTGCGAATACCTGTCGAGCATACGACGGAATTCCTGTTGACGGAAACTCAATCAACAGATAACGCGAACCTGAGAGAGGCAAGGCTTTCCCTGCCTCCAGCTCTTCCATCAACTCACCAATCAATCGAATCTCATGACCTGGATAGACAGTTAACGGAATGTTGCGTTGATTTAATAACACATTGAATTCATTGACAGTCAACTTGACATCGACATCTTCTGTCTCAAATTGAGGATGATAGAGATGCGGTGTCGCGATAATACGCGTAATACCCTCTTCGACAGCTTGTTCTGCGAGTTGAAGTGCGTGTTCGACACTCGCTGGACCATCATCGACAAGAGGCAGTATATGACAATGTACGTCAATCATGATTAGTTCCCTCACTCATAGGAATAGTAGTATTGATATGCCGAATCATCCGTCAGTTCGCGGCGATTTAATACGACGCCCAGAATTTTAGCTTCCGCTAGTTCCAGTTGTTCTTTTGCTTTCAGAACGCGTTGGCGATCTGATGTCGTACAACCAACGACTAGGACGACACCATCTGTCAGTTTCGATGTAATACGGCTATCCGCCACCTGTAATAAAGGTGGTGCATCGAAGATGATGATCTCGAATTCCTCTCGTAGCTGTGAAACGAGATGTTCCATTGCTCGTGAAGATAATAATTCAGCCGGGTTCGGTGGAATCGGACCTGCTGTCAGGATCGACAGATTCTCAATTTTTGTCGGTAAAATCGCCTTGTCTTTTTCCGCTTGGCGCGTTAGCAGACTAGAAAGCCCTAGTCCATTTGCTACCTTGAACGTGTAATGAACTGTCGGACGACGCATGTCCGTATCAATGATCAAGACTTTTTTACCTTGCTGGGCATAAGCGACCGCTAAGTTCGAAGCAGTCGTCGATTTCCCTTCGCTTTGCGTCGCAGACGTGACGAGAATTGCTTGAATTTCCTGATCGACTGCCATGAACTCGATGTTCGTGCGAATCGTTCGGTATTGCTCGGCTACAGGAGACTTTGGCTGTGTAACAGTAATCAGCTTTCGCGCGTCTTTATTCATCTTGTTGTTTTTCTTAGCCATACTGTTTGACCACCTCTCGCTTACTTGCCTTTTTTGCTGAAGTCTTGAAAATCTTACTATCGATATCCGGGATACTTCCAAGGACCGGGAGATCGAGGATTTGTTGAACTTGCTCTTCTGTCCGAATACGACGATCCAGTACTTCACGCAGGAACGCAAGACCTACACCAAGTAAAAATCCGACGACAGCAGCAATCGCTGTATTCAAAAGAATATTCGGGCTGACTGGTGTCGTAGGGATGCCAGATACTGAAAGGACTTTAACGTTATCGACATTCATTAATTCTGGAATGTCTTCACTGAACACATTCGCGATTGAGTTCGCGATATTCGACGCTAATGCCGCATCCGTGCTTTGAACAGAAACGTTGATGACCTGAGAGTTTTGTTCACTTTCGACCGTGATCATATTATTCAATGTCGTTAAATTAGTTGGAGCGTTTGAGACTTCTTTTTGAACTTTCTCTAAAATAGCGGGGCTTTTAATGATGACCCGGTATGTATTGACTAATGTGACAGACGACTGAACTTGTGAGGCGTCAATGACTTCATTTTCCTGTTTTTTCGGTGTGACGAGGATTTGTGTACCTGCTTGATACGTTGGGTCGACTAAAAAAGTACTGACTGCAAAAGAAATGACTGCAGCAACAATCGTTAGCGCAAGGATACGCCAAAACGATTTCCGTAAAATCGAAAACAACTCTTGTAAACTAATCGTTTCATTCATGGCTTGATAATTCTCCTTTATTTTTCTAATTCACTGGCTATTTTTCATCAACTAGAAAATAGTATAACAAATAAATGGGAAATGGTTGATTTTTTTTTAAGAAATTCCATATGTTTTTTTATAAGTTTGCGTATAATGAAAAGTGGATTGTAATTATTTTCATTCATTTCCCTATCCATACACAGGAGGAATCGTTTTTATGCATCGTTCACTACAAGTACTCCAGTACTATACATCTCATTCACAAGAAGACATTTCTCGCTTACATCAGCGAATTCAATCAAGTCTTTCTTCAACTGAATCGTTGACAGATACGATGATCCGGTTGACCGGTAATCCACCTTTGGTTCCATTTAAGGAAGACACCGTCACAGTAGCGGAATGGAATGCTTTTTTACAAGGAAAGCACCATGATGAACTCGCTGACTTCTTAGCTTTACTCGTTTCAAGACCACTCCTTGAAGAAGATGGTCCGTTACCGGCTGAAGAGGAGGAAGAATTACCTGTACTATCAAGAAGTTATCGGGAAACGTCCTCTCGGCGAAAGCGTGATGAATCAAGTACACTTCATTCAAAAAAGAAACTTCCTTGGGGATGGCTCGCTTTGCTTCTTCTTTGCTTCTTATTAGGCGCTACTGGTACATACGTGTATTCGAATTATTTCGTGGCATCAAAGTCCACTCCCGAATCCACTGTCGAAAAACCCGTTACCGTCAACGAATCCGAGACAAAACAGAAGAAAAAAGAAAAAGCAACTCCAAAAGAAGAGGCAACGACGCTATACATTAATCAACGAAACAGTAACATTTATACAGATGAGAGCATGACGACCGTCTTGTATGAAGCAGATTTTGGCGATCAGTATCCGATCGTGAAGAAATTAGACGGTAACACTCAAGTCAAAGTGACAGATCAATTATCTGGTTATGTCAAAACAGCTGAGACGACAACGAAGTTAACGGGTGATCCGATTACAGACGAAGCATTAGTATCGTGGGTAACGGATAATTTAAATACTCAATTCGTCGAAGGATCGATCACGGATCTGATGGGAAAATCGAGTGAAGACCTCACAGCTTCTTTTGGTCCACCGAACCGGACATACCAGGACGATGTACATTCCTATCTCTTCTATGCCACACATTTTTTCATTCTTGATCAAAATCGAGTCGTCGCGATTGATTGGACAGACACATCGATTACGAATGATCAGTTAGCTAATCTCGCTCCCTTGCAACTCGAAACAGACACAACAGGGCTCGTCACAAGTAATTCCTATCGCCTACAGCGATTCGCAAAGGATGGTACGGTCAGCCGCGTCCGTCTGGCAGAGCAATCTTTCTAAATCAAAAGCACCGGATCCGTTAGGATTCGGTGCTTTTGTGTTTACTCGAGGCCCAGTGAATAACGAAGTGCCGTTTGTGTCTCTTTAAGAGAATCATCTGTCGGGTGCCAGTAGTAGATTCCATCTCCTTCTTTACCGCCTGCCCCCTCAAGCTTTAGATTCTTTTGATTACGGAACGCATCCATGTAATCGAAGGCAAGTGTCCGCATCGGTTTAAACGAGACGTTCGTTTGTGCATTTTTACCAACGACATCCATGATCGCGTTGAAGTTACTAACTGATACATCAGATGAAAGCTTGTTAGCGACTTGAGCGATGACTTCCCGCTGACGCATTTGACGACCGAAGTCACCACGTGGATCTTCGTAACGCATCCGTGTGAATTTTAAAGCTGAATCACCATCCAGGTTAATCTTACCAACCGGGAAGTGCGTCCCACCTACTTTAAAATCAAGATCATTATTCACGGTTACCCCGCCGACAGCATCAACCAGTGAAGTGAATCCTTGCATATTGATTTCCGCGTAGTAGTTAATCGGAATATTGAGGAATTTTTCGACTGTCTTGATTGCCATTTCCGGTCCCCCGAATGAATAGGCATGGTTGATTTTATCGTTCGTTCCGTGACCGACGATATCGACCTTCGTATCACGAGGAATACTAATCAAGCGACTTTCATTTCGCGTTGGATTTAACGTCATGATCATGATCGAGTCACTACGTCCCCGTTCTCCTGGTCGCTGATCGACGCCTAATAGTAAGACGGATACCGGTTTTTGCTCGTCGACGATTTTATCGCCTGTATTTTTAACCGGTGATTGGATTTTCTTAACTGTCTGGTCGACTTGATAATATGTATAACCAATGAACCCACCAATACCGACGACAAGAACAAGTGCGATTAACAGCATAATCCTTAATGGGGTCCAGCGTTTTTTCACCTTACGTTTTTTCTTTACTCGCTCCAACTGTTTCCATTCCCTTCTTTACTTTGCTTCTTACAACTATCGGATTTTATTATACAAACTTACAACTCATTATAACGATTTTTTTGAGTAATTTGTCAAAAACGGGAAAAGATGAAAAAACAGAACCCCTCTAGATCCTGTTTTCTTGAAATATCATAATGTAGTTTCAACATCTACGATATACTGTTTTTTATCGATGTCATAGCTCAAAATAACCATTTTTCGTTTTCCATTTGCTGTTGGAAATACGTAAGTTTTCATTGATCCTTTAACCATAAGTCCTAAGTCTAATTCTTGTTTAGTTTGAACGGAAGTCCAGTCCACATTATATAGAGAAGTCCATTCACCTAATCCCTTACCGGAGAGAATATTGTCTAATTGTTTAACAGTCATACCTAATTTAATCTTTGACCCCTTTGTTAATTTCATCTTACTTTCTCGATAACCAGATTTAGAATCATAACGTGTTAGACTCAATCCCTTATTAGTTAAACGATATAAGGATTCCTTTTTCTTTGTCATGAACGTTAAAGCTGTATTATTCAAATACGTATTATCATTCAGAAAAGAATACCCCTTTACTTTGCGCCCTTGAGATGTAGTAGTCATATTCTCCTTTTTCTTAAATATGGTCGAGCCATTCTTTTTCGTCAGTTGCTTCTTATAGTCTTTTCCATAGATGACCTTTGCTGCTTGTTCAATCGTCATTCCTGTCTTTAACGCTGTATAACGATCCGTTGCTTTCGTTTCGTCTTTTGTCGTAGCCGACGCTACGCCTCCGAATAAAGTTGTTCCTGCGATTACTGTTGCTAAGGCAACTTTTGTGAATGTCATTTTCATGTTCCTATCCCCTTTTTAGAATGTCTCGTGATTTTCAATGACGTAGGTTTTCTTTTTCGTGTCATAGCTCATCTCAACGTAAACGCGTGATTTCGTTGATTTTTGGAAGATATACAATTTTCCTTTAAACGCTTCAATCTCATAGGCTTTGATTTCTTTCGCACTGAAGACGCTTCGTGCATCTTCCTCAAGCAATCCAGCCCATTCTCCAAGACCAGAACCTGAAAGTACAGCGTCGAGTTGTTTCTCCGTCATTCCCGTCTTGATCTTAGCGCCGCGTTTAACTTCCTTGTACTCTCTCGGTATTCGGAATATGTATTCCGTGCCATTTCGACTTGTTTCGAAATAAGACGATATACAGAATCGTTCTTTTTCGTCATGAAACCGAGCGACATCAAAGTCGGAGGAATCTTTGCCTTCTGATCATAGATTTCGTAATAAATTTCCTTACGCTTCTCTTCAACGTCCTTAAACTCTTCTTTCGTCTTCAACACTTGTGAGCCATTTTTAGTCGTTAATTGTTTTTTGTAGTCTTTGCCGTATAAGACTTTTGCGACCTGCTCCATCGTCATACCTGCTTTTAGTGCCGAATATTGATTCGTAGCCGCTGTCTCGACTTTCGTCGCCGCCGATGTCGTTCCACTAAAGAGTGTTGATCCCGCGATGATTGTCGCCACTGTGATTTTCATGAATGTCGTGTTCATACTTTATTCTCCTTTTTAATACTGACTATGATCTTCGACACGATACGCTTTCTTTTTCGTGTCATAGATGAAAAAGATGTATTGCCATTTGTTTGTTGCTGTCGGAAAAACGTATGATTTTGTATGAATGATCGTCGCCTTCCCTGCTTTGACTTCTTTTTTTCGAAGAACAGATGTCGTATCGACGTGACCGAGTGTTCCAAATGCCCCGAGCCCTTTCCCCGTTAGTAATCGATCAACTTGTTGCTCTGTCATCCCGTTCTTGATTTTCGCACCTTTGATCAGTTTACGATCACTCGTCCGAAATCCGGCTGCCGTGTCACGCTTGAACTCCATTTGTTTCATCGTCAGCCGATACTTCGTTCCACCTGTCTCCGTCATGAACATCAGGACACCGATTGCTGACGGGAATTCCACTTTTCGATTTACGAGATCATAGAGCAGTACGTTCCGATCCCATTCCTCCATCTCGATCTCTGTGTTCAATCGTAAAACTTGTGAACCATTTTTCATCTTCAACTGCTTCTTATATGTCTTTCCATAAAGTACTTTTGCGACTTGCTCCACCGTCATACCCGGTTTTAAAGCATGATACTGTTTTGTGGCGATCGTCTCGGCTTTTGTTGCTGCCGAGACCGCACCACTACCAAGCAAGCTAATTGCCATCAGACAGACAATACTTACCTTGATCCATTTCTGCATCGGTTCCACTCACTTTCCATTCTTAATGCAATTTTCGTTTGATGACGGGACTTACTTCATTAAAACTCAGGAGCTGTATCATTTGGTCCCACTGTACGAATATTATCTACGACAAATTTTTTTCGTTCTTTATTGTAAGCAAATTGAACTTCTTTCCACTTATTTTTTTGTGTAGTCGGAAAGACATAAATCTTAATCCGATCTAATTCTTGAAATTCTCGACGAATTTCTTCTTTAGAGTAGCCTGACGTCGTATCCATATTTGCAACAGCCGTCCAGTGACCTAGTCCTTTACCCGAGAGCATCGCATCAATCTGTTTTTCCGTCATCCCATTTTCTGGTTTCGCACCTTTTTTAAGATGATGTGTACTTTCTCGGTAACCCGTCTTCGACTTCCGCTCGATGAACACGGCTTTGATGACCAATCGATAGACGTTACTTCTTTTCTTTGTCATGAAATGCAGGACAAGGCTTGGACCTTGCTTCACGGAGCGATCCTCCATCACTTGAATCAATTGCTTATGCCCTTCTTCGACTGTTTCGTCATTGATCGGCACGCGTAAAATCGTCGGCTGTCCTTTACGATATCGAATGTGTTTTTTGGCTTCTTTTCCATAAAGTGTTGTAGCGACCTGCTCGATTGTCATCCCATGCTTTAAGTCCTTATACAATTCTGTTAAGCGCGTTTCTTCTTTAGTTGCTGCAGATGCTGTATCTGGAACTAAAACGGCTATTGCAAGAAGGACGATCACCATCACTTTTCCGAGTACTTTCATCGTTTGATCCCCTCTCTTTATTTCACGAGCTGAACGGCACGATCAGCATTCAAGCGACCGTATCCGTACGTCGTGTCACGACCTTTTTTGCCGAGGTCCTTCGCTGACTTACGAAGAATCGATTCGACGTCCGTCACTTTGATACTTGGCTTCAAGCTATAGAGGACACTCGCGACGCCTGCGACATGCGGTGTCGCCATCGATGTGCCGCTCCAGAAGATGGATTCGCCGTCTTGTAAGTAGCTCGCGATGTCTTGCCCTGGTGCGACGAGATCCAGTCCTTCGCCGTAGTTCGAGAACGATGCTCGTTTATCGAATCGATTCGTCGCCCCGACTGAGAAAACATATTTCGAGCGTGCCGGATAGGACAGTTTTGGTGCACCTTCATTGCCAGTTGCTGCTGCGACGAAGATTCCTTTCTTACGCGCTTCCGCTAAGGCATCTTCAATCGCCAGTGAGACACCGCCACCACCAAGACTCAAGTTGATGACTTTCGCCTTTTGTTTTACGGCGAACAGAATGCCTTTGGCGATATTCGAGTTCGACGCATAGTTATTGCGCGAGATGACTTTGATCGGAATGATGCTCGCCCGATCATTGATTCCCGTCATCCCGTAACCATTGTTCGATGCTGCGGCAATGACACCGGCGACGTGTGTACCGTGTCCATGATCGTCATAAGCGAGCTGGCGCTTATGAACGAAATCGTATCCGAGATCCATCCGGACGCGTCCAGCGAAATCTGCATAGGTCGGATTGATGCCCGTATCGACGACCGCCACGCGAACGATTGAACGTGACTTATTCGCAATCCGCTTGACCATCGCATGATAACCGATGTCCGCTCCCTTGACACCACCGCGTTGTCCGGTATTTTTTAACGCCCACTGGACGGACTGGAACGGATCCGTACTGAGTAACTTCATCGGTTGATCGAGTTCGACGTACCGGACACCCTTCGTTTTTTCGAGTTCGCGTTTGGCTGCCATCGCTTGGATGAAGCTGTTGTAGGAGAACTTTTCAAGACGTAACGCACTGTCGATCGTTTCGTGATCAGTGGCCCGTGACGTCTGTGACAACGTACTCGCTTTCGTCGCTCCGTTTAGACGGACGACGAGACTCGTCGCTTGTCCGGTTGCTGCTGATTTTGTCGCGTATTCCCGAATGGGTTCGAGGCGTTCGAGTTTATAGGGAATCGTAAAAGCTTTGTTCTTCGCCCCCGTCACTTCGATGTATTGTCGCCCACTCCACGTCAGTGGGAAAAAGAGTGTCTTTTTACTATTCGCATACCGCGCATACGGGTCTTTTTGTTTGTATTCCGTCTGCGACGTGTAAACCGTCGCTTTTTTGGAAGCATCAAAGGCGAACTTCAAGTGTGTTCCGCCGGCAAGATAGGTTTTGGTATCGAAATAGAACAACGCTTTCCCACTTGCATCGAACTTCCCTTTGATATAGCCTTTTTTCGTTTTCGCTTCGATGGCTGGTACTTTTTTAGCCGTTGTCGCCGCTTCCGTTGTATCCAACGTATATATATTAAACGCACTCACGAGGAGAGCGCTGACGATGATCTTTTTCATATGATTTCACTCCTTCATTCATGTATCCTTTTTCATTATAATGGAAAAAATTGATTTTTCTAGTTCTTTTCACCTCCATCAATCAATGAATGGACCGAAAAAAAAAAGCCCTGTCAGCACAGGACTTCTTTAATGATTTAAGGAATCAGTTTGACGGCGCTATCGGCGTTCAACCGACCAGCACCATAGCTCGTATCATAGCCTTTTTTCCCAAGATCTTTTGCCGATTTCTTGAGGATGCTTTCGACACTGCTTGCCTTCAAAGACGGCTTCAAACTGATCAAGAGACTCGCGACACCAGCGACGTGTGGCGTCGCCATCGAGGTTCCGCTACCGTACAGCAACTCCCCATCTGCGAGGTAGCTTGGAATCGAGACACCCGGTGCGACAAGGTCGAGTCCCGTCCCGTAGTTCGAGAACGAGGCTTTCGTATCTTTTCGTCCTGTCGCCCCGACCGACAAGACATATTTCGAACGAGCCGGATAAGCAATCGTTCCACGCCCTTCGTTCCCGGAAGCCGCAACGATCAGGATATTCTTCTTGACTGCTGCTGCTAACGCTGACTCAATCGATTTCGAAGAGGAACTTCCACCGAGACTCATGTTGATGACCCGGGCACCTTGTTTCGTCGCATGCTGAATGCCTTTGACGAGTCCTGACACTGAACCAGCCCCTGACTCATCGAGGACCTTGATCGGAATCAACGTCGCCATCGGACTGATGCCAGTCATTCCATATGTGTTATTTCCTCCAGCTGCAATGACCCCAGCGACATGCGAGCCATGTCCGTTATCATCCCAGGCGCTCTTATCGCCATTGATGAAATCATAGCCAAGATCCATGCGGACTTTCCTTGCGAAGTCGGCGTAACTCGGATTGATACCAGAATCAAGGACCGCGACTTTGGTCGCAGATAACTTTTTACCTTTGATCCGTTTTTGCATGGCGACGAAACCGATATCCGCCCCTTTGAGACCTTTCTTTTGCCCCGTATTCTGCAAGGACCATTGATATTTCTGATAGGCATCGACTCCGAATGCTTGAATCGGTGCATCGAACTCCGCGAACGCGACAGCTGATGAGCGTTCGAATTTCTGTTGTGCCGCTTTCGCTTCCGCGTAGGAAGCATAGACGAGTCGCTCGATTCGAAGCTCGGACGCGATCGACTCGACTTTTGCGGCGCCGAAGGATTGCGCTCGCATCGCACCGGGGCGCGTCTGTACGAGTAGCGCCGGTTTGACCGATTGAACGGCTGCTGTCATCGATTCCTCGATGGGTTCGTAACGAGAAATGTAGGCGGGAACAGAATAGCGGTCGCCCGGATACCCTTCGAGTACTAAGTACTGTCGTCCACTCCAACTGAGCGGGAAGTAGAGTGTATCATCTGTGACTTGGTAATAACGATTGTAGACCCGTCCCGCTTCGGCGTCCGCCTTGCTCGCGAACATCGTCCCGTACGTGTTGTAATCAAGCTCGAACTCGAAGTGTGTCCCTTTCGCCACAAAATCCTTCGCATCAAAATACCAGACCGCTAATCCCTTTGAATCAAATCGTCCGGTTAAAGCACTCCCCGCTTGTTTCGAGAAAGCTGGTACTTCTTTTGCTTTCGCCAAGGTCGCAGGACGAATCGCCTCTTTTTTCTCAATCGCATTGACCGGTACTGTACTAAAGATCAAACCAAGTGCTAGGCTTCCCGCTATCCATGTTCGCATCATCGTTCCTCCCTCTAGGTCTTTCTTACCAATACCCTGATTAGATGGAATTATGTGGAATATAACAAATCATTGATGTGAATCAAAAAAACCTCCTCCTACCGAAGTAGAAAGAGGTTCACATTCCTTAGTTCAATCCGAGAAGAACAGCTTTCTCGTAACCACCAGTCAAGACAGAGTTGTCATACGACTGAAGATCTTTATTGACGACGATGACGTTCGACAACGTTTTCAGCGTACCAGCTGGGACTTTGATCTTCACGATGTCCAGTCCGTTCGATACGATGTCATCTGAGTCAGCAAGCGAAATTGTTGTTCCGACCGGAAGTGCTTTTCCGTTCAGGACATAATTCGCTGTACTTGTCGCATCGTACATACCAGAGTACTGAACGCCCTCTGTGAATTTGATGCGAATGACATCTTTCTCGTTTTTCTCATTAGCAGTGACCTTAAGGATTTCAAATGGTGATAAGACTGGTGTTGGTGGTGTTTTCATGAGTTTGAAATCATGTGTCGCTGTCGCAACTGTGTTGCCGACATCATCCGAAAGTGATTTGACGACGACTTTCCACTCTTCACCGTAACCTTCCATGTCAACAAGCTTTTGTAGATTCTCGTTTGCTGCGACGCGGAAGTTTTTGTCTGTTGTATCCGTGTAATTAAGGACCGAACCATCGATTGTAACGATTTTTCCGTCTTTGTTTTTACCAATGAATTCAACAGATGTCTTCGGAGGTAAGACTACACCATCACTATTAATGAGTGGCGTGTTGTACTCATCGAGATCGCGGATTTTAACAGGCTCACTCATCATAACAACGAAATCATTACTTGGCGCTAAGCGATCGATCGTGTTAATCTCAGCACTCTTCAAATCTGGTGAATTAAGAGGAGACCCATCATAGTTCAAATCAAGTACGAGTGCGTCATTCTTCTCTCCATTCGCTTCAGCCTGAATCGCATCTTTCGCGAGTGTGATGCGGAATTTATCGTTGTAGTAGTTTTCTTTCGTATTGACGGTATCATAGATTTCCGTCCAGTCCTTCATCAACTCGATGACTGCTTCGCCAGTCTCTTTGTTATACGACGTGACATCGACATATTTGCTGAAGTCTTCATATTTCTTCGTATTCGAGTTGTAACGCTCAAACTTCAATTCATTATCAAGCAATGCTAAGATGTTCGCTTTTTTAAGACCTTTACTGAACATGATGCGGAATTGTTCAGGCGACTCAACTACAACACCAGCTGTCGGTTTAACCGTGTCTGCTGCAACAGTGAAGTCAAGGTTTTGAGTCGTACCGATATTCGTTTCATCAGAAAGCGCTGCATAGTCGTAAATGCTTGATACTTGAAGAGAGTGTTTACCCGCTGCGAAGTAACCTTGTTTAAGACCTGGATAGTTATCTTTTAAAGTGATTTTGACTGTATCGCGGCGATCGACACCCATTTTATTATCAAATCCATAATGGAGGACGTCGAAGTACTTCTCGCCGTACTGACCGTCGATTTTGAAATCAGCCGTAGCAACAGATTCAGAGAATTTCACTTCGAGTTGATTCAACCCTACAGCCTTAACAGAAGTGACTTCAGGCTGACGAGCATCTGTTAACTTGAAGCTTGCTTTTGATTTGACTTCTGTATCCGTGTTGCTCGTGATTTTCGCTGTCAGCTTAACGACTGCGTTATCTTGGAGTGGTGTTTCTTTGTCCAAGATCAACTCGAATGCTTTTGGATTCGAAGGAACTGCTTTGATACCGATGACACGTTTTGTTCCCTCAAATTGTTCGATTTGGATGTTATCGTTTGCGAGGTAATCTTCTTCATGAAGACCTTGCATGATTTTATCGAGTCCAAATGATTTAAGCAGAAGTTCACGTGAGACCGCTTTATCAAGGAAGATCGTTACGCGATCTGCTTGGTTCGACTCAGCTGCAAGAACATTGATCATCTCAATTGGAGCAGGCGTCACAGCGATCGTGCTGAATTTGACTTTCGTTTCTCCAGCAATCTTACCGATTAGGTTTTTGTAATCGCCAGCTGCCGTTTCAATGATTTCTGCTTTGATGATTGCTTCGATATCTGTATTACTGAATTCAGACGTCAACAGAACCGTCGCTTTACCGTCCTGGATCGTGACACGATCTTTCGCGAGAGCACCGAATGATGTCGACAATTTCAAGACGATATCATCTGCATTTTTATCGACTTCACCAGTCGATTTGTTTTTAAGAGCGAATGTCACTTCCGTGTTATCTGCTCCGTTCGCAACGATTGTCGAAGCTTTTGGTGATACTTCTAGCATCCAAATATCTTCAACACTTTGTGTCATGAAGCTAAGCGAACCGAGATCCTTCGCGACGCCACCGACCATGATCCCTTTCGCGTCAACTGAGTAGTCTTTGCCATACTCGAGTCCTTCCACTTTAAGAACTGCTGATTTCTTGTCTGGGCTAAGTGTCGCGGATTTAACTGTCGCACCTGCGATTTTGAAGTTGTCTGCTGTGACAGAGTCAACGGCACGCGAGAATGAAACTTCGACTCTCTCTTTGCCGATTGCTTTTGCTGAAGCGAGGACTGTGCTTGCAATCGTGAAGTCCATCGCAGCTGATTTGACAGCGCCGACTTTGACGACATAGCTGTGTGTTCCTTCTGGAATACCACCTTGCGATGCCATGAACTTCCCTTTCGAGAGCGTTCCTTTCGCTACGATTGGTGTAGCTGACATGTTTTTTCCTGGGTAGATCAAGAGTTCTGCCTTCGCGCCCACTGCTGGGTACATAACGTCTGCTTTGACTGAAAGCTTCTGATCGTCAACGCTTCCCATGACGTTCGAGATGTTTGCTGCCTTAACTTCGTAGTTGATGTAACCTGTTACGACAGAGTTAGCACCTTTGTACGTGTAAGCTAATTTATATTTGCCTGCTTTTGAAGTCGATGGAGTTTTGAGGTTGAACTTGCTAATTGGGCGCTTGACGATGATACCTGATTTGTATTGAACATTGATTGTGCTTGGCAATTGAACTTTTCCGCCAACAGCAACCGGTTCGAGGACTGGTTCGATGATATCTACGACATAGTTTTGAAGTTCGACTTTAAGAACTGCTTTCTTCGTCGTACCGGCTACCTTACCGTAGAGAACTTGGTATTTGTTGATGTATTTCTTTTCGAATTTGACAGAACCGCTCCATTTGACTGAGCGCATCTCATACTTGCCGTTCGAAAGTTTGACTTTGACTTTCGTCGGAAGCGTCAATTTCTTGACTGCGTATTTCGAACCACCTGCATGTTTCATCAAGATTGGAGAGATGTATTTAACCGAGACCTTCGATGCTGCATCAGCAGCAACCGGAGCTACGACAGACGCCGTGACTGCAAGCGCAGCTGCAGCAGCGTACAATTTGTTCGTTTTCTTCGAATAACCCATGTTTACTATTCCTCCTCTTTTCTAACAAATCAAAAGCGAAAATCCCAATTTTAAATCTACAATATAAGTAAAATATAGAAATATTTTACTTTAGAGCAGTCAAAAAATTCTTTAGTCGTCTTAGGAGGAGTACGTTCTGTTTCACGTGCGATCATTCGTCTATCATCAAGACGATCTATCCGTGATTCATATGTATCCGATTGGGATGAACTAAAGATACTGCCAAAACCGCTTCAAAAAGCTATTTTTATTGTAGATTCGTGCACACCACCGTTTCGTTTTTGAGAATCGGTAAGAATGCTACACGTCAAATATACAAAACTAGAAAAGACGCCACAATAGATTTTTTGTAAAAAATAGGTGAATAGTAGTAAGTTAAAATATATTTATATGGGCTGTACATGGAAATTAATTTTTGGATTTACCTCCTTAAAGAAAACGCTTACATAGTATTAAGTTTTTGTCTTGTTTTCGTTTTACTAAAATAAAGTTTGATTTCATGAGATGAAATGATCTGCTTTTTCGATTGCCCGAAGAAATGATTCACGATGTAGCCGATGCACATCATCGGCCCACATCTCGATTTTTGATCCACGTCGTTTGAGTTCAATCGGTAATCCACGACCAATCCAATCAAGTTGACGTTGCAAGACATGACGCTTTCGTCCGTCCTGTCGCTCCGCTTCCGTGAACTGGCGCAAGTACTGGAGGACATAACCGAACCCGAACTCAATCGGAATCCGCAGCTCCGCTCCCTTGTCTCGTATCCGGATGATGCCCGCCCCGTAATGAATTGCCCGGAACAACTCCTCATTGATACGCTGATACCAGGTACCTTGCGTCAGACAGTGCGGCTCTAGCGCTCCTTTTTTACCACTCGGTAAGACTGCGAAATAATCAATGACCATTCGTCTGCTCCTTTTCATCAAAAAATAGGTGAGTCCGCGTGGGGCTCACCTATCATGACAGGTCAAATGGTTCGATTGTTCGGAACTGATCCGAATCATTTCACATCATTCAACATCGAAAAAGCTTTCCGAATACGCTATACTGGATTACGGGAATGGGAGGAATGCTCGTGGCTATCATTATCTTTTGCCTCGTCTGTCTCATTGCGTATCGGATCCGCAAGCTTCCCGAAGCACTACGGACGATTTTACTCATCCTCGGTTTACTCAGTGGATGGTTCGCGCTCTTTGAGATGATCGGCTTCATCGAAGCCAATCCGTATCTGGCTGCAATCCCGATTGGACTGGGACTTGCCTACTGGTACTGGCAACGTAAAAAGAAACAAGCAAACGACAAAACCCCTTCCGCCTCGTGAAGTGGGTTTTTCTTGTAGCGAAACGAAAAGCGATGTCTCCTAGGTCAGGGACATCGCTTTTTATATTTACGATTGAACTTTCCGTTCAATCGCCGCAATTTTTTCTTCAATCTCTAGTAACTTCAGTTCATGTTCGAGTTCAAGACGACGTTTTTTCCGTTTCAGGCGATCGAGTTCTTCCGCGAGTGACTCTGTCGACGCTTCCGGTTTCGGGGGTGCCTGTTCCATCGATTGACGGAGCGGGTCGAACAGGTTCGATTTCGCAAACTGCGCTGCTTCCGGTCCGAACATGTCTTGGATGAGCGGGAGAATCTTATTCATCGCTGTACCTGGAATTTGTGACTTCTGATCAACGAGACGCTTCAGCGCTAACTCATCGACGAGATACCCTTTTCCGTCCTGTTCGGCATGTAATTCACCTGTCCGGATCCAGCGACGGACCGTTTCTTCTGAGACGCGCAACAATTCACTAATCTGTTTTGTCGTTAACATCGTCATCCCTCTTTTCTTCTAGTAGTATCTTCACTATACACACATGTGTGCGTGTGTGTCAAAGGATACACACATCAAAAAAAAAGAGACCTTCCTATAGAAGGTCCCTCTGTAATGATTATGCTCCACGACGTACGAGTAACCAAAGACCCACGACAGCAAGACCTGCTCCTGTTGCTGCATATGGGAATGGCTTGTCTTCCCCAGCTTGTGGTAATGTTCCCGTTGTTGTTGGCGTCGACTGTTTTGCCGCAGCATCGACTGCTTTGACTGGCGTTTTTGTTGCCGTTGGTGTTGATGTTGGCGTCGGCGTCGGCTTCGCGACCGGTTCTACTTTCGCAATTTCTGCGAGCAAGATCGTACCGAAGCTACCTTCTTCGATCGTCACACCCGCTTCCGGTGATTTCCGCTCAAAGTACTTCAACAACTCATCCACCATTTCTTGTTCTTCTGGCGTCAAGGCTTCTTCATCGTTCGCCATCAATTTCATCGCTTTTGCTTGCTGAGCGAATGACTCATAATCTTCATACATTTCTTCGTCCATATCCATCATTAAGTCATCCATGTCAAGATGGTGCATCGCTTTGACCGTGTAGCCTTCTGCGACTTCCGTCTTGACTGTGTATGTTCCTGGATCGAGCTGGATCATCATTAAGTCATCTTTCGAAATCTTCTCTTGATAGACATCTTTTCCTGTGATTGCATCCGTCACCGTATATGTCGCAGGAACTGTTCCTTCGTCATAATCTGGCTTTTGGTTGCCGTTCGCATCCAAGAAGTTGACGACGGCTAACCAATGTTCGAACATACCATCGAGCTCTTCGTCGCCGTAGATTCCTGCATCAATCACTTCCGTTTGTCCTGCAACAAGACGGACTTTCTTCGTTCCCATGTCTTCGTCGACATCGGAATCGATCGTCCGGTCGTCACCGACGTTTTGCTCGGAATAGAAGTAATAACCCATATCATATCCGTCGACTTCCACTTCATATGTTCCTGGCTTCAAATTCTTGAAGCTGTATGCGCCGTTCTTCGTGTAGGCTTCATCGATGACATCTTCGTTCCGATTCATCAAAGAGACGAGGATATCATCGAGACGTGTTTCCTTCTCTTGACGGATCCCGTCCTCGTTCTCATCAAACCAGATCGTTCCTTCGATCGTTGCCGTCGTCGGTGTTTCGACTGGTGTCGGTGTCGCGTCATCACCTGTCTCCGGTTTTTCGGTCGTTGGTTCTTCCGTGACCGGCTCTTCTTTGACTGGATCTTCTTTCACAGGCTCTTCCGGTGTTGGTTCTTCCTTGACGGGTTCGTCTGTCGCTGGATCTTCTGTGACCGGCTCATCCATCTTTGGTGTCTCTGTCGTCGGTTCGTCTGTTGTCGGTTCGTCTGTCGTCGGCTCATCTGGTGTAACGACTTTACCGAACTGGACGAGAACCGTCCGCTGTCCATCTGCTGAGACGACCTTGACGACAGGTGCCGTCTCTGCCGTAAACGTCACGACCGGTGTCTCTTCGATGTTGACATCTTCCCCTGTTACGCCGTCTTCAAAGACAAGTGCTGTCTCAGACGTGATATCGACGATGCCTGTGCCTTCAAACGTCAACGTGTACGGACCTGTGCCCGTTCCTGTGACGTCCCACTCGACTGTTTCTGCATAGACCGGTAACTTCAGACCAAATGCAACAACGAGTGCCATCAAAAGTAAGCTAAGTTTTTTCATGAGTGTATGTATGCTCCTATCATGATTTAATATTACCTCCCTAAATAGTAAACAAATCCGCCAAAAATAACCAGAAGAAATCTTGAATTCTTGCTATTTTTTTATAATAAAAAAACCTCGTCCAAGGACAAGGTATTAGATAAGCTGGCGACACGCTTCTGCACATTCCGTACAAGCTTTCGCACAGGCTTGGCAGTGGTCATGATCATGTTTACTACATTCAGTCGCACATGCTTCACAAATTTCTTGGCATGCCTTTGCAAGGACCGCGACATTTGCGCTGTTCCGAGCGATCGCTTGCAGCAATAAGCTACAGATATCGGCACAATCGCGATCAAGCCGAATACAATCTGCCATATGTCCGACATGTTCCTCATTCAGACAGGCATCAAAACAATGATTACAGGCGAGAATACAATCCGTCAGTCGTTGCTGTACTGCGTGATCCATATTGATTCCTCCTTTGTATAGGTTTTGATTACCCTGATGACTTGAAACAAAACAAAAATAAGACAGCATCTGGAGCAAAATGCTCACCATGCTGTCTTATTTAACGATCTCAAGCGGAATCTCGATCCCACGCCCTGCTCCTGCATCAATGATGAGGACCGGAAGACGCTGGTCATCGAAGACTTCTTTTTCAATCGTCGTATCGGACGTATAGGTCCGGATTTCCCCCATCTTCTTCGCTTGGAAGGAGACGAACGGAAACGGAATCGATTGATTGGCGACATCGAGACGGATATCGACCTGTTGATCATCGAGCCGAATGTCATTCGCTGTCCGGATGACGAGACGCATCCGATCATTTTCCGTCAGCATGACCTGTGCGGAAATGTTCTCGGTCTGCCCAGCACGCTTGACGGGATCAACGATGACCGTCGGGGAAGCGGTCTTCGCTTGTTCCGCGCGCTGACAACCCGGAATGACAAGTAAGGAAATCGCGAGAGGGATCAGCCAGCGTTTCATGTTGGCTTCACTTCATAGCAAACGTCAGTTCAGCGACACAGGCGACTTCCCCATCGACTGTTGCTGTGGCACGACCTTTACCAATTGGTCCACGGACCTTCGTCAATTCGACTTCGAGGCGGAGCTGATCCCCGGGAACGACTTGACGTTTGAAGCGACATCCTTCAATTCCTGCGAAGAAGGCAAGCTTCCCTTGGTTTTCTTCCATCTTCAGCACAGCGAAGGCACCAACTTGTGCGAGTGCTTCGACGATCAAGACGCCAGGCATGACATTGTATTCTGGGAAATGACCATTGAAGAATTCTTCGTTCGCCGTCACGTTCTTGATTCCAACGGCACGTTTGCCCTCTTCGACTTCTAAAATGCGGTCAACGAGTAAAAACGGATACCGGTGCGGAATGACTTCCTTGATTTGTTCGATTGTATACATATTCGACAGCTCCCATCACTGATTAAAATTAAGATTTCATCCAAAAATCGGTGATGCGGGTCCATGTGTCGAGCTTTAACACATCCATTGCCTCGCCACCACCAAACGTCGCATAACCCACCATTGCGCCGACGATCAGTGCTACGACGATGAGAACGAGAACGATCAGTACACGTACGATGATCGGAACTCGGCGTGTCGAGTACGCACGAAGACGTCGCTCTGATTTGTGCTCTGGATTGCCGGTTTCCTGGTTCGAAGGCTGTTGCTTCTTCAGGCGTTCACGCGTTGGCTGATCCGTGCCTGTTTGGTTTTGTACCATCTTGATCACCTTTCATTGATTCAGTCTGAGAACAGTATAGCATATTAGTACCTGGTATTAAATAGTTCCAAATTCGCTACAAAACGTGTTCCGCAACTAGTGTAACACGACCAGACAGGCAATTTCTCTAAAAAATTTTAGTTTGTGTATATAAGGAAGCAGAAAAACAGTTTCCCACGATCTGCGGATTTTTGCGATTTTTTTAAATCCAAAATGAACGGCTCAGCGTAAGCTCTCCAGAACGACGCAGCAACGGTCCACCGGATGGCATGAAACATCACTTCGACAGTCTTTTGAAAAAAATAAAACTTCATGCAATCCAAATCGACCAGTGATGCGTAAGCTATTCAGAACAGGCAAGAAACACCTACCAAATAAACCAAAAAATGAGAGGAATGATTTCAGATGAAACACACGAAAAAATTCGCAGCATCAGCAATGGCAGCAGCACTCGTACTACCAGGAACGGCAGCATTCGCTTCCGGTGGCGGAGAAGACATGAAACAAGATGCACCGAAAAACGTCACGGTCAAAACGAAAGCCGCTGACCTTCGTGCCACACTCGATCAATTACTCTCTGAGCACTTCGTTCTTGCCGTCATGGACATGAAGAAACAATATGACGGTTCAAAAGACGCACAGTACTACGAAGCAGCACTTAAACAAAACGCACTCGACATGACACCAGCAATCGCTTCTGTCTACGGTGACGAAGGCGCGAAACAATTCGAGAAAATCTTCGTTGCTCACAACAAATATACGACAGACCTCGTTAAAGCCGTAAAAGCGGACGACCAAGACGGTATCAACGCTTCGAAGAAAGAAACAGAAGAGTTCGTACAAGACCTCTCAAGCTTCCTCGATACAGCAACGGAAGGCAAACTCCCGAAAGCAGCAGCTGAAGAAGTTCTCCGTGCTCACGAAGCAGACGTCTACAAGACTTTCCAACAATACGCAGCTGGTGACTACGAAGGATCGTACAACACGTTCCGCGAAGGATACAGCCGCATGTATGATATCTCTAAAGCACTCTCTGTCGCAATCACAACACAGATGCCTGAGAAATTCGACAACACGAAAGCTGACTCAAAAGCAGCTGATCTTCGTTCAACACTCAACAGCCTCGCAGCTGAACACGTCGCTCTTGCAAACCTCAGCATGACTGCTGGCGTTGACCAAGCGAAAGACTACGATGCAGCAAACTGGGCTGAAGATATGCACACAGCTGACTTCAAAGCAGCCATCAAATCAATCTACGGTCAAGCCGGTGCCGATCAATTCGAACAAGTTTGGACGAAAAATCACATCGAAGCCCAAGCGAACCTTGTCACAGCAGCCGTCAACGACGACAAGAAATTGATGGGTGACGCGCAAGATATGCTCAAAATGTTCTCGAACGACTTCGGCGCATTCCTTGGTGCAGCTACAGAAGAAAACCTTCCAACAAAAGCAGCACAAGAAGCCGTATCAGGTCACGAGACGTACGTCCAAGATACATTCATGCAGTATGTTGAAGGCGACTACAAAGGTTCTGTCGACACATTCCGTGAGTCTTACGCTTACATGTACGGCGTAGGAGCTAACCTCGGTGATGCCATCGTCAAACAATCACCAGAGAAATTCATGGATGGTACTCCAGGATCAATGCCGAACACAGGTAACGGTGGTATGAGCGATAACAACAACACAGCTGCAACAACTGGTGCGATCGCAGTATTCGGTCTTGCACTCGGAGCAGTTGGTCTTGTCCTCGCACGTAAACGTCAAAACGCCTAAGAAATTGGGTATACTCAATAACAGGATAGCGATCCGCTATCCTGTTTTTTTTTACATAGAGGGAACCCCTTCTCTCGGAAAGGAGCTACGCGCATATGAAACGTTGGTTATTACCGGCGAGCATTCTTTTGATGGTCGCATCGGTCGGAACATTGCTGTTCCTCTTATTCGGTCAACCAAAACCGGACACATCGAACATCACGCAAGGTGATGTTAAAACAGAATCCGCGGCCTCTTCCGAGACGAAGGAAGATCCGCTCAAGCCATCAGAAATCTTTAAGAAGGAGTTCAAGGATCTCTCGACCACGGAGGTCGAGCTCCCAAAACAACTCTTCATACCGAAACACGACATCAAGACGAAGGTCGAACAAGTCGGCCTCGATCAAGACGGTGCCATGGCGACACCTAAAAATGAACAACAAGCCGGTTGGTATAAGTTCGGTCCGCGTCCAGGTGATGTCGGGAACGCTGTCATTGACGGTCATACCGATACGAAGACTGGTCCAGCCATCTTCTATAAACTGCATGAACTGAAAAAGGGCGATCCGGTCGAAGTGACGGACGCTTCCGGACGTAAGCTCGTCTTTCGTGTCAAAGAGCTCGTCCAGTACGATCACTTAAAAGCACCACTGAAGAAAATCTTCGGTCCAGCCGACACCCGGAATTTGAACTTAATCACCTGTATCGGAACGTACGATCAGAATCAAGGAACGTATGATAACCGCCTCGTCGTCTTCACAGAGCTTGACGAGAAAGCATCTGACCCCATCAAGACACCACCAAAACCAGCGACGAACATCCGTGTCAGTGGTGGATTCATCAACTGGTATGCGTCAACAGATGAGGATGTTGTCAAATACAACATCTATCAAGAGAAGGACGGAAAACGCAAAAAACTCGGTACAACGGAATCGATCGAGCGTAAAGCATTCCCGCTCCCTGAAGATGCAACAGGTCGTTTCATCGTCACAGCCGTCAGTAAAGCCGGAATCGAATCAGAGGACGCGTTCAGCGCCGTCCAAAAATGATAGCAGAGCAGGAACCAACGGATGATCTGGTTCCTGCTTTACTTTTATCTGCTACACTTCAAGTTCGTTCACTCCTTCAGAATTATTGAAGAAAAAATGCATCGCCTTGTTTTAATCTGATTCTTTCCTGCGCATGCCATTTTTATAGGAGGATCGCTTCAAAAAACGTAAAAAAGACCTCCGAGCAGCTGCTCGGAGGTCTAGAATCCTGCTGTTTAATATCGGATGTGCTGTTTACTCCACCGGATTGATTCCGTGAATTGTCGAACGAGGTCTTCTGCCGGTGCCGTCAAATAATAGGCCAGTCCGTGTACTTTCTCAGACATCTGCTGGATGACGAGACCATCTTCAATCAGCTCCTGCAGTTGCTCGAGGATTTGCCCGTGTGACTGATCAATCCGTTGCTCGAGTTCCCCGATCGTCAACGCTCCATCACGCAAGAGATAAATGATACTCGACTTGAGACTGTTCTCGAAGTTGTGTTGAAATTTTTGCAACGCTAGTAGATCGGCTTGTTCTTTGGTATGACGTGAATCCATCTGATTCTTGCCCCCTTCTCTTAGCTACCTCTTCAGTATGACGCACTTTTACATGAATTTCAAAACTCAATCGCGCTCCGTGATGATCGTATCGAACGTCTTTTCTTCCTCCGTGATGACCATCTTCTTCTGCGATCGGAGGTGATAGAGACGACGGATGTTTAAGATGACAACCTTCATGACAGCATAGAACGGTACACCTAGCAAGACTCCGAAGAAACCGGCGATGTTCCCCGCAACGAGCAAGACGATGATGATCGTCAACGGATGGACATCGAGTGTCTTCCCTTGTACGAGTGGTGACATGATGTGCGAATCGATCTGTTGCGCGACCGTCATGACGATGATCGCATAAATCGCAAGGATTGGATCCTGGATGAACCCGACGATCAATGCTGGAATGACACCGAGAACCGGACCGAGAAATGGAATGATGTTCGTCAGTGTCGCAAACAAGGCGAGTAACAACGCATAATCGATCCCGATGATGAGATATCCGATATAGGCGATGACCCCGACACCGATACTGACGATGACTTGTCCGCGGATGTAGCTCATGATCGTCACGTGGACATCACCGAGGATTTTTTGCGTTTCCTTATGGTACTCATACGGCATCAGCTTAACGAGATTGCCTTTAAGCTTATCGCCGTCAAGCAGCATATAGATCAACATGATCGGAATGATGATGATCGTCACGACCGCTGTCGTCAGGACGCTGACGAACCCACCGACACCTGTACCAATGTTTTTCAGGAACGTCGACGCGTATTCCGAGATGTTTCCCGAGAACTTATTGAACAAGTTATCTGGTCCTGATAGGAAACGTGAAAAGGCTGCACTGTTTTCGAGTTGATCCCGGACATCGACCAATTGACGCTGGAACTGTGTTGCAAGCGTCGGTATCGAATTGACGAACTGTGTGATCTGCTCCGACAACATCGGACCAAAGATGAAGCCGAGTGTCGTTAAAATACCGATTAAACCGACGAGCACGATTAAGACAGCAGGTCGCCGCTTCATCTTTTTCTCGAGCAACTCGACGATCGGTAGCAAAACATAATAAAGAATGCCAGCAATCGCGAGTGGCGGTACGACCATCTGAAGCAGAATTGCGACCGGTCGGAACAGGAACGTAACATGATCGCCAATCCAAACGATAATCAGTAATGTCATGACCCACCAGGCGAATCGATACCATTTGTTTTCGAACATTTTTTGCATCTAACCACTTCCCTATTTAAAAGTATGAAGTCCCATATCCTCTATTGTTTTCCTTAAAACAGCATCTGTTAATCCTTATTCTCAAAAAATGTATCGCTTATTCCGTTTTTACCTGTATATGATATATTAGTTTTAGTCAACTTTGCAGATTCAAATTTGCCGAGACCCTTGAAATCTGCGTAAGATGAATATATTCGGCATTTAAGTTATATTTTTTATACATGTAAAAATAGAATACGGAGGATACTCTAGTGAAATGGATCAATCATACTATCGGACGCCAATTGATGTTCGCCTTCTATATGGTGTTCGTCGCGCTTAGCATCACGTCTGCAATCGTTTATTTCTATACAGAACAGAAGATCGATCAAGCGAATACAACGTTCGATGACTTACGCGAACGACGAACGAATGCCAATGCACTCGCGAATGAGTGGACCGTCACACAAAGTAACGTCAAATCCTACTTATTGACTGGCTCACAGCAAACGTTCGATGCCGTCAAGACCAATCAACAGGAGATCAATCGCCTGACGACATGGTTCGAAAAGTATGCGGTGTACGAGCAAGGGAAGGAATACGCCACAGCAACACGTCAACTGTATGACGATTATTTCGGCACATCGCTTCCACTTCTCAACGAATATGTTGAAGGAAAGAAAAACGGTAAAATCAACGAAGACTTCGTTGATCCAAATACGCTCGCTGCTCTTTCCAACGGGAAAGACTTGTTCACCCAAAATGGGACGTTACGTGGATCGGTCAGCTTATCAGAAGCAGACGTCGACATGACACGGATTGATACGTTGCTTTCAGATTATCTGACATTGATCGAAAAGAAGGAAGTGGACGCGAAAAACGATCTCTTAAGCGAGATGCGTGTCGCGCAGTTCATCTGGCTGTCGAATCTCGTCGTTTTGATTCTCGTCCTCTTATCTCTCGTGCGTCCGTTCATCAGTCGCGTCACGAAGCAGGTCAATACGTTGTCTCGCGATAGTGCGCTACTTGCGACAGGAGAAGATATCCAAGCGATTCCGTTACCGAAACGTAAGGACGAGTTGCATATGCTAACGGCATCGTTCAATCAGATGGCAGCGTCGATTGCGGATAATAAGGTCCATATGCTCGCGAAGAACGAAGAACTCCAAGCGCAACAGGAAGAACTCGTCGCGCAGCAAGAAGAATTGCAAGCGCAGCAGGAAGAACTCGAGGAAGCACTTGATATCACACTTCGGAGTGAACAACACCTCAAGTATCGTAACGAACTGACTGAGACGCTTGCTTCTCGTGAGACGTTGACGGCTTATCCGGAAATCATCGAGAAACTCGTCTCCATCACGCATTCTGAAATCGGTGCCCTCTTGTTCCTCGATCAACAGGAAGTCCGCTCGACAATCGATTACGGGATGACAGAAGAGATGGTCGGTCGTCTCGTCTCTGATGATCAGTCACTCCTGCACCGGGCACGTCTTCTGAAGCGTCCTGTGCACTCATCGAAACAGGTCGCGCACGAAAGCCCGCTTCCGTACCCGTACTATATGTATGAAGTCGCGGTTCCGGTCCTTGATCCGTCAAAAGAGCATATGATCGCCTGCATCTATCTCGTTCGTTATCGTGATGCCTTCACGACGGAGCAGATGAGCGACATCTTGTCGTTCTCGCATCAATTGTCGCTCTCCCTCCTACGGATGGGGATCTATGAGGAAATGATCCGCGAGAAGAACAAGACGACGCAACTGTTGAACTCGATTCGGGAAGCTGTCGTCTACATCGAACATGAGACGGATGAGTTGCTCGTCAACGAACCCCTCATGACGTTGTTTCCGGAAGTTCCAACAACGTTCGAAGACGAAGAACGCTCTGCCTTCGAGCAAGCGATGCAGGCACTCGCTGACATCATTGACGAACCGGCAGCTTTCGAACGCTACATTGAACAGATCGTCGAACTCGATTTACCAAAAGACAGCTTGATCGTCTCGATCCGCAAGCATAGTACTTACATCCAGATCTACGCTGAGAAAATCGAGGTCGATGGCCTGTGGGTCGGTACGATGCTCGTTCTCCGCGACGTGACGAAAGAAACGGAAGCCGAGCGGATGAAGGAGGAGTTCGTCTCGACCGTCTCGCATGAGTTACGGACACCGCTCTCTTCGATCTATGGCTTCACGGAACTGATGCTCAACAAACGGTTCGAGGAGGAACGGCAACGGAAGTACCTCCAGACGATCCACTCCGAGACTGGTCGCCTGACGACACTCGTCAACGACTTCCTCGACGTCCAGCGCATGGAGTCGAGTGAACACCGTTATGAGATGACGACGTTTGATGTCGTCGAACTCGCTCAGGACTTGATCGAGTTCTATGATGTCTCGCATGAGACGCATACGATTGATTTTGAGGCTCGTGGACCGATCATGATCGACGGGGATGTGGAAAAGATGAAACAGTTGCTGAACAACCTGCTCAGCAACGCTGTCAAATACTCGCCGAGCGGTGGTACCGTCTTGATACGGATTACAAATGAACTTGGTTTCGCTCAAATCCGTATCCAAGATGAAGGCATCGGGATTCCGCAAGACGCCCTTCCCAAATTGTTCGATAAGTTCTACCGTGTCGATAACTCCGAGACACGCAAAATTGGCGGAACCGGTCTTGGTCTATCGATCTGTAAGGAGATCGTCAAGCACCACAACGGAACGATTGACGTCGAATCCGTCGTCGGTGTCGGATCGACCTTTACGATTCGTTTCCCAATCGCCGTCATCTCGACCATCCTCACGTATGAAGATTAATCACGCGACCGTTCACATCATGTGGACGGTCTTTTTTGTCGTTAGATTCAGCGACGCGCGGGGTATAGTCAAAAGCGCTTCATGATAAGGAGGAATCGACATGCAACTCGGATGGATTGGTTTAGGACATATGGGTGTACCGATGGCAAAACGTTTAATTGATGGCGGTCATGATTTGCTCGTCTATAATCGGACGTATGAAAAGACTGCTCCGTTGACAGAATTAGGAGCAACAGCTGTCAGAGAAGTACAGGACGTGGTACGTCAGAGCGACATTCTCTTCGTCATGTTAGCGGACGGACCTGCCGTCGCGTCCGTTCTCGAAAGTATCCAAGAGAACCTCACAGGTAAGACAATCGTTAACTTAAGTACAATCTCACCGGAAGAAACGAAGGAGATGGCTCGTCTCGTCGAAAAGAATGACGGAACGTATCTAGAATCGCCTGTCTCGGGCTCCGTTCCGGTCGCAGAAAACGGTCAGCTCGTCCTGCTTGCCGGCGGTGACGCGAACGTCGTCGCGACTTGTCAGCCGTATCTTGACCTACTTGGTAAGGAAACGATTCATTTTGGACCACATGGCTCAGGCAGTGCGGCGAAGCTCGCCATCAATTTATTGCTCGCTGTCGTCGGTCAAGGAGTCGCGGAAACATTACTGCTTGGGGAAGGTGCCGGGCTCGAGAAAGAGAAGCTGCTCCAGATGATCAGTGCTTCCGGGATGAACACTCCGCTCTTCAGTGGTAAACGTGACATGTACCGGAAGAACGACTTCCCGTCTGCTTTCCCGCTCCGTCTGATGGCAAAGGATCTTGGACTCATCACGGCAGAAGCGAGACGACAACAGCTTAAGCTACCACTTGCGCAAACAACGGACGCTAGCTACACTGATGCGAAACCCGCTTACGGCGACGCGGACATGGCCGCGATCTATCTTGCGTTACAGGAAAAATAATGAAAAGGGTGATACCTCTCTTGCGAGAAGCATCACCCTTTTGTGATGTTTTATTTCAGTGACGTGACGATCCCCATCATCTGATCACTCGTCATCAACGCTTTCGAGTTAAACTGATACGCCCGCTGGAGTTGCGTCAAGTTCGTCATCTCAAGCGCCATATCGACGTTCGATGTCTCAAGCCGACCGACCGTCAACGGATTCCCTGTCGCATTCTGGTATTGTCCGGTTGCCGTGAACAAGCCTCCCCCAACTTCCGTCAGCTCTCCGTAGTTCGGGATGTCCGCGACACCCACTCGAGCGAGGACACGACGATCCCCGTTTAAGATGCCGGTGATGTTGCCGTCCTTGTTCAGTTCAATCTCGGTCGCGTTCGCCGGTAAGACGATTGGATCATTCGCCTGGTTGATGACGGAGCGCCCGGCATCGTCCGTCAACAGAACCTGTCCGTTCGCTTGCGGCGACAACTGGAAGTTTCCGTCCCGCGTAAACTTCGTCACGCCATCCGTATCGATGACACCGAAGAAATGGTGCGGGTTTCCGAGTGCCGCATCGAGTTTTCGATCCGTCGTCCGGAACGTTCCGACGCCAAAACGTGTCGCTTCGTTCGCGACATAACCACCAACGCCGAGTCGAAGCCCCTCTGGCGTCGTCAAGGGACCTGGCGTGAAGCCTGTCGCTTGGTTATTGATGTTACGGACGAGCAGTTCATTGAACTGAGCATCCCGCCGTTTATAGCCGTTCGTATCCACATTGGCAAGGTTTTGCCCGGTCGTATCAAGCTGTTTTTGCAGTTGTCCCATCGTACTTGCGGATGTATAGATTGATTGCATCATATCCTCCTATTAGCGAACGCGTCCGATTTCGGAAACAGCTTTTTCCGCTGTCCGGTCGTACGCTTGAATGACTTTTTGATTGGCTTCGAACTGACGCAGACCAGCATTCATCTCCGCCATCGTCTGTTCAATCTCGACATTTCCGAGTTCGAGTACACCTTGATCGACTCGGACGTTTCCGGCATTCAATGGATTGGCTGAACGGAACAAACCATTTCCTGTCCGCTCGAGCGTCTCCGGTTGATCCGTTACGACGAGACCGAGATTGCCGATCGCTTGACCATTTCCATCCGTGACGGCTCCGTCCGCGTCGACTTTGAAGTCCTCATTGACGACGTCGAGTGGTTGTCCGTTCGTATCAAGAACGAGATCATTTTCTGTCGTCCGGAGTAACCCGTCTTGTCCGACGGCAAACTGTCCGTTCGTCGTGTAAAGCGTCTCTTCCTCTTCTGTCAACGGATCCCGGTGACGAATCGTGAAGAGCGGTGCTCCTTCAAGTGAACTGATTTGTAGATCGGTCGCATTGCCTGTCTCCGTGATCGAACCTTGCGTGAAGTTCGGGGTCGCTGCCTGCATGAAGACACCGGTCGCGAGTTTCCCGACCGTCGCGACTCCTCTCACACCCGTCCGTTCATTGTTTGCTGTTTGCTGGATCAGCATCTCTGGAAACGTCCGGAGTGATGCTTGATCAGCGCGGAAGCCCGGCGTCCGCGCATTCGCCAAGTTGTTACTGAGCATTTCCTGTTGACGTTGTAATGCCTGCATCGCATTCGACGCCGTGTACATTCCTCGTAGCATGCGTTCCATCTCCTCATTGACTTCATGTTCAATTCTTTCCTTTCAGTATATCGGTCGACCGAAGAGGAATTATGAGCTTTTTTGAACAAAACGGTAATATTCAGCAGAGATGCATCGAAAGACCTACCTCAATTCCATAATCCACTTTTTAATAGTTTACATATTGAAAATTAACAAATTTTGTTATACTTTAGATAATAATTTAAAGATACTTAAGGTCAATCCTATGAAAAAAGCTTCCGTTCCCCAAACACAGTCTAGGAAATGGAAGCTTCTCATTAGTTATTCGGATTTTTCTTTAAAACAGCCGTTTGTGTTCGCTCTAGCACCGCATTCGTGATGACGATCAAGCCAGTAAAGAGGAACAGCGCTTCAAAACCAAAGTGACCGGCAATCTGTCCACCTGCGAGTGGTCCGAGGAAGTTCCCCATGAACTGCGCGGACTGGTTATATCCAAAGATCCGTCCCGATGCATTCGCTGGCGTATTCTTCCGTAACAAGGTTTGGACAGATGGCAGCAGTGCTGCTGTCGCAAAACCGATCCCCATCCGTAAGACGATCAATTGACTTGTATCCGTGACGAATGCTTGCGGAATCAAGAAAGCTGCAAAGATGAGTAACGCAAAGAATAAGACACGCTCAGCGCCAATCTTATCGGATAGACGACCCAGTCGTTGTGCAGCGATCAGTGCCGCAATCCCTGGTGCCGAGGCAACAATCCCAGATAACAAGGCAAGTCGTTCCGTACCCGGACTGAGTTCCCGGACGTACAGCGAAAGAATCGGACTAATCGATTGTGCCGCGAACTGAATCAGGAACGTCGTCAAGAAGAGGCTTAAAATGAGTTCCGGATGGCGAAGTGACTGGATGATTTCCTTCGCAGACGCCATCTTTTTGACTTCCAGTGGGACGAATTCTTCTTTGACGAAGAAGTAGGTCACGAGGAAGGTCATGAAGAGCGGAACGCTCGTAAAGAGAAAAACGGGTCGAAGCCCAACAACGTCGGCGAGGAATCCTCCAATAAGAGGTCCTAGCAATCCACCAGCAATCCCACCGGTCGACAGGGTGCCGAGCGCCCAGCCACTTTTCTCTTTTGGGGTTTGGGAAGCAACCATTGTAATTCCGGCTGAGATGAATCCGGAGACGGCTCCCATGACAAGACGTAAGAATACAAGTTGATACACATCTTGGACGAAACTGATCAAGAACATGACGATCGACATACCAAGACTTGCTCGGAGTAGCATGAGCTTACGTCCTTTTCGATCGGCAAGACGTCCCCAAATCGGTGAGACGATCGCAGCGACGAGGAAGGTAGCACCAAAGGCGATCCCGGACCACGTCGTAATATCTTGTCGGCCGTCGACACCGAGCTCTTCAATGAATAAGGGCAAAAACGGTAAAACGAGACTAAGAGCGGCGGCAGTCAAAAAACTACCGAACCAGACGACTACTAAATTTCTTTTCCACAATGGCATTGTGGCATCACTTCCTTTTATTTGACAATTCGTTTCAAGGTAACAATTTTTAATATACACTTCACAATGTGAAATGTCTAGGATTTGAACTGTCAAAGTGTAGAACAGGACCTTTGATGCATATAAGTGAATGCGCAACGACCGATAGTAAGGTAATCCACACGAAGGAGTGAAATTGAAATGAAACGCTTTTTGATTAGCGTAGTCTGCCTATCGTTGCTTCAATTCGGACTACCGCTCAAGAGTTCAGCTGCCGTTTCCGTCACTCGTCACACGGTCATCTGGTCCATCCCAGAGGCCAAATCCATTTCAACGAAGATCAATCAGCTGGCAAACAGACAGATGAAACGTGTCTATCTGCATGTCGCTGTCGAGGGTGACCGTACTCTCTACCGAACGTTCGTTGAAAAAGCGCATGCTGTCGGAATCGAAGTCTACTTTCTGTTCGGACAGCCGCGCTGGATTACAAACGAAGGAACGACAGCTCGACCGAACGTCGAGGATCCGCTAGCCTGGATCTCGACCTATCAGCAGGAGACGATCAGTCATCCGGACGGTATCAGTGTCGATCTCGAACCGTACGCCTTACCGGAATGGGAGACGGACCAGCCAGGAGTCATCGCCTCCTACGAACGCATCTTACTCGCCTTCCGCGAAAAAGCATCTGCTGAAGGATTACCGCTTCAGCTGTTCCTCCCGTTCTGGTTCCATACCGTACAGGGTGCAGGTGGGCGTTCCATCAGCGAATGGGCGATGGATCTCGCTGACGAAGTCACGTTGATGAGTTACCGGACCGTTTACGGTGGCGGTAACGGACTTGGCGCCATCACGATGACGGATGCATTGTATGCAGCGAGTAACGGATATCGTTTATCGTATGCTATCGAATTCACGGAGCTTCCGGAAACACCGGACATTACGTTCTACGGCAAAACACGGACGCAACTAAATCAGCTCGTTAATCAGACGATGGCAAGTTCGTTGCCACCAAGTGCCATTGTCTATCATGATTTTGAAGCCTACCAGGCTTTCATGCGTAGTACGCAGTAAGGACAGGCTCAAAAGAAGACATGACAAGAGGCTTGCTACCATTAATCCGACTCCTACAGGAAAAGTGCAAATTTTTGCGCCGTCAGAGACAAACAAGACCCGTGTTCACTGTTATACGAACAGTGAACACGGGTTTGTGTCTTGCCTGAGAAAAGCGGATCAAATGGGGCAAGCCTTTCTTTTCTTCAACATTGTCCAAAAAATGAAAGTGGTCCTTCCCATCACTGAGAAGAACCATCTTTTAATCAATCACGATTTTCTTACTTCCCAAGATTGTCGAGCATGATCCCTGTACCGCGTGCGACACATAACATCGGATCTTCTGCAATCAGAACTGGTAGGCCGAGTTCTTTTGCAAGTAACTGGTCGATTCCGTCAAGAAGTGCGCCCCCACCCGTCAGGATGATGCCACGGTCGATGATGTCCGCTGCAAGCTCTGGTGGTGTCTTCTCGAGCACACGCTTCGTTGCTTCGACGATCTCCATTGCTGCTTCTGCGAGTGCCTCATGCATCTCTTCTGATGTCACCGTGATGTTGTGCGGTAAGCCCGTCACGAGATTACGTCCACGAATATCCATCTGTTCCCGACGTCCGTCTTCTGAGACCGTCGCGACCGTCGTCTTGACGGCTTGCGCTGTCCGTTCCCCGATGATCAACTTATGCGTATCCTTGATCGAGCGGATGATATCGTGATCAAACCGGTCACCTGCGACTTTGATCGTTTCACCGCAAACGATATCACCCATTGAAAGTACAGCAACATCCGTCGTTCCGCCACCGATATCAATGACCATGTGCCCTGCTGGCATCCAAATGTCCATACCGGCACCGACTGCTGCGACCTTCGGCTCGACTTCGAGGAAGACCGTCTTCGCACCTGATTTTTCACCAGCTTGGCGAATCGCTTTTGCTTCGACCGTTGTGATGCTTGCTGGTGTACAAATCAACATGCGGACTCCACCGAACATCTTACGGACCTCAATCTTATCGATGAAATGGCGTAGCATCGCTTCTGTCATTTCGAAATCAGCAATGACGCCGTCTTGAAGCGGTCGAATGGCCACGATGTTTCCCGGTGTCCGGCCCACCATCAAGTGTGCTTCTGTCCCTACCGCGTGAATCTTGCCTGTCGCCTTATCGATCGCGACGACCGATGGCTCATCGAGGACAATGCCTCTACCTTTTACATGAATGACGACATTCGCCGTCCCTAAGTCGATTCCGATATCTCTTGAAAACATCTCGTGTGCTCTCCTTTATCCACTGGCTATTCTTCCAAAATATAGAACGTCGTTTGGACGTCTAACCCATTTATGTATACATACCTTTCAATTCTAGCATATGCCTCATCGTGAAACGACTTTCTTTTTCGGCTTTTCTGATTTCATTGTCATCTTTTTGAAAAGACGACAAAAAGAGCATCCTCCCAGAAACGAGAGAATGCTCTTGAATGAGTGCTTAAAGTTTTGTTGCAGCTGTTTCTTCAACGACTGCCGCTTCTTCTGTCACACGTTCTACGTCTGCACCAAGTGCTTGTAACTTCAAGTGGAAGTCGACGTATCCACGGTCGATGTGGTGAAGTGCGCCAACGCGCGTTTCGCCTTCAGCAATCAATCCTGCTGTGACGAGTGCCGCACCTGAGCGAAGGTCTGTTGAGAGCACTTCTGCACCTTGTAATTGAACGCCACCATTGATGATCGATGAACGACCTTCGATTTTGATATCTGCGTTCATACGACGGAATTCTTCGACGTGCATGAAGCGGTTCTCGAAAACTGTTTCCGTGATGACCGATGTGCCGCCTGCTTTGAGAACAAGTGCCATCATTTGTGCTTGAACATCTGTCGGGAACCCTGGATGTGGCATCGTCTTGACGTCGACTGCTTCGAGTTTTTCTGGACCAACGACACGGAGACCTTCTTCTGTATCCGTGATCTTAACGCCCATTTCTTCCATCTTCGAGATGAGTGGACGAAGGTGTTCACGCTCTGCACCGATGACTTCGACGTCACCTTCTGTGATTGCTGCTGCGATCATGAACGTACCTGCTTCAATCCGGTCTGGGATGACGTAGTGTGTTGCACCGTGTAATTTCTCGACGCCTTCGATGCGGATCGTTTCTGTACCTGCACCGCGGACTTTTGCGCCCATTGCGTTCAAGAAGTTCGCAAGATCAACGATTTCTGGTTCTTTTGCGACGTTCTCAATAACTGTCGTTCCTTCTGCGAGTGTCGCAGCCATCATGATGTTTTCTGTCGCACCGACTGATGGGAAGTCGAGGTAGATTTTCGCACCTTTGAGACGACCGTCAACATGTGCTTCGACGAATCCGTTTCCGATGATCGTCTTCGCGCCCATCGCTTCGAAGCCTTTTAAGTGAAGATCGATTGGACGTGAACCAATCGCACAGCCACCTGGCATCGCGACACGTGCGCGACCGAGACGTGCAAGTAATGGACCCATGACGAGGATCGAAGCCCGCATCTTACGGACGTATTCGAGTGGCGCTTCATCTTTGAGATTCGGTTCGGCATTGACCGTCACCGTATTTGCTTCAGCGTCGAACTCGACTTCCGCATTCAAGTTGCGTAAGACGTTATTGATTGTATAGACGTCTGCTAGACGTGGTACGTTTTGAAGAACCGATTGGCCCTCTGATGCAAGCAATGTCGCGACGAGTGTTTTTAAGACCGCGTTCTTTGCACCTTCTACTTTGACTGTTCCAGCTAATTTACGTCCGCCACGGACAACGATTTTTTCCATTCTCCCTACTCCTCTGCTTCGTTTCTGTTCTAGTATGTTCAATTCGTGATTGGTGAGGATCATAGTTGGAATTCAACGAATGTTAGAAAAGAAACTTCCCTATAGTTGATCTCTTACTCCAAAGCCAATACGACGTTTCGATTGTAATGTTAGATGATTGCTAAATGACTGTGTTCCTTCATTGAAAGAGCAGTGTCCTGTTCCATGTTAAAACAAATTACCATTTCAGGGTTTACAATGCAGTTACAAGTTCACCCAATTAAAAACTGAAGACGCTGTGCAAAACCGGCATAATCCAATAAAAAGCGAGCGACGATCGATCCGAGTGCAATGGCTAGAATCGTTCGCAAGGCTACCGCATGCGGTCCTTTAGGATGTTGCAGGATTTTCTCCCATTTGACTGGTAATAAGGACCACCAAGCGAGTAGAATCGCTACGATGTAGACCAGCATACTAACTAACGCACTCACACCAATAGATGTCACTTTCGTTGCACCTCTTCTTCATAGTTTCTCCAACTTTACTATGATTTCATAAAATGAATGATTGCGCAAACAAAAAAGAACACGCTGAATTAATTTTAGCGTATAAAATATATTTATTGAAGATAAATTTAGTCTTCCAAAGAAAAAATGTTGAAGAAATTGTGAAGACGAGGCATATAATGTACTTTTACATTTTTACGGTGTTTTAAACCTGTATCGTCCCCCCTCTTGCGAAAACGTTTGCCTTTAGAAAAATCATTGACGTATCGTACAAAAAAAGACCCGATTCCGCAAAGGAATTCGGGTCTTTGGTCGAATCAATCGCGACCGTAGTCTTTCAAGCTGAGACGGTTGATTGCCCGTTTCAATGAAAGCTCTGCGCGTTTGAATTCGAGTTCTGATAGTTTCGTGTCCTGGAGACGACGTTCTGCGCGAACCTTCGCAGCTGCAGCCCGGTCGTAATCGACCTTGTCTGCTTGCTCCGCAGTTTCCGCAAGAACCGTTACAGTATCCTGGCGCACTTCCATAAAGCCACCGCTGATAGCGATCAACGTGCGTCCGCCATCTTCGTGGCGCAACTTCAAGATGCTGATATCGAGTGGTGTCACGAGTGGGACGTGGTGCGGGAGAACCCCGATCTCACCAGAAATCGTCTTCGCAACGACCATACGGATATCGCCATCATACACTTCGCCATCCGGGGTGACGATATTGACATGAAGTGTGTTCATCTCAAGTCCCCCTTATGCTTTGTCACTTAGACAAGCGCCTTCGCTTTTTCAATCGCATCTTCGATCGGACCAACGAGACGGAATGCTTCTTCCGTTAAATCATCGTGTTTACCTTCGAGGATTTCTTTGAAGCCGCGGATCGTGTCCTTAACTGGGACGTACGATCCTTTTTGTCCTGTGAACTGCTCAGCTACGTGGAAGTTCTGCGACAAGAAGAACTGGATACGACGCGCACGGTGTACAGTCAATTTGTCGTCTTCTGACAACTCGTCCATACCGAGGATCGCGATGATATCTTGAAGTTCTTTATAACGCTGAAGTGTTTCCTGAACTTGACGAGCGATACCATAGTGCTCTTCGCCGACGATTTCCGGTGAAAGGGCACGTGATGTCGAAGCAAGTGGATCCACGGCAGGATAGATCCCCATCTCAGAGAGACGGCGCTCAAGGTTCGTCGTTGCATCTAAGTGAGCAAACGTCGTTGCAGGAGCCGGGTCAGTATAGTCATCGGCTGGTACATAAACCGCTTGGATCGATGTAACCGAACCTTTGTTTGTTGATGTGATCCGCTCTTGGAGCATACCCATCTCTGTTGCGAGTGTTGGCTGGTAACCAACGGCAGATGGCATACGACCAAGAAGGGCTGATACTTCAGAACCTGCTTGTGTATAACGGAAGATGTTATCAACGAAGAGAAGAACGTCTTGTCCTTGCTCATCACGGAAGTATTCTGCCATCGTCAAACCAGTCAAGGCAACACGAAGACGTGCACCAGGTGGTTCGTTCATCTGACCGAAGACCATCGCTGTTTGTTTGATAACGCCTGAATCCGTCATCTCGTGGAACAAGTCATTTCCTTCACGCGTCCGCTCACCAACACCTGCGAATACCGAGATACCGCTGTGCTCTTGCGCGATGTTGTTGATCAATTCCTGGATGAGGACGGTCTTACCTACACCGGCACCACCGAAGAGACCGATCTTACCACCCTTGATGTAAGGAGCGAGCAAGTCGACGACTTTAATTCCAGTCTCGAGGATTTCAACTTTCGTTGAAAGGTTATCGAAAGTCGGTGCTTTTTTGTGGATCGGAAGACGTTCCACGTCAGCAGCGATTTCTTTTTCATCAATTGGGTTACCGAGTACGTTGAAGACGCGACCAAGTGTCGCTTCTCCGACGGGTACCGAGATTGGAGCATTCGTATCGATTACTTCAATTCCACGGCGTACTCCATCCGTTGAGTCCATCGCAATGGTACGGACGACGTCGTCACCAAGGTGCAGGGCGACCTCAAGCGTCAAGTCGATAGCCACTTCTTCTACAGTTTGCGGCGTATATTGAATACGGAGCGCGTTGTAGATGTTCGGTAAGTGTCCTTCGAACTTAACGTCGATGACAGGTCCCATGACCGCGACGACGCGGCCTTTTAAACCGAGTTCGTTCATCGTGTTTCCTCCTACCTATCGTTACGCCAGTCGGGATTACTGCTGCGCAGCAGCCCCACTGACGATCTCTGTGATTTCTTGCGTGATCGCAGCTTGTCGAGCTCGGTTGTAGACGAGAGTCAATCGACCGATCAAGTCATCTGCGTTATCTGTCGCACTTTGCATTGCTGTCATACGTGACGCATGTTCTGCTACTTTCGCGTCAAGAAGCGCACCGAAGATCAAGCTCTCCGCGTAACGCGGGAGGAGTTCAGCAAGGATTTGTTCCTCGCTTGGCTCGTACTCATAAGTCGTCGAAGACGAAGCTTCGATTTCTCCGAGTGGGAGAAGGGTTTCGACTTTCACTTCCTGGCTGATGACAGATAAGAAGTGGTTGTAGCACAGCTTGAGCTCGTCGATTTCGCCGACCGTGAACGCACTCACTGTGCGCTTCACGATTTCAGCGACGTCGACATACGAAGGAGAATCGTTCAAGCCTGTGATCGCATCCGTGACCGTGATTCCGCGTGAACGGAAGAACTGGACACCGACTTTACCGACCACGAAGAGAACGTAACTGTCCGTAGTATGCTTTTCTTTGATTTCCCGGTAGACTTCACGCAGCACGTTGGCGTTATATGCACCAGCTAAGCCGCGATCCGATGTGATGACGATATATCCTGTCTTTTTGACGGGACGTTTCTCGAGCATCGGATGGCTCGCACCTGTCGTGCCATTCGCAATGGTTCCGAGTACCTCTTGCATTTTCAGCATGTAAGGTTGGAACTTCGCGCTATGTGCTTGAGCGCGGTTCAGTTTCGACGCCGAAACCATGTTCATCGCTTTCGTGATCTGTTTCGTACTTTTCGTCGAGTTGATCCGCGTTTGTATCTCGCGCAACGATGCCATTTCGATTCACCACCTTGTTAGTATCAAGAGCGTTCCGCCGGATTAAACCGTCGCTTGGAACGTTTTCTTAAATTCTGAGATTGCTGCTACGATCTCTTCGTCTGCTGGAAGGTTACCTGTCTTACGGATCTCATCGCAAAGTTGTTTGCGGTTTTGATCGAGCCAGAGGTTGAGTTCCTTTTCAAAACGACGAATATCCGTTACAGCAACATCATCAAGGTGACCACGAGTCAAGGCATAGATGATGATGACTTGCTTATCGACAGTAAGGGGTTGGTTCAAGTCCTGTTTCAAGACTTCAACTGTCCGCTCACCACGGTTAAGCTTCGACTGAGTCGCTTTATCAAGGTCAGATCCGAACTGTGCGAATGCTTCAAGCTCACGGTAAGATGCGAGGTCAAGACGGAGCGTACCCGCTACCTTCTTCATCGCTTTTACTTGAGCCGAACCACCTACACGCGATACCGAGAGACCCGGGTTGATCGCGGGACGGACACCTGAGAAGAAGAGATCCGATTGAAGGAAGATTTGACCATCCGTGATCGAGATAACGTTTGTCGGGATATAAGCTGAGATATCCGACGCTTGCGTCTCGATGAACGGAAGGGCAGTCAAGCTACCTGCGCCAAGCTCGTCGTTCAACTTCGCTGCACGCTCAAGAAGGCGTGAGTGGAGGTAGAAGACATCCCCTGGATAAGCTTCGCGGCCTGGTGGGCGTTTCAAGAGAAGTGAAAGCTCACGGTAAGCAGCTGCTTGTTTTGAAAGGTCATCATAGATGACAAGAACGTGTTTGCCTTGGTCCATGAAGTGTTCACCCATCGCGACACCTGCGAATGGTGCGAGGTAAAGAAGTGGAGCTGGCTGTGAAGCCGCTGCCGAAACGACGATCGTGTAATCGAGGGCACCGTTTTTACGGAGCGTCTCAACGACGCCACGGACTGTTGATTCTTTTTGTCCGATTGCGACGTAGATACAGATCATGTTTTCTTCTTTTTGGTTGATGATCGTATCGATTGCGATCGACGTTTTACCCGTCTGACGGTCACCGATGATCAACTCACGCTGTCCACGACCGATTGGAACGAGGGCATCGATTGCCTTGATTCCTGTCTGAAGTGGTTCGTGTACCGATTTACGCGCCATGACGCCAGACGCCTTACGCTCGATCGGGTTGTAGTGTTCTGTTTCGATTGGACCAAGACCATCGATTGGCATACCGAGTGGGTTGACGACACGTCCGAGAAGTGCGTCTCCAGTTGGTACTTCCATGATGCGGCCCGTACGGCGAACAGAGTCGCCTTCTTTGATTTCAAGGTAGTCACCGAGGATGATGATACCGACGTTGCCTTCTTCTAAGTTTTGCGCCAAGCCCATTGTGCCGTTAGCGAATTCTACGAGCTCTCCCGACATGACGTTGTCGAGTCCGTGTGCACGAGCGATACCATCACCGATTTGGATGACCGTACCTGTCTCGTTCACTTCCATCGTAGAACCGTACTGCGCGATACGCGCTTTAAGCAGGGCGCTGATTTCTTCAGCTCTAATGCTCATGCGTTTCACCCCTATTTTCTTACGCTTTTAACAGCTCACGCTCAAGGCGCGTTAGTTTAGTTTCGATCGTACCGTCATATGTCGTGTAACCGATTTGAACGCGAAGTCCTCCGATGACACTCGTGTCGACGACGTTCTCGACTTCAAGCGTTTTACCTGATTTTTGGCCAAACGTCTCTTTCACTTTCGTGAGTTCCTCGTCTGACAATTTGTATGCACTCGTGACGATTGCCGTCGCGACATTGCGGTGTTCATTCAACAATGCAATGTAGTGTTCCGGTAACGTGACGATCTCTGCCGCCCGGTCGTTTTCGACCATGACGAGCAACGTGTTCAAGACGATCGAGTTGAAGCCAGTGAAGCTTGTTTGAAGAACTTGCTTGAGCTCTTCAGCAGAAATCGATGGGTTATCTAAAACCGAAGCGAGCTCTGGTGTTGCGTGGAGCACTTCGCCGAGCGTCCGCACATCAGCTTCTGCTTGCTCGAGCACATGGTGCTCAAGCGCAAGATCGAAGAGCGCTTTTGCGTAGCGTCCCGCTACGTGATCACGCATTAGTTCGTGCCCTTAGTATCAGCAAGGAATTGATCGACGAGTGCCTTTTGAGCGACTTCGTCCGTCGCAAGCTGTGTTTTCATGACGTGGCGTGCTGCAGCGATTGCTTGAAGAGCGACATCGTTCTTCAAAGCAGCTTGTGCTTCAGCGCGTTCACGTTCGATCGCACGGCGAGCTTCTTCCTTACTCATTTCGGATTCAAGACGTGCCTGCTCCATCGCACGTGCTTGCTCTGCTTCTGCCTGACGGCGTGATGCTTCTAAAAGATCGCGTGCTTCCGTACGCGCCTTGTTTAATTCTTCGCGTTGTTGTTCTACGTAGACTTCAGCGTCTTTACGGCTCTTTTCAGCCGAGTTGATCTCGCTAGCCACATGCTCTTCCCGCGCTTTCATCATGTTGACGAGCGGGCCCCATGCGAATTTCTTCAAGAGGATGAGGAGCAAGAGGAAAACGACGATCGTGACGATCATGTTGGCGATAAGAGGATGGTTTGATTCCGCTACTCCTTCAGCCGCAAGATACGTTAGATTCATTCGATTACACTCCCCTCGTGGTTGGTTCAACTTCAATATCTACATAAGGGAGCCTAAGCTCCCGTGACGGTTCACTCAAACGTTGAACGAATAGCGCCCTATGTAGTCCGTTCTCGTTAATCGTGGATTAAGAGTTGAGAAGAAGGAAACCGACCGCTACACCGATGATTGGAAGTGCCTCGACGAGACCGATACCGATGAACATTGTTTGACGAAGTTCGTTTTTGAGTTCTGGCTGACGTGCTTGACCTAATACTGTACCGTTTACGATAAGACCGTTACCGATACCTGCGCCGAGTGCGCCGAGTCCGATGATGATCGCTGTTGCAATAAGATTCATGATAAATTGCCTCCCTAGAGTATGTTCATTGATTTGTCGTGCTGTTATCGGAAAAGCGGATGCTTTACCTTCGAATTAATGGTCGTGCGCTGCCTTATGTCCGATGTAAACCATCGTTAGGATAAGGAAGATGTACGCTTGGATACCACCGATGAAGAGTGAGAATCCTTGCCAGATCAACATCGGGATACCCGAGATGATCGCGCCGATTGGTCCGAGGAATTGGAAATCGTTCGTACCAGAGACGATACCGATCGAAAGAATGATTCCGATCATGATCTCACCAGCGAAGATATTTCCGTAAAGACGAAGACCGAGTGTCAACGTGTTTGCAAACTCCTCGATGATGGTAATGATAAACATCGGCGTCATGAATGTTTTCGCATAAGCACCGAAGCCGCGCATCTTCACACCGTAGTAATGGCTCATGACCACTACCATAGATGAAAGTGCCAGTGTCACGTAAGGATCTGCAGTTGGTGAGTTGAACCAAATGTAGTGTCCCGTCACGACGTTGAATGGAAGACCCATGAGGTTGGACACAAGGATGAACAGGAATAATGTCATTCCGAACGTAAGGAAGCGACCCCCTGTTTTCCAGTCCATCGTGCTGCTGATGATACCGCGAACGAATTCGAGGAACATCTCCATCACGTTTTGAGCACCGGTTGGCTTCATCACAAGACGTCGCGTACCGGCCACGGCAATCAAGAAGACGAGAGCAGCAGCAATCAATACTGTGATCAAGTTCGTCCAGCTACCGTACAGAACGAAGTCACCCCAGAGTGGGATTTCGTAAAGTGGCATTTCGTGGTTCATTTGACTATTCACCTCTTTTCCCGCTTGAGTTCGTGAGTCAAGAACTCACAAAATTGTATGACGTGGCCGGCGAGAAGGCCTATTACCACCGCAGTTAATGACAATTCAGTTTGATATTTCAAACCAATCATCACACAAAGTACCGCGACCGCCATGCGTGAAACGGTCCCACGAGACACCGGCTTACGCCCCGTCTCGATTACACGATACATCCGATCGACGCTGAGTCGTTGAAGCGTCAAGATCAGAAAGCTGCCAGTTCCACCAAGCGCCAGTCCATAAATGACCGATTCACTCGAGCGTCCGATGAGCAGCAGGATAGCCAGGATCCCGTAAAAGAGTCCAAACCATCGTAAGTACGCACGATACAACGCATCTTGAAGGATGATGTTCATGTCTTCTCCCCTAACAAGTGCCTGATCATGGCGATCATGCAAAGAATGCCGATGAAAATCCCGATGAACACGGCGAACGTTGCACCCATTTTTTCCCACCATTGTTGTTGTTCCCCATAGTTCCCAACCAAAAAGCCAATGACGATCGGTGCAGCCAGTGCCGTCGAAATTTGCGAGGCCATGACCATACTCTTCGCGAGCCCACTTTGGCGCACTAGAGACGACCCCCTTTTTTCCCAATTGTGAGTTCTTTTTCTTTCCCACAATTTGCGGATTTTCATACTAGTCAAGAATACAATGAAGCAGCTTTCATAGTCAAATGAATTCACAATAAAAACAGAGCCGAAAAACCTATACATATCAACGATTGATAAGGTTTTCACAGATGTCATTCGTGCAAGTCATTTCACGAAGATGTGAAGAAAATATGTAGTGCTATCAACGGTTAAAGAGATTGTTCATATGGTGAACAAAACCGTTGAACAGTAACGTTATATCGTGCCCATTAAAGCGAAACAAGACCTCTAAAATTGATTTGTGTCGATTTTGTGAAAAAACATTTTTTGTTCACAATTGAAAACGCTTCCGAATCGGGACATAAAAACAGCTCTGACATCTGTTTGTAACAATACATTTCAGCGATTTCCATTTTTTCAATCGTGCGGTACGTCACAGCTTGAATCGTCATCGTTTCCTTTCCAGTTTCAAGGTCATCTGGTTTTACATTTTCTAAACAAATGGGCTGATTTTAGTGGAAATGGTAAGATTTAAAGATATTATCCTCCTAAATCAACTATTGCGATTACACGAAATTCAAGACATAACAAAGAATCGCTCACATCACGCGACTCCTACAGGAAAAAGCACGAGTTTTCGTGCTGTCAGAGACAAGTGAGATCCGACTCCTCGTCTAAAGACGAAGGAGGCGCGGCTCACGTCTCGCTTGAGGAAAGCAAGTGAATGCAAGCGATTCGAGGATGATCGTTTTTTATTGCGTGAGTAACGGTGCCGGTGCTTCTCCTTGACCGAAGTGATGCAGAATCGCTTGGACGATGCGTTCGGACGCGTGACCGTCTCCATACGGGTTTGAAGCATGCGCCATCTCCTGATAAAGTGTTTTGTTCGTCAAGAGTTCTGTTGCCATCTGATAGATCGTCTCTTCTTCCGTTCCGGCAAGCTTCAACGTTCCGGCAGTAATCCCTTCCGGACGTTCCGTCGTATCGCGTAAGACAAGAACAGGAACACCGAGTGATGGTGCTTCTTCTTGTACGCCACCCGAGTCAGTTAAGATCAAATGGGCACGGCTCGCGAAGTTATGAAAATCGAAGACGTCGAGTGGAGCAATCAACGAAATCCGATCATGCCCTTCAAAAACCTTCTTCGCTGCTTCTTGAACGACTGGATTGAGGTGGACCGGATAGACGACGTGCGTCTCCGGGAACGCATCGACGAGGCGACGAATCGCCCGGAACATTTGGTGCATTTTCTCGCCTTGGTTCTCACGACGGTGCGCTGTCATCAAGATCAACTTCCGGTCCCCGACCGTCTCGAGCATCGGGTGGACGTAATCCGATTGGACGGTCGTTTGCAGGGCATCGATTGCCGTGTTTCCTGTAATGTAAACACCGGCGTGACGATTTTCGGATGCGAGATTCGCTGCCGCTTGCGCTGTCGGAGCGAAATGTAAGTCCGCGAGCGTCGACGTCAACTGACGATTGACCTCTTCTGGGAACGGAGAGTACTTATTATAGGTCCGCAGTCCCGCCTCGACGTGACCGACCGCGATCTGATTGTAATAGGCAGCCAGGCTTCCAACGAACGTCGTCGTCGTGTCCCCATGGACGAGGACGAGATCCGGTTTGATGTCCTTCATGATGGCATCAAGTCCTTCAAGACCACGCGTCGTAATGTCGACGAGTGTTTGACGTTGCTTCATGATATTCAAATCATGATCCGGTTCGATTTTAAACAGATCGAGCACTTGATCGAGCATCTCGCGGTGTTGGGCAGTGATCGTAACATGAACATCAAAAGCAGGGTGTTGCTTTAGGGCGTTGACGAGCGGTGCCATCTTGATGGCTTCCGGTCGTGTCCCGAAAATCGGCATGACTGTAATCGGCATGGTGACTTCCTCCTTTTTTCCTTTTTTCATTAAAGCATATTTCAGCAATCTTGCGCAGTTTACGAAATAGCAACGAAAAGACCGCAGATCATCGTCTGCGGTCTTTTCGTATATCTTGCTGTTTTTTACTTCGTTCCGAAGAGACGGTCTCCTGCATCACCGAGTCCTGGGACGATGTATCCATGGTCGTTCAACTTCTCGTCGAGTGCCGCGAGATAGATGTCGACGTCTGGGTGTTCTTCTTGAACGCGTTTAACGCCTTCAGGTGCTGCACAGAGACATGCGAGCTTGATGCTCTTCGCCCCTTGTTTCTTTAAGGAGGAGATGGCGTCTGCCGCCGAACCACCTGTCGCAAGCATCGGGTCAACGACGACGAAATCACGTTCTGCGACGTCTGTTGGGAGCTTGAGGTAGTATTCCGTTGGCTCGAGTGTCTCCGGATCACGGTACAAACCGATGTGACCGACTTTGACGTTCGGCATCATGCGGAGCATGCCGTCGACCATACCGAGACCGGCGCGGAGAATCGGGACGATCCCGAGTTTCTTGCCTTCGATCATCTTCTGCGTCGTCTTCGTGACCGGTGTCTCGATCGCGACATCTGTGAGTGGAAGGTCACGTGTGATTTCATATGCCATCAATGAAGCCACCTCGTCGACAAGTTCCCGGAATTGTTTCGTTCCTGTTTCGACTTTACGCATGATCGTCATCTTGTGCTGAATCAATGGGTGATCAAATACATGTACTTTACTCATTGTTTGCATCTCCTCTCCATTCTCTTTTCGCATTGTACTCTATAAGCGTACTGCTTGGGAACTGTTTTTTCGTCAGTTCCCGAGCGTACTCTTACCCGATAGAATCGCTTTTGCCGCGTAAGACCATTCATTTTCCGGTTGTTTCGCGAGTTCTTGTAAGGTCGCTCGATAGTCGCCTTTTTTATATTTTTGTTCATAAACGGCTTGCATCCAGAGGACATCACTTATGTAACCGGACTTCGGAAAATCTTCCCGATAGGCGATGTAATCTGCTTGTGTCGTGTTCTTCAACTTTCCGGCCGCAATCAACTTATAAAAGCGTGCCATGCCTGCTGTCTCTTTGTTCGTCAAGACGGATCCGTTCAAGATACTGTCTGCTCGTTTGTAGTCCTTCGCCTGAACGGCAGCGACCCCTTGCTCGAGCGATTCTTTCGCAGACACTTTCGGCTTCTGCGTTTCCGTTTTTGTTTCCTTCTTCTCTGGCTTGATCGCTTTCGCTCTCTCTTGCTCACTTGCCAACTGTTCGTTTTTTTCTTTTAACTGTTCGACTTCTGTTTGCAGCGCTGCGAGTTGTTGCTCGACCTCTGTCTGTTTCGTCGCGACCGGTGTTGCCGGTTCATCGTCCAACTGTGTCCAGATTAGACCGAGACAAACGACAGCTACAGCTCCACCGAGCCACCACGGGTTTAGTTTTCCGATTCGCTTCCAGTTTTTCAGCTGTGGATGATTCTGAACGGTCATAGGAAACGATGCCAGTCGTTTCTGAACAAGACGTTTCCCGCCTGCTTTTCCTGCGATCGCTAGGCGGTAACGATAAACCTCTGCCGGCATCGGTAACGTCTTCCACTGTTCAAAACGAGCATCCGCTTGTTCATAAAATCCGGCCTGTTGCATGATGACGATTGCTTTGAAATCTTCGAGCATCCGTTGATATTCCCGGCGCTCGTGGCTTTTATGTGTAAACCATTCCGTTAGTCGCTCAGTCTGAATGGCTTGTAATTCGCTTTGAATCAAGGTTGTTAAATTCACATTTATTTCCACCCTTATCTTTTTTTACTACGGTTAAGTATATCAAAGATAACGCTTCCGCAAATGGTCCGTTTCCCCTATCTTCGTGACGAATCAGCAAAAAACCCTTTTGTTTTCACATGCACTGAGGCACGAAAACAAAAGGGAAACTCGTTTAACTATGAGAATAGGACCGGGATGCTGTCGCTTCCGTAATCCGTCCGTCTTCAATTCGCCAAATCCGGTCACAGACATCTAGCATCCGTTCGTCATGGGTGATGACGATGACGGTCTTGTTCGCATCATGCGCTTGCTGTTGCAATAACTCCATCACCCGGCGTCCATTTGGGTAATCGAGACTCGCCGTCGGTTCATCCGCGAGTACAAGTCGTGGGTCATTGACGAAAGCCCGGGCAATTGCGACACGTTGACGTTCCCCACCCGATAAGGCGTGCGGCAAATGGTCTTTTCGGTGCTCGAGTCCAAACACAGCGAGTGCCGCCGTCGCGTCAACCGATCGACCGGCTTCCTTCGCGACTAGCTCCAGTTGCTCACCTGCCGTCAAAAACGGCACGAGATGTGATTCTTGAAAGGTGAATCCGACTTCTTCGAGACGTAAGCGACGGCGTTCTTCGTCCACTGCTTCACTAACACACGTATGATCAAAGTAGACGGCACCATTCGTTGGTGTCTGTAACAATCCAAGCAGCTGGAGCAGTGTACTTTTCCCACTACCGCTCGGTCCGACAAGAGCAATCAACTCGCCCGCTTCTGCTTGTAAGTTGATGTCATACAGTACCGTCATCTCACCATAACTTTGCTCAATCTGTTCTAATCGAATCATCCGTCCATTCCTCCCATCGCATCTGCCGCTTCGAGTTTCTTGAGCATTCGTAACGGAACGAGCGCACCGAGAATCGCCGTTACGAGTAGAATGCCACCGTACATCAGACTCGTCGACCATTTAAATCGGAAGGGAAGATCCGTCGGCAGGAAACGACTCGTTAGATAGGTGATGACGACACTGACACCAAAGGCAAGACTCGTCAGTATGACGACTTGAACGAGCAGACTCGCACCCATCGTCCGTGTCCGGATGCCGATTGCCTTTAAGACACCAAGCTGTTTCATCTTCTGCATCGTCAAAATATAGAAGAAGGCTGTCAGGATCAATGCTCCGATGACGACGAGCGCGACCCGCATCATCTGAAAGGAGTTTTGTTCTGCCGCATAACCCGGAACGTTCTCGACAACCGCTTGTTTCAAAAAGAGCGCTTGATCCGTTTGCAACGACTGACCGATGTACGCCGATACGTATGACGTGCCCATTTTCGATTGCCAGGCTTGCCACGATTCATCCGTCATCCAGAGAACGGGTGCATGACTATAACGACCGTCCTTCACTGTACCGGCAATCTGGAACGTCTCCTTCGTTCGAAAATCCGTGATCGTATCGCCGACGCGCGTCCCGCGTTGCTCCGCATACGCAGCATCGACAAGTACCTCCCCTTTTTGCAACGATTGCAGCTGTTTGGGACCATATTTCGTAGTCTGTGGTAACGCAAAGACCGTTACGTCGTCCTTCGTTTTATTCTTCTTCTCAAGCACCATGTTCTGGACACCGAGTGCTTCCGCGCCCTTTGGTGTCTCATCCGCCTGTAAGAATGAACGGGTCAGCTGCCCTTCTGCATCTTTACTTAGCGCAAACTGTTCGACCGGCAGATTACGGACGGCTGCCCCATTGTCATAAGCTAGTCCATCTGCAAGACCGGTGATCATCAAGATCAATAAGACGATCAACATCGTCACAATCGTCATCCAACTGAATCGCCCTTTCATCCGGACGAGTTCTTTCCATCCTAGTTTCATTGTGTGATCCCTCCTGTATGTTCGCTACAGGATTGATGATACAGCCGCAATATGAACGGAACATGAACGCAGGTGTCACGCGCGTAAAAAAGTTAACGTTACGGTTAGACCCGATGAAGCGGACGACAAGCTCGCATCCCCGCCGAGTTGACGCATCGTCTCTTTGACAATCGCTAGACCAAGACCCGTCCCGCGCGTCGTCCGGGATGCATCGCCTTGATAAAAGCGTTCGAAGGCATGTTTCATCTGTTCATCAGTCATGCCTGGTCCTTCATCCTTGATTCGGATGATGATCTGATCCGCTTGTTCTTGCGCTTGAATCTGGATCGTCGCTCCGTCTTTTGAGACCGAGACAGCGTTTCGGATGATATTTTGGAAGACATGTTCCAACGCACTGACATCCGCTTGTATTTGTATCACCGTCGGAACATCGAGTGCAACAGCGATTCCTTGCTCATCCAGCTGGAAGGCAAGTGTCGTGAGTGTCGCCTCAAGATTCGTCCGCAGATTAAGTGCTTGTCGTTTGAAGCGTCGTCCTTCATCGAGCTTCGCTAAGATCAACAGTTGACGCGTCAGCTCCGACATTCGCTCCGCCTCTTGACGGATGACCGTCTGTTTCCTGACGTCTTCTCCCGTCACATCGAGTTGTCCCGCGTAACCAGCAATCGTCGTCAGCGGCGACTGGAATTCATGCGAGACGTTCGCAACGAATCGGCGCCGTTCCGTATCAGACGCTTCGACTGCCGTTGCCATTTCGTCAAACCGCCGGGACAGCTCACCAATTTCATCGCGTGCCTTCGTTCCGACGCGGATTCCGTAGTCACCGTCTGCCATCTGTTCCGTCGCTTTTGTCAGGCGCCGGATCGGACGAACGAGATAGCGGATTGAAAAGACAAGCAAAAGGAAACTGATCACGACAAGCAGTCCAAGGAACAGACCGACGAACAGATGCAACTCACGGATCTGACGACTCAAGTCCGGTCGGACGAAGATCGCGTCCGTGCCTTGCGCCGTCTTGACCGACGTGCCGTACGTATTGATGACTTCGTTATCGAACAGACCGAGCAAGAAGAGATGGAACGGATATTCACGCATTCCGTAATACGGTTGACCACTCTTCACTTGCTCGACGACCCGATTCGAGAGCGCTTCATCACGAAACGGGTTTCCGTAACGCTCGATTGCGTCGTCCGTGCGCACATAAAGTTGAAAGCCGGTCGCTTGTAACATCCGGTAAAACGACTCCGTCTTTCCGTCCCCGTGCGTTTCATAATAATCGATCGCCGTCTCGACCGCTTCCTCGACTTTTTGGCTGTAGCTGTCCTGCCAAAAGGAATAATAGGCAATATTACTAATCAGGAGCGCCAGTAGTGCCGACACGAGTAAGACAGCGCAGACGAGTCCGACGATTTTCGTATAGAGGGATCTCATGCGTCGACCTCCAATCGGTACCCGAGTCCGCGGACCGTCTCAATCTTCACCTGATTCGTCTCCTTTAAGCGTCCACGGAGGCGTTTGATGTGAACATCAATCGTCCGGTCATCCCCCATGAAATCGAGTCCCCAAACGTGTTCGATCAACTCCTCGCGGCTGAAAACCCGTCCCGGGAAACTCGCCAACTGATGCAACAATTCGAATTCACGTCGCGGGAGTGTCCACTCGGTCGACTGAATCGTCACGAGCTGACTACGTTTATCGATCGTGACATTTCCAAGATGCAAAACAGGTTGCGCCGCTTTTTGATAGCGCCGAGCCACAGCGTGGAGGCGAAATACTAACTCTTCCGGATCAAACGGTTTTGTGATGTAATCATCGGCACCTGCTGCGAAACCGTCCCGTTTATCTGTCAGCTCCCCGAGTGCCGTCAGCATCAAGATCGGGATGTCCCCGTGTTGCCGTAATCGCTCGCATAAGACGAGACCGGTCTGTCCGGGGAGCAGGACATCAAGTACGGCTGCTTCGAACGTCATCTTCTCGATCCAAGCAAGCGCTTCGTTTCCGTCTGCTGTCGCTCGGATGGAATGCCCGTCGGCTTGTAACGTTGACACGACAAGGGCTTGGATATGGGGATCATCTTCTGCGACTAGAATATACATCGTACTCCTCCTTTTTTAGACAAACAAAAAAATCCCCTTCCCCCTTCTCAAAATGAAAAGGATGAAGGGGATGACGATCATCCGCGCTCTGGGTAGAGTGGGAAACGACCTGTCAAAGTAACGACACGCTCACGTGCTTGTGCGAGAACGTCTGCTTCTTCTGGGTGGTTCAAGACGAGTTCGATCAACTCTGCGATTTCTTTCATCTCAGCTTCCTTGAATCCGCGAGATGTCATCGCTGCCGTTCCGATCCGGATACCGCTCGTGACGAACGGGCTCGCTGGGTCGAACGGAATCGTGTTCTTGTTGACCGTAATGCCAGCTTCGTCAAGCGCATGCTCGGCGAGTTTACCTGTGATACCGAGTGGTTGCAAGTCAACGAGGAGCAAGTGATTGTCTGTTCCGCCTGAAACGATCCGGAGTCCACGATTCGTCAATTCCTCACCGAGTACTTTGGCGTTCGTGACGACTTGACCGATGTAGTCCTTGAACTCTGGTGCAAGGGCTTCACCAAATGCAACAGCTTTCGCGGCGATGACATGCATGAGTGGACCACCTTGGATCCCTGGGAAGATTGCTTTATCAATCGCTTTCGCATGCTCTTCTTTACAGAGAATCATCCCACCACGTGGACCACGCAACGTCTTATGCGTCGTCGTCGTGACGAAGTGTGCATGCTCGACTGGGTTCGGATGCTGACCTGCTGCGACGAGTCCAGCGATGTGTGCCATGTCGACCATCAAGTAAGCACCGACGCTGTCTGCGATTTCACGGAACCGCTTGAAGTCGATGACGCGCGGATACGCCGATGCGCCCGCTACGATTAATTTTGGTTTGTGCTCTTCTGCTAATTTCGCGACGACGTCGTAATCAATCATCTCTGTCTCTTGATCGACACCGTATTCCACGAAGTTGTACTGGACACCGGAGAAATTGACGGGACTACCGTGCGTCAGATGGCCACCGTGCGATAGGTTCATCCCGAGGACCGTATCGCCCTGTTCGAGAATCGTGAAGTAGACCGCCATGTTCGCTTGTGCACCGGAGTGCGGCTGCACGTTCGCGTGCTCTGCCCCGAAGATTTCCTTCGCGCGGTCGCGTGCGAGATTCTCAGCGAGATCGACATACTCACAGCCACCATAATAACGACGACCTGGGTAACCTTCTGCGTACTTGTTCGTTAAGACGCTGCCTTGTGCTTCCATGACAGCTTGCGAGACGAAGTTCTCGGATGCGATCAATTCGATGTTATCCCGTTGACGACCTAGTTCCTGGCGCATTGCCGAAAAGAGTGCCTCATCTTGTTGTTTCAGATACGTAAGCGGTGTTTGTTCCATCTGAATTCCCCCATTTCATTTCGATAAACCTATCTTAACACGAATGTTTCCTTCCCGGCATCCCCCAAAACAACATCAAAAAAGCAAGGGGTGCGCAACCCCTTGCATGAATTATTCGTATTTAGCACGTGCCCCACCGATTAATTTTGGTCGTGTCACGGCTGCCGTCACGTGTGCCTCACCGATTTCCTTATGCGGCAAGCGCACTGGAATCGCAACAGCTTTCAAGTGCATCCCGATGAATGTATCACCGATATCGATTCCGGCATCAGCCTGAATCGCTTCGACGACGACAGGTGCCGAGAAGCGCTGGTACGCAGCACTCGCCATCGATCCACCCGCTTCTGGAACGGGAACGACCGTCACCGGATCAAGCCCGAGACGTTCGGCCGTTTGCCGCTCAAGTGTCAGCGCTCGGTTGATATGCTCACAGCCTTGGAAGGCGAGATCGACTTGATGCGATCGACGAAAGGCATCGAAGACATCGAACAAGGCGTCCGCCACTTCTGGTGAACCTGCCTTGCCGATTTGTTTGCCAATCACTTCACTCGTCGAACAGCCGATCACGAGCAATTTTCCTTTTAAGGAAAATCGTTCATCCAGAGCGTTCAGTGTTTCTTCTAAATCGTGCTGGATGCGTGTCACGTCCATTACTTCACCTCATAATCCGAGATTTTGCAAACGCGGTTCTCATGACGTCCACCTTCGAATTCCGTCTCAAGCCAAAGCTGTGCGATCTCACGAGCCAGTCCTGGACCGATAACGCGTTCGCCCATCGTCAAGATGTTCGAGTTGTTGTGCTGCCGCGTCGCTTTCGCACTGAACGTATCATGGACGAGCGCTGCTCGGATGCCCTTGACCTTGTTCGCTGCGATACCGATCCCAATGCCTGTGCCACAAATCAAGATGCCACGGTCAAATTCTCCGTTCGCTACGGCCTCCGCGACTGGAATCGCGACATCCGGATAATCGATCGAGTCGGACGAATGCGTACCGAAGTCCGTATAGTCGATGCCGAGCTCTTGCAAGAGATCGTTGATTTCTGCCTTTAACTTAAAACCGCCATGATCCGCGCCGATTGCTACTTTCATCTTTACTATTCCCCCGTTTGTTTAGGTTGTTTTTTCGGAAGCTTCCGTGTGTCCGGAGTTTTTCTTCCGTTTCCGTTCTGCGTTAATTTTAACACAAGACGATTGACGAGGGGTTCTAGTTCATTACGTACTTGGCGATAGACGTTCATCGATCCGCCGTACGGATCGTTGATATCCCGTTCAAGCCCAGTCACATATTCGTACAAGGTGAACGTCCGTTCCTTCAGTTCCGGATAGCGTTCACCGACTTCCTGCTTGTGCTGACGCGTCATCGTCAAGATGATGTCAGACCAGCGTCCGAGTACATCATCAAAGACTTGCGTATAGTGCTCGAGTTCGATGCCGCGTTCGCGTAACACTTGTAGTGCGTTCTCGGACGCATCGAATCCTTGCATCGAACGTAGTCCTGCTGAACGGACATCGAATTCCTGATCAGCGACTTTCGAGCGTAGTAACGCCATCGCCATCGGGCTACGGCATGTATTTCCTGTACAGATGAATAAAACGCGACGTGTGCTCATCTCCGTATCCTCCTTCTTCAAGGGCGAATGACCCGACCACCTGCTGCTTTATGGAGGCGGTTGCGGACCGCAAGCCCCACCCCTTCTTCTGATAGGTCTCGTACAAAAATCTGATCCACCGTCGTCTGATCAAATCGCCGTAAACAATCGTAAAGACGTTGTGCCGCCGTCTCCATCGAATTACCAAGGGAGCAGCGAACATCTGCGTCGACATCCTCTCCATCGAACAGGAGAACGCCCGTCTTGTGTCCGGTTTGTCGTGCATCATCGATGAGTTGCTGTAAGAATGAAAGATCCCCTTCGACGACGGACAGTGTCGCTTCCGGCGCATAATGGGTATATTTCATCCCGGGTGCCTTCGGTGTAACATCTTTCATCGATAAGGCAGGATCGAGTGTGACAGGACCGATGATTGCCTCGACTTGTTCGCGTGTCACGCCACCCGGTCGTAAAATCGCCGGTGGCGTCATCGTACAATCGATGACAGTCGATTCGACCCCGATGCCCGTCTCCCCTCCATCGACGATCGCAGCGATGCGTCCCGAGAGGTCATGTGCGACATGCGCAGATGACGTCGGTGAAGGTTTTCCAGAACGGTTGGCACTCGGTGCTGCGAGACCCAGCCCTGTCGCTTCAATCAATTGAAGCGCGAGCGGATGATCTGGCATCCGTAATCCGATCGTATCTAGTCCTGCTGTGACGAGTGTGGATGCGGTGCCGTTCGATTCGAGGATGATCGTCAAGGCTCCTGGCCAAAACGCCTCCATCAAACGTGTTGCAACATCGGGAATGTGCGTGACGAACTGATGTGCCTGTTCTACGGATGCGACATGGACAATCAGCGGATTGTCGGAAGGTCGACCCTTCGCGGCGAAGATTCGCCGAACAGCCGCTTCGTTCGTTGCGTCCCCTGCGAGACCATAGACGGTCTCGGTCGGCATCGCTACGACCTCTCCTTCCTGCAATAACCGAACTGCTTCATCCATTGTCTGTAAATCAATCATTTCCGTCTTCACGCTGTACAATCCTTTCGTTCCGCATACACGATACGGTCTTTACCGTTTATATCTTTTAAAATACCCGTTTCCGCACTTGGATAACGTTCTTTTAACATCATTTGCACTTCTGGTCCTTGATTGTGTCCAATTTCAAACGCAATCAGTCGGAAATCGTCGCGTAGAACCCGTCCGCTCTCCTCGACGAGACGTCGGTAAAAGACGAGACCGTCTTTTCCACCAAACAGAGCGAGATGCGGTTCATGGTCGAATACGACCTCACTGAGCAATTCTTCTTCCTCAATATAAGGAGGGTTCGAGACGAGCACCCGCACGGAATCGTCCGCAAGTGGTGCCAGTAGATCCCCTTCGAGAAACGTCACGTCCCCACCAAGCGTCGCTTGATTCTGCTTCGCGACCGCAATCGCGGCTGGTGAAATATCGACGGTCGTGACCGGTTGCTCGAGTTCGAGCGCGAGTGTGATTCCGATCGCCCCACTACCAGTTCCGATGTCGACGATCTGTCCCGCGGTGAACGACTCACGTTCGAGGCGCTCCGTCACGAAGACGATCAACTCTTCCGTTTCTGGTCGCGGAATCAAAACATCTGGTGTGACGCTGAAGTTCCGTCCATAAAACGGCTGATAGCCGATTAAATGTTGCACGGGCACACCGTGAACATGGGCGAGCAAGTATTCACTGAATCGTAAATCCTGCTCCGGCGTCAATTCATCTGACAGACGGACGAGGAGTCCCGTCCGGTCGACTTCTAAGACGTGCATGAGTAACCATTCGGCACTCGAACCCTCGCGTCCTGCTTGTTCCATCATCGTTTTTGCTTCATTTAGACGTTTTGCGATCCGCATCAGTTTGCCGCCTCCGATGCCCGTGCTTGATACTCCATGACGAGCGTATCGATGACCTCATCCATCTCTCCTTGGAGGATCCGGTCGAGCTTCTGGATCGTCAAACCAATTCGGTGGTCCGTCACTCGGTTTTGTGCGAAATTATACGTCCGGATCCGTTCTGAACGGTCACCTGTACCGACAGCCGACTTCCGTTTTTCATCATACTCCGCCTGCTGCTCGCGTTGAATCTTATCGTAGACACGTGCGCGCAAGACCTTCATCGCTTTTTCCTTGTTCTTGATCTGCGACTTCTCGTCCTGACAACTGGCGACGATTCCCGTCGGCACGTGTGTGACACGGACAGCGGACTGTGTCGTATTGACGGACTGCCCGCCCGGTCCACTCGATGTGAACGTATCAACCCGGACATCCTTATCGTGGATTTCGACTTCAACGTCTTCTGCTTCCGGTAACACGGCGACCGTTGCGGTCGATGTATGGATCCGTCCGCCGGATTCCGTTGACGGAACACGTTGGACACGATGTGCTCCGTTCTCGTATTTTAACTTCGAGTAGGCACCCGTTCCTTTGACGATAAAGATAATTTCCTTATAACCACCAAGCTCCGTATAGCTCGCGTCGATGATTTCGATCTTCCAGTTCTGTTTCTCAGCAAACTTCGAGTACATCTTGAAAAGGTCACCCGCAAATAAGGCTGCCTCGTCTCCGCCTGCCGCACCACGAATCTCGACGATGACGTTCTTATCGTCATTCGGATCCTTCGGTAATAATAAAGCTTTCAGCTTGGCTTCAAGCTCTTTGATCTCCGGCTCAAGCATCGCGACTTCTTCCTTCGCAAGGTCGCGCATCTCCGGATCCGTCAACATTTGACGTGCCTCTTGATAAGCTTCCATCTTCTCGCGATAGACACGGTACGTCTCGACGGTCGGCGCAAGTTGTGACTGCTCCTTTGAGACCTCTCGCAATTGATTCGTATCATTGATGATGGCTGGATCAGCCAACATATCATTCAGTTTTTCATAACGGTCCTCTAACGCACTCAATCGATCCAACATCTCGGGTCATCCTTCCTGGCGATTCTTCTGTCGTCAGTATAGCAAATATTGCGATCGATGGCGTCATCGTCTTCTTGAAAAGAAACGTTGACAGACGGGTTTTAAATTCCTATAATTGGTGTATTAATTGAATTAGTACACTTAAGGAGGTGAAGAAATGTTCACCGTTGATCCGAAAAGTCCGTTACCGATCTATGAACAGTTGGTCGCTCAAATCATCCGCTCGATTGCCCGTGGTCTACTCCGCTCTGGCGAACAGATGCCATCCGTCCGTGAACTTGCTGGTACACTTCTTGTCAATCCGAACACTGTCTCCCGCGCCTATCAGGAACTCGAGAGCCGCAACTTCATCGTCACGATGCGCGGCAAAGGATCCTTCATCTCAGATATTCCACTTCATGAAGTCAAGAAAGCCGCCATTCAAGATCCACTCATTCGTCTTTGTTCCGTCGCCGACGAACTCTCCATTTCAAACGAAGAACTCTATCAACTCATCTTACACATTAGGGAGGATTCCTCATGTTGACCGTTTCTCATCTAACGAAACAAATTGACCGTACCATGATTTATGAAAATGCATCCTTTACTCTACCAGCAGGAACGATTACTGCGTTGATCGGGCGTAATGGTGCCGGAAAAACGACATTACTGAAAACACTTGTCGGTGCTCTTGAGCCAACGCGCGGAAAAGTTGAATGGAATGGCGAGTCGATCCACCACGTCCCGAAGACACGCGAGCACCTTTTCCTCGTTCCGGATTCTGTTTCCGTCTATCGCCAGATGACACTCGGCGAACTGATCAACTTCTACAATGCGTTCTATCCGAACTTCGAGAAAACGTACATCGAAAACTATTGTCGTTCGTCAAACCTCGATCGCGGACGTCGCGTGACGTCATTATCCAAAGGACAAGCTCAGTTGTTCCTTCTTCAACTTGCGTTCGCGACGAATGCTCCGGTCCTCTTACTGGATGAACCAACAGACGGACTCGATCGAATCAACAAACGAGATTACTTAAAGCAGCTTGTCTCGTTACTTGCGGAGCGCCAAACTGCCGTCTTGATCGCCTCACACCAACTCGAAGAGCTTGATTCACTCGCTGACCGTGTCATGACGATCGAAAAGCATCTCGTCCGTGAACCCAAAGCACTCGACGACGCCAAAGCCAGCATGCAGAAATGGCAAGTCGTCTATGAGGACGTTCCGGAATTATCACACGCTGATCTTCACGTCTTATCCCAAACAGGTCGGGTCGTGACATTGCTCGTCTTATCCGATGCAGGCGCGCAGTATCTTGAAACGACGAACCCCTTGTTAAAAGATGCTTTGCCAGTGCAGATGGAAGATTACTTCTTAGGGACATTTGGAGGGAAACGACATGGTTAAGCAATTGATCCGTTATCATATCAAACAAGGCATCTGGCCGCTCGCTTGTTTCATTCTGCTTGCGATCTTCAGCTATGGGTTCGGCAGTTATACCGTCATCAATGAGTTCGAGAAATACGAGGCGTCTCAGCAACCTGCTCTACTCAACACCGTACTCGTCAGTCCCTTTTTCGCCGGATTCGCAGCGATTCTCATTGCTGTCTTCGCGATCCTGATGCTCGGTTCCGAGCGCGGGAGTGGTCGCAGCCTGATTTTGCACGCGTTACCGTTTCCGAAGGTCTGGTTGTTCTGGATCAAATGGGCGATTGGCGTCGTAACACTGATCGTGTTTCCGATCATCGGCTTCTTCGTCAGCTGGTTGTTGTTGCAAGCGTTCGGCGGTATCAATCCGTTTGATTACGTCACGTGGTCGTCACTCTTCCAAGATTTTGGTCTTTTCCTTCTATTTGATGTGACGATTTTGACGATCTTCTTATTCGCCGGAACAATCGCTGGTGATATCATCGGACAACTGTTGCTCGGCACGTTCTTCTTGTTCTTGAACTACTTCACGTATTTCAGCATCTACGCCGTCGCCCTGCTCGGTTTTGGCGTGACCTACGAGGAGTTAGACAAGCCGACAAGTTTCCTGATGACGATCACGACACCCTTCGCACTCTTTTTCGAAAGTAATGTCGATCTGAATCTAACATATCCCGTCTTGTTCTGTTTAGCTTTGACGATTGCCTTACTCTTCTTTGGTAGCCGCCTATATATCCGCGGAGCGAACGAACGACTCGGTCGGTTCACCATTTTCCCGAAACTACATCCAGCACTGATCATCACGTTCTCGATCTACACGACGATCCTGCTCGCAGGAATCATTGGTCTGATTTCATCCGAGAACCAGTTCCTGTACTGGCTCGCGATCGTCATTCTCGCATGGCCGACGTTCAGTTCCTACCGTCGGATGATCGGATGGAGTCGCTAATCTATACACAAGTAGCCCTTCTGAGATGATTTTTCAGAAGGGCTATTCGTTTGTCATCGTTTCTTCACAAACCTTTACAGACGGTCCATATGGATTTCATATTTTCTGCGTAAGGTTGTGTTTGTAGGTCGTAGCGCCATAACCCATTACCTTTTGAGGAGGAATCCCTATGAAACTAAAACGTCTGATCCCGATTTTTGCCTTATCGACCCTTTCCCTGAGTACGATGATTTCGATGCCGGAAGCCGAAGCGAAAGCCAAACATACTCACTCACCCGAAATCCGGAACGTCATCTTCCTGATTGGTGACGGCATGGGTGTCTCATACACGTCTGCACACCGTTACTTAAAGAACGATCCTTCGACGACGACGGCTGAAAAAACAGCCTTTGATCCCTATCTCGTCGGTCAACAGATGACGTATCCGGAAGATGCGAAGGAGAATATCACCGATTCCGCCTCTGCCGCGACAGCGATGTCCTCTGGTGTGAAAACGTACAATGCAGCGATTGCGGTCGATAATGATAAATCGGAAGTCAAGACCGTCCTTGAAGCAGCCAAAGAACGTGGCAAGTCAACGGGACTCGTCGCGACATCGGAAATCACGCATGCAACACCTGCCTCATTCGGTGCGCATGACGAAAGTCGTAAAAACATGAATGCGATTGCAGATGACTATTTCAAAGAACGTGTGAACGGCAAACATAAGATTGATGTCATGCTCGGGGGTGGGAAATCGAACTTCGTCCGTCCAGACGTCGATTTGACGAAAGCGTTCAAGAAAGATGGCTATAGCTATGTCACTGACCTCAATCAGCTGCAAGCGGATAAAAATAAACAAGTGCTCGGATTGTTCGCAGACGGTGGATTACCTAAACGAATCGATCGCGAAAACTCAGTCCCGTCACTTGCTCAAATGACGAACGCCGCAATCAAGCGACTTGATTCGAATAAAAAAGGATTCTTCCTGATGGTCGAAGGCAGTCAAATTGACTGGGCAGGACACGACAATGATATCGTCGGTGCGATGAGTGAGATGGAAGATTTCGAACGTGCTTTTAAAGCCGCGATCGCTTTCGCGAAGAAAGATAAGCATACACTCGTCGTCGCAACAGCCGACCACTCGACTGGCGGTTACTCGATTGGTGCAGATGGCATTTACAACTGGTTCGCTGAGCCAATCAAAGCAGCGAAGAAGACACCTGACTTCATGGCGCAGCAAATCGTCGAAGGCGCGGACGTACGGAAAACGTTAATGAAGTACATCGACCAAGACAAACTCGCCTTGACGGATCAAGAAATCGACAGCGTCTCTCGCGCTGCTGAATCGAAAACATTACTCGACATCGATAATGCCATCGAAGAGATCTTCAACGAACGCTCGCATACGGGCTGGACGACAGGTGGTCATACGGGTGAAGACGTACCCGTCTATGCGTTCGGTCCTGCGAAAGACCGATTCGCTGGTCAAGTCGATAACACGGATCACGCCAAAATCATCTTCGATCTGTTGAAGGCGAAGAAATAAGGAGACGTCTCATGAAACAGATCCTTGCTACTTTGATGCTTGGGACAGTGCTCGCTGGTTGTAGCACTTCCGCATCACAAGACACACCGAAAGAACCATCGTCTGCGAAACAAGAGCAGCCGGTACTGCTTGAAAAAACAAGCGCCTATGTCCCGAACCCACAACTTCCAGATGATCGTCAGCTGACGAAAATCGATCAAACCGTGACGGACGACAAAGGCGACCTGACGTTAAAACAGTTCAAACCAGTGAATGAAACGCGGAAGATTGGTCCAATCAAGATGACGATCGAAGAAATCAAAGTCTTTCACGCCCGTCCAAGCTACGGCATGATCGATTTCTTCCATGGTTATACGCACGATGAGTCCTTTGATCTGATTAAGATACGTGTCACGATCACAAACACGAGTGACGCACCCGTCACCTTTAATCCCGTTGCTCATTTCAAACTGGATGACGAAGCGGAAAAGACACTTGAAGACGATGTCTATCTCGAATCCCTGGCAAAGACATATGCTCCGTCCGAAACTCATAGTGGTAACTTTGGATTCATCTTGGAACGCCCGGTCACATCAATCGAACTCTTGACGAGTGACGTACTCGATGAAAAACAAGCGGTCCTCCAAAAGGGTACGACGTATTCGACATCCCTTCGTTAACTACCCTTCACACTTTTGCGCTCCATCTGTTTTCCGGTTGTACCCGGACCATAGGTGGAGCTATTTTGATGCCTGTATTCGTTCCATGCTACACTAAAAGCACTATTTGAGTGCAAAGGACGGATTGTATGCCGAAATACTTAACCATTTATCATCAACTCGCACAACGGATTCAAGAAGGAACGCTTCCAGCTGACATGAAATTACCTTCTGAGACAGAATTGATGCATGAATTCGAGGCGAGTCGTGGAACGGTCCGAAAAGCGATCGATGCCCTGCAAGAGAAAGGCTTCGTCCGCAAACACCAAGGAAAGGGTGTCTTCGTTCTGTCGCAAGAAGCGATCGAGTTTCAGTTCAACGGAATCGTCAGCTTTTCGGAGGCGCATCGCCGGATGGGTCGACATGCTGTCGAGACGGATGTGCTATCATGCGAAGTGCTCTCCGCCTCTCCTGAGCTCGCTTCGTTATTGCATGTGGCACAAGGAACAGACGTAACCCGTATTGAGCGGATTCGTCAGATTGATGGCGAACGCGTCATCCGTGACATTAATCATTTCGTAACCGCACTTGTGCCCGACCTAACCGCTGACATTGCTAAAGGGTCCATCTATCATTACATCGAAGAGACACTCGGACGGCAGATCAGCTATGCGAAACGAAAGATTGAAGCGCGCCCTGCGACACGGGAAGACCAAGAACGACTTGATCTTCACGACATGACACACGTCATCGTCGTCACGAACGATACGTACTTCTATGAAGGACAACATTTCGAGCGAACGGAATCACGTCACCGCCTCGATAAATTTCAATTCACCGATATCGCACGGCGTTGAATAGATGATGATCCATGAGGGAATCCGTACATGACGGGTTCTCTCTTTTTTAACCATTTCAACTTATCTATATAAGTTCTTGACCAACTTATATAGATAAGTTAAGATAAGTGTGCGCAGATAAGAAAACGTTTTCATTTCAAAAGTGGTCGAGTACGTCACTTCCAAAAAGGAGCATCGAGATGAAACCAAACTATCGTCAGATTGCAGAGCAAATCATTGAGAAAATCGGAGGCAAGGAGAACGTTGAGCAGGCAGCTCACTGTGTCACCCGTCTTCGCTTAACGCTTAAAAATCAAGAGCTTGTCGACCAAGAAGCCTTACTTGAAGTTCCGCTCGTCAAAGGCGCGTTCTTGAACGCAGGCGTCTATCAAATCGTCATTGGTGCCGGTGATGTCGACCGGGTCTATGCTGAATTCATTCAACTGACTGGTTTGCAGGCGACAACGATTGCAGATGTTAAATCGTCAGGAGCGGCGAAAATGAACCCGTTCCAAAAGTTGATCAAAGTCTTTTCCGACGTCTTCATGCCCATCATCCCGGCGATCATCGTCGCTGGTCTCTTAATGGGGATCAATAACCTGTTTGGTATCGAATTCGGTGGCAAGACGATGATTGATCGTTATCCGAATCTACAAGGATTATGGGACCTGATCAATATGATGGCAAATACCGCTTTCGTCTTCCTCCCGGCACTCGTCGGCTGGTCGGCAACGAAACGCTTCGGTGGAAGTGAGATCCTCGGAATCGTCATGGGTCTAATGCTTGTTCACCCTGATCTCTTAAACGCTTGGAATTACGGACAGAGCGCTTTAAAAGGTGAAATTCCGACGTTCAACATCCTCGGTCTGTTTGAAATCGAAAAAGTCGGCTATCAAGGACAAATTCTCCCGGTGCTCGCAGCCGCTTATGTCCTTAGTACGATTGAACGCTGGCTCAAAAAACGCGTACCGAACGCCATCCAATTACTCGTCGTACCGATTACGACGATCACATTAACGGGCTTCCTTGCCCTTGCCGTCATCGGACCGGTCACACGTCAAGTCGGTGACTGGATCACGATTGGTGTCGTCAATACGTTCGAAGCTGTTCCGTTACTCGGTGCCTTATTATTCGGTGCACTCTACGCACCGCTCGTCATCACCGGCATGCATCACATGTTCATCGCCGTCGACTTACAGTTGATCGGACAAAGCGGAACGACGTTTATCTGGCCGATGATCGCGATCTCGAACATCGCCCAAGGTTCAGCAACGCTTGCGATGCTTTTCCTCGCGAAAAACGTCAACGATAAGAACATGGCGTCGACGTCGGCCCTATCCGCTTACTTTGGGATCACGGAACCAGCGATGTTCGGGGTTAATCTTCGATTCAAATATCCGTTTTATGCGGCACTCGTCGGATCAGCAATCGCGTCTGCCTTCATCGCAGTCAGCGGTGTCCTTGCTCCTGCAATCGGTGTCGGTGGCTTACCTGCTTTCATCTCGATCGTACCTGGGTCGATTCTATCGTTCATTGTCGGCATGGTAATCGCAATTATCGTTCCTATTGCCTGTACGTTCCTGTTCCACTATGTCTCAACGAAACGCGCAAAAAAAGCCGCACTGAACAAAGCGGCGTAATTTCAGAAAGGTGTGTATCTGATGATCACGACAACCGATTGGCGCAAATCCGCCGTTTATCAAATCTATCCGAAGAGTTTTTATAGTCCGGAGGGCAAAGCGACCGGTACATTGCGCGGGGTCACGGCCAAACTCGATTATCTGGCGGATCTTGGTGTCGATTACCTGTGGTTGACGCCGGTCTATGCCTCACCGCAAAACGATAATGGATATGATGTCAGTGACTATTACGCAATCGATCCCTCGTATGGAACGATGGATGATTTCGAGATGTTACTCGCAGAAACAAAACGACGTGGTCTGTCGGTCATGATGGATATCGTCGTCAATCACTGCTCGACGTCACATATTTGGTTTGAAGAAGGACGTCATCCAGACAGTTCCTATCACGATTACTTCATTTGGCGCGAGACGCCGAACGACTGGGTATCGAAGTTCGGCGGTCCTGCTTGGTCATTTGATGAGGTAGCTGGTAAGTACTACTTGCACCTGTTCGACAAGACGCAAGCGGACCTGAACTGGGAAAATCCCCGACTCCGGGAAGACGTTTACGCGATGATGCGCTTTTGGCGCGATAAAGGGGTCAGCGGCTTCCGACTCGACGTCATTAACTTGATCTCGAAGACGCCAGGGCTTCCCAATGATCCCGAGGGAGACGGACGTGCGTACTATACGGACGGACCAAACATTCATGACTACTTGCAAGAGATGAACGCATCCGTTTTTGCCGGACACGATCTCTTGACGGTCGGTGAGATGTCGTCGACGTCGCTTGAACATTGTCTTCAATATTCTTCGCTCGAAAATCAAGAACTGAAGATGACGTTCAACTTCCATCACTTGAAGGTCGATTATCCGAACGGTGAGAAATGGACGGCTGCACCGTTTGACTTCAAGCAGTTGAAACAAATTTTCTCCGACTGGCAAACTGGCATGAACGGACAAGCATGGAACGCGATTTTTTGGTGTAACCATGACCAACCCCGCGTCGTCAGCCGGTTTGGTGACGACGTCGCGTATCGTGTTGAGAGTGCAAAGATGCTCGCGACAACGCTTCATGGCTTGCAAGGTACACCGTATATTTACCAAGGAGAAGAGATCGGAATGCCGAATCCGGACTTCACGAATCTGTCCGACTACCGTGATGTCGAGACATTGAATGCCTATCAAGAAGCACGGACCAACGGCGTATCGGAAGAAGCAATTCTCGCTGCGATCCGTCAAAAATCACGCGATAACGCGCGGACACCGATGCCTTGGTCGGACGCCGTCAACGGTGGCTTTAGTACAAGTGAGCCATGGATCCCGGTCTCGCCGACGTACGATCAAATCAATGTCGAGGCTGCTGTCGCAGACCCTAATTCAGTCTATCATCATTACAAACGGTTGATTCAACTCCGCAAACAGTATGACGTGCTCACGAACGGTTCATACCGGCTGTTGACACCGGACGATCCATCACTCTGGGCGTACGAACGCGCAACGAGTGAAGAAGAATTACTCGTCGTCTCGAATTTCTACGGAACGGACACGACGTTCACGTTACCTCATGACGGATCGGACTATACGGTGTTGCTTCATAATTATCAGCAGATGCAGACAGAGGGGTACACTTTAACGTTACGACCTTATGAATCACTGATGCTTTATCGTAAAAAGTGATTGAATGAGACGGAGCACACGCAAAAAAGAGAAGGTTGGTTTCCAAGGGATACCCTAGAAACCAATCTTCTCTTTCGTTGAATAGATATAGAATGTGAATGCCTATTCCTCGACTCCTACAGGAAAAGAAAGCATGGTACATTCTTTTGTCAGGGAAAGCGAGGATGGCAAAGTCATTCGTTTTCAAAAATGATTTTTAAGCACTAGTTCCTTCCGAGTCTTTCATTTTCGCATGTTCTACGAAACTTTCCGATTCGCTTCTTCTCGTCTCAACTGTTCGCGGAACAGTCGTGTCTCAGCAATGACGACACCGGACAATCCAATCAAACCGATTAAGTTCGGAATCGCCATCAATCCATTGAAGACATCGGAAATCGCCCAGACCATGTTCAAGTTCGTCGTCATCGCACCCGCTCCGGCGACTAAGACGAACAGGATACGGTATGGGAGAATCGATTTTTGACCGAATAGATAATAGATTGATTTTTCGCCATAATACGACCAGCCAAGAACAGTCGAATAAGCAAACATGACGAGTCCAATCGTGACGATGTATTTTCCGGCAGGACCGAGGAAGACCTCGAAGCTTGCTGTCGTCAATTCAACGCCTTGTAACTTCGTATCAAGTTGTCCTCCCATGACGAGCGTCAAACCTGTGATCGAACAGACGACCAATGTATCTAAAAACACCTGCGTCATCGAAACGAGCGCTTGACGTCCTGGGAAGTCCGTTTTCGCTGCAGCGGCTGCAATCGGTGCTGAACCAAGACCCGCTTCATTTGAGAAGACACCACGCGCGACACCATAACGAATCGCCGCCCCGATCGCGCCACCCGTAATTGCTTCGCTTGAGAACGTGCTGCTGAAGATCGTCGAAATCGCACCTGGAATCAAGTCATAGTTCATGACGAGAATCAGTAATCCACTTCCAACATAGAAGAAAATCATAAACGGAACAAACAAACTGACAACTTTTCCGATTGATTTGACCCCACCAAGAATGACGACGCCTGTCAGTACCATCAATACGATCCCCGTCACGTAAAGTGGCACATCGAACGTTGATTTCATCGCGAGGGCGACCGAATTCGTCTGGACCCCGTTCCCGATCCCGAACGCAGCGATTGAAGCGAATGCGGCAAACAAGACACCCAGCCATTTCTGCTTCAGCCCACGCTCGAGATAATACATTGGCCCCCCTGCCATCTGTCCATTTTCATCAACGACACGGTACTTGACGGCAAGGATTGCTTCCGCATACTTCGTCGCCATCCCGAATAGACCGGACAACCACATCCAAACGATCGCACCCGGTCCGCCGAGGACGACGGCGGTTGCGACACCAACGATATTCCCCGTACCGACGGTCGCAGCCAGTGCCGTCATCAATGCTTGAAAGTGACTGATGTCGCCTTCCGACTTATCGTCCTGATGCTTTGAAAACGCGAGCTTCAGCGCATACGGTAGTTTGGTAATTTGAATGAATCCTAAGCGAATCGTCAAGTAAATCCCCGTACCGACCAACAGAATAAGTAACGGTGGTCCCCAAACAAGATTGGACACCGTACTGATCCAGTCACTAAATGAATTTCCCATTCATGTTACCTCCCTTTATGAAATATGTAGTTCTTTACCATTTTTTCAGAATTTACTGATAATTGTCAAACTATTTTTTTATGAAACTGGAGTGTTCAGTGTAATCTTTATTATCTTGATTTTATAATCGATCTTCGGTCCTCTTCGCCAACTGCAGGCAAAACCTACGAACTTGCCACTCAAGACGATCGAACATTTGAATGCCGCGTCCGGTGAGGTGCTGTCCTTCATCGATACGAAAGTCGTCAATGACAATGATTTATTCGAAGCTATCTCGATTCAATACTAGAATGACGCTCAAGCATTCCGCGATATGCACGAACAGATTTCCGTCAGTCAAAAACAGACGGAAGCACCAAAAGAAGTTCTTCGTCAGTTCCAAGTCTCAAAAAAGTCCCCTTATCTTCATGGAAGAGAGGGGACTTCGATGTTTATTGTGCTGCACCTGTGAGCGGTTGTGCATCTTTTGCTTCCGCAGGTAATTTGATTTCGCTGATCTCATTGAATTTCGAGAACGTCGACTCGTTCTTCATATTGAACTCGGTATCTTTTTCAATCGCAAACACCATGTCCATATCGAGTGATTTCGGATAGAATGTTTTCGCATCATACGTCATCGTGTAATTCATTTTCTTGTAATCGATGCTGTCCATCGCATCTTTCATCTGTGCCATCTGTCCTGTCTGCTCGAGCGAATCCTTCATGAATGCTTTGAGGTCGTCCCCTTTTAGTTTGACGTCGATTTGATAAACGTCACCCTCTTTTTTGGCGGTCCAGTTGTCTTTGTACTTTTTCAGTAGCTTGAGATTTTGATCCGTCGATGCCGATGACTCCATCGCCTCAACCATATCACCTAGCTCCGAGACATCTTGAACGAGCCATTGTCCGTTTTGCGATAGATACATCTTATCGTCGACGATATAGCTCTCGATCGACATGTCCTTACCGTCCTGTGGATTTTTCATCGTCATCGTCTGATGCATCGTAAGCGGCTTCTGGATGATATCGGCTGATACCTTCTGATCCACTGCCATCTCACCTGCTTTTGAATTGACTGTCCCTTCCATGTGGAACGATTTAATATCTTTTTGAGCGGCTGTCGCTTTATTCAGTAATTCCGTATTCGAGAGTTCCCCCGACTTCGTCGAACCAGACCCACTGCCACTACCCGAATCCGTCTGCCCATCTTGACATCCAGCTAGTCCAATCGATGCTGCGACGATTCCAGCTGCTACCCACCTTGTTTTCTTCATATTCATTTCCTCCTTTATACGCGTTACCCTGATTTACGAAAAACATTGGAAAATGTTTCAAAGTTTCTTTATTACCTCATTACCGTTCTTCTTCAAAACAAATCCTCATATTTCAAATCTACTATTCTTTTTTTGAAATTTGATTTATCACCTGCAAAATGTCCACAAAAAAATAGGATGACGGAAACTTCCGTCACCCTATCCTTATTTCGTTAGATCGTGCGTAAAAGATTCGCCATCTCAATCGCGGAAACGGCAGCTTCGTAGCCTTTATTTCCAGCTTTCGTACCGGCACGTTCGACCGCTTGCTCGATCGAATCCGTCGTCAGGACACCGAAGATGATGGGTACGCCTGTATCACGCGACGCACTCGCGACACCTTTCGCGACTTCGTTACAGACATAGTCATAGTGTGATGTTGCTCCGCGGATGACGGCACCCAGTGTGATGACCGCATCATACTTACCGCTTTTCGCTAACTTTTCCGCAACGAGTGGAATTTCAAATGCTCCAGGAACCCATGCTGTATCCACAGCATCCGCCGCAACACCGTGACGACGGAACGCGTCGTTTGCTCCTCCGACGAGTTTTGATGTGATCAATTCATTAAAACGTGCTGCGACGATTGCGACGCGTAGTCCTTCTCCTGTTAAGAAACCTTCGTAAATCATGATGTGTGTCCTCCTTGGATATCGAGCCAGTGCCCGAGTTTCGTTTGTTTTGTTTTCAGATAACGCTGATTTTCCGGTTCAACGGGTACTTGATGGGGAATACGTTCGATGACTTCAATCCCCTCTTGCTCGAGCACCCGTTGTTTGTCTGGATTGTTCGTCATCAAGCGAATCTTCGTCACGCCAAGATCACGCAACATGTTGGCCGCGACCGTATAATCACGCATGTCTGTCGGATAACCGAGTGCATGGTTCGCTTCGACTGTATCGAGTCCTTGTTCCTGCAACTCGTACGCTTTCAACTTCGCCATCAGACCGATGCCGCGTCCTTCCTGACGTAGATACAAGACGGCTCCACCTTCTCGTTCGATTCGCTCAAGTGCCGCATCGAGTTGTGGACCACAATCGCAACGTTTCGAACCGAAGACATCCCCTGTCAGACATTCCGAGTGCAGACGGACGAGCATCCCATCGTGCGCTTCACCGGATAAGACGGCGACATGTTCTTTTTTATCTTGCGTCGTATAGCCGACCATCCGAAAGGCTCCGAATGTCGTCGGAAGCAACACTTCCGCTTCCCGAGTCAATGGACGCTCGAGATACGCGACGAGTGCCTCGATCGTGATCAGTTTTAAGTCGTGTTCTTCCTTATAGAGAAGCAAATCATCCACCCGTGCCATCGTGCCATCTTCCTTGATGATTTCACAAATGACGGCAATCTCATCGCTACCGGCAAGACGGGCAAGGTCAACACCTGCTTCCGTATGTCCGCGTCGTTCCCGAACACCGCCCTCTTTTGCGATCAACGGGAAGATGTGACCCGGTCGTTTGAAGCGCTCCGGTCCATCCGTCAGCATCCGCTGGATCGTCAGCGAACGCTCTTCGGCACTGATACCGGTCTTCGCTTCTTCATGATCAATGCTGAGCGTGAATGCCGTACCGTGCGGGTCCGTATTATTGTCCGTCATCGGCGAGAGATGTAATCGCTCTGCCACATGTGGACTAACCGGAACACAGACGAGTCCTTTTCCATACGTAATCATGAAGTTGATGTTTTCTGGTGTCGCGTGTTCTGCGAGCATGACGAGATCGCCCTCATTCTCACGATCCTCGTCATCACAGACGATAATCGGTCGTCCGTTCTTCAAATCTTCTATCGCGTCTTCAATCAAGTCGAATCCGTTCATTACATGTCGCCTCCTAAGAATGCTGCCCAGTCCGTCTGTTTCTCATGTTGCGTGAAATGATAGAGATGTTTCGCCATCATGTCACACTCGATATTGACGACTGCGCCGCTTGCCAATCGATCAAACGTCGTCACTTGACGGGAATGCGGAATCAATGAAATCGAGATCGTTTCCGAGGTGACGCGTTGCAAGGTCAGGCTCGTGCCGTTGATCGCGATTGATCCTTTTGGAATGCAATACTTTTGCCACGATCCGACATCAAACGTATACACCATCGCTTCTCCGTCCGGTCGCCGACTGATTAGTCGTGCCGTCCCGTCGATATGCCCACTGACGAAATGTCCACCGAACCGACCGTCTGCCGGCATCGCCCGTTCGAGTTGCAACGGGTTTCCGACCCGGTACGTGCCGAGTGCTGTCGAACGAATCGTGTCATGGACAGCATCCGCCGTAAAACCGGTTGGGCTCATTGACGTGACCGTCAAACAAATCCCGTCGACGGCGATGCTGTCACCAATCTTCGTTCCTTCGAGCACCCGGTGCGCTTCAATTTCAAGTGCTAATCCATTCGGTCGCGGAATCTTTCGTTTTAAGGTCCCGACTTCTTCAATCAATCCGGTGAACATATCGTCTCCTCCTTTCGGATGTACGTCAGATGGAGATCCGGTCCGACCATTTCAATCTGATCGATTTGAAAACGTTCTTCGATATCATGTCGTCCGTTCCAGGCAGTCCCTTCAAAAATCGACGGGGCTTGGTAGACTTCAATCCGATCGACGAGATCTGCTTCAAAGAATGTGGCTTGAATCGTCGGTCCACCTTCAATCAAAACGCTGCGGATGTCTTGTTCGTATAAGCGTTTAAGAATCGCTTCCGGCGTCTCATATTCACCGACGAGCACCGTCACTTGATCATGACTTATCCGAGGAACACTCGTCAGCCAGTACGTTGGATTTTTCCCATCGCAAAAGACTTGCGCGGTCTCTGGCACCCGACCACGGCGATCGACGATTACTCGAATCGGCTCGATGCCTGACACTGCGCGTAAAGTCAGTGCTGGATCATCGACGAGCACCGTTTCACTTCCGACGAGGATCGCATCATGGCGACCACGCAGGGCGCGACCATTCGCGCGTGCTTCTTCTGACGTGATCCAGCGCTGTTCCCCCGTTGCCGCGATCCCGTTCATCGTCTGAGCGATTTTGACGGTCACGGTCGGACGTTTCCGTTCGATCGTTTTCCAAAATGTCTCGTAGAGGACTTCCGCTTCATGCCGTAACAAGCCGACTTCGACTTCGATTCCCGCGTCTTGAAGCCGTTTGATCCCTGAACCAGCGACAATCGCATGTTTGTCTTCCGTTGCGACGAAAACCCGTTTGATCCCGGCTTGTAGAATCGCTTCCGTACATGGTGGTGTCTTACCATGATGGTTGCATGGCTCAAGCGTCACGTAGAGATCAGCACCACGGGCGGCCTCTCCTGCCATTCGCAAGGCTTCGACTTCCGCGTGCGGACCACCGGCAAACCGGTGCGCACCAAAACCGATGATGCGTCCTTGTTTGACGATGACACAGCCGACACTTGGATTCGGACTTGTTTGTCCGTTTAACATATGTGCTAATTGCATGGCATAACTCATCATCTGTGACATCGCGTTCACTCCTTTCAAATAAAAAAGACGCCCCTTGAAAAAGGGGCGTCTGTATAGAAGGGTTCACGAAATACACGGTTCGCCTTCTGCTTTTTCGCATGCAGAAAGAGACCATCTCCTGAAAACATTTTTTCAGAAAACAGCTTGAATCGCGTCGTTTCGTTCTTCTCCCATCCGGACTTTACCGTCGGCCCTGGAATCTCACCAAGTCAGCCATGATGCGTACATCACGGGTCGCGGGCTCGTCGATCGATCGATCGCATCACCGCCGGTTGGGATTTTCACCCTACCCCGAAGAACTGGATTATTGAGTTATACAACTTTAGCCTAGCATATCTTTTTCAAGAAAACAAAGCGCAAATGTTTCGGTATTGGCTCTTTTATGATTTCGTTCCACTTCTGTTACCCCTCCCCAATTCGTGATCTATTGGATACTAAAAATGACTGGAGCACCTGATATCAGTGCGTCCAGTCATTGTGTTCCGGTTACAAATACCCGTTCTTCCGGTCGTGGAATTCTTGGGCAATCGCTCCGCGTGTCCGTTCATCAGCGAGGACGCGAAGTGCTGTCCGTGCGAGGATTTTAGCGCCTGCGATCAACGCTTCATCCCCCGCTTCCGAACGGGCTGCTTCTTTGAATGCTTCTGTATGGGCGACGAGATCGTCCGAACCAATCTTGATATACGGATGGATTGTCGGGATGACTTGACTGATGTTACCCGCGTCCGTCGATCCAAGACCCGGTCGTTCGTCGAGGTGCACGATTTGCCCAAGCGCCTCTGCTTCTTCTTGGAAGAGACGATCAAACGTCCGGTTGAAGACAAGATTGTCGACTTCATTTTGGAAAGCGATGACGTCAAGCGTCGCCCCGGTCGCAAGTGCCGCACCTTGCGCGACCGCTTTGACTTTCTCCGTGACGGCATTCAGCCGTTCCCGTGTCGTCGCCCGAATGAAGAAACGTGCTTTTGCGTATTCCGGAATGATGTTCGGCGCATCGCCACCATGCGTGATGATCCCGTGGATCCGGACATCGTCCGGTAACTGCTGACGTAAGGCGTTGATTCCATTGAAGAGCTGAATGACAGCGTCGAGAGCGTTGATACCTTCTTCCGGTGTCGCCGCTGCGTGCGCGGGACGACCCGTAAAGGCAAAATCGAGCGGATCGACCGCAAGCGAGGACCCCGTGATCCGCGTTTGTCCGGACGGGTGGACCATCAAGGCCGCATCGATTCCTTCAAGCAACTGGTGTTTGACGAAACTGCCTTTCGCACTTCCGTTCGGCCCACCTTCTTCGGCTGGCGTTCCAAGCACGACGACACTCCCACCGACTTCATCAAGCACTTTGCTGAGCGCAATCGCCGCTGCGACACTCGTCGTTCCGATGATATTATGACCGCATGCGTGTCCGATGCCCGGCAACGCATCGTACTCAGCGAGAAAGGCAATTGTCGCGCCAGGTCGGTCGCTTGACTTCTTCGCGAAGAATGCGGTCTCGTGCCCTGCGACGCCGAGTTCTACTGTAAAGCCTTCTGCCGTCAAACGCTCTGCATGTAGTCGCGAAGCAAAGAATTCCTCGTTACCGATTTCCGGCGTCGCATGAATCCGGTGGCTCGTCTCAAGATACGATTCCCGTTTTTGTTCGATGTCCTGCTCAATCGTCTCTACCCATGTCGTGCGTACTGGTGTCGTCATGCTATCCACTCTCCTTTAGAATTTATTCGCCGATTTCGCTTAGTGGAACGAACGTCGGGATCGAGCTACCTTTATATTCTTTTTTGATGAAAGCCGCGACATCTTTTTGTTGGTAAAGCGACGCGATCTTTTTTAGTTCTTTTTTGTTCTTGTCTTCCGTCCGTGTCGCGATGATGTTGATGTATGGTTTTGCTGTCTCGTTCTCATGGACGATCGAGTCCTTGATCGGATTTAGTCCTGCGTCAACAGCAATACCGTTATTGATGATCGATGCAGCGACGTCCGGTAAGACGCGTGGCGTTTGTCCAGCGACGATCGGAACGATTTTCAGTTTCTTCGGATTTTCAACGATCTTATCGACCGATCCATTGCCGTCGAAGTCGTCCGGTAATTTGATCAAACCTGCTTCTTGTAGTAACAAGAAGGCACGTCCCATGTTCGTCGCTTCGTTCGGAACAGCGATTTTGCCACCGACTGGAATATCTTTGACGTCCTTATATTTATCTGAGTAAATGCCCATCGGTGCAATGACGGTCGTCGCAATCGGCGACAGCTTCAAATTATGTTCCTTCTTGAAGGCGTTGAAGTAGGAAATCGTCTGGAAAGCATTGGCGTCGATCTCACCCTCAGCCAGTGCCATGTTCGGCTGGACATAATCGGAGAACTTGACGAGCTCGATTTTGATGCCCTCCTTTTCCGCTTTTTTCGCGACGTAATCCCACACTTGAGTGTCTGAACCACTGACCCCGAGCTTGATCGTCTTTTCTTCTTCTCCTGATGCTGAGCACCCGGCAAATAAAATCGTCGTTAATGTTGCCCCAATCGCTACTGCTTTTTTCATGGCTGAATCGCTCCCTTGATTAATGTCTTCTGATTTTTCGTGCGACGATGTTGCCTGTCGTCTGTAAGCCTTGGACTAAGATAACGAGAATCCCGACCGTGATGATCATGACTTTCGTGTCGAACCGTTGATAACCGTACGTAATTGCTAAGTCACCCAGTCCACCACCACCGATGGCACCTGCCATCGCTGATGCCCCGATCAAGCCAACTGTTGCAATCGTTAAATTAAGGATTAGTGAACCGAGTGCTTCCGGCAGAAGGAAGCGGAAAATCGTTTGGAATGGCGTCGCCCCCATCGCTTCTGCTGCCTCAAGGACACCTTTGTCGACTTCAAGTAAGGAACTCTCGATCAGCCGTGCCATATAAGGGGCGGCATAAAAGACGAGTGGAACGATGGCGGCTTCTGTTCCGATCGACGTCTGGACGATCAACCGTGTCAACGGGATGATCGCAACAAGTAAGATGATGAACGGAATTGAACGGAAGATATTGACGATACTGTTGAAGAATGTGAACAGCGGGACGTTCTCGAGCAATGCCCCTTTTCGGGTGACGACGAGCAGGATGCCGAGTGGTAAACCGATCAAAGTCGAAAATAATAACGACACTGACACCATCGTCATCGTCTGCAAAAATGCTGTCCAGATATCACTGTAGTTAACTAGCATCAGCAAGCACCTCCTCGACGGTCACCTGTGCCTGATCGATGTACTGTAAGGCCCGTTTTACTTCGATCGTTTCACCGATCAGTTCAACAAGTAATGTACCGAACGGTGTTTCCTGTAACTCCGTGATGCTACCGTGCAGGATGTTAACATCGACGTCGAAGCGTTTTGCGACTTGCGACAAGAGTGGTTGCCCGGTGTGATGTCCGAGAAAATGAATCTTATAGATCGGATGCGCATTCCGTGACTCGATCAACTGACGAATTGATGCCGGAATTTCATCATGCATGACGGAGCGGACGAAGTTTTTCGCTGTCTCGGTCTGCGGATTCGAAAAGACATCAAAGACTGTTCCTGACTCGATCAGCTTCCCGGCTTCGATGACGGCGACCCGGTCACAAATCTCCCGGATGACACCCATCTCATGGGTGATCAAGAGAATCGTAATCCCGTATTCCGCATTGATGCGTTTTAATAACTGGAGAATATGATGTGTCGTCTGAGGATCGAGTGCTGACGTCGCTTCGTCACATAAGAGGACGGATGGTTGCGTCGCTAGTGCCCGGGCGATGCCGACACGTTGCTTTTGTCCGCCGGATAATTGATCCGGGTAATGATCCGCCTTGTCTGCGAGATCGACGAATTCGAGTAATTCCGTCACCCGGCGACGAATCTCGTCTTTCTTGACACCTGCGAGAACGAGTGGTTTCGCAACGTTCGTAAAGACCGTGTTTGCATTCAATAGATTGAAGTGTTGAAAGATCATCCCGATCCGCTGTTTCGCTTGGCGTAATTTTTTTGGTGATAGTTGTGTTAAATCTTCTCCGTCGACCGTCACTGTTCCTGACGTCGGTCGTTCTAACAGGTTGACGCAGCGGAGCAATGAACTTTTCCCGGCACCGCTAAAGCCGATGACACCGAAGATTTCGCCTTTCTCGATCGTCAGGTCGACACCGTCGAGTGCTGCGATCGTCTGATCCTTCGTCACGTACGTTTTTTTGACTTGATGAAATGCAATCATTCCGTTTTCCCCCTTCATTCAACAAAAAAGGTCCCTTCTTGAGAAACAAGAAGAGACCTGGATCCGCACAGTGGCAGAATCCACTCCACTCATCTCTCAGACATCTGTCTGATGGAATTGGCACAGTGCTCATAATGAGTCTGTTGCCGAGGTTTCGTAGGGCCAGTCCCTCCACCTCTCTGGATAAGTATTGCGGTATGAAATTCGTATGTGTGTTGTTGCGTTATTGCTTATGTCGTAAAACTAATTTTTACATTACGGGTCGAACCTTTAAAAGTCAACCAACTTTGCAAAAATAATCCATTTGGCGCATATCGATTGAGTCATAAGTTATGAGTTAGCTGAAAGAACAAATCACGATTCGTCCAGAACGATTTGACAAGGCATTTTCGGTCGTGCTACCATCGTTTCAATGATTAATCCGACAATTCCAATATGATATTTATCAAGAGTGAACGAGAGACCTGGCTCTATGACTTCACGGCAACCTGCAATCTGTAAGGTGCTCCGACCAGCAAAGCGCGGCTTTGGATGATACGGTGAAAAACTCGTGGGCGTCCAAGCAGTGACGTTGACGAGTTTTTTTCACGAATGGAGGAAAAATAGTAATGATGAACTATCCTGTATTGACTGGTGCTGAAGCATTTTATCTTCAAGGTGGACCGATCGGCATTTTAATCTGTCATGGTTTTAATGCGACCCCGCAAAGTGTTCGGGACGTCGGTGAGGCATTTGCTGCTAAAGGATTCACTGTCTATGCTCCACGTTTGCGTGGTCACGGGACGAACGTCCGTGAGTTCGAACAATCGACTGCTCGATGTTGGAAGCAGAGCCTGCAAGACGGCTATGCACGTTTACAAGAAACATGCGATCAAGTCTTCGTCATCGGTCAATCGATGGGCGCGACGCTCGCACTATCGCTCGCCGCTGACGGGATTCCATTTTCAGGCATCGTTACGATCAATGCCGCTCTCTCCGTTCCGTCTTATGAAGCACTGTCGTTTGAAGATGGTCCACAGTACCTACCTGAAGGGGCACCGGATATCAAACGGTCTGCTTTCGAAATCATCTATGACCTCGTTCCGAGTCGTTGTGCATTCGAACTCGTCCGCTTGATGGATGAGACGAAAGGACGCCTTGGATCGATCCTTCTACCGACATTGATTCTTTACTCGGCGACCGATCACGTCGTTCCGCCGTCGAGCTCGGATTACCTGCATCAGCATATCGGGACGAATGATAAAAGAAGCTACTGTCTCCTTAACTCGTACCACGTCGCGACCCTCGATCATGATCAGGATTTGATCGTGCGTGAGACGATTCGTTTCATCGAACGCTCGAGCCGTGTCTCACAGGAAACGGGATAATAAAAAAACAGCTATTCGTCTTCACTTAGAAGCGAACAGCTGTTACATCAAAGGACGACCATCATCGGTTCGTCTTTTTTGTTTATCCTTTTTGGTGTTGCATCGTTTGGAGCGGCTTCGGCTTTCCTGGCACTTCATGGCAGTGGCGGCACCGTGGCTCATACGATTCTGAAGCGCCGACTAAAATGATCGGATCATCATAGTTCGCTGGTTTTCCATCAATCAAACGTTGTGTCCGGGAAGCCGGATCGCCACATGAGAGACAGATCGCCTGAAGTTTCGTCACAAATTCTGCGCGCGCCAGTAATTCCGGCATCTTGCCAAATGGCTCTGCCCGGAAATCCTGATCGAGTCCTGCACAAATGACGCGTTTTCCGTCTTGCGCAAGTGCTTCGATGACTTGAACGATCTCATCATCAAAGAATTGAACTTCATCAATTCCGACAATTTGTGTTTCTTCCGCTACTGCTGCATAGAGATCACGACTCGTCGCCATTGGAATCGCCACGACGGAATTTCCGATGTGAGAGACGACATGCTCTTCATGGTACCGGTCGTCGATTGCCGGCTTGAATACTTGAACGGGCAGTTTGCCGTACTGTGCCCGTCTGACACGACGAATCAACTCTTCCGATTTCCCGGAAAACATACTACCACAAATTACTTCGATCCAGCCGTACTGATTTATTACATGCATCATCGTCCGACACCGTCCTCAAAAAATAGTCACTTTAACGAGTATAGCTCGAAACGGTATTGAGAAAAAGGGTTGACTTCCGGAAATCAAAATTCATTTTTTCTTTACCTAGAATTTTTGTCCTTTCATTCCAACCTTCATCCATTTCCTGTACACTAAAGAAGAAGATTCTCGCGAAAGAAGGTGTCCCCGATTCATCATCTCTTACATGACATTCTGCACCAATATGGCGCCCTTGGTCTTTCCGTCCTTCTCGCAGGTGGTATCGTGGGATTGCCGGTTCCTGATGAGACCTTGCTCGTCCTGTCCGGTTTTTGGATGCATCAAGGCAATCTACCGCTGTTCGGTACGATTCTTGCCGCTTACGCTGGCAGTTGCATCGGAATGACGATTAGCTACGTGCTGGGCTTAAAACTCGGCATGCCCCTGTTGCATCGCGTCGGACCAAAGATGCGCATCTCAGAAAAACACATTCTCTCCGCTGAAGCCGGATTTCGTCGTTACGGCAAATCGGTCTTGATCATCGGTTACTACATACCTGGTCTTCGCCAACTCTCTGCCTTTTTTGCAGGTGTTTCAAAAATGCCGTTTCGCATTTTTGCGAGTTACGCGTATACAGGTGCTTTGATTTGGGTCAGTGTGTTCTTGGGCGCCGGCTACTTTGTTGGTCGTCATATCTCGTTCCATAAAGTCGTCGACTACATCTTGGCACATCCAGATGCCATGCCGTACTTGATCGGGATCGTCGGCGGGATTGCTTTCTCGTTCGTCTTAAAGACGTACCTTACGTACCGTTCGCAATTCAGCCTATACAAAAACAGCCTGCTTCCGTAATGGAGGCAGGCTGTTTTTTAAGAACCGGCAAGTAATTACTTGCGGCCGTATTTTTTGTTGAAGCGATCGACACGACCATCTGCCGCGTTGAACTTTTGACGACCTGTGTAGAATGGGTGCGAGTCTGAAGACACATCCACACGGATGAGTGGGTACTCGTTACCATCTTCCCAAGTGATCGTTTCGTTCGAAGAACGAGTAGAACCGCTTAAGAATTTGTACTCAGTCGTTGAATCCATAAATACTACTTTGTTGTAGTTAGGGTGAATTCCTTGTTTCATGGTTGATTTCTCTCCTTCCGCCCTGGTCCATTTGCTGAGCCAGAGTAAGTTACCTTCCTATACTAAACGATTTTTTTACGCGTCGCAATAGTTATTTTTCCGTCGTTGCTTCCTTCTTGACGGTACGCGGTTTAGCAGGTGCACGTCGGACCGTCTTCTTCTTTTCTTTCTCAAGTTCAGCAAAAAATTCTTCATTATTTTTCGTGTCGCGAATCTTACGCAGGAACGTATCGACGAACTCGTTCGACTCGTTCATCGTCCGACGAATCGTCCAGAGCGCATCGAGTTGCTCTTTCGGAAGCAAGAGTTCTTCCTTCCGCGTACCTGATTTGCGAATGTCGATTGCCGGGAAGATTCGGCGTTCCGACAGCTTACGATCGAGATGTAGCTCCATGTTTCCTGTTCCTTTGAATTCCTCATAGATGACGTCATCCATGCGGGATCCCGTCTCGACGAGTGCCGTCGCAAGAATCGTCAAACTGCCACCATGTTCGATGTTTCGCGCCGCACCAAAGAACCGTTTTGGTTTGTGGAACGCTGCTGGGTCAATCCCCCCTGAAAGCGTCCGTCCGCTTTGCGGCACTGTTAAGTTATACGCACGAGTCAAACGCGTGATCGAATCCATCAAGATGACGACATCTTTTTTATGTTCGACAAGTCGCATCGCCCGTTCAAGGACAAGTTCAGAAATCCGCACATGGTTGTCCGGTGTTTCGTCGAACGTTGAACTGACGACGTCTGCTCCCGGAACTGAACGCTCGATGTCAGTTACTTCCTCTGGTCGCTCATCGATCAATAGAATGATCAGCTCGACATCCGGATGATTCTCTTGAATCGAGTTCGCGATTTCTTTGAGGAGTGACGTCTTCCCTGCTTTTGGTGGTGCGACGATCAAACCGCGTTGTCCAAACCCAACTGGTGCAATCATATCCATGACACGAACCGATAAATGACGCGGCTCTGTCTCAAGACGCATTAAACGATCCGGATAGATCGGTGTCAGCGCCGGGAAGAACAAACGGTTACGCGCTGTATCCGGTGCTTCGCCGTTGACGGCTTCCACACTAAGTAACCCTTGGAAACGTTCGTTTTCCTTCGGTGGGCGTACTTTACCTGTGACGACATCACCATTACGTAGATTGAAGCGTCGGATTTGAGAAGCGGCGATATAGATATCTTCAGAGGATTGGGAATAATTGATAGGGCGAAGGAAGCCGAAGCCACCATCGTTTTGCATTTGTGGATTACCAGGGATGACTTCAAGTACCCCTTCGAGGAAATAAAGACCTGTTGATTCCGCCTGTGCTTTTAGAATCTTGAACATCAACTCACGCTTACGGGCTTCCCGATATTGCGGGACATTCTTCGTCTTTGCGATTTCATATAATTCTTTTAATGTCAGCTGGCTCAATTGAGCCAAAGTATAGGAACGTTCAGGTTTATCTTTTTTATCAGTTGTTGGCATGTTTTTCACCTATTCTTTATAAATTCAACTGCATTCAGCATACTTCCATACATACATCAGGAGGTATGTAATTTCTTTCGTGAACTAAAGGTATCATATTTTTTTAAATTCGTCGTCAACAATCCTTTGCGTTTCTTACTTTGTAATATTCAAGGATATTATTTCAGTTATGTTACAAAAGCATCTATTTTGTCTTCTAACTGAAAAAACGTTTTTAAGGGCGCACATGCTAAGATATTCCTGCAGACAAAATTCTTACACAGTTGTAAGGTTCACTGCTTAATCACACACTTAATGATTTCATCATATAACTTACGGACGCAACACACTACATTAAAACGGAGGAATTCTTAACATGAAACGTTTTCTAGCATCGATCGCGACAGCAGCCTTAGTGGTTTCAGGTTTTACATCAGTGGGTACAGGTAAAGTTGAAGCAGCAACAGTCACGAAAGTCAAGATCACGGACAACGGTCTTCGTGTTCGGACAGCTCCTTCTACGAAAGCAAGCATCGTCGGGAAAGTCAACGCTGGTCAAGTCTTTACATACAAAGGCAAATCAGGCAGCTGGACAAAAATCTCATACGGCGGTAAAACACGTTATGTCTTCTCACAATACACAAAGACATACAAATCATCTTCAAGCGCTAAAAAATCAACAAGCACATCTTCTAAACGGACGAAAATCCTGAACGAAGCAGCAAAACATAAAGGTACACCATACGTATGGGGCGGAACAACGACTCGTGGATTCGACTGCTCTGGTTTCACAAGCTACGTTTACAAGAAAGCGGCTGGTAAAACATTGCCACGTACGTCTTCTTCACAATATTCTTCTTCTAAGAAAGTCAGCGTTTCAAGCGTACAACCAGGAGATCTTGTCTTCTTCTCACACGGTAGCGGCATTCAACACGTCGGGATCGCAACAAGTAAGTCAAGCATGGTTAACTCAGAAACAGGTGGCGTTAAATACTCAAGCTTCAAATCAGGGTACTGGGGTTCACGCCTTGTCGGCGCAGGATCTTACCTTTAATTCATCATCTCAAAGCGGTTGAGCATTGGCTCGATCGCTTTTTTTCATCTCATTCAATTCATAAGAAGGAAATAGGATGCATGTCTTCATCACAGGTGCTAAGAGGTCTTAGTCGTGAATTCGCTTATCTGTACGATAATGAAATCACGTCCTGCTCGTCAAACGTGAGACAATGCTCTTCAAAACGAAATTTCATGTCGAGCGATTTGGAGACACTGCAATCTTCCCATACGATTTAACGAAGCGGAAAACGTTAGCACGTTTCCTTTTCCTCTAGGAGTTGAGGATGAACGTCTTGATTCCTAGAAACATAGCAAAAAGAGTTGGTGTTTCGGAAATTATCCGAAACACCAACTCTTTTTTATCGATCAAGTCCTCACGTATGAGTCCGTCTCTTTTACTTAATGACAAGCTTCGGTTTTTTCTTAAACGAGTGAATGCCTTCAACGAAGCGAACCGTTCCGGATTTCGCACGCATGACGACAGAGTGTGTCTGACCGCCTTGTGCCGTGAACTGGACACCTTTCATCAACTCACTGTCCGTGACCCCTGTCGCAGCAAAGATACAGTCGTCTCCTGCGACGAGATCGTCCATCATGAGAATCTTCGATGGATCTTCGATGCCCATCTTCTTACAACGTTCGATCTCGGCATCGTCTGCTGGTAACAAGCGCCCTTGGAGCTCTCCACCGAGACATTTCAAGGCAACGGCAGCAAGAACGCCTTCCGGTGCACCACCTGAACCGAGCAAGATATCAATCCCTGTATGCGGGAACGCCGTATTGATCGCACCAGCAACGTCACCGTCACCAATCAAGCGAATCCGTGCCCCTGTTGCCCGAATCCGTTGAATGATTTCTTCATGACGTTCGCGATCAAGGATCGAGACGACGACGTCTTCGATTTCCTTGTTCTTCGCCTTTGCGACGGCTGCGATGTTTTCTTCAATCGTCGCATCCAGACTGATGTGTCCTGCTGCTTCCGGACCAACTGCAATCTTATCCATGTACATGTCCGGTGCATGGAGTAAATCTCCCGCATCCGCAACAGCGAGGACAGCAAGTGCGCCCCATGTTCCTTTTGCGACGATATTCGTTCCTTCGAGCGGATCGACAGCGACGTCAAGTCGTGGTCCATACCCATTTCCTAGCTTTTCTCCAATGTAAAGCATCGGTGCTTCATCCATCTCGCCTTCCCCGATGACGACGGTTCCTTTCATCGGAATCGTATCGAAGACATCACGCATCGCGCTTGTTGCCGCATCATCCGCTTCATTCTTCAATCCTTTTCCCATCCAGCGTGCAGAGGCAAGTGCTGCCGCCTCCGTGACGCGTACAAGTTCCATTGATAGACTTCTCTCCATGTGTATGTCCCCTCTCCCTTGTTACAAATCGGTCAAATCGTTTCACGCCATACGAGGGCGCCTAGTTCCTTCAACTTCTGATCAAATCGTTCGTAACTCTGGTCAAGCACTTCTGCGTGGTGCAATGTCGTCTCCCCTGAAGCGAGAAGTCCCGCCAAGACAAGTGCTGCGCCACCGCGTGGATCTGGTGCCTCGATTTCCGTACCGAGTAAGGATTCGCCACCACGAATGATGATCGAAGCGTCTTCATGCGTGATTCGGGCGTTTAAGCGCCGTAACTCCTGTACATGTCGGAAACGTTGCGGGTACAACTTATCGACAACGATACTCGCTCCTTTCGCTTGCAACAACGCTGCCGAGATGACAGGTTGTAGATCGCTTGGGAATCCACCGTAGTGGAAGACACGAATATCGACCGGCTTCGCCTCATGAAATGTCGCCGTGACGGAATCATCTGTCACTTCGATCAACGCACCATACCGCTCGAGTTTTTGGATAACGCTCTCGAGATGGAGCGGAATGACGTTATCGACGGTGACGCGCCCAAGTGCCGCGCCCATCGTCAAAAACGTTCCTGCTTCCATCCGGTCTGGAATCAAGGTATGCCGGCAACCACTCAGGCGTGAGACACCTTTGATTCGAATCTCATCCGTTCCTGCCCCTTTGACATTTGCTCCCATGTTCGTCAGCATCGTACTGACATCGATGACTTCTGGATCATAGGCAGCGTTTTCGATGACAGTCGTTCCTTCAGCGAAGACAGCGACGAGTAAAGCACTGATCGTCGCTCCGAATGACGGAAGATCGAGATAGATTCGGTTTCCGACGAGACGGTCGACGCGCATGTAATGGACGCCCTGCTCGTTACGTACGGAAACACCGAGACGCTCCAGTGCTTTAATGTGTAAATCAATCGGTCGTGGTCCGATGTCATAACCCCCAGGCAGACCGACGACTCCTTGTTTGAATCTGGCCGCCAGAACGCTCATGAGGTAGATCGATCCGCGTAACTTGCGCGTCTCCGCACCAGTTAACGGCATCGATTCAACCCGACTTGGATCAATCGTCACCATATCGCCTTGACGTGTCACGACCGTGCCGAGCGTCTCTAAAATCTCGATCATTGTCGCGACGTCGCCAATTTCCGGCACGCCTTCTAGAATGACCGTCTGATCCGTCAGTAGAGCTGCAGCAAGACACGGAATGGCGCTTTGCTTCGAACCACTGATTGATACGGTTCCTTCTAGGCGTTGTTGCCCTACGATATGCAAAATGTCCACGTTCCATCAACCTTTCTCTTCGCTACGATTATTGCTGCGTTTTTTCCCAGTCCGCGAGGAACTTTTCAATTCCTTGCGTCGTGAGTGGGTGGTGTGTGAGTGACTCGATGACCGAGAATGGAATCGTCGCGATGTCTGCGCCCGCAAGAGCAGCGTTCGTCACGTGAACCGGGTTCCGGACCGATGCCGCAATGATTTGTGTCGGAATATCATGTACGACGAAAATTTGAGCAATCGTCTCGACGAGCCCCATTCCATCTTGACCGATGTCATCTAGACGACCGAGGAATGGTGATACGTATGTCGCACCAGCACGGGCTGCGAGTAATGCTTGGTTCGGATTGAAGATCAATGTGACGTTCGTCGTGATCTTCTCTTTTGAAAGTGCTGCGACCGCTTCGAGTCCGGCCGGAGTCATTGGAACCTTAACCGTAATGTTCGGTGCGATCTGGGCAAGTTCCTTCCCTTCGCGAATCATTCCTTCTGCATCAAGCGCGATGACTTCAGCGCTGACAGAGACATCTCCGACGATTTCACAGATTTCACGAAGTCTTGTATGGAAATCGACGCCCTCCTTAGCGACGAGCGATGGATTCGTCGTGACACCATCTAAAATCCCCATTTTATGTGCTTTCTTGATGTCCTCTACGTTTGCTGTGTCAATGAAAAATCTCATCTTTCTCGTTCCCCTTTCATCCCTTGAAATCGCTTACGACTCTATTATAGGTTTTTTTCACGAGAAGTCCTACTGTTTTCCATCGAATACACGTTCATATGATATGAAAAAAGCACGGTAGACCGAAGTCTACCGCACTTTAAAGAGGAGTCGATTAAGCTTTGTTGCTTGAACCGAACTCACGCATCTTACCGATGACAGTTTGTTTGATTGCTTCACGACCTGGTGCGATGAATACGCGTGGGTCATATGCTTCTGGTTTCTCAGCCAACACTTCACGAACGACTTTCGCGAATGAGATTTGGTTCTCTGTGTTAACGTTGATTTTTGAAGTTCCGAGTGAGATCGCTTTTTCGATATCGTGTGTCGGAATTCCAGTTCCACCGTGAAGAACGAGTGGGAGGTTTGTAGCGTCACGGATTTCTTCCATCTCTTTGAATCCGAGGTTTGGTTCACCTTTGTATGGTCCGTGAACAGAACCGAGTGCAGGAGCAAGCGTGTCGATTCCAGTTTCTTTAACGATGCGTACACACTCGTCAAGTTTCGCGTACATGACATCACCGATGACGTCGTCTTCTTGTCCACCAACTGTACCAACTTCCGCTTCAACTGAAACGCCTTTAGCGTGAGCGTATTCAACGACTGCTTTAGTTGTTTCGATGTTTGTGTCGATCGGGCTGTGCGAATCATCGATCATGACAGATGTAAATCCAGCGTCGATCGCTTCTTTACATTTTTCAACGCTCGAACCGTGGTCGAGGTGGATTGCGACTGGAACTGTTACTTTCATGTCGTGTACGAGACCTTCAACCATTTTCACGACAGTGTAGAATCCGCCCATGTGGCGTGCTGCACCTTCAGATACTCCAAGGATAACTGGTGACTGCTCTTCTTGAGCCGCACCGAGAATCGCTTGTGTCCACTCGAGGTTGTTGATGTTGAATTGACCTACTGCATACTTACCTTCGAGAGCTTTGTTTAACATGTCTGTCATAGATACTAATGGCATAATGACATCCTCCTCTGTTTTGATCGCTGCTTACACGAACTCGTGCAATTTCAGACTGATTATAACATACTGATTCATCGGAACGTACAGCATTTCGCTTGGTTTTTTGGTTTGTGACGGCGACGTGAAAGATTAACCGCTTACATCGTGAGAAATTTGCACAGTCACTTCTTTTTTTAATTCGAAGATGTCAAATGGCTTCCCGAAGAAGGCGACGACCCCTAATCGTTTCGCTTCTTCCATCGCTTCTTTTTCACCGAGTGCCGTCATTAAAATCGTCCGGACACGTCGTCCGATCCGGTCCTGATGACGTAAAACCTCGATCCCGGTCCGCCCCGGCATGTTGACATCCATCAACAGCAAATCATATGCCGCTTCTTGTAAATAGACGATCGCTTCCTCTCCATCGACGGCGACGTCCGTTTCATACCCTTCTGTCCGGAACAATTGTGCAAGTAAGTTCCGGATTCCCGGCTCATCCTCGACGATCAACAATCTGCCTTTCATCTCTGCCACTCCCCCTCTAGTTATTTCCATTCTACACTAAAGCAAAACTTGCTTTATACTGTCCTTGAGAGAAATACAGAAAGGATGAAGAAAAATGATGAAAATCTTAGCTACACAATTCAACGGAAAATTGCAAACGCTCGCAAAACAGGAAGACGAACTATTCGATGTCGTCCGTCTGCTCGCACAGGCGCTCGTCGGAGAAGGCACGGTCTACGTCGACGCTTACGGTGAATGTGAAGGACTCTATCCAATGCTCTCAGAAGGTCCGGATCAGATGAAACGGGTTACGAAAATCAAGGATCGAAAGACACTGCACGCTGTCGATCGCGTCTTAATCTTTACGCCAGATACGGAACGCTCCGACCTTCTCGCTTCTCTTGCCCGCTATGACGCATGGCATACGCCTTATGCGATCGTCACACTCAGTGACGTGACAGAAACGCTCGAGCGTTCGATTGCACCGCTCGCATTGAAGTTTAATAAAGGATTGCTTCCGGCAGAGGACGGTTCACGTCACGGACTGCCGAGTCTTGCCCTTTGCGCGTTCCTCCTGACACATATCTTGACGCAACTACAAGAGATGACGGAAGAGTGGGATTAACACTTTTCTTCTATAATATGTAGTTCTGAATATAACCAATCAAAAAAAAGACGCGGTAACCTTCAAAATGCTGAAGGTTACCGCGTCTTTGATTATCTTTCTTTTCATTCACCAAGTGAAGCTTGGATGAAGTCATGGAAGAGTGCTTGTGGACGTTCGGGACGCGAGATCAATTCTGGGTGGAACTGACACGCGACGAACCATTTGTGTTCTGGAATCTCGATGATCTCAACGAGACGACCGTCTGGGCTCGTACCTGAGAAGACCATGCCGTTCGCTTCGAATTGCTCACGGAATTCGTTACCGAACTCATAACGGTGACGGTGACGTTCGTAGACGAGCTCGCTTGAATACGCGGCACGTGCTTTCGTTCCATCTTCGAGTTTACATGGGTAAAGTCCGAGACGGAGTGTACCACCGAGATCCTCGATGTCTTTTTGTTCTGGCAACAAGTCAATGATTGGGTATGGTGTCGCTGGGTCGATTTCCGCTGAATGTGCGCCTTCAAGATTGAGGACGTTACGTGCGAATTCAACTGTCGCGAGTTGCATACCGAGACAGATACCGAAGAACGGTACGTTGTTTTCACGTGCAAAACGTGTCGCTTCGATTTTCCCTTCGATTCCGCGTTCTCCAAATCCACCAGGAACGAGGATTCCGTCTGCTGAACCGAGCAATTCGTTGACGTTTTCGCGCGTCACGTCTTCTGCGTTGATCCAGTCGATTTCAATATCACTGTTGAAGGCGAATCCAGCGTGTTTCAGTGCTTCTGCAACTGAGATGTACGCATCACGCAATTCGACGTATTTCCCGACGAGTGCGATCTTCGTCGTCTTCTCGAGGTGCGTCACTGTGTGGACGAGTTGTTTCCAAGCCGTCATGTCAGCAACTGGTGTGTCGAACTTGAAGTAGTCACAGACGAGTTGGTCCATGCCTTGACGTTGCAAGTTGAGCGGTACTTCGTAGAGCGTCGATGCATCTTGTGCTTCGATGACTGCTTCCGGACGTGTGTCACAGAAGAGAGCGATTTTATCTTTCATCTCTTGTGGGACTGGGTGCTCTGCACGTAAGACGATGATGTCTGGCTGGATACCATAGCTACGGAGTTCTTTGACACTGTGTTGTGTCGGTTTCGTCTTGAGCTCACCTGCTGCTGCAAGATACGGAACAAGCGTACAGTGGACGTACATGACGTTTTCTTTTCCGATATCGTTTTTCACTTGGCGAATGGCTTCGATGAACGGAAGCGACTCAATATCCCCTACTGTTCCACCAATCTCCGTGATGACGACGTCTGCGCCCGTTTCTTTTCCAGCACGGAAGACACGGTCTTTGATTTCGTTCGTGATGTGCGGAATGACTTGGACTGTTCCACCGTTGTAGTCTCCACGGCGTTCCTTCTTGAGGATCGTCGAGTAAATACGACCAGACGTGACGTTCGCGTTCTGGCTCAAGTTGATGTCGATGAAGCGCTCATAGTGACCAAGGTCAAGATCCGTCTCTGCGCCATCATCTGTGACGAAAACTTCCCCGTGTTGGTACGGGCTCATTGTACCCGGGTCGATGTTGATGTATGGGTCAAATTTTTGGATCGTGACGTTAAGGCCACGGTTTTTCAAGAGACGAGCGAGCGATGCAGCGGTGATCCCTTTACCGAGTGACGATACGACGCCACCTGTTACGAAAATATACTTTGTCATGTTAAATATTGCTCCCTTCTCTAATTCACATCTCAACAAAACAGAGGTGGTAAAAACAAAAAAGCAAAAGTGCCCCCATAATAGGAGACACTTTTGCTGAAATAAGCACGTTGCTTAAAGAAGCCCATGACTAACTTACGTCATTCGGAAAACTTCGTCAAGCCTAATTTTTCAGAGAAAAATTTTCGCGCTCGTTCGTCAGCCGTCAACGAAAAAACTGCCATTTCTATAGGGAAATAGCAGCTGTACAGTTGTAGTTGATCGTGCTTAGACTTCCTCTTCTTCTTCGAAGTCTTCTAAGTCTTCTTCGTCGAGATCGTCATCGAGATCATCGATGGCTGCGACTTTTTTGAACGTATCCTCGTCTTCGCTGTCGTCAGCTGAATCATAGTCCGCTGTCTTCGCGAATGTATCGAGATCGTCTTCGATCGTCTCGAACTCATCTTCTTCTGCATCATAGTTGAACTCTTCTTCAAACTCATCAAGTTCTCCACGTTGACGCGCTTCGATGACGAGATCCTCATCCGACTTATCAAACGGATACCAAGCGCGGAGTGACCAACGGTTCGCTCCGACGTTAACGAAGTTTCCGTCGATGTTCATGTCTGTATAGAGTTGAGCAAGTTTCTCGAACTTGTCTTCTTCATCTGTAAACGTATGGTACTTTTCGATTTCTGACGTGATGTCATCGAACGTGATTGGCTGTTCGCCAGCTTCTTGCAACATTTCATTGACGAATTCGATCAGCGAAAGATCAGTAATCTCTTCTTTACTTAAACGGCTGAGGCTCATTGTGACGGCCACTTCCTTTCATTTGCGTTCAATCCATTACTTCTCATTATACGCAAAATGGCTTTTAAAAATCCAGTCTCTATTTAAAAAAAGCTCGAATTGATTCTCGATTCGTGTTTTTCCCGCTCCCGAAAAAGGAATATCCAAGAGAGAAGAAGGAGGAATGACAGATGGAGATGACAATCGAACGGGTCAACGATTTTGATGCCTTCAACTGGTTACCAATTCTATCAAAGAGTACACAGGAAGGCTATCCCTTCATCGAACGGATGCTACGCGAACGGCGAAATGAAACGTTCCAAGAGGATGGTGAGGCATTGTTCGTCGCTTTATCTCTTTCCGGACACGTCATCGCGTGCGGGGGGTATATGAAACAAACCGGCACGAACGACGTCGGTCGGATTCGTCATGTCTATGTCTTACCAGAAATACGACACCACGGTGTTGGTACGCAACTACTTGAGAAAATCATCCCGGAAGCACTTTTGACGTATTCCGAGCTCTGGCTCTATACGGACGATGCCAGTACCTTTTATGAACGATTCGGTTTTGAGCCGTATACAGCAACTAAAGTGACACATCGCCTTCTCAAGCATGCATTCGTTCAACCATAAGTGTCTTGAATTGACATATCGAGAATCATCGATTAATTTAAGCGTATGACAAATCAAGTGGATCTATTCAAGGCATTATCGAACGAGGTACGTCTTGATATCTTACGCTGGCTCAAGGATCCCGAGACTCATTTCAATAAGCCGACGGCTCATCTCGCGACGAATTTGTCGGACAAGGGAGGCATTTGCGTCGGAGATATCCAAGAGAAGGCGAACTTATCTCAATCGACCGTCTCCCAATATCTTACGATGTTGCAAAAAGTCGGATTGCTCGAATCCGAACGTCACGGCAAATGGACGTATTACCGGCGAAATGAAGAAAAAATCCAGGAGCTTGCAGCGTACCTCAAAGGAGAACTTTGATCCGTTCTCCTCGCCTTACATATCGACATTTCTCGATATTTAGATTCATGAAAGGATGAATTCTGTTGAAAATCGTGTATTACGCACTCGCGTTACTTGCGGGTATCGCTTTAAGTGTCGAAGGAGCAATCTATGGTGAGCTCGGGAACTTCGTCGGAAAACTCGAAAGTAGCTTTTATAATTTCTTCGCCGGTACGATCATCATCGGATTGATCGTCCTCTTCTTCGGAAGGGGTTCACTCGGCTATACATTCCGCGCACCGAAATGGACCTTGCTCGGTGGTCTGCTCGGCAGTATCTACTTGACGATCCTGATCATCAGCATCCCGCTCGTCGGTGTCGGTCTCGCCATGATCAGTGTCATTCTCGGTCAAATGGTCGCTAGTATGGTCATCGAACATAACGGTTGGCTTGGTAGTCCGAAACGTCCGATCAATCGCGACAAGCTAATGGCTTCTGCTCTGATGCTCGTCGCCCTATTTCTTATCTTTTAAGGAGGTTCGCTCGTGAATATTCTATTACTCGGTTTTACATTACTCGGTGGCGTCATGCTGAGCGCACAGTCGTCTATCAATGGTGCCTTCAGTCAAAAGGCAGGGGCTCTCGAAAGTACGTTTCTGACCTTCTTCACGGGGATGCTGATTCTCGCTTTAGCCATCCTCTTCTTCGGACAAGGAAACGTCCTACTCTTGCTCGAAGCACCTCGTTGGCAACTAAGTGCTGTCCTGTTCGGCGTCAGTTATCTATTCCTGACGATTCTTGCCGTTCCGCAGATTGGTGTCACGGCAGCTAGTATCGCGACCGTCATCGGTCAACTCGCAGCAGGTATGGTCATTGATCACATCGGTGCGTTCGGTGGCGTCGTCGTTCCGCTCGACGGAAAACGTCTGCTTGGTCTGCTTGCGATGCTTGCTGCGCTTTACTTCGTCTATCGCGGGAACACACGCAAAGACGTGTCCGCTTCATCTGATTCGATGGCATCGTGACCGAAGTTTCAGCGTTGATTCCCGTGCAAGACTCCGCTTTCCTCGGGCGGAAGGCGAGCCGCCTCGCCGCTTATGCGTCTGCGGGGTCTCACCTATTCCGCTGTCCCGTAGGAGTCTTCGTCTTGCACGTCCATCAACAGAGATCCATCAATCCTCATATACGAAAAGTCCGAACGAGTTCTTTCTCACCCGTTCGGACTTTTTTGATTCCATTATTTTGTTCTGTGTCCTCATTTCTCCACACGACTTCGACAGGAAAAAGCACAATTTATCGTGCTGTCAGAGACGAACAAGACCAGAGTCGGCTGTCTGTGGCAGCCGAGACCAGTTTGTGTCTCGCCCAAGGAAAGCGAATGGAACATCGCGAGGACATCGAATGAATCTATATCACTGTTCCAGCTGTTGTCTCTTAAGTAAACGCAACGCTTCCGTCGCAAGACGATGGTCTGCTTCCTGCGATAGACCGGAAACGGTGATCGTACCAACGACACCGACTCCTTCGATCCGGATCGGGAACGACCCACCGGCATCGACATAATCGGCTGGAGAAACAGCATACATCGTATGATACGAGCGATGTTTGCTCTCATTATACCGACGCATGTACAGCGAGCTATAGCCATGTCGAAAGACGACGTTCGATTTCCGGCGGATCCACTCTTCTTGATCCGGTGCCGTACCATCGAGCGCCGCGTAATATAAACGCTGCCCATTCCGTTTGATTTCAACGGCAATCGACAAGTTTTTCTTCATCGCCCGTCCGATCAACTCATGTCCCATCCCGATCGCTTCCGTATTCGTCAGTGACGTCAGGACGAGTTCTTCCTCTTCCGCAAGCAGCACTTTCAATTCTTCCATGCATCCCATTCCTTTCGTAAGAGGCGTCGCCCTTCATCACTGCTGATGCGCACTGCTTCAATCAAGCGCATTGTTTTTTCAGCGTCGCGTAAATCGACAGGTACCCGTCCACCGCGAAGTCCTTCCGCCAACTGTTCGTAAAACGTCGCATAACTGCCTGGAAGTGTCGCGAGGCGCTCAACTGGCTGATCGGCGATCTGGAGATAGCCATAGGAGTCCACTTCATCTTCGCCGAGCTGTCCATCGACAGCATGACCTTTCGCAAGCCGTCCTTCTTGTGGATCCATTCCGTATTTGATGTAACTGCCGCGTGTCGCATGGAACTCAAAACGCGGTGTCGGTCCTTGGATGAAGGATGCCGAGCGAAGAATGACACGCCGCGTACCGTAATGTAGCGTGACATGGAAACCGTCATCGACAACAGCACCGTCACGTTGCAGGTAAACATCGCCCGTCAGAGCATCCGGTTCTCCAAACAAGGCAAGTGCTTGATCGAGTAAGTGTGAGCCGAGATCAAACAGGATGCCGGCACCATCACCCGCTTGTTCCCGCCAACGCTCTCGAACAACCGGGCGATAGCGATCAAAGCGTGACTCAATGACTTGCCAGTCCCCAATTTCGTTCATTTCCATTAATTGTTCAAGTGTCAGGAAGTCCCCGTCAAAGCGACGGTTTTGATAGACGGCGATTTGAACCCCGTGTTGTTTTGCTAACGTTTGCAGCGCCAGTGCTTCTTCGATCGTCACGACGGCCGGCTTTTCGAGTAAGACGTGCTTTTTTGCTTCGATCGCTTGTTTTGCCATTTCGAAATGCAGTGCCGTTGGTGTCGTGATGACGACAAGTTCCGTATTCTCATCTTGCAACGCATCAGCGAGTGTCGCGACGACTATCGCCTCACTGAAATGTTGTGCCACCTGCTCCGGTCGACTCGAGACGACTTGCGTCACTTCAAATGTCGGTAATGCCTGTAAGAACGGAACGTGAAACGTCACCGCTGAAAAACCAAATCCGACGAGCGTCGTTTGAATCGGGTTCATGTTGTTTCCTCCTCTGTCACGTCGAGATCGACATGATAATGATCTAATCGTTCTTGCCACGTTGCGTCTGGTACTTGATCGGTGACGAGCATATCGATTTGTCCCCAATCACAGACCTTATGCAAAAAGCGTTTATTGAATTTCGTATGATCCGCGAGGACGATGACACGGGTCGCACTTCGAATCATCGCTTTCTTTACGACCGCTTCTTCGAGTTGTTCCGCAAAAAGTCCTTCTTCCGTCAACCCACATGCTCCAAGAAAAACACAATCGACTTGATAATTCAGGATGTCGTCTGCCGTCTTGATCCCACTCAAGCTTCGCGCATGCCGGTCGAAACGCCCTCCCGTGACGTACAGCTCAATATCCATGCGAGCTCCGACATAGTCTGCAATGTCAAGGGAGTTCGTGATGACGTGTAGTGGATAAGGCGGAAGTGCCCGTGCCATCTCAGATACCGTCGTTGCAGCGTCGAGCAATAAGCGATCATTCGCTTGGACGTGACGCGCCGCGCGCTGTCCGATCCGCCGTTTTTCCGGTTTCTCTGTCCGCTGTTCATATGCAAGCGTCCCACCAGCACGGACTAATCCATTCTTAACACGAATGATCTCCCCTTCTTGTTCGAGGACGATGACGTCACGACGTGCGGTATCTCGTGAAATCTGATACTCCTGCATCAGTTGATCCAGCGAAATTTCAGGACTCGTCTTGATCCATTCCCGCATCTGTTGCAGCCGTTCGATTTGCCCCATCGATTCCTACCTCCTTTTTTCTTTATATTAAGTTTTTTCATTACTATATGCAATTTTATTGCAAATAATTCGACGATAATTCGGGTAAATAATAGAAGACAACTACTTTCAGAACGGAGGAATTGATATGCGAACGATATTGATCACGGGTGCTTCTTCCGGTATCGGTCTGGCGACGGCGCAGCGGTTTGCGGAAGCCGGCTGGTCTGTCTACGCTGGTGTTCGGAGTCCGGGTGAGATGACTGTGTCGTTACCGACGCTCACCTTCTTGTCGCTCGATGTCACAGATGAAACAAGCGTGAAGGCAGCCATCCGGCAAATCGAACAAGAGGTCGATCACCTGGACGTTGTATTCTGCAACGCCGGTCATGGTTTACTGCGCGCACTCGGTCAAGCGACAAGTTATGAAATCAAGCAACTCTTCGAAACGAATGTCTTCGGTGTCATCCGAACGATTGAAGCCTGCCTCCCCTTACTCAAACAAGCACCGGAAGGTAGTCACTTACTCGCGACTTCAAGCGTCAGTGGTCTCGTCGGTCAACCGATGAATGAATTGTATTGTGCCAGTAAGTTTGCGATCGAAGGGCTGTTCGAAAGTCTTGCGACCTACTATAAACCGTACTTCAATATCGACGTCACCCTGATTGAACCGGCCGCCGTCGAGACGAACTTTACCGCAAATGTTCTCGATCAACTTGAACGGACGGGTGGCTTACACGAAGACGACTTCAAACCGATCATCACGGCTTATTTGCAGACGTACCGAACGCGACATGCCGACCGCCAATCGGCAGAAGCTCTGGCTGAGGTGATCTTCGAGGTCGTCCACCGTGACGAACGTCCGTTACGAATCCGGACGACGGAAGCCGATGAACATTTCGTCGCCCATAAGACGCATCATGATCCGTCAGGACTCCAAGGTGTCGCTAAAATACGACGGCTGACATTGAATCTCGATTGATTCCCCTTTTTTAAAATTTCAATCCGCCTAAGCAATCTGCGCCCACTATACTGAGACTATCTATCTAAAAATCATCTCGAAGAGCGGAACGCATGCCATCCTTGTTTCTTTTTACGATCGTCTATCTGATTCCGACCTTCATCATGTTCTATATGTCGATTGATATATTTTTACGCACTCCATCACATCCGCAACACTAACTGCTCAGCTTATTCACGTTCGCTTACTTATGGGATGTTCTTCCTCCATTCAAGAAAAATGCCTCTTCACTTGAACTTACAGGTTGATCAGGTGATAGATGGTGTCAAACATGCCGGAAAGAATGATTATCTCATTCATGATACGATGGACTCGACGCACCGATCTTAAAGGAGAGATTCGATGATATCTGTACTGACGATTTTTTCACGCCTATTCAAGGGATTGCGCCGCGCCTTTCACTTGTCTTACTTCCGCGGACTACTGATTCTTTGTTTGTTGACACTCGTCTCTGGGACGATCTTCTACAGTACGGAAGAAAACCTTTCGGTCATCGATGCGCTTTACTTTTGCATCACGACACTGAGTACGGTCGGGCATCCGACATTCATCCCGACGACGACGCTCGGTAAGGTCTTCACGATGGCGTATATTACGATCGGCTGCGGGTTGTTCTTGACGTTAATTGCTACCTTGTCATACGTTTTGATTAAACAACCGGAAGAGGATTAAGGGGGGATCAAGCATGCGTCAATCTGCCATCCAAAACAATTTCGATTGGTGTCGCCTTGTTTGTGAACAAGTCGGATGCCAGGTGACAGAAACCGAATCGACCTGGCTCGCTAAAGGAAGCGTTCCAAGTTATTATCCGGAACTGATGGTTCGCCTTCCTCATCAGCGAATTAATGCAACCGACGTGTACAGCATCAAGGACTGTACGGCGAGCTATGATTTCTCAAGCGCTGGTCTCAGTCACCTGTTCACAGCGGAATGGATGACCCGTCCCGCCATACTCGATCGTCGCGCTCTTCCCGTCGATTGGTCTGTCGTCACGGATGCCACGCAGTTTACTCGCTTCCAAGCAATCCAAGCGACACCGGAGTTACCGGAATCGTTATGGCAACATCCGGACGTCCGCTTTTTCTATTGCGAAGCACAACAGGCAAGTTGCATCGCCTACTCGAACCAAACGACGACCGGATTGATGTACGTTAGTTCCGACTATCTTGATGAACGCTTATGGGATGATATCGCACGCTTGTGCTCCGCACACTTCCCCGGTCAACCACTCGTCGGATACGAATACGGTGATCACCTGATCACGGCGCTCGAAGCAGGCTTTGACGACATCGGTCCACTGGCGGTCTGGATTCGCACGACGCATGAGAATGCATGAAAAAAACCGAACCAATTCCCTTTCTCTTGAAGAGAAGGCGAATCGGTTCGGTTTTTTTACATCAAGCGACTGATGAACGCGGTCGCGATCCCGAAGTAGACGAGGAGCGACAAGATATCGTTCAACGTCGTGATCAGCGGTCCGGACGCAATCGCCGGGTCGATCTTTAAGCGATGTAAGATGAGCGGAATGATCGTTCCAGCCAGTGTTCCAAAAATCAGCGTGATGACGAGTGAGCTGCCGACGACAAGACCTAAGACGGCACTTCCTTGCCAGACGTACGCAATGATAGCAATCAAGACACCACAAATGACACCAATGATCAAACCAACCCAAAGTTCTCGTAGGATTAATCGCGTCGCGACCCGCTTATCGACTTCACGCGTGATCAATCCACGGACGACGACCGCGAGCGATTGGGTACCGGTATTTCCGGTCATCCCAGCAATCATTGGCATGAAAAAGGCGAGCGCGACAACTTTTGAAAGCGTCTCTTCGAACTGACTGATGATCGATCCGGAGACGAGCCCGATGAACAGTAACAAGACGAGCCATGGCAAGCGCCGGGTTGCAGCAATCCACGGCTTCGTCTCGAAATCAATTGATTTACCGGATGCTGAGAGTTTCTCGATGTCTTCATTCGCTTCTTCCCGTAAGACATCGAGTGCATCATCGACCGTAATCAATCCGACGAGAACATCGCCTTCGACGACCGGTAGCGAAACGAGATCGTAGCGTTCGAACAATTGCGCGACCTCTTCCTGATCGGTCTCTGCTGCGACCCGAATCACCTTTGTCTCCATGACATCGCTGATTCGTTCCGTATTTTCAGCTAAGATGACGTCCCGGTATGAGATGACACCGACGAGTTCACTGAGTTGATTGACGACGTACACGTAATTGATCGTCTCCGAGTATTCGATGTAGTCACGCATCTTCTCGACCGTCTCACCGACCGTGAAATCCTCTCCCACCCAGATGAACCGGTTCGTCATCAAACGCCCTGCCGTCTCCGGTGGATACGTCAAGAGATTGCGGACGATCAGTGCCTCATCTGTCCGCATGCTACCAAGCAAACGGTCAGTTTCTTCTGGTCCCAGTTCCTCCAGTAAATCCGCGACATCATCGTTTTCCATTAAATCGAGGACATGCCCGGCGCGCTCGACGTCTAAACGACGCAAGACGGCAAGACGTTGCTCTCCTTCGAGCTCCTCAAGCACATCTGCCAATCGTTCGTGATCGAGATAATCGAGGAGTCGTGCTTGATCGTCTTCTCCTAATTCTTCATACACTTGCGCGATGTCATACGGATAGACTTCTTCGATGACTTGCTGTGCTTGCTCTCGCTTTTCCTTCGCAAGCGCATCGAGCAATAGCCACTTCCATTGTTGTTCTGCTGTCTGACGCAATCTCCTCACCCCCATACGATTCTGCCTTTTCATCTTAGCACGAGTTGATTCGCGATCGATATCGAAAAACAGTTGACAACTGTTTCTCACGGCTTTAAAGTTTGCCTTAAGGAAACATTATTAGTAGACCGAATCTTTCTCTAGTAATGAATCATCAAAAATTTTTAATCTACTTTTTGCCCTAAGGAAACTTTCCTTCTCTATACCATAAAACCAAAGGAGTGAGCATTCATGTACGCCCTTGATGTTAACCGTCTCACGGTCTCCTATTTTGATACCCATGCACTCGCCGATGTATCCGTCCGTCTTCCGGTCGCTTCGCTGATTGGTATCATCGGACCGAATGGTGCCGGTAAATCCACTTTCTTAAAAGCCATCCTCGGTCTGATCCCGGCTCGGATCGAGCAGTTACGCGTACTCGATCAACCAATCGAAGCTGTCCGGTCACGTGTCGCATACGTCCCGCAACGAAGTGCAATTGATTGGGACTTCCCGGTTCGTGTGCAGGATGTCGTGTTGATGGGCTGTTATCCGAAGCTCGGCTTATTCAAACGACCATCGAAAGCACAAAAAGCGTTCGCCATGGAATGTCTCGAACGCGTCGGTATGTCCGATCATGCCGAACGGCAAATCGGTGAACTGTCAGGCGGACAACAACAACGGGTCTTTCTGGCGCGTGCCCTTGCCCAAGAAGCAGAACTACTGTTGCTGGACGAACCGTTCGTCGGTATCGATGTCGCCAGTGAGCAGATGATCATCGAACTCTTACGGACACTCCGAGCCGAAGGGCGGACGATTGTCGTCGTCCACCATGATCTGCATAAAGCAGAGGACTATTTCGACACGTTGATGCTGTTGAACAAACGACTAATCGCTGTCGGTCCTCCGTCTGATATCTTGACGCCGGAGTGGCTCGAACCAGCGTATGGCTTACCGCTATTCGAACGACGTAAGGAGGGACAAGGATGACGTTCATCGAGGCATTATTTCAGTATGAGTTCTTACAAAAAGCGATGATCACCGCCGTCATGGTCGGCATCATCTGCGGCGTGATCGGCTGTTTCATCATCTTACGCGGGATGTCGTTAATGGGTGATGCGATCTCGCACGCCGTTTTACCTGGTGTCGCGATTTCTTATCTACTCGGGATCAACTTCTTGATCGGTGCCATCGTCACAGGTCTCGTGACGGCAATTGGAATCGGCTTCGTCAGCCAAAACAGTCGCATCAAGAACGACACAGCGATCGGCATCCTCTTCACGTCCGCCTTCGCCCTCGGGATCATCTTGATTTCGTTCTTGCGCAGCAGTAGCGATCTCTATCACATTTTGTTCGGCAACGTCCTCGCGGTCCGTCCGAGCGATATGTGGATGACCGTCATCATCGGATTGATCGTCCTCGGGGGAATCTTCTTGTTCTACAAAGAGTTGCTGATCAGTTCCTTTGACCCGACAATGGCGCAAGCCTATGGACTATCGACACGCTGGATTCACTATGGATTGATGACATTGCTGACACTCGTCACCGTCGCTTCCCTTCAGACGGTCGGCATCATCCTCGTCGTTGCGATGCTGATCACACCAGCTGCGACAGCGTATTTACTGACGAACCGTCTCTCGCGGATGCTGTTCCTAGCAGCAGGCTTCGGTACGCTGTCCGCCATCGTCGGACTGTATTTCAGCTTCACCTACAATTTATCCTCTGGTGCATCGATCGTCCTCGTCGCGACGACGCTGTTCGCACTCGTCTTCATCTTTTCACCACGTCACGGTCTGATGCGTCACCGGAAACGAAAGGAGTCTACGGTATGAAATTAAAATTTTTCCTGTTCGTCCTCCTCAGCACAGTCTTGCTTGCTGCTTGTTCGACACCAGCAGAAGATAACGGAAAGCTGAAGGTCGTTGCGACGTATTCAATTCTCGCTGATCTCGCCCGCGAAGTTGGTCGTGAACACGTTGATGTTCACAGCATGGTTAAGATTGGGGCAAATCCGCATGAGTATGATCCACTTCCGGCAGACGTACAAGCGATGGCGGATGCGGATGTCGTTTTCTATAACGGTCTGAATCTTGAAGCCGGCGGTGCTTGGTTCGACAAACTTCGGGCAACGACTGGCAAAGACGCGTCTGACGCGCCAGTCTATCGTTTAAGTCAAGGCGTCGAACCAAAGTACCTGACGACGAAAGGCAAGGAATCAGAAACCGATCCGCACGCGTGGCTCGATGTGAGTAACGGCATTCAATACGTCGAAAACGTCAAGCAGGCATTGATCAAGGAAGATCCGAAGCACAAAGCGGACTACGAGAAAAATGCCGAGGCTTACATCAAACAACTGCAGACGCTTGATCAGGAAGCGAAAAAGCAGTTTGCCGACATTCCGAAAGCAGAACGTCACCTCGTCACGAGTGAAGGTGCCTTCAAATACTTCGGAACTGCCTATGACGTCAAAGCGGATTATATTTGGGAGATCAACTCGGATAATCAAGGAACGCCGGCACAAGTCCGCCGGATCGTCGATACGATCAAGGAGCAAGACATCCCTGTCCTATTCGTCGAAACAAGCGTCGACCGGCGGAGTATGGAGACTGTCTCTCGTGAGACCGGCGTTCCGATCGCTGGTACACTTTTCACCGACTCGCTCGGGGCACCGGGTAAAGACGGCGACACGTACTACAGTATGATGCAAGCGAACATCAAGACGATCACACAAGCACTCACGAAATAAGCGTCAATAAATCGTCATGCTTTCATCGTTTTACTTTCCTTATAATGAAGGTAAGACAATGAAAGAGAGGCCGACTATGCAAAGACGACTGTATCGTTTTGGACTTCCACTTAGTCTCAGCCTGTTGCTCGCTGCATGCGGGACGGCTGAACAGACGGATACTCCAAAAACAGAACACACGAATCACGAAGATCACGCTGACCATGCCAGTCACGGTGCCGATGATCAACTCGAGAAGACCGCGGGACCGGACACGTTACCTGCTTTTCTCGATGAGCAGGATCAATCGATTCAAACAATCTATCGCTCCGTCGCTAAACATTCCGATTTATTGAAGAAAATGCCATGTTATTGCGGTTGTGGTGAATCTGCGGGTCATACGAGCAACTATGACTGCTTCATCGAAGAACAGAACGCTACGTCAACGACCTGGACGACGCACGGCATTACGTGTGGTACGTGTCTCGATATCGCGGCACAGTCGATCGTCGCTTATCAAAAAGGTAGCTCCGTCAAGGAAATTCGGACTGCAATCGATCAAACTTATGCGAAGACCGGTGTCACACCGACGCCAACGCCAGCACTTTAATAAACAGTCCGCCCTCCTCGCGATGAACGTAAGGAAAGGCGGACTGTTTTTTTATCTCATGTGGAGCGTTCTTAACTTCTAGCTCGCAAGACGAGCGGTCGACCCGACAACAGCTCATCCAGTTGATAGTACGTATGTGCCCGAATCGGTCGATCCGTTCGTGGTAAGTGACGAAGTTCATATGCTACTTCGAGTAAGTAAAATTTGTATTCCTCCCCTTCATCAAAACCAAAGCTTGCGCGACGTTCTTCGATATACGCAAGGACACGCTCCTGTTGCGAGAACGAGAGGCGCTGGACTTGTGGGGCGAGTGCCTCGTGCGGAGAGAGCACGATTTCCCGCTCCGTGCGATACAGTCGATGCATGACGCCACCACTTTGACGTAAGGCAATCAAACGCGCGGGTCGATACGGACGGGGGTGCGGATGAGCATGGACGAGGTAACGTTCAATCGTGACTTGAGTCGTTCCTGCCGGTAGAGAGATGACGTCATACATACAAAATCGCTCCTTCTCGAAAATGGATAGCTACTCTCATATGCTACCATATCTATCCAGCATTCTTCCGTTGATGACAGAAGGGGAATCCGTTTTCAAAGTTTCGCAACTGGTTTTAAGACCGAGCGGGCGTGGAACAGATGGAGAGAAACGATTCCTATCTGGAAAGGATGATTGTTGATGTCGAATATGTCCGCTGTCGGTTTCCACCGACACTTACCTTTAACGGAACAAGATAGTCTGATTGATCTGGAACTACCACGACCAGAAGCAACAGGACACGATCTCTTAGTTGAGATCAAAGCTGTCTCCGTCAACCCAGTCGATACGAAAGTCCGTGCCCACGGGAAAGACGAAGACGCCCCGAGGGTCATCGGTTATGATGCAGCGGGAGTCGTCGTTGAAGTCGGCGATGATGCCTCCCTCTTCCAAGTCGGTGATGAAGTGTATTACGCTGGTGCAATTCAGCGCCCTGGATCAAACAGCGACTTCCAACTCGTCGATGAACGAATTGTCGCTAAAAAACCGGAACGGTTGACGTTCAGTGAAGCGGCTGCTCTCCCGTTGACGACGCTGACAGCCTATGAAGCATTGACCGATCGTCTCGGATTGACGTTTGATGCTAAGTCGAATCTTAAGAAGACAATCCTCATCATCGGAGCCGCTGGCGGTGTCGGTTCGATTGCGACACAACTTGCGAATCACGCTGGATTGACGGTCATCGGTACCGCGTCACGCGACGAGACGATTGATTGGGCGAAGGAACACGGTGCGCATCATACGATCAATCACCACGACGCATTCCGTCCTCAGCTCGAAGCCCTCGGTTACAAATACGTTGACTATATCTTCTGTCTCAATGCGACGGACCAACATTTCGAGACGATGGTCGATGTGATCGCACCGCAAGGGAAAATCTGTAGCATCGTCGAGACGAATCAAAAACTCGATTTAAGTGCGCTCCAACAAAAGAGTGCGACGTTCGTCTGGGAATTCATGTTCACGCGCCCGCTGTTTACGACAGATGATATGATTCGCCAACATGAGATTCTGACGCAAGTCGCAGCATGGATCGAAGAGCATACGCTCGAGACGACGGTGACACAGACATTGATCGGCATGAACGCCGACAATCTAAAAGAAGCACACCGTCTCGTCGAAAGTGGAAAAACGATTGGAAAGATTGTCGTTGAACATCATTAATAGGTATCGAAGCAGGATGAGACTAGGCTCTCGTCCTGCTTTTTTGTCGTTCTTTATTTTCTTGTGAACGTGAATCTCTTATTTTGAAGATATTTTATACATTATGACTATATTTATCCGTCTAAAAAATGTACGATTACGGTAACAAATATTCCAATGTAATACATCTAATCGACCCTCGACTCACATATACAAAGGAGCATCCATAATCCATATGCGAAAATGGTTCAATCAAAAGATCAGTCGACAGATCATGTCGTCATTTTATCTCATTCTTATTACCTTATCCGTCTCCTCTTTGGCTGCTTATTTTTATACGAACCACCAAGTCATGGATGCCAAACAAGAGCTCGATGCGATCAGCATGCGCGAAGATCGGGCGACGAAACTCTGGGACGATTGGCAGTCCCTTCAATACGAGATGCGGGGCTATATCGTCTTCGGAGATGACGCCGTGCTCGACGTGATTGATGAAAAGAAGGCATCACTCGAACAACAGACGGCTTGGTTTGAAAAGAATCGCTTATACAAAGCGGATCAAATCTATGCGTCTGATATCCGGTCGCTCTATAATTCTTATACAAATTTCGTCATGCCCAGCTTGATTAAATACGTCCAAGCAAAGCAATCGGGCATGATTGACGAGCGTTTCCTGCAGATGCCGAGTCTAAAAGCGATGATGCCACAAGTACCTCGGGACCCGAATCGGAAGTTCAAGATGAATGCCTCGAACAGTGAAACGATGCGTAAAAGTGTCAACACGATGGAGAGTACGTTCACGAACTACCGGAGTAGTCTCCGCGCGAAAGAACTCGGTGCAAAAGAACAGCTTGTCACGCAGACGAAGTACGCTGAGTGGATTTGGCTCGTCAACCTGATCGTGTTGTTCCTCGTCATCTTGCTGATCGTCCGCCCGTTCATCGAACGGACGACGCGACAAATCCACCTTCTCAGCAAGGAGAGCAAGCTCCTTGCAAGTGGTGAGCATACGTTACCGTTGATTCCGCTGAACCGTGCTGACGAGATCGGTGAATTGAGTAAATCGTTCCATCAGATGGCGACAGCCTTGATTGAAAACAAACACCAATTGATGTCGACGAACGTTAATCTCGAAGATGCGTTGAAACTGACGCAACGGAACGAGTCCCATTTACGGCTACGTAATCAATTGACGGAGACACTTGCGTCGCGTGATAGCATCAGTGCCTATCCTGCCGTCATTCAAAAGATGGTTGAAATCACGAATGCGACGCAAGGTGCCTTGATTTTCAAAGATGGTACGAAAGTGATCGATATCGTCTTTTATCCGCAGACACCGCTCACAGTCGAAGATTGGATGCCAACGATTGAGCCGTTATTACGTGAGTCGCGACAAGACAAACGACCGCATACGCAGTTCAAAGATGAAGTCGCGCGCGCTGTCACACCGGTTCTTGATCCGAGTCAAAATGAGATCATCGCCTATATCTTCTTGTCCCGTAATCAGGATCGGTTTGATCGTTACGAGCAGGAAGAACTCGCTGCCTTCGCGCGTCAGCTAGCGTTGTCACTCCTACGGATGCGGACGTTCGACGAGATTGAACGCGAACGGGAAAAAACAGCGCGACTGTTGAACTCGATCCGTGAATCGATCGTGTATATCGAGCCCGACGGCAACATTCAGTTAATCAACCGACCATTGCTCGATCTGTTTGACCATCCGGTTGATGACAGTCTCGATGAGAATGGGCTGATGAACATCACTCCGTCTGTCGTTCAACTCAAGCATCGCGTCGACCAACTACCGGAATTCGAACGTTACTTGAAAAAGACGTTCGTGAAACGAGAAATCGGTGAAGGAACCACCTTCTCGATCGATCAAGAGCGACGCTTCATCAAGACGTACTCCGAGAGCATTCATTATGGTGGACAGTTCCGCGGGATTCTACTCGTCTTACGTGACGTGACGAATGAAGTCGAGATTGACCGGATCAAAAACGAACTCGTCTCGACGATCTCACACGAACTACGGACACCACTCTCGTCGATCTATGGCTTTACTGAGCTGATGATTCAGCGGGACCTGCCACCGAAGCGACAGAAGAAGTATCTCGAAGCGGTCCATTCGGAAACAGAACGCCTGTCGCTGTTGATCAATGACTTCCTCGACTTGCAACGGATGGAAGCAAACCGTCAGGAATATGAGATGGCACCGTTCGATATCGTCGCGATGATTCGGGATTTGAAACAGTTGCATAGTCTGTCGTCTTCTTCCCACGCGATTGAAATATTCCGAAACGTCGAACCATTGATCGTCGAAGGGGATGCGAAGAAGATTCGCCAATTATTCAGTAACCTGATCAACAATGCGATCAAATACTCACCAGCTGGTGGAACGATCGATATTCAACTGACGCGACACGCGTCACGGGTCACGGTCGCGATTCAAGATGAGGGTATCGGGATCCCAGCTTCTGCGATGAGTAACCTGTTCCAAAAATTCTATCGTGTTGACAATTCGGACACCCGTCAAATCGGCGGTACTGGTCTTGGGCTCTCGATCTGTCGCGAAATTGCGCGTGGACATGATGGAGAAATCCATGTCGAGTCGATCGAAGGACAAGGCTCGACGTTCACAGTCGAACTTCCGTTGACACAACATACATGATGCATACGAAAAAGCGCCAGAATGCGAATCAGCATTCCGGCGCTTTTTGAATTAGGTAATGTTATGAGTTAAGACGGCTTGCCACTTCAACCGTCCGTTTCGCTTGATGGCGCACGGCTGGTTCGACTGATTCAACCATGTTACCGTCTTGGTCGACAGTGACCGATGTACCATATGGATTTCCGCCCGCTGCGAACAAGACAGGATCCGAATAACCTGGTGCCGCAACGATTGCACCCCAGTGGAACATCGTCGTATAAACTGCGAGAACAGTCGCTTCCTGACCGCCATGCGGATTCTGTGCCGACGACATCGCACTGACGACTTTATTGACGAGTTTGCCTTGTGCCCACAGTCCGCCTGTCGTGTCGAGGAACTGTTGGAATTGTCCTGGGACATGACCGTAACGTGTCGGGACGCTAAAGATAATCGCATCTGCCCAGTCGAGTAGATCCGGTGTCGCTTCTTCGATATCACGTGTGGCTTCCGCATGCTTTTGCCACAATGGGTTCGAAGCGATCGCTTCTGCTGGGGCTGTCTCCTTGATTTTCGCAAGACGGACTTCCGCCCCTGCTGCTTCTCCCGCTTCTTTTGCCCATGAGGCAAGTTGATGGTTCGTTCCGGTTGCGCTGTAATAGATGACCGCTAGTTTCACGTTTGACATGACTTCGCTCCTTTTTTAAAAGACAGTGACGGACGATGGACGTACACGCTTTCTATTCCCGCTTTCCGCGCAAATTAACGTCAATTGTTTGAATTCAAGAGGAAATTCAAACCAATTCCTCGATTAATTCATGAAACGAGCGAACATGACTTCCTGTCTTGGTAATAGTTCTATTTTTGCCTGATTCAGAAACAATCGCCATTTCACCTTCAGATTGTATACTTCCCACATCTATGCGTTCCTCGATTTGCCGTTTAGGGTAAAGACCGATTGACGACACACGTAAGGAGTACTGACCATGGCGATTCGCTACACCCTTTATCTGTTACTTGGCATGCTGAAGTTCATGCTATTTAGTTATTTTACAAAAACCGACCTTTCGCTTCATTTAACACTGATGAATCTTGCTGGCATGCTGATCCTATCGAGCTGGACGTTACTGATTCCGTGGAATAAACGCCGCTGGGTCTGGCTCGGTCTACTGCTGGCGCACAGTTTTCTGCTGGCTTCCGACATGTGGTACTACCGTTACTTCGAGGACTTCCTCTCCGTCTCGCTCCTCTCACAGATGACGCAGATGAGTGACGTCAGTAGCGGCTTCACTGCCTTGATCGTACCGCAAGACTTCCTCTTGTTCGCTGATAGTTTGATTTTCATGGTACTGCTCTTTGTCTTCCGCAAACGACCGGAAGTAACGACAGCGCAAACACGACGCCGGACAGCTGGACTTCTTGCAGTCAGTGGCATTATTTTGTCTGCCTCGCTGCTGACGTACCGGACGCTAACGGAAGATCGTCAACCGACGGCAACAATCTCCGATATGCGTGACTACTACCTGTTCGGCTTTTGGGGTTATCACGGGTGGGACGCTTTCAAAGGCGTGACCGGGCGACCGAGCGACGGATTGACGGCTCAGGAACAACAGCGCATCAACCAAAAGGAGCAGACGAATCCAACCGGTGCGAAAAAGACACCGAACATCATTTTGGTGCAACTCGAGTCGTTCCAGGCTTCTGTCATCGACCAGACCATTAATGGCGAAGAAGTAACGCCGAACCTGAATCAGTTGAAGAAGGAATCGCTCTACTTCTCGTCGTTTTACCACCAGACACATGAAGGACGAACTTCGGACGCTGAGTTCATCACGAACACATCGCTTTACCCGTTGAAATCAGGTTCCGTTTATACGCAATATCCGACGAATGAATTTGAGCCGCTACCTGCGTTACTTGAGAAGAACGGATACGATACGGCAGCAATGCACGCTTACGAAAAAGGTTTCTGGAATCGTGACGATGTTTACAAGAACATCGGTTTTAAGCACTTCTTCAGCCAAAATGATTATTCAAAAGAAAAAAAGATCGGCATGGCGCTGAACGATCAGCAGTTCTTCCTCGAATCGATTGATCACATGGAGACGCTGCAAGAACCGTTCTTCTCGTTTTTAGTCGCGTTGACGAGTCATACACCGTATGAAATCGACAAGGAAGATCAGACGCTTGATCTGTCCGGATATGAGGATCCAATGTTGAAACGGTATTACCAGACCGTCCATTACGTCGACACCGGTGTCGGAAAGATGATTGATGAGTTGAAACAACGGGATCTTTGGGATCAGTCGCTCGTCATCTTTTATGGCGATCACGATAGTGGACTCGTCAATGAAGGCAGTGAGATGCGCAAAAAGGCGGATGTATCGTCTCCCGTTGCTGCCTTTGAACTCGAGCGCCGCATCCCGCTCTTCATCAAAAAACCCGACCAGCAAACCGGTCGGGTCATGAGAGAGAATGGCGGACAGATTGATATCGCACCAACGATCATTGATCTATTAAACCTCAAAACGTCCTATATGATGGGGCAATCCCTCATCGACGACAAACCGAATCTGACGGGCTTCCGTGATGGTTCGTTCCGCTACAAGGACTATTACTATGAAGCGGATTTGACGAAAGCATCAGGCGAAGGCACTTGTTATGATGTATCGACTGAGAAAAAGGTCGAGCTGAAGTTCTGTCGAAATCAAGTGAAGGATGTGAGTAAGCAGTTAAAGCTGTCGGATAAGATTATTGAGGAGAATGAACTGGAGTAATTAAAGAGCATCTAATTTTCTTAAAATAAACAAGCCTGACCTTCTTCACGTCTAGTGAGAAGTCAGGCTTGTTTATTGATCGTTATCTCCACCTACCCTCGAGCCCATCAGTAGAAAGTAAAATGGTCTTCGATCCATTGCCATTCTTCGTCAAACAAAAGTTCTCTTTTTGTTTGAATGATCCAATGAAATAATTTAGGAATCGCCTGAGAGGAATGCTGGTATCGATATAAAAATCGAAGAGCGATTATGACTTCATCTGTCTGTATCTGTCGCTTTCGCTTCAATAATATTTGTAAACGTTTGATTACCGGTTCAATCGCTACTTCATCACCATGTCGCTCGATTGCGACTAACGCATACTCTCTCACATTGCTAGATCGATCTTTTAGTCCATGCAAAAATATTGAAAGATCTAATCCATTTCCAAGTTCACTCAGTGCAGCTAAAGCCGAATGCCTAACGTCTCCTCGCGAATGGTCCAACAAAGGAATCAAATAAGAAATTGCTCGCTCTGTTCCAATCGTGGCTAAAACAAAATTAGCACTCATGATATCAAAAGAGTTATTTGATGTCGTAATCAAACGAATTAATGCATCCTCTGCTATCTCATCTCGACAGACTCGCAATGCTTGAATCGCAGCCTCTCGAACAGACGACCGAGAATCGTCTATGTATTTTACAATTCGTTCTGTATTATGAATGCATCGTTGTTTTGCTATTTCTTCTAAGATACTTTCGAGAAGACTCGGCTTTGTTTCTTGCTCCAGTTTCTCAAGCAATAACATCCCTGCACGAACATCTCCCGAATTCTCACCAATCGTTCCAATCATAAAATAAAGATGTTGTTTTTGTTCTGCTTGTTTCACTTTGTCGAGTAACGTGTTCAATCTCGGAAGCATATTCGCGTCCCTAAAATGACGAACTTTTTCATAAGCGGTGTCTGATGGTGAGCCTTCGTTCGTATAGCACTTCGATTCTTCCTGATAGAAGTACTTTTCCTCAGACATCTGCTCAACTAAATATAAAATCTCATCGTCCTTCATATTTTGCAGTTGCTCCTTAGTCCTTTAAAGATCTTTTTAACTTTTTTCTAAAGCAAACTGAATCAATTGATACGATAGCCAGAACATTAAGCATCCTATTCCAAAATCTAATACTTTCCACGCTTTTGGTTGTTTAAATACAGGAATGAGCCATCTCGATCCATACCCTAAGCCAAAAAACCAGACAAACGAGGCAATTAAGGCTCCAATTAAGAAATTGACTTTTTGATCAAATGTCAAAGTCCCAGCTATACCACCGATGACAACGACCGTATCTAGGTATACATGTGGATTTAAAAGTGTAATTGCTAATGTAACTAAAATTGTTTTATGAATGGGAATGATTTTAACATCGGTTGAAATATCGATTGCACTTGACGATGAAAACGCACTTCGAAAAGATTTGAATCCGTATAATAGCAGAAATAGTCCTCCGACAATCGCAAGACCAACATTCGCAAACGTATTGTTTTTAATAACAGTACCGACCCCTAATACGCCCGTGCACATCAGTAACACATCACATAAGAAACACACCAAGGCTACCCAGAAAATATTATTTTTTAATAAGCCTTGTTTTAAAACGAATGCATTTTGTGCTCCAATAGCGATAATGAGCGTCCCGGACGTTATTATACCTTTTAAAATTTCATTCATTTGATGACACCTATCTCTCTTTTGATCTATGAACGTAAGGCGACGATTAAATGTTAAATCTCCCCTCATTCACTTCTAGTTAATTCTATATATGTATATCGCTTAAACATTAAGTATAATATTACAAATAAAAGAATAATTATTCAAATCATTCTGAAAGTATGAAGTATAAAAAAGTACCAAACCCTATTTACTAGGATTCGGTACTTAGAGATGAAATGCCTTACATCATTCCGCCCATTCCACCCATGCCGCCCATATCAGGCATTGCAGGAGCAGATCCAGCTGGTTCTGGTTTATCGGCGATGACAGCTTCCGTCGTCAAGAACATCGCTGAAACGGACGCCGCGTTTTGAAGTGCTGAACGCGTTACCTTCGCTGGGTCGACGATTCCTGTCTCGATCATGTCGACATACTCGTCTGTCGCCGCATTGTAGCCCATTCCTGGTGCTTCATGCTTGAGACGCTCGACGATGACTGAGCCTTCTTGACCTGCGTTTTCCGCAATTTGACGAAGTGGTGCTTCAAGTGCACGAAGAACGATGTTGACACCTGTTGCTTCATCGCCTGTTGAGACCGACAGAATCGATTCGACAGCTTTCGTGACGTGAATGAGAGCTGTTCCCCCACCTGCTACGATGCCTTCTTCGACTGCTGCGCGTGTCGCGTTGAGTGCATCTTCAATCCGGAGCTTACGTTCTTTGAGCTCAGTCTCGGTTGCTGCTCCGACTTTGACGACCGCTACGCCACCTGCGAGTTTCGCCAGACGCTCTTGTAATTTCTCGCGATCGAAGTCGCTTGTCGTCTCTTCGATTTGTGCACGGATCGTACCGACGCGTGCTTCGATCGAATCTCCGTGTCCATGTCCTTCGACGATCGTCGTGTTGTCTTTTGAGACGACGACCTTCGACGCACGACCGAGTTGCGTGATTTGTGTTTCTTTCAGATCAAGACCGAGGTCTTCTGTGATCAACTCTGCGCCTGTGACGATCGAGATGTCCTCAAGCATCGCTTTCCGGCGATCACCAAAGCCTGGTGCTTTGACTGCTACCGCGTTGAACGTACCACGGAGTTTATTGACGACGAGGGTCGCAAGTGCTTCGCCTTCGACGTCTTCTGCGATGATGAGGAGTGGTTTGTTTTGCTGAACGACTTGCTCGAGGACTGGAAGAATCTCTTGGATGTTCGAGATTTTTTTGTCCGTGACAAGGATGTACGGGTTTTCAAGGACCGCTTCCATCTTGTCTGAATCCGTGATCATGTATGGTGACGCGTAACCACGGTCGAACTGCATTCCTTCAACGACGTCGAGTTCTGTCGTGAAGCCACGTGATTCTTCGATCGTGATGACACCATCTTGACCGACACGTTCCATTGCTTCTGCGATCAATTGACCAACTTCTTCGTCCGCTGCTGAGATCGCTGCGACTTGGGCGATCGCTTCTTTACCTTCAATTGGTTTTGCAATCGTGTGCAACTCTTCGACAGCACGACGGACTGCTTTTTCGATTCCTTTACGGATGACCATCGGGTTTGCGCCCGCTGTGACGTTTTTGAGACCTTCCCGAATCATCGCTTGTGCGAGGACTGTCGCTGTTGTCGTACCATCCCCTGCGATTTCATTCGTTTTTGAGGCAACTTCTGCGACGAGTTTTGCACCCATGTTCTCGAAGTGATCTTCGAGTTCGATTTCTTTCGCGATCGTCACGCCATCATTCGTGATGAGTGGTGAACCGAACTTTCGCTCGAGGACGACGTTGCGTCCTTTTGGTCCGATCGTGACTTTGACTGCATCCGCTAATGCGTCGACCCCGCGGAGCATTGCCCGACGTGCTTCTTCACTGAATAAAATCTCTTTTGCCATGACTGAAATCCCCCTTATAGATGATTGACTGAATTACTCGGCTACTGCCAAAATATCGCTTTCGCGTAAAATTAAGTATTCATTGCCGTCGACTTTGACTTCCGAACCGGCATATTGTGCATAGATGACGTGATCTCCGACACTCACTTCAAGTGGTACACGTACGCCTTGCTCTGTCACACGGCCAGTACCGACAGCGACGACTTTACCCTCTTGTGGTTTTTCTTTCGCTGACCCAGGAAGAACGATTCCTCCGAGTGTTGTTTCTTCTTTTTTAACGACTTCGATCACGATGCGATCACCAAGTGGTTTTAACATGCGAAACATCCTCCTTGAAAATGATTGTTTTTAGCACTCACTTTCGTTGAGTGCTAACATATTTTTATCTTATACGCTTTCTCTCCTGAATTCAAGCCTGAACCTTTATCCGTTTTCCCGAAATCGACACCTTTGAATCATCGTCAATCGTGCGCCAAGACCGTTTGTTTGTTACAATCGGGACAGTACCTTCATTACAAAGGAGTTGTGTCCTGTACGATGAAAAATCCAATCAGTCTGCCTTTTCTGATGGCGGAGAAGTGGCAAAAGCGTCACGTCATCCCGATCATCATCTATTTGATCGTCCAATTGGTTCCGGGTTCGTTCCAGTATTTCCTTCCGAAGAACGTCATTGCTGACGTCGCCGGTTGGTGGCTCGCGATCGGCTTCACGGTCGCCGTCATCGTCTCCTACTACTGTCTGCGTCCTGATTGGCAGAAATGGAAGGCAGAAGGACGTCAAACCGATCCGATGGATACACTAAAATGGATCGGGATCGGGATTGCGCTTTTGTATGCACTCTTGATCAGCGTCAATTTGATCGATGCCTGGATGGCAGGCGGGATCGAAAATGTCGCGAAATCGCAAAATACGGATCAAATCATTCAAGCGATTCAAGTCATCCCGCTCCTGCAAGTCATGGTCGTCTTGCTTGGACCGATCATGGAAGAGTTCTTGTTCCGGCATATCATGTTCGGCAATCTCTCATCGAAGCTTGGTTTCTTCTTCAGCTTCATCTTGACGGGTGCCTTGTTCGGACTGATTCACCAAGACAACAAATTTTTAATCTATGTCGCGATGAGTTTCGTCTTCTCGCTCGTCTTCGTCAAGACGCGCCGGATCCTTGCTCCGATCGCCATCCATGTTTTTAACAACGGAATCGTCGTACTCGCCATCTACGCGATGTCTTAATTTACGAAAGGTCGTGTTTTCATGCGTCAAAGCTCGAACTTCATGGCAGTGTTCTATGCCATATTCGGTATTCTCTTCATGTTCCTTGCCTACAATAACTCAGTCGAGGCGGGAACGGTCTTCAACTTCTGGACGATCCTGCTGACGTTGTTCGCCGCAATCGACTTCTACCGTCTCTACTTGATCTTCCGCTTCCGTGCAGCAGCAAAGAAGATGATCAAGAAGGAACAGGATAAAAAGAACGATAAACAATAAAAAAACGAGATTTCCGTCAAGCGGGAATCTCGTTTTTTGGTTTATTCTTTCGCTTGACCCTTGCGGTAGGAATCGATGATCGTCTTCGCCACATCGAGACTCAACCGTTCATCTAAGACCAAGTTCTTGATCATGTTGATGAATTCGACATCTTCCTGCTGCACCGAATCAATCCGCTCGATCAACTGGTTCAACTTCGCCCGGACGGTCGGATAGGATACTTGATAGGCCGTTGCCATGTCCTTCAACGAACCGGAGCTCAAGACGAACTTTCGGATGAACTCGAGATGCTCCTGTTCGAGTGCCAGTACCCAAGCGGGTACGTCTTGTCGTTCCATCGTGTTCCCTCACCTCTCTCTAATAAATACTAAATCTCGACCACGGTGTATGTACTGTTTCTTAATAGCCATAAATCCAGAGTCCAATCGTGGGACTCTAAGCTCTTTCAAATCTTGCTAAGTAAAATTGTACGATACAGACTGCAACAATACCAATGACGAGTAACTACCCTAATACATTTTCGCAAACGAAAAAGAAGGACTGATGATTCAGTCCTTCCCCATACTTACGACAATCACGCACTGCGGATGTCGTCTTTCTTATTTTCTGTCGACATGAACGTATCGAGTTGGTCTTCATCAAGAACACCTTCCCACTTCGCGATGACGAGTGAAGCGAGCGTGTTTCCTGTAACGTTGACGACGGAACGCATCATATCCATGATTCGGTCAATCCCCGCGATGAAGGCAAGTCCTTCCGCCGGGATACCGACCGTACCGAGTGTTGCGAGCAATACGACGAACGAAACGCCTGGAACGGCAGCCATTCCTTTTGATGTCAGCATCAAGACGAAGACAAGTGTGATCTGCGTCCCGATCGAGAGGTCGATCCCGTACATCTGTGCGATGAACAAGGCAGCAAGTGCTTGATAGAGTGCTGATCCATCGAGGTTAAACGAATAACCCGTCGGTACGACGAAGCTGACGATTGATTTCGGCACGCCCATCTTCTCGAGTTTTTCCATGATCCGTGGAAGAACCGTTTCTGAAGAGGCTGTCGAATACGTCAAGAGCAATTCATCCTTGAAGACGCGGACGAAGTCTGAGACCCGAACACCAACCCACTTCATGATGCCGCCGAAGACGATGATCATGAAGAGAAGCGCTGTGACATACAATGTCGCGATGAGCTTGAATAACGAACCAAGCGAGTCAATCCCGAACGTCGAGACCGTCACACCAATCAAGGCGAAGACACCGATTGGTGCGAACTTCATGACGATGTTGACGAGATTGAACATTGCTGCTGCGACACCTTCGAAGAAACGAATGACCGGTTGACCCTTCTCTCCTGCAAAACCGACACCGAGTCCGAATAAGACTGAGAAGAAAATAATAGCGAGCATATCACCGCGAACCATCGCATCGAGAATGTTCGTCGGTACGATATTGACGATTTTTTCGACGAGTCCTTCGTCTTTTGTCGTCTCTTCCGTTGCGACATATGATGAGATATCCGTTTTATCCAGTGTCGACATATTAATGCCAGCACCTGGTTCAATCAGATTGGCTGCAAATAGCCCCGTGAAGATGGCGATCATCGTCACGATCGTGAAGTAACCCAGTGTTTTGACGCCGAGACGTCCGAGACTCTTCGGACTACCGACCGATGAGACACCGAGGACGATCGTCGTAAAGACGATTGGGACGACGATCATTTTCATCATCCGGATAAAGATATCACCGATTGGCTTGAGCCACTCCGCGACATGGGGATTCCCATAAAATACACCACCGACTGTGATCCCGAGAATCAAGCCGATTAAAATCTGCCAGGCAAGGCCAATGGGCTTACGTTTCGTAGTTGTCATACGCTTCCTCCTTATACATCCGTCTTACTTGTATCCTACATGTAGTGGAACATAAATAGAATTTTGTCCTAAATACAGCACATTGTCAAATCCATCTGTTATAGTACAAAACCGAATTCTGTACGAAAAAACGTCCAAAATCCGCTTGTTTTCAAGCATTTTGGACGTTTTCATAATTTTTAAGATTGTTGATTAACGCGTTCCTCAATCAACGCACGATTGCGTTTTTTGAAGACCTCATTGTGTGACGACACCATCGCCACTTTTGGCGCTTCCGGCTCAATGAAGCGTTTCGCCCGGTTGACGGCGTTTGCCGCATCTTGGAACGCACCCGAGATCAAATGGACCTTCCCGTCGTGCGAAAGAATATCTCCTGCTGCATATAGTCCCGGTACACTCGATTCACTCGCGGCATTCCCGGCGATGTAGAAGTCATCGACCCGTGCAATATCGAGGTCACACGCGTCAAGTAGCGCCGCATCTTGTTCATACCCATGATTAATGATGACTTCATCAATTGGAATCTCGACGACCTCATCTGTTTGACAGTCGATCAATTCAACCGACGCGATCCGTTGGTGATCGGGACTGGCGATTAATTTGTGAATCGTCGTATTGAGGAGGCAGACCGCCGAACTTTTGACAAGTTGATCAACTTGCGCCTCGTGCCCTGAAAAACAATCTCGCCGATACGTGACGTAGACCTTTTTCGCGACCGGTTCGAGTTCGTTTGCCCAATCGATCGCTGAGTTCCCACCACCTGAGACGATGACGGTCTTTCCTTTAAAGCGTTCAATCGATTTAACCGTATAGTTCAAGTTTGACACTTCGAAACGTTCCGCGCCTTCGACTTTTAATTTTTGTGGATTGAGGATGCCACCGCCGACCGCGACGATGACCGTCTTCGAATAATGAATCTGCCCCGATTCCGCTTCTAAGACGAAGTTACCGAAGACGTCTTTTGCGATCGAGATGATCTTTTCATTCAATTGAACAGTCGGTTGAAATGTCAGTCCTTGTTCGACGAGTTGAGCCATGAGTTTTTCACCAGTGATCGGCGGCTGTCCACCGACGTCCCAGATCATCTTTTCCGGATAGACGTGCAGTTTTCCTCCGAGTTCTGCTTGATACTCGATCAATTTCGTCTTCATACCTCGAAGACCACTATAGAACGTCGAATATAACCCTGCTGGTCCTCCACCGATGATCGTTACGTCGAACAACTCCTGTTCCCTCATCTCACTCACTCCTCATCCTTGATTGTTATTGATTATCATTCTCACTCTCTCATGATAACGTGAACATCTCTTGAACACAAGAAAAAATGTTGACAGCGTTTTTATGAGACTGGTATGGTTAATGAGACGATAGTGATAATCATTATCATTGAAAAATGGAGAGAACAACGAAGGAGTCGTCGCGTATGGTACGTCTAGCAACAGAAGAAATCAATATCGGCTACGGTGATCGTCCCATCGTCAAAGACTTGTCCGTCCAAATTCCCGATCGTCAAATCACAACGATCATTGGCGCGAACGGATGCGGCAAATCAACTTTGCTGAAAGCGATGACACGGATCATTCCCCATCAATCGGGGCGGGCGTTGCTCGATGGTCTTGATATCGCGAAGGAAAGCACGAAGCTGCTTGCTCGGAAGATGGCTATCCTGCCACAAACTCCGGAAAGTGCAAGTGGTCTAACGGTCGCAGAGCTCGTCTCATACGGTCGTTTTCCTTATCAAAAAGGATTCGGACGCTTGACGAAACACGATTATGAAATCATCGATTGGGCACTCGAAGCAACGGATACGATGGCGTTCAAACATCGTCCGGTCGATGCGCTGTCTGGTGGTCAACGTCAACGGGTCTGGATTGCGATGGCACTCGCCCAAGAGACGGATATCATCTTTCTCGATGAACCGACGACTTATCTTGATCTCGCCCACCAACTCGAGGTGCTCGAACTGCTCGAACACCTCAACCGGACCGAAGGACGGACGATCGTCATGGTCCTGCATGACTTGAATCAAGCGGCACGCTTCGCCGACTATATCATCGCCATGAAAAACGGCGAAGTCGTCAAAGCCGGAACGTGTGAGGAAGTCATCGCAAAAGATGTCTTACAAGAAGTATTCCATATCGATGCTGAAATCGGACGCGATCCGCGGACGAACAAGCCGATGTGTATCACCTACAACTTAATCAAGGGAGATTAAATCATGAAGAAACTACTTGTACCGGTTCTACTCATTCTCACGCTCGTCATCGCAGCGTGTGGCAATACAGAGAAAAAAGACGACGCAGCATCTGGTTCGAAAAACGAAACGATCACATATAAATCAGAAAATGGAAACATTAAAGTTCCAGCTCATCCAAAACGAGTCGTGGTCCTCGCTGGTTTTGCCGGCAACGTCATGGCACTCGGCGTTCCTGTCGTTGGTGTTGATTCGTGGTCAAAAGCGAATCCGAAGTTCGATAAACTAAAAGATGTCACGGAAGTTTCGGAAGAGAACGTTGAAAAAATCATCGAACTCGATCCTGACTTGATCATCGGCTACTCGACAACGAAAAACCTCGACAAAATCAAAAAAATCGCTCCGACGGTCACGTACACATACGGAAAAGTCGACTACTTGACGCAACATATCGAAATCGGTAAATTGCTCAACAAAGAACAGGAAGCACGCGATTGGGTCAAAGACTTCAAAACACGTGCCGCTGCTGCCGGTAAAGACATCAAAGCAAAAATCGGTGAAGATGCTACTGTTTCTGTCATCGAAAGTTTCGATAAACAACTCTACGTCTTCGGCAACAACTGGGGTCGTGGAACAGAGATTCTCTATCAAGAAATGAAATTAAAAATGCCGGATAAAGTCACGAAGATGGCATTAAAAGATGGTTACTATGCGTTGTCACCAGAAGTCCTCCCTGAATATGCAGGCGACTACCTCGTCTTCAGCAAGAGCGCAGAAGCGGACAACTCATTCACGAAAACGGATACGTTTAAAAACATTCCAGCCGTCAAAAACGATCATGTCTTCGAAGTCGATTCGAAGGAGTTCTACTTCAATGATCCTCTCACACTCGAACGTCAACTCGAGTTCTTCAAGAAAAGTTTCCTTGGTGCATAATAAATAAGGGAGGGAACCTGCGGGATCCCTTCCTTTTTTGCGGCTCACTCCCTGAATCAGAAATGGAGGCGACATTCATGTCAGCTGGTCGAATTCCGTTCGGCATAAAAATCACACTCGGTCTTGTCCTCTTTTTCGGGATGTTCTGGATCGCGATGACGTTCGGCGCTGCCGATACGACGATCCGCGAAGTCTGGAACGCCTTGACGTTCGGACCGTTGAATGAAAAAGCAAAAATTGTCCAGGAAATCCGCCTGCCACGGGAATTAGCAGCAATCCTCGTCGGAGCGGCACTCGGTGTCTCTGGTGCCATCATGCAGGCGATGACACGCAATCCCCTCGCCGATCCTGGTCTGCTCGGTCTGACGGCGGGTGCGAACGCAGCACTTGCACTCGTCATCGTCCTGTTCCCGAAAATTGAGTACTTCGGTATCATGATTGCTTGTTTCTTCGGAGCAGCACTTGGGGCAGCACTTGTCTTTGGAATCGGTGCTTCGAAAAAAGGTGGTTTTTCGCCACTCCGGATCGTCCTTGCCGGTTCTGCAATCTCAGCCTTTCTGTATGCGATTGCGGAAGGCATCGGCATCTACTTCAAGATCGCTCAAGATGTCTCACAATGGACGTCCGGTGGACTCGTCGGGTCGACATGGGGACAACTGCAAGTCATCACTCCGGTCATCGCGATCGGGATTGTGATTGCCTTCATCTTCTCCCGACAATTGACGATTCTCAGTCTATCGGAAGAAGTCGCGCTCGGACTCGGGCAGAACATCCAGCGGATCAAAGCAGTACTTTATGTTGTCGTCATTCTGCTTGCAGGTGCTGCTGTTGCACTCGTCGGTAACATGGCGTTCATCGGGCTGATGATTCCACATATCGTCCGCGCGATCGTCGGGACGGACTATCGGTTCATCCTGCCAATGACCGCGATCTTTGGTGCGACGTTCATGTTACTTGCCGATACGATCGGTCGGACATTGTATGCTCCCTACGAGACTCCGGTCATCGCGATCGTCTCAATGCTCGGACTACCATTCTTCCTCTTGATCGTTCGGAAAGGAGGGCGTGCTTTCTCATGATGGAATCTCGTTTACGTCGTCGCCAGCAACTGACGTTTTGGACGTTACTGGCACTATTAATCGCAACACTCGTCGTCAGCATCGGTCTCGGACCTGCTTCCCTATCCTATGATCGTTTGTTGCCGACGTTACTTGGAAACGGCTCGTTCAAAGAGGAGTTCGTCCTCTATTCGCTCCGCTTACCACGACTGCTCATCACCGTCATGGCAGGAATGGCACTCGCTTTATCCGGTTCGATCCTCCAAGGGATCACGCGCAATGAACTCGCTGATCCTGGTATCATCGGCATCAATACCGGAGCTGGTGTCGCCGTCGCCTTGTTTTTCCTGTACTTCCCGGTCGATGTCGGATCATTCATTTATCTGTTACCGATCGCTGCCTTTCTCGGTGCACTCGTGACCGCGATGGCGATTTATCTATTCTCATACGATCGTGTGCAAGGACTGCAACCGATTCGCTTGATTTTGACTGGTGTTGGCTTCTCGATGGCGCTTTCCGGAATCATGGTCATTCTGATTTCGTCGACGCGTCGTGAAAAGGTCGACTTCATCGCTAAGTGGCTCGCTGGTAACATCTGGGGGACGGACTGGATCTTCGTCTACTCACTGTTACCGTGGTTACTCGTCTTGATTCCGCTGACGTTCTATAAGGCGAATAAACTCAATCTCCTTGCCTTGAATGAACCGGTCGCAATCGGTGTCGGCGTCGCGCTTGAAAAAGAACGGATCCAACTCTTGTTGACAGCCGTCGCACTTGCCGCTGCTGCCGTCTCTGTCACCGGTGGGATTTCCTTCATCGGTCTGATGGCGCCACATATCGCCCGCGCGCTCGTTGGACCACGGCATCAGTTCTTCTTGCCGATTGCCCTCTTGCTCGGCGGATGGTTGCTTGCGTTCGCTGATACGATCGGACGCAACATTGCGGGACCGGACGGCGTGCCAGCTGGAATCGTCGTCGCCTTGATCGGAGCACCTTATTTTATCTATCTCTTGTTGAAGAAATAATCAAAAATCCGCATCAAACAGCGTCTTTCGCTGATTGATGCGGATTTTTTGCTTTATCGTTTCCACCACGCACGTTCGATTTCCCCCATCGAGACGTAGGCTGGATCGATTTGTTTGGCTAACCGATTCATTCGAGTGACACCAAGACTAAACCCACCAATCCAAAAGAGGAAGACGACGAATAAATAACCAGGAGCACTTGGAATCGACAGCATGACGACGGCGATCAGCCATGCAACGACATACCCGATGATTGTCAGACGAGCGACCTTTTGAACGGTTTGTTGATACATAGTTGGTGTTAAATATGACTTCATGAGCCGTAGACGGACAATTTCTCGAGAGACTGCTGTCGCGCAAAGACAAAAGAGCATGATCTGAAGAAAGACGGATGTAATTGTCGGCATAAACCAAGCAGGTAACGCAAAAATCAATCCAGGGACCAAAAAGAAATAGGCGACGGAACGCACAGGACGTACCAATAGGTTCAGACGTGCTTGTCGCTCGAATAGGTGTTCCATTGCGATGTTCCTTTCTGTCTGACGAAGCGGGCAACTTCAACGTCACTGATATAATCTGGATCACGCTTTCCGTCACGTCGGATGATCCATTCGCTGATGAAGTAGAGCGGTGTTAAGATCGCAAATATCGCAACAAACATCTGCCAGAATGGTCTATCGATCGTCTGAATGATGACGACCGTCAAGACGGCGTACAACAGAACATGACTACCGATACGGAGTAGAAATTGCCGGCGAACTTGTGCGTTTGAGAGATAGTCTTCTAAAATTTCTCGTTTTTTTAGTTGATAACGAAAATCGGAGGCGAGAAAAATGGCTGGAATCGCCAAAATCAGCATCGGGAGATCCTTCCATTCAATCAAGATACCGACTGTTATGAACAGAAACATGTTCCAATACCAGCGTGTACCGAGCCATTCGACGTCCCGGTACGCGAGGGCAAGTTTTTGTAGACGTTCTTCTCGATCCGTTTGCATGACATCGTCTCCTTTAGCAAGCTTGATGAATTTCTTTTTCCGTCACATACGTTGGATCGATCTTTCGTGAGACGAACTCTAGCGTTTTTCGGCAGATCCAGTAAAACGGAATGACGACGATGATCAGACCGATTAAGAAAGACATGTTCGGGCGATCAGCTGCCCAGACAATCAGGGCGGCAAGCGCTCCGTATTGTAAGATGCCGATCAAGACATGCACCTGATAGAGACGTCTTGCTGATGCCTCTGATGAATATTTCGCGACAAGCGCGAACCGCTTGCGTTGTACGAGCATGTCATAGCCAAAATACAATAATGGGACGATCATCGCATAAACCGGCTTCTCCAGTGTGTTACTGAGTGCTAAAAATGCTGCAAGCATGACCCATATGCCGGTCTTTGTCTTTTGGTGCATCTCTTCGTATAACGTCGCTAATGCTTCCGTTTGTGTATGTACGTGTTCCATGATCTCCCACCTCTCTATACTGTCATATACTTACATTTTACTGTATCGGTTTCACCTGTAGTGCGATTTTTCAAAAAAAAGATGTCCTGTCGCTTCGGACAAGACATCTTTCATTAGAGACTATGCACTGACCTGGATGATCAGATAGATGACACTATAAGCAACGATCGCGAGCGGTATCAACGCGACACCGATCAGCCAGCCATTTTTGTCACGGATACCGAGATATAAAACGAGACACCCTACGATGAAGGCGATTAATGTCGTAAACGGATTCATGGTCGTTCCCCCTCTAATTGTTTCTGCTCTTAAATTTCCCCCTCCACTCGTCTCATAAACCCTTCAAGGCGCTTCGACACACAACGAAAAGCCAGACGGATTTCCGCCTGGCTTGTTCATTGTTAACTTATTTTTTCGTGATGACGACTGTTTTCGTAACGACGTGTCCACCCAGATCCTTCAGTTTCAAGTTGTACGTGTTTTTTCCTTTTTTGAGCGTCACTTTTTTCGTGATCGTCTTTTTGAAGGCTTTCATGACGTACGGTTCTTTGAACGTCCGGCGGTATTCCGCGCTACCATTGAAGTCGAAGCGTAATTCGCTGTAGTTATCGCGAAGTACGATCTTCATCTCAGCTGTTTTTGTTTTACTTGAGACGGTTTTTGGTGCTGTGACGCGAATCGTTGGTAATTCTGTGTCGATGATGACTTGACGGTTGAACGCCACACGATTTCCTTTTCCATCGTATGCTTCGACCTTGAATGACTTGACGCCATCTGTCGTGTACGTCACGTCATGGCTGAACGCATAGTTTTGTTGGGCTGCATCGAAACGCAGTTTAACAGTTTTTCCGTTGATCTTGAACGATTTGATACCTGACTCATCAGAGACATGACCCGCGATGTTGATGACTTTTGATGTTGCAAGACCAAGAGCGACCGGTGTATCGATTTGAACATTTGGTACGGCTTTATCAACGCCTGTCGTGTTGACGTCTTTTTTCACACTGTTTCCAGCATAGTCTTTGACGACGAAGGCAATCTTCGCGCGCTCCGGCAGATCCGTCAACGTGTACGCTTTTTCTGTTGCGGCAAGTGGTTGCTTTAAGACACTCTTGCCATTGACGAGGATATCGTATGACGCAACTCCTGTTCCTTGGTCGCCTGCTGTCCATGAAAGTGTTGATTTCGCAGCATCCCATTTCACAGTAGCTGCTGGTTTTTTCGTATCGACATAGACTGGGAAGAGATTCGTCTGCCATTTTGCGTTCGGATAATCGATCACCGATTTGACTTTGTAGTAGTAAAGACCATCTTTGACCGGTTTCCCGTTGATCGTTCCGTCCCAAGCAGCGCTTGTGACTGGTGTGTAGCCGTCCTCTGAACCGCTGTCGTAGTAGTTCTTGACGACGTCCGTTTGCATATCAAGCTTCTGAAGTGTTGTTTTATTCCGGTCAAGAATCGAATACTCGACTTTTTTCGCATTGCGAAGGAATGAGATGATCGGGAAAGCTTCATCTGCGCTACCGTCGTTGTTCGGTGAGAACGAGACTTTGTTCGCGACAACTTTTCCAGCGGCATTCGTACCAAGGAATTCGAAATCATCCTTCACTTCAGTCGCTAGACCTGTCAATCCATAGAACGTGTTGTTTTTATCGTACAATGGTGCATCTAAAATCGGAGCTTGATCCCATTTTCCTTTGAACCCAACATAAGGAACTGTCAGTTCTGGATTTTTGCTCTTCGTATCGATCAGACGGACGAATCCTTCGACGAAGTAGCCGTTTTTAAAGACTTGTTCAAGCGGAAGCTCGTTCGCCCAGTCAGTTGTGTTCTTCAAATCGACTGACACGCTGACTTTCGTTGAGCTCTTCGGATTAATCGAGACTGAACTCGCTTTCTTCGAGCCGACTGCAAATGAGATCGGGTATGTGCCTGTGTTGGCATCTACCGTACCGATCGTTCCTTTTTTGAAGATTCCATTTGCTTCAAGGAAGTTCGATCCTTTTGCACCGAGATCTGATTGAACCGTTCCCGCTAGCTTATACGTCACTTTTTCATTGCTGTAGTTTTTTAAATCAAGCGTGAATGTGAACTTCTCGCCGACTTCCTTCAAGGATGCCTTGCCTTCACCTGACTTTGTCTCTGTGATGACGACTGGTGTCTTCATCGCAGCACGAAGATCCATCAGTCCAGCTCCCTCACGACGTGGGGAGTAGAAGTTGCCTGTTTTCAATTGTGCGTTGTATTTTCCTTGATCGAGTTGCGGACGCGATGTATTCATCAAGATGTTTTTGGCGAGTTTAACGCGTGTTGCACCAGTGACTTTGAAGTCCTTCGCAATCCGTTGCATGACGAGTGCTGTTCCTCCAGCGACGTGTGGTGCTGCCATCGATGTACCGCTCATGACGCCATACTCGTTATCATTAAGCGTCGAATAGATTTTCCCACCTGGTGCCGTGATTTCCGGCTTGAAGTCAAGGCTTGGCGTGACACCCCATGACGTGAAGTCAGACATTTGTCCTGCGACCGGGTTATCGGTTGAGACCGCTTTTCCGTCAAATGTCACTGCGATTGCCTTGCCTTCTTTTGCTTTTGCTTCGAGATCATTCCCGTCCGCGATGCTAAGCGTCACGAGTGGAATCGTCGGATTGTTGAGCGCCATGCTGACGTAATCCCCGTGATCGACTTTACCACGGACGATGACACCTGCTGCGCCTTGCTTCTCAGCTTCTGCTTGAATCATGCTGTAGTTAAAATCACCTGTTCGCACGACGAAGACGACTTTCCCTTTGACGTCTTTACCTTCATAGTTCGAAGCTTGACCGTCACCGACATACACGACATCCTTCTTCTCTTTATCGAAGACGGCAATCGGATTCGGCGAATCTTGTTTTTGGTATGCCAAATAACCGACATCCTGACCGTCGATCGTCAGCGCCATGCCTTCAAGCGTCAATTTCGTATTTTCGAGTGACGCGACTTGGAGCGCCTGGCTCGTCAATCCTGGTGCACCAACGACACCGATATCCGGGTTTGCTGTATATGGATTACCCGCACCATGACCTGCAAACGCCGAGTTACCAGCAGAGATCGCACACAAGATACCGTTGTTCATCGCGTTGACGATCGCGCGTTGCTCCGGATCATCTGCGTTGACGAACGATGCCGTCGAACCGAGACTCATGTTGATGACGTCCGCTCCAAGTGCGATGGCATCATCGATTGCTTTGATGTAGATATCACTAAATGTCGATGGCATCCCTGGATCGTTACCGAAGACCTTCATCGCAAGGAGCTGTGTTTCTGGAGCGACCCCTTTAATGCCGCCGTTCGCTTCATCCCCGTTTGCTCCGACCGTACCTGCGACGTGCATCCCGTGCATCGATGCCCCCGCACCTAAGTCACGGATTTCGCTGTCGTGATCGGCATAGTTATAGCCGTACGGTACTTTTTCCGTGAAGTACTTTCCTTTTAAGCCTTTTGTTTCTTTCGTACTCTCGACCTTCGAAGAGGTTAAATCCACCTTTGTCTCTGGACTCAAGACCATGTCCTTGTGCGATGGATCAATCCCCGTATCGATGACCGCGACGACGGTTCCTTCCCCTTTAAAGCCATAGTCCTGCCACGTTTCCTTCGCATTGACCATGTCCTTGCTGTACAGCATGTCTGGCTTGGCACCTTTATCGACGGTTGGGCGCGCATATTCGTGCGCGATATGTACACTTTTGACTCCGTCGAGTTGTTTGATATCTTCGATGTCACCGAACTTCACTTCACCACTGAATCCATTGATGACGGTTGTGAAGCTTTCTTTATATGTAACAGGAATCGCCTTTTTAGCGATAGCTGACTTGACTGATTTTTGGACGCTGACGAGTCGATCCTTGATCGATTCCTTTTCGGCATTACTCAATGTGCTATACCGCTTGTTTTGAGCTTGGGCGATTTGAATCGCCGGTTTTTGTTCCATCTCGATGACGACTCGAACTTTATCCGATTGTTTGTAGTTCTTTTCTTGCCCCGATTTCTTCAGTGAGAGCGCCTGCGGTTTTTGACCCGTCGCTTTATCTTGCGAGGACAGTGCACCTTGCGCACTGACTAGATTGGAAGACGTCATTAAGACGGCTGCCATAAGTGCAATCTTCTTCTTCATGCGTTCGTTTCCCCTTTTCTGTAAAACCATAGTAGTAATACTAATAAAACAGTTTAAAGAAAATTCTGTATTTTTAGTTTAATGAATTTAATGGAAATAAACAATTTATATTTGTCTATTTTTTTAATTTATTTCTTTTTGGTGACATTTTATATTTGGAAGGAATTTAACTGGGAACATAAAAAAAAACTCCTCGAGCACTCGAGGAGTTGAACGTATGAACTTGGTGGAGACTATCGGGATCGAACCGACGACCTTTTGGCTGCCAGCCAAACGCTCTCCCAGCTGAGCTAAGCCCCCATGAATTATCTTTAGTATACGCATCGCTAACTGCTTTATCAATATAAACATAACGCTTTCATAAAAAAGAATTCCTCCCGAAATTGCTGGAAGGAATTCACGATTCATTTATTCAATTCACGCATCAAATCCGCCTGTCGTTCAAGCTCTGCCTGTTGCTCGAGGATCAAGACCTTTTTATACGTCCGCGCAGAAATCAAGATACTGATTTCATAGAGAACGAACAACGGCACTGAGATCATCAAGTGTGACGTCACGTCCGGCGGTGCGATCAATGCCGCAACGACGAACAGCGCGAAATACGCATATTTCCGATTCTTTCGCATGAAATATGGCGTCACAAGACCAAGACGTGTCAGGAACATCGTCACGACCGGCAATTGGAAGAGAAGACCAAACGGCATCGTCAACCGGATCAAGAAACTGAAGTAGTTTTCGACCCCGATGACTTGCTCGATCCCCAATTCTTTCCCGAGATCCGTTGAGACTTCGAGCAAGAAAGGAAGCAACCAGAAATACGAGAAGGCTACACCAGCCAAAAATAGAAAGAAGATGACTGGAATATATGTCAGTGTTGCTTTTTGTTCCTTTTCATAAAGCCCTGGTCGGACGAATGCCCACAGTTGATACATCCAGAACGGTGACGCTAAAATCAGCGCGATGATGAACGCAAGATTCAAATACAACATTAAAGGATCGGCGACGTTGAAGGCATTTAATCCGATACCGAGCTCTTTTAAGTCCGCTTGCAGAAAACGGACGAGCGGTCGGACGAGCGGAAATGCGACAGCGAACAGGACGACGACGATGAGGAGCGACCAGACAATCCGCTTACGCAGTTCGTCTAGGTGCGACGTCATGCTTTGTTCTTGATCAACCGTCATGATTCAATCACTTCTCTTTCGGTTCGTCCTTTTTATCGTCGTCCATGATGCCGTTCGTGGCATTCTTGAACTCTTTCAATGTTTGACCGGCAGCACGACCGAATTCCGGTAACTTCTTCGGTCCAAAGATGATCAACGCGACGACAGCAATTAATCCGATACTCGCAGGTCCGATACCTAACGTGAGCGGGATAAGGTTTTCCATTATGATTTCACTCCTTCAGCTGATTGCGAATAATGCTTCATGAAATAAACTAACGACTGCAACTCGATCGATAAATCGATGTGATGAACCCGAACGCTCGCTGGCACGTTCAACCGTGCAGGCGTGAAGTTCAGAATGCCTGTCACACCATACTCGACTAACTCATCCGCTACTGACTGTGCGAACTGGGATGGAACCGTCAAGATGGCGACATCGACCTGATTCGCTTCGATTTGTTCTTTCATGTCCGAAACATGATAGATTGGAACGTCATGCGTCGTTGTTCCGACCTTCTCTTCGTCCGCATCAAACGCAACGACTATCCGAGTACTATTATTCTTTAAAAAGTTATAATTTGCAAACGCTGTTCCGAGATGACCGACCCCGATCAAGGCGACATTCGTCACCTCATCTTGATTCAAGGTTTTCCGGAAAAACGTTAAGAGATGTTGAACGTTATATCCATACCCCTTCTTCCCTAGTGCCCCAAAGTAGGAAAAGTCGCGACGAATCGTTGCTGAATCAACCTTCACCGCCTCGCTTAACTCAGCAGAAGAAACGCGGAGCTTACCTGAATTGTATAAACTTTGGATGAAACGATAATATAGCGGCAACCGTTTTGCTGTCGCTTGTGGAATTTTTGTGTCTGGTCCATTCATCCTGCAGTTCCCCCTTCGGCCACATCCATCGTGGCACCCAAATCTTTGCAAAAAGCTTTCTACTCTCCTTGATTGTAAACCACTTCACATAGAGTCACAAATAATATATTCCGCAGGACCTCGCGCTTTTGTTCGTGATAGACTAAAGGGTGGAAGGATGGATGGAAATGATACTCTTACAAGTCAACCAACTCTCGAAATCATTCGGCGTCGAGCCGATTTTAGAAAATATCAAACTAGAAGTACAGGAGCGCGACCGAATTGCGCTCGTCGGTCGAAATGGTGCCGGTAAATCAACCTTGCTCAAAATCATCGCTGGTGAACTCAGTCATGACTCGGGCGATATCATGAAAGGTAAAGATGTCAAAATCGGCTATCTCGCGCAAGACAGTGGTCTCGAATCGAATGAGACGATCTGGAACGAGATGCTGACCGTCTTTGAACATCTGCAAGAACAAGAACGGACACTGCGCCGGATGGAAATCGAGATGGGCATGGAGCACATTTTGAACGACCCGGTCGCTTACGATCGACTTCTGAAGACGTACGATCAAGCGCAACATGACTTCTCTGAAGCAGGTGGTTATCAGTTTGAGGCGAATATTCGCTCCGTCCTGCACGGCATGCGCTTTTATCCAGACGATTACTCACGCCGGATCCAGACATTGTCCGGAGGTCAACGGACACGGCTCGCCTTAGCGAAGATGCTCCTGCAAGCACCAGAGCTTCTCATTCTCGATGAGCCGACGAACCATCTGGATATCGATACGCTTGCTTGGCTTGAAAGTTACCTCGGTGGTTATCGTGGTGCCGTTCTGATCGTCTCGCACGATCGGTACTTCCTCGATCAAGTCGTCAATGTCGTCTATGAGCTCTCTCGTAATGTCTGTCGTAAGTTCACGGGGAACTATACGAAATACCTCGAGCAAAAAGCGGCATTGTACGATCAAGAAATGAAACAGTTCGAACAGCAGCAAGAAGAAATTGCAAAGATGCAGGATTTCATTCAACGAAATATCGCTCGGGCGACGACGACAAAGCGTGCTCAAAGCGTTCGAAAACGGCTTGAGAAGGTCGACCGGCTCGATCGACCAGATGGAGATGAACGCAGTACGGTCCTCTCCTTCCCAATCGAAAAACAGAGCGGGAATGACGTTCTTCAAGTCAATCAATTGGCAATCGGTTACGAAGAAGCTGTCTCAAAAGACATCACGTTCCGCTTGCAACGCGGCGAATCACTGGCACTCGTCGGACCGAACGGAATCGGGAAGTCGACGCTCTTAAAAGTCCTCGTCGGTCGTTTACGTCCTCTCTTCGGTGATTTCCGTTTCGGCACCGGCGTCTCGATCGGGTATTACGATCAAGAGCAAGCGGAACTCAATGACCGGAACCGTGTCATCGATGAGATTTGGAACGAATGGCCACTGATGCGCGAACAAGAAGTCCGTTCTGTGCTCGGACAATTCCTGTTCAGCGGCGACGATGTCTTCAAAATCGTTCATGAATTGTCTGGTGGCGAACGCGGACGTCTCGCGCTCGCAAAACTGAAACTCCGGAAGACTAACGTCCTCATCCTTGACGAGCCAACGAACCACTTGGATCTGGATTCGAAGATGGTCCTTGAGAACGCTCTCGTCGACTATGAAGGTACGCTACTCTTCGTCTCCCATGACCGCTACTTCATCGATCGGATCGCGACACGCGTCATCGAGATGAGTGAAGCTGGTGTGACAGAATACCTCGGCGATTATTCGTACTACACAGAGAAGAAGGCCGAACAAGAAGAAATCGCTCGCCTTGAAGCCGAAGAGGCAAAAGCGGCAAAAGTCACGGCATCGAAGACGATCGACAAAGAAGCACAGAAAGAAGAAAAAAAACGCCGTCAGCAAATCGAACAACTCGAACAAGATATTGAACGGCTCGAACAGCGTTCAGCGGAAATCGAACAGTTGCTTTGCGAACCGGAAGTCTTTAATGATATTCCAAAAGCGACAGCGTTATCTGCGGAACGGGACCAGATCGATGTCGATCTACTCGAATTGATGGAACGATGGGAGAACCAACACTGATGCGGACGAAAAGCTTTTTCATTAACTTGATTCAAGGACTGCTATCCGGCATCCTTTATTTCGTACCGATGTATGCGGACTACGTGTCGACCTTCATCCGGCCGGATGCTTTTAATGCCGCGCTTCCTTTGTTTCTCCTGATTTCTTGTATGATTGGTCTCGTCATCCAGACATGGAGCGGTCTTTTCGTCAGTTTACTCTCGGGATTATGCTGTACGCTCCTGACGACACAGCTATTCGTCGAACTCACTGACCCGTTGATCCTATCGTATTACGGTAGTGTCTCACCGCTCACCGCTTTCTTGATCAGCTGTGTCGGCATTTGGGCACTCGCAATCGTCTTTTATTTGCTCGATGGCTATCAGTACAGTAAACGTCATGGTCTTGAAGCCTCTTCAAACGAAATCGATTCGCAACCTTGAAGTCCGATCGATGAATCAGATGAACGACATGAGAAAAAGGAGTGGAGATTCCGGTAGCTAGACCGGTATCTCCACTCCTTTTGTTTGAATCAAAACGAATCGTACGATGAATCAAGCATTCACACTACTATCATTTTGTCGGTCGGGCAATCGTAAACGTCTTCCCGATCGTCGCATAATCATTCCCTGCTAAACGAGCGACAGCCTTCAATCCTGCTGCGTCAATCCGGAACGACTCGACGAGTTCATCCGCGACGTGATAGCGCAGTACTTCCCCGATCAACAGATCGGCACCTTCTAGCTCGACGTGTTGCGTTAAGCGCATCTCGAACCGGATTTTCGCTTCCGCGATTCCGGGCACGTCGATTGCATCGCTATCGACGAGCGTTAAATCCGTCCGTTCGAGTTCACTTTCACCGTAAGCGAGTGGCGCAGCCGTCTCATTGACTGCGTCGACGATTTCTTCGCTGACGATATGGATGACATAGCTTTGTTTTGCTAGGATATTACGTGCCGTATCCTTTTGTCCCTGATCCGTCCGTTGTACGGCAATCACCAGTTGTGGCGGACTACTTGATGCGACCGTAAAGAAGGAAAAGGGGGCGGCGTTGACCGTCCCGTCTTCCCCTAGCGTCGTCACGAAGGCAATCGGACGCGGAATGATGCTTCCGATCAGTAATTTATAATTGTCTTTTGCGCTAAGCGTTGATGCCTCGAACTTCATGAATGACCCACCTTTTTCCTCACCCGATGAGTGCAGCGAGTGAATAGTCTCCAGCACCGATCATCGCCACTCCAAGGGCGATGACGATCAATGCCATGTTGTATTCGTACCCGTTCTGCGTCACCCAGTAACCATTCGCACCGTGTACTTTAACGATCGCGACAAGCATCGAACCGATGATGAGGATTGCAGCGATCCAGAGGAATACCCCGCCTGCAAACAATAATCCACCGATTAATTCAGCAAGACCCGCTGTAATCGCGAGTGCTTTTCCTGGCTTCATGCCAATTGATTCGAACCAACCGCCTGTTCCAGCGATGCCGTGTCCACCAAACCAACCAAATAATTTTTGTGTACCGTGTGCAGCAAATGTTAAACCGATGATTAAACGAATGATTAAAAGTCCTGTATCCATCATTTCTCTCTTCTCCTTTTACCTAATGTTTTTAAGTTACTTTAAGTAACTCGATAAACAGACTATATCTTATCACTTACTAAAAGTAAATAGATTTGTTTTAGTTCTTTTTGTTACATTAAGTAAAATGATTCGATTTTTTTAGCAGAAGCGGGTATACTACAACTATAGAAAGGATGAGTGCTGATGGAAGAAGTCGCAATCCAACCGGCTCTTTGTCCCAAAGTCGAACATGCCTTTGAAATCTTAGGTAAGAAATGGACAGGTCTGATTTTACGTCACTTGTTGACGAAGACATGTCGTTTCAATGAGATTCAAGATGCCATCCCCGAATTATCAGGTCGTATGCTCACGGAACGTATGAAGGAGCTCGAAGCGGAAGGCATCGTCATCCGGACTGTCATTCCCGATCGTCCGATTAAGATTCAATACAGTTTGACCGACAAAGGGCGTCAACTCGAACCGGTCATTCGTTCCATTGAGGAATGGGCCGAACTACAAGACTAATGTATGAAAAAGCATCTTCTTCGGAAGGTGTTTTTTTATATGATCTTTTGACATTGATAATCATTATCAATTAAAGTAAGGAAGTACAGCGAAAGGAGGAACATGCATGCAGATTGCAATTGGATTCGTCAGTATGTCCGGTAATACAGAAGATATCGTCTCGATCATTCAACGTGAGCTCGAGCAACACGATGTCAACGTGACGATCACAGAACTGGATCAATTCGTCGGGGAGGATCTATCACGTTTTGATGGTCTATTACTCGGCTCATATACATGGGGAGACGGTGATTTACCGTATGAAGCAGAAGATTTCGTCGAGGAGCTACGGGAACAATTTTTAGACGGGATGCCGGCTGCTGCTTTTGGCTCGGGTGATCTTGATTATCCGAAGTACTGCGCAGCCGTTGATTTGATTGAAGACGCATTAAAAGAAGCTGGGGCGACCATCGTCACGGATGGCTTGAAGATTGAGTTTGATCCGAACACACCGGAGAAACAAGCCGCTTGTCGCGCGTTCGCACAGACGTTTCATCGCTTTTTGCAGCAGGTGCATTCATAAGTATCGTTTGAATCCGTCATGTAAGGGAATTCTTAAAACAGACTCTATGAAAGTGAGATGAATGTTTTTATGACGATTCAAGCACTCGTCTTTGACGTCTACGGTACATTATTCGATGTCCATTCCGTCAAAGAGCAAGCAGAGGAGCTGTATCCGGGACACGGAGAAGCGATCAGTAAACGCTGGCGAGAGAAACAACTGGAGTACTCCTTCTTGCGACAATTGAACGGACAATATGTGCCGTTCAGCCAAGTGACACAAGATGCCCTCCGTTATACGTTACTCGAACTGAAGCTCCATGTGACCGAGGAACAAATCACGACTTTAATGGAGACGTACCTGACACTTGATGTGTACCCAGAAGTTAGCTCTGTTCTCGAGACGATGGCGCATAAGCGTTTGGTCGTCTTCTCGAATGGTTCCCATGATATGCTCGATCCGTTGATCGAACAGTCAGGTTTAGCCGATCGGTTCGAACATCTCGTCAGTGTTGATGACATCAAACACTATAAACCAGCACCTGCTTCTTATATGCATGCGTTGAACACACTCGGTTTAAAACGCGAGGAGATCCTCTTCATGTCCTCGAACGGTTGGGACATCACCGGGGCAAAGAGTTTCGGCTTCAAAACGGCATGGATCAATCGAAACGGACTTCCGGTCGAAGAATTAAATCTTGATCCGGATCGCATCTATGATGACTTGACCGGTATCACTGAATGGCAATGAACGAACAACAGCGGACTCCTTTTTAGGAATCCGCTGTTTTAATGGATTAGTAATTGGAAAGACGTGAGTAGCCCTTCTTGAATAGATCGAGTTTCAGCCCGCCCTCTTTTTCGATGAAGAAGAGGTATTCGTTTTGATCCGTATCTTTATAAAAGACCTTAAATAACGTCACAGTCCGTTTTTTATTGTTTTCAACAGCTGTCACCTCGTGCTTCGAGATCACTTCTGCTTGGACTTGTTCCGCATCCATCTTTTGAATCATCGGTTCGAATGACTTCTTCTCTTGATTCGTCACTGGTGTTCCGGGAGCAATCATGAAATAATCATCACTCGCCTTGTTCGTTAAACCGTACTTCCGATCGACGATGACGACGTTACTGAGCTTCCCATTGATTGTCTGATCAAAAGCGTACAACTTTTGAATCCGGGTTTTTTCCCCTTCTGCTCGTCCGATTTCGTAAAGTGGACGTTGTTTCGTGTTCGTCTCGACCGCTTTCTTATCGGGTACGAGTTCTTCCTTATAGGCGACTTGGTATGCGTTGACGATTTCTCGGACCTGAAGTCCGATCGCGACGATGACCAGTACCGCTAACAATGCGATGATGACTTTTTTCATTCCATTTCCCCCAAGTTGTTCGGATTCCTTACTTTAAATCTAGCCCAGGTTCTGCATTCATGGCAAGTGTCGAATAGCGTAACGCGCGATATGGATGAATCGCAGCCGCTCCGATCATCGCCGCATTGTCTCCACACAAGTGCATCGGCGGAATGACGAGATCGATTCCTTCCTTCGCACACGCTGCTTCGAGACCGTTACGTAATCCTTTGTTGGCGGCGACACCACCAGCAAGCAGCAGTTGGCGTCCCCCTTTATCCTTCACGGCACGGATCGCCTTCGTCACGAGGACTTCGACGACGCTCGCTTGGAAACTCGCAGCTAAATCCTCCGGGATGATCACTTCTCCCCGTTGCTCAGCGTTATGCACGGCATTGATGACCGCTGACTTTAAACCGCTGAAGCTAAAGTCATACGAGTCCTTCTCGAGCCAGACGCGTGGAAAATGGAACGTATCCTGACCGGTTTGTGCCAACTGATCGATTCGTGGACCACCTGGATACGGTAACTTCAATGTTCGAGCGACTTTATCATAGGCTTCCCCTGCTGCATCATCTCGTGTTTCACCGATGACTTCATATACACCGTCTTCTGGCATGTAAATCAGTTCCGTATGCCCACCTGATGCAATCAAACAGACGAGCGGGAATTCAAGCTCTTGTACGAGACGATTCGCGTAGATATGACCTGCGATATGATGAACACCGATCAAAGGCTTATTATGCGCAAAAGCAAGTGTCTTTGCCGCACTGACACCAACGAGTAATGCCCCGACCAGTCCGGGACCTTCCGTGACAGCGATCGCATCGATATCGTCGATCGTTACGTTTGCTTCCGTCAACGCATCATCGATGACGTATGTGATTCGTTCGACATGATGTCGTGATGCCACTTCAGGCACGACTCCACCGAATCGTTTATGACTTTCAATTTGAGACGAGACGACATTCGATAAGACGTTGGTTCCTCCACGAACGACGGCAGCCGCCGTTTCGTCGCAGCTCGATTCGATTGCTAGAATCAATGGTTGTGTCATAAGTCTTCTCCCTCCAGCTCCAGCCAATAGATGGCAGCATCTTCATTGTTGTCCTGATAATATCGTTTTCGGATACCAACATAGTGAAATCCGAGTTTTTCATATAAGGTTCGCGCCGGTGTGTTCGAGACACGTACTTCAAGTGTCATCGCCCGCAAATCGAGTGCACGACCGACCGCGATCAATGCCGTTAGCAAGTCTTCCCCAAGTCCTTGTCCGCGGTGCGACTGCTTGACGGCAATATTCGTAATATGTCCTTCATCCGCAATATGCCACAGACCAGCAAACCCGACGATACCATCTTGATCGGCAACGACATAATAGGCATTCGGATTTTGTGTCATTTCTGCTTCGAAGGCATCCAGTGTCCACGGTGTCGCAAACGATTCGAGTTCGACGGCGTGAACACCTGCAGCATCGTTTACGGTCATGCGACGAATCCCCTTACTCATGACGCTGTGCCTCGATCCATTTCGCTTCTGCTTCAGCCAGACGCAGGTAACGTGGCTCAAACGCATGCGCTTCGACTGTCTCGCGTGTTGCACCGAGTAAGGCGAGCACTCCGGCACGCGGCGTCCGAAACGCAGGAGCCGCCTTTTCAAATGGTTGAAGAAGTTCTTCAAATGTATCGACGTCTCCTGTGATGAGCGTATCTGGCGCTAACGTCTTCACAAAAGAGGCGATTTCGACATGTTGTTCTTCACCGATTCGTTTCCCGGCGTCGTATACTCCGACAAAACCTGCACCACGTCGCGCATCTTGAATCGCTGCGACGCGTCCCGTATGACCTGTCGAAGCTGCCATCAGTTCAAGTGTCGAGATGGCAACGAGCTCGATACCGAGTGTATAGGCAAGTGTCTTCGCTGTCGTCGCTCCAATCCGTAATCCCGTATAAGAACCAGGACCGTCAGCAACGACGACGCGTGTCAGTTGGGATGGTGCCCACTTCGCTTCCGCCATCAAGCGCTCAAGTAACGGCATGAGTTTTGTCGCATGATTCAAAGACGTGACGTAAGAAGCTTCTGCTACGATCTGTTTTCCGTCTGAAAGAGCGACCGATAATTGTTTCGTCGATGTATCAATAGCTACGATTTTCATGATCTCAATCCCTCACATAATGTAATGTATCGTTCTCCGATCGGTGTCAGCTCAAAACGGCGGCTATCGTCACCCGTTCGTGTAATCGTGATTGCCAACCGTTCCGGTGGAAGGCTGTCCGCAATCAATTCAGACCACTCGACGACGGCGACGCCTTCACCATTCAAATATTCTTCAAGTCCGATATCATCACCGGAACCTTCCAGGCGATAAACATCCATATGATAGAGAGGGAGACGTCCCGTATAGACTTTCATGATCGTAAAGGTAGGGCTATTGACATGACGCGTCACACCTAATCCTTTCGCAAAGCTTTGAGTAAAGGTCGTTTTCCCAGCACCTAAATCTCCGTCAAGCGTAATGACCATCCCTGCTTCAGCACGTCGTCCGAGTTCAAGAGCTAAGGCAGTCGTTTCTTCCAAGCTGTTCATTTCCAGTTCTATCATACGATGTCTCCTCCTTTAATACGTACTGTTCGTCCTTCTCTATTGTACCGGACGAAAAAGGCAAAAAAAAATACGAAACGCTGAACGTTTCGTAGTAAAGTTGAAGTTAAGTTTAAAATTGGTTGCGGGGGCCGGATTTGAACCGACGACCTTTGGGTTATGAGCCCAACGAGCTACCAGACTGCTCCACCCCGCGACGATAAACGTTTCGGATTTGATTATTTAAAAATTGGTTGCGGGGGCCGGATTTGAACCGACGACCTTTGGGTTATGAGCCCAACGAGCTACCAGACTGCTCCACCCCGCGATGATATAACGTTTCGACAGATATTAATATAACATGTGTTTTTTAAATTGGCAAGTCTTTTTGCCTCATTTCTTTTTACTAACTGTCCTAATGAATATTCTTCTATACTGATACGAAAGGAGTGAACAGATGGGATACTTATTAGATTTACGAAAAATCGTAGGAAATCGACCGTTGATCAGTGTAGGCGCGACCGTACTCGTCATGAATTCACAATTTGAACTGCTATTTCAATATCGTTCGGATACGCACAGTTGGGGGCTCCCGGTGGTTCAATGGAACCGGGTGAGACACTTGAAGAAGTCGCGATGCGTGAGTTGCAGGAAGAAACCGGACTTCAAGCACAAAGCGTTCAACTGCTAGACGTCTTTTCTGGTCCTGATTACTTCTTCCGTTATCCAAATGGTGACCAAACCTACAGTGTGATTCATCTCTTTCAAGCAAAAGACGTATCCGGTACATTACAAATGACAGATGGAGAGAGTCTCGACTTACAATATTTCTCCTTAAATCAATTACCAGCACCTCTTGAAGCGCGTGCTGCAGCGCTATTACGTCAAATCAAGTCTCGCCTTCTTGATACAACACCTTCTTTTTAATCTAGATGCTTGTCTTAAAACTGACTTGATGACGGATTGACGTTCACTTGTCAGTTTTTCTATTTCTTTCGGGACTACACACAAAAAGACCGACCTGCAATCTGCAGATCGGTCAAGTGCCTGGCAACGTCCTATCCTCACAGGGGGAAGCCCCCAACTACTTTCGGCGTTCAAGTGCTTA
>NZ_LMPV01000009.1 GCF_001423965.1 Exiguobacterium sp. Leaf196 | reverse complement strand
ATTCAGAATCGGTTTTTCGTCATAGAACAAGGCCCTCGAAACGACTACACGTTTCGAGGGCCTTTCGTTTGTGAAACTGAGTTATGTCCCAGCCTCTTTTAATAATGAGATGTAACAATACGTATGTTTGATTAAATTACTTAGTAACGACTACTTTCAAAATCAAAAAATCGATGGAAAAAATAAAGAATACATAAAAAATAAAAGGAATATGATTACATTTAAGAGAAAAAGTATTTTAAAATGTTTTCTATTTTGAATTTAATGGAGGTTAAATAATGAAAAACTCTCAAGTATTTCGAGACCATTTAAACGAAATTGAAGCAAGTATGGAGGAAATCGAACTCGATAACAATAATATTGGTTTTAGACGAGTAGAACATTTTGAGGGTGGTGGTTCCGTTGTCATGGGGATCATCTTTCAAGAAGATCAAGACATCATTGAAATGCGTGGTTGGGGACTTGCAAATATCAATAATCCGTTAAAAAAAGAAAATCTCCATGAATTACTAAATACATTGAATCGCGAATATCGTTTCGGAAACTTCATCGAAGTAGATGGACAAGTCGATTACGCCTACACGTATTATGCCGATACTAATTTTGATCCTATGCTAACTGTTCATCTTTACGTAATGATCTTAGATGCAATGAAAGAGGTATATCCAAAGTTCATGAAGTTACAATGGACTTAATCCTTAAAAAAATTAATGAAGACTTGTATACATTCGCCTTCTATTCTCTTCAGAGGATAGAAGTTTTTTTCTTCACAAACACTATATTTATGAATTTAAGCATTAAAATAACTACTCTTATAATTAACATTTAGAAGAATAGAATTGCCAAATGCACGCAGCGTTATTGAGCAAAAAGAGTCTTAACTAGTCTTAACTAAAAAAGGAGAATTCGCTATAGACCACAAGATAGATCCGCACGCCTCTCGTAATGTTTTAAATGAATCTCGCTGAAATGACCGATAAGATGATCTTTTCAGTTACACGAAGCTGATAATCAAAAAGTAATACTACTATACCTTAATAAAATCATTACTTCTTGTAAGTATAATCATACTTTTAAATTACTATATATGTTTATTTCGTTTATAAAAAGTTATAATATTTTCCTTTTTTAAAAATTATAGTAAACTGAATTTAAGTACAATATTTAATGGGCGTATACCACCACCTCTTAATCATGAAGTTATAGAGCATACAATAAAATAAATTTTCCCTTCGCATTATGTCTTGATACTATACTCATTAAATTTAAAAGTGTGTTTTATTCTTAGTTAACTACAACATAAATGACACTTGTTATTTTTCTCTTTTACTCGGATTGACGACAAATGTTAGAACATCAAAAGGAGATTTTTCATGAAACAATCTATTAAACATTTTTTCAGTTTTGAGTGGAAGCACCATCCTGTCACACTTTCTATTACGGCTAGTTCTTTATTTTTTATAGTACTATCTTGGGTATTGGACTTTCTTTGGTCAAACGATACATACATGCTGACATGGTTGTTTTTCCATCCTTTCTTTCCAATCGAATCACTTTCTTACCAAGCTGTTGCACTGATTTTCTTTTGGTATCTTTCCAAAAATCTTGAGTCTTACCTCGGTTCGATCGCATTACTTAATCGCCTGATTTGGATTTCACTTCTTTCAGCTAGTTGTTTTGCTTTAGTCAGAGGAACGGTCTATTCAAACTCATTATTCACCTTTGATTATGCCATCCTTTCTGCACTGATCTGTTCTCGATTCGCACGGCGTAAAACCATGCCAAATTCAGAATATCCGTTGTTTATATTAGTTTGTATCTTGATGGGCGTGTGCCTAATTTTTCTACCGCAGCCATCTATCGTATTGAATATCTTTGCTATTTTCATCGGCGGTATATTCAGTTTTTCGTTTCGCCCCTTTAAGTTCAAAATCGGCGAGTCATCAATTCATTATAAAATTCGTCGTCGTGTTGGATGGTTGACTGTCTTTTTCTTCGCGCTTTTATTTGTTAATCACAATCATTCTTTTTCTTTCTTAAGTCTACTCCAAGTAGAAAATACAACCTCACTTCAAGTCGAAGCAGACTCCGAAGAAGACTCCAATCAGAAGAAATTATCAGAGTCCGAACTGATTAAAAAAAAACAACGAGAAGAACAGGAACGGATTGCTCGTCATAAAAAACAGTTGTTTGAGAAAAAAAGGCAACAAGAGGAAAAACGAAAAGCTAAACAAATTGCAGAACAACGAAAGAAAGAACAACAGCGAAAGAAAGTCGAAGATGCTAAAAAAATGAAAAAATACTTAAATCAAAACATATCTTTAAATAGAACTTGGTATGACTCTAAGATTGGGCGTATTCAAATTAAAAATGTGTATGCCAAACGTAATTTGAAACAAAAGATGATGTCACTTCAAGTCCAACTCGTACTAACTGCTAAAACTAAAACTGCTTTTGATATATCGAATGCTCAATACACCATATATTACGATCAACTAGAGACAGGTCTCGGTTCTTTAAAGGGAGATTTAACACATGTATCGTCCATCAAGGGTAAAACTACTAAAACGTATGATATTCGTTTCGAAGCACCACGTGATGTAAAACAAGTTAAACTGATTTTCTTCAATGCTGATTACACTAAACAAACTTCCATTCCTGTGAAGTTTTAAGGAGTCTACATATGTACAAGCTATCATTTCTTATTCTCGTTTTTGCTGCTGGTGTTTGGGGAATCGTGACATATGATTTTGATAATTTAATGCCCTTCTGGATTCTACTTATCTTTGGATGGGCTAAACAATTTCGTTTTAACCTACCTATTATAATGCCCGCATTGGAAACAACGCAGTCTACTTTTTCACAAAAGACATATGAACGATTCACACCACCAACCCATACCGTCACATCCCAGCATAAAATAAAGCCCTATATTCAAGACCTACTTCATGATCACAGCGCAACCATGAACATCATTCAGAATTACTACAATCAAAGCGGATCAATTGATCATCAGCTATTACATGCTTTAGAGCGCAAATTAGTCAGCGAACTAGAACCCTACGTTACTCCTCTTTTATTAGAGACAAGTGTATTCATGGATTTATTAAGAGGCGAAGTTCGAAGATATGTACGTCAGAATAAATAAAAATATGCCTCTTTTTATTCTGTATTTCAGGAATAAAAAGAGGCATATTTTTTCATCGTAATCATTTAAATCGTAATCTATTAAACATTTTTTAGATATTAAAGTTAATCATGGTAGATTAAATACTTTCCGAACACTCCAGCGGATAAGTAGAGTTATCCTGAAAGCAATCGCGCGAGAATGCGGGTTTATCTGAAGCGAATGGATAGAGTGACGCAGAATTGTATCACTTACGCTACTTAAAAGTTGAAGAATCCGTTGGCATGATTGAAGAAATGGGGCGTTGCATCGAGCGGATAACTCTACTTATACTAAAACTACCGCGGAATACATAACAGATATGCATATCTGAAGAAACGGATACTCATGAACGACTTACTACGTAACTGGATTCCCCTCGTCAACTCCCTCCTGTCCCGCCTCTCGATCCACCCGAATGAACATGATGAATGCCGGCAAGCCGCCCTGCTCCGACTTTGGAAATCAATTGAAGAAGGAAAGGTCATGACTGTCACCTTCGCCCGGATTCGAGCAAAAGGGGCGATGCTCGACTACTTAGCGACCCGCAACCGGACGCTTGCGACCGAAGTCGCGGTCGAGACGATGCCGGAGCTTCCTCGGACGCCGAACGTCTCCTTTAGTTATCTCCTCAGCGAACTTAAACGGGATCTGTCGAATAAGGAGTACACGTTTCTCGAAGCCTTGATGCACGGAACAGAAGAGACGCTCGGTTACTCCCCGGCGCGACTGCGCTCATTAAAGTCGGAACTCCGGCAGAAAGTCCAGTTCCTCCTCGGATGATGCCCTATTATCAAGAACGCCTACTTGCGATCATTGAACAGGCGGACTATCGCCCTTTGACGAAAAAAGCCTATCGCTCGGACGTACGGCATCTCTGTCGTCATGTCGAACGGATCGATGTCCCGTCGCTGCAACGTTACGCTAAGTTTTTGCGTGACACTTACGCCCCAGCAACTGCAGCCCGGCGCCTGCATGCTCTGTCGATTCTGTTCGATCAACTCGTCGCTGAACGTTCGCTCCAGACGAATCCGTTGGCACGCATCAAAAAACCGGTTCCCACATCTCATCGGCGACTTGCCTTTACGTACGACGACGTCCATCGTGTCCTCGAGACGATTCGCGACGAGACTGTCTACGCCTTTAGTTTTCTGCTCCTGCACACGGGACTGCGGTTTTCAGAATCCCGTGACTTACAGCTTGCAGACGTCGACTTTGCGCGCGATCAGTTGCTCGTCCGGAGCGGTAAAGGGGATAAGTCACGTCAAGTTCCGCTGCATCATGCGTTGCGCGATGTCCTAGCGCGTTACATCGAGACGATCCGTCCTGACGCCATCCCACTGTTTTGCGAAGACAGCGGACGACCCGTCAATCCGGCAAAATTTCGCCGTGTCTTAAAAGAGGCGAGCAACAGATGTCTTGGACGGATCCTGCGGCCGCATGACATCCGGGTGACGTTTGCGACGACACTTTATCACGTGCACCAGACGGACATTCTGACAATCATGCGCCTGCTCGGTCACAGCGATGTTCGGACGACCCAACACTACGTCCTACCGTCACACGACATTGCTCATTCGTCGGTTAATCGCCTCAAGCGGACAGACGATTAAGAACGTCCCGGACGTGATTCGTCTGGCTACGGATATATCCTTCCGTCGTCGAGATGCTGGCGTGACCAAGCAGACGCTTTATATCGAGCAACTTCAATCCTGCCTGCTGATAAAGATAGGTCGCATAGGCGATCCGCAGCATATGTGGACGAACGTGACGCTTTAGAGACGTAAACCCGACTTCGCGTAGTGCCTTTCTCGCCGCATGTTCATTGATCATCCGTCCCGTGACGGATTGAAACAAATAGCCGGTCGTGCGACCTGTAAGAAACAGACTAATCTTATCGCAAAGGGTCTCCCCGATTGGAACAGTCCGCGTTCGACCGCCTTTCCCGTGACGAACGTACAGTTCGTTCTTCGCTAAATCAAAATCCTGCACCGTCAACAAACGGGCCTCCATGAAGCGGAGGCCCGTTTGACTGAGCACCTCGAAGAAAAGGCGATAGGTTGGATCATCAATCTGTCGAATCACGGGAATCAACTCTTCACTATCATGATACGTTTCATCTTGGAGACGTTGATGGACGATCGGACGAATCTCGACCATCGGATTTTTTTTGATCCGTCGCCGCTCGACGAGAACGTTTCCGAGCCGGTGTAAGACGTGATAACGTCGCAGAATCGTCGACGGCTTATAATGTGCTCTCATCCAGTGAAAGTAGCGTCGTAAGGACGCAACTGACCAGTCGACGTGATGCAAACGCATTTGCCGAAGATCACTCCGGTACGCCTTGATCGTATGGGCTGTCCGCGAGAAGTCCGTCAATAAATACTGATCGAGATAATCATAGTGAGTCATGGGTAGTTCCTCCTTTGTATGGTGACAAGTGATGGAACACACGATTGATTTTCGATGAAATATCAAGAATCGCTTTCCCTAAACGATCAATGAGTGAAAAACAAAAATAAGGAAAAAAGTTACAATCATATTAAATCTACTTTCTGTAGAGCAGGAGAGAACACATATCTTTCTTTACCCTGAACGACAGCGCATTGATTCCATCCACTAATCGATAAAGGAGCTTACATATGAATACGGATAACGACTATCTTGGCAATCCCTCAGATATTCTCGTCACGACGTATGTGACGGAAGAAGACTTACGCGATATCATCGCAATCGAATTCAAAGACTTCTGGCACCCGAAATTACGCATCACCCCACACGAACTCGTGATTACCGGATCGACCGTCTCAACAGAACATCGCTTTGCCCATCATAAACCGTTCACCCTCACGATTGCCCCGTTTCGCATCCGTCATAACATCATCTCGTTTCATATCTATGACATCAGCCCAGCATCCCAAGAACAGACGATTTTGAATCTGCTAAAGGCAAACCCAAACTTGTCTTACAGTTATCACATGATTCATGTCCATCTTCAACCATGCGACTTCGGAAATCCGTTTTTCCATACGCTCCAGTACACAAAATTAATGGATCATAAAATCCTTGTCGGTCTTCATCTATAATCGATACGCTATGATTTTTTCCGCACCCGCAGATGTTATTTAAAAAAAATGTATATGATTGAATGAAAAAGGGTATCTAGATTACACCTTTACCATTCGATTAAACATTTCACTCTGCCGAGGTGACTTCTTTCATCATGCCAAACCATACGATGCATGCTCATACTGATTTTTTACTCGTCACGTTATCTTATCTGATTGCCGCAACATCCGCCTACATCGCAATTGAACTCGCGGGACGTGTCAAAACGGCGACTGATCATTCGAAACATCTTTGGTTGATTGCCGGTGGATCAATTTTAGGTCTCGGCATCTGGTCGATGCATTTTGTCGCGATGCTTGGTCACGGTACCTTGAAGGATGCGACCTACTCGTTCCCGCTCGTCTTTCTGTCGGTCATCATCGCGATGACGGGATGTATCCTTGGCTTTTATCTCGTTGCCCGCCGCATGTCCCGTGAATCATTCGTTCTTGGCGGCTTCTTGATGGGAAGTGCGATTGCCGGCATGCATTATGTCGGGATTGCCGCTTTACAGGGAATGACCCTTCAGTATCATACAGGATATGTGTTGCTCTCGATCTTAATTGCGATTGCTGCTTCTTGGACCGCACTTTATATCGGTTTCTTTTCGCGTTACGCGAAGCAACAGATGCTGGTTCAGACGAAAGTCTTCTTTGCTCTCATCATGGGTATTGCGATCTCCGGGATGCATCACGTTGGCATGCTCGGTTTAGAGTTTCAGATGATTCCATCGTTCACGAGTGATCAAGTTATCGAACCAGCGATGCTGTTGACACTTGTTTCAATCGTCACGCTCTTTTTATTCATCGTTTTCTTCGCTTCCGTCTTATTTGACCTTCAGTTACGTAAACGTGACTTCATCCAAGCGACGATTCTTGAATCAACCGAAGATGGTGTCGTGACGACGAATCCTGATGGTCTGATTCAATATGCGAACTCGCTGTTTCATGATTTTTTCCCGGAACGCCACCCATACTTAACGGAACATGACGCGACTTTACGTCTTGATGTTCCTGACCACACAAAACAGATGCTACACGTCGACGAACGCATCCTTGAAGTCGTTAATCATCCGCTAAAAGGGGAGAACTTGAATCAGACACTGTGGTTCTTTCGCAACGTCACCGATCAAGTGTCGTCCCAGCAGCAACTCGAACACCTTGCCTTTCATGACCGGTTGACGGATTTACCGAATCGAGACAAGATTACACTCTTCATCGAGGAACAGATTAGACAAGCGATTCCGATTTCGTGCCTCGCGCTCAGTATGGATTGTTGGCGTTCTCTAAGTGATATGCTCGGACATAAAGGCGTCGAGAGTCTGTTGTTGCAAATTGCAGAACGTCTGCAAGCGACGATTCACATGCGTGATGTCCTAGCACGCCTTGATTCATCCGAATTTCTTGTTCTCCTCGTTGACGAACGCAGTCAGCTAGCGACACAAAAAGCCGAGAAGTGTTACGCTGCCTTATCACAACCATTTGATATCGACGGAACCGTCATTACGCTGACAATGCGCGCCGGGATTAGTCATTACCCGGAAGACGCCACAACAGCAGAAGAACTGATCGAGTATGCAAAACTGGCACTCCATGCTTCGTTTACTGAAGCGCAAAACACGATCAAGGAATTCAAGGTCGAGAATCGAAACGATATCTTGCGAACCGTCCAGATTGAAAAATTCATGACGGAGGCACTCGAAGCAGAAGCCTTCGAGCTTGTCTATCAACCAAAGATCGAAGTAGTTACGGAACGAATGACTGGTGTTGAAGTGTTGGCACGCTGGACGCATGATGAGCTTGGCTTCGTCTCACCGGCCGAATTCATTCCCGTTGCTGAAAATACCGGGGCGATTCACGCCTTAGGTGACTGGGTGTTACGTACCGCTTGCCTACGCTGGGTCACTTGGCAAGACCTGACTTCGGAACCGTTCTCGATTGCTGTTAACGTCTCCCCACTTCAGTTCGCGAGTCAAAAATTTCTACGTCGCGTCGAAACGATTCTCACAGAGACAGGAATGAATCCGGCATACCTCGAGCTCGAAATCACGGAATCCGCCGCCTTATCGTATTAGACGGCTACCTATGAAAAATTAGCACGACTACAGGAACTGGGCATTCGTCAGACTGAAGACAAAGTGCAATTTTTCTCTGACGAGAAGGATTGCGCTTTTTTGTTCGTCTCGAATCGTTTTCCTGGGACAAGCATCGCGCCGCTTCNTCAGACTGAAGACAAAGTGCAATTTTTCTCTGACGAGAAGGATTGCGCTTTTTTGTTCGTCTCGAATCGTTTTCCTGGGACAAGCATCGCGCCGCTTCGCTTCGCTGCAGGGTCGCTCTTGTTTGTTTTTCCCTAGGAAGCGATTTCGAGTGAACAAAACGCTTCTCTGATCCTTCTTCCGGGTATAAAAAAGTAGAAAAGAAGAAGGAGGACTTCCTATGATGGGTAAGAGAGATCACCATCATCGCTCAGAGAATATCACCATCACATTGGAACAACTGGTCCCTCAGGACCATCTCGTCCGAAAAATAGATGCAGTCATCGATGTCGACTTCATCTATAGTGCCGTAAAGAACTTGTATAGCGAAAACACAGGCAGACCAAGTRTCGATCCCGTTCTGTTAATCAAGATGGCGCTTCTTCAATATGTATTCGGYATTCCCTCTATGCGGCGTACCATCAAAGAGATTGAAACCAACGTGGCATATCGTTGGTTTTTAGGTCTTGGTCTGGATGAGAAGGTGCCGCACTTCTCTACATTCGGCAAAAACTACGTCCGGCGTTTTCAGGATACAGACGTCTTTGAGAGTATTTTTTATCGGGTCCTCACGCAAGGAGTCGAAGCCGGGTTCGTGGACCCGKCGGTCCTCTTCATTGACTCMACCCACATCAAAGCAAACGCGAACAAACGGAAGTATAAGAAGAAGTTCGTTCGACGCGCCGCACAACAGTACAAAGAAGAACTAGACCAAGAAGTCAACGAGGATCGGATTTTGCATGGAAAAAAGCCTTTCACCCCCAAGATRAAGAAAGCTGAAGAACACGAGACGAAGGAGAGTACGACCGATCCGGAGAGTGGYTATTACGTGAAGGGGGAGCGTGAAAAGCAATTCGCCTATTCGTGCCATACCGCCTGTGATCGGTACGGCTTCGTTCTCGGGATGATTGTAACGCCCGGAARTGTCCACGACAGTATCGTCTTTCCGGCACTTCTTCAAACTGTCACGCACCATTTCGGACAACCATTCGCAGTCGTCGCTGACTCTGCCTATAAGACTGTTCCAATCGCCCATCATCTTCTCAAACAAGGCATTTTACCCGTCTTCCCTTATACACGCCCCAGAGGGGTAAAAGGAATGTTAAAAACAAAANGAGCGTGAAAAGCAATTCGCCTATTCGTGCCATACCGCCTGTGATCGGTACGGCTTCGTTCTCGGGATGATTGTAACGCCCGGAAGTGTCCACGACAGTATCGTCTTTCCGGCACTTCTTCAAACTGTCACGCACCATTTCGGACAACCATTCGCAGTCGTCGCTGACTCTGCCTATAAGACTGTTCCAATCGCCCATCATCTTCTCAAACAAAGCATTTTACCCGTCTTCCCTTATACACGCCCCAGAGGGGTAAAAGGAATGTTAAAAACAAAAGACTTTTACTATGACGAACATTATGACTGTTATTTATGTGAAAACAATCAAGTTCTCCGTTATCGAACGACGACGCGAGACGGATACCGTGAATATGTCTCGAATCCTTTTGTGTGCGAGACATGTCCTCTTCTATCCCAATGTACGCAAAGTCGCGACCACAGAAAAGTCATCCATCGCCATCTCTGGCAAGAGGCGATGGATGAAGTGGAGCATCTCAGACATACAGTCGTGAATCGTGCGTTGTATCGCAAGCGTCAGGAAACAATTGAGCGTGTCTTCGCGGACACCAAAGAGAAGCATGGCATGCGTTGGAGCCGCTATCGAGGGCTGAAAAAAACGACGCTTCAAGCGATGCTTACTTTCATTGCCTTGAACCTCAAAAAGCTTGCGAATTGGTCCTGGGATTCCCCCGGGAATCCATGTCTTCACTACGTTTTAATAGGGAGTACATACAACAAACCCTCATTTCAATTACGAAATGAGGGTTTGTCTACAATCTGAGAGCAATAGATCAGCAGATCCATTGCTCTTTTTGTCTATTATTTCGTTTCACCGTGCGAAGCAATTCCGACGCGGACGCGATGGTGGGTTCCGTCACGGTAGACTTCGTAAGCGAACTGCGCGACGTTTTCCCGGGGAATCGGTCCTGTCGATGCAGTGAAGCGTGTCGTCTCAATCAACAAGTCGTCAGCAGCAAGTGCTTTATCTTCCGTCAATTGTGTTGGGCAGATGACGGTGAAGTCGACGTCTGCATCCTTTAAAGTCAAATAAGCTTTCAGGTGATCCTCTGCTGCGATTGTCGAGCGGCGACGGGATTCACTCGATTGGAAACGATACTTTCCAGGTTCTTCTGACGCATCGAGAATGCCTGCTGTACCAATGAAGACGATCCGTTCGATGCCTGCTTCCTTCATCTTGGTGACGAGATGTGGAATTGCTGTCGAGAGAACCTGCTGTTGATCGGTACCGAGACAACTGAAGACAGCGGTACTTCCTGCGAGTGCTTGTTCAAGATCGTCCGGGTTTGTGGCGTCTCCCGTCAGGATATGAAGGCGATCGTGAACTGGTAAGTCCGATGACGCGGAACGCACGAGTGCTTGGACATCGTAGCCATCTTTTAATAAACGATCGATTAGAGGGCGACCCGTTCGACCGGTCGCACCAAGTACAGTAACAGTAGTCATAAGAATTCCTCCTTGGAGATCAAGTAGATGGGAAAAAGAGACGTGCGGTAACGACCGGACGTCTCTTGTTGATTATTTATCTGCAAACATGACGCCAGCTTGACCATAATCTGTTTTTTCCATCTCTTCGATGAAGACCGTGATGTTTTCTTTTGGAGCATTTGTCGTTTCCGATACCGCTTCCGTGACTTTTTCAATCAAGGCGCGTTTTTGTTCGACTGTACGACCCGATAACATTTTAACCGTGACATATGGCATGACTTCATTTCCCCCTCTAGCATGATGACGATACGCCATCAGTATAGCGCATTCGATAGGGGATTCGTCAATTCGAACATCGTTTTCGAAAAAGAAGGGTATAAGGTAGGAGCTATTCTTGTCGGAAGCGAAGGTAGTCATACACATACGGCAGAAAAGGAGAGACATAATGGACGCGATCATACGAAAAAAAATTCATACGCTACTGATTTTTGATCGGACGTTACCAGAAGATACAGCTTATCCATTGTCTGGCCCTAAAGGACTCGAGGTTGCAGATATCGTCTTTGAACAGAACATCCCGTTCGGTCGACTCGTAACGGATAAAAAACTCGCTCAACTGCTGAATCAAAAAGAAGCGAAGCGATACGGGATGCTGACATTGCTTGAGGACGATGTACGTTTCAAACCGTTGTTTCAAAATCGAAAACCGACAGCCGACATGGAAGAAGAGGTTGAGGCAAAGGTGCGAGAACTGGCGCATCAGTTACGTGCGATTCGGTCGCAGTGTTCTTCGCTGGAACGTCTCTTTTTATTCGGTCGTGCAGCGCAAACCCTGTTTGATCGTGCTTTGCTTCATCTCGAAGAGGTCAATCCCCCAGCCCACGAGGAGATTGCATCCATGACGTGTTATCGTCTCCCGACGATTCGCCGAGCGACAGAGGATCAATTACAGTTACTCCGTTACGAGTGACTGGTTGCAGACACCTCGGAATGCGGTATGATAGAAGCAACAGGAATAAAAGGGGACAAAACACGATGGAAAAAAAGATTAACTTCAATATCATTTCAGATAACTCTACAGACGGTCACGGAGGATTCGGTGTCGGAACACTCAGTTTAAATAGTATGTCACCAGTCATCATTTCTCCGGAAGACGGTGAAGCTTACATCGATATGGGTGCGATGCACGCAAAAGCAGCAATCGAGAAACGCGTCAAGTTCACGACGGATAAAGTCGATACACCGAACGGTAAACTGTACTGGATCGTCTGGGTGACGGTTGGTCGTAAACCTGAAGGCTTCTATTACGGTGGTGTGGCTGCTTGTGACCTGCTAGTCGATGCAGAAGCACGGCGCGGATTCAAGATTCTTGCCGACCACGTCAATAAGATGGATAAATCCCTTAAAGGACGGATCGTCGTCGATCACATGGATGAGCGTTCAAAGGAATTGTTACGTGATTTCTTAAAGACTCATAAACCTGAGATGTGGGAAAATGCTGACACTGCTTTACATGAAGCGTTGGTCTAAATAAAAGAACGTGTGCCGCGGCACACGTTCTTTTTTCATGGTCGTTTCAGCGTCAAGACGACGAGTTCTGGATGATTGAACAGACGAAACGGAAACAGGCTGTTCCCGAGACCACGACTGACGATCAGTTCAGTCTGCTGTTCCTGATAGCGGCCTGCCGTCACGGTTGGAAAGAATCCTTGACCAGGCGCATACAGACCTTCCGTAAAAGGTAAGCGGATCTGTCCGCCGTGGGCGTGACCGGATAAGACGAGATCAACGGAACGCTCTGCATACAAGGATTTATATTCCGGACGATGCGCAAGCAGGAGCTGGAACGCATCAGGCGATACGTCTTGCAGTGCTTGATTGAGACTTTGACGAATCCCATCCGGTTCTGATAGTCCTTCGCGCCAACGTGTCGTCGTCGGATCATCGATACCCAGTAACGAAATCGATTGTCCTTTATACTCGATGACACGCGTTTCATTCCGAAGAACGGTGACACCGAGCTGCTCAAGTTTCGGTAAAATCGTTAAATTTCGTCGGACTTCATGATTCCCGGTGACGAAGTAGACAGGGTATCGATCGACGAGCGCTTTCATAAGTGTAAGGGCAGCTTCTTCTCCGTTTCGCCTCGAGTCAATCAAATCGCCAGTCATGACGACGAGATCTGGTGATTTACGACTAATTTTTTTCAATAGTCGTTGTTGATCCGATCCGAACGCTTTGCCATGTAAGTCGGCGATTTGAACGACGCGATAGCCATCAAATGATTTTGGCAAGCGACCCGACGTCACTGTGATCTCTGAGACGTCGATGACGTTATTTTCACGATATAAAAACCAACTACCTAGGGCGAGAATCCCAAGGGATACGAGCCAACGTGTACGTTTTCGCATGAGTCACCTCATTTCTTTCTGTTCAGCATAATTCAGGATAACAAAAAAGACCTCCTTCCGTATGCGACGGAAGGAGGAGTTCAAAACAATTTAAGCATCTTGCTTCAAATCAGTTACTTCTTTTTGGGCATCAGGTTCATCTGATAACTCCTTAAATAGAGCGATAATCATCATACCGACGACGAAGATGAACGGAAAGGCGGCAAGAACTGAAGCAGCCTGCAAGGCGCTCAATCCTCCGGCATAAAGTAAGACAGCGGCAATCGAAGACTGGAGAACACCCCAAGCGAGCTTAATGCGTAAGCTTGGCATGAGACTACCACCAGACGAAAGCATCCCGAGAACATATGTCGCGGAGTCAGCCGAAGTAATGAAGAACGTCGTGATCAAGAAGACAGCGACGATACTGAGGAATGTGCCTAATCCACCGAATGTCTCAAACAGAGCGAACATGCCGGTTTCGACTCCTTTATCGTTAATCGTCGTGATCAAATTGACGTTTTGGAACAGTTCATTCCAAATTGCTGATCCGCCAAAAACAGAGAACCAAAGCAATCCGAAAATCGTTGGGACGAGCATGATTCCGATGACGAACTCACGAATCGTTCGTCCCTTCGAGACACGAGCAATAAACGTACCGACGAATGGTGACCATGAAATCCACCACGCCCAGTAGAAGATCGTCCAATCGTTGATCCAGCCGCGTTCATCTGGATTAAAAGCAGATGCGCGGAAGCTCATGACTGGTAAATTTTGCAGATAAGCTCCTGTCGTTTGGACGAAGAGGTCCATGATGAAACTAAACGGTCCGAGGAAAAGGACGGCGACCATCAATAGAACAGCAAGAACAATGTTGGCGTTACTGAGACGAACGATTCCTTTATCAAGACCAGATGCGGCACTCATCATATAAAGGACCGAGACGATCACGATAATGATCATTTGTGTAGCAAATGAGTTCGGAATACTACTTGTCAAGAAGTTCAGTCCACCTGAGATTTGTTGCGCACCGAGACCAAGTGACGTCGCGACACCGAACGCCGTTGCGACGATGGCGAGTACTTCGACGGTACCTTTACCGGCTGAAGCGAACTGAGGCTTCATCAATGAAGCGACCGTGTCGCCAATCGTAGCAGGACGTCCTTTTCGGAATGTCGAGTACGCGATGGCAAGTCCGACGATCGCATACAAGGCCCACGGATGTAATCCCCAGTGGAAGAACGAATAGCGCATCGCGAGTCGTGCCGCTTCCGTCGGATCATCCGTTGCGACCGGCGGTGTATGGAAATGCGTCAAAGGCTCTGAGACACCCCAGAAGACAAGACCAATTCCCATACCAGCGCTGAAGAGCATGGCAAACCAAGAAATGAGACCATATTCAGGTCGGTCCGAATCCTTACCGAGTCGGATGGAACCGAAGCGGGAAAAGATTAAAAAGATAGCAATGATTAAAAAAGCACTCATGCCGAGAAGATAAAGCCAGCCAAATCCGTCAGAGACAAAGGATTGTGCTTTAGCTGTGACATTTCCGAGACTAGCTGCACCGATTAGGGATTCCGGTAAGATTCCCCATATGGTAAAGAGCACACAGAAAATGACGGATACCATAAAGACTTTTGTAATCTTACTTTTTCGATTATTTTCCATCGTGTTCCACACCTTCTTTCGAATTTTACATGGTTGTTCTGTATCAAATGATGACAACGACATTATCATTACCCCGTGCATCCGATAACAAAACCTAATCACGCAGGGTACTACCGTAACAAACACTTTGGTGAAAAAGCAAATCGTTTGGGAAATGAAACCATAGAAATTAGGGAATTACCAGAGAGGAAAGGTGTAAAATGGCGGATAATCAAATGTTTAAAATGATTTTTAAATAGTGAAAGGAAAGACGTTAATATTCTTATTTCCCGTTTTACTTAAAAACTAACGTAATGACTAATCTGAGCAAATCAGAGGCGGTCCGAAATTGGATTTGATATAACAAAAGCAGTCATCATTTTAAAGGAGGCATTTCTTATGAGAAAACAACAACAAAAGCAAGCGATTCTCGAAGCATTTCAATCTCGTCATGCCACAAAGGCATTTAACGGTCAAATGATCCCAGAAGAGGATTTCCGTTTTATCTTGGAAACGGCGCGTCTGTCACCAAGCTCGTTCGGTTATGAGCCATGGAACATGCTCGTCATTCAAAATCCAGAAATCCGTGAAGCGCTTAAAGAAATTTCTTGGGGCGCACAAGGACAATTACCGACAGCGAGTCATTTCGTCTTGTTCCTCGCTCGGACAGGAGAACAAATGCAGATAGATGGACCGCATGTTACGCAGATGATGGATTTCCTTGGTCTATCTGAAGAAGCGAAAGCCGGACGGACGAAGCGATACGGTCTGTTTTTAAAGGAGGATTTCGCGATCGGTCATAACCCGAAAGCGATGGAAGACTGGGCAGCGAAACAAGCCTATATTGCACTCGGAAACATGATGTCGACAGCAGCACAAATCGGGATTGACTCCTGTCCAATCGAAGGGTTTGACCAACAAGCAGTCGAGCAATTACTCGGCGGTCGTGGACTGCTCGATCGTTCTGTTTTTACGGTTCCGGTCATGGTCGCATTTGGTTACCGGGCAGACGAACCGAAACGTGATAAGCAACGTCGCCCGCTTGATGAAATCGTAACGTTCGTCGAATAAACACGGAAGACAAAAATTTTCAAATTATATAGAAGTTTCTTTCGAAATTCGGTATACTCGCATTTGTATGATTAAGAAGCGCCGTAAACGCCACTCGCATACGAACAACTTTTGTCTTGATGAAAGAAAGGGGTTCTATCGCAAATGGAACAAAAATTAAAGTTATGGTTCACGGAACACCAAACGGAAGATTACGGTATCACATTCCGTGTCAACCACGTTTATGAGAGCGAACAAACGGAGTTTCAACGCCTAGAGATGGTTGAAACGGACGAGTTCGGTACGATGTTGTTACTTGACGGAATGGTCATGACGACAGATAAGGACGAGTTCGTTTACCACGAGATGGTCGCGCACGTCCCATTGTTCACACACCCGAATCCAAAATCGGTTCTGGTCGTTGGTGGAGGAGACGGCGGAGTCATCCGTGAAGTCTTGAAACACCCGTCCGTCGAAAAAGCTGTTTTGGTTGAAATCGACGGAAAAGTCATCGAGTATTCGAAAAAATACCTCCCGAACATCGCAGGTGGATTGGACGATGCACGCGTCGAAGTCATCGTTGGGGATGGATTCATGCATATCGCAGAAGCAGAAAACGAGTATGATGTCATCATGGTCGATTCGACAGAACCAGTTGGTCCAGCGGTCAACTTGTTCACGAAAGGCTTCTACTCTGGTATTTCAAAAGCATTAAAAGAAGACGGTATTTTCGTCGCACAATCGGATAACCCATGGTTCACACCAGACTTGATCCGTGATGTTCAACGCGACGTCAAAGAAATCTTCCCGATCACGAAGCTCTACATCGCTAACGTTCCGACATATCCAAGTGGTCTTTGGACGTTTACGATCGGATCAAAGAAACACGATCCGCTTGCTGTCGCACCAGAGCGTTTCCACGAGATCGATACGAAGTATTACACGCCTGAGCTTCACACGGCAGCTTTCGCGCTTCCGAAGTTCGTTAAAGATTTAACGAACGGCTGAGTTCAGTCACTATAGCACACATGAACAGAGCGGTTTCGATCTTCGAAATCGCTCTGTTGTCAGGTAAAGAGGCGTTTGCAGCAGCAAACGACCAATGAACAGGGGGAATGGATCATGCGTTTTGATGAAGCATATTCAGGAAAAGTCTTTATCGCGAGTCAACCGACTCACGAGGATGCAAAAGGAATTTTATACGGCATGCCGATGGACTGGACGGTCAGTTTCCGTCCCGGTTCACGATTCGGTCCGGCACGTATCCGTGAAGTCTCACTTGGTTTAGAAGAATATAGCCCGTACTTAGATGGCGACATCGCCGACGCGAAGTTGTTTGACGCGGGAGATATCCCGTTACCATTCGGGAATGCACAAAGATCACTTGATATGATTGAAGAATACGTCGATTCATTACTGGCAGCAGGCAAGTTCCCGCTCGGTATGGGTGGCGAACATTTAGTCACGTGGCCAGTCGTCAAAGCGTTCGATAAACACTATGATGATTTTGTTGTGCTTCACTTTGATGCGCATACGGACTTGCGTGACGAGTACGAAGGTGAGCCGTTGTCACACTCGACGCCACTCAAGAAAATCGCGAACTTGATCGGACCGGAGAACTGCTATTCGTTCGGAATCCGTTCGGGGATGAAAGAAGAGTTCGAATGGGCGAAGACGTCAGGCTACAACCTTTTCAAATACGAGATCGTCGAGCCGCTTCGTCAAGTTCTTCCAACACTTGCCGGGAAAAAGGTCTACGTCACGATCGACATCGATGTCCTTGATCCGTCAGCAGCACCAGGAACAGGGACACAAGAAATCGGTGGGGTGACGACGAAGGAACTACTCGAAGTCGTTCACATGATTGCACGAGCAGACGTCGACGTCATCGGAGCTGATTTGGTAGAAGTATGCCCAGCGTATGATCAATCGGATATGACAGCGATCGCAGCAGCAAAAGTGTTGCGCGAGATGATGATTGGATTCATTAAATAAATAGACAAAGGAGACCAGACGTGATGTCGGTCTCTTTTGTTTTGTTCAGAAGAAGAACTGAACGACTCCGAATGCACCGAATCCGATGATCAGACTGACAGATGTCTATTGGACGACGCGTAGAACGGACGTCGCAATCTGGTGTTTAAGCAGGTGTGTGATGTTTGCCAGGATGCTCCCCCAGGTGGCAGAACCAAGAAAAATACCGATTAGAAACAAAACGGCATCCTGTCCGCTCGTCATCGGATTCAAGAACGTCAGAAGTAAAACGGACAGGTAGGCACTTAACCGTGACGAGGCTGTATCATAACTAACCTTCTTTTCAATTGATTTGTTATGTATTTTATTTCGAAAACAAAAAGAAGGTCAGTGTGTTTTCAAAACAAGTTCATAGCACACTGAAATCTTTACACATATACGGAAGTATCTTAAGTTTAAGATGTCACCACGACGGAAATATTCTGAAGTGTAAGAACATTGGTTTGAGAGCGATGTACATTTGACAATCAGAAAGGTGGAAAAAAGATGAAGAAACTCTTATCGTTTGTGACTGCTACGTTACTGTTTGCACTATTCGTGCTTCCGGTAGGCGCAGCAGATGACGCAATGGTTCGTGTCATTCATGCTTCACCAGATGCTCCGGCAGTCGATATCGCGGTCGATGGCAAAAAAGCCGTATCAGGAGCAAAATTCAAAGATGTTACAGATTACCTCACACTACCAGCTGGCGAACATAAAGTAGAAGTATTCGCTGCAGGAACAACAAAAGATCCTGTGCTCTCTCAAACACTCAATGTGGAAGCTGGTAAATTCTATTCTGTCGCAGCAATCGGTAAACTTGCTGATATTAAACTTGCTGTCATGGAAGACAACGGCAAAGGCGAAGACGGCAAATCAATGGTCCGTGTCGCACACTTTGCACCAGATGCACCTGCTGTTGATGTCGCACCAAAAGGTGGAGACCCACTCTTTAGCAACCTTGAATTCTCAAAAGTCTCTGACTACGGTACACTCGATGCAGGTACGTATGACCTTGAAGTCCGCCCTGCAGGCGCAACGGATGTCGTCAAAGCACTTGATGGCGTCAAACTCGACAGTGGCAAAAACTATACAGCTCTCGCAATCGGTTTACTAGAAGGCGAGCCAGCGTTTGATGTTCTCTTAATTCCAGATGGCGGTGAAATGGCATCAATGCCAGATACAGGACTTGGTGGTTCTGCTGATACGACTTCTGCTACACCATGGGCAGTCGCAGCAGCAGCTGCCTTGTTAGTAGGAACAGCGTATGTCGTCCGTCGTAAACAAAACGCTTAAGAGTAGTCTGCTTCTCTTACTCGTATTAGCCGGATGCCAATCGGGATCACCTCCAGGTACTACAAAGCCGGAAAAACCAAAACAAACTGAAACGACGTCTTCTTCGTCCACTTCATCCGAAATGGTGGACGAAGAAGCATTCATTCCAACGCGTATTATGATTCCGACGCTCGATGTGAAAGCAAACATCGAAGTCGTCGGGAAGGATAAGCAAGGACGGATGGATGTGCCAAAAAAAACGGATCAAGTCGCGTGGTATAAATACGGTGCGAAAGCCGGTCAAACCGGAAATGTCGTATTAGCAGGACATTTAGACGATGAAAAGGGACCTGCTGTCTTTTATGATTTAGCCAAGATGAAAAAAGGGCAACGGATTGAAGTGACAGGGAAAACAGGACAACAGGTGTCATACGTGGTGACGAACGTCATGTCCTATCCTGTCGATGAAGCACCAGTCGGATCAATCTTTGGTGCGACCGTCATGAACAAACTGACGCTCATTTCATGCATTGGTACGTTTACAAACTCAAAAGGGTACGATCAACGTCTTGTCGTCACGGCAGAACAAGACAATTAAAAAAAACAGGTCTCTCACTTCGGCTATGACCGAAAAAGAGAGACCTGTTTTTTAGTGTGTTTCTGAAGCTGCGACAAGATCCGTCGTCAGTGTCGTCAAGCCTTGCGTCGTTTTACTGAGACCTTGGATCGTCTCGACGATTTGTCCAAGGTTTTCTTTATTACGACCAAACAACGTCAGTGAGTTTTCCATTTCACTCTTAACGGTTTGGATTCCTTGTTTGACTTGTTGTAATTCTTGCTGAGATGCAGTGTTGGCGCGTGTGATGTCTTCCATCTGAGAAACCAGTTGTGTAATGTTGCCATTGTTCTTTTGAATCAGACCATTGATGCTGCTACTTAATGACTTGGCATTTTCAGCAAGGTTCCGGACTTCCGTCGCTACGACAGCGAATCCTTTACCGTGTTCACCGGCGCGGGCTGCTTCAATCGAAGCATTTAACGCGAGTAAGTTCGTTTGATTGGCGATCGCTTCGATGCTTTGTGTCATCTGGACGATCTCATCCGACGTCGTTTTCAATTCGTGGATGCTTTCAAGCGAAGTACCAACTTGTTGTGTTGATTGAGCGAATTGTTGCTCCATCTGTTGCATCTGTCGTTCGTTAGCAATCGTCATTTGGACGAGTTGCTGGCTCGTCTGCTCCGTCTGATCTGTTTCTGCCAACACTTGTGAAGCACGTCGGCTCGTTTCGATGATGGCATGATCCGTATGTTCGACGGAGCTTGCGACTTCTTGACTGACACGAACGACGTCTGTCAGCAGTTGACGGCGCGACTCGTTCGCTGCCGTTACTTCATGAAGACGAGAATCGACGTACTGACTCGTTACGATTTGAGCATCTAAGTTCATCGCGTGAGTCAATGCAAGCACGGCTGTTGTCAGTTGCGCTGGGTCATGCTGATAATGTTCGACGATTTTAGGAATCAACAACGTCTGAAACGCAGCATATGAAGCGATGAACCAAGTGACGGGAACGAAGTTGTGTTTATGCGTCTGTCCCATCCGTGTCCGCATCGCAAGGAAGGATTCATCCATGTTTCCTGTCAGAAGACTCGTGAAGTAGTCCGCAAAGACTTTTTTCAATCGTTCGCGTGTCGATGATTGTTTCGCGATCGTTGCCATCTCTGGATTCAATAATAGATGGTCAAGCACTTGCTCGAGGACCTCATCTAAGATGCCTTGAACGACAGGTGCCATCGATTTAAGTGTCTGTAGCTGTTCTTCTGTATACCCCATGTATACGAGACGAGATGTAAGATCAGGATCTGCCGTCTTCGTGATGAGATGAGAATCAGGAAAGCCGATTGTAGCTTGATAAACCGAAGTAGTCTTACTTTTAAAAGGATTGCGCACGTAGTTGCCTCCAATACTCAAGATGTGAATAAAATGATGTCTGTTTCTTATCGGTTCATCTTGACGAAGCGATACTGGTTTTCGAAAAAAAGACGAGAATATTGAAAAACATTGACCGGAAACAAAAAAACTCATGGCAAGTGCCATGAGGAGAATGAAAAAAGACAGGATTAGACCGGTTGATCTTCCTGGAATGCTTTTTTGGCGTCCACGATCGAGCGCATTCGTTGAACGCAGGTTTGAACGAATTGAATATCGATGGAGGTGAAACGGGTGACAGGTCCACGAGCTGACTCGGCACTGAATGTGAAGGTTCCGAGATTCCAAAGTTCGATTTTGAATCGTTTTCCTTTGTTGTCGTCGAAGTGTTCTACGAATTCGATTTGCGGTACCATACGAACCCCTCCTTACTCCGTATATTCCCGCTTTTCAAAAAACAAAAAAGCCAAACTGCGTGTTAGAAGCAGTTTGGCATGGATGTTTAAGCAGTCGGCACATCATAGCCGATCTCTTCGATTGCATCGACGAGGCGCTCACGAGGAACGTCTTCATGCTGTACCGTCACTTGGTTTTGTTCCAGTGAGACAGTAGCATGTTGTACACCTTCGACTTCAGATAAAGCTGATTCGACACTCGCTTTACAGTGATTGCATGTCATACCGATAACAGATAACGTTGTTTCTTTCATGATGAAGTTCCTCCTTCAGATAGTGGGGTACGTTTTAATCGTAACGCATTCGTCACGACAGAGACAGAACTGAATGCCATGGCGGCGCCCGCAAGCCATGGAGCAAGCAGACCAAGAAAAGCAACAGGGATGCCAATCGTATTGTAGCCGAGTGCGAAAACGAGATTTTGACGAATGTTTTTCATTGTCTGCTCACTTAGTTCGATCGCAAGTAAAACTTGTTTTAAATCGTGTCCAAGCAACGTCACGTCGGCTGCTTCGAGGGCGACATCTGTGCCGCTGCCGAGCGCGATGCCGACGTCCGCCGTTACAAGAGCGGGAGCATCATTGATACCGTCTCCGACCATCGCGACACGTTTCGTTTGTTGAAGTGACTGAATGACATCTGCCTTTTCAACAGGTAAGACGTCAGCAAAGACGAACGCTCGATCAAGTCCGAGTTCTTCTGCTAGATGATCAGCAACTTCACGACGATCACCGGTCAAGAGATACACGTCCTTAGTCTCTCGCAACCGCTGGATTGTTTCTTTCGCTGAATCTTTTAACGCGTCACGGATGGCATATCCGGCAGCGACTTCTCCATCGACGGCGACATACACGAGTGTCGCTCCGAGTGACGTCCAGTCAGGAAGGGCGATGTTTCGTTCCTGGATCATTCGCGCTGAACCAACGATCAAATCATGTCCCATGATTTGTCCCGTGATCCCACGTCCTGATTCGACATGGAACTGTTCGATATCAAACACAACATCCCGCTCTGCTGTGATGGCACGGGCAAGAGGATGTTCGGATTGACGTTCGAGCGCGGCAGCGAAATCGAGCGCTGTCTCCGTGCCAAACGTCTCGACGACGACAGGGCGACCGACTGTCAATGTTCCAGTCTTATCAAAGACGACAGCATCGACATGTTGAAGGTTCTCCAGTTGAGCACCGCCTTTAAAGAGAATCCCTCGTTCCGCTCCTTTTCCGGTTCCGACCATGATTGAAGTTGGTGTCGCAAGCCCGAGTGCACACGGACAGGCGATAACGAGCACCGCGATGGCAGGACGAATCGCTTCTGCAAAGGAACCGGTGAACATCCACCAAGCGGCTAACGTCAGAAGCGCGATGGCGACGACGATCGGTACGAACACACCAGAAATCCGATCAGCTTGTCGCTGGATTGGTGCTTTTTCCGTCTGCGCTTGCTCGACGACGCGAATGATTTGTGCGAGAACCGTTGCTTGCCCGATCTTTGTCGCCTCGATTTGTAAGGAACCGTTCGTATTCAGCGTACCACCAATGACGGATGCGCCAACAGTCTTATGAACAGGAACGGATTCACCGGTCAACATCGACTCATCGAGATACGCATCACCTGCGCGAACAATACCGTCTGTCGGAATTTTATTTCCGGGTTTTACGAGTAACACCATCCCGGCTTGGATCGCCTCAATTGAAACGATCCGTTCCTGCCCATCTTCCAAAACGATGGCTTCTTTCGCTTGTAAGGAAAGCAGACTTTTAATCGCTCCTGTCGTCTGTTGTTTCGCACGGTCTTCGAGAACCTTCCCAAGCAAGACGAGTGTAATCAGAATTGCACTTGTCTCAAAGTAGAGGTGTGGCATATCAGAGACGAACAGCATTTCAGCAACGGAATAGAAATAGGCTGCCGATGTCCCGAGCGCGACAAGGACATCCATATTAGCACTCCCGCTTCGTAAGCTTTTATAAGCCCCGCTGTAAAAGGGCGCACCGATGATGAATTGAACCGGTGTCGCTAAAGCAAATTGTAGCCACGGATTCATCAAGAATGGAAGATGGAATGGACTATTCGGAATATGTGTCAGCATGCTCGCGAGCAAAGGGAGCGAAAGAACGGTTGCGATGACGAAGCGATACAGCATCCGACGATTCGATTTTGTTGCGTGTGGTGCTTGTTTGACCGTGGCCTCGTAGCCGATTTTGCGAATTTTTTCGATAATCGCTTGATCATCATAGGCATCAGAAATCGAGACACGAGCCGTCTCGAGTGGTAAGTTGACCGTTGCTTCGACGCCGTCCATCCGGTTCAGGACTTTTTCAATCCGAGCGGAACAGGCGGCACATGTCATCCCTTCAATATCAAACTCAATCGTTTTTGACATCAGAAAACCCTCCTTACTTTTTCAGACGGGCAATGACTGCCATCAACTCATCGACGTAAGCGTCCGTACTGTCTTGACGAGTCGCGACCTCATGCATGCACATTTTGACGTGGCGTTCGATGATTTGTAGTTCGACCTGTCGAAGTGCTGCTTGAATCGATGCGGTTTGCGTCAAAATGTCGATACAATACCGGTCTTCAGAAACCATGTTGGCAATCCCGCGGACTTGTCCTTCGATACGCTTTAATCGTTTCATCAAGGCATCTTGTTCTTCATGTGTTCGTGGGACGACAGGGTGATCGTGTGCCATAGTCGTGCCTCCTTTAGTAATCTTTTTGTTATCTTTACTCTAACATATAGGTATGGGGGGTACCAGTATATAGCTCAAACAATAAAAAAAAAGCAGTCGCGAGAGGCGACTGCTTTTGCACTTATTGATTGGAGACTTGCGGTTTGACGATCGTTTCGTTCAATGAGCGTTGATCGCTAATGATGTCTTCAGCTTGTGTCGCCCGTTTAATGAAGAAGGCGAGGACGAATGCTAGACCAGCAATGAACGTCGAGATGAAGAACGCATAGTTGATTCCGTCAAGCGTCGCTTGCATCGTAATCTGCTGTTTTAAAGCAGCAGCTGCTTCAGCTGTCGGTTGACTTGTCATGTTCTTCGCCGCTTCGGCCGCGAGCTCTGTGCCACGGGTCTTCGCATGCGTTGACATGATCGTAACAAGCAACGCCGTTCCGATTGCACCAGATACTTGTTGCAACGTATTGTTCATCGCTGTGCCGTGTGGATAATAGCGTGTTGGTAACTGATTCAAACCGTTCGTTGAGACCGGCATCATGACCATTGACATCCCGAACATCCGTAACGAATACAGGATGATCAGATGGGTATACGTCGTATCCATCTCAAGTTGACTGAAGTAATAACTCGTGACGACTGTGATGAACAAACCAGTCAATGCAAGAGGACGACCACCAATCTTATCAAACAGCTTCCCGTTGATCGGTGACATGACGGCCATCAAGATGGCACCCGGTAACAGCATGAGACCCGCATCAAGTGGTGAGATACCGCGAATCGTCTGGACATAGATCGGAAGCAATAACATGCCCGAGAACATCGCCATCGTGACGACCATCGAGATGGCAGAAGACAAGGCGAACATCGGGTAACGATAAATCTTGAAGTTGAGCATCGGACGTTCCATATGGAGCTGACGGTAAATGAATGTCACGAGTGCGATGACTCCGACGATCAGCGCACCGTAGACGTGGAAGCTGTCCCAACCTTTAGAGCCAGCTGAGCTGAATCCATACAGTAAGCCACCGAAACCAAGTGACGAAAGTGCCACGGAAGCGAGATCGATCCGAGTGGCAGACCGTTCCTTGACGTCACGAAGTAAGAAGAAACCAGCGACGAGAACGATTAAGGCGATTGGTGTGATGAAGTGGAATAACATCCGCCAATCGTAGTGCTCGATGATCCAACCAGACAACGTCGGTCCGATCGCTGGGGCACCCATCATGATTAATCCGAAGAATCCCATCGCAGTCCCGCGTTTTTCAATCGGGAAACTGACGAGCATGACGTTCATCAGTAGCGGCATCATGATGGCAGAACCCGACGCTTGAATCATCCGTCCTGCGAGTAGCACAGGGAAGACGTCTGCGAATCCGGCAAGAATCGTTCCGGTCGAGAAGAGGGTCATCGCGAGTAAGAACAAGCGACGAACCGAATACTTTTGAATCAAGAAAGCAGATGTCGGAATCAAGACACCATTGACGAGCATGAAACCAGTCGACAGCCATTGAGCAGTAGCTGGTTCGATCGCTAGATCCTTCATGATCGAAGGAAGGGCGATGTTGAGCAAGGTATTATTTAAGAAAGCGATGAATGCCCCGATCATCAAAACGGCGAGGATGCCGTAAGGAGCGCGAGCTGTGTGAGTTGCACTTTGTTGCATGAATATCCTCCTAACTAAACTAACGGTACAGATTTATATACGGTCGTTCTATCTGTAGTTTATCTTAATCCGATTTAGTTCGAATTACAAATAATAATAGCTAAGAAAGATAATTTTATTTTTTATGTAGTTTTGAAAGCGTTTTTCTAAATGAAGAAAATGATTCGTAGGAAATAAAAAAGCGCAATCCTTCTCGTTAGAGGAAAATTGCGCTTTGTCTTCAGTTTGAAACAGCCATAAGCTTGTTTCATAGTTAGCGTTACTGAACGTTCGTTTCGAGTGCATCCTTTGTAATGTCGTAGTGAGATGCTGTCCAGACAGATTTGCCGTCCTGAATGAAAAGAACTTGTGGCGACTCATGTCGGACATTATAGTGTTCAGCAATGTGATTCGATAAGGTCCGAGCTTCTTGGACGAAGAGATATGCTGTCGGAACATATGTTTCATCCGCGAACTTCGTATACTCTGAGAATCCTGCGGCACTGATCGGACACGTCGTACTGTGTTTGCAAATCACGAACGCGCTATGCTCGGACGCAAATTGATCAAAATCAGAAATAGACTGCAGTTTACGTGGTTGTGTCATAATATATCACCCTCCATACGTCCGGAGACGTTCACTTAACTTTAGATTTTCCCGGTAATCGACCGGACAGTCAATCAATACGGGTCCATCGCTCGCGAAAGCTTGATCAAGACAATGGGCAAGCGAACCGTGTTCACCGACGCGAAGTCCAAGCGCACCGAAAGCATGAGCCAGTTGAACGAGATCCGGATTATCAAAGGTGATGTACGATGATTTTCCATATGCTTGTTGTTGTTTCCATTCGATGAGACCATATGTCCCGTCTCGCCAAATTAATACGACGAGTGGCAGCTTCAAACGAACGGCGGTCTCGAGGTCCTGACCGTTCATAAGAAAAGCTCCGTCTCCAGCAGCGCAGACGATACGTCGGTCGGGGTAGAGAAGTTTGGCTGCGAGTGCACTCGATAAACCATAGCCCATTGAAGCAAACCCATTCGAAATGAACAATTGATCTGGATGTGTCGTTTGATAATGGCGAGCGAGCCAGACTTTATGTGCTCCGACATCCGAGAAAACCATTCCGGCTTCACCAACCGTCCGTTCGAGCTCACGAACGATGCTTTGAGGATGTAAAGGGAGCGCGAGGGAATATGTTTCTTGAATCTCTTGGCGCAACTTATCGCGATTCTGTTGCCAACCGTTCCAGGAACGCTTTGGAAGCAGTGGTGTCAAAACGGTCAATACATCTGAAAGATTGCCGACTAGATTTGCAACGACTGGATAGTAGGCATCGATTTCGTGAGGGTTCGTATCCAGATGAACGACCGGCGTCTTTTTCGGATTCCATTTTTCCGGGGGCAGTTCCGTGATGTCATAACCAATCGTAATGATTAAATCACTCGCATCAAGAATTCGTTGGTTGTAATCAACATCCGGCAAACCGATCGTATGCGCGGCAAGCGGATGTTGTGAGGAGATGGAGCCTTTTCCCATCATTGTCTCGACGACCGGAGCATCCAGCTGTTCGACGAATGCCCGAAACGCCTCAAGTGCGTGTTGACGGTGAATCCCGAAACCGGCAATGATGACAGGACGTTGCGATCGCTCGATCAATCGTAAAACGTCCGGATCATCAATCGTCAACGGATGAAGATATGTCGGAGCACTGTCGTTTTTGACAGGAGTCACAGGTTGATCTCGTTCTTGTTTTGCAACGTCTTCTGGGAAAGAGATATGCGTCGCTCCCGGCTTTTCGCTCTGTGCCGTCGCAAAGGCACGACGGACGATTTCCGGAATCACTTCTGGTGTCAGAACGGACGTACTTGACTTCGTGACCGGACGATATAGATCAACGAGATCAAACATTTGATGCGACGCTTTATGTTGCCGTGATAGTGCTCCTTGTCCTGTGATGGCAACGACAGGAGAATGGTCCATCGTTGCACTCGCAATTCCCGTCATCATGTTAGTCGCACCAGGACCAAGCGTCGATAAGCAGACACCCGGTCGTCCACTCAGGCGACCGAACATCGCTGCCATGAACGCAGCGTTCGTTTCGTGACGCGTCGTGATGAACGTGATCGACGAACGACTAAGTGATTCGAGCAATGTGATGTTCTCTTCACCGGGAACACCGAAGATATGCGTGACTCCCTCTGCCTCTAAACATTGGACGAACCAGTCCGCCGCGTTCATGCTAGTCCACCGATTGAGATGTATTTTGTCTCGAGATACGCTTCGAGTCCTTCACTACCGCCTTCGCGTCCAAGACCGGATTGTTTCATTCCACCAAATGGTGCTTGTGCAGCAGAAGGAACCCCATCATTCCAGCCGACGATTCCATAATCAAGCCCTTCGATTGCACGAATGGCACGCGCGTAATCCTTCGTAAAGACGTATGAAGCGAGACCGAATGGTGTCTGGTTGGCGTAACGAACCGCTTCTTCATCAGAACTGACACGCTGGACGGGAGCGACAGGTCCGAACGTCTCCTCGTTCATGATCAACATGCCGGGTTTTACGTCAGCGAGCACGGTTGCTTCATAATAATAGACATCGTTCTCCTCGTCCGTTGTTCCTGTTCCACCCGTGACGACACGAGCACCGGCTGAAGTAGCGTCATCGACATGTTTTTTAACTTTATCGTAACCCGCTTTATTAATCATTGGACCGATCTTGGTTTCGGCATCCAGACCGTTCCCGGTTTTCAATTTTGCCGTCTCCTGCCCGAGTTTTTCAACGAACGCGTCATAAATCGAATCAGATACATAGATCCGGTTTCCGCAGACACACGTCTGTCCGCCGTTTCGGAATTTCGACTTGATCGTCTCCGCAACAGCTAAATCGAGATCGCAATCATCAAAGACGAGAATCGGTGCATGTCCGCCGAGTTCAAGCGACATCGCTTTGATCGTCTCTGCTCCTTGAGCCATCAGTGTCCGTCCGACTTCGGTCGAACCAGTGAAGGTGATCTTATCGACATGCGGATGTGTCGCGAGTGATTCACCGAGTGCTTTCCCGCTACCTGTAACGGCATTGACGACGCCTTCTGGAATCCCGACTTCCTGACAAAGTTCAAGTAAACGAAGTGCTGTTAATGGAGTCGCGGTGGGTGGTTTGATGACGAACGTACATCCGGCAACGAGAGCCGGAGCCAATTTTCGGGTAATCATGGCTGCTGGGAAATTCCATGGTGTGATCGCGGCGACGACACCAACCGGTTGTTTGATGACTTGAAGTCTTTTAGAAGCATCGTGTGTCGGTATGACACGTCCGTATGCCCGTTTTCCTTCCTCTGCGAACCATTTGACGAAGTTTGCCGCATACTGGACTTCACCTTCTGATTCAGCCAGCGGTTTCCCCATCTCAAGCGTCATTAACCGGGCGAGTTCATCTTTTTTCTCGATCATTTTGGCATAGAGTTTTTCCAAGAGTTCAGCGCGTTCATATACTGTCCGCTTCGACCATTCTGGAAAAGCCTTCCGTGCTGCTTCGACAGCATCATTGACGTCTGATTTTGTTCCGTTTGGTACGCTACCGACGACTTCTCCGGTTGCTGGATTCGTGACATCTGTCCGTTCTCGTCCGTGATCCAGCCATTGTCCACCAATAAAGAATTGTCCCTTCATCTTGAAAATCCCCCTTTTTTACGTGCATTGGTTAGGGTATACCCGAACGAATAAAAAAAGATTCATTTTGGAAAGGAAAGGTTATGCAAAAAGGTAGAAATTGACCGATAAACAGTGTAGGATGATTCAGTAAATGTAATGTAAATTCAACTGAAATATTCGATGTAAACGAAGAGTGATCCCCATTGATGTGAAATGGTGAAATCATCCTCGAGACATTGACTTTAAAAGTGGATTTGATAAGATAAAAGTAAAGGGTTTGCGCAATCGGTTGCGCAAAACAAAATGAAGGACGAACAAATATACCTAACTCCTACTAATGACTCACCTACGAGAGGATTTCTAACACATGACACAAATGATACCGCGCCCTGAGACGGCCCAACAAACAATTACACGAGCTTGGTGGAAAGAAGCAGTAGCATACCAAATCTATCCACGCAGCTTTTATGACGCAAATAACGATGGAATCGGCGATATTCCGGGTATCATCGCAAAACTGGATTACTTGAAGGATCTTGGCGTCGACGTTTTGTGGATTTGTCCGATGTTCAAGTCACCGAACGATGATAACGGATATGATATCAGTGACTATGAAGACATTATGGATGAGTTCGGAACAATGGCAGACTTCGATCTCTTAATGGAAGAAGCGCATAAACGAGACATCAAAGTGTTACTTGATCTCGTCGTCAACCACACATCTGATGAACATCCATGGTTCCTTGAATCGCGTTCGTCAAAAGACAACGAGAAACGCGATTGGTACATTTGGAAAGATGCGATCAATGGAGGAGAACCGAACAACTGGGAAAGTATCTTCGGTGGATCAGCATGGGAATATGACGAGAAGACTGAGCAATACTTCCTGCACGTCTTTTCCCGTCGTCAGCCAGACTTGAACTGGCAAAACCGCGATATGCGTCAAGCGGTCTATACAATGATCAACTGGTGGCTTGATAAAGGCATCGATGGTTTCCGAATCGATGCGATCAGTCACATCAACAAGGATCAGTCGTTCGGCGATCTCCCGAACCCACTTGGTATGCCGTATGTGCCGTCGTTTGACATGCATATGAACGTCGAAGGCATCCATGCGTATCTTGAAGAGCTAAAGGATGAGACATTCTCGAAATACGACATCATGACTGTTGGGGAAGCAAACGGCGTCTCGCCGGAAGAAGCAGACCTTTGGGTCGGAGAAGAGAACGGCAAGATGAACATGGTCTTCCAGTTCGAGCACATGGATCTCTGGCGCGCAGATGCGGAAAAAGGCGTCGACGTCGTCAAACTGAAACAAGTGCTGACGAAGTGGCAAAAAGGTCTTGAAGCGACCGGTTGGAATGCGTTGTACCTCGAAAACCACGATAAGGTTCGTTCGGTCTCCCTTTGGGGTGACGAGGAACAGTACTGGAAAGAGAGCGCGAAGTCGCTTGCGATGATGTATTTCTTCATGCAAGGCACACCGTTCATCTATCAAGGTCAGGAAATCGGGATGACGAACGTTCAGTTCCCGGATATTTCGGATTATGATGACGTCGCGACGAAAAACATGTATGAGATGCAACTCGCTTCCGGGAAGACACATGAGGAAATCATGGAAGTCATCTGGAACTCGTCCCGCGATAACTCACGCACACCGATGCAATGGACGAACGAGCAAAATGGTGGCTTCTCGAATCAATCCCCATGGTTCGGTGTTAACCCGAACTACGCGGACATCAATGTCGCGTCACAAGAACAAGACGAAGACTCGATTTTGAACTTCTATAAACGAATGATTCAAATCCGTAAGATGGAAGAGACATTGATTTATGGTGCGTATGATCTCATCTTACCGGAAGATACGAAAGTCTATGCCTATACACGGACGCTTGGTGACGAACAGTTCTTGATTGTTACGAACTTAAAAGGCGAAACAGCAGAAATCGATACGGATATCATCTTGCATTCGGATAATATGTTGCTTGGCAACTATCCGACGATGCACCACGAAGGAACAGAACTGGAACTTCGTCCATTCGAAGCTCGTCTGTACCGTGTGCGCTAATATGTTTTGAACGGATTCGAAGTACATCGAATCCGTTTTTTTGTTGCGCGTAAGCAGAAGATGCATCAGACGAAAAAATCGTGTACGCTAAACGATGAGGTGATAGAAGTGAAACCAGTAAAGTACTCGGTGTCATTACGACAGGTGACGACGATTGAAGATGGTCCGATGCGTGAATCGGTCGAACTTGAGGCGGACGGCACGTTGTTCGAAACAAAGGACGGTTTTGCCGTGAAATTCGTTCAACCGGATGAACAACCGATTGATACGACGATCAAATGGTCAAAAGACCAGATCGCCTTGAATCGCAAAGGTCCTGTTGCGATGCATCATATCTTCATTTTAAAAGAGACGACTAAAAGCCAGTATGGCAGTCAGTTCGGTCAAATGTTGATGGAGACAGACACGGAGACGATTGAGATGAAACCGCAGCAGATGAAGTTTCGCTATACATTAAAAATGAATGGACAAGCAGTCGGTACGTATACGATTGATTTAACTTGGAAACGGAGTGAGACGAATGGCATTTGAACAAACAGTACGTCAAATGGAACAGATGTTGGAAGAGGAATGGTTCGAGTGGCTCGAGAACGATGAGCCGCGCTACAACGAATGGCGTGATCAACTCGAAGGACTCGCAGAGCAGGTCATCACGGAATACAATCCGAAGGTCGATCCGGAGTCAATCGATACGCTACTTTTAATCAATGAAGAATTACCTGTCTTATACGGTGAAGATACCGTCATGCTGTATACAGCGCTTTTGAAAGCACGTCAGGAAGACGATCAAGTATATGAGCGTTACTTGACGATCCTGGGTGCGTTTGCGGACGAACAGCATCCAGCGATCCGTGAAGTCGAAAAGTTAGTCGCGAAAAAGGATTATAAAAATGCCTTCGCACGTGCAGTCCGTCTGCCACAGTCGCTCGGTCTAGAATAAACAATCAGTGGACCATCTTGTTTTAGACAAGGTGGTCTTTTTAGGAGGAAGCGTCATGTATCCACTCTATCGAATCATCGTCGCGATCATCCGGAAGGGCGATCAACTGCTCATTGTCAACAATCAATCGGGTCAGGACAATCGGTGGAGCTTACCCGGTGGACAGATTGAAGCTGGGGAGACACTCGAGCAAGCACTTCGTCGTGAGGTTGCTGAGGAGACTGGCTTGGCAGTCACATCATCGTCGTTTGCCTTCTTGACGGAGAACTTCATGCCAACTTATCAAGCGCACAGTCTCGTCACTTATTTTGATTGCGAGGTGAGCGGAGTACTCGATCCGAATGATCCTGATGAAGAAATTAGCGAGACGAAGTGGATCAATCAAAGGGAGCTAACGGAATACATCACAAGTGAGGATGTCCGTCTTCCGTTATATACATACTTAACAGAACAACACAAAGGTTATTATATGTTTGAAGAGATGAAGTGGTAAGCAAAAAGAACGGATCATCCTTATGAAGGAATGTATCCGTTCTTTTGCTTAGAATGCTGCTTCTTGACGAGCAGATGTTTCAGATAATAGACGTGTATGGATTCCGCGTTGTTTCAAAGCTTGTTGGAAGGAGGTGTCGATTGGACGATATCCTTTTTCAATCAACTCGTTTATATAGATTTTATTATAGATGAACGAAAATACGAGACTGACGAGACCTGTTCCAAAGCCTACCGTAGCAGTACCGACGACAAGTGCAAGAACGAGTTGAATCAATCCCCATTTAAAATCGCCTCGGAAAAAAGCTGGGAAAAAGCCGAAAAAGAATGTTGTCCAAGAAAAGCCTACTTTGACTTCTTTGACGAGACCGCTTGGATGTTGAAGAATACCTTGCATAATGAAAACCTCCTGATATGTATATAAATAAAATGACCATATATACGATAACTTACTTTTTATGGATGTGTTTTATTTTTTTGACAGATTAAGTCAATGAATAAGTAAGAAATTTATTTAAAAATTTATGAATGAATAGTCATTCATTATATGCTATACTCATTTCAACACAACTGCTTTAGGGGGAAAGGGGTTTGTTCGAACATGAATACGTTTTTAATCATCAACTGGATTGCCTTCCTACTCGTCATCGGTTATGCAGGCTATCTGTTCACATCACTCGTCAAAAGTCGTTATGCCGCCATTAAACGGGGAAAAAAGGCGGAATGGACGCTGACGAATAAAGAACGACTAGACGCAGTTTTAGTTAACGTCTTTGGTCAAAAGAAACTATTAAAAGATAAGAAAAGTGGCGCCATCCACGTCATGATGTTCTATGGATTCTTACTCGTTCAATTCGGAGCGATTGATTTTATCTGGAAAGGACTTGCCGTCGGTCAGCGTTTTCCGCATGTCCCGCTCGGTCCACTTTATCCATTTTTTACATTCTTTCAAGAGATCGTCATGCTCGTCATCTTGATTGCCGTCGTCTGGGGTTTTTATCGCCGGTATGTCGAGAAGCTCGTCCGTCTGAAGCGAAATTTCTTAGCAGGTCTTGCCTTGATCTTCATCGGTGGCTTGATGGTTGCCGTCCTCTTCGGAAATGGATTCTTCCTTGTCTATGAGAACCACTCGACGCTCGGTGAACCCGTCGCTTCAAGCATTGCGTTCTTATTCGGCTGGGTACCGGAATCGGTCGCTTTCGGATTATTCGTCTTCTTCTGGTGGGCGCATCTTTTGTTCCTACTTAGCTTCATGGTCTACATCCCACAAGGTAAGCATGCGCACTTGATTGCCGGTACAGCAAACGTCTGGCTCGGTCGGACATCGAAGGTTGGTCGTTTGGCACCGATTGATCTATCCGTCATGGAAGAAGCAGAAGACGACGAAGCGGAATTCAGCTTCGGGGTCAATCGGATTGAGGATTTCAATCAAAAGCAACTCGTTGATCTATATGCCTGCGTCGAGTGCGGTCGCTGTACGAACATGTGCCCAGCAAGCGGAACTGGGAAGATGTTGTCACCGATGGATTTGATCGTTAAATTACGGGACCATCTTAATATGAAAACGGCAGCCATCACACAACGTTCGCCATGGGCACCTGCCTTTGCGTTCGAAGGATCGCAAGGTAATCAAATCGCTTCACTGGCTGCAGCCGGACAGATGGATATCGTTCCGGATTCATTGATTGGGAACGTCATTACGGAAGAAGAAATCTGGGCGTGTACGACTTGTCGGAACTGTGAGGATCAGTGTCCGGTCATGAACGAACATGTTGATAAAATCATCGACCTCCGTCGCCATCTCGTCATGATGGAAGGCAAGATGGATCCGGAAATGCAACGGACGATGGCAAACATCGAACGTCAAGGTAATCCGTGGGGGATGAACCGAAAAGAGCGCGAAAACTGGCGGAAAAACCGTGATGAACTCGTCGTTCCGACAGCGAAAGAAAAGAAGAAAGCAGGCGAAGAGTTCGAGTACCTGTTCTGGGTCGGGGCGATGGGATCGTACGATAACCGGAGTCAAAAAATCGCTATGGCGTTTGCGCGTATTCTGAACGAGGCAAATATCTCGTTTGCGATTCTCGGAAACGATGAAAAGAACTCGGGCGATACACCACGTCGAATCGGTAACGAAGTCTTGTTCCAAGAACTCGCGGAAGCAAACATCAAATCATTTGAGAAGTATGGCGTCAAAAAGATCGTCACGATTGATCCGCATGCCTACAATACATTCAAAAATGAGTACCCAGACTTCGGACTCAGTCTGGATGTCGAAGTCTATCACCATACCGAATTGCTCGCTCGTCTGATTGATGAGAAACGCATTACACCGTTACATGAAGTTAAGGAGCGGGTCGTCTATCACGATTCGTGTTACCTCGGTCGATACAATGATATTTACGACGCACCGCGTTATATTCTCGAGAAGATTCCAGGCATCACTCTCGTCGAGACAGAACGTAACCGTGAAAAAGGCATGTGTTGTGGTGCTGGTGGCGGTATGATGTGGCAAGAAGAAAAAGTTGGTGCACGTGTCAACGTCGCGCGGACGGAACAATTGTTGACCGTCCAACCATCCGTCATCGGGTCAGCATGTCCGTACTGTTTGACGATGCTTAGTGACGGTACGAAGGCGAAGGAAGTGGATGAAGCGGTCGCCACGTATGATGTCGTCGAATTATTAGAACGCTCGATCGTTGGTATAGCGGTCGAAGAGCCAATTGCCACAGTTTAAAATTAGAAGTGTATAAACGATTATTCTCGTATCAACGGGAGTAATCGTTTTTTTATTAAAAGCATGACGTTTTACTGTACGGTTTTGACATGATAAAATAAAAGTACTAACTATGGCAAGGAGGTGAGAATCTTTTGGGAAGGCGTTACTTCGAATCGGTCAGGTCGCGGAGACCACCGGCTTATCAAAACGAACGATCGATTACTACACATCACTCGGTCTCTTAACATCAGAGCGTACTGCATCGGGCTACCGTTTGTATGACGAATCGGTCATTCATCAAATCGAAAAGATTGAATATTTGAAGTCTCAACGGCTTTCCCTGCAAGAGATTCTTGCTTCTTTTACGGAACGAGAACAAAAAACAGGAGAGACGATTTATCAGGAAGTACAACAATTACAGACGACGGTTGAAGGACTCGAGCAACGTTTGTTGCAGTCGACGGAAGTCGAAAAACAAGCGATTCGCTTAGAACTGTCCCGGCGTCTGACATTGATTGCTTCTCTGATTGCACAGCTTTAATACAAAACAATGGAGGTGACCCCTGTTTAGGGGATTTTGGATACTATATTATTCATCAATTTATTTTTAGTGGTGTTGTTGATCGTGTTGACGGCGTTCTTCGTCGGATCGGAATTCGCTGTCGTCAAAGTGCGGATGTCGCGTTTGGATCAGATGATCCAGGAAGGCAATAAAAGTGCGGTCCTTGCGAAAAAAATCGCCGGTGATCTTGATTATTACTTGTCTGCCTGTCAGCTCGGTATTACCGTCACGGCACTCGGTCTTGGGGCACTTGGAGAACCGACAGTCGAAAAGATCTTGCATCCGGTCTTCGATGACTTCGGGATCTCTGCTGCTGTTTCAACACTCTTGTCGTTTGGTATCGCATTTGTATCCGTAACGTTCTTACACGTCGTCATCGGCGAACTTGCTCCGAAGACACTCGCGATTCAGTATGCAGAACGCATGACATTGTTATTTGCTCGTCCGCTGTATGTGTTCGGGAAGATCATGTATCCGTTCATCTGGTTACTCAACGGTTCAGCACGCCTGTTCCTCGGTCTGTTCGGTGTCAAACCAGCAGGACATGAACAAGCCCACTCAGAAGATGAATTGAAAATCATCATGGCGCAAAGTTTCCAAAGTGGTGAAATCAATCAGACGGAACTTGCTCTCATGCAGAACGTCTTCGCCTTTGACGAGCATATTGTCAAAGACTTAATGGTTCCACGAATGCGGATGGAGACGATCTCGGAACGTTTGACGAAGAATGAACTGATGGAAATCTTCATGGATAATCCGTATACGCGTTATCCGGTCACAGAAGAGAACGATAAAGACCGGATTCTTGGATACGTCAACGTCAAGGAAGTCTTGACGGATTTTGCGAACGGGAACGAACATCCGGTGACACATTACGTCAAGGAACTACCGGTCGTTTCTGAAGTAACATCACTTCAGGACACATTGCGGAAGATGAAACGGACCCGGACACACCTCGTACTCGTCGTCGATGAATATGGTGGAACAGCAGGACTCGTCTCGATGGAAGACTTACTCGAAGAAATCGTCGGCGAAATCCGTGATGAATTCGATGCAGATGAAGTCGAAGAAATCGAACAAATCAAATCTGACGAATTTTTACTGGACGGTACTGTATTACTCGTGGATTTAGAAGAACGTTTCAACATTCGATTTACGAACGTCGAGGACGTGGATACGATCGGCGGCTGGATTCAGATGCACAACATTGATCTTCAACCCGGTGAGCACATCGATACACCAGACTTTTCGGTTGAAGTAATGGAGATGGAGAACTATCAAATCAATCGCGTCAAGATTTGGTTGCATCCAGCTGAACAAGTAGAAGCAGAAGGATAAGATGGTCGGTTCCTCATCGAGGAGCCGATTTTTTTATATCACATCAGTCAAAAAATTAAGAACTTGCGGATTGTGTGAACTTTCAGCGGTCATGATAGGAGAATGATGGAGTGAGCGGGAATGTAATCTACAACTACCGTATTGTCGATTCGCGTCCTATGAAACGAGGAGGTATTCCGTGCTTGATCAGATTCCATTCTTACTGAGTCGTTTAGGTATGTTAGCACTGTTAGCCTTTCTATTATCCCAGTGGCGCATTTCTCGATACATATTCAAGATGGACCGCGGGATGAATGTACCACTTCTTTTAGCATTCGTATCATCTGGTATTTTAATGAACTATGCGGGAATCGTGCTTTCGAATGATACAACGATCGATCCGTTACTCGGGTTATCCGTCAAAAAGGATGCTTTATTACTTGATACACGTTTAGCAGTCATCGTGACGAGCGGTCTGATCGGTGGACCAATCGTCGGTGGGATCACAGGATGTCTAGTCGGGTTGCACCGCTATTTACTCGGTTCTCTAGGGGCAGAAGCAGGTTGGATCATTGCGATGGTAGCTGGGCTCGTGAGTGGATGGTACCGGAAACGTTGGCGTTTACGGGATGACTATGCCTTGATTCCACCAGTCGGCATCGTCTTAGCCGCATTGTTCTTTGAAAGTGGAATCACGTTGTTGCTGGCTCCAGACACGACGCAGGCACTTGATTTAATCAGTCATGCGGTATTTCCGCTATTGTTCGCGAACACATGTGGTGTCGTCCTGTTTATCATGATTTTACGAACGCAACTTCGACTCGAAGGTGATCTCTTCGTCCGACAAACGGAGCGTTCTGATCGGTTATTACAAGCGTTGCAACCCTTACGAAAGCAGGGGTTGACGTCAGAAGTCGCCCGACAAATCGGAGCGACATTATTAAAGGAGACGAAAATGCAACGTGTCGTCTTGCTCGGAGCGACGGAAGTCGTCATTGATATGACGGAACAGCAACCTGCTGTCTGTGGCGAACAACCGAGACGTGAGGAACAACAATGGATTGAGGCAGAAGAACCCGTCCGACAGGAAGATGAACTGACGGGACAGATTCTAAGCTTTCATCCAATACGCATCAACGGTCAAAAGGCGGGTGTCATCTGTTATTTCTCGAAAGATCTATTTGACGATACGGTCGAGCGAATGACGGAACAACTTGTCCGTTTATTAGCACGAGAGTTATACATGCACCGAGAAGAGCAGTTGCTCCGATTAAGCGGTAGAAAGATGAAACCTATGTTACACGTCAGTTATCTCAAAGGTATCATCGAAGAAATTCAGCGGACAGCCGATCCCGGAACTCCTGTAAAACATCAATTGAATGCGTTGCTTCAACTTTTGACGACAGCGACGCGGCACGATGAACATCCACTGCGTGAGGAACTAGCGACGCTAAAAGCTTATCTATCGCTCGAAGGTACACGCCGCCGTCCGAATCAATTGACATCCGCTGATATCACGGTCGATCTCGACATCGAGACTTCCGTTGAGGAATACTTCGTTTTCCCGTTCCTCGTGACACAGCTTGTCGATAATGCACTACGTCACGCGTTCGTAAAGGCAGGACGGCATCACCGGATTGATGTCCGCGCCTTTAAGTCGACGACGGGTTGGGTCATCGAAGTCGCAGACAATGGGCAAGGAATGCCGCTTGCTGTGATGCAACAACTGGATCAAAAAGAATCAGGTGATTCGAATCTGTTCTTGATTCGACGCGCACTGGAGGTGACATATGGTCCGGCTGCGTCACTACGCGTCTATTCCATTATCCATCAAGGAACACGAATCGAAGTCCGGCTACCTTTTCCATCGCCTTGACGACAGTGGCACTTTGCTACTGTTGTTTTTTTGTGTTGCTTCAAGGGTAAATAGGAAAACAGCAAAACGTATTGTACAGGAGGAAGCAGATGATGATTACGACAACAGAAGTGGGTCAACTAGGAGATCAGTACTTGTTACGGTTCACGTTAGAGAATGTTCATGGACATAGTGTCGATATCTTGAACCGAGGCGCAAAAATTCTTGCGATACGGGTTCCAGATCAGCAAGGGATGATTGAAAACGTCGTACTCGCATTTGATGACCTGTCAGAATACCAGGATGATCCACACCATTTAGGCGCAACGATCGGACGTGTCGGAGGACGAATCGCGAACGGAGCGTTCGCGCTCGAAGGAATGACGTATGTACTTGAACAAAATGAAGGCGAGCATCATCTTCACGGGGGAAGCGAGAATTGGGCGAACCGGATGTTCACGCACGAAATCAACGATGACCGACTCGTCCTACGATTAGATAGTCCGAATGGAGAGAACGGCTACCCAGGTCACTTATCGTTTGAGTTGACCTTCGAATGGACAGACGAGAACGTCCTGCATGTTCATTATGAAGCGGAGACGACGGCCTCGACACCGTTCAGTCCGACGAATCATACGTACTTCAATTTGACGGGTGAGGCGAAGACGACAATCGAACAGCACGTCCTGCGAATGGACGCCCCTTTTTATATTCCGTTGACGAAAGATGCCGTACCGACCGGTGACATTCTCCCGGTAACAGACACCGTTTTTGATTTTCTCGATGCCCGTTTTCTACATGAAGTCACACACGCACCAGACGAACAACTTCGTCAAGCGGGTAGCGGGGTGGATCATCCCTTCCTGCTTAGAGAAGGTGGGGAAATCGTTCTTGACGAACCAATCAGCGGGCGGCGGTTACGGGTCGTAACCGACCAACCGGGGGTCGTCGTCTACACGGCCAATCACTTGTCAGGCGAGTTCACGATTTGTGGAAGACGGGCAACGCCGTACCTGGGCATCTGTTTTGAGACACAAGGGCTGCCGGATGCGATCAATCAACCAGATTTCCCTTCCGTTGTCTTGCGTGCCGGTGAGCACTATCATAAGCGTACATCGTTTCATTTTCAGATGATGTCATGAGGTATCTCGCGATTTCCACTCCTGTATATGGTAGGATAGAGCGAGAAGAATCTAACGGAGGCTAAGGAAAATGACTAAAATTGCATGGGTGACCGATAGTATGGCCTATTTCACGAAAGAAGAGGCGGAAGCGATCGGCGTCAATGTCGTGCCGATTCAAATTTTACTTGGTGATACGGCGTATCAAGAGAATGCCATTACGGTCGAGCGTCTGTTTCGTGCCCTGGATGCGGACAAAAAGCTGATTGCAAAAACTTCACAACCGATCTTTGGTGAGTTCGTCGGGACATACGAACGGCTAAAAGAAGAAGGATATGACTGCGCGATTGCAGTACATTGTACGAATGGCTTATCAAGTACCGTTCAAAGCTCAGCATCAGCAGCGGAAGCGGCAAGCTTCCCGGTTCATATCATCGATTCCCATACCGCGTTCGAAAACCAACAGGAATTCATTCGTTACGGAATGGAACTTGAGGCACAGGGGAAATCGGTCGAAGAAATCGTTGCGGCGTTACAAGCATTGACGAAAAAGACCCATTTTTATATGATCGTCGGTAATATGGAGACGATGCGTCGCGGTGGACGTGTCTCGTCAGGAGACCTGTTCCTTGCGAACTTACTCAGCATCAAACCGATCATCACGACGGATGAAGCGGGAAAAGTCGTACCATTCAAAAAAGCGCGTTCTCTTAAGAAAGCCTACATCGAGATGGTCAAACAAATCGATGAGTCGATGCGTCAACACACGTTCTATAAGAACCGGATATATGTTGCGACGACGATGGCACCCGAAATGGCAGCAGAACTGCGCCAACAGGTCGCAGCGAAATTCCCGGATCTGACGATTCTTGAAGGCACGTTCGGACCGGCAATTGGGACACATGCCGGAGCAGAGACGGTCGGTCTGTTCTGGATGAATGATTAAAATTACATGTAAGAGGCGATGGATTTTTCCATCGCCTCTTTTTTAATCAAGCGGTCAAGGTGATACCGAAAAAGGCAGCGAGGATTCCGAATCCATAACTGCATATCAAGTAGAAGGCGAGTACTTTACGGTTTCCATCTTGTAAAAGCTGTAACGTTTCAATCTTGAACGTCGAGAACGTCGTAAACGACCCGAGAAAGCCAGTACCAAGCAGTAACGTCCAAGTCGTATCGAGATGTGCACCGATGACGAGACCAAGCAAAAATGAGCCGAGTACGTTAATGAGGAATGTGGCTAGTGGGAATTCATGTTTCCACATCGTCTTGATCCATTGACTGACAGCAAAACGACTGATGGCTCCACAAAAAGCACCGATGGCGAGGGCGAGTAATGTCATTCAGTCACGTCCTTTCGTCACGTGACGCAGTCGTCTTGTCCCAAGCGCGTAACCGAGATAAGACAGGAACAGACCACCAAATAAGCTAACGAGCACGTAGAGAAGCGCATCCGCTAAATGACGTTCGTTAAATAAGGTCACAGTCTCGACGCTGAATGTCGAAAATGTCGTGAATGAGCCGATGAAGCCCGTTCCAATAGCTGTAATCGCATATTGATGCAAGAGTTTCGTTCGAAATAGGAAGTGTGTCGCATAGCCGAGCAGAAAGCTACCGATCAAGTTGATCGCAAGCGTGGGCCACGGAAACGGACCGGTCGTAAAGTCGCCAATCAGCAGTCCAAGTCCATAACGTGCAGAGGCACCGAGAACACCTGCGAGACCTACGAGTACATAGAGCATAGGAATCCTCTTTTCTGAAAAAAGTCTACGTTAAACGTACTCCCGCTCTCAAGAAAGCGTCAAGAAAAAAAGTCATCCGAGGGACTTAACGATTGAATTCTTTCTGCCGATGAACAATTGTATGACTTTACTATGATGAAGGAGTTTGAACAAGATGGTATCTGCCCTCGAGCAACAAAGTACAAAGATTTTATCCCGTCTGATTGCAACGTTGATTACAATTGCGCATCCGTTGATTTTCGTATTTGCCCAAATGAATTACGTTCCCATCAGTGTGTTCTATCAGTTTTTAGTCGGTGGTCTGATCTTGACGGTCGCGTTGCTGGTCGGCAACCGCCTCCTCGGACATCGTCCGAGTGGGAAATATGTTCAAGTGACATTAACGTATCTCGTCCTCGCCTTGGTTTTGACGACATTACCGTCCCCAAGTATCTGGACGATTGCTTATCTTTATTTGACGATTTCGATCGTCTATTTGATTCCGCGTCTCGTCGTTTTGGCTGGGATCTTCGGACTACTTGAAATGGCGTTATTCACAGCCAACGGTACGATTGTTTTTACGAACACATTTGACTTGATCGTCGCATATGTCATCTACTTGATGATCTTCTCAGCGGCTGTCTTCGTTGCCGTCTTCGGACGGAACGTCATGCTGGCAGTCCGCCAAGAACAGGAACGGTCGGAAGCTTACGCGGCAACATCGCAAGTCGCCCTTGAGCAAACGGCAGCAACGGCAACGGAAGTGACGACGTTCACAGAAGAAATGAGTGAGACGGTCGACGCGGCGAAGGATTCCTTCAGTCAGGTCGATCTAGCGATGCAACAGCTGGCAAGTGAAGCGGCAGGCAGCGTCCAAGCGATTCGTGAAATCCGTCAACTGAACGAACAACAAGTTAACCGGATGCAAGAGGTAACGGTATCAGTCGACCGTGCGCTCGAGCGGAGTTCGTCATCGCGGACAACAGCTGAACAAAGCAGGCAGACGATCGGTCTTGCCGGACAATCGCTGCAACAATTGACGACGAGCATGGATGAGTCGGTCACGTCGTTCGGACAGCTTGCTGGGCGTTTCCAGGAGATCGTCGCTATCACGTCGAGTATTAACGCGATTGCGACGCAAACGAATCTGCTTAGTCTTAACGCGTCGATCGAAGCGGCTCGCGCGGGCGAGTTCGGAAAAGGTTTTACGGTCGTTGCGCAAGAAATTCGTAATCTATCATCACAGACGGCAGAAGCGTCGAAGGAAATCAATACGATCATTGAACGTGTTGAGCAGGATGTTACGCAAACCGGAAACTCGATTCATGCCAGTACGACCTTGTTACGTGAGCAGGAAGAACGGATGGCAGAGAGTCAATTGGCGCTACAGACGATTGAGATGAATACAACGGAAGTCGTCGGTTCGATCCAGTCGGCGCAGACTCAGTTCGCGACGATGACAAGTAGTCTTACTGCTATCACGACAGCAACCAGTCAACTCGACACGTTCATGAATGCCTTGCTCGCGCAAAGTGAGTCATTATCAGGTCTGACACGTCATCAAGTCGGACAGGTCATGGAACTGCAACAGGCGATTCATGCCTTGAACGAGACGGCGTCTACCCTTCAGCAAACGAATCGTTAACGAAACAGCTCCTCATTGATCAGTGGGGAGCTGTTGTCTATTCTCAGACTGTTTGTTGGTGGAACGGACGGGGAAGAAGATAGGGAATGATTATCGAAGGAGGAGTCAACGGATGAAAGCAGCTTACATTGAACAGTATGGTGGATCGGAACAATTTAAGATCGGAGAACTGGAAAAGCCGGTCATCGGACCAGATGATGTTTTAATTGAAGTCTATGCCGCGAGCGTAAATCCGGTCGACTGGAAGTTACGAGAGGGGTACTTGCGTCAGATGTTGAGCTACGAAATGCCGCTCGTTATCGGTTGGGATGTTGCTGGCGTGATTCAGGAAGTCGGAGAAAACGTCTCGGATCTTCAAGTCGGGGACGCCGTCTTCAGTCGTCCAGAAATCGCTCGTCAAGGGACCTATGCGGAGTATGTCGCAGTTGATGCACATCTTGTCGTGAAAAAACCAGAATCGCTCAGTTTCGCAGAAGCAGCGTCCCTTCCGCTCGTCTCGCATACAGCGTGGCAGGTCATGTTCGAAGTGATGGATGCGAAGCCAGGTGACCGGATCTTCATTGGTGCCGGATCAGGGGGCGTCGGAACGGTTGCGATCCAACTTGCGAAAGCGAACGGGTTGTACGTCATTACGTCGACGAGTACAAAAAACGTCGATTGGGTAAAAGCACTTGGAGCCGACGAAGTCATCGACTACAAACAAGAAAATCCAGCCGACCGTGTCCGGGACGTCGATTTTGTCTTTGACACGATGGGCGGAGACAAGCAAGGAGAGCTCTATCAGATGCTGAAACCAAATGGGATGCTTGTTTCGATTTCCACACCACCCGATGAGGAGCAAGCGAAACAACACAATGCCCGTTCGGCCTACGTCTTCATGCAACCGACCGGTGAGCGTTTGCAACATATCGCTAAAGCCGTCGAGCGAGGCGAATTGCAGCCTGTCGTCGATCGAATCTTTGATCTCGACCACATCAAGGAAGCGCACGATTATGGCGAAGAAGGGCATGCGAAAGGAAAAATCGTCATCCGGGTCAAAGGAGAATAAGGAGAAAAGAGCGCTGAAATCAGCGCTCTTTTTTTGTGTCCTGTCAATCTATTTTTCATACCTAAAACAAAAAATAACCTGGTTAAAAAAGTGTGAAGGATAAGGGGTTGCTTCTTCCTATACTAGGGCTATTAGAAGTGAGTCAGCCATATTAAAAGGAGGAAGTAACATGAAAAAAGGATTGAAGTGGGCAGGAATCATCGTAATCGGAGCAGTCATCCTTGGAAATCTAGGAGATGATGAAGAACAAGTGGCACCAGAGAAAAAAGTAGAGGTCGAACAAGAAGCAGTCAAATCAGAAGCAAAACCAGTGAAAGCAAAAGCAGCGGCGAAGCCGGTCAAGAAAACCTATGGCATCAAGGATCAGGTAAAGGTCGGGAAATTGACGTATGTCGCCAATGACGTCAAGATGGTCGACACGTTATCGAATGTCCTTGGCGAAAAGAAAACATCAGGACAATTCTTAGTCATCGGTCTGACGATTCTAAATGGAGATAAGGAAGAGCGCTTCGTCGATAGCAACATGTTTAAAGTCAATGTCGGCGATACCGAGTATTCAGCCGATACGGAACTCGATCTCTATGCGAATGAAGACGGCATGGGCTTCTTCCTAGAGACGATCAACCCGAATATCGAAAAAACCGGCAACATCGTCTTTGAATTACCGAAACAGGTCAAAAATCCGAAGCTTGAAGTCTCATCCGGTTTTGGCTGGGCAGGTGGACAATCAAAAGAGATTCAATTGACACGATGATAGGTGAGCAGACAAAGGAGTAGCAGGCAAATGCCTGCTACTCCTTTGTTGTTATCGTTTTACTTGTTGCATCGATAGTTCATGCGTTAATCGATCGAGTAAGTCGAGTGTTTCGGGATGCGTGACGAGCGTCCGATTGAGTGTCTTCCGTTCAGTCTCTAGACATGCCAGATAACGTTGAGCCGCTTCAGCATGCGTTGCGGGTGTCAAGACTTCATAGATTGATTCAAGAGAAAGGCGTGGACCGTCAGGCAATGTCGTCGGAATCGTCTTTAATCCGAGCTGCGCCCGATCTGGAGTATGGTGATGAAGCAAGACTTTCGCGAACTTGATCAAGGCGCTCCGGAGCATCTCGACTGCCCATAAGTCGTTTCCCCGTGCCGCTGCTTTTTTGTATTGGAACAAGAACCAGACGGCATCAATCGCTTCATCGGTCGCTTCTTGTGCGGAAAGCGTCAAGTCGCAAGTATCCGTAAAGTCCGTCAATTGCTGTTTTGGATCGTACAGGACACGCAATTGATCCTTATGGTTTAGCGAATCAAGTGTCACCGTGAATAAATCGATATGTAACAAATCATCATAGACGACGATCATCTGTGGTGCGATGATGTCGATCTCATCTTTCCAGATGATGGGGCGATAAACAGAGAGGTGGGACAGTCGACGTGATAAAAATTTCGTTTGGCGTTCTTCCGAGACGAGACAGTACAGATCGATATCTGAATGAACGTCTTCTTCTCCTCGTCCGAAGGATCCTTTCAAGAAGATGGCTTCGACTGCAGGATCTTGTTTGAGCCGAGCAACGAGTTGCTCGATTGCATGGAGTTGATGCATGAGGACTCATTCCTTTCCGAAAACAGAAGTCTATTAGGTTAGTATACGGGGGAATAGACAGTTTATTCCATACAAAAATGAGAAATCACATCGAAATGGATTTCTCATTGGGAGGCCGAAGCTACTTTTTCTTTATTTTCAAGATGAATGACGTGCTGTTCGCCCCATGCATTGATGGCGTCAAGAACCGGGATAAGTGTCCGACCGTAATCCGTCAGCGAATACTCAACGCGTGGCGGGACTTCTTGGTAAATCTCGCGATGCACGATATCGTTTAGTTCGAGCTCGCGCAATTGAGCTGTCAGCATCTTTTGCGTAATGTTCGGCAATTGTCGTTTCAATTCACTGAAGCGGAGCGTTCCGTGTGTGATCAAGACGAGTAAAATCGACGGTTTCCATTTTCCGGTCAAGATTTCGAGTGCGGTCTCGACTCGACAGCTTGGTGTCTCTTCCATCGGTCTTCCTCCTTCATGGTATCGTTTAGGATACTATACCACTTATTCGTGCCTACTTCCGCTTCCATCACTTCCGCGTAATAATAGAGGTACAAGCTATTTCATTGAAGGAGGAAACAACATGTCGATTCACCCACAGATTACACTCGGTCCCGTTCGTTTACGCGTCACCGATCTTGACCGTTCCGTTTCATTTTATACAGCATCCCTCGGATTACGTATACTGACACAAACGGATCAGCTAACGGTTCTTGGCGCACAAGGTACACCACTCGTTGAGCTCGAAGTTCATCCGAATGCCCGCCGTTTCCCACCGAACTCGGTTGCCGGGTTATACCATTTTGCGATTTTGCTACCGAACCGAAAAGAACTCGGTTTCGTCATCCGCAATTTGATCGAACAAGGGATTGAGATTGGTCAAGGTGACCATCTTGTCAGTGAAGCCTTTTATCTATCGGATCCGGATGGGAACGGGATCGAGATTTATGCCGATCGTCCACGTGAGACATGGACGTATGAAGCAAATGGAGATGTTAAGATGACGACCGATCCTGTCGATTGGCAAAGTATGCTCGTCGAAGCTGGAGAAGAAGACTGGTATGGTATGCCGGCCGAGACGGTCATGGGACATGTCCATTTCCACGTCAAGACACTCGAAGCAGCGCGGACATTTTATGTCGACACGCTCGGCTTTGAGGTTGCGGCTGACGCTTCGCGGATGCGTGCGTTGTTCGTCGCTGCTGGCGGTTACCATCATCACATCGGTCTGAACGTCTGGTCGGGAGTTGACGCACCGACGAATCCGGAAGATGCGGTCGGACTTGTCTACTGGACGCTGCGTTATCCGGATCAAGCGACGCTCCGAGCAGCAATCGAGACGTTGAAGTCTTCTGCGTATACCGTTACGGATCAAGCAGATGCTGTCTATGTCACCGATGATGCTGGAATCACTGCTCGATTGACAACATAACTGAAAAAATCCCTTTGCAGAGAAAAATCTGCAAGGGGATTTTTTGTTTTATCGTGAAGATGACGTTGCATTACCGTCATACCGGCTGATCAGCTCATACGGTCTGACTTTATATAAGGCATGCGGGAAGTAGTGCGGATCCATGGCATCAAGCGTCCGCAACTGGAAATGATCCCGTTTGATGTATTCACTCAGCGAGTCACGTGTCAGTGGGAAGAAGCCGACATCTGTTGTTTCGCCTTCTTGTGTCGTAAGTTCACCACCGACCGCTTTCCCGCGGAAGCAGACACAAAGGACGTGACTCGAGACGTTTTGATAGATACCGGTAATTCCATCGATTGTGACATCAATCCCGGTTTCTTCTTTGACTTCTCGTTTGATCGCGTCAAGAATCGACTCATGATTTTCGACTTGTCCACCCGGCATCTCATACGTATCACCCCGGTGGAGGTTGCGAACGAGCAGGACTTCACCGGCATCGTTTGTGATGTACGCGGTCACACTGACGATGGCACGAGGAGGAGCGTACGTACCGGTCGCCGTCATGAAGTCTTCATACGACTTGATATAGAGATTTTTGCCGAGTCGGGCACGTTTTTTCATCGCTTCACGGCGTAAGGCACTGTTTCGGACATCACGATCGACTTGTTCGTAATGTTCACGGTCGCGGTATTCCCAGATAGCGATAACTTCATCTTCTGCTTCCGTCACCCAGCGACCAACGAGACGGGCACCATGACTGACTTGAAGCGGATACAGGTAGGTATGAAAAAACTCAGTGAATTCTTCTAGGCGTTCGGGACGAATCGTATAGGTCTTCCGGCGATGCAACATGGAAATTCCTCCTATCAGATGAGCGTTCGGATGTACGTTATACCCCTTCTCGAACGGATGAAGGAAACCCTTTTTCTCGATGTGGGAAAAGGATGTTTTATTAAACGATTGCGTATACATGTCATCCGGTCTAAGTGACTTTAAATCATCGATGATGATCTCTTTTGATCAGAAAAGTATAACTAAAGAAGAACTTAAGAAATGGATAGGGCTCAACTTCAGAAAAATCGGGGATACTGAATATAGAGAGAAACAGAAAGTAGGGATACGTGATGGATATCATGGCACTCGTCCGCCTGGCTGGCGGAATCATGTTCACCCCATTGTCGGACGATGTCTTGATGATGGGTTTTGCAGCACTTCGATTACGAGAGGGGATGTACCCGGTCGTCATCTGGCTGACCGCTTGGCCGGTCTTCTTCATCGCCTTTACGTGGTTTTATCTACTTGCTCGGTTCTTCCGTGAGATTCCGCTCGTCAAACGCTGGATGAAATCACGTTTCTTAGAACGAGCAGAAGCAATCATAGAACGACGCGGGTTATGGGCAATCGGACTATCGTTCTTCTTACCCGGCGTCAGACATCCGATTCATTATGTCGCCGGACTTCTCGGTTATCCGTTACCGCGTTATTTAGTGATGACGTTCTTAGCAGCAGGCGTCTATACAGGACTGTGGACATTCATCATCATTCGAATCGGAGAAGCTGTGACGTGGTCGGAACTGTGGAACTGGCTACAGGTGAATCCTGGTGTCATTGGATCAATCATCGTGATCCTCATTGGAGCAGCGGTCATCGGAATCGTCCATCATCATCGTCAAAAGCAAGCGTTAGAAGAAGAGTCCTCGATGTAAATCACATATAAAACGGCGAATCCGATAATGGATTCGCTTTTTAGGTTAAAGTTTGGTTTTATGAATAAGGATAGTTTTTTGAAATAAGAAGTAATCTACAAAAAAAGTGAAATCATTGTCAAAAAATGACGCACATCACTTCTTAAAAGCTACCTGATTTACACACTGGATTGGCAATTTATCGTCACAAGCCAGTGCGTGGAAATGGATTGTAACCGCTTATACTAAAAGGTGTTCACAGAGTGGACATATTTTCTGTCGAAGGAGGATACATATGAATCTCATGCAGACGGAAGAGACGGTCAAAAAAGCACCGACTTCTTCTGCTTACCGGACGATTTGGCGGTGGCACTTTTATGCTGGTATCATTTTTGCACCGTTCCTCGTCATGCTTGCCGTGACAGGATCGATCTATCTATTTAAGCCGCAAATCGAAAACGTCCTGTATCAATCGTATTATGAAGTTACACCAAAAGCGGATCGCATCACGGCGACAGAACAAATCAATCGCGTCAAAGCGAAGTATCCCGACGCGCTCGTTACGTCATACCGACCGGGTGAATCGGACGATCGATCCAGTGAAGTGAACATCTCGTCACCTAAGATGTCGGCGACAGTCTTCGTCAATCCGTACTCCGGGAAAATCATCGGAACATTATCGGACGACGATCGAATCATGAACAAAATTGAAGAAATTCATGGAGAACTGATGGCAGGAACGACCGGTGACCGGATTGTCGAACTCGTTGCCTGTTGGGCAATCGTCTTGATCGTGACAGGATTATTCTTATGGTTCCCACGCAAGCAAAAGGGACTGTCAGGTGTTTTGTTCCCGCGTCTTCGTCAAGGTAAGAAGTTATTCCGTCGTGATCTTCACGCGGTTCCTGCATTTTGGATTACAGCAGGAATGTTATTCCTCATCCTGACAGGTCTCCCATGGTCCGGTTTCTGGGGAACGAACTTCCAGTCACTCGTCACGAACCAAGGACTGGGCTATCCACCGTCCATCTGGGGTGGGGAGGCACCGACTTCAACGCTTCAAACGAAAGATATCGCAGAAGTCCCGTGGGCCGCTGAAACACTTGATGTCCCTCAGTCGAAAGTCGAAGGAGCCGTTCCGGCTTCGATCGATGACATCGTTGCGATCGGCAAGCAACAGGGAATGGACCCAAGCTTTAAAATCAGCATCCCGAGTGATCCGAGTGGAGTCTACACCCTGTCCGCGTATCCCGCAAAGGCACAGGATGAAGCAACGATCCATCTCGATCAATATTCCGGTGCTGTCCTCGCTGACTATCGCTATGACAATTATGGCGTCGTCGGGAAGATCGTCGCGACCGGAATCACGCTTCACAAAGGAACGGAATTCGGCTGGTTCAACCAATTGATCAGCCTATTGATTTGTCTTGGGATCATTCTCGTAGCAGTCAGTGGTTTCTATCTGTGGTTGAAGCGAAAACCAAGTAAGGGGATGGGGGCACCAAAAGGTCCGAAAGCATTCATGTTGAAAGGATTCCTCGCTGTGCTTGTTGTGCTGGGAATTGTCTTCCCACTTGTCGGACTCTCGTTGCTCGTCGTCTGGTTACTCGATTTCCTCGTCATTCGTCGTATTCCGAGTGTAAGGAGGTTCTTCAATGCGTAAATCGATGCAAACATTCGTGCTTGGTGGACTGCTCGTCACGACGACGAGTCTTGCCGGCTGCGCCGTTGATTCTGATGCGGCGGAGCAGTACGCAGTCGTTCATCCGTTATCGATCAAAATGAATATCCCAAAAGACGTACAACCGGACGCAAAGAAAAAGCAAACGTTCGAAGCGACGGTTTGGCGTGAAGCGAAACCGGCTCAAAAAGTCGACTATGTCCACTTCGAAATCTGGAAAGCAGACGGAACAGTCCGCTATAGTATGGAACCGGCAGAAGAGACGAAGCCGGGTGTCTACACGATTGCGAAGACATTACCGAAATCCGGCTTGTATTATGTCAAAGCGCATGCGAGCAGTGAAGGTGCGATGATCATGCCGACACGGCAATTCATCGTCGGAAAACTGTCGGCGCAGGATTTAAAAATCTTACAAGGTGGAGCAAAACCCGCTGGTGGAAGTAGCGGTCACCATCATTAATAGGAGTATGAAAAAAGAGAGAGCGGAATTTTCCGTTCTCTCTTTGTGTATTGAGGATCAATCATCATCACCGTGACCACCATGATCATCGGAATCGTCATCGCCTTCATCCCCAGAATCATCCGATGCACCATCGTCATCCGCGTGTTCATCTTCCGATTCAAGCTCTTGTCCATTGTAGAACTTGACTTGGAATTGTAATGTTTTAATGTTTGGCAATTGAAGTGCCTGAGCTACTAACGTTAATAATTCCTCTTCCGTCATCGATGGCGTGACGAGAAGGCGGTCTTTTAACGTCGCGACATCAGTGATGCCAATCTCATCTTTAAAACGGAGTTCTTTCCGTTGGTGTTCATTACTGTAGCGCCACTCGAACTTTTTCTTATTCGTATCCGTCACTTTGATCATGATTCGTTTAAGTTCTTGGTTATTTTGAACACCGTCTTGATCCGTATCTTCCTGATCGTCTCGAGTTCCATCCTGATCGCTGTCTGCTTTGGTTGGATCAGAACCAAGTTCGAATTCGTCTTCATTCAGAAGCGTATCTTGATCGCGGTCTTCTTCATTGTCTGTGATGCCATCACGGTCTGAATCCTTTTTCAATGGTTGCGTACCGACGATGAACTCTTCGCGTGTCGTCAATCGATCTTGATCTTGGTCTTCTTTATCATCAGAAATACCATCTTGATCGGAATCCTTCTTCAACGGATTCAGATGCGCTGTGTATTCTTGTTGATTCGTAAGTAAGTCGCGGTCCGCATCCTCTTTCCCATCCTTGATTCCATCGCGATCGGAATCCGATTTTGTAGGGTTGAGGCGAAGTTGATACTCTTGAGTATTCGTTAGACCGTCGCGATCGTGATCTTTTGTTGCGACTTGTTTTCCATATCCCAAATGATATTGTTTTTGCCAAGCATCTGGAATCCCGTTTTTGTCTCGATCGACTTGCATGACAGGTTTCTTCTTCGCTTTACTTTTTGCTTCGACAGGTCCAACTGCTTGCGAGACGACGAGCGAAGCAAGTAATGCGCTAATGACGATCCGTTTCATGAGTCCACTCCTGTTCTGAATAATAAATAAAAGATATGGTGATAAGAAGATTTTAATGAAATCGTTAGAAAATAAGTTGTTTATTTCTTGAAATGAGTAAATAAAAACTAAAAAATAATTAGAGTAATGAACGGAGGTATTTCGACCAAAAAAATATTTTAAATAAAAAATGTAAAAAGATAAAACCATTTATGAACTCCATACGTTATCTATGTGAAGTCTAAAAAATTAAAGGGGTGTTCATAAGATGAAGATGAAAAAGTCGTATCTCGCTGTTCCGCTAAGTGCCGCATTGTTGATTCCAGCAGCAGGTGTCAGTGCACATGGTCATGAGGACCATAGTAAAATGTCTCACAGTTCAGGAAAAGTCTCACTAGATGTCTCCTCTCCAGCATCGGATCTGCGAGCGACACTCGATCAAATTCTATCTGAACACGCATATCTCGCAGTCGTTGCGATGCAAAAAGGGATTGATGGTAAAAAAGATTTTGAACAAGCAGCAGGCGCATTGAATCAAAATACGGATGATTTAGCGGCAGCTGTCGGTTCTGTCTACGGTGATGATGCAGGAAAAGCGTTTAAAGATATCTGGTCGAGCCACATCGGTTACTTCGTCGATTACGTCAAAGCGACTGGAGCAAAAGATGAAGATGCTAAACAAAAAGCATTGAAAGATTTGGATGAGTACCGTGTCGAGCAGGCTGCATTCCTTGATAAAGCAACAGGCGGGCGATTGAAAGCAGCAGATCTCGAAGAAGGGCTCAAAGTCCATATCACGCAATTGTTAACATCGTTTGATAGTTACGTTGCTGGTGATTATGACGCTGCCTACAGCAATCTACGTGAAGCAATCGAGCATATGTATATGGTCGGAGAAGGATTATCTGGTGCGATCGTTGATCAGTATCCGGACAAATTCAAAAATACGAAAGTCGATACACCAGCAGCCGATCTTCGTGCCGGGCTCAACCGGAACTTCTCAGAGCACGCAGCGCTTGCGGTGCTCGCGATGCAAAAAGGGATTGACGGTGCAAAGGACTTTGACGCAGCAGCCGGTGCCTTGAGTCAAAATACAGATGATTTGTCGGCTTCAATCGGTTCCGTTTACGGCAGTGAAGCAGCACAACAATTCAAGAAAATCTGGTCGAGCCATATCGGCTACTTCGTCGACTACGTCAAAGCAACAGGTGCAAAAGATGATCAAGCACGCGACATGGCTGTAAAAGAACTCGATGAGTACCGCGTTGAACAAGCAGCATTCCTCGATGCAGCAACGGAAGGACGCTTGAAAGCAAAAGATTTGGAAGAAGGGTTGAAGGTCCATATTGACCAACTCTTACTCGCCTTCAATAGCTACAATGAAAAAGATTACGACAAAACGTACCCAGCGATTCGCGAAGCGTACGCGCATATGTACGGCGTAGGGGAGGGAACAGCGACAGCAATCGTCGATCAGTTCCCAGATAAATTCAAAGGTGCGCCATCTGGAATGCCGAACACAGGTCTCGGTGGTATGCAAGAATCATCGGCGACAGGTATCGTGTGGTCATTGCTTGGTATTGCCGCAGCATCGATCCTTGGATTCTTCGCACTCCGTCGTCGCCCGCAACAATAAAGGACGACCCGCTGGAAACAGCGGGTTTTCTTATACACATCAAGCTGAAAGGAGGTAAACGACATGCGTATCATCCGATTTGCACTTCTATTCCTCATTTGTCTGCTTCCCATCTCCGTTGAAGCACACACGAGTCTCAAAAGTTCCAATCCGGCAGAAGGAGCGGTGTTATCAGAGCCCGTCGATCGAATCCGCTTGACGTTTAGTGAGGCTGTCGAAAAGACGAGTACCTTACGTGTAGTGGATACGAACGGTGTCGAACAGTCGCTTGCGAAACCGCTCATCATCGGGAATGAACTCAGTGCCGTCGTCTCGAAACCATTGAAAAAAGGACAGTACACGATTAAATGGGCATCGATTTCAGATGATGGTCATCCCGTGAAAGGAACGATCGGATTTACAGTGATGGGTGCCGCGACAACTGAAGCGAGTACAGTTGAAAAAGCAGAGCCAATGGAAACAAAGGCAGCGGTCGTCCCAGAAGCTGAACCTGTTTCAAAAGGACTCGTTCCGACGCTTCTTCCTTGGATTGTTGGTGGACTATTAGTCAGCATCGTCTTACTTCTCTTATTCCGTCGTCGTTCGATATGAGTGCGTTTCTAGGAGAACTACTTGTCTACATGGGTGGAGCGATTTGGATGGGTTATCTGGTGTTATGCTTCATCTCAACGAAACACAAACCGCCATTAATGGATGGTACGTCATGGGCGGTAGCGGGGCTCGGGATGCTTGTTCTTGGAACGAGTATTCCAATCATCAGTGCCGTTCGTTTTCTACATTCGACACAAACGATGACGGAGGCTCTACGGACAGGATTATTTTTGCATATCGGTCGGATGTTTCTTGTCGTTTACTTCGCTGTCTTACTCTTATTGATCGTACTTGCTTGGCGAAAACATCGGTCCGTCCTACTCGCACTCTTGACGATCCCGATATGGATTGGCATTGCAGGAACGAGTCATGCCGCAGCGAAATACGGGGCGCTTGGGTGGACGCTTCAGTTCAGTCACTTTTTATGTGTGACGGCTTGGATCGGTGTTGTGTTTTGGGTAGCTGTTGGTGCCCGTTCGACCGAGAATTGGTCCGTCTTTTTAAACTGGTTCAGTCCGTTTGCCCGGATTGCTTTTGCCGGTGTCATTCTGTCAGGTCTGTTGCTGATGCAACTGGCAATTCCGCTTGAACGTTATCCGAATCTATGGGGCGTGCCATACGGTCAAGCCATGTTGCTGAAGCATCTTTTGTTGTTGCCGCTTTTGTTCTACGCCTTTTGTAATGGCACGCTTGTCCGGCGTCGGTTACGTTTCGACTCGACATACGATTCGCGTCCGTTACTCCGGATGGAGAGTATTATTTTAATACTTCTGTTCATGGCAAGTGCATCACTCAGTCGTTTGGAACAACCGACGTTAGGTCAACTACCGGTCAGTGGTCCAGCAGGGGACGGGTGGGTCTTGATGATGGGGATCGCCACCTTACCACTGCTCTTACTCGGATTCAGACGACATGCAGTGGGTGTCTTGCTGAGCCTTCTTAGTGTCAGTCTGATCTACCTTGGACTACTTGCGACAGGGTGAACACGAAAAAACAAGGTAGCGGAACTATCCGCTACCTTGTTTGTCCTGGTTTTATTTTGTCGAAACGGCGCAATTCGTGGCCTTCGCAAGAATCTTCGAATAGGCCCGGGCGCCCTTAATATTCAAATGAACACCATCTGCTTCAAAATAGGATGGGTGTTTGACAGCATTAGCATGCCAGTCGATCAGTTCGACCCGTTTCCGCTTTGATGCCTCTCGTAACATCTGATTGACTTCTGCTTCCCACGGGCGTGGCACCCGTGCTGTGACGAGATAGACGTGATCGGCATTTGCAAATTGGTCGAGTAAGCTATTCAACTGATCTTTGCGGAAGCTGCCGTTCGTTCCAAGATGGAGGATGACTTGGCGTCCATGTTGATTGTACGACGCATACTGCTCACTTAGCGGAATCGCTTCTCGTAGCTGTCGACCGAGTTTCGCATCAATCGTCAGTTGTTTGAGTGTACTGCCGAGATAATCTTCGACACCGAGCAGGACGGAGTCACCGATCGCAAGCGTCGGTCGACAAATTTTTCGTTGATCAGGTTTTGCTTTCGGTGTCGTCGGTTTGAGGACCGGTTTCGGTTTTTCTTTTGGCGCCGCTATCTTATGGAAGGCGGGTTCTGGCTTCGGTGTATCGGAAACAGCAAGAATCGATAAGTTACCAATGAAGCTGACGATAAGGATCGTCAACACGGCAACACTCGCCCACTGTATCGTTGAGAACTGACGTAACTGTTGCGGATGTAGCGATAAACGCTTCAAGTAACCAGACAGTCCGAGTTGACGAATCGGACGCTCGATGAAGCGATACGACGCTTCTGTTAACGCAACAAGAATAACTATGATCAATATAGTCCGTAGTACCGAGAATGTTCCAATTTGCTCGACCGGTGTCAGCAACGTGATGACGGGAAAATGCCATAGATATAAGCCGTACGACCGTTTGCCGATCGCAATAAGTGATGGACGCGCAAACCAACGACTCCAAATCGACGCCGGATGGGCGATCGTAGCAATCAATAGGGCGGCAAGGAGCGAAACGATGAAAAAGCCACCGCGGTATAAAAAGCTTCCGAACTCACTCGTGACAACCATCAGTAAAAGTAAGAGTGGCAACGTGACAGCACCTGTTTGATTCAACAATCGAACACCACGTTTTGGGATATCAATCTTAAAGCGGGTCGGTTGCCACGCGAACGCGAGCAAGCTCCCGATCAATAAGGCGAATAATCGTGTATCGGTACCGTAGTAGACACGACTCGGATCCTCACCCGGTGTGAATTGAATCGCCATCGCGAGCACGGATGCGCCGATCGCGACACCAATCAATTGAAGGAACAGGCGACGATTTTTCATGCCGAACCAAAGTAGGATCGGGAATAGCAGGTAGAACTGTTCTTCGATCGCGAGCGACCAAAGGTTTTGGATCGGTGACGGTTTCCCGAACGACTCGAAATACGAGACGTCATGGAAGATATACCACCAGTTTGTTCCGTAAATAAGCGCAAAGGCACTATCTTGACGAACTGTATGCAATAGCTCGCGTTCAAAGACGGTTACATATCCGAGAACGAGTAACAGCATGACGAATAGAGCTGGGAACAAACGACGGAAACGATGAATCCAAAACCGTTTCAAATCGAGGCGCCCGGTCGTTTGCCACTCGCGTAACAAAAGACCAGTAATCAGGTAACCGGATAGGACGAAAAAGAGATCAACACCGAGGAAACCACCAGAGAAGAATGAAACAGATAAGTGGTAGAGAATGACAGACAGGACAGCGAAAGCACGTAAGCCGTCAAGCCCTGGCATATATGTAATCGAACGAGACGAGGATTTCATAAGACACGAACAACTCCTTTAAAACGACAACTAATTTCTAACAGTCTTTAGTGTATCGAATTCCAATTTCAAAGAAGTGTCTAAGAAGTAACAACCTAGCCCAAAAAAGCACCCGACGAGAGCATCGGATGCTGACTTACGAATGACGCGGAAAACGACACGTGACGGAAAAGCATTTGTCTGCTGAAGTGAGCTGGACACTTCCGTGATGGCGCGCCATGATTTGTTGAACAATCGACAGACCGATACCGGAACCGCCGGAAGAACGCGATGCGTCAGACGTTCCGAACGGCGTCAGTCACGCGTTTAGTTCCTCTAGCGTATAGATCGTTTCAATCGCATTCGAGCAAATCAGTTGGATGCCTTGTGCTCCTTCTTTGATTGAAATCCGAAGATCACCGATTCCGTGAAGTGTTTCTTTTAAAAAAATCAAACATGAAAACCTTACTTTCCGTTGAGTATAGCATGTAGTATGCACGTCGTCCCTTTCGAAAACAGGTAGAGAATTCTTAACTGAATCTTAAACATATCAATGCCTGATTTTCGGCGACATGACGATTGAACAAGTCGGTATACTAGAGACAAAGGAGGGGAAAGCGATGGAACAACATATGTATTATGAGGCACTCGTTCGACGTGACGCGACGTACGAAGGAACGTTTTTCGTCGGAGTCAAGACGACCGGTATTTTTTGCCGCCCGACGTGTCCAGCGCGAAAACCGAAGGCGGAGAACTGTGAGTTTTTCGAGACGGCGCAAGAGGCATTGCTTGCCTCTTATCGACCGTGCAGACGGTGTCATCCGCTCGCTTATCCAGGCGATCACGGTACGATTCAACGCTTGATCGAAGCAGTCGAGGCGGAACCAGATAAACGGTTTAAAGAAGCCGATTTCCGAGCACTTGGTTTGGACGAATCAACAGCACGGCGCCAGTTCAAGAAACGATTCGGGATGACGTTCGTTGCCTATGCTCGGGCACGGCGGATGGGGCTAGCGATGAAAGAGATTCGGACTGGGAAGCCGGTCATCGAAGGGCAGTTAGTAGGAGGCTATGAATCAAGTAGCGGTTTTCGTGAAGCGTCAGCACGGATGCTCGGGGAAGCACCGTCACGTTTTGACGGACAGGTCTTGCGCGCAAAATGGCTTGATACACCACTCGGTTCGATGCTTGCGATTGCTGATGAACAACACTTGCATCTCCTTGAATTCGTCGATCGACGGGGACTTGAGCGGGAAATTGAACAATTGCGTCAAAAAGCGCGTGCTGTCATCGTGCCTGGGGAGTCACCCATCTTTGAACAAATTGAAGGGGAGCTCCGTCGTTACTTCAAAGGAGAACCGGTCTTGTTTCAGACGCCACTGATGCGGTACGGAACGCCCTTTCAACGCCGCGTCTGGGAAGAACTTGAATGGATTCCGAGTGGCGAGACGATCTCGTATCAGGAACTGGCCATCCGAATTGGTCAACCAACCGCTGTTCGCGCTGTCGCACGAGCCAACGGAGCAAATCAACTAGCAATCATCATTCCATGTCATCGGGTCATTCGAACGAATGGAGATTTAGGTGGATACGCCGGGGGACTTGCACGCAAAGAAACATTGCTCAAACTGGAGCGTACACGGAAGGGACTAGATATAGGATGAGTTTGATTAAAGATGTGTTTTCACCGAGTTGGCTCGATGAATTAGAAGAAGCGGTCGATGTACCAGACTTTCGCAGACGAGTCGAACGGGAGGACTGGGACGAGCTTGCGTTTAAACAACGCGTCCGTCGTGTTGCGGAGACGCTAGAATCCGTCCTGCCACCGTTTCCGGATTCGGTGCCGGAGCTAGAGCGACTCGCACCGCAGTTTACTGGGTTACCAGGGATCGTTTTTCCCGAGTATGTCGAACGGACAGCAACACTCGTTGACTGGAAGCTTGCGTTAGAGACACTCGCTAAATTGACACCGTATTCGACGTCTGAGTTCGCTGTCCGGCGTTTTCTACTCGCTGATCAAGAGCGTTATCTCGAGCAAGCACTCATGTGGGCAACATCAGACGATGAACATGTTCGGCGCTTAGCGTCGGAAGGGACACGACCGCGTCTGCCATGGGGACAAGCGATTCCGAGTCTGATTGCTGATCCGCGACCGGCGTTACCGGTTCTTGACGCGTTACTACAGGATCCGTCACTCTACGTCCGAAAAAGTGTCGCCAATCACTTGAACGATATTTCAAAGACACATCCGGAATATCTGATTGAGCGGATCGAACGTCACTTAGGAACAGATCCGAACACGGACTGGATTTTGCGCCACGCCTCCCGGACGTTACTCAAACGCGGAAATCCAGAAGTCTTACAATTGTTCGGTCACGTTACGCAAGGGGAGGTCGAGATTACAAATTTAGTCGTCTCGCCGGTTACGATTGGCGGAGAGCTCGACTTCTCGTTCACCGTGACGAGTTCTGTTCCACAACGTTTGCGCTTGGAGTACGCAATCGATTACGTCAAACAACGCAGAACGAGTCGGAAGGTGTTTCAACTGCGGGAGCGGGAAGTTAAAGGTGTCTTACAAGTCGAAAGACGCCAATCGTTTCGGAACATGACGACGCGTGTCCATTATCCTGGTACACACACATTGACGATTTTGATTAACGGAGAGGCTTACGCGACAGCAACGTTTGAGGTCGAGGAGGAGAGCTGAATGCAAGGACGGCATCCGGATTTTAAAACGTCACGATTATTTGTCGAAGCAACGGATGAAGAATCGGGTTGTAAGTGGACGCTGCATGCGTTACGTGAGAAAACGATCGTCGGAACGATTATCTTCACTTGGAATGCATCTACCGGAACCTTACGTTACACGACGACTGATGAGGACGATCAGCACGGGTACATCACAGAAGCCTTGACGTCGATTTTGTCATATCTCGCGCGGACGTTATTATTGACGTGTGTCTATAGTGAAGCGGGCAGTGAGACGGTCTGGCGTCGGAACGGATTTCAGTTGCAGGCGAATCGATATGCACGCGAACTTCATCATTAAAGCCCCGTCTGCTGAGCAGAACGGGGCTTATTTGTGATTAGACCGTTGTTTTCGACCAGTTGAAATGGTCGCAAATCGCTTCAGCGCTTTCACGCGCACTTAACTGTTCCGTATCAAGGAAGAGATAATTGACGTCCGGTAGTTCGCCTGGCAGCGAGCGTGTCCGGTATCCGTCCGCCGTCTCGCGTAAGTCTTGTTCAGAAGCGGCGAGGTCACGCTTCGTTACTTTGTGCGTCAATCGGTTTTCGGTCGTGTTCCGGTGCAGACGGGTTGCGACCGGCGCATCCAGTTCAACGATATAGACGTCAGCACCTGCTTGTTCGAACAACTCAACCGTTTCTTCGATGAACTCGAGACCACCACCTTCGACGCCGAATAGACAGACGAATGTAAACAGGACACCTTCAAGCGAACTGTTCGCCATTTCCTTGAACATCTCGCGCCGAATCGTATCTTTTAAGCGGTGATGGGCGGGTTCAGAGAAATCAAAATAAGGCAATAACAAGTCGATCGTCTGGTGGTTATGGAAGACTTTCATCTCCGTCAACCGTTCGATTTCCTGACCAATCGTCATCTTTCCGACTGCTTGGGGACCAAGTAACAAGACAAATTTCATGGACGAACCTCATTTCCTTTTTCTGCTAAGAATAGCACATTCCGATGAGTGACATCGCTAGAACGTTTGTTCGTAATTTGATATAATTCAGGTATGAAGTCCCGTCGTGTCCTTGTCTGAAGGAGGACAACTATGCAAGAGCAATGGAAGGCCGTCATCGGCTATGTAGGTATATATGAAGTCTCGTCACTTGGTCGCGTAAGGTCGCTTGATCGGACGATCGTGACGTGTCGCGGCGTCCGGCAACGCCGAAAAGGTGTCTTGCTCCGACCACGACTCAATCGGGAAGGATATCGGAAAGTCACGCTCTATCAACGGGGGCGAGGAGAACGAGTGCAGGTCGGTCTACTCGTTGCGCAAGCTTTTCTGACGGTTGACGTTACGGAAGCGCGACTCGTCCGACGCAACGGTAAACGAGCTGACGATCAGTTGTCGAACTTGGACGTGTTGCCTTCATTTGATCAGCAGTATACCGAACTACTTGGTGAGTTTGATCTCTTATTAGAACAACATGTGACACTGTCATCATTCCAGATTCGAGCGATTCGCGCCCAATATGAAAAAGGGAAGACGATTCGTCAACTGGCGGAGCAGTATCAGGTGACGGAGAACCGGATTCGCAATATCATCGATAAAAAGGAAGCACGTTATATCGGCTGAGAACAGAGGAAAAGAGCGCTTGCCAGGAATGGCAGGCGCACTTTTTGTTAAGACGACGATTCGCTCGAGCGAACGGTCTGTTGCAACGAACTGATCCGTGACTCGAGTACCGCGCTATGTGTCTTCAATTCCGTTTGCTGAATGACGTGGTGTTGCATTTGATCCCCGAGTACTTGGCTATAGGACGAGAGCTCTGACATCAACTTTTGGACAGATTGTAGATGCTGTTGCATATTCGACTGGACTTCTGCGACGATTTGACGTTGGTGTTCCACGGTCCCCAGTGTCGTCTCGATCGTCGTCGCTTCAGTCAGCATCTGTTGCAAGTGCTCTGTTGCCGTCTCGAGCTGTTGTGACGTCGAGAGAAACCGTTCCGTCATCTGCGAGAGCGCTTGTTCGACTTGAGTGAGCCCTGCCGTCCACGTCTGATTGACCTGACGGATGTGGTCCGTACTCGTCCGGATATCGATGGCTAGTCTTTCGACTTCCTTGGCCACGACCGTGAAGCCACGACCGGCTTCGCCAGCACGAGTTGCCTCAATTAGCGCATTTAGCGATAGGCGGCGCGTCTCTTCAGCGACACGCTGGATGTGGGAAATTGAGGTCTCCATCTGCTGCTGTAGATGTGAGGTCTGTTGCAAGATTTGCTCTGTCGTCGCGGATTGTTCCTTCAGCAAGTGGCTTTCTTGTTGTAATGTCCCAAGTGTCGTGTGATTCGTCTGAACAGTCTGTTGAAAACGAGTTACGGCACGTTGGCTGTTCAGAAGTGTCGTTTGCATTTCGCTTAACGCATCGTGTCCTTGGGCAGTCAAACGTGTGGAGGCGATGATCGTCTGATTCATCTGCGTCGATTGCGCAAGTAAGGAACCGGCGACTTCATCGACGGCATGCACCGACTGATCCATCGCGGATAAGTGCGATGAAAAGTGGGGTTGGACGGATTCAAGTTCCTGACTGGCTTGTTGCATTTCGGTCGTCAAATCCCCAATCTGTTGCATCAATTGATTGTATTGAAACGTGAGCTGTTGTAACTCAAAGGTCGTCGTCTTAAGTGTTAACGGACGATACGATCGCTTCGCATGGGCTTCTTCAATCTGTAGAGCGAGTTTCGATAACGGTGCTAGTTGTCGTTGAATTCGCCAGCGGATCAAGAGGCTGATGCTGACAAGTGTGATCACGCTCACCCAGATGAGTGTCCAAGCTAAATCTCGAGCAGGAGCGATTAATTTATCGCGATCGGTCGTCAGCAAGATGACGTCATCGAGTTCCGGAATCGTCATCGCGACAAGAAACTGGTCTTGATTTGAAAAGGCATATGTACGAGCTGTTTTTAAATGCTGTAGTAGTTGTTTCCGTTTTGCTGGGTCGAGTGTCAACGGTCGGAACGCCTCACTCGTGTTCAGGCTTTGAAAGCGAACCGTGTAGTCGTCACGTGATAAGTCGGTTCGTTGTTGCTGTTGCAATCGTTTAATGGCACGCGTACGGTCTGTTGCGTCATTCGGATATGCGAGAAACGTTGCCCGGACGTTCGCATCAAACATCGTTAATTCGCGCATCAGCCGTTCCTCAGTCGCTGCGACGGATTGTTGATAGGAAGCGTAAACGCTTAGACCGCTGATCATAATCAATCCGATGGCAACGATCGGAATCAACCATCTATTTAGTTGTTGTGCTAGTAATCGTTTTTTCGTAAGCATAAAAAACATCTCCTCCCGTGTACCTATCGGAAGGAGATGGCTCAACATGTATGAAGGCGTTGTACGACTTGTGTAAAGGTCTTGTGAATCTAGTTCACGTAAATCGGAAGGACAGTCGCAAGATGTGTCATAAGTGCTTGTGTCTCTTCTTTTGGTTCAGACGTCACATAAATGATCAACGCAGCAGCAACGATGACAAAGATGGCAATGACAAGAATGATGAAGAACGGCATCTTACTTTTTCGTTTTTCGGCTTGACGGTCCATGAAAGATTCCCCCTTAATAATGTATACGATAGATATATTTAAGGGATTCCCTGTTCATTACTTTAAAAACACAACAACTGTCCGGTAATGAAAAAAATACTGTCTTGTTTGACGAGAGCATTGGACAGGGCAGTATATTACGGTCAACTAAGGAGAGACCAGACATCATATCGCTCAAAATCAGCCAAAATATTTGGAGCGATCAACTGACGGATCATTTCTTCGTCCGCCCAGAGATAAGCGTCGTGTTCTGCGGATAACTGAACGCTCGTCTGGTTCGTCGAGCAGACGTACATCAACAAAATGATTTGCCGATCGGGATGCGTTAGGAAGCTAGAGGCATAGAGTAGACGTTCTGGCGTAACCGTCAACTGTGTCTCTTCTTTTATCTCGCGAACAAGGCTGTCGAGCGGCAGTTCACCGAAGTCGATCTTTCCACCTGGACATTCCCATGTTCCGCCGCCGAAGTCAGCGACAGCCCGGCGGACGATCAGGAGACGTTGCTCGTGAATGATGATGCCTTTGACAGCAGGGACGATCGCCGTCATCTGACGGGACTCCGTGATAACACGACGGGATCGGTTCCTTCTGTTTCGATCAGGTACTGATCGCACAGATAGATCCCGCTTGCGTCGGCAAGTCCGAAGGCACGGCTCGTGCCTTCTTCCGTAAAGGATTGCACGAGGTGGGCGGCTTCGCCCCACGTCTCGTAATGCACACAGACGGTCGCATCTGTCAGCAGAGCAAGACCAGGCAAGCGAAGACGTCGATTGTCGCGTTGGTCGATCTCCGGAATCACACAACGTTCGGGTGAAACGAGGGCACCGGCAGAAAAGCCAGCGACCGGAACACCGTTTACGAAACGCGACTGGATGATGTCACCAATCGGTGTCGCGACCAAGTATTGCTGATACAATTCGGTCTCGCCACCGGAGATGATGATCCCTTGACATTGCTGTAGTTGCGCGAGCTGTTCATCCGTTGGCGCGTCAGACAGTGGTAGATGGACGAAGGACGCAATACCCTCTTCCCGCAACGCTTCCGTATAAATCGAGGCGTAGGTCACCCAGTCCTTACCAGTACGTGGGACATACAGAATCGCGACCGGACCACCATTCGTTAATGCAGCAAACCGTTTTTGCAAATTCGGTGTAAATGGAGGACCGCCTCCAAATAAGAATAAATGAGTACGCATGAAGTCATCCCTCCAACCATGTATTAGAAAAAGTATAGCAGAAATCAATCAATTGGAAATATGCTGGTAGAATGATTGTCTGCGGAACCACGTGTGATGTTGTTTCCGTTCTTGAAAGAGAACGAATAGTACGAAGGTGATGACGAGACCGCGTCCAATCCATGGTAAGACGAGAAGACCGTAGTTCATTGCAGCGAACAGCTGGAGCAAGAAGCGGCGCTTACTCGGATCCCGCAGATACGTGATCAGCGGGAGTTGCTGATGCGTTTTCTTGAATAGTCGCAGATGAAGGAAGGGTCGCTTTCGATGAGACGGCTTCGGTAAGGCACCGTTCAATTCAAGGACGGTTGTTGATAAACTCGACTGTCGTTTCATCGACAACAGGATATCCTCCGTTAATCCGTCCTCACGTCGTGACCAGTGCCGGACATGGAGAGATCCGAACAGTAACACACCCAGTGCGACAACGAAGAGAACAGGGTGCGGTTGAAGCCAAAGCAGGAGCAACAGGGAGATGCGTCCTGCTGCCAGGAAGAGATGACCGCTCCATTTCCGCAAGAACCGTTGCCCAGATAACCGGTATGTCCAGAAGCTAAAGAACGGTTGGAGTAAAGAAAGCGCGAGACTAGTCAGCAGTACGGTGATACTGGATTGGTCAAACCGGATGTGATGTAGCGGGAAACAAAGTAGATGTAAGCCGGTCGTTAATAAGAAAATCCGCACGAAGTGATACCGAACAGAATACCGCTTCATTCGGACGATTGCTCCAGGAACCAGTTTGAAGAAGAGACGGTCCGCTGGTTCGAACCAAGCGTAAAAGGCAGGCAGAAACCCGTACAGCATCCAACCAAGTAAGATCCAAGCGACCGGAACTGTTTGCACCCAAACCGCTTGACCACTTAAGATCTGAATCGTCTCATAGATGATAAACAGACCGACCGGAATGACAAGATACAGCAAAATCGTCCAATCAAAAATTTCTCTAAAGAAGCGATGCTGTTCCGCATGCCGTCGACGGATCCGTTGCTTCAAAAAGGTTTCAATCATGCTCGAGTACCATCGCTTCCATGATGTCGAACAAGCGAGCACCAGGTTGACCAGAGGCTTCACCGATTTGAGCGAGTGTTCCTTGATGTTTAATGCGTCCCTGATCAATCCAGACGAAATCGTCACACAGACGTTCCGCGGAATCAAGGACATGGGTGACGAGCAGAATCGCTACGCCACGCGTTCGTTCTGCTTCGAGTACATGCAATAACCGAATCGTCGCGACCGCGTCGAGACCGACGAACGGTTCATCGATGATCAAGCAGTCCGCGCGTTGCATCAAGGCACAGACGAGCATCACCTTCTGTTTCATTCCTTTAGAGAAAGAGGACACATAGTCACCTGTGACAGCATGCAGTTCGAATGTCTTTAAGAGTCGTTCTGTGTAAGCGTGATCTGTCTCGTGAAGTGAGGCGACCAGCTCAAGGTGCTCGGAGAGCGTCAAATATTCATAATAGGTTGGCTGTTCCGGAATATAGGCGAGTGAGACCGGTAAATCGATCTCTCCTTCGACCCAAGGCAGCGTACCGAACATCGCTTGAATCGTCGTACTTTTTCCTGCACCGTTCGTACCGATCAAACCGGTGATGGATCCAGGCTGTAAGGCAAACGCAATCTCGTGTAAGACGGGCTGACCGATGTCATAACCGGCTTGGCGAATGGATACATGCATGTGAAACATCTCCTTTCACTACATTTACTGATAGAAGAAGAAAAATGTTTCACAGTCACAGAAATCAGCAGAACCATAGTAAAAAATGTAACAGGTTAAAAATAGCAAATGGGCTATAATGGAAATATCAATTTTAGAGGATGAGCGTGATGCAAACAGTCGAACGAATTTATTTCCGAGAGTCCGGTATGGGAAGAGGACAGACGTTTTGGTGGGATCGCGCAAGTCAGACGCTTCGTGCGGAAGATGAGGAAGAATTATTAGGTCCATGGTATCCGAAAGGGCGTCTCTTTCTAGATGAAGAAGAGCATCCATTATTCAGAAAGCTGACGGAAGAGGACATCTATCTAATCGACATGTGGTCGGATCGATTTAATGCCAATGAATGGCGAGAGTATTCGGATCCTGAAAGCTTTACTATTATTGGCGGAACAGATTGGGAGATTCATGTGACGACAGAAAACGGAACAGAAATAATTTCACGATCAAACGTGTTTCCACCAGGGTGGGAGATGATTCGAGAACTGCTATACGGTTATTACGATGCTGGGAGTAACCGAAAAGACGAAGAAGTGGAGGGTGAACAATGAAACGAGCCCTATTGTATCTGATACCGTTTGCGTGGCTTGGACCTTATCTCGATTGGAAAGAGGGTTCGATACTAGGGTATGCCTTATTTTTATTTGGACTCGGTGTTCTATCATATTCACTTGCGCGGAGTGGAAAACCGAAATACATCGTCATCGGCAATATGGTGTCGTTTGCGATTTCGTATGGGATCGCGCTCAGCGTGGGGGAAGGATATGGCGAAGGATACTTTAATCCATTGACAGTCAGTCAACTGGTTCTCGGAGTGAGTGTCTTGAATCTGGTCGTGCAAATACCGATTGTGATGAATGCGATTCAAAATAAAGTGATGAGAAAGGAGTTAGAAGGACATGACGGATGAGAGTCAGCAGTTACTTGATGCAATTCAGAAAATCCTAGAACGACAATCGCCACTCGATTTAATTGATATCTACCAGCGCGTCAGACAAATAGAACATTTGGATCTATCACGGTTTACATCAGAAGCAGGACTCGAGGCACGTATTCGAAAATTGATCTACCTGCATGCGAGTGAGTGTGAATTGTACCAGGGAGAGCAGGACCTTTTTTACAGTGAGACGAGGAAAGGAACAGGACGCTGGGGATTGCGATGAAAAAACGCTACGCAACGAGTGCGTAGCGATCAGATTACACGAGTCCTAAGATCTCGACTTCAACTAATGCACCTTTTGGTAGTTCCTTAACCGCGATACAAGACCGAGCCGGGAAGTAATCGTGCGGTGCGAAGTAATCGGAATAAATCGTATTAAAAGAAGCGAAGTGTTCCATGCTCGTTAAGTAGCATGTCGTCTTGACGACGCGGTCAGGTGTCAGTCCTGCCTCTTTCAGGATGGCATCGACGTTTCGCATGACTTGTTCCGTCTGCTCCGTGATTCCGCCTGGTACAAGTTCACCTGTTGCGGGATCGATCGGGATTTGACCAGAAGCATAGAGTGTTCCGTTCGCGATGAAGCCTTGTGAATAAGGACCGATTGCAGCAGGGGCGTTCGTTGTGTCGATCTGTTTGAATGTAGACATGAAAAGAACCTCCTCTTATAAAATACATATGTACGACACCGAGTGATTCGACTCGGAGATCCCTCAACCCTTCAAAGGAGTGAATTGATATGCCACTTTATCATAAATTAGTTCGAGACGCGATTCCAAACATCATCGACCAAAATGGGAAAAAAGCGACGTTCCGCACGTTGGATGAAAATGAATTCCTAGTGGAAGCGAAAAAGAAATTACATGAAGAACTGGCTGAATACGAGGAAGCGACGACGGACGCAGACGCTGTCGAGGAGTTAGCTGATTTACTGGAGCTCATCCAAGCGTTAGCGAAGACACATGGCGTGACAGTCGAGGAACTGGAAGCCGTCCGAACGAAGAAACAGCAACAACGCGGCGGATTCGAAGAACGCCTTTACCTGATCGAGGTCGAGGATTGATCCCGGAAGCGAAGCTGACGACGCATCACTTATATGACTCACTCGTCGAGGCCATTGATTTGGCAGAGGAAGTCTATATCGTCGCAGCGTTTGCTCAGAAGTCAGGCGTCGCCTTGCTCGTTCCGGCATTTCGTCGCGCCTTGCAACGAGGAGCCGAGATTCGGCTGTTGATTGGCGACTATCTACATATCACCGATCCAGAAGCATTGGCGCAGTTGCTTGCGCTTGATGGGTTGTCAGTTCGCTTTTATCGGTCAGGCGGACGCTCGTTCCATCCGAAAGCGTATCTGTTTCGAAACGCAGAGACTGGCTTATCAATCGTCGGTTCGTCGAACATCTCGAACAGTGCGCTTCGGTCCGGTATTGAATGGAACGTTCATCTACCGCAAGCTGTCGCTCCACAGATCCTTGATGATGCGATTGATGCCTTCATGGATCTTTATCTCAGCGAATCGGCAGAGGAATTGAATCCGGTTGTCTTAGACGCTTATCGTCAAGAGTACGCGGCACGTCAATATGTCGCAGAACCAGAAGTCGAGTATGACGAAGGAACGGTCGTCGTTGCGCCAGAAATCCTGCCGCACCGGGTGCAGGAAGAAGCGCTGCAAGCGTTACGGGAAACGATGGAAGAAGGACGGACACGGGCGTTGGCAGTGCTTGCGACTGGACTAGGGAAGACCTATCTGAGTGCGTTCTTTGCGGGAAACTTTACACGAGTCCTGTTCCTGGCACATCAAAAAGAACTATTACTGCAAGCAGAGCGTTCGTTTCAAAAAGTCAATCCGGCGTGGCAGACTGGCTTTTATATCGGCAGTGACCGGACCGTCACAGAGACGACGGAGATCGTCTTCGCTTCCGTCCAGACGTTGGCGCAAAAGCGTCACTTGGACCGTTTTGCAACGGATCAGTTTGATCTCATTATTGTTGACGAGTTCCATCACGCGGCAGCAACGAGTTATCGGAAAATCATTGATCATTTCACGCCTCGTTTCTTGCTCGGTCTGACGGCAACACCAGACCGAATGGATGGAGCCGATGTCTATGCGATCTGTCACCATAACGTTGCTTTCCAGATGCACTTCACGGCAGCGATTGCTGAAGGATTTTTGACGCCGTTTCATTATTACGGTATTCATGACACGATCGACTATTCTCAGATTCGACGAATTGGTCGGACCTATGATGCGTCGCAACTCGAGCATCGGCAACTCGATCGTGAAGTCGCGGATAATATCTATCATTCTTGGGAGAAACATCGGCAAACGAAGACGATCGGCTTTTGTTCGTCGATCAAGCAAGCGGAATATCTGGCGCAAGTATTCCGGGAAAAAGGAACGACGGCATTTGCACTGACAGGGCAGACGACGAATCGCGCGCAACATATGCAAGCATTCGAGCAGGGCGAAATTGACGTTCTCTTTACTGTCGATTTATTTAACGAAGGTGTCGATATTCCGAAAGTCGATACACTTCTGTTCTGTCGTCCAACTGAATCCGTCGCCATTTATACACAGCAAATCGGACGCGGCTTACGTTTAGCGCAAGACAAATCGCACTGCGTCATCATTGATTTGATCGGGAACTATCGTAACGTCGAGACGAAACTGAAATTGCTCGGAACGATGAAAGAATCGTTCAAGCGAGGGGAGACAGAACCGATTACGCCACCGCCCGGCTGTGTGATTGAGTTCGATACACGGGCATTGGAATTGATTCATCGACTCCGGCAACCAAGTCAGCGGAAGTTACGACTGATTGAACAATATGAGCAAATCAAATACGAACTCGGTCGTCGACCATCCTATGTTGAAATCGGTGAGTATGCAGCAGTTCCGCAAGGCTATAAACAGGAGTGGGGTTCTTACATTGGTTTCTTAAAAGAGCATCAGGAGTTATCAGACGAAGAGATCGAAGCATATGAAGCAAATCGTGAATTGATCGAGCAGGTCGAAAAGACGATCATGAACCGGAGCTATAAGATGGTCGTCTTGCTAGCGATGCTTGAGCGGGGAGAAGAGCGCTGGATGGAGCCGATTACGGCCGAAGAAGTCGCACCGTTCTTTTATGATTATTTGCATGCGGAGAAGTATCGGGAATTGAAGGATGCCCAAACGGCTGAGTTAAAAGGAACGTTTGATGCTACTAAAGTTGAGAGATTATTAAAAAAAATGCCGTTTCCGAAAATGGGCAGGCCATTCGTATTCGAAAACAACAAATTAACTATTTCGACAGTTGATTATGCGTCGAATGATTTTTATAAAATGATATTAGAAATTGTTCGATATAGAATGAATATATATTTTGCTAAAAAAGGAAACTGAATGTTCATTCTATCCAAATAATGATAAAGTTAAATATAACTTATTAAAATAAATGTATAAACTAATTGGGGTGAGATTGATTGAAAGAAGTAGAAGTTTGGGGAGAGTTACAGACGCTTCTTCATGTAGACGAAATAATTTTTCATTTCGATGAGATTAATCAAATGATTGAAGATAGTCCGACGGAGGCATTAGCGTATCTTGATGGATTATTCATAGCATTATCTGAAAAGCGTTCGACACAACTAGCTGAGCAAATAGGCCAAGATAAAACGAAATCACACTTGTTTCAAAAAAACTTATTACATTTGGCATGGAAACATATGCGAGTTGGACTTAATGTATCGATGCGTGAATTTCAAATTGCGAACGAATATATTAAAATAAGCGATTCAATTTATGCAGAGAATCTTCGTGTTTCAAAAGGATTTAGAGCGCTAAATATTTTAATGGAAATCGCTCAATCCTGGATCAGTGATTGTAAGTTCTTTGCTAAAGAAAATAAGATTTCAGATTTTCCGATGTCTAAGATTATTGAGACGAGTCCTACACCTGTTGAGGTGGCTATCGAGAAACCCGAACATCTTGAATACAAAGAATCGAATACTGGTTTCATAACAGAGTCTGGTGACTTTTTGACGAGAATGCGTGTCTTACAATCTTCGTCGAAAGAATCTGTTGTTCATGCAGAATCTTTTGGGTCTCTTCGGGCTTATATGCATGTTGTTCGTCCTATTCAGGAAATGTTGACGGAAAAACTGGAAGTGGCTCGCAAGAGTCCTTCACCTAGCCTGATTCTCTTATGCGGTAGTGTAGGAGATGGGAAAAGTCATCTACTTGCTTATTTGATGGAGAATCGTCCTGATTTGTTTGAAGAGGTGTTGGTACATAATGATTCGACCGAAGCACATAATCCAAGTGAAAATGCGCTTGAGACACTGGAGAGAGTCTTACATCATTTCGATGCATCACCGGAAAAGGCGAGGACGACAATTATTGCCATCAATTTAGGTGTCTTGCATAATTTTTATCATCTTCAAAAATCTAAAGGGCGTTTTAATCAAGTGACGTCTTTTATCGATCGAAGTGAAGTGTTTGCATCAGCCGCGAGTAACGGAAAAAGCGAAGGGCATTTCCATCTACTTAATTTCTCTGGAGAACAATTTTATGAAGTGACGTCGAATGGGGCCACTTCTAGAGTTTGTTTGGAAATTATCCGACGTATCACAGCGAAGGATGAAAAAAATCCATTTTATAAATCATGGTTAAAAGATATTCAACAAGAAAATGTAACGGCGGCTCATCAGAATTTTGAGTTGTTGCAACATGAATCTGTACAACAAGCAGTAGTCAAAGCTTTAGTCGAGGCGATGATTAAGCAAAAAGTAATCATATCTATGCGGGCTTTGTATAACTTCATTTACGATATCATCGTACCGGTAAAGGTGACGACGGCTATCTCTTCACTTCAAGAACATATTGATGCTATGTTACCAAATCTTTTATTCGCACACCCTGACCGTTCTCATCTTCTTCATATTTTACATGAAGTTGACCCTGTGAAGATGCGCCTTCAACATTTCGATATGATGTTGACACGTTTCATCATGACTGAACATCCTGAAAGAATGGTTAAAGAAATTCTGGGTGATCGAGCATTGGATGGTGTATGGGAACGTCTATCAGAAGCTTATGGTCGTGAGACACAGCTTGCATTCGCACGTCTGTTGATTCGTAACTATGCTTTACTCTATCCAGAAAAAATTGATGATATCTATGAATCATTCGTCCAGCTATTATTTGCTTACTACACCGGGGACGAAGAAGGTATGGGCGAGGTCTTTGAACTATTAAACAACGTATTGTATATGTGGAAAGGTTCGCCGCGCGATGGTTATATATACATCGATCCACCGAATAAACGATTCCGTATGGCCATCACGTTGAAAGTCGAAGAAAGTGTCGACGAAGAAACGTATGGGATGGCTGAAGGGCAGAATATCTTAACTCGTTTTGAGCCTTCGGTCCGTATCGGATATCAACAAGATGCGACAAATCACTTATTTGATTTGGATTATTCTTTGTTTGCTTTACTGAAAAAAGTAGCATCCGGCTACCGTCCTACAAAACAAGATGTACAAAATGCACTTCAATTTGCTGAATTTCATGAAAAGCTAATTCAAGGGGCAGACAAGACGAATAAATTATTGCTTGTCCATACACTAGATTACTCGATGCTAGAAATTTCAAAACCAAAATTCTCAAAATCACGATACGAAGTAAAGAAGGTGAAGTAAATGTATCAACTTAAGAAGGAAAGCATCCGGCGTTTTGCAGGAAAAGGTGGAAAATATGTTTTTGCACGAAGAAAGAACGTCTATCTTCTGCCTTTTCCTACCCGAGAGCCAGAGCGTGTGAAATTTGAGAACGGTTTTTTATCAGTTACCGGTGCATTCGTACGGATGATTAAAGGGAAATCTGCAGAAATCGATTTAAAAAGTCAGTCTTTTGATGACGTGCTAAGACTAGGAAAATTCGACGATGATGAGTCTAAGCAACTGTTTGAGTACTATCTAGAAGAATCAAATCATGACGTAACAAGTCAGCGAATCGATAAAATTGAGCAATTAGAGCGGGTACCTCTTTCGGAAAATGAACGAGAACAAGTAGGGGAAATCGACTTTGCTCGGTATCTATATGACACATATGCGAGAGAAAACCGAACTGTCTTACATGACCACTTCCAGACGACTGAGGAAATGGATATCATCACTACAGTACTCATGGAGCAATTATCTCCAGTAGCGCGCTACGATCAAGGAGAAGAGACATATCGCTCATTATTTCCTGGACTTGAGGAACGTTTTCAAGAGGACGTAGCACATATGCGGCGTAATCCAAAATTTCTAATCGAGAATCTGTCAGCATTACTTGTTCATTATGCATTCACATCGATTACACAAACTATCTTCAAAGTGAACAAAATTGGGCATTTTGAGGCGCACCATCTTCAACCTTTATACTTTCTTCTTCGATGGGAAAAGGGAGCAAAATGGCGTGAAAATTATGAGAGTGGATACAGATTGATTAAGTACGGACTGGAACATTTCTATGCGCATGAGCATGCATTGAATATTTTATCGATGAACGATTTTATTGGTCATGATAAGAACCGTCTATACCATGACTACTTCGAGTTTTTCGCTGAAAAACCAGAAGGGAGACAACCATTCATATCATCGATTTATGAATGGTTAGAAGAAGAATATGCTACTTGGACGAAACAGGATGTACCACACAATTTAGAAGGAAAAACATTGCGGGATGCCTTCGAAGATTTACATCGAACGATTCGGATGGGAGTATCGAAAGAATTGAATTCCCGATATCCGAAGACACTTGAAATGCTTGTAAAACAATTCTATCGGAAAAATGGTGGTTCACTTGGAACGTTATTATCCTTGTCACAAGAACAGTTATTGATGCTGGTTGCAGTATCAGTAAAAGAGGAGCGAATCGAACTACGTGAGCTATGGAAGCGGCTCGAAGAACGAGGTGTTTGGTTCGACTATAATTCGAAAGAAGAAGTCGTTAAACTACTTGATAAATTGAATTATTTGGAAAAGAAAAGCGATAGTGGGGATGCTCAATATGTCAAATCCATTCTTTAATCATATTAGTCAACAATTGAATCGCTTCTTTCAGCAAGAGGCACTAAATCAACAAACGGATCGATATTATGTTCACTTGCCCTCTAGGAAACACGTCGTAGAAATGTATAATGCACTCTCCAATTTATCGACGAGTAAACCATTTCAGTACCGTCATCCATCTGGAACACGAACGTATGAGACAATTTCCTTAGAATACGGCAGTCAAAAATTCGTTATTGCTGCAACAGGGATTGATACGAGTATCGACTTCTTAGTTACACTTCGAAATGAGATGAGTGAACAAAAAGGAATTTGGAAGGGAACTTCTCTTGTCCTTCTTTCCGACACGCTTAATGACTCAATTCGTGGCGGTGGACGGAATCTCATGAGTGAGGGACTTCCACTACACGTCAGTCAAATGGTCAAGAGTATGGATGAGTTGCTAGAGGTCAGTCGATTTTCGAAGGTAGAACAAGCCGCCTTCATGCATTATCTAAAGAATCGTGAACAAACAACGCGTATGCAAAATACATCCTTCCTTGATTTCGAGGAGACGCTTGCTTTACTAGAAAAGGGGAACTTAGAACAAGCGGATTATCGTGCGCTTCATTACTTCCAAGATAGTGGGCTTGGTATCTTATTAGAAGAGCAAGCACGGTATGAAGTGAACTCAAGAGAATGGATGAAACGTGAACGAGAAATCGACCGACGTCTTGACGTGAATACTCGAAAGCATGAAGAAATAGGTCGGTTAGTCGAGATGGGGAATGCAAGAGATCGTTTAGAGGAATTGTATGACAAAGGGGCTTCGACCTTAAGTGATGATGAAAAGTGGTATGTACAGGATTTCAATAAGATTCTTGAGTGGGAGGAGGTCGCTTCCGAGAAGAAAGTAATTCATTTCGAGGCAAACGGCATTCAAGTATCAACGGATGATATAACACCAATCGAGGAAGTCCATCTCGAGAAACGACCTAAGGCAGATACAACAGCCGGACGACGCGAATGGAATCTATTGTTATTTGCTCCTTCACATGTTTCGACTATCGAACTAAAGTTACCATTTGACCGTCACGTTAGTAATCGGTTCATCTCGACAGGAAATGCTGTATCGAGCGGACACTCAATTCGAGTTAACATTGATGCTTCATCAGGTGAAACGTTGTTCGAGCGAGTGGTTTACAAACACGAGAATAAAGCGGCGAGTACGTATAAATTTAATATTGCCATCTTACGTTGTCCGAAGGAATGGTTAGTACCTCATTTTTCTTCTTTCCAAGTCGATACGACACCTAAAAGCAAACAGGCAATCCGGTTGAATTTTGATGGAAGAGGTGTTCGGATCGGCGAAGGAGAAACAGAAATTCCTGTTCTAGTAGATGATGAGACGGTAACTATCGATGAAGGAGCTATCTTACTTTTTAAAGGTGAACAAATCGAGGAGCAGGATGAGTTTCGATTCCGAATCTCGGATGGGCGAACTTCGATGCCAATCGTCGTTAAAGATATTGCAATCCGTTCGATTCCATTGGAAGGTTCGAAGTTATGGGAAAAGAAACGTCAATCTCGTTCTTCTTTTAAAATGCTTGAAGATGGAAAGCGTGTCGAAATTGATAATCTACCTTACACGATTTATGAGAATGACCGCCGTTATTTGATGATGGAGAAAAACTGGACGAATACAAAAATGCGGTCTGCTGCAATTCGTTTGGATGAACTGGAGGAAGTTGAATTAGAGCTTCCACACACACTTGAAGAGATATACATGGAATTTTTACAAACTATCGAGCGAAAAGGCGGAATGCCTTCCTTGATTCACTATGATGAAGAAATGATTACGGTGGGAACACGATATGTCGATGCATATCTCGATAGCATCGAACAAATAGAAAGTTCACAAGTCATGATAGACGCAGAACGAAATCTTTTCCGTCTGGGAATGATTCGGGAAGGGAAATCCGTATATTTCTCACCTTTCGCTCCATTAAATGTCGCCTATCAGCTGCAGGTATCGGCAGAATTAGCTGAAGAACAAGTTGATGCAAATATATTGCGGCGTTTGAAAGCAATGTATGTTGTACCCTATCTAAAGATGCAAGATGATTTATACATGCCGATTGATGAAAGTCGAATGGCAGAGTGGCACTTATATCGGCCGAGTGAAGAGGCGTCTGTAGGAGAAACAAGCAGTTATTTAGCTAAAATCGTTTCAGAGAAGATGACACAATTCGTTGATCATTATGAATATCTATTCTCTATTGATGAAAAAGCTGCACTTCGTATCAACGTCGTAAATATTGCGAATGATCGTGAAGTTCTTCGTGGTATCGTGGATTGGCTTAAAGGTCAAGTGCGTCAGTCAGGTCACTTGGATGCATTACGCCACATTGAGGTGACTTCTTATAAACTAGATGAAAAAACGTCCAGTTTCTTCGATGAACTGAACGAAGCGAGTTCGGCATCAATTTTCAAAGAACGAACCGGTATAGATTTCGCGACAAAAGATTTTGAAGCGGATGAGGTGATGGTCGCTTTCCAGTCTGCGATTCATTATATGAAAAAGGATTTTGAAGAAACGATGGAGTATGCGCATGTAACTTTTTATAAGATGCGAAACGAAGAGAACATATCACGTCAATTAATGACGAGTTTACCGAGTAGTATGAATCTTAATGGACTATTCACGACGAGTGTCTCTTCACGAACAGACAGTAGTGGATATCGTTCAGGGTATGGAATCGGTGAAAGTGACACGAGAAGAACGCAACTGACACGTTTTGGTTATCAGATGAACGAACTTATCGCCAATATGCAAGGAGGCGGACATGATGCATACACTAAAGGTATTGCGCTCGCAATGCACGTGCGTACCGAGAGTGAACGTTTCTTAAAATCTCTCTATGAAAGCGCACATTGGGTGACATTCATTGATCCGTCGGTAGATTTGAAATATTTCCAAGAATCTTCCGACCATCTCGTCATTGTTCATTACAGTGACCAACTGTCCTCATCGAGTAGTTACGATGCAATCACAGTAACTGATAAATCGAACCTTTACTTCAATGTCATCGAAGAAATCATGCAGAGTCAGCAGGTAGAGATGACGAAAGAGGCGATTCAGAACGTCATTCTTGCATTCAATACTTTTAATGGAGAATGGTTGTTACGGGCTGTCCAAAATCGTAGCCATGATAAGCGTGAAAAGATGAGTCTGGTCTCAGCGATAAAAAGAATCTTACTACATGTTGACCATCCAAATATTCGATGGGTACCTGTTGCGATGGAGGAAATTGTAAGGGTGACTGGGAGCGTAGGACTTAGTAGAAAAGATGGATTGTTCTCAGGCAAAACGATTGGTAGACGTGGGAATTGTAGTGATGATTTAATGTTGATGGGTCTTGAACAAGTGGGTGGTCGACTTAAATTACATCTTTATCCGGTCGAGGTTAAAATTGGTTTAAATGAAACACCTATCATTGATAAAGGAATTTCGCAGGTCAAAGAATTAAAGCAACGCTTGCATGATTATCTTGTTGCAGACGAAGGTTTCGATGCGCGGTTCCTGAGAAATTATTTTGCTCGAATCTATCTCAATAATCTTGACAAGATAAAGCATAATGAGGTTTGGCCAGAACGCGATTATACAGTATCAGGTGAAGAAATCGACGGACTCTTGAATGACGATTTTGATATTACGAATGAGCTTGAAAAAGAATTCGGTGCAGGTTTTGTCGTCTCTTTCCGTAAAGCAGCAGAAGCATCAACGAGTCAAAGACGAGACGGTGTAGTGGTGCTTGAATATCCAGAATATGAAGGCTATGCTACTCTTGCATATTCAATGAAAGAGCTTTCGGAGGGTGTGGTGATTAAATCGCCACCGAAGCTGCCAGTAGTGACACCGCCAGTAGTGACACCGCCAGTAGTGACATCGCCAGTAGTGACATCGCCAGTAGTGACACCGCCTGATAAAGAGATACGTCCTTGGATTGGGAGAAGCTTAGGTAAAGCAGTTCATTGGGAGTTCATGGATAAAAATTTATCGAATCGTCATTTGCTAATCGGTGGAAGATCAGGTCAAGGGAAGACTTATTTTATTCAATCAATTTTGCTTGACTTAGCTAACAGTGGACAATCGGCACTTGTGATAGATTATTCAAGTAGTTATACGTTAACACAACTGGATGAAGTTTTTTTAAAGCGAATGGAAGGGAAGCTGACGGAACGCATTGTTTATCATGAAGGATTCCCGTTGAATCCATTCCGTCGTCGTGATAAAGAAGTTGTGGGACGGATTGAGAAAGAAAAGCCTAATGAAGTGGCGACACGTGTCGCGGATGTATTCCAAGCTGTCTACAAGACATTCGGTCCACAACAGAAGAGTGCGCTTTATGAAGCGACGAAACGTGGAATCATCAAACATGGCGACCATATGAGAATGGAGCATTTATTGAAGGAAATCAAGGAGTTGGATATAGCTACTTCAAGCGTAATCGCATCGATTACAAGTAGATTGACACAATTTGTTGATATGGATCCATTCGACTATGAAGCAGAAGATAAATGGAAAGAATATTTTGGACCAGGCGGAAAGGTGACCGTCATTCAACTCGCTGGTTACGACCAAGATGATATTAAGAAATTAATGACGGAATTCATTCTATGGGATTTATGGTACTTTACACAAGATGGAACAAAGGATGAACCCATTCCAGTTGTATTAGACGAAGCACAAAATTTATCATTTACAGATGGTTCGCCGGCAGCAAAAATTTTACGTGAGGGTCGAAAATTTGGTTGGTCAGCATGGTTTGCGACTCAAACTTTTAATAACTTCGCAAAAGATGAATTATCAATTTTAGATAATGCTGGGACGAAGATATATTTTTCTCCTGCTGAAAGCGAACTCAAAATTCTTGCGAGTCGAATTGGTATGGCGAATCCGGATGATTTACGCCAATTGCGAAAAGGACAGTGCCTCAGTGTAGGGCATTTCCTTGATGAGCAAGGTCGTTCATATAATGGTCAGCATATTGTAGATATACCGGCATTGAATGAGAAGTGATCAAGCATTTTTTGAAAATCAAGGAGGAAATATTATGTCTGTTCCACTAAAAGAAATAGTATTAGAGGCGATAGAACAACGTTACGACTGCTCATTATCCTTGATTGGACAAAAACGTATTATTTATCAAGGGGTAACAAGCGAGAATAAAACGATTAAACTTTGTACACCGGAGACGAAGTTATATAAAGAAGAGCATGGATGGTTTGATTTAACTACAAAGCAAGTAGATGAGTTGGATCAAGCAGATATTTCGATTATGGCCATTCGTGTTGAAGGCGGAAAAGTATATTATATTGAATTTAGAAATCTACGTCGCTTGATGACGGAGGAAATTACTCTTGATTACTCAAATGATGCAAAATGGAGATTCTATATTTGGGAAAATCATATTAAGTTGCGAGGTAGTGACGAGAAATTCTATGTAAGTGGAGAAATAGTAAGGACTATACAAGCAGTTTGAGAAGTAATGGTTATGAAGGCTAACATCGTTTTTGCGAAGTTAGCCTTCATTTCATAAACAAGAAATTAAAGAGGGGAAGCTGAGATGAGCAAATCGAATTTTATTATATGGATGCAAGAGACATCGACCGTTTCGTCACAATCAATCAAGAAATATGCTTTTGCTATCGATAGTGTCTCTAGAGAGCTAGATTCATATGGGCTGTCTAATGAAAAGGAGCTATTCGATATCGAGTCTGAAGAAATGATTAGAAAAATTATGCAACATCCAGATTTCATCGATAAGAACAGACGTGGAAATAATATGTATGGTGCGGCATTGAATCATTTATTGAGATGGAAACAAGAACTTGAAGTTAGAGAAATAGAGGATGAGTACGCATATGAGACGCGTGAGTTTCACCAGTATTTGCTAGCGGATTCTGATAACGGAATCAGGATGGAAGAGGCTCCTAAAACAACACCTAAAAAAATCATTGTTCATGGAAGAGAGGTCTGGTTCCGTAATCCGAGATATGCTAGAGAGGCACTGGAACGAGCTGGATACTTATGCGAATTGGATGGAACGCATCAGTTGTTCGTATCTAAATTTACTGAAGAAAATTATGTTGAAGCTCATCATCTCATTCCGATACAGTTTCAAAATAAATATAAGAATAGCTTAGATACACATGCTAATATCATTTCTATTTGTCCAATGTGCCATAGAAAAATTCATTATGGTACATTTGAAGAGATTCAAAATATGATTAAAAGATTATTTGACAGTAGAAAAGCTCGCCTCAACTCTAGTGGGATAGATTTAACTATTGATGAATTATATGATTACTATAAGCAGTGATGTAAATCACTAAGAAGGACAATTCCTGAAGTTTCTATACAGAAATTGTCCTTCTAATTTAAATTAAATTTTGTATTTTCTCCCATTCTTCCGGATTTTATCTATTACAATTTTTTCTACATCGATATTCAATTCACTACATAAAGTCAACGCGTAAATCAGAACATCAGCAATCTCTTCTTTAATATTCTCTTTGTTCTCTTCCCAAGCTTCTTCACTTGTCTTCCACTGAAAAGCCTCTAGTAATTCAGATGCTTCGATCGATAAAGAAATCGCTAAATCTTTAGCATTATGGTATTGTCTCCAATTCCGCTCATCCCGAAAGTCATCGATTTTTTTTATTAAAGATTCAATTTCATTCATGAGTCATTCTCCTTTAGTTGTAATAGACATTTTCGCAATTGCAGATTCGTAGCATAAAGATAAAGTCCTTTTACGCCTCGCTTCATCAAAACATTTAATGAGTTTAAAATGATGTCCTCTTTTGCTTGTTCATTTTCTGATTTACTTAAGTCCTGACGCGAAGTAAAGGCACCTTTATCCTTATACTGCGTAGGATCAATGACTAGCCGCTGAGTTTCTTCGTCATATTGAATAGAAGGACCAAGCACAACACCTACATAATTTAAATCAAATCCTTGAATTGTATAGATTGATCCAACTTCATTTATCGTTTCGGGTTGTTCGGCCCACGTTATATTTGAATAACTACGATTCCAGGGAAGGTTGATGCCATCCTCGTCTACGTAATAGTCAGCACCATCTTTTTTATGAAGATAATCAAAGGTTGATACCATTCTTGAAAGTCCATATTTTTGATTTTTTTGAAAAATTGCTTGTTTGAATGCTTCGGGATCTTCGAAGATTTGAAAGTCATAGTTAGAGTCTGATGGTAGTGGTAGAATCTCTCGTTCTACAAAACGATTGATCCAATGTAATGTTTTTTGACTAGCTTGCATTCGAAATTGCTTGGATAATCGTAATGTTTTCGTTGCGAAAGGACCAACGATTTCCTGAAGAGTAGTACGTCCCCAGTGGCTCTTGATTTTTAATACTTGTTTAGGATCAAAAATTAGAATAGTGACTTTACTACGTGTGATGATTTCGTTCAGCTGATTTTTTTGATGAAAGTTGTTATACGTATCTTCTTTTGTTAAGAGTAGGTGTGCTTCATCAATTAGTACAATGTCTACCATTGTGTTTTGATTACTCAATGTGTTTATGAATGGTGTAGGTTTTTGAAATTGTTTTTTCTTCAGGTTCGGTAAGCTTCCCGCAATCGATTTATACGTTTTTAGCATTTCACTATGATTAACAAGTAAGTAATTGTCTGTTTGATAAAGAGCGGAACTTGTATCTTTCGACAGGTCCTGGATTGTATTGAATAAAGAACTAAGCAAAACACTTTTGCCTGTCCCGGCATCTCCTTCAACAATAAATACATGATGTCCTGATTGTGTAATATTTATTTTGCAATATTCTAGTATTGCTTGTTTTACTTCGAGTTGTTGCTCAGACAATTCACGATATGGAGAAAGTTTATAAACATCTTTATTGCGTAGGTGTTCAAGTGTTCCTTTAGCAATGCTTTCTTCACGCAATCGTTGCCAAATGTTTTCGAAGACCGTCTCATTAAAAAAGGACTTTTGATAATAATTATGAGTATAGCGAGAGGCTGTTTGACTGACGTTCTGCAACTTATAATTGCCGTCAGCAATCAGAAAGTTGATCAAATTAGACTCTATGTTATAAGTGGCCGATTGGTTAAACTGCTCGTGTCCAACTAAAATTGTTTGATCAAGTTGTTTACGTCGAGAATCTTTTAAATGGGATTTTAATCTTTGATTTTTTTGAACCGTTTGCCCCACATATGCTTGTTCTTTAGTTGAATTATACAATAGGTAAACGATCGGATAATCGTCTATAAAATCCGACTGCGTATTGATTACGTCACTATAAGTAAATCTGCGTTTCTCGAAGTAGAGATTTTTCACTGTATGAAATCCTCTCAAGGTAATGATAAATGATTCGGCTAACCTGTAATATAATGTAATTTACATAACTAAATAATACTATAAATTGTAATGTATATAGCATATGAATTTTTAACATGCTTTTTTAGGAGGACAAAGAATGGTGACAAGCTTATTTTTAGTTGAAGGACTCCCAGGCTCAGGCAAAACAACAACAGCTGAAGCATTAACTCGTGTACTACAAAATCAACAAATCAATACACGCCTTCATATCGAAGGTGATCTCAACCATCCTGCGGATTATGAGAGTATCGCTTACTTAACGATGGATGAATGGACGGATTTTCAAAGCAAGTACGCTTCACTCGATGTCTTACGATTTGCTGAGGTGTTCAATGACTACGTGCTAATATCGTATCGTCAGTGGCAGTCAAAACAGGATGTTCCTGAAGCAGTACTTGCGTTTCTGCAAGCAAGAGATATCTATGAACTACCATTTGAGTTATATCAGTCAATGATCTTTAAAAAGTGGGAAGCGTTCGTCGCTCAAGCGTTAACGACGGATACAACATATGTTTTTGAGTGCTGTTTCTTGCAAAATCCGTTGACGATGGGACTCATCAAATACGATCTACCGAAAGAGACGTTACGAGCGTATATTAATCGCTTAGCGACGATCATCGCGCCATTGCAACCAGTTCTCGTCTATGTTGATCAACCGGATGTAGAACGAAGCTTCCGTAGAGCATTAAACGAGCGTCCACCAGAATGGGCGGACGGATTCGTATCCTATTACACGGAGCAAGCATATGGTGTGAATCGCTCGTTATCAGGAGTGGAAGGGACGATTGCAATCTTAAGGGAACGAAAAGCATTGGAACATCAGTTGTTAAAAACGCTTCCCTTTAGAGTAGAAGTATTTGGAAATGAAGACTTTTCAACAGATGTGAGACAAAAATGGTTAAAGCAGTTGATTCAGTCGACTGTGCGTTCGATTTCTTTAAGCGAGAGCTAAGTAAGAGGCGATTCTAAGTCAAAGAATCGCCTCTTTATAGTGAGAATGTCTGATCAATAGTGTTTTTATCATGGTTCAATATCCAATGCTTATAATCATCGTAGAGATCACGGATAGCGTCAGGTGTTTCGCCGATCAGGTCACAGCCTCGGTCATCATAGATGTGAAACAGACTCTTTCGTCTCGGATTAAAGAAAAAGGTACGATGGATAAAAGAAGGGCGAGAAGTGACATCATGACTGCAAATATCACGGATTAAAGCTGGATAATGAATCTCTTGCCGCGTACAGGTCAAAGACAATGTGTATGTAGCATAGGGATGCTCTTCCACATATTGTGGTGTACGATCGCATCGCAGGCGATAGCGTAAAGAAGGGGACTTCAAGTACTTCACAAATCCACTATGCACGACCGGTTTCCAACCGCTTGTTCTTTTGTAGGGACTGACCTGCACGATCCATGTGATAAGATCAGAGGGAGCATGGATGGCTTCGAATAAGGTTAGGGCTTTTCGATAGGCGGACTCTAGATAATTCGGATCATCTAGACCAACGTTTTTGAGCAATGTTGAATCGCCCAGCTCAAAGCGGATTCCGTTCGCATTGTGATAAAATAAGTTCGGATATAAGACGAGCTGGGGAAAGATCGTATACAGCTCTTGGTGATTCAATAGGAACCCCTCCCTTCAATTTATAATGCGCTACACTTGTTTCTTGAATGAATAATGATCCGGCTTCTAACAGCCGGATCATTATTTATTAGCCCATACTCGTTTCATGATTAACCTGCCATTGCACGCCAAACGCATCTTCGACAATGCCGTAGGCTTCACTCCAAAACGTCTCTTGAATCGGCATGATGATCTTGCCGCCTTCAGCGAGCCGTGCGAACGTTTCATGCAAAAGCTCTACATCGGCTAAGTGGAGGGCTAGCGTGATGTTTTGTCCGAACGTCACGGGATCTTGCGGCATGGCGTCTGAGAACATGAGGCGTGTGCCATGGACGACGAGTTGTGCATGTAAAATCAAAGACTGTTGCTCCGGTGGATACGGTTGACCATTTGGTCCGGGACCTGGTCCGAACTCCATGATTTCCGGCATCTCTACCTCGAACACCTCAGTGTAGAACGTCACCGCTTCACGGGTATTTCCATTAAAGACAAGATACGGGTTAATTGGCATGAAAAAGCTCCTTTCATAAGAGGCACAGTATTTCTTTTAAGCATACCAAACGTTTGTTCTTGTAAAAAGACAGAAGTATGTCTATTACTAATTTATTAAGTATAAATGGCTAAAAGTTTTATATAGCTAGTGAATTAGTTACTGAATATAAAATCATGTAGTCTTTTAAACAAATAATGTACAACTTTATACATAGAAAAAATAAAATTATTGATCAAACAAATGAAAAAAATGCAAAAAATGCGTACCAACTGGAACGCTCTTTTTGCATTTACATAGAAATAGATTTTTTAAATGTAAAATGGTAAAAATTTTTCATCAGTTAATGATTAAACCATTAATTAATTGAAACTACTTAACAAAATGGAAGGTCTTTTAATTATTTTTTAGATGTATAGACAAAATAGAAAATTCCATCGGCTTTACCATTAGAGAGTTTTTTAGGTAATCTAACATACCCTGTTTTACTAGTTTTATGACAACCTGTTCCTTGATTTCCGCAGTTTAAGAAATAGCCACTTTTTTTAACTTTATAAGGCTTGAATGCGATATAACCGTATTCTCCCTTTTTCAAATTAAAAGTATAAGAACTTGTGCTAGCTTTTGCTGAAGAATAGCCAATATTTAAAGAAGATTTTATTAATGACTTTTCAAGATCAGAGGCTGCACCGTAAGTTACTGTTATAGTTTTTGTATATGTAACACCATGTCCGATAGAACAAGAGCTAGTCGTACAGCCAATATCCGAAACAACTTTTAAGGGATCTCCTACATAATTAGTAGTTTTTGTAGGCTTAAATTTAAGGTATTCACGATAAGATGCTTTTGTAGAACCTCTTTCTTCTGAATTAATAGAATCTACGTCCTCAGTAGATTCTGAATCATCTAATTGACTACTGAATGTGTTTAAAGAGTTTTCATCAGCAATTTCTTTTTCAGATAGTACCTTAGCATCGCCATCTTCATTCTCTGAAAATGGGATTACATAATTACCAAATTCTTCTGAATAAAATGATTTATCCTCAGAAATTTCAGCTGCTGAGACATTTGGTACATTACCTAAAAACGTAGTCAATATAGATAAGGAAGCTATAATTGTTGCGAGTTTTTTATTATTAATCAATTTAAAATCACTCCAAAATTCAGATTTTTTCATTAAAAATTAAAGCTTACATAGTAAAAAAAGCGGTCAATGCACAAACGGTTAGAATTTTTTTAATTTATTTATGAACAATCCTGATAAAATTAAAATTACTCCAATGACAAAAAAATAAGTTGCATATGTATTAAGATTATATGTCTCAATATCTTCAATACCTACATTTTTTGTAAGTTCTAAATATGCTGTAAATAATTTAATAGTAAATAAAGTAATAATTCCTATTAAAATCGAAAAAATTCCTGATGTAATAAAAGATTTATTCATTGTTTCCCCTCCTCAAATTAGTAATAAATGAAAAACACAAAGTATAGTAAACTTTACTTTAATAAATTAGCATAAATTGTGAAAAAAAAAAGTGATTCTAAAATATTGTAATCTTACAGTATTGAAAGAAACGTAGAGAAACATATACGTAGTTGCACAGTCTTACTATATAATTTTAACAATTTATTTAAAAATCAAAATAACAGTTGTAGCTTTTTCAATTCCCATTTATACTAAATCTATCGAAAGCGCTTTCGGTGAAATGGAGTGAGTAGTATGGGAACAATTTATGATTTAGCGAAGATGACCGGTTTTTCGATCACAACGGTCTCGAAAGCCTTAAATAATTATTCAGATGTCAGTGAAAAGACGAAAGCGAAGATCGTCCAGGCGGCAGCTGAGATGGGATACTTGCCGAATGCACATGCTCAATCGCTCTCGACAAAACGTTCGTGGACGATTGGTGTCATGTTTTCAGAAGCACATGGTGTTGGCATGATGCATCCGTTCTTTAATGCGATCATTGAAAGCTTCCGGAAAGCAACAGAGCAACAAGGTTACGATCTGATTTTTGCATCACGAAATTTACGTAATCGGGACATGAGTTACTTGGAGCACTTTCGACACCGAGCGGTTGATGGCATTGTCGTCATCTGTTCGGACCAGTTGGATCTGCACGTTCAAGAATTGATTCAAAGTACGATTCCGATCGTTGTCGTTGATATGTACAGTCCGGATTGTAGCGTCGTCTATTCCGACAATATTACGGGTGGGCGACTAGCCGTCGAGCATCTATATGAATTAGGTCATCGCCGGATTGCGCATATCGCTGGCGATACGACGACGGATGCTGGTGCAGCAAGGATTGAAGGTTATAAACAAGCAATGACCCAGTTCGGTCTGCCGATTCCGGACGGCTATATTGCAAACGGTGGGTTGTTTTCCGGAGAAGAAGGAAAACGGGCGATGCAAGAGTTGCTGGCGCTACCGGATCGACCGACTGCTGTCTTTGCGGCAGGGGACCAAATGGCAATCGGCGCTATTGAAGCGATTCATGAAGCTGGCTTACAGATTCCAACAGATATCTCACTCGTAGGCTACGATGATATCGAGATGGCGAAGTACATCACACCGAAGCTGACGACTGTCCGGCAAGATACGGAAACGATTGGTCAGCATGCGGCTTCAGTCTTGATCGAACAAATTGTCGATAAACAGCGGATGACGACACAAGACGTCATTCCCGTCGAGTTGATCGTTCGTCATTCGACAGGTCCTGTACCTGTATGACGTGCGACGATTTCGGAATCGCTCTCGCTGGTTGTCAGGGAGAAAACGCGAGAGCGATTCCGAAATTATTTTTACGGCAGTTCCGAAAGGGCTTTCGGGTATTCTCTTGTCATTTTCGAAAGCGCTTTCGAATTAAACGATTAAATTGAAACCGCTTACTTAAAAACTATTTGATAAAGGATGGGATGAAATGAAAAAGACGTTCATTAGTGCAATGACGATTGGTGCCATGATAGCAACTGTCTTAGCGGGATGTACGGGAAGTGGCGAAGACACTACAAGTGGTGGCAAAGAGGTCTTAAAAATCTGGTCGTTTACGGATGAATTAAAAAAACCAATCAAAAAATTTGAAGAAAAGAATGGTGTCAAAGTCGAATTGACGATCGTGCCAATGGCCGACTATCCGACGAAGTTGAAACCAGCTCTTGAAAGTGGCGTCGGAGCACCAGATATCTTCACGGGTGAAATCGCCTTCTTGAAACAATGGGTCGACGCTGGCTACTGGGCCAATTTATCCGAAAAGCCGTTTAATGCAGATGACGTCGCAAAAGACTATATTCCGTATGTATTTGACATGGGGAAAGATAAAGAAGGAAACGTGCGTGCGCTCTCTTGGCAAACGACGCCAGGAGGCATTTACTACAAACGAAGCATTGCGAAAAAAGTACTCGGAACAGACGACCCGAAAAAAATCGGCGGCATGATGAATTCAATGGATGGGGTATTTGAAGTCGCCGATAAAATGAAGCAAAAAGGCTATAAAATGTTCCCGGATGAAGGATCGATTCGTTGGTTCGTTCAAGGCAATGATCCACAACCATGGGTCAACGACAAGCAGGAGCTCGTCTTGACCGATGCGCGAAAAGAATATATGGACTACGCAAAAGAACTCCGTACGAAACAATATACGGCCCTTGCACCGGAATGGTCACCATCGTGGTACGCCGGCATGGATAAACCAGTCAAAGTCAAAGAGAATGGCAAGGAAATCCAGACAGAGGTCTTCTCGTATGTGTTACCGACTTGGGGACTGCATAGCGTCTTGAAGGAAAACGTGAAAAAATCCGCAGGAGACTGGGCTGTCACGAGCGGACCGAGTCCTTACTTCTGGGGCGGAACATGGTTAGGCGTCTACAAAGATTCGAAAAAACAAAAACTCGCCTATGATTTCGTCAAAATGATGACGCAGGACGAAGAATTCTTGACAGACTGGGCAAAGGAAACGGGTGACGTCTTAGCATTCAAGCCAGTCACGGATAAAATCAAGACTAACTTTAAAGAAGATTTCTTGGATGGTCAGAACAACTACGAATTTTTCTTAAAGCAAGCAGACCAAATCAAACCAGGCATCGTTACGAAGTATGATCAACAACTTGACACGCTCTATGGAGCTGCCGTAACAGAGTATGTTCGCGGAAAAAAATCGAAGGATGAAGCTCTTACGGAATTCTATAAAAAAGTCAAAAACGCATATCCTGATGTAAAAGTACCCGAATAACGAGCAGGTGGGGCGCATCCTGCCTCACCTTTTCTCATGGAAGAAAGGAGCTTAACCTGTGAAAAAAATCGATCGCACTGGGTATCTCTTCATCGCACCGTTTTGGATCGTCTTCCTGATCTTCAGTATTTATCCGGTCGCCCTGACATTCTATTACAGCTTTACGAACTATACGGGGGCTGAAGGGGAACAAGTCGTTGGTCTTGCGAACTATACTCGGCTACTGAGTGACAGTTACTTCATCGAAGCGTTCTTTAACACGATCAAGATTTGGGCTGTCAACTTTACCTTACAAATTGGCGGGGCATTGTTGCTTGCATTGCTGTTCTCCGACCTCCAATTGAAATTGAAGGGGCTCGCGTTCTTCCGAGCGACCTTTTATCTGCCGAACTTGATTACGATCAGCTCCGTGGCGTTACTGTTTGGAATCTTGCTCGACTGGCAACATGGCTCGCTCAACATGATGTTGATGAAGATCGGTATCATTTCAGAGCCAATCAACTGGTTGACGCAACCTGTCACGGCACAAGTATCTGTCTCGCTCATCCTGACATGGATGTGGCTCGGTCACTCGTTCATCGTCGTCATGGCAGGCGTGTCTGGCATCTCGAAAGATTATTTTGAAGCGGCCTTGATTGACGGAGCGACCCGATGGCAAATTTTTTCTCGAATCACTTTGCCGCTGCTCAAGCCAATCTTATTGTATATCATGATCACCTCACTGATCGGTGGTTTGCAATTGTTCGACCTGCCGATGCTGATCACAGATGGAATTGGGGCGCCGGACGGGGCACTGAATACGATGGTGCTGTATCTCTATAACCAGGCATTCAAATACAACAACTATGGCTATGCTGCAGCGGTCGCTTATGGGTTGTTTGCCATCACGCTTGTTTTTTCAATCATCGTCTTCAAAGGGATGTTCCGAAAAGAACGTTCACCGAAAGGAGCCTGACCGATGGAACGAAATGCAGAAGCACGCCGGCTCGTGCCGCAAACGGAAGAACAACCAGAACGCTCGGAGCATCCGCTTCGATTGACGCCACCTCCGAAACGAAAAAAACCATGGCTTGGAAAAACGATCATTTACCTCGCATTGATTGCTTTGACGATTGCCTGCATCATTCCATTCTTGATGATGATCGTCAACGCAACCCGTTCGAATGAAGAAGTCCTGTCCGGCTTTTCTTTAATCCCGGGCAACTCGCTTGCTGACAACTACGCGGCGTTGAGTTCGTACGTTAATATCTGGTCCGGCTTTAAAAACAGCTTGATCATTGCTGTACTCGTGACCGTCTTGTCGGGATACTTTTCCGCCCTGACCGCATTCGGTTTTGCATTCTATCAATTTAAAGGAAAAAATGTCTTGTTCGTGTTCATGCTGATCATGATGATGATTCCAGGACAGCTCGGATTGATCGGTTTTTATGAGCTCAGCAAAAACTTAGGATTGCTCGATAGCTTCATTCCGCTCATCGTACCGGCTATTGCTAGCCCGTTCACCGTGTTCTTCATCCGGCAGTACGTCCAGACGGTCCTCCATCCCAGTTTGATTGAAGCAGCGCGTATCGATGGAGCAAGCGAATGGCGGATTTTCCATACGATCGCCTTACCGATGATGATGCCCGCGATCGCGACGATGTCGATCTTCACCTTCATCGGTTCTTGGAATAACTACATCATGCCGCTCGTCTTACTCTTCTCGCCAGAAAAGTATACGCTCCCGGTCTTGATGGGATTCTTAAAAGGTTCACAAGTCGCAGAGAACTTAGGGTCACTGTATCTCGGCATCGCGATTTCCGTCGTGCCGATCATGATCGCTTTCTTGTTCCTCTCGAAGTATATCGTTAGCAGTATCTCGGCTGGTGCCGTCAAAGAATAATTCGTCAAAGGAGATGACATACATGAAATTTGCACCAAACTTTGTATTCGGAACGGCCACATCGTCGTATCAAATCGAGGGCGCTTACAACGAAGGCGGACGGACGCCTTCCATCTGGGATGCGTTTTGCGCAGAAGATGGCAAGGTCTTCAACTGGCAAAACGGTAACGTCGCTTGTGATCATTACCATCGTTATGAAGAGGACATCGCCCATATTAAGAAGCTTGGCGTCGATACGTATCGCTTCTCGATTGCCTGGCCACGGATTTTTCCGCAAAAAGGAATTTATAATCCCGAAGGCATGGCGTTTTATAAGCAGCTTGCAACACGCTTGCGCGAAGAGGGCATTAAGCCGGCTGTTACACTGTATCATTGGGATTTGCCACTCTGGGCGTACGAAGAAGGCGGCTGGGTCAACCGAGAATCGGTCGACTGGTTCCTTGATTTTGCACGGGCATGTTTTACGGAGCTTGACGAAGTCGTCGACTCTTGGATTACGCACAATGAGCCGTGGTGTGCTGGGTTCCTCAGCTATCACATCGGGGAACATGCACCCGGTCATACTGATCTGAACGAAGCCGTTCATGCGGTGCATCATTTGCTCTTATCTCACGGAAAAGCAGTCGAGATGCTGAAGGAAGAGATGAAATCAACGACACCGATCGGCATTACACTCAATCTGGCGCCTAAATATGCAAAGACAGATTCGGTCAATGATCGGTTAGCGATGAATAATGCAGACGGCTATGCGAATCGTTGGTTCCTTGATCCGGTCTTTAAGGGACATTATCCGGTCGACATGATGAATCTTTTCTCAAAATATGTCCATTCGTTTGCTTTCATCCAGGAAGGGGATATGGAAACGATTGCTGTACCGTGTGACTTCCTCGGGATTAATTTCTATAGCCGTAACCTTGTCGAATTCAGCGCAGCAAATGATTTTCTACAAAAAGCTGCGTATTCTGACTACGACAGAACCGCGATGGGATGGGACATTGCACCGAACGCATTCAAGGACTTAATTCGCCGATTGCGGGCGGAATATACAGATTTACCGATCTATATTACAGAAAACGGAGCCGCATTTGACGATGAGCTGATCGAAGGACGGGTCGCCGACCAAAACCGAATCGATTATGTTGCGCAACACTTGCAAGCAATCTCGGATTTAAACGAAGAAGGCATGAATATTGATGGCTACTACTTATGGTCGCTTCTTGACAACTTCGAGTGGAGCTTCGGTTACGAAAAACGCTTCGGAATCCTGTATGTCGATTTCGAGACACAGGAACGAATTTGGAAAGACAGTGCTCATTGGTATGCGAACGTGATTAAGCGACATAAAGCTACGCTTCCCCAAAGCGTATAAGGAAAAAGGCAAGGACGACTCATTGTCCTTGCCTTTTTGCCCGGATTAAATAAAAAAATCAATAGAGATGGGGTGAAAAAATGTGTAAAAGAAAAAGGATTAAAACCCATCATATGGAATGTAAAGGATAGAAGTGACTTCTATTCGTTTTCAGGGGAGGAAACGTCATGCGTCAGAGGGACTTACCGTATCGGTTCATCTTCATTTTAAGTTTACTTGTCATGATCGGAATCAACGGATGGTCCGCTATGCTCTATCCGGACGGAACGATTAACGGATGGCAAAGCATTGCCTCCGTCGCCTGGCTTATTGGTTTAGTCGGGTCTATATTCTATATCAAAGAAGATAAAGCGCTTCGACTTATAGTCTGGTATATCCGGATTGGTCTCGTTGCGGCGTTATTCATTTACGGTGTTTCGTTACTTGAAGGCGCGTTTTCTGAGACGATTTGGTTTGATGGGCTTGCGAGTGTTCAGTTCATATTCTATTTCCTGTTCGTCATCCCGTTGTTTGGATTAAATGCCTGGACGGATGTTCTGTTTGGTGAGTTTTCGTTATACATGAGTGTTCTGTACGGTATCGCCTTGATCACGCTTCACGTAAAAGTCTGGAATGATGCATCACGGCATTTAGATTATTGATTCAAAAAGGTGACCTTGTGTCGCCTTTTTTTGTTGTGTCGTCAACTTTTTTCTCGACTCGCCCGTCTTAATGATGTATACACAGAACGATATCGAAAAAAGGAGCCGCGGCCTATGACCTCTCGCCAAATCAGAAAACGGGAAAAAGCATTCGTCCGTTTTTTAAAGCAATACAAACCGAATCTCTACTGGTTAGCCTACAGTTATATGAAAAATGAACAGGATAGTCTGGATGTCATTCAGGACAGCATCCAAAAAGCGTTACAATCACTCGACCGACTCGAGGATGATGAACGGATGAAAGCCTGGTTCTATCAGATTTTGACACGAACAGCGATCGATGCGATCCGGAAACGTCAGCATAGTATCAGTTACGACACGGAGCGACTGATCGAACTTGTCGCGACGAAAGAAGATACATACCCGGATTCCGATTTACGACAGGCGCTCGAGGAGCTCCCGGTCATGTACCGGGAAGTCGTCATCTTACACTATTTCGAGGACTTGATCTTAAAAGATGTCGCGACGATTTTAGAGCTGAATCTAAGTACGACCAAGTCTCGCCTCTATAAAGGGTTGACCTTACTGAAAATGAAATTGAATGGAGATGATCTAGATGTCAAACAAACTTGATGATCTGAAACAGGCTTACCAACAACCACCGGTCCCAAAAGAACTCGATGAAATGATTGCCCGAGTTGAGCGTCGAACTCGTCCTTCGCGGACGAAGCAATCCGTGTTGATTACAGCGGCCGCCATCACGTTATTCGTCGGTGGATTAAATAGTAATGCGTCGTTTGCGGACGCGATGGCGAAGGTGCCGGTCTTCGGTCAACTGACTGAGATCGTGACGATCGACTGGAAAGAGACGAAGACACAACAGTCGGCTGATATTAAAGCACCCCAAGTGACGTTACCGGACAAAGCGCTCGAGCAACAGCTGAATGAAAAGTATATCGCGGAAGGACAAGCGTTATATGAAAAGTTCAAACAAGAGACGCACGGACAAGAGGGAGTATTTGCGATCGATAGCCGCTACGACATCAAGACGGATACGGACGACCTGTTGTCGATTGGTCGAATCGTCACCGAGACACGGGCAAGTGCATCGGAAAGCGTCCAGTACGATACGATTGATAAGAAGCAACAGCTTGTCCTGACGTTACCATCCTTGTTCAAGAATGACAGATATATCACGACGATCAGTGATTATCTAAAGGAAGAGATGCGTCGGCAAATGAAGGCAGATGAAGGGAAAGTCTACTTTGTCGAAGGAACACCAGATGTACCGGAGAGCGAACAGTTCAAGCGCATTTCCGCGAAGCAAAATTTCTATATTACAACAGACCACAAATTAGTCCTGTCGTTTGATGAATACAGCATCGCTCCAGGATATATGGGCATCGTTGAATTTAAGATCCCGACTTCAATCTTAAAAGGCGACCTCGTCAGCTCATCCTATATTCGTTGATTGTCAGATTTTAAAAATCATTGACGTAAAAATGAAAAAAGGGAACAATTTCTAAAAATGACTTCTTATAATCAAAAGACGAATTGTTGTTTTTTGAAAAAAGGAGGGATCCCTATGAAAAAATGGAGTCGGCTCGTACTAGCGGGTGTCGTCAGTCTTGCCTTGATCCATGTTCCAGAAACCAGTGAAGCGGCAACGAAAGCAAAAGCCTTTTCCAGTTGTGCAGAAATGCAAAAGACGTATAAAGGCGGTGTCGCGAAAAAAGCGGGTCTAAAGAATCGGACCGGGTATGACAAGAATGGAAAACCGATCTACAAAGCAACAAAGTACAAGGCATACGTGAGTCTTGCGACGTATAACTTAAACACGAAAAGAGACCGGGATAAAGACGGCATCGCGTGTGAACGTTAAAAAAGTAAAAGTAGTCTTTCTCGAGCGAGAGAAAGACTACTTTTTTGTAGATGTTCGTTGTTCCTTTCAATTATGTAATCCTTGGAAAATCCTGATGTATGGTAGTGTTATAGCGATGAAAGACGACAAAGACGTATTGAGTAGGAGGACTACGATGCGAAAACGAGATTATCTGATTTTCTTTATTCTTTTTTTCATTCTGAATCTCATTAATTTCTTAGGAACTCTAGGTATGCAGGATGTTTTATCGATTGTGGTCGTCGCTCTGATCGAAGCAGCGATAGCTGGAACGATTACGAATCTGTTCACTCGCATCTTTTTTAAGAAAAGCTGAGAAGGATTGAAGTAGCACTCCAAATCAGATCGGTACATAAAAAATAACCTGACGCTGCGGCGTCAGGTTATTTTTGCTTAGTTGAAGTTTTGCTTTAAGAATGCTGTAACTTCTTCTGGTGTTTTCGCATTTGCACTGTGCAAATGCGCTAGTTTTTCATTGTTTTTAAAGACGAGCAAGCTTGGGATTCCCATGACATCGTGGTTCGATGCGATTTCAGGGAACTCATCCTTGTCGATCGTGTGGATTGGTAAGTGGTCGAACTGGGACTCGACGTCCGGCATGAAATAGTCCATCCGTTTGCAGTCCGGGCACCAGTCTGCTTCGAACTTGATGATGACCGGTGCATCACTTGAAATCAATTCCTTGAATGTTTCTTCACTCTTAATGAATTCTGCCATTGTGAGAACTCCTCCTCTTGGTGTTGTACCTTTAGTCTACCGATTCCCTTCAGAACTTGCACGAATTATGTTCGTCAAAGAGTCTGACAAGTCAAAAAAGTTGGTTGCTCTTTAAGATAATGCTACCGATTTTCTTTAAAAGAGCCACATGACTCAATCAAATTCAGTTTGGTATAGGGAAACATTATTGCGCTTTTGTTAATTACCTAGTTCGAAACAAAATGATTTCTCTAGACCCACTCGATTTCCGACTGGTACGATGAGGTTTGCTAATCGCAGAGAAAGTGGGGGCGACGAGAATGGAACAACAAAAATACGATAATCTAAAACGCGGCGAACGCGGTGCGATGATCAGTATCGCAGCCTATATCTTGTTATCATCTTTAAAATTAATTATTGGTTATACAGCAGATTCCGCCGCACTCCGGGCGGACGGTTTGAACAACGCGACGGACATCATCGCGTCGATTGCCGTCTTAATCGGCTTACGGATCTCACAACGTCCTGCAGATGACGATCACAAGTACGGACACTGGAAAAGTGAGACGATTGCCTCGCTCGTAGCTTCCTTCATCATGATGGCAGTCGGTCTCCAAGTCTTGATCGATACGATCTCGACGTTATTCGAAGGCAAGCAGGAATCGCCTGATGTTCTTGCAGCGTACGTCGGAATTGGTTCAGCTCTCGTGATGTACTTCGTCTATCGTTACAATAAGAAGTTATCCGAGGAGATTGAAAGCAAAGCCGTCATGGCGGCAGCGAAAGATAATCTATCCGATGCTTGGGTCAGTGTCGGGACGACAATCGGGATCGTCGGATCACAGTTCGGCATGCCCTGGCTTGATGTCGTGACAGCGATCATCGTCGGCTTCTTGATCTGTAAGACAGCGTGGGATATCTTCACGGAAGCGTCACACGAACTGACAGATGGCTTTGATGAGAAGAAACTGAAGATGTACGAAGATGTCATTTTCGATCTCGAAGGTGTCAAAGGCATCAAGTCAATCAAAGGACGTAACTACGGCAACAATGAAGTCGTCGATGTCGTCATCCTCGTCAACTCCACCTTGAATATCCATCAAGCGCACGATATTGCGACACGTGTTGAGGATACGCTGACGGAAGAATACGGAGTTTATGATATCCATGTTCACGTCGAACCCGAATGAATTCAAAAACGTCTTTTCTACGCTGACTGTAGAAAAGACGTTTTTTATGGCAATAACTCGATATGAAGAGCCAGTGCTCCGTACTGTTGCTCGGCTTCTGGTGAATAGATCGTATACGTAGATGTTACGAGTTCATCGATCGACCAACCGACGCAGTCGATGGATTCCTGTGATACGTGTTCATACAGTGCTTGAAAATCTTGAAATGTCTCCCGTTTCGTCACCTGGACGAGTAGCGTCTCGTTCGTCTCCGTATGCGTGAACTGAATCTGATCACCGACTTGTACTTGTTGGCGTTTCAGATCATTGAGTCGAATTTCGACCGTTCTCAGCCGTTGTTCAATCGAACGAAACGGTACTTCATATAATCCCATCTCATGTCTCATCTATCTCCACTCCTTCTCTACAAAAGCATAACAAAACTATGTGATTTTTCACACTGCCTTTTCGTTGACAACTAGAAATAATCAGCGTATTTTAATTCATATAAGTAATTGTTCCTTTTGGAACGATTTGAAATGGAACAAGGAGGCGAAACAGGATGGAGCAAACGGAAACGGTTCGTTCAACGGCGATGATGCAGTCGTTTTGGAATGTACAACGACATCTCGTTCGAGCAGCACACCAGACGGCGCAGGAAAACGGACTCAGTTTACCTCAATTTCATAGCTTGATGACGATTGCGCCACGTGGACCGATTTCGCAAAAAGCACTCGCGACACATACGCATTTACCAAAGAGCACACTGAGTCAGTCGATTGAGGGCCTCGTTCAGTCCGGTTGGGTCATTCGGGAGACGAATCCTGAAAATCGACGAGAAGTCGTCCTATCGCTTAGTGATCAAGGACAACAATTCGTGACGGAGATTCAAGAACAAGAGAAGGGGATGCAACGTCAACTCGAACAGGTCCTAGAGACGATTGATCAAGAGGTATTCGAACAGATGCTTGCGACGCATGCTCAGATTGCAGAAGGCATCGGACGTATCTTACAGCCAGAAATGAAAGGAGGATGCTCGGATGATTAAGTTACTCAAACGATTGACGGTCTATAAATGGGCAGTACTCGCGGTGCTCGTCTTGGTTTTCGCACAATCAATGTCTGATCTCTATTTGCCGACACTGATGGCAGACATCATTGATAAAGGGGTCGTCACTGGCGATACCGCCTACATTTGGAAGATTGGTGCCGTCATGCTCGGAATTACCGGCATCGGGGCGTTAGCCGCAGTTGCCGCTAGTTATTATTCGTCGAAGGCGTCAATGGGACTCGGACGGGATATCCGTCGCCAAGTCTTCAACCATGTTGAACGATTTTCCCTGCAAGAGTTCGATCAAGTCGGAACGGCGTCATTGATTACACGGACGACGAACGATATCACACAAGTTCAACAAGTCGTCATCATGATGTTACGGATGGTCGTCAGTGCACCGATCATGTTCATCGGTGGATTGATCATGGCCGTCTCAAAAGATGCCAAACTCTCACTCGTCATCGTCGCGGCGATGCCGGTCCTTGTGATTTCAATCCTGTTGATTTTGTGGAAAGGGGTTCCGTTGTTTGGGAAAGTTCAAAAGCGACTCGACCGTCTGAACCTCGTCTTGCGGGAGAACTTGACCGGGATCCGTGTCATCCGTGCCTTTAACCGGGAACGTGATGAACAAGTGCGATTGACAAAAGCGAACGCGGATTTGACAGAAGTCTCGATCAAGGTCAATAAAATCATGGCGTTCTTGATGCCAGTGATGATGCTCGTCATGAACTTGACGGTCGTCGGTGTCATTTGGTTCGGGGGCATCCGGATCGATAATGGTGGTATGCAGATTGGGGACTTGATGGCGTTCATCCAGTACGTCATGCAAATCATGTTCGCTCTCGTCATGGCTTCAGTCATGTTCGTCATGATTCCGCGGGCAGCCGTCTCGGCGAAACGGATCAATGAAGTCCTCGAGATGACACCAACAATGACAGATGAGGGAACACAAACCGCTGACCGTGAAAAAGGAACGCTCGTCTTTGATCGTGTCACGTTCCGTTACCCAGGAGCTGAGACACCCGTTTTATCCGATATTAGTTTTACGGCACGACCAGGTGAAGTGACGGCTGTGATCGGTGGGACCGGTTCTGGTAAATCAACGCTCGTCAATTTGATTCCCCGTTTTTATGACGTAACGGAAGGGAGCATTCGCGTCAATGGCGTTGATAGCCAGGATGTCCCGCAAGAGGAACTGCGGTCGAAAATCGGCTTCGTTCCCCAAAAGGCGTTACTGTTCACGGGTACGATCGCCGAAAACATTCGTTTCGGGAAAGAGGACGCGACAGATGAAGAGGTCGCGCATGCAGCACAAATTGCGCAAGCGACGGACTTCATCGAACGGATGCCGGACGGTTACGATGCGCGGATCGAACAAGGCGGATCGAACGTCTCTGGTGGGCAAAAACAACGGTTGTCGATTGCTCGAGCACTTGTTCGTCGACCAGATCTATACGTCTTTGATGACAGTTTTTCAGCGCTCGACTTTAAAACTGATGCTGCACTTCGAAAAGCGTTACGAGAAGAAACGCGCGAAGCAACCGTCTTGATCGTCGCTCAGCGTGTCAGCACGGTCATTGATGCCGATCAAATCATCGTCCTTGATGAAGGGAAAGTCGCTGGAATCGGGACACACGATGAATTGTTTGTTGACAATGCCGTCTATCAGGAAATCGTGAAGTCACAACTATCAGAGGAGGAAATCGCATGAGTGAGAAAAAACGACCTGCCGGCGGTCCTCCGCCTGGTGGTCCTGGTGGCGGAAATATGATGATGCTCGGAGAAAAACCAAAGGATTTCAAAGCAACGTTCCGTCGTCTGCTTCGATATCTGCGTCCGCGTCGGACGGCACTCATTGGTGTTTTCCTTGCAGCCATTCTCAGTACGGTCTTCATGATTGCCGGTCCGAAAATCATGGGAACGGCAATCACAGAATTGTTTGAAGGGGCATATGCGAAGTTCCAAGGTGTGCCGGGAGCAGCGATCGATTTCACGAAAATCGGACAGATCCTGCTCTGGCTCGCCGGACTGTATGTCGTCAGTAGTCTATTCAATTACTTGCAACAGTATTTAATGTCGGGTATCGCTCAAAAAACAGTCTACGATTTACGTGAGGACGTCAATCATAAACTCGAACGCTTGCCATTAAAATACTATGATGGTCGTCCGAACGGGGAGACACTCAGCCGTGTGACGAACGACATCGATACGATCGGGAGTACGTTACAACAAAGTGTGACTTCATTCATCACGTCGATCGTGACAATCGTCGGGATTTTAATCATGATGCTGACGATTAGTCCATTGTTAACACTGATTTCACTTGTCTCGTTGCCGGTCTCGATTTTTGCGATTCGTCCGATTTTGAAACGATCCCAAAAATACTTTGCCGATCAACAACGGACACTTGGTCAGTTGAACGGACACGTCGAAGAGATGTATACCGGACACTCTGTCGTCAAGGCGTTCGGACATGAACGCAAAGCGGTCGAGCAGTTCGATGCCGTCAACGAGGAGTTGTATGAAGCAGGGCGCAAAGCGCAGTTCATCTCCGGGATCATCATGCCGATGATGATGTTCATCGGGAATATCAGTTACGTCCTGATCAGTATCGTCGGTGGGATTCTCGTCACGCAACGGGCCATCTCGATCGGGGATATTCAAGCGTTCATCACCTATACACGTCAGTTCACGCAACCAATCACACAGACAGCGAACATCGCGAACATCGTCCAATCGACGGTCGCAGCAGCGGAACGTGTCTTCGAATTACTGGACGAAGAAGAAGAGATCAAGGAAGTGACGACGCATCGTCTTGCGCAGGCTGAAGGAGCCGTTGCATTCGAACACGTTGATTTTGGTTACGGAAACGATCTCTTGATCGAGGATATGCACATTGATGTCGCACCGGGACAAACCGTCGCGATCGTTGGACCGACGGGTGCCGGTAAGACGACGATGATCAATCTATTGATGCGCTTTTATGAATTAAACGGCGGGACGATTCGAATTGACGGTATCGATACCCGTGAGATGTCACGCGAAGACTTACGGACGACGTTCGGTATGGTCTTACAAGATACGTGGCTCTTCAACGGTACGATCCGAGACAATCTTGCTTACGGTAAAAATGGAGCAACCGAAGAAGAGGTTATCGCGGCAGCGAAGACCGCACATGCTGATCACTTCATCCGGACATTGCCGGACGGGTATGATACCGTCCTGAATGAGGAAGCTTCGAACATCTCGCAAGGTCAGAAACAGTTGTTGACGATTGCTCGAGCCGTTCTTGCCGATCCTCCGATCATGATCCTTGATGAAGCGACTTCTAGTGTGGATACACGGACGGAGGTCTTCATCCAGCAAGCGATGCGACGGTTGATGGAAGGGCGGACGAGTTTCGTCATTGCTCACCGTCTGTCGACGATCAAAGACGCTGATTTGATTCTCGTCATGAATCAAGGGCGTGTCATCGAACAAGGTACTCATGAGGAATTACTCGAGGCAGATGGATTTTATGCGGATCTGTATAACAGCCAATTCTCTGAAAAAGAAGTCGTATGATATAAGGCAGTGTCGTCATGTAGACGATGCTGCTTTTTTTTAGAAATGATTATTACAAATGTGTATTTTCACATACCGCAGTTATCCAATTTCTTGTAGGAAAAACAAGAAACGCCACATTCTGGTACAGGTAAGGGTTTAACAAATCCTTTAGCTGGGGAAATTAAAGAAGTGTCAGAAACATATAATTTTATCTTAGGTGAAGGAGTGTGAAAGGATGAATAACATTTGGAACGGAACGTCGTTGAACTTGAACGGCATTCTCGGATCACTCGGCAACTTGCTTGGAGCGATCATCGTCTTTTTAATTGGATGGCTCATTGCTAAGCTGATTGCGAACGGGATTCAAAAAGCGTTAGAGAAATCTGGAGTCGTCAACAAGTTATCGCCTCAAAAAGAAGGGGCGCCACCAAAGAAGAAAAAGTGGACACCTGAAAAAATTATCGGGACTGTCGTCTTTTGGGTTCTCATGGTCTTCGTCCTAATCTTGGTCTTCAATATCCTTAATCTGAACATCATTGCGGGACCACTTGCGGATACGATGAGTACATTGCTCGCGGCAATCCCAAATATCCTGAAAGCAGCCCTTATTCTCCTCTTGGCATATGTCATTGCGGTCGTTCTCCGCATGATCATCGTCAAAGCAGGTACGAAGCTGATGGCGAACGACAAAGTACGTTCGAACAAGATGCTTCAAGGTCAGACAGATCTTTCAACTTATCCAAAAATCGCAGGGGAGATCGTCTTCTACCTCGTCTTGCTTCTGTTCCTACCAGGTGTACTTGGTGCGTTGAACATTGAGAGTGTCTCACAACCGTTTAGCCAATTGTTATCGTCATTCCTTGGATTCATTCCACGCTTGATTGCTGCGGCAGCCATCTTCTTCGTTGGCTTCCTCGTAGCGAAAATCGTCCGCGATATCGTGACGAATTTCCTTCATGCTGTTGGAACGGATAAATTTGCATCTCGCTTCAATCTTGGGTCAAATGATCAAAAAGATTCGAAATCACTGTCGTCGATTCTTGGAACAGTCGTCTTCATCTTGATTCTGATTCCAATCACGATTTCAGCACTTGATCAATTAAATATTAAAGGAATTACAGGACCAGCGATCAACATGTTGAACGATGTCCTAGGTATGATTCCGAATATCATTGTCGGTGTCGTTCTGATTCTTGTCGGTCTTTATGTCGGACGTTTCATCAAGAAATTCGTTACGGATCTCCTGTCACGTCTTGGATTCAACAACCTAACACGTCACTTGAAAATCGGGACGTGGGATGCGAACCAAGCGTCTACATCACCAGCTTCCATCGTTGGTGCACTCGTTGAGATCGTCATCGTCGTTCTCTTCGTCGTCGAAGCCTTCAACTTGATTGGTCTTGATTTCATGGTCGACCTCGGTCGTGCCGTCCTTGCTTTCTTGCCAAGCGTCTTGACAGCGATCATCATTCTCGCGATCGGTATCATCGTCAGCAACCTTGTCAAACGTACGATGGACAGCCTGTTCGGTAACTCTGAACTGAAAGTCCTCTCAATCGTTGCGAAGTATGCGATTCTTGCACTTGCTGTCTTCATGGCACTTGATCAATTGGGTGTTGCGGATACAATCGTCAACTCAGCCTTCATCTTGATCCTTGGAGCACTTGCGCTTGCTTTCGGTCTTGCCTTTGGTCTCGGTGGACGTGATAATGCATCGCGTTACCTCGATCGTTTGCAAAAGAAAGCAGAGAACACGGAAGTCGACACATCGAATCTTCCAAGTAAGTCTGCATCGACTTCTTCTTCACCAAGCTTGAAAGATGCAGCAAAAGGTGCTGCGTCACAAGCAGCGGATGATGTCACACCAGATCGTGCACCACGTTCAGCGCGTTCATCTTCAACAGATGAAACGACACATGGTACACCAAAAGGTGCGTTGCCAGAAAATGATTTAGCACAACAAGATGATTATCCGATTGACCCAAATGATCATAAAGGGCCAAACCTCGATCATCCTAACAATCGTCCAAACCTCGATCACCCTAATGATCGTCCGTAATGAGAGTACGCCCTTTCCTCTAACTTTAGGGGAAAGGGCGTTTTTGCGTTGATGCATCAAAGCGTTGTCGTATTTTCACAAAAGTGGTTTGACCACTTTGTGAAAAAATACAGAAAAAAAGACTTATCGAACCTGACATCGTTTGTTATGATTAGAAAGTCAATTACCTCAATGATTTGAATATTCAGAAAAAAGAGAAAAGTTCGGAGGATGAAACATGAGTTTGCTTCGCAAGAAAGATGTCAGTGTAATGATGGATATGAAACAACATTCCAAACTGGCACGTCATTTATCAGGGTTTGACCTTATTTTACTTGGAATCGGTGCCATCATTGGAACCGGAATTTTCGTTCTAACAGGAACGGGTGCTCTTTATGCTGGACCAGCTTTACCGATCTCATTCATTATTTCTGCAGTCGTCTGTGCACTCGCAGCCCTTTGTTATGCTGAATTCTCGTCGATGATTCCTGTTTCAGGTAGTGTATATACGTATACATACGCAACGATCGGGGAACTTGTCGCCTGGATCATCGGGTGGTGTTTGATCTTAGAATATGGACTCGCTTCAAGTGCCGTTGCAACTGGCTGGTCAGGATATTTCCAGTCGCTCTTAGCAGGTTTCGGCGTCCATTTACCGACGGCTTTAACAGCTGCACCAGGAGCTGTACCGGGAAGCGAGACATTCTTTAACTTACCGGCATTCTTGATTTTAATGGTCATCACGCTCTTGCTTTCGCTTGGCATTAAAGAAACAAAACGCGTCAACAATGTCATGGTACTCGTCAAAGTTGCCGTCGTTGTTCTTTTCATCGTCGTCGGGATTTGGTATGTCGAACCAGGCAACTATAAACCATTTGCTCCGTTTGGTATGAGTGGGATCTTACAAGCTTCGGCGATTGCCTTCTTTGCGTACCTTGGGTTCGATGCGGTCACATCAGCGGCAGAAGAAGTCAAAAACCCAGGACGTAACTTACCAATCGGAATCTTGGGATCGCTTGCGATCGTTACCGTTCTATACGTCGTCGTTTCGGCTATCATGGTCGGAATCGTTCCATTCAAACAGTTCGAGGGTGTCGATAGTCCCGTATCGCTTGCGTTAAAAGTCGCAGGTCAAGACTGGGTTGCTGGATTTGTTGACTTGGGTGCCATCGTTGGTATGACGACGGTCATCCTTGTTATGACATTTGGTCTTATTCGTCTCTTGTTCGCGATGAGCCGTGACGGACTTTTACCGAAAGTCTTCTCGGATGTTAATGAAAAATCACACACACCGGTCAAAGCGACATGGATTCTCGGAACAATCGCTGGTTTGATTGCTGGATTCGTGCCACTCGGTACACTTGCTGAATTGATCAACATCGGAACACTAGCAGCATTCGCGCTCATCTCAATCGCAGTCATCATTCTGCGCCGGACGCGTCCTGATTTGAAGCGTGCCTTTAAAGTTCCGTTCGTACCAGTCTTACCGATTCTATCAGTTCTCGCTTGTATCATGTTGATGGTCAACTTACAGAAATTCACATGGATTGCCTTCTTCGTTTGGACAGCAATCGGACTGCTTGTTTACTTTGGTTACGGACGTAGCCGTTCTAAAATTCAATAAGTAGGGCACCCTTGGCGACAAGGGTGTTTTTGTGTGCAGGAAATCGCAAGAAAGATAGCGAAACTGCTCAGTGGAAAAGGAGGTTTTTCGATGATTCATATTCAACGCGCGCCTGACTTAAAAACAGCATATCAAACGATGCAGGATGGATTTCAAGATTATCTGATTCCGCTGCACTTATCAGAAGCAGAGTTTCAGAAGCGAATTCTCGAGCGAGACGGAAACCAGTTGGAACATTCGTTTATTGCCTATCATGGAGAAAAACCGGTTGGTCTTTGGCTGAACGGTTGGAAGGAAATCGATGGTCAACGCATCATGCGATGTGGAGGGCTGGGCATTTCACCGCAGTATCGACGACTTGGCATTGCAAAAGCCTTGTACCAAGCGCAACTGAGCCACGCTAAGGAAATCGGAATGGATGAACTGATGCTTGAAGTCATTCAAGGGAACGATCCGGCGATTCGATTGTATCAATCGCTTCACTACAAGATTGTTGGAGAAATTGGATATTTTCATTTAACCGATGAACATCAAAAATCCGCTTTGCCAGCGATCGAAGAAACAGAGTTCTTAAAACAGTATCGTGGACAAGGAGAATACATCTGGCAACAAGATCCTCATGTCATGCAATATTTGCAGGCGAATTATTATCAACTCGAGGAAAGTGTCGTCGCTGTAGCGGAGGCTACTTTATTGTCGATCGTCGGTCCAACAGAACATAAAGCAAGGCATGCGACAGAAGTCGTCCGCCATTTACCGGGAACGACCTATCATTATCAATCGACAGATGTACAAGTGTGGGAAGCATTACGTTCTGAAGGATGGATACAACGGGATTTGCAGCAATACATCATGCGTCAGTCACTATAAGAAAAACGCCGCTATCCTTCAGCGGCGTTTTTTGTAGTCTTCAATCATTCGAGCGTGAGAACCGACCAAGTGATCGGGTAAGTCGTCTAGCGAAACGAACTGAAGTTTGATGCTTTCGTCACTTTGCTTTAACGTTCCGATCGGATGTTCACCGATATAGGCGAGAGTGACGCTTTGAAAGACGTCTCCGTTCGCTAAGGTCGTCACGTATTGCGGACCGGAGTAGACATCGAGTAACGTCAATCGTTCGACTTCCAGTCCAGTCTCTTCGAGGAGTTCCCGACGAGCGGTCTCTTCCGGTGATTCCGCCCATTCCATTAATCCACCAGGCAAACCGAAGCGAGCTTGTGCTTCGTTCCGTTGTTCCAGCAGAATGTGTTCATGTTGCACGACGAGGACAACGGAACCGACGAGAATGACCGGATCGTGACCGATTTTTCGACGTAACTGTTCGACATAATTCATTTCAATACTCCTTGGTGAAACGGACAACCTGTCACAGGCGCTGTCTGTGTTGGTTTTGGAAAGAAGTTTGGTCGTTTGATTTCTGGGTCGTAATCTTTATGGAACATATGCGTCGTTGCACCACTCATCGGTGGTACGAGCCAGGACCATTCTCCGGTGACATCACGACCGCATGCCGCTTCATTTTTTTCGAAACGAGCGAACTGTTTCGCAGCGGTATGGTGATCGACGATCGTAACACCAGCGCGTTCAAAAGATTCGAGTACGGCGACGTTCAGTTCGACGAGCGCTCGGTCTTTCCAGAGTGAACGTTCACGCGATGTGTTTAGACCGAGTTGCGTCGCGACGAGCGGCAACAGATCGTAACGATCCGTATCGGCGAGGTTACGAGCGCCGATTTCTGTTCCCATATACCAACCGTTGAACGGGGCACACGGATAAACAATACCGCCAATCTCAAGCTGCATATCAGCAATCATCGGTACGGCATACCAGCGGACTTCGCGACCATCAAACAGGTCATAGTCAGGATGTGTGATGCTGACTTCGAGCACGAGCTCGTCTGGAATCGGATGCAGACTACGTTGTCCATCGAGTTCAATCAAGAGAGGAAGGATGTCAAACGGTGTTTTTGCCCCTGTCCAGCCAAGTGCTTCACATTGTCGTGTCAGTTGGACAGAAGCCGGATCGCCGATGATTCCTGTTGCAGTCTCATAACCAGCGTAGCGAATCAGTTGGTGATTATGCAGCCGCACACGTGTCGGATGAAAAATCGTGATCGTCGAGCGAATTCGCCCTTCATTCGTCGCGAACTGGATATGCTCAAATAACGCGTCGCGGACCGCTTCGACGGTCAACGCATCCCGCGCGTCAAAGACATGAAGTTGCTCCCAAAAGAGGCGTCCCACACATCGGTTACTGTTGCGCCAAGCGAGCTTAGCACCGAACGCGAGCTCGGAAGCCGTCTGTTCATATGTTCCTGTCGTTTGAATCGAACGGATGACTTCTTGCTGACGTCCGGACATTTCGGGGTATTGCTCTATATAAGAAGTAAAGAAGCGTTCTGCTTCGGATTGAATGAATGGGTCCACGAATCGAAATCCTTTCTGAAAAACAAGCACGATACAATCTCTGTTCCTAGTGTACCCCGCGAAGAAACGAAGCGCCAAACTTGAATGATGTATAAGGTTGTTATAAGTTCAAAAGACTCCCAAAAGTTTAAAGAAGTTATGAAATGGGGGATAGTGTAGAGAATGAGTTGAAAGTGAGGAAATTTGTATGTCTTTAATCAAACCTGTATTTGCCCGTTTTTTTGGTGAAGCCTTTTTTGATAAATCGGCTCAGCTCGCCTATTATCTGATGTTGTCCTTATTCCCATTCTTATTATTTGTGGTTGGGATCGTCTCGTTCTTACCGTTTACGTCGGAAAACGTGCTGGATTTGATTCGACCATTTGCTCCAGCAGAAACGTACGACTTGATTCAGCGGAACGTCGTCGGAATCTTTGATCAAGGCGGCTTTAAGCTTGCCTCGATCAGTTTCATCGCCGCTTTTTGGCTTGCTTCGATGTCGGTCCAGTCACTTGTCCGCTCGCTAAATGATGCGCTCGAAGTGACACGGAAAGCACCGTTTTGGCGCGGGCTGTTGCAAGACTTCGCCTTTACAATCGGGATGATGATCATCTTACCGATTTCATTGATTGTTCCGATTTCAGAGAAACTAACACGACGTTTCATCAATCATTTTTCAATCGTTGCTGATTTCGTAACGAACTACTCATGGATTTGGTTCTTATTCCGCTGGGGACTCGGGACATTGTTCTTACTTGTCTTTTTCATTTTATTATATCGGATCTTACCGAGTGTCCATTTGACGGTTCGTCAGGTACTTCCCGGGGCAATTTTCGCGACGATTGCTTGGCAAGTCGTTTCGGAATTCTTCTCTTACTACGCTGAATTTGGGAGTTACGACCGTCTTTACGGTCAGCTTGCCGGAATCATCGTCTTGATGACATGGTTCTATTTATCGGCTGTTGTTTTGATGTTAGGGGGACTGATGAATGCGGAACGCATGCGTCAGAAAAAAGAAGCAAAAATCATGAAGCCGCAAAAAATCAAAGAAGAAAGCGTGCGTTAATCATTTTGAACACACAAAAGCAGCTGACGATGTGTCAGCTGCTTTTTATTAAAAACATATATCTTAGTAGGATCATAGGAAGAGATAAATGAATGTGCTTCATTTAAGCACATGCTACGACAAGCCAGCATCAGCGCGTTACAGTTAAATAAAATAACATCCAATAAACGTCACGCGACGTAAGCTAAATAAAGGAGGCGAAGGGAGATGAAGAAACGAATGTGGACAGTTTTATCCGTCATTGGTCTCATCGTCGTCATGATCGGGGGATACTTCGTGTTCCAGCAACAGCAGGCAAAATCAAGTGGTAGTAAGAAATTGAGTTATCAACCGGAAGAGACGGCAATCTTAGCTGGAGGATGCTTCTGGTGTATGGAGCCACCGTTTGAGGAGTTAAAAGGAGTTAAATCGGTCATTTCCGGTTACACGGGCGGTGATGTTAAAAATCCGACATACAATCAAGTATCGGCGGAGACGACAGGGCATCGGGAAGCGGTGTTAATCACGTTTGATCCAAACGTCATCTCATATAAACAATTACTCGATGTCTACTGGCGTCAGATTGACCCGACAGATGCAAACGGTCAGTTCGTTGACCAAGGGGAATCGTACACGACAGCGATTTTCTACACGAATGAAAAACAAAAAGAAATTGCAACGCAATCGAAACAGGATGTAGAGAAACAACAGGTTTTTGATGATAAAATCGTCACACCATTGATTGCAGCAGGTCCTTTTTACGAAGCGGAGGCATACCATCAGGATTATTATTTAACGAATGAGAAAAAATATAAGTTTTATCGGGCAGCTTCTGGACGCGATGACTTTATCAATCGCTACTGGAACGATCAACCAAAACTTAACCTTCCAACGTATCCAAAATTATCAGACGCGGAAATTAAAAAGAAACTAACCGCAATCCAGTACAAGGTGACACAAGAAGATGGGACAGAGCCGGCATTTGATAATCCGTATCATGACTTAAAGGCAGACGGGATCTACGTCGATCTGATTTCTGGTGAACCACTGTTTTCATCAAACGATAAATATGACTCGAAGACAGGATGGCCAAGTTTTACGAAACCACTTGAGCCGGGGAATATCATTGAGAAAAGTGACTTCTTGATCGGGATGAAACGGATGGAAGTCCGGAGCCGACATGGGAATGCACATCTCGGACACGTCTTCTCGGATGGTCCGAAACCGATCGGACTTCGGTATTGTATGAACTCGGCTGCTTTACGTTTCATTCCGAAAGAGGAATTGAAACAAGAAGGATACAGCGAATATGTAGCAGATTTTAAATAATCATTAAAAGGCATTCAATGCGTGTGAGCATTGAGTGCCTTTCCTTTCAAAATTGTAAGATACATCCATAAAATAAATATCCATTTTATCCATATCCTGTTTATAATCAAGGTAAAGTACGTCCATTTTGAAGGAGGAACATCTGTGAAGAAACTGATGATTTGGGTCATGCTGAGCTGTCTGATTTTGACGCTTGGAGTAGGACCTACGACAGCAAAGGCGGAGACTGCCCTTGCTAAAGCAACGCTTTTGAAAGCAGGTCAAGAGACGACGCTTGAAACAGGAACGGAAGAAAAAAATACATATTGGTACCGCGTCAATCATGAAGCGGGTGTAGAAAAAACTGCCTCTCACTTCGAGTTATCAATCGATACGGATCAACCTGTTCAAGTAACAGCTTATCCGAGCGAAGCGATGGCTGCAGAAGACGATACGTTTGATCGTTACCGGACAGAAGCAGAGCCAAATGAAAAAACACCGACAAAACTAGCTGTTCCATACGCATGGGATGGACCGTATTATGTCAAAGTAGAATATTACCCGAACATCGAAGAAGGGAAGACGACAAAAGCAGCGCACGCTAAACTAACGTATAACAACGTCAAATTGCCGGTTGAGTATGAACCGATTAATGATATCAGCTGTATGGCAGAAGAAGCGCTCAAACAAACAAAAGAAGAAAAACCGATGCTTGCGCTCATGCACTCGATTCAAAAACAAGTATTGAGCCAATCGGATGCTGGACGCGCTTTGACATCGCTTTACTACAAAGCATCGCCTTATGTCGTCAAAACACTTTTATTTAACAAAGATAAGCGTCAACAAGCATACGAAGATTTAAAAACATTGAAACCAGCGATGGAAGCACTCGTGCGTGGAACGTCATACACGTTGACGAAAGCTGATCAACAAGCTGTCGATCGTCTTTACAAATTATCACGTGAAGCGTCACCTACTGTGATCGCTGAAGAGATTGATGGATATGCAAATAAAATGGATATCTCGAAATTAAGTGGTAGTTCGTTAAGCGAAACATTCCAGTCAATGGGTATGAGTATCCAATCAAAAGAAGCAACACGTTACATCGTCAAACTAAAACCAGGTAAGATGAACCGTTCGATGAAGATTGCGGGCGTTCAGGCAAATGATGTAGAACGTTTATCCCTTGGCAATGCGGGAGACTTCGTCATCGTGACGGAAGATCCAACTGTTAAAGGTCAATCAGCGGCAGCATTAAAACAATCACTCAATCGTTCTTCAGCCGTTGAGTACGTTGAGAAAGTTCAGACGTACCGTGCGACAAGCGATATCAACTTCGACTACCAGTGGGCCGTCAATAAAAAGACTGCTTTTGAGCAATTTGATAACGTTGGGATCGGCTTTGAAGCATTCCAACAACGTTTTGGAACGAAAAAATTAGCTCCTGTTAAGATTGCAGTCATCGATACAGGTGTTGATTATCGTTTGAAGGACTTACAAGGCAAAGTTGATATCGCAAACGAAAAGAACTACGTTTCCGTCAACGGTGACGGGGATGCAATTGATGACAACGGTCACGGGACACACGTGGCAGGCGTCATCGCAGCAACGATGAACAACGATTATGGTATCCAGGGAATCCATCAATCGGCACAAATCCTGCCGGTTAAAGTCTTGAATGCGAACGGTGAAGGGGAAACAGACGCCATCGCACTCGGGATTAAATATGCAGTTGATCATGATGCAAAAGTCATCAATATGAGTCTTGGTGGCGGTGAGAGCCGGACGATGGCTTATATGATGAAATATGCAGCAGATCATGGTGTTGCGGTCGTAGCTGCTTCAGGAAATGACTACGACATGATGGTCGGTTACCCAGCGAACTCGGAATACGCGATTTCTGTCGGAGCGACGAACCCTCTCGGAATGGTCGCGGATTATTCAAACTATGGTGTTGGACTTGATGTCGTAGCGCCAGGATCAAAAGTGGCTAGTTTGATTCCAGACGGTAACACGGTGTACATGGATGGAACAAGTATGGCTTCGCCACATGTTGCCGCAGTAGCGGGTATCTTGAAATCACTAAATTCGAAACTGACACCAGCGCAAATCGAACAAATCTTGCGTAAGAGTGCAGAACCGCTTGCGTTTGAAAATCCGAATGACTGGTATGAATTTGAAGATGAGGACGAAGATGGTGAGAAAATCGAGCCTGAGTTCCCAGCTTATGTCAGTCCAGTCGCTGGCTACGGGAAAGTTAGTATTCCACGTGCGATCTCCCAGTTGAACTTGAACGGGAACGTCAATGATGTCTACGATAACCAACTAGTTGTTTCTGGAACAGTTAAGACAGGGACGAAAGTTGAAGTGTGGGCAGCTGTCGTAACAAAAGATAAGAATGGCAAAGAAACAACAACGAATAAAAAGTTAGCTGCAACAACAGCACAAGCAGGAAAATACAGCGTCAAGATTCCGCGTCAAAACCAAAAAACAGTTCTGACGGTTCGCTATGCGAATGGATTAGACGTCACATCGGAACGGACAGAAGTCCTTCCTGGAAAAGCACCAAAAGCACCAAAAGTGAATGCGATTCTTGCCGGTGCGACAAAAATGACAGGTACAGCTCTTGCGGGCGGTACGATTACAGTTAAAGATGCGAAACAAAAGAAAATTGCAACAGCGAAAGTCGATGCAAAAGGTAAGTTCAGCGCGAAATTGCCAAAGCAAGTTGGTGGTTCAAGCTTGATCGTTACGGTGACGGATATTGCAAAACGAACAAGTAAACCGACGATCGTAAAAGTCTTACCAGCGCCAAAGGCACCAAAAGTGAAATCAGTCTATGCCGGTCAAACGAAAGTAACCGGAACAGCTGAAAAGAAATTGAGCGTCTACGTAAAAGATGCGAAGAAAAAAGTCATCGGAAAAGGAACGGTTTCTTCTAAAGGAAACTATTCCGTCAAAATTCCGAAGCAAAAAGCGAAAGCGAAACTGTCGGTTTACGTTAAGAATACACGCGGACAAGTGAGTCCTGTAACGTCTGTGACAGTGAAAAAAGCGAAAAAATAAGAGCATGAAAAGACCTTTTTTCGGGTACATTCCGATAAAAGGTCTTTTTTTGTACATCTTAGCTGTTGCTTCGAAAGCGTTTCTATTATATTAAAAGAAACAAATGAAAAAGCATCATTCAATGAATGATGAGGAGGATACATTCATGATGAATTGGATTCGGCGACGAATCGGTCGGCAGTTGCTGACGGTTTTTTATGCGGTACTGATCGTAGTATCGATTACTTCGTTCTTTGTCTATGACTACATGGAAGGGCGAATTGAAACGTCTAAACAAAATTTAGAAACGATCAGTGAACAAAATCGCCGAGCCAACGATTTATGGGACAATTGGCAAACGGTTCAGTTTGGTTTACGAGGGTTTGTCATCTTTGGAGACCAGGATCGGTTTGACGAGGTTCAAGCACTTCGAACAGATATTAAAAGTGAGACCGATTGGTTCATGCGAAACGCAAAAACGGATGAAGAAGAAGAATTCGCGGCACAAATGACGAATTTATATGAACTGTACTATGACGCCTTATTTCCGCTGACCCAGTCTTACGTCAATGAAAAAAAGGCGAATCGAATCAACGAGGATTTTTTACAAGGGGACAGTCTATTTTCCTTACCAATCGCGAAACGTCTCGTAGAACAAGGACGATTAAAGCCAACCGCAGACGGTTCAATCGATATTACACCAGATATTGAAAAAGCATCTGCAGCGCTTGACGAATACCGGACGAATTTAAGTCAACAGCAAGAAACCGCTGTCGGGGAATTGCGGAGTGAAGTTGCAAAATCACAATGGATTTGGATCTCAAGTATCGTTGTGCTCGTCGCATTCATTCTCTTATTCGTTCACCCGTTCCTTCGCCGGATGACGCGGCAGTTGTTACGATTAGTAGACGATAATCAAAAACTTGCTCGCAAGGAACCGATTGAAATCGATAAGAAGACAGAAAAACGTCCAGACGAAATCGGATTATTACGTGCTTCCTTTAATCGGATGGTCGTGACGACGAATGCTCATACGGATGCGATGCAAGGTAAAAATGAAGAATTGCAAGCGCAAAGTGAGGAATTGCTCGCGCAACAAGAAGAGTTACAGGCGCAACAAGAGGAACTCGAAGAAGCGTATCAAACGACGAAAAAGAATGAGGAAAAGTTGCGATTACGTAGTGAACTAACAGAGGCACTTGCCGTTCGCGAAACTGTCGAATCGTATCCAGCAATCGTTCAAAAGATGATCGATATCACTTCTTCAGAGTACGGTGCTCTATTGCTTTATGAAGAAGGGCAGTTTATGGGTGCAACCACAAACGGCATGACGATGGACTATTTAAAAGATCTCCTGAAAGATGAGATGTCCGTCATCAATCGATCTGTTCGCAAGATGGAATTCGTTCAATCGGAGAAGCGCGTTACACGTGAAAAAGAGCATCCGTATTCCTTTAGTACGTATGAGGTGACGATTCCGGTTCAAGATCCAGAAACGCATGAATTGATTGCTGCCATCTATCTCGTTCGCTACAAATCTGCATATAAAGGACAACAGCTGACGGATATTCGCGAGTTTGCGCAACAAATGACGCTTTCACTTCTACGGACGCGTTCTTATGAAGGAATGCGTCAGGAAAAAGAAAAGACCGAGCAAGTGTTGGACTCAATTCGAGAAGCGATCATTTATCTCGAGGATGGAAATGGAGAGTTATACGTCAACCGTCCATTGTTTGACTTGATTCCAGAACTTCAAACGGAATTCACAGTAGATCGGACGTTACCTTCGAGTGAGTACGTCATTGATGTGATGCGTCAGTTGGTGGATGATGTTGAAGCCTTTAATACGTATCTGGATTTAATTCGTTCCGGTAAGATTTCACCGGACAAAGTCCGATTTGATGTTCGAAACAATACGGCGCATCTAGAAGTCTACGCAGAACGCATTGATGTCGTCGGGGGATGGAAGGGAATCATTCTCGTCTTACGGGATATTACCCGGGAAACAGAAGCCGATCGTCTAAAAACAGAACTTGTCTCGACTGTGTCACATGAATTGCGAACGCCGCTCTCATCGATTTACGGTTTTACAGAGTTGATGCTAAATCGAAAGATCGATGACTCAAAACAGCAGAAGTATCTAGCGACGATCCATAATGAGACAGAACGATTATCGAACCTCGTCACGGACTTCTTAGACGTTCAACGGATGCAGTCGGGTGGACAGTTGTACCAAATGGCACATCTTGATTTGCTCAGCCTAACTGAACAAGTGATGTCCCTGTATGACGCTTCAAGTGAACGACACGATCTTCATTTGCAATTGCTCAGTCCGGACCGTCCGTTCATCTTAGGAGATGAGGACCGGATCAAACAGCTGATGAGCAACTTGATCAACAATGCAATCAAGTATTCTCCGGATGGCGGACGTGTGGATGTCTGGATCGATACGAAAGACGATCAAGCCATCATTGAAGTGAAGGATGAAGGAATTGGGATTCCACGCCACGCATTTACTCATTTATTTGATAAATTCTATCGTGTCGATAATTCCGATACACGTCGAATCGGTGGAACGGGACTCGGCTTATCGATTTGTAAGGAAATCGTCAAAGAACATGAAGGCGTCATCCACGTCGAATCTGAAGTCGGAAAAGGCAGTCGCTTCATCATCGTCTTACCGCTCAGTTTAAGTGAATCGATCGATTCGACAGAAGAGAATCGACGTTCTAGTTAAAGAAAACATGATGTATTTCTGTTAAACCGTGTTCAAACCGCTTAGGTGTGAACACGGTTTTTGCTTACGTTTAAAAAGAGTAATCTTGTCAAAAATATTTTTAATAAAATAAAAAAAGAGTGAATAAACAGTAATCGTGAACCGATATACCTATAGGACAAACGAACTATGGTTAAAAAAGGAAAGGGGGGATTCGTTATGTATCAGAAATGGTTGGGAGTCGTCATCGGTTGGTTACTCTTTCATATCGGCTGGGTGACGTGCGTTGGAACGGATACATTTATCGGACAAGTCGTCAACAGTCTGTTCACGATCGGTGGTGTGATGATCTCCCTCTATTTGATTTGGCAGACACAACGACGTCAGACAAGACGCCCTTTTACCTATCGTTTATTTCTTCTTTTATTGTTCGCTAATGCCATGCTTGGATTAGGCGAATGTGGACAGCTTCTATATTTTCTACAAGGACGAACGCGAACGGAACCGTTTGACTGGATCGACTTGATCTTCAGTCTTCAAATCTTGATTTATTTGATCGCTTTTGGCTATTTTCTTCGCAATCGACGACGCGAGGTCAACTTGCGTGTTTTTTTATTCGATGAGTTCATCATTCTAGTCGTTGCAGGGTCGCTCTCATGGCACTATTTAGTGACGCCGTATTTAAAAGCGAATGCCTTGCTGACGATCGAAACGATTTTATGGCTCCGTTATCCGATCGGCGATTTATTATTACTCGGTGGAATGATTGTCTTGTTTTTTGGTTTGATGAAGCGTGGCAATGGTGGCTCGTTGTTATTAATTTTACTCGCTTTTCATTTTCAGTTAATTGCCGACCTTCTATACGTCGTGCTAGAACGATTTGATTACCCCGTCCCTTCGAGTTGGCTCGATCCGTTATGGTTAGCGACTGTCATGATCGTCGGATTAGCAGCTTATCGTTTTGATGCTGAGGAATCATTCGTCAGCTTTGATGTCGCTCGGAAATGGATCGATGTCTTGCGTTTGATTACGCCATACGTATTCTTGTTAATTCTATTCGTGACGATGGCACGGCAAACAATCAGTTGGAATGGTTTGACGATTGGTCTGATGATTGCGATTCCGTTATTAATTTCCCGTCAAATTCGGATCGTCGTTGATAATCAAAGATTGCGTGAAAACCTTGAGGCGAAGGTAGAGGAACGAACGGAAGCACTAGCATCTGCCATGGAAGAGATGCGGCACATGGCGTATCACGATGCTTTAACAGGGTTACCGAATCGGTATCTGTTTGCACGATTGTTTCAAGATGCCTTGTACCGAGCGGAAGCGAGTGAAGGACAAGTCGGATTATTCTTTATCGATATCGATCACTTCAAAGAGATTAATGATACGTACGGACATCGTGTCGGAGATCAGCTCATCATCGACGTCACGGCACGCTTACAAAAGAAACTACCGCCTAATACGGTCATTTCGAGACAGGGTGGGGATGAATTCATCGTCTTATTATTTGACGTTGAACAAGAATCAGAAGTCGTGCAGTGTGGAGAACACCTGGTTTCCTTGTTTCGACAGCCGTTTCATCATGGCATCATTCCACTTCCTGTGACGGCAAGTATTGGGGGCGCGATTTATCCTACACATGCAGCCTCTCGATCGGACTTGATCGAGCAGGCAGATCTTGCAATGTACGAAGCAAAACGTCGGGGGAAAAATCAATTTTGTATGCATGATTCGACGGTGACGAAGGTATAAATGAAATCATATACTAAAACACGCTCGTATACTGATCCAAACGGACCAGTCATACGAACGTGTTTTTTGATGCATATCATTTCTTTTGCGAACGGGCTAAGAACGTTTCAATAACGTCCGGCTTGGTAAATGCTTGATTACAAGCATCACTATCGATACACATATAATGACCAATCGTTTGATGCTGTTCAGTCGAACGGCGTGTCGTGACAGTTACGAGTGTAATATCACTATACGTATGACAAATCGCACAAATCCCTTTTTGAATCGATGGTAGATAGGTACCTTCTACGCCAATCCATTCACCATTCAAGGGATAGACGAAATATTTTTTCCGATTTCCGGTATCGTTCCAGCTTAAAAACGTCGTGTGTGTCCACTCAAAGGAGTGAAGTGGCGGAACGTGTAGCTTTTTCGTTTTTTTAAAGAGCTGTCGGATTCGTGATTCAGAGATGGTCGGAAATGGTTGGACGAACGGCTCCACACGTGTCAAATACATGAGAAGATCCTGTTCGGATTCAGCGTCACGAATGTTCGTCAACAAGATTTCCTGTTCCGGTGTAAGTACTGGCAATAGATCAAATATCTTTTCAGCGGCACTGTACCGAACAGCATCACGAACATCGGGGTCATGAACGGCTGCGAATTGATGTTGCAGCAGCTCGACTTGATTCCGAATGAAATTGTATTGATGGGGTAGTAAAAATGCGTCCATTCTCGTTCCTCCTTTTCCTTTCATCGTACCGGAATTTGGCAACAGAACAAAGCGACATTTTAGTTTTTCGGACTCCTACAGCGGGAATTAAATAACAGACTGAACGAGGAGGTGAAAAGGGACGTGCAGTATTTAACATTTTTACGCTTGATGAATGTAGGAGCATTCCTCTTTGCAATGCTAGCACGCGTCGTTTGGCAACAGCCGATGACCATTCTTAAGTTACCTCTTGTTCCTGCACCATTCTTTGACGCCATTGCCGGTGTTGTGTTTACGACATTATTGATTTGGTGTATTCGACCGGTACGTGCCTTCCCTGCGGATCGAGAACTGATTGAAGATATCGGAGGGTGGCTTGCATTATCACTCGTGACGCTTGGAATCAGTAGTATGAGTGGCCCCCCTTGGGAACTCGTCTCGACGACGATTTCTTTCATCAGCCTTTGCTTAGTCTATATGAAAATTCAACACCATCCCCGGCGTTCGCCGTGGATGCGCTCTCCAGTTTCAGTGTTGCTTGCCTGGATCAGTACGATGCTATTGATTTTACCATTTCGGATCTTATCGGATTTTCAGTTCACTTCTCTATTCAGTCTTTCCGAACGCCAATGGAGCACGAGTGCGCTCGCACTAGCTGTTATCGGTGGACTCCTGTTCATCGCAATCCATTCAGATTGGGTATTTGGTCTCGCACTCATCTGGTATTTAGCTGGGCTATTGTTTAACGAACGTCTCGTTCTCTTGCAACAGATCGTAGCGGGAATTGGCATAATGTGTGTTTTACTCCTATGTTATTACGTCTTTCAGAAACGTCAACGTCTTTTTCGACAGCATTCACCTAAGTCTTCTTCGTCCTAGTTATGTTTTAGGTGAATTTGGGGTATATCCCATATAGCTGTTATAAAAGGGGGAGGCGTGCATCATGGGGAAAAAACAATGGATTGGTGTCTATCAGAATGAAACGGATTTAATTCGTAAGATCGAGGATTTACATTTTGCAGGTTATCTAGAAGAGGATCTATATATCGTGTTGCAAGACAAGACTGATATGGCGATGTTACGTGGGCAATCGGCGGCGCAACTCGTCTCTGGAAAACGGACGCTGTTTGAGCGGTTTACAGGCAAACCAGCTTCGGCTGAGGAAATTCAAACTGCTTTTACGGAACTTGGATTGCCGGAGGCAGATATTCGGCAACACGTCTTACGTGTCCAGCAAGGCGATTATGTCCTGTTGGCAGACGAAGCAGGGGCTTCTCGTCCTGCGCCGGAACCAAAAAGTATTCTGGAAACAGAGCCAGAGGGAATCGAAGCGGAACGAAAACTTGATCACGAAAACCGTGCCCTTGAAAATGAAAATGATCGGATGTTGTAAGAGAGTCGTGCGGAAAGGATGAATCTTGATGGAGAGCCAATATCATACGATTTTGGTAGCAGTCGACGGATCAGAGACAGCAGATTTAGCATTTGAGAAGGCAGTGAAATTTGCCAAACTTGATCATGCTAAACTCGTCATCGCCCATGTCATCGATATTCAGACGTTTGCTAACGTACGTGCCAATAAACGTTTCATTGATCAAAACGTTACCGAATATGCACAAGAATTGCTCGATCGTTACGAAAAGCGGGCACGAGAAGCAGGTGTCGAGACAGTTGAGCTGATCATCGAAAATGGCTCTCCGAAAACACTGATTCCAAAGGTCATCGCACCACGCGTTGGTGCGGGTCTGATCGTCTGCGGAGCAGTCGGGATGAATGCGATGGAACGAATCATGATTGGGAGTGTTTCTGAAAACATTTCCCGTTATGCAAAATGCGATATCTATATCGTCCGTCCGAAAACCTTGAAGTGACATAAAACAGCACACATCGGCTGATGTGTGCTGTTTTATGTCACGTTAGAAAGTAATAGAAAATGCCTAATAAAATCAGAATGATCGGGAGAAAAATGAAATACATCCAAGACATATTTTTTGCCGAAGTCTTGTGATCGTACTGCTCTTCTGCTGGTTGCTTAGCAATCCGCAACGTAAAGATGAGTCCGACGAGACAAATGACTAATGCGATCCAAAATAAAGTCAACATAAGCATGCTCCTCTCTTCTTTTATCATACAGAAAATGGTCATGTTCTGCAGTGGTGAGTTGTGACAGTTTAAAGTTGACAACGTACTAGTTGAGGGGCTAAACTAACTTCATAAGTTTAGGGGGTAAACTAAAAATGAAAGATAATTTACGTGAAGCAGTCCTCCTGTTCGAAGAAGTCATGATCCATGGAACTGAACGTGTGCTGAAGTCAGTCGAAGCGCCTGTTTGGCAAATGTATTCACCGGAACAACTCCATGTGTTGAAGCTCGTTGGAAAATACGGACCAATCTCATCGGGGCGTCTCGCGGCAGTACAGGGCGTACATAAAAGCGCCATTTCCAATCGGCTGAAAAAGTTGACGGAAAAAGGACTTGTCATCGTCGAACGCCGAGAAGATGATCACCGAACGAAGTACATCTCGTTGACCGAAGCAGGACGATTGGTTGCGACAGAGGCGGAGCAAGAAATCTATACGTATCTCGAAAGTTTGATTGAAGGAAAGGTCGAGGAAGAAGAAATCATCCAGTTCATCGAAACCTTTAAGAAAATCAAAGAGATTCTGCAGTTGAACGTCTAAAGACAGAATAGAAGGAAGAGGAGAATCAGACATGCGACAAATCGTCAAATGGCGCTGGGCAATTCTTGCATTATTGCTCATCGTCACAGTAGGTTTACTATTTACGGCACCAAACTTGGCAAAACAAGCAGAGGACGCAGGGGCGATTCAGCTTGCGAATAACGCTGACTCACAGCGGGCAGCAGATATTTTAGAAAAAGCGGGAGCAAGTGAAGAAACGATCTCTCTTGTTATTCCGCTCAAAGACAAAGTCAGCGATGCTGATCGAAAGTCGATTGGGAAAATCGTTAAAGATTTAGAAGCACTCGATCGTCCGGTCACGGATGTGCTGAATCCGTTTGAAAACAAAGAGACGGAAGGACAGCTCGTCTCAAAAGATCAAAAGACAGTCCTTGTGCCGATCACGGTCGACGGTTCGCAAGAAGAAATCGTCAAACTGGCAAAACAAATTCGGACAGATCTCTTGCCAAAGGATCAAACGATTTATCTAACGGGTGAAGCGCTAATCAACGATGACGTCAATACAAGCTCACAAGAAGGGTTGAAGCGGACGGAACTGATTACCGTCGGGTTGATTTTCGGACTACTTCTGCTCGTCTTCCGTTCCATCGTCACACCGTTCGTACCACTTGTGGCAGTGGGCTTTACGTACCTGATCAGCCAATCACTCGTCGCCTTTTTCGTCGACTGGTTCGGATTCCCGGTATCGAACTATACGCAAATCTTCCTCGTTGCCATCCTATTTGGGATTGGGACGGATTACTGTATCTTGCTACTGAGCCGGTATAAGGAAGAATTGACGGCAGGACACGATGTCGAGACAGCGATCGTCAACACGTATAAGACAGCAGGGCGTACGTTACTAATCAGTGGTCTTGCTGTTCTTGTCGGTTTCTCAGCGATTGGGTTTGCGGACTTCCCAATCTTCAAATCATCGGTCGCTGTTGCGGTTGGGATTGCCGTCCTCTTACTCGTCTTATTTACACTTGTCCCCTTCTTCATGGCGACACTCAAAGAAAAATTATTCTGGCCGTCAAAGAAGGCAGCGAGTCACCAAGATAGCAAACTGTGGTCACATTATGGTGGGTTATCGATCCGTCGTCCTTTACTTGCGATGATCATCGTTGCGATCATCACGGTCCCGACACTCTTTACGTACGATGATGACCTCTCGTTTAATACCGTCGATGAGATTGGTGCGAAGTATGATACGGTCAAAGGACTGAATGCGATCTCGGATGGATTTGGAGCAGGTGAGTCGCTCCCGGTCAATGTCATTCTTAAGAGCGACAAAGATTTGATTACAGAAAAGACAGTTCCTTATGCGGAACAGTTGAGTCGTGAGCTCGTGAAAATCGACGGGGTCAAATCGGTTCGTTCGATTTCTCGTCCGACAGGCGAAATCATTAATGACTTCTACGTCGATCGTCAATTAAAACAAGTTGCTTCCGGCATGAAGAAAGCAACCGCCGGTCTTACGGACGTTCAGTCTGGTCTGACGACAGTTGAAGACAATCTCAACGGTATTACAGGACAACTACCGGCAGGAGACTCGGCTTCAGCAGGAGCAAGTCAGTTGCAACAAGCAGCAGACGGACTTGGACAGATCAACCAACAGTTGACGCTCGTCGGTCAAGGTCTGCAATCGACTCAAAATATCCCGCAAACCATTGGGACATTAAATGCCTTGTCTGGTCAATTGAGCCAAGTTCAAGCTGGCATCAGTCAAGCAGCAAGTGGAATAGCCTCACAAGGAGCACAAGCCGGTCAACTTGGAAGTGGGCTGACACAACTTGCGGATGGTGTTGGTCAAGCAAACACAGGGCTTGCGAAAATTAGTAATGGTCTAGATGACATCTCGAATTTGTTAACCGAGATGGGACAAGCGACATCGATCCGTGGGACAGGTGTGTTCGTGCCAAAAGATACGTTATCGGACAAGGCCTTTAAGCCAGCAATTGACCGTTACGCGATTGATCAGCAAACCGGATTGAAGTTTGAAGTCATTCTCGAAGATGATCCGTATTCACCAGAAGCGATTCAAACCGTCGCTGCAATCAAAAAGACGACAGCGAATACGATTAAAGGGACACCGTTTGAAGACAGCACTGTCGCATATGGCGGGATTTCAAGCGTCAACAGTGACTTGAATGATACGTCGAAAGCCGATTTCAAACGAACAGTGACCGTCATGTTGATCAGTCTCTTTGTGATTTTAGCGATCATGTTCCGTTCGTTGATCATGCCATTGTTCATGATTGGTTCGTTATTGCTGACGTATTATACGTCGGTGTCGATCGCTGAGCTGATCTTCGTCAACGGTCTCGGATATGACGGCATCAGTTGGGCTGTTCCGTTCTTCGGATTCGTCATGTTGATTGCCCTTGGTATCGATTATTCGATCTTCCTACTCGATCGTTTCCGCGAAGAGACGATCAAGGGACTCGATACGAAGGAAGCGATGTTCCTGTCGATGAAAAAGATGGGATCTGTCATCATCACGGCAGCGATCATTCTTGCAGGAACCTTCGGAGCGATGATGCCGTCTGGTGTCTTGAGTCTCGTTCAAATCGCGACGATTGTCATCACAGGTCTACTTTTGTATGGACTAATCGTCTTACCACTCTTGATTCCAGCGATTACAGTTTCGTTTGGTAAAGGGGTCTGGTGGCCGTTTCGATCAAATGCCAAAAAATAAGAACTAATCAAACCGGATTCGTCTTCTAGATGAATCCGGTTTTTTCATGACGTATACTAAGAGCAGAGTATAAGGAGGTAGAACATGCAACACTTCAAACAACTGACTTCACGGATTTGGTATCAGACACCGGTCAGCGAGACGGATCGCCCGATTCTCGCCGTCGTGCGTGGGGAGAAGCATCAATTGATGATTGACGCAGGAAACTCATCAGCCCATGCCGCTTTGTTTTTAGAAGAAATGAAAAAACACAATCTTGGATCACCTGACTTATTGGCCCTGACCCACTGGCACTGGGATCATATTTTTGGGATGAAACATCTCCGTCTGCCATCGATGGCAACACAGCAAACAATCACCCGCATGAAAGAGGTGCAACCATACGCTTGGACGGATGCAGCGTTACAAGAACGAATGGATCAAGGGATCGAGATTCCGTTTTGTGCGGATGCGATCAAGCTCGAGTTTGGTACGACACGCGATATTGAAGTCGTTTTACCGACGATTGGCTTTACTGGACAATTGGAAATTGACTTAGGTGGCGTGCAGTGCCAACTGATTGAAGTCGAAAATGATCATTCTCCTGGTAGCCTACTCGTCTACATTCCGGAAGAACGCGTCGTGTTCTTAGGAGACGCGATGTATGCTGATATCTTTTCATCGAAGTGGAATTATACGGTCGAACGGACGACGCGCTTATTAGCGGCAATCGATCGTTTAGAAGCCGATTATTATGTCTGGTCGCATGGAGAAGCGATGTCGAAGTCTGAATTTGAAGAAGAGGTCAACATGTTGCGTCGAGCCATTCGTGTAACGGAAGCGACCGGAGGACGACTGAAGGATATGCGGATCTTATATGCAGAAGAGACAGGACGATCGTTGACGGAAGACGAAACCGAAACATTGATCTATTTTGCAAATGGAGTGAAATGACAGATCGTAACAAGGGATAAAATGGAGGACGTCGAAATAAAAAAGTACTACGAGCTTGTTAAAGGGAGCGGTACTATATGACAAAGCCAAAATTCGAACGGGATGAAACCATCGATCGCGTTTTTTTTGGAAAAGCGGGCATCTTTTCATTTTTGGTTATCGTTGGAGGCATTCTATATCTACTATATGATCTGTACGTACAATGATCGGAACGCATGCGTTCCGATTTTTTGAATTCAGGGGAGTGCACGAAAACCAGATATTGGGTAATAACTTGCGTGAGACTGTTAGTGAAAGTGAGAGGAGATGTCGGATGAAACGAATTCAAATTGCGGATTTTGATCGACGCATGCCATCGATTGAATTGGTCGAAAAGGATGATCACTATGAAGCGATGCTTGTACCGAGTTATGACCATACGTATCCTTCGACACAAATCCGGACGATCCGCTTAGCGGATATCTCCGTCAATCTGTTTGTCACCCCGGAAGAAACACTACTTGTTTCTGCGCTTTTTCATAAACCGGTTCAAGTGACGGATATCGTTTCCTGGATGCAGTTGTATACGATTAGTTTTGCCCAGTCGGATGAGACTGGTTATTTCGTCGAACAAGCGGATGAAATTTTAGAAGTCGTCTTGTATCAGAAACATCCGATCGTCATCGCGACACGTGGTCAAGATCGATTGTATTACGATACGACGGGAGCAATCGAGGTCCGGCGGGCGACGAATGAATCGGTCGGCGAGCGTCCCTTGCTTTATTTGAACGGGGAAGCCTGGTATGGTGTCCCGCGCTTGTCGTTCAATCGAATGAAGGATGAGCTGCACGTCAATGGAACGTTTTTATATGCGGACTATATGGACGCACACCATGGAAAAATCGGTTTCTTTCGCGAGAATGATCCCTCTCTACCAATCGTTTTGCTCGTCGGTCAGGCAATCGTTGAGATCGAACTGACCGAGAATCCGGATGGTTCACGCGTCCTGATTTTAGAACAACCATATGACGAAGCATGAAAGTGCACAAAAACCGTTCAGCAGATGAACGGTTTTTAAGTGAGACCGTGAAATCCCTTACAAAATATGCGAAGATAGTAAAGAGACAGACCAAAGGGGTTGATGGGGACATGGCGAAAGAAACACCGCGTAATTCTAAATGGATGCGTTCCTATAATCGGGCACTCGTCTTGCGACTGATTCGGATGCATCAACCGATTTCGCGGGTTGAGTTAGCACAACGGACGAACTTAACGAAGCCGACGGTATCGAACATCGTCAGTGAATTGATTGCAGAACAACTCGTGACGGAGCGAGAGCTTGGGATATCAAATGGGGGACGAAAACCGATCATGCTCGAACTCGTCGCAACAGAGCAATACGTCATCGGCATCGATGCGACAAGTCACCAATTCATCGGAGTCGTCGCGGATTTAAGTGGTAATACGATTCATGAGTCCGAAGCCGTGGGACGTTTTGAGACGAATGAAGAATTGATTGAAGCGATTGGTCGATTATGCGAGACCTTGATTGCACAGACACAAGGACGGGGAACGATTCACGGTATCGGGATCTCCGTCCACGGGATGGTCAATCCGGAGACAGGTGTCATCTTGTTTGCACCACGTTTCCACCTGCATGACGTTGAGTTGAAGGTACAACTTGAAGCACGCTTTGACTATCCTGTCTTCATCGAAAACGATGTTCGAGCACTCGCTTCGTTTGAGCTATTATTCGGTGAAGGTGTTGGGGTCGAACAATTCTTTTATCTCTATGCCGGGGAAGGCATCGGGGGTGCTTATGTGCTCGATGGACAGCTTGTCGACGGACAACATCATATTACGGGAGAGGTCGGACATATGCGTCTTGATCTCGATGGACCGATTTGTTCGTGTGGGAACAGAGGATGCCTAGAAGCATTAGCAGGCGAAAAAGCGTTGTTACGAGATTATGCTGTCGTGGATCCGCAAGTCATGACGATTGCTGATTTGCGCAAACGGTTAAACGAACGCGATGAACAAGCAGTTCGTACATATGAACGGGCGGGGGAATATATCGGAATCGGTGTCTTGAATACGATTCATCTCCTGAATCCACGCCGGATTTTACTTGGGGGACCGATGTTTGAGCTCGCACCCACGATCGTTGATCAAATCAAGGAACGGGTCGAGCACACGGCGTTGACCGCTGCTTCACGTGAAACCGATGTCAAGATGGTCCCGTGGGGTGAAAAACAAGGAGCACTCAGTGCGGCTGCCCTTGCGACAAATAGTTTATTTCAAACGATTTAATGAACCGATTCCGTGTCTTGCAAACTAGCAAGACACGGAATCGGTTTTGTTATTCAACAAATAATTTATTGAAACCGTTTACAAGTTAAAAACCAATGTGCTATAGTCGATATAAAGTTAGATAATAAATTTAATTTACTAAGTTCATGGTCAACTAAGTGGAGGTGGATGCAGGTTAGCAGGGGCTAATCAAGCTGAAGCAGGAAAGGGAGGCATCGCGCAATGGAACCACACGATCCATGGGTTTCGTACCGTGAAGCTTTCGGGCGTTACGGAGCAATCCGCGGTTTTTATTTTCATCGGTCAACGCAACAGATGACAGAACAGGGTCCAGGCGATGTCCCGACAGACGAGCAGGATATTGTGCTCGTCCGACCACGACGTGACGGTGTGTTTCAATTCCGGATGTCATCGGTACAAGGGGTCCTGACGATCCGTTCATCCGAGCTACACATTCGAAAAAATGAGAGCGGATACATTGAATTACGCGCACTCATGCAACACATGCGCTCTGCCGGTTGTTTGACGCTCGGTGGAGAGTTATATCTCTTCGTCCGACCGGACGTCGATACGCTGGCATACCGTCTTCGATTGATCGCCCGTGTATTGATTCAGCTACAGGGAATGCCGATTCAGACGAAGGTGATCGAAGAATGGTGCCGACAGGCACTAATCGAAGGGGAACACGCTAGACGATACGCTTGACTACTTACACATAAAAGGGGAGCTCTTACATGAAATTCAAAAAAACGAAACTCGTTGCTGCAGCATCAGTCCTAACATTATCCGCATTCCTCGCCGCTTGTGGTGGCGAAGACGAGCAACAAACGAAAACAAAAGACGGTAAGACGATCGTCACATGGTGGGGCTGGGCACCGCAACCAGAAGCGGGGAAAACTGTCGTTGATGCTTTCAATAAATCACAAGATAAATACGTCGTTCAATTCAAACGATACAGTGAAGACTACGAAAAACAATTACAGGTCGCGATGCTGTCAGGTAAAGGTCCAGACATCATCGGTCTGAAAGAACCGATGATTCAGCAGTACAAGGATCGCGTCGTACCGGTCGATTCGTACATGGATAAAGCAGCAGGTAAAGGATGGAAAGATAAGTTCGTTGAGCTCGGAATCGAACAAACAACGATTGACGGCAAACAATATGCAGTTCCAATTGGTTTCACAGGTCAAGCGTACTTGATGTACAACAAGACGATGCTTGATAAATACGGTGTGACACCACCGAAGAACTACAAAGAAACAGTCAGCGCAGTCAAGAAGATTAAAGACTCAGGCGATAAAGTCATCCCACTCATGCTCGGAGCAAAAGATGCATGGATTGACATCGATGTCTACAACGTCCTCAGCCACCAGGTCGCACCAGGTTACATTCAAAAAGTCCTCTCGGGTCAAGCAAAATGGACAGACGACGAAATGGTTAAAACAGCACAAGTCTGGCAAGATCTCTTCAAAGATAAAGTTTTCCAAGAAGGAGCGCTTGGTCTAGCGACATACAATGACGGGATGAACCAATTCTTTGATAAAAAAGCAGCGATGTGGGTCATCGGTTCATGGGAAGCACACTCGATGACAACAGCTGAGAAAAAAGACAAATGGAAAATCAAAGATGAACTCGGATTCGTTCCACTCCCGAACTTAGTAGGTGGAACAGAGCAACCGGTCATCGCATCGATCGATATGGCACTTGGTGTCAATAAAGAGTCGAAACAACAAGAAGGTGCAGCAGAGTTCATCGCCTTCATGAGTCAAGGAAAAGGACAAGAAGTCTACATGGGTGAGTTTGAAATGGCACCTGGTATCAAGGATGTCAAAGTCGATTCAGACGCTGCCTTCACATCTGAAGGCGAAAAAGAATCGTACAAGATGTTAAACGACACATTAGCAAAAGCGGTTGCTAGCCGTGGTATCCGAGATACGAAATTAAACGATATCCTCGGTAAGGAACTTCAAAACATCGCGACAGGACAAGATCCGAAAGAATCATTACAACGCGTTCAAGACGCAGCGGATCAATCAGCGAAATAAGACTCGACAGTGAAGTGGTACGCCTGCGTGCCACTTCCTGATTTTTGGACTTGAGGAAAGTGGGGAATCGATATGCAGACAGAGCGACAGGAATTGCCGATTAAACCAAAAGCAGAACCGCTCCAGCCGGTGGCGACACGCCCGCCCGCACCGAAGAAGAAAAAGAACATGAAGCGAAACATGGTCGGATGGGCCTTCGTTGCTCCGATCGTCTTGTTCGTCGTCAGCTTCATCTATTATGGGATTTTCTATAATGCCTATAACTCGTTCTTCTCGTGGGACGGGATTTCGTTTGACAAAGTATTCGTCGGACTCGACAACTATGCTGAGATGTTCCAAGATCCGGACTTCTATCTCTCGCTGAAGAACACATTCATCTTCACGATTTTGACCGTTTCGATTCAAGCTGGTATCGGTCTCGTCTTGGCGTACTTCCTGCATACACCGGGACCATTGCGGACGGCGATGAAGTCGGTCTTCTTCTTTCCGGTCGTCTTGAGTCCTGTCGTACTCGGTGCGGCATTCTCACAAATTTATGATTTCCAGTTTGGTTACATCAATGAGTTCCTCCGTGCGATTGGTCTCGGTAGCCTCGAGCAGAACTGGCTTGGTGATCCGGACATCGCGCTTTATTCCGTCATTGCGATTAACATCTTCCAGTGGACGGGTTCTTCGATGGTCATGTACTACATGGCAATGTTGACGATTGAGAAGGAAATCTTCGAAGCAGCAAAAATCGATGGAGCTGGATTCTTCCGGACACTGTGGAGCATCGTCTTCCCGAACTTGAAAGGAACGACGTTCACTCTGTCGATTCTCGGAGTTATCGGTGGTCTGAAGACGTTTGACTTAGTCTGGATCACGACAGCTGGTGGACCAGGATCGTCGACGGAGTTCATTTCGACATACCTATTCCGAAAATCGATGTTGCAACAGGAAGTTGGTTTCTCGAGTGCTGTTGCTATCATCCTACTGACGATCGCCTTGCTGATCACGTACTTCCAATTGCGTGTACAAAAGAAAATGGATAACTAAGGAGGAACGACCCATGGATGTAGAATCTAAAAAAAGCCGCTGGATGATTAACCTCGTATTGGCGCTTGCGTCAATCGTCTGGTTATTCCCAATTTTCGTCATGTTCAAAGAGAGTCTTCGCGTCAATGGATTCGATAACTATATTGCGACATTGCAAAACCCGAACTTCCCGACATTCGTCTTCAACAGTTTCTTTGTCGCTTTCTTCATGATCATCATCTCGATCACGATTTTGGCGTTCGCAGCGTTCGCTTTCTCGAAGCTTGAGTTTGCTGGAAAACGTCTTTTGTTCAACATGGTCCTTGCTGGACTCATGTTACCTGTTGCATCGATGATCGTACCCTTGTTCTTCACGCTTCGTTCATTTGACGGGCTGAACAACCACTGGGGACTGATCGGAGCGGAAGTTGCCTTCTTCTTACCATTCGGTCTGATGCTTATCAAAGGATACTTTGATGAATTGCCAAACGAATTGATGGAAGCAGCGTATATCGATGGTGCGACGATTCTTGAAGTCTTCTTCAAAGTCATGCTACCGCTCGCAAAACCAGCGCTCGCAACAGCTTTAATCTATGCGTTCCTTAACTCATGGAACGAGTACTTGATGGTTCTTACGTTCATGACCGACCCTGCTTATCAGACAGTCACGATGGCACCAAGTTTCTTCAAGGATGCGCTTGGCGGGGACCCAGGGAAAATCTACGCTTCACTTGTTTTGATCAGTTTACCGACGATGATCTTCTATATCTTCTTCCAACGTTTCTTCCAAAAAGGGATGACGGCGGGTGCAGTAAAATAATTGTTTTTGCGTAAGGGGGAGCACAATGTATTTAGGAGTCGATTATTATCCAGAACAAACACCACGAGCACTATGGGAGGAAGACTTCCGACTGATGAAGGAACTTGGTGTCAACGTCGTTCGTCTCGCAGAATTCGCTTGGTCGATGATGGAGCCGGAAGAAGGCGTCTATGACTTTAGTTTTTGGGATGACGTCATCGAACGTTTGAGTGCGGAAGGATTCGATATCGTACTCGGGACACCAACCGCGACACCACCTGCGTGGTTGTGTACGAAGTATCCAGAAATCTTACCGGTCGATGAGAACGGTGTGACGATCAGCTTTGGTGCTCGTCGCCATTATACGGTCCACAGCGAAACGTACCAACGACTATCCGTCAAGATCACGGAAGAGATGGCGAAACGATACGGTCAACATCCTCGTGTTATCGGGTGGCAAACGGATAATGAATATGGGCATGAGAAATCGGATCGTTCTTACGGTGATGTCGACCGCGCTGCTTTTCAGCGCTGGTTAGAGAACCGTTACGGAACGCTTGATGCTTTGAACGAAGCATGGGGAACCGTCTTCTGGAGTCAGACGTACACGGCGTGGGATCAAATCCCGGTACCGCGTAAAGTCTATCAGGAACATAACCCATCCCTGCTCGTCGACTTCGATCGTTTTTGTGCCGACGGCTATACGTACTACAACAAATTACAAGTCGATGTCTTACGTCGCTACATCCCAGAGAACGTCTTCATCACGCACAACCTCGTCTACAGTGACATGGCGGTCAATCAACAGCAAATGGCGCAAGATCTCGATTACGTCGCGTTCGATAACTACCCGGTCTGGGGTGGACTACCGGAGCCGAACCGGTTCGAGAAGATGGCAAGCGATCATGATCTTTGCCGCTCTTCGAAGCAAGGAAAAGGCTTCTGGGTCATGGAACAGTTGAGTGGCGCACAAGGCTGGAGTAAAATCGGTTACTTGCCACGACCAGGGCATATTCGTCTCTGGACGTATCAAGCAGTCGCGCGGGGAGCAGAAGCGATCGTCTACTTCCGATTCCGGGCTGCTCATTTTGGAACAGAGGAGTTCTGTCACGGCATCATCGATCATGATGGAAAACCGAAACGGAAATTCGAAGAAGTCAAACAGATCATGACGGAACTGAATACGTATGGCGATGAAATCAATGCGAGCCGTTACGACGCGAAGGTTGGTGTCTATTTCGATCAAGAAAACGTCTGGGCGTGGACGCATCAGCCGCACAGTGATGCGTTTGATTTTCGGACGGAGTTCGTCCGCTTCTATGGCGGAGCGGTTCGTCAACAAGTCGCAACCGACATCGTCTTCCCAGGTGATGATTTATCTCGTTATAAACTGATCATCGTTCCACTCTATTTCTTGACGAATCCTACGTTCGATGACGCCTTGATTGCGTACATGGAACAAGGCGGTCACGTCATCTTCACGTACCGGACAGGTGTCAAAGATGCACAAAATCATGTCGTACCGACAACGTTACCGGGTAAATTCGCACCGTATGCGGGTATTGAAATCGACGAATATGAGTCACTTCAATCCGTTCAGCAACATAAGGTGGCAGGTATCGGCGAGATGTCAGGACAATCCTCAACAGCGCGCCTCTGGTGTGACTTGATCACACCAACGACAGCAGAGACGCTTGCTGTCTATGAAGATACGTTCTACGAGGGTGTAGCGGCTGTGACGCGCAATGCCTATAAAGGAATGATTACCTACATCGGCTCATCGATTGATGATGCGATGATTGATACAATTTACCGTCAAGCGTTCACTGAGGCTGGCATCGAGATGATCGATGCTCCGGATCAAGTTGAAATCATTCGTCGTCACGGCGAACAACGCGATTTCCTCTTCTTGATGAACCATGACACGAAAGAAGCACGGGACGTCACGCTCGACGGAACATACCAAGCATTGACAAAGGAAGAGACATATCGTGGAACGGTCCGACTCGCACCACTCGAGACACTGATTCTGACGACGTAAGGAGGAAGAGAACCATGGCAATCTTTGAAGTAGCAGGACGTCGTTTCGTCGTCGAGGGGAAGCGGGTCGCTCACGTCGTGACGGTCGGTGCGAACGGTAAGCTGATTCACACCTATTTCGGTGCCAAGTTACCGTACCGGGATGATTATGAAGCATTACCGAGTCCGGTCGTCGCACACAGTTCGTTTGAATCACCAGACGGCGTTGCGACGTATGATTTCGTACCATTCGGCGAGATGTTGTACACGGAGCCAACTTTGAAATCGGAACGAGAGGACGGACAACGGATTCACCAGTTCCAGTTTGAACGCTCCGAGCAGACAGAAACGAAACTGACATTGTGGCTTTTTGATCCGTTGCAGGAGATGCGTGTCGGAGTGCAATATGAACTGTTTGTCGATTACGACATCATTGGTCGTTCGATTGTCGTCGAAAATACAGGACGATTACCTGTTCGTTTAACAGCAGCCCAGTCCTTCGCAATGGGACGTTGGCATCAACCGAATTTAAAACTGCATCACTTCGCTGGGATGTGGACAGGTGAGTTCAAGAAACAAATCACACCGGTGACACCAGGACGCCAGACGATTGAAAGTCGGCGCGGGGTGACGAGTCATCAAGCGAATCCTTGGTTCGCACTCGAGCAGGATGCGACAGAAGACGGCGGTGAAGTCGTTTACGGACATTTTGCCTATTCGGGCAACTGGGCGATTCACGTCGAACAAGATGCGTTTGGTTTCGTTCAGCTATCGGGTGGCATGAATCCGTTTGATTTCAGTTGGAAACTATCACATCAACAACAGTTGACGACACCGACGTTCTACATCGGGTATGCGGACGGTTTCGCAGATATGAGCGCCCATGCGCATGCGTTCCAACGTGATGTCATCATGCCGCGTGCGACTGATCGTCCAGTTCTCTATAATTCATGGGAAGCGACCTATTTCGATGTGACGGAATCTGGTCAACGTGAACTCGTCGATCTTGCAGCAGGAATCGGCTGTGAACTGTTTGTCGTCGATGACGGTTGGTTCGGTGAACGCCATTCCGATCAAGCGGGACTCGGGGACTGGCAAGTCAATCGGGAAAAGTTTCCGAACGGTCTAGAGCCTTTGATCTCATATGTGAAACAACAAGGGTTACAGTTCGGGCTATGGGTCGAACCGGAGATGGTCAATCCGGATTCTGATCTATACCGGGCGCATCCGGATTGGATTTATCATGCACGGGATGCGGTTCGGACGACGTCACGGAATCAATACGTCTTAAATCTAGGATTACCAGAAGTTGAGCAATTCATTCTCGAGATGATGGATGACTTGCTGACGCGTCACGCGATCGACTACATCAAATGGGACATGAACCGTGCCTTCTCGGAACCGGGTGTTCCAAAAGACCAGACGGATCGCCAACAGGAATTATGGAAACGTCACGTCGATGCATTGTACCGGATCTTTGATGAATTGCGTCGCTTGCATCCGGCGGTCGACTTCGAAGCCTGTGCCGGTGGTGGCGGACGAATTGATCTCGGGATCCTCGCACGGACGGAGCAAGTCTGGACAAGTGATAACACGGATCCACTCGATCGCTTACAAATTCAGCATGACTTCTCTTACGCTTATAACGCGAAGATGATGAGCTGCTGGGTAACGGACGGACCGAACTGGTTAAATGGACGCAACGTGCCACTTGCGACACGCTTCGTCTCCTCGATGCAAGGAACGCTCGGGATCGGTGGTAACTTAAGCGAGTGGTCGACGGATGAGTTAGCGGAAGCAAAAGGCTGGATCGAGACCTATCAAGCGATTCGTCCGACAATCCAACGCGGCATCCAGTACCGTCTTTCATCCTTCACACAACAGACACCAAGCGTCATGCAGTATACATCGGAAGAAGAAACAGTCTTGCTCGCGATCGCGCCACTTCGGCAATACGGAATACATCAGTATCACTTCAAGCTAAAAGGACTCGACCCAACAATGCGCTACCAAGTCGAGGACCGGACGTTAAGCGGTGCCTACTTGATGCAACAAGGCTTGACGTTCTCATACACGACGGATTATGAAGCCCGCTGTCTGCGGATTCAGCCGGTCCATCGTGCGCTCTCACTACTCGAATCAAAGGAGACGATCGTATGACAGACCAGACGTTAGAAGCACAATTTGAACAGCGGTTTGGCTCACCGTCGACGCATCGCTTTTTTGCCCCAGGTCGGATCAATTTAATCGGTGAGCATACGGATTACAATGGCGGTCACGTCTTTCCGTGCGCGTTAACGTTCGGTACACACGCGATCGCGCGAAAACGAGACGATCAACGTTTCCGCTTCTACTCGCTGAATTTTGAGCAGGACGGCATCATCGAAGTCGCACTCGAAGAACTGGCGTATGACGCGACGCACGGTTGGGCGAACTATGCGAAGGGTATGGTTTCAGTCCTACAGGAAGCAGGATACCAGATCAATACAGGATGCGACATCTTGATTCAAGGTGACATCCCGAACGGAGCCGGTCTTTCATCATCCGCTTCACTTGAACTCGTCATCGGAGTCTTGCTCGATCGATTGTATGGATTAGACATTCCACGTCTTGATCTCGTTCGGTTTGGTCAACAGGTCGAAAACCGTTATATCGGCGTCAATAGTGGTATCATGGATCAATTTGCGATCGGTATGGGGAAAGCGGGAGCGGGATTGTTGCTCGATTGTGAAACGCTCGACTATACGTATGCTCCACTCGATTTGACGGGATATACGATCATCATCATGAATACGAACAAACGCCGTGAACTGGCAGATTCGAAATATAATGAACGCCGGGCGGAATGTGAGGCAGCACTCGCTTATCTCAATCAGTTCACATTACGGGAAACGCTTGGACAATGGACGACGTCAGAATTCACGAAAGTCGCATGGGAAGACGAACGTTTGATGCGTCGCGCCCGACACGCGATTTCAGAAAATGAACGAACGCTTCAGGCACTAGCGGCACTCGAAGCGGGAGAACTGAAGACATTCGGTCAGTTGATGAATGCGTCACACGTCTCGTTACGCGAAGATTATGAAGTGACAGGGATTGAACTCGATACACTCGTCGAAGCCGCTTGGGAGCAACCGGGCGTGCTCGGCGCGCGGATGACAGGTGCTGGTTTTGGTGGCTGTGCGATTGCAATCGTCGAAGACGAGGCAGTCGACGCGTTCAAACAAGCTGTCGGCGAACAATATGAAGCAAGGATCGGTTACCCAGCGACGTTCTATACGGCGACGGTCGGTGACGGAGCACGTGAAATCGAACGGGAGGTCATCTAAATGGCAACTTTAGTCGTAGGTGGAGCTGGTTATATCGGCTCCCATGCTGTCTATCAATTGATTGATGCCGGAAAGGATGTCGTCGTCATCGACCATCTGCAGTCCGGTCACCGTGAAGCGGTTCATCCGCGGGCACGTCTATATGAAGGAGACATACGCGATCGTGCTTTTCTCGATCGCGTCTTTACGGAAGAGACGATTGAGCAGGTCATCCATTTCGCTGCTTTTTCACTCGTTGGCGAGTCGATGACGGAACCATTACGCTACTTTGATAACAACGTTTACGGGACACAAGTGTTGCTCGAAGCGATGATTGCCCATGACATTAAACAGATCGTCTTTTCTTCGACGGCAGCCACATACGGTGAACAGGAGCAGATGCCGATTCTCGAAACAGCAGAAACGTGTCCGACGAATGCCTATGGTGAGACGAAGTTGATGATGGAGAAGATGATGCGATGGTCTGAACAAGCATATGGCTTACGTTATGTCGCATTACGTTACTTCAACGTTGCCGGTGCGCGCGTAACAGGAGAAATCGGGGAAGATCATACGCCGGAAACCCATCTAATCCCGCTCGTCCTCGAAGTTGCCAACCGACAACGGTCAGAAATTTCGATCTATGGCGATGATTATCCAACGCCTGACGGTACCTGTATTCGTGATTACATCCATGTCGAGGACTTGATCGACGCCCATATGCGAGCACTTGATTATTTGGCTGATGGAAACGAGAGTACGGTCTTTAACCTCGGTTCAAGCCAAGGGTTTTCAGTTCGGGAAATCATTGAAGCAGCCCGTCGCGTGACGGGACATCCGATTCCAGAACGGATCATTGAACGTCGTGCAGGGGATCCGAGTATCTTAATCGCCGGATCTGCCAAAGCAAAAGAAGTTCTCGGCTGGACACCACAACGTACCGACATCGAAACGATCATCCGTGATGCTTGGAATTGGCATGCGCACAATCCAGAAGGGTACCGGACGAGCGTTCGTTAATAGAGAGACAGAATGAGGAGAGTGACGGCGATGAATGAACTCATCCAACAGTTAGTAGCGCAAGCGATCCAGAAACGCTTGATTGAACCGGAAGATGCGATCTACGCCCGGAACCGGATTCTAGCGCGAATCGGTCAAGCCGATTTTGAAGAACAGGCAGACGTACCATCTCGCCCAATTCCCAATATTTTGGACGACATGATTGAAGTGTTGATCGTAAGTGGGCAGTTGCCGGCGCGTCTTGAAGACAAAGAGCAGTTCGCAGCAGATGTGATGGACATTTTCGTTGCCCGTCCATCTGACGTGACGGCGGCATTCCGCCGTCTGTACGCTGAATCACCGGTAGCGGCAACAGATTACTTCTATCAACTGAGCCAAGCGAGTAACTACATCCAAACGAAGCGGATCGCTAAAAATAAACGCTATCAAGCGGATACGGCTTACGGGACGATCGATGTCACGATCAACTTATCGAAGCCGGAAAAAGATCCGCGTGAAATCGCAGCAGCTCGGACAGAGGCACCAACGGCGTCGAACTATCCAACCTGTCTGTTGTGCGTCGAAAATGTCGGCTACGCGGGTCGTGCGAATCATCCGGCCCGTGCGAATCACCGGGTTGTTCCGCTGACACTGATGGAAGAATCGTGGGCACTGCAATACTCACCATACGTCTACTACAATGAACATAGCATCATCCTGTCGCAGGAACATCGTGACATGGTCATCAATCGGGATGCCTTTGCACGTCTGATTGCCTTCGTTGAGCAGTTTCCACATTACTTCGCTGGTTCGAACGCTGACCTGCCGATTGTCGGTGGATCGATCCTGACGCATGATCATTATCAGGGCGGACGCTATACGTTTGCGATGGACCGAGCAAAAACTTTAACATCCTTTACGTTCCCGGATCAGCCGACAGTCACTGGGGAGACATTACACTGGCCACTGAGTGTGTTGCGTCTGAAGAGTAAAGATGCGTCGGCATTACTCAATGCTGCGACGACCGTCTATGAGACATGGTTGACGTACACGGATGAGAGTCAAGAGATTCGTTCACATACTGGTGAGACGCGACACAATACCGTGACGCCGATCGCCCGTCAACGTGATGGACAATTCGAGCTCGATCTCGTCTTACGGAACAACCGGACGTCAGCAGAACATCCGGACGGTATTTTCCATACGCATGCCGATATTCACCACATCAAGCGAGAAAATATCGGTTTGATCGAAGTGATGGGACTGGCAGTCTTACCGGCACGCCTGCTTCAAGAGTTGCAACAGGTCGAACAGTTCATCACAGGTGAAGTCGACGAAGTAGCTGTCGCTCATGCTGACTGGGCACAGGAACTAAAACAAGCGTATGTCGGACAACATGTCACGACATACGTCGAGCAAGCAGTTGCTGCAAAATTCGTACGTGGTCTTGAGGACTGTGGTGTCTTTAAACAGACAGAGGAAGGTCAGGCGGCGTTTGGGCGATTCGTTCAACTCGTGACGCGCCAACCAGTGGAGGAACAACGATGACACGACTACTTGAGAAAGAGTTGATTCGACATACATTACGTCAGGAAGGCATCGAAGTGACACTCTGGAACTATGGCGGCATTATCCAGGACATCCGGACGATTGATCGGGATGGCCATTTGGAAAGCGTCGTCTTAGGTCTAGAGACGGTGAAAGACTATCAACAACACTCGCCGTACTTCGGGGCAATCGTCGGACGCGTCGCTGGTCGAATCGGACAGGCACGTTTCGAAGTAGCGGGAGACGTTTATCAGCTCGTCGCAAACGACGGGGCGAATCATCTGCATGGTGGAATTCACGGATTTGATCAAGCGTGGTTTGATGTCATCGAAGCGACGGATACATTATTCCATTTGCGCTTAAAAAGTCCAAACGGAGAAGAAGGTTATCCGGGAACAGTCACACTCGATGTGTTTTATCGACTAAAAGATACGACATTGACACTTGAGATGTCGGCGGTGACGGATCAGACGACACCACTCAATCTGACGAATCATACGTACTTCAACCTATCTGGAAATGCGAAGCGAGATGTGTTAGATCATGTCTTGATGTTACCAAGCGACTGTTACTTACCGGTCCAGCCAGACGGCTTGCCGACAGGCGAACAACGGGATGTATCCGGAACCCCATTCGATTTCCGGAACGGTCAGTCGATTCGTAAGGGAATTACGCTTGAGCATCCTGAGACGATCGCTGTCGGAAATGGCTACGATCATCCCTTCGTGTTGCGGGATAACACACTTCGACTCGCAGATCCGGTATCCGGTCGTTTCGTCGACGTCACGACGAATCAGCCGACGGTCGTGCTCTATACGGGAACGCAACTACTGACCGATTATACGGTTCACGGTGTTCCTGCTCGACCATCACTTGGTTTATGCCTTGAAACACAAGTCCATCCGAATGCAGTCCATGAATCTGATTTTCCATCAATCTTGTTGTCACCAGGTGAGACCTATCACTGGAAAACAGCTTATCGTTTTAGTGTAGTATCTTGAAATAAGCCCCGCTCCCGTGTCCAATTGGACAGGGAAGCGGGGCTTATTTGTGGTAGAACAGGGAAGGAAAAGTCTCAATTCACAGACGTTGCTCGAGCGCGAGTAGCGTCCGCTTCATATTCAGTCCACCATGATAGCCGAGCAAATCGCCTTTTTTGCCGATAATCCGGTGACACGGGATCGCAAGCAGTAATCGATTTTTGCCGATTGCCGTGCCAATCGCGCGAGTCGCGTTCGGTCGGAAAAGACGTTCCGCGATATCGGAGTAGGTGGCGGTTTGACCGTACGGTACCGCACGTAGAGCATGCCAGACTTCAAGTTGAAACGGAGTACCGACTGGTGCGATCGGAAAGGACAGTGTCGTCGACTGCTGATTCAAGTAGGCCAGCAGTTGCTCCGTATATGGAGCAAGCGCGGTATCAGAAGCAATTCGTTCCGCCCGAGGCAAGTGTTTCCGCGACCAGTCGTCGAATAAATCCTCCGGTTCATCCCAAGCACCGACATAACAGAGACCATCCGCTGTAGCGGCGACCGGAAACGTATAGTTGTTCCATTGCATGCGAGTGAAGTACAGTTCCATGACCATGTTTTCCTTTCTACACGAAATGAAGTGACGCATCCCCAAGAAGTGATTTTTGCGCAGAGACACCTCTTTTGATTACGCGCGCGAACCGATCTGTTGCCGCGGTGGAAGGTGGATCGATTGACTGAATAAGGCTTCCATCGATTCCGTCAATGCTTCGCTTCGACTAGGGTGTGCCATGACAGGGAAGAGGAGGTCTTCTCGTTTCGCTGTCAGTTCCAGTGCTTGGGTGAATTGACCGACGAGACGATGAGCATCGTCTCCTATCATATGAATACCAAGGATCAGTGATGTCTGTTCGTCAGCGATGACCTTGACGAACCCACTGCCCCCTTCAATCGTCGTCGTTCCGTTTGCATTTAGTGGGAACTGTCCACTCTGAACAGTATGTCCGGCTTCACGGGCTTCCTGTTCCGTCATCCCGACCGAAGCAATCGGAGGAAACGTTCGCAGAACGGTAGGATAATACGGTGTCGTCGGATCGACGTCTTGACCGGACAAGTGAGCTGCTGTCCGCTTCGCTTCGTGAATCGCACGAGTGGCGAACTGTGGACCCGGGGTCACATCACCGATCGCGTAAATATGCGGTTGATTGGTTTGTCCGTATGCGTCGACGGGGATCGTCCCGTCTTCTGCAAGCGTCACGCCGATCCGTTCGAGACCGAGCGTCAAACTGTTCGGAATCCGGGCGAGGGATTGGAACAGATAGGCGCCATGATAGGTGACTTCTTCACCGTTTTTCATGACCGTGACGGTCGCGTCTACTGAAGCATCGATCTGTGTCACGACATCCGACACGAGACGGATTTTTTGTTTTTTGAATGTCCGCTTCAGTTCCTTTTCAACGCTTGGTTCAAGCGACAATTGATCGGCAAACAACGTCACCTCTGTACCGAGAGCATGGAAACAGGCTGCGGCTTCAAGTGCTAATGTGTCGGAGCCAATGATCAATAAGCTGGTTGGTAACTGCTCGAGTTGATAAAGCTGTTCGGCATTCAGTCGGCACGATTCCTCGTGCTGGATGCTGTGACTACCGGTCGCGATGATGACATCTTGGAATCGATACGTATCGAACTGATGTCCCGACTCAACACCGATCCGGTCCTCTGACAGGAAGGAAGCTGCACCAGAAATATGCTCGATTTGATTCGCCTGACAGAGGGCGACGACACCTTGACGTAATTGCTGCACGACACGATTGCGGTAAGCATTCAGTTTACTGAAGTCATGGACAGTAGGGGTGGTGAATCCAAGGTCTTCAAGATGAGGCAAGCGTAACATTTCTTCTGCCGCATGCGCATAAACCTTGGACGGGATACAGCCTCGGTTCAAACAAAGTCCACCGAGTTCAGCTTGTTCAATCAGTGTCACCTTACGACCGCCTTGCGCAGCACGGATCGCTGCCGTGTAACCTGCGGGACCCCCACCGATGATCAGGAGATCCCGTTCTTGTGTAAGTTCGCCAACAACCATGTTAGATCAACTCCAAAAGTAGGGTAGTCGGATGTTCAATCAGTGAAACGAATCGATTTGTAAAGGCAACGGCCGTTGCCCCGTCTGCGACGCGATGATCGAACGACATCGACAAATTCATCATCGAGCGGACGACGATTTGATCGTCTTCATCGACACAGGCTCGCTTTTTCGTCTTGTGGAAGGCAATCAATGCCGTTTCCGGATAGTTGATGATTGGTGTAGCCCCCGTACTGCCCAGTGGACCAACATTGCTCATCGTAAAGGTACTTGGCTTTAAGTCCGCTGCACGTAAGGCACCGTTTTGAGCACGTTGTTGCAACGAGATCAGTTGATCATGCAATTCCGTCAGTGAGAGCCGATCGGCATGACGGATGACTGGCACCATTAACCCGTCTGGTGTCTCGGTTGCCATGCCAAAGTGGAAATCCTGCTCTAATCGAATACATTCATTCGCTTCATCGAGTTTGGCATGGAAGACGGGATAGTCTTTTAAGGCAACGATCAAGGCTTTGATGAAGAAAGCATTGATGTTGATATTTCGTCCAGCGGTTTTCCATTCTGCGCGTAGTGCGAGCAAGCGCGTCATGTCAACTTCCTCAAAGTGGGTGACGTGCGGAATCGTGTACAGCGACTGAGTCATCTTTTTCGCGATTTGCTTACGAATGCCGCGGAACGGAATCGTTTCCGGTGATGTTTCTTGGTATGTGACCTCTTCAATAATCGGTGTAGCTGTCTCTTGTGGAGCAGTAGTAGCCTGGACGAAGCGAAGCACATCGTCCTCTGAAACTCGACCTGATGGATCCGAAGCCGTCACAGCTTCGATATCAATCCCGTGGTCACGAGCAAGTTTTCGCGTATACGGTGTCGCAAGGACACGTTTTGATGGAGATGCTTGAGCAGGTGGGGCCGCGACAGCGACAGGCGCTGGTTCAGATACGCGCGACACTTCAGGTTTTACCGCGACCGGCACTTCAGAAGCGTTACTTGCTTCGATGTGCAACAACGTCGTACCGACTTGCACCGTCTGACCGACCGGAATGATGATTTTCTTGACGATTCCGGAGACAGGAGCCGGTAGTTCAGCGACCATCTTATCGGTCGCAACCTCAACGACCGGTTGATCGGTCGTGACGTGGTCTCCGACTTGAACGAGATAATGCGCGATTTCACCTTCCGTCATACCTTCCCCGACATCATGTAACTTGACTTCGATCATGGGACTCAGCTCCTTAAAACTCGACCGTACGCTGAATCGTCGCAAGGACTCGTTCCGGCGTCGGAATGTAATGGTCTTCGAGGGCGAACAGTGGAACCGGAACATCAAAACCTGTCACACGGGCAATTGGTGCCCGTAAATAAAGAAACGCCGTATCGTTGATCAACGTGACGAGATCATTCCCGAGACCACCCATCGCTGCGGCTTCATGCACGATGACGGCACGACCGGTCTTTTGAACGGAAGCAGCGATTGTGTCCCGGTCAAGCGGATAGAGCGTCCGTAAGTCGAGGACTTCGCAAGAAATACCGCGTTCCTGTGCAGCCATCGCTGCCTTGTGAGCCACTTGGACCATTGCCCCCCAAGCGATCAACGTCACGTCCGTCCCTTCACTGACGCAGCGCGCTTTTCCGATCTCGACGGTATAGGACTCGCTCGGTACGACTTCCTTGAATGAACGGTAACTACGCATCGACTCGAGGAACAACACGGGATCTGGATCTTCAATCGCAGCAATCAATAACCCTTTTGCGTCGTACGGTGTCGCCGGACAGACGACCTTGAGACCGGGCATTGATGTAAAGAGCGCCTCCGTACTATCGGAATGGATTTCCGGTGCCCGGATGCCGGCACCATAAGGCGCACGAATGACCATCGGCACACTATAGCGTCCCATCGTTCGCATCCGGATACGAGAGACATGGGTCATGATTTGTTCATAGGCAGGGTAGATGAAGCCGAGAAATTGAATCTCTACGATCGGTTTAAAGCCATTGATGGCAAGACCGATCGATGTACCGACGATGCCGGCTTCACTGAGCGGTGTATCAACGATCCGGTCTTCACCGAACTCTTCTTGTAAGCCGTCCGTCGCTCGGAAGACGCCACCGTTTTTTCCGACATCTTCTCCAAGAACGAGTGTCGTCTCATCCTCCGACAATTTTGTCCGCAGGGCATCCGTGACAGCTTGAACGAGTGTCATTTCTGTTTGACGATTGATTGGTGTTGCCATCTCATTTCCCCCTTGCTAGCAAATACGCTTCTTTTTGTTGCTGGACATCAACCGGTAAAGTTGCGTACGTATGATCGAACAAGTCATTGATGTCTGGCGCCTTGAATTGCTCCATCGCAACTACTGCCGCTTCGACTTCTGTTTGATGCCGTTCCTGCAGCTGTTGCATCCATGTTTCGTCAAAATAGCCTCGGTGTTTTAAGAAGTGTTCGAGTCGATCGAGCGGATCAACTCGGTCGCGCGAGCGTGCTTGATCCCGGTATTTTGTTGGATCATCTGCTGTCGTATGGGCACCAAACCGCCACGTGACGGCTTCGATCAATGTTGGTCCACCACCAGAACGGGCACGTTCAACAGCTGCTTGCATCGTAAAATAGACGGCAAAAGCATCGTTTCCATCAATCCGAACACTTGGCATCCCGTAGGCAATCGCTTTTTGCGCGATCGTCTCAGAATGCATCTGTTTTTCGATCGGAACAGAGATCGCGAACTGATTGTTTTGGTTAAACAGGATGACTGGTGCTTGGAAGACGCTTGCAAAGTTCATTCCTTCATGGAAATCCCCTTCAGACGTCGCTCCGTCACCAAAGTAGGCGACCGCGACGTTCGTCGTGCCTTTTCGTTTTTCCGCCCATGCGGCACCGACGGCATGCGGAATTTGCGTTGCAATCGGCACAGCAGGAGGAAAGATGTGTTTCTCAGACGGGACGCAACCTTCAACACGACCGTTCCAGTAGAGGAGTGTCCGCACCATGTCGGCACCGAACGTCAACGTTGCGCCGTGATCCCGATACGTCGGGAACAACCAGTCTTGATCGGACAACGCGAGTGCACTACCGACTTGCGCTGCCTCTTGTCCTTCGAACGGTGCATAAGTGCCGAGGCGCCCTTGGCGTTGTAAGTTGATCGCCTTCCGGTCGAACGTCCGGATCCGGTGCATCTGTTCATATAGGATGAGGGCAAGCTCTTTTGTCAGATCGTGTTCTTTTGAGGCGTCGATGATACGACCTTCTTCATCGATAATGCGTTGAATCGGAAAATGTTGCTCCATGTCAGTCCCTCCTTCAGTGGTTACGGATATCCCATTTTGGTTTTGTCGTGTTCGTAAAGATGTTGTTGTGTTTCGCCCGAATCTGCATCCGTTTTTCACACATCCGGTTCGCCGCTTCGACCGTCGTGATGTTCTCTGCTTGCGACTCTTTGAAGACTTCGAGAACTGCGTCATAGATGTGACGCGTTTTTAGGAGAACCCGTTCGTGATTTGCTCCATACAGTTCGTCTGCCACTTGGATCAGCCCACCACCATTGACGATATAGTCTGGGGCATATAAGATGCCACGATCCATCAAGACGTGAGCAAGTTGTTCTTCCGCGAGTTGGTTGTTCGCCGAACCACAGATGGCTTTGCACGGTAAGAGCGCGATGTTTTGAGCGTGAATGACACCACCGTATGCACACGGGACAAAAATATCAGCATCCGTCAGATGAATTTCATGAGGCGAGACGACGCGAACCGTGCCAGGCGCCATTTCAGCTTGGGTTACGATTGCTGCTAGTGCCGCTTCATTGACGTCAGAGACATAAATCGTCGCCCCGGCGAGCAACAGTTGTTCGGCGACCTTAAAGCCGACTTTTCCGAGTCCTTGGATCGCGTAGGTTGCCCGACTTAATTCATCTGAACCGAATAACGTCTCGATCGTCGCCCGTAATCCATAGACGACACCTTCAGCCGTTGGAATCGATGAATCACCACTACCACCAAATGCTTCCGGAATGCCGACGATCCGTGATGTTTCTCGGCTAGCATGAACGAAATCATCCATCGTCGTGCCCATGTCCGTTCCCGTGTAGAACCGACCACCGAGCGAATCGACGAAGCGACCGAAGGCACGGAAAAGCTCTGGTGATTTATCCGTCGCTGGATTACCGATGATGACGGCTTTACCACCACCAAAATCAACATCAGCGGCAGCGCATTTATACGTCATACCGCGCGACAAACGCAGCACATCGTCAAGTGCTTCATCAACAGAAGCATAAGGCGCCATGCGGCATCCACCGAGAGCAGGACCGAGCGTCGTATCATGAATGGCGATGATGGCTTGTAACCCCGAGACAGGGTCGTTGCAAAAGACGACTTGTTCGTGACCAGCGATTTTTTCCATGATCGAGAGCGTTGGATTCGTAGATGGGTTTAACATGTTCATAGTAGAGTCCTCCTCTATCAAATATAAGTAAGCGCTTTCATTTTGTCGGAACATTATTTTGTAATTTTTCTTGAATCCGGCTTTTTTCTAAAATGAATTGTGTGACTTCCCCTGTACCGATGATCGTTTGTCCGTCTCGGACTTCAATGCTCGCGTCAACGCGACGTGAGGTCATCGACGTTACTGTCGCGGTTATGATCAATCGTGCTCCTTCCGCTGCCATACCAAGATGCTTCAGTGAAACTGCACCCCCAACACCTTCTTCACCAGCTTCTAGGTAAGGCAAGATCAGTTGACGTGCTGCCCATTCCATGTGATAAACCATCGAAACGGTGGAGTATGCTGGATGAACGAGCTGACCTTCGAATCGTGCAAACATATCTTCCGAGACGACCGCTTGAATCTCTGCTGTATCCCCGACAGCTAACCCTAGTTTCATCGTGATCCCCTTTCACAACACAGCATCTTTATTCAACCAAGTGGTCTTACCAAAAATAGTATAACACTTGTCACACGATATTTTATCAACCCGTTACAAAATGAGCAAATCATTTCAAAAATATTTTCCAAAAAAAGACTATATATCATGAAATCTCTTGTTTAATGTTGATTATTTTATCGATAAGGTGCGTTGAAGTGATAAAGTGAGAATCGTTTGGGAGCATTTAACAAAACAAGATTGACAACATTGTGAACGTATCGTACGTTAAACATATAACTAAAAACAAACGACCGTTTTATTATTGTATACATGATGAGGAGGTGCAGATATGTACGATCAACATCACGAAACGATGGATGCTCAAACGCGGGAGCAGCTACAGATGGAGCGATTACGTCAAACGATGGAACACATCACGCGCGTCCCGTTCTATCAAGAACGTCTGCAGACCTTACAGATGACGGCGAACGATTTTCAAACGATCGAGGATCTACGAAAGTTTCCCTTCACACGTAAACAAGATTTACGCGATCATTATCCGTTCGGACTATTTGCCGTCGTACGAGAAGAGGTCACCCGGATTCATGCCTCGTCTGGAACGAGCGGTAAACCGACCGTCGTCGGATATACGCAAGAAGATTTAGATGACTGGGCCGGTGCCGTGGCACGCAGTTTAGTCTTAGCCGGTGGATCACCAGCTGATTTGCTGCACAATGCGTATGGTTACGGATTGTTCACAGGTGGTCTCGGGCTTCATGCAGGAGCAGAAAAACTAGGCATGACGATCTTACCGATTTCCGGTGGCAACACGGATCGCCAAATCACATTGATCGAGGATTTCCGACCGGACGGAATCTGTGGTACGCCTTCGTATATTTTACGCTTGGCAGAACGCATGATTGAACGTGGTATCGATCCACGGAAAACAAGTATGCGTTATGGCATCTTTGGGGCCGAGCCCTGGTCTGAGGAGATGCGGCAGACACTCGAACAGACCTTTGATCTGCAGGCACTCGATATCTATGGACTCAGCGAAATCATGGGACCGGGTGTCGCAATGGAGTGTCAAGAGCAAGCAGGTCTGCATATCATGGATGACTTATTCATTACGGAAGTCGTCGATCCCGTTACGGGGGAACCGTTACCAGATGGCATGGTCGGGGAACTCGTTTTTACAAGCTTGAAAAAGAAAGCGTTTCCAATCATTCGATACCGGACAGGCGACTTAGCTTCGATCACGCGTAAAGTGTGCGCTTGTGGTCGGACGACGACACGAATGTCACGTGTCAAAGGGCGGACGGACGACATGCTGATTATCCGAGGGGTCAACGTCTTTCCGTCAGAAATCGAGCGGGTCTTGCTCCAACAACCGGACGTGACGCCACATTATCAAATCCATCTCGTACGTAAAGCCGGACTCGATGTCGTTGAGCTACATATCGAATTCGAAAATATCTCAGAACGACAAATGCGTTCGATATGTGACGCCATCAAGTCGGAATGTCTCATTTCCATTGATCTCGTCTGTCACCCGCATCAAGGGTTACCACGATCGGAAGGTAAAGCCGTCCGGGTCGTTGATCGACGCTCGACATCACTCGTCTGATTCAAAGGAGGAACTAGCATGTATGATGCAACACAACTGTTCGAACCCGTCCAACTGACGGAAGACGAAAAATTAGCACGCTTCAAGGAACGAATCGAGCAAGGTGAAAAGATCGAAGCCGATGACTGGATGCCTGCTTTTTACCGAGACACACTGATTAAACTGATTTCGATGCACGGTATCAGTGAAATCATGGGTGCACTTCCGGAAAAAGAATGGGTTCCAAAAGCACCATCGCTTCGACGAAAACTTGGCATCATGGCGAAGGTCCAGGATGAAATGGGACACGGGCAATTGTTGCTTCGTGTCGTTGAGGATTTGATGAAGCCGTATGGCAAGACACGTGGGGATTTGATGGATGATTTATTTACGGGACGATTGAAATTTCACAACGTCTTCCACATGCCGACACGGTCATGGGCCGATGCCGGAATGATTGGTTGGCTTGTCGATGGGGCGGCAATTATCACGCAGACGAACATGCTCGGCGCTTCGTACGGACCGTACGCGCGTGCCTTGCAACGGATCTGTGCAGAGGAAGTCTTCCACGCACAACATGGGGAGTCAATCATCATGGCACTCGCAGAAGGAACACCGGAACAGCGGGCAATGATTCAAGAATCACTGGATGAGTGGTGGGAATCCTTGTTGATGTTCTTTGGACCAGCCTCGAAAGAGACGACCGGGACATCGAAACAGGACGTGACGATCGCTTATAAGATTCGGACGAAAACGAATGAAGAGCTCCGGCAAAACTTCTTTACAAAGTACGTGCCGCGGATTCGTTCGCTCGGACTCGTCATTCCAGACCCGACGTTACGTTTTGATGAAGAAACAGGGCAATGGGAATACGCACAGCCGGACTGGACGAAATTCAAGACGATCATCCAAGGTGGAGGACCGCGTTCGAAAGAGCGACTAGATCTGCGCCGGACATCTTATGAGAATAATGCTTGGGTACGGGATGCACTCGCTGAAACGAAGGCATGAGAGGGGAAGGTACGATGAACGAGACGTTCTATCACGAATTCGAAGTCTTTAGCAAACGGACGCCGAACGCGGCGTTCACGCATCAATTCAGTTTACTTGCTCCAAATAAAGAGATGGCGTTACTGATGGCACAAGAAAACTTCATGCGCCGGGAACCAGTCGTCGATATCTGGGTCGTCAAACGTGAAGATATCCGTGGTTTGTCACCCGATGAAAAGCAGATGCTCCAACGCCTTGATAATAAGGACTACCGGACGACTAAAGGATATGGCTATTTGAAGAAAAAATGGCGGCATTACGAGCAACAGATGCTCGATGAAAAAGAAATCATGTCGTGGCAAGGAGGCGATTCCAAATGACGGAACAAGAACGGACGGCACTCGCCTCCTTACTTTATCAACTCGCAGATGATGATTTCCTCTACGCGTATCGTGGTTCGGAATGGCTCGGACTTGCACCGCATATCGAAGAGGACGTCGCTTCATCCTCAATCGCGCAAGATTCGATGGGGCACGCGGCGATGTATTACCAACTCCTTGAGGAACTTGGTGAAGGGAATGCCGATGCGTTAGCCCACGTCCGCTTGGCACATGAACGGAAGAACTCGATTCTTGTCGAACGTGTCAATGGACCCGGCTACTATATGGAAAAACCCGAATATGACTGGGCATTCGCTGTCGTCCGGAACTATTGCTACACGGTCGCGAAAAAGATCCGGATTGATGCGTTGAAATCGAGCAGTTACGAGCCCCTTGCTGCTGCTGCCGTCAAGATCAATATGGAGTTGTACTATCATTTGCTGCACTGGCAAACGTGGTTCACCCAGCTCTACCAATCGACGGAGACAGCTCGCCAGAAGATGGATGCAGCCCTAGAAAAAGTCCTCTACGACTTCGGCGACATGTTCGATTATGGCGAACACGGTCAACTGATCGAAGAGATGCGGTTGATTGAAGGGCAAGGGATTTTACTTGATCGTTGGTATCAGACGATCACACCGTTACTCGTCGAATTGAACGTGACCCTCCCAGAAATGCAGATGACACGCAACGGGCGGGACGGCGATCACACGGAAGACTTGAATGATGCACTCGCGACACTCGGAGAAGTCTATCTGATTGACCAAACGGCGACGTGGTGAAAGGAGAGGGAAGCATGACGACGACACTTCAACATGCGATCCGTGAAGCCCTGAACGGGGTGAAGGATCCAGAAATCGATAGCGTCAGTATTTTAGATCTTGGCATGGTCGAGACGATGGACGCGGAAGCGACGGCGCATGGCTACACGGTGCACGTCACGCTTCTCCCGACGTTTCTCGGTTGTCCGGCGCTTGAAATCATTAAAAAAAATACCGAAGCTGCCTTGCAGGTGATTCCGAACGTCGAACAGGTCGATGTCCAGTTCCGGTTTGATCCACCGTGGACATCGGACCGAATCACAGAACAAGGGATGCAAGGATTAAAAGCATTCGGCATCGCACCCCCTCGATTCGAACAAGGAAAGTGGGAGATTGACTGTCCGTATTGTGGATCAACGTATGTGACGATGGAAAACTTATTCGGACCGACGGCATGTCGAAGTATTCTCTACTGTAAATCGTGTAAAAATCCATTCGAGGCGATGAAACCCGTCTCTACTCTCATGTGAAGGAAGGTAATCAATATGGCAAAATTAATCGCATTGTACAAACACCCGGAAAACAAGGAAGCATTCGATCAGCATTACTTTGAAGTCCATGGTCCGCTAACAGCAAAAATTCCAGGACTAAAAGAAATGAACGTCACAAAAATCGTTGGTTCACCAATGGGTGGAGACGGAAAGTACTACTTAATGTGCGAGATGGTCTATGAAAGTCAGGAAGCGATGCAAGCTGGCATGCGTTCTATTGAAGGAAAAGCGTCAGGGAAAGACTTGATGAGCTTTGCGGGGGATCTCGTCACATTGATGATTGGTGAAGATGTCCATGCCGACACAACAGTACGTTAAGACGGAAATGGTTGGTCGGATCGGTCGAATTCGCCTCGACCGGACGGCACGATACAATGCGCTGAACCGGACGATGGTCCGCGAAATCGTCGAGGCGATGGAGATATTTGATCGTGACGATCAGGTGACGGTCATCGTCTTGACGGGAAACGGAAAGTCGTTTTCAGCAGGTGCTGATATCGAGGAGATGCTCGAAGCGACACCGATCTCGATGGAACTCCTCGATCCGTTCGCGGACTGGGACCGGATCAGCCGAATCAAAAAGCCGATCATTGCAGGTGTCCATGGTTTCGTCCTTGGCGGCGGTTTCGAACTCGCACTTGCTTGTGATTTAATCTACGCCGATCCTGCGACACAGTTCGGTTTTCCAGAAGTCGGACTCGGCGTCATGCCGGGAGCAGGCGGGACGCAACGTTTGACGAAATGCATCGGTCGGACGCGGGCGCTCGAATGGCTCTTCACGGGTGACCGGATGCAGGCAGACGAAGCAGAACGACTTGGCATCATCAATCGAGTGACGATGGACGTTGAAGCGACGGTGCTTGCGATGGCAGAGCGGTTATCGAACCAGCCGAGCATGGCGTTACGACTGATCAAGGACGCAGCAAACAAAGCCGTCGATTTGTCGTTACAAGATGGCATGGAGCACGAACGCCGGAACTTCTATCTGTTGTTCGCAACAGCCGATCAAACAGAAGGTATGCAAGCTTTTCTCGAAAAACGCCCACCGATTTTCAATCAACAGGAACAGGAGTGAATACAATGTCGACAGTACATGAAAAAACACTTGAAATGAAACGGTCCGTCTATCATTTGCTCATTAACGGCGAACAAGTCGAAGGTGCAACAGGCGAGACATTTAAAACATATAATCCGGCAACAGGTGAAGTGATTGCAGAAGTTGCAAAAGCGTCGAAGGAAGACGCTGATCGTGCCGTTCAAGCCGCACGGGATGCGTTTGATCACGGGAAGTGGAAGATGTGGCCAGTCGGACGCCGCGCGCAAATCTTAAATAAGATTGCGAGCATCATGCGTTCCCGCTTCAACGAAATCGTCGAACTTGAGATTCTCGATACAGGGAAATCACTAGCAGCGGCGCAAGGACAAGTCACGCAAGCGATTGAAGACTTTGAGTTCTACGCAGGTGCGATCGTCGGTCACCGCGGTGTCGTCAATAACGTGCCGGGACAATTCCATAACTACACAGAAAAAGAAGCGGTCGGTGTTTGTGCACAAATCATCCCGTGGAACTATCCGTTGATGATGGCAGCTTGGAAAGTCGCACCAGCAATCGCAGTCGGTTGCTCGGTCGTCGTCAAACCAGCGACATTGACACCATTGACAGCGATCATTCTCGGTGAGATTTGTCTAGAAGCTGGCGTTCCAGCAGGTGTCGTCAACGTCATCCCAGGCTCAGGACGCGAAATCGGCAACCATCTCGTCGAGCATCCTCACGTCGATAAAGTCGCCTTCACGGGCTCGACGCCAGTAGGTAAAGACATCATGGGACGTGCGTCGGAAACACTAAAACGAGTCACGCTCGAACTCGGTGGGAAATCGCCGAACATCGTTTTTGAAGATGCAGACGTGACAGCAGCTGTTGATGGTTCATTGTTCGGAATCTTCTATAACGGTGGTCAATCGTGTGAAGCGCGCTCGCGCCTGTACGTCCACGAAGAGATCTACGAAGCGTTCATGGAACAGTTCGTCGCGAAGACAAAACAACTCGTCCTCGGTAATCCGTTTGATAAAGGGACACACGTTGGAGCGATCATCGACCAACAACAAGTCGACGTCATCGATGGATATGTCCAGTCAGCGAAAGCAGACGGAGCGACAATCGTCACAGGTGGTCATGCGACAGCACCAGAAGGATACGAAAAAGGCTTCTGGTACGCACCAACGATCATCACGGACGTCACGCACGAGATGAAAGCGGTCAATGAAGAAATCTTCGGACCGGTCGTCGTCGTCATGCCGTTCAAAGATGAAAAAGAAGCGATTCGTTTAGCGAACGACACATCGTTTGGACTCGGATCAGCGGTTTGGACAAAAGACGGTGCAAAAGCGACGCGCGTTGCCAACCAAATCAAAGCCGGTATCGTCATGGTCAACTGTCCGTTTTCTGCTTTCCCAGGTACACCGTTTGGTGGGTATAAACAATCAGGATTCGGTCGTGAACTCTGTATCGAAACACTTGATCTGTACACAGAAACGAAGAGTATCTTGTCGTATTACGGCAGTCGTCCACTCAATCCGTTCGGACTATAAGCAAGAGGGAAGGCTGGAGTTCCGTCGGGAAGTCCAGCCTTTTTTAACAGCACAGGGGATAAGGGGGAAATCAGATGGTAGAACAAATCGTTGTCGTCGGATCCGGCGTCATGGGACGTGGCATTGCGTACGTTGCCGCACACCGTGGATTTCAGGTGACACTCGTTGATATTAAAGAAGCGTATGTCGAAAGTGCCTATCAAGAACTCGAACGCATCGCGGAGAAAGGCATCGCGCGGGGGAAAATGTCCGCGAGTGAAGTCGAGGGACTGTTCGATCGATTAAGTTTGTCGACGGATTTAGCAACAGCTGCACAACAAGCGGATCTCGTCATTGAGGCGGTACCGGAACAACTCAGCATCAAACAGCAAGTCTTTGAAACGTTAGAAGCGAATGCACGTCCGGACTGTTACTTTGCGACGAACACGTCGACGATGAGTCCGACGGAAATTGCCTCTTTTACGAACCGGGCGGACCGGGTCATGGCGATGCATTTCTTCAATCCGGTCCATCTGATGCCGCTGATCGAGCTCGTTCGTGGTCTTGAGACATCGGATGAGACGGTTGCAGCTCTTGAACAGGTAGCGCGTCAAATGCAGAAGGAAACGGTCGTCATCCGTGAGTTTCCTGGGTTCGTCACTTCGCGGATCAGTGCGCTCGTCGGAAACGAAGCGTTCTACATGTTACAAGAAGGACTCGGGACACCGGAAGAGATCGATAAAGCGATCAAACTCGGCTTAAACTACCCGATGGGACCATTCGAACTCGGGGACTTGGTCGGACTTGATACTCGGCTCCACAACTTAAAGTATCTGCATGAGAAGCTCGGCGAAAAATACCGTCCGGCACCACTGCTCGAACAGTATGTCAAAGCGGGTCGACTCGGTCGTAAGACAGGTCGTGGTGTCTATGATTATACGAATCGCGAGGTGACATCATGAAACGGGTCGCCATCATCGATGCCGTTCGGACACCGATCGGTCGCTATAACGGCGCGTTGCGTCAGGTCCGTCCAGATGACTTAGGAGCACGTGTCATCGAAGCGTTGCTTGAGCGTAATCCACAAGTCGATCCGAAGACGATCGAGGAAGTCATTTTTGGCAATGCGAATCAGGCGGGAGAAGACAATCGCAACGTCGCCCGGATGTCGGGACTACTAGCTGGTCTACCGGTCGAAGTAGCCGGTACGACGATCAATCGTTTATGTGGATCAGGACTCGATGCTGTCATCGCGGCGGCGCGCGGAATTGCCTTAGGTGAAGGGGACATCTATATCGCTGGAGGAACGGAAAGCATGACGCGTGCACCGTTCGTTCTCGCGAAGCCGGATCAGGCCAACCCACGTGGCAATCAGACGATGTATGATACGACGATTGGCTGGCGATTCGTCAATGATCGCTTAGCAGATAAATATGGAACGGATTCGATGCCGGAGACAGCTGAGAACGTCGCCCGTCAGTACGGCATCTCACGCGAAGCACAGGATGAATTTGCGTTTGAGAGTCAGCAACGCGCAAAACGAGCCATCGAGGCAGAGCGCTTCACGGAAGAACTAGTTGCGGTTACGCAAATGGATCGGAAAGGCAACGTCAGCGTCTTTGATCAAGATGAACACCCACGCCCTGAGACGACAAGTGAGAAACTCGCGACGCTTCGTCCTTTATTCCCGAACGGTACCGTGACGGCGGGAAATGCATCTGGCGTCAACGACGGGGCGTCGGCGCTGTTATTGATGAGTGAAGAAAAAGCAAACGAACTCGGCTTGACACCGCTTGGGTATTACCGAGCGAGTGCGACAGCAGGCGTTGAACCCGCCATCATGGGCATCGGACCGATCGACGCGACGGAAAAAGTTCTTAGACGGGCAGGATTGACGGTCGAACAGCTCGATCAGATTGAGTTGAACGAAGCGTTTGCGGCTCAAAGTCTTGCTTGTATTGAAGCACTCGGTCTACCGAGCGAAAAAGTCAACGTCAACGGCGGAGCGATTGCCTTCGGTCATCCGCTCGGCGCAAGTGGAGCGCGGATTTTGACGACGTTATTGCATGAGATGCGCCGGACGAACCGGACATATGGTCTTGCCACGATGTGTGTCGGAGTTGGACAAGGGATCGCACTCGTCGTCGATCGGGAGGGACTCGTATGATTCATTTGGAACGAGAAGGCTATATCGCGATCGTCCGGATCGATCGCCCAGAACGGTTGAACTGTCTCGATTATCCGATGCTTGTCGCTTTGCAGGAACAAGTCGATGCGTTGTCAGTCGACTCGGAAGCGCGGGTCGTCCTGTTCACCGGAACCGGTAAAGCTTTCAGTGCCGGCGCCGATTTAAAGGAACGCGTACATTTAAATGAGGAAGAAGTCCGACGTAATGTCCTTGCGATTCGCAACGTCTTCACCTCGATCGCACAATTACCACAACCGACGATCGCTGCCGTCAATGGTCACGCGCTCGGTGGTGGATTTGAATGGATTCTCGCCTGTGATTTCCGCTTTCTCGTCGAGGATGCACTCGTCGGGTTGACAGAGACTAGCTTCGGAATCATTCCTGGGGCTGGCGGAACACAACGCTTGCCGCGATTGATCGGGGAGACACGAGCAAAGGAACTGATCTTCACGGCGAAAAAAATCGATGCGATGACAGCAGAACGTTACGGACTCGCGACAGCCGTCGTCGCCCGGGAAGCGTTGATGACGACCTGTCTTGAGTTTGCCGGTCAGATGTTACAGAACGGTCCAATCGCCTTGCGCCAAGCGAAACGAGCAATTGATCAAGGACGGGATGTCTCACTCGAGAAAGGACTGCAGCTCGAGACGGAAGCTTATGAAGTCGTCATTCCGACCGCCGATCGTCAGGAAGCGCTACAAGCCTTCGCTGAAAAACGACCACCACGCTTTGAAGGAAGATGAGGATGGTCGACGTTTGAAATAACCCGTATACTAACGATACACACTATGAACGACTGAAGAGAGAGTGAATACCATGAGTGCGAACACCCAATCAATGATCTTTACGATTTACGGGGATTATATCCGTCATTACGGCAATCAAATCTGGGTCGGGAGTTTAATTCGACTCGTCAAAGAGTTCGGACATAACGAACAAGCCGTTCGGGTCGCAGTATCCCGGATGGTCAAACAAGGCTGGCTCGTCTCCGAGAAGCAGGGGAGTAAAAGCTTCTATTCGTTGACGCCGCGTGGGGTGGAACGGATGGAAGAAGCAGCGCGCCGGATCTATAAATCAACACCGCACGACTGGGACGGGAAGTGGCGAACGCTGATGTACACGATTCCTGAGGATAAGCGACAGATTCGCGATGAGCTCCGTAAAGAACTGACGTGGAGTGGGTTTGGCAACTTATCGAACGGGGTCTGGATTTCGCCGAATCCGCTTGAAAAAGAGGCGGAACGATTGATTGAAGCGTACGAAATCGAAGAGTATGTCGATTTCTTCGTCGGTGAATACCACGGTCCAAAGCAAGACCAATCCCTTGTTGAGCGCGCTTTTCCACTAGAGGAATTGCAGGAACGTTACGAAACGTTCATCACGGATTATAGCCGGCAATACATCGTCCATCAGAGTCAGCTCCAACTAGGAGAAATGACGGATGAGCAGTGTTTCGTCGAACGGACGATGCTCGTACATGAGTACCGAAAATTCCTCTTCACGGATCCGGGACTCCCGCAAGAACTATTACCGGATGCTTGGAGCGGACACCATGCGGCACTGTTGTTCGAGCAATATTACCGTCTGCTTGCGCAACCAGCGAGCCGGTTCTTTGAATCAATCTTTGAAGAGACACACGATGTGTCACAACGTAGCGCTTCGTATGATGCAACAGAACACCCGCTGTTTGCGGAACGATGATATACAAAAGAGCGGGACGGATCGCGCGATCCGCCCCGCATTCCTGTCATTCAGATGTGTTTTGTTCAGCTGATCCTGCGAGAATGTTTCGGAAAGCGTAACCTTTATCGACATAGGAATCAATCGACTCCTGAATCATCGCGAGGTCCGCTTCCGTCAGTTCACGCACGACTTTACCCGGTGAGCCGATGATCAGCGAACGGGGTGGGAAGACTTTTCCTGATGGAATCAACGTGTTCGCCCCGATGATGCATTCCTCACCGATGTCTGCATGATCAAGAACGGTCGCGCCCATTCCGACGATCGAACGACGTCCGATTTTACAGCCGTGTAAAATCGCGTTATGTCCGACCGTCACTTCATCCTCGATGACGACAGGTGCGCCTTCGTACAGATGAATCGTTGCGTTGTCTTGGATACTGCAGCGTTTGCCGATTGTAATCGGTCCTTCGTCACCGCGTAATACAGCGTTGAACCAGATGGTAGACTCGGAACCGATCGTGACGTCTCCAATCAGATAAGCGCCAGGAGCGATGAATACATCGGATGCTACGTTCGGATGAATCGATTGATACGGAATCTTCATAACAGAACGACCTCATTTCTAGGATAAGATGAACTACTATTCATTCCCTGTCAGTATATCATGCGGTGGGAGTCGAGAACGGAGGAAAGATATGTTTCCGATTTGTGAGCTATTCAACATTCGTTATCCATTGATCCAAGGAGGGATGGGTAACATTAGTCATGCAGCACTCACGGCAGCGGTGTCGAATGCCGGAGGACTCGGAACGCTTGGGTGCGGTACGTTGTCGGTCGATGAAGTAGCGTCTCGGATTCAGGAGACACGAACCCTGACGGAGCAACCATTTGCCTTGAACATCGCGATTCGTGTATCTCCTTATACGGAAGCACTGATCGATCTCGCGATTGCAGAAAAGATTCCGGTCGTCTCCTTGTCGGCAGGAAATCCGGCACCGTACATAGAGCGACTACAAGCCGCTGGCATCAAAACGATCGCGGTTGTCGCTTCAGTCAAACAGGCGTTAAAGGCAGAACAGGCAGGAGCCGATGTACTCGTAGCGGAGGGAGTTGAAGCGGCAGGTATCAATTCCCCGCTTGAACTGACGACCCTCACTTTGATTCCGCAGCTTGTCGATCGGGTCAAGATTCCGGTTCTTGCAGCGGGTGGGATTGGCGATGGGCGTGGACTAGCAGCTGTCCTGTTGCTTGGTGCTGCCGGCGTCCAGCTCGGAACACGGTTAATCGCGACGGAAGATGCGAAGGTCCATCCAGTTTATAAATCGCGCTTAACGGATGCGACAGATACCGATACACGCATCATCGGGCGCTCCGTTGGATTTGTCCGACGTGTCCTTGATGGTCCTTACGTCGAACACCTCACAGCCGAGACACCTACTGCTTTTCTCGATCAGACGAATGAGTCGTATCATATTACAGGCGCTCTTGAAGGCGATGAAGAGAAAGGATATGTCAACGCTGGACTGGTTGCCGGTTTGATTCGTGATGTGCCAACGGTTGCGGAGTTGTTTACGCGCATGATGGAGGAAGCAGAGGAACAGCTGAAGCGGACGACTGCTCGTTTTGCGACATTAACATACAATGATGACCCGTAAACCCGCTTGTGGAAAGCGGGTTTTTCATGTTTTTTTGAAAATGGGACATTTGTCCTTTTCAAGTGAGGCACGAATAAGGTCTACTCTAGTGTAGAGATTAAAGGAGGAGATGACTTGCAAGGAGTCGTGTTTGCTTTGATGAGCGGTCTGTTCATCGCCCTGCAAGGTATATTCAATGCGCGCCTTGCGACAGGCGTCGGACCGTGGTTATCCGTATTGATCGTCCACTTTGTTGGTCTGATGGGTTGTTTAGTCATTTATAGCTTCGTACGAGATCGGAAAATCGGCGGATTCCGTCAGTTACCGTGGATTTATGCGAGCGGTGGTTTGATTGGCGTGCTAGTCGTCGTAACGGAACTCACAGCGATCCAAAAACTCGGGATGACATGGGCGATGTGTTTGTTACTCGTCGCGCAGATTTTATGTGCCTTTCTGATTGATTTAAAAGGATGGTTCGGTGTCTTAAAAAAACAAGGAAATCGTGGTCAGTGGGTTGGTGTGGGTCTCATGCTTGCAGGAGTTGCGATTTTCTCACTTGCCTAAAGGGAGGGAACGAACATGGAAACCGTCATCCAACAATATGGACTGGATACGATTTTAACGGAAGAGACGCGCGCTTGGTTGCGTGAAGAAACCTTCCGAAAAGGAGAACTCCTCTGTACGACCGGTGCGACAATCGACCGGATGTACTTCATCGTCGCAGGCAAGGTCAAGATTTCTGCTGCTTCGTCAGAAGGGAAACAACGGATTTTACGATTCAAAACACCACTGACAGTGATTGGTGACGCCGAGTTCATCAATGAACGAGAAGTGTTGAATACAGTTGAGGCGGTGACCGATGTCGATGTGTTGAGCGTGCCGTATGCGATTTTACGCGAGCACAATACGACGAATGTTTTTCTGCAATTTTTACTACGAACAATTACAGCGAAGTGGTATGCCGATTCGAAATCAGCGTCGCACCACGTACTCTATACGGTCGAGGAGCGATTTGCAGGCTACTTATTATCAATTGCGTCCGAAGCTAGTGACAGTTTGTTTTATCAGGAGATGCGGACGTCGAACCTGCATGACGTCGCCGACTGGCTTGGAACGAGTTATCGCCATCTCAATCGGATCATCACGAAATTATGTGAAGAAGAGATTCTCGTTCGACGACGCGGGAAAATCATCATTGTCGATCTGGAGCGGATTCGCGAGAAGGCGAACGGCAACAGCTATGAGTAAGGAGGAACGAACATGGTAATAGGCATCGTGTGTGCCGTATTGGCAGGGATGCTAATCAGTTTACAGACGGTATTGAATGCTAGGATGAGTGACGCGTTTGGCGCTTGGGCGACGACGACGCTGGTTTTCTTCGTCGGCTTCATCGGAGCAAGCATCACGTATGTCCTGTTTCGTGGTGGAACGATCGGACAGATTCAAAACGTGTCACCACTCTACTGGTTCGGTGGACTCGTAGGTGTCGGTGTCGTCTTTTGTGTCATGCGCGGGATTCAATTGCTTGGTCCGTCCGTCGCGATTTCTGTCGTGTTGATTTCGCAGTTGAGCTTTGCCCTCGCCGTTGATACGTTCGGTTGGTTCGGTTTGCCGCAAATCGACTTATCGTTTGGTCAGCTCATCGGTCTCGCTGTCATGGTGTGTGGCATCTTCGTCTTGAAACGGTATCAAGTCGTGGCACCGGAACAACAGACAAAGGATCAACTAGAACGTGTTTCATGACTTACTTTTTCCATAACAATGAAACAGGTCAGCAAACTAACGTTTACTGACCTGTTTTTATATACATTTTTTTGAATCAGACCGTCGTCGTATCTTTCCATTCCTGTTCGATGAAGGCATCACGACCAGAAGCAGCACGATCTTTTTTGTAGTGTTCTGGATTTTTCTTATGGAAGTCTTGGTGGTACTCTTCCGCTGGATAAAATTCAGAAGCAGCATCGATCCGCGTCACGATTGGCTGTTTGAAACGGTTGCTTGCAGCAAGAGCGTCACGAGAAGTAATCGCAGCTTCATGCTGCGCATCCGTATGATAGAAGATTGCTGGTGCGTACTGCGTACCGCGATCTTGGAATTGACCTTCTGCATCCGTCGGATCCGTTTGGGGCCAGTAGAGTTCAAGTAAACGCTCGTATGGGAACAGGCTCGGATCAAACGTGATTTGGACGACTTCGAGGTGTCCCGTCGTTCCTGTTTTGACTTGCTCGTATGTCGGGTTATCGACGTGTCCGCCCATGTAACCTGATACGATTCCCTCGATTCCTGGTAATTCTTCAAATGGTGTCACCATGCACCAAAAACATCCACCTGCAAATGTTGCTTTTTCCATCTGTCTCTTCCTCTCCGTGGGAAATCCCCATTGTATGTCTGACAGCGAGAAAACGAAAACGACTCCTTCGCTTGGTTGCAAAAGGAGTCGCCGCTTTTTATCAACCAAAGCTTTCGCTTTGCTGGTCGTAGCACCTTGCTATGCGCAGGTTGCTGGGACGTCATCGATCCAGATCTCTCGGTCCACTCTTGATAAGGGTATATGAAGTTGATGTCATTCGTTATCATTGTTGTGATGATACCATTCACAAAGAAATAAAGTCAATCCTTAGAATTTAAGGCACGTAAAACGGTTGCTCCAAGTGTCTTCGCACCGATCAACAACGCTTGTTCATTGATCTCGTACTGTGGATGGTGCTGCGGATAGTTGACGCGACCGTCCGTATATCCGGAGCCAGTAAAGAAATAACTACCCGGGACGTATGTTAAGTAATGTGCGAAGTCGTCCGCCGCCATCATTGGTGTGAGTGCCCGGACGGATGCTTCCGGTAAGAAAGCAGCAGCTTCCTGAACGAGTTTTGTCTCATCCGGGTGATTCCAGAGCGCCGGGTAACCAGTCGTGAAGTCAATCGAATACGAAGCACCGATGCCGGCACACGTCGTCTTAGCGACAAGATCGACTTCTTGCCGGAGCTGATGCCGAAGTGTCTCATTGAACGTTCGGATTTCCCCGACAATGCGTGCCTCACCCGTAACAATATTTGGTGCTGTTCCTGCATGGAAAGAACCGATTGCGAGAACAGCCGGCTCAAACGGATCGACCCGTCGACTAACGAGATGTTGTAAGTTGCAGACGAGTTGCGCTCCAGCGACGAGAGCATCTTTTGTTTTATGCGGTGCCTGGGCATGCCCACCTTGACCATGGACGATGATTTCGAATTCGTCGATCGCACACAATGTATGTCCTTCCCGGAACCCGATCGTGCCAACCGGTAAATCATTTTCGAGATGTGTCGCGAAAATTGCATCGACCCCTTCGAGGACGCCGGCTTCGATCATTTGGATTGCTCCACCGGGGAAGACCTCTTCTCCATGCTGGTGGATGATCCGAATCGTTCCTTGCAATTGATCGCGTAACGGATAGAGCGTAGCAGCAAGGGCCATCACGATCGCCGTATGACCATCGTGTCCACAAGCATGCATGACCCCGGGATGGATCGACCGGAAGGCAAGCGTCGTCTCTTCTTGAAGTGGTAAAGCATCAAAATCGGCACGGACCGCAATCGTCGGACCAGGCTGTTTGCCTTCGATCGTCGCGACGACACCACGACCTCCGACGGCTGTTTGATGAGGAATGCCCTGTTCTGCGTAAAAGGCGGCAATCCGTTCTGGTGTGCGGACTTCCTGGAAAGAGAGTTCCGGGTGTCGATGAAAATCGCGACGTAACGCGATCATTGTCGGTTCGAATTGTTCGAGTGCTTCAAAAAGTTGAGTTTGCATGTTCAAGCTCCTTTAACGTGTGTCTTTTCGCGAAAATGGGTACAGATACAGGTAATCACGAAAGGGGATAATGTAACATGGGAGAAATCGTCGTCAATGCTGTACTTACAATCAAAGCTGGACTTGCGGATCAAGTCTTCCCGATTTTACAAACGGTTTATCATGCTTCACAAAAAGAAGAAGGATGCTTACGTTATTCCTTGCACCAATCGATCGAGGATGAGCATCAATTCATGTTGTATGAAGTGTATCGGGACGAAGAAGCGCTTGAAGCGCATATCGCATCCGACCACTATAAAGCCTACCGTGAACAGATCGAATTATACTTGATGGACCGACAAGTGGCGAAATACGTCGAGATGACTTTCTGACGTGTTGCGATAAGAAGAGACGAACCCGTCGAAACCGACGGATTCGTCTTTTTTATTACATCGATTTAAAGCCGAGGAAATGCTCCTGCCAACGCGGTTCATAGATTGAATTGATTTGCAGCTGTGAACCACCCGCATGGATGAAGTGTTCGTTATCAAGCATGATTCCAATATGCGATGGACCGTCTGTATAGGTGTTCTGGAAGAAGACGATATCTGAGCGTTTACCACTTGAGATGCTCGTCCGGCGATTCGTGAAGAACGCACCATACCAGTAGCCACGAACGTTCGTCCGACCACCGTATTTTCCAGCTTGGTTCGTCGCATAGTGAATCAGTCCGGAACAGTCGAAGCCACCGTTTACGGCATCTTGCGAACCCCATGTGTATGGTGTGCCGATATGTTGGACTGCTGCTTGGATCAGCTTTTCACCACGCGTATTATTCTTTTTAACGACCCGTTTATCGGACGTGATCGTCACAGTGGATACAGGAAGATAAACAGGTGTCCAGCCTGACTGGATGACATAGAAGTTTCCGACTCGATGACGCGGATAAACGCGTTTGCCTTGTTCAACGAGTCCGCTACCTTTTGGACTTGTTGGACTCGCAAAGAAGGACGTCGTCTGTTTGACCGTATAGATTTTCGCCCGGTCGATCGCTTTTTGTGTCAGTTTCATATCGGGTTTGCTCGTGCTGATATAAGGGTTGAGGACGTAACCGGTTTGACCATTTGCCAGGCGAACTTGCCAAAAGTCATCATCAATTGATTTTAGACCGATTAATTTCGTCCCTTTCTTCAAATAGGCAGCTGGGCGACTGTAAGCCACGTCGGCAGAGAAGAGGGGCGTCTGGTCCAGATGGACATAAAATGTCGTGCCTTTTTTTGCTTTTGCCGTCGGCTTGTTCAGTCCGATGCGACTCGAATCGACGAAACCAAAGGTGTTTTTATATTTGACGCGTGTATAATAACCGCTTTTTCCGTAGATCGAAATCGAGGTCCCTTTTTTGAATGTACCGATTTTTTTACCCGATAGTTTTGCCTGCGAACGAATGATGACATCGTCTTCCGTCACGTAGCGTTGACCAGTGACGTCATACAGATCCGGTTTTTTCGTGACGAGATCCGTCGTCTTGACGTAACCGTAGACCGATCCTTTTTTCAAGCGTGTGTAACTGCCGCTTGTGCCGTAAATCGTTAGCTTGTCAGCTCGTTTGACGGAATACATGATTTTGCTCTTCGTCGACGCAGATGTGTAGACGGACAAGTTGCGTTTCGCGTATCGTGTCCCGGTTGATGCATAAACTTTTCCAGTACCGAGATCAGCTGTCTTGACGTAAGCATGAACTCCACGGAAGATGATCCGGCTATAGGCACCGCTTGTGCCATACACCGTCAGCAGCGTATTCGTTTGATGTTGCTTTAAGACAAGACTTGAAGATTTGGCATCCGAATAGATCGGTGTAGCACGCTGAACATAGAGGCGTGCAGTCTTCGAATAGTATTTCAATGTACCGAGATGTGCCGTCAGCATATAGGCATACTCGTCGTTTCGTTTGATTCGTGTAAATGAACCCTCGATGCCGTACGTTTGAAGCGAAGTATTCACAGGAAGCGATTGAAGGACTTTCCCTTTCGTAGTCGCAGTAGCATAGACCGTCGTCTGCTGTTGGACGTAACGTAGCCCTGTTTCCGGATGGTTCACGACCGGCGCATCAGCTAAATCAGCCGTCAATACGAAGGCGTGACCCGTCTTAGTCGCCACGCGTGTAAAAGTACCGATCGTACCGAACGTTTCGAATGCTTGATTTTGAGTAACAGCTGTCTTCGCGCTCGTCGTCTTCGGTTCAACGAAGAGAGAAGTCGTTCGTTTGGCATAACGCAGTCCTGTTTCCGGATAATTTTCGACCGGCGCATCAGCTAAATCAGCCGTCAATACGAAGGCGTAACCCGTTTTAGTCGCAACAAGTGTAAAAGTACCCGTCGTACCGAACGTTTCAAATGCTTGATTTTGAACGACGGCTGTCTTCGCGCTCGTCGTCTTCGGCTCAACGAAGAGAGAAGTCGTTCGTTTGGCATAACGCGTTCCAACCAATTTCGGAAGTTGCTCGAGTTGTGTCGTAGGTACGTAGACGTATTGCTCTTTCCATTTCAGGCGTGTGAACGTGTCAAAAGTGCCGTATGTATCGATTCGCTGATAAGCGGGAAGTGTCGTCACGACGGTGGAGTCAAAAGGTGAAGCGACTAATGAGAGTGGACTTTTCGAAGTCAACGTTGCTTGTTTTTGGAAGACAGGCGCTGTTTGCGTTAACGCACTTGTTGCGACATAAGCAATTCCTTCTTGCCAACTGACACGAGTGAAATCACCGTCCGTATCGAGCGTCTTGAATGTCATTCCTGCTGGTAGTTGTTGGATGACAGCGGTAGAGTCAGCTGTTTGTAGCAATGCGGTATTCTCTTTCAAATAAGCCGTTCCTGTCGTTTCTGTGACTGTTTGTACTTCTGCCGTCGGTTGAGCAGGTGGCGATTCAGCGAAAGCAGGTGCGGGTAGAACCGAGCTCAACATCAATGTTGCAGCGAGTCCAGCAACATGAGCAGTCCATTTTTTCATCAAGAGGTTCACTCCAATTCTTAAAATTTGTCATTAGGAATAGTGTAGCATGCGCTTGTTTAAAAATTGATGAAAATCAAAAAAATAGGAGATTGGGCATAAAAAAACGGTATGCCGAAGCACACCGTTTGAAGTCATATTTTAGTCATCGTCTTCATGATCGACTTGCCATTCCCAGTCGAGCATGCCGTAAATTAAAGAGTCGCGCCAGTGGTCTTCTAAATAGACCGTCTCGCGAAGCTGTCCTTCCTTTGTCATACCGACTTTTTGTAAGACACGTTCAGAAGCGACGTTCCGTGGATCACATGTCGCTGTGATTCGGTGTAATTCTAGTTTTTCAAAACCGAATTGAAGAAGGAAAGAGGCAATTGACGTCGCGTACCCATTTCCCCATTCATCGGGTGAGAGGACATATCCGATTTCGGCGATTTTATGTTCCACGTCTGTAATGACGAGTTCACCGGCACCGATGACGACGTCACTTGGAAACGTCACGGCAAAGACATAACGACGTCTTGGTGTCTCGAGTTCACTTTCTAGTGCATCGTGCAGGAATTGTTTCGTATCGGTCTCGGAATTCGGTCCCCACGACTGAAATTGGCTGACGATGGGTTGTGACGCATAGGCGTGGACCGCTTCTACATCTTCCGGTGTAAAACGACGAATCCGAAGTTGGTCATTGATTTTATAACGCATGCAGCATCCTCCTCTTTCAGATGAAGTCACTTTAATTCTATTAGACAAATCGAAGACGAATTCCTGTTTGACACGGGAAAAAGGGCGTGCTAGGGTGGACGTATCGAATGAAATAGGCAGTATCCTCTAGGGTTCCGTACGGCTGGACCGAGGGAGGAACATGGACGTTTGTCCATGCAACGGAGGGATAAAAGCCCGGGAGTAAAGCGAATCGTCTCGCTTGCTCCCGGGCTTTTTCATTTGAAATCATCTATTAGGAGGCAATTACTATGGCAAAGTATTGGATCGGGATCATTATCGCAGCGTGTTTTGAAGTCGGTTGGGTCATCGGGTTAAAACATGCGGCAACACCATTCGAATGGGGAGCGACAGTCATCTGTATCATCGTTAGCTTCACCGTATTGATTAAAGCAAGTAACCATTTACCGGTCGGAACGGTCTATGCTGTCTTCGTTGGTCTCGGGACGGCAGGGACGGTCTTGACGGACATCGTGTTGTTCGATCAAGCGGCTTCCGTGATGAAATTAGCATTGATCGCTGTCTTACTCGTTGGCGTCATCGGTCTAAAATTAGTCAGTGGAGAGGAGAAATCAGCATGAGTTGGGTGTATTTAGTCATTGCCGGAATCTTTGAGATGTTTGGTGTCGTCTTGATCAATACATTTAATCAAAATAAGAATGCGAAGAATCTACTGTTGATGGGAACAGGGTTCGGACTCAGTTTTCTATTCTTGACGCTTGCAATGAATGGCTTACCGATGGGAACAGCGTACGCGGTCTGGACAGGAATTGGAGCAGCGGGCGGAGCGATTCTCAGCATGGTGCTTTATAACGAATCAAAAGACTGGAAACGGCTCGTCTGTATCAGTCTTGTCTTAAGTGCGACGATCGGTTTAAAACTTGTCGGCGAATGACCGTTTACATGTCAAACAGATGACGTTTTAACGGAACGCATATTTTTTGGCATATTTTAATGCAAAAGAGGAAATACTCCTTATAGAAGCTACGCATGACAAATCGTGTTAATAAGGGGAGAACATCCATGAAAACGAAACAATATATCGGAACGTTCTATTCAGAAGACGAATTGATCTCAAAAATGGACGAACTACACATTCAAGGACATCGGGAAGAAGACTTTTACGTGATCGTCAAGGAGAAGTCGAATATCGCACTCGTCCGTAGCCAGATGGACGCAGAAATCGCGACAACAAAACCGTCTTGGATGGACCGGATTCGTGGGAACAAAGGTCGTGATCAAGAAGTCGATGATCTGTTCGAGTCACTTGATCTATCAGATAATGAAATCGAACAACGAAAAACGGAAGTCGAAGGTGGGGGCTTTGTTCTGTTACTTGAAGTCCAAGACATCCAGTTCGATCCACATTTAAATACAGACAACACACATCCTGATGTAAAAGTCCGTTATGGTAGTGGAGAAGAAACGCATACGTCATCAGACGCTAATTCTAACGCACAGCTTGGCTCAGGTAATTCGCTTGACGTTGATAAGGATTCAAAGGAAGAGCACGCGGAGATTGATTTGCATCGCGCAGGTACCGATAAGATGCCGCAAGACGAGCAAGCAATCGATCATTCGAAAAAGCTCGATGGAAACCGAGAACCGAATATTGCGATGCGTCGGGATGATGATTTCCGGCGTCCAGAAACAGAATACGAGGAAAAAGAACAGGATGCAACGCAAGACGGTGAAGAACATCGTCAATCCAAACATCAATCGAATGACATTGCCAAGCAAGACCATGGAAATAATTTAGACCGCTAAAATAATAGAATGGAATCACACGTCAGGGTCATAATCGAAGAAGGTACCTTTCGGATAAAATCTGAAAAGTACCTTCTTTTTGTATGGAGATAAAACGAGAATCGTCTCGTTTTATTTATCATCCGGATTTGATCCTGTACGCACATTAGCGTTCAATTGATCAATCGCTTGCATATCAGTGTCTGACAAGCTGAAGTCGAAGACATCGAGATTTTCGCGAATCCGGCTTGGTGTGACGGATTTCGGAATCGCGACGATGTCATGTTGCAAGTGCCAACGGAGAACGACTTGAGCAGGTGTTTTCTGATGACGGTCGGCGATATCGACGATGACCGGATGCGTCAACGCATCGCGTCCTTTCATCAACGGACTCCATGCTTCGACGACGATACCTTGCTTGCGGCAAAAGTCTCGAATCGCTTCTTGGCTAAGAAACGGATGGAGTTCAATCTGATTGACGGCAGGAACAACCGATCCTTCGGCTAAAATTCGTTCCAAGTGAGGAATATGGAAGTTCGAGACACCGATGGCACGCGTCTTCCCTTCTGCATAGAGATGCTCGAGCGCTCGCCATGTCTCGACATAGCGATCTTCTTTAGGCATTGGCCAATGAATCAGATACAAATCAACATAATCAACGCCGAGCTTTTGCAGACTCGTCTCAAAAGCGGCAAGTGTCTCTTCATAGCCATGATCGGAATTCCAGACTTTCGTCGTCAGAAAGATCTCTTCCCGGGGAATACCCGAGTCACGCAGAGCACGACCGACGCCTTCTTCGTTCTCATAAATCATCGCCGTATCGATTGAGCGATACCCGGCGCGAAGCGCTTCGCTGACCGCTTCATATACTTCTTCTTCCGGTACTTTAAAAACACCATATCCGAGTTGGGGCATGCTGATACCGTTATTTAACGTGATCTGTTGCATCGATTCATCGACTCCTTTATAGTAAATTCTTTTCTTGTCTAGTGTACGCGCTCCTCCTATAAAAATCGAATGATTGCCGAAGCGCGTTCTTTTGCGTATACTGAGCGATAACAAATATTAGGAGGCGATTCTGTGATTCGACAAGCTGTTTTACAATACATACATGAGGAACACGCACTCGATCAACTCGAAGAAATAATAGGTAACCGTTCGGCAGTCTTGATTCATGGACGTCAAGCCTACGAAGCAGCTGCTTTTGCTTTACCGGATGTTCCCCGCTTTTTATTTGAAGGACATTGTACGGATCAACAGGTGGCATTCTTCAAACAAGTATGTGCTCCGTATGATGTGATTCTCGCACTCGGAGGTGGGAGTGTCATCGATACGGCAAAACAGGTCGCGTTTCAATTACAACGTCCTGTCATCGTCATTCCGACGATTGTCTCGAACTGTGCCCCGTGGACTCCGCTCAGTGTCATGTATAACGAACAGGGACAGTATATTCGATTTGACACGTTTCCTGTCGTGATTGAAGCTCTTTTACTCGATCATCGTATCATCGCAACGAGTCCGTATGATTATTTTGTCGCCGGACTCGTCGATACGCTAGCAAAATGGTATGAAGCACGTGCCTTGAGTGGGTCTACAGCAAGCGATCCCGTCATCGAGACGGCACTCCGGACAGCTGAGCGATGCAAGGACCTCATTTTGTCGACGAATGTGACAGAAAAACGTTTTCGTGAATATCCAGCTGAAATCCAATACCTCGTCGAGACCGTCATTCCATTAGCCGGAAGCATTGGAGGTTTTGGTGATGCGGCGACACGCGGTGCAATCGGACACGCGGTACATAACGCATTATCTCCTTATCCAGAAACTCATGAGTTCTTACATGGGAGTAAGGTCGGTTACGGGTTACTCGTCCAAGAGAAGCTGCTCGGACATGATGATGATTATATAGAGTTGCGTGACTACCTTCTTGCACAAGAGCAGCCAACGACACTCACTGATTTCGGAGTTTCGCTCAACATTGTCGAAGCACTTGCTTTTCAAACATCGAAAGAGGAGCTGTGCCGTCTGTTGCGTCCAATCGTATCAGCAGAACAACTAGTCGATGCCATCACACAGAACGAGACAGTGTCCGTTTCGACTTCTTAACCTAAAAATACGCACATGTTCCGAATCAGACGGTCCATGTGCGTATTTTTATTGTGCTTTCGCCAAATGAGCGTAAGGAGTGGGACGACCGAGTAGGTATCCTTGACCAAGATCAAAGCCGAGTTCGCGGCAAAAATCGAGTTCTTCTTGACGTTCGATGCCTTCAGCTAAGATTTGAATCCCCATTTCTCGCGTTAGATAACGGGCTTTTCGTAAGAACGCTTCGTTCTCTGAGTTCGTATCGCAGTGATCGATGAAGGAACGATCGATCTTAATATAATCCGGTTGAAGCAAGGACAACATATCAAGTGTTGAGAAACCAGCGCCGACATCGTCTAGTGCCACTTGAATGCCTTGCTTTTTATACTGTTCGAAGACGTGTTTCAAATGGTTGACGTCTTCAATTTTTTCCGTTTCGACGACTTCGAAGACAAGCCGACTTGGATCAACTTGATAACGATCAACGATTTCAAACGTATGGCGCAGGCAGTACTCCGGATTATAGATCGTCGAAGGGAGAAAGTTGATGAACGTTTTTGTTGTGCCACCGATATGATGTGTCGCGCGAATCGCTTCTTCGCGCGCCCGTTGATCAAGCCGAGAATGAAGCCCCATCTTCGATGCTGTTGAGAATAGGACACCTGGTGAGATAGGAGTGTTGTCATCTGCTGCTCGCAGTAATGCTTCATTCGCAACGAGTACATTTTGTTGAATATCATAAATCGGTTGCAAATGGCTCGTCATGACACCGTGTTGGATAAAATCAATTGCTGACCGATGCTTTAGTTGTTCTAGAAGTGCTGAAGCTAGAATGGGTGCTGTCACATAACGCGATTGTGTGGCGCGACAGGATACCGAATAATCCGCTACACGCAAGAGCGATGTTAGTAACTGTTCGAGTTGTTCGAACGATTGATAGGAATAGATTTCTGGTGTTGGTGATTGGATATGGAGTGCTCCAGCTTCGACGAAACGGATTGATGTCGTACATTCGGCGCAAGGATGCCACATAAAAGATGTCCACCTCTCGATACATCAAAAGATGTATTTATTAAATTGGTTAAACTCTTTACCCTGAGAGAAAAAGAAATTAAACCTATTTTCATAATCATTGACCTCATATAAAAAAGAGAAGGGAACGACGGATGCATTTCCGTACGTTCTCTTCTCTATCGGTCACATGATTTCATTGTGAAGTGTAAAATATCCAGAAAGCGAGATGCAACACAGCTGCAAGTGGCACCAACCATTGAAATTTCGCTTTCCGTGTCTTGTGCCGGACTGTATACATACCGATCCAAGAACCAAGCGCACCACCGAGAAAAGCAATCGTCAATAGTGTCGCTTCCGGTGTCCGGTAAGCATGTTGTCGTGCTCGACGTTTATCCTGCCACATCGAGCCAAATCCGATGAGTGTCAGGAGGATGTAATACCCTAAGATAATCCTCATGAAAACCGACTCCTTTTCTAACGTTCGGCACCACCGCCGCCGGAACTTCCGCCACCACCACGACTACCGCCGTTTCCACCACCGCCACCGCGCATGATCGCGGAAAAAATGTTCAAAATCGCAAAGAAGAACATACCGCCGGTGAACTTCATGTCGAGGAACAATAAGATCAGTAATCCGGCACCGATCAGAATCTTCGTCCACAGCGGAAGCCCACCATCGTTTTGAGATTTCGGAGGGTCTTGCGACTCAAGCGACTGATCTTTTGAAATGACACTGACGACAGCTTTGTATGTTTCGCTTGCTGCTTTTCCATACTCACCATTCTCTTTATAAGGAACCGCGTATTGATCGAGGATACGACCGGCCGTGATATCGGTCAGAACCCCTTCGAGTTTATAACCGACCTCGATCCGAAATTGGCGATTCTTTTCGTTCGGAGCGACGACGACGAGTACACCATTGTCTTTTCCTTTTTGACCGATTCCTTGTCGCCGGAATGTTTCATTGGCGTAAGAACTTAAGTCCTGTCCTTTTAGATCGGGAACCGTCTTCAGCACGACTTGCGCCGTCGTGTACTGTTCGAGTTCCTGACCGAGTTGCGCGAGTTCGGCTTCTTCCGACGGTGTGAGCAACTGAGCATCATCTTGAATGAAAAAGGCTGCTCCCGTTCGTTCTGAAACGGCACTAGCCGTCGGAACGAAGAGGAAGAAGACGAGGAACGCGCTCAACAGAAGTCGCGTCCACCGCCGAATCATTTCGAATCACTGTTAAAGTCGACAGTCGGATTTTCTCGGTCGCTGTCTGAAATTTCGTAATACGTCTTTTTCTCAAATCCGAATGCAGAGGCATAGAGTGCTGTTGGGAAGCTCCGACGTTTTTTGTTATAAAGCGTCACGGCATCGTTGTAATCCTTGCGGGCGATCCCGAGACGATTTTCTGTTCCTTCCAGCGTATCCATCAATGATTGGAATCGTTCGCTTGATTTTAGTTCCGGATAAGTGGTTTGCAAAGCAATCAATCCACGAAGCGAAGACGTGACTTGTTGATCGGCTTCAATCCGTTGTTCGGTTGACGCGGCGCGCGCAAGACCAGCTTGAGCTTCAGCGACTTTGCCGTATACTTTTTCTTCTTGACCCGCGACACCTTTGACCGTTTCGACGAGGTTCGGAATTAAATCCGCACGACGCTTGATCTGGTTATCGACTTGCGACCATTTATTCGATACATCTTCTTCTACATTGACGAGGCTGTTGTATTGGCCGATTGCTAAAAACGCAATCACGACGACGACAACGACTCCGATGATTAATGGGAGTTTTGATCGACTCCGACTTCTGCGTGCCATATGGCGTTCACTCCTTTAAGTATGTCTCATCCCTATATACCCTTAACCGAATGAATTAGTTTCAAAAAAAATAAAAAACCGTCAGCTAAAATAGCTAACGGTTAGAATTTACATGTAGACGATGACAGCAAGAACAGCTGCTAAGACAAGACGGTAGATCGCGAACGGGACGAGTTTGATCTTGTTGATCAGCTTCAAGAAGAAGCGAATCGATAAGAGGGCAAACACGAACGATGCGATAAATCCGACGGCATAGAAACCGAAATCACTCGCATGAATGTTATCCCAGTTCTTAACGAGTGAGAGGAAACTGGCACCGAACATGATCGGTACGGCCATGATGAACGTGAAGTCAGCTGCCGTCCGGTGATTCATGCCGAGGAAGACCCCTCCTGAAATCGTTGAACCAGAACGGGAGAAGCCAGGCCAAAGGGAAATACATTGGAACAGACCGACGAATGCTGCTTGGCGATATGTAATCTGATCAAGCGATGTCGTTTTCGGTTCCTTTGGTCCGAGTTTGTCGGCTGCAATCATCAAGAGGGCACCGACCGCAAGACCGATGATGACTGTTTCAATCGAGAAGAGGTTCTCATCGATGAAGTCTTCGAATAATAATCCGAGGATAGCAGCAGGTAATAGACCGATCAAAACGTGACGTAGTTTTAACTTGTGTGTACCCGTCGCATCGTGTTCTCCTTCAATTTTATACAGACCAATCAAACTGAAGAGACGTTTCCAAAAGACGACGATGACCGCAAGGATTGATCCGAGCTGGATGACGACCTTAAAGGTGTTCGCTGAGTATTTACCGAGAAATTCGGTTGTTTGTAACCACATGTCATCAACGATGATCATATGACCTGTTGAAGAGACAGGTGCGAATTCCGTCATTCCTTCGACGAAACCGAGTAAAAGAGCTTTCAAGAGTTCAATGATATGCATGGTAATCTCCTTCTATAATGATGTGCTATGTAAAAACATATCATGTTTTATTCTTGTGAGATAGAACCAATCGGAATATCGGGCGCAGGTCTGAGGGAACGTGACCAATCTGATCCGTGAAGACGCACTTCGATCATAGAAAGCAAGAGAGACGAAATACTTAGGACAGCAACGCAAACTTCAAGACGAAGTTTGTGTGTAGGACGGCATCTTGAATAAAATCCTCCGCTTATCACACAAGGTCAGGACAACTTCAAATTGAATAATGATTCGAATGGGAATAGATAAACTAGCAGTGGAGGATTCAATCCACTGCTCGTTGCTTTTGAGCTCAACCTAAAGCGACATCGAGAATCATCATGACCGTGAAACCGACCATTAGACCAAGTGTCGCTAAATCGGATCCGTTCTCTGCTTGTGATTCCGGAATCAATTCTTCGACGACGACGAAAATCATCGCACCAGCAGCAAACGATAACGCATATGGTAGAAGTGGTTGAACGAAGAAGACAGCCGCCGCACCGACCATCGCGGCAATCGGTTCAACGATTGCTGACAATTGACCGTAATGAAAGGCACGCCGGCGCGACATCCCTTCACCGCGTAACGGAATCGATAACGCAGCACCTTCGGGCATGTTTTGAATGCCAATCCCGAGTGCGAGTGTCAAAGCCCCGGCGACGGTCGCTCCGTCCATATTCAAGGCAGCGGCACCAAAAGCGACACCGATCGCAAGACCTTCCGGAATGTTATGCAATGTGATCGCAAGAAACAGCAACGTCGTTTTCTTAAGTCCTGTTGAAGGACCTTCAGCTGTTTCAAGTGGTGCGGATAAGTGCAAATGCGGTGTGACGAAGTCAAGGAGACGGACGAAAAATCCACCCGCAAGGAATCCAATTGCAGCAGGAATCCACGCGATGCCACCGTCCTGCTCCGTGAATTCGATCGCTGGGGCGAGCAAAGACCAGAATGAAGCGGCGATCATGACACCGGCTGCAAAACCAAGCATCATGTTCATGACGCGTTTTTCAATCGTTGTAAAGACGAAAACGAGTGCCGCACCAAGTGCGGTTAATCCCCAAGTCATCATACCGGCAAGTAATGCTTGCACGACGACGGGGAGGGAAGTGAACCAATCCAACATAACTATTCCTTCTTTCCGGGCACGATTTGAAGCGGCTATCTGTATGAAAGCTTACCCGTTTTCGATCCGAACGATTCGTGTGAAGGAGATTTCTACTGCAACACGACCACGCAGAAAGAGAACAGAACGTTCAGGCTCTAGCCGTTCAACAAAACCGACGACCGTCACGTAGCTACTTTCCTTATAATACGTGATTTCGAGTTCGTTTCCTTCTATTAAAGCCTCTTGAAGTAGAAAGTGCCACGATTCTTGCAGTTGTTCATCGATTTCAGGCAAGTCGAGCTGATGCATTTGGACATAATACTCCCGGAGCAATTGCAAGTGCTCCGGCATGAGAAAAGGGATCCACTTTAAATTCCCTCGATCACGATACGCTGTCATGAAGATCACCTCCTGGATGACCGCCAACGAAACGAAGCCGCCGTTTGGCGACGCTCGTATCGAGAAACGAGACAGCGAGACGAATCGTTCCTTTCCCGTAGCGGAGGTTAACGATGTCCATTGCTTTTAATAACCGCCGCCGCTTCCAGAGTCGCGTATTATCCTCGAACAAGGATAACTGTAAGGTGCCTTGATCGGCAGTTAGATGTCCCACTGTGACAGATAAAAAACGAACGGGTTCCCCGTCAAGCCAATTCGGTTCGAATAATTGTAAGACATGACGCAGAATGATTCGCTCATCGGATGTCGGATAAGGCAACCGGACTTGACGCGAGAAGCCACTTCGGACGACGTTTCGAGAATAGCGGACACCGATATGAACAGTCCAACCAACTTGATTCGAAAAGCGGCAACGTGCCGCAACATCCTGCACGAGTTCGTTGAGCACATTCCGGATACGTTCGAATTGATAATAGTCCTGCATCAAGGTCACACCGTGTCCAATCGTCCGTTGAGGGGCTTTCTCGAACAAATGGCGAGGGGCAAGCAGTGTCGGTGACGCGTCAAGACCCCAAGCGTGGTGCCATAGTTCGGCGCCGATGACACCGAAGCGTTCATGTAACTCTTCGACTGGGCGCATGGCAAGGTCACCAATCGTTTCAATCCCCATCATCTGCAGATGTTGTTCCATGCGGTGTCCGACTCCCCACATCTTCCGAATCGGAAAATCATGGAGACGTCGTGCGACATCAGCGTATCCACATTGTGCGATGCCTTCTTTTTTCCCGATTAAGTCAAGCGTCAGTTTCGCGATGACGTTATTTGGACCAATCCCGATGCGGACGTGAATGCCGGTCTGCTTCAGAATCGCTTCTTGAATCTTTTTGGCAGCTTGCAGATCGGAACCAAACAGGCGATCGGTTCCAGTCATGTCAATGAAACTTTCGTCAATCGAATAGACACGAATCGCTTCAGGTGGGGCAAATTGATGCAGGACATCTAAAACACGAATCGACGTTTTCATATAAGCGAGCATGCGCGGTTCGACGAGTTGAATCGTACGACGAATGGCGTAGGGTAATTGCTCGATTTCGTACAGTCGACCGGCTGTCTTGATTCCAAGCGCTTTTAAGGCGGGAGTAGCGGCGAGAATGACGGATCCGCTTCGTTTTAAATCGGAGACGACCGCAAGACGTGTCGTTAAGGGAGGGAGATTGCGATACTGGCATTCACAGCTGGCGTAGAAAGAAACACTGTCAACACAAAAAATACGTTTATTCTGTGGTAAAACGACGGAAGGAAACATTTGAATCACTCCTTTACATAAAAGAACATATGTTCTTATTTTGATTTTCTTTGACTATAGCATGGTCTCAAAGTGTCTCAAAATAAAAAACTGTTGAAAAAAGAGGGAATTCGAACGATTGACCCTTATGCAAAAGGAGTTTGATACACTAAAGGAGAGAAAAAGGGGGAATTTTTATGAAAGAGATCGTTATCCGTTTACCAGAATTACCGAAAACGCTTCAAGCAGAGACGTTCGATCAAGTCGAAATCGACGATCCATATCTGAAAGGAGCACGTTATGAAAAGGAGTCGATGCCTGTCGAACTGACGGAGCGTATCGATGCCTATCAAGTATGTTTTCAAAATGTCTCGTTCGCGAACCTCACCTTTGACCGCGGTTCGTTCGAAGATATTCGTTTCGAGCAATGTGACTTAACAGGATGTCACTTCCAAGAAACCCGTTTTCACCGCGTGTCTTTCGTCGGATGCCGGATGACGGGTGTTCAGTTTGAAGATTGTACGATTGATCATCTGACGATCGAAGAAGGACTCGCAGACTATGCCCAGTTCATTCGTAGTACTGTCCGTCATCAGCATTGGAGTGAAACGACGATGAAAGAAGCACAGTTCTTCGAAGTGAAACCGACCCATTGGAAACTCGAAGCGGTCCGGCTTACTGATAGCCAATGGATTGAAACACCATTAAAAGGTCTTGATCTCCGGCAGACGGAACTCTCTGGTATCACAATCGATCCGCGATTTTTACCGGGCGCAGTCATTACGGAAGAACAAGCAGTCGCCTTCGCTCGATTATTAGGATTGGTCATTCCATGAAAAAAGTCTCTTTTCGATGAATTTCGAAAAGAGACTTTTGATTTGTTCTTAAAATGACATCGTTTCGCCATCTTCCGGAATGAGGAAATGGGCAGAGAGGTGGAAAGCAGCTAAAAAGTCAGCAATCATGTCGCGCCGCAGGAGACAGTGATTGACGGACTCGAGGTGCGAGACGATGATCGTTGCTTCCGCTGCTGCTTCGTGTACGGCAAGGAGATCACGCTGCGACATCGTGATCGGTTCTCCCGTCAGGAACTGGGCAGCCCCACTGTTGACGACGATGATATCTGGTGTATGTTGTTCAATCGCATGCGCGACCTCGTCACACCAGATCGTATCACCTGCGATATAAAGCGTCGGTTCGTCCGGATGCGTGAGGACGAGTCCGGAGACATGTCCCATTCGTTCACCGATTTCACCGACACCATGCTGTCCACCTGTTCGATGGACCTGGATATCACCGATCGTCACACCGGAATCGAAGGAAGAGACGTTCGTGAAGCCGGCTTCTCGGATTTGCCGTGCGTCTTCTTCTTGCTGCGCATAGAATGGCAAATGCTTGGGTAGAAATTGTTTTGCAGCATCATCGAAATGATCCGCGTGCAGATGCGTGACGAAGACAGCGTCAGGATCGAGCAGTGTCTTAACATCGACCGGTAAGTCGACGAGTGGATTGGCGACGGCATTCGGCGTTTGACCGAAAGGAGGTAAACTGCCTTTTTCGCCGAGAAACGGATCAATCAGTAAAACTTGATTGGCATACGTGACGACAAGCGTCGCATTACGAATTTGTTGAATATCCATTAGGTTCATCCTCTCTCAATGACTCGGATTGATTATTCCCCGTCTGGCATTCAATGAATCCTATCGTAAGCGTTTCTCCATCGCCATGACGTCGACGTATTCGCCGTTCAAGCGACCTTGCTCCTTAAATGTCCCAACAATCCGGAATCCGGAACGGATGTAGAGCTTTTGTCCGATTTTATTGAACGGGAAGGTAAAGAGAATCAGCTTATGCATCTGATGATCGCGCGCATGTTGTTCGGCAGTTTCTAACAACTGTGTCCCGATCCCTTGTCCGCGATGTGTTCGAGTAATGTAGACGGAAATCTCACCAACTGTCGCATAGACAGGACGCGGGTTATACGGATCAAGAGAAATGAAGCCGAGGACACCTGTCTCATCTTCTGCGACATATCCAGCGTAGCGATGCGTACGCTCTGCATACCACTGGGTCATGAACGATAAATCTTTTCGATCCGTCTCAAGCGTTGCGATTCGGTCTTCGATGCCTTCATTATAAATGGATAGAACAGCGGGTAAATCATGTTCCGTTACAGGACGAATATGCATGTTGCTCACTCCCCAATCGCTTTTCCCTCATTATATCTGTTACGTGTCGATGTAGTGATATGTTTGTGAGATAAGAAAAAGCGCCGATTCTCCTTATATAGAAGAAATCAACGCTTTTGTCGTTCTTAAGAGACCGTGGATGTCTCGTTCTCGTAAATTGGAACCCAGCCATCCGTCGTGACGAAAATTCGAACAGCGACGACTTTCCGATCCTCTTGGAGCGTAAAGTAGTGGCGTGTATTGACAGGAACAGAAATCAAATCACCAGGATTGAGTTCGATGTTATAGTAGCCGACTTCTTCGTCTTTGATCGCGAAGACGCCGTGACCGCTTACGATGAAACGGACTTCATCATCCGTGTGATGATGTTCTTTCTGGAAGTTGACGAGCAACTCGTCAAGGTTCGGTGTCGTATCCGAAAGTGAAATGATATCAGCTGTCTGATATCCACGACGTTCTGATACGTCTTTGATTTCTGGAGCGAACGTATCGAGAATCGTTTGTTTGTCGGCATCCGTCAGTGTGAAGTTCTCGACGAGAGGTGCTGGTAGTTTTGAGACGTCCCATTGTTCGTAAAGAACGCCGCGCGATGCGAGGAAGTCAGCGACTTCCGTTTGATCCGTATACCGTGTGTTTGTTTCTTGGAATAAGACTGTTGCCATGAGATGATTCCTCCTTTTAATAGATAGATTGACGGCATGATTGCAACGTCAACGTATAGTTGAACAAAAACTCGAAGGCTTCGAGGTGTTTCTTTGCTTCAAAGGCGGTCGGTGCCCAGACCGTGATTCCGTGATTGCGAATCAGGACGGCACCGCTGTCCGCTGTGACATATGGCGCAAAAGCAGCAGCGAGTGTCGGGATGTCCGCGTGATTCGGAATGATCGGCACCATGACCGTCGCATCTTCTTCCCAGTGACCGAGTGCCTTGATGATTTCTTGACCGGAGAAGGTGATACTTCCCTGATCGCCATATAACTCCGAAATCACATTGTTCGCAATCGTATGGACATGCAGGGAACATCCGGCGTTCGTTCGGTTGAACACTTCGACATGGAGCAATGTCTCAGCAGAAGGGCGCCCGGATTGCTCGCCGATCAATTGACCGGTCGCATCGACATGAACGAAGTCGTCAGGAGTCGTTTGCCGCTTATCTTTCCCACTTGCCGTCACAAGAAATTCAATCGGAATACCGGACGTCCGAATGGCGAGGTTACCACTCGTACCAGGGAACCAATCGCGCGCTGCAAGTTCTTGTTTGATGGCGCGTAGTTCTTCATACCGTCGCATGAATGTCATATCGTCACCTCCGATCGTGCTAAATCATGAACGATATCGTGGAACGTCTCAAAAGGTGTATAGGCGATATCATTTTCTTCACACAACGTGATCAGATAATCACGGGCATAGACACGATCCGCTTGTTTTGCGAGTTCGAAGTCCGTCACTGAGTCACCGATGACGATGATGACGTCATCGTCTTTGCATAATGTACGGGCAACGGATGTTTTACAACAGCCGCATCCATTCGTGCAATGGGCATCGCAGGCGTGTGGCCAATCGATGTGGACAAATGGACCACTGAAATCGGCAATGTTACAGTAAATCTGCTCTTGCTCGAGGAACGGTGCTAAGATCGGTTCGACGAAAAAGTCCATTCCACCGCTAACAATCGAAAAATGGATTCCTTGACGACGACTGTACTGAAGCAACTCCGAAAATCCTTCGCGAATGACAGCGCGCTCCATCAAGAAATCAAGATAGTCCGCTTTACCGTCGGACGGCAGAAGCGCGAACATCTGCCCGACACCACTTTGGATCGACAACGTCCGGTCGAGCACGCCACGTTTCAACGGTTCGAAGTCATTCACTGGCGCAAATACCTCCATGAGTGCAATGATGTTATCCTGCATCGTTACGGTACCGTCGAAGTCACAAAGAATTCGTAAGGTCATGACTTGATCCCCCAAGCGTCGAGCGCGACTCGTAATTCTTCATGTCGTGACGCAGCATTCGATAGGGATTCATTTGCGAGTGCCGCATCAAGTGCTTGACGAAAAGCGATAACACCAGCCGCAGCACCTTGCGGATGACCATGTACGCCACCACCAGCGTTGATGACGGAATCGATCCCGAAGTCGCGTACGAGTTGAGCAACGAGTCCTGGGTGAATACCGGCTGAAGGGACAGGGAAAATCGCTTTCGTCTGACCGAAGCGAGTCGCTTCGACCGCGATGCCGCGGGCGACGTCCTTCGGAAGAGCGACATTGCCGTAAGGTGACGGGAATAGTGTTAAGTCTGCACCAGCAACGCGCGGTAATGTGCCAAGTAAGACAGGCGCTGCAACACCGTGGTTCGGGCTGGCAATCAATGCACCGCTGTAAGCCGGATGATTGAAAATGGGAACGTTGATCTCCGGATCACTTGCCAATTCACGTAAGACGTCGAGTCCGTATGTGAAGGTATTCAACAAGAAAGCAGTTGTTCCAGCGTCAATCAATCGTTTGGCTTGATCCTTGAGCGTAAAGACGGGACCACTAAGTGTGATCGCATACAACGCACGTTTACCGGTCCGGTGGAAATGAGCATCGATAACCTCACGTCCGATCCGTGCCCGATCAATCGTCGGTGTCAACGGATTGTCATATAAGATCTCATCGTCCTTGACGAGATCGATTCCACCAGCAAGTTGTCCTTCGAGTTGATCACGAAGGAACGATAAATCGCGTCCGATGACCCCTTTGAAGATGCTCATTAACAGTGGACGATCTTCGACACCAATCAAGGAACGAACCCCTTCGATCCCGAACTTCGCACCTGGAAAATCCGACGTGAATGTATCGGGTAGTAGCAGTTCTGTTAATTTGATTTCACCGTCGAGTGAGAGTTTCCCGAAGACGGTCGTCAAGATCGCAGAAAAGTCGCGCGATACATTGTGTTCCGGGTAACGAATCGTGATATAGCCTTTACCGTCGCGTTCTTCCGTATGTACGACTTCTCCTTTGAATGAGGCGAGTTGTTGTTGCTCAAGATGATTCAGCTCCGTCCAGGAACCAACCGTCAGACCAAGCGCGAGTTGTTCGGCGCGTTGCTCCAGTCGATCGCGGGCGGTCAATTGATAAGTAGCTGTGATGTAAGCCATGTCTTTCCTCCTTCAATAAAAAAATGGTCTCTTGTCAGCGACAAGAGACCATGAATGATTCGAACGTGGACTCTTATCTGTCAGCTTAGTAGCTGCAAGAATTAGCACCGTGCCAAAAGGTCGGTTGCTGCGACATCGTAGGGCTTGTCCCTCCGTCTGCTCTTGATAAGAATTGGATGAAATTGTGAAATCTAATTGCAATTTTTACATGAGAGTCACGACTTGTCAAACTATTTTTAGAAAATTTATTTTTTTGAAAATACTCTTTCTATATATGGAGCAAAAACGATATCCGTTTCTGCTTGATTTCGATTTGACAGCAGGGAAGAGGATTGCGTAAGATTCAAATCAATATCACACACGACAACTACATACGACTCTTATCGCGAGTTGGCAGAGGGAATTGGCCCGATGACGCCGCAGCAACCGACCACTTGGCACGGTGCTACATCCAACAGACGTTTCGTCTGAGAGATAAGAGGACGCAGTGACTTTCCTGCGCCTCTTTTCGATGACGAAAAGAGGCGCTTTTTCGTGTATCACACAGGGGGAACTGAGATGACATACAAAGCATTTACAGAACAGGACGCGATCGAACGGGTCCGCTCACTAGGACTGATCGGCGACGGAGCCGTCGAAGCAGAAGAGATTGGCGACGGCAATCTCAATCTTGTCTTTCGAATTCGAGAAGGTGAACATCGATTGATTCTAAAACAAGCACTTCCGTACGCGAAAGTCGTCGGTGAAAGCTGGCCACTATCACTCGAGCGGGCGTGGATCGAGCAATCCGCACTCCGTGAATTCGCCCGGCATGCCGTGCCGTTCGTACCGCGTGTTTTTCATGCTAGTCACGACGAGGCGTATACGGTCATGGAAGATCTTTCACATCTGACAATCGTTCGAAGCGGTTTACTCGCAGGTGAACAGTATCCGTTGCTTGCGGAACATATTGGTTCTTATCTCGCTCGGACTTTATTCCATACATCGGACTTTGCGCTTGGTCCGGTTGAAAAAAAACGTGTCGCCCGAACGTACTACAATCCGGACTTGTGCGACATCACGGAAAAATTAATCTTCACGGATCCGTTCCATGACGCGGAGACGAACGAGATTGAAGCCGGGCTTGAAGAAGAGGTGGCACGTCTATGGGCGGACGATGAGTTGAAACGCGAAGTCGCAAAACTCGAAGCGCTTTTCATCACGAAAGGAGATGCGTTGCTACACGGCGATCTACATACAGGAAGCATCTTTGCTTCGGCAACGGAAACGAAAGTCATCGATCCAGAATTCGCCTTTTATGGTCCATTCGGATTTGATGTCGGACAGTTCATCGCCCACTTATTCTTTGCAGCATACCCGGATTATTCAGCACTTCGTGATGCCCGGATTCGCGATATCGATACGTTCTGGCTGACGTTCGCTTCGACGTTCCGCGCCTTATGGGAACGCGAAGCCGTCGAACCATTCCGGACATCGGGACTCGTCGACGATGTACTGAGCACGATCTTGCAGGATGCCCTTGGCTTTGCCGGTTGCGAACTGATTCGTCGGACGATCGGACTCGCACCAGTCGCTGATTTAGAAACGATTAGTTCTATGACGGAACGACTAGAACGAAAACAACATGCTTTACGTTTAGGATCGGCGTTAATCAAACGTCGGACCGAATGCCGGACATTTGATGATTTACGAAACTTCGACGTAACGGAGGAACTTAGCCGATGAGTACATTCGTTCAAAGTATTCGTTATGAAGATCGTGTCTTGACGATTCTCGATCAGACACGTCTACCGCAGGAAGAACACTATGAAGTCATTACCGATCTTGCACAAGCGGTCGAAGCGATTAAACAACTGCGCGTCCGAGGGGCGCCTGCGATCAGTTTATTTGGCGGATTCGTACTCGTTCAAGAGGCGTACCGGTTTGAAGCAGAACTGTCGATCTATAAGCAAGCCTTGCTTGAGACATCAGCGACGTTACTCGCGACACGACCGACGGCTGTTAACTTACGAAATGTCCTTGATCAATTGAATCCAATCATTCAAGACGGGACGTCGGTAGAAGAGATCCGCGAACGGCTAGAGCAGCGGACGATTGCCTTATACGATCAGGATGCGCAGACGTCACGTCAAATCGGGATTCATGCACTTGAATTGTTCCAGTCAGGTAACCGGATCCTAACGATCTGTAATGCTGGATCGATTGCGACCGCTGCTTATGGAACAGCACTTGCGCCATTCTATATCGCAAAAGAACGCGGCATTGAATTATCTGTTTTTGCGAGTGAGACGCGACCATTACTGCAGGGAGCACGACTGACGACATGGGAGCTACAACGTGCCGGCATCGATGTCACGCTAATTACAGATAACATGGTCGCCCATACGCTGAAAGAAAAACAGATCGATGCAATCATCGTCGGGGCGGACCGGATTACACGCAACGGAGATACGGCGAATAAGATCGGAACGTTCCAACTAGCATTACTCGCTCAAGCTTTCGGTATCCCGTTTTACGTCGCAGCACCGCTCTCGACGTTTGATTTCTCACTTGTTTCCGGAGACGCGATCGAAATTGAAGAACGTGATCCGCAGGAAGTGACGACTGTCCAAGGTGTTGCGACAGCACCAGAAGGAGTTGCTGTCTTCAACCCAGCTTTTGATGTCACACCACACACATTGATCACGGGCATCATCACCGAACTTGGTATTATCACGCAACCGAATGAAGAAACGATTGAAAAATTAATGGGGCTTCAACCCCTCGGATAAGGAGACAATTCATGAAAAAATTAGCTTACGCCGTCCTAGCACCGGCCTTATTACTAGCGGCTTGTGCGAATGGAGAAGCGACGACGAAAGTCGTCAAGGATGTACCAAAAGGAGTTCAATCGGACGTCAAGATCGCCGTCATCCGTAACCTCGCATCGGACGACCATACGAAGCAATTCCTTGATGGCGCACGAAGTGAAGGAGAAGCGCTCGGCTTTAAAGTCAGCACGTTCATTTCGGAAGGTAACGATGTCAAGTTCAAGGAACTGGTCGCGCAGGCGATTCAGCAAGATTATGATGGGCTCATCATTTCGCACGGTAAGGAAGACTATGCCTATGACATGATCAAACCAGCAGTCGATAAAGGACTGAAGGTCGTGACGTTCGATACGGTCACGAAGAAAAAAGGGGCATCTCTACAAGACGTGACGGAAACGTTCCAAAACGATCATCAACTTGCGAAGCTATCACTCGATGAAGTGACGAAGGTGACGGACAAAAAGCCGGTCCGTGTCATCAAACTCTGGTTCGGACCAGGTTTTGCCCCGCTCGATCGTCGTCAGGAAATCTATAAGACGTACGAAGCAGACGGCAAAATCAAAACGCTTGAGACGGTTGGACCGACGAACTTCCAAGATGTCCAAGGGGATATCGCGACAAAGATGAATGCCATTCTCGCGAAATACCCGAAAGGAAGCGTTGATGCCGTTTGGGGAGCATGGGACGAAGTCGCAAAAGGCGCTTACAAATCGCTCAAGGATAATAAACGTCAAGAAATCCCATTGATCTCGATCGATGTCTCAAATCAGGACATCAACCTGATGCGTGAGAAAGGCAGCAACTGGGTTTCGACGAGTGCGGTGGATCCATTCCTGATTGGACAAACGGACATGCGACTACTGGCTAAGAAAATCGCCGGAGAGAAGACACCAGATAGCTTTGATCTCGATGCGAAACTCGTTGAGCAGAAGGCATTGAAGCAGGACACAACGATGTATAATCTCGATACGATCATCAAAGATTGGAGTACGTCGGATAAATTCAATGAGCCGTGGATGGACCGGTTGCGTGACGTCCATAAAAAACAATGACGTCTATCAATCATCACCTGGAAATGACCGGGATTTCACTTGCGTTTCCGGGAGTCCAGGCACTCAAGCAAGTCTCCTTTGAGGTGAAGTCTGGTGAAATTCATGCGCTTGTCGGTGCGAATGGTGCCGGTAAGTCGACGCTGATGAAAGTCTTATCCGGAGCGGAAACAGCGGATGAAGGAATCATCCGTCTTGACGGGAAAGAACTGTCAATTCAATCTCCGCGTGATGCAAAACGAATCGGGATCGATCTCGTCCAACAAGAGGTTGATGTGGCGCTTGTCCCGTATTTGACGGTTGCTGAGAATATCTGTCTCGATCTGTTGACGGACGGAACAATGACGGGTTTGGTATCCCAACGCCGTTACATACAGCGTGCGAAAGAAGCGTTAGCGACATTACAGGCGGATATTTCCGTCAAGACACGTGTCGAAGAATTACGTCTTGCTGAAAAGCAACTCGTATTGATTGCACGCGCCCTCGTTCAGGAACGTCGTTTTTTAATTTTGGATGAACCGACGGCACCTCTCAGTCAGGCGGAAACAAGCCATCTCTTTTCAGTCGTGCGTCGTTTAGCGGAACGGGGACTTGGGATCATTTTCATTTCCCACCGCCTACAAGAATTGTATGACATTTGCGACTCCATCTCGGTCATGCGCGACGGTCACCTCGTCTCGCGACATCTTTTGACAGACATCACGAAGGAAGCTGTCGTTGAGCAGATGCTCGGGCGTAAGCTTACGTCTGTCGCGAAAACGTCACGGATCAATGCGACGAACGTACTGACGGTCGAGAGTGCCACGAATGCGGACGTCCACGACATCTCCATGACGGTTCAAGCAGGGGAAGTCGTTGGTATCGCAGGTCTTGTCGGTGCCGGTAAAACGGAATTATGCAAAGCATTATTCGGTGATCGCCCGTTTCAGGAAGGGGAGGTTCGTATAGGTGGAAAAGCCCATCGCCTTCGCAATCCACAAGCTGCGATTCAAGCGGGAATTGGTCTCGTTCCGGAAGAACGGCGAAAAGAAGGAATTCTTGTTGCCGATTCTGTCGCAGAAAACCTGACGGCAGCGGCAGCTCATGATTTCGTCAACCGCTGGGGACTGATGGATCGTCGTAAAGAAGTCGAACAGGCATCGAAATGGGTCAAGGAGCTGGGCATCAAAGTGGCAGACGTGAAACAGGAAGTAGGTCAACTATCCGGTGGGAATCAACAAAAAGTCGCCATCGGAAAATGGTTACTGACCGATGTCTCTGTCCTCGTCTTGGACGAACCGACGAAAGGTGTCGATGTCGGAGCTAAACAAGATATTTATCGTCTGATTGACGGACTCGCGCAACAACAAAAAGGGATCCTTTACGCGACGAGTGAATGGGATGAACTTTTGGCCGTCACGGACCGAATCTACGTCATGTTCGATGGACGGATTGTCCATGAAACGAAGACGGCGGACACATCAGAAGAAACCTTGTTGTGGTATGCGACAGGAGGAGGGCAACGATGAATGAGGTAGTATCAAAACAAACGAATCGGGGGAAAGGTTTACGTCCGGTCCTTGGATTCTTGAACGACTGGGGGATCGTCCTCGCGATCCTTGCCCTCGTCCTGTTTTTTGCGACGACGGCTCCAACATTCCTACAAGGGACGAATTTGATCAATATTTTACGAAGTATCTCCATCGTGACGATCATCGCGATTGGTTTGACGGTTTCATTGACGATCAATGGATTTGACTTATCCGTAGGATCAACTGCAACACTTGCAAGCTCCTTCGTCGTCTCATTCTTCGTCTGGTACAGTCTGCCACTCGGTGTCTCGATTGGTCTAGCACTCCTTCTGTCTTTAAGTGTCGCCTTGTTGAACATCTTACTTATCGTCTGGTTTAAGATTCCGGATTTGTTTGCGACGCTTGCGACGATGTTCATCGTCGAAGGTGCCGCGATGACGTATACTGGTGGTGGTTCAATCAGTGCCGGAATGCCGCGCTTAGACGGTACACCAACAGTCGGCACGATTCCGGAGGCGTTCGCGAAAATCAGCCAGGCACCTTGGATCATCGTCATCATGCTCGTCGTTGTCGCGATGACACATGTCTTTTTAAGTCATACGCGACACGGTCGTTTTCTCTATATCATCGGTGGGAATCCAGAAGCCGCACGACTGACGGGAATTCGTGTCAACCGCTACCGGGCACTCGCATATCTGATTGCTGGCTTACTTGCTGCAATCGGTGGGATTTTGCTTGCGTCACAAGTCGGATCGTCGCAAATCAACGCCGGGTCCGGTTACTTGATGCCAGCGGTCGCAGCTGCCTTCATCGGCTCGTCGTTCGCAGGGCAAGGAAAACCGAATGCACTTGGCACACTCGTCGGGGCTTGTCTCGTCGGGATTCTTGAAAATGGTCTTGTCATGTTGTCTGTTCCATACTATTCGTTGAATATCATCAAAGGGCTGGTCCTTGCGGTCGCACTCGCGACGACCTATGCGCGGTATCGGAAAAAATAATTAAAATTCGACGTTTCGTTTATAACATATTCGGTAATATTCAATATATGAAAGGATGGTGATGCACATGAATGATTACCAATGTAGAGGGAACGATCGCATGTCGCTTCTGAAAGAAGAGGATCACCGGACTTGACGAACGTTGTCCATTGACACGGATGTATTCGTGTTTTACGTGCAACTGCACGGTTCAAGAACGGATCACGGCATGTGTTCGTTCCTGAAACAAATAAGGGGAAACGCTACGGCGTTCCCCCTTTTTCATGTGCTTGAAACTGCTCGTATTTCTTTAAAAGTATAGCGGAATATGAGATGATATAAAAAGTCAGAAAATTCAACTACTATGAGAGCAAGGGGCCTGACAATGCGAACATACACTAAGGAGATTCAAGCGATTATCGACAACGTAGAGAAAGTCATCATCGGTAAGGAAGATGTCATCACACAATCATTGGCAGCATTACTAGCGGGCGGTCACGTTCTATTAGAAGACGTACCGGGAGTCGGGAAGACGATGCTCGTCCGTGCGTTCAGCCGATCGATCGGGTTGACCTTCAAACGTGTTCAGTTCACGCCAGACCTACTTCCGTCAGATTTGACGGGTGTATCGATGTATAATCAGAAAACAAGCCAGTTCGAATATAGACCGGGTCCTTTAATGGGAAACATCGTCTTAGCCGATGAGATCAACCGAACATCACCAAAAACTCAATCTGCCTTACTCGAGGGAATGGCGGAAGCGAACGTCACCGTCGATGGTGAGATTCATACGCTTCCGAATCCCTTTTTCGTCATGGCGACACAAAACCCGATTGAACATGAAGGAACATATCCGTTACCAGAAGCACAACTCGACCGTTTTCTCGTCAAAGTCAAAATGGGTTATCCTGATTTCCAGCAAGAAATGAAGTTGCTCACGCGTTTTGAACGGGATGAACCAATCGAAACACTCGAAGCTGTAATTGGTCGCGAGCAATTGCTCCAGATGAAAGAAGACGTCAAGAACGTCCATGTCTCACAGCCCGTCAAAAAATATATCGTCCATCTCGTCCAAGCGACACGGACGAATGGATCACTCTACCTCGGTGCGAGTCCTCGTTCTTCGATTGCCTTGATGAAGGTCGCGCAAGCGTGGGCGTACATGGAAGGACGCAGTTTCGTTTTGCCGGATGATGTTAAACATCTCTTGATTCCAGTCCTGTCACACCGCCTGATTTTGACAGCGGATGCGCGTTATCACGGTCAATCGTCGGAACGGATTTTAGAACAGATCAAAAAAGAGGTTGCTGTACCGATCCAACAAGACGTGGAGTCCCTATGACGAAGTGGCAAATTGGTTGGCGTTACGCTGTATTACTTTTGACGACGGCAGCCTTATGGGCATATGCGCGCGTTGATGGCGGAAATGTCGCTTCCTTGCTGTTTTACGTCATGGCTGGTCTGACCGTCTACTGGACGCTCTTTCTCGTTTGGCCCGTCACGCAGGCACTTGCGACGCGCGAAGTATCGAACAAGATGCTCGTTGCTGGAACCGATATCCCGGTTTCCTTACGGGTTCGTCGACGTTTTCCGTTTCTCGTCGGAGCCGTCGAAGTGACGGAGGTGATTCCGAACGAACTCAGTGAAGAAAAACTCGATATCAGCCGTCCACTCCGAGCCCATTACCGGAAGACGGAGCAAATCGATTACACGATACCATCGATTCGTCGAGGAGTGTATCAGATTCCAGGCTGTATCGTCGAAATCACGGATCCATTCGGGTTATTCAAGCGGAAGCGGATGTTTCCGGTCGAGACGTATCTTGCGATTGAACCAGCGCGCCTTGCCGTTCAGCTTCCCCATGAGGAAGACCGTGGCGATGGGGGGATCTCACCGGTGTCACTTGATCTTCGCCAGTCGTCCTTTACCGTCGTCGGGGTCCGGGAATACGTCAGTGGGGATCGGATGAATCAGATTGACTGGAAAGCGACAGCGAAACGCCAAGGGTTGATGACGAAGACGTTCGAACGAGAGCAAGAACGGGAGACAACGATCGTCTTTGATGAGGGAACGGAGGCGGGTGAAGCCTTCGAACGTGTCATCTCGATGCTCGCAGAAACGACGGATCAGTTGAACAAACGACGACTGAGCTATCGGATCCATCTCGTCGGGCATGCCGTTCAATCATTGTCGTTACCACTTGAAGGAGCGAAACTGACGCATTACCTGATGACGGCGCAACCGAGTCGGACGCGAACGTTCATCGAGTCATGGGAGTACTCGTCTAAGGCGCTTCGATTGAGCGGGAATGTCCTCTTCATCACACCGGATCTTGAATCAAACAATGAACTATGGATTTCGAAGATTAATCAAGAAGCCACCGTTCATGTCTATACACCAGAACGGAGGGGAGTGCGATGATACGACGATTAATCTGGAACGCCATCGCAGCAGCCCTTTTGACTTGTTTCATGCCACCACTTCTCGAACTGACGACATTCGAGCATCTTTGGTCCTTCTTACCGATGCTGTTCCTGCCTTTACTGTTATCGCATCTCGCGCGACGTTACTTCTTACTTGGCAGTCTCGCGGGGCTACTATTGTCGTTCTACTTGATTTTGACACCGGGTTCTGCACCGTGGGGAATTTTTACGGAAATCAGCTCGGATATTCGAAGTGTCATCAATGGTGAATTACCGGGACGACCAGCCTTTGCGCTGTCGATTGGTTTGATCAGTTTCTTGATCGCTTATCTCGCGCGCCGGACGTTCCCGAATCGTGGGTTCGTCTTCGGACTTGCCTTCGGAGTCATCGGGTTCATCGCCTATTGCGATACCTGGACGGATTACTCGGGAGAGACGTTCATTCTTTATCCGATCATCTTGTCTTTGGTATTGCTGTATGCGACGGAGGTCAATGAACGACCGCGTGCTTCTTACGTACGCCCACTGAGCGCATTATTCATCATGGGAGCTGTCATCGTCGCTGCTGTCCAAAGTCCTGTCATCAATGCGACATGGCAAGACAGTTGGTACGATTTGACGTCGGGTCTTGAAGGGGAAGGAGAGCCGACAAATGCGATTCAAAAGGTCGGGTACGGTAACAACGATGAGCAACTTGGAGGACCATTCCAGATGGACGACCGAGAAGTCTTCCAAGTCGAAAGTGAAGGAAACCGCTACTGGCGCGTTGAAACAAAAGATATTTATACCGGAAAAGGTTGGATCTTGTCGGAGTCAAACCCTGAAATCGATGGACGTGGTTTTTTCTCGACCTTCGGTACAGAGGTCAAGACCCGCGAAGAGACAGCAACATTTGAAATGGCGCGTGAATTACCATTCGTGCCATATAATGGTGACAATGTACGGGTCGAAGTGAATCAACAACGACAAAATGTGTTGGTTGACCCCGAGAATCAAAAAATTTCGTATCTCGACGAGGCGGATCGTCAACGGAACTATCGAATCGACTATTCGTACCCACTCTTTACGGAAGAACAGCTCCAGACAGATGAACCGGTCAATTTATCGGATAGAGAAACAGAACGGTATCTCCAACTGCCGGAAGGTTTACCGCAACGTGTCCGTGATTTAGCGAATCAAATCGTTGAAAACAAAAAAACACCATGGGACAAAGCACGGGCGATTGAAAATTATTTCGAAGAAGAAAACTTTGAATACAATACAGAAGATGTTGCTGTACCGAAAGAAAATCAGGATTACGTCGATCAGTTCCTGTTCGAGACGAAACTCGGATACTGTGATAACTTCTCGACATCAGCCACTGTGTTACTTCGGGCAGCTGGGTTACCCGCACGTTGGGTGAAAGGATTCACGGGGGGCGAATCCGACGTCATCGGAGCTGCCGTGACGAGTTATACAGTACGCAATAAAAATGCCCATTCGTGGGTCGAAGTTTACATTGAAGGACCGGGCTGGGTACCGCTTGAACCGACAGTCAGTTTCGATGGAGCAGGACAATACACGATCGATCGGGAAACGAACAACGAGACGGAACAAGCAAATCCGCAACGTGAGACAGAAGATAATACGGAGACAACGACGCCAAATCGTCCTCAAGAAAATCTTCTCGATGAAGAACAGACGACTAGCGCCGGACAGACGGAGCAGAAGTCAATTCCATTTTGGCCAATCTTCCTGACGGCACTTGCTCTCTTGTTCCTCTACTTATTCCGAAAACCGATTATTCGGACGCTTGCGATTCTCTTCTTCCGGAGACAGATTGAACGACCGGAAGGATTCCGACGGATGTATCGGTATCTCTTGCGGCGTCTTGATAAAAAAGGATTCCATTATCAAGATGGTCGGACGCTTGCGGAACTTGCTCACGAAGTTGATGGGTACTACGAGACGTACGCGATGCGACCGTTGACGGATGCTTACGAGCGGATGGTTTATGGTGGAGAATCATTATCGGCCGATAAAAAACGTGAATATTTCGAAAATATCATTCGTCATGTAGAGGGTTGATATTTACGAAACGATACAGGTACAATGGGAACAACGTAAATCACACACATGCAATCTCCTTTGTATATACTCGCGAATATGGCGCGAGAGTCTCTACCGGGTCACCTTAAACGACCTGACTATGAAGGAGCAGACCCTTCGTATACATTTTTTTGTGAAGCGGCCTGCTCTTTTTCCATTTTATCCATGGGCGAAGAGCGGGCTTTTTTCATAGGGTACGCATGAAATCAGAAAGGCGGGAACAGATTTGGAAGCACATTTGGACCAGGAAATGATTCTCGTCCTCGATTTTGGAGGACAGTACAATCAATTGATCACACGTCGTATTCGGGACCTTGGTGTCTACAGTGAATTGCATTCGCATAAAATCACTGCAGCTGAAGTAAAAGAAATCGCACCTGCTGGTATCATCTTCTCAGGTGGTCCACGTAGCGTCTACGCAGAGGATGCGTACCGGTGTGACCCGGAAATCTTCGACCTCGGTATTCCAATCTTCGGAATCTGTTACGGCATGCAGCTCATGTCACAACATTTCGGCGGAACAGTGGAACGTGCGGGACATCGTGAATATGGAAAAGCCACATTGACGTTACAAGACCCGTCACCGATGTATGCGAACTTACCGCTAGAACAAACGGTCTGGATGAGTCACAGTGACCTCGTCACATCTGTGCCAAACGGATTCGTCGTTGATGGGACGAACGTGTCATGTCCAATCGCTTCGATCAAGAACGAAGAGTTGAAAATGTATGGTGTGCAGTATCACCCAGAAGTAAACCATACGGTCTTCGGAAAAGAATTGCTCAAGAACTTCCTCTTTGAAGTCTGTAAATGTGCAGGCGACTGGTCAATGGAGAACTTCATCGAAATCGAAGTAGCGAAGATCCAAGAACAAGTCGGCGATAAAAAAGTTCTTTGTGCCCTTTCAGGTGGTGTCGACTCGTCTGTCGTCGCAGCCTTGATTCACAAAGCAATCGGTGATCAATTGACATGTATGTTCGTCGATCACGGTTTACTGCGTAAAGGTGAAGCGGAGAGCGTCATGAAGACATTCGCGGATCACTTCCACATGAACGTCATCAAGATTGATGCCCAGGACCGTTTCCTCGATAAACTCCGTGGTATCTCAGATCCAGAGCAGAAACGTAAAATCATCGGCAACGAATTCGTCTACGTCTTTGATGAAGAAGCTTCAAAACTAACGGATATGGACTTCCTTGCCCAAGGTACGCTCTACACGGATATCATCGAGAGTGGTACGGATACGGCACAAACAATCAAATCACACCACAACGTCGGTGGATTGCCAGAAGACATGCAGTTTAAATTGATCGAACCGATCAACACGTTGTTCAAGGATGAAGTCCGTGAACTCGGGAAAGAACTCGGTCTTTCTGATGAAATCGTGTGGCGTCAGCCGTTCCCAGGACCAGGTCTCGGAATTCGTGTCCTTGGTGAAATCACAGATGAAAAACTCGAAATCGTTCGTGAATCTGATTTCATTCTTCGGGATGAGATTAAAAAAGCAGGACTCGAGCGCGAAATCTGGCAGTACTTCACAGTCCTTCCTCCAATCCGTTCGGTTGGTGTCATGGGCGATGAGCGGACATACGACTATGCTGTCGGAATCCGCGCTGTTACGTCAATTGACGGGATGACTTCAGACTGGGCACGTATCCCATGGGACGTGCTTGAGAAGATCTCGGTTCGAATCGTCAACGAAGTCCAGAACGTCAACCGCGTCCTATACGATGTGACGTCGAAACCACCTTCAACGATTGAGTGGGAATAAGAACTAGACTTGCTGAGAAAATTCGTCTCATGAAGCCTGTCCTATCAATGTGTTAAAGGGGATAGGTGAAATGAAGTCTGTTTCACCTTCAACAATTCGATTTCAAAATGAAGCTCTCTTTTGTTCACATTATTTGTGAATGGAAGTGAGCTTTTTTCGTAACCAATCGCATCGAACTGTTGGATGACATTAGACAAAATCAATTTATTCGAGAGATTCAATTAAGATGTATCGAGATATTTTGTTAGTTTTTACTGGAATATATAATAAATCATTAAACGGATAGGATGCACGCTCTCATAATAGATTGGGCATGAGCTGAAGTCGATCGACTAGATTATGGTTTAGTCATAAATTTGACCATGCTATGATGTGGCTGTGTTTGTTTTTCATATCAATAAAAAATATTATCGTATAATTCCGGGGACAGGGTTTGAAAGACTTTACAGGAACACCGTAATGATTTCTACTATGGCGCACATACAACATCGTACCTTTATTGAAACGGCTTTTACTTCTTAGGTAAGGGTCTTTTCTTGTTGCGTAGCATGACTAAAACGTTTTAAACAGGAAAAATTTTAATAATGAACATGCTCTAGTAAACAGGATCAATACATTCCAAAAAGCCTTCAATAATTAAAAAAGATGTACAAAAAAATCAGGTTTAATCAGAAAAAAAGTAGGGGAAATTCAAACTGTTGGCATATAAGATTGATTTTCAAGAGCTAATTATTATTTTTTGTGGCATTTATTAAAAAGGAGGAAGAGATCATGACGAGAAAAGAAGATACATTTATCCAAGTATTTAATACCCAAGCGGAAGTACTGAGTAAAGTAAACGAATTGAAAGCGCAGGGATATGACGAAAGAGATATGTATGTCGTGGCTCAAGATAAACATTCCTTCTCCATGGTAGAGAATCAGACAAACGTCAATGTAGATACTGCCGGTGAACAAGAGCACCAAGGATTTATGGGGAAATTCATGGCTGCCTTTTCAGACGACTCTTCTACGGAAGCATTCCGCGGAATGGGCTTATCGCATGATGAATCAGAAGAATACCGTCGTCAGGTAGAAAGCGGCAAGCTGGTTTTATATGTAGACAGCGACTATGGCGATTCTTACGAAAAGCATAGTCAAAGCTACAACCAAACTTCTGGAGTAAACGATAATCAATATGATCGCACGGGAGTCGAAGCAAATCGGGCTCACAACGACCATCTCTCTGATAACGGCTCTCTTTCCCGCACAGATCGAGACCAAGGCTACGACAACACTTTAAGTGCAGACCGAAGCCAAGACTATGACGATACTCCAGGGGTCGATCGGTCTGGCGTTACTGAAACGAACAGTGATACAGAAGAAGAACGCCTTCGCCTGCATGAAGAACGGTTAAATGTAGATAAAGAAAGAGTGCAAACAGGGGAGGTAAACGTCAGTAAACACGTAGTCGAAGATCAACAATCGATCGAGGTGCCGGTAGAGAGGGAAGAAGTTTATGTGGAACGACGTAAAGTGGATCATAATGCGTCGGGAACAGATGCTTTTGTAGATGAGAACGACTCCATTCACGTACCGCTTTCAGAAGAAAAGGTAGTAGTATCAAAAGAAGATGTAGTCTCTGAAGAAATTGTTGTTGGAAAACGTAAAGTGCGAGATACAGAAACTGTATCTGAAACGGTACGACGCGAGGAAGCAGATATTGATGAAGGTACGGATACGAGAACGGACGTAGACCGTGACGATCATAAACGACTGTAATGGACCAAACTAAGAGGGAGATGGCGATCAGCTATCTCCTTTTTTACTGCAAATTAAAGACAACTCAAAAATAACGCTTACAAAACCGAACGTTCGGATAAAATAAGTGGTTAAATTTCGTTTTTATGGTTGACCCATGAATTTGACCGTGCTACGATGTGTCTGTTCTTATTTTTCATACCACTAAAAAAACATAAATAATGCCGTATAATTCTGGGGATAGGGCCCGGAAGTCTCTACAGGAACACCGTAAAGGTTCCTACTACGGCGCACATGCAACATCGTGCGCTTATTGAAACGGCTTTTACCGCTTAGGTAAGGGCCGTTTTTCGTTTTCAAGGAGACGGCTTATTTGGAAGGAAGGCAATCATGAGCACACAATTGAAACAGCCACACCAACCGAAAGCAAAAGAAAATGCGATTGCGCGTTTCTTTGATTTCAATGGGCTTGGTACGAACATGCGTACAGAGTTCATCGCCGGCATGACGACGTTCTTCGCGATGGCGTACATCTTATTCGTCAACCCGAACACATTAGCAGAGGCAGGCATGGATGCGGGAGCGGTATTCGGTGCTACAGCGCTCGTCGCAATCATCGGTTCCATCACAATGGGAGTATTTGCGAATTATCCAATTGCGCTTGCACCGGGTATGGGTTTAAACGCCTTCTTCGCATATAGTGTCGTCATTGGCATGGGTATTCCATGGCAAACTGCACTTTCGGGCGTTCTCGTCTCAGGTCTCGTCTTCATGGTATTAACGGCTTCAGGCATTCGTGAAGTGATCATCAATGCGATTCCAGAGCCGTTGAAAATGGCAGTCGCAGCAGGTATCGGTTTGTTCATCGCCTTTATCGGCTTGAAAACAGGTGGTTTAGTTGTTGCCAACGAAGCAACACTTGTTTCGCTCGGTGACCTAAGCAAGGGAACAACACTTCTCGCAGTATTCGGTCTTGTCGTATCAGCTGTCTTGATGACACGCGGTGTCAAAGGCGCGATTTTCTTCGGAATGATTATAACAGCCATTGCCGGAATGATTTTCGGATTAATTCCAGTTCCGACTAGTTTTGGTGAAATCGTTTCAGCACCACCAAGTATTGCACCGACCTTCGGACAGGCATTTCTTCACTTTAATGAAATCTTCACGGTCCAAATGATGATTGTCATCCTGACTTTCTTCTTCGTTGATTTCTTTGATACAGCGGGCACGTTGGTTGCGGTAGCAAACCAAGCGGGTCTAATTAAAGAAAATAAAGTACCACGCGCAGGTCGCGCATTAATCGCTGACTCAACAGCAACCGTAGCCGGTTCGATTCTCGGAACATCGACGACGGTTTCATACGTTGAATCCAGTGCTGGAGTCGCAGCAGGCGGTCGTTCAGGGATGACAGCCATCGTTACAGCATTGTTCTTCGGTCTCGCTTTATTCTTCTCACCGTTACTCGCGATCATCACTGCGCCGGTCACAGCACCCGCATTGATCATCGTCGGTGTATTGATGGCAGCTTCATTGCTGCAAATCGATTGGAAAAAATTCGAGTATGCGGTTCCGGCTTTCTTGACCGTCATCATGATGCCATTAACGTATTCGATCGCAACAGGGATTGCATTCGGTTTCCTCTTCTACCCGGTCACGATGATCGCAAAAGGACGAGCAAAGGACGTACACCCAATCATGTACGTATTATCACTTGGATTCCTCGGTTACTTCATCTGGTTGCACTAATTCAAACTGCGTCTTTCTTCTATATAGAAGAAAGACGTTTTTTTGTTAGGGAGAGGGTAAGGGAGAAGAGAGAGGGTGATTCAGATGTTACAGAAGATTACTGGACCTGTATTCGAGTACTTGGCCGAGAATAAGTTACTTATTCAATTCGCCAGAAAAGTCGGGTTACCACTTGGTGGAACATTGTTCGTCGGAGGGCAGGGCGCGGAAGAGACACTCGACACAGTCAAACAGTTCAATCAAGATGGACGAGCGGCGACAGTAGATTGTTTAGGCGAATTCATCGAGACTGAACAAGACGCAGTAGATATTGCGAATGAATGCATCAAAGTCATCGGACAAATCAAAGCATATGATCTAGATGCACAAGTATCTTTAAAACTTACTTCAATCGGATTAAGGATTGATCCAGATATCGCCTATCAACAGTTGAGTCGTATTGCAGAGGTTGCTGATCAGAGAAATATGCGTGTGACAGTCAACATGGAAGAAGCAACGATGGTTGAGTCGATTGTGCAAATATTTGAACGCGTGCATGAACGATATCCGAACGTCGGAATTGCATTACAGGCAAATGTATACCGCAGTCGTTTTGATCTAGAACGTCTTCAGGCAACAGTACGTGTCGTCAAAGGCGCATACGATGGAGACGATGAAACCTATATTCAACCTAAAAAGACCGTCGATGAGACGTACCTTCAATTAGTGAAGATTAATTTGTTAGAAGGCAACTACACGCAAATCGCGACACATGATGAACAAGTTATTCAGCAAATCATTGACTTTACTCAAATGAAACAAATTGATCCATCACGGTTTGAATTTCAAATGCTTCAAGGCATGCGACCAAAACGACAACAAGAGTTAGTTCGACAAGGTTATCGTGTCGTCATCTACGTTCCGCATGGTTTGGACTGGTATACGTATTTGATGAGACGGCTAGCAGAACGCCCAGCGAATATCGCGTTTACAGTAGGCGCCATGTTAAGAAGGTAAAGACTTTGCGAAGAGGATTTAAACTCTTTGCAAAGTTTTTTTAAAATAATGCTTGTGTTTGTCGAATTTTGTTGTTATATTAATAAATGTTCCAGCGAGACGCCTTTTATAAACGGTTCGTTGGGGCTGAAAAGTTTTTTTAAAAGCATGGTTGACATAAACAAAACAACCTGTTAATCTATTAAAGTCGCTAAGGCGGCAGACGAACTTTGAAAACTGAACGATGAGGCAAAAATCGTATTCTACGGAATACAAAAACGAATGAAGCGCAAGCTTCGTCAATCGTGACTTCGGTCACA
>NZ_LMPV01000008.1 GCF_001423965.1 Exiguobacterium sp. Leaf196 | reverse complement strand
AGCGCCTTTCATCAGCGGACCATGCGGTCCGTTGAACTATCCGGTATTAGCTCCGATTTCTCGGAGTTATCCCAATCCTTGAGGCAGGTTCCTTACGTGTTACTCACCCGTCCGCCGCTCATTCCACTGCCTTCCCTCCGAAGAGTTCCGTCAGYTTCCTGCGCTCGACTTGCATGTATTAGGCACGCCGCCAGCGTTCGTCCTGAGCCAGGATCAAACTCTCCATACACGATTGACGAAGCTTGCGCTTCATTCGTTTTTGTATTCCGTAGAATACGATTTTTGCCTCATCGTTCAGTTTTCAAAGTTCGTCGTGTCGTTTTCAGCGACTTTAATAAGATATCACGGAATAACTTAAGCGTCAATCCTTTTTTGAAATCTTTTTTCTTTCCTGTCACCATCCAGCGCGTGTTGCCCTGTCGACATGTATTAATATACTATCTCGGTATAATACCGTCAATAGTTTTTTTAAAAAAACTTTTAAAATCTTTTTTTCTTCTATATATAGCAAAAACAATTCTAAGAAAAAGTAAAGCCGATCGTCATACGACCGGCTCATACGTCACGAGTTCGACTCCCGCCCCTTTAGTCGTTTGATATGAGATACGAATCAAACCTTTTCGCATGAAGAAATCGATTAAGCTGCTCAAATCCACTTTAACTTCTTGCAATCGTTCTTCTTCCATCAATTCATACATCGTCCAAGGATCCGTCCGTTCACGCATAATTTCGAATAAATAGCGTCCTCCCGATAAAACCTTGGACTGCAAAAGGTGCTCAAGCCCAATCAAAGCAAGATGAATACGTTGATCTAGTGTCTCTTCACTCATCAATAATTGCTCGTATAGTTTATAGACATCCGGGTCATCGAGTCGCGCCTGTTCCCAAACGACCGTTTCAGGATGTTTTCCTTTTTCGAGGACGGATAACCGTGCCAGGTGATGCAACGCATGATGGACATGTGTATAGGCATCATAATGATGTCCGCGACTAAACAAGTTTCTTCCATCTTGGAAACGACGCAACAATTTAGCAAAGGAAATCGTCATCTGTAAATGTCGTTCCTCATCAGGAAAATCGAGTAGTTGTCTTTTTAAGTCAACTAAGTAATCGTTTCGTTCGAATACGATCGTCCCTTCAGCAATCCAATGAATTGCTCGTCGATTAGCGTTCAATAAAATCCAACGCGATAACACATCCTCGTGTACAAGATGTAAAGATACTTTCAACGTATTCAATCGGTAATGTTTAATCGTCCATTCGACTTCCGGATCTCTTGTGATGACAACAAGAAGTGTATCAAATTGATCTGTCAGAGAATCCCGTGGTTGTCGTTTTTCGACCGCAATGATTCCTTGAGTTTCACGATAAGCCGCGTATTCCGAATAAATCGTTCGTGTTGCTTGTTCCATTTACTTCTCACCCTTCTATACGAACTCGTCGTTACCATTTTCGACAAAAAAACAAGCTTTCCTTCTTCAGGCAATCCCGCATCTTATGCTAGACTGACAACAGGGGGAATTCACTTGAAAAAACAACGTAAAAATAAAATAAACCGCGCGCGAAACTTAGCAATGTTTCTCGTATTCGGCGGTATGCTCGTCATGTACGGCGGTCTATTACTCAAACAATTCGAGATCATCATGGTCTTACTCATGCTTCTCGGTTTCGTTATGGTTCTCGCCAGTACGGCACTCTACTTCTTGATTGGTCTAACATCAACGAAGGCAGCTGTCGTTACTTGTCCGAATTGCGGAAAAGAGACAAAAGTCCTTGGTCGCGTTGACTTATGTATGCATTGTGACGAACCACTGACGATGGATCCTTCTCTCGAAGGAAAAGAATTTGACGAAAAGTACAATAAACACAATAAACGAGCTCCCCGCTAAGGGCAGCTCGTTTTTTTATTGGACATTCGATTGACAGTCCGGGCAAGTTCCGTACACTTCTAATCGGTGACGATCGACTTTAAAGCCTGTTAAGTGCGCCGCAACCGTTTCGACATCATCGAGCACAGGATAGTTGAAGTCAACGATCTTTCCGCAATTTTCACAGATCATGTGGTAATGGCGTGTCGTAACGAAGTCGAAGCGACTTGAAGCGTCTCCGTAATTCATTTCCTCAACGATTCCTTTTTCTCGAAACACGCGTAAGTTATTATATACAGTCGCCACACTCATATTTGGAAATCGATGTTCGAGTGCACGATAAATCTCATCCGCTGTCGGATGTGTGTGTCCCGTCGTCAGATATTCTAAAATCGCGTGACGTTGTGGTGTCATTCGAACGCCTGATTCCCGAAGTGACTTCACGGCGTCATCCAGCATTTCGTTAGCCACGTCCATCCCCTCATTTCTATCTTTCATTGACTATCAGATTATAATCTTTATAATTAGTCTACCTACAAAAAGTCATTCCGTCAACGGCTCTGCACCGGATTTGACGTCCATGATACAATCATATCGTGATATTTTTCACGAATCATCGATTGGAGGAATCCTCATGTCTACCCACACTACTCGCCCTACTTCAGAGGCGTTATATGAAATCGCACAAGAGTGTATCGTTGGTGGCGTCAACAGCCCATCCCGTTCATTCAAAGCCGTCGGCGGCGGTGCACCTGTCTATATGGAAAGCGGAAAAGGTGCTTACTTTTATGATGTCGATGGCAATCGCTACATTGATTACTTAGCGGCCTACGGTCCGATCATCACAGGACACGGTCACCCCCACATTACGGAAGCGATCACACACGCTGCCCAGAACGGTCTTCTTTATGGCACGCCCCACCGTCTAGAAATCGACTTTGCACATAAACTACAAAAAGCGATTCCTTCGCTTGAAAAAGTACGTTTTACGAACTCCGGAACGGAAGCCGTCATGACGACGATTCGCGTCGCACGAGCATATACAGGTCGTGAGCTTGTCGTGAAGTTCAGTGGCTGTTACCACGGTCACTCGGATTTGATGCTGATCGCAGCAGGAAGTGGTCCAGCGACACTTGGTTCTCCCGATTCAGCAGGTGTCACGAAAGCGACGGCAAAAGAAGTCATCACGACACCGTTCAATGATATTGAATCGTACCGTCAAATCATGGAACAATGGGGCGATCAAGTCGCTTGTGTACTCGTTGAACCGATCGTCGGAAACTTCGGTATCGTCGAACCGCAACCTGGATTCCTTGCTGCAGTCAACGAAATTACGCATGCTCACGATGCACTTGTTATTTACGATGAAGTCATCACTGCATTCCGTTTCACGTACGGCAGTGCACAAGAGTTACTCGATATCCGCCCCGATATGACGGCGCTCGGCAAAATCATCGGTGGTGGTTTACCGATTGGTGCTTATGGCGGTCGCAAGGAAATCATGGAACACGTCGCGCCACTCGGTCCGGCTTATCAAGCGGGAACGATGGCAGGTAACCCAGCATCCATGGCTGCCGGTATCGCTTGTCTTGAATTACTTGAGCAGCCTGGTGTCTATGAAAAACTTGATCACCTCGGTGCCTTACTCGAACAAGGTGTACTGGAAGCAGCAAAACGTCATGACGTCACGATTACGATCAACCGTCTAAAAGGTGCCATGACGGTCTACTTCACGGATGAAACAGTCATCGATTACGATGGTGCAGAACGTGCAGATAGCGAGATGTTCGGACGTTTCTTCAAATTGATGCTAGAAGAAGGCGTCAACCTCGCTCCTTCGAAATACGAAGCGTGGTTCCTGACGACGGAACATACGGAAGCCGACATCAAGGAGACGATCGCAGCAGTCAATCGTGCCTTTGCTCGACTTTAAGTCTCTTCACTAAAAAAGCAGCGCCCTCGCAAGGGGCGCTGTTTTTTGTTATTCGACGAGTTCCAGATTTTGAATGGCATACAGTTCAAAATAAGCGCCTCGTTTTTGCATGAGAACTTCGTGTGTGCCAATTTCCGTAATCTGACCATTTTCAATGACGACGATCTTATCGGCATCGGTAATCGTTGATAAACGGTGCGCGACAGTAAACGTTGTCCGCCCTTTTGCAAGACGCGCTAACGAATCTTGAATCATCGCTTCGCTCTCTAAATCGAGCGCACTCGTCGCCTCATCCAAGATTAGAATCGGCGGATTCTTCAAGAAGACCCGCGCAATCGCAAGACGTTGTTTTTGACCACCCGATAACTTGACGCCTCGTTCACCGACCGGCGTATGATAACCGTTCGGTAATCGTTCGATGAATTCGTGGGCATTCGCTGCTTTTGCTGCTGCGATGACTTCCTCGTCCGTCGCGTCCGGATTCCCCATCTTGATGTTCATTTGGACCGACTCACTAAATAGAATCGATTCCTGCATGACCATCCCGATCTGATCGCGAAGACCTCGCAACTTCAAGTCACGAATATCAACACCGTCAAGCGTGATCCGACCGGCAGACACATCATAAAAACGCGGAATCAAACTGACGAGCGTTGATTTCCCGCCACCTGACATCCCGACGAAAGCAATCCGTTCGCCTGCCTGAACGTCAAGCGTCAAGCGATCGATCGCCAGCTCGCCGCCTTCTTCATAAGCGAAACTGATGTTTTCAAATTGAACGTTTCCGCGGACATCTTTCGGTTCACGCGCATTCGGTTTTTCCGTAATGTCGTACGGCTCATCTAAAAACTCGAACATCCGGTCCATCGAGGCAATCGACTGTGTCAACGTCGTTGAGGAGTTGACGAGACGACCGAGCGGTGCATACAGACGGTCGATATAACCAATGAACGCGACCATCGTCCCGAGTGTCACTTGATTGTTCAAGACGAAGAACGCCGCCGTTCCGAAGATCAGGATTGGTGCGAAGTCCGTAATCGTCGATACGACGACGTATGTCCGCGCATTCCAGTTCGTTTGACGAAGCGCTGCTTTTAAGAACCCATCATTTTGATGTTTGAACGCTTTGTTCTCGTGTGGTTCCAGTGCAAAACTACGGATAACCGCCATGCCGTTGACCCGCTCCGTCAAATGACCTTGTAGCTCCGCAAGTGCTGCCGAGCGTTCCCGTGTCAATCCACGTAAGCGACCGTAAAAGAACTTAACGGCGAGGGCGTAGAAGGGTAAAGGAATGATGGCGATAAGCGTCAACTTCGGATCAATCGTCCACATGATGGCAATGGCAATAAAAATCGTGATCATATCAAGCCATAGATTCATTAATCCTGTGACGACGAAGTCTTTCGTCTGCTCGACATCATTGATGATCCGCGAAATGACTTCTCCGGTTTTCGTATTCGAATAAAAACGAAGCGACAATTTCTGAACATGATCAAACAATCGGTTCCGTACGTCAAATAGAATCTTCGACGCTGACCATTGTGCGAGATATTGGCGAACGTATTCAAGCGGCGGCTTGACGATCAAGAAGATGAAGACACCTGCTCCGATCAAATATGCCAATTGCTTACTTTTTTCAGCCATCGGCATCGTGTTCCCAGTTAGGATATGGTCGATGATGTACTTATACAACAATGGAAGTCCGAGTGGGATCGAGAACTTGATGATCCCGACGAAGACCGTCAAGAGGATCTGTTTTTGATACGGCTTGACGAACGCCATATACCGACGAATCGAGCCTTGTTTCTTACGTTTTGCTTGTGTTGCCACATGTTTCACTTCCTTCAACTAAAAAAAGACGATGGCGAACCATCATCTCCGATATCTTGTTTCATATTCACGATACCACATATCCACAAAAGCCGGGTTAAATGGACCCTTGCGACTACGAATCCACTGGATCAGGATTTGGACATTGTCTTTCAAAATACGATCGATCGCCTTCGGATAATTCATCTCGCGGCGATGTTTCTCATATTCGTCCTCATCGAGGATCATGTAGGACATATCCGGATATACTTTGATATCTAAATCATAATCAATGTACTTGACTGCTCGATCTTTCTCATCGAACGTAGAAGGGGATCCGAGGTTACAGTAGTAATAAATGCCATCCTCCCGAATCATGCAAATGACATTGAACCAGAGTTCTGTTGAAAAATAACAGATTGCAGGCTCTCGCGTTCGCCACTGACGACCATCCGATTCACTGACCATGATGCGATCATTGAACCCAATCAATTCTTCTTCCGTCGATTTCAGCACGAGCGTTTCTTCCCAAACTCTGTGTAAGCTCCCGTTATGTTTGAAACTTTGAATCTCAATCTTGCTACTTTCTTTTGGGAATCGACTCATGTGCTACTCCTTTCTAAAGCGTTTTTCTTCCATTCTGTTATACTCTCGTGCTTATTATACCCATTTTCAGAACACATGAAAAACGAAAGGGTATTTTTTCAGAAAAATGACGGAATTCAGCCTTGAAAGTGATTCAAAATCGCATTTTTTCGCTGTTTGAACATCGGTTTCAAGATGAATGCTTCAATGACGAAGGCTGGTAAGAAGGAGGCATACGTCACTTCATCCATGAAATAGACGCCAGATTCACGTTCTTCGACTCGGTGCACGTGGCACCAGGCACGAAACGGATACGGCACTTTTGTACCAACATCGACGAAGACATATTCTTCTACGAAAGGAATCCAAGACGTCCACGAGACAAATAGTGGTGAAACTCCGACACGTAGACGAATCGTATTCCCGGCTCGCGTCCGTGTATCACCCGACGTCTTCACTTGCGGAAATACCGTCAATCGACTCAATGCCTTGGCATCACTTAAAAAATCCCACGCTTGCTTCTTTGATGTATCGACACGCGTCTCAAATCGAAAAGTATGCATTAAATCTCCCCCTTTAATAGTCGATCAATCTTCATTTGGGCGACAGATATCGGATGCGTCGCATACGTTTCCTGATCAACTAGTATCGTCTGGTCCGGCTGTTCCGTCACGCGATAGACAGCAATCTCCCAAATCCGGTGTGAGAAGATGTGTCGAACATGTCCGATAAGCGTTCCGTCACGCTCTTCTTCTGCTTCTCGAAGTGGGTATTGCCACATGCCAGCAAGCAAACCGGTCTCCGCCCGTTGTTCAATTGCGATTTTTCCGTCTGCTTCATAAACAAGAGCATCATATGGAATAATTTGCGTCTTTCCTTTCTTCGTCTTCACAGGCAATTCTTCCTGTGCATTTCGGTCATATGCGAAACAAACGTCTTGAACAGGACAGAGTCCACACATTGGTGACTTCGGCGTACAGACCATCGCGCCAAGTTCCATCAACCCCTGATTGAAGCTTGACGGATCAGCTGGATCAATCAATTGACGCACGGCCGCTTCAAACAATTTTCGCGTCTTCGGTGCAGCGATATCTTCATAAATTCCAAGTACACGCGATAGGACGCGCATCACGTTCCCGTCCACTGCCGGTTCTGCTTGCCCATAAGCAATCGATAGAACTGCTCCTGTCGTATACGGACCGACACCCTTCAGTTGACTGAACAATTCCTTCTCATCGGGCACGATTCCATCATATTTTTCAACAACTTCCTGAACCGCGATTTGAAGATTCTTGACACGGGAATAGTACCCTAAGCCTTCCCAATGCTTCAGGACTTCACTTTGATCCGCCGCTGCTAAATCATGCGGTGTCGGAAAACGTTTCGTGAAGCGCTCATAATACGGAATAACTGTGTCGACGCGCGTTTGTTGGAGCATGATTTCACTAATCCAGATATGGTAAGGATTTTTGGTTTTTCGCCATGGGAGATCTCGCTGTTCACGAAGGAACCAGGCAATTAGTTCTGTGGTAAATTGTGTTTTGTTAAAGTTTGTGAAATATTCTTGAACGACAGTCAAAAGGTTACCTCTTTTCTCTTGGATACGATATATTAATTAAAAATTACTCGGCAGAACCACGATGGATTCACCATCACGATTTTATAGAAGGAGCGAATTCGCATTGGATACTGGTACGCATATCGGCATGGGACTTTGTCTCGCCGCCATCTCGACGCTACACCCTGACGTCGCAGCGAGCACGACGATGTTTGCTGCCGTGACGACGACGGCGCTCGTCGGCTCACACGCCCCGGACTTCGACACTGTCTTCAAGTTTAAAGGAAACAGCGCCTATTTGCGCCAACACCGCGGAAAATCACACGGATTGATCGCCTTACTCGCCTGGCCGTTATTACTTTCGATCGTCATCGGCACGTTATTCGGTGTACCTCCGACTTCATTATGGCTGATGGCACAGATCGCTGTCGCTCTTCATGTCTTCGTCGATCTGTTTAACGCTTACGGAACACAAGCCTTACACCCGTTCAAAAAATCCTGGATTGGTTGGGGTGTCATCAACACATTTGATCCGTATCTGTTCACGATGTATTATGCCGCGTTCGGGATTTGGTTATTGACGAAAGCGACGATCGTCATCTTCCCGATTTTGATTGCCATCGTCATCATTTACTACGCTGTTCAATTCAAGTTGCGAAATGACGCGCTTGCGACCGCAGCGCGCTATTATCGCGGCGCACACAAGCTTTTCATCTCACCTGGCATGAAATGGGATGAGTGGCATGTCGCAGCACGTTTACGCGATGAGTATTCTGTCGTTAAGATCAACAGTGGAACCGTCATCGAATGCGGAAACTTCCGAATCAAGGACGAACCGCATGGTGACGCCTTGTATGAAATTGTTAAACAAAACGCGGACTTGCAAGCATTTCTTGAGTTCTCGAAGATTCATACGTATACGGTCTCACGAAAAGATGGCATTGTCGAATACCGCTTCACCAACCTGCGTTATTTCACGAAGGAAGTCTATCCATTCGTTGCCGTCGTCAGAATCGACGCTGCTACACAAGAAATCGTCAGCTCCTATACCGGCTGGGTGTTCAGCGAACGGACTTTGCAGAAAAAACTGTTCATCCCTGCTTTATAAAGACAAAGCTCCGCGCAACGGAAATCCCGATGTGCGGAGCTTTTTTCATTCGACGTTTCGACCTGTCATCAAATGTTTGAATTTTTCGTTCGTCGTATTAAACCGGTGTAACATCGCCCCATGCTGTTTAATCTGTTGCTCGACGAAATGAACCGCAACGGCTTCACCTTGATACTTCTCACCTGCGCGCGCAAGTGTTGCTTCGAAATCTTCCCATAAGACTTCGACCCATGTTAATGCCTCGTCGGGCGTCAGTACGTCGTTTACTTGTAATAATTCTTCAGCCAGTTGCTTTAGTGCTTGTTCTCGATTCGTCATGCCTGCTCCCCCTCTCCTGTGAATAATGCGAGCGGAATCGCGACTTCTTGAGCAGTTCCTTCAAAATGTCCCCAGCCCATGACGCCATTGACGAAGTGTAACTCAAATCGCGCCTCTTCTCCTTCAATTCGGTAAAAGGCTCCCCGTTCGAATCGTTTCGGATCGATCAAATAACTTTTCGCAATGGCGATTTTTCGCGTTACGACCTCCACTTCACTGACATTCCCGTGTTGCTCCGCTTTTCGTTTTTGTTCACTTAATTTCGTGATCAACATCTCAAGCTCGTATTTCGATAATTGACTCATCCGTGTCTCCATTACAAAAACTCCCCCTCTTCGTTTTTCAGTATAAACGAAAAGGAGGAGAAACTGGATGGATTAGCTTGATTTCAATTCTAGATTCCGCTTACTTTGTAACGCATACATTTTCGCATAAATCCCGGACATCGCGAGGAGTACATCATGTGGTCCTCGCTCGACGATCTGACCATGATCGAGAACAAGAATTTCATCAGCATCCTTGATCGTCGATAAACGGTGGGCGATGATGAAAGTCGTCCGTCCTTTCGTCAACGTCAATAAAGCATCCTGAATGACCGCTTCGGTTTCCGAGTCAACACTCGCTGTTGCTTCGTCAAGAACTAGGATCGCAGGGTCGAACGCCAGTGCACGAGCAAAGCTGATCAACTGTCGTTCACCCGCTGATAACGTAGCACCTTTTTCGATGACCGGTTCATCGAGTCCGTTTGGTAAACGATTAATGAATCGATCCGCGCCGACGGCTTCGATCGCTTGTCGTACCCGTTCTTCGGAAATATCAGGATTACCGAGTGTGATGTTCGACCGAATCGTTCCCGTAAAGAGGAACGGATCCTGTAAGACGATGCCCATATGTTCACGGACCGCTTGTTTCGGTAAAGTCGTCACGTCCTGTCCATCAATCAATAACTGCCCTTTTGAAGGATCATAGAAACGCATCAGTAGGTTCATGATGGAGCTTTTCCCGCTACCCGTGTGACCGACGAGGGCGATCGTCGCCCCCGGTGCTGCGTCGATTTGAATCTCACGCAATACGGGATTCCCCGCCTCATAACTGAATTCGACGTCTTTGAAGGACACCGCACCTTTAAACCGAGGCACGCGACCTTGTTCGACCGCTTCTCCCTTTTCGTCGAGCAACTGGAACATCCGGTCCGCTGAGACGAGTGCTTGTTGCAGTGGCGATAGCTGATTCATGATTTGAGTGACCGGTTCGAACAAGCGGGACACGTAATCGATGTACGCATATAAAATCCCGAGCGATAAAAACGATCCGTTCATCAGACTTTTCCCACCGACGATCCAAATCAATAGGGCGAGCGTCAGGTTTTTCAAAAAGTAGGATAAGTTGTGTGACATCAAGGCATCAAGTCGTAACAACTTTGCCCGTGTCTGATAGTTTTCTTCGTTCTTTTGTTCGAATTCGGCAAGGACTTCCTTCTCACGTGCATATGCCTGAATGATTGGCATCGTCTGGATGTTCTCATTCAGTTGACCATTCATGTCGGCAACGAGTGAGCGGACCTTGAAGTTATTCTTCGTCGCGAGTTTCTGGAACAGTTGGATCCAGAAATAGACGATCGGAATGATGATCAGCGAAACAAGTCCTAATCGATAATCGAGGAAGAACATCGCGACGAGAATTCCCGCCATCGTGATGATCCCCGAGAAGACCCGGGCGAGCACACCGAGATAAAGATCGCGAATCGTCTCCGTATCATTCGTGACTCGACTAACGATTTTCCCGATTGGCGTCTGATCGAAATAACGGACCGGTAACCGTTGCAGATGCGTAAAGACATCAAGACGCATCCGTTTAATGATTTTATGGGCAGAGCGTTGGAGCAAAATTTGTTGAATCCAGTTCAAACCAGCTGCTGCAAGCAGCAAAATGACGTAGATCAACGATAACCAGCCAATCGCTTTTAAGTCCTTTGAATAAAAATCATAGACCTGCCCTTGTGTCAGCTTTTGAATACCGTCATACGTGTATACATCGTTTCCACGCGTGACCGTCAGCGTATTCCCACTAATTTTCCGTTCTCCTCCACTGACGACTTGTTTCGGTACGAACAAGTATCCCTTAGCCGTTTGGACGATCGAGACGGATCGAACGATTTCACTTTTAGATACGTCTTGTGCTTTGGCGAACTGACGACCGTCATACGTGACCGCACCGTCCGCTTTAACTTCAACCCAGTCCTTTTCAATCGCAACGATATGTTCATCAATGATGACTTTGGCGATATACGGACCTGTCAATTCCGCTCCGACTGCTAATACGAGTAGAAACAATCCTAAGAAAATTGCTTTTTTCTCATGCATCGCATAGCGGATTAACGAACGGATCGTCGTCTTCCGACGTGTCGGATCGAGTTGATATAATTCCAATTCATTCATGCAGAGGCACCTCCTTACATTTCTTCACTTTGTCGCTCGAATTGTTGAGCGTACCAGCCATTTTGTGCCATCAGGCTGTCATGTGTTCCTCGTTCAGAAATCATTCCGTCTTGTAAGACGATGATTTCATCCGCATGTGCCACTGCCGATAAACGATGGGCAACAATCAATGTCGTCGATTGGTGGCGATTCGATCGAATCGAATCAATGATATGTGATTCCGTTTTCGCGTCTACCGCTGATAGTGAATCATCAAGCAATAGCAATTCTGGTTTTTTTAACATCGCCCGCGCGATCGACAGACGTTGCTTTTGACCTCCTGATAACGTGACACCACGTTCTCCGACCATCGTCTCAAGTCCTTGTTCAAGCGTCTCGATATCTTTTTCGAACGATGCGAGACGAATCGCTTCCTGCAATTCTTCTTCTGTCGCTTCACCTGCACCAAACAAAATGTTATCCCGAACAGATTTTGAAAATAGTAAATGTTCTTGTGACACATAGCCCGTCCAACCGCGAACCGTCTCTAGCGCAATATCTTCATACGGTACGCCGTTGACTGTCAGCATATCCCGTCCAATCGGATACTCACGTAAGAGTTGACGCAAGAACGTCGTTTTCCCGGATCCCGTTGGTCCGACGATCCCGATCGTCGTTCCTTGTTCGATCAAAATATTCAAATCTCGTAAGACTGGATGGGCTGTCTCTGGATACGTAAACGTCAAATCGTTCATCTCGATTCGCTCGGGATGTTCGACGTGTTTCCGCGGTGTCGAAGCAATCAACGGTTTGACTCGCATCGTTGCTTCTAAGCGATCAAGACTTGCTGTTCCGCGCTGGATGACATTGATCAATTCACCAAAGGCGTACATCGGCCAGATCAGCATCCCGAGATAGATGTTAAAGGCGACCAATTGTCCGAGCGTGATGTCGTTCGTAAAGACGAGATATGTCCCGAACGATAAGCCGATCAAGTAACTAAACCCGACGAGCAACTTGATGATCGGTTCAAATAAGACATCGATTTTTGCGACATGCATGTTTTTCTCAAAAACATCCGTCGTGACATCGTCGAACCGTTTAACGTCGACTGGTTCTTGGACGAACGAGCGAATGACACGCAGTCCGGAAATCGACTCGACGACCTGATCATTCATCGTTCCGAACGAATCCTGGGCCGTGATGAAACGCCCGTGAATCTGACTTCCGAGCTTATTCATCGCGTAGGCGAGAAGCGGCATCGGTAACAAGGCAGCAAGCGTCAGCTTCCAATCGATCGCGACACCCATGACAACAAGCGTGATCGCTGTCATGTTCAACGAGTCGACAAGCGTCAAGACACCAAATCCGGCTGTCCGCTCGACCGCCTTTAAGTCGTTCGTCGCGAGCGCCATCAAGTCTCCCGTCCGATTCTTTTGATAGAATGTCGGCGTCAGTTTTAATAAGTGCGTAAAGAAACGGCTCCGCAGCGTCCGTTCTAATAAAAAGGCCGTTCCGAATAATTTCGCTAACCATTGATACGTCAAGAGGAAGGAAACGATAGAAATGGCTGTTAATCCGATGACATACTGCAAAAGTGTCGTCCGGTCCATCGACCCTGATCGTAAACCGTCGATGACCTTACCGATCAGCCACGGTGGCGTTAAATCGATGAAGCCGGTGATGATTAACAAGACGACTGCTACGAGGTACGATGATTTGTGTTCTTTAAGAAACCAACTCAATTGCTTAAATAAACGCATGAGGGTCCCCCCTTTACTGTAAAATGAAGTACTTTTTCCGAGCACGCAAAAAGGCATACGGATTTCCGGATGCAGTCCGAGAATCCGTATGCCTTGAAATGGGCATGATCCATTCTTGTTCGTCTGCGCGCTCGGGAGACGAATCCCCTTGCTCGCACATGAAATGAATTACTTATACGTGCTCAAGAGTCTCCGTCGTATTCAGCTGTTGGATATGAGTGAAACCAATTGGCTTTTTCATAGGACGGTTCCTCCTTTTCTTAGTCTGTGCGTAGAATAGCACAATTGTCGGATAATTGTCAATTTTTCGTCTTGCTTTTATTATTCCACCTCTTCTTCTTTGACTTGTTCAAGGACTTGAGCCGCTAGTCCGTATGGAAATCCTTTTCGGACGAGCGCTTGCTTCACTTTCTGTTCGCGTTCGAACGGTTCAAGTTGCCGGTATTTCGGATAATACTTGCGTGCTTGATAAAGGGCCGCTTGTTCTTCTTCGTCCCCTTCTTCAGCTCGGAACACCTCTTCGATACCCGCCTTGATCAAGTCGGACGAGAAACCGCGTTGCATGAGTGTCATCTGTAGCTTTTGCGTCAGTTCCCGCACGGAACGCCGTTGCAGCTCTTTTTGCTTTTGCCGCAAAAACTTCAGGACTTTTTCGTATTCTTCTTCATCCGTAAACGTCACGATCGCTTCATCAATCGCTATCTTCGGTATCTTCAATGCCTCAAGGTCGCGGCGAATCCGTCCAGGTCCTTGTGGTGTCGTCGCTTTTTTCGTTGCCGTATAAGCAAGTGCGAACTGTTGATCATCTAGATAGCGTTGCTCTGTCAATCGCTCGATTGCATGTTTGATCGCATGCTCCGGTGTCTCTTTCTCTGTTAAATACGCGACGACTTCACTCGTCGCCCGCATGCGGTACGATAAATGATTCAATGAGAGACGATATGCTTTCTGCTGTTCTTCAGCCGTCAATACTTCCTTGACGAAGTCATCATCGAGTTCTTTATCGCGTTGCAGATTGTATTTGATTAAAATATCGACGTCTACGGCAAAGGCATACTCTTCTTTGCCATCACGCTCGACATAGATATTAAATCGTTCGCTGTTCTTTTTCTGTGTCGAGATCCGTTTGATCTTCATTACATTCCCTCCTCTAACCTGACTCGGTAGTTCTACGATATCATGAACAGGCAGGTCTATGTTTGAGTGAAACCATGGAACGGGAACAAATGGAAAGAAGCTACTTTTACTTATTTCAGGGAGGATGAATTACATGAACATTGCGATTACCGGTGGAACCGGTATGATTGGTCAAGCCTTGACGAAGCGTTTATTAGAGCAAGGACATCACATATTTATCTTGACGCGTCATCCGAAAGCGAACGATGCGCATGTCACATATATCAAGTGGATGACAGAAGACGCAAAACCGGAACAGCACTTAGAGGGCGTCGATGCATTCATTCATCTGGCTGGTGCTTCGATCAACGACGGACGTTGGACGGATGAACGTAAACGCGTCATTCTCGACAGCCGCGCCAGTACAACGAAGGAGCTCGTGCGAATCGTTGAAGCACTCGATCAAAAACCAAATGTCGTTTTGTCTGCTTCTGCGGTTGGCATTTACGGACAAGATCGGCATCAAACCTTCTCTGAAGATCAATCCCTTCCACCGACCGCTGACTTCTTAAGTCATGTCTGTGTTGCGTGGGAAGATCTTGCTCGTCCGATTGCTGACGCTGGCATTCGACTCGTCCATCCACGAATCGGTGTCGTCTTGACGAAAGCCGGTGGCGCTTATCCGTTAATGCGTCTGCCTTATGTTTTGTTTGGTGGTGGGACGATGGGCGACGGTAAACAGTGGGTCTCCTGGGTCCATATCGATGATTTAGTCGATTTATTCCTATTCGCGCTTGAAACTCCGACAGTCGAAGGACCGCTGAACATCACTGCGCCTCACCCGGAGACGATGCGCCGTTTCGGACAGACGATCGGAAAAGTCTTACATCGCCCACACTGGCTCCCGGCACCACGCTTCGCATTAGAACTCGCACTCGGTGAAAAGAGTACGATTGTACTAGAAGGAGCTCGTGTCGTCCCGAAAAAAGCGCTCGAAAACGGATACAAGTTTCGGTATGCTGAACTAAAGGATGCATTACGAGCAATCGAGCATTCAAACTAGTACAAGGGTGGACGATACTTGGATATCTTAATTCGAAATGCACATATCTATCCGATTACTTCGGACAGTTTTTACGGGGACATCCGCATTCGTGATGGGAAAATCATTGAAATCGGTGAATTACTGGATCATTTAGAAGACGATCAAGTCATTGAAGCAGAAGGTCACTTTTTATTGCCCGGTTTCATCGATGCCCATACACATCTCGGATTATATGACGAAGGTACCGGAACCGTCGGAAATGATGCGAATGAGACGATTTTCGCGATGACTCCTCATCTGCGTGCCATTGATGGCGTTTATCCGCTGGATGAAGGCTTTAAGGAAGCTGTCGAACACGGAATCACGACCGTTCAAGTCATGCCGGGTAGCATGAACATCATCGGTGGCGTCACGAGTGTCATCAAAACGCACGGACGATTCATCGATGATATGATTCTTCGAAAGTATGCGGGTCTGAAGGTGGCGCTCGGTGAAAACCCGAAGCGTGTCCATAGTGCTGGTCGTGCCGGTGAACTGACACGGATGGGCATCATGGGGATGTTGCGCGAAGCCTTTCTTGAAGTTCGAACGCAACCGGTTTCCGAAACCTTCGCCCATCAAATGATCAAACGGGTCCTCGATCACAAGATGCCGCTTCGTGTACATGCACATCGAGCAGATGATATCCTTTCCGCCATTCGTTTCGCGGAAGAGTTTGATCTTGATTTACGCATCGAACATTGCACGGAAGGTCATCTCGTCGCAAAAGAGATGGAACAATTACCGATCGAAAAAGTGACGGTTGGACCAACCTTTACGCGAAAGTCTAAAATCGAACTGAAGAATAAGACATGGGAAACGTACCGGATTCTTCACGAACATGGTCTTGAAATTTCGATTACGACCGATCATCCATACACGCCTGTCCAATACTTGAACCTCTGTGCTGGTCTTGCCGCACGAGAAGGTCTACCGGTCGATGTCGCCTTACGCGCGATCACGATTCATCCAGCCCGTTCGCTCGGTGTGGACGATCGTGTCGGATCGATCGAGGTCGGAAAAGACGCGGATCTCGTCTTGTGGAGTCACTTCCCACTCGACTATTTAGCGAAGCCGCTCATGACGATGATTGATGGAAAAATCATTTTTGAACACGCTCAACTGAACTTGACTTAATCCCACCCCCGCCAGGTGTTTTTTGCACCTTTCGGGGGTTTTAGACGCTTACGGAAAACATCTTGTTTTTGTATCTTTTTTCACAAAAATTATTTTCTTGCAATTTTAAAAAAAGAAGGTAATATTATCTTATCCGACAACTGAAGAAGGCATACCATGCGCGGTTCAAACGAGTCAGACAGGTAGCTTTCGACAATCATTCTTGCGGTCCTAAAAGGAGGAATGGAAGTATGCTCAAGCAACGGGAGCTGAGCGACTGCGCTGATTTGTTCGAACTGATGCAGCATCAAGACGTATATCCGTACGTCCGCCAAAAAACACGGTACTTTGATGAATTTCTGTTTACTACAAAGCAGGCAATCGAAGAGGAAGAACGTGGTGAAATCGTATCACGTACCATCCTAGATGAATTCGATCAACCGATTGGTACGATTAGTTTACTCGATATCGAAGGACAATATGGGTTTCTCGGTACATGGTTAGGTAAACCGTATCATGGTAAAGGATACAATCATTTAGCGAAAGAAGCCTTCTTCTCTGAGCTGTTCTTCGAGCTCGGATATGAGAGTGTCTTCATGAAAATTCGCAAAAGCAATATTCGGTCACAAAAAGCAGCTGAAAAATTGCCGTATGCGTTCTGTGCGGATGAGTTGCGCCCTGCGCTTCTTGAGCAATTGAATGCTGGCGAAACACAGTTCACGCTGTATGAAGTCTCAAAATCTAGTTTCCACATGTACATTCATGGTCGGGAACTCGAAACACTATACGATCACCAACAACTCGAAGCATGAGGGCCTTGTCTCTCATGCTTTTTTGTGTCCACGCATGCGTTTCTAAAGTTTGAAATGGTATGATAAATAAGAAAACTCATCTTTATGGAAGAAACCTTTTCTTCTACAGGAAATGGAGCGAAGACTAATGCCAGAATCGTTTAACATTCTCGTAGTAGATGACGAAGCACAAATGCGTGACCTTCTCGTCTCGAATCTCGAAAAAGAACACTACACGACGATGACAGCTTCTAACGGACAAGAAGCCATCCATCTCATTCAACAAAATACATTCCATCTCGTTCTACTCGATGTCATGATGCCGGAAATGGACGGCTTGACAGCCTGTATGCGCATCCGTGAGTTCTCAAATGTTCCGATCATCATGCTGACGGCACGTTCGGACGAACTCGACCGCATCCACGGTCTGAAAATCGGAGCTGATGACTATATTACAAAACCATTCAGCCCCCGAGAACTACTTGCTCGTATCGAAGCGACTCTTCGTCGTTCTCACCGCTTTACAGTTGATCAATCGGCTACTTTAACGCTCGGTATGCTTGAACTCGACACTGAAAGTCGGAGTGTCCATGTCAATGGCAAACCGGTCAGTCTGACGCGCAAGGAATTTGATTTGCTGCATCTGTTCGCTCAAAACAATGATAAGGTCTTTTCTCGCGAACAGTTACTCGATCAAATTTGGGGTGCGGATTATATCGGGAACTTACGGACGGTCGATACGCATATCAAAACACTTCGTTTAAAGCTCGGGGAAGCTGGTGGCTCGATTCAAACCGTCTGGGGCATCGGTTATAAATTCGAGGAAGTATGATTAAGCGCTATACGATCCGGCGCCGGATTTGGATCACGATTTGGTTCACGAGCGTTTTTTCTGCCATTCTGTTCGTCCTGCTGACGTTTTATCTCTACGACCGGTTCTATCTTCAGACGCAAGAAGATATCTTATTGAACCGAGGGGAAAAGCTAATCAACATTTACAAGTCCGAAGGCTTATCTGGTGCTTTTTACGATGGGATGACTTATACGAATGAATTGACGGAATCGAAAGTCTTCTTCATCGATTTTCTGAAGAAAAATCCGGCAGGACTCCGTTTTTTGACGAATGCGGACATCGAACAGCTTCGTAATGGCGAGACGGTCGTCTCGAGCCGGACCCATCCGATAGAAGGAACGGACATTCTAATGACTGGATTTCCGATCATCGAAAACAATCGACTGGTCGGTACATTGATTTTATATCTAGAACTCGGTCAAATCAGTGAACCATTCCGCCCACTCCGCCTGATGATCTTCTTCATGATCGGACTGATCGTCTTGAATCTCGTCATCTTCGGACGACAAATCATCGATACGATCATCCGTCCGTTGATCGACATGAAGCGCGCCTCGACTGTTTATGCACAAGGTGACTTTGATTACCGGATTCCGATTCAATCGGACGATGAAATCGGAGAACTCGCAGAAACATTGAACAAGATGGCGGAATCGCTCGGTGAGGTCGACGAGCAGCGGAAGGAGTTCCTCGCAAACGTCAGTCATGAATTGCGGACACCTCTCTCCTACATTCGTGGCTATACGGAGATGATGCAGGATGATTCGCTCGAGGAAGAAAAGCGTGCGCAGTATTACCAAATCATTGAGCGGGAAACGGAGCGTCTGCAACGTCTCGTCAATGATCTGCTCGATCTCGCTCAACTTGAACGCGATTCCTATCCGATGTCGAAACAACCACTTGTCTTCAGTCAAGTACTTGAAGATGTCATTTACCGGATGGAACCGATCGCCCAGTCAAAAGGAGTCACGTTCGTGATGAATCTCGATCCGGATCAAATTGTCTTAGGCGATACAGACCGTCTCGAGCAAGTCTTCGGCAATTTACTCGATAACGCTTTACGATACACACCGCCCGGCAAACAGATCTTCTTATCGACTGAAACGATCGGCGATCGGACGCATTGTCTTATCCGGGACGAAGGAGAAGGCATTCCGGAAGAACATCTCGATCGACTGACGAAACGTTTTTATCGCGTCGATAAATCACGGACGCGGAAAGATGGCGGAACCGGTCTTGGTCTTGCGATCACAAAACACATCATCGATCGTCATGATGGGACGATTCGGTTCGACTCCGTTCTTGGAGAAGGAACGACCGTCCACATCGAGTTACCGCTTCTTCCGGATGAAGAGGATGAATTCGAATAATGGAACAACATGTCATCCAAACCTTTGAACTCTTCGGACCGTTCGCTCCGTTCGTTAGTGTCTTGGTTGGCGTCGTCATCAGTGTTCTTGGTGTCCTACCGAGTACGTTCGTCACCGCTGCGAATCTTGTCTATTTCGGGCTATGGACGGGCACATTGCTCTCCTTCACTGGTGAAGTCCTAGGTGCGGTTTGTGCGTTTCTACTTTACCGGAAAGGACTACGATATGCCCTTCGTCGCCCGCTTCCAGATCGAGTCAATCGTTTGCAACAAAAGCTCCAAACACAACAAGGACATGAAGCTTTTTGGACGATCATTTTGTTACGGCTGTTACCATTTGTCCCGTCAGGCATCGTCAACATTGTCAGTGCTGCTAGTGGTATTTCCATCTTACTCTTCCTAACTGCGAGTACGATTGGAAAAATTCCAGCGATGTTAGTCGAAGTGCTCGCTGTCCATCAATTCATGCAATTCTCGTCCATCGTCCAATGGTCGATTGCAGGCGTGGCACTCGTTGGTTATCTGATCTATCGTAATCGCCAAAAACGAGCATCATCGATATAAAACTACAGGTTGTCTGAAAGGAAGTATCGTTCATGGAGTTAAGACGTTTTGGAACATCCGATCTATTTGTGTCCCCGCTTGGGTTCGGAGCCGGTCACATCGGTGCAGAACAGATGACGGGCCGCGAAGCAATCTATTTGCTCGAACAAGCACGTGATCTTGGCATCAATCTGATCGATACAGCACGCGGCTATGGCTTATCGGAGCAACGCGTCGGACAATTTCTAAAGAATCGTCGGCACGACGTCATTTTGTCGACGAAAGTCGGCTATGATGTTCCCGGTACACAGGATTGGACGTTTGAAGCGGTTCAAGGTGGCATCGATCAAGCCTTACAGACGATGCAAACGAATCATCTCGACATCGTACACTTACATTCTTGTAGTCGAGAAATCCTCGCTCAAAGTGACGTCATCGAAGCGCTTGAACAAGCAAAACAAGCTGGGAAAGTCCGAGTCATCGCTTATTCTGGTGACCGAGAAGATTTGCAGTATGCCATCGAAACGAAACGCTTCGATAGTTTCCAGACATCCTTCAATCTGTTTGATCAACGCGTCGATCAAGTCTTACCTACACTTTTGAATCACGGGGTCATCGCCAAACGTCCAATCGGTAATGCACCGTGGCGCTTCACGGATCGTCCGGTCGGACAATATGTTGAACCATACTGGGAGCGAGCGCAACAACTGGCTTATCCACTCGAGGAATCTAGCTGGCTTGAGACCGCGTTACGTTTTACAGTTTTCGAACCTGGAATCACGACGGCCATCATCGGAACGTCTCGACCAGAACACCTCGCTTTGAACCAGCAATTGATTGAACGTGGTCCACTCCCAGCTGACCGCGTCAGTCAATTGAAGGAACGTTTTTCCGAATGTGATGCCACGTTCGATTATGTTTCGCAAACGTAAGTGAGCAGTCACAGAAAAAAAGCCCGTATGTTCACTCGTTCAAGGAGTGCATACGGGCTTATTTCGCGCTTAGAACTTTTTCTTTTTCTTCTTTTCGAGCACGACGATCGCTTCAACGTGCGCCGTTTGTGGGAACATATCATACGGTTGAATGTACGATACCTTATATCCCGCTTTCATCAAATGATCGCAATCACGTGCAAGCGTCTGCGGGTTACACGAGACATAGATGATTTTTTTCGCCTTAGACGAAATCATTGCGTTCAATAACTGCGTATCACAACCTGAACGGGGGGGATCGACGATGAAGACGTCTGGAATCCAGCCTTCCTTCACCCAACGTGGAATCCATGCTTCTGCCTTACCGACGACATAATGCGCATGGTCAAAGCCATATTGCTTCATATGCGCATTCGCATCTTCAACTGCTTCTTCGATGATTTCCATACCACGGACTTCTTTTGCACCCTTAGCAATCCAAAGTCCGATTGAACCGACACCTGCGTAAGCATCAACGACACGTTCTTCGCCTGTCAAAGCAGCAGCACGGGCAATTTCCTCATACATCCGTTCTGCCTGTTCCGGGTTCAACTGGAAGAAGGCGCGTGGCGACAGTTGATACGTGAACTCGCCCATCTCTTCTTCAATCCGTTCGACACCGCGCAAGACTTCCGTCTCTTCTCCAAAAACACGTGACGTCAACTTATCATTGATGTTCAGCGCGACCGAGACGACACCTGGAATGTCCATGATATCGCGCGACAAACCCTCTAGATCACGGAAGCCGTCTTTAAAGGCAACGAGCACGACTTGAATTTCACCCGTTTTGATTCCTGTCCGGACGACGATATGGCGCATGACACCGTCTTGTTTTGCTGCATGGTAAACAGGTACTTTATAATCGTTGAGTAATTTCGTGACAGCTTGGTTGACACGAAGCGTATCCTTATTTTGGACGACACAATCATCGATTGCGACCAGACGATTCGAATTCGCAGAATAGAGACCACTAACGATTTCATTGCCTTGTTTCCCGACGACGAATTGTGATTTATTGCGGTAACCCCACTCCTTCGAACCAATCGTCGGACGGATATCGGCCTTTTCGACATTCAATTTCGTTGATTTTAAGAACGCATTGCGAAGCATCTCTTCCTTATAACGCAATTGCCCATCGTAACTCATATGTTGTAATTGACAGCCACCACAGACACTATAGACTGGGCAAAGTGGTGTCACGCGGTCTGGTGAACGATCGTCACGCTTTAAGATCTTTGCATTCGCATAGTTCGCATGGATTTCCGTGATCTCGATTTGCGCCGTCTCACCTACAAGCAATCCTGGGATGAAGACGATTTGTCGCTCGAGCGTCGCGATCCCTTCACCGTTGATGCCCATCCGTAGACAAGTGACCGAACGGACCTCACCTGTCTGTAATTTGATTTTTGTTGCCATTGATTTCATCCTTTCTCTTTACGCAAATGAAAAAGCGGTCTCAATCTACCGCTTTTTTCGTTTCTTCTTGTTCTTTCATATCCTTCGCATACCGAACGACTTTCGCCTTGAGTTGATCTAGTGATACGATCAGTCGTTCCAAATCTTCGATATCTGATGATTCATCGAGTGAATCGATTGTATGACAGAGAAGCTGCATTCTTGATTTTAGCACATTCATTTGACCAAGTTTATCAGTTCTTGCTTTTCCCATTATTCAGACTTCCTTTCTTCCGCTGGATTCCGACGTTATTTTAGCATACGATACGAAGTGGAGCACTAAAAAGGAGGAGTATCTATGTCACATTCATCACCCATCACGATCGCGAACGATCCGTGGGAAGCTTATCGCGACATTGAACAATACGGCACGGTCCGTTTGACGAACATTGAAGTCACGACGACAAAACTGTGTAACATGCGCTGCGAACATTGTGCCGTCGGTTACATGTTATCCAGTAGCGAGTCACCTGAAATCCCTGTCGAACTGCTTATTCAACGTCTGGATGAAATCGAACACCTACGCGCCTTTTCCATTACAGGCGGCGAACCGATGCTTTCAATGAAGTCCGTCAAGGAGTACGTCGTCCCTTTACTTAAGTATGCCCACGAACGTGGCGCTAAAACCCAAATCAACTCAAATTTAACACTTCCATTATCTCGTTATGAATTAATTATCCCTTATCTCGATGTCTTGCATATCTCACATAACTGGGGAACAGCCGATGATTTCATCGATGGTGGCTTTGCGATGATGGAGCGAAAACCGTCACGTGAAGCACGAACGAAACTATTTGAAACGATGAAAGAGAATGCTCGTGTCTTGAATGCACGTGGTGTCATCGTGTCTGCCGAAACGATGATCAATAAACGGACGTTGCCACATCTTGAAGCGATCCATAAAGAAATCGTCGATATGGGCTGTGTCCGTCACGAAGTGCATCCAATGTACCCAGCTGACTTCGCGTCGATGATCGAAGCCGCTAGCTTATCCGAAATTCGCAATGGAATCCATCGTTTGCTTGACGTCCGGGATCCGAACGTCTGGATGTTGTTCGGAACACTCCCCTTCTATGCTTGTTCAATGGAGGAGGCAGATTTAGAACTGCATCGTCGCTTGCGTCAGGAGAAAAACGTATCGGTCCGAAATGACCCAGATGGTCGTTCCCGTCTCAACGTCAACATCTTCGACGGTGAAATCATCGTAACCGATTTCGGTGACGAACTCGCTTCGCTCGGTACGATTCACGAGACATCTTTCAATGATGCGTATGCTCAGTGGCAAGAGACAGAACTGAATAAAAGCTTGTCATGTCACTGTCCTGCGGTACAGTGCCTTGGACCGAACGCACTTGTGAAGAACGCATATTACCCTGAGATTGATTTCACAAAACAATCGAGTCGGCTTTAAGAATGAAAAATAGGTTTTGAACGATGGCGTCCCGGGAAAAATGTCACAAAGTAGACACATTCTGTTTTTTAAAAAGGGGTGACCGGGATGGAATGGCTCGTAGGTATTGTCGCAATCATCGGTACGTTCAGTATGGTCTTGTTCGTCATGATGGTTGGTATTCGTGCTTCACACAGTATCGAACATGATGAAGTGTTCGATCAGACAGATTGGGATGAACATCTGCTGCACATGCCGCGTCCGACACGTTTTGAACAAGAAAATAAATGAAGCACGCCCCAGTCTCCCGTTTTAGAGACTGGGGCGTGTTATGCTAAAAGAAAAAAGAAAGGTCGTCGTTACTTGTGTCACGCCGTTTTGCTCTCATTTTATCAATCGTCTTCATTTCCGGTTTCACCCAAGGATTGCTGATTCCATTGCTATCCATTTTACTTGAACGCCAAGGGACACCCGCCTTCATCAACGGTCTCAGTGCTGCCGTTCTATACATTGGTGTCATCGTCGCTGCCCCGCTCATGGAAGGTCCACTGCGACGACGTGGTTATATTCCCGTCATTTCGTTCGGACTCGCTCTTGTTGCAGTGGCGGTCTTCTTGTTCCCACTCCTTCCGAGTGTCATTGCTTGGATGATCTTACGATTTCTCGTCGGATTCGGTGATCAGACGTTACACTATGGATCACAGGTTTGGGTGACGTCCATTACCCCAAATGAACGGTTAGGGCGAACGATGTCGTTATACGGGATGGCATTCGGTCTCGGTTTTGCCTTAGGTCCTCTTGCTGCACCGCTCGTCGATGTGATCGATTGGTTACCGTTCGTGTTAACAGGGACTTTAACTGTCATCGTTCTAATTTTACTATTCCGTATACCGAACGAAAAACCATCGTCCGTCATGCCAGAGGAACTACAAAGTGCTGCTTCACGGTATCGACTCGTCCTATCGACTGCTTGGTTTACATTACTTCCTGGTTTTACATACGGTTTTCTCGAAGCCACACTGAATGCCAGTTTTCCCGTTTTTGCGACGCGTAACGGATATGGTTTATCCGAGACAAGTACCTTAATCACGACATTTGTCGTCAGCTCATTGATCATGCAGCTACCACTCGGGCGACTTGCCGATCACTTCGGAAAACGTCGGACGTTAGTCACTGTACTGTCGATTGGTTCCATCGCTTTTCTCACTGCTTGCTTCGTCTTCGAACGTTACGGTTGGTTGTTCGCGATTTTTGCCGTCAGTGGGATGGCACTCGGCTCGACCTATTCGCTCGGTGTTGCCTATATGACAGAACAGTTACCACGTCATCTTTTACCAACCGGTAACTTACTTGCAGGGATTGCCTTCAGTCTTGGTTCGATTCTCGGACCGATCGCTGGTAGTCTGTTCGTTACACTTCCTTCCATGCTGTATTTCAGTTTATTTGTTCTTGTCTTAACGACGCTTGCGCTTCTACTGCGGTATGCAAAACGTCACGAGACACCCGAAATCTAAAAAAAACGGATCTTGCGCCATCAATGCGCAAGATCCGTTTTTTATTTTACGATTCCTTCTTGTCGAAAACTCCGCCAGAGCTTATCGTCGATTGCATACGGTTGCTCCTTTGCACGCTTCAGCTCTTCTGTCTCGAGCAACACGACGACCTCTCGACCGTTGATTGACCACACTGAATCGTAACCTCTCTCCGCCTCGATGATCTCCACATCGACATCTCCGTGGGTTTCCTTTAACTGCTGACTGACGCACGTCACGACGAACCGAGCAAACTCATCACGTGGACGACGAGTGGCAATGATCTTTCGAACGATCTCATTCCGTTCCATTCGTTTTCATCTCCTTCCGTTTTATAGTCGCACTAGCCTTTCAGACAAGGCCGAATCGGTCTTTTGATGACCGTACAGAAAAAAGCCGAACAGGTCGGCTTGAGCAACGAACGATTGGAGTTACATTAATTGAAACTATTTTTACACGATTCTGAATCTTCGTCAACCTCGCTTTTGAAACCACACTGGTAAGTATGTCGAGACTAAGATACCTCCGATGACGAAGAGTAAACCGAGCAACGCTTGAGGTGGAATCGTCTCACCCAGAATCAAAGCAGATAAACTGACACCATAGATTGGTACGAAGAACATAAACAACGATACTTTACTGACTGGATTATATTTCATCAGTAGATTCCAAAGCGTAAATCCAGTCGCGGATAAAAAAGCAAGATACACAAGCATCCAGGCACTCGTAGTCGAAAAAGTAAACGGTGCAACGTGACCATCGAGAACGACGCCCGCGATGAAGAGACCGATTGATCCAATGACCATCGCCCATCCTGTCATCGGTGCCACCGGATAACGTGCTGAGTATTCTTTCGCGATCAAGTTACCGAATGCTCCGGAAACCATTGCCGCAATCAATAATCCTTCTCCAAGACCGAATGAGACACCTTGCCCACCTTGCGGCCAGTTGGCCAAGATGACACCTGTAAACCCAAGGAATAAGGCAAGTCCTTTGAATCGATTCAATCGATCGTCCTCGTACCGGAAATGAGCCAGTAACATTTGGAAGAACGAAGTCGAGCCGGCAATGATTGATCCTTGCACACCGGTTGATAAAGAGAGACCAATATAGAAAAAGACATACTGCAAGAACGTCAAAAAGAAACCAAGACGGCTATAGGCATAGGTCCGATTCTTCAGTGTAATCGTTTGTTTAAAGACGAATACACTGACGACAAGTAGCAACACCCCTGCTAAAAAGAAGCGATAGCTCGCAAACAATAGTTGCTCCCCGTATTCAGAAGACGTGATCTGTAATAATTCATAACTTTTCTTAATGAAGGGAAACGCACTTCCCCACAAAAAGGTCGTCAATAATGCAAAGACGACGAGACCAATCCGATGGGTTAAAATTTTTTGCATCTTTCTGGTTCCTTTCCTGTTCCTTTTCACTGAAGCATGGTATAGTAATTCTACAGATAATAATAATTATAATCTAGAGACAATGAAACTCATTATCAATCAGTTAAACTCATTGATATATCACATTCTCATTCTCTTTCTATAATGATTTCATTTCTCATTTACATTTTGAAAGGAGTTTTAATATGATGACTTCCACTACTACCGATGTTCAACAGCGTTCCGTATTCCGTCATGCTTGGGATGAGCATCACGAATTGATTCTAGCATTGTTTAGCGGAATATTGATTTTAGTTGCTTATGGACTCGAAAAATTCAATACGGCGTCTGCCGTTTATGTCACGTTGTACTTATCAGCATATGTGATTGGAGGATATGCGAAAGCAAAGGAAGGCTTGACGGAGACGTATCAAGAAAAAACGTTGAACGTCGAATTGTTGATGATTTTAGCTGCCATCGGTGCCGCTGCCATCGGCTACTGGATGGAAGGTGCGATCCTTATCTTCATCTTCGCGTTATCCGGTGCTCTTGAAACCTATACGATGAATAAAAATGAACGGGCGTTACAAAGTTTAATGTCCTTACAGCCAGAGGAAGCAACGCGTCTGAATGCAAACGGACAACTTGAAGTCGTTGGAATCGAGCAACTAGTAATCGGTAACCTCGTCTATGTTCGTCCCGGGGAACGCATTCCGGTCGATGGTGTCATCGTTCGTGGTCAAGCAGCAATCGAAGAAGCATCGATTACAGGCGAATCGATTCCTGTTGAAAAACAAACGGGCGATACCATCTATAACTCGACCGTCAACATGAATGGCGTCTTGACGATTGAAATGACGAAAGCCGCTGATGAATCATTGTTCCAAAAAATCATTCATATGGTCCAAAACGCACAAAGTGAGCAGTCTCCCTCTGCTCAGTTCATCGAACGATTTGAAAGTCGTTATGTCAAAATCGTCCTCCTCGTCGTTGCCCTGATGATGGTCCTTCCTCATTACGTCGTCGGCTGGACATTCGAGACAAGCATTTATCGGGCGATGATTTTACTCGTTGTTGCTTCGCCTTGTGCGCTTGTCGCGTCGATTACCCCTGCTGCCTTGTCCGCAATCGCCGCATCTGCGAAAAATGGCGTTCTCTTCAAAGGTGGAGCACATATCGAGACACTCGGACAAGTCGACACGATCGTCTTCGATAAAACAGGGACTCTGACAACAGGTAAACCCGTCGTTACTGAAAGTCGGTACGCGGAAGGTATCGATATCCGAGCCGTCGAACAAGCGGTTGCTTCCATTGAAGCCCAGTCGAATCACCCGCTCGCACAAGCGATCGTTGATCACTTAAAAACCGATGTTCGCGAACCGTCAACGTTCAAAGATGTGACGGGATACGGGATTGAAGCAACTGTCGATGGCGTCACGTATCGCATTGGCAAGCGAGCATTCCACGAAGGTCTAGACGATCCATTCGTCACGATTGAACAGTCACTGAAAGAACAAGGGCATACAATCGTTTATGTCAGCAATGGATCACAAATCGTAGCACTTTATGCATTACGTGATACGATTCGTCCGGAAGCTAAAACAGCAATCGCTGCTTTAAACGATCTCGGCATCGCGACGATCATGTTGACAGGTGATAATCCGGTCACGGCAGCAGCCATCTCGCGTGAAGCGGGTTTAACGGACTTCGTCGCTGAATGCTTACCGGAAGATAAAGTGCGCTATATTAAGCAATACCAAACAGAAGGTCGGACCGTTGCGATGGTCGGTGATGGTATCAATGATGCTCCGGCGCTCGCACTGGCACATGTCGGGATTGCAATGGGTGAAGGAACGGATGCTGCGCTTGAGACTGCTGACGTTGTCTTGATGAAAAACGATTTAGGTCGTCTTGCCTACGCCGTGCATAAAGCCCGGAAGATGAACCGGATCGTCAAACAAAACATCACGCTTGCGATCGGTGTCATCCTTCTATTGATCGCATCCAACTTGTCACAGTTCCTAATCATGCCGTTCGCTGTCGTCGGACACGAAGGATCGACGATTCTTGTCATCCTGAATGGCTTACGTCTTCTTCAACAGGATGCTTTACCAATTCTCCCACAGCGTGTATCCGAAAAACGATTAGCCGCTTAATCATTAAAAAAAACGTCTGACTGCCGCATGGCAATCAGACGTTTTTCGTCTCTTCATCCGAACGTATTCGTCGGAATCGAATCGAGTTCTGCTTGTTCCTTCAAGCGCTTTTCTTCCATCTTCTTCGGATCCGCTTTTTTCATGAATCGTTCCCATGACGCGTTCAATTCAGAACCAAGTAAGATGATCAATCCTGTGAAATAAAGCCATAATAACAAGATAACGACACTACCGAGTGAACCGTACGTCTGATTGTAGTTTGAGAAGTTCGAGACGTAGAATCCAAATCCGACCGATAGTAATTGCCAGACGATGACACCAAAGACGGCTCCTGGGATCGCTTCCTTAAAGGTAATCGGGCGCTTTGGTGCGACGCGGTAAAAGATCGACAGTATACCAATCAATAGAATCGTTGAAACGACGTAACGCAAGACCGTTAATAAGATTTTTTGCCCCATATCGATCGGGAGAACGAAATTCGCAAGATACGTGATGATTGGACCACCAAGAACGTTCAAGACAATCAATAATAACATCCCGATTCCGAGAACAATCGTGAGTAGTAAAGCAATCCCGCGTGCTGCGACAAAACCACGTGGCGAGAAATCACCATAGGCATGGTTCGCTGTCGTGATCAAGCGATCGACACCTTTTGAAGCGGACCAGATGGCAAGAATCGCACCAATCGATAACAATCCCCCCTGCGGATCCTTGATGGCTTGAAAAATCGTATCCGTGAATGTATTGACGGCTCCACCCGGTGCTAAGTCCCGGATTTGCGACTCAAGTGTCTGACGATCAATATCAAAGAACGACAAGACGGAAATGACGAAAATGATACCTGGGAAAATGGATAAAAACCAGTAATAGGCGAGTGTTCCTGCATAATCCGTAATGTTGTGATCGGACATTCGCTGCTTTAAGTTCAAGGCAAGCCCTTTAGGATCGCGTGAATGCGCCATCGTCATCTCTCCTTCATGAAAAAGAGGCAGTCAAAGACCACCTCATTGTTTTAATATACTTTTCCCATTTTATTTCAACTAAAACCTCATTCGTTTTCAGAAAGAATCAATTTATAGAACGGTTCTGTCATTTCTGCCAATTGTTTGGCAAGAGACGGTGGACGAATCGGCAATGACGGCAACTCGGATCGTTTAATCCAGACTGGTGTATAACCAGACCCTTCCTCTTCGAATTCTTCACCCATACCTGTTCCAAAGCGACCGCCAATTGCTTTCGCCCAAAAATAAGGGTTATCGAATCCGTTAAAACGGACGATGGCAGCAATGCCATTCAACTCCACGTCGACACCAAGTTCTTCATGTGCTTCACGAATCGCTGTCTCTTCTAGTGATTCTCCATCATCTTTTCCACCGCCTGGAAAGACATAATACGTTTCGTTCGGTTTTTCCCGTCGAATCAACGCAATTTCATCCTGTTCATTTCGTAAAATGATCGCACTTCGTTGAATCGGCATGACGCCACCCCTTTTCAAAATTAATTCATTGAATGGCATCCAGCATTTCTGGAACCAATCCGTTTTCTGTCGAAGCGATGACTTCTGCCGCGATTTTCATGCCAAGCTTCAATGCCTCTTCTGCTGGTTTTTCTTTTGTCAATTCAGATAAGACAGCAGAGAAGAAGGAATCGCCTGCTCCCGTTGAGTCGACGACTTTTACTTTTTTCGTTCCAACATGACCTGACGTCGCCGTACGACGATCGACGTAGACCGCCCCTAGTTCACTCATCGTCACGACCGTGAATGGAGCACCTTTTTTCGCTAGCTCATTTGCTACATGAATCGCATCTTCTACCGTCACGATTGACAGATCAGACAAAATTTCTGCTTCTTCGCGACTGCAAATGAATCCAGTGAATCCTTGTAACAGATGACGATTCCGTTCAATGACGCTCAAGTGACCACAAACACCAAACAATGGCAACTCCATTTTGCGACATAGATGAATCAAACGTTCCAAGACTGTAACAGACAAATCAAGATCGATGGCAACGGCATCGACTCCATCGAGCGCATAGATTGATTGACGTAAAATCGCCTCTTCGAGCAACTTCGCATCCGGTTGTTTCGAGATTGAGGTTTGCAAGTCACCTTCGTTATCCATGACCGCTAGCCACATACCCATTCCATGATCTTCTAACATTTCGACATGATCCACATTCGCACCGTAAGATTTCAGCTCATCGAGCACTCCCACGCCAATCTGATCATTCGTAACCGTCGAGATAAAGCGAACTTCATTCCCGAGGACGGCTAAGTTTTGTGCTACGTTGCGTCCTGTTCCTCCATTCGAAAACGTGATGTCTCCTACGTTTTTCGCATCCTTGTGCAAAGGAGCGAACGAAGTTCCTTTTATGTCGACGAATACTTTTCCGATTACCGCGATTTTATTCATTCCAGTTCCACCTCTAACCATATTTCCTGATTCCCGATCCTTGAATTGATCTTTCAGGCACATTGCTTCAATTATAGTAAAATTTTAAATCAGTGACAACCGAAGCACTTTTTTTCTAACTGTTCGCTATCTTCTCATAAAAAAACAGCAAGCGAATCGCCTGCTGCTTTGTTTGAATTTAGATGTTCGCAATCACGAGACTGATTGCGAGTAATAATCCGAAAATCGTATTTACTTTGCCAGTCTGCGCCATACCAGGCATCAGTTGTTCTGGTGGCAAGTCCTCCCAGAAGAGACGGACCGTTTTAATCATGAGCGGAATACTTAACAACGCAAGTAAGGCAAACCAAGAGACTTCGAATGCCAGTACAGCAATGATGAGTGACAGGACAGCTGCCGCAAAAAATCCGATCAAAACGTACACGGCACGGCGATGCCCTACAAGACAGGCAATCGTTTTTCGTCCGTTGACCTTGTCATTATCCAAGTCCCGAATGTTATTTGCAAGCAGGATTGAACCGATCAAGATGGCAACAGGTATCGAAATCGCAATGGCTTCCGTTGGTACATAACCAATTTGCAAGTAGGCGGAGATCGCAATGATGATATATCCCATGAAAAAGCCAGCAACCACTTCCCCAAACGGTGTATACGCGATCGGTAGTGGTCCTCCGGTGTAAATATATCCGACGAACATCGAAATGAGTCCTACGACAAGCAACCACCACGAAGTCTCGATGCATAGATACACACCGAGTAGCGCGGAAATGCCATACAACGTAAGTGCAAATGCAAGAATCGTACCTGGCTTGAATCCATCACGTACGATTGATCCACCGATTCCGACCGATTCCTCTGTATCTAAACCACGTTTGTAATCGTAGTATTCATTGAACAGATTCGTTGCGATTTGAATCAACATCGATGCGATTAACATCGCTACGAACAAATCCAAGCGTATCGATTCCACACGTGGTGCGACAACTGCCGTACCGACGACGACCGGAACAAAACTTGCTGTCAGTGTATGCGGCCGTGTCATTCGCCAATAGACAGCGATTGATTTATTCATATAATAACCCCTTTCCTGTCTAAGTGTAGCGGGTTTCGTTTTTTGATGTCAATGTTCAATCCAAGATAGCTTATTCCTTCTTTTTTGTCCGCAAAAAGTTTACACTTAGAATAAGTGAAACATATCACAGTATCTACAGACTAGGGGGCAATGAGCGGTATGGCTTACGCTCAACAAGAGCTAAAACAGTGTATCGAACAGGCCGTCAGTCAGGCGAATGCCTCACAACGACCTATACTTGCTTCGTATTCATGGGAAATCGAAGCAACTGACATGCGTTCTCTCGAACAGGGTATCGAGGAACGATTTTATTTCGCGACACCTGATCGCTCGATGCGGGCCATTGGGTTTGGTATCGTACAACAACTTCAGGCTTCAGGAACGGATCGTTTTTTACGAATTCAATCGCAATGGACAAATGTGAATCGCGACCATGTAGGTCATGATTTGTTTGCGTTCAGCGGATTCTCTTTCACTGAACTTAACCAACCGGATTATCGCTGGTCTTCCTTTGGAGACGCTTCGATGACGATTCCGAAGTTTTTATTCTTAGAGCAAGATGGTAAGACACGCGTGACGATCTTTGCCCGTGTTGAACCGATGGATCAAGTCGATTCAATCTTAAATCAGCTCGCACTTGATTTCGCCAAAGTTAATCAACCGCAAACACCGACTTCGACAGGCGTCACGCGTTTACGTCTATCTCGGGATGGAAATGAAGCCTTTGAAGCCTCGTTTCAACAAGCGATGCATTACTTGGAGACAACACTTGAAAAAATCGTTTTGGCGCGGGAAGTCGTCTACGAACTGGACCGCCCACTTGATGTAGCCGCCGTCGTTGCTGAACTCGAAGATACGCAGCCCGGTAGCTATGTCTTCTGCTTCCAGCCGAATCCGGAAGAGGCCTTTATCGGAGCCACACCGGAACGACTCGTCCAAAAACGTGGACGTCGCCTTGAGACAGCAGCCGTCGCCGGTTCTGCACCGCGCCACGCGACGGATGAGATGGATGAGGCACTCGGTCAATCGTTATTACAAGATCAAAAGAACCGAATGGAGCACGGGATTGTCGCTGATTCGATCGAACGGACGTTATCTGCTTTTTCAGAGCAACTGGATTGTCCGGATACCCCGATTCTCTTAAAAAATCGTCATATCCAACATCTCTATACACCGATCACAGCGCGTTTAAAAGCAGATGTCACGTTATTCCAACTGATTGAGAAACTTCATCCGACACCTGCACTTGGTGGCGAGCCAAAGCAATTAGCGGTCGATGCGATCCAAGAGATTGAAACGTTCGAACGGGGTTGGTACGGTTCACCCGTCGGTTGGATGAACGGACAGGATGATGGGGAATTCATTGTTGCCATTCGCTCTGGATTATTTACGGAACGGGCTGTCATTCTTTATGCCGGTTGCGGTCTTGTTGAAGGTTCTCATTTCGACAGCGAGCTAGCAGAGACGGAAACTAAACTATCACCGATGTTACAAGCTCTTTCACACATTGGTTCGATTGAAAAGGATGATATTTATGTTGACTAAGTGGATGCACACGTTAATTGATACGCTCGTTGCGTCTGGTGTCCGGGACTTCGTCATCAGTCCCGGTTCCCGCTCGACACCACTTGCTATTGCAGCTTTTCTGCATCCGTCTAGCCGTACCCACGTCCTTGTTGACGAACGGTCGGCTAGTTTTTTTGCTTTAGGTTTAACACGGACGGAAGAGCGTGTTCGTCCCGTTGCGCTAATTTGTACAAGCGGTACCGCTGCGACGAACTATTATTCAGCAGTAACCGAAGCTAATATTTTTGAACTTCCATTGATCGTTTTGACTGCCGATCGACCTCATGAATTACGTAATGTCGGGGCACCTCAAGCCATCGATCAGGTCGGACTATACGGCAAGCAGGTTCGTCATGCATTTGATCTTCCCTTAGCGGAAGAAGCGAGTCTTCCTTACGTCGCTCATGTCGCACAACGTGCAACCCTGCTCTCCCTGACGGAACCGGCGGGACCAGTTCAAATCAACGTTCCATTACGTGAACCACTCGTGCCTGAACTCGATCTTTTACGAACAGGTCGTTCTGTCGGCGTTTTACCTGAACCGACATCGGGAGTAAATAACGCCTTAGCGATCGTGCTTCAGAAAGAGCGCCTTCTTTTTGTACTTGGACCACAACTTGCTGCCGCGGACAGTCAGATTGTCATCTCGTATGCAAAACAAGCAGGGATTCCGGTCTTAGCAGATCCACTCAGTCAAGGGCGGCAATCGCATGATGATCACGTCTTTGCCTACTACGATACATGGCTAAAACATCCGTCCACCGCTCAGCACGTCCGACCGGATCGAATCATTCGTTTCGGCGCCATGCCGACGTCAAAACCTTATCTGCTTTGGTCTCGGGATATTCCGACGACAGTCGTTGGTCATCCAGGGAATTGGCGCGATCCCCAACTCCATTCGGATTTCGTGATTGGTCACGCGCGACAACTCGAACATCATGAGCCCGTTCCGCATGACCCTACGTACCTCAATCTGTTACAACAGGCAGAGCGACGCGTCACCGATGCCTTTACGACGATCGATCAAGAGGAGATGACGGAGTATAACGTCGTCCGCGCGTTAACGACGTTACAAGAAGGAAGCCTATTCGTTTCGAACAGTATGCCAATCCGAGATATTGATACGTTCTTGCCTACAGGAACACCCCTTCGTCTACTCGCGAACCGTGGAGCAAATGGGATTGACGGCATCCTCTCGAGTGCTCTCGGGGCAACGTTTGATGCCAAACACCGCTATTTACTCGTTGGTGACCTGGCATTCATTCATGATATCAACGGGCTGATGACAGCGCGCACGCTTCCGTTAACGATCATTCTCGTCAACAATGCGGGTGGCGGCATCTTTAGCTTCTTACCGCAACAGCAACTCGAGCAAGCGGTGTTCGAGCCACTATTCGGTACACCGCAGCATCTCGACTTCGCCTCCCTCGCCTCCGGCTACGGTGTGACCTATCAGGCGATTGATTCGATTGCTGCGTTACGTCAAGCACTTGCGGAAGAGACGAATGTCACTCGGATACTTGAAGTCAAGACAACACGAATCGAAAACGTACAGATGCATCGTTCGATTTGGGACGTGACGAATCAAGCGTTAGCCGAGGTATTCCGATGATTTTACGCGGTCATCCCTATCATGTGAAAATCGAGGGAGCTGGTCCACCGCTCTTATTACTCCACGGTTTTACAGGCTCCCTCTCGACGTGGGACATGCTAAGTGAGCATTTATCGACTCACTTCACCGTCTACCGCCTCGATTTGATGGGACATGGAGAAACGATACCAGCGTCTAATCAACGAATGCGTTTGACACAACAAGTCAAGGATCTTGAGGTGCTGCTCGCTACACGATCCGAGCCATGGATTGTCCTCGGTTATTCGATGGGCGGACGAATCGCCTTAATGTTGAGCGTCGTCTCTGAGCAAATCGCTCGAACAATCGCTGTTAGTACAACACCAGGTATCAAGACGGCAGTGGAGCGAAAAGTACGTCGTGCATCCGATCGTATGTTAGCGGAGCGACTCGAAAAGGATGGACTCGAAGCTTTCATTGATCATTGGGAGACACTTGGATTATTTAAACCTCAAGCGCTTCTCAAAGAACAACAACGCACGCGACTGCGTCAGGAGCGTATGTCTCAAACGGTTGAAGGTCTGAGTGCTTCGCTTCGAGCACAAGGTACAGGAAGCATGCCCTCTCTTTGGTCATGCCTTCCGAAAGAGATTGATTGGATCGTCGGGGAAGAGGATGAAAAATTCCGCACCATCGCCTTACGAGCGGCATCACCTGAAAAAATTCACGTGATTTTGCATGCTTCGCATGCCCCACATATCGACCAACCGCAAAAGTTTGTTACAATGGTAAAGAATCTACTTATTCATCACTAACATATTGGGGGAATTCAAATGAAATACGCTCCGGAATGGGTATCAGCCCGTAGCTATGAAGACATCAAATATGAACAATGGAACGGGATCGCAAAAATCACGATCAACCGTCCAGAAGTTCGCAATGCGTTCCGACCACACACGGTCCATGAACTCATCGACGCATTTTCACGTGCACGTGACGATCAAAACGTCGGCGTCATCATCTTAACAGGTGAAGGCGATCTCGCATTCTGCTCTGGTGGAGACCAAAAGGTACGCGGACATGGTGGATATGTCGGCGACGATGAAATCCCACGTTTAAACGTCCTTGATCTTCAACGTTTGATTCGTGTCATCCCGAAACCAGTCATCGCTATGGTCGCAGGTTATGCGATTGGTGGCGGACACGTCCTTCACCTCGTGTGTGACTTGACGATCGCTGCAGACAACGCCCGCTTCGGACAAACAGGTCCAAAAGTCGGTTCATTCGATGCTGGATATGGCTCTGGTTACCTCGCACGCGTCGTTGGACACAAGAAAGCGCGTGAAATCTGGTACCTCTGCCGTCAATATGACGCACAGCAAGCACTTGATATGGGACTCGTCAACACGGTCGTTCCACTCGCGGATCTCGAGCAAGAAACGATTCAATGGTGTGCTGAAATTCTTCAACATTCACCAACGGCTCTTCGTTTCCTCAAAGCGGCATTCAACGCCGATTCAGATGGTCTCGCAGGGATTCAGCAACTCGCAGGAGATGCAACATTACTGTACTACACGACTGACGAAGCAAAAGAAGGACGCGATGCGTTCAAAGAAAAACGCAATCCTGACTTCGGACAGTTTCCGCGTTTCCCATAATGAAAAAAAGGTTCAATCGTCTTATGACATTGAACCTTTTTCGTATATTCATCAAAAAGGAAGTGACTATTTTGTATCCTTGGATCTATACACGGGCAAAAGAGCAACCGGATGACATCGCGCTCATTACGGAAACGGAGCGTTGGACGTGGTCTGAACTATATGCACGCGCGCATCGTTTGGCGAGTACGTGGGCGACGATCGTGACACGCGGAGACCGGATTGCTCTTTACGGTCCATCCAGTGCACAGTATATCGTCGCTCTTCACGCTGCTCAATTGCTTGAATTAACCGTCGTCCCGATCAACACTCGACTAACTCAAACGGAAGTGCTGCGCCAATTCAAACAGGCAGATGTGCGGCTCGTCGTAACAGACCGGATACTCGATACAGCGATTCCGTGTCGAGCTTTTTCTTATGAAAAAGAAGTGCCCGATCTGTTAATACGCCATATGCCTAAACAATACGTCCAATCAATGCTCTTTACGAGTGGTACGACCGGACATCCGAAAGCTGTGGAACAAACGATGTTGAATCATTTCTCGAGTGCGACGAATGCCGCTCGTCATATCGGATCACTGCCAGAGGATCGTTTTTTGATTGTCACACCACTGTTTCATATGAGTGGGTTAGCCGTCGTCTATCGAGCGGTCATCTATGGAGTACCGATCATTCTCGAGCCACATTTTTCACCAGAACGCGCCTTACACTGGATTACGACGGAAAAAATTACACATGTCTCACTCGTCTCAGTCATGCTTGATCGGTTGCTCGACGCCGGACTACGTCGTCACGCGCTTCGCGTCGTACTGACAGGGGGTGGTCCTGTTCCATTACCGATTCTGACGCGTGCACTCGACCGCAATATTCCCGTCATGCAGACATATGGGATGACGGAAACAGCTTCTCAAATCGCGACTCTTCTGCCTGAGGATGCCTTACGAAAAATCGGATCAGCTGGACAAGCCATTTATCCGACGCAAATCCGCATCACGCGCCACCAAGAAATCGAAGTCAAAGGACCGACAATCATGAAAGGCTATTTTCATGATGAAGAGAAAACGGCAGACGCCTTTACAGCAGACGGTTTTTTCAAGACTGGTGACTTAGGACGTTTGGACGCCGATGGATACCTATATGTCCTCGATCGTCGAAGTGATCTCATCATCTCAGGTGGGGAAAATATTTACCCGGCTGAGGTCGAATCAGCACTTCTCTCGATCGATGGGATTCAAGAAGCAGGTGTCGTCGGACGATTTGATGCTAAATGGGGACAAGTTCCGGTTGCCTTCATCGTTAGTTCACTCGATGAAGCCATCATCCGAACGGAAATCAGTCAATTGCTCGCCAAATATAAATGTCCGGTTGATTACATCTATCATAGCGTTTTGCCACGCAATGCGAACGGTAAACTATTGCGGAAACAACTGAAGGAGTCATTATGAGCATCACCCTCCGGTCTGCCGAATTGTTCGATGTACCGCTCGTCTTTCGTCGTCCGATGCAAACAGCACTCTCGACGTTAACGATACGCAGGACGACGATTTTGCGCCTGACCGATTCGGAAGGACGAATGGGTTACGGGGAAGGAGTCGCGTTTGATACACCGTGGTATACGTCCGAAACACAACATTCTTTGCAAGGAATCGCTTCACTGCTGTACCAGTTACTTGACCAACCGCTCCATCATCCAGCAGATGTCACGTACCGCTTCCGCATCGTGCAAGGCAATCCGATGGCAAAAGCGATGTTTGAAGGAGCGATTTATGAATTATTCGCAGCAGCTGCCGGACAATCGCTCGCTACGTATCTCGGAGGTGATGAATCATCCCTCGTACCTTGCGGGAAAGCACTCGGACGGGCTTCTGCAGCGCAGACCGTCGAAGCCGTCGGACAAGCGATCGCCTCCGGATATGGACGGATCAAGCTGAAGCTCGCTCCGACGGATACCGTCGTTCTTGAGCAAGTACGTGCCGCTTTCCCTGATGCGCCCTTGATGTTTGACGCTAACGGCAGCTTCACAGAAGCAGACTTTCCTTTATTACAGCATTGGGATTCATTCGGTCTCGTTATGATGGAACAACCTCTCGTAGCGTCGGATTGGTCCGGACATCAACGTCTCGCTAAACTCTTGCAGACACCGATTTGTCTAGATGAATCCATCGTCGCTCCAGCGGATGCCGATTTGATGAAGACGCTTCACGCTGGTCAGATTCTGAATATCAAGCCGGCACGTGTCGGTGGGCTGACGAACGCTTTGTCCCTTCGAACAAAAGCGCCCTACTGGCTCGGAGGGATGTTTGAGAGCGGCATCGGACGTCGTCAGACCCTTGCTTTCGCGACACTTCCAGGGCTCGCTTATCCGATCGATATGGCAAGTACTGCGGATTATTTTGAAGAAGATTTGCTCGAGACCCCGTATCATGTCGAACACGGACACATTCGCTATTTTGCTCCAGCCGTATCCGAGTCCCAATTAAACAAATTGGCAACCTCCCGGATCTCTTTGTAACAAGAACACCACGACAAAAAAGAGGCAATGGATTGACTTCCATTGCCTCTTTTTGTGTTTTATTATGCGAACTTTTTTAGAACGATTCTTTGCCTTCGACTTTCGTCAAAATCTCATACCCGTCCTTTAAGACGACGACAGTGTGCTCAAACTGTGAGACAAGGCTCCGATTTGGTGTGTATAACGTCCAGCCATCCCGCTCATCTTCGATACAGAACTCGTCTCCTGTTGAAATGAACGTCTCGACAGCAATGACTTGCCCTTCCTTCAGCAGATCGTTTTCTTCACGATTGAAGTAGTTCGAGATGGATTCCGGCTCACCATGAAGTGTCTTCCCGAGACCATGCCCCGCTAAGTTACGGATGACGGTGAAACCACTCTTACGCGTTTCAGCATAGATCGCTTTTCCGATCTGATTGACCTTCGTTCCGGCTTTGACCTTCTCGAGTCCTTTTTCAAGCGCCGTCAATGATACTTCAACGAGTCGGACATCTTCCGGACGTTTTGCTTCTCCTGCGATGACTGTTTTCCCCGTATCCGAATAGTAGCCATTCTTCACAGCTGAGACATCGACATTAACAATATCGCCTTCTTGAATGACATATTTACCGGGAATACCGTGTGCTGCGATATCGTTGACACTGATACATGTCGCTCCCGGAAAATCATACATGACGATCGGGGCAGATTCTGCTCCCTGCTCCTTCAGAATACGTGCTCCGATGTCATCAAGTTCCTTTGTCGTGATTCCTGGTTTGACGGCATCCGCCATCTCGTCGCGCGCCATCGCGACGATGCGTCCAATTTCTCGTAATGCTTCATAATCATAATCTAACACTTTCATTTCCTCCTCATTCACTCAATCGTTCTTGATATAGATAATCTGCGGAGATATCCGCAAATAAGAACATGCCATTGCTGAGCGGCATACTAAACGTCCGCGTTTGTTCACTCGAGCTGAAGTCGACGTACCGTTCCGACAGATATCCGCTATGCCGTCTCTCCATTGCTACCGTCGTCCGGATAAAGTAAGGACGAAAACTCCAGTTGTATCCCTTGTAGAAGGAATACAGTTTCCACTCGCCACTCTTTTTACTGACATTCGAAGACTGTTGGAAGCCATTCGCGTCCGTGATGTAAAACCGGATGAATTCCGGCTCCATCTTCCGGGCGAGCATTAGCAGCCATTGATCGAGATCTTGCTCCGACTTCAAGGACTGACAATACTCATTAAATCGGACTGTCCAGTCTTGCTCCAGTTGGAACAGGCGATTCATCTGTTCCCGATCATATTTATAGAACATCGGGACTTCATGGATCAAGACCTCCATTCCAGGACAAGTCATGACCCATTCCGGCGCAGCCTCTCCTAAAAGATTCCCCATGTAATAGCGTCCACCATGCTGCCACGCATATCGAAGTTGACCAAGATGACTGATGTTTTTATACAAAAGTGGCGCTCCAAGCTGATCACAAAGGTGCTCCATCGTCTGTAAGAGATGCGGATACGATGCTGAGACGGTCTTTTTCTCAATCATTGAAGATAGATCGACGATTAACATATCCGGCGACATCGAAAAGACGCGTTCGAGACTCGTTGCTTCCGCGCGATCCAGCGCTACCTTCAGTCCAGAATTCTGATAGTAAGCGACGATCCGGCCCAGACGATCAAAATCATCGACTTGAACATCCGTCAAAGTAACATACATCCGTTCTTTTGGAAACGACGAGTCGACCGTACGTAAAACATGCAAGAAATCTTCCCCACCGTTCTCAAACAACCAAGCCGGACGACAACGGATCAGGATGAACGCTTGTGTATCGGAGGGTACTTTTTGGAATGCTTGACGGACGACATGTCCCATGACTTCGAGCTGATACTCGATCGGAACATCATCTTCCTGAAAAAATGGTTTTAACGGTTCTCCACGAAAATGGGACTGGATTTCATACCCTTCCACCTTAAAAGGGGCAGCGCCTACGATCGGTTGAAACCACGCCTCTATCTCTTCGGGATGAACGATGACATCTAATGCGTCCATTCTATTCCCCCCTTGTACTCTTGTTCTATCTTAACAAAAAAGGAGCCTCTCTGTAACGAGAGAGCCCCTGTTTTACGATAACGTCGTATCTTTCCGCATAGCGATATACAAATACACACCGAATGTCGCCGTCAAGTAGATGATACTCAGGACACCGTATTGAATCCCAACAGCTCCGCCCTTACCAATGGCCAGCACAAGAAAGATGATGCCACCAAATAATAAGGTCGCTAACGGAATATAACGAAAATGTCCTTTTGTCGTCCGCTCACAAATCTTTTTCGTCGCGACGATCAGTGCAACGAGACAGACGGATGCTGCTACATAAATGGTATACACGAATGATTCAGCCCTCTCCCTATCGTTCATGGCTCATTTTATCATGACCGCTTAGATAAATCATAAAAAAGAACCGACTTGTCTGTGACAAATCGGTTCGAATCGTTTACTTTTCAAAACGTGGTTTGCGTCCACCACGGTTACGATCGCTTTCGCTACGGTTGCTACGTCCAGCATAACCGCCTTCACGACGATCTGATGAAGAAGATGAACGACCACCTTCACGACGATCGCCACCACGCGGGTTGTTTCCACGGTATCCGCCACTGCGGTTGCCGCTTCCACTTCCACCTTTGTTTCCGTAAGGACGACGGTTTCCACCACCGTTGCTACCGAAACGTTTCACGCGGATTGGTTCGATTGAAGAGATTTGGACTGGTGTTGCATCCGGCTCTTTCGTCAATCCTTTAAGTGCTGCTGAAAGAAGTTCCACTGCTTCGTACTCTTCTAAGAGTTCTTGTGCAAGTGTCGTATATTCTTTTGAGTCTTTTGCTTCAACACGTTTAATGAGTTCTTGTGCAGCAAGCTTCAAGTTGCCTTCTAAGATTTCATCAAGCGTTGGTGCATGACGACGTGACATTTTTTTGTTCGTGACACGTTCGATTGTTTTAATTTGACCGAATTCACGTGGTGTAACAAATGTGACAGCCGATCCTGTTTTACCAGCACGACCTGTACGACCGATCCGGTGAACGTAGCTTTCTGGATCTTGTGGGACGTCGAAGTTGTAGACGTGTGTGACACCAGAGATGTCAAGACCACGTGCTGCAACGTCTGTCGCTACGAGGATATCGATCGTTCCTTTTTTGAAACGACGGATGACTTGGTCACGTTTCGCTTGTGTTAAGTCACCATGTAAACCGTCAGCTGTGTATCCGCGTTGGATCAAGCCTTCTGTCATCTCGTCAACACGTTTTTTCGTACGACCGAAGATGATTGAAAGTTCTGGAGAATCCGTGTCGATCAAACGGCAAAGAACGTCGAATTTTTGGCTTTCTTTCAATTCGATGAATGACTGGTCGATGTTTTCAACTGTCATTTCTTTTGCTTTGACTTTGATGTGCGTCGGAGTCGTCATGAAACGATCTGCGATTTTACGAATTTGTGGTGGCATCGTTGCTGAGAACAAGAGTGTTTGACGTGTTTCAGGAAGTGCACCGAGGATTTTCTCGATATCTTCGACGAATCCCATGTTCAACATCTCATCTGCCTCGTCAAGGATGACCGTTTGAACGTGATCGAGGTTCAACGTCTTACGGTTCATGTGGTCCATCAAACGTCCTGGTGTCGCAACGACGATTTGTGGATTTTTGCGAAGTGCACGGATTTGACGATCGATTTGCTGACCGCCGTAAACAGGAAGTGCATGAACGCGTTTTACTTCACCGATCCGGTTCAATTCTTCAGCTACTTGGATTGCAAGCTCACGTGTCGGAGCAAGGATCAACGCTTGGATGTTGCGTGATTTTGCGTCAAGACGCTCGATTGTTGGGATACCGAATGCTGCAGTTTTACCAGTACCTGTTTGTGCTTGACCAATTAAGTCAACGCCGCTGAGTCCGACTGGAATTGTTTCTGCTTGGATTGGTGTTGCTTCTTCAAAGCCCATTTTTAGGACACCTTTGATAAGTGCCTCACTAAGATTTAATTCACGAAATGTTGTCAATGCTAAATACTCTCCTTTGTCATATGAAAAGCGTCTGCCACTAAACAGACGCTACCGTAACGAATACAATCGACTACCTATTATAACAGAATCTATCCCATAAAGATAGAGTGGTTTCTCTCATAATAATGTTTAGGGAAGTCACCATCATAATCGTTGCCATAAGGGCGAGGGAAAGGCGAAGTGCCCGGACCGTGCGATGAACGTCATCGCGTGCCCCCACTAGTGATGGGGTATATTCAGTAAATGGTCGCCGGTAATCAAACCAGCCGCAACCACCAAAATGATGAATTCCTTACTATCTATTCGAAACGCAGGCTTACTCGGTTTGATTATTGCGTCAACCGAATACCCGTTTCATTTTTTTCTATTTTTTTATCTTTCAACAGGCGACCGAGCGCTCGTTTGAATGCTGCCTTACTGAGACCGAATACTTCATCGATCTTCTCGGGAGCTGTCTTATCACCATACGGCATCTGACCATCATGTTCAAGTAGATGGTTCAGAATCAACTCCGCGTCTGTATCAATGGCTTCAAAGGCACGTGGTCGTGCTGAAAGTAATACTGTACCATCTGGTTTTACATTTGTCACTCGTAATTTCAAGACTTCTCCAAGACGCGGCCAACGTTCCATCTCGCGTTCATGCAAGAATCCGATTGACTGATCGTTGACCCAGACATTGACGCCTGGTTCGCGTTGTGAGAAGACGAGACCTTCGACGTCCATGTTGTTCCATTCTTCTGGAGCTGGCTTCGCTCGTAAGTTGAAGTAAGCATATGGTGCAGGGTCTCCGAGTAAACGAAGCTTTTGATCATGTTTTAGACGAATGAAAAGTTGATCGCCTTCTTCCGGCCAGAACATCCGACGTTGCGGCAAATCGTCAAGTGAGACAAGAACATCTTTTTGAATCCCGATATTCGCGAACACTCCTGTGTTATAGCGTGTCCCATTGATCGTCGTCTTGACGTAGTCTTCAAATGAAGCTTCTGGAATCGTCATCGATGATGCCAAACGTCCTTCATTATCTTGATACAAGAAGACTTCTACTTCATCATCAAGAGCTACTTTTTGTGTCTGTTCATTGTTATGCAACAACACATCTTCATTTCCATCTGTCAAAAACACTCCGAACTCTGCTTCACGTTCTACTTTTAATGTGACAACCTGTCCTGCGCGTAATCCCATTTCGGGTCATCTCCTCTCTCTATTTGAATTGGTTCAAGTTCATTCTTACCATCCTGCTGTTCTTTCCCTACCATACTATACTCTTTTTCTGTTCACCTCTGAAATCGACCCCACGATGACAGTTGTGACATATTTGTGAACGAAACACATTTGCGTGATTTTTTTGAAAAAAAGATATATGATTAAATAACAGGAAAAAGAAGGTTTAGTTTAGGTAAATATGGGGGATAAAAATGTTTCATAATATTCAATCGCGTTCGTTCGCTCGACGCTTCACGAAAACATTGGTTTTTGCATTTTTTGCTTTCCTTGCTACGATTGGAATCGTTTTTGCAGAAGGATCAAACAGTACAGATATGACTCCGAAGACACCAGCGCTTCAGCAAATCGATCGCCCTTAAAATCTACACCTTCCGTGTGGATTTTTTTATTTTTTCCGGACATTTACAGGACGATAAAGGAAAATCAAGTTCAACCTCGAATTAGATGAACACACCTATATTTTAATTTTGAGGAGGAAACGGACGTGCTCTTCTACTTATTCACGACGATTGCGGGTCTCATCACTACATACTTAAGTTTTGTTACCGGTTATTATACAAGTTCGATTGGTGTTTTCGTCTTTACGTTAGCGATTTGCCTATCGTTATCATCGATTCGACAGTTACTCCGTACGTCCTATCTGACTTACATTGAATACATTCAATACCGTCGCGTCAAAAAACAGTACGAACGCATGAAAAAACGAGAACAGTCTTATCAAATTGCCTATCCTAATCGAGATTCGAGTACACCACTTGCATTCTCTGGGACAGACCAGCATGATAAATAAAGAACACGATTTCATCACCTAGGAGGAACAGATTCATTATGAACGAAATCCCTTTATCAAACGGTTGGACACTCCGCTACTCACCTGTCATCGATTTATGGTTGAAGGAAGATGGCGTACTGCTCGTAGATCACGAAGATAAGGTCCGCTTGACTCTCATCTTGGATGAAGAGACGATGGAAATCAAACAGATCGACAACACGAACGCTACGTTCTCCGTTGATCCGACGACACGTCGCCTCACTTTCGAACTTGGAGAAAGCGAAGAGGAATCTGAGCCTCGTTACTGGGAATAATCATGGAGACCGGGTGCGACACCTGGTCTTTTTTTGTACAATAACATCAGCAATGAAAAAAGGAGTTGTCACTTTACCATGATCCGTACTGTCATTTGGTTCATTTATTTTGGACTTGTCTTACCCTGTACCTTACCGTTTTTACCAACCGCAAAACGTCGAACGCATCTCGCGCGCTATGCATTCGTTCAGCGTGTAGCGAGCGCCTGGGCGAACTCTCTCCTCCGACTCGCTGGCGTTCGTGTCCATGTGACGGGGCATGAACATATCCCGGCAAATGAACCTGTCGTGTTCATCTCGAATCACCAAGGAAACTTCGATGTTCCGATTCTACTTGGAAAAATTGATAAACCAAAAGCATTCATCTCAAAAATCGAAGTGAATAAAATTCCAATCGTTAATGTCTGGATGAATCTGATGGGGTGTGTCATGATTGACCGAAAAGACCGACGCCAATCACTAAAAGCGATCCGCTCTGGTGTCGACACGATCAAGGACGGACAATCAATGATCATCTTCCCAGAAGGAACACGTTCAAAAGGCGGACCGATGGCGGAATTCAAAGCAGGAAGTTTTACCCTTGCGACATCAAGTGGCGCACGCGTCGTACCAGTCGCGATTTCAGGTAGTTATCGTGTCATGGAGGAAACGGGTAAGATCCGTCCGGCTACAGTCGAAGTCACGATTTTGCCGTCGATTGACCCGAGCACGATGACACAGAAAGAACTCGTCCAGACGGTCGAACATCAAATCAAACAGATTGTAGAAGGTGTCTAATATGTTAATGAAAGTAGAAAATCTCAAAAAAGAATTTGCCGATAAAATTGTCTTTGAAGATGTCACGTTTTCTGTCTCTCCTGGTGACCGGATCGGTATCATTGGCGTCAACGGTACCGGTAAATCGACCCTCCTGCACATTCTAGCAGGCAAAGAAACAGCAGATGCTGGTACGATCCATCATCCAAATGATTATCGGATCCGTTTGCTATCGCAAACGACCGATTATCCGGAAGATCGGACTGTCATGGAAGTACTCCTTTCGGGTGACACACCAACGATCAACGCGTTGCGCCACTACGAAACGGCACGACTAGCGCTCGAACAGGATTCGACAAGTGAGACGTTACTCAACCGCTTCATCACAGCGCAAACCGAGGTTGATGCCGCGCAAGCGTGGGACACGGAATCGCGTTTAAAAATGATCTTAAACAAACTCGGCATCCTCGACTTGAACGCGTTGATCGGCTCTCTTTCCGGAGGACAACGTAAGCGCGTCGGACTCGCTGAAGCCTTACTCGATGAAGCCGATCTCCTCCTGCTTGATGAGCCGACGAACGAACTTGATGCCGAGACGATCAGCTGGCTTGAGACTCAAATCAAGGAATACCGTGGTGCGATTCTACTAATCACTCATGATCGCTATTTCTTGAATCGTGTCACGAATCATATGATGGAGATCGCAAATGGAACAGCTTATTTCTATGTCGGAAACTATGAATCGTTTCTTGAAAAACGTGCCGAACGTCGTGAACGGACGGCTTCTATGGAGGAAAAACGTCAAAACATCCTCCGTCGCGAACTCGCTTGGTTGCGTCGCGGAGCAAAAGCACGGACGACGAAACAAAAAGCCCGGATCCAGCGCGTGGATGCTTTACAAGACCTTTCGTATGAGGAAGAAGAAGCGACACTTGAAGTACAGGTCGGTTCGACCCGCCTCGGCAAGAAAGTCATTGAAGCATATGACGTCTCGCACCGATTTGGTGAACGGACACTTTTTGAATCGTTTGACGCTCTGATCGGACGCAAAGAGCGGTATGGCATCGTTGGTCGAAACGGTAGTGGAAAATCGACACTTCTTTCAATCCTCGCGAAACGCTTAGAGCCAACAACGGGTGAGATCATTCACGGCGAAACGGTGAAGATTGGTTTTTACGGTCAATTCGCCGAATTTACGCATCCCGAACGCCGCGTCATCGATGAGGTCGAACGGATCGCAAAAGTCATTACGACACTCGCCGGTGAGGAGATCACAGCAAGTCAGATGCTCGAACAATTTCTCTTTAAACCGGAAGCACAATATAAACAAATCGGCAAGCTTTCTGGTGGCGAAAAGCGACGTCTGAAATTGTTAACGATTTTGATGGAAGAACCGAACGTCCTCTTCCTTGATGAGCCGACGAACGACTTGGATACCGAGACCTTATCCGTACTAGAAGATTATTTAGAATCATTCCCAGGTACTGTCATCACAGTCAGTCATGATCGCTACTTCCTCGACCGGGTCGTCGATCGCCTGATTGCATTTGAAGATGGAAACATCATTTTTTATTACGGACAATATACAGACTATCTTGAGCAAATGGCAGCACCCGTTCCCTCAATCGTCGTTGAAAAAACGGCAGAGGTTGCTACAGCACCAAAAACAGAGACGCCAAAGAAACTAAGTTATCAGGAACAACAAGATTGGGCTATCATTGAGCAACAAATTGAAGAGAGTGAAGTTGAACTAGAGCAATTAGAGGCTGATCTCGCTTCAGCAGGAAGTGATCTCGGAAAGGTCAATGAATTGTATCAAGCCATCGAAAAGACCAAAGCGACGCTTGACGAGCGAATGGAATATTGGACATATCTTTCTGAAAAAATCGAGGCATTTGAAAACCATCGCCAATCTCATCAATAAATCCGATAAGCGGAGTTCTTCACTTAGAAGAGTTCCGCTTTTTTTATGAAATAGAAAACATCTCTTACTTTTATTTTTAATTATGAAAATAAATGTGAATTCATATTAGATATCGGGTAATGTTATAGCATATTTCGTTTTGGAGGAAGGCTTGCGAAAGGAGGAGTTCTAGTGAAACGGATGGTTCAAAACATCTACCCTATCGTCGCATTCTACTTAGTCATTACTTACATACTGCTCTGGCTATTGCCACAAGACCTTTCGTTACAACTCTCGGCACTTATTAGTTTAAGCGGTTCTTTCATGATTTTCTTATTTAGTCGATCGACGGCTTTCAAACAACCTTCCCTTCCGTACAAGTGGTTATCCATCGCTTTCTTCTCTTATTTTTTAGGCGATTTCCTGAATATGATTGGACGTTTCTTTCAATGGAACGATGTCAATTTGAACGTCTTGCTGGATTTACCTTATACGATTCATTTGACAATGATGGTCCTTTTCTTTTTCCGACAATTAGATTTGACATTATTCAAAAAACAAAAGTTATTGATTCTTGATTCCTTGACTTTATTCGCTGTTTCAATGATTGCTGGATATATCGCTATTTTCCGCTTTGTTCCCTCTTATACGCGAACGACACTCGAGCAAATCAGTTGGACATTTTATGCCTTTTTGACAATTTTGTTGACGCTTTTCTTTTTTTTACTCTATGCGTCTGGGTTAAGACGGAACGTATCACGATCAGGATTTATCTTTCTTGTCCTCGGAACATTCATTCTCGGCATGACAAACTTCGTGTTTTATACCTTGTTATTAAACGGTGAACCGCAAATATCGGGTCTATTGCTTCCGCTATATCCACTTAGCGGTCTGTTCCTCATCGCCTTTCTGAACACACGTACACTTCCCATGAGTCGTGAGGAGCAAGCAAATCTCATTCGAGTCGAGACACTTACGCGTTCACTGTTGGTTTACATCTTATTATCTGCGCTGATTCTTTATATTACGTTTTATCCTGTCTCTCGAACCTTCTTCTTGTTGTCTATTGGTATTACGTTTTTATTATTTTTAACACGGCAGCTTTTTTCATACCGGGAAAATCTTCGGTTGTTACAGGAAACAACGGCATTACAAACGAATCTAGAAGACATCGTTCATCAAAAAACAGAGTTGCTACAGTTGCGTGAAAAAGAACTGACGTCACTTTTTTTGTCTTATCCAGAAATCGTTTTTGAAATCGATGACATGTATCAAATTCGATCCGTCAATCCAGCCGCTGCAGAAGCAGGATGGAATGATTTACCGCTCGGACCGAGTCAACGCCGTCAACTTGATCGGCTCATCCCGTTGCTTCAACAAAAGCAGTCGACCTATCCTGCTCACCTCCTACATGTACCTGCTACGGAGGAACATCCAGAAACCTTTTTGAATACGACAATCATCGATATCCCACATCAGCAACGCTATTTCGTCGTCTTAGCGGATGTCACAGAAGACTATCAACAGGAAGTATGGCTAGAACGTATGGGATACCATGACTCACTCACTCGTTTACCAAACCGGCGTTACTTCGAGGAGCAACTCTATCTAACTCTGCCAACGCTAGATTATGGCTCCTTATTATTCATAGATTTGGACGGATTCAAACAAATCAATGACACCTATGGACATGATGTCGGTGATTTACTGCTACAAGAAACAGCAACGCGTCTTCAATCAATGACGACGCCAACTGATCTCGTCGCACGCCTTGGTGGAGATGAATTCTTGATCTTCATTCAGGCATCTGCCTCGGAAACTCGACAGTTTGCCGAACACGTTCTCGAAATCCTAAATTATCCATTCTATATCAACACGTATATGCTTCATATCACACCATCTATCGGAATTTCCTTATACCCTGAAGACGGTAAGAGTTCAGAACAGTTATTGATTCGGGCAGACGAAGCCATGTACCAGATCAAGAAGAACGAGAAAAATAACTATATGTTCGCTGTCCACATCAAACGTTAGGAGGGATCCCGTGCTTAAATCAAACTACTTCATCCGTTGGTTCCCTGCCATGCTCGTAATCTCTTTTATTCTAATGATCCTTACTACATGGACTCCTTCCATCTCTAATGGGATTGTCGAACAGGTACTTCAGTATGTATCACTTGGGTTGATCGCTTACTTCATTCTTACGGCTTATCGTAAGGAACAAATATTAGTCGTACCCAGACGAAATTTCTGGCTGATTGCTTTAGGATCACTGGTTTTATCCTATATCGGTTCCATTTTTGAGACGTTACGTTTTGTCTATTCAGACTTTCCAATTCCATCTATTTATAGCCTGATTTTATTTTCAATATCCCATTACGTATTCTTATACGCGATTTTTTACCGAATCATCACAAAACGAACACTCGGACAACATGTACTTGCTTTCGTTGATGCCGCGATTATCGTCATTTTCATTGGACTTGTCGCATTCCATGTCCTCAATGAACTGACGAACCCTGGGCTTCAGACTGTTCCTTATGCCATCATCGTCATTACGAACACATCACTCGGTTTGTTCGTTTTTTTCTATTTTACGTTCATCCAAGAAACACATTGGGTATCACGGATGGCCTTATTTCTATTATTCTTATCCATTTTCATTCGTGGTATCTATGAAGTCTCTAGTGTCTACTTCCCTGATTTTTCAGCGAATTATCTGGTGTTCTTCCCGATATTGATTCGTTTGGCGCAAAGCGCAGCTATTCTATGGCATGTTGATCATATTGAAGAAGGAACTGCTCGAACGACGGTCATTCCCCGTTCGTGGCTTCCTTTACTGGCCATCCCTTTGTTCATCCACTACATGGTGGAACAAGAAGGTGGAAAACTCGACATCTTTATCATCTTATTCCTACTAATCGTTCGACAAATCTTGATTGCCCGTCAACATGGGTTGATTGTCGCACAATTACACGAACGAAATGAACAACTCGCTTCACGCATTGAACATCGAAAACAACAAATCCAAGATAGTGAACAACAGGTCATTCCACTCTTCCTCGGTCATCCTGATCCGATGATTCGACTCGATCAGTCCGGCACTGCGCTGTACGCGAATTTAGCTGCCCAACGTCTGTTTCATTTGCCAGATATGACGATTGAACATGTTCCTCGTACGATGCGTCATTTGTTAGAAATGCTCGAAACGAACGTTGATGAGTATGAGGATGAACAAAGTCGACGCTATGAAATCATTGATATTCCGATTCAAATTGCCGCTACCTCGATGGGACGATTCACGATTTTACATGATGTCACGGAAAGCAAAATTCGTCAAAAGAGAATCGAATACCATGCCTATCATGATGCTTTGACTAATATCGGAAACCGTCGTTCCTTAGAACGAGATTTCTCAAATCGACTCTCCGATAAGAATTATCTTGCCTTAGTCGATTTAGATGGATTTAAGCAAGTCAATGATACGTATGGTCACGAGGCAGGAGATTATGTATTAATTGAAGTTGCGAAGCGATTGAGCGAACATACAAGTTCTTCGGAATCCGTGTATCGCCTCGGTGGAGATGAATTCGCGATCCTTTTACAAGCCGATGATGAACTCTCCTTACGCCGAAAATGTAAATCCTTTTTACAATTTTTAAGACGTCCCTATGTCTACAAAGGACAATCTTTATTCGTTTCCGCAAGCATCGGAGTGACAGCGTGTCATGAGGCCGATCTTGAAACATGTTTAAAGCAAGCCGATCTTGCCATGTATCGCGTGAAACATCGGGATAAGAATGATGTCGCTTTATATCGAGCGGACCCATGAAAAAAACCTAGGACATATGACTTTTTGTAGTCAACGTGTCCTAGGTTTTTTGAGTTATTCTTCTGGTCTTGGTGCAATGTTACCTTCTTCGATATCGAGGAGCAAGTCGATTAATTCCGCACAAAACTCTGGATATTGACGAAGTAACGCGTCTTCTCCCACTTCATCCACGAAGTCCGTCAACAAAGCGAGGACTTCTGGTACTAATGCGCGCGCTACCTTCATGTAGGCAATCGCAAAGCGCCACTTCCCAGAAATATAGAGCAGTTTCCCAATCAACAGATCCCCCGGTTCGACTTCGATCTCAGCCAAATCCGTTTGATACGTCTGTTTCGACATTAAATCAACAACACCATCTGCATCGACTTGAAACAGCGAAGGCATCGGGTCAGCTAATCCACGCAAGGCGCGATAGAGACTAGGTGATAGCTCGTCTTTTATCTGCTCGAGAAAACGACCGTGCGGTGTTTTTCCTTGATCATCCGTTTCATAGAAGATCGCCCAGTCAACGAATAAGTCCCGGAACAATTCAGCATCTTTTAAATACCAACGTCCTTCTGTCGCAATCTCTTCAATGAAAGCGACCCAGTCCGTACTGCGTGCTGTTGCTGCTTCCTGATACATTTTCTTCAAGGCTGCATTCATTTCCGCTTCAGAAACCGTCGTCGGAAATGGAATTACTTTTCGATCGTTCTTCATTTCGATCGCCCTTTCCGGTGAGGAGTAGCCGGTCGCTTAATCGTCTGAGGAGCTGTGAATTCACGTTTCGGAATGACTTCTCCGCGGTAAATTTCCATTGGCTCCATCTCGACGCCCATTTGCTTTGCAAGTGTTTTTAAGTGTTTTAAATCTTGATCCGTGACAAGTGCAAGTACCATCCCGTTTGCGTTTCCGCGTCCCGTCCGACCTGAACGGTGTACGAAATCGTCAAGCGACTCCGGTAAATCGTAATGGACGACGTGTGTGACCGCTTCGATATCAAGCCCACGCGCCGCAAGACCTGTCGTGACGAGTAAAGGAAACTCTCCCTTTTTATAAGAACGCAAGGTCTCCATCCGCTCTCGTTTTCCTTTTTCAGCATCTAAAATCCGGTATTTCAGTGAGAATTTACTCAACTCGCCATTCAATGGTCCAAGGAATGAGCGATTGTTGATGAATGTCAGCACTTTTGATCCTTGCATGTTCGCCAGACGACGTAACAATTCCGGTTTCTGACGACGTGAAGTCTCCAAATAACCGAATGTCACTTGTGTGCTGACGGCACGCTCAACACGAATCGTCTCAGGATCATTCGCAAGCGTCCGTCCCCATTCTGCTGTCCGTTCCGGCAATGTCGCTGAGACAAATGCCAGTTGTCGATCGCGTAGCGCACTATTTGCGATTCGCGTCGCCGAGTCACTCATGCCACTTTCATAAATTTGATCCGCTTCATCTAAAACGATCAATTTCACCTTATGCATCTTCAGCTTCTTCGAATCAATCAACTCGACGAGACGTCCCGGTGTTCCGACGATGATTTGCGGCTTTTTCTTCAATCGTTCATATTGTCGCTTTAATTCAACACCACCAATGAATGCACCGGATTTGATACCACTTCCTTGAGCAAATAATTGAATGACTTGATGAATTTGCATGACGAGTTCCCGTGTTGGTGCCGTGATGACGACTTGCACGTGTGGCTCTTCCACTTCAATCTTTTCTAAAGCTGGAATGACATAAGCAAGCGTCTTCCCTGTTCCTGTCGGCGCTTCAGCTAGGACATCTTTTCCTTCGCGCAACAACGGAATCGCTTGTTCTTGAACAGGCATCAACTCTGTAAAGCGCGCCCGTTCCCATGCTTCCTGTAAAAATGGTTTTGTAAAGTTCATAACGATTTCTCCTACTCTCTTAATTCCATCATGCCGTTACGTATTCGACATGATCTCCTGATGCATCACGGTATCCCCGTAATGTCTGTGTATATTCATTTCCTGCGTCGAGCAATCGGATGTGGAACCGGACTTCTCCTTCACCAGCTTCTTCCTCTAAAATCTCGAAGCCTTGGATGACACGATCCTGTAATTCTGCAGCGAGTGCCGGATACACGGCAAGACTGGCATACGTCGCTTTTACGTCCACGGGACGGCGAACAAGCGCAATCCAGTACGATTCATCATAGCCGATAAAGTCTTCATAATCAAAATCATCTTCAAACCGAATCCAGAATCCATCACCTTCAAATTCTGTGATCATCCCAGTTCGCGTCGAACCTTCCGATCCGATTTTCAGTGAGACCCAGTCTCCCGACTGATAATCTCCTTGTTGTGTTAATGACACATACTCCATTTGGCACACCTCCACGTTCTATATTCCCTTTTTCATTGTCAACGATACGTCGTAAAAACACAAGATACCGTAACGTGACATTCCTCACAGTTTCAACTGTGCTAGTGGATCTTTTTCAAATCAGCTCATACAGTTTCGTGAAAATCTTGATTTACCAGGCTTCACCTGTTTTTTAATCTTCACTCTTTCATAAGTACAGAAATAAAGAAAGCCCGTCATATCAACGTTTGGTCACTTGTTAAAATATTCACATGAACGTAAAGGGAATCTCCTTCTCCTTTTGTTACACTATTCACATAAGGAACTGATCATTAGCTCAATTTTAAAGGAGTGGTATCCATGTTATTAGAAAAAACGAGTTCCTGGGCAAACTTTACGTCTGGCGAATGGATCAAGACAATCGATGTTGCAGATTTCATTCGACTCAATCGCACGGAATATACAGGAGATGATCACTTTTTAGTCGGTCCGACGCAAGCGACGGAACGGCTCTGGCAACAAATTCTACAGCTGACAAATGAAGAACGACAACGTGGTGGTGTGTATGCCGTCGATGCCAAGACACCATCAACGATTCTCTCGCATGATGCAGGGTATCTTGATCCCTCTCTTGAAAAAATCGTCGGCTTACAGACGGATGAACCGTTCAAACGTTCAATTCATCCGAACGGCGGGATTCGGATGGTGAATGATGCCTTAGCTGCGTATGGTTTTGAAGCAGACGAGACCGTCACGAAAACCTTCAGCGAGTACCGAAAGACACATAACCAGGGCGTTTTCGATGCCTATACCCCAGAGATGCGTGCCGCACGTAAAGCCGGTATCATCACAGGATTACCGGACGCCTATGGACGCGGACGGATCATCGGCGACTATCGTCGCGTCGCCTTGTACGGAACGGCACGCTTGATAGAAGAACGTAAGCAGGATTTAAAGGCACGTGGTGGATTCTTATCTGAATCAATGATTCGTGATCGCGAAGAGATGAATGAACAGTTGCGTGCATTAACGGAACTGACCGAGCTTGGAACTCGCTATGGTTTCGATCTCTCCCGCCCTGCAGAAACAGCACAAGAAGCATTCCAGTGGGTCTATCTTGCTTATCTTGCTGCGATCAAAGAACAAAATGGGGCAGCCATGTCACTTGGTCGCGTCTCGACGTTCCTCGATATTTATGTCGAACGTGATCTTGCGACTGGTCGCTTGACGGAAGAGACAGCACAAGAGCTCGTCGATCATTTTGTCATGAAACTTCGGATCGTCAAATTCTTACGGACACCAGACTACAACGATCTCTTCTCAGGTGATCCGACGTGGGTAACGGAATCAATCGGTGGAATGAGTGAAGATGGACGATCAAACGTCACGAAAAGTTCATTCCGCTTCTTACACACGCTCTCGACACTCGGTCCGGCACCGGAACCGAATCTAACCGTTCTCTGGTCTACTCAGCTTCCACGCGGATTCAAGGAATTTTGCGCGAAGATGTCGATCGTTTCAAGCTCGATTCAGTATGAGAACGATGATTTGATGTTACCGGTTTATGGAGATGATTACGGCATCGCTTGTTGTGTCTCCGCGATGCGGATCGGGAAACAGATGCAGTTCTTCGGTGCTCGAGCAAACCTGGCAAAAGCATTACTCTATACGATCAATGGCGGAATGGACGAGAAGCTCAAAATCCAAGTCGCCCCAGCTACACCATTGATGCTCGATGAAGTACTCGATTACGAGACGGTCATGGCGGCTTATGATCGTCAACTCGATTGGCTCGCGGAACTGTACGTCAACACACTGAATGTCATCCACTACATGCATGATAAGTACAGCTACGAACGGATTGAAATGGCTTTACATGATCCGGAAATCTTACGGACGATGGCATGCGGTATCGCTGGTTTATCAGTCGTCGCTGATAGTCTATCCGCCATCCGTTATGCGACAGTTCGTCCAATCCGAGATGCGGATGGGGTTGCAGTTGATTTCAAGATCGAAGGCGAGTTTCCAAAGTTCGGGAATAACGATGAACGGGTCGATCAGATGGCGGTTGATCTCGTGACGCTGTTCATGGAGAAAATCCGTAAACATCCAACGTATCGCAATGCGCTCCCGACACAGTCTGTCCTGACGATCACTTCAAACGTTGTCTACGGTAAAAAGACAGGAAATACACCCGACGGACGCCGTGCGGGTGAACCATTCGCACCGGGTGCTAACCCGATGCATGGACGTGATACCCGTGGTGCTGTCGCCGCCTTGACGTCTGTCGGAAAATTACCATATGAACATGCGCTCGATGGTATCTCCTACACGTTCTCGATCGTGCCAAAAGCACTTGGTAAGGATGAAGCCACACGTATTCGAAATACGGTCGGATTACTTGACGGATATATGGGCGGTACGACTTCAAAAGGACATCATTTGAATGTCAACGTCTTTGACCGTGAGACGTTACTTGATGCCATGGAGCATCCGGAACAATATCCGCAGTTAACGATTCGGGTATCCGGTTATGCCGTCAACTTCATTAAACTGACGCGTGAACAACAGATTGATGTCATCAATCGTACGTTCCACGGTTCTCTCTAAAATGATGTGTAGTATGTGAAAGGAAGTGAGCAGGATGACCTATGGTATGATCCATTCCGTTGAATCATGTGGAACAGTCGATGGTCCTGGCATTCGATTCATCGTCTTTACGCAAGGGTGTCCACTACGGTGTCAATACTGTCATAACGTGGATACATGGGAGTTCGGTTGCGGACGGCGTGTCTCAGCAGACGAAGTAGTAAAAGAAGCGATCAGCTATCGATCCTTTTTCGAAGCAACGGGTGGCGGAATCACCTTCTCTGGAGGTGAACCGCTCGCTCAGCCAGAATTCTTGGAGGCTGCTTTAACAGAGGCAAAACGCCATGGACTGCACACGGTCATCGATACCGCGGGATCCGTCGTCCCGAAAAACATCGACGCGATCCTCGATGCGACGGATCTGGTTCTGCTCGATATCAAGCATATCGACGATGCTGCTTGTCGCGTCTTGACTGGACGGAGTAACGCCAATACACTCGCCTTTGCAAAACGCCTAGCCGAGCGAAACATTCCCGTCTGGATTCGCCACGTCCTAGTTCCAGGTATCACGATGTCGGAACATTTCCTCCGTCAGACCGGCGAGTTCATCCGGACGCTCGGAAACGTCGAGCGCGTCGAGGTACTGCCGTATCATCAACTTGGAGTCTATAAGTGGGAAAACCTTGGTCTTGCTTATCCGTTAACTGATGTGCTTCCCCCTTCACGAGAAGAAACGGATGCTGCGCAAACCCTACTTGAATCGTACTTGTGTTAACGTTTCCAATTTGTTACAATGACATCATAGATTATGAACAGGAGGTACAACACCGAAATGAAGCAATCACTCGTACACGTCGCTTGATGAATGAAATCATCTCTTTCGCAATGCAGTTGCGGATGTCTGACGCTACGAGTCTACTCTTTTTCGGTGTGACCATCCTCTGGTCATCGCCTTCTTTGAGTTACACTCCGGCACACCATCCGCTCGCTTCGGATGGTGTGTTTTTCATTTCATCTTATCGGAAATGAACACTAAAGGAGCTGCTTTTATGCCTACTGAAACACTTACGATCCAACACCTATCAATGGATTACGACGAACGACGTCTTTTCTCGGACGTCTCCTTTCATATTCATACTGGCGAACACGTCGCTTTGATTGGTCCGAACGGCATCGGAAAAACGACATTGTTACACTTAATCACTGACCAACTTCAGCCGACTGACGGTTCGATCAAGCGTCATTTCAAAAAACTCGGTCTACTATCACAACACTTTGTGGCGGGCGATCACACCGTTCTTGATGTCGTCGAACGAGCGGATGAGGTTCGTTATCAACTTCGCGCTAATGCCATGAATGGTGACTTGACGATTTATCAACAAGCAATCGATCAGGACGCCTTCTCGCTGGAAGCAGATGCAGCACGCGTCTTAAAAGAAGTCAAATTAGAGGAAGCACTCTGGACACACAAAGCATCCAGTTTAAGCGGTGGTGAACAGACGCGCCTCCAACTTGCCTGTCTGCTTCTATCACGACCTGATTTCATCATTCTCGATGAACCGACGAATCATCTGGATCAAGAGACACTCGAGTGGCTCACGGAATGGGTCAACATGTCACGGACCTCGATTCTCTATGTCTCACACGAACGATTCTTCATCGACGCAACGGCTGATGCCGTCATTGAATTATCCGAATCAGGGGCAACGCGATACAGCGGAAACTATCAGTCCTATAAAGAACAAAAGGAACATCAAGCTCTGTCGCAACAACGAGCGTACGAAAAACAAGAACGCACCCGTAAAGAGCTGACACGCATAATTCAAGGATACCGGCAATGGCATCAAAAAGCCTCGAATCAAGCGAGTGAACGCGATCCGTATGCGAAAAAGAAGGCTGCTAAACATGCGACGAAGGTCAAGGCAAAAGAGCAGCAACTCGAGCGTCTACTCGAGGATCGTGTACAAAAACCACAAGTTGCACCGACTGTTCACGTCGCATTCGAACATGAAGCGATTCGTGCGAAACGACTGATTTCGTTCGAACGTGTCTCATTCATGCATGAGACGAAACCGATCCTAAACGACGTTTCGTTTACGGTAGAACGTGGTGACCGAATTGCTGTCATCGGACCGAATGGAAGCGGGAAAACGACCTTACTGCGTCTCATCGAGGGCGAATATGCTCCTCATCAAGGGAACGTAATCCGTCATCCTCGATTGAAGACCGGCTATTTTTCACAAGCCCTCTCCCACTTACCGACATCCGGTACGTTGTTAGAGGCGTTACTTGAGTACGGCACGATGAGTGAAACGGACGCCCGGACGTTGCTCGCCTGCTTTTTATTCCGTCGCGATGATGTTTACCGGTCGATTTCCGACGCCAGTATGGGTGAGAAATGTCGGATCGCTTTCTTACGTCTGTATTTTTCTGGTGCTCACTTGCTTATTCTCGATGAACCAACGAACTATTTGGACCTTGCGACTCGTGAACAAATCGAAGCCGCCCTCGATGTTTTCCCTGGTGAGCTCCTCTTCGTCTCTCACGATCGTTATTTTACCGATCGGCTGTCGAATCGGACGTTTGATTTAACGACTGGATTCAACGATCATCCGGTCGGAACGGCCACGGTACGAAACGCGCGCCGAAGTGACCCTGAAGCGATTCAATCCGATCTACATCGTCTTGATGCTTTGACGGGTAACGTGCCGTTCAATACAGAAACAAATGAATCACTTTCAAAAGAATAACGAGAAAAAAGCATCTGCATAGAAAAAGAGACTCCTTTTTCCGTTGCAGATGCTTTTCATATATCAATCGTATTATCGCTTTTGATACTTCACTTTCGTATGCGCTTGGGCCTGCTTGTGGATTTTTTTCCACTTTTCTTTCTCCGCCGCCTGCAACGCCACGTTTTGCTTGCGTTCCGCATAGGCGATTTCTCGTTTTAGCTTGACGAAGCTGTTCCAGCGCTCAGCAGTTAGTGTGCCATCTTCTAAAGCTATCCGAACGGCACATCCCGGTTCCTTATCATGTTCACAGTCTCGGAAACGACAGTTTTCAGCAAGCTCCTCAATATCGGAAAACGTCGACGATAAACCGTCACTGCCATCCCATAAGGCCAATTCTCGCATCCCCGGTGTATCAACAAGCAATAGACCGTTCGCCAGTCGTTTCAGTTCGCGATGTGTCGTCGTGTGACGTCCACGTTCATCGTCTTCCCGTACGCCACCCGTCTCCATTAACTGTTCTCCAGCTAAAGCATTGACGAGCGTCGACTTCCCAACGCCGGACGATCCGACTAACACGATCGTTTGCTTGACTTGTAACTGGGCACGTAGTTCCTCTAATCCGTCACCCGTCAAAGAATCAACGGCAAGGATTGGTGTTCCGAACGCAATCGCTTCGACAGCCTGTATTTCCGTTTCAATCGACGGCATCAAACTTTTTTTCGTCAGGACGATGATTGGTATCACCCCTGCATCCCAAGCAACCGTTAAATAACGTTCCAGTCGACGGACGTTGAAGTCATGTCCAAAAGCCATGACGAGCAAGGCAACGTCGACATTCGCGCAGATAATTTGTTCCTCGGTCTCCGTCCCTGCCGCTTTTCGGGAAAATTGAGACGACCGTGGCAAGACCCGTTCGATTCGTCCTTTGCCTGGCTCTCGCTCTGTTTGAATGATCCAGTCTCCAACCGCTGGCAATTCAGCTTTCGTTCCTGATTGAAAACGCAGCTTACCAGACAGTTCGCTAAGTGATTCTCCTGTGTCCGTCATGACACGATAATGCGTTTGGTAGACGGCCGTGATTCGTCCCAGTTGTTCTGTTCCTGTCGTTTCGTAGACAGGTGGTGTACCCCATTCGTTCAAATGGTTTCCTCCTCTGATTTAAGGGAGGGAAACCCCTCCCTGGTTTTCGACACATGTTACTTTTTTAGCGTTGATTGTTGCACTCATCAACATCACTCCTCTCGATTCGATTCCTTTATAGAATATCATATCAATCAATGTTTCTGGTAGCGCTTCCCTCAAAGTCAGACCTTCTCTCCGCCTTAAGCCCGAGAGCAAATACGGTCCAAAGAGCGTCGTACGAACAGAAGGACTTCCGTATTATAAAGGTATCAACACAAGGGAGGCTTCCTCATGAAGCAATCGAAAGGAAAACAATTGGTGATGATTCTTGCCGGACTCGCATTACTCGCCGTTGTCATCGGAACATTACCACATATGATCGGACTTGGTTTAGGGGCATTACTTGCGTTCTATTCGATCAGTAAGTTCATGCAATCGAACAAATGGCCAGCGAAACTCGGTTTCGGATTTCTAGCAGCCATCGGAATCGGACTTGCCCTCTCAAACATCTGGGCAGTCATCGGAATCGCAGCAGCCATCGCATTGTACGTCGGTTACATGCGTATGAAACTACAGCGTGTCAATGTTCAAGATCTCTTTAACCGCCGCCGTACGTCAACAACACATTTTGAAGCTGACTGGAAAGACTTAGACGAAAAACGATTCTAAATTTAAAGATAATACCCATACTGTTTACCACTTTCAAGGAGGAATTTTTCATGAAAAACGTGTTTGATCAACTCAATGATTTTGCGACACAAATGATGACAGAAGTCAAAAAAGCCGCTGAACAGGGCGAAGTACCTGCTAAAAAGCTCGTTCGTCATATTCGATCTACAGAAGCTGATTTAAAAGAGATTGATCGACTACTTGAGCGTCAACGGACATTATTGCTGGAACTGACTCAAAAGCAGGAAGAAGCGAAGGATTTAGCCGATAAACGCTTCAAACAAGTTGAAATCGCAAATGAAGCCGGTGAACAGCAACTCGCCGAACGTGCTGCCATCGAATCGAAACATTACGGAGAGCAATACCGGTTCTTCGAAGAACTCGTCGCTGAAACGAAACGTGAGTTAAATGAGCTTGAACGTGAAGCCCTCGAATTGAAGTTGAAGCTCGAAGACCTACAGAACAAACGGTACGAATGGATGATGCGCGAAAACGTTTCGAACTTAAAAAACAAGATGAACCAGGTGCTAGATCGCGAACCAAATGCTACTATAAAAGAAGAAGCACATCCGTTCACGGCGGAAGAACCTGAAGCAAAACAACCAGCCGTTGATGAAGATGATATCGATGCGCGTATCGCTGAACTCGAACGCCGCATTCACCAATAAGCAGTTCATGACGAAGGAGGCGTATGCCTCCCTTTGTCATGTTAGAAAGGAGATTGATCGTGCGACGATTAAGTACGAAACAACTGGTCGGTTACGTATCGATCCTGTTCGCCCTTGGTCTATTCTATGACCTATTATCCGGTGCAGGAAATGTATTGTTCGGTGTCTTATTCCCTTTCCTGCTGTATTACGTCGGGATTCATTTCCGGCGGCGCAATCATGAAAAACTAGCGATCCTCTTTTATATCGTCGGTACGATCATTCTTGCTGGCGTCGTCCTCAGTTCGGCTGCCATCGGTTTTGTCATTGCCGGAATTTTGCTCTATCTTGGGATCATTCTTGTGACACGGCATTCTGTCCGTGAATTTTTGTTTTCACGGATTGCCCCCCATCAATATGAAGAGGAAGGCATCAAGATTCAACCAGCTTACTCCTTCTCGACCCAGGCCGATGCACCGTATGTCTTACAGGACTTAAGTGAACAGTTCATCGTCAAGGATTTAGAAATCGATTTGACGCATGCCTATGTCCCGGAAGGTGAAACATTGATCGTCGTCAGTGGCGTCGTCGGGGACGTCCGGATTCTTTTACCGTCCGGTTATGATTATACGCTCGACACGTCGATCGGCTTCGGAAGCGTCAAGACGGACATCCGCCGTATTCCGACCTTCTTCAATCGACGCATTCAATTCCGAGCACCAGAATATGGTGAAGCGACGCGGAAGGTTCGTATTCATGTCATGCTCGGTATTGGCAACGTGGAGGTGTCTTCGATATGAAGCGTGATCAATTTCCGCTTGGTGTCATCGCTCTGCAAGTCATGACGGGCTTCTTGACAGCCGTCATGACGACGTTGTTATTCTTAAGTACACGCCAAGTCGATTGGCATGTTCTCTTCGTCCGTCAGCAAGACTTTCCTGTCCTTTTACTCGTCATCGGACTCTCATTACTACTGCCGCTTGCTATCGGTAGCATGCATTATTTTTTCTTGCGTCGTGACTTCAAGCGTGTCACGACTGCCATTATCGAACTGGAGCAAGGAAAAGATGTCACAATTGTTCCCGGTCCCTATTTTCATACGTTGACACGCCTGTCACGAATTGGAAAACGTATTGACGAGCAAGTCGAGACCGTTCAAAAGATCAGCACGCGTCCGCAGCACGTCGAACAGGTACGGATTCAAGCTGTCACCGAAGAACGCAAGCGACTCGCACGTGATTTACACGACTCCGTTTCACAACAACTTTATGCCATCTCGATGATGACAACAGCAGCCAAACAGACGATTTTGTCTCAACCTGAAGCTGCTGCCAAACAAATCGAAATGGTCGAGACGATGGCACAAACGGCACAGTCTGAAATGCGTTCGCTCTTACTTCAACTTCGCCCCGTCGAACTCGAAGGGATGACGTTACAACAAGGACTTTCTCAACTGCTCGAAGAATTATCTAGAAAGCAGTCCACACAATTGAGTTGGAAGTTAGAAGAGATGTCACTCCCACGACAAATCGAAAACGAGTTGTTCCGGATCGTTCAAGAAGGATTAACGAATGCCTTACGTCACGCGAAAGCGTCCCATATGGATATTGAGCTCCGAGAATTCAACGAAACAATTATCCTGAGCATGAATGATGATGGTGTTGGATTTGTTGTGGATGAAAAAAAACTTGCCTCTTATGGCATCAATTCGATGCGAGAACGAACGGCTGAGATGGGTGGAACGATTCGTCTCGTCAGTGTTCCTGGACAAGGAACCCAAATCGAAGTAAAACTTAGAAAAGATCGGATGGTGCAAGTATGATACGCGTATTATTAGTAGATGACCACGAGATGGTCCGGGCCGGTGTGTCTGCTTTCCTTTCCACACAACCAGACATCGAGGTCGTCGCTGAAGCTTCGGATGGTCAAGTGGGAGCCTTGCTAGCGCTCGAACACCGACCGGATGTTATCTTGATGGATTTAGTGATGGAGCCAGTTGATGGCGTCGAAGGAACCCGGTTGATCCGCAAAGACTGGCCGGAAGCAAAAATTCTCGTCGTGACGAGTTTTCTTGATGACGAGAAAGTCTATCCTGTCATTGAAGCGGGTGCGATGAGTTACGTTTTAAAGACAGCTAGCGCCTTTGACATCGCAGAAGCGATTCGCAAGACAGCAAACGGTCAATCCGTCATGGCAGCACAAGTGACCGGTAAAATGATGGAACGTCTTCGTCGTCCTACGACACACTTACATGATGATTTAACGGAACGTGAGCAGGAAGTTCTTCAATTGATGGCTCGTGGTATGGCGAACCAAGAGATTGCGGACGAATTATTCATTTCCTTAAAAACCGTCAAAACACATGTCTCGAACATCTTATCAAAACTAGATGTCGTAGACCGTACACAAGCTGTCGTCTATGCCTTCAAGCATAATCTCGTCAAATAAGATTTAGCCCTTCATTACTTATTCTTTTAAGCGCATGCCAAAAACCCCGAATCGTCTCTTAGTCAGAGACCGTTCGGGGTTTTGATGTTGTACGAAACGATTACCAAAGCTTCCATCCCGGAGCGCCTGGAGGGGCGTTTTCAATCATATGCCAAATCGGTACTGTGTACGCAAACGCAATCAAAGCGAACGTTACAAAAATCCATAGCTTCCAATTTTCAAAGAAGAGTGGCGTTGCCATCGCCTCTTCTTCCGTTTCAGCAATCGGAAATTCTTCCGTTCCTTTTGGTGTACGAAATGCAAGTTGGAACATCGCATACAAGAACAATAGAATCGAGATGAATAAAATCGTCCCACCAATTGCCATGGCGACATGATATGGAATCCAGTCAGCGACGATCGAATCTTTGAAGTAGGCGGCAGGACCCGTCCGTCGTGGATTACCGAGTAGACCTGAGATATGCATTGCTGTCGACATGAAGAGCATTCCGATCGTCCAGGCAACCGTTTGAATAAGCCCAAGACGATTCATTGCCGCTGTTAACGTTCGACCACGTAAGAGCGGGACAAGCCAGTAAGCCGTTCCAAAGAACGTCAATGCCACAGCGGCACCGACCGTGATATGAAAGTGTCCTGTGACCCATAACGTATTGTGAACGATGATGTTTAGTTGATGGGATGCGTTGATGACACCACCTGCACCTGCAGGAATGAAGAACAACATCCCGATGAACGGTGCAAGAAAACGTACATCGCGATACGGCATTTTTTTCACCCAACCAAATACCCCGGTCGCCCCTTTCCGACGACCCGCCAACTCAAAAGTCGCAAACATCGAGAAGGCTGTCATCAATGATGGAATGATGACGAGGAACGTTAAGACGACTTGGACATACTTCCAAAAAGCAGAAATCCCCGGCTCTAACAATTGATGGTGAAAACCAACCGGGAACGAAAAGAGGAGGAACAATAAAAATGACATACGTGCTAACGCGTCAGAAAAAACCTTTCCACCAACGATTTTCGGGATGACTGTATACCAGACGATGTAGGCAGGTAACAACCAGAAATAGACGAGTGGATGACCAAAGTACCAAAATAGCGTCCGGGATAGCTCGATTCCGACCTTATCCGTCCAACCAAGGGATAAGGGAAGGAGCTGAAAGAGAATCGTCGCTGCTACTCCGAGTGTCGCAACCACCCATAATAAGGCAGTCATAATACTCATGTATGCTTGAAGTGGTGGATGAACGCCAGGGTGTTCCCGTTTATAATCAGCATACATACGGAACATGGCACCAGAAGCAATCCACGTTCCGACGACGAAGATGACGAGTCCAATATAAAATACTGGATGTGCCTTGAGTGGTGCATAGAATGTATAGAGGACGGAAGCTTCTCCTGCAAGTACCATCCATGTGACGAGGATGACACCAAGGATCATGAACCAGAATCCAACCCACCCGAGACGTCGAGGAAAGTCTTCGAAACGTCCAAAGGATTGACCTAAAAATGAAAACAGTAATCCAAATATGAATAATGTCGTAAAGACGATCGCAAGCATTAACCCGTGGGCAGTGAGAAGCTCATAGTAGCCGACTCCAGCAATTTCTGGAATGACACCTGTCCGCACCATCGTTTGCAACAATCCACATAAACCACCAATCAATAAGGCAACGAGTGAAAAACTAACATGTGCGAAAGCGAGCTTCGCTTCCTTAATTCCGATGACGGTAGCAGGCAGACCACGCTCCATCTCGAACTGTCTTAATTTTTTTGAAATGGCATTCATCTTATTCCACCACCTTGATTTTGGTTGCCATCATATGATGACCCGATCCACAGTATTCATTACAGACGACCAAATACTCGCCAGCTTCCTTGAATGTATATTCAATGGAATTGATATGACCAGGAACGACCATCATATTGACATTCGTCTTGACAATTTCAAAGCCATGGACGACATCTTTTGATGTCACCAAAAAATCAACCGTTGCCCCTTTGGGAATGACCATATCTTTTGGTGTGAATTGGAACGCTTGTGCGACGATGATCGCTTCGTATCGGTCGTCATCGATTTTTTTTAGTCCTGGCTTGTCGAATGGTTTCGTTTGATCAACTTTCGTCGGATCAATCAATGTTGCATCGGATGGCGGTTGATTTCCGGATGCAAAAGCGGATACGCCTATGATGGTTAAAAAGACGCCAAGCATCACTGCTCCAAAAATCAGCCAGATTTTTTCTAGACGATGAATATGCATTGTGACTCCCCCTTACCGTGATAAGAATAATAGAAAGATTGAGCTCCACATCCCAATGATGATACCTGCTACGATCAGGACGGCAATAAATGTTCCTTTGAGGTTTGATTCTGATTTTTGGTCCATGGTGATTACTCCTCTCCTGCTTTGAACTTGTCTTTATTGTAAGAATTCAGCAAGTTCGGAAACTGTGATATATATCACTTCAAATGTGAAGAATCCGCACTTTTCTTTCTAAAAACACACAAAAAGTTCACATCTGAACAAGAGAAGGAGGCACGACTCATCTACAAAAAAAACAATCCATACATGAGACAGAAAATTCTGCTTCACGTTTGAATTGTTTGTACACTATCTATTAAATTCGACAAACACCTGCTGGGCATCCTTCACAATGACACAGATCACGCAGATATTGTGCATCATGAATGATGATTTCTTTTGGCGTCATCGAAATGACACCTTCTTTTTTCCACTGGGAGAACATCCGATTGACCGTTTCACGCGGTGCGCCAATCAATTGACCAAACTCCCCATCGGATGGACGTTTTGCAAGACGGTAGGTTTCTCCTACTTGTTCCCCTTCCATCGCGATGAGACGAAGTAACGTCGAAGCTAACGCACCCGGTTTTCCGAACAATAGCAAGTCGCGCAATTTAGTCTCCGTCTGTTTCCGCATCAATGCTTGCCACCGCATGATTTCAAGCGCAAAAGTACCATCCTTTCTCATGAGTTCCTCTAATTTTTCTTTTGAGAGGAAACCGATGATACTATCCTCCATCGTCTCGATACTGTATGAACTCGGAAAAGCTTCTCCTACATCAAATTCACCAAATAGATCCCCTTTGAAATATAAGAACATGAGTAATGGACTGCCTTTTTTCGTCAACTTCGATAGTTTGACGCCTCCTTGTTTCACATAAAACAACTTGTCGTTCATTTCCCCTTCCCAACAGACGATGGAATCCTTTTTGAACGTCGTTTCCGTCATGAAGCTCTCTAGTAACGTTCTTGTCTCAGGTGATAAGATGAATGTATTCGCTTCAGTCGTTCCACAAGTCAGCATATCCATTTCTCCTCTCCTTTTCTTCTGCTCTTAGTATAGAACATCACAGTTCAAAAGAATGGATTTTCAAAAGATTGTCAAAATTTGTTCAATGTTTCACATTATTTTTGAAAAAGTATCTGACGACCGCTTTCTAAAACTAAAGCAATCGTCAGATATAGTATTACATACCTGTTCCGTAATAATGATGAACGATTCGTTCAACTGCTTGACCTGGTGGGTGATCATACCAACTTGTTTGGAATTCTTGCATGTGCTGACGGCACTCTTCAAGTATCGCGTCAGACACGATCCACTCCATCAATTGCGCAATCTGCTCCGTCTGTCGCACCGGTAATGGTTTTGGATACTGATCGACAAGTCCTGGTAGTTGTCGATATGTATCGATGTCCGGTGTGTATAAGAACGTTGGAACCTCAAGAAGACAGCTTTCAAATGGAATCGACGAATAGTCGGTCACCAGAACATCCGTGATGAGCAAATAATCATTTATCTGATACGTGTCATCCACAAGATGTATATGGGCGGAACGATAGGTCGAAAGCGCTCGAATCGTCGGATGTAACTTAACAAGAATCGTCCAGCCTGTTTTAGCCAGTTGTTCAAATTGTTGAATCGTGTGATCTTCCGTTCCTTTATATTCGCGGTAAGTCGGGGCATACAATAGAATCCGGCGGTCGGGTTTTACATAACGTTCTTTTAAATCAAGCGCCCGATGTTCCCGCTGAACCTCATCATACCAATAATCCGTCCGCGGCATGCCGAACGGTTTAAAATGAGATCGTTTTAAATCATGCGGTGCCATGAATTGTGTCGCACAACGCATCCCCGGCACGATGAAATCACCATATTCCTGATAGACACGTCGGAACCGATTTCGTATCCGTTCCGATACGAACAGGCTTTTCGAAGAAGTTAGTCCAAACTGCTTTAACGTTCCGCCGGCATGCCATAGCTGGATACGTCGTGTTCCACGTCGCGTTTTAGCAACACTGAATTCCGCAACATAATTATCGACGAAAACCGTCCGGGAGGTCGCAAGTAAATATGCGAGTCTGACGAACCGTAATCGACGAAAGCGAAGCATTCGGTCTGACTTCCATAAATCCGGCTGCTTCATGAAATGGTGATCATATACAAGATACCGTTTCTCATTTGGCAATTCCTGCGCCAAGCGATCATTAACAGGTTTTGCGTTATCCCCGTATGTCATCCAAAATAAAGTGACGGGGCGAAGCGGTAACAACCGAAAGACACCATAACAAATACGAAACAACAATAAATAGACCCATACGATTCCTTCTCTAACCACTTTCATCCTGCCCTTCTACGAAGAAAGACCGCACGTCGTCGTGTGGTCTCCTCTTCAATCACTTCGAAGCTAATTCCGTTTTAATCTGACTCGTAGAAATACCCTCAGTTCGGCTAAGGTAAACGACTTCACAATGCTCTTTTAAGAAATCGAACTCGCCTTTCCAATCATCACCCATGACGAAGAGGTCGACGTTATGCTTCTTCACATCTTCTACTTTTTGATCCCAGCTGTTTTCCGGAATGACTTCATCCACATAACGGATGGCTTCAAGAATCATCTTTCGATTCTCGAAATTATGGTAGGACTGCTTATGTTTCAAACGATTGAATTCGTCCGTTGAAATCGCAACGATAAGATAGTCTCCCATCGCTTTTGCGCGTTTTAAGATGTTGATGTGACCCCAGTGTAATAAATCAAATGTTCCGTACGTAATAACCTTCTTCATGATTCTGCTCTCCCTTTTATCCGTGAATTCTCTTTATAATCGTCTTCATCGCCCGTTCTGAAGCCTGTCCATCATCCCATTGACAATACGTCTCTTGGAACGCTCGAAATGCTGACGCATACCGTGTGTGCCAATCATCTAACTGGTTCAGCTCTTCAAACAGTGCTGTTTCAGTCGACAACAATGGTCCCGGTGCCTCCTGCTCAAAATCGAAGTAAAATCCACGCAACTGATCTCGATAATGTTCTAAATCATACGTATAGAATAAAATCGGACGAGATAAGTGCGCAAAATCAAACATGACAGAAGAATAATCCGTGATCAAGGCGTCCGACGCCAGATAGAGCTCCGCGATATCCGGGTAGTCCGATGTATTTCGAACGGATGGATAAACAGTGACGTCGAGACGACTTCCGACTAAATAGTGCATTCGGACAAGCAGAACGTATTCATCCCCAAATCGCTTTTCAAATTCATTTAGCGAAAAAGGTAGCTCAAATGAATATTTCCCTTGACCTTCGAATGCATTATCTCGCCAAGTTGGTGCATACAACAAGACTTTTTTTGAATGATCAATATCATAGTGGCGATATACTGCTTCTTTGATTTTAGCATGTCGCGCCTCTTGATAAAATATATCATTTCGAGGATACCCAATTTCTAGCATCTCACCTTCAAATGCAAATGCCCGTCTAAATATTGAACTGGAATAGGTATTGGGTGAAACTAAGCTAGACCATTTTGCTGCTTCCTGCTTAAATCCTTGTTTATATCGTTCGGTTGTCGTATTCGCCATTTGGACATCATCCATATCAAGCGCTAGTTTCTTGAGCGGTGTGCCATGCCAAGTTTGGAGATAAAACGTTTTTTCCGGTTTGATCAACCAACCCGGTAACCGACTGTTTGATACCCAGACCCGTGACGTCGCAAGTAAATAAATCCAGCGGAACGTCAACCGATCTACTGTCTTGACATTTGGTGGAAATGCAACACCACGTTGCTTGCTGAAAATCAACTCACACTCCGGATGCATCGCGCGCATCAATTCGTAAATGGCACGCGGACTGTCACTATATTGTTTTCCGAGAAAACTCTCGAAAAGAATTCGCTTACGTTTTTGTGGCAACCATGTAAAGACTCTCATGACGGTACGAAGACCGCGTTCAATCAAGCCTGTTCGTTTCATCCACTGTTTTACTTGATCTTTCAAGTGAAGAGCTCCTTCTTAAGTCAATTAATCACAGCTCATCATAACAAAAAGCGCATCCATTTGGAATTGCTATTTGTTCGCATGTAGCGGAACGGTAAATCAAATGCCGTCGTATTTTTGACGATTCCTTTCCGATGACTGAACGTCTCGAAACTATATTTGCCATGATATCCACCCATTCCACTCGCTCCGACTCCACCAAATGGTAAGTGGTGCTGTGCGACATGCATCAATGTGTCATTGACGCATCCACCACCAAACGAAATTCGCTCAAGGACGCGATGCTCGACGGCTTTATTTTCAGTAAACAGATAAAGTGCAAGTGGTTTATCGCGATCGTTGACGAATGTGATGACTTCTTCGATTTCACGGTATGTCAACACTGGTAGGATCGGTCCGAAGATTTCGTCTTGCATCAATGGGGCATCCGTTACTACACCAGTCATGACGGTCGGCGCCATCTTGCGTGTTTCCGGATCCACTTGTCCACCGAATTCGATCGTTCCTTGCGTTAAATAATTGCTTAAACGATTCAAATGATCGTCCGATACGATTTTAACGTATGAAGAGACGCCTACGCCGTTTCCGTACTGTTTGAAGGCTTCTTCTTCTATCAGTTGTAAGAAGCGTTCTTTGACGTCTTCATGAATCAATACATAATCCGGAGCGATACATGTCTGTCCCGCATTCAACCATTTTCCCCATGCGATCCGCTTCGCTGCTAGACGAAGGTCTGCATCCTTGTGCACGATCGTCGGAGATTTTCCACCTAGTTCAAGCGTGACAGGCGTCAGGTGCTTCGCCGCAGCCTGATGTACGATTTTTCCGACGCGTGTGGAACCCGTAAAGAAGATATAGTCAAAACGCTCGTTTAATAAGGCACTGCTGACTTCAGCATCCCCTTCTATGACGATTCCGAATCGTTCATGGAATGCCGTTTCAAAGACTTCTCGTAATACGCGAGAGACATTCGGTGTCAACTCGGATGGTTTAAGGACGACCGTATTCCCGGCTGCAATCGCACCAATGACAGGAGCAAGTGCGAGCTGGAAGGGATAGTTCCATGGTGCAATCACAAGCACATTGCCATAAGGTTCGTATTGGATTTCACTTTTCGACCCGATATGCAGAAGCGGTGTTGCGACACGTTTTGGTCTTGCCAGTCGACGGAGTTGTCTCTCCATCCGTTGAATCTCTCCGTAAACGAATCCGATTTCCGTCGTGAACGCATCATGCTGTCCTTTATTGAGATCTTGTTTTAATGCCTCATAAATCGCCGCTTCATGTGTTTCGATTGCTTGGCGTAAGAACGTTAACATACTTAAGCGGAAGGCTAGACTGCGTGTTGCCCCTGTCCGGAAAAAGTGCCGTTGTAATTGCAAGCGTTCTGAAAGAACTGTCTCTGTCATCGTTGTTTCCATCCGAGAATCTCTCCTTTAACTGGTCTATAACACTGCCTTCATCTTACCATATCTCTTTTTCGATATGAAAAAAGACGGAGAGGATTCTCCGTCTTGCTCTTTATAATTGAATCGCTGTCTCGAGCGCGACTTTCATCATGTCGTTGAATGTCGTTTGACGCTCTTCCGATGTCGTTTCTTCCCCTGTCAACAGATGATCCGAAATCGTCAAAATCGTCAATGCATTTACCTTATGTTTCGCAGCGAGCGTATACAGTCCTGCTGCTTCCATCTCGATTGCGAGGCATCCGAAATCTGCCCATTTTTTGAAATGATGAAAATCATCTTGATAGAACTGATCCGTCGTGAAGATTTGACCGACTTTTGCATCGATGCCTTGTTCTTTTGCGGCTGTATAGGCTTTATGCAACAGATCAAAAGACGCTGTCGGTGCGTAGTCTAATCCGTTAAAACGAGCGCGGTTTTGTGCCATGTCATGTGAAGCACTCATTGCGATAACGACATCGCGGACTTTAACGTCTGGAGTAATGCCACCAGCAGTACCGACACGAATCAAGTTTTTCGTACCATACGACTGAACGAGTTCGTTCGCATAGATTGACATCGATGGTACACCCATACCTGTTCCTTGAACAGAAACTTTTTTACCCTTATAAGTACCTGTAAAACCATACATTCCTCGAACTTCATTGTAGAGAACAACATCCTCTAAAAACGTCTCGGCGATGTATTTAGCCCGTAACGGATCTCCTGGAAGTAAGACCGTTTCGGCGATTTGTCCTTCAGCTGCGTTAATGTGTACACTCATGTACGATTCCTCCTCGATAGTCGTTTAAATCGACAACAATTCACGAAACTCGTTCGGTGTGACACCGAATTGTTTTTTGAACACTTTCCGAAAATACTTATCGTCCTGATATCCGACTTCAAGCGCAATTTCATAAATACGCGCTTCCGTCTCGCTCAACAATTCCTTCGCCCGATTCAAACGAATTGTTTGAATGTAATCAGATAAGTTAACAGAAAAACGCTGTTTGAAGCGTCGTGATATATACTCTCGGCTCAAGTAAAACCGTTCGCTCATGAATTGTAGTGTCAATTCTTCCGCATAATGCGTTTCGATGTATTTTGCGATTTGATCAATCGCTTCCCCTGATTCCACTACCGGATGGATACATTCCATCGCGCGGGACAAGGCATCATTGAGTACATCTGGATCAACTGGCTTCAATAAATAATCAAAGGATTGATGCAAAATGGCACGCCGCATATACGTATAATCATCATACCCTGTCAGCACGATCGTGACGACCTTTGGATGATGATTTTTTGTCCATTCCAGTAACGTTAATCCGTCCAGTCCAGGCATTTCGACGTCGGTCAGCATTAAATCGATCGTTCCGGTATCCAGTAAACGTTTTGCCTCTTCCCCATGTTCCGCCTCGTATAGGTTTGAAACACGCCATCTGTCCCATTCTCCGAGCAGTTTGACCGCTTCTCGTACATGTCGTTCATCATCTACGATCAATACGTTCATGCCAAATCCCCCTTTTCATATGGAATCCGAATCACGATTTTGAATCCTCCCTCCGTCACTGGAGAAGAGAGGGTCATACTTGCTTCCTCCCCGTAAAATATCAAGAGACGTTCGTAGATATTGTGGAGACCGATCCCGCTCGTCTCGAGATCCTCTGGACTACGATGCATACGCATTTTTCGATCAATTTCTTCAAGTCGTCCTGTTTCAAGGACGGCACCGCTATTCTCGATTTGAATGATGAGACGTCCACCATCCGTCCGTACTTTGTAGGCAAGATAGTTTTCTGTCGCCGCTAATTGTTGACGGAAGCCGTGTTTGAAATAGTTTTCAGCAAACGGTTGTAAGATCATCTTTGGTACTTCAATGTCATTGAGGTGCCAAGGGACGTCGACGATATAACGGAATCGCTCAGGAAAACGTTGCTGTTGCAGACGGATGTATGCTTGAAGATGATCGACTTCTTGTTTTAACGTTACGATCGTTTGTTCATTGTTCATCGAGTAACGCATCATTTGCGATAATCCGGTGATGGAGCGGTACGCGATCTTCCGGTCCCCTTGTAACGTCGTCGTTCCGATCGATTGCAAGGCGTTGAATAAAAAGTGAGGATTGAGTTGAGATTGTAAGGCTCGAAGCTCATTCGTCCGATTTTCGAGCGCCAATCGATATTCCCGTTTAATCAAACGATCGATCCGTTGAATCATGCGTTGGAACTGACGATTGAGTAATCCAATCTCGTCATTCGTCGTGGCAACGAACGGTGCCGATAAATCACCCTGTTCGACTCGCCAGACGTTTGCCGTCAACTGTTTAATCGGTTTCGTGATTTGCATGGCAACCAGACTCGCGGCAATAATCATGACGATAAGAGAAGCGAGACCAATCAGTACGAGAATCAATGCCGTCTCGTTTGCCCCTTGGATGACGGATGCATAAGGAATCCGTTTGATCAGTGTCAACGGGATTCCGTTCGTCATCGTTTTCGAGTAGACGATGAACGATTTTCCGACACGTAGACTTCCGCTCTGTCCAGTGAATTGGTCGGTAGGTAGGTCCATCTTTGCTCCAGTCTGTGCCAGAACACGTTGATCGGTCATCAGCCACAGCGACTCATCCGGATCATTCTCGAACAATTTTAATTGCTGTTCAAATACCCGAACCGGAATATCGACTGAGAGGAACCCAAGCGGCTCATCCGTCTCGACACGATCAATCCGATAACGAAAACTGACGACTTGTTTCTCATCGAGAATCATCGTATGCACATTGTACGGTTCGATCGGGTGAGCTCCGTCAATCAACCAACTGTTTTTTTGTTTCATTAATCGAAAATAATCCGTTTCTTGCATCCAATCAAATGTTCCTCGACTCGTCGTTTTCATATTGTAGACCGAATACTCTGAATAGCCATTCAAGATGACGAAATGTAACTGTTCAATATCCTGTCGGGATAAAAATAGACCTAACATCGCCCGCGAGACGACTCCATCGGATTCGTCTAGTTCCTGATCCGCTCCGACACGCATGATGTTCATCAACGAGCGATTCGCATATAAACTCGTTGATAGACGTCGAATATCCTCTATATAATGAGTCACCTGTGTATTTCCCCGAGTCAACACGTTCAGGCTAGAATGTTCTGCCTGTTCGATGTTCTGGTGTCGTACATAAAGATAGGAAATCGAAGTCGCGAGGGCTGTCGGAATTAAGATCGCTAAGACAACGAGACGAATCAAACGTGTCCGGATACTTTTCATAAAAGGCGCCCCCATCCTTTTTCTTGTAATCAATCGTATCATAACCTTGAATTCGCTTACATCATTTCCTGATATTCTCTTTCAGGATTGCAATAATAAATTATTTTTTCTTTCGACTTGATTCCGAATGAATTTTACTATAATATCATCAATGTTCGTCTTTTAATCAATTTGTTATGAAGGTGGTTCTTTTATCCATGTTTAAACTTGCCGCACACCAAACAACCGTAAAACGTGAAATTCAAGCCGGATTTGTAACGTTTATTACGATGGCATACATTTTGCTCGTCAATCCGACGATTTTAGCAGATGCCGGTATCCCTCAAGCCCAAGCTTTTTCTGCGACGATCATCGCTACATTGATCGGTACACTTTTAATGGGGTTCTATGCGAATCTACCGATCGCAGTCGCACCCGGAATGGGACTCAACGCGTACTTCACATATACACTTGTCGTCGGTGAAAAAATTCCATATCAAACAGCACTTTCAGTCGTGTTCGTCGCTGGTGTCATCTTCTTATTGTTGTCACTCTCGCCGATCCGTACGAAACTGATCGAAATCATTCCGATGACCTTAAAGCTTGCCATCACGGGTGGAATCGGTCTCTTCATCGCTTCACTTGGTCTCAAGATGTCAGGAATTCTCATTGGTAGTGAAGATACACTGGTCACGATTGGTGCCTTGACGTCACCAGAAGCGCTGATCACACTCATCGGGTTATTAGTTGCTGCGATCTTGACGATCAAACGGGTACCAGGAGCTATCCTTTACGCCATGATCCTTTCTGGTGTGATCGCATTTTTGACAGGTGAATTAAAGTTCTCAGATTCCTTCGTCGCGTTACCAACGTTTCCGGAAGGATTGATCATCACTAATCCGTTCAACGCCATTCAGGACGTATTTCAGTACGGGCTATTCAGCGGCGTCCTCTCCTTCGTGCTCGTAACGATGTTTGACACGACAGGTACGATGGTCGCTGTCGGTGAACAAGCTGGATTGATTGAAGAAGATGGATCATTGAAAAATAGTGAACGCGCACTATTATCTGATTCGACTGCGATGGTTGCCGGTTCCTTGTTCGGAACAAGTCCAACAACTGCTTATGTAGAATCTGCAGCAGGTGTTGCTGCGGGTGGTCGGACTGGACTCACGTCCGTGACGGTCGGGATACTCTTCGCATTATCTGCCATCTTTGGACCGTTCGTTCAATCGATTTCAAGTGTTCCCGCGATTACCGCACCCGCGTTGATTCTAGTCGGTGCCTTTATGATTCAAAACATCAAACAGATTCCATGGGATGATTTCAGTGAAGCTTTCACAGCTTTCCTTGTCATCTTGATCATGCCGTTATCCGGTAGCATCGCAACCGGTATCGCATTCGGCTTCATCGTTTATCCGATCATGAAAGCCATCCAAAAAGAGCGCGTCCATCCACTCATCTATGTATTTGCGCTTCTCTTCTTCATCCAATTATTTTTCCTATAATAAAAAACATGCCTGTTCCGTCAGTTGATCGGAACAGGCATGTTTTTTTGAATCACTTCTTATTTCTTCATTTTGTCCCATGTTTTCGTGAAATCTTGTAGCATCTCGTCAGCTGTTTTTTGCTTACCGACGTATGCCTGCATGATCGCACCAAACTCGTTTACTGCACCATCCGGATACTTGAACCAGTTCCATGAGATCGTTTTATCAGCTTTCGAGTACGCTTGGATATCATCCGCAAGCGGTCCTAAATCTTTTGCTTCGATTGATTTGAAGGCCGGAATAAACTTGAATTTGTTGACCATGTAGTCTTTTCCTGTATCAGATGTCGCCATCCACTCGAGGAATTTTTTCGCTTCTGCTTTATTCTTCGAGTTTTTATTGACGACCCAGTTATTTGGTACGCCAACAGGGAGACGATCCATTTTTTCTTTATCGTCATTGATTGGCATCGGGATGAAGCCCATATTGATATCCGGATTCACATCTGTGATCAATTGCTGTGCCCAGTTCCCTTGTTGAATCATCGCTGTCTTACCTTCAGCGAACTGAGAAACTTGTGTGTTGTAATCCGTCGTTAACGGATTTTTATTCCCGTACTTAATCGTCAAATCAAACAGATTCATGAATTCCTTGAACTGTTTGTTATCTTCGAATTTAGCTTTTCCAGCATTCAAGTCCGCGATGAACTGATCTGGATCATCCTGCTGTGCGACCGGAATGTTCATTAGGTGGTTTCCAAGAATCCACCACTCTCCATATCCGATCGAAAACGGCGTCACACCATCTGCTTTCAACTTTTTAGATGCATCCGTTAATTCCGTTAATGTTTTTGGAAGCTCTGTGATGCCTGCTTTTTTGAAGATATCTTTGTTGTAGATGAAGCCGTATCCTTCAAGGTTCATCGGCATGCCGTATAACTTTCCATCAATCGTCATCGGCTCTTTTGATAGGTCCGTTAGATCACCGACCCATTTTTCGTCTGACAAATCTTCTAATTTATCCTGCCATGTTTTTGCTTCCGTAAAGCCACCGTTGTTAAAGACATCCGGTTCATTCCCAGAGGCAAACTGCGACTTCAAGGCAGCACCATAATCCGATCCACCACCAACTGTTTGTACGACGACTTTCGTCCCCGTCTCCTTCTCATACGCTTTTGCCATTTTTTCCATGTCTTTTGCGATTTCAGCCTTGAATTGGAATACGTTGAGCGTCTTACCATCTTTTGAACCACTATCTTTCGAGTCATCGCTATTCAATGTACCGCCACCACATGCTGCCAAAGCGACGACCATCGCCGTTGTGACGACAGGTAATGCTGCCCATCTTCTTTTACGCATTCGGATTCCCTCCCTGATTTCGTTTCATTTACGTGCTACACCTTCACAATAAATGAAAACGTTTGCAATGAAGAGAGAGAAAGTTGTCCGGTGTGGTGGAAAATATTGAACAATCGTTATCCGAGTCTTTTCATCGGGATTGTTGTATCATGAAACTAGAAGATTCTTTATTGAATAGGAGCTTGATGCCATGTCCTTACAATTCACGATTTTATTGATTGGTATACTATTGTTCGCCGCTGTGTGGACGACGAAGTTATCAAGTCGTCTGAATATTCCTGCTCTATTGATTTTTATCGCTCTTGGTATGATTGCCGGAAGTGATATTACGGGTTTCATTCGCTTTGACGATGCGGAACTTGCCCAGCTTCTTGGAACTGTCGCTCTGATCATCATTCTGTTTGAAGGTGGTCTGCAAACAGCGTGGAAAGAAGTGCGACACGAGCTCGCACCTTCGCTTTCTCTTGCAACGTTCGGAGTCTTCATTGCTACTTCCATCGTTGCAGTTGCCTCCCATTACATTCTTGGCTTCAGTTGGGCGAATGCCTTTTTACTTGGCGCAATCGTAGGATCGACGGATGCTGCTGCCATCTTTTCTGTCTTAAGTGGACAACCGATCCGACGTAAGGTAGGGTCAACACTCGAAGTTGAATCTGGAACGAATGACCCCATGGCTGTCTTTTTGACCGTCTTATTCCTTGAATTCGTGACGAATCCTGAAGAAGCATCACTCTTGATGGGACTCAGTTCACTCGTTTGGGAAATGTCGATGGGGCTTTTAATCGGTCTATTCATTGGATGGACAGCTTCAACCTTGATCAATCGGATTGACTTATCTTCCTCGAGCTTTTATCCGATTTTACTCATGTCGTTTGCTTTCTTGTCTTTCGGGTTAGCTGATACATTTCATGCTAGTGGATTTCTCGCCGTTTATGTGACAGCAATCTATATCAGTAATCATGAACTCGTCTACCGTCAGACGCTCGTCCGCTTTACGATGAGTATGGCACACCTAGCTCAAATCGGAATGTTCATTGTTCTCGGGTTGCTCGTCTTCCCGAAACAATTGCTCGATATCCGGGTTATCCTGTCTTCCGTTGCCCTTGCGTTGATTTTGATTTTCATTGCTCGACCGCTGTCCGTTTGGATTAGCTTATTGCCGTTTCGTTATTCGTGGCAAGAGAAGGTCTTTATTTCTTTTGCTGGTCTAAAAGGAGCGGTACCGATCATTCTTGCGACATACCCACTCGTTGCCGACATCGAGAATGCATCGATGATTTTCAATATCGTGTTCTTTACAGTTCTACTATCGACACTGATTCAAGGGAGTATGTTGACATTCCTTTCCGAACGGTTACGTCTCAACGAGACACAGACTTCTGCTATCCATACGGTCATTGAGTTCATGTCGATCGGTAAACCGAACGCAGAAATCATTGAATTGACGTTACCGATGTCCCATCCGTTCATCGGAACGACGATATCAGAAATCGATCTACCGCAAGAGTTTTTGATTACCGCCATCATTCGCGATGATCATATCATTACTCCCCGTGGCGACACTGCTCTTGAAGGCAATGATCAACTGTTACTGCTGACGCCTAAACATCGTATTAAGTCGCTGAAGCGATTCTTGTTTCCTCCTGCTTGAATCCCGGGCTTACTCAAAAAAAAGAAGGACTCGTCTTTTCACGCCCTTTCCTGTAGGTGTCGCGTGTGACGAGTCCTTTTTTTATGAGATAAGGATGGCAGATCATCATTCTGCCACCCTTATCTTTGTAGAGACTGACTTTTTGTCGACCCCTTCATTTATTCTGTTGCTTCGTTTTTACGTCTTGCGTCTGTCCGTGTTGTTTCGCTTTAGAGCGACGATACAGGATGTACCCGCCGAGGATTACGACGATTCCGCCTAAAATCCACCATAACTCCTGCTCTAGCCCTTTAAGCATTGACTCCGCTCGCTTTACTCCGAATCGCTCCCCGACCCAGATGTAAAAGAAAGAGACCGGAAATAATCCAATACTTGAAGCGAGTAGATAGCGCTTGAATGAAAGACCAAACAGACCACAGGGAATCGAGACGACTGAACGAACGACAGGGAAGAATCGTCCAAATAACGCGGACCATGTTCCATACTTTCCGACGATTCGCTCACCCTGCTCAATTTCTTTTTCTTTGATCAGTAACCATTTTCCGTATCGTACAAGGATTGGACGACCTGCGTAACGCCCTAAGAGATAAAAGACTGTCGCCCCCATCAAACTCCCTAGAAAGCCGACGAGAACAGCAATTGTCCAACTGACTGTTCCGTTCGATACATATAAACCGAGTAGCGGTAATCCGACTTCTGCTGGAATCAATTCTGTTCCAAGACCAATGATCATGATTCCTAAAAACAGCCAGAGATTGGATTCTCCGGCCGAAAATAACCATTCCAACATACGAGTAACCCTCCGTTCATCCTCTCGCTGGACGGAGGAGATAATAAATGATGACGACTAGAGTTGTCCAGACACCTGTGAAAATTCCGATGACCCCGACAATGAAAAAGCCGAGTGCAACGATTGAGCCTGTCCGTTTATAATCCCGCCACATTGTTCGTAAACCTTTAATGTTGAACCAAAGAAACGCAATGAACAAAATGGGGATGAGTATTCCGACGATTAATAGAGAAGACATGCTTTCACCTCTTTCTTATTTATTGTTATCCCCATTCTATCAAGAATTGACACGCTTTTCCTCCGCCTGAGGTCTTATGACCTTTAAAAAAAGAGCACACTTCCGAATGGAAGTGTGCTCTTCGTTACTTAAAATATCATTCCTTTGACGCTTTCTACTATATATAATATATGTTAGAGCAAGTGAATACCTTCAGCTTGAAGACTTTTACGAGTCTCTTCCGACCAGACAGAAGCTTGGACTTCGCCGATATGACGTTTCTTCAATAAGAACATCGCCATACGTGATTGACCAATCCCTCCACCCATCGTTAACGGCAGACGCTCTTCGAGCACACCTTGATGGAACGGGAAAGCCAATTTATCCTCTTCTTGAGCGATGGACGTCTGTTTTAATAGCGCTTCACGGTCAACACGAATTCCCATTGAAGACAATTCAAATGCTCCGATTTCTGGGTGATGTACTAAGATGTCACCGTTGAGTGTCCAATCGTCGTAATCTGCCGCTCGACCATCATGCTTCTCTCCCGAAGCAAGCGCGCCACCAATCTGCATCAAGAAAACAGCACCGTATGCCTTCGTGACCTCTGTTTCACGTTCTTTTGTTGAAAGCGTTGGATAGGCATCCTCTAGTTCCTGTGTTGTCATGAAATGAATCGTTTCCGGTAAGATCGCTGAAATGCCATACTCTGCTTCCACTTCTTGCTCGACTTGACGAATCGTTGCATAAATCGCTTGTACCGTTTCTTTTAGATAGGCACTCGTCCGTTGTTCTTTCGTAATGACCCGTTCCCAATCCCACTGGTCGACGTGGATGGAATGTGTCGCATCAAGTATCTCATCACGACGAATCGCATGCATCAATGTGTATAATCCTTCTCCAGCTTCGAATCCGTATGTGTGAAGCGCTTGACGTTTCCATTTCGCAAGGGATTGGACGATTTCAAGATCTGTCGTGTGATCTAGTGCATCAAAGCGGATGATGCGCTCTACGCCGTTGAGATGGTCGTTGACGCCGAGTGTGCTCTCTACGAACAATGGTGCTTCAACACGTGTTAATCCGAGTGTCGTCGAAAAGCGTTCCTCAAAGCGTTTCTTTACGAGTGTGATTGCTTCCTGTGTGTGTTTCATCGATACGAGTGTTGTCATGGTGATGTTCCTCCTCAATTGTGTTTTGAAAAAGAAGCCATAAAAAAGAGCCCTTCTTTCCCAAGAATATGGGACGAAAGACTCGGTTCCGCGGTACCACCCATGTTAGCAACGATGTTGCTCACTCAAAAGACGAATCACTTCATCTTCGGCCATATGATAACGGACAGGCAACTCCGGCTACGCCTACTGACATTCGGGTTCGGGTAGCGACTCCGGGAGGTTCTTCGCATCTTGCTTCCGACTGGGCTCTCACCATCCCCAGCTCGCTATACGGTCGTACAAGGTGTTACTCTTCCCTTCAACGTCGTTGTTACAATTGAATTGAGAACATCGTACAACAGGTCGCAAGTATTTGAAAAGCCTTTTTTTCAAAAAAAATAAAAGTTATCAGATTAATCTGATGCATGAAACATAAAAAAAGCGTTCTCCTAGAATCGAGAACGCGCTTACAAAAATTATTTGATTGATCCACTTGTAATCCCTTGAATGATCTGTTTTTGCAGGGCGAAGAAGAATAGCAACAACGGAATGATCCCAAGCACGAGTCCGGCAAGAGCCAAGTCCCATTGTTTTGTATACTGTCCGAAGAAGTAAAACGTCGCGAGAGGAATCGTCCGTAAATCGACATCTCGTAACATGAGCGAGGGTAATAAGAAATCGTTCCAAATCCACAGCGTGTTCAAGATGATGATCGTCACTGTAATCGGCTTGAGCAATGGGAAGACGATGCGCCAGAACACACCCCATTGTGAACAACCATCAATGATTGCTGCCTCCTCGATTTCTTCAGGAATCGACTTCATGAAACCATGATACAGGAAGATCGATAGTCCAGAACCAAAACCAAGGTACATCAAAATCAGTCCCCAATAACTATTCTGTAATCCAAGATCCCCAGACAGTTTCGATAAAGGAATCATGATTGATTGGAATGGAATGATCATCGCGGCAACGAACAAGAAGAAGATGATCGTCGACAAACGTGTTTTCGTACGGACAAGCTTCCAGGCTGCCATCGAACAAAAGATGATGATGACCGCATTAGCACCGACTGTAATGATGACGGAGTTTAAAAAGACTTTTCCGAAGTTCATGGCTTCCCATGCTTCTGAATAGTTGGAAGTCATCCATTCCTTTGGTAGACCCGATGTGTTCGTAAAGATATCTCCCTGCGTCTTGAATGAATTCGAGACGACGTAATAAAACGGAATCATATACAGAAGCCCCATCAATAAGGCTGCTAGTTCGACCGTTCCAAGACGGAGTGAATAACGACCTCTCGCCTTTTTAGAGCGCTTTGGTTTCTCCTCTTGCGGAGTAGGTAACGGTTGTGCCGTACTCATGCTTCCACCTCCCGTTTTTTCGTCAGATAGACTTGAGTGACTGTAATCGCCGCAACAACAACGAAGAAGATGATTGCTTTCGCTGAACCGAGTCCAAGATTATTATTCGTAAACGATTCCTTGTAAATGTTTAAAGCAAGCATTTCGGTCGATTTGAAGGGTCCACCATTCGTTAGTGACAAGTTCGTATCGAATAACTTGAAGGACCACGAAATCGTTAAGAACAGACAAATCGTGACGGACGGCATAATCAGTGGCAACGTAATGTTCCGTAACGTCGATAGACGATTGGCACCATCGATTTTTGCTGCTTCAATCAGCTCTTGAGGAACGTTTTGTAGAGCCGCGATATAGATGACCATGATGTAACCGCCACCTTGCCAAATTGAAACGATGACGATACCCCAGAACCCTGTTCGGGCATCTCCTAACCATGGAAGTTCAAATATGCTCCACCCTGTCAATTCACCGATTGATGCAAAGCCTTTGACATAGATGAACTGCCAGACGAATCCGAGAATCAATCCACCGATTAAGTTCGGCATAAAGAATATTGTCCGTAAGAAATTACGTGTGCGAATATTTTGTGTCAATAAGAACGCCAAGATGAAACCGACGACATTCGTTAAGACGACGGCGACGACCGTATATTTCGTCGTCAACCAAAATGACTGCTGAAACTGCTCGTCACTCGTAAAGAGACGGACATAGTTATCAAAGCCGATCCAATTTAATTCTCCTGTTACACCATTCCAGTCCGTGAACGAATACATGACGCCATTGAAAAACGGTACAAGCACGATCACTGCGAATACAAGAAAGACCGGTCCGACGAAGAGCCAAAAATCAAGACCGCGTTTCCACTTCTTTTGTCCAGATGTCATTGTTTCATCCCTCCTCCACTCTACAGTACGTCTTTCACTTACACTTGAACACGTCACCATTTGACCCATTGGGTGGAAAATATTGAACGTTTTCTTTTGGCGCGTTCACACTAGATAGGCTACTATTAGAAAAAAGAGAGATCCAATCAAAGAGGGAGTCGATACCATGGAAAAGACCATTCGTTCTGACTTAGAAATCGCACAACAAACTGTCTTACGCCCGATTCGAGAAATCGCGGATCGGATTGGTTTGCAAGAAGAAGATTTTGATACGTACGGAAAGTATAAAGCGAAGTTGACAGACGGGCTGCTGAACCGGTTGGCAACGAAATCTGACGGCAAACTGATTCTTGTCACTGCTATCAATCCAACGGCTGCCGGTGAAGGGAAATCAACCGTCACTGTCGGACTCGGACAAGCACTACACCGAGCAAACCATAAGACGATGATTTGTTTACGGGAACCCTCACTTGGTCCGACGATGGGATTAAAAGGTGGTGCGTGTGGTGGTGGCTATAGCCAAGTCCTGCCGATGGAGGAGATCAATCTCCATTTCACAGGTGATATGCATGCGATCACATCTGCTCATAATACAATCAGTGCCTTGCTCGACAATCACCTGCATCAAGGCAACATTCTTGGCATTGATCCACGCCGTATCGTCTGGAAACGTGTGCTTGATTTAAACGACCGTGCCTTGCGCCAAGTTACGATTGGTCTCGGCGGTCCTGCACATGGCGTTCCGCGTCAAGATGGCTTCGATATCACGGTCGCTTCCGAAATCATGGCTGTCCTCTGTCTATCAGACTCTATCACGGATCTCGAACGACGCCTGAGCCGCATTGTCGTTGCGTATACGTACGATCAACAGCCGGTTACGGTCAAGGATATTCAAGCATCAGGAGCTGCAACGTTACTTCTAAAAGATGCGTTCCGCCCAAACCTCGTTCAGACCGTCGAAGGAACACCGGCATTGATTCATGGCGGACCGTTCGCGAACATCGCGCACGGCTGCAACTCTTTGATTGCTACACAAACCGCGTTGAAGTTAAGTGACTACGTTGTCACAGAAGCAGGATTCGGCGCTGACTTAGGAGCTGAGAAATTCTTCAATATCAAATCTCGGATTGGCAAACTCCATCCGGATGCCGTCGTCATCGTCGCTACGGTTCGTGCCTTGAAGATGCATGGTGGTGTAGACAGAACACAACTCAGCGAAGAAAACCTCGCTGCCTTAACGGATGGTCTTGCTTTACTTGAAAAACACGTTGAGACGATGAACTTGTTCGGTGTTCCTGCCGTCGTTGCCTTGAACCGTTTCTTTACCGATACGGAAGCCGAGCGGAACATGATTTTGACATGGTGCCAGGAACGAAATATTCGTGTGGCGGAAAGCGAAGTCTTCAGTAAAGGCGGTGCCGGCGGTGAAGCACTCGTCGCGGAAGTCATGCAAGCACTTGAGGAACCAAGCCAGTTCCGTCCACTGTACCCTGACGAGTTGCCGCTTCGTCAAAAGATCGAACGTATCGCAAAACGTGTCTATGGCGCAGCCGACGTTCATTTTGAAGACAAAGCCCTCCGCGAACTCGAACGGTGTACGGAGATGGGATTGAATCATTTACCGATTTGTATGGCAAAAACGCCATTTTCTTTAACCGATGACCCCGCTCGGTATGGTCGTGTCGAAGACTTCACGATTACAGTTCGTGAAATCCGACCATCGATTGGTGCAGGATTCATCGTTGCATTGACTGGGAATGTATTAACGATGCCGGGATTACCCGCGGTTCCTGCTGCCTTCCATATGGGCGTTTCGGAAGACGGACAGGTATTCGGACTTTCTTAATGAGAGGATGAGTTACATGACGATTGATCATTCACACTGGATAGCCTCTGACGGCTATACTACGACATTGCATAGCCTCGAAGCACATGATTCGAAAGGAGTCGTGATCGTCTTTCACGGGATGATGGAGCATGGCGCACGGTATGAGGAATTCGCAGAATTCCTCTATGCTCATCATTACCACACGATCATCGCAGATTTGCGCTGTTTCGGAACTCAAGCTGCACAGCGCGGGACACTCGGTCATCTTGAACCGAATCAAGGTTTTAATCAATTGATGCAGGACGCAGAAGAACTCGTCTCTGACATCAAAGAACGTTACCCGACGTTACCAGTATTCATTTTCGGTCACAGTTTTGGTTCGTTGATCGCTCGCCGGATTGGTCAAACACTCGGTCACACGGTAGCAGGAATCATCGCGAGCGGCCCTCCGACGAGCACAGGTTTACTCGGTAACATCAGCGAAAAGCTCGTCGAACGCCAAATCAATCAGCTTTCTTCTACACATCTTGCTGAACGTTTCGGACAACTGGTCTTCGGACGCTATAATCTACGTTTCTTCCCGGCACTATCGAAAAATGCCTGGCTCTCTTCGGATCCACAATCCGTCATGCGCTATGATGAAGATCCGTTATCCGGTCAAACGGTCACACTCGGGTTCTTCCATGAACTCTTGCACGCAACGAAACTCGTCAACGCACTTGCCTCCATCTATCAGCATCCGCGTCACTTACCACTGTTGCTCATTGCGGGTGGCGATGACCCGGTCGCATTTGACGGAAAAGGCGTCCATCATCTGTTCGATATGTATAACCGTGTTCGTGTCGATGCCGTACAGCTGACGATTTATAAAGGGTTACGCCACGAGCTCTTCCATGAGTTCGAACGTATCCGCGTTTTCGCAGATATCGCGAGCTGGTTGAATAAACAAGTCAACCCTGCAGCTACACGCTCATCTTCTCGTTCTTCTTAAGTCATATCGATCGATACAAAAAGGCAGCAGATCCAAGGATCTGCTGCCTTTTGAACAATCTATTGTGTACTTCATTGAATCCAAGTTAGTGAAGAAATCATCGCTTCGATTTCCTCGATTTCAAGCGTCTCGCGTTCTGCGGAGTATGTCAATAGGACTAGCCGTTCCCCGTCTGAATACGCATAGATGCGTAAGAAGATATCTTCTTCTTTCCCGTCTACTGCTAGCAATGCTTCTTTTGTTGAATTACGGCGGACTTCAAGTGCTCCCGTTAGTTCGATGCCGAACTCTTCTACCAACAGATTGATTTCTTGTTCTGCCGCTTCATACGGTGTCAGTTCTTCTGAATCGGACTCATAAATGGATAATTGTAGCGTGCCCATTGCATTTTCGTCTGTTGAATAAAAACTGACGTATGTTTCTTCTTCTTGATATTCAAATACCTTTGGATATTCTAGCGTGATCCAATGATCGACTGTGTACTGTTTCATTTGAATTCCTCCATTCGTTGTATCTCTTCAAAGCGAATACCCGTCACAGCCATACGCTCGAATTGTCGAGCGAGTTGAGCAGAGACGAACATGCGATGTGTTCGCTCATCTCGCATAAGATGATGCGGACATATCGAATCGCTGATTCGTCGCTCTGTCAAAAAATAGACGCGCCGTCTCGGAATCGGACGGAATACATCCGTCGTATGTAAATGTTCGATCCGACTGACAGATAAGAGATTGAGAAGATAGTACGGAACCACTCCGTCCTTCGTCTCAAGATGTACCTTGAGACATTGTACAGAAAAGGGCGCATATGCTGCAATGACTCGCTGCACACGTTCCGAGACGAGCGGCAGATCGAATGTGTTCGGAAGGACATCCGGTAGCAAATCCGCATCTTGATTGATGGAAAAAGCAAGTACACCTACGTTATGGAACCACTCTCCTATCAATAAGCGATGACGATCGAATTGGTGATGACAAATTGCTTCCCATCCTTTTCCCATCGGCTGTTCGCTCCAAACTCTTACTTCATTCACCAGACACTCTCTCCTCTACCCAACTTTACCCATATTACAAATCAAGATTACCAGTGTAAACGATTAACTAGTATTATTGTACACTGAATCTCAAAAGAAATTGCCTTTTTTCATAAAAGTTATGGAAATGCTCTCTTTGCTATGCTACTATATTTCATGTAGCCAATACGCGGGTGTAGTTTAATGGTAAAACCTCAGCCTTCCAAGCTGATGACGAGAGTTCGATTCTCTTCACCCGCTCCAATTATGACATAACATAGGTCTAGGACCATTTCCCTCTAGAGGGCAGGCGACTCGCGGCGTGCGAGTCGTCTTTTTTATTGGTTCTGCTGATGATTCCAACGAATTTATGGGTATACAACGATATAGATAGAGATTCGTAAAGGAGGATTCGTATGATTCAGATGAAAATGCCTGGCGTGACGATTTATCAAAGTACACTTATGAAAACGACCTCAACATTGATCGAGACGCCTGATTGTCTGATTGTCGTCGATCCTGGCTGGCTTCCTGATGAGATTGCAACGATTCGTCGAGACGTTGAAATCGTGCGTCGTGAACGACCATTATATGTCGTCTATACGCATGCTCATTTTGATCATATTTTAGGTGCTTACGCCTTTACGGATGCCATCGTCATCGCTTCTAAACCGTTCATCGATGTCGATCGACAAGAAGCGCTCAAAGCCGTTCAAGACTTTAACGATGAATTTTACATCGACTCCCCCGTGCTATTTCCAGATGTGACGCATGTGATCCATGAGTCTGAAACGATTTTGACGATTGGACAGACGAAGCTGATCTTCTTTATGACGCCCGGTCATGAAGCGACTCACCTTTCCTTCATCGTTATGCCACTTCACTTGTTAGTCTGCGGTGATTATGCTTCCGATGTTGAAATCCCTTTGATTGAACACGATTCCTCTGAATATTTGACGACACTCGAACTACTCGAGTCGTTCATTTATGAATATGAAGTCAAACTCTTGATTCCCGGACACGGTCACATTTGCGATGTCCGAACAGAGATGATTGAACGACTTCATCAGAGCTATGATTATATCCTCGCGCTCCGTGCCGGAAAAGAATCTGACTGGGCACCATCCTGGCAAACGACTCCGTTCATGAAACGTCTGCACGAAAAAAATAAGCGACTAGTCAAACAAGAACACGAGGAACGATTAGCACGGCGTCACTACGATTAACTTTCATCAACCAAAAGACTCGGTCGCTAAATCGGCGACCGAGTCTTTTATGATTATCCAAGTAATGTGACGAGTAACGCTTTTTGTGCGTGGAGACGATTCTCGGCTTGATCGAAGATGACAGATTGCTTGCCATCGATGACGTCTGCCGTGACTTCCTCCCCACGGTGTGCCGGCAGGCAGTGCAAGAAAATGGCTTCATCATTCGCTTGATTCATGATATCGTCATTGACCTGATATCCTTCAAATGCTTGCAGACGCATCGTCGCTTCTTCCTCTTGCCCCATGCTTGCGAAGACATCCGTATACACGACATCCGCACCACTCGCTGCTTCCTTAGGGTCCGTCATGACGATGATATTTCCACCGGTTTCTTTCGCGATGGCTTGTGCCTCATGAACGACTTGTGGATCAGGAGCATAGGCTGCTGGCGCACAAATCCGGACTTCCATTCCACTGAGCGCTCCACCAATCATTAGCGAATGCGCCATATTGTTCCCGTCCCCGATATATGTCAAAATCTTTCCAGCCCGGGTTCCGAATGTCTCTTCGATCGTCAGCAAGTCAGCAAGGACTTGGCACGGATGATGCAAATCCGTCAGTCCGTTAATGATTGGAATCGTGCCATGTGCCGCAAGTGTATCGACGATCTCATGACCGAACGTCCGGATCATGAGGGCATCGACGTAACGGCTCATGACTTGAATCGTATCAGAAAGCGGCTCCCCCCGACCGATTTGCATATCTGCTCCACTCAGTACGATTGGATGCCCGCCGAGTTCGACAACACCCACTTCAAATGATAGGCGTGTCCGCGTCGATGCCTTTTCAAACAATAAGGCAACTTTTTTATGGCTTAATACGTTTTGGTAAACGCTTGGTTGATGCTTGATATCTTTCGCGAGTGCCAATAGCTCCGTCAATGCTTCCGGCGTCAGTTCCGCCATCGTCAAGAAATGTTGCAGTTGTTGCATCGTCTTCATTTTACTTCCTCCTTGATCGGCTCTGTCCATGTATGAAGTGGCTTAATAGCATAAGAGGACTTTTCTACCGCTTGTAGATGATACTGTGCTAGTTCAGGTTCTGTCAGAACTTGTACTCCGGCAGCAAGCGCTGCTTCGCGACTCGTTTTTTCTTCTGTCACGTGTGAATAGAAAATCGCACATTGTGCCCAGTCGATCGTTTCATCTAACGCTACACCTGTTCCGAATGCCTCGGTATCTGCTCCAGCAACGATGATGTCTCTTGCGGTCAAATGTCGTTTCGTCGTCTCGTCGAAAATGAAACGCTCCAGTGCCAGTCCGTCTGTCGTCCATTGCAACGTTTCACCTGTCGAACGCATGACAGGGCCTGTTTTCGGATCGACTCCTTGTAGTTTCAGCGTTGAAAAAACAGGGGTCTTGACGGCATGGAAATTAAGTTTCGTCTGTTCTGTTGGTAGTGCGGCCGCTTGACCGACAGCAGCTTGGACTGCCCACTGCAAGATTGGTTGACCCGTTACTTTGGCGACGATCGGTAACGTGCGGGAGGCACGCGGATTGATTTCTAGCACGTAGACCTGATCGTCATGCAAGACGAATTGGATATTGTACGCTCCTTTATAATCCATCCGTTGCCCGATCATCTGTGCAATTCGTTCTACTTCGCTCTGAACGGTAGCGCTGAGCGATACAGGTGGTAGAATCATCGTCGAATCTCCAGAGTGAACTCCTGCCCGTTCCAATTGCTCCATCAAAATCGGAACGTACGTCGTTGTTCCGTCCGTAATGCAATCGACTTCGATTTCCTTTCCTTGGAGGTAGGCATCCACGAGGACAGGGAATGCTAATTCGGAAACGATCGTCTCTAATTGCTCTTGATCGTGGATGATATGCATCCCCTTACCTCCGATGACATAGGAAGGACGAATCATGACCGGGTAACCAATCGTTGTTGCGACTTCTATCATTTGTTCGTGTGTCGCCACTTCTTGTCCTGGAATACGATCGATCCCGATGTCATCTAAAAATTGATAGAACCGCTCACGGTCTTCCATTTGATCGATGACAGCTGCCGTCGTTCCAAGAAGATGATAACCGGCTGTCTCTAAACCTGATGCAAGCGCAATCCCCGTTTGTCCTCCGAACTGGACTAATACATCTTGGCAATCCTCTGCTTCTAGGACATGCATGACGTCTTCGAGTGTCAGCGGCTCGACATATAGGCGATCTGCGACTTCGAAGTCGGTCGAGACGGTCTCCGGATTATTGTTGATCATGATCGTTTCATAACCGGATGCTTGTAGTGCACGTACCGCGTGAACGGAACAATAATCAAATTCGATTCCTTGACCGATCCGAATGGGTCCCGCACCGATGACAGCGACTTTCTTTTTCGTCGATGTAGTGACTTCCGTTTGACCACTCCAGTTTCCGTAGAAGTAAGGAGTTGCACTCTTGAACTCTCCTGCACATGTATCAATCATATGATAGACAGGAAGGATGCCTTTCTCTTTACGTAAGTGCTCGATGTCTACAGCACCGACACCCGTCAGAAAGGCAATTTGTTCGTCCGTGAAGCCCATCATTTTTGTCTGTTTTAAAGAACTTTCATTCGATAAATCAATTTTTCGTTGCTGATCGACGAGGCGCTGGAGTACTTTGACGAATAAAGCTTGTACTTTCGTCTGTTCGACGAGTTCTTCGACGGTCGTTTCCTGACGATCTAGTAGTGCTAACATCGCGAGCAGACGACGGTCCGTCGGCACTTTTATTTCTTTCCACAATACGCCAGCCTCCGCTGTTTTCATCCATGTCGGATAAAGAGGCGATTGCTCGACTCCTGCACCACGCCACGCCTTTTGTAACGCTTCTTCCAGCGTCTTCCCCATCGCCATACTCTCACCGGTCGCCTTCATTTGTGTACCAAGTGTCCGGTTACTGTCAGTAAATAGATCGAACGGGAAACAAGGCACTTTTGCCGTGATATAATCCATCGTCGGTTCGAAGCTCGCCATCGTCTCCTTCGTGACAGGATTGATACAGTCGTCGAGTCGCTCACCGAGTGCAAGACGCGTCGCTAATTTCGCAATCGGGTACCCCGTCGCTTTGGAAGCAAGTGCTGAAGAGCGACTGACACGCGGATTGACTTCAATGACGAAGTAGCGTTCTTCCGTCGGGTGGATCGCAAACTGGATGTTGCATCCACCGATGACACCGAGGTGCGACACGATTTTACGCGCTTCCGTCCGCAATTGCTGATTCATTCGATCCGAAATCGATTGAATCGGTGCAAAGACGACAGAGTCTCCGGTATGGACACCGACGGGATCAATGTTTTCCATGTTACAGACGATGATCGTCGTATCTGCACTGTCACGCATGACTTCATATTCGACTTCTTTATAACCAGCAATACTCACTTCAACCAAACACTGTGAAATCGGACTTGCTTGTAAGCCGTTTTGCGCTAGCAGACGTGCTTCGTCCTTTGTCAGCGCAATTCCACCGCCCGTTCCCCCGAGTGTAAAGGCTGGTCGGATGACGAGTGGGACACCATGTACTGCCATGAATTCTTCAAGCTCTGCTAACGATTCGATCGTTTGACTTTCCGGGAGCGGTTGCGCGAGCTCGATCATCTTTTGTTTGAATCGTTCGCGATCTTCTCCGTCTCGGATCGTCTCAAGCGATGTCCCTAGGAGTTCGACACCGTATCGCTCAAGTACTCCTGCTTCTTCGAGTGACATTGCAAGATTGAGTGCCGTTTGTCCGCCGACCGTCGCTAGGAGATGGGACGGTCGATCTTGTTTGATGATAGCTGTTGCTTTTTCAAGAGTCATCGCCTCAATGTAGACATGATCTGCCGTGCTCGGATCCGTCATGATAGTAGCCGGATTCGAATTCATTAAGATGACCTCGCATCCCGCTTCTCGAAGCGCCTGACAGGCTTGTGTGCCGGAATAATCAAATTCTGCTGCTTGTCCGATGACGATCGGACCCGAACCGATGACGAGTACTTTCTGTTTATCCCACATATGCTACCTCCTGATGTAATACGGTATTTACGAATTGATCGAAGACGACCATCGCCTCTGTCGGTCCTGGACTCGCTTCTGGGTGAAACTGGACTGTCATGATCGGTAAAGCCGGATGAATCAATCCTTCAACGGATCCATCATTGATATGTTCATACGCAAGTTCCATCTCAGACGCTTCGATGCTTTTAACATCAACGGCATAACCATGATTTTGAGACGTCATGAATACTTGTCCGGATGCTAGATGACGTACAGGATGATTCGCTCCTCGGTGTCCATGATGTTGTTTTAATAAGGTACAACCGAACGCATGAGCGAGAACTTGGTGTCCCATACAAATACCAAGTGTCGGATAGCTCGTCGCCAGTTCACGGATTCCTGAAAGGAATGGATCTAGTTGCGTCGGATCACCAGGTCCATTGGAAAACAGCAGACCGTCTGGTGCCAGTGCTTGAATCCGTTCCGGTGTCGTATCGTATGGCACGACCGTCACACGCATATGCCGTTCAAGCAAAGCATCGATCATCGATTGTTTCACACCGTAATCGATACAGACGACATGACCCTCTTCGACTTCCGGAACGTATTCAACGTTTGAAGTCGTCGACACAGAAGCGATGTATGCTGCGTCTACTGACTCCGGTACTGTCATATTCTCCTGCATCATGTCTCCAAATTGGTCGCCCTCTGTCCGTAATAGATGTACAAGGGAACGCGTATCTACTCCCGACAAGATCGGAATATTCGCTTCGCCTAGCCAGCTTGCGAGTGATGTTCCTTGCCCATCCTCAGCCAAAGTTTGAACGATGACACCAGCGACTTGAATCTGGTTGCTTTCTGACGCCTCCGCTTGAATACCGTATTGACCGATCAACGGATATGTGAAGACAAGAATTTGCCCCTGATAAGATGGATCTGTTAAGACTTCCTGATATCCTGTCATCCCAGTAAAAAAGACGACTTCTCCTTTGACTGGAACTGTTCCTTGCCACGAACCGGTAAACGTCGTTCCGTTCGCAAGCGTTAGTTTTCCGGATTGTTTCATACGATGACCTCCTGTTGACAAACGAGTTGTATTTTTTCGATAGCTTGCGTGAGCTCTTGTTCCGTCACGAACAACGATGGCAACAAGCGAATGACATGAGGACCAGCCGAAACGACAAGAAGACCATTCTCACGTAAGGCGTCAATCAGCGGTGCAACAGGCATCGTACATTCAATACCAATCATCAAGCCACGTCCACGAATAGAACTCACGATCGACTTGGGTAATTTTTTTTCTAATTGTTGACGTAAATATTCACCTTTTTCTTGAATGTCTGCCATGACAGTGTCACTTAACAAGAGGTCAAGTGTTGCTTCTGCAGCTGTCATCGCGAGTGGATTTCCACCAAATGTCGAACCATGCGATCCGGGCGTGAATACTTCTGCTGCCTCTTCCGTTGCGAGTAGCGCACCAACCGCGAGTCCACTTCCAAGTCCTTTCGCAAGGGTGATGATATCCGGTACGAGTGGTGTCTGCTCAAATGCAAAACGTGAACCCGTCCGACCAATTCCGGTTTGCACTTCATCGACGATGATTTTGACATCGTATTGCTGCGCCTTCTTCATCAACGCTTCTAGCCACGCATCGTCAGCGACGACGACCCCACCTTCTCCTTGAATGATTTCGAGCCATACAGCAGCAGTTTGATCCGTAATTGCTGATAGGCTTTCCATCTCGTTAAACGGTAGATGTTTGAATCCATTCACCATCTCCCCGTATCCCGCTTTGATTTTTTCCTGTCCTGTTGCGCCCATCATCGCAAATGTCCGACCATGGAAAGATTGTTTAAACGTGACAACTTCTGTTTTCCCTGTCCATTTTCGAACGAGTTTGTACGCCGCCTCGTTTGCTTCAGCACCACTGTTACAAAAGAAAGCATGACTGAGATGACTGTCTTCCGTCAGTCGCTCGGCGACCCGCTCTTGTGCCGCGATTTGAAACAGATTCGACGTATGCCAAATTCGATTCAACTGTTCCTCTAGCCGTTGCTGAACATAAGGATGACGGTGCCCTGTGTTGCATACAGCGATTCCCATGATGAAATCAAGATACGTCTTTCCTGTCGCATCTTCTACGATCGATCCTTGTCCTTTGACCAATTCCACATCAGTACGTTGATAAGTGGGAAGTAGTGCACTCATGTAATTCCTCCTTGATTCGTGTCCCTGCAGCTAACGCATTTTTTCCCGATCGAATGACGACCTCTGAAATACCATGCTGAGTGGCCTGCATCATCGCTTCGACCTTCGGAATCATTCCCCCGTAAATTTCTCCCGACGCGATCGCAGCTTCGATAGCTGCAGACGTGATTTCTGATTGATAGTCACCGTTTACTTTTACACCTTCGACATCCGTCAACAATTCAAATCGGTCGACGGACCAAGCCTTCGCGACAGCAATGGCACACGCATCCCCGTTACTGTTCAACACACCTTGTTCCCCTGTGACAAGGGATGTGACGACCGGCACATAACCATTCGTACTCAACACTGTGAACAATCGTGGATGAATGTGCGTAATTTGACCAACTGCCCCGAGTCCTTTGACTTTTTTACCATGGACGCTCGCACCGTCTAACCCGCTCATCCCGACCGCTGGAATTCCTGCCTGATTCAATTGCTGGACGATCCCGGATTGGACTTCCCCTGCTAAGATCCGTCGCGCCCCGAGTAACACACCATCCGTCGTCACACGGACACCATCTCGAAACACGGGTTTGATTCCCTCTTGTTCACAGTAACTCGATAGAAGTGGGCCACCCCCATGGACGATCAATAGTTCGTTACCGGTTTCGACCCACGCTTTCCATTCCTCGAAATACTGCGCATCCAATTGCTCCCATACACTACCACCCAGTTTGATAACTTTTCGTTTCGTCATGTCCGGTAACTCGCATTGATTTTGACGTAATCGTACGTCAGGTCACAACCATAGGCGTGTCCTTGTCCTACTCCATCATTCAAATTGATATGAATTCGGACGTCTTGTTGCGCAAGGTCCTGCGATGCGATTGTTTCATCAAATAAAATAGGCATGCTCTGTTGTAACACCCACTGCGAACCAATTTTAATATCAACGTTTGATACATCAAGCGGCTCCTTGATACTTCCGACAGCAGCGATGATTCGTCCCCAGTTCGCATCTTCCCCAAAGATTGCTGTTTTGACGAGAGACGATCCGACGACTTGTTTAGCGACCATCCGCGCTACTTCATCGGTTTGTGTTCCCTTTACCGTCACTTCGATTAACTTCGTCGCACCTTCCCCGTCCCGCGCAATTTGTTTCGCTAAATCTTGACAAACCGTTTCGATGGCCTGTTCGAATGCGAATGCTTCGTCCGTACCTTCAACGATCGGCGCTCCCCCTGCAGCTCCACTCGCTAAAATCATGACCATGTCATTTGTCGAACTGTCTCCATCTACGGTAATGCAGTTAAACGTCCGATGAATCGTCCGGCGCAATAGTGTCTGTAAGACATCCGGTTCAATCGTTGCATCGGTCGTCAAGAACCCAAGCATCGTCGCCATGTTCGGATGAATCATCCCTGATCCTTTCGCTACACCACATACTGAAATTTGGACATCCCCTTGCATGTATTGTTGACCAGCTGATTTCGTACCGGTATCGGTTGTCAGGATCGCATGGGCGAAATCACTCGCGGCATCCTTGTCATTTGTAGGAATCAGCTGTGGAATACCTGCCAGTAACGTATCAATGGCTAACGGTTGACCGATGATCCCAGTCGAAGCGATGACAACTTGTTCAGGAGCGATCCCGAAATGTGTCGCTAACGCTTGTTGTGATGTATACGCATGTGATAGACCAAGTTCTCCCGTACAGGCATTCGCGTTCCCGCTGTTGACGAGGACGGCATGAATGCGTCCTTGTGACGCCTGAATCGCTTGCTTCGTCACAGTAATCGGTGCTGCTTGCACCTGATTCGTCGTATAGACAGCTGCGGCACTTGCTCCTTCCTCACACCAAATCAAACCAAGATCCTTTCGCTTTCGCTTTAGCCCCACGTGTACCCCTGATGCTTGAAATCCCTTCGGTGTCGTGATCGTCAATGGGGTCTCTACTTGTACTTGCCACACAGGCGTTCCTCCTCTTTCGTCTCCAAGTGTTTAAATAAAGATCGGTTGTTGGGTCAAACCAGACATTTCATCAAATCCTGCTAGAATGTTGGCATTTTGAACGGCCTGTCCGGCAGCACCTTTTTGCATATTATCGATGACCGAAACGATGGTAACGCGCCCTGTCCGTTCATCCTTATAGACGGTCAAATCACAGTGGTTGCTACCCACGACGGACTTAATCTCCGGATCGCTGTGTTGTACACGTATAAACGGTTCCGTTGCATACTGTTCCGTCAACCAGGATCGCCATTCTGCTTCTGATTGATCAAGGAACGGCTGGACCGTCATGATCGCCATGATGCCTCGATTGATCGGTAATAATTGCGTCGAGAACGTGATCGGATACGATGAACCGGTCCATTCCAAAAGTGCCTGTTCAATTTCTGGAATATGTTGGTGTTGATTTACTTTATATAAACGAACGTTTTCACTGGAATGGACATGATGAGTCTGTGTTGTCAACGTCTTTCCTGCTCCCGTTAGACCAGAAGATGCTTGGATGATGATTTGAGAGGGATCGATTTTTTTCTCTTTTACGAATGGTGCTAGTCCAAGAAGGACCGCTGTCGCATAACAACCGGGATTCGCAATCCATCTGCTCGTTTTGATTGCTTGACGATTCCATTCCGATAAACCATACGTCGCTTTTTGTTGTAACTGGGCATCAATTGGTTCCTTATCATACCAAGCTTCATACGATTCAGACGGTAGTCGTAAATCACCACTTAAATCGATAACGTAACCGGACCAATTTTGAAGTTGTTCTAAGTATTGTTTCGAGACTCCACTCGGTGTCGCTAAGAACACTATGTCTGTCTCTGTTTCCGTTAAATGTTCTACGGAAAAGGAAGATAATAATGAATACGTTTTTTTATTCATGAATGGGAATAACTCATTCATCGATTGTCCTGCCATCGAATCACTCATCAAACAAACGATTTCAAATGAAGGATGTGCTTCTAATAGCCTTAATAGCTCAATTCCGGTGTATCCTGTTACTCCGATGATGGTACATTTCATAACTGTACGCTCCCCTTCAAAGAATGTTATACCGATTTAAACATATGTATATTTATACTGTCAATTGAATTTTTATTAGTTTTTATGCAAAAAAGAAGCGTTGAAGTGATTGTCTTCTATAAGACAGCCCCTTCAACACTTCTTTTATATTCACTCATTTAACGCTTTTCAGCACGTTGTGCTACGAGATGATCGATCCCAAATACGCCTGCACCCATGATCGCAACGACTACTACAAAAATCATTGTAAACATATGTATCCTCCTCATCGTTCACAAAAATGTCATCTGATACTTCCTATTGTGCAAGATTTAAAGAAAAAAGGAAAGCGTTTACGACAAAAAATCGTCACATTTATACTCTTTTCTAATTCATTGGCGAATCTCTTATAGTTGACGCCAACGTTATTATTCGTTAAGATTACGTTTGTTCATTGCTTTCATGCATAAAAGCGTGTTAGCAACAGAGGACTATCATCTATCCATATTCTTTTAAGGAGGTGGAAGCATGCGCATGTCATTCCGTGAATCCGCAGCTATCCTAGGAATCAGCATCATCATCTTATTGTCCGCGTTATTCGGTGCTAAAGCCGAACCGCATCTTGCCATCTTATCCAGTCTTATTTTCGTCTCAGGATATGCTGTTTATCGTGGATTTAAGTTCGAAGACGTTGAACATCATATGATTCAAGGTATTCGGGAAGCGATTAAACCAATCTTAATCATGTTACTCGTCGGCATAACGATCGCAGTCTGGATGATGAGTGGCGCAGTGCCGACCCTTCTTCATTTTGGTTTATCCACTCTTTCGGCGACTTGGTTCGCACCGAGCGCCCTTCTCATTGCGATGGTCGTTTCGACCTTTACAGGCAGTTCATTTACGACGATCGGTACGGTTGGTGTTGCCTTAATGGGAATCGCAATCGCGTTAGGTGTCAATCCCGCACTTGCAGCAGGTGCTATCATCAGTGGCGCATGTTTTGGAGATAAGATGTCACCTTTGTCAGATACGACGAACTTTGCACCGGGAATCGTCAACGTTACCGTATTTGATCATATTCGTTTCATGATGGGAACGACGATTCCTGCCATCACGATCACATTTATTTTGTTCTTCATCTTTGGACGTAGCAGTGGCACGGTCGATTCACCTGCTGTTCAAACGACACAAGAGGAATTAGCCCGCTTGTTCCATCTATCACCATGGACGCTACTTTCTCCTTTACTTGTCATGGTTCTAGCATTGCGTAAGATGCCGGTCATCCCGACACTTGTAGCTGGTGTCTTAAGTGGTCTATTGTTAACAGGTCTCGTTCAAGGAAATTGGGACGTTTCAAATTGGATGGCCGTCATTCAAAACGGTTTAAAACTAGAATCTTCTAGTAAAACCGTCGCAGCAATCATCAGTAAGGGTGGCTTGCAATCAATGATGTGGTCCGTTTCCCTCGTCATGCTCGCACTCGCTTTCGGTGGTGTTTTACGCGGCATCGGTGTCATCGATGTCATCATTGAACGGACCGTTTCACGACTCAAACGCGATGGAAGTATCATCTCTGCTGTTGCCTTATCTTCCATCGGTGTCAACGTGATGGCTGGAGAACAGTACTTGTCGATTTTATTGCCAGGACAAGCATTTAAACGGGTTTTTGAAGAACGTCAGATTGATCCACGTTTCCTTTCTCGTTCACTAGAAGATGGAGGAACACTCGTCAATCCACTCATTCCGTGGGGAGTTTCCGGAGCATTCTTCGCTTCAACACTAGGTGTTCCGGTAACGGAATACATCCCGTTCGCATTCTTTTTACTTCTTTCACCATTGTTTACGTTCTTACTTGCTTTTCTTCGTCCGACTAAAGTCGAAACGAAACAGTCCCTCGCTTCTTAAGTCTATTTCATATTAGAGGTCCGATATGACATATCGGATCTTTTTTTCTGCCACTATCGCTTTTATTTCCAGTTAATTACGTCCGAATTACGACGAAAACGGCTTGGAATCACGTTTTTTTAAAGAATTATGTGTAAAGATGAAACGAACTGGGAATATACCAAACATAAGAATAAAAATTACAGAGAATGATAGAGAAAGAGTACGTTCCTGTTCGATCGAGGAACGACTTCGATGTAATTGTGGGAGGAGTTAATATGATCAAACGTGGTACGCTGGAGCGACTTGATGGTAAATATGCCGTTCTACTGTGGGAAAATGGTTCAAGCTTCATTCCACGACGTTATTTACCACCTGAAGCAAGATTAGGCGATACAATTATTTTTGACGGTACGACTTATACGTTAGATGTCAGCAATTCATCACCCTCTTCCTTTCAAACGTTTTCGTTTCGGCAAATGGGCTGATGATCGATAAAAAGCCATTCGGTATCATGCATCGACTATAGAGAAAAATTTCTCTCATCAGTCCTTCATGAAACGAATGGCTTTTTCGCTTTAACGACGAACATATAGGGAATGGTGACTACACGACGGACAAGGGTACTGATGGACATCAGATATTTCGATTCGTTCTAATATTGTTTGATCGTTTGGACACACATACTGTGGCTGTACGACATCCAATTGCAAAAATAAAGCACACCAAAATCGATTTGAAAACTGGTGACATGTTGGACAATGATATAAGTCTAATTGGTACGGTACCCAATCATCCGCTACTTCTGCTTGATGTAGCTGATAGTATTGGATTAAACGAAAACGATTCCAGTCGTCCACATACGTCCGCTGTAAGACCGGTTCATGCATCGACGGTACGAACCAAAGCGGCAGACCTGTCATGAACGCTTCAACTCCTTGCGTCAAGACAGCAGGAAACGTCGGCCACCCATCTAGTTGACCGAGTTGAAATGTTTGTTGAAAGGAGCAGTTGTCGCATAGGAGTTCCATTGTCATCCTCCTGTTCGTTTCACCATCTCTTTTAACATCTGTTCCGTCACAGGACCGACATGTTTTGCAAGAATCGTTCCTTTACGATCTAATACATAGGTTGCGGGCATTGCTACGAGACGATAGGCGTCTTCTGAATTTCCTGTTCGATCATACAACACGGAATATTCAACAGGTGTCTGCTTCAGAAAATCGGCAACATCTGAAACACGCCGCTCCGATGTCGTGACGTTGATGCCATAAACAGGTATATTCGTATGTCGTGCAAAGGCATTTAGTTCTGGAATTTCTTGTTTGCAAGGTGGACACCACGTCGCCCAAAAATTAATAACAAAGACATCATGATTAATTTCGTCTAGATCGATTGTTTTTCCTTCTTGACGCAAGGATAGATTCGGGGCTTTCATCCCTACCTCTAGACCACCTTGTGATGCTTGTTTTTGTTGTTGTTCTACTTTCTTTTGCTTCGCATCGTATGTTTGATAACCTTGATAGGCAATGCCGATGATAGCGATCGCTAGGATCAGATAGATCAACATTTTTTTCACATCTAATCCCCTCCTTCTTCGTTAAGTGTAGCAGACTTCCTCTTTTCGACCGTCTTCTTTTATCAACAAAAAAGCGAACTCTTCTGTTTTGTAAACAGAAAAGAGTTCGCCTCATTTTATTTAGATACGCTCTTTAAATGATTAGTTAAAACGTGGTAATTGTTTTTTGACTTGACGGTTATCTTTGACGCTACCGACTGCCTCGGTTCCGCCTAAGGCCTCATTCAAGGATGTCTTCCCTTCCTTGACTTCTAGACGTCGATTGAATACTGACCGATTATCAACGGAAGCAACGAGAATCGATGCGACATCTGTTTCCGAAATCGTTGCATCCTTTGTATCTTTCAAATCTTCATCTGCCTCAATCAAACCGCGCCCTTCACCAGTCGTGATGGCAACGGGACAAATGATCGTATACGTCAAACCGCTATGTTCAATCTGCTCTTCAGCCGCATTCTTAGCAGCATAGAACGGATAGACATCCTTTTTAAATTGCTCAGGTCGATCTGCACCGTACGCACTTAATAGTACGAAATGACGTACACGCGCTTTTTTAGCTGCATCGATCGTTTTTAAGGCAACTGTCCGATCCAGCAGTTCAATTTCCGTTGCTTCGCCGTCTACTCCTGCGGTCGCCGCACAAATGACTGCATCCTGTCCTGCGACTCCATGTTCAATGACTTTTTCGAGTTCTGTTTCAATATCGACGTAATGTGCCTTGACACCGAGTTTTTCGAATCGTTCCACCAGATGTTCGTGACGAACGATGACCGTGACCTGATGACCCTTGGCAAGCGATTTGACGACGCGCGCTCCAATCGTACCGGATGCACCTACAACTAGTACTTTCATATGGGGGGTCCCTCCTCGATAAGTTAGTCACCTTCGTGGAATGTCATGATGTCATGTCCAAAAATCGTTACTTTCGGAGATGACCTAACACGATCCACCAAAGGAGCAACGTACATCAATTTATACCCGCAATGACCGGAAGGAAACCCCTCCCCTTTAGTTCTTCAAGGTACCATAAAACGTCGTATCGAGACGATCACGTAGTTCTTGCAGTGCCTTCTCATTCGGTAAGTCATAGAAAATACCATTCAATCGCTGACTGACGGCTTCAATTTCATAGTGTTTCCGTTCTGACATCAAGGCGATCGATAAACCTGCTGTTGCCATCTCACGAACACTTAAATCGAGGTTCATCTCTTCTTTCATATACGTGTGCGCTGCCGGAATTTTCGACCATCCAGTTGGCTTCAACAAGTCCGTCGCGACGGCTTGGATGACTTCCGACTGACGATTGGCGCGTGCCCCGTCATTGTCCGTTTTACGGTGTCTCGAATAGGCAAGTGCCATTGCACCATCCATATGGTATTCCTTTCCTTTCTGGAATGAATACTGATTTGCTTTCCCACTTGCATCCTGCTCGGAGAACGTTCCTGTCGATACAAGATCGATTCCGCCGATTTGATCAACTAATCCGATGAAACTATCGAAGGAGATGACGATCTTTCCATCGATGTCTTCATCGAGTAGACCAGAAACGGCATCTTGTGTACATTCTTCTCCACCGAAGGCAAAAGCATGTGTGATTTTATCTTTCTTTCCATTCTCACAGGAAATCGGTGTATACGTGTCCCGAGGAATCGATGTCAACTGAATCGTTCGAGAAAGTGGAATGAATTGCATAACCGACAGGGAGTCTGAACGTGACCCGCGTAACGATTCTCCAGGTCGTGCGTCACTACCGATCAACAAAAACGTGAAGGGTTGTGAGGCAAAAAGAACGAATGCGATGAGCAACAGCAAAAACAATCCAAGAAGCTTTCGTTTAAAACGACGTTTTTTCTTGATTTTTTTAGGATAGGCTTCTTTTGAAGATACGTCAGGTTTTTTTTGCACGGATTGCTCTGATCGCCCAGTCTTTCTCGAACGTCTCGAGCGTTCTTGATTAGAAAACAATCGCGAGCCTGCGCTCCCGATCATCTGTACGACCTGTTTCAGTACGCTGTTTTTAGAACGACGCGATGTACTTTTTGGGTCCCGTCGTTGCTCTTCAACATATCGATGGTACGTTTCTGTTCCCTGCTGTCCCTTAAGTGGTTCATGAGCAATCGACTCTTCCGACGAAAATGCCTCTTCTTTTGCTTGCTCTTCTAGTTCTAAGCGTCGTCGCTCCAAGCGGGAGCGCTGTGGTTGATGTTCTGCCATTCAGATACCTCCGTATCAATCTTTTGCGATTTGTTTCTCTTTCAAGAATTCGCGGAGATACGTCCGTTTCGGTTCGTGCATCGAGGCAGCCATCTGTTTGACCCACCCTTCTGTCCGTTGACCACCGGTCCGTTCTCCGTAATACGATGACGTCGACTCTTCGTATTGTGCCAGTAAGTCACGCATCGTATCGTCATCAGTATACGTATTCCGGTGGAAGACCGCATCCATCGGAAGGCGGGGTTTTTTACCAGGTTGCTGATCCGGAAGACCAACTGCGACTCCGAATAATGGTACGACGTGATCAGGAAGTTGTAAGAGCTCGCTGACACGACGGGCATCATTACGCAGTGAACCGATATAGACTGTTCCATATCCGAGCGACTCGGCAGCTACGACTAAATTTTGAGCAGCGAGTCCCGCATCAACAGCCCCCACAACAAGTGCTTCTGTCGTCTCGATCGTCCGACTTACATCCCCCCCTGCTAGTTCTGCTGCTAACATGTGTTTGTGGTAATCCATACAAAATACAAAGAAATAACTATTTTCTGCCACGTATTGTTGACCACTTGCAACGTCGACTAGTTGTCGTTTCAATTCTTCATCTTCGACACCGATAATCGCATAGGCTTGCTGATAAGAAGATGTCGATGCAGCCTGCGCTGCTTTAACAAGTGTCTCGATTGTCTTTTCGTCTAATTGATGTTGTTTAAATTTCCGGACTGACCGGTGGTTGAGTAAATGTTGAATGGTTTCATTCATGAGTAATTGTCCCCTTCTGTAATAGTCTTCTTATTTAAGATAGTCGTCTCTGACTAAAAAGCGCAAATGAAGAGGTTCGGTTTATGAAAAAAGCGGGAAATGAATAGTGTTGTACTGTGCTTTTTTGGCGAAGGAGGTCGATCATGAGAATACGGAAACTACGTCTTTTATTGGAACAGTATGGCGATACGACCCTTCGCGATATCATCGTCGAAATCTATCGTCAACTTCCGAGACAAGTCATCGAAGAGAAAGAGTTTGACGCCATGTTGACACAGTTCGTGAAGTATAAGGATTTGCAAAAAGAACAGGAACAACCGACCGTCGAACAAACCATCGCACAGACAGATCGGTTCATCCAATTGGCATACGACTTACAGTACCTTGAGCCAAACCCAATCGTACCGCTTCGCGAACAAAAGAATTGGTATATTACCGCAAAACGTTTGCTGAAGCATTTACGCCATTATGCACATCGCAAAAATGGAACCCAGATTGCCTTTGAGGAGTTTTTCTTTCTTCTTTCGTCAGCTGCCGGAGAAGAACCTTTATTTTTAAGTAACGATCCTTTTCGACTATTAAAAGTCTCACAAGTCGATTTTTTTCAAGAATTAGTCGGTTATTATAAAAATGATAGTCATGGCATCGAGTGGATGGAACGCGCGCTCTATACTGCCTTGAAAGTTCCAATGGACGTTGATACCGAACGCAGTGATCTTTTACTTGCCGTACTTGCCCACTGTGAGACAGCAGAACACCAAGAAGCCTATATCAATTGCTTGAACGTGCATGCAAAAAAACTACAGTCACATGTCCGAATCGATGCAGATGCTTTATCCACTTATCAAGAAATTCGCTTTGCAGAGTTGCATGCCCTGATTTCACTACGAGCCTTAGAACGAGCGGAGACAATGCTGTTCACAGAATATATTCCTTACTTTTCGCATCGTTCGACTCCTTTTCGTTATTATCTCGACCTCCTCGAGCGCGCTGGACTAGAACAAGAGCATGATCGTATAGAGCGCGTCGGACGTAAAAAACGTATTCATTTTTAAGGATCCTTCTCTTCCTAACCACTCATACTATACAAAAAAGCAAGTGACGGACAGCGTCACTTGCTTTTTTGTATTCTCGTGGCTCAGAGCAGATTCATCTCAATCAGAAGCATTAACGATTCCAAGTCCAACCGTTGCCAGTAAAGCAATACAGGCAAATAAAAATGCCATATCGTTTGGTGAATCGAATCCTTCATAAATTGGTTCTTTTCGATCAACGATGATATGGTCTTCCGTTCCATAATTACCATACGTCGTCGAACTACTCACGCCCGGTTCATCGTAATCACGTGCTTCTACTGTCAATGTATCCGCACTGATTAGAAATCCTGATAACCCAATGATGATCCAAAAATACTTCATGATATTTTTGCCTCGATTCTTTCTTATCTTCAGGAATCCATCTACTTTTTATTTGAAACAAAAGATATAAATACCTTTTATTTCCTGTAAAATAAAAGTGAGATGCAACCATCTTCACTTTCTTAAAGGAGGAATTTAATTTGCCTATCGTGTATTACGGTCAATTGTCTCATGTTCAAAGACGACACGTCCATCAACTTCTACATTCTCATCAACAGCCGTATGATGTTTCATTTTTTCAGCCTCTTGAAGAGTGTCAATGGATTTACCTCGAGTCTGGTCAGATCCAGGCGACACTTGGCTATCATGTCGTACATGATGTCGTTCGTTTAACGAACGGAGCTTTTCATGATATTCAAGCCTTCCGTCGTCTCGCCATTTCATTACACACACATGCCCTTCGGCAAGGGTGTCGACAAATTCACGTACAAGTTTCTCCACCACATGACCTTTCTGTAACCTCGATTTGGAAAGAGCTTGGCTACAGTTTATATGCCGAACAATTTCGTTTGATCGGATTATCAGACGGACAACCTGCCACATTGCGTTTGAAAGCTGTTCATGAACGCAATCAAGATACGTATCTGGCTCTTCGTAACGATGCCCTCAAAGGATCCACCCACTTCTTCCCTCACAGTGTTGCTGATTTAGAAAAGTTAATCAGACGAAAAGCTGTTCCTTATTTAGTCTATGATAAGCAATTGATCGTTGGTACACTCTTATTTCAAAAACTCGGTCCGAACATTCGTCTTCTTGAAATCACCTGTCTACCTGGGCTGAGACGTCAAGGCTACGGAAGTCGCATACTCCATACGTTTCAGGAAAAACTACGACGTTCGAACATTCAAACGTTTGAAGTCTTTTTTCTTTCAACACAGCAAGACGTATTACGACTATATCGTCCCACGATGTTTTGCGATATCCAGTTAACCTCTTATTGGCATACATTTAGTACAGATCATCCCCCGTTAATCGTTTAACCGATCGACGACCTCTCTGTATTCAGGTAACACATACTCCGCATCCATTTTTCTAAAATCAACGTGCCCCACGTTACGAAGCACCAGACCCATCCCGAATAACTGTTCGATATAGACGTCTCCCATTGTCATAGCAAGTCCAGGGTGATGGTTATGGAAAGCAAGCAAGGCATCCTTACAGATTTCAGATGCAACAGGCTCTTGCATCACACGTTTTAATAAAGATGGAAAGAGCGTCGTTTGCCGTCCAATCAACGCATAGAATGGAAAGTAATGTTTCGCATAAACGAACGTCGGAAGATAGGCATTTGCCTCAATTGTTTTGAACAACAACGGTGAAGTCGGACGCTGTAATCGTTCTGCTAGCCCAACGGTCGCTTTGCATTCGCTCAGCTGATCCAGCACTCGAATCGTCAATTCTTCTTCGATATCAAGTAATAAGACGAGATCAAGCAGATTTAATTCATGCGTCTCCATGAATTGATCACTGCGTTGAAGATGCATTGTGTAGGTAACGTCCAATTTTGTAGCGACAAGTGTCCATAGCTCTGGATGACGCGCCGCATAAAGACCTACAGGAAAGTGAAGCGGCTGCCGGACGATGGAGCGATGACCCTCAAGTGTGTAGACTTGATTGACGTCAAGACCGTGCGCTAATAGCATCTCGAGTAACTGCTGACGATTTTGACACGCGACAAGCGTTTGGAACAGACGATCGATTTCGCTGAACGGTTGTTTCATCTCCAGTGCTAGTTCTAAATGAGCAGGTGAATCCTGCTCTAGCGATCGTTTAATGAATTGTAAGGCACGTTGTTCCGCATCGTTCAGTTGAGCAACGTGCGTCCGAAACATCTCAACGTCAAGTTCCCGAAAGGCTTGCAACGCCGGAGCAATTGATTGATTTTTCGTAAAGGGTTTCCACATAATTCCCTCGACCTCCTCATTCCAGTATCTCTTCGTAGTGTACGCAATATCCGATCGTCTTAAAAGCAAAAAATGGAGGATCTTCCGTTGTTTCCGGAAAATCCTCCATTTTTTTATTTTTCCCCGACTTTTAGATGAGCATTTCGAAAGACGTCATCGTGCTTCCCTGTCTTTTCAACACTTGTTCCGACAGATCCATAATATTCGATTTCATCCTTTGGTTGGATGAATTCGTATGTGATGGCAGGCTCGCCACGAAGGCGGACGTGTATGATTTGCCGATGCTGTAAAGAAAAGGAGGCATGCACTTCAAGAAAGGAGGAAGCCGATAAATCATGTTGTCGCTCTAAAATCGTCATCAATTCTTGCTCAGAATCACGGTAATTCCCTTGCAATTGAGCATACGAAATACCGACTCCTAAAGAGAGGATACCGATTAAACTAAGCGCGCAAATGACCAGCACTTTCTTCATGACTGATCCACCTCCGAGAAAAGTTCATTCTACTTATTCATCGGTTTATCCTTCGACGACGTGAAGTCTTTTTTAGAATCCTTTGCGTAAAACTGCATATCTACATGTGGAATATCATCCTCTAAATAAGGTTCGGATACAGTTTCGAAACCAAATGACCCGTAAAACCCTTCTAAGTGCGCTTGCGCTTGTAAGTAGATCGTAGCTTTTTCCTGCAAATAATCCATCGCTTTCTCCATCATTTGTTTTGCCAATCCAACTGATCGGTGAGTACGATGAACGGCAACCCGGCCAATCGCTAATCCTTTTGTCGGATGGTTGTATATCCGAAGACATCCAACGATTTGACCGCTTTCGTTACGTACGATCAGGTGTGTGGCTTGTTGATCTTGATCATCTAGTTCCGGATATGCACACTCCTGCTCAACGACGAAAATATCCATTCGTAATTTCAACAATGCATATAACGTATCGGGTGTCATGTGATGAAAAGACTCAAATGCGAATGCGTACATAAAAACTCTCCTCTTTAGTTACGACAAAGTCGTGATAATTGTCCAGCATAGATCGTGACCGGAATGTCTTTAAAAATCGTATCTTTTTCCCAGTTCAGACCGTTTGCGCGAGCGACATTTTGAGAAGAACGATTATCGGGATGAATGATCGAGATGATTCGATCATGCCCTCGATTAAACGCTTCCATCATTAGACGTTTCGCTGCTTCACGACCATAACCGACTTTCCAGTGCTTCGGTTCGAGCCAATAACCGACTTCTAATTCTTCTTTTCCATCCACTTCCTGCATCAATAATCCAGCGAAACCGATTGGTTCATTCGTTTCTTTTTTGAATAACAGCAAAAAACCAGTTTGTCGTTCATCCGAGTATCGTTCCAATTGTCGATCGAACCATTCTCGTGCCTCATCTTCACTCAGAGCAACGCCACCATTGATATAGCGCATGACTTGCTCATTTTGAACAAGTGACTTGTAAAAGCTGAAATCCGCTTCTTCGAATGGTCGCATCCATAATCGTTCACTTTCCATCCTCATCGCCTCCTTCTATATGTTTCTTTTCCCGAGTTCTTTTCCCTTCATTCCTCTTCCCTATTATTCTACCTGTGCGATGTTTTTCATTACTAATCGATGACATTCACTCTCTAGTGCTTGCAATTCCCGGCATAAGTCGGTATTTTGGGAACAGTATGTTGAACAACGACTGCACAATTAATGTTAAAATATATTTTGAGCGCATAAGCGCTGGATAGGAATTTATGAAAAGGACTGAGACCATGATGACTGAACAAGTAATGACAGGGCTATATGAAGGCATTTCAAAAGAATCTGTACTGATCAATGAACCTTTAAAATATCATACGTATACAAAAATGGGAGGAATCGCTGATCTCTTCATCATCCCAACGTCTTATGAAGAAACGGCTTTTGTCGTAAGATATGCTTACGAACGAGGCATCCCTTTGACATTGCTCGGGAACGGATCGAATCTCGTCGTACGTGATGGCGGTATTCGCGGTATCGTTCTTTCGTTTGAAAAGTTAACCGACATTTCGGTCGAAGGACATGAACTCGTCGCTCAAAGTGGCGCAGCAATCATCGAGGCGTCTCGTGTTGCGTATGCGCATCAACTGAGTGGTCTTGAATTCGCTTGCGGGATTCCGGGAACGATTGGTGGCGCGTTGATCATGAATGCGGGCGCCTACGGTGGAGAAGTCAAAGATTGCCTTCATAGCGCCACTGTTTTGACACGACAAGGGGATCTGTTGAACATTTCGCATGATGAACTCGAACTGGGATACCGGACGAGTTGTTTCTCAAAGAAAGAATACATCATTCTCGAAGGACGATTTGCTTTGACGGAGGGTGATCCAGCATTGATCAAGGAAGTCATGGATGATCTAACGCATAAACGAGAAACAAAGCAGCCTCTCGAATATCCTTCTTGTGGTAGTGTCTTCAAACGTCCAGAAGGCTATTTTGCGGGTAAATTGATTCAAGATAGTGAACTCCAAGGAACACGCATCGGTGGTGCTGAAGTATCAAAGAAACACGCCGGTTTTATCGTCAACGTCGAAAACGCATCAGCATCTGACTACATTGCACTCATTCGCCATGTACAAGAAACCGTCCAAGAAAAATTCGGTATTTTACTTGAGACAGAAGTAAAAATCATTGGGGAAGAAGTATGATAATAATCTAATCAGAAAAGGTGAGCCCAGTATTCGGACTCACCTTTTTATTCGTTTAGATCGACCAGTTTCCGTCACGCATGACTGATTCACGCGTCCCGTCTGCAAGTTCTCCCTCAATTGATAGATCCGCGGATCCAATCATGAAGTCGACATGCGTCATCGAGTCGTTCGCACCTTGTGCTTCTAGTTCTTCCGCTGAAAGACTGGGACCATTTTCAAGACACGTCGAGTACGCACGACCAATCGCTAAGTGGCACGAAGCATTCTCATCAAACAACGTATTGTAGAATAAAATACCTGAATCAGAAATCGGAGAACGATGTGGTACGAGCGCGACTTCTCCGAGATACCGGGCACCTTCATCGAGTGAAATTAAATCATCCAATGCTTCTTGCCCCTGTTTCGCTTCCGCTTTGACGATTTTTCCGTCCTCGAACCAAAGAGTAAATTCATCAATCAAGTTACCACTGTAGCTGAGTGGTTTCGTACTCGAGACATGACCGTTAACACCTGTCTTCTTCGGTAATGTGAACACTTCTTCAGTCGGCAGATTCGCGATAAAATCAACACCATCTGCATTCGGACCACCGCCACCTAACCAAACGTGACGTTCTGGTAATTCAATTGATAACTCTGTTCCTGGCGCTGTATAATGCAATGTTTTGTATTTCTTCTCTGTCAGGAATTTCGCTTTTGAACGCAGATTATGATCATGATCCGCCCATGCAGCAACCGGATCCGCTTGATCAGCACGTGTTGCCTTCAAAATAGCTGCCCACAGTTCCTCAATCGGTTCCTCTGCATCAGGGAATACTTTCTTCGCCCAGCTTTCAGAAGGTGCTGCTACGACACACCAGCTGACATTGTCACTCATGACGAACTTTCGCCAATTGGCGAGAGCAATACCAGCTGCTTTATTCGCACGCGCGATTCGACTTGAATCAACACCATTTAATAAATCTGGATCTTCGCTGACGACCGATAAGAATGCTGTTTTTTCTTCTGCAAGCTGATCGTAACGTGCTTTTAACCAATCCGGGAATGTATCAAACGAGTCTTCTGGTGCATCAAAATAACGGATTTTCGTCATCTCATCATCTGACCATTGTACATATACTTGCGTAGCACCTACTTCATATGCTACACGTGTGATTTCGCGAACAAGTGGTAAGTTCTCGATTCCCGCTCGCACCTCAAGTTGTTGTCCTGGCTGTAGATTGATCCCGGTACGCACTGCTAAAGACGCGTACTGTTGTAATTCTGCTTGTGTCGGCATTATGTAATCCCCTTTCTTGTATCTTTATTTTCACGAAATAGTTGCAATTTTGCAAGAAATAAGGCGAAACTAGAAAGAGAAGAGAAGGAGGCATCATCATGGAATTCACACCCGGAGATTTTAAATCAGCTTATACGTATTTTCACCGACAGGCACTCGATCTCGTCGGTGATGAAAAAGCACAACAAGAATTGTTGATTCGAGCAGAAATCGGACTCGCACATCTGACACAAGATATCGCGTCTACGGAAAGTTCTGATATCGAACGCGAGGCAGAACTCGTCCTTTATTTCCAATTAAAACAACTACTCGAAATGCTTCGTGCCCTCTATCAGAAAAAATTCGAGATGCATGCGGAGCAAGAACAATTATTGCTAACGGCAGTTCTGTACTTTACGTCTCCTGTTGACGCCTTACCGGACGATAACGTCCTCGGACTCTTTGATGACGCACAAATCGTCGAGACGATTTACGAAGAACTCGCCGCAGATGTTGATCGCTTTCAACATATGGAATGAATGAAAAAGCAGCTGTCGCGACAGCTGCTTTTTCATTATGCATTTTGTTTAGAAGCGATATGAACCGGTGCCGTAGATTGACGTGATTCATCTATTTCTAGTTTTTCTTTATTCAACCACGTATAAATCATTCCCATGAAGACTGCTCCACCGATGATATTCCCAGCTAAAGCCGGTAAAAGATTGTGCATGGCTCCTGCAAACGTAATCGTATCCGGATGTGGCACGATTAATGCGATAGAGAACAATGCCATATTTGCGATGACATGATCAAATCCTGATGCGAAGAAGACTGCGACAAGTACCATCATCATCATGATTTGCGCTAACTCATTCTTCATGTTCTTCGGAATGAAAATTGCTAAACAGACCATCCAGTTACAGAAGATTGCCCGAGTAAAGATTTCCCACGTCGAATGATGAATTTTTGTTTCCGATACAGCAAACAACCAATTGTTCATTCCAAGTTCCTGTAAGATACCTGTTTGAGAGAAGAGTAGTGCGAATGCTAATCCTCCAAGACCATTTCCGATCAGACAAACCAGCCAGACCTTCATCGTATCCATATTCGTTGTATAGCCGCGCATCGTTGCCGTCGTGAAGTACATCGTATTCCCTGTAAACAGTTCTGCACCGCCATAAACGATCAAGACGAGTGCCACTCCGAACGTCAATCCACCGACAAGTGTCGCGACAGGTGATTCTGCCATATACAGCCCATTAATTGCTTTTAAGGTAAAAATGATTGCAAATCCAATGAATATCCCCGCTAACATGGCACGAACTAAGTATTCGAGAGGACGCAGTTGTAGCATACGTGTCGACTTGATTGCTTTATTCCGTAATCCTTCTAATGCTTCTACCTCGTTCATTGTAGAAACCTCTCTTTCTTTTGTTCAACACTTCACAATGTTTATTCATTTATTATGATACTTCCATCTTAAGAGATGTTCAAGTCTTGAATCGACCTGTTTTATCGTTTTCATAAAAGAACGAGATGTAAACGATATCATTGTGTCGAGATTGTGAAAAATGCCTTTTCTTGCTTTATACAATTAATTAGTTTGAATCGAAAATCCTGATGCGAAACGCTCGAAAAAGGTTTGTCGTCTGGAGGCATCAAGCACATATCCATCGATGACGACACGATTAAAACGTCCAGACGATGACGTAGCGCGTTCGATGTCAGATGGTGTATAGATGTCGAACGCGCTACGATCTATCTTAAAATCAGCTTTCGAATAGGGATCGGTATAGTGAATTTCAAGATTGGTCAAGTCAGGAATCGTCGAAAATAAAACGAGCGTATGATGCATAAGTACTTTTGATAAGCGAGCGTTCAAGAAATCCTGATTCACTTGTAATGTACCAGTATCGGTCCCGATCCAAGCACGCCGCTCTTTGCCTGTGACGTCATAAGCGAGACGTAACGACTCTCCTTCGATATCTATCTGTTTTAATTCTGATGAAAACGGGAGTTGTTCAGCTAATTGGCGAACAGCTACCGTATTCATCATGGAAGCACCGACTTGTCTCGCTACGAGATCACCATCATGCCAAATAGATCGTTGGTTTTCTTCGTCTGGTTGTTGAAAAAGACGAATCCCCACCAATACGCCTAAACAAATACAGCCTATAATCAAGAATGTTTTCTTCATTTTCATCACCTTCCTAAAAAAACTTACCCTTTTTCATCTTTTTTCATAAGAAGGGTTGAAATTTTATGCATATGGGCGTACCCTTGCAGGCAGATACTCACAGAAGGAGGAGCATGAGGTCACTCATCATAATGCCATGACTACAACACACCCACAGAAAAAGAGAGTTGAAAAAATCAGTTTTTTAATCATAGGTACGTTGCTGTATTCCCTGTACATCAGCTTACTACTATCTCCAAATGATATCGGATCAGGTGGTATCATGGGGATCACGCTTGTCATTCAAGAGCTTTTCCACACTCCAATCGGATTAACCCAATTGCTCTTAAACATTCCCCTTTTCCTTTTAGGTTTCCGTTTCTTACGAAAGCGATTCATGTTCTTATCTGGCATCATTGTCGTTGCCTCTTCTTTTTTAATCGACTGGATTCCGACTCAGATCGTTCCCGAGTCGTTGAATGATCCGCTTGTTGCCTCCATCTTTGCCGGTCTAGTCTCTGGTCTTGCAATGGCATTGATTTTCTTTGGTGGCGCATCGACAGGTGGACTCGATATTCTTGGAAAGTTTTTCTTTGCTCGTTTTCATAATTGGCCACTTCCTCGCATATTTCTGATGCAAGATCTCGTCATCTATATCTTGGTATGGTGGGTCTTCGATTTGAAACACGTTATGTATGCTCTTATCATGAGCTTCGTTCGCGCCAAAGCTCTTCAAACGGTTTACAGTTTTTATTCCGCTTCTAAGCAATGTATCATTATTTGCGAAAAGGCGGATGAAATAAATGAAGTCATTACAAAAGAACTTGGTCGTGGTGTGACGATCCTTGATGCACGGGGAGGATACTCCAACCGAACGAAGAAAATGGTCTATGTCGTCGTTCAAAATAATGAAATCGTCCGTTTGCAAGAAATCGTTTCTTCTGTCGAACCTAACGCGTTCGTTACGTTCTCAGAAATCCATACTGTTTTTGGGAATTATAAGGAACATTCGTATTCGTTTTAAACTCAAGCGCAGCCTAGCTGTGCTTTTTCTATTTCGTTTACTTTAAAACAGCTTCTCGTATTGCACCAGCTTTCCTGCTTTTTTATTAGGAATACTGATTTTTTTACTTTCTTCTCCCTATTCAAAAAATGGACAGGCTTCACTTTTTTTGCGATAGTAGTTAAGCTTATGACATGTCTATTTATTTAAAGGAATGATTGCATGCACTCACTTTGGCGTCAGCGTATTCTGCTGATCCTTTTGATCAGTTTATTCGCTTCTATCCCAATCATTTACGCCCTATCCGGTTATCGGACGATTGCAACGATAACAGAGCAAATGAAGGATCATGACATACCGTTAATCAATCAAGTGGACCAGTTGGTTGAACATAACCGAGATCGTGCCAATGCGGTGCGTGGTCTTTTATTGTATGAAGATAGTCGTTATCTCGAACAGTATTACTTTTCTACTTCTAAAATTCATGATTTACGAAACAGTCTAAATCAATCGTCGACCACGCCAGGAGCAATCAAGGATTTACTACGTCGCAATAATGTCTGGGAGTCCGAGATTGAACGAGTATTCGTCGTCTATGAGCGTCAGAGTCCAACGGCAGCAAAGCGCCTTGCCAAACAAACGACGCAAACGACACAAACGATTCTCGAGGACTTATCTCGTGTGAAAGATGATTTGTATAAGACACTTCAAGCAAAATTACAACAATCAGATACTTTAGTCGCTACATATAAATGGATGTGTCTCAGTCTCTCTATTCTGTCCTTTTTATTAATTAGTGCGACGATCTTTTTTTCCCACCGGTTCGCACCTAACAAGTCAGACGAATCGTCCTTAGAGTAAACGAAAAGCGCAGCCAAAGCTGCGCTTTTCGTTTACTCTAAAAATTATTCAGATACTGCTTTTCCCTCTTGTACATGCTCCATCGCCATATGAACAAGCGACGACACATGATGGTCATCTAAAGAATAATACACGACTTTTCCATCTTTACGAAACTTGACGAGCCCTTGTTTCAACAGGGAGCGAAGATGATGAGATGCTGTCGCAATCGAGCAGTCGACAGAAGCAGAGACGTCACAAACGCACAATTCCTCTTCGATCGTCAACGCATAAACGATTCGTAGTCGTGTCGCATCTGAAAGGATCTTAAATAATTTTCCGATTTCAAGCGTCGGAATCGTATCAACGACTTGTCCAATCTCAGACGCACGCTGTTCATCAATAGCAATCGTTTCACAACGGGGAATGTCCATGTCCGTCACCTCGTTTCTATTTCTATATTGCACCATGAGAAACAGGACATTTGCAAGTTCAGCGCATCCGCCTACGAATGAGCCAAAATACAAACCATCCCCCTACGTAATCACCGATATCCCAAACGATTCGATTTTGATCGACCGCACGTACACCGATATCGATGATCTTCGTACTCTCCAATCGATTCCTATAACGCTTACGTAATCGAGCAGGAATCGGGAGACGAAGCAGTATTCGATAATAGATGTCTAAGTGGGTGTGTCCCCAAATTTCTGTAGCGATCGAACTTGTCTTGATATACAACGGACGTTTGTAGCGTCTTTCATACTTTTCCTTCAGCAAGAGAGCCATTTCATAAGATACACGATTAGGACGCGGAAATAAAATTTTCCCCAAATGGTAGATCCCCCGATTATCCACGCGAATGATTTGTGGTTCCAATCGATACCGGATCCAATAGCCCCGAAAACGGATCGTCTGCCATTTCAATACAATCACCTCTGAACGGATTATACCCTGTTCTGAAGAGATTGATGCCATTCCCATACAGCATCTGTCATATGTTGTGCAGCACGTCGTCGATCTTCTTTAGCAAAAATTTCCGAGATGACCGCATATCCTTCTAATGGGATAGGAAGAGAAGCGACATTCGTTGCCGTAATTCCACCAATGCCGATTAAAGGTAAGCGCACGGCTTCGCGAATCGCTTGAAGCATCGTGTGTGACATCGAGTCGGCGTCTGCTTTCGATGACGTCGCAAATAGAGAACCTACACCTAAATAAGATGCTCCATCTCGTTCTGCTTCAATCGCTTGCGCGACGGTTGCTACCGATACGCCGATCACAGTGTTCGGTAAGAGACGTCGCGCTGCGGTTAGAGGAATATCTTCTTGTCCGATATGCAAACCAGCTCCGACAAGTAACGCAATATCAATTCGGTCATTGATAATCAAAGGAACATCATGACGATCCGTCAATCTCTTTAACCGGACTGCCTGTTCGAAGAATTCCTTTCCCTGCGCTGTTTTTTCCCGTAATTGTATAATCGTTGCACCACCTAAAATCGCTTCTTCAACGACCGTTTCGATTGCAACTCCCGGATGATATCGACGATCTGTCACCGCATAAATGGAATAATCAATTGACATGTTCTACCACCTCCATCAAATCTTGCTCCGTCATCAGACTGATTGCATTGAACAACTCTCGTTTGAAATTACCTAGACCTTTTTCTGATGCTGCCTGTTCTCCTGCTTTTCCCATGATAAATGTTCCGTGGACTGCTGCCTCAAACGCAGAATATCCTGCACCAAGAAAACTCGCAATCAAAGAAGCTGTCATACACCCCGTACCTGTGACGTCTCCGAGACGCGGCGTACCTACTTGTAGTTCCACTTCGCGCATGCCGTCCGTGATGTAGTCGATTGGACCTGTGACGACAATGACGGACTTTTGTTTACGAGCGAATGCACGAATGATTTCTCGATCCATGATCTCATCACTAGCAGCATCGACTCCTTTTGTTCGTCCATTCTCCCCAAGCAATGTCTTGATTTCTGAAGCATTTCCTTTAACGACCGTACATCCGAGTCTACTCAATTCTTTTGAAAAGGACGTACGCAATGATGTAGCTCCCGCTCCAACTGGATCAAGGATGATCGGAACGTTCAAGCGTCTCGCTTCGCTTGCGGCGAGTCGTTGAGCTGCTTGCATGTCTGCATCAATTGTTCCAATGTTCAAGACAAGAGCTTGCGCAAGTCGAACCATCTCTTCCACTTCGCGAATATCCTCCGCCATGACTGGAGATGCGCCAACGGCGAGTGTGACATTGGCGCAATCATTGATCGTGACTGTGTTCGTCAAATGATGAATGAGTGGTTTGTGTTTAAGAATGGTCGTAAACATGTGTATCCCTCCAAAGTGAATGAAAATGATGTGTCGGTCCAATCCCTTGTCCGAGAGCAAATCCATGACGAATCGCCTCTGTAACATACTTCTTGGCCTGACGTACACTGTCCGGTAAAGCTTCTCCAAGTGCCATCCGTGCCGCAATCGCTGCAGATAAGGTACAGCCTGTTCCATGAGTATGTTGATTATCTAACCGATCTGATGTGAAACGGTATTCCTCTTGCCCGTCCCATAATAAATCCGTGGCAGCTCCCGGTAGATGTCCACCTTTTAGCAAGACGGCTCCAGTCTTCATAGCCAACTGATGCATCGCCAGTCGCATCTCCTCTAGATTAGTAACTGACTGCCCTGTTAAGCGCTCTGCTTCCGGTAAATTTGGTGTGACGAGTGTCGCAAGTGGCAGTAACTCCGCGATTAGTGCTTCCTCTGCCTCCGTCCGCAATAGGGCATGCCCGCCTTTTGCGACCATGACAGGGTCTAGTATGATCGGAACTGTCTGTTTGCGAAGATGTGTTGCAATGACGTGAATCGTTTGTGCATTCGAGACCATACCGATTTTGATAGCATCCACACGAATATCTGAAAAGATTGAAGCTAATTGGGCATCAACGATTTCCGATGATAACTCTTCTACTGCTTGAACGCCCAGTGTATTTTGAGCCGTTACCGCCGTCAAAACACTCATCCCATAAACGCCCAATGCCGAAAATGTCTTTAAATCTGCCTGAATTCCAGCTCCACCACCGGAGTCAGATCCCGCAATCGTCAATACATGTTTCATATTTTTCTCACCTTTCCATCGAGCAATGTAAGGGAGTTGTTACCGACAAAAAAAGCGTCGACCGCTGTAAAAAAGCAGTCGACGCTATACGAAATCGTTATCCAACCATTTCGGTATCCGTTCGGCTCAACTTTCCTACGCTGGTATTATCCAGTTCAGGTAATAGGGTCGAAAACAGATTGGTTTTCCTCTCAGCCGGATTCCTCCAGCTCCCCTAGTTGCTCAAGTATTCATTTCGCCTTAACTGTAGCATAGCGGCAAGAAAAAAACGAGCCGAAGCTCGTTTTGAATTATAGGTATGCTAATGGATTAACTGCATTCAGAGGAGAAGAGGCACTGTACTGATAGCCTCCGACATGTAGTTCGAAATGCAAGTGTGGTCCTGTTGAATTCCCAGTACTACCAAGTGTTCCAACTTGCTGACCTTGAGAAACTGTTTGTCCTGCATGAACAGATAATGAACTCATATGAGCGTAGACTGTCGTATAGACTTTCCCGTCAAGGAAGTGAGTAATCATGACGTGATTTCCATAAGGCCCACCACCTGAAGCTGTAATGACCGTTCCAGCTGCTGCTGCGACGATTGGTGAGCCGACCGAACCACTGAAATCGACACCATTATGGAACGTATAGCCGTTCGCACCGCTTGCTGGTCCAAACCCTTGTGATACGCCACCAGAAGATGGACGAACGAATTTCCCACCGCTCGAAACAACGGGTGGGGCAACTGAAGTAGGTGATTCTGAACTCTTACCTGCTTGTTTTGCTGCTTGAGCATTCGCTTTAGCGGCTTTTTCAGCTGCTGCTTTCTCGGCTGCTGCTCTTTCAGCCGCTACTTTAGCTGCTGCTTTCGCTGCCGCAATCGCACGTTCTTGAGCTTCAAGTGTGGTTTGTAGTTCTTTCGCGTCTAGAAGTTCTGTCGTAAACTTCGTCTTACCTTTTCGTAATTTTTTAAGCGTAGCACTGCGTTCTTTCATTTGAACTTTCAACGCTTTTTTTTGTTCGATTAATGTTTTCTTCTCTTCAACCTGCTCCGCCTTTTTTTCAACGAGCGCTTGTTTTGCTTCCGCTAGCTTTTGTTGGGTTGCGATGTAATCCGAAATCATTTTATCATCTTGCTCCGCGATTTTTTTCCCTGCCATGACACGACTAAATAAATCACCTAAATCCTTCGATCCAAAAATGACTTCTTCCCATTTGATTGAGTTTCCATCGTTTTCTTGGAAGACACGTAGACGATCACCGAGTAGTTCTTCTTGTTTTTTCAACATCTCTTCGTAGCGAACGATGTCCGCTTTTAATTCATCGATTCGCAAATTCAATTTCTCGATTTGTTTATTTTTTTCGGAAATCTGAAAAATCTTTTCGTTGATCGCTGCATCGATTCGATTGATTTGACGTTGTTCTTTCGAAATTTTCGACTCTTGTTTTTTAATTGCTTTTTCTAATTTACGTTGTTCTGCGGCATTTTCAGCCTTTTTTTCTTTGATCGTTGCTGCTGCAATTGGTTGTGTTCCTGTTATAAGTAATGCTCCTAAAACAATGGTAGAAATTAGTTTTTTTAGCATATATCGTTTTCCTCACTTATGTTTTTCATATTTTATTATAGTATTCAAGTTTCTCTCATATCTGAAATAGATTATAGCACCCTAATCGTTTCAAAAAAATTTCATTTACATTTCAAATGAAAACGTTTTTTTGTAATATAATCATTTATTTTTTGAAAATCGCAAAAAAAGAACCGCTGCATAAGCAACGATTCTTTACTGTTTAAAACATCGTCATTGGGTTCACTGAGCTAGCTGGACCAGTTGCACTATAGCTGTATCCACCGACGTGGATTTCAAAGTGTAAGTGTGGACCAGTTGAATTCCCAGTACTTCCACGTAAACCGATTTGTTCACCTTGACTGACGCGTTGACCTGCGTGAGCATTGAGTGCGCTCATATGAGCATACAATGTTGTGTACGTTTTACCGTTTAATTGGTGAGCAATCATGATGTGGTTTCCGTAAGGACCACCACCTGATGCTGTAATGACTGTTCCTGTTGCAGCTGCAACGATTGGAGTTCCAACCGGACCACCAAAGTCGATCCCGTTATGGAACGTATAACCGTTTTCTCCACCTGCTGAGCCATAGCCTTGCGTGACAGCCCCAACCGTTGGATGGATGAACAGACCACCGGATGATGGTGACGGTTTAGGTGTCGCAGGTGCTGACGGTGTTGGCGCAGCTGGTGCTGGCGCAGCTGGTGCTGGCGCAGCTGGTGCTGGCGCAGGTGTAGATGCTTTTGGAGTCGATTGTTTCGTCGAACCAGAAGGTTTCGCGGCTTGCGACGCTTTCTCTTGTGCTGCCTGCTGAGCCGCTGCTTCTTTAGCTGCTTGTTGCTCAGCTTCTTTTTGAGCCGCTGCTTGAGCTGCTTCAGCTTCTGCTCGCGCTTTTGCTTCACGTGCTGCTTGAGCTTGACGCTCTTTTTCGATACGTGCTTCACGTTCACGTGCTGCCTTTTCAGCTGCAATCGCTTTTTCTTGAGCAATCAGAATTTGCTGGACTTCTTTTGCATCCATCAATTGTGTTTCAAATTTCTCTTTTTTCTTACGTAATTCTTTTAAGCGTTTGTTTCGCTCTTTTAATTGCGATTCAAGTTCTGCTTGTTGGCGTTTCAATTCTTGCTTTTCAACAACCAATTGTGCTTTCTTGTCTTTCACTTCTTGTTGTGCATCCGCTAATTGCTTTTGCGTATTTTGATAATCCGTGATCATTTTATCATCTTGCTTTGAAATCGATTTTCCGGCCATGACACGGCTAACGAGGTCACCGACGTTTTTTGCCCCAAAAATGACTTCTTCCCATTTAATCGAGTTCCCGTCATTTTCTTGCATGACACGAAGACGATCCCCAAGTAGTTTTTCTTGGCGTTTTAATTTCGCTTTATACTTTTCGATTTCCTTTCCAAGTTGAGCGATTTCTCGTTCCGTCGCCTTAATTTGACGATCTTTCGTTTCGACAGCAAAGATCTTTTCATTCAAGGCTTCGTCTAATCGATTGACTTCTTGTTGCGTCTTAGAAATTTTTTGACCCTCCTGATTAACGGAAGACTCTAAGTTTTTTTGTTTTTTAGCATTGTCTTGTTGCTGTTGTTCGTTTTTAGCTTTCTGTTCACTTAAATCGTCAGCTGCTGCAAAATGAGGTGCTGATGAAAGAACTAGTGCGGAAACGATGAGCGACGCGAACGTTTTTTTCATGTAGTATTCCCTCTTTTTCTCTAGTAGTATGTCGATGAATTATATGGAATAACAGTTACGTTAAAATTAAATTCTATAATAGTTTTTCTTATTTATAGGAACGTTTTTGATTATAGCATTCATTCCTCTTCCATAATATTTCAGTGATATTTCATTTTAAATAAATTGTTCCTCTTCTATGTAATAGAAAATGATGGAAAACAGCTTCCCATTGCAACTTTGATTCATTTTTGGGAAACTGAAGCGAATGGAGGGAAACATCAGATGAAACTAGATCATACCGGCATCGCCGTTCGCGATATGCAAGAAGCAATCTCATTTTATACAAAAGTACTTGGTGGAACATTAACAAAAGAGTACTCAAACCCCGCACCTGGTGTCGCTTCCAACATCGCCGTCATCGAGTTCGATGATGCGCATATCGAGCTGTTGACACCAACTAGCCAGGATAGTCCAATCGCTCGTTTTTTAAAACAACGTGGAAAAGGAGTCCATCACATTGCCTACCGTGTTGATGATTTAGATCAAGCAATCGCCGAAGCAAAACAACAAGGCTTAACATTTTTAGAAGATACGTATCGAACGACGCCGTTTGGACGACGACTGATTTATATGAACCCTCGTCATTCACATGGGGTTATCACGGAACTCTGTGATTATCCAGAGAACTCATAAAAAAATCAGCACTGCGACAACGCAGTGCTGATTTTTGTTTTATACGATTAGCCGAGTTTTGCAACGATTTCTCGATTGAATGCAGGAATGTCATCCGGTTGTCGACTTGAGATAAAATTATCATCAACGACGACTTCTTCGTCCGCGAAATCTACTCCAGCATTTTCTAGGTCGATGCGAATTGATTTATAACCTGTCATTTTTCTTCCTTTAACGATTTTGGCGTTAATCATCAACTGAGGTCCATGACAGATCGAGAAGATCGGTTTTTTTGACATATCGAATTCTTCGACGAATGAGACGAAACGCTCATCTTCGCGTAGTAAATCTGGTGAAAATCCACCTGGTATCAAAAGGGCATCATAGTCTGCCGCCGATGTCTCATCAATTGAGAGATCAACGGTTACTTTTGCATCTTCCTGTTTACCAACAAGCTCTGCACCTTTTTTGGCACCAATGACAGTAATGTCGTGCCCCGCTTCTTTTAACGCATCAACCGGTCCAGTGAATTCTACATCTTCAAAATGATCGGCGAGTACGACTGCTACTTTTTTAGACATGTGATTCATCTCCCAAGTTATTTGAATTTAAATCGGATCTTCTCCGCGATCTCGTGGAGAAACCGGATCATCTGGCATCTCGTTTTTCCCTTTTAGGATTTCCTTCTGCTGCTCCTCTGTCAGTTTCCGTTCTTTATCAGACAGACGATCCCGTTCATCTTCCAATTTTTCATTTGGACGATCGGTTTCTTTTGGTGCCATCGAAAACCCTCCTTAAGGATGTATTCTTATAACGAATCGACGACTTTAACAGAAAGGTCAACATCGATGTTGCCACGAGTCGCTTTTGAATACGGGCAGAAATTGTGTGTCTTCTCAAGTAGTTCTTCTGCTTCTTCTTGCGATACCCCAACGACTTCGACGACGAGTTTCGCCGCAATTTTCACACCGTTATCCGCTTCGTCCTGTAAGAGGCTGACTTCTGAATTCGTCCGCGTCTCGACTCGTTTTTTCGCTTGGCGCGCCATCAAATTGTAGGCACCATCAAAACAAGCGGCATATCCTGCTGCGAATAACTGTTCCGGGTTTGATGTCGGAATGTCTTCTTTGCCTTTTGTTCCAGGCATGACTAAATCAAGATTAATGACGTTATCATCTGAAGCGACTTTCCCGTCGCGACCACCGACTGCAGATGCGCGTGAAGTAAGAATGACGTTTGACATGATAGAAAACCCCTTTTCCTGTTGAATTAAAAAAAGACTTTTTTGCCACATAAACAGTAATACCCGTCGCTGGCGGAGATAAACACAAGGAGTGTTCAATCCCTTTACCCTGCCATTCTTTCAATAACGAAAAAAGACGATGAACTTAATGTCCATCGTCTTTTGATTTTGCTATTTTATCCGATATCCTCTGTTGCAACTTCTTCTTGATCAGGCAATTGAAGATAAATCGACTTCACTTGGTGGTTATCGACTTCCATGACCTTGATCGTATACGCTTGATAGCGGAATTCTTGACCACTTGATACTTCTGTATCCTGTGCCATGACCCAACCACCAATCGTATCAATATCTTCTTCTTCAATACCTAGGTTAAAGCGTTCATTTAAGTCATCAATTAAGACACGACCTGAAATCCGGTATAATCGCTCATGAATCTGTTCGATATCCGCTTTCTCATCTTTATCGAATTCGTCTCGGATTTCTCCGACGATTTCCTCCAATATGTCTTCCATCGTGATGACACCAGCTGTCCCTCCGTATTCATCAATGACGAGTGCCATTGGCGTCCGTTCCACCTGCATCTTCAGCATCGCGTCTTGAAGCGGTGAATACTCGGATACGATCGGCAAGTTATGGATGTAATAACTTAATGCTTTCCCTTTGTTCGCCATATGGTCCGTAAATAATTGTTTTGCATTGATGAAGCCAAGGATTTTATCCTTATCTCCTTCTTCCGCTACCGGATAACGTGTGAACTGATACTCTTCAACGAGACGAATAATGTCCTCCATCGATGCATCGTTCGAAATCGTGATTAAATCTGTCCGCGGTAACATGATGTCTTTCGCGATCCGCTCATCGAACGAGAAGATATTTTGCATGTAGGAAAGTTCGGTCTGGTTGATTTCTCCACTCTTGTAACTCTGCGTCATGATGATTTTAATTTCTTCTTCCGAGTGAACTTCTTCGTGACCAGCAGGTTCAACACCAAACAAACGAAGAATGACCCGGGCTGAACCGTTCAATGTCCAAATGAAAGGTTTCATGACCTTACCGAACCAATAAAGCGGTGGTGCGAGTAACATCGTGATGGCTTCCGTCTTTTGAATAGCCAAGGACTTAGGAGCTAGTTCTCCAAGCACGACATGAAGAAACGTTACAATTGAGAATGCAAGGACGAACGAAATGATCGTCGAAACGGAGTTTGGGATGTCGATTTCTTCGAACAACATACTGAGAATCGCACCTACCGTCGATTCTCCTAACCACCCGAGACCAAGCGCTGTCACGGTAATTCCAAGTTGACAGGCTGATAAATAATAATCCAAATTCTCAAGCAGCCTTTTCGCTACTTTCGCAGTCTTGCTTCCTTCTGTAATCAACTGATCGATTCGAGACATTCGCATTTTGACGACCGAAAATTCGGCGGCAACAAAAAAAGCGGTTAAAATGATGAGTAGTGCAATGACGAGTAGTCGAATAATGATCGTCGTCGTGTCGAATGTCTCCATTGAGTGTGTACTGTCCAATCGTTTCCCCGAAGAAAGGGGATTCACCTCCATTAATATAAAGCCAGATGCAAAGGCATCTGGTCGTTTACAGCAAAAAGAAGCTTTATTCTTTCAAAGCTTCCTTACTTTTTCATATTCATACTATAACGGAACTTTTGCAAAATGTGTACTTGAAGACACGATTTCAATCGGTCAGACCACGTATAGGATGAAGATTACAATCATGAGCAACATCGCGATTCCCTTTAACAACGCGCTTGATAAGATACCGAGAACCGTACCGATCCCTACTGAAACGGCTGTTTGCCATGTTTTTTTACTAATGATTTTTTCCGTCAAGATGGCAAAGACGAACGGGAAAATCAATAGTCCGATTCCTGGTAAAATAAACGGTCCAGCAATCAATCCCACTGTCGTCGCGATTTTAGCCGCTTGAGATCCTCCCCGTCGATCAACAGTGTAGGCGCTGACGAGATAATCCAGTGTGAACAAGAGAATGATGAAAATCGCTTGAATCACCCAAAAACTAATTGATAATTCAGAGAAACCGAATCCGAATCCATAAATCAAAAAGCCTACTACTAAAATCGGCGCACTTGGGATGATCGGATATACGAGTCCTGCAAAAGCGACGAGAAAACACACGACGATTAGACTCCATAATAAAATTGTCACTTCCATCCCTCCCTTCTTCTAAAGTTCTTGCTTTTATTACGAACGTGAAGAGGCAAAGGTTTCATCAAGCGCTTGTTTCAATCGTCCTTCTAAAAAAGAACGATCCCACTCATTTTTATAGCATTATATTGGTTAAATTCCTGGTTTAAAGTTCTTTAAAACCCGCTTGACTGACTGATTTTGAGCAATATGTTTGGTAGAAGTGTATGGATGTGTTTTACTTCTTTTCATAACGTGAATAACTTAATTGTTATAATAACGAATGGAGGATGAAATGAGATGGCTCAACAAAACGAAGCTACATTGCATACGGATTTTACGAAGATTTATATTGACGGTCAGTGGCGCACAGGCGCAAGTGACAGCAACATGACGAACACAAATCCATTCACTGGAGAAGAGCTCTTTACGATCTCTGCCGCGAACCAACAAGATTTAGATGATGCGTATGAAGCGGCTCAAGTTGCTCAAAAAGACTGGGCGAAAGTTCCTGCCTTAAAACGCCAAGGTCTCATCGAAAACTTCCTGAAGGTGTTGTACGAAGAAAAAGAGACTATCATCGATTGGCTAATCAAAGAGTCAGGAAGTACACGTATTAAAGCGGAAGGTGAATTCCTCGCCTCAGTCTTGATCGTAAAAGAAGCTGCTACCTTCCCATTACGGATGCACGGTGAAATTCGTCCATCGGTCGTACCAGGCAAAGAAAACCGAATCTATCGTAAAGCACTTGGCGTCATCGGTGTCATCAGTCCATGGAACTTCCCGTTCCACTTAGCTGTGCGGTCAATCGCTACTGCTATCGCTATTGGGAATGCAGTCGTCGTTAAACCGGCAACAGACACACCTGTCTCAGGCGGTTTAATTTTCGCTAGCCTGTTTGAAAAAGCTGGATTACCAAAAGGTGTTTTAAATGTTATCGTCGGTCGTGGTTCAGAAATCGGTGACGCCATCGTCGAACACCCTGTTCCACGCTTGATTTCCTTTACAGGATCAACTGAAGTCGGTCGCCACATCGGAGAACTTGCCGGTAAACACCTGAAGAAAACAGCGCTTGAACTTGGCGGAAACAACGTCTTCGTCGTACTTGATGATGCTGATCTCGATCGTGCGGTTGAATCTGCTGTCTACAGCAAGTTCTATCATCAAGGTCAAATCTGTATGTCGACGAACCGAATTCTTGTCGCTTCTTCGATTCATGATGAGTTCGTCGAAAAATACGTTGCTCGTGTGAAAGAATTACAGTATGGTGATCCATCACATGACCGGACACAAGTCGGACCACTCATCAATCAATCACAAGTCGAACGCATCCTTGAAGATCTTGAAAAAACAAAAGCTGCCGGTGCAACCGTTCGTGTAGGTGGAGAAGCAAAAGACAACGTCATTGCGCCAACTGTCGTCACAGGCGTCACGAACGATATGCCGCTTGCTAAAAATGAAATCTTTGGACCAGTTGCAGTCATCATCCCATTCGATACAGATGAAGAGGCACTTGAAATCGCAAACTCTCTTCCATACGGATTGAGTGGTGCAGTGCACGGTTCATCTATTGAACGTGCGACCGCTTTTGCACTGGAAGTCGAGACAGGTATGATTCACATCAACGACCAATCGGTCAACGATGAGCCACATATGCCATTTGGTGGTGAAAAAGATTCAGGACTTGGTCGCTTTAACGGTGAATGGGTACTTGAAGAATTCTCAACTGTACAATGGTTGTCCGTCATGCATGATCGCCGCCAATACAAACCATTCTTTGAATAAATAATCGAGAGCAGGGAACTCTTCCCTGCTCTACATACTTAAAAAAGGAGCTGAACGGTTATGCCATTATTACGATTCGACGTCATTGAAGGACGTTCTGAAGAAGAGTTGAACGTGTTACTCAACACTGCACATGACGCGATGGTCGAAGCATTCGACGTGCCGGAACGTGATCGGTATCAAATCGTGCATACACACAAAGCTCACGAAATGGTCATTCAAGATACAGGTCTTGGTTTTAAGCGGAGTAAAGATATCGTCCTTATCAGTGTGACAAGTAAAACGCGGACGAAAGAGAAGAAGCAACGTCTCTATCAATTGCTCGCTGAACGATTAGAAGCAAATTGTGGACTTGCTCCGACTGATTTAATGGTTTCAATCGTCGAAAATGATGCGGCGGACTGGAGTTTCGGTCTCGGTGAAGCACAGTTTTTAACAGGTAAACTATGAGCGTTCAACAAATGAAACAATTAAAGGGGGGGGTGTGTTACCGATGATTTCCGGTAACACACCCCCCCTTTTTCTTCATTCATTAAACTATTAACATAAATCCTAACATGACTTATTCCACAGTGACTTCGACCTTCTCACGGGGATTTTCGCGCTGTAACGGCGCTTTCCAACTAAACTGATCAGGTTCTGGAACGAAATCGAGACCTCCTGGATGAAACGGTTGGCAACGGAGCAAACGGCGTGTCGTCAAATAACTCCCTTTTACTGCACCATGACGTTCAATTGCCTCCATCCCGTAATGGGAACACGTCGGATAGAATCGACATGTGGCTGGTTTCATGGGAGAAATGACTTTTTGATAAAAGCGAATGCCTCCCATTAAGACACGTTTCATAACGTCCCTTCTTTCTTCTTTTTTTCTAGTGTAACGCATCTGTCCATCATTTTCAGATGTTCTGCTTTATACTATAAGCAGATTTAAAAGAAGGATGTGTTGAGATGAAGGCATTAACATTCCACGAATTCGGAGGTTCTGATGTATTACGCTTCGAAGACGTGCCAACGCCAACAATCAGCGAACAGGAAGTTCTGATTGAAATGAAAGCGATCGGTCTGAATTTTGCAGATATTTATCGTCGAAAAGGAAACTATCATTTAGAAGGACAGCCTCCCTATATTTTAGGTTACGAAGGAGCAGGAGTCATCACCGCAATCGGTGCAGCCGTTTCAACGTTCCATGTAGGTCAACGGATTGCTTTTGCGGACGTTCCGCTTGCGAACGCTGAGTACGTGGCGGCACCCGTTGATAAATTGATTCCGCTTCCTGACGGTATCTCATACGAAACAGCAGCTTCTGTCTTATTACAAGGATTGACGGCACATTATTTGACTCGCGACAGTTATCACGTTCAACCAGGAGATACCGTCTTAGTTCACGCTGCTGCCGGTGGCGTGGGGCAATTACTGACACAACTCATTCGTTTACTTGGTGCAACTCCGATTGGCTTAACTTCTTCTCCCGATAAGGCACAGATCGCAAAAACTGCCGGTTGTGAGTCTGTCTATTTGTACTCAGAGAACTGGGTCGAGCAAGTGCTTACACAAACTTCTGGTAGAGGGGTCGATGTCGTTTATGAGTCTATCGGTTCTACGCTAATGGACAGTTTCCATGTAACGAAAGTACATGGGACCGTCGTCTTCTATGGTATGGCAGGCGGTGATCCCGCACCTGTCGATCCACGTTTTTTAATGGATACGTCCAAAACATTAACAGGTGGCGACCTTTGGAATGTGTTAACGTCTTCTGAGGAACGCATCCGCAGATCGGGTGAGCTGTTTGATTGGATTTTATCTAGTCACCTTAACCTGTCCTCTCCGACAATTTTTGCTTTATCTGATGGAAAAGCAGCGCATGACTTTTTAGAAAGCCGACGTAGTACAGGAAAGTTACTGTTAATTCCTTAATCATTTTCTAGAGACGACTCTCCGTGAGTCGTTTTTTTGTGTGAAATTGGAATTATCGATTGATTTTTTATAATGAAGAGAGTAAAGTAAATCTCATCAAAACCTAAAACTCAAATTAGTTTTGAGTTTTAGAAAGGGGATTTGTATTTATGTTTCGCTCAGAATGGAAGAAATTGAAGAGTCCGATGATGATCGTCGTTATTCTCGCCCTCATCCTCGTACCGTTTCTTTACAACTCCATCTTCTTATCTGCATTCTGGGACCCGTACGGTCGTACAGAAGATATTAAGGTTGCTATCGTCAACGAAGATCAGGCGACAAAGTTTAAAGGAGAGAAAGTCGACATCGGGGATCAATTCGTCGATAAACTCAAAAAAAATGATGATTTTGATTGGCAGTTCTTGTCTCAGGATAAGGCAGAGAAAGAATTGCGTGACGGAAAAGTCTACATGACAGTTGTCATTCCAAAGAATTTTTCTAAAAATGCAACGACACTACTCGATGATCACCCGAAGAAGATTGAGTTAGAATATTACTTGAATCCAGCGAAAAACTACTCGGGAACACAAATTTCGAGTACTGCCGCAAAACAGTTAAACGAAAAAATCCGAAAATCCGTTACGAAACAATATAGTAGTGCTATATTCGGTGCGTTAAAGAAAATCGCAAACGGAATGGAAAAAGCGTCGGACGGTTCCTCTAAACTCGAGGACGGTAACCATAAAACAGCGGATGGCGCTAGAACACTAGCAACAAATCTTGGAAAACTCGCAGATGGCAGTCTGACACTGTCCGAAAAACTCGGGGAAGCGAATCAAGGTTCGAAAAAACTGAGTGATGGTGTCACGACACTCGACGAAAAGACCACCCTCTTCGCTCAAAAAACGGGTGAGCTATCTTCTGGATTGAACACACTCGATGAAAACGGTGGCAATTTACAGGCAGGTGCCGCGCAACTTCAAGAAGGCGCAACAAAACTCAGCGGTGGCTCAACACAGGTACGCCAAGGGGCAGAACAACTGGCTGCGGGTACTGCTCAGCTTAATGAAAAAATTCCTCAGTTGACGAACGGATTAAATCAACTGGATGAAAAAGCACAAGCTGCGAATGCCTTTTTAACACAACTCAATCAAGATGCTGAACAGGCGAAACAGGACTTACGGGCCCGTCGCCAAGCACTTGAGGCAAACGTCGCTCAACTAAAAGAAGTTATTTCTGCTTCTGAACAGTTATCAGATGAAGAAAAACAAACATTACTCGGTTCTATTGGTTCATTAGAAGAAAATATTCAAAGTCTTGCTGCCCAAGAAGGTGCAATTGATCAGAGTCTTGCTCAAGCAACAAATGCAACGAAGAAAATCGGTCAACTCGCCGCAGGTGGTCAGCAAGTCCAGTCTGCTGTATCGCAACTAAACGCTGGACAATTGAAGCTCGTCGATGGTGCGAAACAAGTCGAGTCTGGCGCACAACAATTAGCTAGTGGACAACAGACGTTCAATGAAAAACTCGGTCAGTATACTGCGGGTGTGCATAAAGCCGCAACAGGCGGTGCCCAACTAGCTGACGGCGCGAACCAACTGTCAGATGGTACACATCAACTTCAAGCTGGGGCTAGCGCGTTGAATAACGGATTAGGACAATTGGCATCTGGTTCTTCTACGATTACAGATGGTATCGGCAAAACGACCGAGGGTGCTTCAAAAATCGCGGATGCCAACACGAAACTTGAAGATGGAGCTAAAACACTGAAGGATGAGCTCAGCAAAGGAGCTAAAGACGCGACGGTCAAGCCGACAAAAGAGCGGGATAATATGCTAGCAGAACCCGTCGTCTTAAAAGAACATGACTATTCGACTGTCAACAATTACGGTTCTGGTTTATCAGCTTATATCCTTAGTATTGCCTTGTTCGCAGGTGCCTTGATGTTCTCTTCGGTCTATCAGATTCGTCCCGAACATGGTGAGAGTCTGACATGGCGCTTCCTCGTCGGTAAATTATCACTTATCTTACCGATTGGCGCATTACAAGGTGTCGCAGCGGCCACAGCAATCGTCTATGTGCTGGATGCTGATGTCGCGAGTGTCCCTGCGCTGTATGGATTCGCTGCCTTGACAGGTATGACGTTCATTACCATTCTGTTCACGCTCGCGATGCTACTCGGTCGCGTCGGACAGTTCCTTGCCTTCTTACTACTCCTTCTTCAAATCGGTGGTAGTGGTGGAACGTTCCCTGTCGAAATGACGCCAGGGTTCTTCCAAGCGATTCACGCTTTCTTACCGATGACATATTCGGTCGGTGGATTCCGCGAAGCGCTTGGACTCGGTGTGACGGATGCCCTCGTATCCAATAGTCAAGTCCTTGCGACCATATTAGTCGTCGCATTAATCATCAGCTTCGTTGGAGGGCTCGGAGCCAAACGGATTCTACTCTCAACGAAAGCGAGACGAAAACAACATGACACAGTCTGATAAAGAAACTTTGATACTCGACTCAGCAATGGCTTGCTTTTCAGAACTCGGTTATAAGGGAACGACGATCGAGCGTGTCGCCCGACGCGCTCATGTCGGAAAACCAACCGTCTATCAATTGTTCGAAAGTAAACTCAATCTGTTTGAATCACTCGTAACACGTGTGTTGCAAGAGATGAAAGAAGAAGCAGAACGCGCTTACGTCGAACAGGCGACCGTAGAAGAAAATAAACAAGCAATGATCGACGCCATCGTCTATCATCAGCAACAACACTTATTCATTCTTCAAATCATCGAAGAAACACGCAACTTAAAATTACAAGAGATGCAGGAATTACGGATGCGGATTGAACGACATGTCGTCGAATATATCAAGACATTACTTGAGACTCGTCTTGGTCAAGACGATCGCGACATACCGGTCGATGTCACGGCCTTCCTGATCTTTCGAACGTATATCGCGTTGATCGCCGAATGGCCATCGATTGCGCGTCCACTTGAACTCGATACGATTCGACGTGCCATGTTGCGCGTTCTGTGAATAAAAAACCGCTGATCAATGGATTGGGCTAACCTAAAATTTTGAGACAATATAAAACACCTTGATTAGGCTGCCAGTACACCGTATCTTTTCGGTGTCAGGTAGCCTAATTTTTCTTGGATTCGTTCTTCGTTATAGTAGTTTAAGTAATTAATAACGCGTTCAGAGACCTCATGGTCTCTTAGCGAGTTAAATTTGACGTACTGGAACTCCTCGGACTTTAAATTAGAGTGGAACGATTCAATAACTGCGTTGTCCCAACAGTTTCCTCTACGAGACATTCTACTTATTAGGTGATTGCTCTTAACGAATTTTTGAAAGGCATATGACGTATAGACACTGCCTTGGTCCGAATGAAGGATGACCCCTTCGGGATAGTTTCGGTTCTCAAGCGCTATCTTCAACGTATCGATCACAAGAGGCGTTTGTTGATGCTCGTATAACTTGTAGGCGATGATTCAGAAGTGGGTGACGGATATCACTTATATTTAATACGGCAGCACGACGAAATATCTTTCAACTATCATGGACTTATTCAATAACGAAATCGGTTTACTTGCTGTGAGGTCGCGCTTGATGAGATCCGGTGCCGTTACGATGCGCTCACCTTGAGACTTCCATCTTCGTTTCGGCTTGATCCGGCATTGGAGATGGTGTTTTCGCATGATTTTCTGCACGGTATTCCGATTGGCTTTCAACTGATAAATTTGCTGTAATAATGCCTTTATTTTTCGATGTCCATTCCGATACTTCGTCTGCTTACTTAGTCCAATGATGGCTTTTTCGAGCACCGAGGGTGCTTTCACAGATTCTTTAATCCAACGGTAATAGTTTGCTCTCGGTACATTCAAAACGCTAAGAATAGCGGTGATTGTATACTTTCCCCGAAGAAACTCTACAATTTTTATGACTACTTCTTTCTCAACTCTCTTTCGATCTCCATGTACTTTTTTAAGATTTCGTTTTCCATCTTCAGATGAGACATTTGTCGTTCTCTCTTATCATCCTCACTTGCAGAATCTGGACCATGTCCATAGGTATATTGTTTTCCAATCGGCTGATCAAATCGATAATGTTCGTTAGCACGATACCATCTCATCCATGTTTTAATTTGAGATTCATTTTTGATTCCGTACTTCTCCATAATCTCTTTCGTCGTTAACTTACCACTCAGCTTATCTTTTACTACTGCCCATTTCGCTTCACTTCACTTCACTTCACTTCACTTCACTTGAATATACGTTTTTGCCCATGCAAAAACACCTCCGATGTTAGTACTTTTTAAAAGTGTACCACTCCGAAGGTGTTTTATATTGTCTCAAAATTTTAGGTTAGCCCAATGGATCGGCGTTTTTTTATTATTCAATTCTTTTTCTAAATCACGTGTCGCTTGGCTGGATAAGACTGTTTTTTCATCCATTTCCCAAAGCGTGTTCTCGGCTTTAGCAGAACATGTGCCACATAATGCTTCCACTCGTAAGCAAGCAACATGACGATCAATCCGTTGCAAAAGAATAGCAAAATGGACCAACTGAATGGTTGTGCGATGATCTATCCACTTATTCCGATCAGTAATACAAGCATGATTAAAGTATCTGGAAACAGAAAAAAACGGCGATATACATTTGACATGAATGTCCTCTCCTTTTCCTTCATTACAGCGTTTAGTCGTACGTTCATCGATTCGTCACGTTTTTTCCTGCAAGACATATAGTCATCTTTGCTCCTTCCCTTATACTAAAAAAGGAATGGAGTGATGATCGTTTTGAGTTTATCGACCGGAATCATCTTTGTATTACTCGCTTATACACTTATGTCGCTTTACGACATGTGGCAGGTTTACCGGACAACGAGCAAGCTCTGGATATTTGTTTTATTTCTTGCAACACTGATCAGTCTTGTTCTTGCCTTTTTCGTAGCCCCTGTCCTTGCACTATTCTTCTACTGGTCACGTCACTCGTTGAAACGAAATATCGGCATCCTGTTACTGATTATCGTCTGTCTCGTCTCAATCATGACGAAACTGTCTGCTTGATCGACTTCCTTCATGAACTATTCATGAAGGTTTTTTTCATGATCTATTACCGAAGAAGAGACGACGCATCAATTCACGTTCCGGCATTTCTGTTGCATTGAGTACATTTAGAAATGGTCGATCATCATATGGAATCGTCAGAATCTCCGAACGTATTTGTCCTTTTTCTAAAGTGAGGATTGCTACTGGGGCAAGAGCTGTTTCCTGACACCCGACCGCTCCAGGGTTGATGTACAGCGTTTGATCCGTCTCAACTTGTTGTGCTGGATGGTGGTGACCAAAGCCAATGATTCGCGCCTCATTTCCGGAAAAAAGGACGGGTAAGTTTTCTTTCGTTCCATCCACTGCTGGCTTTAAGGGCTCCTCACCGATTTTTTTCGTCTGATCGGCATAGGCATAGTGTGTCAGATACATCATTTGTTCCTGATGGGTGACATTCAATACACGCGGTAAACGCTCCAAATAACTCTGATTCTCCTGCGTCAATGAATCTGCAATCCATTGGTGATGCTCTTTCGCATGTTGGTAACTAGCGGGATAGACATCCCCATGAATCAAAGCAAGGACGCATTCATCATGGTTTCCTGAAATCGTCTGAATATCAGGTCGCTGCCTTAACAAATTGATGACCTCATTATGTTCAGGTCCGATACCGACGAGATCACCGAGGCAATATATAGCATCGATGTCTGAAGACTGATCGAGATAGGACAACACGGCACGCAATGCTGAAGCATTCCCGTGAATATCTGCAAAAATCATTACTTTCATGTAAACGCCTCCATTGTTAGTACATTAGGATTTCCCGATGATAGCGTGAATTCCTATTAGATTTAGAGAAAAAATAAATTGTCAGAAAATATTGATTATTGATCAGAAGCATGTTAGGCTTAGAAAAATTCACAGAGAGGGGCACGATTGAATGATTCCGACGCAACAGCCATTTAACCAAGCCGGACGACTGATTATTCTATGCATGAGGGACTGAAAACTTTTCCGATGATGAAACGGAAATGATTTTTGGGCCCTCCTTTCGATGCATCGAATGAGGCGCCCGCACAGAATGAGTGGCGCCTATCCCAAAAATGGATAGGCTTTTTTCATGGCAAAAAATAGAGATAGATAGAGAGAGGATGACAACGTTGAAAGAATATGCGATGGATCGAATGGTAAAAGTATCAGCTGGAATGGCGAATGCCGTTCTTGTAACACTCGGTGTCGGACTCCTGATTGAGACGCTCGGCAATTTTTTACATATCCAAATGCTACTGACGATTGGCGGCGTCGCAAAAGTACTGCTTGCTCCTGCACTCGGTGCCGGTATCGCCTTTCAGCTCGGAGGAAACACACTTGTCCTGTTCAGCGCGATGATCGCAGCGACGATTGGTGGTGCTGCGCTTCAATCGACTGCTTCTGGACTCGTTCTTGCCCCCGGTCAGCCAATCAGTGCATTACTCGCAGCTGCGGTCGCTGTATATGTCGGAAAACGCATGACTGGAAAAACGAAATTTGACATGATGGTCATCCCGATGAGTGCTGTGCTTGCCGGTGGTATCACTGGTATCGGTGCTGCTGCCGTAACGACACCACTCCTTACAAAATTCAGCGCTATGATCACCGCTTCAGTCGAATCGTCTCCTATTGCTACATCTCTTGTCATTGCACTCATCTTTAGTGTCTTATTGATGTCTCCCGCTTCGTCCGCTGCACTCGCTATCGCTTTGCAGCTTGATCCTGTAGCAAGTGCCGCTGCACTCATTGGCTGTTCCGCTCAATTCGTTGGCTTCACATTGATGGCATATCGTCAGACGGATCCCGGTGGTTTGATTGCTTCTTTCTTTGTCACACCTAAAGTACAATTCCCGAATATCGTTAAAAATCCACGTCTTGTCGTTGCACCGTTTCTCGCAGCGATGATTTCAGCTCCTGTAGCGACGCTTCTTCTCTCTTTGAAAGTACCATATGAACTCGCTGGACTCGGTTTAAATTCGATGATTGCGCCACTCAATATCTTCGTCAACCAAGGTCCTCAGGCGTTCCTTATCTTCTTCTTGACTGGTGTCGTTTTACCTGGCGTCTTGACACTCGTCTTCTATCGATTGACGACTGTCGCAGGCTGGACGAAGCGTGGCGATCTTCATCTCGAAATCCAATAAAATAATATCTCTACCTTCCAACTATTCCTGATTGATTTCGGGAATAGTTTTTTTAATGCAAAAAAAATCGTTCCTTCGAAAAGGAACGATTTCGGTATGATTCTGACTGGGCTCGAACCAGCGACCTCTACCCTGTCAAGGTAGCGCTCTCCCAGCTGAGCTACAGAATCATGCTGTGTTGTTACTGGGTATATTTTTATTATAGCAGCATATCGAAAGGTGTAAAGCCTTTTTAACAAAAAAAATTATCTTTTTTCAAAAAGATCTTTTTGAATAAAACAGTTTTAAAGTTGCGGGTTCTATGAGTGTCCTCTACTATGTAAATAAGCACATATAAACGAAAGGAGTGTTCATATGAACTTTTTAACCCGATTCAGTTTAAAGAATTCGGTGGCTGTTTTCATCATCGCCATTCTTTTAGTTTTAGGAGGCGTCTATTCTTTCTCGAAATTAAAAGTCGATCAGTTCCCAGAAATCGAATTTCCTCAAATCTCTGTTGAAGCAGTATATCCTGGTGCTTCGCCCGACGATGTCGATAAACAAGTCGTCTCGAAGCTTGAAACTGCCTTGAAAGGAATCGAAGGAGCTACTAAGCTGACAAGCTCTTCTTATGAAAGCATCGGTATCTTAAACATCGAATTCCCGTTCGATACTGATATGGATAAAGTCGAACAACAGATTGATGCTGCAATCCAAAATGCGAATCTACCAGAGGAAGCAACAACGAAATTAAATCGTCTGTCCTTTGGATCGTTCCCAATCTATAATATCTCTTTCTTTAGTAAGGATGGTAAAGACATCGAAAAAATCCTCAAGGACGATATCGAACCTGAACTTAATAAGATTCCAGGAATCAATAGCGTTTCCGTTGGTGGCTACAAAGATGATCTCGTTCAAATCACCGTCGATAATCAGAAAGCAACAGAAGCAGGACTCTCGCTCTCAAGTATCAAGGAACAAATCAACGGAAAGTATGTCTCGTTCCCATCTGGTCAGCTATCAGAAAACGATTCAAAAATACCGATTCGCGTTGAGGAAAAACTAGAAAATCTAGATAAACTAAAAAATCTACAATTGACACCCGTTGCAGGTGCGACTAGTTCAGCTAGTAGCGATCAAACAGGTGGTTCATCTGCTGGCGGTCCACCACAAGGTGCAACACAAGGACCACCAAGTACAACAGGTGGAGCAGCTACAGATCAGGCGTCTGAACCTGCAGAACCGATTCGTCTAGAAGATATTGCAAAAATCGAAGCAGTCTCGCAACAAAGCGAAAAAACACGTTACGATTTAAAAGATTCCTTATCGATGGCAATCACGAAAAAACAAGATGCCAATACGGTCGAAATCGCAGATGAAGTCACGAAGATCCTTAATAAATATGACGATCAAGTCGACTATACGATTGGGATCGATTCAGCGAAGGATATCGAGGAATCCGTCGCGACACTCGTCAAAGAAGGATTACTTGGTGCCCTCTTTGCCTCTCTCGCTGTACTCTTGTTCTTACGAAATATTCGCGCAACGATTATTGCCATCGTCTCGATTCCTTTATCGTTACTCATTGCTGCTATCTTCTTGAACTGGCAAGATATTTCTCTGAACATCATGACACTTGGCGGGATGGCCGTTGCGGTCGGTCGTGTCGTTGATGATAGTATCGTCGTTATCGAGAACATCTTCCGGCGTGTTCGAAAATCCGAATCCGGTATGACGGATGAGATCATCGAACAATCGACAAAAGAGATTTTAAAAGCAATCACGTCATCGACGCTAACGACCGTCGTCGTCTTCCTGCCAATCGGATTCGTCGGTGGAATCACTGGTAAGTTCTTCTTACCGTTTGCTTTGACAATTATTTTCTCATTACTTGCTTCACTACTCGTTGCGATCACGATCGTACCGATTCTTGCGAAATTTGCCTTTAAGAAGGTTCCAGCAGAAGAAAAAGAAGGTGCTCTTCAACGGTGGTATGGCAAGCTGATTGAAAAGTCACTCTCGCATAAGGCGACGATCTTAATTGTATCGTTCATTCTTCTCGGCGGTTCTCTAGCGATCGTTCCACGTCTCGGCTTTACGTTCATTCCGAACGAAGCCTCAAAGACACTAACGGCATCGCTTGAACTTCCGGCTGCCACATCGCTCGAGAAAACGAGCGACGTCTCATTTGAGATGGAAAAGATGTTTGATAAAGAACAAGCAATCGCTGACGTCACGACGTCTGTCGGAGCACGAGACTTTACGACAGGCTTACGTCTCGATAATAAAGCAAGTTATTTCTTGAACCTGAAGGACGGCGCGAACGTTGAGAAAACGATCAAATCACTTGAGACACAGATGGAGGACATCGCTCAAGAGGAAAACGTCAATGTCAAAATCAGCGTAGCTGAATTATCAACAGGTGGTCCTCCGTCGAACAACAACGTCGATGTCGACCTGTTCTCGAACGATCTCGAAGCGCTTCAAAAAGCTGCGAAATTAGTCGAGGATAATATGTCCAAAAATAGTGATTTAAAATATATCACAAACAACTTCAGCGAAAAACAAAAGCAATTCCTCGTTGAAATCGATCCTGAAAAAGCAAGTGATCGTGGACTATCCGGCTTCCAGATCCTCGGGACCGTCAATGATCAAACGAAGCCTGTTACTGTTGGCACGTTGAATCTTGATAATAAAGATCAAGATGTACAATTGTCTTATGAAAAAGGACTCGTTTCGAAGAAAGATCTCGAAGACGTCCAACTGTTCTCAGCAAACGGTCCTGTTGCTCTAAAAGATGTCGCGACCGTCAAAGAAGTTGAGACCTTCACATCAATTCAGAAGCTCGACGGAAAAGTATATGCTCGCGTTTCCGGACAAGTTAAAGGAGACGACGTACAAAACGTTTCTAATGCTGTAAAAACAGAGGTCGAAAAAATTAATTTACCAGACGGTGTCTCGTTGACAAGTGGTGGTGGGAATGATGATACAGTCGAAATCTTCCAGTCCCTCGGAATCGCGATTGTCGTTGCAATCGGGCTTGTTTACCTGACGATGCTGATTACGTTCGGAAAAGCACGAATTCCGTTCATCATCTTGTCTTCACTGATTTTTGTTCCAATCGGTTCACTCGTCACGCTCTTCTTTGCAAATGAACCATTATCGGTCAGTGTCATGATCGGCTTCTTGATGTTAATTGGTATCGTCACCACGAATGCCATCGTTCTCGTCGACCGTATTGGTCAAAACGTTGGTCGTGGTATGCCAATTCGCGAATCATTGATTGAAGCGGGTAAAACACGATTGCGTCCAATCCTGATGACCGCATTCGCAACGATCATGGCATTGGTACCACTCGCATTAACAACTTCTTCAGGGACATTGATCTCAAAAGGTCTCGCCCTAACAGTTATTGGGGGGTTAACGACATCTACGTTGTTAACACTCATCATTGTTCCAGTCGTCTATGAACTGTTCTTCTTCAAAAAAGCGAAAAAAGAACGAACAACCAATTAAGTGAACATCAAAAAAGCCCATCGCTTGGATTGCGATGGGCTTTTTATAGTGTGAGGCTTATGATTCCAACGGTTCATCCGTCTGCTCCAATGTACCGTCATGTTCAGCTACCAATCAGCATGCCGGTCATTGTCAAACAGTCCATCTCTTTCATTCAAGACGAATAATAGATGAATCCAACACCCTCTATTTATCATGTTTTAAGATGTCGAAGTCTTTACTGGTTTCCAAGGAGCAAGATGAAAATACTCTTCCATTGTCAACCCACTGAGTTTCAGGCGAGCAGCAAGCGTCGCCCCTACATAACGGTAGTGCCAGCTTTCATACGTATAACCTGTCCACGATTCTTTACCAGATGGATAACGAAGATGGAAACCATACCGGTGCGCATTCGCGAACAGCCATTTCGCCTCTTTCGTCTTCGCAAAACTGAACATCGCGTATTTAGAAGAATCTGCTCCCCCTATATCAAAAGCGAGTCCTGTCTGATGTTCGCTTTTTCCTGGCTCCGCACTATAAGTACTCGCTTTTTCATATCCATCTCGCGCGACATATTTATCAAACAATGCCTTTTGGTAAGCGTACGAACGGTATGTACTAAATGCGACCAGCGTAATCCCCTCTTTTTTTGCTGCCAAGCGCATTTTCTCAAAAGCTGCACGCGCTTGCTGATTCTCTCCAAGAGCGTACGTCGAACGGAGTGCTAAGTTCTTATTCGCGATGAGTGTCTTGCCAATACGTTTCCCACCGATTTGTTCATCCGTTAACAGATATTTCGTACTCGCATAGCCAATCTTCGTTCCGTACTGTATTTTGGACCACGTACCGATTTTTGATAGTTCTGTTACATAAATCCCTGTCGGAATGACTGCAATACTCGGTTGCTCGACTGATGTCCCTTGACGTAAATGAAGGGATGTCTTGGCTTGACGATAAGAAGAAGTCGCCGCCTCAGCTTCTGATATATAAGTCGACGTACAGGCTACCGTCAATGCCAATGTCGTGATGAGTGTCTTGATGTATTTCATGAATCGTGTATCTCCTTTATGCATGAGGATCTGCATCCATGTTTTAGATTAGAATACCATTATTTTTTTCAAACAGGGTTCATTCGGAATGCTTGTCATGAAAATGAAGTATTTCTGAAGTTTTCTAAATGTAGCTTAAGGGTGAATTGCAATGGGTAAATAACGTTGAATGCGCTTTCGAAACAAGTTCTGAAACAGAAAGGAGGAGCGTACGTGACATTGTGGGAATGGATCTTCAGCATTGGTAGCGTCTGTTGGATCAGTGAAATGATTCGTTTTCGGAATCGATCCGATTCCCGGTCGGGCGCCGCAGAACAAGTAAGTTTTTATTTGATTTTCCTTGTCTTGAGTGGAACGATCGTCTGCTCTTTCCTCTTTGCGGACGAAAGTGTTTCTCCCTGGTTGCGCATCACTTCCTGCCTGCTGTTGTGGAGTGGAGTCGCTTTACGCCTTTGGGGAATTCTCCACTTAAAACAACAATTCACTCGTCACGTCGTCGTCGCAGCTGATGACAAGCTTGTCAGTAGTGGTCCTTATCGTTTCTTGCGCCATCCATTGTACAGTGGATTATTGTTGATCACGATCAGCTTTCCTCTGTTCACGGGACAAATGGTCCTATTCGCTTTCGCTGGAGTGCTCATGTTCTTTTTCCTACTCTATCGAATCCGGATCGAGGAAGCGATGTTGACAAAAGGTTTCGGACCTGCCTATACGATGTGGGCTGCAAAACGAAAACGTTTGATTCCATTCATCTATTAAAAGGAGAAGTGATCCATTTGAAGAAACGTGCAATCGTCATTGGAGCTGGTCTTGCCGGTATGTCTGCTGCCATTCGTTTAGCTGGAGATGGTTACGCAGTCACGATGCTTGAAAAAAATGCAAACGTCGGTGGGAAACTAAATCAGCGCAGCGGGAAAGGATTTACTTTTGATACTGGTCCATCGATTTTAACGATGCCTTGGGTACTCGAACAACTCTTCTCAAGTGTTCATCGTAACTTAGATGATTACTTAGAAATCGAACGCATTGAACCGCAATGGCGTACTTTTTTTGAAGATGGAACAAAAATCGACGTCAAAGGTGACTTACCTGGAATGCTTGAAGAAGTCGAGCAAATTTCGTCACGAGCGGATTTCGTCGAATTGTTCCGGTACTCAAAACAAATGTATGACTTATGTCTCGACAGCTTTTATAAATACAGTCTCGAAGATTTAAAGGACTTAAAAAAATACCATACGATGTCTGATTTATTAAAGATGGACCCGATGAACACCGTCGCGACCGGAACAAAAAAACACCTCAATAATCCGTATCTCGAACAGCTGTTCAACTACATGGTCATGTATGTCGGTTCCAACCCTTATCAAGCGCCAGCCGTCTTCAATCAAATGATTTATGTACAGATGGGGCTTGGCATCTATTATGTTAAAGGCGGGATGTATCAAATCGCGCGTGCTATGAAACGATTGCTTGACGAGCTCCGCGTCACGGTGCATCTCAACTCACCGGTTGAACAAATCGTCCTTGAAAATAAAAAAGCAGTTGGTGTCCTTTCGAATGGTACGTTCCATGCAGCCGACATCGTCGTCTCAAATCTTGAGGTCATCCCGACTTACGAACGAATCGTACCTGAGAAAAAAGCCCGGAAGCAGGCAAAAAAATTACAGGCATCGTTTGCTCCCTCTGTTTCTGGACTCGTATTATTACTTGGTGTGAACCGTGAGTATAGTGGACTAGCACATCACAACTTCTTTTTCTCAGAAAATCCAGAGCGCGAATTCGCTCAAATGTTCAAAGAAGGAACGCCTCCTGAGGATCCGACGATTTATGTCGGGGTCTCGTCGAAATCTGATGCTTCGCAAGCGCCCGATGGAAAAGATAATCTGTTCGTCTTGACGCATGTCCCTCCTCTAACACTCCAAAAAGGTGAGGTCGACTGGGATGCTTATCGTGAAGTTGTTCTTGATAAACTCGAACGAATGGGACTTTACGGTCTTCGGGAATCAATCGAGTTTGAATATCGCTTCACCCCAGAAGATCTGAAGGACTTATATGGTCCAAACGGTGGATCGATTTATGGTGTCGCAGCTGATCGGAAGAAAAATGGTGGATTCAAGATTCCATCGAAGAGCGAGTTATACGAAGGACTTTATTTCGTTGGTGGTTCTACACACCCAGGCGGCGGTGTGCCAATGGTCACCTTATCCGGTCAATTAACAGCTGATTTGATCCGAAAACATGAAGGTGCTATTCCTACGCCTTAAGATTTCTTTGATTACAAAAGAGACGGAAACTGATTTACTCATCAGTTCCGCCTCTTTTTTTACTTTACATTCGTCAAAAGTGGTACGACGTGAATATCTACCTCTCCTCCTGATTTCACTTCCAACCGGCACACGGCTGGCATCGGTAAGGATTTCCAAAATGTATAATCAAATGTCGGATCGAATGTTTCGAGAAGTAACATCATGATGTTTCCATGTGTTCCAAGAACAACTATTTCGTCGGAATGCTTCTCCACCAGTTCATCGATGAATTGCCGAATGCGTTGCGCTGCTTCTTTGTTCGTTTCGCCCCCGAATGGATTATCGTTCGGATGTTGCCATACATACATAACCGCCTCCTGAAAACCGTCAAGCTCTCCAGGTGCTAGTAATCGCTCTCTTAGTTCTTCTACCTCAATAATTGGTTGTCGACGTGCCTCCGCGAGCGGTGCAACCGTCTCGATCGCCCGCTGATACGGACTACTATAGAATCTGTCGATTGGAATTTCTTGAAACGTTTCAAGTAAACGTCTTGCATCTGCCTGTCCTTTATCGGAAAGTGGACGTCTCCGTTCATCCGGTGAGTATGTCGAATGTGCGTGCCGTACGAAATAGAGTGTCGTCATGTTTGAATCTCCTTCTTACTAGTGTATCCAGCGGTATCCGATTCCGCGAACCGTTTCCAGATGCTGTTCGATTGGAAAACCGCAAACACGTAGTTTTTCTCTTAAATGTCTGATATGCGAGTCGATTGTCCGCTCGTCTACAGACGCTTCCGCTCCCCATAACATCGTCGTCAGCTGATTCCGCGTCCAAACACGTCGTGGAGAATCTAAAAATACACCTAACAATTCAAACTCCGTCTTCGTTAACGAAATCGTTTGTTGGAGGTAACAACAACGATAGCCTTCCCGGTCATAGGATAGACCAGCATGCCGCTGCTGTAATAAAACTTCCATTCGTCCGATCAGTTCTCCTTCTTGAATCGGCTTTGATATGTAATCATTCGCCCCTACTTCCCGTGTCCGAATGATGTCTTCCCGCTGATTCCGTGCCGTAACCATCAATATCGGGATGTTAGTGTGTTTTCGAATGAGACGACAACATGTCCATCCGTCCATATCTGGCATCATGACATCCATTAAAATAAGATCAAATACGTTCTGACAGCAGAGCTCAAGAGCTTGTTGCGCAGAATCCACAAGCTGACACGTGTACCCATACGGCTGAATATACAGTTTTAACAGTTCAAGCATTCTCGGTTCATCATCTACAATCAATACATGCGGCATTTTATTTCTCCCTCCACTGCAGTGTCACTTGTGTTCCATGTCCAAGTTGACTCTTGATGTTCAATTCAGCTCCATGTGTCTGCGCAATTGCTTCAACGATGGAGAGTCCGATTCCAGTTCCTCCATGTTTTCGAGAACGCGATGTTTCCGTTCGGTAGAGCCGTTTCGTTACATGAGGTAAAGAGTCTGCAGCAATCCCTTCTCCTGTATCTTCGATTTGAATGAAAGCCCCTACTGCGTTGACACCATAACGAACGATGATTGTTCCCGACGTCGTATGTCGACGTGCATTTTCAATGATATTTACAATCATCTGACGGAGTTGCTGAACGTCACCCATCACTTGTAATGGCTCACCTTCTATCTCAAAAGAAATATTTTCTTGTTCGATGTCTAGACGCATCAATCGTATCACTTGATGAATCAAGTCTTCGACATCGACAGGTTTTCGTTCCATCATAAAAGCATTGGCATCAATTCGTGCTAGCCAAAATAGTTGTTCAATCCATTCATTCATTTGCTGACTTTCTTCTCGAATGATCGTGATGTAGCGTCGTTGTTCATCCGGTGTCAATGTTTGGCGTTTGAGAATATCCGCATATCCCTTTATATATGTCAATGGTGTTCGTAGTTCATGAGATACGCTTGCTAAAAATTCGGATCGTTCCCGATTTAAAAAATCGAGATCCTGTTTTAACTGCTGAATCGAACGCGCCAATTGTCCCAGTTCGTCTTTTCGATCAATTGGCAACTCTCCACTTTCCCCATCCAATAGACGCGCCGTCGCTTTTTCCATCTGAATCAACGGACGAGAAATGATTCGGGTCGTCCAAATGCTTGCAGCACCTGCCAATAAAAGTGCAAGCAGACCAACTTGGAAAAACTGCTGTTTCAACGGATCAAGTACGTGATCTACGATTTCTTTAGAAGCGAACATGAATACATGACCACGATGTTCCCCGTTAATGGTGATGGGACTGTCCGTCATTAAAAAGTCACGCATCGTCACGATTTTTCCTTGTTGACGGTAATCAAAATCCGTATGCTCTAACATGCTCTTCATCTCATTCGACAAAGGTCGTGACGCTTCAAGTTGTTTTCCATCTGCATCAGTGATCACCACAGTAAACGATGAATCTGCTTCCATCATGCTGACATGGCGCATCGTCGTTTGGTCATAGGAATCGACAAGGACATCACGGTGTGTATTTCCTCGGTTCAGTAAACCGTCTACTACTTCCTGCGTTCGTGTTTGAGACAACTGATAATACAATGTCCCGAACAACACACTGCCACAAATTAAAAATGCCGCAAGCACGATTCCTCCAACTGAGTATGAAATACGACGCATGACGATTCCTCCTTTTTCTCTCCACTTTTAGTATAGCTAAAAAAAAACGCGATCGATGCAGACAAACGAAACTGTCACCTCATCTGCACACGATTTGCACATACGCTGGGTATAGTAAAGAAGACTAATGACTTCAGGAGGGTTTTAATATGAAAAAATCATTGACGTTAACTGTACTTGCTCTTAGTTCTACGCTTTGGCTCGGTGCATGTGGATCCGCTAATAACGATGGAAGTAATAGTGACTCACACGACATGTCACATGGAGATATGATGCATTCGAGTGACGGAAAGGTACCGTCTGGTTTAAAGAAAGCTAGTGATCCGACTTATCCGAGAGGCAGTAATGTCACTTTGACGACGAATCATATGGACGGAATGAACGGAGCAAAAGCAACGATTGCCGGTGCTTATGATACTGTCGTCTATGCGATCAGTTATAAACCGACTACTGGTGGAAAGATGGTGAAAAATCACAAATGGGTCATTCAGGAAGAACTTGATCCAGTTCCAACTAAGCCACTGCAAGTTGGTGATGAAACGACTGTCAAGGCAGATCATATGAAAGGTATGGATGGAGCTAAAGCGACGATTGATGAAGTAAAAGAAACGACTGTCTACATGGTGAACTATGAACCAACGGACGGTGGAGAGATGGTGAAAAATCATAAATGGGTCACCGAGGATGAGATAAAGAAATAATAAAAAAACCCGCTTTTCCTATAAAGGAGAAGCGGGCTTTCGGTATGATTCTGACTGGGCTCGAACCAGCGACCTCTACCCTGTCAAGGTAGCGCTCTCCCAGCTGAGCTACAGAATCATGTTTGCAGTACGTAATGTACTTGCTAGGACATGTATTAATATATCAAGAAACTAAAAGGCTGACAAGTCTTTTTCCGAAAAAAAATAAAAAAATTAAAATGGAGGAATTGCCCCCCGCTTCCTCCATTTTGAATGACTTACAGGAAGGTTGATACTCGATCGATCGGTAAACGGAGTGCTGGACGTTTTTTTGCATTTTCGACCGCTTTACCGACAGCAATTAACATGACCGGTACATACCGTGACTCGGTAATAAACGTTTCCGTAAAACGTTGATGATCAAATCCACCCATTGCGAGTGTTGATAATCCACGCGCTTCTGCCGCAAGCATCAATTGCATCGCAGCAAGACTCGCATTCGACATTGCCGCGTCGCGACCATACGCTTCACTTTGATAAGCGCCTTCTACTTGTTCTTTAATCGAATCGAACAATTCTTCTGTCATACCACCCGCTTCTACTGCCGGACCATAAACCGGATTGTAGTTTCGATTGGCTTGAACATCCCCTAGAATCGCAATGATTGCTGAAGCCGAAGTGATAGCCGGCTGATTGTATGCGATCGGTGCAAGCTGTTGCTTCGCTTCTTCTGAATGGAAGACCGTGAAATGCCAGTGTTGCAAATTCCAAGCACTCGGCGCCGCTGTCGTCCATTCTAATAGTTCTTCCACTTCCTGTTTTGAAAGTTTGAACGTTTCGTCGTAATGACGAACGGAACGTCTTTCTGTTAAGACACGCATTGTATCAAGTGTTGCCTGTGTCATGTGTAAATCCCCCTTATTATTATCAGATTACTTAGATATCGTAGCATGTCTCTTTTTTATTGTCCTCTATCAATACTTCAAACGAATTTACTGTTATAAAACAATAGTTGACATTAAACTTCTGTACTAATACAATAAAAACAAGAAAAAGACCATTGCGTTTATTTTGAAGGAGGAAAAACACATGGAACAACCCCTTTACCAAGAAGCATCTGCTGCATTCTATCGTGAGCTTCCCGTCAAGACGTGTGCCCATTGCGGAAAAGAGATGGATGAACAATGTGAATCCTATCAAACGGAATGCGATGAGTGTGCTGTAACAGAACACTAATAACACATGAAACAATCACTTATTCAGTGGTTGTTTTTTTGTTTTTATATACTCTATTTCTAATTAAGTTGATATTTTTAGAAAAATCGATCTCCCGTCATCTTTTTGTCATCTATTTGTTACAAAAGAAACAATTAAAATGTTACATTATCTGTATATGATATTTTTGACACAAGGAGCGACAGACAACGATGGATCCATTTACCTCAAGCCACGCTAGCGAACTCGGTCCACGACCGCGGACAAAAAAAAGAAAGTTCTTCCCTCGATTTTTCTTACTTCTTATACTCGTTTTTCTTGGAGTCGGAGGGTATATTGCTTATCGATACGTCTTCACACCTGAACAACAGTCAATCACTACCGGTAAGTCCATTACCAAAGTTCCTGTCGTCAACATGGAGAAAGCACGCGTCGAAAAATGGAATGGTGTGACAAAAAAAGTCGCTTATTTAACCTTTGAAGACGGACCATCCGCATTAACATCAGAGTTACTTCGAACATTAGATCACCTTCATACTCGCGCTACTTTCTTTTATCTCGGATCACAGGTAGATGTTTTTCCAAAAGAAGTTAAAGCTGCTGCGAAAGCCGGACATTACATCGGCTTACACGGTGAAACACACGATTACGATACATTGTACAAAAAAGGACAGTACGTCTCAGAAATGAAAAGTGTTCAGAAAAAAATTTATGATTTAACAAAACTGACACCACATTTGACACGACCACCTTACGGATCTGATCCTGGCATTACGAAAAAGATGGCATCTGCCATCCACGCTGCAGACTTCCGAGTATGGGACTGGTCGATCGATTCAATGGACTGGTATTACAAAGATAGTGCAAAAGAAGTGGCTAATACGGTCATTCGGCGAGCAGAGCGTCCATTTGAAATCATTCTCTTGCATGAACAACCACAAGCTATCAAGGCCCTTCCGGCCATTGTTGCCGGACTTCAGAAAAAGGGCTATCAGTTCGCGATTTATGATGAAGATTTCCATATTCCGTACAACTTCGTGCAATACTCGAATTTATAAGGAGTTACTATCTAGATGAAAAAATCATTCGTAGCAGTACTGTTCCTGTCGAGCTTCGGACTCGCTGCCTGCTCCAACGATTCACCAGCCTCTCTTCATGAACAGCTAGAGCAACAAGTCAAAGGTGAAGAAAAGGCATTCATGCTAGCTGATCAACGTGCTCGTAAGGACGAAATTTCAGTTAATACGTACCAAGCCGTTCTTGATGCAGGTGCTGAAGAAATCAAACGCTCTCAAAATGAACGGGAGGAACTAGAAGCCTTAAATGACGAACGGCTTTCTTTATTGAAACAAGAAGAAACGTTACGTAAGGAAACGTACGCTGAACTTGATCTTGAAGAATTGAAGGATGCTGTAAACAAACTTGATGGTAAAGCAAAAACGGAAGGAACTGCCTTAGTGGCAATCATCAAGGAACGCCAGCAGACGTTTCAAACGTTCTCTAAAACGTATCGACAAGCGATGGACGCTGAAAAGAAAGTGCTTTCACGCTTGACTAAAAAACCGGATTTCGTTAAGATTGATGAGTCAACAGCGGATTTAAATCGTTTAACACGGAAAGCTACCGCGTCATTAAAGAAGTGGAACACGCTGACCGTTCAGTACAACCAAACGAAAACCCGGCTGTATCGTTTGCTCGACACATCAACTCAATAAATCACACAGGTTGCAACCAAACCCTGTCCAAAAAACCTGGACAAGGCCCCGTTGCAACCTTTTTTGTGTGGTTTTTACTAAAAATGGAGGGAAATTATTCATGCATCGCTCAAAAGCAACCTTATTCGTTCTCATTGGCGCTATCAGTTATGGTGTCCTCTCAACGATCGTCAAACTCGCTTATGCAGCTGGATTTAACTCAGCAGCCGTTTCTGGGAGTCAATTTTTCTTCGGTTGGCTGATGATTTTCAGTCTTGCCTTATTTACGAAAAATCTTCGTCTCGATCTTAAGACAGCTGGTCTTCTCATGTTGATCGGTATCTCTAGTGGTACAACTGGTTATCTGTACTATCAAAGTCTTCAGACCGTATCGGCATCCGTTGCAATCATTCTCTTATTCCAATTCACTTGGATTGGTGTCATCATCGATGCGCTCGCATTCAGACGTTTACCATCTCGCGCGCATTTCCTGTCTGCGATTCTGTTGATTGGCGGAGCCATTCTTGCGAGTGCCGCTTACTCGAGTCCACTTGACTTCCGTGGAACATTATTCGGTCTTGGAGCGGCTGTCAGCTTCTCAATTTTCTTACTCGCTAGTGGACGCATCGCCAATCATTTACCCGTCATCAAGAAGAGTTTTTACATGATGACAGGTGGTCTTGCTTTCGTCATGACGATGTATCCACCGACGACGTTCTTATCCTCTGCGAACTTCGAAAATGGACTTCTGTTATACGCGATTCCGCTTGGTCTGTTCGCGTTAATTTTACCACCGCTCTTATTTGCTGCGGGCGCGCCTCACCTCTCCCCAGCAAGCGTTTCTTTGCTTGGAGCAGCTGAACTACCGACAGCGGTCATCTGTTCCGTGTTAATTTTAGGTGAACATCTGATGAGCTCTCAATGGATTGGGATCGTCATCATCTTGATTGGAATCTTTTATCCGATCTATCGCTCGAGCAAAACAGCACCTGTTGCGAACGTACAGCAAAACGACCTTTCCTGAGCTCAGGAAAGGTCGTTTTTTTACTTCTGTCGCTTCATCGCATCTGCAACGAATTCGACATCTGTGCCTATGATGATTTGAACACTAGTCGCCCCCATCTTCATGACACCTTTTGCTCCAGCCGCTTTAATCGCCGCTTCATCAATGATGCTTGGATCCTTGACTTGAAGACGTAAACGTGTCGCACAGTTGTCAATCGACGTGACATTTTCTGTTCCTTTCAATCCAGCAAAAATTTGAGCTGCTTGTTGTTCATATTTATCGTCTGAGTCCGTCAAAACGACTCCCGTGTCTGTAACGAGCGATTCATCTTCACGACCTGGTGTCTTCAGATCAAATTTTGTGATCATGAAGTAGAACAGGAAGTAGTAGACGACCGCGAACGCGAGACCAACCGGGATGATCAACAATGGTTTTTTCGCAATCCCGAAGTTCAAGGCGTAATCAATGAAACCAGCCGAGAAGGAGAAGCCATGTAAAATACCGAGTAAGTTAACGATGGCCATCGATAGACCCGTTAGTACAGCATGGATGACGTATAAAACAGGTGACAAGAACATGAACGAGAACTCGATTGGTTCCGTAATTCCTGTCAGGAAGGATGTCAGTCCAAGACCAATCATCGCTCCAGCAACGGCTTTTCGATTTTCCTTACGCGCAGCCATGACGATGGCAAAGGCTGCAGCTGGCAAGGCAAACATCATGATCGGGAAGAAGCCAGCTTGATAAATCCCCGCTGTTGGATCTCCAGCGAAGAAACGCGCAATATCCCCGTTCGCTACCGTACCATCTGCTTTTTCGTATGAACCGAAAACAAACCAAAAAATATTATTTAAAACATGGTGCAAGCCGACAGGAATCAGGAGACGGTTAAAGAATCCAAACAAAGCAGCGCCTCCTGCGCCAAGACCGACCATCCATTCACCGGCACCGTTGATACCTTGCTCGATGAACGGCCAAACATAACCAAAGATGAAAGCAAGTACGAGCATGACAGCTGAGGTAATGATTGGAACAAAACGACGGCCTCCGAAGAATGCCAACCAATCCGGTAACTTAATATTGTAGAAGCGATTGTATAGAAGACCGGCAACGATACCCGCAATGATCCCACCGAATACTGCCATATTGACGGTTGAACCGAGCGTCGCCTGGTTCGCAATCGAACCAAGTGTCGCGCCATCGACCTTGGTCGAGGAATCATTGACGATCGCCGCAATCGCATCATATTTTGCTTGAATCTGTGCACTGGAATAATCCTTGTTCATCGAGTCGACGCCATTTTTTAAGACAAGATACCCGATGGCTCCGGCAAGACCCGCTGCCCCACTCGCATCAATCGATAGACCGATTGCGACACCAATGGCAAATATCAATGGAAGGTTATCAAAAATTGCCCCTCCTGCTGCTACCATCAATGGAATATCTAGCATATCCGCCGAACCTAATCGAAGTACGATTCCGGCAGCTGGTAATACTGCGATTGGTAACATCAAAGCCTTACCAATTCGTTGTAGAAACTGCAACATCCCTTTCACCCTTTCCTGAATAAAACGATAATGACAGAACAATGTAAACGCTTTTACGTTTTTAATTATTCCATATAAATATCTAAATGACTAGACCTTTATACAAATTATTCACTATCTTTTTTATTAGTATAAAAATTCATTATAGCAAACACTAAAAACCGGACTAGAGTAATCCTCCAGTCCGGTTTTTCTATTTAATTCCCATTAATTCCCACGGTCTTAACGACGAGTTGTATCTTCAAAATTTTGTTGAACGTTTCCTACGGTTTTCTTGGCGTCACCTTTTAATTGATCTTTTTTACCTTCGCGCTCTGTCGATTTATCTCCTGTTGCTTTACCGAGTGCTTCTTTTGCTTTACCCGCTACTTTATCAACAAGACCATCTGCTTTTTTATTGAGACCACTGTCATTTGACATAACCATTACCCCCATTTAAAAAGTTTTTTTTGCGATAGTTGTATGTTCCCGTATGACTGAATTTCAAACATTTCCTGTATCCATACCGACACTCATCCAAACAAAAATAACAGTGAACATCTTGTTCACTGTTATTCGATTTGAATGTATTCATTTACTGGGCGACGGAAACGCCTAACACTTGTTCAATCCGTTCGAACGCCCAATCCAACTCTTCTTTTGTGATGACAAGCGGTGGTGCAAAGCGAATGACTGTCTCGTGTGTTTCTTTACAGAGTAAGCCTTTCTCTTTCAACGCTTCGCAATATGGTCGAGCTGCTTCTGTTAGTTCAACACCAATGAACAATCCACGACCACGTACTTCTTTGATCATCGGGTTGTTAATTTGTTTTAATTTTTCCATGAAGTACGTACCGAGTTCGAGTGAACGTTCCGGTAACTTTTCGTCTTCTAATACTTCAAGTGAAGCAATCGATACGGCACAAGCGAGTGGATTACCACCGAACGTCGAGCCGTGTGAACCTGGATTGAAGACAGAAAGGACATCTTTATTCGCGGCAACACATGAGATTGGGAATACCCCACCACCCAGTGCTTTCCCAAGAATGTACATGTCTGGTGTTACCTCGTCCCAATCAGAAGCAAACCATTTACCGGAACGACCAAGTCCAGATTGAATCTCATCCGATACGAGCAAAACATTCTGCGCACGACAAACTTCTTGTGCATCTTTTAGGAAGCCATCATACGGAATTAAAATTCCTGCTTCGCCTTGAATCGGCTCCAAGATGAATGCCGCTGTATTTTCAGTGATTGCCTGTTTTAGTGCCTCCAGATCGCCATATGGAATCGTCTTGATTCCAGGAAGAAGCGGTCCAAATCCTCGTTGATATTCTGCCTCCGTCGACATGGAGACGGCTGTCATCGTTCGACCGTGAAAGTTTCCTTCACAAACGATGATTTCAGCATCACCTGGGATTTGTTTCACTTCATATGCCCAGCGTCGTGCTGCTTTCACTGCTGTCTCGACAGCTTCCGCACCTGTATTCATCGGTAATACCATGTCTTTACCCGTCAATTGTGCTACTTTTTCATAGAAAAAGCCCAGTTGATCATTGTGGAAGGCACGTGACGTCAAAGTGATCTTATCCGCCTGTCGTTTTAGAGCTTCGATGATTTTCGGATGACGATGTCCTTGGTTGACGGCTGAGTAAGCACTCAACATATCCATATAACGACGTCCTTCCGGATCCGTGACGAAGACACCTTCTGCTTCTGAAATGACGATCGGGAGTGGATGGTAGTTATGTGCTCCGAACTGTTCTGTCTGTTGAATGATTTTCTCTGTTTGATTCATCGAGATTCCCCCTTATAGCTCTTTAGAAAACGCTTTCAAAATCATTATAGCAGATTTTCTTGTGTAATCTTCATCTAAAAAATGTATAACCTAGAGGATTGGGATGCGTAAGAATTGAATATATTGGGAAAAGACAAGACAAGTGAACCGTCATCTCTTTTCATCATAAAGGAGCGTGCGCACGTAATGGATCGTTCGACCATTGATTCCTACGAAGTCGTCATTCAAGAGTTTCCACTACCGTCTTTCATCTTAAATATCGATTTGACCATTCGTTCCTGGAACGAGTTAGCAGAACAGCATTGGGGATGGACACAACAGGAAATCGTCGGCCAAATCGTTCCTTTACTTGACCAGGAAGATATGGCATTCAGCCATCAGATTTGGCATTCCTTTCTGGAACGCCGTCAATCGGTCCAATTGCCGAATGCCTCCTTATTCCATAAGTCTGGTACTCCCATGACCTCAACATTGCTACTGTCTCCTCTACTTGATGAAGTAGGCAATGCCATTGCTGCTTTCGTTTGCTGTATTCCGTCTGCTCAACAACCGATTACAACAAAACCATTATTTCAAGGTTTGATGGATTTACGTCAGGCGTTCGATCAAATCGCCAGTGTCGCTGTATTTGACGCGCGTGGTGCAATTACGTATATAAACGACCAACTTATGGATGTAACAGGTTACTGTCCTGAAATGCTTATTGGTCAGCCATGGTCCGTAATTCTCGATCAAACTAGTACGACTGTCTCAGAAATCCGAACACAACTCCGTGAACGCAAAGCATGGTCTGGTCGTCTTAGTCTCATTTCACACACGGGTGAACGAAAACATCTTCAAGCGACATTGATTCCGATTTATGATGCAAACGGCGTGCGTTTTCAGCATCTGTTCATCGGTAACGACATTACGGAAACAACTGTGCTTGAAGAAGAACTTGATTTTTTAGTGCATCACCATGAGATGACGCATTTATTGAATAAACGTGGATTTTTACGCGAAGGGGAAGCATTGTTCCAGTCTGCTGCATCACATGAACCCATTGCACTCATTTTGTTCGATATCGATCGTTTCAAAGTCATAAACGATTCGTTTGGAACACATGTCGGGGATCAACTCCTTCAAGCAATGGCAACACGGCTTTTGCAACATGCGACGGGTGTCCTTGCTTTTCATCCGACGAGTGATTTATTCGGTGTCCTATTACCTGCACCCTCGAGTAATCTACTCTTTCAATATGCTCGAAAATTACAACAAGCGTTACAACGTCCTTATTACATTAACGGTCATTCACTCATCGTTTCTTGCACATTCGGTATCACCGTCTATCCGTCTGAAGCGAAAACACTTGAAGATTTATACCGCCGCTCTGAAACTGCTCTCTATGCGGGAAAATCAATTGGTACGGGAACGATTCAGTACTTAACACACGAGATGGACACACAATTCACACGTAAAATCCAACTCGAACGTTCTCTCTTCACGGCACTCGAAGATCAGTCGCTCTACCTTGCTTATCAACCGATCATCGAGCTTCAATCACAAGCCGTCAAAGGATTCGAAGCGTTATTACGCTGGAATCATACGGCGCTCGGAAATATTCCACCGGATGAGTTCATCCCACTCGCCGAAGAGGCTTCTCTAATCACACCAATCAACAACTGGGTCATCATCGAAGCATGTGAACAGCTCGCGAAGTGGCAACAAACGATTGACCCTGAATTGACGATGGCGATCAACATTTCACCGCACCAATTCCAAAGTGACTCCTTTATTCGAACGTTGCAACATGTCGTAACGGAGCGACTCGTTTCGCCATCTTCCGTCACGCTCGAGATGACAGAGAATATTGCTATCTTACAGACACAACGAACCGTCGAACGCATGCACCTCATTAAGTCACTCGGTTTCCGCTTATCGATTGATGATTTTGGAACCGGCTACTCTTCTTTACAGTATCTCAGCGCGTTTCCAATTGATGAATTAAAAATCGATAAAGTGTTCATTGATGGACTAGCAAAGAACGATCATGCTTTGCTGGATTCTATCATTCAACTGGGTCGCAATCTAGAGTTGAACCTCGTCGCTGAGGGTGTCGAGACAGAACATGCCTTGACTTACTTGAAAACGACAGATTGCCAGTACATGCAAGGGTTCATTTTCTCTGAACCACTGTCCGTACAGGATGTCGAAAACAGATTCTTAACCCCTTAATAAAAAAAGAAGTCACGGTGATTTTTATCCACCGTGACTTCTTTTGCATATCGTTTCTTACAATTGAATTTCTCCTACGACCATTCCGTAAACAGCCACTCCGGCTAAGACAACAAGAATCATGCTAGCAATCCACTCGTAGCGTGACATGCCTGTCCGTTGCTGTTCTCGTTCCGCTAACGCATATGCTAAAATGCCTGGCGCATAAACTAATGCCGCAATGACGATGTACCAAACGCCTGACGCATAGACGAGCCAAATAGAGTACGCGGATGCGATGACCGAGAAGAGTAACATTTTTCGATTCCGCTCTTCCCGCGAAGTCCGGATGCTGTACAAGGCTGATAACAGATACGGTAAGAGCGCACAAATCCCTGCAATACTTGATAGAACGAGATACGTCTGTGCAGAGAATAGCGCAATCCCAGCAACAATTTGTGTGGCGACCTGTGTAATCAGTAGTGCTCCGACTGGTGCCCCTTTTCGATTCGTCTTAGCGAATGCTTTCGGGAACGCACCATCTTTCGCAACCAAATATGAAATCTCTGATGCTAAAATCGTCCATCCAAGAAGCGCTCCGGATAGAGAGATGATTAAACCAATCATGATGATCGTCGCGCCGACTGGTCCGATTGCTGCCTCTAATACATACGCCATCGTCGGTTCCTTTAATCCAGCCAGTCTTTCTTGACTAAGGACGCCAAGTGATAAGACAGAAATTAAGATATAGATGACTAAAACACCAACGAGTCCTGTTACCGTCGCTTTTCCGACATCACTTCGATTTTTAGCACGACTCGATAAAACGACTGCCCCTTCAATTCCAACGAACGCCCAAAGCGTGACGAGCATCGTTCCTTTTACTTGATCGAAGATTGAACCGAGTTCTGTCCCATCTCCCCAGATGTCTAAATTGAACGTTTTGATATTAAAGGCGATCCCAACCAATAGAATGAAAATCAAGATTGGAACGAGCTTTGCAATCGTTGTAATCAGATTGACGAGGGTCGCTTCCTTGATCCCGCTTGAGACAAGCCAGAATAATCCCCAAATGACTACCATACTCATCAAGAGAAGGAATATCCGATTCTCTGCCGCGAAAATCGGGAAGAAATAACTAATCGCATTGAAGACGAGTGTGATGTTCGCAACCGTTCCAATCCATGCAGATACCCAGTATCCCCAAGCACTGTTGAAACCGACGAAACGTCCGAACCCTTCACGTGCATAGGCATAAATACCACCTTCAAGTTCGGGTTTACTGTTTGCAAGGTGCTGGAAGACGAGCGCGAGCATGATCATTCCAATTCCTGTAATACTCCAGCCGATGAGAATAGGTCCTGCACTTGCACTTTGGGCCATTGCACCGGGAAGGTTAAAGGCACCTCCACCGACCATCGAACCGATAACCATTGCTGCGAGAGCAAAGAAGCCGATTTTTTGTTGATTCATGATGAGACACTTCCTTTTTCCGTATATCTATTACATCTTACGTATATTCATTCGAAAGACACAAAAGTCATTATAACAAATCACCTTTTAAAGTAAAGAAAGGATTTGAGACGAATGAACTGGATTCATGTATTTCAGCTCGAGGATCTCTTTAAACTCCTGTTGGCTGCTGCCCTTGGAATTTTCATGGGATTCGAGCGTGAAATAAAAAATAAACCGGTCGGTATACGCACTAGCCTCGTAATTACCCTCATCAGCTGTCTTTTAACCATCGTATCCATCAAATCCGTTTCACTCTATCACGATATGGCGACGAATGTTCAAATGGATCCGATGCGCCTTGTCGCACAAATCATTGCCGGTATCGGCTTCATTGGTGCTGGTGTCATTTTGCGTCGTCCTCACGATATCGTCAGTGGATTGACGACGGCCGCCATTATATGGAGTTCAAGTGGAATTGGAATTGCTGTCGGTGCAGGATTTATATGGGAATCGGTTTTTCTTGTTTTATTTTTGTTCTTCTTATTAGAGGGATTGACTCGAGGAATGCGCCGCATTAATAACAGTCGATTCGAAGCGAACGTCCTTGTCGCACACTTGCTCCTTCCTGCTGATCTGGACCCATCTGAAATCATCTTCGCTCTTGAACGAAAAGGTGTTCATATTACGAATATGCGCATGCGAGGAGATCCGGTTCGGTTGACATTACGAATGTATTCTCCGCATAAACTGACCATATTCCTACTTTATGACTATTTAAAATCACTCGGAATTAAGGATATAGACCTTGATCAGTGAGAATTATCTGAAAATTTATGTTGCATTTTTAATCACTTTCACTTAAATTAACAATATGTTCACATTTTTCTGAAATATTTAACTCTAACTCTCGGGGGGTCATCGTTCCATGAATAAAACATCGAAAATTGCGTTTGCTGGACTATCTAGCATCGCACTACTTGCTGTCGCTGCATGCGGGCAAGGAAATGATGAAAACACAAGCGGATCTGATTCAAAAAACAAGAAAAAGGAAGTCACGCTCGTTTCGACGACAGATGTACCTCAGCTTGATCCGACGAAAACGACGGACTCGACTTCCATCATTGTTACGAACAACGTCTTTGAAGGACTTTATCGACTCGATGGTGATAACAAGCCGACACCTGGAATCGCAGAAAGTGTCGAAGTGTCAAAAGATAAAAAGACCTATACGTTTAAATTACGTAAAGATGCGAAGTGGTCGGATGGATCAGCCGTCACAGCAGATGATTTCATCTATGCTTGGAAGCGTGCACTTGATCCAAAGACAGCAGCAGAATACGCATACATTTTACAGGACTTGAAAAATGCCAATAAAATTATGGCAGGCAAAGCTGAACTCGATGAACTCGGTGTCAAGAAAATCGATGATCAGACACTTGAAGTACAACTCGAAGCTCCAGCACCTTACTTCCTTGGTTTGACGAGTTTTCCGACTTACTTACCATTAAAGCAATCATTCGTTGAAGATAAAGGCGATAAGTTCGCGACAAGTGTGGACACTATGGTCTTCAACGGACCTTTTGTCCTCGATAAGTGGCAAGCGAACGCGGGTTGGACATATAAGAAAAACCCGGATTACTGGGATAAAGCAAACGTCAAGATGGATCAGATCAACGTTAAAGTCGTTAAGGAAATCTCGACTGGCGTCAACCTCTTTGAAGCAAAAGAAGTCGACTTCGCACCGATTACATCTGAATTCGTCTCACAATATGAAAAATCAGAGGATTACAAGACACGTCCAGATGCTCGGATCAACTTCCTCCGCTTTAACCAAAAGAATAAAGCATTGAAAAACAAGAACATTCGAAAAGCGCTCGCACTTGGTTTTGAGAAACAAGGGATTACGGACGTCATCCTAAACGATGGATCAAAACCAGCAAACTTCATCGTTGCGAAAGATTTCACGTTCACACCCGATGGTGAGGATTTCCGAGTGAAATATCCGGATCTTCAAAGCTATGATGCTGATGCAGCGAAAAAAGCTTGGGATGCTGGATTGAAGGAACTTGGTGTCAAAACAGTCGAACTCAGCATGCTCTCACGGGATGAAGATGCATTCAAGAAAGTCTCTGAATACTTAAAAGGTGATCTAGAGAAACATCTTCCTGGTTTGACGATCAATATCAAACAACAACCGTTCAAGAACTTCCTCGACCTCGAATCGAAGGGCGATTATGATATCTCTGCAGCTGGATGGGGACCTGACTACCAGGATCCAATGACATTCCTCGATATGTGGTTGACAGGCGGAAGCTTCAACCGGATGGAATACTCGAACAAAAAATTCGATGATCTCATCAAAGGGGCAAAACAACAAGCAGATGAAGCGAAACGTTGGTCTGATATGCAAGAAGCTGAAAAAATCTTGCTAACCGATGACTACGCGATCGCGCCGATCTATCAAAAAGGTGAAGCGTACTTGCAACGGACAAACATTGATAAATTATACCGTCACCCATTCGGTGCCGATATGAGCTTTAAATGGATGGAAATCAAGTAAACGAGGACCTGACGCACACATCGAATTCTTTAATCAACAAGTAGTGGACCTCGTCCGCTACTTGTTTTTGATTTCCTGAAGATATCCCTAAAAACAACAAAGACCCCTTCTGACGGAGCCATCGGGGGTCTTTACTGTGCGATTTGTTTATAAAAAGCGATTTCTTCATCTTGTCCTTCTTCCACTGCTCGGAAGAATTCAGCAAAATAGGCGTACAAAACGGTGCGTTCTTCATACGTCGGTCTGGCTTGACGAATAACGGAGAATGCAAGGTTTCGCAATTGACGTTTCGTTCGCCGATGTGTCGGAAGTGCATAAAATTGACGCGTGAATGAACGATAGACGTCCGCAATCAAGACTTCATGTCCTTCAAAATATGATTTATCCATAAATATAGTCCCCTTTCCACTTTAGTGATTCTATTCTTTTCTACGACTCTTTTAAATAAAGAGTTTCAAAGAAAGTGAGGTTTCTCACAAATGATATAGACTTTACTATAACAAGCTTTCCAAAATGATTCAACATCCAAACTATTAAGTTTCATTAAGAATATTTAGACCTTTTGTAAAGTATCTTTCTTTGATTTTAGATCATCTATTTCTAATAAAAAACGGTCTGAGTCCCGGAAAGAGACTCAGACTCGCGATGGACTTTAGTTTGCTTGTACTGAAATATGCTGGAAGTGTTTCACATCGAATAAACCACTGTCGGTCAACTTCAATTCCGGAATGACCGGTAAGCAAAGGAACGACATCGTCAAATAAGGATTAAAGGACCGATCCGCTTCTAATACATCAAGTGCATCGTTTAATGCTTCGAGTGTATCCCCGACTTCTTGGAAAGGACGATTCGTCATCAGCCCAGCGATTTCGAGCGGTAACTCTGCAAGCACGTCTTGCCCATTAACAGCAATGACACCCCCACCCGCTTGAACAAGACGTTCTGCAGCGAGTTGCATCTCTTCGTCTGATGCCCCAACGATGACGAGATTATGTGAATCATGAGCAACGGTCGCAGCAATCGCTCCACGCTTCATCTTAAATCCTTTGACGATCCCAACTGCTGAGAACGATGTCCCGTGATGACGCTCAATGACAGCAATTTTTAAGAGATCCTCCTCTGGCACAGGAACGAAATGCCCTTCTTGAAGTGGAACGTCGAGAATTAAGTGCTCGGTGACGATGCTTTTCGGAATGACTCCGATGACATGCGCACGTGCTGATTCGAGTGGAAGGGCGAATACTTCTGGTGTGATCGGTTTTGTATTCAAGGTTCCACGTAATGACTCCGGCACATGAGCACGGCGAACGGGTCGAATCGTTTTCCCTGCTCGTGCGACACAATTCCCTTGAATATAAACCTCATCAATCACGACGTTATCGGCATCCGATAACAAGACGAAGTCCGCCCGACGTCCTGGTACGATGGCTCCCCGATCGTCTAGACGATACGCGTTCGTCGCGTGCAACGATGCCATCGCATATGCTGTTTCGCGTTTAATCCCATGACGAATCGCATAGCGAATATTATAATCAATCGTACCTTCACGTAATGTATCGTCTAAATGTTTATCATCCGTACAGAAGAGAAATCTGCTGGCATTACTCTCTGTCACGGCATCGAGTACTTCCTTCAAATTTCGAGCTGCTGATCCTTCCCGTACTTCGACATACAGACCACGACGTGCTCGCGCAATCGCATCTTCCTTACTGACGGATTCATGATCCGTCCGAATTCCGGCGACACCATATATGTTGATTTCGCGTGGCCCGAGTCCTGCAGCATGTCCATCGACGAGTTTCCCTGCATCTTCAATCTGTTTGATTTTTTGTAACATGTCGCGATCGGCTCGTTCGACAGCCGGATAATCCATGACTTCCCCTAAACCATGGACACCCGGATGAGTGACAAATGGCGCAAGTGCCGTTGCGTCAAGTGATGCCCCCGCATGTTCAAACGAAGTCGCCGGGACACAGCTCGGTAACATCATGCGCACGTCAAGGGCGAGACCTTCTGCATCGTCTAGCATAAAGGACAGACCTTCTGCTCCTTTGACGTTCGCGATCTCATGTGGATCCGCGATGATCGTCGTGACGCCTAGTGGTAGAATCGCCTGTTCATACTCACTTGGTGGTACCATCGATGATTCAATATGAACATGAGCGTCAATAAAACTTGGAGCGATAAATAGATTCGTTCCCGGACGATTCTCGACTCCCTCATATCCCTCTCCGACAGCAGCAATAAAGCCTGAATCAATCGCTACATCTGCCGTATACGTCTCACGTGTCATGACATCGATGACTGAAATGTTTTGATAGACGACAGCTGCTTTCTCTTTTTTTGCAGCAATCGCGATCAATCGTTCACGTACTGTTTGTTCCATCCTGTCTCCTCCTGGTGTAAGCGTATTTTCACTATCTTACAATTAGTTTGGAAGCTGTTGCAATTTATTTTTTGTAACGTCAAGATGAAAGAGTATGGATTTAATTCCTGAGGGGGGAAAAACGCATGAAATATCGTGTCGGTTCACTTATTCCAAACATCGATCCATCCGTTTATTTAGCGGATGGATCAAAGGTCATCGGAGAGGTCACGATCGGAAAAGACTCATCCGTCTGGTTCAATACGGTCATCCGGGGAGATGAAGGTCCGATCCAAATCGGAGAACGCGTCAACATTCAAGATGGTTCGATGATTCATCAGTATGAAGGGTTTCCGACTATCATTGAAGATGAAGTCACGATTGGTCATATGGCAATGATTCATGGAGGTATCATTCGAAAAGGAGCGTTGATTGGAATGTCGGCAACGATCCTTGATGAAGCTGAAATTGGAGAAGGTGCATTCGTTGCTGCCGGAAGTCTTGTTCCGCCAAAAATGAAGGTGCCTGCAGGAACAATGGTTATGGGGGTTCCTGCAAAAATCGTCCGCGATATCAGCGACCACGATCGATTCATCATGGAACGGACAGTCCGAAAATATGTGAAACGAGGGCAGCAATATGCCGATAGTTGTGAAGCCATTACAGAGGATTTGACAAGTTTGTGAGAACGTTTACAAAGTTCACAGGTTCTTAATACCTCCCCTCTTCCGTCTTTACAATTCTTTCGTACACTAGAGGTGCAAGAGATGAATCAAGACACAGAGAGGGGATTTTTATATGATTCCAGTATATGAAGAACGTATTATGTCTGATTTATTTTCATCTACGAGTAACCCAAGCTATGGTTTGCCGACGTTACCTGAATTCGAAACAGATTGGTTGACAGCTGAGGTTCAAGTACGTATCGTTAAAGATGCCGAGCACCGCCTTGGAACATTAAACCGAGAGGAAGAACGTGTATGATTCAGCAACGCACTGTTCGCGCTTGGCTCGCTAGTCGCATCAAAAAATAATTTAATCACTTGATTACGTATTTTCCAAAACGATATAGTGCGTCAGCGCGCATACAAAAAGAGCCGAAGCGGATTCCCGCCTCGGCTCTATCTGTTTATTTAGAAATCAATCCTTCTTTAATCAAGAAATCACGCGCGACTTTTTCAGGACGCTGCTTCTCAACATCTGCTTTGTAGTTCAGTTCTTGCATCGTTTCATCCGTGATTTTATCCTTCAATGTGTTGAGGACTTTTTTCAGCTCTGGATGTTCTTTAAGGGTTTCTTGACGAACAAGTGGTACCGCATAGTATGGTGGGAAAAACTCTTTATCATCTTTGAGTACAGTCAAATCAAACTTCTTTAAAAGACCGTCTGTTGAAAAACTATCGATGACATTCGTTCGACCGTTCGTCAATGCTGTATAGCGAAGTCCTCCATCAACTGGTTGTACATCTTTGAACTTCATATCCGGATACTTCTTCTTTAGACCAAGATAACCATCCTCACGGTTCGCGAATTCAATCGTTGAACCGAGAATCAAGCGATCACTGACTTTTGACATGTCCGACACTGTCTTCAAGTCGTACTTCTTAATGTCTTCTTTTGTCATGGCAAGAGCATACGTATTGTTGAAGCCGATCGGATCTAGGACATCGACCTGACTTTTTTCGGGAATCATCTTCCCGACTTTTGCATAGACCGTTTTCGGATCCGTCTCGACTTCCTGCTTGAGCACGTCGATCAACAATGTCCCTGTGTACTCGACATACGCGTCAATCTCCCCTTTTTCAAGCGCCCCGTAAGCGACCTTCGTCCCCCCGAGATTTAATTGACGTTCGACTTGTAGATCCGTTTTATCTTCAATTAAATCCGCTAACATATTTCCAAGAATCAACTGTTCCGTAAAGTTCTTCGATCCGATGACGATCTTATCTTCCTTGAGGAAAGAATAAGCGACTGTACCACCAACCAATAGGAAGACGATGCTTGCGATTGCGATCTTGCGTCCCGCTGACATCGCTTTACGGCGCTTCCGTGCCTTGTTTTTAATTCGACCATCTGCGAGCGGAATACCGTTCGGCGCCACCGAATATTCAATCCGGCTGACGACGAAGTCGATGATAAGCGCTAAGATACCAGCTGGAATCGCTCCGGCGAGAATCTGGTTATTATCAACCGTTTGAATACCTGAAAAGACAAGGTAACCAAGACCACCGGCACCGATGAATGCTGAAATCGTCATTAAACCAACCGCTGTGACGGCTGAAATCCGAATCCCTGCCATCATGATCGGTAAGGCAAGCGGAATCTGGACCTTACTGAGGATTTGACGATCCGTCAAACCAATTCCTTTTGCTGCTTCAAGCGTATCTCCCGGAATACTCGATAGACCTGTGTACGTATTTTTGACGATTGGCAAGAGTGAATAGAGCACGACCATGATGATCGCTGGTGTCGATCCGATACCGATGAACGGAATTAAGAAACCGAGTAAGGCAAGACTCGGGACGGCTTGCACGACGCTCGTCAGCGCGAGGACCGGTTTTGCGAACTTTTGATAGCGCGTGATTAAAATCCCGATCGGAATCCCAAGGACGACGGCGATGACGACGGCAAAGACCGTCAGCTGTAAGTGCTCCAGTAATAAGTCACCGATTTGATCGGTATTATTTTTTACATAATCAAAGAAACCGTTCATTGAACTTCCTCCTCATGAATGAATTGCTCACTCAAGACGGAAAGTAAGCTACTACGCGTGATTAATCCTCTTAGTTTTCCTGTTGCATCTGTTACCGGCAGATAACCTGTCTCTTCCTGATTCATGACTTCAAGGACATCAAGTAACGAATCGTGTTCATTGACGGCAATGATTTCGCCCTCCATTACTTCTTCAATTCGTTGGCTCTTATCCGGGATCGTTTGGATGTTCTTTAACTTAATCAGCCCTTGTAAAACGCGGTCACGATCAGTGATCAATAGACTGTCGACTTTTCGCCCACGCATGATTTCAATTCCCTGTAGCAATGTACGTTTGCCACTGATTGAAACTGGATTCTCAATCATGATATCTTCTGCCTTGATGAATTCTGGACTACTCCAAATTTTATTTTTTCCGATGAACGATTCGACATATTCATCTTTTGGATGACGCAGGATTTCTTCTGGAGTATCGAACTGAACGATCTCCCCGTCACGCATGATACATATCCGATCCGCTAACTTGATCGCTTCATCCATATCATGAGTGACGAAAACAATCGTCTTTTTCACTTCCTCTTGTAAGTTGAAAAGCTCTTCCTGCAAATCATTACGAGTAACGGGATCGAGAGCACTGAACGGCTCATCCATCAGGATGACATCAGGATCATTCATCAGAGCACGCGCGAAACCGACACGTTGCTGCTGTCCGCCACTGAGTTCGCTCGGATAACGATCAATAAATTGTCTCGGATCAAGCCCGACCATCGTTAATAGTTGTTCTGTCCGCTGATCCATCTCATCGTGATCTTTCCCCTCAAGTCCAGCAATCAATTGAATGTTTTCCCGGACCGTCATATGAGGGAACAGACCAGTTTGCTGAATGACATATCCCATATGGCGTCTTAATTCAATCGTATCCGTCTTCATGATATCCTTCCCATTGACCAAAATTGTGCCTGAAGAAGGTTCGATCAATCGATTGATCATTTTAAGTGATGTCGTTTTCCCACAACCACTTGGTCCGATGAAAACAACGAGTTCACCCTTTTGAATCTCGAGCGATAAGCCTTTTAAGACGACATTTTCCTTAAACTGCTTGCCGACGTTTTTGAATTCGATCATTCCTTCTCACTCCTTTTTACTATTTCCATATATTATGTTTTCCCAAAAAGGTTACGGTTTAAACAAATTTCCATTAAATCAGTTTTATTTCTTTGAAAAAGGGGAAATTTTTAGTTCTTTTTTTAAAAATAAAGGGAATACGTAAATAAAGAGTACTGATAAAGCATGTTTTGATGAAGGAGGCCCTTAACGATGAACATCAAGAAACCCACCATCATGATGATCGGATTGCTTCTCCTAACCCCACTTTCAATTCCCTCACAGGTCGATGCAGCGAGTTCTACGTTTGTCACAAAAGGAACGACGACCAAAAAAGTCGTCGCATTGACATTTGATGACGGTTCAGATGGAACGAACATTGCCAAAATATTAAGTGTCTTAAAAAGTAATCAAGTGAAAGCTACTTTCTTTTTAACAGGCAGTGGTGCAAACAACCATCCTCAATCGATTAAAAACATCACAACCGCCTCTCCAACACATCAAATCGGCAATCACTCGTATTCACATCCGGATTTTACGACTTTATCAGCAAGCCAAATGACAAGTGAATTATCCCGGACGGAGTCGCTCATCCGATCCTTGACCGGAAAAACGACGAAACCGATTTTTCGGGCGCCGTTCGGTGCGAGTAACAGTAAGGTATTGAGTGTCGTCGGAGCGGCTGGTTATACGAAAACGATTCAATGGAATATCGATTCGACGGATTGGAAAGGCATCTCTTCAACAGCTATCTTGGATCGTGTGTTACCAAAAGTCGTTCCTGGATCAATCATCCTCATGCACACTGGGGCTGGTGCGAAAGGAACACCAACCGCCCTGCCGACGATGATTTCAAAACTAAAAGCAAAAGGCTATTCGTTCGTTACGATTTCAGAACTGTTGCGTTCTACGGTCCCAACCGGTACGACGTATACTGTCAAAGCGGGCGATACACTCTATTCGATTGCCCGTAAATACAATGTCTCGGTCTCTGCCCTCGCGAGTGCGAACAACATCACGAATTGGAGTCTACTCAATGTCGGTCAAGTCTTAAAAATCCCGACAACGACGTATACGGTTAAAGCGGGTGATACACTTTACTCGATTGCGACACGTTACGGCGTCACCGTCACAGCATTAATGCAGGCGAACGGCATCACAAATCCGAATCTCTTACTCGTTGGACAAGTCTTGAAAATCCCAAAATGAATATACTGATCACAGCAAAAAAAACGATTCCTCTCTAGTCGCGAGAAGAATCGTCACATGTATGAAAAACCGGCGAGATTGCGCCGGTTTTTTTGTCGTCAATCGCTTGACCCCTCACCTCTTATGACTCCGAACGGACCCCATTGATTCCAAGATCACACTGAACTAAGTCCGCATATGTTTGTCGACGGACGACTTCGCGGGATTCCCCGTCCCGAACGAAGACGAGTGCCGGACGTAAGAATTGATTGTAGTTGCTTGCCATCGAGAAGTTATACGCTCCCGTTCCAAATACAGCGAGGGTATCGCCACTCTTTGGCGTAACTAACTGCGCTTTTTCAGCGACGAGATCACCTGATTCACAAGCTGCTCCAACGACAGTCATTTCGGTCGTTTCGCCACTCATCCGGTTAGCGATGACGGTTTCATAAACCGCTCCGTAAAGTGCGGGACGAATGTTATCCGTCATTCCACCGTCCACCGAAAGATATGTCCGGACGCCTTCGATCTCTTTGATTGCCCCAACTGTATAAAGTGTCGTCCCTGCATTCGCAACGACCCAGCGTCCTGGTTCGATACCGATTCGAGGACGTTCGATGCCAAGTCGTGCCGTTTCCGTCTCAATGACATCCATGACGCGTGCGATCGTCGCTTCAAAATCAAGTGGCTGGTCGTCCTGCGTATAGGCAATTCCGAACCCACCTCCAACGTTGACTTCGCTGACTGTGAAATCATGTTGTACACGAATTGTTTCGACGAAGCCCATCATCGTCCGAGCCGTCTGTTCGAACAGCGACGGATCTTGGATTTGCGAACCGACATGACAATGGATGCCAAGTAACGATAGATGTTCTGATGCTAAAATCGCTTCGATTGCGTCCAGGTAATCTGACGCATGTGTCGAGAAACCGAATTTCGTATCGACACCACCTGTCTGAATTTTCGCATGCGCTCCACCGATGACTTGTGGCACGATCCTAATCAAGACATGAACCGTTCGACCAGCTTGTGCCGCAATCGCTTCCAGTTGTGCAATCTCTGCAAAGTGATCGATGACGATTCGTCCGACACCTTCTTCGACAGCATACTGAAGATCAGCCGTTGATTTATTCGAACCATGGAAATAAATTCGCTCTGCTGGAACGCCCGATTGACGGGCGATGAAGAGTTCCCCGCCCGTGACGACGTCAATTCCAAGACCATGACGCACGACTTGTTCATACACCGCACTGACAGTCAATGCTTTAGAAGCGAAGGAAGCATACGTATTCGGATACTTATCAAGGAAGTGTTCCCGGACGGTCGCCAGTCGATCCGTCAGCTCCCGTTCTGCCATCACGTACAATGGTGTTCCGTACTGTGCTGCAAGATCGGTCGCTGCGACACCATCGATGTGCAACGTGTTGTTTTCTTCTGTCAGGTATTGACTTCCATACATAATAAGTTCCTCCTTATAGATACTGATGCGTCAAACGCCAAGACCGGGCACACATCTGCTCTGAATTGTTCGCTGCTCCTGTCCGAGTAATATCGTCAATTTCAACGCCATCCCCGTATAGCACGACCTCGTCTCCGACCTCAACCGTCCCATCGACAGCGACGAACGTATGACTCATGAATAATTTATTGATGACCGGATAAGGTTTTTCTTTAATATGAACAGGCAGAGCGGCACGCCCACGGACGACACCGTCTCCATAGCCGACTGGTAAGATGGCAATCCGCATCGGTTCTGTACTCGTAAAGTTCGTCCCGTACCCAACGTGTTCACCCGGTCCGATTTCGCGAATTTCAACGACCTCCGTCGTCATCCGGAGCGAAGGAACGAGCCAGTCCATCTTTTCAATCGGTGAATAGCCGAATAAGAAGATTCCAGGGCGGACATAATTACAAAATGCGAGACGCGGATCGTGTTTGACGATCGTCGCACTGTTTTCCGAGTGCATATACGTAAACGTATGGCGCTTTCGTAACACATCGGCAATGGCGACGAAACGTTCGACTTGTCCATCGTGATCCGCATCCGGCTCATCGGCAAGCGGAAAATGTGTATATAAACCTGTTAAAGCGAGCGAATCTGCTTGCGCAAGCGCAAGAACAGCTTCCGCCTCTTGAAGCGAACTGACACCAAAACGATTCATCCCGACGTTGATCTTCAAATGTAACTCGATTCCTTGCAGCTGTTTACTGTTTAGGGCGAGCCATTCTAGCGATGAGACACCGAGTGCAATTCCGAAACGTCGTGCTGTTTCAAAATCCTCCGTCGGATTCATCACCAGTACATAACTGTCTGGAAAATTCGTTTTGATTTCAATGGCTTCATACAACTCGGCGACAGCAAAGTGCTGAACATCAGACGCCGTCAGCGTTTCGACCATCTCGAGCATGCCTAAGTTGTACGCATTGTTCTTGACCACGGCAAAAATATGTTTACGTGATCGAGCGAAGACCGATGCGACGTTCTGTCGCACCGCCTTCCGATCGATCGTGACGAGTGTACGCGTCGTCATTCTGCGACAGCTGGTGTCACATACGTCAACCAATCCGCATATTGCGGCAATTGACCTGTGACGGCTTGACGGTAAAGATCGAGCAATTCATCTGCGACGTTCCGTGTTCCGCCGTTGATGGAGATATGATCGATTTCACCGACACTCGTGATTTCAGCAGCTGTTCCTGTTAAGAAAATCTCATCTGCGACATATAACTCATCGCGTCCGATGTGACGTTCGACGACAGGATAGCCTTGATCTTGTGCCAAACGGATGATGACTTGGCGTGTGATACCGTCGAGTACTGAACAATCAAGTGACGGTGTATGAATCGTTCCGTTTTTAAGAAGGAAAAGATTCGCAACACTCGCTTCACTAACGTTTCCGTTCATGTCGAGCGCGATTGCTTCATCAAATCCATCACGGATGGCTTCACCTTTTAAGAGTTGTGAGTTCATATAGTTGGCAGCCGCTTTCGCTTGCATCGGCATCATCGTTGATGAGACGCGGCGGTATGATGCGACTTTAGCACGGATGCCAGCACCTTTATCGAAGTATTCCCCAAGCTCCCAGCAAGAGATGCCGACATGAACCGTCGTATCTTTCGCCATCAATGCTTGCCATGGCGTACCGAGGAACACGAATGGACGGATATAACAAGATTCGAATCCGTTTTTCGCAACTAGATCAATCGTCGCCTGGACGAGTTCATCAACCGTATACGGAATTGTGACGTGGTAATAGGCGCAACTACGGAAAAGACGTTCGATATGTTCCTTCAATTGGAAAATCGCCGGTCCGTCCGGTGTCGCGTAGGCACGAATTCCTTCAAAGAATCCACTACCATAGTGAATCGCATGTGACATGACGCTCGTGTTCGCATCTTTTGGATCATGAAAGACTCCATCTAACCAAATTGCTTCTCCATACTGTGTATCCACTGCCATGTGTTTTCCTCCTCTTCGACGTCAATCAGAGTGAACGTAAATCATCCACCAATTGCGTCTTCTCTTCTGTTTTCGCATCTTTCTGTTTGATGACACGTGCAGGTGTTCCGGCAACGACGCTTCCAGCAGGTACGTCTTCTGTGACGACACTACCGGCAGCGACGACGGCATCTTTACCGACTTTGACGCCTTCGAGAATGACTGCATTCGCACCAATCAAGACACCGTCTTCAATGATGACAGGTGTTTTTGAAGGCGGTTCGAGGACACCCGCGACCACGGCACCTGCGCCAACATGAACGTTTTTCCCGATCGTCCCACGTGCACCGACGACAGCGTTCATATCAATCATTGTACCATCTCCGATCGATGCGCCGATATTAATGATGGCACCCATCATAACGACCGCGTTGTCACCAATGACGACATGATCACGAATCCATGAACCTGGTTCGATTCGCGCATTCAAATGACGTGTATCAAGCATAGGTACCGCACTGTTGCGACGGTCATACTCCACATGAACATCCGTGATGCGATCTGAATACTTTTCTAAGAAAGTAGCCGCAAGTCCTGCATCTGCGAAGAAAATTTTTGATTCATCTGATCCGAACGCTGTAGCACCTTCGATCGTCAAGCCCGCCAAATCGCCGTTGACATAAAGTTTTACCGGTGTTTGTTTTTTTGCATCTTTAATGAATTTAGCAATTTCGTAAGCATCAGTGAGTAACATGTGAATCCTCCTGTGTGTAGAGCGTCTCTAACGTATAGAGTCCCGCTGTTTTTTGAATGAGTGCTTCAGCTGCTTTGATCGCACCAGAAGCAAATACTTTTTTCGATAGCGCTGTATGTTTGATTTCAATCAACTCGTCGACACCTGCGAATAAGACTTCGTGTTCTCCGAAGATCGTTCCACCGCGCATCGCATGCATCCCGATCTCGTTCGTCTCCCGCTTTTGCCGCGTCTGTGACCGGTCATACACAGGTGTGACGTCACGTGCCGTCTGAATCGTTTGCAGTAACAACTCGGCCGTCCCACTTGGAGCATCGACTTTTTGATTATGATGTTTCTCAAGCAATTCGATGTCATACGCCCCTGCCAGTGGCACCAGTGTCTTCAGTAGTTGCTGTACCATTGCGATACCATACGACATGTTATACGACTGGAAGATCGGAATTTCTTTTGCAGCGTTCTTGATGGACGCAAGCTCCGCTTCAGAAAAACCAGTCGTCGCGATAACGAGTGGCGTCTTTGTCGCCAGCCCGTATGCGAGTAGATCCGGTAGCAAACTCGGATGCGAGAAGTCGATGATCGCATCGACCGTTTCTGACATCTCCGTCAGCTCGGCATATGAAGCGATTGTATCGGATGACTTCGTCCGGTCAACGATCGCAACGACACTTTGCGCTGCTAGTTCGACGACGTATTGTCCTGTCGCCCCATAACCGTGTAACGCGAGTCTCATCGAACCACTCCTTTGTAAGCACGCATTGTTTCAAGTAAATGGGCATGACCCACTTCCGATTGACGGACGAGTGGCAAGCGCGGTGCACCGACAGCAAAGCCAAGTTCTTCAAGCGATGCTTTAACTGGAATCGGATTGACGTCACTGAACAAAGCACCGATGACTGGTAACAAGTCTGCCTGAATCCGGCGGGCCGTGGCGAGATCTTGCGCGAGTAACGCTTCAGCAAGTGCTTGTGTCTCTGCTGGATACGGATTTGAAAGAACCGAGATAACCCCCTGTGCCCCCCATGCCATGTAAGGTAGGATTTGATCATCATTTCCACAGAAGACCGCGAAGTCTTCCGGAATCGCCGCCATCAGTTCGCCCATGAAGCTGACGTCTCCACTCGCTTCCTTAAACGCTTGGATGCGTGGATGACGTGCTAACGTCACTGCGGTTTCGACTGCGATCGCAACGCCTGTCCGCGACGGAACGTTGTACAGCATGATCGGTAATTCGGTTGCATCAGCGACCGCCGTGAAGTGCGCGACGAGACCGGCTTGTGATGTTTTATTGTAGTACGGTGTGACGAGCATCGCTGCATCCGCACCAAGGCGTTCTGCGAGTAACGTCTTCTCGATTGTTACTGCCGTGTTGTTCGAACCCGTTCCGGCAATGACGGGTACTCGTCCTGCTGTGACTTGAACGGCAGTCGTCAATAGTTGTTCAAATTCCGTGTTTGTCAGTGTCGAACCTTCTCCTGTCGTCCCTCCGACGACAAGTGCCTGAATCCCTGCTGCGAGTTGTTGCTCGATCAAGCGTTCGAATACGTGTAGATCCAACTCGCCTGCTTCATTAAATGGTGTGACGAGCGCTGTACCTGCTCCTTTGAACATGAAGAACTCCTCCTTTTTTATGAATGAATCGACTGTTCGATTGCTTGGCGTGCGACTTGTACGGCGTTTGACGCGGCACCTTTTCGAATGTTGTCGGCTACACACCAGAGATGGAACGTGTTCGCGAGACTATCATCTTGTCGAATCCGACCGACGTAGACGTCGTCCGTCCCGCTTGCGTCAAGTGGCATCGGATAACGCGTATTTGCGACATCATCGATGAGGACGACGCCCGGTGCGCCTTCCAGTGCTTCACGGATCGCTTCGACCGTCGTCGGTTGTGTAAACGTGACGTTGATTGCAACCGAGTGAGAATTCGTGACTGGAACCCGTACACATGTCGCACTGACTGGTAATGCTGGAAGATTGAAGATTTTCCGTGTTTCATCAATCATCTTCTGCTCTTCTTTCGTATAGCCGTTCTCAAGGAACACATCGATATGCGGCAAGATGTTATCGTGAATCGGATGCGGATAATTGACGGGCTCTTCTCCGCGTGCCCCGCGTGCCAGATCCTCGATTCCTTTTTGACCGGAACCGGATACGGCCTGATACGTCGTATAGTTGATCCGTTCGAATCCCAGTGACTGGAGCGGTGCTAAAGCGACGACGGATTGAATCGTCGAACAGTTCGGATTTGCGATCAAGCGGTCTGTCGCTTGAATCGCTTGCGGATTGACTTCTGGCACGACGAGTGGAATCGTCTCCTGCATCCGGAAGGCACTTGAATTATCAACGACGAGTGTTCCGTTTTCAGCTAGTAATGGGGCATATTGCTCACTGATCGTTCCGCCTGCTGCGAACAACGCGACATCGATCCCGTCTTCCGTGATGTTTGGCGTCAGCGCTTGGATCGTAATATCTTCTCCCTTGAACTGCACCGTGTTCCCTGCTGAACGAGCAGAAGCGTAAGCGGACAGGCGGCTGACCGGGAAGTCCAGTTCTGCAAGTACTTGTAACATTTTTTGACCGACGGCGCCGGTTGCTCCGATGACGGCTACATGATACATGCTGTTTTCCTCCTTATAACTCGAACGCGTTTGCAATCGCTGCAACCGTCCGTTCGATATCTGCTTGTGCAATCGTATACGAGATACTGATTTCTGATGTCGTGACTTGATAGAACGGGATGTTCTCCGCTCGGAAGATCGCGAACAACTTTGAGGCAACACCTGTCGCATCTCGCATTCCGATTCCGACGACAGACAACTTCGCGTGCTGATCGTGGCGGTCGACCTTGACTGTCGTGAAGCGATCCATGATATCTTTCAATGCTTCGTCGAGGAACTCTTCCTCGTCGAGTGGACAAGAGAACGATAAGAAGATGTCACTGTCGAACGTCGTTTGACTGATCATGTCGATATTGACGTGACGGTTCGATAAGAGTTCGAAGATATCGGCTACTGCTGCGTTCGTTTGCGGTACGTGTTTAATTGATACCGTCAAGACGTTCTTCGTGACACTGACACTCGTGACCGCTTTTTGTTCCATTGTTTCCGTCGCTTCCATGATCCATGTTCCCCTTTTTGATTCAAGTGTTTTCCCGACGAAGATGTGTACGCCGTATTTTTTTCCTAATTCGACACTCCGCATTTCCATAACCTTCGACCCGAGAGCGCTCATCTCCATCATCTCATCATATGAGATGTGCGGAATCGGTTGAGCAGTGGCATGGATTCGTGGATCAGCCGTATACACACCGTCGACATCAGTGTAGATTTCACACCGTTTATCAAGGACTGCCGCAAGAGCAACAGCCGTCGTATCCGATCCGCCTCGTCCAAGTGTCGTCACGTCACCAAGTTCGTTGACACCTTGGAATCCGGCGACGATGACAACATCGTACGTTTCGAGTTTTTGTCGTAATAGATCTCCATCGATCTGTTTGATTTTACTTTTCGTATGCACGCCCATCGTGCTGATCCCTGCTTGCGCGCCCGTTTGCGATAACGCTTTGACGCCAAGTGAGTTGAGAGCGATGCTGAGTAATGAAATCGTCTGTTCTTCTCCGATGGCAAGCAACCGATCGAGTTCTCGCCGCTCAGGGCGATCCGTGATGGCTTGTGCCTGAGCGATCAAAGAATCTGTCATCTTGCCCATCGCCGAAACGACGACGACGAGTTTTTCACCTTCGGCTGCGCGACTCTTCAAATAATTCGCAATAGACTGAATCTGTTCGACAGTCGCAACCGAGCTTCCACCAAATTTAAGTACAGTTGTCACAATCCTATCTCCTTTGTCCCGATACAGAAAAAAACGACGGGCCGGTAGGAGCGTTCCTACGGCCCGTCGTTATCACGATCGGACAAACGAAGACAAAGTCATTCGTTCTTTTACGTAAGATAGCGCTCCGAAACATCGGTTTCGGCAGTACAACGGATCTTAACCGTTGTACCAGCAAATAAGAAGAAGCATCTTCTCGTTCACTTCGGCGGACTTCCCCTTTCACATCATTCAGCATGCTTGCCTTCAAGAATGATGCTACTCATGTCATCCGCGCCTCTATCTGTCGGTTGTTAGTTACAGTTATAGCAGACATCTTTTGTTAAATCCAGTCATTTGACTGATTTTTTTCAAAATTCGTCAATTCGCAAGATGCTGTTTCGCGAGTTCGAGTTGCTCCGAAACGGCAGCAAACCCTGTACCGCCGTAGCTTGTCCGGCGTGCCACTGCTTGAACCGGATCGAGGAGCGGATAGACGTCTTCTGTGATATCAGGATGGAACGTTTGATACGTCTCGAGATTCAAGTCCTTCAGGAAACAACCGTTCTGCACACAATAAAGGACGGCTTTCCCTACGATTTCATGCGCTTCCCGGAACGGTATGCCTTTCGTTACAAGGTAGTCGGCGAGTTCCGTTGCATTCGAGAAGTCTTGCATTGTCGCCTTCTTGAGCGCTTCGGTCTTAAACGTCGCGGATTCAATCATTCCGGTGAAGATTTGAACGGACTTGAGAACGGTATCTGCTGTATCGAAGACCCCTTCCTTATCCTCTTGCATGTCTTTGTTGTAAGCGAGTGGTAATGCCTTCATCGTCGTCAAGAAGCCCATCAGGTTGCCGTAGACGCGACCTGTTTTTCCACGAATCAATTCAGCAAAATCAGGGTTTTTCTTTTGTGGCATCATGCTCGAACCTGTCGAGAAGGCGTCAGACAACTCGATGAAGCCGAATTCTTGCGACGCCCAGATGATGATTTCTTCACAAAAACGTGAGAGATGCATCATGACGGTCGAGGCGATTCCGAGATATTCAATGACGAAGTCGCGATCGGAGACAGCATCGAGACTGTTCGGATAGACCGACTCAAAACCGAGCAACTCGGCAGAACGGAAACGGTCGATCGGGAACGTGGTCCCCGCGAGCGCGCCTGCCCCGAGTGGTGATTTCCGGATCCGTTTTTGATTGTCCGTCAATCGTTCGACATCGCGTTCGAACATCCAGAAATAAGCGAGCAAGTGATGCGCAAGCGAGATTGGTTGTGCCCGTTGCAAATGCGTATACCCCGGCATAACCGTCTCGATATGTTGCTCAGCTTGTTCCGTAATGACCGATTGGAGCTCGCGTAATGCCGTCGTCAACGCTTCGACATGCTGCTCCATCCATAGATGTAAATCGGTTGCGACTTGATCGTTTCGGCTCCGTGCCGTATGCAGTTTCCCTGCAACTGGACCGATCTGTTCCGTCAACAAACGCTCAAGATTCATATGAATGTCTTCGTCCGCTAATGTGTAGGAATGGTCCTTTAACGTCGCTTCGAGTTGCTTTAATCCTTGCTGGATTTGTGTCCACTCATCTTGAGCGAGAATCCCTTGTTCAAATAACATCTGTGCATGTGCGAGACTGCCTCTCAAATCAACGCTTGCTAATTTTTGATCGAACGTGATTGATGCTCCGAAGGCTTCCGCTTGAGCGGAAGCACTTTCCGTAAAACGTCCACCCCAGAGTTTGGTCATTTCGTTACACCCGCCTGACGATGTACACTCGCATGCGTTGAAACGGCAAGACCGTGTAATTTGATGAAGCCTTTTGCTGCTTCATGATCGAATGCATCTTCTTTCGTGTACGTCGCAAGTTTCTCATCATAAAGCGAGACAGCCGACTGACGACCTGTGACAGTTGCATTTCCTTTGAACAGTTTAACGCGAACTTCTCCTGTGACGTCCTGTTGTGTCGCCGTCAAGAAAGCTTTCAATCCTTTCGTCAATGGCGCATGGAAGAGACCGTTGTAGATCGTTTCTGCATATTGTTTGCTGAGTAATGGTTTGAAATGCGCGACGTCCTTCGTCAATGTAATCGTCTCGAGTGCAGCGTGCGCTTTGAGTAAAACAGTTGCGCCTGGGCACTCATAGACTTCCCGCGATTTGATACCGACGAGACGGTTCTCGACGTGGTCGATCCGTCCGACCCCATGTGCTCCAGCGATGATATTCAGTTCCGTAATCAGTTTCGCTAATGGATACGTCGTCCCGTTGATAGAAACTGGAACACCTGCTTCAAAGCCGATAATGACTTCTTCTGCCTGATCCGGAGCGTCTTCTGGTGCTACCGTCAACGCATATGCGTCTTGTGGTGGTTCTGTCCATGGATTTTCTAGGACGCCACATTCATTACTCCGTCCCCAAAGGTTCATGTCAATCGAGTATGGGCTATCGAGGTTGATCGGGATTGGCACATTGTTTTCTTTCGCGTAGGCGATCTCTTCTTCCCGTGACCATTTCCATTCCCGAACCGGTGCGATGACTTCGAGTGACGGATCAAGTGCCGCGACCGAAACTTCGAACCGGACCTGGTCATTCCCTTTTCCGGTACATCCATGTGCGACCGCCGTTGCACCATATTCATGCGCGACTTCGACGAGTTTTTCTGCGATCAACGGACGCGAAAGCGCTGAGATCAACGGATAGGCATTTTCGTAATGGGCGCCATATTGAAGTGCTGGCAAGACAAAGTCTTGTGCGAATTCTTCTTTGACATCGAGAACGATTGATTCGATCGCACCGACGAGGAGTGCTTTTTCCTTGATGACGGATAAATCTTTTCCTTCTCCGACATCCATGCATAAGGCAATGACATCATAGTCCTTGCTCAACCATTTGATGGCTACTGATGTATCGAGTCCTCCAGAGTACGCTAAGATTAATTTTTGCTTTGACATGTATAATTCCCTCCTGGTTTTTAATTCATTTGTCTGTATAAAAATTCACTATGAATTATATATATACATAGAAAACAAAAAAAAGAAACCCTTTTTGCAGGATTTCTTTCAAAACAACTTACATTTTCTTCTCCATCGTCCGGTGTGGAATGCCCGCATCGTCGAATTCATCGGAGACGATCGTATACCCAAGACCTTGATAAAACGGGATGGCTTGGACTTGTGCACCGAGTGTCAGCAGTTGTTTTCCTTCACGTCGCGCGATACGTTCCATCGCCTGCATCAACTCACCACCGTATCCTTTTCCTCGGGCTGTCGACAGCGTCGCCACACGTTCCACCTTCATCCGTTGGTCGTCATATGGACGTGTGCGACCCGTTGCAACCGGTCGACTCTGTTCATCGAGGACAAGCAGATGAATCGCTGTTTCATCATGTGTATCGTATTCAAGATGACGTGGTACGCCTTGTTCCTCGACAAAGACACGCTCCCGGATCATCCGAACGGCTTGTTGTTGTTCTGCTGTACGTACTTGAATGACTGTCATGACTGATATTCCTCCCGTAATCGATCGACATATGCCATCGCATCATCCCGATTCGTAAATTGTGCTTGTGCCTGAACTGCACTTCCTCCACCTCGTCCATTGAATGCTTGGACATGCGCTTTAGCGAACTTCCCAAGATGGGGTTCCCCTGGACTACTCATCAGTAGTTTGTTTGTCGTCGCATTCCAGACGACGCCGACGCGTCCCGCTTCTTGGATCGCTTTAGCGAGTTGCTCGGACGTTTTGATTTCTTCATTCAGATGTTCAAATACCAGAATGCCTTCTTGTTGTTCTAAAGCTTGAGCGAGCGTGAATGTTGCAAGTTGTTCCTGGGCGTGTTCGACCTTTTTCGTTAAGCGTTTCTGTTCTTCTTGTAACGCTTGAACGGCTTCTAGCATTTGAACCGGCTTGACTGACAAAGCTTGCGCCGCTTCCCGTAAGACTCGTCGTTCTGACTGAACGGGTTGGTATGCCCGTTCCTTTGCGACATAGGATAGACGAATGTTCCCACGAATCCGTTCGACCCCAGTAAAGAGAATCAACTCGAGCTGTGCCGTCGAATCGAGATGCGTCCCACCACAGGCACTATAATCAAGTGTGCCGATTTGAACGACACGAATTCGTCCTTCAACTTGTGGTGTTTTTCGTAATGGTAAGCGTAGCGCTTCCGCCTCGTCATACTCTGTCGCCGTGATCGGTAATCCTTGTTCAATCACATGTCGTAATCGTCGATCCAGCTGTTCTTGTTGCATAGTTGTCCATTCAGGTGTCTCGATATCAAGCGTCGAGACCTCACTTCCCGTCCGAAAACTGAGTGTCTTGATATTTGATTCATCTTGTAGGATTGCAGAGATGACATGTTGTGCCGTATGTTGCGCCGCATGATCAATTCGGACTGCATCATCTATGATCCCGGTGACGTCTCCTGTGAGCGGATTCGCCAGTTGATGCCAGACGACACCGTCTTCGATTTGAACGTCAAGGACAGGTTGGTTGTTCAATGTTCCACGATCCGCCGGCTGTCCACCGCTCTCCGGATAGAAGTAACTTTTCTCTAAAGCAACCCAATAACCATCTACTTGTTTTGTCGCACGAAGGGATGTCTGAAAGGTTCGGACATCGGATTCTATTTGTTCGGGGCGCATGCCTCGACCACCTTTCTCTGTCAGTTTCACTCTGTATTATGCCATATTTCATCCAGAACCGTTTGTCGACTTGCCTTTTTCCTAGTACACTAGACGAAAGACTACCGATCGCGAAGGGACGAAATGCCGTGATTCAGCATATCAATAAAAATTCACCACTCCCCATTTACTATCAAATTGAAGCTGCCTTAAAACAACAAATCGAAAGCGGCGTCCTTCAACCTGGAGATTTGATTCCGTCCGAGCGCGAATTCGCCGAGGCCCACCAAATTAGCCGAATGACGGTTCGTCAAGCCATTTCAAACTTGGTCAACGCTGGTTACTTGATTCGTCAAAAAGGACGAGGAACATTCGTCGCGAATAAAAAAATCGTCATGCAACTTTCCGGTTTGACGAGTTTCTCGGAAGAGATGGAACATCTTGGACTAGAACCGACGAGTGCGCTCCTCTCCTATCAAATCATCGACGCGTCGATGACGATCGCAAATAAGCTCCGGATTCGTGAAGGCGCATCCGTATATGAATTGAAACGTTTACGTATTGCTGATGAGCAAGCTCTTGCTCTTGAGACTGTCTACATCCCAGAGCAACTCCTGCCTGGACTCGATCAAGACGTCGCGACCGCATCACTTTATGCATTTGCTGAAGCGAGTGGATTAAACCTCGGACGTGCGAGTCAAACATTTGAATCACGTCTCGCGACAAAGGAAGAAGCGAGTCACCTTGGCTTGTCGACCGCTTCGCCTGTCTTATCCGTCGAGCAACTGACGTATCTCGCGACGGAACAACCGTTTGAATACGTCATCTCTGCTTACCGAGGAGATCGATATACCTTCACTGTCGAAATGGAACGCCAACGCTGAAAAACCCCTCGAACCGCCGTACTGTGACGGTGATTCGAGGGGTTTTCGTGTATAGATTACTGCGCAGGAATCGTTTCTGTCTCTGGTGCTTGTTCTGTCGTATCTTGTGCAGCGTCCGTTTCATCTGCGATCGGCTTGACTTCTTGACCTTGCATCGCTTTCGCTAAGTTGCTCTTCACTTGTTCCAGTTGATTCGGATCGAGGTGGTATTCCCATTTCCCGCTAATGCCGATATAGCCTTCTCCAGCGAGCTGATACTCCGTTGTGTCACGGAGTGCTGCAGTGAAATCTGCTAAGCGTGTGTAATCATTCGGTCCTAAGTTTGTTTCAACATTATCACCCACGGCATCCAAAATATCACGGTATGCAGTGAGCGAACGGAAACTTGCCGCTTCTTTTGCGACCGCTTGAATGACTTGCATCTGTTTTTGTCCGCGACCGATATCACCGAGCGGATCATCATGACGGTTCCGGACATAGGCCAGTGCCTGTTCCCCCGTCAAATGTTGCTTTCCTTTATCAACGGTGATGGTCCCCGCTTTACGTTTTGAATCTTGTTCTTTAAATGCATACCGTACATCGATATTGACACCATCTAATGCATCAATCAATTGAACGAATCCTTGGAAATTAACTTTGATGACGTGATCGATTTGAATCCCGAGTAGGTTTTCTGTCGTTTCACGTGCTAATTTAATGCCATTATAGGAATTCGATTTATCCATCGAACCGAAGTAATGGGCATGTGCGATTTTATCTTGCTCAACTCCCGTCTTGCCATACGGGATGTCATACTTCGAATAATCGATGTTCACGAGTGAATCACGCGGAATACTCGTCAACACTAGTTGCTCCGTCTTTTTGTTCAAAATTCCGACGATCATGACGTCTGAACGAGCTGGTTCATGACGTTCCTTGCTTTTTTTCGTTTCATCCGTTCCGAGAATCAAGAATGATTCAGACGGAACATCATCATATTTAGAGCTCACTTTTGAGCCGGGAATCTTAATCTGCGTCTTTGCCAATGTTTCTTGCGTTTTGATAAAAACAGCTCCAGCATAACCAGAACCGATGATTGTGACGAGCAGGACGAGTGCAGCGACGACTTTCATGAACATCTTGCCAGCACTTGGCTGTCTCTTTCGTGCGGATCGTGTTTCCATCATGTAAACCCTCATTTTCATGTAAATTTTCCGTAAAGTTCGCTAATCTCCATTATCCGGACATTTAATGAAATGTCAATTTACGTTTCGATTAAAGAAACTGCACAGAATAGTTGCATCTAAAATAATTCCGGCATCGTAGCACTTTGCCTGATTAGCATGAATGCTACCAGTATGTCGTCTTTCGTGATTTCCTTACCTATCTCGCCTTAAAATATAAAATCGCATGAGACCGGGCTTTATTCCCTTCTTTCAAGAACTACAAAAAAGGTACAAAGCCAATTGATGGGGTGGCTCTGTACCTTGTAATTCATTCGTGTTTCTCCATCATGCTTTCATGAAATTCAAATAAGCAGCCCGCCCTGTACGTTTAGCGTCATCTGACAATAAAGAGGCGGCCTCTTCGTCGAGGATCACCATGACATCGGCATGGCGTTTGAGTACGGTCGCCGGACAATCCGTTGTCGCGACCCCTTCCATCATATCGCGGACGGCTTCTGCCTTTCGTTCGCTTGAAGCAACGAGAAGGATTTTTTTTGCTTCCATGATCGTACCGATTCCCATCGTGATCGCTTTCGTCGGCACTTCCTCCAATCGATCAAAGAAACGTTGATTCGCTTCTCGCGTCGATTCCGTTAATTCCGTCACGTGTGTCTTCGCATCGAACGGCGTACCCGGTTCATTGAAGGCGATGTGTCCATTCGCTCCGATTCCGAGCAATTGGATATCGATTCCTCGCTTGCGCACGAGCGCCTCGTATCGTTCACTTTCTTTAACCGGATCTTCTGTATTCCCGATTGGTACGAAAGACTCCTTGAAACGTACGTCATTAAACAAGTGTTCTTGCATGAACGTATGGTAGCTTTGTGGATGTTCTGGGCTGAGACCGACATATTCATCTAGATTGACCGTCGTCACATGTCTGCAGTCAAGCGAGTCCTTCCGCCATTCTTCATACACACCGACTGGTGAACTGCCCGTCGCAAGCCCTACTGTTAATCCTTCCGGATGACGCTCAATTTCCTGTTTCAAAAATTGATACGCCACATGCGCTAATTCTTCTCCTTTTTCTACAATCATCCATTTCATGAGGTAGACTCCTTTCCGTTCGTGATCCGGTATCGCGTACCACGATGAATCGTTTCTTGAATGTGTAATCCCTCGTCGAGCAACACAATATCCGCATCCTTACCGATCGAGAGACTTCCCTTTTGTGTCAACTGAAGCTCTTTTGCCGCATTGACCGATGTCATACGAACCGCTTCTTCGAGCGTACAACCTGTATAGGCGATGATGTTTCGTAAAGCGGCGTCCATCGTCAAAATACTTCCGGCTAAACTACCGTTCTCAAGGCGTGCCGCACCGTCTCGAACGAATACAGCTTGTCCCCCTAACTCGTATTCACCTTCTGCGAGTCCTTTGGCGCGCATCGCATCCGTGATGACGATCAATCGATCTGCACCCTTTATCCGGTAGGCGAAGTCCACCATTTCCGGTGCACTATGAATCCCGTCCGGAATGATCTCGGAATAGACTTCCGGTGTCAGGAGACAGTACCCGACTGTTCCCGGTTCCCGGTGATGCAGCGCACGCATTTGATTGTAGAGATGAGTACCATGGGTGACATGACCAGCTTGGTTTTGGGTATACGTCGCATCCGTATGGCCGGCAGACGGAATCGCACCCGTTAATCGCACTGCCTCTTCGAATGCACGCGCTCCCGGGCGTTCTGGGGCATAGGTCACGATTTTGATCGTATTGCCAGACGCTTCCTGCCATTTCAGGAACTGTTCGACATCGGGTTCAACGATATATTCGCGCGGTTGCGCACCAGCATAATCCGGGTTGATGAACGGTCCTTCGAGATGAACACCGACGATCGTCGTGTCCTCTTCCTCAACGACTGTTCGCACCGTCTCGAGCGCTCGTGTGATGTCTGCCCAATCTTGGGTGATCGTCGTCGCTAAAAAGGACGTCACGCCTTCTTGTAACATCTGTCGGCTGAAATGATGCAACCTCTCGGCATCTCCATCCATGACATCGACATCATATCCCCCATGAATGTGCACATCGATCATTCCAGGAATGAGTGATTGATGGTGCGCATCGATCGTCTCTTCTCCTGCGATTTCCTCAAATTCCGACATTGTTCCAATCGCCTCGATGGTTCGGTCAAAGCGAATGAACCCGTCTTCAATCGTCTGCTCTCCCGTGTAAATCCGGGCATTGATGATCACTGTCATCTGGCATCACCCTTTCTCTATCCGTTCCATGACTTGCTTTCGTATTTAGTATAACGTGATTATTTCTAGTTGTATAGACCTTTATACATTTGAACTGAAATTGCAAAAGGGCGATCCCGTTTGTCATTAGACAAAGGGTCGCCCTTTGTATACCCGTCTACTGCCATCTTCATGCGTCAGTCGATCAGGGTAATAAAATTCGGTCTTTCTTTCGAGAAATCAGACGCGTCGCTTTTAAGATTGCTATCGGTAACGATTGCCGCTTTCGGTAAGCAAGGTAGCGCCCTTCCCATTTTGGATCGTATTTTTCTTTGTATCGTCGTAGACCCGTGAAACTATACATGTAACGAATATTATTGAAGACATCTGCCGCCACACGTTCTTGCCAGAAGGACGTTTCATCCTCGCCAACGGACGAGAGTGGCGCCATTCCCATGTTGAATGTCCGGTAGCCTTCTTCTTTCGCATATTCGAATAGCCGAATGAACATCGCATCCATAATCCCGTTCGGTCCGTCCGGTCGAAAACGCATCAAGTCAATCGATAGGACTCCCTCTTGGTAAGCAGGCATGAACGTCATGAATCCGATCAACCGTCCTTCCGCTTCACGCATGATGCCGATTGGTGCTCGATTTAAGTAAGGTTTGTGGAAGTAACCGAGTGAGAAGCCTTTTTCAGACTTCCCACCTAACCATTCATCCGAGACCTCTTGCAGTTCTGCTAACAATGTATCCGAAAAAGGTGGCTCGATCACTTCAAACGTCATACCTTCTCGTTCAAAGCGATTTTTAATCGAGCGAAGTCCAGCTCGTTTTTTTCCTGATACGGTGAAAGACGGAATATCGACGATCGCTTCTTCGCCGAGTTTGAAGAAGTTGAAGCCGAAATCATGATACAGCGACATGTTTTGTGCTTGAATCTGATAGATGTTCGGAATGTATCCGAGATCTTCGACACGGCGCAGGAAGGAGGCGATGACTTGTGAATGCTCCTTTGGATCTCCACTTGGATCACCGAGTACCATGATCCGGTTGCCAGTCTGACTAAACTGAATGAACGAACGACCTGTTTCGGAAAAGAAGAAGCGCTTATCTCCGAGAAACGCCAAATGGCTCAAATAATTGCCACCCTGTTCACGTAATACCGTTTCGATTTTTTCAGCATCAAACTGCTCCCCGAGCACCGGTTGATTAAATGTGTTAAACAAGCGTATGAAAACTAATCCATAAACGAGCGCAAAGATGGATGAGCTCGCGGCAAACATGAAAATCTCATGCGACGGATACACTTCTGTTCCGTCTGCCGACCCGAGTGTATAAAAAGCGTATCCGAAAAAGACGAACCCGCCAATGTACAACAGACCAACGAACGCAACCCGGATGAAACGCGACGTCGTAATCAGTGTCCGTTCCCGATGAAACGCGTTACGAGACATCAGTAACAATCCGAGGACGACGACGACGGCAAGGAAGGAAATCAAGTTAAATCCACGAAGTGCCATCCCGACCAGCGCGAAGAACGATGCGCCATACATCATATACAAGGAACGCTTCGTTCGACGATAGAGCGCCGTCGATAAGAGGACAAATAATAGTCCGCCCATCAAAAAGAAACTGTTTGCGAGCAACAACGCTTCATGGGGCAATTTAGATTCCAGATATTCATATTGTGTCGAGACCGGTGGCAAAATCGCTAGCCCCCAGATCGTGATACCCGCGACAAGCGTAATCAACGCTAAGGTGAAGTGACGAATTTTACTGAGGAATCGCAATTGCAAGCGCCAAATGACACCCCCGACCTCAACCGACGGACCAACAATGGGTTTATCTTCGATCATCTTGACGACTGGACCACTAAACTCTCGAGCCGAGAAGACGACACCGATTAAGAAGGGAATCAAGTAATAAACGAGACGATAAATCAATAATCCCGTCAAGACGATGCCTTCCTCGACTCCGGCACGCTGCATACCGATCAAAAAGACTAAGTCGAATGAACCGAATCCGCCAGGTACCATCGAAATCAAACCGGCTGTCGCAGCGATGATGAAGACACCGATCACTTTTGCAAAACTGACGTCTGTTCCGAGTGCTGCCAAAATGAGATAGACGACGACACCGGCACTAAACCACTCCGCAAACGATACAACGGAGTATAAGGCAATCGATTTCGGATGAATGCTGCTGTTCCCACGTCGAAACGAGAACAATAGATAGAGCGGGAAGAATAAGGCAACACCGATGATGACAGGCCATAACCATTTCTTCATTTCAAGCACTTCAAACGCTGGGAAGATGTGCAAGAGGGATAATGTCGATAAGATTGACAAACCGCTAATCAATGTCGGCGCCATCCAACCGATCGCTTTCAACAGGCGTCCGCCTTCAACGAATGGTCGATACAGGGCGGACCGGATGGCCATCCCTGCGAGACCTCCGAAACCGATGATGCCATTAAAGGAGTTCGCAATCCAGGACGCTCGGAAAATCAATCCGACTGGTGCTTTTGCTTCTAGCGAGCGCAACAAAAAGAAGTCATAAAAGAACATCGTCGAGACTGCCACGAGACCTGCGAGAATCAACAGGATGAACTGCCAAGATGGTACTTGGCGGATCGCTTGAATTGATTCCTTTAGAGACAAACTGCGTAATTCATTTTGTCCTTGATAAAAAATGAATCCGATCAAGACGATCGGCAAGATGATCTTCGCAATCGTCATGAGCCGTTGTTTTGAGAATTTCAAGATGCCAGCCTCCTTGATTTACGGATTAAGTACATAAGACGAACAAGCAATAGTGTCGCTCCGACCGCAAGACCGATGATCAATCCCCACCAGTATCCATCTGGTCCAAGTGCTGTGTAGCGTTCAAGATAAAAACCTAATGGTAGTCCAATGACCCAGTAGGCTACGATCGTCAATAAGAAGGTGACGTTGACGTCCTTGAACCCACGTAGTGCACCTTGCGTTGGTGCAGCGACGGCATCTGACAATTGGAAGAAAATCGCGAGAATCATAAAGTGTGCAGCTGCTTCGATGACTTTTGGGTCTCGACTATATAACGCTGCGAGTTCTTCATTCTTTAAGTACAACAGGATACCGGAAAACACGGAAACCGCAACACACATCGTCAACCCGATGCCAACATACTGAACCGCATCCTTGATCCGTTTAGCACCGACCTCGAAACCGACTGTGATTGTCAATGCGGACGCAGCGGACAACGGAATCATATAGACGAACGAGGCGAAGTTGATGGCAGCCTGATAGGCACCGATGATGACGTCGCCATACGCTCCAAGCAACAAGGTGACGGCTGAAAAAATACTGACTTCTGAAAAAATCGCGAGACCGATCGGCGCACCGAGTAGAATCAATTCCTTGATCCGCTTCATGTCCGGACGGTAAAAACGTCGGAGAACACCAAGACGCTGGAACAGCTCTCCTTTCATGACGACAGCAATGATTGCTAGACAAAGAATCCAGTACGTGATGGCAGTCGCAACTCCCGCACCGACACCACCGAGTTCCGGAAAACCGAAGTTTCCGAAAATGAATAGATAATTGAAAAGGACGTTAATGGGTAAAGAGATTAGTAGTAAGACCATCGTAATGTTCGATTTTCCTAATGAATCGATGAGTGTTCGTAAGACGAAGAAAACGAACATCGGCACGATGCCGAGCGCTAGCATCAAGAGATAGTTCCGTGCGACTTCGCGCGCTTCTACCGATAACTCCATCCGCTCGAGAATCGGATTGACAGCGAGAAGTCCGATGACGACTGTCAATCCGATGATTACGACAGCGACGTACAACGCCTGCATGACGATCCGTTTGACTTCCCGCTCGCGTTTCGCTCCCATCGCTTGGGAAACGAGCGGCGCGACGGCAAGTAGAATACCAGTCAACCCTGTGTAAACAGGTGCCCATAGACTTGCTCCGACACCGACTCCAGCTAAATCAGCAGAGCCATATCGACCGGCCATGACCGTATCAAAAAAACTGATTAAATAAAACGCGACTTGCGTTACGAGAATTGGAAAGAAGATTTTCACAAATTGCTTCATCTTTCCTGAGAACGTAACTGTTTCTAACATGTTTCCACCACATTTCAGGAGGAGTCCTCCTTAATTTTAAAACGCATCATTCTTGAACTCTTACGAAATCAATCCAAGGAGGGATTCATCTCATGAACCATCGAGATACTGAAAAGCTAACTTTTGAACTACTCGAGACCTGGTCTACCTTCAATCATTATGCCAAAGAATCACAAACGTTTGAAAATCCGGAAGATATCCATCAAGCTCGGATTCGCTTGCGGAAACTGATCACGTTCGCTCGATTGGTCGAGTTGACGGAAGAACCCGTCTATTTGATTTGGAAGCGTCTGATGCACGCCTTCGGTGAAGTGCGCGATCTCGACGTACAGCTCGAAGCGACTTCGAAAAAAACAGAAATCGACCAATTGTTCGCAAACCATGTCGCCTTACAACTCCAAGGAAAACGTTCGACCTTGATTGAGACGATGCATCTCTTGATCTCAAATGAACTGGATCGATCCGTCCGTCGATTTTTAGCGAGTCCGATGACAAAACGCCTCAAGCGGATGTCAGAAAAAGAACTGATTCATGCCGCGGAGAAACGCTATGAGAAAAAACGTGAACAATTTGAAAAAGTACAACGAAAGGATGGTCCCAAACGTATCGAACGGATGCATGAGTTGCGGCTTGCGACGAAAGCGTACCGCTATACGGTCGAGTACTTGCGTCCCTATACAAATCAACCGAAGTCCGCTGTCGATCGTCTAAAAACAACCCAGACGCAACTCGGACATATCAATGACACGTATCAGCGACTGGAAAGATGGCGGTCATTCGAGGTTCCGACTGCTTATCAAGCAGAGCGCTTGCATCAGATCAAACGCTTAGAGGATGAACTGCGTAACGCACTCGATCAAGTTGAGATCGCTCACGGGTGACGTTGAACAAGTAGTTCAAGCATCTTTGTTCCGGCAATCGAATTGCCTTTCGCGTCAAGGGAAGGACCAAACACACCGATTCCGAGATCAGCCATATCGAAATCACTTCTACCACAGGCAACGACCGCACCGGAAACACCACTTTTTCCAGGAAGTCCGACTTGGACAGAAAATTCTCCAGATGCATCATACATGCCACATGTCGTCATGATGGCCCGGATGATTCGTGCGTTACGTCGCGAGATGACTTGACGCCCGGATGGCGTTTTTCCAGATGTACTTAAAATTTTCCCCATCATGGCAAGTCCTTTACAGTTCGTCAAAATCGCACATTGTTTCGTGTAGACGTCGATGATCTCTTCAACGTTGCCTTCGATGACGCCGTGATAGCGCATGAAGTAGAGCAACGCTCGATTCAAATCTGTCGTTTCGAATTCTGATTCAGCGACATCTGCGTCATATTTTACCATTTCTACTTTAATATCCAATAGTTTTGCGATGAATTGACGCAATTGTAGTAATTTATCCGCAGCATCCGTTCCCGGCAACATGCTGGTCACTGCTAGTGCTCCTGCATTGATCATTGGATTGAGCGGTTTTGTCGGAATCGTCTCTTCAAGTTTCGCAATCGAATTGAACGCATCACCCGTCGGTTCCATCCCAACTTTCGAAAAGACATAATCTTCTCCGAATGTCTCGAGGACGAATGCCAGTGTAATGATCTTCGACACACTCTGTAATGTAAACATCGTGTCCGCATCACCTGCCGAAACGAACGTCCCGTCGGCATTACAGACAGCGATACCAAGTTGGGTCGGATCAACTTTCGCAAGCTCTGGAATGTAACTTGCGACTTGTCCAAGCACCGTATACGGACGACACTCCTCAATCAACTCCTCGAGTTGGGCTTGTGTAACATTCATGGCGTTCCCTCTTTCTCTTTTTTTCTAGCTTATCACGCATCTGGTGGATGCGGATATGGTTCTTCCGTAAACGCTAAAAGGAGTCGACTCGTTTCAGCCGAGTCGACTCCTTTTTCTAGCATCTGCTTTATCCGTTTACGACTAGTTCACCGTCTGCTACATCGATCGCAATCTGGGAACCATCTTGAATCGCCCCACTGATCAAAGCTCGGGCAAGCTTCGTCTCAATCGTCCGTTGCATATAACGGTTGATTGGACGCGCACCGTATTGCGGTTCGAATGCTTCTTCAAAGATCAGCGTCTTCGCAGCATCCGTGACATCAATCGTAATGCCGCGTCCAGACAAGCGAGAAGTCATCTTCTCGACCGCTTTGTCGATGATTCGTTCAATCTCTGTCCGGTGGAGTGGATGGAACAAAATCGTATCATCAATCCGGTTTAAAAATTCCGGTCGGAAGTGACGCTTCAGTTCTTGGCGAACGGCTTCTTCTTCCGCCGCATCGATGACACCATCTTTTGCTGCTTCAAGCAAGATGGTCGCACCGATGTTTGATGTCATGATGACGATCGTGTTCTTGAAGTCGACGACACGTCCTTGCGCATCTGTTAACCGACCATCGTCGAGCAACTGAAGCAAGATATTGAAGACATCTCCGTGCGCTTTTTCGATCTCATCGAATAGAAGAACCGAATACGGGCTCCGTCGGACGGCTTCCGTCAATTGACCGCCTTCTTCATAACCAACGTATCCTGGAGGCGCACCGACGAGACGGGAGACATTGTGTTTTTCCATATACTCCGACATATCGATGCGGACGATATGATCTTCACTATCAAACATCGCTGCCGCCAAGGCTTTTGCAAGTTCTGTCTTCCCGACTCCTGTCGGACCGAGGAACAAGAACGAGCCGATCGGACGATTCGGATCCTTGATACCTGCTCGCGCTCGAATGACAGCATCCGCGACGAGACGAACCGCTTCGTCTTGACCGAAGACACGCTCATGAAGCGTATCCTCGAGATAGAGTAGCTTTTCCCGTTCGCCCTGCGCGAGCCGCGTCACTGGAATGCCGGTCCATTTCGAGACGATGTCGGAGATCTCTTCTTCCGTCACCGCTTCTCGAACCAGTTCGTGGGAGACGTGTTCAGATGATTCTTCCGCGACTTTCAGACGCGCTTCAAGGTCTGGAATTTGACCGTACTTGATTTCTGATGCCCGGTTTAAGTCATAGCGCCCCTCGGCTTCTTGTAACGCCAGTTTCGCTTTCTCAAGATCCGCGCGTAACTGTTGGACACTTTGCGAACTCTCTTTTTCCCGTTCCCATCTTGTCCGAAGCGCACTCTCATCTTCTCGGGCAGAACTGAGTTCTTGCTGTAAGACGGCAAGTCGTTTCCGGGATGCTTCATCCGTCTCTTTCTTTAATGCTGCTTCCTCGATCTCGAGCTGCATGACCCGGCGGACGAGGGAATCGAGTTCAGCCGGCATCGACTCCATATCCGTCCGAATCATCGCACACGCTTCATCGACGAGATCAATCGCTTTATCCGGCATGAACCGATCCGTAATATACCGATCGGATAACATCGCCGCCGCGACGAGTGCATTGTCATGAATCCGCACACCGTGGTGAATCTCGAACCGTTCCTTTAATCCACGCAGAATAGAGATCGTATCCTCAACATCCGGTTCCGCGACGAGGACTTGTTGGAAGCGACGTTCGAGCGCTGGATCCTTTTCGATATACTTTCGGTACTCGTCAAGCGTCGTCGCACCGATACAGTGCAATTCTCCTCGCGCAAGCATTGGCTTGAGCATATTTCCAGCATCCATTGCGCCGTCCGTCTTCCCGGCACCAACGATCGTATGCAGCTCATCGATGAATAAGAGAATCTGTCCTTCGGCCTCCTTGACTTCATTCAAGACTGCCTGCAGGCGCTCTTCGAACTCACCACGGTATTTTGCACCAGCGACGAGTGCACTCATGTCTAAACTGAACAACTGCTTGTTCTTCAGACTCTCCGGTACATCTCCTCGGACGATCCGTTGCGCGAGCCCTTCAACGATTGCCGTTTTCCCGACACCAGGTTCTCCGATTAAAACGGGATTATTTTTAGTCTTCCGACTTAAAATCCGGATGACACGTCGAATTTCGTCGTCACGACCGATGACCGGATCCGTTTTCCCCGATCGGAAGTCCGCTACGAGATCGCGTCCATATTTTTTCAGCACATCAAACGTCTCTTCGGGATTTTTCGTCGTGACCTTCCGATTGCCTCGCATACTGACGATCGCTTCCCGAAGTGTCTCTTCCGTAATGCCTTGACGACGTAAATACTGAGCTGCTGGACTTGATTGTTTGATCAGGGCTAATAATAAGTGTTCGACGGAGACGTAGTCATCCTGCATGAGTCGCGCTTCCGTCTCCGCTTCCGTCAACACGTTCAGCAACGAGCCCCCAATCCGTGGCGTCGTCGCCTGGGACAAAGCCGGAAGCTTACCAATCGCTTCGTCAATCGCTGCATTCAATGTCTCAATCCGTTGATTCAACTTTTCAAAAATGACCCGTGCAATTCCCTCTTCTTGAGCAAGTAAGGCAAGTAACAAATGCCACTCTGTGATTTCACTATGACGACGTTGTTTCGCAATCGCTTGGGCAGAGACGATTCCCTCATGTGCCCGATCCGTTAAACGTTCAAAATCCATCCTTGATCACTCCTTCACTGCAAGTTGACGTTCCCACTCTTCATAAAAGGCGCGGTCCATCTCAGGTAACTTGACTTCGAGTTGGACGAGTAATGCCCCACGATGACCATTCGCTTGACTCAGACCACGATTTGGAATCCGAAGTCGTGCTCCTGGTTTTGTGCCCGGTTTGACTTTCAGTTTAATTCGTTTTCCTTCAAGTGTATCTGCGACGACTTCTCCTCCAAGTACAAGTGTCGTCGGATGAACGCGGACGGTCGAGATGACGTCTTGGTCGACCCGTCGGAACTGATCGTCATCCTTCAGGTGAATCGTCACGTAAACATCTCCCGCGACACCTTGTCGGTTACGCATCGAACTTTTTCCACGTAAGCGGACTTTTTTGCCGTCATAGACATCTTTCGGTAGCGTCAACTGAATCGAACCAGTCGCAAGACGCACCGTGACTTTTTCATTCGTACTGAGATGACTGAGTGGAACCGTCAATTCAAGCTCTTCATCGGTCGACACTTCTTCCTGACTAAAGAACGAACCGAACATGTCTTCAAATCCGAACGATTGTCCAGGTCGTGTCCGTCCACCACCTCCGAACTGTCGGAACAGATCTTCATAATCTCCAGCGCCCCCAGCTCCAGCACCTGCCATCCGGTCGAAGTTACTGCCGTATCGATCGTACTGTGCTCGTTTCTCCTCATCCCCAAGCACATCGAAGGCTTCTTGGATATCCTTGAAGCGCTGGTCCGCACTCGCCTCCTTGTTAACGTCTGGATGATATTGCTTCGCCAGTTTGCGGTACGCGCGCTTAATATCTTGATTCGATGCATCCTTTGCGACACCGAGTGTTTGATAATAGTCTTTTGCCATTCGAGTTCACTTCCTTTTCCTATACTTCATTACCTTAATTATAAAAGTCACATCTTAATTGGTCAAATATAGTCAAACTTTTTTCTGACATTCTGTTCTCTTTTCACTTTACGTCCTTGCGACAAACAAGTTTCACCGGCTGAACCATGTTATACTGATAGCCAAACAGGAAATGAACGATGGGAGGATCTACAGATGGACGGTAAAACACGTAAAAATATCACACCTGGTCTTAAAGTCAGCATCGTGTTGAAACAAGATCAACGAACAGGTAGACGAACAGAAGGAATCGTTAAAGACCTTCTCACGAAATCACCGCAGCATCCGCACGGGATCAAAGTACGCCTAGAAGACGGACAAGTTGGCCGTGTTCAAGAAATTTTAAGTTAAGAAGACAACAATCGCTCGCCCTGATTCCTTTTCGGAGTCAAGACGAGCGATTTTTTCATGCTTCAGCAGTTTGTTCTAAATACCGCCACGTTGCTTCGACCAGAATACGCGCTGCGTCAAGCATCGCTGGCTCTTTAAAATCAAACTGGGGATGATGATGCGGTGGATACGAAGCGTCCCCGGCTCCTGTAAAGAAGAACGCACCGGGTACGTGTTGCAGATAATACGCGAAGTCCTCGCCGCCCATCGTCGGTTCGATTTCAAATACATGCTTGTCTCCTAAGATTTCTCGTGCGACGGATTCGATCAATACGGTGGGTACCGCATGGTTGACGACAGCTGGATACCCTTTTTCGTATGTAAATTGATACGTCGCTCCGACCGCCTGACAGATTCCTTTGATCGTCTGCTCCATCCGCTCAATGATCTCGTCCGCTGTCGCTTCATTAAACGTTCGGACCGTTCCTGTTAATGTCGCTTGATCTGCGATGACATTAAACGTATCCCCCGCGTGCAACGTTCCGACGGTCACGACTGCCGGCTCTAGCGGATTAAGTTGACGACTGACGATCGATTGTAATTCCTTGACGATCGTTGCCCCGAGTAAGACAGCATCAATCGTCTCGTGTGGCTTCGCACCGTGTCCGCCTTTTCCATATAAGATCAGCTCGAACTTATCAGCCGCTGCCATGATCGGACCGATTCGAATACCGACGTGTCCTTGATCGATCGTTGACCAAAGATGCGTTCCGAAGATGACATCGACCCCTTCAAGACAACCGTCGGCAATCATATCTCGCGCACCACCCGGGACGACTTCCTCCGCATGTTGATGAATCAAGACGACATTCCCCGGTAACGATTCCCGCTGTTGCATGAGCGTCTTTGCGACGGCAAGCAACGTCGCCGTATGACCGTCATGACCGCACGCATGCATCACGCCCGGAACTGTCGATCGATACGCGACCTCTTTTCCGTCAGCAATCGGTAAAGCATCGAAGTCGGCACGTAACGCGACGGTCTTCCCCGGTTTTCCTCCACGAATGTACCCAACGACACCACGTCCACCCACTCCTGTCTTGACTTCGATTCCGAGCGTTTTTAAATGTTGCGCGATATAACGCGGTGTCTCGACTTCTTGAAACGATAACTCCGGGTGCTGATGGAGATAACGACGACGCTCCACCATTTCCGGATACAACGCGTCTAGTCCGGCAGTTCGTTCTGACATGTATGTATCCCCCTTATTTTTTTTGATGCAGTGTTTTAACGCTCTCCCGCGTAAATTGAAGACGTTCGAGTGTATCTTCATAGTGTCCCGCAGCATAGGACAAGAATAAGACGTCAATCGCAAACAGTTGAGCCAGTCGTGAACTGAGTGCCGCGCTACGAAGCGGTGCTTCCGGTGCGCGCGAAGTCCAAAGCGCAATATCTGCTAGTTGGCTGATCCGATTGTCCCCAAAACGCGTCAGACTAATAACCTTTAACCCTTGGATTTTCGCCAAGCGAATCAACTCAACGACTTCTTCTGTCTCACCACTGTAGGAAATCGCAAAAAAGACATCTTCTGGGCGTGCATTTGCTAAAATCGTCGCAAGCAGATGTTGATCCGTTTCTTGAATCGCCAGTTTCCCAACACGCGTCCATTTTTGCGCCGCGTCTTCTGCGACGACATGCGATGCCCCAATCCCGTAAAAATAAATCGCGCGTGCCTGATCAATCACATCAATCGCATCCGCAATCCGTTCATCATTCAACTGCTTCGCTGTATCCTGCAACGCTTGAATACTGTTACTAAGCGTTTTTTCAATCAAGTCGACCGGACGTTCATCCTTTTCGATATCATGATATCCTTTTAAATCCGTGCGTGCCGTATCAGCCGAAATCCGCATCCGCAGCTCTGGATATCCCTTTAATCCGAGTGCACGGCAAAAGCGAACGACTGCAGCAGCACTTGTATCCGACTCCCCTGCGAGTTGGTGGATCGTCATGCGCGCAATTTGGTTCATATGCGTCAAGACGTAGTCTGCGACTTTTCGTGAGGACGATGGTAGTTCTTCTCGAACTGCTCCGATTTGTGAATAGATACCGCCATTCATCTAGATCTCTCCTTTATCATCTTCTTTAAAAGAACTGGCGATTCATCGCGCCGTCCCCGTTTATAGAACTGTTCTTCTTCCATTATGCTCTCTCCTACTGACTTTCGTAAACCTAAAAAATGGGAAAGTGAAACAAAATATCATTCTTCTTCCATACCCTTCCTTTCATACTCATATACTTCTATCTTCAAGCGTTCGTCATACAAAAAAGCGACATTCCGCTAAATAAGGAATGTCGCTTTATAAAGTAAATGGAGAAATCAACGAATCTTGACGATTGGTTTTTTTGTATCCGGATCGAGGAATAGCATCGCTTCCGTATCACCGTTCAAGTTCGTCACAGTGATCGTCGTCGGAATGTTTCGATTATATTCCCAACGATTCTCAAGCAGGTACGTCACGTACTGAACGAATGCGACGAGTTCTGCTTTTCCGTAAAATTGAACGGGAATCTTCATTTCAAGCTTTTTAAGTTCATCTTCTTGATAGAAGCCTTCCCCCATCATACCGGTGTAGTTCGGGAAGTAGTCTTCTAGACGGTCTTTGAATAAATCAAATTTCGCCGCATCATCACGAACATCATTCGTTGCACGTGCTGACGGGTAGTAGTAATAGCGTTCATTGTAGTTCTTCCAATCATTCGCGCTGATTTGATTCCCGCGACCGATGAATGCAGACGAGAGATAATGACCGGAAACCGGTGAACCTTCTTTTTCCTGGAGGTAGAGGGCGACGTGAATCGGTGTCGTCTTCATACCCTGCGTCTTACGCATTTTCTTGACTAAATCGTTTGCCATCCGCTTCCCTTCAGCAACGACTTTCTTTTCATCAAGTTTAACGGTATAGGTCGGTCCATAGTTTTCATCTTGGAAAACATACTCACTATTTAAGACGAGAGCGATTGATGTACCACCGAGTTCAAGCTTCTTATCTTCTTCAAGCATGTAGTCTTGCTCTAAGATATGCGATAGAATCATAGGTGACTTTTGATTTTTTTCTTTATATGACTTACCTGACGTGTAGGCTGGGTTTAAACCTTCAGGATCGCTGACGCCATCGCCTGCTTTCCCTTTTCGTAACAACCATTTTGCGATTTGGTCGGCTTCGAGTAACTGACCTTCTTGGTAATAGTATTTTTCCGGATCAAAAAATTGTGTCGAATGACGCATCAATCCTGTTTCGATTTCATCGAGCTCAAGACGCGAACTGACACGCTTTTGTGTCATTCCACGTGCGACGCTTGGACGAAACGGTAAGACCGTCCGGTAATACGAATCCGTCGTATCAATGGCTGGACTGACGACGGCTTGGACTTCCTTACCTTGTTCACTTTCAGTAATGACTTCTTTTGTATCGCTACTTGGCGAAAGGTCGAACGAACAAGCACCCAAAAATAACGTGCTCGATAACGTCAACGCTACTGCTTTTTTATAGTTCATCTCTATTTGCACCCCATGTTTTCAAATCGTTCTCTTTATCATAACAGAATCGTTTTCCATCGGGGAAGGACAAGTTTTCCCCTGTTTTTCAAAAAAGATGATGCGCCCTCACGCATCCGAAAGGACTTTTTATCATGACACGCCGTAAATTCATCGGTCTGCTTTTTTTGTTAGCAGGCATCGCTCTCATCGTTTGGCCCTTCATCAGTGATTATCAGCGCGAACAAGAAGCTGAACATTTAAAGAAACAATGGACCAACAGTCTAAAAATCGTCGATGCAAAAGAAACCAAACAACCTCTTGCAAAATCAGGTGTCGGATTACTCTCGATACCAAGCATTGATTTTGAACAAGTCATCTTAGAGGGATCGACGACAGCAGTCCTCGATCGAAGTATCGGTCATATTCCGAAAACCGGATCGCCTGGAAAAGGCAATTATGCGCTCGCCGGACACCGAAGCTTCACAGAAGGTCTTCACTTCAATCGTCTACCTGACGTCAAGAAAGGCGATACCGTTATCGTCACGACGAAAACACATCGGTATACGTACCGGATCACGTCAAGTCGTCTCGTCACACCGACGACATTGTCCGTCCTCGACCAATCTGTCGCTTCTCCAACCATCACATTAATCACATGTGATCCTCCGGAAACGGCAACGAATCGTCTCATCAAACAAGGTACCTTGATTCGAAGCGAGACGATTGCTTCGTGACAATTGGATCAATACGAATAAAGGAAGGCGGAATCCCGCCTTCCTTTATTTAGTTCATATAGCAGTGGTCTTAAGCCTCGTGTTTGGCTAATTCTTCTAACAGACGCGCTTCATCCCAAATTTCGATGCCGAGCGATTCTGCTTTCGTCAGCTTAGAACCTGCCTTTTCCCCTGCGACGAGCACGTCTGTCTTTTTACTGACGCTTCCCGTCACATCGGCACCAAGTGCTTCAAGACGCTTCCCTGCCTCTGACCGTTTTAGGCTTTCGAGTGTTCCCGTCAAGACGATCGTTTTTCCACCGAGCGGTGCATTCGTCTGATCAACTCGTTCACCAAGGAACTGTTGATTAACACCGAGTTGTTCCAAATCACGAATCAATGCTTGTGCTTCTGGGTGCTCGAAGTACTTTACGATGGAGTCCGCGATTTTCCCACCGATACCATCGATCGCGACGATCTCCTCGTAGCTAGCTGCCGCAATCTCTGCTAACGAATCAAAACGTTCCGCTAGGAGATACGCCGCTTTTTGACCGACGAGTCGAATTCCGAGACCAAACAAGAGACGTTCGACTGAGTTCTGCTTCGAGGCTTCGATCGCCGCAAGTAATTTATCGACGGACGTCTCACCCATTCGGTCGAACGTCAACAACTCGTCGCGATCGAGTCGATATAAATCGGCAATCGTCCGGATTGCTTCATGGTCATACAATTGACGGACGACTTTTTCACCGAGACCATCGATGTTCATCGCTTGACGCGAAACGAAGTGAATGATACCTTCCATCAATTGCGCTGGACATTCCGGACTGACACAGCGGATGTCGACTTCGCCTTCGAGACGGACGAGTTCCGATTGACAGGCCGGACAATGGGTCGGGAAGACGATTGGTGTCTCTTCTCCCGTTCGCTCTGCCGTGACGACTTGTACGACTGCCGGGATGACATCTCCCGCTTTTTTGATGATGACCGAATCCTGAAGGCGGATATCTTTTTCGGCGATGAAATCAGCGTTATGCAGTGTTGCATACGTCACCGTCGATCCTGCAACGACGACCGGTGCAAAACGGGCACGCGGCGTCACTTTCCCGGTCCGACCGACACTGAAATCAACGTCTTCGACTGTCGTCATGACTTCTTCCGCCGCAAACTTATAGGCTGTCGCGAAGCGGGGACTTTTTGCTGTGAAGCCGAGCTCTTCCTGATCATCGTATCGATCGACTTTCAGGACGATTCCGTCGATCTCATATGGCAGGCTCGCACGTGCTTCTGTCCAATGTGCGATGTAGGCAAGAATCTCTTCGACCGTCTCACACGTCTGCATATGTTGATTGGTCGGTAAGCCAAGTGAAGCGAGTTGCGCCATCGCTTCGCTATGTGAACGAGCCGTCAACGTATTGACGCCGACGCCATACACGAACAACGACAGATTACGCGACGCCGTGATCGACGAATCCAACTGACGCAGACTACCTGCTGCCGCGTTACGTGGATTCGCGAATAACGTCTCTTCCCGGCTTGCCCGGTCTTCATTCAATCGTTCGAACGATTGTTTCGGCATATAGGCTTCACCGCGGACTTCGACCGTCTCTTCTGCCTGTAGACGAAGCGGTAACGCTTTAATTGTCCGTAGATTCTGCGTGATGTTTTCGCCGACTGTTCCATCACCGCGTGTCGCTCCACGAACGAATCGACCGTCTTCGTATTTCAGCGAGATGGCAAGTCCATCGAATTTCAGTTCGGCGACATAAGTGGTCGAACGTCCGAGCGACCGCTCAATCCGAGCGACCCATTCGCGAATTTCTGTCTCATCAAAGACGTTTCCGAGCGACAGCATCGGTAAGTCATGCGTCACCTTCTCGAAGGCTTCAAGCGGTGCTGCGCCGACGCGCTGCGTTGGCGAGTCTGGCGTGATTAGTTCCGGATGCGCTGTTTCTAGCTCCGTCAGTTCACGAAGCAATTGATCGTACGTCGCATCCGGTACCGTTGGTTGATCCAGTACGTAATATTCGTAGCTGTAGCGATTCAATGTTTGACGAATCTCATCTATACGCTGGCTTGCATCCATCTGTGGACCTCCCGTCATACCTTTTTAATCGGTGCGAATTTTGCGAGCAATCGTTTGATTCCGACTGCTGGGAATGCGATATCGATTTCAAGATTATCTCCTTCACCCCGAGTCTGGACGACTGTACCGAGTCCCCATTTCCCATGCTCTGCCTTATCTCCGACCGACCAACCGAGCGTTTCCGCACCTGACGTCTTCATCGCTGTCGGTTTACTGATTGAACGACCGATGACCGCTTTGCCTTGTGGGACAGGGCGATCTTCCCATGGGAGTGGCTTCGCTTTTTTACCGGTCCGCTCGATGACGACTTCCGGCAGCTCCGCTAGGAACCGTGATTCTTGGTTTGCGTTCGTTCGTCCGTACAGGGAGCGCATCCGCGCATGTGACAAGTAAAGGCGTTTCTCAGCACGTGTGATCCCGACATACGCGAGGCGACGTTCTTCTTCCATCTCGTCTTCATCTTGAAGCGAACGGCTATGCGGGAACAAACCTTCCTCCATCCCAATCAAGAAAACAACCGGAAACTCGAGTCCTTTTGCCGAGTGGAGTGTCATCAACGTGACTTGTTCTTCCGGATCCGTCTCGTCGAGTGAATCGACATCGGCGACGAGTGTCAAGTCAGTCAAGAAGGCGATGATCGTCCGGTCTTCCGGATCGGCTTTTGCCGTCTCCTTCTCAAAGTTCTGTGCAACGGTGATAAACTCGTTGATGTTCTCAAGACGACTCTGTGCTTCAAGCGTCTTATCTTCCTTCAGCACTTGACGATAGCCCGATTTCTCAAGCACTTCTTCAACCAGTTCCGAAAGACTGATGAATTCTTGCATTTGACTGAGTCCGAGAATCATCGTCCGGAAATCCGTCAATTTCGCTGCCGTTTTTGGTGCGATACTCGACAATTCGATATCGCGAATCGCTTCCATCAGTGACACGCCTTGTAAATCGGCGAAATCACGCAGCTTATCAATTGTCGTCGCGCCGATACCGCGTTTTGGTTCATTGACGATTCGTGCGAAGGACAGGTCTTCGTCCGGATTCGAAATTAAACGGAGATAAGCGAGCACGTCTTTGATCTCTTTACGATCGTAGAACTTCGTGCCGCCAATCATTTTGTACGGAACGTTTGATTTGAGAAGTGTTTCCTCGATCGCACGCGATTGTGCGTTCGTCCGGTATAAAATCGCGATATCACTCAGTTTCATCCCATAGCGAAGTGAATTCCGAATTTCCTGGACGATATAAAATGCTTCTTCCCGCTCGTTCTCTGCCGTATGAACGATCAGCTTCTCGCCTTCGTCGTTATCCGTCCAAAGTTTCTTATCTTTACGGGTCGAGTTGTTTTGGATGACATGGTTGGCCGCTTCCAAAATTCGTTTCGAGGAACGGTAGTTTTGCTCGAGTAAGATGACGGCTGCACTCGGATAATCCTCTTCGAACGAGAGGATGTTCGCAATGTCAGCGCCACGCCAGCGGTAAATCGACTGATCCGAGTCCCCAACGACACAGAGATTCTGATGTCCCGAAGCTAACAGATTGACGAGATCATACTGAGCTTTGTTCGTATCTTGATACTCATCAACATGGATGTAGCGAAACTTCTTTTGATAGTACGCAAGGACATCCGGACTCTTCTTGAATAACTCTGTTGTTTTTCCGATTAGATCATCAAAGTCGAGCGCGTTGTTCCGGCGTAGGACCGCTTCGTATCCTTTATAGATTTCAGCAACGGTCTTCTCATACGGACTCGTCACGATCGAGGCGTAGAATTCAGCACTGCGTAATTCATTTTTCTGTGACGAGATGATCGTCAGCATCGATCGCGGATCCCATTTTTTCGGGTCCAAGTTTTGTTCCTTTAAGACGAGCTTGATCGCCGATTGCTGATCACTTGAATCAAGGATCGTGAAGTTGCGATCGTATCCAAGCTGATCGATGTCGCGACGTAACATCCGGACACACATCGAGTGGAAGGTCGAGACCCAAATATCGTTTGCGACACCACCGACCAAACGACCAATCCGGTCCCGCATTTCCCGCGCTGCCTTGTTCGTGAACGTAATCGCAAGGATGTTCCACGGCGCGACTTGTTTAGCCGCCATCAAATAAGCGACCCGGTGTGTCAGGACGCGTGTCTTCCCGGAACCGGCTCCTGCCATGATCAGCAGTGGACCTTCCGTATGCTTGACTGCTCTTGCTTGCTCAGGGTTTAGTCCACTGACGAGCTGTTCACTCAAATTAAACATATCAATAGCCTCATTTCTTATATTCCGAACTTTTGTTCCTATATTTTATCGTGTCGCTGCGACGGTCGCAAGCGCTGCTTTTAAATCCTCATAAATGACGTTCCCAACGACGATCGTATCCGCATACTGCAACATCTCACGCGCCCGCTCCTCGGAGTCGATGCCGCCGCCGTAAAACAGGCGTGCCTGCTTCAACACATCGCGAACGGCTGCTACTCGTTCTGGTTCCCCGTAAACGCCACTGTATTCGAGATAGACGACCGGTAAGCGGAAGACGCTATCCGCAAGTTGTGCGTAAGCGACGGTTTCATCCAACGTTAACGGCTTTGCTTGTGTCACACGCGCGACCTTCGCATCAGGATTCAGGACGATATACCCTTCCCCGACAAGATCAGCGTGCGCCAGCATATGACCGACTTGTTCTAATGCCTCGACCTGTTTTTCGACGACATACTCTAATGTTCCCGCATTCAGGACTGTCGGCGTCAAATACGTATCGAATCCCATCGTTGCGGCTTCGAGTTCTGAAATCTCAAGTGCCACTGCGACTGGATATCGTCGCAAACGCATTAAGAGATCAAGCGTTGCATCGAGTGTGATGTCATCTGTTCCACCGACAAGAATCGCATCCGTTCCAGACGTCGCAATCGCCTGTAGGCTAGCATCATCAATTGGTTTTGCTGGATCTAGTTTAAAGACATGTCGCCATTCATTAAAAGGTAATAACACGGTTCGTCCCATCCTCTCTTTCTCATTCCACATTCAGTATAAAACAAAAAACCATCTCGCGCAGAGCGAGATGGTCAGACGTGTGTCCGTCGTTTCGTCAACAGTGACGCCAGTAACAACGCAAAGACGGCATATACCGGCACGAACGCCCACGGTTCTGCTAAAAAGAAGCCGAGTACCGGAACGTCCAGTAACGGTGAATCTGGTGAACAGAGTGCTCGCCCATTGATGAGCGCCAAAAACGGTAAGACAGGTACAGCAAAGATATACGCGAAGTTGATCCAAAAGGCACGTTTCATACAAGAGCCTCCTTATCCGATAATGACGGATTCCTTCGGATAGTTGTAGTTACGTTTCGGTTGGTTCGCTTTCAACAGAAGAACGAACGAGATGACACCGATTCGACCAATGAACATCAGCACAGACAACGTCCATTTTCCGATATCCGATAATTGATCCGTGATGCCGAGCGATAGACCGGTCGTACCGAACGCTGAACACGCTTCAAAGAACAGCACCAGGAACGGCGCGTCCTCAACAATCAACAATACGATCAATCCAACCATCGTCACGCCAGTCGAGACGACGATGACGACAAAGGCCTTCCAAATATCCGATTGACCAATCTCACGACCGAAGATTTTGATCCCATATTCCCCTCGTATGAAGGCGATGACACTCAAGACAGCGACGGCGAACGTCGTCGTTCGAATCCCCCCACCAACGGAAGACGGTGACGCTCCGATGAACATTAAGAGCGACAAGACAAAAATCGAGGCTTGTGAGAAGGACGTGATATCGATCGTCGTCAATCCACCGTTACGAGTCGTAACGGATTGGAACAAGGCGTCGACGAGCTTCTCATCGATTGGTAAGCCTTTAAAGGATTGGTTCCATTCGAATAGTAGTAGTGCTACCATTCCAAAGAGAACGAGAATGAAGAACGTCGACGCCGTCAATTTCGTGAACAGTGAAAAATGATACGGTTGACGTGTCGCCTGACGTGTTGCCCGGTACGAAATATAACGCCGGACTTCAACGAGTACCGGAAAACCGATCGCGCCGAGCGTCAAAAGCAGAATTTGCATGAAGACGACGAATAGATCACCGCGAAACGGTAGTAACGATTCTCCCGTGATATCAAAACCGGCGTTCGTCGTCGCACTGACTGACCCGAATAACCCTTGAAGCATCGCTTCACCTAACGTCGGAAAATACTTTGTGTAGTACAGCCCGAGAATCAATGCTCCGATCAACTCAATCGAGACGATGATCAAGATGACTTCCCGAATGTATTTGACGACACCTTGCATCGTCGTCTGGTTTTGATCTCGGACGACAAGTTGACGTTCCCGAAAGCCAATTCGTTTTCCGAGGATGACCCACATCGCGATATGAAGCGACATCAAGCCGATCCCGCTGACTTGTACTAAAATCATGATCATGAAGTACCCGAACGTCGTAAAGGTATCCGAAACCGAGACCGTCGTCAGACCGGTGACACTAACACAACTGACCGCCATGAAGACCAGGTCCGTGAAGTCCCAGTCGTAATTTCCTTTCGTCGACCACGGTAAGCCGAGCAGAATGATCCCAATGATGACAGCAACGAAGTAGATGATGACGAGCGACTGGATAGGCGTCAGCTTTCGAATGAAATGTTGAATTCTTTGTTGTAACGCAAAATCCATATCGGTGCGCCCCCCTTCATAGAAGTAGCGGATAACATTAGTTATCCGCTACTTCTTGCTCGATAAGACCTAAACGGGCGAGTGCTAAGTCATAACCACCAGAACCGTAGTTCAAGCAACGTTTGACACGCGAGATCGTTGCTGTTGAAGCACCGGTCGCCTTTTCGATTTTGTGATACGTATTGCCTTCACGTAATTGACGTGCGACTTCCAGACGTTGGGCGAGCGCCTGGATTTCGTTGACGGTCGCTAAGTCTTCGAACAACGTATAACAATCTTCTAATGAATCCATCTTCATGATGGCTGTAAATAACTGATCTAATTCTTTTCCACGCAATTTATCGAGTTGCATCTTGTGACTCCCTTTCCCATTCAATTGCTCTTTAATAGTTTAAAGCGCGACGTTTTAAAATTCAAGCATCATCGCAAAATCGCCGGGAAAAGGACTTTTTTCCGAAGGACTTCGTAAATACCTTGTGGTGTGATTCGCACATATGGTAGATGTGTCGACGCTAGGAATAGCAACGTATAGACCGGATCTTCAAAGGCATATCCACGGGCAAATAATGCCTCCCGTAAAGCGGTTTCTTGAACGATCAAATCCTCGAGTGGTAAGTCGGACGTCTGCCCCATTAAGGTCAATGGAACTTCAGCGATGACTTCTCCGTCTTCGACGAGAACGATTCCACCGCCAAATGTTTTCATCCGCTCAAACGCGACTTGCATATCTCGTTTTGATTTACCGATCATCAAAATATCACCACTAATCGAGTACGAACTGACGAGACCTCCGACTTGTGTCGCAAAGTTCTTCAAGACGGTATTCAAACGCCACTTCCCTTCGCGGTCCAGTAGCATCAGGAAGGATTCATCGCAACCTGCTGGTAGCATAGGTACACTCGTGTCATGCTCGACTTGATAGAGCTTCATGATGACGGAATTGACCATTTCAAGACCAACCGGCATGCTGAATGAAAAATCCTGCTCCGTTAAGGAAATCTGGACTTCTGATCGTGGCATAAGGGCATAAGCAGCATCAAGCGCTTCTGCTGGGTAACATGGAATGTCGGCTTGACGGACCCATATGCCGCGCGCAAGTACAGCGACAGGTGTCGGAGCATCTTTTGCCTCAAGGAAATTGAGATGTGCAATCCGTCCTGGCGCGATACTTCCGAGTAGATGATCGAGATTAAAGTGACGCGCTGCATTGTATGACGCAATCCGGTACGCTTCTTCGACCGGAATGCCTGCCTCGAGCATCAGTCGGATCGTCTCATCCATCATGCCCGCTTTATAGAAGGAGGGTGTCGAACCATCTGTTGTCACTAGTACCTTATCGAACTGCGTCAATCCCGCTTCGACAAGCCCCTTAAAGATATCCGGTAGATCCGGACGAATCGATGAATAACGAATCGTCGTCGTATAACCAAGTTCAAGACGTGTCATCGCTTCTTCGACCGTCATTGCCTCGTGATCACTCGTCACACCATACAGCGCCATCTTTGTCAGCGTCTTCGCTGAAGCACCAGGGAAATGACCTTCGATTGGTTTTCCAAGTTTGATCGCATCCTGCATCCAGTGGAGCAGTTCATCGTCCCCTTGCGAGAGACGTGGCCATCCCGTCAACTCACCCGCTTGGATGACTTGTGGATGTTTGAGCCATGCTTGAATCCGGCGATTATCGATCGAGATACTATCGGCATCAAGCTCGGTCTGCGCGTCGAGTCGTGCCCACCAGTACATCGAGGTCGGTAGGTCCGCTAGCGCCTCGACTTGAGCAAACGCTTGCTCCGTCGGCTCTAATAATAACAACATGTTGTCGTTGACGAGGGTCGATGTTCCTCGCTCTGCTGCGAATTTTGCAAGACTCGCTGGATTATAAAGTTGAAACGGATGGGCATGAGGTTCAATGTAACCGGGTACGATATATTGACCTGTCGCATCATGGTAGGCATCGGCTTGTTCCGGCATCTCTGGACCGACATAGACGATCCGGTCGCCACTGATCCAGATGTTCGCCGTCCGCCATGCTTTGACGCCATGATTTAGGTAAGTGGCATTCTGTATGACAAGTGTCGGTGCAAGCTTTCCGCTGATGACCGCTTGGTGTGTTCGTACTTCAGATTTCGTCCAAGGGGATCTTCCACAATTTTTTTTCACGAAAGCTCGACCTCCTTTATTTTATTGAAAACGCTTTCTTATAGTTCTTATACTAAAATGTTGCTAAGTAAGTTTCAAGAAGTTTTGCCCCGTTCCGGATTCATTTGGTCAAAATAACACAAATTCGCCATGGAAGACAAATCTTTTCGTGCACTTCGCCAAGAAATAAAAAAACCAGACGAGACTCTGTCGAGTGCGTCTGGTTCAACTATCATGATTCATGTGAGGAACGAAAGGCTTTTTGAGCGATATCAGTTCGGTAAAAGAATGGCTGATCCGTTACGTCTGGTAAGTTCGCATAGACCTGTTCGACAGCTTGCTCGATCGTCTCTGCAAGACTGACACAGACGAGGACACGTCCACCGGCTGAGACAAGTTGACCGGATTGTTCTGCTGTTCCGGCATGAAAAACGAGAAGGGCATCCCCGATCTGATCGAGTGGAATCATTTGTCCCGTTTTTGGCGCTTCTGGATATCCTTCTGCAGCGACGACGACACCGACAGCTGCTTGGTCCGTCCAAACGACTTCTGGTGTCTGTCCGTCCATCAGTGGTCTGATGACATCAAGTAACGGTGTCTCTAAGCGTGGGAGAATGACTTCCGTTTCCGGATCACCGAACCGAGCATTGAACTCGATGACGAACGGTCCTTGTTTCGTCAACATCAGACCGGCATAGAGGAAGCCAGTGAACGGTATTCCTTCGCTTGCCATCTGATCGACGAGCGGCTGTATGATGCGATCAACAGCTTCTGTCGTCAACGCTGCTTCGTCCCACTGAGGTAACGGTGAATACGCGCCCATTCCTCCTGTGTTCGGACCTAAGTCACCGTCAAATGCCCGTTTATGATCTTGCGACAACACCATCGGAATGACCGTCTCTTCGTGGACGAACGCCATTAACGAACACTCTTCCCCGACCAAACACTCTTCGATGACGACGCGGCTTTGCTGCCCGTACTCCCCGGCAAACGTATCGTGGATCGCTGCAAGTGCCTGGTCCACAGTTTCTGCGACCGTGACCCCTTTTCCGGCAGCGAGGCCGTCGGCTTTGATGACAATCGGTGCACCCGCTTTGCGAACATACGCTTCTGCCTCTGCTGCTGAAGTAAAGACGGCGTGAGCAGCGGTCGGAATACCGGCACGCGCCATCAATTCCTTCGCGAACTGCTTACTTCCCTCGATTGCCGCAGCTTCCCGTGTCGGTCCGAAAACCTGCAGTCCCGCTGCCTGAAAGGCGTTAACGACCCCGAGAACGAGTGGTCCTTCTGGTCCGACGATCGTCCAATCAATCTGTTCGTCTTGTGCGAACGCCACGAGTTCATCGATGGCATTTTCGGCGATCGGAACACATGTAGCTTGTGTCATCCCGGCATTCCCAGGCGCAGCATACACTGTCTCGATCCGTTCATCCTGTGCCAGCTTCCAGACGAGCGCGTGTTCACGCCCTCCTTTACCAATCACCAATACCTTCATTCAAATCGCCTCCGCTTAGTGTTTGAAATGTCGAACGTTCGTAAAGACCATCGTGATGCCGTGTTGGTTACATGCATCGATCGACTCTTGATCGCGAATCGAGCCGCCTGGTTGAATGATTGCTGTAATACCAGCTGCTGCTGCCGCTTCGACCGTATCGCCCATTGGGAAGAAGGCATCGGAAGCAAGGGACGCGCCGATCGCTTTTTCTCCAGCTTGCGTGATTGCAATGTTCGCTGAACCAACACGGTTCATCTGTCCTGCACCGACACCGACGGTTACTTCGTCTTTTGCGAGAACGATCGCATTCGACTTGACGTGTTTGACAGCGCGCCATGCGAGTTTCAAGTCTTCCCATTCCGCTGCTGTCGGTTTGCGGTCTGTCACGACACGTGCTGCTGCATCATCTAATGTCTCATCGTCACTGTCTTGGACGAGCATACCGCCGGCAACTGCTGTATAGCGGATCGCTTGGACACGTTTGACGTCGAGTTCAAGCAGACGAATGTTCTTTTTCGCTGACAATAAGGCGAAGGCTTCTTCCGTGAAGGACGGGGCAATGATGATCTCAAGGAAGATACCGCTTAGTTGTTCTGCTGTCTCTAGGTCGACTTCACGGTTCAAGGCGACGATGCCTCCGAAAATTGAAACCGGATCGGCTGCATGCGCGCGACGGAATGCCTCTCCGATCGTTGGACCGACGGCAACACCACACGGGTTCATGTGTTTGACGACGACGGCTGCTGCTTCGCGGAACTCGTCGAGAATTTCGAGTGCAGCGTTCGCATCTTGGATGTTGTTATACGACAACTCTTTACCATGCAACTGTTTCGCTGAAGCGAGGGAAGCCCCACGGTAAATTGGTGTTTTATAAAAGGCTGCTTCTTGGTGTGGATTTTCTCCGTAACGGAGATCCTGGACTTTCTCAAGCGTGATCGTCAACTGGTCCGGGAACTTCTCGCCTGTTTGCGTCAAGAAATAATCCGCGATCAACGCATCGTACGCCGCTGTATGACGGAAGGCTTTCGCTGCAAGACGTTGGCGTGTCTCAAACGTTGTTCCACCTTCACGAACCTCAGCAACGACTGTTTCGTAATCAGCTGGATCGACGACGACCGTCACAGCCGCGTGGTTCTTCGCTGCAGATCGCAACATGCTTGGACCACCGATATCGATGTTCTCAATCGCATCCGCATAAGCAACGTCTTCTTGTAAAACTGTCTGCTTGAACGGATACAAATTGACGACGACGAAATCAATTGGTTGAATCTGTTGCGCAGCCATCTGTTCGCGATGGGATTCAAGATCACGACGACCAAGTAGTCCACCGTGGACCATCGGATGAAGTGTCTTGACACGTCCATCGAGCATCTCTGGGAATTGTGTGACTTCACTGATACCAATGACCGGAAGCCCAGCTTCCTCTAATGCTTGATGTGTTCCGCCTGTCGAGACAAGCTCGATCCCTGCTTCATGAAACGCTCGTCCTAGTTCGACGATCCCTGTTTTATCCGACACACTAATTAACGCTCTCATACGTTTGCCTCCTCTTTCATCCACTCTTCGATGACTTGCGGATACAGTCTATGTTCGACACGCTGAATCGCTTGTTGCAACGTTTCACGCGTCATCTCTTCTGTAATCCGAACGGCTTCTTGAGCCATGATGGGTCCTGTGTCCATTCCTTCATCGACTATATGAATTGTAACACCTGTGATTTTAACTCCGCCACGAAACGCTTGTCCGATCGCATCTTTTCCCGGGAACGCCGGAAGCAGCGACGGATGAATGTTGACAATTCGCCCTGCGTATCGTCCGAGCAACTCTTCCCCGATCAAACGCATGTACCCGGCAAGGATGATCCGTTCAACACCTTTTGCTTCAAGACGAGCGATGATCTCCCGCTCAAAGCTCGGTTTATCCGGATAGTCCTTTGCTCGAAAGACGAAGATGTCACATCCACGTCGTTTTGCTCGCTCGATGACTGTTGCGTCCGGTTGGTCGCAGACGATTAGTTCGATCGAGGCATGTAACGTCCCTGCCTCGATTGCTTCAAAAAGTGCTTCGACATTACTACCGCTTCCTGATGCAAAACAGGCGATCTTCATGCGTCGACCCCTTGAATCCGGACACCTTCTTGATCGGTCACGTGACCAATCACGTACGCCGTCTCATTTTCACGAGCGAGACGTGTTGTTACTTCCACGACATCTTCCGGTTTGACGATCAACATGAAACCAATCCCCATGTTGAAGACATTATACATGTCATGTCGTGGCAGATCACCTGCTTGCTCGAGCCAGTCGAAGACCGGTAACGTCGGCCACTTTTTCGGATCAAACGATGCACCAAGACCCTCTGGCAAGACGCGTGGTACGTTTTCGTAGAAACCGCCACCTGTAATATGGACCATCGCTTGAATCTTTTCCGTCTCAAGGGCAGCTTTGACCGCTTCGACGTAGATACGTGTCGGCATGAGAAGCGCATTACCAAGTGTATGACCGAGCATCATGACTTCATCTTCGTAGCTAAGGCCACTCTCGGCGACAATTTTACGGACAAGTGAAAAGCCGTTCGAATGGACACCGGACGAAGCAAGACCGAGAATGACATCGCCTGCTGCGACCTTGTCACCGGTAATCAATTTTTGCTTCTCGACGGCACCGACGGCAAAACCAGCGATGTCGTATTCGCCATCCGCATACATCCCTGGCATTTCTGCCGTCTCACCACCAATCAACGTACAGCCCGCTTGGACACATCCTTCAGCAACACCGGCGACGATTCGTTCGATCTTCGCTGGAATCGCCTGACCGAGCGCGATGTAGTCGAGAAAATAAAGCGGTTCTGCACCTTGGACGATGATATCGTTCACACACATCGCAACACAGTCGATCCCGATCGTATCGTGTTGTTCGAGTGCGAAGGCAAGCTTGAGTTTCGTACCGACCCCGTCTGTCCCACTGACGAGGACCGGTTCTTTCAACTGCAATTGGCTGAGGTCGAACATCGCACCAAAGCTACCGAGTCCCGTTAATACTTCTTTGCGCATCGAACGGGCGACGTGTTTTTTCATTCGAGTGACGGACTCATATCCTGCCGTCAGACTCACACCTGCTGCTTCGTAATGTTTGCTCATGTTCTTCCCCCATCTATCAAAGTTTAGCTTCTAACTCGAGCGAACCGAGCGGTGTCGGATACTCTCCTGTGAAGCAAGCGGTACATTGTCCTTTTAATGGTCCATCGAACGGGCGGTCGATTGCATCGACCATACCCGGTACAGTTAGGAATTCAAGTGAATCAGCACCGATTTCTTGACGGATTTCTTCCGGCATCAACCGGGCAGAGATCAACTCGTCTTTTGACGATGTATCAATCCCGTAATAACATGGATTCGTAATCGGTGGTGCCGTGATACGGACATGAACTTCCGTTGCACCGGCTTCACGTAATAAACCGACGATGCGGCGACTCGTCGTTCCTCGGACGATCGAATCATCGACCATGATGACACGCTTCCCTTGTACGACACCGCGTAACGCAGACAACTTCATTTTGACCCCACGTTCCCGTAACTCCTGTGACGGCTGGATGAACGTCCGTCCGACATAACGATTCTTGATCAATCCCATTTCATACGGAATACCACTCGCTTCCGCGTAACCGATCGCTGCCGAGATACTGGAATCCGGTACCCCTGTAACGACGTCTGCTTCGACCGGTGCTTCTTCATACATCTTTTTCCCGAGTGCTTTCCGGGCCGTATGGACGTTGACGCCATCAATGATTGAATCTGGACGTGAGAAGTAGATGTATTCCATCGAACACATCGCTCGTTCGCGTGGTTGCATGTATTGACGAGACGACATGCCGTGTTCTGTGATCGTCACGAGCTCCCCCGGCTCGATATCACGAATGAACTCTGCACCGACGATATCAAAGGCACATGTCTCTGACGCAAATACGATGCCGCCGTCCGGTGTCTTCCCGAGTGACAGTGGACGCAGTCCGTGTGGATCAACCGCCACGAATAACGTATCTTCCGTTAAAAAGAGGAAGGCAAATGCCCCGACAAGACGCGCGAGACTGTCGGCAATCCGGTCTTCAAGTGTATCGAGCTTACTGCGTTTGACGAGATGGGCGACGACTTCCGTATCGCTCGTCGTCTGAAAGATTGCACCTTCTGCTTCGAGTAGATGCTTCAGTGAATCCGCGTTGACGAGGTTCCCGTTGTGTGCGAGAGCGAGATCTCCCGTCCGCGACTTGAAATGCAGCGGTTGGGTATTCTCAAGTGTGTTTCCACCTGCTGTCGAATACCGGACGTGTCCGATCGCATGATGTCCTTTAAGATTCATCAGTATCTCTTCCGAAAAGACTTCCGTCACCAGTCCTTGCCCGCGGTGCGGGAAGAGGTCGTCGCCGTCACTCGTGACGATGCCTGCCCCTTCCTGTCCCCGGTGTTGCAAACTATGCAAGCCGTAGTAAGCGAGTTGCGCTGCATTCGGTTGTCCGAAGATCCCGAAGACGCCACACTCCTCATTTAGTCCTTTGATGTCATATAACACGCGATTGCTCCTTCCCAGTCTCCCTGTAAGGTCGAACGGTCTGCTTCGATCCGTGTCTCTGCCGTTTCGATGACAAGAAGCTCATCGTTCGTGACGACACCGATCGCTTGAGCACCGGTCCGTTGTTCGAATGCTGCAACGTGCGTTTGTGGCACAGTGACGACGAAACGTGATTGCGATTCACTGAACAGATGTAACGTTGGTCCATCAAACTGAACCTTCAACCCAAAGTTCGTTCCAAACGTCATCTCAGCGAGGGCGATTGCGAGACCACCTTCTGATACATCATGCATCGCATTGACTTCACCTGCTTGTACTGCTTGTTGTAACACTTGTAAGCGTGCATGTTCGACTGCTAAATCGATTTGTGGTGCGCGACCGAATGATTTACCGAATTGCATATATTGAAGCTCACTACCACCAAACTCGGCTGTTGTTTCACCTAACAGATAAATCTGGTCACCTGCTTGTTTGACGTGTTGCGTTGTGATCCATTCGGTTTGCTCGTGTAATCCAACCATTCCGACGACCGGTGTCGGGTGAACCGCTTGACCAGCTGACTCATTGTAGAGCGAGACGTTTCCACCGATAACAGGTGTCTCAAGGACACGACATGCTTCTGCCATACCGGCTGTTGCTTGCTGCAACTGCCAGAAGCCTTCTGGTTTATCCGGATTTCCGAAGTTCAGGCAATCCGTGATGGCAAGTGGTGTCGCCCCACTCGCGACGATATTACGAGCTGCTTCTGCAACGGCGATCTGTCCACCGACATATGGATCCAAGTAGACGAAGCGACTGTTGCAGTCGGTCGTCATGGCGAGTGCCTTGTTCGTACCACGGACACGGATAACGGCTGCATCTGATCCCGGTGCGACGACCGTCGATGTCTGGACCATATGATCGTACTGATCGTAGACCCAGCGTTTTGAAGCGATCGTCGGCTGACGGAGTAGTGCTCGCCATGTCTCAACAATGTCCTCGACGACTGGAAGTGTCTCTTCCATCGCTTGAAATTCTTCATAATACGCAGGCACGCGAGATGGTTTTTCATAGACTGGTGCTTCTTCCGCTAACGCGTCAACCGGAACTTCCGCCACGATATCCCCATGATGGATCAACCGTAAGACTTTCTCTTCAATGACTTCTCCGACGTGAACGGCATGGAGCCCCCATTTGCTGACGATTGCTTCAATCTCTGCTTCGCGCCCCCGTTTGACGACGAGTAACATTCGCTCTTGTGATTCTGAGAGCATCATTTCGTAGGCTGTCATCCCTGTCTCCCGTTGCGGGACGTCATCGAGGTGCATCTCGATGCCCATGCCTGCTTTTGAAGCCATCTCTGCTGAAGAAGATGTTAGTCCAGCAGCGCCCATATCCTGCATCCCGACCAGTGCTGGATGACCAACGATCTCAAGACAAGCTTCAATCAATAGCTTCTCCATGAACGGATCGCCGACTTGAACAGCTGGACGTTTTGCTTCCGTATCTTCTCCGAGATCTTCCGAGGCAAATGTCGCACCATGAATACCATCGCGCCCAGTCGCTGCACCGACGTACATGACTGAGTTCCCGACACCTTTTGCCTGACCTTTTTGAATATCGGCATGGTTGATCAAACCGATACACATTGCATTGACGAGTGGATTTCCTTCATACGAACGATCAAATCCGATTTCGCCACCGATCGTTGGAATACCGACACAGTTGCCATACCCCGCGATCCCTGCAACAACTTGTTCGAACAGTTGATTAACACGTGGTGTACCGAGATGACCGAAGCGGAGCGAGTTCATGAGCGCAACTGGGCGCGCACCCATCGAGAAGATGTCACGAATGATACCGCCGACGCCTGTTGCAGCACCTTGATACGGTTCAACAGCGGATGGATGGTTGTGGCTTTCAATCTTAAAGACGACAGCCTGCTCATCACCGATATCAACGACTCCTGCTCCTTCACCCGGTCCCTGTAAGACACGTGGTCCAGTCGTCGGGAATTGACGGAGGACCGGTTTAGATGTCTTGTATGAACAATGCTCAGACCACATGACCGAAAACAATCCTGTTTCCGTATAGTTCGGTTGGCGTCCGAGTAAATCGACGACCATCTGGTATTCCGTATCACTTAATCCCATCGTGGCATAAACGCGTTGCTCTTGAATCAATTCTGGTGTTGGTTCAGACTGTTGTTTTAGCATGGTGTGCCCCCTGTTTGACGAGTGAAGTAAAGAGTTTCAATCCATCTGTTCCGCCAGTCAATAGCTCGACTGCTCGTTCTGGGTGTGGCATCATCCCAAGAACATTGCCAGCTTTATTCGTGATCCCGGCGATATCGCCGCGCGAACCGTTCGGATTATCGACATATGTGAAGGCGATTTGCCCGTTCGTTTGGAGCATCGCGTAAGTCGCATCGTCGCAGTAGTAGTTTCCTTCGCCATGTGCGATTGGAATCGAGATCGTCTCGCCTGGCAGATAATCTGATGTAAACCGTGTCTTCGTGTTTTCAACCTTCAGTTCGACCGTCCGACACATGAACTTCAAACCGTTATTTCGATGCAAGACACCTGGTAAGAGTCCCGCTTCGACAAGAATCTGGAATCCGTTACAGACACCGAGGACGGTTTTTCCTTCTGTTGCAAAACGTTTGACCTCTTCCATAATCGGTGAGAAGCGTGCGATTGCCCCGCAACGAAGGTAATCTCCGTAGGAAAATCCACCTGGTAACAGGACACCATCGTAGCCTTCAAGTGATGTTTCGGTATGGAAGACGTATTCGGCTTCTTCTCCGAGCGCATCCTTAACCGCATGGTACATATCTAAATCACAGTTCGATCCCGGAAAGACGATGACCGCGAACTTCATGCTGGCGTCACCTCTTCGATCGTAATCTGATAATCTTCCATCACCGTGTTAACGAGTAGTTTTTGACACATCTCATGAATCATCGCTTCTGTCGTTTCCGTTTCAACGAGCAGTTCAATCTGTTTTCCGATTCGAACACTCTCGACACCCGTAAAACCAAGCTGTTGCAATCCGCCTTTTACAGCAACTCCTTGTGGATCTAAAATGCTTTCCCGTAATGCGATCGATACGATGACTTTTTTCATTGTGTGTTTCCCCCTAGGCGATTGAATAGTGTTTGGTAAGTCTCTGTCAGTGAACCGATATTGCGTCGGAAGACATCTTTATCGAGATGTTCTCCAGTTTCCTGATCCCACAGGCGGCATGTATCAGGTGAGATCTCATCAGCCAGTAGAATCGTTCCACCTGCCGTCTTGCCGTATTCCAATTTAAAATCAATCAACGTGATTCCGTTTTGACGGAAGTAAGGTTGCAAGACTTCATTCACGCGAAGTGCTTTGTCCGACAGCTCTTCTAGCTCCTCAGAAGTCGCAATCTTCAGTAAATTGATGTGCGATGAGGTGACGAGTGGATCGCCTAACGTATCATCTTTATAGTAGAACTCAACGATTGGTGTTTCGAGCACCGTACCTTCTTCGATACCGAGCCGTTTACTCAAGCTTCCTGCGACGACGTTCCGGACGACGACTTCGAGTGGAATGATAGTGACACGACGTACGAGCTGTTCGCGCTCCGAGACACGCTCAATGAAATGTGTCGGAATGCCCGCTTGTTCGAGGATTTCAAAGAAATGACTCGTCAATCGGTTGTTCAATTCGCCTTTTCCAGCAAATACTTCTTTTTTCTCGCCGTTGAATGCCGTGGCCTCGTCTTTATAGACGATCCGGAGCACATCCTGCTCCTGCGTCGTGTACAATCGTTTTGCTTTTCCTTCATAAAGTGGTTGCATCGCTTTCGTCCCCCATGATCCTAAGATGTAGACGGGGCAAATGCCCCGTCTCAGGTTGATTAGTTCAAGCCACACCGTTCAAAAATTTCATCGACACGACTCGTATGGTACGTCGGATCGAAACACGCATCGAGCTCTTCTTCTGTGAACAGCTGTTGAATGTCCTGTTCTTGCCACAATAAGTCACGGAACATGATTTGTTCTTCCCACGCCTGCATCGCACGCGGTTGAACGAAATCATACGCTGCTTCACGCGACCAGCCTTTTTCGATTAAAGCGAGTAAGACATGTCCAGAGAAGATGACCCCAAACGTCCGGTCCATGTTCCGCTTCATGTTGTCCGGGAAGACCGTCAAGTTCTTCACGATGTTTCCGAAACGGTTCAACATGTAGTTGAGCAGTCCTGTTGCGTCCGGAAGAATGATGCGTTCTGCCGAAGAGTGCGAGATATCCCGTTCGTGCCAGAGTGAGACGTTCTCGTACGCCGTCACCATGTGTCCACGGATGACTCGGGCAAGACCTGTCATGTTCTCAGAGCCAATCGGATTCCGCTTGTGCGGCATCGCCGATGATCCTTTTTGACCTTTAGCGAAGAATTCTTCGACTTCACGCGTTTCCGTCTTTTGTAGACCGCGGATCTCCGTTGCCATCTTTTCAATCGATGTCGCGATCAGAGCAAGCGTCGACATATAGTGTGCATGACGATCGCGTTGTAACGTCTGTGTGGAAACTGGAGCTGGTTTCGTTCCTAACTTTTCGCAGACGTATTTTTCAATGAACGGATCGATATTCGCGAATGTTCCGACGGCTCCTGACATCTTGCCGTATTCGACCGTCTCACGTGCTGCTTCGAAGCGGACTTTGTTTCGTTTCATCTCTTCGTACCAAAGCGCTAGTTTCAGACCGAACGTCGTCGGTTCTGCATGTACGCCATGCGTTCGTCCCATCATGACCGTATATTTATGTTCGTTCGCTTTGACCTTTAAGATGTCGATGAATCGATCGAGGTCTGCAGCAAGAATGTCGTTTGCTTGCTTCAACAGATATGAGAGTGCTGTATCGACGACGTCCGTTGACGTTAGTCCGTAATGAACCCATTTACGTTCTTCTCCGAGTGTCTCAGAGACAGCACGCGTAAAGGCGATGACATCATGACGTGTCTCTTGTTCGATTTCAAGGATCCGGTTGACATCAAAAGAGGCATTGTCCCAAAGTAATTGAACGTCCTCTTTCGGGATGACTCCTAGTTCACTCCATGCTTCACACGCAAGAATCTCGACTTTTAACCAAGCCTCGAATTTGTTTTGTTCGGTCCAGATCGCTTTCATCTCAGGACGTGTATACCGTTCGATCATTGAACTGTCTCCTTCCATATCGACAGGCGTTCGACTTCTGCCAAAGCATCGTCGACCGTGTCCGCAAGGATGTTTAAATGTCCCATCTTGCGACCTGTCTTGGCTTCTGCTTTTCCATATAAGTGAACTTTCGTCCGAGCGCTTAGTCTCGGTAGTTCCTCGTATAATGCTGTGACATGCTGACCCAGGATGTTCGCCATGACGACCGGTGTCGTCAGACGGGTATCACCGAGTGGAAGACCACTGATGGCACGGATATGTTGCTCGAATTGGGATGTTTCGCAAGCATCGATTGAATAGTGACCCGAATTGTGTGGTCGGGGTGCTAGTTCATTGACGATTAGTCTAGAACCGACGACGAACAACTCGATGGCGAGTGTACCGATCAACCCGACAGCATCCGCGATCGATTCAGCGAGCGCAATTGCTTCTTGTTCGAGCGATTCGGAAATGCGAGCCGGTACGATTGATAGATGCAAGATATTTTCCCGATGAATGTTCTCACTGACTGGGAAGACGCGTGTTTCTGTTGCGCTTCGCGTCACGATGACGGAAATTTCCTGATCAAACGGTAACCACTGCTCCGCGACATACTCTGTCGGTTCGAATCGTTCGATTGCCGCTTGGAACTGTTCTTCCGTCCGAATGACGGTCTGTCCTTTTCCGTCGTATCCGAATCGTGCTGTCTTCAAGACGAACGGTAATCCGAGTCGTTGCTTCGCTTCCTCTAAGTCAGCAGGATCTGTCACCGGATAGTATGGAGCGACGGAATGCCCGATGCGTTCAATCATCTCTTTTTCTCGAACTCGATGTTGCGTTTGAAAGAGGAGATTCGTTCCGTGAATCAGTTTCGTTCCGATCGCTTCAGCGACTTCCGTTGAGATATTCTCGAATTCGTAGGTGACGACATCCGATTCAGCTGTAAGTTGCTTCGCTGCTTCAATATCCGTGAAAGCTGCCTGAATGTGTTGATCCGCCACTTGCGCACACGGTGCGTTGTCTGTTGGATCAAGCGTCAGAATCTCAAAGCCCATCTTACGGGCGGACAGTGCCATCATTCGACCGAGTTGACCTCCACCTAATATTCCGATTCGCTTCATAGTAGGTTCCCTCCAGATGCAATGACGTCCCCTTCGAGTTCGACACGCATATGATCGAGCTTACGGGCAAGTCGTTCATCTTGAATCGACAGAATTTGAGCGGCTAGCAATCCAGCGTTTTTTGCGCCTGCTTCTCCAATCGCGACTGTTGCAACCGGTACACCACCTGGCATTTGAACAATCGAGAGCAAGGAATCAATTCCTTGGAGCGCTTTACTCTTCACAGGAACACCGATGACGGGTAATGTCGTTTTAGCGGCGACCATGCCTGGTAGATGAGCGGCACCGCCTGCACCGGCAATGATGACCTTCAGTCCTCGTTCACGTGCTGATTCAGCATAACGAAACATCAGATCCGGTGTCCGGTGTGCGGAGACGACTTTTTTTTCATACGGAATCTCAAGTTGCTCCAACACATCGCATGTATGTTTCATCGTTCCCCAATCCGATTGACTTCCCATGATGACGCCGACTTCTACATTTCCCATCGCTGTTTCCTCCTTTGTGCATAAAAAAAGCCCAAACCACGGCTAAAAGGGTGGCTTAGGGTATAAAAAGGTACGCCAAAGAAATATCGACGAACATCCATATACCCCATAGTCCAACGATTTAGGGTCGTTGGGTAGAAACTTGCAAGCCATATCCCTGCTATTATACGAGGTGTTTATATTCAATCATCCTGTCACGACTTCATCTTAACAAGTCCATCCCAAGGCGTCAACCAAAGGCGAACAATTTAATTGTCTGAAAATTTATCGTTCGGTTTTAAAAGAGGTTTTTCTGATTTCATTGATTGTCCATTCGGAGTTTATTTTCTTGAAAGGCATCACATGGAATCAAGAACGAAAAGAGCACCCTCCACATGAATCGGAGGATGCTCTAGGCAGTTACTCATTCTCTTTCACTTTACAATCGAAGACGATTTGTTGACGAATTGGATACGGTTCGCCATTAGCGTCTAATCCAAAGATCGGTTCTTCTCGTCGGACCGTCGGGCGGTATCCCATGGCATCGATACGATCCAAACAAGCACCAATCGTCTCGTTCTCTTCGACGGCTACACGTAGTTTCGTTTTTTTCGCCATATCCCTGTTCAGTCCCTTCATTAAAATGGATACGTGTCTTTCTACAAAAAGACACAAAAAAGCGGCGGCCCTTGAGCGTATGCTCCAGAACCACCGTTTGCCTGGCAACGTCCTATCCTCACAGGGGGAAGCCCCCAACTACTTTCGGCGTTCAAGTGCTTAACTTCCGTGTTCGGCATGGGAACGGGTGTGACCACTTG
>NZ_LMPV01000007.1 GCF_001423965.1 Exiguobacterium sp. Leaf196 | reverse complement strand
CAACTTGACGCGAGACAATAAAAAAAGAAGGAATTGCACATCCTGAGTGATGGCAATTCCTTCTTCTCGTTAAATTCAGCTAGTTATGTCCCAGCCTCTTTTAATATAAATTATTTATTTTATATGTAACTTAAAAAGTTTCAAATGTTTTTAAATGTATACTTATACTAAATACGATATCTGGAGGTAACGATGGGAAAAATTGGGGCGATATTGCTGTCAGGTTTAATGTCTGCTGCTTTAGTAGGGTGTGACTCAAGCGAAACGACGGGCGAAACAGTCAGCAAAGTAGGCGAGACGGATGGTTCACAGGTCAGTAATGAAAAGGAAAACTTCAAAAGCTATTTAGCGGATGTCCGTCCGGTTACCCAAGATTTATCTCAATTTGCTAAAGATTTTGATACCCTGCGTCAAGAATCGATTGATGGTGAAATCGATGATTTAACATTCAGAAGTCGAGTAACGGAAAAGTTTTTACCAGAATCAGTCGAAATGCAAGAACCGATTGAACAAATCATACCTCCGAAAGAGCTTCGTAATACACATGCTAAGATGATTAAAATGATGGCAAAAAATACGGAGGGTCTGTCTGAAATCATTTCAGCGATTGATACGGGAGATGCTTCTAAAATTACTTCAGCGAACAATCTGATGACGGAAACTCGAACGACGGCACGCGAGTATATGTATGACTTACAGGACCTTGCTGATAAATATGCAGTCTCACTGAAGTGACATCTTATATGTAACGATGAGTATCAACTAGTCTGTTCTTTTAAATAAGAGCGAGACTAGTTGTTTTCGTAATAATCATTATTTAATAAATAATAAAATAATCTTTACAATAAATAGTAAATATAGAATATACGTGTTAGAATTTTCTATGGTTATTTTTTACTAATTAAAATTGAAAAATAGAGAGGGAGGCTTGGCATGGCATGTGTGAATTGTTCGGATGCTACGAAGCGTGGATTGAAATTCTGTCCGAGTTGCGGTGATGCCTTAGAACAGCATGTAGAACACGCAGAATCTGTAGAGAAAGAACGCGACGGAAGACCAATTCGACCTAAAAAAACGAGTAGGTCTGCAAAAGCGATTTTATTGACCGTTGGATTATTGGTCGTAGCTGGTGGTGCCTACTATGGTCTCGCCACACAATGGTTTACTGTTGAGGCGACGACGAATGAAGTCCGCGATGCGATTCGCTCCGGTGACGCTACATTACTCGCTGAGCATACAGAGTTCAATGGAAAGCCGATTGACCGAAAAATGGCGCAACGTTTTTTAGATGCTTTGAAAGAGACGCCGGAGCAAAAGAAATCATTCATGGATTATTTATTGATGGCGGGTGCGTCGATTCAAGCAGAAAACGATAGTGATGTTCCGGGTCAAATCGTCGCCAGTGGTCGTCAACTCGGAATCTTCAAGGATTACCGTTTACGCCTCGATAGTGTCAAAACGGAAGTCATCAGTAACTTTAAAGGAACGAAGGTAACACTCGTGAATCCTGTTGGAACGGAAAGTAGTAAAGCGTCAGCGGAAGGGATCATGATGGACGGTGTCTATCCGGGATTAACGGATGCCAAAATCGCGTACGATGGCGAATACGGTAAAGAATCGAGCGACGTCACGATCAATCCGTTGACGCTTGACGCTGCGGATCGAAAATTCGAAATCACGTTAAAAGGAAATGCGATCGAGCTCGATCAGACGTATCCGGATGCCTTTTTGATCGTTGACGGAAAATCGACATCGAAACAAGTATCAGATTTGAAGAACTATGGACCAATCCCGAAGAACGGGATCAAACTCTCAATCGAGAATTCGTTCCCATGGGGAGAGGAAACTTCGGATGAGATTCTCGTCAAACCGGATACGAAAAAAGCGACGTTCACGTTCGCACCGTCAGAAGCCGTTTTGAACCAACTTCAAGGAGTCGTCGAGGACCACGCGTCTGACTGGGTCGATGCGGCAACCTATCAAGATACGAGTTATTTCTCGCTCGTTGATGATGCGTCCTATCTTGCAAAACAACAAAAGAACTATGACGATTGGAGTCGAAAGGACTTGGAGTGGGACGGAGAGTTCATGAATGCCTCGATTGATCGTTCATCAGCGAAGTTCGTCGAGTACGGGGATACGGTCGGTATTGAAGTCATGGCGACGACATATATCCGAGGCGAGCTGTACACGTATGCGAGTGAATCACCAGGAAAGTCTACATCGAAATCACTCTTCCGCTACCTCTTCACATATGGCAGTTCAGAAGATAGCTATGAGGAAGAATTCCGGATTCAACAGGCAACGAATATTAAATAAGAATAAGGGAGGCTACACGGATGATGGATTGGCAAGCAGTCAAATCACGTTTTCAAGGAATGACAGCAAAAGAATTACAGGATCAGGCGGAGCAAGCCCGACGTGAAAAAGGACGCTTACTGTACGAGATCGGAGAGCGTCATTATATGAAGCTGCGGAATGAAGGTCGTCGTCAAGAAATTGAGGATATTCTCGCGCAGGAAGTACTCGTATTCGGTGCCTTGTCACGGATTGACGAGATGGAAGTCGAAGCTGGACAAAAACAATGTAAGTCATGCCGGACACCTCTTGAGCCAGGTGCGAAGTTCTGTGGGAAATGCGGCACGTCTGTTCCCCGTGAGAACGAACAAGCGAAAGTCGCATGTACGACATGCCATACGCCACAACGTAATGATCAGCATTTTTGCACATGCTGTGGATCAGAAATGGGGCAACGCGTATGAAGTATTGTTCGACCTGTGGTCAAGCACATGCTCCGCACGCCCAGTATTGCGAGGTAGACGGAACATCGCTTGATAAGCAAGCCCGTCCGATTCGTTTTGAACAAACTGCCCATTTTTGCGTCGGATGCGGTACGCAAATGGATGGTCGCGCGTCCTACTGTCCGAATTGTGGACATTCGCGTCTCGTCGCCGCGACGTCAGAAGGCTCACTTGTGGACCGTCTTCCGGGTATGGACGACATTCGTAAGAAGTGGAAATCACAGGATTGGAACGTGAACCTTCCATGGAAAGAGCGCGGACGCGCATTCTTCTCGCGATTCGATTTTTCGCTTGGGAATCCGAGTCTTGCGATCGGTAGTATCGCCGCCGTCATCTGTTTTGCTGCGATCGTCGTCATCTTGTTCATCATGCTCGGTCTGCTCAGTGATAACCCAGCATTAGATGGAATCAAGACTGTTCAAGAAAACGTAGGGAATGACTTTAGTACGTTCGGAATGTTCTTCTTCCTTGCTTTCGTCGCCCTTGCTGGTCTAAATCTCACATCAAGTGAAGACTTGAAATCACGCTTCCTGACCGAAGTGATAGGTAACGATGCGGATCGGTTCTCTGATATTCAAAAAGCAATCAATCAACTTGATTTTCATATTTTTTCAGGGCATTTCTTACTATCCTTGCCGGGATTGATCCTATTAATCGGGAGCGCATGGTTGCTCGAACGAGGTGGTGTCATCGGAATCAAGGCGACATCTTGGAATGAACGAATTGAACGTGCCGTCGTTTTTGCCCTGACATTATCGGTGATTACATTGGTTATCGGATTGTTTGCGACGGATTTCGGCGTTTTCGATCTACATCTGATCACAGGAATGATTCGAATTTTCCTTCTAGCGTTCGCAGGTGTTCTATTATTCCAATTCATCGGTCAAACGAATCTAAGCGGTTCTTGGCAAGTCGGACGGATCGCTGCGACAACATTGATGAGCGTTTATTTGTTCGGTGTCCTACTGACATCATTCGGACAAGTGTATTATCTAAACGAGCTCGATGAAATGGACGAAGTCGAATTTGGGGAATCGGCGAGTCTCGTTTTCTTGAGTGGTGCTTCTCCGCTTTACGCGATGTCACAAGCGGGACAAGTCGATTTCAAGATGACCGTTTTGACGGAAGAATTCCGTTTAGGTGCTGCCTTATATGGCCAAGACCGTTTGAATGATCTGCAACGACCAGTGGAAGAAGCGGGAGAAGCTTCGAATCTGAGTCGAATCCAAGGAATTATCGGAAATCAGATTCAAAATGGAGAAGATCCAACGCTTGATCCGAAAGTGACACGCTTTGATGAAACGGTGGATGTTGGACTCCTGACACGCTTCGCACAAATCGCGAATGCGTCCACTTCGTTTGAAGAAGAACAATTGCTTAGTTCAAGTATTGCTCCGTACGGCTTGATTGCTCTTATTCTGATGTTCATCATCCACATCGGAATCGGGTTCCGCTGGATTCGGACGTTACCGAATGTTGCGATTTATGCTGGAGTCTTCATGATTGGTGGACTCATTCTAGCCTACTTCACACAAACGCGGTTTGAACTGCAATGGGATAACGATGTCCTAGCCGGTGTCGTCATTTCCACTTTGACATGGTGGAATGCATTCATGCTTTTCCTCTTCCCATTCCTCGGTGGATTAGTGGGATATGGATTGAATCGCTTTAAAGATGCAAAAGGATGATTCCAAACAAAAACGCTTGTCTCCGTTTTCGAAGACAAGCGTTTTATCATAAGGATTGTTTTGTCGTCTGTTCAAAATCAATCGTCGAGTCTTTTTCAATCCCGGAATCGCGGAAGGTCAGACCGCCGTCGTCATCAAACTCGATTTCTAAAGAAGACTCATAGAAATATAGCATCAGGCTATTATCGGAATTAAAACGTCCGCTATACGTAAAGTCATCAAGTGGTTGTCCTTCATAATCTCGAGCATCATGGATTGTCAGTGTCGCCTCACGATTCGGATACGTTACGACATCAATCGTCGCATCGCTATAATCTTGTTCGTTTTCGCCCTGATCACTCGTCGAGTACGTGTAGGTACCTGCCACGTCACGAAATGCTTTTTCGACCTTACCAAGAGTGCGGTGATAACTAGCTGCTTCATCCGCGAGTGCTTTGTCACCGAACGTCTGATTCATGACTCGTTCCGCGTGACGAAGGGCGTCCGTCGTCTGATTCATGAACAAGGCGGCTTTCAAATCGTGAAATGCCTCTTGCTGCTGTGACAGCGCGATCAGACGCTTATCTGTCGCACCTTCCGTCCGAGCTTTTTCGCGCCATTGTTGTTCTTCGAAAAGGTCTCCAGCGAGCGTGCTTTGAGCACTTTGCTTCAAGTAGAGATTCGCTGAGTCGTTACTACAACCACCTAGTATGCTAGCTGTTAAAAGAAAAGGAAGTATGCGTGGCATCATGATGTCGTCTCCTTCTTAAAGGTTCGTTTCACAGAGGTGATGCTGTATCGGTCGTCATCGAACGTCACCTCATATTCGACGATGGCGCGATGGAATCGTTTCTCGTCTTCATCATTACTGAAATGAACGCGAGCATAAGTCTCGGTCGTTTCGACTCTGAATTCATTTTCGCTGATGGCTTCCATCCGATCGAAGGTCATGTCCTTTAATGTGAGGTAACTATATGGATTTTCTTCAGACACCTTCAATCGATCGCCGAAACGGTCTCGCTCATCTTCTGTTAAATCGTCTTCACCGTAGAATAGATCAGCATAAGAGCTGTAGTCCTCGATGGTAGGATCGTAATAATCCCAACCACCATCTTCTCCATTGTTGAGCAAGGGGAGGCGCTGGGCATAGCTGTTCAGGAACTCGTACAAGGAATTGGGTGAGGCAGCATCAAAAATGAGGTAATCCTCAAGGTCCTCATCAGCCAGTTGATTACGTTGTGTCGCTGAGGCACCTTCCGGCAAGACTTGATCGATATCAGCCGCTGCATGTGTCAGTTCACTCGTCTTGAATAACGGTTGTGCCGCTTGATATTTGAGATAACCGAACGTACCTCCACCGATGCAAAGCACTACGATCACCAATCCGATGAGCCATGATGTTTTGGCGGAACGGGATCGCGATGGACGATTTTTTTGACCGCAGACCGGACAATAGATCATCTGATCATTCATCGGGGTTCGGCAATTCGAACAATGTGACATTAAAAAGCACTCCTTTCTTAACTTCGTCATTATAATGTAAAATAAAGATAAAAATAACAAATTTTTGAACAAAAGGAGAGGGAATCATGGATCCATATGAACGATTGGGGATATCGCGTACTTCATCGATGAAAGAGCTCGAGCGAGCGTATGCTGAGAAGCTTGAAGCACATCCGGAGGAATCCGAGGAACGGACAGAAATCGAACGAGCATACGTCGTCATCAAGTACGAAAAGAAACAAAAGAACAAACGCAATAAGCGAACGATCGGGATTAGCGCACTGCTCCTCTTACTCGCCGCGGGCGGTGGGACGTATTTCTTTTTGAACCAGGAAGAGACGCCTCAAGCGGTCGAACAAAAGAAGCAGGATGCTTCATTCGTCATTGGTGAAGAAGAGAAGACGAGTCAGGACAAATCGGAATCGAAACCAACGGAAGCGGCGAAAAAGTCAGATTCGAAGGAAGTGTCCGACCAGGATTATAAGAATATCCAGGATATTTCAACGCTCTTTTTCCGAGAACTCGAAGATGCTCTGACGGAGCGGAGCGTCAAAGGATTGTCTGTCAGTACGAACACTTACAATCAGAACTTCCAAAGTAGTTTGAATGATCTCGTCACAGGAGGTTACATCTTTGATGGTGAGCTGACGGTCAACGATATTCCTCAAAACGATATTACGATTAAAGGAGATAAGGCGACGGTCGAAGTAAAGGTCGACTATTCCTCACGGTCTTATCAGCCGTATTTACACGAACGTCCGGATGGCAGCACGATCGTCTGGGAACTAAATCTTGTGAAATCGGGACAAGACTGGCTCGTTGATCAACGGAAGTCGCTCTCGGATTCAGCGACAGGTAGAGGCATGGAGGTTCGAGAATCGGTCAAAGGCGACATCATTGATACCGTGCACCAGCATGCGAAGGAGTGGGAACAGGCGTACATGGATAAAGACACGTCAGCCTTCACATTGTTCACGTCGTCTGCGTATTTGAATAAACAACAAAGTTATTATGCAAGCATGGACAAGAATGGCGTTTACTGGGATGGATATTTGAATGAAATCGAATATTCCCCAGCATCCATCACCGTCAGCGAAGTCGCGACTGATTTGACTGCGACCGTCGAAGCAATTTGCTATTACGAAGGTAGCTATTATAAAGAGGATGATGATTCACTCGATGAACGCAATCCTGGAAAAGACGTACCTTTCAAATATTACCTGAAGTACAACTTAGATGACGAACGCTGGTACATCACTGACTCACAAGCACTAAAAACCTTTAGTCATAACGATACGACGACGTACTAATCATAAGGAGGAATTCCAATGAAAAAAATAGTGGCAGCAACAGCACTTGGTCTCATCATCAGCACATTACCAGTAGCGAATGATTCGGCGGCAGCACTCAGTAAGACAGAGAAATCAATCGTTGATCGCCAAATCGCGGCGTTAAAGAAAAGCAAACTATCTGGTGGTTATAAACCAATCGATGTCCGGTCCGTCTATCTACTCGGTGGCAAGTATCCCGAGACGTTTACGCTGTATGAACGTTTCAACTCGAAGACATATATGAATGATGTCATCGGTAAAGCGCAGAAGTATGATGCGAAGAAGAAAAAATGGACGACGATTTACACGTATACGGATCGAGATACGGACTACTATGATGTTCGGGCGAAAGGAAAACTCCTTGATACGAAAAAAGAACAACTTGTCATTGGACCCGCTGGTGGGAGTGGTGGTTATGTAACACCGATTCTCATCGGATCAACGGATGGTAAGGCGATCAAAAAGATGTTCGAAGCAAAAGAAGCGTATCCGTTCGGTCGCGCGTTGATTAAAGATAAAAAACTTTATCTTGGTTCGATGACGATTGTTCATGATGTCTACTCCTATAAAGGGAAGACGTTAAAGCATCGTGTCGGTACGGGAGCAGATGATCGGACAGTTGCTGGGAAAGTATCGAAATACATGACGCTCGATTATTATGGTGGTCGTACACATCTGACGAGCAGCAAGTCAATGACACTCAAAAAAGGGCAACGTTTCGGAATCGTTCGTAAGTCGACGAAGGATACGAATCCATATGTCTACCGGGCACTGTCATCAGGGGAAGGGAAGTTACAACTTGATGGGTACGGATTTAAAGCGGTGAAGACGGGTGTTGAAAAATGGATGTTCGAACCAGACGCATATGACAACTCTGTCACGGTGAAATTTACGGTGAAATAAGTAAAAGCCAGTTCCTGATTACTTCGGGAGCTGGCTTTTTCATTTGTCCAGATGGTGTGATTGCAAACGATTTCATGATACGCTAGGGGACAGAAAAACCTGTCCAGAAAGAAGGAATTCCCATGTATATTCTTGTCATCGATGATGAGGCGAGCATCCGACATCTCGTCAAATTGCAACTCGAGCTCGATGGTCAGACGGTCGAGACGGCAGCCGACGGAGCAGCAGCACTCGCCTTGCAGGCAACACAACCCTTTGATTTGATCGTCCTCGATTTGATGCTACCGGATACGACCGGTTTCGACTTGATTCCTAAGTTGCGACAGACGACACCTGACTTACCGATCTTGATGCTGACGGCGCGTGATCAGATGAACGATAAAATCATCGGGCTGCAGCTCGGAGCGGATGACTACATGACTAAACCGTTCAACGGAACGGAACTTGTCTTGCGTGTCAAAAATCTGTTGAAACGCACGAAGGCGGTCGTACCACCCGTGCCTGTCGTGACTGATCCCTTCTTATCGGTTGATCCTGAAGAACGAGTCATTCGGCTCGACGGTCACCCGTTACCACTGACGTACCGGGAGTACGCCTTACTTGCGCTCTTCCTGACGCATCCGAAACGGGTCTTCGAGCGAGATGAACTGCTCGAACAAGTCTGGGGTTTTGACTTCGCCGGTCAGACCCGTGCCGTCGATATCATGGTCCAACGCTTGCGGAAGAAACTCGGAGCGCAAGGCGAACGGATCAAGACGATTTACGGTGTCGGCTACAAGTGGGTCGACGCATGAAGCTACGCCAGGTCATCACGGAAAACTTCGTCTTACTCCTTGTTCCGGCACTGCTCGTTCTGTTCTTGATTCTTTATGCCTTCATTCAATCGAATCTGTATGAGAACGCTGTCGATTCCGTCCAAAAACTGAGTCGGGAAGCGGAACTCTACACGACGAATTACCTCGCAAGTGAAGAGACGGACTCACTCGCTGATACAGCAGTCCCGATCGCTTCCTACTTAGCAGACCGATTCGATGCGCGCGTCCAACTGTTTGGACCAAACGCAGAACTGCTCGCTGATTCGGAACGCGATCAATTGCCGCTTCTCGCGGGAGACATCGATCAAGCGTTAAAAGGGAAGTCGAGTTATCTGTTCCTGAAAGAAACCGATGTTCCGGTGTTGTTCTTCTCGAGTCCGCTGTATGGCAAGACGGACGTCATCGGTTCGGTCCGATTTCTCGTCGATCTCCGGACGGAAGCCGAACTGCTGCGGCAATTCACCTATGTCTTCACTGGCGTGTTTCTGATCTTGATCGTGATCGCCGTCTGGACGGCGCGTCGGATGGCGAAGACATTAATCGGACCGATCGATGATTTACGGAGTGTCTCGCATGCCTTGACGAAAGGGCACTATGCGCACGCGCTACCAGCCTATCCATATGAGGAATTGAACCGACTGGCAGCGGACTTCTCGACGCTTGCTGACGCGATTCAGCACAACATCGGACAGCTCGAACAACAACGAAGCGACCAACAGACGTTCATCGACCACATCACTCATGAACTCCGAACACCGATGACGGCGATCATGGGCTATGTCGAATTGATCCCGAAACTGCCGCCAGACGAAGCGGCACATTGTTACCACTACATCGAAGTCGAGAGCCAGCGCTTATTGCGACTCGTCTCACATAATCTCGAACAGGCAAAACAACAACGCAACGAACGCCACGCGACGTCGACGATGTTCGCGCTCGATGCCTTGCTCGCCGACGCCTTATTTATCATGCAGTTGCGTCTCGATGGCCAAGGGATTCAAGTTAAGCAGGATGTTCCGCCGATCTACGTGCTTGGTCAACCGGACCAGACGAAACAAGTCTTGTTGAATCTTCTCGAGAATGCCGTCAAATACAGTGACGCGATGACGGTGACGTTTTCGACCGTCAGTACAGATACGACCCTCCGACTCATCATGACGGATGATGGGATCGGTGTTGATCCAGCCGTGCTTGCCGAATGGGAGAAGGAGCAGCATAGTCTGACGACGGCGAGTGGGAATGGACTCGGTCTACCGCTCTGCCGGCGTCTGATGCAGGAACAAGGTGGCGATTTTGCACTTGAAAGTGATATAAGCGGCACACGTATCACATTAACTTTTCGATTAGCGAATCAGACTTAATGTAATCGCTTACAAATGATACATTTACGAAACAATTCGACTGGATTTACGAAACAATTGCCCCGTAATCTAAGAATCAAGCAAGGAGAGGAATCATGAAAGCATCGACCATCGCATATCTCTTCCTGATGGGCATCTTGTTTGCCCTCGGTCTTCTTTTGCTTCAGCAGACGGTCTTCGGACGCTTGCACGTCCTCGATGGACCGAAACGGCTGAATGCTTCTGATGACTCACTTCCGACCGAGTTGACATTACGTCACCGGGCATGGGGGGAGCAGACGGTAGAAGATGGAACGGAAGTCCAGCGCATCACGACGCTATTGAAGCAAATGAAGACGATGGCAAAGGGAACCTGTCCGGCAGGTACAGCGACATTTAACGGGACGCTCCGTTTCTTGAACGGAACGACATGGACGTTCTCGCTCGGGGAAAGCATGACGCTGAATGGAAAATGTGTCGCGCAACGTCCTAGCACCCAGACGACATTAAAAGCACGCTTCTTGAACGCCTATCACGAACCAGAACAGCTCGCGCGTCAGTTCGCCGAGGCGGAAGTCGTGACGTGGTATGCGGGAGAGCGATCTCGTCCTTTGACGGCACGTGAGCGAGAAGACGTCAAGCGTCGCCTGACGCAAGCGGAGCCTATGACGGACTATGAAGAAGTCGGCCAATCACTCGATGCCAGTCAGGGACAGCCGCGCATTCTCAAGCTCCAGCGGTTCAAGAATGAGCAGAACACGCGTGCCAACTTAATGAATATTACTGTGTATGAGACATTGTTCAGCGTCCAGTACATGGATGATGACAATGGAAACACCTTCTATTTAAAAGGACAACTCCTGCCGACCGGGAAGGAGGCAGATCGATGAGAAAAGGAATGCTCTTCTTGCTGAGTATCATTTGTCTCATGAGCATTTGGATCGTCCGCAACAATGAACAGACGAAGCAGGGGACAGCCGCGCGGGAAACCGTTCCGCATTTGACGGCGTATGTCTCTGCGAAAGAGGATATCGGTCGCGCCTTGCTGTCATCATATTGTGAACAAGCAGGCTGTACGTACGAGTTCGTCCGCCTGTCGACGGAAGAACTCGTCCGGCGTGTGACGAAGGAAGCGGATCATCCGCGCGCTGACGTCATCATCGGTGGAACGTGGGATGCCCACCAGACACTCAAGCAACGCGGGTTGTCGACACCGTTCCCGAACGACATGGATCAAGCGGAACTACAGGATCCGGATCGCTACTGGATCGGCTACGAAGTCGAACGCCTCGCAATCGTCATCAATACGGACGTCTGGAACAACCGATTCGGGGCGGCACCGTATCCGAAGACGCTCGCTGACTTGACAGCGAAACGGTATCAGGACGAATTAATTTTGCCGGATCCGAACCATTCCGGTACCGGTGCGACGATCCTGCAAGCGATCTTTGACGGATACGGAACGAAGTCGGAAGGTGTCTTACGCGAGCTAATCGAGCGAACGCGACTATTCACGGCGAACGGCTTTGCGCCGACATCGTACGTCGCAAGCGGAGAAGCGATGCTTGGGGTCAATTTCATCGGCGATCAACAATCGCTGCGTGAAAAGTATTACCCGGTCAAAAGCATTCCGCTCGATACGTACTCGATCAATGCGATTTCGAAGCTGAAGGGCCGGGCGCAACAGAAGCAGGCGAATGACTTCATGCGTTTCGTGCTTTCAGCGGACGGTCAGGCGATCCTGCGGAAAGTCTCGTTCGGCACGCCGACCTATGCAATCGCGAAGACACAACCGATCCAGCAAAACGTCGGGCAGGATATCGTCACCGATTACCGCGACTATCTCCGTCGATTCAATCAGCTCCAGGACAAATGATGCGAAGACTCTGATTCAGGATAGGGGAAATGGAAGATGGGCTTCTTCAGCATCAAAAAATTGCCGAATGCCGGCATACCAATCGAAGTACAACGAAAACAATGGTTACAGCAATTCTTAAAGGCATTCTTAGTCGTCTTCTTCTCATATATGGCGATGTATCTCATCCGAAATAATTTCAAGGCAGCGCAACCGCTCTTGAAAGAGGAACTGGGCTTTACGACGACGGAACTCGGATATATCGGCTTCGCCTTCTCAATTACATACGGAATCGGGAAAACGTTGCTCGGCTACTTCGTCGACGGGAAAAATACGAAACGCGTCATCTCGTTCTTATTGATTCTCTCGTCCTTGATCGTCACCGCGATGGGACTCTTGATGAGTGCCGGCGGAAGTCCGGTCGGTCTCTTGATGGTTTTATGGGGACTCAGTGGGTTCTTCCAATCAGTCGGGGGACCATCGTCGTACTCGACGATCGCCCGCTGGACACCGTTTGAAAAACGCGGACGCTACCTCGGCTTCTGGAATGTCTCGCACAACATCGGTGGAGCGATTGCTGGTGGTCTCGCGCTGTGGGGAGCAAACGTCTTCTTCAACGGAAGTGTCGTCGGGATGTTCATCTTCCCAGCTGCAATCGCGCTCATCATCGGGATTGTCGGTCTGTTCATCGGGAAGGATGATCCGGAAGAACTTGGCTGGAATCGGAGTGAGGAAATCTTTGAGGAACCGATCGAACCGGAAAACCTCGCTGCTGAAAGCATGACGAAGTGGCAAATCTTCAAGACGTACGTCATCTCGAACCCATGGATCTGGACGCTCTGTATCGCGAACGTTTTCGTCTACATCGTCCGGATCGGGATTGATAACTGGGCACCACTTTATGTCACGGAACACTTGCACTTCAGCACGGAGAGTGCCGTCAATACGATCTTCTTCTTTGAAATCGGTGCATTATGCGGCAGTATGATTTGGGGTTACGTGTCCGATTTACTTAAAGGACGTCGAGCGCTTGTCGCAGCGATTTGTCTCTTGCTGACGGCAGTCGCGGTCCTCGGTTATCGTTACGGTACGAGTGAAATTATGATTTACGCGTCACTATTTGCACTCGGTGCCCTCATCTACGGACCACAACTCTTGATCGGGGTCTCGGTCATCAGCTTCGCACCAAAACAAGCAACGACGGTCACGAACGGGATGGTCGGGACATTCGGTTACTTGTTCGGTGATTCGATCGCAAAAGTCGGTCTAGCGAAAATCGCTGACCCGGAAACGAATGGTCTAACGATTGGTTCCGTCACGTTGCACGGCTGGAGCGATACCTTCATCATCTTTAATGCGGCATTACTATTCGGTTTGATCGCCCTTGCGATCGTTGCCGTCGTCGAGGAGAAAAAGATTCGTCGCCTTGGACTGCTGGAGCGTCAAGCGGATAAGTTGAGTTCGTAACAGATAAGAGCACCCTCACCTAAAAATTAGAGAGGGTGTTCTTTTAATGAGATAAATAGGCAAGCAAAAGCCCTTCTTTAAGTTTGACGTGACGAATTGAACGGTAACGGGCATGACGGAAAGGGAAATAGAAGGAAAGATCAACGGTCAGGAGTCGGTTTGTGTAATGCAGGTAAGGTGGACGAATGAGGTAGGTTTCATTAAAGGATTCGGTATCATGAGGACAGACATCAAAGACTTCGAACGTGATGGTACGTTTATCGACTGATCGCATTTGGAGCGTCAACTCGACTGGTAAGTCGCGTTCTAGACCATAGCGGGTCAACGGTACGGCGGCTCGAATGTGAAGATGTGTCGGTCGAATCGTGACGCAGATATCTGTCAGTTCTGGAATTTCTTTTGCTAGTACGCTTGCTAAGTCCTCCTCATCCATACTTGCTGCAAGGGTAAAGCGACGAAAGGTTTCGATGATATGGCGGCTCAGTTTCATAACATGGACTCCTCTCATAGGATTCTTAGTCTTAGTATAAAGGATTTTAATCCCAATTATTCCATTTTATTTTTTTTAAAGTAAATTAATCCCTCTTAATTAGAGCTTCTTTTTAAAACTATACGATTCACGCATGTTTTCGTATCGTTCAGGGAACTTTTAACATGTCGACCTATCGTGTTTTCCGAAAGGAGTTTTATGATGTCTGACTTATCCGGATTTCCGTCATCTTATTGGAAGCAAAGTACACCTGCCACTTCTTATCCCCCTTTGGATCAAGATGCGAAGCATGATGTCGTCATCATTGGGGCTGGTATTGCTGGGCTCGTCACGGCCATGCAACTGACTGAACGGGGGTATGATGTCGCCGTGATCGAAGCCGGTGACGTCGCTGCTGGTACGACGGGTTATACGACGGCGAAAGTTTCCTCGCAGCACGGTTTAATTTATGACATGTTAATCAAAACGGTCGGTGAAGAATCGGCGCGACTGTATTATGAAGCAAATGAAGAAGCAATCACGTTTTTACGTCATCAGGTGGAACGACTCGACATTGCTTGTGAACTTGAAACGCAGGACGCGTATCTCTACGCTGCGACATCAAAAGAGCAAGCGATGGAACGAGAAGTAAAAGCCTACGAACGATTGAGATTGAACGGTGGCGAAGCGACGGAAGAAGTTCGAAGTAAGTTGCCGTATGATATAAAAAAAGCTGTCGTCTTGCGCGATCAAGCGCAGTTCCATCCCGTCAAATATCTTCAAGGACTCGCCCGACAAATCGTCCACCAAGGGGGAGCCTTATACGAACAGACACGTGCCGTATCGCTCGAATCGAACCGGACGCCGACAGTCATCCTTGAGAACGGTCACCGGATTGAGGCAAAAAAAATTGTCATCGCGACCCATTTTCCGTTCCATGATTTTAAAGGATTGTATTTCTCAAAACTTGAAGTCCATCGCTCGTATATCGTATCGGGTCAGGTCGATGAGACGTTTCCGGACGGGATGTTTATGAGTGCCGATCAACCGAGTCGTTCTCTGCGTCACACACGGACAGAAGACGGTCGTCTGCTTGGTCTCTTCGGCGGTGAGAATCATCTATCTGGTCACGAGACAGAGACGATGCAGCGGTATCAGCACCTTGCGGATTTTGCAAAGCGTGAATTCCACGTCGAGTCGTTTGGACAGTTTTGGTCAGCACAAGACTTGATCACGCTCGACAAGATCCCATACATCGGACAGATGACGCCAAATGATCCGAACGTGTTCGTCGCGACCGGTTTTGCGAAGTGGGGGATGACGAATGGTATCGCGGCCGGACTGTTACTCAGCGACTTATTGACGGGAACACCCAACCGTTTTCGGCATCTGTTCGATCCGAATCGTTCGAAGCTAAAAACGAAGGATGCGACGCAGTTCGTCAAGAACAATGCGGACGTCGCGATCGAACTGGTCAAAGGAAAGCTGACGAAAGCGCGTCGCAGTGCCGACGAGTTACAACCGGACGAAGGTGGACTCGTCACGCATCACGGGAAAACGGTCGGTGGTTACCGGGATCCGGAAGGAAAGCTTCATCTCGTCTCGACGACCTGTACCCACATGGGGTGCGATACGAAATGGAATGAGGCGGAACGGTCGTGGGATTGTCCGTGTCATGGTTCACGATTCGGTCCAACAGGAGAGGTGCTAGAAGGACCAGCCGTCAACCCACTCAAATCGATCGAGTAAGCAGAGACGCTTGTCTCTGCTTTTTTAATTTTAAAAATAAACCGTGGACGATTTATGATATGTGATATAATTACCTGGTAACAAAAATATTTTAGCGCTAAACAATTAGAGTGCCGCTTTTGAATCGTGTTGTAGAGGCACCGTCACGACCACCGCTCACTGGTTTCATATTTTAGTTTCACTATTTTACTTAGCGTCGTGAACGCTGAAACAACCCGAGGAGGAAGCACCACTATGAGTAAAGAAAAGATTGCCCAGCTGCGCAAACATGTATCGCCGTTTGAGAAGGCGGACATCAAAGCCAGCGTCCGGCAGATGATCAACACGATCCTGCCATTTCTCGTCCTATGGTTTCTGGCATATGAGACCCTGAAGCTATCTGTGTTTCTCGCGATCCCGTTGGCGATCCTCGCTGCAGGATTCGTCGTCCGGATGTTCATCATCTTCCATGATTGTACCCATGGTTCATTCTTCAAAAATAAGAAGGCGAACGCCATCGTCGGAACGATCACTGGGATTTTGACGTTATTCCCGTATGAGAAATGGAAACGGGAGCACTCGATCCACCACGCATCAAGTGGGAATCTCGACAAACGCGGTGTCGGCGACATCTGGGTCATGACGATTGAGGAGTATATCGAAGCATCACGCTTCACACGTCTCAAGTATCGTCTGTACCGGAATCCACTCGTCATGTTTGGTCTTGGACCACTCTTGTTGATTCTTGTCTCGAGCCGCTTCAACCGGAAGGATGCGCGCAAAAAAGAACGCATCAACACACACGTCATCAATGCGTCGCTCGTCGTCTTGTACGGTATCCTGATCTACTTCATCGGCTGGCAAGCCTTCCTGATCATCCAAGGCACGACGATGTTTACAGCAGGTGTCCTCGGAATCTGGTTATTCTACGTCCAGCATACGTTCGAAGACTCGTACTTTGAGGATGAAAGCGAATGGGATTATGTCAAGGCAGCAATCGAAGGCAGTTCGTATTACGAGCTACCGAAGGTCTTACAATGGGTGACCGGAAACATTGGATTCCATCATGTCCACCATCTCAGTCCACGTGTCCCGAACTATCATCTCGAAAAAGCACACGTCTCGACGCCACCGCTTCAGAAGGCGACGAAGATCGGCCTCTTCTCAAGTCTGAAATCGCTTCGGTATAAGCTATACGATGCGAAGAACAGAACGTTCGTGACGTTCCAAGATATCAAACACCTCTTGCGCGATCCGAAACCGTCATCGCTGTAAGCTTTTCACCTCATCCATATGGATGGGGTGTTTTTGTTGTACGAGTTGTAAAAGAGGGAAAGCACAGTAAATGAGAGCAGTGTATGTCCGTCTTTTGGCGTATGTTCACAATAAGCATCCATGGTAGGATGTACAAAGAGAAAGGAGCGTGCATGATGCGCCGTATACCCATTGCTGCTTATATAGGAGGGGCCATCTTACTTTCCTTATTCGTTTTCAGTTCGATGACCTATCAGCAACAATCCTTGATTCCATTTTTGACGCAATATATGCCGCTCGACTGGGTCTATGCGTTTTCATTCGTGTCGTTCCATTACGAAGTCCCGATCAGCGTCGCGTCGCTCGGACCTGCTGCCTTCCTTGAATTCTTCATTCGTAAAGGCATGCATGCCAGTCTGTTCTTCGTTCTTGGGATCAGTCTCGTTCATTTTTTACGTGGACGAGGATACGCAGCGTTACCAGCTGCCTTCTTTGCCTTCACGACGGCGATGACGATCGGTGTGTTGGATGAGTTCCATCAATTGTTGACGGACGGACGTACACCACTCGTTGGAGACGTACTGATCGATGGTAGTGGTGCACTCGTCGGAATCGTTTTATACACTGTCATCCGTCTCTATTTGAAAGCCGATCAGATCGTTCGCGAACAAGAACAACAGCACGCATGAAAATAACCCATCGTCCCAATCCTAGGATTGAGGCGATGGGTTATTTTAGCGATTAAAACCGTTGTACCCACTCGATTTTGTACTGAGTGCGTCCGTATTCTCTTCTTAACATGTTGTCGGCTTTTTTTCGTGCTGTCGTGTGATCTCCTGCTCGAACATTCAATCGATCCGTGTCGATGATCTCATCTCCGCGTAATACGTGATACTGGACGGTGTAGTCCTTTTTCATTAAATTAAATAGTCCCAAATTCCTCACTCCCATATTCTTCTTCCTGTTAGTTATTATATGGGATTCCAAATTTTTCTACAATATAAAAGAGTGACTATTGTACCACCTATCCATAAATAGTTAGTGGTTCGAATGACAGGTTGCTTTATTGTGTGAATTGCGTATAAATGCTGAAAAATCAACAAAAATCACTCTAAAATAGAATTTCAGAAATTTTATTACATAAATAATGAATATTCAGGAAAAAAGTTACGTTATCAAGATATGTTTGAAAATATAATTTGTCTGAATATTCTTTTGGTATGTCAGGAAAGGATTCCCTTGGAACTTTGATGGAATAACCGTTAAGATAAGAAGGGATAAAAAAATACAATGAACCAAACGATAAATGAAGGAGATGACGTATGGAGCAGGAGACGAATGAACGAATCGATCCCGCACAACGGATCAGGAAAGCAGTGACACGAAAAGAGACCGCTTATTTCAGTTTGTTATTAGGCGTCGCTATTTTGACAGTGGGTGGCATCATCGGATTAGTATTTGAAACAGGCGAGAGCGGTATTTATGCGATGTTCGTGCTCGTGATCCTGCTGTTATTACTCTGGTTACGTCAATGGCGACGAGTATCGCGGATTCGAAGTGAAGGGGTTCGCTTGAGTGCGGAGCAGTTCCCAGAGTTATTCGAGCAAATCAGCATACATACAGAACAATTGCAGCTGTGGCGGATGCCAGAAATCTACTTCCAGAATGATGTGAAACGACCACATGTCATCGGATTATTTCAAAAGTATTTGATCGTCCTTCCGACTTCATATTTGGAATTGACAGAGGTACGACGGTTCCAGTTACTGCTTGAACTTGCACGCATTAAACGAAATCATCAAGAAAAGCAGGTGTTGCTTTGGATCGGAAGCTGGGTTCCATTTTTACGTCCGGCTTACACGCGGGCATGCGAACGGACTCGTTATCAGATGGTTCTACCGCTTGTATCCAATGAATGTACCCGGCAAGCGATCTTTGAGGATATTCTCGGGCCAACACTTCTTGCGACGACGGATATCGTTTCCTATACGGCGGAGAAGCACCAGCAACGAACGTTTTCTGTCTTATTGTATGAGAAGCTACAGACCAATCTCTCGATGCTGGAACGGCTTCGCTTGACGGGTGAACCGCTCAATCAACCCCGTCCTTTCCTACGGTATAGTCAAGGAATCGTCATCGCTCTTAGTGTTCTGACGGTCATGTTCTTCGTCAGTGCAGGGGCAGGGATCTTGCTGAACGAAGAGGGAACGCAAACGGCAGCCAGTAACGATACGGTGACGGCAAAAACGAACGATCAGGATTTAAATGAGACGGAATTGATGGCAGCGATTCAAAAAGGAAAGCTTGAAGATATCCATCGCTTGATTCCGGAAAGTGATATGAAAGCAGTCGATGCAGATGGGGATACAGCATTGCATTATCTCGGTTACCGAAAGTCGAGCAAGGGACTTGAATCGATCTTCAAGGAACTGCTAGAGGCAGGGAGTGATGTCGATGCCGTCAATGACTTTGGCGAGCGACCATTCATTACAGCTGTCTTCAGCAATAACGATGAACTCGTCGATCTGTATTTGAAACGAGGCGAGAAAATCAACCAACAAGATGACGATCAGTTCACGCCGCTTCATCATGCTGTCGAGGGTGAGGGGAAACAGACAGTCAAGCTATTGCTCGAGCGCGGTGCCGACCCGTCGATCAAAAATGCGGATGGCTTCACACCACTGATGATGGCACAGGAGTATGAACTCGATGAAATCATTGATCTGTTGAAACAACACTCAGCGCAAACGTTATAAAACAACAACCGCAGGCTCTCTCGAATGGATCGAGAAGACCTGCGGTTGTTTGTTGTATTGAATTAGTTTGGTAATTTTGATGTGTCGACGATACGACCTTTGATGTTGTAATTGACTTCGCCAAGTGATTTCGTGAAATCACGTAAGTTTTCCCAGTCAGAGAGACCGAGGTCCGTGACACGGCCTTCTTCATAAGCCGTTGCGAATGGTGTGAGACCATCGCCGCCTTTAGCTGTGAAGGCATTTGTTGCGATGACGTATGTCTTCGCTAGATCGATGACTTCAAATGTACCATTGTTATTGACTTCCATCTTCGTGACGCGTTCACCTGCAGCTTTTGTGCTGTCGTACTCGAACTTCATACCCGAGACGTGGAGGAAACCACCGTTTTCTTTTGGCGCAACCCCAACACTGATTTCAAGAAGATTCTTGATTTCTTCACCTGTCATTTTCGCTGTCGCGAGTGTGTTACCGAATGGAAGCGTCGTTAAGACTTCACCGACAGTGAGTGGTCCAGCATCAATGGCAGCACGGATCCCTCCACCGTTTTGCATCGCGATGACTGTGTCTTTATTGTATTCTTTTGCTTTTTTGAGCATACCATCCGTGATCAAGTTTCCGAGAGCCGTTTCGCTGTTGCGGACACTGATTTCGCCACGTGGGTTTGGAAGGGCATTAACGATATTCGCACCGACTTCTTCGTTTTTTAATTCAGCGATTTGATCCGCATAGGGCTTAAGGATTTCAGCCGCACGCACATCTTCTTTTGCTGTAGAAACATCAATCAATGAACCGTTATACTCAGTCAATTTCCCTTTGTAGTCGAACGTCAAGTCAAGATTTCCGAGGAAATCACCGTATTGGTAGGCTTGAGCGATGATTGTCGGTTCTGTTTTGCCTGGAACGACCGTCTTATCAACGACGACCGGTTTTTCAAGTTTCGTGTGCGAGTGACCGCCGACGATGACATCAATCCCGTCGACATTCCGTGCGAGCAATTGATCGTTATCGATTGCTTCGTTGTCATCAAAACCGATGTGTGTCAACGCAACGATTTTATTGACGCCACGATCTTCAAGCTTTTTGACAGCAGCTTTAGCACTATCAATATAGTTTGCAAACGCAACCGTACCTGGGCTTGCGATATCTTTCGTCTCTTCTGTCGTCAGACCGAAGAAACCGATTTTTTGACCTTTGTATTCCTTGATGATGCCTTGATAAATCTTGCCGCGCTCCGGTCCTGCAGTGATTGTTTTCTTTTGTAGACCATTGAACGACTTATTTTTGCTGAAATCGACGTTCGCTGTGATGAACGGGAATTTTGCAGCCGTGACGAAGTTTTTCAAGGCGATGTTATTGTCAGTATCCCCAAGATCGAACTCGTGGTTACCGAATGTCATCATGTCGTATTTCATGTAGTTCATCAGTTCAAGATCTGCTTGACCGAGGAACTTGTTGAAGTAGAGTGTTCCAGAGAAGACGTCACCTGCATCTAAGAGAAGCGATGGTTTACCTTCTGCACGGTAAGCTGCGCGAAGTTCTTTGATGACTGTCGCACGTTTTGGTGTCTTATCGAGGTTCGCGTGCGTATCGTTCGTGTGCATCAAACCGATCGAGAAGTCATCCGTGTTGACGTCGAGAACTGTGATTTTTGCTTTTAATGTAATTGTCTTTCCGAGGCGTGTATAACTTGCGACCGCATATTTCACACCCGCTTCGCTCGTATCGACCTTTGACCAACGGACTGGTTTGTCATAGATACGACCTGTCGCGTAGAGAACAGCCAATGTTTTTGGCAATTCTGGCTTTTGATCAACGTAAATCGTTTGATCCGCGACTTTCTCGACGAATTTCACTGCATAGTTCTGGATGTAGATCTTGACTTCGATTGGATTCTTTTTCTTACCGTATGTTCCTTTGACCGTTTGGTAACGGTTGAACGCATGGCGATCGTAAGATTTCCATGTGATCTTCTCACCTTTATATGTAGCAGGGAGTTTGACCGGAGCACCTTTCGTGAAGACGAGTGACTTGAGTTTGACCGTTTTGACTTTGACATGCGTTGCAGCCGAAACTGTCGTTTGGGCAACCGGCACGATTGCCGATGTCGTCAGGGCGACAGCCACAGCTGCCGCGTAAAGCGGTTTTGATTTGTACATACGTAAAAATCCTCCTTCAAGAGTGGGGTATGAATGCAAGGTCGAGCTGCGATCGTTGACCTCTTCTTCTACTATAAAGGGTTCGGAAAGCTTCGTGGGATGAACCTTTTGTAAATAACGTAAATTCTTAGGTCCGACAACATGACAACCTACGGGAGTCGTTCGTTCGATGTAATTTAAATCCGAACGTTCGCTTTCTCGATTAAATGGTAACGCTTTCATTATATCTTGTCTCGAATAAAAATGAAACGAAAGAATATGAACAATCGTTAAACATTCCCATTAAATGTCGATTTTTTAGTGGTCCAAAATTGCTAAATATTGTATGATGTCACTATACAAGCAGTTCGGATGAAAAGGGGCAACGCTGGATGAATGATAAGATTCGAGGAGGCGTTCTTGTCGGTATTATTTGTGTGATTACGGTTCTCCTCGTATGGGGACTCGCTTCTCCACCGACGACGATCGAATTTCCACATTTTAATCATGCGTAAAGGAAACAAACTAGGAGATGACCGGTGGTATACCCGCCGGTTTTTTCGTGCCTGAAAAACTACAGTTTGGTGTCGGTTCGTCCAATACATTGACACGCTTTTTCCCGATGGCTAGAATTGATTAAGTGTATACAGGAAGTATTGCTTCTATCATGCACGAATAAGCGAAGAAGGAGGCGAGTCAGAATCGACCGGGCAAGGTCCCGTTCACGCGGAGGGAGCGTTCGTTTGAGCAATCGCGGACGGCATCCGTCTTTTTTGAGTGGAATCAACGAATATGAAAATAAAATACATGTATCATGAATCGGAAGGAACTTACACTTATGCTGAAAGAAATGAGAAGTATCATCCGGGAACAGGTCGATAATTTCCCCCTGATTCGCCGGTTGGCGCGATATGAAATCAAATCAGCGCATGCAGAGCAGCGCCTTGGTCTTTTATGGGAGCTCCTCAACCCGGGTCTCCAAATCTTCATCTACTGGTTCGTCTTCGGAGTCGGTCTGCGCGGAAATAAAGACGTCGACGGAAACATTCCATTCATCGTCTGGCTCCTTTGCGGGATCGTCGTTTGGTTCTTCATCAACGATGCGTTGCTTCGGGGGTCGAATTCGATCAACAGCCGTCTCGCGATGGTAACGAAGATGCGTTTCCCGATGAGTGCGATTCCATCGTATGTCATCTTGTCCCGGATGTATCAACATTTTGCGATGCTTGCCATCGTCATCGTCGTCATCATTGCAAACGGCATCCCGATCACATGGAAACTGCTTCAATTGCCGTATTATATGATTGCCACATACATTTTCGTCTATGCCTTTTCGCTTTGCTTTTCGACACTCGTCACACTTGTCAAGGACATCCAGCTCTTCTTGCAATCGATGATGCGGATGCTCTTTTATATGACACCGATCCTTTGGAACATCGAGCGGTTCCCGGACGTCTTGCATGGTGTCCTCCGCTTGAATCCGGTCTACTATCTCGTCGAGGGATACCGGGCGAGCTTGCTCGGCGGACATTGGGTCTGGCAAGAATGGCCAACGGGTCTGTACTTCTGGAGTATCACGCTCCTCTTATTCTCAGCCGGAACGTTCTTGCACATCAAGTTCCGTAAATCATTCACTGAGCTCGTTTAAGGGAAGGAAATCGCCATGTCTATGATTAAACTCGACCATGTCACGAAACGCTTCGACATGGTCACGACTACGAAAGAAAAATTCAAGCTCTTGTTCAAGAATCAAAGCAAGAGCGTTAAAACATTTACAGCTTTACGCGATATCTCACTTGAGATCGGAAAAGGAGAAGTCGTCGGTCTCGTCGGAATCAACGGTTCGGGTAAATCGACGCTCTCGAACCTGATTTCAGGGATCATCTACGCGAACGAAGGAAACGTCGCGATCAACGGAGAAGTCGCGATCATCGCCGTATCCCAAGGATTGAAGAACGTGCTGACAGGACGTGAGAACATTCGCTTGAAATGTCTCCTGCTTGGGATGGACGACGCGGAGATCGAGCGTCGGATGCCTGGAATCATCGATTTCGCCGATATCGGTGACTTCATTGATCAGCCAATCAAGAAATACTCGAGTGGGATGAAGTCACGACTTGGCTTCGCAATCGCCGTCAATGTCGATGCCGACATCTTGATCGTCGATGAAGCATTATCGGTCGGTGACCAAACCTTCTATAACCGTTGTATCGATAAGATGAACGAATTCAAAGACGAAGGCAAGACGATCATCTTCGTCAGTCACTCGCTCTCACAAATCAAGAGTTTCTGTGAGCGTGTCGTCTGGCTCGAATACGGTCAAGTTCGACTCGACGGGACGACGAAGGATGTCTTACCAGAATATAAGAAGTTCCTCGCAGAATATAAGAAATGGTCTAAAGAGGAACAACACCAGTACCGTCGCGATCGCTTGAAGGAACAAGCAGCGAATGCGCGGTCCGGAAAAGAAAACGTCGATGCTGACGTCAACGTAAAACATCCTGGCTGGATTTTATCAGGTCTCGGATTACTCGCGATTGCGGCAGGTAGTTTGATGGTCATTGACGAGACACCGTCTTTGACGAATCTTAGCGACGCAATCATGAAGTTCTTCTAACGTTTTACCAGATGCCTCTGTGCATCTGGTTTTTTTGTGCCAAAGGAGTAGGAATCCTGAAACGGAGTGGAGAAAACTAGTAAGTGAGAGAAGAAATATCGGAAGAGTATGCGAATTCATCAAAAAAAAACGGAGTCGAGGACTCCGCTTTCATCAGGTTTGTGAGCGATCCATATACGTTTTGACGCGTGGTGCTTCATATGTGGCGAAGCGTTCTAAGAGACGATCCGGATCCGATTCGACGATCAGCATCGCTCGGTGTTCGGGAATCAAGAATCCTTGACGTTCCATCGTGTCGAACAGGGCAATCAAGGGGTCATAGTACCCGTCAATGTTGAGTACACCGCACGGTTTTTCATGCAGACCGAGTTGGGCCCACGTGAAGACTTCGAAAAACTCTTCCATCGTTCCGGGTCCGCCAGGAAGAATAATGAAGCCATCGGCAAGCTCTGACATCTTTGCTTTCCGCTCGTGCATCGATTGGACGAGATGCAATTCAGTCAGTCCTGGGTGTGCTAATTCCTTTTCTTGTAGAAAGTGGGGGAGGACACCGATCGCTTGACCTTGAGCTGCAAGCGTAGCGTCCGCGACAGCTCCCATCGTTCCAACGCGGGAACCGCCGTATACGAGTCCGATGTCGCGTGCGGCGAGCGCTTGACCAAGCTTCCCGGCAGCCTCGCGAAAGACGTGATGCGCGCCATCTTTAGAACCACAAAACACTGCAAGTCTATTCATGAACAGAACCTCCTTTGTTATTGTCACCATAGCATATTCGGTGAGCGGACGGCAGAGGAGACCAGGAAGGAGATCGGTATGCGACCACGTACGATCGTTTGGCTCGTCCTAATTATCGCAGCAATCAATTTAGGACTTGGGATATGGATGCCGGATACGTCGACTCGGACAACAATTAGTTCAATACTACTAGGTGTGATTCTCATACTCGGTATATTTTATGTCATCGCGTTACGACAATCATCAAAATAAAGAGAGCTGGTTCGACTCGTATGAGTTGGACTAGCTCTCTTTTTGTCTGTTACGAAATTTTATCATAGTTAAATATTCAGAAAAATCTATTTTCATACACAAGTTCGACATATTGATGGATGATTTGTAAAAAAAATGCAGTATTCGGGACATATGACCCGCGCCAAAAGTAATAGAAAGTGAAAATAATGTGTAAAATACCATAAATATTCGTATTCGAATATTCAGAGGGGGTCTAAGGTTATATGATGTTGTTACGAAGCCATACGAAAAAAATTAGGAGGTTATTTAAATGAACTTGAAAAAGAAATTAGGTTTAGCGATTGCAGCTTTATCATTGTCTGTTACTGTTGGTGCTGGCGTTGCTAGTCAGCTTGAAACTAATGTAGCGATCAAAGGATTGCCACTCGAGTACTCAGAAAGAACAGACCTAGCGATTAAAGGACTGCCACTCGAGTATTCAGAAAGAACAGACCTAGCGATCAAAGGATTACCACTTGAGTATGCTCCAGCTTTCGATGTAGCGATCAAAGGATTGCCTTTAGAGTATTCACAAAAAACGGATGTGGCTATTGATGGAATTCCACTTGAGTACGCAGTAAAACGAGCATAATTGAAATTCGTACATTGATACAGCTATTTGGCTAGATATTCTTCTTTCATCGTTTTAATAATTTTTTGATACTCTTTCATTCCTAATAATTCAAACAAAAAATATGATTTATCAAAAGTTCTAATAATTTCTTGTGATGGAGCACCTAATTTATCTAAACAAGCAGCTCTTTGAGAGTACAATTGTCCGAGTAACGACATATCTTTAAATTTTAAGCTTGTTTCAATTGCTTCATCAATTATAGTAAGTGCTCGATTATGTTTTTGAAATTCTAAAAGAATCTTTGAAAAATTATACGAAATTCTAATTCGATCGACGATTAAATCATCATTGTCAAAGTTGAGATTTAATATTTCTTCATAAACATTGATACTGTATTGAAAACTTCTATTTTCAGAATACAGATTCGCAATCGCAGATTTAATTCGGATTAGCATATTTGGTGAATAATATGAAGTGGAGTATTCATTAGATAGATTTTGGAGCTCTACTATACATGTACGGTAATCGATTTTTCCTAGTCGATACGAGCAAATGAAGAAATAATATTTATATAATAATGAATGTTCAAATGAAGTATTAGCGTTAGATAGTGCGACTTTACTTTGTTTATAAATGCCTTCAAAGTCCTGATTTCTAAATTTATAAAGTAATTCTTCGTCAATCGTTCGTAAATTCGTTTGTTGATTTGTAGGATCTAAGAACGCTGACAATGGAACTTGTAATCGCTTTGATAAAGCATACAATAATTCGACTGTCGGCGAATGCGTACCACTCTCGATCTTGCTGATCTCAGCTTGACTGCAAATTCCGTTTGCTAAATCTTTTTGTGTCAGATTATGTTTCTTTCGCAGTCGGCGTAATGCTAAGCCGATTTGCGGTGACATGAATTGATCCATCGGCTCCTCGTCCTTTCGTGAAGATTGAACTGGTACAGGGTACCAATTTCTATTATAGAAGCGAATGGAACGGGATACCACTGATTTACTTGATTTCGTATCAATGTTTCAACGACCATCTCACTTGATTCAGAAAGGGGTACAACCATGACACTCATATTAAAAGAAACGCGACGTAACATGACTTCATGCGCTTGGTGTCTTAATCCTGCTACCGTCTCCGTCGCCCCCCTCGCTCATCGGGAAATGGGCCGGACTAATACGAAACCAAAAGCAAGTATCAAATCGGCTTAATACACACAAAAAGGACTTCATTCGGATCGTAGAGAATGAAGCCCTTTTTTCAATCACTTGACGAGAAAGGAGAGAGGACATGATCGGATTATCACTTTTATCGGAACAAGACGGCTGGTTACAACGTTCCTTGCCATCTACCGCGATGCAGACTTTTTGTGAGACACATCGTATTTCAATCGATGCCTTTGATTATGATACGCATACGTTTCATGATTTACTGGATTACATGGATTTTCAGGAATATGAGCACTATGTCTTCGTCCTCCAAGGAGAAGGGGAGCGTACGTTGCGTCTCGTCGCCTATTTGCAACACGAGATGCTACACGTCCAGTTTCATTTGATCCGGCAGAACGGGGAGGTTCTGTTCGGTCAACCGGATTTCCTAAACGGTCTCTTCTTACCGCAGGAAGAGATGCCGGTTTCGGCATCCGTTCCGGCTGTCTATCATGCTCTCCTTTCGTTGATGACGGGTGTCTATCCCGCATCCGTGCCGCACCATCCACAACCGCTGCGTCATGTCTACATCGAGGACAGCTCATTGTTGGACCGGATTCCAGTAGACAGTTTTCAAATGATGACGATCAATAGTGTCATCTATTTTGATCATCCGATGCGGCACGATCTGCCGATCATCGAGCTGATGAGTCGGACCCCAATTTTGTTGACATTCTCAGATGGTTTATCTCCGTCACTTGCGTCACAGCTGACGATTTTATCTCGCGATGCCCTTGCGGAGCGGTTACAAGACTGGCAGCAAACGGGGCGCATTCAAAACGATCAATCGATGGGGATTCTCGATTATGCGACATTAAGCGGATTACGCGTCTCGCATCGCCTGTTCTTTTTTGCGGATGGGATTTACGCTGATCGACAAAAAACGATTCAGTTGAGTGCGGATATTTCAAGCGATATTGAATGTCTTCGAGAACAGCAACCTCAACCAGAGGCGCTCGCGTCGCAAACGGAACTGGAGTTGTTTCCGTTGTTGTATCAACTGGCAGGGTCGTTTCAAGGGACGAGCCGTTTCATCACCCCTTACTCGGATCTTGAATTACCCCGGACATCTGGACGGATTGGACCGTTAACATTGATCGGCATTCAAAATGAGGAAGGGTGTTTTGCGTTCGATCGAACGACGTTACGCCTGTTCGAGACGAACGAAGCATTCCTCTGGATTTTAGAAGCGGATCAAAAGGAACAATTCGACGTGTTGCCAGAACGACTCGGTGCAGACTATGCGGAAGCAATTCAGCATTACAAGGAGTTGATGTATCATGGGTGAGGTCTTATTTGGTCCGTTTTTGCGTAAAGGTAGCTACTCCCGCGTCCAAGTGCTCGATCATGTACAGGCAGATGAACGATTTGGTCGATTGTACCAAGAAGCACAACAGTTAAATGAAGTCGATGAGTTGATGCTCTATCGACGTTATCTACAAAAAGGAGAGCGGATCCTATTTTACGGAACGTTTGATCCATCCCTGTTTAATCTTTTGTCGGACGAGGGGTATGACCTTTATCTGATTGAACCGGAAGCTTCGCGGACGAAGCAAATCGCGGAGGAGTATCAGCATAAGGTTTATGGATGGAGTCATGACGTGACGGACGTCGTCGGACCTGAGTATTTTGATCGAATCATCTTACCGGGAACGACGATTTTACGTTATACGCGCGGGGAATTACTGTTGTTCTTCCGAAACATCCGTCAGTTGCTACGACCGAGCGGACGCTTGCTCGTGTCCTTATATCACATCGATCACCTAAAATCAATTGTCCATCCGATTGCGACACGACGCTTTCAAAAGACATTACTTTTCTATGGCTATCACATCGATGGGGAACGTCTCTTGTTCAACGCTTATCTCAAATCCGGACAAGAGGAAAAAGTCAGTTATGCGGTCGAATATCTATACGAACCAAAAACGCTGTTTGAATTTGCAACCTTATCGCGTTATCATGGACAATTTCTATATGAAGGAAAGACAATGATGGTATTAGAGTTCGAAAAACAATAAATGCAAAATATAATGTAATAATAAAATGAAAAACATATGTAATATATTGGTTTGAATAGGTCTAAAGACCGGGTAATGAGATACAGTAGTTTCCTTTGCATGATTCAAAGTACATCATAAGAAAGAGGAGCCGGATGTATCATGGAAAATCAGAGCGGAAGTACCTTTCAACAAAGTTGTCTATCGTTCATTGAGACCTTGTTTCCAGACGAACCTTTTCATTTCTTAGAAGAATCGAAAGCGACGGACGCCTTTGGTTATCCCGGTCGTCAATTGTTTTTCTCTTCACCTGTTCGTACTTTGAAATTCACTGTACTCGAGCAGGCGCATAAGCATTACGCACGTATATTCGTATCCGAGAAAACAAATGAAAACACGTTTTTTCGTCAGTTATTAGAAGCAACATATGACGACAATCAATTGTACATCGATCATATCGTCCAAACAGAATAAGAAAAAAGAGATCAAAATCAACTGATTTTGATCTCTTTTTACGCTTCGATAGAAGAAAGACCCCGCTTTAATGCCTGATCAATGGACGTTGCCATCTCATCCCGGACAGGTGATGAGAGGAGTCGACCATCAAAATAGATTTCCTTCGATAGGCTGAGATGAACCAGTAAATCTTCAAGAATGAGCTTTAGATCAAGCGGTTGCGATGGTTCAAGCGCTTGTTGCATGAATTCACTCAATGAAGGATGCTGTACATACTTCGGATCGATGAGATCAATGATCGTCGTTTCTAAAGCAAGAGCCAATCGTTCCAAAACTTGAGCAGAAGGAATGCGCTGACCACGTTCGTAAGCGGAAATGTCCGTTGCTGATTCACCACACCGTTCACCTAAAAATTTTTGAGTATACTTGTGTTGTTTGCGCAATTGCATAATTTTTTTACCTAGTGCACGATTCATGGCACTCCACTCCTATTCTTCAGCTCATTCTTTATAGTACTAATTAACCACTTTCATTATAAAAGAAACCTTATAAATGTAAAATATCGTTTTTCAAGGAAACTAAAAAAATGAACTGGGTTAAAATAGAAATTGGTTTTTGGAGAAAATCGCCCATCGTGTCTGTCCGTGCTATTCTAAAGTGATATCAAATAAGGGAGTGTCTTCATGAAAAAAATCACCTGGTCCGGCTATGTCGTCTTTGCCGTCCTATTGATCCTCTTCATCTCAAGTTCGATGCCCTATCAGGAGCAATCGATCAAACCTGGTCTATCTCGCTATATCCCATTAGGATTCGTCGATCATCTGCGATTCATCTCCTTCTCATATCATGGAGAAGTCAGTGTAGCGGCACTCGGACGCAGTGGATTCATTGAATTTTTCATTCGTAAAGCAGCGCACGTCTCGACGTTTCTCGTATTAGGTATCGGCTTGATTGATTTGACGCGTCGTCGTTTGACACCGGGTCTTGCCGTCTTGTTCGCTTACTCATTAGCAATCACCATCGCTGTGTTTGATGAGTTTCATCAAATTTTAACGGGTGACCGGACTGGTCTCGTCCAAGATGTGCTACTTGATGGAACCGGAGCATTGATCGGAATCGGATGTTATCTGCTCGTTCGTAGGAAAAAAGTACAGCGCCAAGCAGGAAGTCTTTCTTTCTGGCACGAAAAGAAAAGGCATCACTTTTAACGAAGGAGATTGCCCTATGAAGACTGCTCATTTGTTGATGACAAGCGTCGGTCGCCGGACGAAACTGGTCGAGTACTTCGTCCGTGAGATGCCGGACGGTCACGTCAGTACTGCGGATTGTAATCCACTTGCACCGGGTCTTTATATGACGGAGCGTCATCATCTTGTCCCGCGCATCGACGCACCGGGGTATATCGATCATCTACTAGAGTTGTGTCAGCGGGAAGGCGTAACGGCGCTGTTGTCATTGATCGATCCCGAACTGGAGTTGCTCGCAGGGGCAACGGAACGATTTGAAGCAATCGGTGTCACGGTCCTTGTCTCACCGATGGATGCGTGCCAATTATGCTTTGATAAATACGCTATGTATACGTATTGTGTCACGGAAGGGATTGCCCATGCACGGACATACACGACGCTCGACACATTTAAAAATGCGCTTGCGCAAGGGGAAGTCGCATTTCCAGTCTTCGTAAAACCACGTAACGGCAGTGCTAGTCTTCATGTCCAAACCGTCTCCTCCCTTCAGGTCGTCGAAGGATTGTTCGCTGTCCATCCGAATTTATTGATTCAGGAATACTTAAGAGGACAAGAGCTTGGCGTTGATGTGTATGTCGATTGGCTGACGCATGAAGTGACGGATATCTTCATTAAGGAGAAACTCGTCATGCGCGCAGGAGAAACGGATAAGAGTCGCTCCGTCAAACGCGACGACGTCTTTGAATTGATTGAACAGGTCTTAGCGGGAACTCGTCTCGTCGGTCCACTAGATTTTGATCTGTTTGATGTTGACGGAACGCTCTACTTATCAGAAATCAATCCACGATTTGGTGGGGGGTATCTTCATGCCTATGAATGTGGGGTCAATTTTCCGAAAGCGATCCGAAACAATCTCCACGGGCAACGCAATCCTCGACGAATCGGGGCGTATACGGAAGACATCTATTTGTTGAAGCACGATACGGTGACACTATTGCCGGCATCTTTACTTGAGCAGATCGAAAAATCATGATACGCACGAAAAAGGAGTGATCCGGTAATGTACCGGGTCACTCCTTTTTTAGATGGAAGAGAAGGATTAGGAAAGAGAAACGCGTGCACGCTTGAGGCATTGCACGGCGGAGGTCCAGCTGCCGAAGAGGGCGTTGATCGTCGAGGTGCTCGGAACCGAGCGACCTTCTGCCCATTTCCGATAATGAATGATGCTGAGAGAAGGTAATTCTTCTTGTGCCTGCCGCAGTGCTTCAAGGACATCTTCTTCGATCCATTTCCGGCGAGGTGGAGCGATGTCAAGGCAAGCGAGAGCATCTGCCCACGAACCATATTTACGGGCAATCGTCGCGACTGTCGGATGTCCATTTTCCTGTGCCCAAATCGCATACGTCTGTGTTGTCAGACGTGGAAGAACATCGGAAGCTTCAAGTAAAGCAGTGATGATCCGTTCTTCCGTCATCGAGATGGAGCGTGTCATCTCGATCTGTGCTTCTTCAAGCGCACGTGACCAAGAACCGAAACGTAAGTTTATCAGCGTCAAGGATGGACCGTGTTTTGCCTTTGCCCACTCCCGGTAGCTATTACTATGGAAGGGATGTAAACGTGTCGATGCTTCCTTGATGAAAGCAAGAATCTCTTCATCTGAAAAATACGGACGGATCGAGGAGAGACCAGCGGCTTGGAGTGCTTCACGCCAAGAGCCGAATACATTGATGATCGTCGTGATCGATGGAATGTCTTTTCCGACCGACCAGCGCGCATACGTCTTTGCGTCGAGAGAGGGATATTCGATACTAGCTTCGATCAGGCTATCGATGACTTGTTGTTCTGTCCATTTCTTCATGATGTCATACCCCTTTCGTGTAGGTGCGTCTAGGTGTGGGTACTGTCGTGAGGTGGAAGTTGACGAAGCGACGCATAAGCAAGAAGGCTGAGCCAAATGAAATAAAATCCACTCGGTCTGACGAGAACACTTTCCGTGAATTGGAGTAACCCGAGCCAACTGGCTAGCAAAAGCGCGAGGAAAGCGAGATCCGTCGTCTGAATGCGAAGCAGTCGATAAAACAGATACAGAAAGACTGCACCGTACAGCAGACAACCGATGAGACCAAATTCGTAGAGAAACGTGATCGGTGTGCTGTGAAATGTATAAAGAATCCGTTCACCGAGTTGTTCCTGCAGTCCACGCGGGGCACTTCCAATCCCGTGACCGAACCAGAGCGCGTCAGCGGAAGCGTGCCATCCTACTTGCCAAAGCGTAAATCGTCCGTTAAGACTGAGCAAACGGGGAAGCAGACCTTGAAATGCGAAGACGGCAAATAAGATCAGGCTTCCTGTCACATAACAGGCAGCTACCTGCATCCGGCGTCTCGTTCCTGGAACCATTCGAATACTCGTCAAGAGTGCCAAGAGGGCGAAGGAGTAGATTCCTGTCTGAGAACCGCTCCTTAGCAAAGCAATGACGATCAGGAGTAAGAAAACGGCGTGCAGAAGACTTTGCCGACGTGGAAACTGTCGCAGTAGATAGAACCAAGCAAGCAGTCCTCCCGGAACGAGCCACGCTGCGAACGTATTCGGATTGTTCATCAGTCCAGCAAGGCGAAGGAATGAACCTTGCTCTCCGACATACAGCTGAGGAAACGACAAAGGACCGATTCGAAGCCATTGTAGGTTTTCGACCGGAACATACTCTGTGCCAAACGAGACGATGAGTGCGTAGGAAGCGAGAAAGACGGCTTGTCCGTAAAGGAAGTAATACAGAAGACGATGCCATTGATCGATCGATGTACGTGAGAGCGAAGAGACGATGCCGACGAAAAGCCAAGTCGAAATGAGGTAAAGCGAAGCAAGAACACGATCCGTATTCGCGTTAAAAAAGAAAAATACGATATGAAATGTCAGATAAATCAGAAAAATAAATGCGATTTGATGTCCACTTGTACGATTGACGCGATAGAACGGTCGTAAGATGAACCAACAGACACTGAACAGAACGATGTAGGCAGGAAGCAACCAAAGTGACCACTGTTTCGGTAACACTTCGTCCGTAAAGGATAGGGGACGAATCCAAGCATCGAGCATGATCCAAACGACTAGGATGGATAAGGTAAACGATGTGGGTATATTGGCTGATTTTAACATGATTTCTAAAGACTATCCACCCTTCATATAGGACTTATTACCGATTCAAATACTTTTTAATCGTCAAATTTGTATTTACCCTCATCTTTTAAAAAATCATGCAGATTAATGAAAAAATATTAAGAAAAACGCAATCATTTTTTCGTGAATCGCGTTTTTTTTGTGACATGAATTCCTGCTGTGAACTTGCGTCACGCAAGCGAGATAGCTACCGAAAAAAATATAATCATTTTCACCAAGCTCTAATTGTTTTGGAATTCGATTGGAAATAAGGTGTAGACATAACCAATGTCCATCCATTCGCTCAAGCTAGAAAGAGGTGAACAACAGTGAGCTCGATGCATCAAAGAAAAACCTTTGGAGATCATCTGACGACACTCCGACGCGGCTGGTGGCTACTGGCACTCTTCACGATGCTCTTCGCAGGTGCCGGATATGCACTCAGCACGTATGTCATTCCGAAGACATATGAAGCGACGGCCTACATCCTCGTCGTTCCTCAAGCAAACGCAGAGGCGACATCGACGCCGACACTCGTCAGTACCTATCAAGATATCTTGCGAAGCCCAGAGGTCGTCGATCAGGTCGCCCAAAAGATGAACGTCACCGACAAGCGATTATTCGATTTGACGGATCGTCTGACGGTCTCGAGTAATCTCGATTCGCAAGTCATCGCCTTATCCATCACGGATCGTTCAGCGGAGCAGGCAGCCATTCAGGCAAATACGATGACGGAAGTCTTCCAGGATTATCTCCCGCAACTGATTAACACGAGTAAGACGGAAGTCTTCTCCAGTGCACGAATTCCAACGAAGCCCGTATCCCCGAACATTTTGATGAATACGGGAATCGGTGGTGTCCTTGGTTTAATGCTCGGACTCCTGATCGTCTATTCGCGCTCATTAAGCAAAAAAGAAGTGACACGTGAAGCGACCGACAGTTATCCGAAAGTCATTCCCCGGACGCACTCATGAGAGAGGAGAGGAGACACCATCATGCAGCATTCCCCGCTTACCCCGTATCGTCGGCAGTTGAAGATTGGACTCCTTCGCCTGATCGACGCCGGAGTCATCGCACTCGCAACCGTAGTAACGTTCTACTTCTTTAATCCGCTCCATCTCACCGTCAATTTCGAGTTACAGGATGCGCTCGAAATCGCCCTCATCCAGTGGATTGCCCTCACCTTCGTCGCTCATTGGATGCGTTTCTATCAAATCATCTGGCGCTATGCGAGTTTACGCGATCTCGCCGTTCTCCTCGTCGTCGTCCTTGCCAGTAGTTTCGTTTTACTTGGTCTTGAATACGCGTTGTTCGACTTTGCGGTCGAACGGGCGATCTTTTTGCAGACAGGACTCGTCTTGAACGGTATCTTATTCGTCCGGTTGTTGATTCGTGGACGTAGTCTCAGACTCGTTCCGGAGCATAAGACGCTCGGCAAACGGACGCTAATCATCGGTGCCGGAGCTTCCGGACAGATGATCACGAAAGAACTGAAACAAAAGAAATCGCACATCTTAAACGTCGTCGGATTACTCGATGACTCGCTTGAACTACGCGGGATGCGAATTCACGGTGTTCCTGTCATCGGAGCGATTGAGCAACTTGAATGCATCATCGAGGAACAAAAGATTGAAGCGGTCGTCCTCGCGATCCCATCCTTATCGTATCCGCGACGAATCGAACTGTTGAATCGAATTAAACAGACGCAAGTCGAGGCGCATACGTTACCGATGCTCGTCGAGCTCGCTTCCGGTAAGGTCTCGATTCAACAAATCCGTGAAGTCTCAATTGCTGATTTACTCGGACGGGAACCAGTCGAGCTTGATATCACGGAAATCGAACGAAGCGTGCATGGAGCGACTGTTCTCGTCACCGGTGCCGGTGGATCAATCGGTTCCGAGATTTGCCGGCAACTGATTCGTTTTCGTCCTGAACGACTTATTCTTCTCGGACACGGTGAAAACAGTATCTACCTGATTCGCCGGGAACTCGAGTGTCTCAGCCAGGACATCCAGTTCGAATCTGTCATCGCCGATGTACAGGACAGTGACCGGATGCTTGAAGTCATGCGACGCTTCGAACCGGACCTCGTCTATCATGCGGCAGCCCATAAGCACGTCCCGCTGATGGAGGATAATCCGAGCGAAGCCGTCAAGAATAATATTTACGGAACACGTAACGTCGCCCGAGCAGCAGAAGCGGCTGGAGTCAAACGCTTTGTCATGATTTCGACCGATAAGGCAGTCAACCCGACGAGTGTGATGGGGGCGACAAAACGAATCGCAGAGATGGTCATCCAACAGATGGCAAGAAATAGCGAAACGACGTTCGCCGTCGTCCGGTTCGGCAACGTCCTCGGAAGCCGCGGTTCCGTCATCCCACTTTTCAAGGAACAAATCGCGAAAGGTGGACCGATCACAATCACCGATCCCCGGATGACACGTTACTTCATGACGATTCCGGAAGCGAGTCGTCTCGTCATTCAAGCGAGTGTCCTCGCAAAAGGTGGCGAAGTGTTCGTCCTCGATATGGGTGAACCGGTTCACATCACGACACTTGCGAAAAACTTGATTCACTTGAGTGGATTTACGGAAGAACAGATCCCGATCGTCTACAGCGGGATTCGAAAAGGGGAGAAACTCTACGAGGAACTGCTCGCTCGTGATGAGGTGCATGACGAACTCGTCTTCGATAAAATCCTCGTCGGAAAGACACGCCCCTTCGGCTCCGTCGATCCGTACTTGCGTGAAATCGCCCAAGCGCTCGATCGGGACGATACACTTCGCCAGTATTTATTAGAAGCGACGAACGAGACCGATGCCGATCCAGTCGCACCAACGATGCGGATCGCTCGTAAATAGAGAGGGGGGAGAACGATGAAAACGGTTCGGCTGTCTCGCTTCAATCTTATCTTCATTGCAGATACAGCATATTCGTTGCATCAATGGATGATTTTGACGCTCCTGATCAAATGGAGTACGCCGCTCAATATCGGCTACTTCAATTACGCCCTTGCCATCACCGCACCAATCGTCATGTTCTGTTGGCTGAATGCCAGTACGATCCTGACGGCAGAACGGGCTGGACTGACGAACTTCTGGCTCTTCATCAAGACCCGTTTTTCGCTCCTCTCGGCAGGTGTGTTCGTCCTCCTTGGTGTCTATTATTTCTTCGGTGAAGCGAACATCTTATTGCTGACGTTACTCGTCTATCTCAATAAATACATGGAGTCGTTCGCTGATCTCGGATACGGCTTTTTACAGGGACACACTGCCTTCAAGGAAGTCGCCATCTCGAAGATTTTTCGCAGTCTCCTGAATGTCTCAGGCGCAGCACTCGTCCTCTTTACGACCCATTCGATCCAGGGATTCGTCATCGCCTTGATCACTGGTAACTTGATCATGTTACTCGTCTACGATCTCCCGACGATTCGCCGGGTCGGTCGTGGTTTTGACAATCAAGCGCTTGACTTACGATATCGATCCGGTAAGGAGTTGTTCCTCAAAGCGATGCCACTCGGGTTCGTCGCTCTCCTGATCGCCTTGAACGCAAACATCCCACGGTTATTCGTTGGACATGCGATCGGAACGGAAGAGCTCGGATATTATGCAAGCATTGCCTATCTACTCGTACTCGGTAGTCTGTTCATTCACTCTTTGATTGCTGTCTTATTGCCGAACTTCTCGTCAGAGACTGGTGAACGCCAAAGTTTACCGGAACTGCGCAAGCTGACACGGTCGATGTTACTGATGACGAACGTCGTCGGGATCCTCCTGATTCTTGGAGCAATCTTCTTCGGAAAGTGGGGTTTGACGATTTTCTACAATGCGTCGTTCGTCAAATATCATCTGATTTTCGTCTTGATGATGGTCGCGTCGTTGTTCTTCTATAATTCGACCGTCATTCAAGCACTACTGACCGGCTTCCAGCAGTTTCGAATCCAAACACTCTCGATCTTCGGCAGTGTCGTCGTCAATCTCGTCGCTTGTAGCCTCTTGATTCCGTTGTACGGACTATACGGAGCGACGATTGCATACACACTTTGCGCGGTCACTCAGATCGTCCTACTGTTACCCGCGCTCTATCGCTCCTTGTATCCACGAAACGTCGCCCTCGTCGTCGAACAAAGCAGTTAAGGAGGGAAGAAGATGCGACCAATTCTCTTACTCATCGTCATTGAAGCGCTCGTTTGTCAATTCGCCCGGTCGCTCTTCCCGGACACGTACGTGACCGCCTTGCTGCTCATCAACTCGGTGTTGTTTCTCTATTACCTACTCCGCCAAGCCGAGACGACGCCGCTCTATCTTGTCTTCATCACCGCTTTCTTCGTCCGATTGGTTTTGATGTTCATCGATCTCGAATTGTTCCGCTTACCACCGCACAGTGGGGACGATACGGAAGCCTTTCATCTCGAAGGTGTCCAAATCTTCACCGACCCGTCGACCTTCAATGATGTCGTCCGCGGCACCTATTCCAAGTTTCTCGGAATCTTCTATCTGATGTTCGGACCGGAACGAATCCTTGCTCAGTTCTTCAACGTCATCCTCGGCGTCGTCGCCGTCGTCATCCTAGCAAAGACGTTGCAACGGTTACGTTTACCGGAACGATACGTCTTCGGTGCAACACTCGTCTTCGCATTTTTCCCGCAAGGATTGTTGCTCTCACCGATTCTCTTACGGGATCAGATCGTCGCCCTTGGAATCGTCTATACGCTTTATTACATGGTCCGCTGGACGGAAGAGAAGTCCAGCAGACATATGGTTCTCGCGTATCTCGGCTACTTCGTCAGTACGATGTTCCACTCCGGTCTTGCCGTTGGAATCGCCGTCTTACTCGTCTACTTCTCGTTTTATAGCCATGAGACACGACGCATGGACTTTGAACCGACGAAGGTACAGCGACTGATTTTCCAAGTACTCGTCGTCGGCTTCATCGTCTACAGCTTCCAAGACGTCTTGTTCGCGAAGTTCACCCACGTATCGGAAAACGGACAGTTGTTCAGCGGGATGAGCTATGACCGTGGCGGCTCCGCTTACTTGAATGGATTGACGGTGACAGGTCCAGGCGACATGATTCTCTACTCACCGATCCGGATGATCTACTTCCTGTTCTCACCATTCCCGTGGCAGTGGTCGAGTGTCATGAACATCCTGATTTTCTTCCTTGACGCCATCTTCTACTTCATCGGTTGTTTTGCCATCATTCGGTCGTTCAAACTGATTCGTCAGCATCCGTTCGGCAGCGTCCTCTTCTTCTTTTTCCTTCTTTTTGCACTCAACGCGTTGATCTTCGGTCTTGGAACCGGCAACGTCGGAACGGCCATTCGACACCGGTATAAGTTGTTCCCGATGTTACTCATCGTCTATACATCCGTTCACTACATGCGCCTGCAAGCGCGCCACTACTTCGAGGAGGTCGAACACCGTGCCGAATAAAACGATCTTAATCACTGGTATCGCAGGCTTCATTGGATTTCATGCCGCACGTCGTTTCATCCGGGAGGGTTACCGAGTCATCGGACTCGATGAAGTGAACGACTATTACGACCCGACGTTAAAAGAAGCCCGGCTCGCTGAACTCGGCACGAACTATACATTTTACCGGGTCTCACTCGAAGAGACGGAAGTCGTCGCGCGAATCTTTGAACAAGAATCAATTGATCTCGTTCTCCACTTGGCAGCGCAGGCAGGCGTACGCTATAGCATCGACCGACCCGATGTCTACATGACATCAAACATCGTCGGTTTTCTCTCGATTCTAGAAGCCTGTCGCCATCATCCCGTCGAGCAGTTGATCTACGCTTCATCGAGTTCCGTCTATGGATCGAATACAAAGATGCCATTCGCGACGACGGATGCCGTCGACCATCCGCTAAGTCTTTATGCCGCCTCGAAAAAAGCAAACGAATTAATGGCACACACCTACAGCAGTCTCTACGGCATGAAGACGACAGGGCTTCGCTTCTTTAGCGTCTACGGTCCATGGGGGCGCCCGGATATGGCACTGTTCAAGTTCACGGAGGCAATTGCGAAGGGCGAACCGATTGATCTCTACAACTACGGCGAGATGGGACGGGACTTCACCTACGTCGACGATATCATCGAAAGCATCTATCGTCTGTTCCAGACTGAACCGGAAATCGATCAAGCATTCGATGCGTCCAATCCTTTACCGGACCGTAGTAACGTCCCGTATCGCGTCTACAACATCGGCAGTCATAGCCCGATTCGCTTAAATGAATTCGTCGCCTTGATTGAACGACGCCTCGGTAAGACGGCGATCAAAAACGGGATGCCGTTACAACCGGGTGACGTCCCGGAAAGTTTCGCCGACGTCTCCTCACTATTCGAGACGATCGGCTACCGACCACAGACGACGGTCGAAGCCGGCGTCCATGCATTCATCGACTGGTACGAGAACCATTACTTGATGAAGGAGGGAATCCAAGATGGCGCTTAAAGAGAATCTCTACTATCGCTCTCCAATCTTCATCCAAAATTGGCTGACCTCGTTATACGGTCGGAAGTTGATGCAAGAACGCTACGGTCGCTTCTATGAGCAAAAGATGAAAGAACTTCGGATGAAGGATCGGACGCAGGATTATCAAGCGGAACAGCTCGAACGTCTGAATGCCTTTCTCGCGTTTGTTGTGACGCATACACCGTATTACACACAACTCTTTCACGAACATGATATCCAGTTACCGTTTACGTCACTTGAGCAGCTGCAGACGATTCCGATCCTTGAAAAAGAGACGCTTCGCCAAAACAATGATGCATTCATGTCCCGTGTCGATGCGCCGGTCCGAGGACGGACAGGAGGAACAAGCGGAAAGTCACTCCAAGTCGCCTTCATGCGAGAGGATGTTCAGGAACGGATGGCACACCTTGATTACTTCAAGGAACTTCACGGCTTCCGCGCCGGGATGCGTCGGGCAAGCTTTACCGGGCGGACGCTGACAGCCGTCGATCAGACAAAACCCATCTTCTGGCGGATGAATCGACCACTCAATCAGTTATTACTCTCGATTTTTCATTTGAAAGAAGAGAACTTCCTGGCCTATCTCGAAGAGCTGAATCGTTTTCAACCACGAGCACTCGATGGAACACCGACGGCGATGGTCGAAATCGCTCACTACATGCTAAAGCACCATATTCGACTAGACATTCCACTGATCGCCATTTTTCCGACATCCGAAACAGTGACCGAGGAGATGCGCTCCATTCTTGAGGAAGCGTTCGGTGTCCCGGTCTTCGATCAGTACGGTTCCTCAGAAGGAGCACCAATCATCTCGGAATGCCGCCAACATAAACTGCATCTGCATCACGAAACCGGCATCATCGAACCGTATGGAGAGGATGGAGAAGTCATCGTCACCTGTTTTACGACACGCGGAACACCGCTGATTCGCTACCGGATCGGTGATCGGATGACACTTAGTGACGAGACATGCAATTGCGGTTTGAATGGTCCCGTCATCGCTTCGATCGACGGACGGGGAACGAGCTACATCGTCAGTGAGAAGCGCGGTAAAGTCTTCGAAGGAGATATCACGACCATCGCACGGGAACTGCCGAACTCAGTCTTACGGCTCCAAGTCGAGCAGCACGCGTTGAATCATGTGACGCTTCGCTATATTCCGGACGTCAAGCGATTCCAGCCAAGACACGAACAGATTCTCTTGAACGAGATGCGCAAGTTACTCGGCTCCGACATGAAAATCGTCCTTGAACCAGTCGAACACGTCAAACAAGAGCCAAACGGAAAAACGTTGATCGTCAAACAGTCGATGAAATAGGAGGAACCCAACATGAACAAGGCAGTCAAACACATCGTAGATACGACAGCAGCCCATACTGGTGCACTTCCCATTGCCAACCGTTCGATTGCCGTCGTCGGACTCGGCTACGTCGGACTTCCCGTTGCCGTCGCGTTCGGTGAAAAGACGGGCGTGATCGGCTTTGACATCAAGGAACAACGAATCCAAGAACTTCAAGAAGGCATCGACGCAACACTCGAACTGAGTCCCTTCACGTTGAAGAACGCAACCGTCGATTATGTCTCAGATCCATCGGCACTGCAGGCGAGCGACTTCATCATCATCGCCGTTCCGACCCCGATCAATGCACAGAACCAGCCGGACCTGACACCACTCTTACGGGCGTCGCACCTCGTGGGTCGCCAGCTCAATAAAGGCGACATCGTCGTCTACGAGTCGACCGTCTACCCAGGAGCTACGGAAGAAGATTGTATCCCGGTTCTTGAAGAAGCGTCCGGCTTATGCGCTGGTGTCGACTTCTTCGTCGGCTACTCACCGGAGCGAATCAACCCGGGTGACCATGAGCACACGTTCAAAACGATTAAAAAAATCGTCTCCGCCCAAGATGAACAGACACTGGATATCGTCGCGGAAGTTTATGAAGCCGTCGTCGAAGCCGGTGTCCACCGTGCCTCATCGATCAAGGTCGCGGAAGCAGCAAAAATCATCGAAAACACACAACGCGACCTCAACATCGCCTTAATGAACGAACTCGCAATCATCTTCGACCGGATGAATATCGATACACTCGAAGTTCTCGAAGCAGCCGGCACGAAATGGAACTTCCTCCCGTTCCGTCCGGGTCTCGTCGGCGGTCACTGTATCGGTGTCGATCCGTTCTATCTGACGATGAAGGCGGAGTCACTTGGCTACCATCCGGAAGTCATCCTTGCCGGTCGCCGGATCAACGAGACGATGGGGCGTTTCATCGCCACAGCGCTCGTTAAGAACTTGATCAAACAGAATATGCCGGTGCTCGGTGCCCGGGTCACCATTCTTGGATTATCGTTCAAAGAAAACGTCAGCGACATCCGCAACTCGAAAGTTGCGAACCTCGTTCATGAAATCGAAGAGTTCGGAATCGATGTCCAAGTGACGGACCGACTCGTCGAAAAGAGTGAGGCAAAACGTGAGTACGGGATCGACTTACTCGAGATGAGTGAACTCAAACCAGCCGACGTCGTCATCTTTGCCGTCTCACACGAAGAATACGTTGAAGGTGGTTGGAATCTGGCACAACACTTACTGAAGGTCGGTCGCGGCATCGTCGTCGACATCAAAGGCATGTTGCCACGAGCAGAACAACCGGAGGGGGTCCACGTATGGCGCCTCTAAAAATCCTTCAAGTCTGTGCTCTCGATACGACGGCAGAGACGATGTTGCAGCCGCTCTTACTCGCTTTGCAAAACGCTGGGCACGACGTCGGCATCGCCTGTGCCGACACGGGTGCCTCGGTGAAACTGGCAGCAAAGGGATTCCGGATGCATGACATTCCGATTGAGCGGCGAATCGACTGGACGAGTAACTGGCGGACGATCCGTGAAATCACGCGAATCTTGAAAGAGGATGGTTACGACGCCGTCCATGTCCACACACCAGTCGCCGCTGCCCTTGGACGGGTCGCCGCCAAACGTGCCGGGACGAAGCATATCGTCTATACGGCACACGGTTTTTACTTTCACGAGAAGATGGGGCGGATGACGTATCAGCTAACGTATTCAGTCGAAAAGTGGTTAGCACGTCTCGCGACCGATTATCTGCTCCTTCAAAGCGAGGAAGATTATCAACTCGCCCAGCGCAAACGTTTTAAAGCGAATACCCGGCTGATGCATCTCGGAAATGGAATCGACTTGACCCGCTTCTATCCACGACCACGTGAAGCCGGAGCGCCGTTTACGTTCTTATTCATCGGTCGGATCGTCGAAGAGAAAGGAATTCTCGAACTGCTCGATGCATTCGAAGATGTCGTCTATCGTCACCCGGAAGCCCGTCTCGTCATTGCCGGTGAGATGATGGCAAGCGAGCGCGATCAGACGACGAAACACTTATTCTTACGGCGGATCCGCGAGATCCCAAACGTCGACTACCTGGGATTCGTCGAAGACGTACCAGGTTTGTTCCAACAAGTCGATGCCTTCGTCTTACCGTCGCATCGCGAAGGCGTACCACGATCAATCATCGAAGCGATGGCGAGCGCAAAACCGGTCATCGCGACAAACATCCGCGGCTGTCGTGAGGAAGTCGTCGAGGGGAAGACAGGCTATCTCATCGAAGTCCGCGATATCACGAAGCTTGCCAAACGGATGAACACACTCGTCGAACATCCTGACCGTGCCAACGAGATGGGACGTAACGGATTTGACCGTGCCATGAAACATTTCAACGAAGCCGACGTCATCAAACGACAACTTGATCTCTTTTCAGCTATGTAAAAGGAGGACGTCATCATGAAACGCACATTCGACTTCACGGTTAGTCTTATCGCTATCCTGATCCTGATTCCCGTCTACGCCCTCGTCGCCTTAGTCATCTATACGAAGCTCGGTCGTCCGATTTTCTTCAATCAAGTCCGCCCGGGTTACAAGGGTGAGTTGTTCAAAATCTACAAATTCCGCACGATGACGAACGAAACGGATACTGAGGGAAAACTTCTCCCGGATGCAGACCGGATTCCCGCATCACTCGAGTGGATTCGTCGCTTAAGCCTTGATGAGATTCCGCAGTTCTTTAACATTCTTCGCGGACAGATGAGCTTCGTCGGGCCACGTCCGTTACTCGTCAGTTATTTGAACCACTATACGAAGGAGCAGATGACACGGCATGATGTCCTTCCTGGTCTGACGGGCTGGGCGCAGATTCATGGACGGAACGCGACGACGTGGCAACAACGCCTCGAGCAAGATCAATGGTACGCAGCGAATCAGACATTCCGACTCGATCTCTACATTTTGATCAAGACGTTCAAAATGGTCATCTCGTCAGAAGGGAACTCGACGGCTCATCAGACTGGGATGGGTGAGTTCAAGGGTCTCGACGGAGGTGTTCCCCATGATGTCGTTAAGCGATGAACGGTTGATCCGGGATCCGCGCGAATGGGATGCACTCGTTGCGACCTATCAGCTCGATTGTTACTACGAATATGCTTACTTCGAACTCGCGAAGGAACACGACGAGATTCCTGAGTTATTTTATTATCCAACGGAGTTTGGGACGTTGATCTATCCGTACTTGCGGCGACGGATTCCAGGCACACTCTTTGAAGATATCACGACACCTTACGGCTACGGTGGTCCTTACTTCAAAGGCATCTGGTCACTCGATCAGATTCGCGAAGCGCGCGAGCGATTCGAACGCTATTGCAATGAGACGGGAATCGTCACAGAGACGGTTCGCTTCCATCCACTCTTGCACAATCAAGAACTGGGTCAATACTGGTGCCATCAAACGGAGATCCTGCAGCCGACCGTGACACTGGAACTAACGGACCCGTTCGAGATGATCGAAAACGACTTTTCGCAAATGACGCGACGCAACATCCGGAAGGCACGTCGCGAAGGCGTGACGATTCGTCTTGGGCGCCCGGAAGAATACGGAGACTTCGCGCATCTCTATCAGATGACAATGGACAAACATCAAGCGGATGCCCGGTATTACTTTAATCAGACTTACTTCAATCATTTCGCGGACGGACGGATTAACAACGTGCTGTTGCTAGCTGAACATGACGGGCGCATCATCGCCGGGTGCATCGTCTTGACTGGTCGCCAGTTCGCGCATTATCATCTCGGTGCTTCCGATCCCGCGTCGTTAGCACTTCGACCCAACCATCTATTATTCGCGGAGATGATTCGTTGGGCAAAACAAGCCGGTTTTCAAGCGCTTCATCTCGGTGGAGGCACGACACGATCGAATACGGATAGCTTGCTTGCCTACAAACGATCCTTTAGTGCGAATCAAACGTTTTTTGGACTCGGTACGTCGATTCTGGATGCCACGATCTATGAGCGTCTAACGCGACAATTCGAACGACAACATCCGGAAACTCAAATGGGTCACTGGTTCCCGCTCTACCGAACACCGATTCGTCATCTGTCATCTCGAAGGGAGGAAACATCATGAAACACATCCCACTCTCCATCCCGCATTTAAGTGGTCAAGAAGCCCGTTATGTCACCGAGGCACTCGAGACGAACTGGGTCGCCCCTCTTGGACCAAATGTCGATGCCTTTGAACGAGATATGCAAGCGTACACGGGTGCTGGTGCAACGCTTGCGACGAGCAGTGGGACAGCAGCGATTCATCTGGCGCTCGCGACACTTGGTGTCACGACGGGGGATGATGTCTTCTGTCAGTCCTTGACGTTCATTGCCTCGACGAATCCGATTCGGTATGTCGGAGCGCGACCTGTATTGATCGACTCGGAAGAAGAGACCTGGAACATGTCGCCCGTCGCACTCCGTCGGGCCTTGATCCAGGCGGCAACGCGTGGTCGACTTCCGAAGGCTGTCATCGTCGTTCATCTGTACGGTGTCGCCGCGCAAATCGAGGAGATTGCTGCGCTCTGTGAAGAGTACGATGTTCCGTTGATCGAGGATGCTGCAGAATCACTCGGGACTCGTGTCAACGGGCGGATGACCGGAACGTTCGGAACGTTCGGTATCTATTCGTTCAATGGCAACAAAATCATCACGACGTCAGGCGGCGGGATGCTCGTCGCAAATGATCCGGCTCTGATCGAACGTGCCTTTTATCTCGGAACACAGGCGCGACAGCAGGTCTTGCATTATGAGCATACGGAAGTCGGCTACAATTACCGAATGAGTAATGTCGCTGCTGGGATCGGACGGGGACAGCTTGAGGTTCTCGATCAACGCGTCGATGCACGGCGGAAAATTTTTGATCGCTACGACCGTGCCTTTGCCCCGGACAGCGTCACGTCGCAAGCCGAGCAGCCTGGAACGTTCGCCAACCGCTGGCTCAGTGCCTTTCTTTTACCGGGTGGTCAAGCGCAACGCGATGCGATGATTCAGACACTGCAACAAGCGAATGCCGAGTCTCGCCCGGTCTGGAAACCGATGCACTTACAACCTATCTATCGCGACGTACCATTCGTCACAGCAGAAGGGGTTGACGTCAGCCGTCGCTTGTTTGAAGACGGTATCTGCCTTCCGTCTGCTTCACAAATGACGTTCACTGAACAAGCCGTCGTCATCCGAAACGTTCGTCATGCTTTACAGACGACCGTACGCCGGAACGTCCAGTCATGAATATATGGGAAGGGGACATCGTCATGCGCGATATGGAGGAAGCGATCCACGCACTCCGTCTCGCTGCGAACGGGAAGAATGAATTGACGGCCAATACCTATTTCCGCTGGCAACTCCACACCACTCATCCAAGCGTCGCGGAAATCCTGATGCTGTTTGGATCGTGGCAAATCGCCTTGGAACGAGCAGGCATCGGGCATGCCCGCTTGACGTTCACGAAATCGGAAATCATTGATGCCTTGCGTCAGGCACGGGAGGAACTCCATCCTTTCACGAGTGCGACGTACCGCGAATGGGCACAACAGAAACAAGCACCAAGCCTGACGGATATCGTCCATCAATTCAACTCGTGGCAGCAGGCATTGTCAGAAGCGGATATCTTAAAGGAACGCGTCCAGGAAATGGAACAACGGATCATCGAGTCATTACTGGAAGCGCAAGGGGTCTTGCCGGTCTTGACGAGTCAGACCTACACGAAGTGGGCGGCTGGTCAAAATCGTCCGACCGTCGCAACGATTGCCCGCCGGTACGGCTCTTGGTCAAACGCACTTGAAATCATTGGGATCGAATTCCCGCGTAAACGCTGGCGGGAAGAAGAAGTGCTCGAAGTACTTGCTGAAGCCGCACAAGAGACGGAGCATCTGACGATCGCAAGTTATCAACGGTTCAGTATCGGACGTGATGCGCCAAGCATCGGAGTCATCACTGCCTTGTTCGGTAGCTGGCGCAATGCTTTACTGGTACTCGAAGCACAACGACCGTCCTGAATTGAAATTGAAGAAAAGGAGAATGGGTGATGAAGAAATGGAAATGGATCGTACTGACACTTACGGGGATTTGCCTGCTCCTTCTCTTTAGTTCAGGCGGATATGTGTATCATAAAGCGAGTCAGACGCTCAAAGAAGTCCAGGTACCGGTCAAAGCAAGCGTTGAGACGGAAAAAGCCGTTGAGCAGAAAAAAGGACTCTCGTTTCTCTTACTCGGCGTCGATCAACGAAAAAATGAGACAGGACGGAGTGATACGATCATCGTCGTGACGATTGATCCGAAAACGAATACCAGTCAGATGATCAGCATCCCGCGCGACTTAAAGACAGACATCATCGGCAATGGTTCGAATGATAAAATCAACCATGCCTATGCCTTCGGTGGTCCACAGATGGCGCTTGATACGGTCAGTCATCTGTTAAAGATTCGAATCGACTATTTCGCTGAGATCAATCTAGCGGGTTTTACGGATCTCGTCAATGCGGTGGATGGGGTCAGAGTCAAGAACGATATCAATTTTTCGTACTATGAGATGCAGTTCCCAAAAGGAGAACTATTACTGAACGGGAAGGAAGCACTCGCCTATGCTCGTATGCGGCACGATGATCCACGTGGGGACTTCGGACGACAAATCCGCCAACGGCAAGTCGTTCAGGCAGTCGCCGATAAAATGACAGAGGACTTCTCGATTCGTCGTTTCAACGCTATCCTCGACGCCCTCGGGAAAAACGTCAAGACGAACGTACCATTTTCCGTTGCCCGGACGGTCGCGACGGACTACCGGGATGCCTTACGAAACGTCAAGACCTTGTCGCTTGACGGATCAGGAGGCATCGAATCGGACGGCATCTATTACTGGCATCCGACGGATAAGTCGTTAAAAGAAGTTCAAGCTCAACTGCAGGAAGCGCTCAAATGATTGGAATGGAGAGGAAATTGCGATATCAGGACTGATTGATAACGAAACGAACGCTACTCTCATCCGCGCTTTCCTCAGGCGGGAAATCAGCCGCGGCAACCAACATTTCATGCTGTTTGCCAGGTCTGATTCATCCCTGACGAAAGTACCAATGGCACTTTCTTTTCCTGTAGGAGTCGCGGATGAACGATAGCGTTCTCCATCAATCAAAAAAGATGTCCATTTCCGATTCATAACCGGAAATAGACATCTTTTTTGATGAATCGATTAGCATGTCACGACGAGCGGATCGTCCGAAGCATCGAGAATTTCATCATTGTATAAAGGAAATAGACGACAGTCAGAATGGCAGCACCGCTCCATAACCATTGGTATGCCGTACTGAAGTAGCCAAACCGAAGACCGATCAGTGCCGGGACGATCAACGTCAACCAGCTTAATACGAGGGCGACGCGGGCAGTGATCGCGTCAATCGGGCGATTCATTCCCATCCCAAGGAAAAACAGGCTCCAGAGCAATACCCAGAACAACCATGTCACCCCGCCGATGATGTCTGCTGTCGTGAAGCTGACAAATGCATAAAATAAAGCGGCGATCGCAACGAACAAGGAAAACCAACCGACACCGCTTCCGTCGAGATTAAATAAGAACGTGATCCCGACATAAACATACGTAAAAGCAAACAAATAAATACTCGCGTACCCGAACGTCAACGCTGGATCACCTGCCGCACCGATGACAAGATACGTTGCGATGAACGTTTGCAGTAGACCCGTGATGAGACTGAAGACACCAGCACTACGGAGATCGACTTTTCCAAACAAGGTCAAACTATTTAAAAAGAGCGCAACGCCCCCAAATAACAAACTGACATTTCCCACGTAAAAACTCTCCTTCATTAAGACGTCAGACGTCTGATTCTAAAGTTAACTCTAAGATGAATTCGTTTTCAGCGCAAGTATAATTTGAAGGAAAAAGAAAACAGTCTGGCTCCCGAAACGGAAAACCAGACTGTTGATGAGTCGATTATTGATTTAAGACGGAGCGAAGTGTCGTCTCGGTTTGGGACAACGTTCCTTTCAGTGTGACGAGACCATATCGTGTCGATCCTTTTTTGATGAAGAAGACGCGTGTGTAGCCAGATTCCGGTGTGTAACCAGTCTTGCTCGCATAAACACGTGTATCTCCTGGAAGCGACGTATTCGTATGATACCACGTCAATGTCCGTGCATACGGTCCTTTAACGGTCGTCTGATACGACTTGCGTCCACTGATCGTCATGAGCGTGCTGTACTTCGCATATGTATTCGCGAGTTTTTGCATATCAGCAGCTGTCGTGTAATGACTTGGATGATAGAAACCGTGTGGGTTCATGAAATGGCTCGCACTCATTCCGATTGAACGGGCGCGGTTATTCATGTACGAGACGAACTTCGATTCAGAACCAGCTGTCCGGACGGCGATCGCTTTTGCTGCATCGTTGCCAGAGCGGATCAGCATCCCGTTCAAGAGTTGGCGCATCGTCACTTTGTCGCCAACACGGAAACCCGCTACGCTACTGCCAGCAGGGACAGATAACATCGCAGACGTCAGGGTGAACGTTTGATCGAGTGTGCCTTTACGCGCTGCTTCGTCATAAGCGACGATTCCCGTCAATAGTTTCGTTGTACTCGCTGGGTAACGACGAACGAAACTTTCTTTCGTCAATTGATAACTTGACGATCCAAGCTTAAAATACCGCATCGACGCAACAGGATAACTACCACTCGATGGTTTTGGACTGCTCGTCGTCACTTTTCTAGCGACTTGGTTCGACACATAGTAGTAATTGGTCGTACCTTTGACCTTATACCAACCGTTCGAATACGAAACCGCATTGAACTTCGAGTTGTAAGGTGCGAGTCGCTTGATATTCTTTGACGATGCCGTGCTTGGGGATGTTCGGACGTTCGCTCCAGCTTTCGAGTAGACGACGATTCTGTACGTCTTCACTGAACTACTCGATACTTTTTGAGCGACCTGGTTCGATAGATAATGATATGTACCTCCGTCCTTGATCTTGTACCAGCCATTCGTATACGAGACGGCTGTGAATTTTGCCTTGTACGCAGCACGTCTTACAATCGTTGCGGACGAGGCGGTACTCGGCTTCGAGCGGATGTTCGCTCCAATCGTCGAAGTGACGACGACTTGGTAACTGGCTGCCTGAGCCGGAATGGCGGGAAGACACAAAGCGAACAATAATAAGAGCGTAAGACTAGTACGGAGCAAGCGCTTCATAAAAACTCATTCCCTCCTTGTTCAAATATGGTTTTATCATAAAACAAAAAAAGGAAATTCACTTCTTTTCAAAAAAAGGAATTTGATGCCTGTAAAGGGCTGTTTCTCATCTTTTCGTGTCAATTAACGTATCATAGGGAATGTAAGCAACAGTGGAAAAGGAGGAGTTCATATGAAATTAGCCGTCATTGGTTTAGGGGATATCGCTCAAAAAGCCTATTTACCGGTCTATGCTGAACGATCTGATATCGAGGTATATTTGATTTCACGAGATGAAGAGAAAGCAAAACGATTGCAAGCAGACTATCGCTTTGCGGGGACATATGCGACGTTTACTGATGCTGTACAGGAAGGGATCGACGCGGTCATGATCCATTCAGCGACCGTCGTCCATGCCGAGCAAGCGCGACAAGCGCTAGAAGCAGGAATCGCCGTCTACGTTGATAAACCAGTCTCGATGGAAATTGAAGAAATTCGTGAACTGACTCGTCTATCGGAAGAGAAGCAGTTACCGTTCATCACGGGATTCAATCGTCGCTTTGCGTCAGCACACCAGCGCTTACTTGAAGTGAACGATCCGAATCTCGTCCTCATGCAAAAGAATCGGACGTCGTTCATCGAAGACGCCAAGCCATTTCTGTTCGATGATTTCATCCATGTCGCGGACACGCTTCGCTTTTTGACGGGACGTGGTGAGATTGAAGACTTACACGTCAAGAGTAAGCAAGACGAAAGCGGGCTACATCACGTGACGATTCAATTCGTCTCAAACGGCATCACGGCAATCGGTGTCATGAACCGCGATAACGGTATGACGGAAGAACGCGTCGAAGTGATGGGACCGGAAGAAAAACGGGTCGCAACCGACGTGACGACACTCGATCAATTGACGAAGCAAGGGACGCTCCGGTATCCGCTCGATAACTGGGAAGCGACGTTAAAGCGACGCGGGTTCGTCGATATGTTAGACGCGTTCCTTCGGACGATCAAAGGGGAACATTCCGAATCGGTCGTAGCGTCTGATAGCCTCGCGACACATGAATTATGCCAACAGGTGTATGAACACGTTCAAGCTGCGCGTTGAGTAGGAATCGTCAAAAATGCCGCTTCACTCGAGGATATTCTCTCAGAGTGGAGCGGCATTTTAGCGTTTACTTCTTTGATAGTTGTTTGAGTTGATAGATTCGCTTACCACTCGGTCCTTCGAACGTCACACGAAGTGTCGAGCGGGCGAAGCGGTAACTGACTTGTCCTTCGGATAAGTTGATACGAGCAGAGAAATCCGGTTCAAAACGAATGATCTCTTCGTCGTTTCGCAGTGCGTCCGGGACACCGAACTGCTCAAAGCGAATCATCGCGATGAATGTGTCCTGCTCGTCAAAAGACACATGAATACGTCCGGTTCCGTCGAACGGCTCGTCTTCGAGTGTACTTCGTTCGACTTCATACGTACCTTCGAACTGTTCGACTTGCTGCAACATCTCTTTTGCACTGAGGGCAATGGCTTCTGCCCTTTTTCGAACAGGATGATCCGTTGTGAGTTGAAGACGTTCGATTGCTTCCGCTGTTTTTAAGACATCACGCAGTTGATAACCAGCAAGCTGTCGTTCAAGCTGAACCATCAGCCGAGCAGCCGGTTCATCGATATCTTGTTCCGATCGTTCGACGGCACGGGTGTAGGTTTGCTGCTCGAGCTGTTCTTGGATCCTAGATGTTTCTGGCGAACACGCCATCAAAAGACAAAGAGGCAGACAAAGGAGCACTCGTTTCATGAAGTCACCTCCGTTCGATTGACATCAATGATTTGAAGATGATCCGTATGCACTTTCAGACGATAATGGACGCGGTACGTCACAGGCTCTGAACCGTTTGCTGTCGCAATTTGGTACGTTTCTTGTGTACGTAAATGATACGTAACTCCCTTTGACGTGAATTTTTGGAATGTCACGGCGAGAACACTTGGAGCGACTGGGGCATCAACGGCATTCGTTATACGATGGAGATGCTTGAATTCTGATTCAAAGACGTTCAAGGTCGTGAACTGGATCGCAGAAAACGTCTCGATGGAATCGTATTTCTTCGAGAATGTCGCAAGCTCCGGAATCGTCCGAGTATATTGACGGACGAAGCGAAGGACATCATAGGACGTTGGAGGACGGTCTTTCGAGTACGTTTGATTGTACGCTGTTTGTTCATCGGACCATTCCGAAAGCGCGACTGCTTCGACACTAGGTGTCTGACCCGCTTCAGGGGAAACGGGATCTTGTAGCAAATACCACAGGAAACCGGCTCCTCCGACGAGAAAGAGCAAAAGGCAGGTACTGATGAGCCAAGTCCGTGAAGTGGACGAAGTAGGTGGTTCGGCGAGTTGTTCTTTCTTGATAACAGGATGTTGGCAATGCGAACAAATCGTATCGTATTGACGAAGTGGTGTTCCACATAACGAACAGCGTTCCATGAAATAAGACCTCCTGTGTATGTAAAATGAAATGTCAGATAAGGTAATGGTAATTTGAAATTAGTATCATCGTAACATTAATTGGAAACGCAATCAAAACTTGATATGAGATTTTTGAAGGGGGAACTTACAGATGGCACGTCACTTGATTTTAATGGATGCGTTCAAAGGTAGTATTTCTTCGAAGGAGGCAGCAGAAGCCGTCACGTCTGGAATACTGGCACATGAACCAACTGCGATCATCGATTCCTCACCTGTCGCGGACGGTGGGGAAGGAACGCTTGAAGTCTATCTCGCGCTTGGATATAAGGAAAAGACGGCCGTGACGATTGATCTAGCAGGTCGTCCGTGTGAAGTACAGTATGCCGTAAAAGATTCAGACGCCGTCATCGAAGTCGCGCGTATTTGTGGACTGCCGATGCGACAAAGCGAAGATAATCCTGTTCGAGTGAATACGCGTGGCGTCGGGCGTTTGATGGAACAGTTACGCAATCAAGGAATAACACGTATCCGACTGGCGTTAGGGGGGACAGGTACGACGGATGGGGGACTTGGTTTACTCGCGGAAGTCGGTTGTCGTCTTCAAGATGCCTCGGGTAAGCCGATTTTGTTCCGTACAAATCCATTATTTGAGACGCAGACCATTCATTGTTCAACGTATCCGGTTCAGCTGGAAGCCCTCGTAGATGTGACAGCTCCCTATCATGGTCTAGATGGTCCGGCTTATCTGTTTGGTCCACAAAAAGGGCTACTTGCGGATACCATCACAAAACTCGATCAACAACTCGAGCAAATCGGAAAGTTACTTGGATTAGAGGGCGTCAAAGGAGCAGGGGCAGCCGGCGGACTCGGTGGAGCCGTGTATGCGCTTGGTGGACGGATCGTTCCGGGCGCATCGACGATCTTGCAACACCTTCGTGTAGCAGAGCGGATGCAACAAGCGGATTATGTCTGGACAGGGGAAGGACGGGTCGACCGTCAAAGCCAAATCGGTAAATTGCCAGGTGAGGTCACGCGGATGGCGAGAACAGCTGGCGTCCCTTGTCTGATCCTTGCAGGAATCGTCGAAGAAAACATCCCGCAGGCACTTGATTGTCGATCGATTCATGTCGATCAGAAGATCACCCTCGACCCGGAACAGACGAAAACGCGTATACAGGAGCAAACACGTAAGTGGCTCGAGGAACTTTCGCTGAAACAGGGATGAAGTCGGAAAAGTTTGGGTAAATAACTGTATATTGCCATACTTTTAGAGAAAGTAGGTCATCCTATGATCAATCAATCGATTCAACTATCGTTTCGCCAAGTCCGAGCGCTTGTCGAACATACTTTGCTGTTATTCAAAGAGCTCGATCAACAATTAGCGAATCGTGGATACGAACCAGTCCTACCGGATGTCGTCCAAACGGAACATGGTTTGAGCATCCATCAGACGAAAGAGAGTGCTGAGTCACTCGTTCCACATTTCCTAACGCGGACGTATGTCCGACAACAGGAAAAAACGAATCAACATGGATTACTGATCTCTGTTCAATATACGCATCCTCTCCATGAACGATTCGATCCCGTCGTCCTCGTCGGCGATGTGACGTTCAAGCAGGTGAAGCATGCCCACAAAATCTTGAGTGAGAAACCGTGGCTCCTGAAGTATGCTGCCTTTGAATCGACGATTGCGCAAGAGTTCGTTGCCGATGGTACACGATACACGACGCAACCGATTGAAGAAATCGAAGAGCTGATCGTCTGGGGGCATCCGTTCACGGAAATGCGCGATATCGATGATGTCAAACGATTAGTGGAAGAAATGATCAGTCGTCACCTTGAGCCGGGGACAACATAAAAATAAGCTTCCGTTCCTTCAAGGGAGAAGGAGGGAAGCTTATTTTTTAGACTTGAACGAGCAATCGTTCGATCGCTGCCGTCAAATCCGTTGGATTCGTTTTTGGAGAGAACCGCGTCACTTCTCCATCACGAGTCACGAGGAATTTCGTGAAATTCCACTCGATGTCTGTTGTACCGTCCGTCGTTGGTGCTTGTGCTTTCAGTTCTTCGAATAACGGATGTGCTTGCTCCCCATTGACAGCGATTTTTGAGAAGACGGGGAACGTCACGCCGTAGTTGACTTGGCAGAACGACTGAATCTCCTCGTCCGTTCCCGGGTCTTGGTTCGCGAACTGATTACATGGGAAACCAAGTACGGTCAATCCTTGCGAACGATAGTCTTGATGCAATTGCTCGAGTCCTTCGAACTGTGGCGTCAAGCCACATTTGCTGGCTGTATTGACGATCAGCCATGCTTGAGCTGGGTAGTCACTTAAGGATGCCGACGTTCCGTCGACGCGTTGAAATGAATGATCTTGTAACATGTCAATTCCCCCTTTTTAAGTACTTCTCTAGTGTAACAAATCCGTTTTCTCGTCGTCTTCTATCGTTACTTGCGAGATGACAGAAACATCACAATCGGGTGTCAGCGACGCTTTTTTGACGAATTTTTGCTACGATGAAAAGGAATATGGAAGGAAAGGAGAGATGCCACATGAGAAAAATGTTGAAACAATCGCGGTTCGTCATGATCGCGACGCTTTGTCTCGTCCTCGTCGGAAGTTGTATTACCTTACTGACGCTTGGATTCGAACGCGATATTGTGATTCTTGTTTCTGGAGTGGTTGCCCTATGGGTGACGATGCTAGCTCCTTTGACGGTCCATGCCAAAATGAATCAGCAATCATAATTCTGATTTGCTTATGAAACCGCAGAGCGATTCGATCTAAAAAGGAGCTCCTCCATTTTAGATGAAAGAATCGATTTCTGTGGTTTTTTTTCTTCTATAGTATAGAGTCGAAAAACACTATTTTTCGAAAGTAAGTCATTAAAAAATCAGACTATTTTTTTTTCATTTTTTCTATTTACAACCTTAAAAAATCGGAGTAATATCCATCTCATCAACGAACACTAACATGTTAATGCTTCGATCTCAAAGTACGCCGAATTCATGATTGAAGCGGGGGACCCAATCGTCACGACACGTGACACGGGGTGAATCCTTTCCGAACGGGAAAGGTAGGGCGAAATCCTAGGTATGCCCGAATCCGACAGCTAACCTCGCAGGCGTTTTTAGGAGGGAACGACTCTTTTTTCAGTATGCCAAGTTATAAAGGCGATGCTGGGGCCGTTTTTCGCCTCACATCGTCTTTTTGTCGTGCTTAATTGTAAAAATATTGAATAATATGGGGGTAATTTCATAATGGGAGAACTATGGAGTATCGTACTGCTTGTCTTCTTCTTCGGTACGACGTCCGGAATGATTCGACTGATCGAACGTGTCCAGTGGAGAGCGGGTGACCGGAAATGACGTGGTTTTTACTAGCGACGGGTTGTCTCGTCTTTTTGTATCTCGGTTATTGTCTGATGTATCCAGAAAAATTCTAATCGCATAGGGAGAAAAGAAAAACATGTGGACTCAATTCCTGATCCAATTTTGGATCCTACTCGTCATTGCACTTTGTGCAGCGGTCTTGCTCGGTCGCTACATCGGGATGTACTTCGCGCCGATCGCAGAGCGTCGGGTCGATACAATCGGTAAGGTCGAACGACGCCTTCTATCGTTACTTGGTGTCGATGAAAAGAAACAAGATCAATCGTGGGTCGGCTATTCAAAAAGTCTATTAGTCGTCAATCTACTGTTCTTTATCGGTGGGTACTTGTTGCTTCGCTTCCAAGGCAATCTGCCGCTTAATCCAAACGGTGCTGCCAATCTTGATTGGTCGACTGCGCTTCATACGACGATCAGTTTCATGACGAACACCGATCAACAGCATTATTCAGGTGAAGCGTTATCGTATCTCTCACAAACGTTCGTCCTCGGGACGATGTTATTCGTCGCACCGACGATGGCATTCACGGTCTGTATCGCTGTCATCCGTGGTCTTGCGAATAAACCGCTCGGTAACTTTTATGCGGACTTCGTTCGCTTCATCACACGTATCCTGCTTCCGATCTCATTCTTCTTCGGTATGTTGATGATTTTACTCGGCGTACCACAGACGTTTAGTGGCGCAATCAGCGTCACGACGCTTGAAGGAGCGAAACAGTTGATTTATCGTGGTCCGGTCGCAGCGTTTGAGGTCATCAAACAGCTCGGTAACAACGGCGGTGGTTTTTTCGGAGCAAACGGAGCGCATCCGTTTGAAAATCCGAATCAGTTCGTCAACTTCATCCAGATGTTCTTGATGTTATTGATTCCGATGTCACTTCCTGTCGCATACGGCAAAATCATCGGTTCTGCGAAACAGGGGCGACTTTTCCTCGGTGTCATGACGATTTTATTTATCATGATGACGTTCGGAATGGCAGGTAGCCTATTTGCGAACCCGACTGCACACGGTCAGGAATTACGCTTCGGTCAAGTCGGTACAGCGCTCTATAGCTCGATTACGACAGCGGCTGAAACCGGTGCGGTCAATGCGATGCATGACTCACTCCATCCGCTTGCTGGATTGATCCAGCTCGGAAACTTGATGCTCAACGTCGTGTACGGCGGTGCCGGAGCTGGATTCTTGAATGTCTTGCTTTATGCTTTCGTCGCAGTTTTCCTGACAGGTCTCTTGATCGGTCGGACACCAACGTTCCTTGGTAAGAAAATCGAGACGTTCGAAGTGAAGATGATCGCTATCGCACTTCTCGTGCCACCATTCTTGATTCTCGTCGGAACGGCGATCTCCATGTACGTTGCACCAGGCGTCGCTGGCATCTCGAATCCAGGCTATCACGGGCTATCACAAGTCTTGTACGAATTCACGTCGGCGACAGCCAATAATGGTTCTGGATTTGAAGGGCTCGGGGACGCGAATGTCTACTGGAACGTTTCGACGTCGTTCGCCTTATTCATCGGACGTTACATCCCATTGATTTTAATGCTTGCGATCGTTGGTTCGCTGAAGGCGAAGCCATCCGTGCCGCAAGATGAGTTTTCATTCAAAACAGACACACCACTCTTCGGAACAGTCTTCCTCGGTACGGTCGTACTCGTCGGTGCATTGACATTCTTGCCAGTGCTCGTACTTGGACCGGTCGCGGACTGGCTGACGATGTGAACAGGAGATAAAAGCATATGATGGAACGTATCATGCATCCGACGTCCGACGAACACCAACCGAATGGGCAGCCGGAACACCAATCCAAATCAGCAATCAACGGCTCAATCGCGCGCCAGGCGACAATTGATGCCTTTAAAAAAATGAATCCCGTCAACATGATTAAACAACCAATCATGTTCGTCGTCTGGATCGGTTGTTTGCTCGCAATCGGCTATACGATCTTCATTGATGAGATGCGTGGTTTTAACTTGACGGTCAGCATCATCCTCTTCTTGACGGTCTTGTTCGCGAACTTCGCAGAATCGATCGCCGAAGGACGCGGGAAAGCACAAGCAGACTCGCTAAAAGCGTCGAAAGCGGACGTCATGGCTCGTAAACGTGTCGGACAATTGATTGAGAGCGTCTCGTCCGCGACACTCCGGAAAGGCGACATCGTCTTCGTCCGGACCGGTGAATATGTACCAGGTGACGGTGAAATCATCAAAGGTCTTGCTTCGATTGATGAATCGGCGATCACAGGGGAATCGGCACCAGTCATCAAGGAAGCGGGGGGTGATTTCTCGTCGGTCATCGGTGGAACACTCGTCGTTAGTGATGAGATTGAAGTCCGGATCACGAGTAATCCAGGGGAATCGTTCCTCGATCAGATGATTGCACTTGTCGAAGGCGCAAGCCGTCAAAAAACACCGAACGAGCTCGCTTTATCAACACTGTTGACGAGCTTGACATTGATTTTCTTACTCGTCGTCATGACGTTACCAGTCTTTACGAACTATCTTGGATTCAATCTTTCTGGTCCAATCTTGATCGCTTTGCTCGTCTGTTTAATTCCGACGACGATCGGTGGTTTGCTGTCCGCGATCGGCATCGCCGGGATGGACCGTGTCACCCGTTTTAACGTCATCGCGATGAGCGGGAAGGCGGTCGAAGCAGCAGGGGATATCCAAACGATCATCTTAGATAAAACGGGAACGATCACGTTCGGGAACCGGATGGCGTCAGAGATCACGCCGGTCGGTGGACGCTCTGTCGAGCAAGCATTCGAAGGGGCGATCATCGCTTCTTTAGCCGATGAGACACCGGAAGGACGTTCTGTCCTAGAACTCGCAGAACTACGAGACATGCCAGTCGAACGCGAGTGGTTAGATGGAGCAGAAATCATTCCGTTCCGTGCGGAAACACGGATGTCAGGTCTGGATTTGACGGATGGTCGTCGTGTACGGAAAGGGGCGGGTCAAGCAATTCAAGAATGGGTGACAGAACAAGGCGGAACGATTCCGAATGATTTGCAAGAAACGATCGATTCAGTCTCACGCTTAGGTGGAACCCCACTTGTCGTTGCGATAGATGCGACGATTCTTGGAGTCATTTACTTGAAAGACACAGTCAAACCAGGAATGCGGGAACGGTTTGATCGGTTGCGTGAGATGGGGATCAAAACGATCATGTGTACCGGCGACAACCCGTTGACGGCAGCAACGATCGCTCGCGAAGCAGGCGTTGATGACTTCGTCGCCGAATGTAAACCGGAAGATAAAATCCGTGTCATCCAGCAAGAACAAGCAGCCGGTCACCTCGTCGCCATGACAGGAGACGGTACGAATGATGCACCAGCGCTTGCTCAAGCGGACGTGGGTCTAGCGATGAACAGTGGGACACAAGCCGCGAAAGAAGCAGCGAACATGATCGATCTTGATTCGAACCCAACGAAGATCATCGAAGTCGTCGAAATCGGAAAGCAGCTCTTGATGACACGGGGAGCGTTGACGACGTTCTCGATTGCAAACGATGTCGCAAAATATTTTGCGATCATCCCGGCGATGTTCATGGTCGCGATTCCGCAAATGGAAGTACTCAACATCATGCGACTCGATTCCCCGACGACAGCGATTTTGTCGGCTCTAATCTTCAACGCGATCATCATTCCGATGCTGATCCCGCTCGCGATGAAAGGTGTCTCGTATAAACCGATGACAGCCGATCAATTGCTCGGGCGTAACTTACTCATCTACGGTCTTGGCGGTGTCGTCGTACCGTTCATTGGGATTAAAATCATCGATGTCTTGCTTGCAAGCATCCTTTAAGGAGAAAACGAATCATGAAACAAGCCATTCGTGTGACGATCTTCATCACAGCATTATGCGGGATCGTCTTTCCCGCCTTGTTGACGCTGTTCGGTCAGATTCTCGTACCGGATAAAGCAGCCGGTTCACTCGTACAGGAAAACGGAAAATTCATTGGATCGGAATTGATTGCCCAACCGTTCACGTCGAAACAGTATTTTCACGGACGTCCATCAGCGGTCGATCAATTAGCGGGATCATCTGCTGGGGATAACTTGGCAGCATCGAACCCGGAGCTTGGCACGAAGATAGCGGCATTGCAGAAACAGAACCGAGTGGACGGCGCTTCGCTTCCGGACGATGCCCTCGTGACATCCGGTTCTGGTTTCGATCCGCACATCTCAGTCGCTTATGCTTTGGATCAAGCGAAGCGTATCGCAACCGCACGCGACCTATCGCGTGACGAGGTACGCAAGCTAATCACGAAAGAAGCCGGGACGCATGATTACGTCAATGTCCTCCTTTTGAACCTAGCACTTGATCGGAGCAAATCATGACACGGGGAAAGCTGAAGCTTTATATCGGCTCAGCTCCTGGTGTCGGAAAAACGTATAAGATGCTTGCCGATGCACGAACCTTGACGCTTGAAGGCAAGGATGTCGTCATCGGTCTGATCGAGACACACGGTCGAAAAGAGACGGCGGAGATGGTCGGACAGCTCGAACAAGTCCCGTTACTTGAAGTCGTCTATAAAGAGAAAGTGTTTCCTGAGGTGAACGTGGACGCGATCATTGCCCGTCACCCGGATATTGTCCTGATCGATGAACTGGCGCATACGAATGCTCCCGGATCAGAACGGAAAAAACGCTATCAAGATGTCGCGGCACTCCTTGACGCCGGGATCAACGTTTACTCGGCCGTCAACATCCAGCACTTCGAAAGCTTACTCTTTAAAGTCAAAGAAGTGACGGGTGTCGAGGTCCGGGAGCGAATCCCGGATCCATTTCTCGGAGAGGCCGATGAGATCTTACTCGTCGACGTGACGCCGCAAACGTTACGGGAGAGACTCGAGCAAGGGAAAATCTACAAGAAAGAAAAGATTGAACAGAGTCTGAATTCGTTCTTCTCGCTTCAGAATCTCGCGAGCTTACGGGAGTTATCGTTACGACAAGTCGCGGACGAAGTCGACGATCAAGTCTATCAATCACGTTTGTTGATTGAAAAAGACCCGGCGACGTTACAAGAACGGATTCTCGTCTGCATCCAGCTTAATGATAACGCGCGAAAGTTGATCTATCGCGGATTTCGCATGGCAAGTCGATTAAAGGCGGAACTGTATGTTCTGACGATTTTACCGGCAGCGGAAAATCAATTGAATGCGAAACAGAAGGAAGTGCTTGCGATGGTGCGGGAGAGTGGTGCCTTGTTCGGAGCAGAAGTGCTGATCCGGATTCAAGGCGAACGTTCGATTGCTCAAGCGATTACCGCCGCTGCCAAACATCATCGCATCACGCAAATCGTCCTCGGTCAATCCGCGCGGACCCGCTGGCAGGAAATCCGACGCGGATCGATCATCAATGAAATCATGCGTCATGTCCGCGGAATCGATATCCAAATCGTCGCCGATGACATGGAACGCTAGGGGAGCCCTTCCGCGTAAATGCAGGGGTTTTCTTCGCAACATCATCAGTCTATCGTTTCATAAGACGAACGAGTCAGTTGGTCATCCTCCCTTTCCGCAGGTGGGAGGTAAGCTGCGACATCCTTGCATTTTATGCGGTCTACCGGGTCTTACCTATCCCTGTCGAAAGCGTCGAGCGCGCTTTCTTTTCCTGCAGGAGTTGAGGATGATCCTGCTCGTTCGCTACTAATGAAAAAGGAAAAACCGTTCCGGTGGGATCACCAGAACGGTCTTTCCTTTTTTTGATGTTGGAACACATTTATTGATTTAAAGACGTTGGTTCATCGTCTCCTTAACGAGCGAAGACTGGAATATCAAAGACAGCTGTGTAGCTATCCATCTGTTGATAGAGTGAATAGATTCGAGACGTTTGCTTAACGGCCCATCCCATGTCTGTTGCGTATTGATGGCTACCAGGACGCATCGGACTCCAACGCATCTTGTAGAGCGTGTTTTGTCCGTATTCATTATGGATGTACTTCGTGCTGATGAATTCAGCACCACCGACGATTGCCGCTTCTGATGTAAACCAGCCCATTTTATAGGCATAAGCAGCGCCGGTGTTGATCGCATCATAATCATACGCACCGATTCCATACATGTTATAGACTTTACGTCCATTCCATGTCACACCCATTGCGAGTGTCGATTGTCCATTGCCTGTCTCAAGTAAAGCGTGTGAGATCAAGTAAGCTTCGTTGACGCTGTATTTTTGACCAGCATCGATGAACGCTTGTCCACAACTACCGTTGCTACACTTATTGAAGATCCCGAGTCCTTTCGTTACGTTCGCTAACATCTTATCAAGTGTCGCAGCCGATGCTCCTGTCGTTTTCGAGAGATCGAGGAACTGATAGAAGGCAGAAGAGTTGCGGTCGACTTTCAGTGGATCGGCAACATCACGGACGTCCGTTTCGAGGGCATTCAACCATTGGATCGTTGAGTAACCACTTGTCGCACTCGTGTAGACACGTGGCTTTGTCGTATAGAAGCCACTGACTGATTGATAGACGCGAATCATTCGACCAGGTTGGAACTGACCGTAGACGTGACTCGCCGTCGAAGCACCAGAGCGGATGTTAAGTGGTGTCGTCGCTGTGACAGTCGCAATTGTTCCATTGACTGGATCAAGTGCGCCGCCGAGACGGACGTAACCCGTACTGACATACATCAATTTATCTTTATAGATATCCGTTTGTGGTGGTGGGTTCAGTTTCATCTGGGCGCTGATGAAGGTATCGAACGTATACGGTGTCGCGACAGAGTTATAGACGTTTAATTTCGAAGAAGTCGTCACGAACGCCCCCTTATACGCGTACCCACTTTTTCCATCATAAGAAATCTTATACCAATCACCGATTTGACCGGAGACAGTAACGACGAGGTTTTTCGGAATCGTCTTGATGACATTATAGGAGCTACCAACGTAAGACCGTAAGGCAGCGTCTGATGTTGCCCGTACATACATTTTGTCCTTTGATTCATATTTGATCGATGACGTATTTTGTCCGGTACGGATATAACCCGTTTTCCCGTCGATCGTTACTTTATGCCACGACGTGTTCGTGTACGACGTGATCAAAGCAGAAGTGTAATAGACATTTCCGAACGCGAGTGTCGTGACATTCGATGCTTGATCGTCCGGTGCTTGTTTGACGACGAGCGATTCATTCGCCAAGAAGCGTGCACCTGTGATCTTTTTCGTTTCGGTATATGGTGTCAGTGTTGATTTTAAGACATAACCATTTTTCCCAGCGTAGCTGATCTTTAACCACTGATCGAGACTGCCTGTTACTTGAACGACGGCTGCTTTTGGAAGCTTCGTCACTGTCGCATAGGCTGAACCGGCATCCGACTGGAGTGTCGTATCCGTCATTGCTTGATAGCGGTGGTTATTAACGCTCTCATAGGTGACCGGTGAACCTTGATTGATTTGAACGTAGCCGGTCTTCCCATCGACTGTCAGGCGATGCCATTGCTCGGAATGACCATTCGTGACGACTTGATTCGTCGTATAGACGTCTCCAGAAGAAAGGCGAACGACGGTTTCTGCTGTCGCATGGTGCGATGCTTTCACTTCGACGGTACGTTCAAGGCGATAATAAGAAGAAGGAATCGATTGCGTCATGACTTTTTCCTTGGCGTAACGTGAAGCGATATAACCCGTCTTCCCGCTGTACGTCACGCGATACCAGTCATCGATCATTCCAGTGACAGTAATGCTTGTACCAGAAGGAATCGTTTTAACGGTCGCGTAAGTGTTTCCGGCATACGAGCGAAGTGGAGTCGAAGCCGTCGTCTGCATGACGATCCGGTCCGATTGGTACTGCACACTCTTGCCTTGGTTGACAGGAATGTAGCCCGTCTTTCCATCCTTACTGACACGATGCCATTGCTGTCCGTTTGACGTGACGAGCTGTGTCGTGTAATAGATGTCACCGCTCTGCAGTGTTGCAAGTGTCGATGCTTGTGCGTCGGGTGAAGATTTGATGGAAACCGTGTTTTCCAGTTCGAAGCGGGCGCCTGAAATCGTTTGTTTCGTCGCAAGTGTCGTAAACGTGTTTGATGCGGCATATCCCGTTTTACCGTTATAACTGACACGGTACCAATTCCCGATCCGTCCAGAAATTTTGATGACGGTATTGCTCGGAATCGTTTGTACTGTTGCATACGATGGACCAGCATACGAACGAATCGCCGTCGATGCCGTCGTTTTTAAAGAGAGGTTTGATTCAGTTTCGTATGCAATCGCTGTCCTTTGATTGGCTGGTACGAATCCGATTTTACCTTCCTTCGATACTTGATGCCATGTTTCGCCGAGCGGATTCGTCACACGTGTTTTCGTATAATAGACGTTTCCGGCACTCAGTGTCGCAAGTGCTTCTCCATTCGCAGCAGGTGTCGTTTTGATGACGAGTGGTGATGTCAACAAGAAGCGTGAAGACGGAAGCTTTGTTTTTTCTGTGTATTCTGCCAACGTAGCGGATAAGACATACCCTGTCTTTCCGGCATATGTGACTTGGTGATAGATTGCCGTCTTAGCATTCGAGGTGACGACCGTACCTTTTGGTAGACTCGCTAGACTTTGTTTTGCCTCGGCTTGACTGTAAAGTGGTGTCACACTTTTCGTCTGATACCGTGTTTGTGGAATTAATGTCACATTTTGCTTTTCAGAAGAGGCGAACGCATCTTGATGCATGTAGCCTGTCTTCCCGTCGTACTGGATACTGACCCATTTTTCGATCCGACCGACGACTTTGACGTCTTTTCCAGATGGAATGGTCTGAACTTTGGGATAACCTGTTCCAGCGTACTGACGCAAGATGTAAGCATCGATCGTTTTTAACGTCGTGTTCGTCACCTTTTTATATGCGACCGCTTTTGCGCCAGCTGCGACATAGCCTGTCTTGCCGTCATATTTGACGCGGTACCATGTCTCGCCATATGGATTCGTCACACGTTGTGACGTGTAGTACACATCCTCTTCGTTCAACGTGCCGATCGTCGTTGCAGTATCCACTGCTGTCTTTTTGATCGGTGTCTTTTTGAGGACGAGGTAGCGCTGTCCTGAAACGGTTTGTTTCTTTTCATACAGCGTGAGGTATTTCGACGCGACATATCCCGTTTTTCCAGCATATGTGACCCTTCTGAACGAGCCAGAAGCATACGTAGATGAAACGACAGTTCCGGTCTTGATCGTCAACAAGCGTTTCCGAGAAGATGCCGTCTTATCGTACAGATAACTATCGGTAGACAGACGGTAGGTCGTCGCTTTCGTCGTTGCTGCTTCAGCCATCGGAAGAGATGTCAAAACGATGCTAAAAACGATGAGAAAGCTTGCGAACACCTTCAAGGTCTTCGAGAATGATGTCGTGTTCAAAGTATCTTTCCTCCTAGTAGATATTCGTCCGGATGGACGGAATCGGCTTCTAGGATGTCTAAGTCTAAGTTGTAAAATCTATTGCCTATCCTTACTATCGACAATATCGGATTTTTATGAACAAAAGATTGAATAATTTTGAAAAAAGGGGTCTGGTTTTTTGAAAAACCCTCCTGTTTTTTTAAACAAGAGGGGATATGGTTAGATATTGAGACGTGCGAGGATTTCCGTTAAACGCGTCGTCGGACGTTCGCAGGAAAAATCATGACAGAGATAAGCCGTTGGTGCGTCTGGTTCTGGATACTCCGCAAGCAGTGGGACGTGCGGAAGAAGGTCGCGCTTCGTACCGATCAACAAAGCAACTTCCGGTAAGCGTAACTGTTGCAGTTGCTTGATTTCGAGCGGGATGTCTACTTCTTCCGGAAGCAAGATAATCAATTCCTTCGGTTCCATCTGCCGGTAGGTGAAGGTACTGACAAGTGAGGCGAATCCGGTCGGTTGTTGCTCGACTTCCTCTATTAAAGTTGCGAGAGCCCGTTCAGCACTCTCTTGATAAACGAGACGACCAGTAAGACGACTGAGCGTGAAAAGGGCGTTCAAGGCAATGCTATTTCCGGCAGGTGTGACGCCATCATACAGATCGAGTGGACGAACAAGTAGTTTGTCGGAGCGTGACGACGTCAGATAAAAATAACCATCTGCTGTCTGGAACTGGTCCTGCAGCACATCTGCAAATGCTAAAGCTTCCTTTAGATGGAGAGCATGGTGTGTAGACTGGAATAGTTCAAGATGTGCATCAATCATGTACGCATAGTCATCGAGGAAACCGTGACCGGTTGCTTGTCCATCGCGGTAATGGACTGCAAGATGCTGTTCAGTACGAACGAATCGCTCGAGTGACGTCATGGCACGCGTTGCGACACGTGTATAATACGGTTCGCCAAACACACGACCGGCTTTAGCGAACGTCGAGATCATCATCGCATTCCACGATGTCAACCGTTTATCATCACGGAACGGTCGCATGCGTTCATTTCGCGCACGAAGAAGAATTTGGCGCTCGTGTTCGAGTTGCGACGCTGTTTCAGCAAGCGACAAGTGAATAGAACGTGCGAATGCCTCGAGTGTTCGTCCTGTCCGGTAAAAGACGTTCCGTCCCTCAAAGTTTCCCGATGATGAAGCATGATAGAAGCGGGGGAACAGCGCGTTTAGTCCGAGCAAGTCGGTCAGCTCACGCTCCGTGAACGTATAAAAATGTCCTTCGCCCCCTTCGCTATCTGCATCCAGTGCGGCATAAAAGGTGCCGTCCGGTGCGGTCAATTCCTGTTCTACAAACGTCAGCACTTCTTCTGCATAGCGACGGAAGCGAGTTTGACCCGATGCTTGATACGTTTCGATGCATGCTGTCGCAAACCAGGCATTGTCATAGAGCATCTTCTCGAAATGAGGAATTTCTCACTTGGCATCGACCGTGTAGCGGAATAGACCGTAGCCGACTTGATCCGTCATCCCGCCGTCACGCATCGCGATCAGCGATCGCATGACCATATGAAGTGCCGTCTCGTCTTCCGCGAACTGATAATAATCGAGCAAGAAACGGAGCAGGGCAGGCGACGGGAACTTCGGTGCCTCTCCGAATCCGCCATGTTGACGATCAAATTGTCGCATCGCTTGATCAAAAGTGTCATGAATGATCGATTCATTCCAAGTACGGGTAGACGTCGCAGGCTGCAATACGTCGCGAAGCGTCTGCGACATATTCTGACCGACTTGTGCGATTTTCTCTGGTGAACGGCGGAATTGTTCGCTGAGCTGGAGTGTCACTTGACGAAAACTCGGACGATTGAACTGAGGCGTTTTTGGAAAATACGTGCCGATATAAAATGGCTGTTGATCCGCTGTCATGAAGACGCTCAGCGGCCAGCCGCCTTGTCCGTTCATGACTTGAGCAGCCGTCATGTACAAATGATCGATATCGGGACGTTCTTCTCGGTCGACTTTGATCGAGATATAGCGTTCATTTAAGAGTCGTGCCGTTTCTTCATCTTCGAAACTTTCGTGTGCCAGCACATGGCACCAGTGACACGTCGAATACCCGATTGATAAAAAGATTGGCTTACCAGTCTCGCGCGCGGCAGTGAAGGCATCCTCACCCCAGGGATACCAATCGACAGGGTGGTGGGCATGTTGCAATAGATAGGGACTCGTTTCATGGATAAGTCGATTCGACATGATGGATTTCCCTCGTTTCTTCTATAGTAATAAGTCCTCTTCACGATACTCGGCTTTTGTAGCAGGTGCAACTCTGATTCCAAGACGAGGGAAAACGATTTTCTAAAAGAAAGATTGACTTTATAAAAGAAAGTATGATAAATTAATATAAGTCATGAATCGGGGATGATCACTCATGTGAGAATCTTCAATCCATATCATACAATTAAATCGACAGGTCAGGATTTTTAGACCGCTACTGACAAATGAGTCAGACATAAGTCATCGCTTTTATTTTGTCCTTCTTCATACTACGGGAAGAAGTCGACCCAGCAAGATAAACCTTCCAATCGATACTTTTCCGCTCATTCCCGAGCTATTTCTAAAAATCCCAGTATCATGCGTCCGTTGCAGACGTATCACGATTCTTGCTAAAATGCTTGATTCAGCTGGCGCGGCCAAGGAGCCGTAACAACGAAAGAGAGGTAGGGCTTTCGTCGTTTCAGGTGTTTTGATCACCTGTAATCCTCGATTCTCATGACAACCAAAAACAACGACACGCTGATGAGGCGTTTTTTTTATGCCTTTTTTCGGGTAAAGCGGAAAGAAGGGGGTGACGACATGCCATGGAATGAGAACAACTATCCGGATTCATTCAAGAACTTTGATCCACCGCTTCGAAAAAAAGCGATTGAGATCGCGAACGCTTTGTTAGAAGAAGGGTATGAAGAGGGACGCGCTATTCCGATTGCGACATCACAAGCTGAAAAATGGTACGAAAGTCACAAAGACGAACAATAAAATGTTGTAAGCGATACCATTTCTTTCATTTACGAAGGATGGTATCTTTTTTTACGAAAAATATACACTCTTTTGAATATAATCTGATATTATAAAGAAGTGTCAGAAAATTCAATAGGGGGTCACATCATGAAATACGGCAGTACGTTTGGAAAGTGGGCATTGGCCGGAGTATTGACTGCAGGAATCCTTCCACAAGCGGGTCTTGTCGGGGCAGAAGGCGAAGGCGTCATCTTGTCTGAATACATAGAAGGAACAAGTAACAACAAGGCAATCGAGCTATACAATGGATCGGGGCAAATCATTGATTTAGCAGACTATACACTCGTTCAATACACGAACGGTGGACCATCTGAGTCCAAAATCACATTATCGGGGAAAGTAGATCCAGGTAAAACATTCGTTATCGCGAATTCAAGTGCGAATGCAGACATCAAAGCAAAAGCGCAAATGACGACGGGTTCGTTGAACTTCAACGGAAATGATCCGGTTGCATTAAAAAAGGGCGACGTTGTCCTTGATATCATCGGACCGATCGGTTCATCCGTTGATTTCGCAAAAGACACGACACTTGTTCGGAAATCAGGTGTTACATCAGGTGTTAAGACGTATGAACCATCACAGTGGACGAGCTTTCCTGTCGATACACTGACGAATCTCGGTAGCCATCAGACGGAAGCCGGCGATATTCTCGTTGCACCAACGGCTACTCCAGTCGGTGAGGTCGAGCGTGGGGATCAAGTGACACTGTCAGGTGAAGGAACGATCCATTATACAGTTGATGGTACGACACCGACTGTTGACAGTCCGGTTTACACATCACCGATTACGATCAATGACGAAGTGACGATTCAAGCAGTTGCTGTCAAGGACGGGAAAACGTCAGCTGTCTCGACATTCAAGTACTACATCGCACCACCAATCACTAAAATCAGCAGTATCCAAGGCGTCGCGCACACATCACCATACGCAGATCAACTCGTCCGGACGACGGGCGTCGTCACGTATGTCGTTGATGCGAACAACTTCTACATGCAGGATCCAAATCCGGATAACGACAGCCGGACATCAGAAGGTATTCTCGTCTACGCGAAAAACCACGGTGCTGCCGTTGGACAAAAGGTCGCGACGACAGGTTACGTCAAAGAATGGATCCTCGGCGGATACAGCGATAAATTCGATACGGATCTAGCCGTTACGGAAATCAGTACGGTCAATCTCGTAAAGGGTGCGCTCAACGAAGGGTTACCAGCGAGTATCGTCCTTGGTGATAAAGGCGTCTTGATTCCGACTCAAGTCGTCGATAACGATTCCTTCGCTCAGTTTGACCCGAAAGAAGATGCGATCGATTTATACGAAAGCTTAGAAGGCATGCGTGTTGCTTTACCGAACGCGATCGTCACAGGACCACAAGCGAACCGGACGATCCCAGTTCGTACACAAACAGACGCAAACAAGGTCTATACGAAACGTGGCACACCGATTCTGACGAAGGACAACGTCAATCCGGAGCGCTTGTTCGTCGAGATGGGAAGTTCATCGTATCGTGCGAAAGCCGGAGACACATTCGATGGAACGATTGAGGGTGTCATGAGCTACAACTATTCGGCTTACAAAGTACTCGCAAAAGCAGCAGACCTTCCGAAACTCGTTACGAGCGAAGCGGAACGTCAACCGACGAACATCGAAACGGGTGAATCACGTCTGACTGTCGCTTCATACAACGTCGAGAACTTCGCGTCGACAGCCGATGCTGGAAAAGTTGATCGTGTCTCGGAAGGCATCGCGACATTCCTGAAGACACCAGACATCGTTGGTTTGACAGAGATGCAGGATAACGACGGCGCAACGGATAGCGGCACAGTCGACGCTTCGAAATCATTTGAGACATTGATCGCAGCGATCGAAGCAAAAACAGGTGTCCGGTATGCGTATACGGACATCGCACCAGAAGATAAAAAGGACGGCGGGCAACCAGGCGGAAACATCCGTGTCGGGTTCCTCTACAATCCAGCGCGTGTATCACTCGCACCAGGAGAAAAAGGTGGAGCGACGGAAGCCGTGTCAGTTGAAAATGGTAAGCTGACGAAAAACCCGGGTCGCATTCAGCCGACGGATCCGAACTTCGCGAGTTCGCGGAAACCGCTCGTCGCGGAATTCCTCTTTAATGGTGATTCATATCATGTCATCGTCAACCACTTCAACTCAAAAGGTGGCGATGGAGCTGACTTCGGTAAAAACCAACCGGTCGTTCGTAAGAGTGAAGTCCAGCGTCATGCGATTGCGAACATCGTCCAAAACTTCGTTTCTGAATTGAAGACGGAAGTCAAAGATTCGAATGTCGTCGTTCTTGGTGACCTCAACGACTTCCAGTTCTCAGAAACGTTAGACATCCTGAAAGGGAAAAATCTCTGGAACACAGTCGATGATCTTCCGAAATCTGAGCGTTACTCGTACGTCTACAACGGAAATGCGCAAGTACTCGACCATATCTTAATTTCGAATAACTTGAAGTCGTATACATCGTCGGATATCGTCAACATCAACTCGGATTACATGGAAGCAGACGGTAGCGCGAGTGACCACGATCCAGCGATCATCTCGATTCAAGGTGCACAAACGGCAGTACCGGTCAAAGGAACGGCAGAAGTCGGTATCTGGCGTGCTGTTCAAAAAGGAAAACATATCTTCATTGAACGTAAATTGGGTCGCAACTGGGATAAAGCTAGTGAAACACACGCCGATCAACAAGGTGAATTGCTCGCACTTCGCGTGTCACAGGGGCGTCCATACATTCAAGTGAAGACAATCAAAGGCAAAACGATCTGGCTTGAATTGTCGAACAAATACAAACTAGCTGAAACAACGAAATACCAATAAAATCAAAAAAAGCGGACTTAGCGGTCCGCTTTTTTGCGTGCTGGGATAAAGAGTAAAAGAAGTGAGAGTGTACTGATCGAGAGTGTGGAAATTAAGGCAACGGGTAACGGGATGGCACGGAACATATACGTGAAGTGAATGATGATCAATAATAGAATGATAGCGAGACCAGGAATGAATTGTTTTGAGAGCAACATACCGGAACCTGGAACGAGTATTTCAAATCCAAGTCGTTGATTGAGACGAACATCTTCGTGGGCATTGGCTAAGCTAAAGGATACAGTCAAGGCGACAAGGATCATCCAGCCGGAGAATAAGTATTGTTGAATGGGTAAAAAGGCAATGGATTCATAAATGAAATACAGTAAAACCATAGGTCAGCTCCTTCATATCATTATGTTATTTGGAAAAGCATTGAAAGTTTGGCTTACGAATTTTAATGATACCGAGTCAAGATTCGGAGAGCAACCAAAATTCGCTGAGAATGAAATAAAAGAATGTTCACACATTTTAAGAAAAGGGGAATATACTTTAGTCTCTGTACTAAATGTTTTCAAGAATCGTTTAAAAGAAAGCATTTCACTAAAGGAAGAGCGTTCTCATGAAATGTGTCAGGTTTGTGGACAGAAGATGTGATTTAGACAAATGAGAGCCAATGACTGTTCGGGGGAAACAATTTCTTTTAAAATAAAGGTAATGAGATTAAAGGAGGCGAAACGACGACATGAAAAAATGGTTGATCATCGGAGTAGCAGCGGTAGCCTTTTTCGGCTACGAAAACATTCCAATGGAACAGGCAGAAGCCGATTACCCGAAAAGTGGCGGCAAGCTGATTGATCGATATAGCAGTGAGTATCCCGGATATGACTGGGAAGTCAGACGGACTTCAACGGAAGAATTCGTCGCCTTAACGAAGGATGGTAAGGACTACGGAAAATATCGTTTCAAAAACGGTGTGACGACACAAGGTGCAGTATTGAATAAGGATACGGAATCCTCTTTGAAGAAAAAGGGGTGGTCCGCAGTGAAGTCCTATCGTAAAGGCAACACAAACTACATGCTGAATCTGGACCATGCCGCCGTTTATGAGAAGAAAGGGAACTATGTAACGTACTTCTTCGATCAACATGACGGCAATAAAGTCAAAGCGACACTTGCGATTCCGAAAGACGTCGAAGCGGAGAAAAAAGGCTTCTACGGTACGTCATCAAATGCGCTACGGACGACGGATGAGAAATTAATGCTTCGCTTGATGAACTGGGAACGCGCTGACTATAAGTTGAATCCGTTAGCACCGTACACAGCATTGAAGCCGGTCACCCGTGGTCACAGCGAAAACATGGCGAAACATAATTTCTTCTCGCATACAGATCCACAAGGTCGTGATCCGTTCGACCGGATGAAACGCGGAGGAATCACGTTCAGCTATGCTGGTGAAAACCTCTCGATGGGGTATCCGAACGTCTTTGCCGCGCATTGGGGTCTAATGAATTCACAAGGACACCGAGAAAATATTTTGAAAAAAGAGTACAAGCAAGCCGATGTCGGTGTGGCATTCCGAGACAATGCACCGTACTTCACGATTAATTTCCGAACACCTTAAGTATGTAAAAAAGAGGATGACATTTCACGATGTCGTTCTCTTTTTCATGAGATTGTTTGTTTTATACTAAAGGCAGGAGGTGGGGCGATTGGAAATCCGTCGATTGAATCCAGAAGATGCAGTACTCTATAAAGCATTGCGATTAGAAGCATTACAGAATCATCCGGAAGCGTTCGGCTCCGATTATGAAGCGGAAAAAGATCGACCGGTCGACCAGTATGCTACGCGATTTCAGAGCGAACAGGCAGCGACGTTCGGTGCCTTTCATGAAGCGCAACTCGTTGGGGTCGTCACCGTTGTCTGCTCCGAGCTAGACAAGATGCGACATCGAGCCAATTTATTTGCGATGTACGTCACTCCAAGCATCAGAAAACAGCAGGTCGGACAGCAATTGGTACAAGAGGCATTACGGGCATTAGAGGAACGTCCTTGGATCGAGCAGGTTCATCTCTCGGTCGTTCGGACGAATGAAGCCGCTAAAGCCTTGTATCGGTCGCTTGGCTTCGAATCGTACGCGATTGAACCGCGGGCGTTGAAAATCGATGGTACCTATCATGATGAAGAACTCATGTGGTATCGGTTCTAACACAAAACGACCGAAATTCAATGAGAGATGATCTCTTTTGAATTCCGGTCGTTTTAAAAATCAGTTTGCCCAATTTGGTTTGCTGAAACCTTTGAATGATTTTTCGATGACTGTGTTGAATGCATCGGATTCGACAGCTGTCTTCAGGTCTTTTGCGACTTGTGAGTCTGCATCTTTCGTTTGGACAGCAATGAGGTTCCGGTATTGCTCGTCCATCGTCTCAAGTGCTAACGCATCGAGTAAATCGAATTTCGCAGCAAGCGCGAAGTTTCCTGGAACTGCTGAGACATCAACGCTTTCGATGGCACGTGGCAGTTGCGCTGCTTCAAGCGGCTTGATGACGAGTTTCTTCGGATTTTTGACGATATCTTTCTCTGAGACGGTCAGTGGATCGACATCTGGCTTCAGTTCGATCCAGCCTTGTTCTGCCAAGAGGTTCAGCGCGCGTGCCTGGTTCGTTGGATCGTTCGGTGTCGCGACTTCAGCGCCTGTCTTGACGTCGTCAAGTGTCTTCGCCGTTTTACTATACAGTCCCATCGGTGCCGTCGGGACAGTGATGAGCCCTTTAAGGTCGAGCTTCTTTTCTTTAGAGAACGTCTTCAGGTAAATCGAGTGTTGGAATAAGTTAGCATCGATATTGCCACTACCGAGTGCGATGTTCGGTTGGATATAATCGCTGAATTCGACGATTTCGACTTTATAGCCTTTCTTTTCGAGTTGCGGTTGAATCGCTTGTTTGACCATGTCGCTATAAGGACCGCTTGTCGCCCCAATCTTGATCGTCTTGTCTTTTTCATCAGCGCTGCTGTCTCCGCATCCTGCGAGGATTCCTGCACCGAGTAAGGCTGTCGCTAAAAAGGCATATCGTTTTTTCATGATTCAACTCTCCCTTTATATGTATGATTAGCGCTTGTCTGTTTTTCGCGCCAGTTGATTGCCGAGTGCTTGAATGCTCTGGACGATGACGATGAGGACGACGATCGTCACGATCATGATGAGATTATCGTAGCGATAGTAACCGAAACGGATCGCGAGGTCACCGACACCTCCACCGCCGACGATACCAGCCATCGCCGAGAAGCCGATCAAGCTGATCGTCGTTAATGTGATGCCCTGAATGATGCCAGGGAGTGCTTCCGGTAAGAGGACACTGACGATGATCCGTAATGGTTTCGCTCCGCAGGCTTCCGCTGCTTCGATCAAACCAGGTGGAATTTCACGGAGTGATGTTTCGACGAGGCGCGCGAGAAACGGAATCGCTGCGACACTAAGGCTGACGGACGCTGCCGTCGGACCAATCGTATTATCAAGCAAGAACTTCGTTAATGGAATGAGGGCAACAAGCAAGATGATGAACGGCAAGGACCGGACGATGTTGACGACGAAGTCAAGGACACGTCGGATGGCAATGTTTTGAAAGAATAAACCGCGGTCGGTGACGAACAGGAGAATCCCGAGTGGAATCCCGACGACCAATGCGAAGGCAAGCGAAATGCCAACCATCCACGCCGTCTCACCAAGTGCCTTCAACAACTCGGGTAACATCGTTTGTATACGATCAAGCCACATCCTGAATCACCTCGAGTGTATGAAGTTCCGCCGCAAGCCAGTCGAGGGCAGGTGCGATTTGATCGGAGGATCCCGTCAAGCTGACGATTAAGACACCAAAAGCGACGTCTTGGATGTAATCGACTTTTCCGTGCAGGATGCTGACCGAGATATCGTATCGACGGATGGCTTCCGATAACGTACTTTCACCGGTCTTCTCGCCCGTGAACTGCAGGCGGATGATCTTTCCCGGTGTCGTTTGCAAGATGCGTTCCGGTAGCTCGATCTGGAGTGCCGTGTCGACATAATGTTGTGTCACCGGATGTTTGGCTTGACTGAACAAATCGTATGTAGAGGCGACTTCGACGACTTCCCCTTGCGACATGACCGCGACACGATGGCAAATCTGTTTGACGACATCGATCTCATGCGTGATGAGGACGATCGTCAATCCGAGTCGTTCATTCAAATCTTTCAACAAATCTAAAATCTGCAGCGTCGTGACCGGATCAAGGGCAGAGGTCGCTTCGTCACATAACAAGACGGTTGGATCATTCGCGAGTGCCCGGGCAATCCCAACGCGCTGTTTTTGTCCGCCGCTCAACTGACTCGGGAAGTTCGTTTCGAATCCTTCGAGTCCGACGAGTGAGACGAGTTCACGGATCCGTTCCGGAAAATCTGCTCGTTTGACGCCAGCAGCCTTCAGTGCGAAAGCAATGTTATCTGCGACATTACGCGACTGGATCAATTGGAAATGCTGAAAGATCATTCCTGTCCGCAAACGAAGTTGACGCAAATCTGCTTTTGACATCCCACCGAGCGAGACACCGTCGACCTTGACCGTTCCTTGTGTCGGATGCTCGAGACCGTTGATCAGACGAAGTAACGTACTCTTACCGGCACCGGATTCACCGATGATCCCAAAGATTTCTCCTTTTTGAATCGTCAAATCGACATCCCGTAATGCGAAAATCGGGGTCCGGTCTCGGACGAACCGTTTCGTAATCTGTTTGAATTCAATCATTTGCTCATCTCCTTGTACAAAAAAAAGTCGCTTTTTCCTAGTAGCAGAGCAACCAGAAAAAAGCGACGAAAGTGTAAGATTTCGTAACTTATCTCTCAGAATGAATCCATTCTGTAGGATGTGGCACCGTTCCTGATAGGTGGTTGCCGGACGTCGTTGGGCCTAATCCCTCGGTCGCTCTCGATAAGTAGTTATGCTGTTGGGATTTACTTTAACGGAAATGATTCCCATCTGTCAAATGTTTTTTCAGAATTATTCCGCAACAGGTGTCCGGAACAGGTTGAGCGTTCCAATTCGCCCGACGGCCTCTTCTAGACGTTCGACGTCAGCAATTAAGCTGATCCGTACGTAGCCTTCGCCGTATTCGCCGAAGAATGATCCAGGGGTCACGGCGACGTGTGCTTCGTCAAGCAGATGATCCGTGAAGCTTTGGGACGTGTATCCTTCAGGCACCGGAAGCCAGACGAAGAAGGAACCGCCCGGTCGTGGTCCGCTCCAGCCGATTGCATCGAGTTTCGTAAATAAGGCATCGCGTCGTGTTTCATATAAGCTACTTAACTCACGGACACATGTTTGGTCACTCGTCAGGGCAACGGTCGCTGCATGTTGAATCGGTGTGAAAGCACTGACGTAGAGATGTTCCTGATACGTCTCGATGCTTGAGATGACGGACGGATTTCCGATCGCGAAAGCGATTCGGAAGCCGGACATGTTGAATCGTTTCGAGAGTGAGAACAACTCGATTCCGACATCTTTCGCCCCTTCCGTCTGCAGAAAGCTTCGTGTCGGACCGTCAAAACTGATTCCACCATATGCTAAATCGTGAACGACACAAATATCGTGGGCATCTGCGAAGGCAACTGTCTGTTCGAAGGCTTCTGCTGTCGCTGTCGCACCTGTCGGATTACTCGGGTAATTGAGGAACAACATCCGGGCGCGTTCGACATCTGTCGTATCAAGTAAATCGTAATCCGGCAGGAAGTTATTTTTCTCAAGCAATGGAAGCGTAATCGGATAAGCACCAGCAAGTGCTGCTCCAGACAGGTAATCCGGATACCCCGGATCCGGGACGATGACACCTTCTCCAGGATTGACGATCGTTTGTGGTAAGGCAACGATTCCGGCTTTACTACCGAGAAGAATTGCGACCTCGGTTGCCGGATCGATCGTGACGCCGAATTCATTGGCATAAAAGCTCGCGACGGCTTGCTTTAGAAAATCATGTCCACGAAATGGTGGATATTGAAGGTTTGTTGGCTCATCGATCGCCTGTTTCAAGGCGTCGAGAATATGTACGGGCGTGGTTTGATCGGGTGTTCCTTGACCAAGGGTAATGACATCATGTCCGGCAGCTTTCACAGCACCGATCCGGTTCGCAAGTTCAGCGAAAACGGGAGCAGGAAGCCGATCGATGGCGATGGATGGAGCGAAATGTTTCATGGATGTGTGCCTCCTTCGTAGTATTGTCGTCAAGGATAACGAATATTCAGTCAAAAGAAAAGAACTTTTTTGAAATTCAAAAAAATCGTCCAATAAACAGGTACAGATATGTGGAGCGGGAATAGAGAGTAGGGAGAGGAGTGAGGAGATGAAGCGAGCTAGCTGGAAAGAAGCAGTCGTCTATCAAGTCTATTGGCGCAGTTTTAAGGATTCGAATGGGGACGGCATCGGTGATTTGCGAGGTGTCATCGACAAGCTAGATTACATCGCATCGCTTGGTGTCGATATCGTCTGGTTAAATCCATGTTACCGTTCTCCAGACATCGATAATGGCTATGATATTGCCGATTATTACACGATCATGGACAAGGCGGGGACGATGGGCGATCTACAAGAGTTGATCACAGCGGCTCACGCACGCGGCTTAAAGATAATTCTTGATTTGGTCGTCAATCATACGAGTGACCAGCATGATTGGTTCCGTCAGTCGCGGGACCGAATCCACGACAAGGATGATTGGTACATCTGGAAAGATGGAACGAAAGAGACGCCCCCGAACAATTGGCGGTCGTACTTTGCGCCGAGCCCTTGGACGTGGAGTGAAGAGCGCGAACAATATTATTTCCATTCTTTTGCGAAAGAACAACCCGATTTGAACTGGGAACAACCGGCTGTCCGGCAAGCGATCTACGACATGATGAACTGGTGGATCGCTCAAGGGATTGACGGTTTCCGGATGGACGTCATCAACTTGATCAAAAAACGTTCACTTGAGGATGTCGTCAATCCGTTTGATCTATCGTATCTCGGAAATCAACCAGGTGTGCACGACTTCCTTCAGGAAATGCATGCGAACGTCCTTGCCGGGAAAGACTTGTTCACGGTCGGTGAGATTCCGTTCGTCGGTCCAGAAGACGGTCTGTTATATGTCAGTGAAGAACGAAAAGAACTTCGAACGCTGTTTCACTTCGAAATCGCGGACGACATGGAGGCGATGGATCTTTTACGTTTCAAGGAAATTCAGAAACGATGGTATGACGTCTTGTATCCGTTAGGCGTCAATTCACAGTTTCTCAACAACCACGATCATACGCGACAAGTGACGCGCTTCGGCAGTGAACGATACCGAGTCGAGAGTGCGAAACTACTCGGTTTGATGTTGCATACATTACCTGGCATTCCATACGTGTATCAAGGAGAAGAGATTGGGATGACGGGGATTCGCTTCTCGGATCCGTCGCTCTATCAAGACGTCGCCTTTCGCAATCGATACGCGGAGCGCGTCGCTGGCGGCGAGGATCCGGAGGTCGTACTCTCGTCAATGCAGTTACTCGCACGCGATAATTCCCGCACGCCGATGCAGTGGGACAGTACGCACGCGGCAGGCTTTACGAGTGGGAAACCGTGGTTAGCGGTCAATCCGAATTACACGGACATCAATGTCGCTCAAGCAGAAGCCGATCCATCATCCGTACTTGCCTTTTACCGAGCATTGATTCAGATGCGAAAGGATCATCCAATCATGGTCTATGGTACGTATCGCGACTTAGCTCTTCATGATCCGTATCTCTACATCTATGAGCGGGAACTAGAGGGAGAAGTGTGGCGGATCGTTCTCAACGTGCATGACGAACCGATGCAAACTGCCTTCGTTTTATCGCAAGATAAGTTGCTTGTGTCGAACTATCCAGATATCTCGGATGAACTACGTCCTTATGAAGCACGTGTATATCGATATACTGTTACAGAACAGAATTGAACTACTGGACAAAAAACATCCGCGACGTGTCAGGAACGCGTACGGATGTTTTTTCGTGTGTTATTTGAAAGGTGACGATTTTTTCGTCTGTAAGACTTGCGTGAATCGATCGACGGCTTGGCGCATCTCGTAACTTGGTCCAAGGATGAGGGGACCATGTCCGACGGCAAGAATATCTGGAGACAGTTCCGTTAATTGATCGGCGGAGCGAAGAGCAACGTCCGGATCCCATGTCGCAAGTGCTGGGAACGGAAATTGCCAACGGACGTCACCGGAGACAGCGAGTCCCCCTTGTGTCTGAAAGGCATCTCCGGCGATTAGCATCCGACTACCTTCATGCCAAAGAGAAATCGAACCAGGTGTATGACCTGGCGAGGCGATGACGCTGAGGCTACCGACTTGTTGACCACTTTCGAGCAATCGATCTGGACGTGTTTTGATGTTTTTCGGAATACCGCCTTTTAAGGGGGTCGTTTCGCCTTCGCGTAGCGTCTCGTCCCCACTGAGCAATGCGGCATCACGGTAACTGATACAGACTTGAGCGAGAGGAAAGGCATTCGCAAGGAAATCGAGCGAGCCGACATGATCGGCATGTGCGTGTGTCAGGATAATTGCGCCGAGCGGTTTTTCTTGCTTTCGAATATAGTGATAAAGCGCCTTTGCGTTGATTCCGAGTCCGGCGTCAATCAATGTCAAACTGTCTGCTTCTTCAAACAGGTAGCAATTGACCGGGAAAAAGGATGGGGTCGTCTGCAATTGGTGTAAACGTTCGATGATCGTGACACGCATCGGCTTCACTCCTTCAAAAAGTAAATAGACTTCTTCTTTAGTATCGTCTGTTTTTGAATAGGCGTCTAGACGGATTATGTGTAAAAAGAGGCACCATCTATTACTAGATGATCCCTCCCATGCTAATTATTCAAATGTCACAGCGAAGACAGCACCGGCATGTGGTGCATCATCTCCGTTGGCAGCTGTCGTGACGAGTAATCGATCTTCGTAAAAAATCGGACATGTCGGATTCGAGACAGGGAAGTCGACATGATCCAGTTTTTCGCCCGTCGTAAGATTCCAACGTGTGATACATGATCCGGCGTAATGTGCGATCCAAGCATGACCCTCAGCATCCTTCGTCATACCATCCGGGAATCCTTCTTCCTCTTCGAGATCAACGGCGACGCGTTTATTCGAAAGTGGGGCATCGGGAGCGTAGTCGAAGGCATAGACTTTTTTCGTTGGTGTATCGATATGATAGAGCGTCTTGCCATCTTCTGACCAGACGAGTCCATTGGAGTTCGTCAAGTCTTCGTGTAAAACATCAATGGAACCGTCATGACGCAGACGGAATAGCCCAGCTGTTTTACCGTCTTCTTCATTAATGCTACCAGCGACATATTGTCCAGTCGGATCGAGCTTACCATCGTTCATCCGATCAGAATCCGGTAATGACAATTGATGTTCGAGAGACAGATGACCTTCCTTGAGATCGAATGTGCCAAAGCCATGTGCTGATGTGACACGCAATAAGTCCGGAGCGTCCGTCAAGGCAATCGATGTAATAGCGCTTGGCAACGTATATGGTTTAAGTGCTTCTGTAACAAGATCATATGAAAAGAGCAGTTGATTCGGAATATCGACGAAATAAAAGCGTTTTGTTTTTGCGTCGTAAACAGGGGATTCACCTGTCTTGCAGGTGATATCAATGAATAGGGAAACGGTCATGAGTACTCTTCCTCCTAAGCGGACGGCTCTACATGCTGTCCAAGTAATAACAATTTAGTATACCTGTTTTGATACGCAATCAAACCTAAGTCAAGGTGTACACTCGCAACGACTTTGGGAAAAGAAACGTTAAAAAAATAGCCTGCTTCCAAAGCAGACTATCGGTATGAACGTGACGTCAGCGGCTTTTCACCAGTAGGTTGACCGCTTCCTTCACGAGTTCTTCTGTTTGTCCATCGCCGTTTTGTTCTGCTTCCTTGACACACTCGATCAAATTCGAGCTAACGACGACGCCGATCGTCCGGTCAATCGCAGAACGGGCAGCGGAGAGCTGGGTGATGACATCGCGGCAATCTTGCCCTTCTTCCATCATCCGTAAAATACCTCGTAGCTGTCCTTCAATCCGACTAACACGGTTTTTCATCTTCCGATCATAATCCATCTTTATTCCTCCGATTCCCGTTGACCTGACGTCATGTAGTATCTTTATGCTATGCCCATTACGGTATCGCTGTCAATTCAGCAGAATTTTAAGCTATACTTTTAATAGAATGAGGGAATATGGATGTGGTGAAGTTTTTTACTTAGAAAATGGATGAAATCGAAAACGATTTGGTGTCAGCTTGCGTATACTATATGATAGGGCTGACGTCAGAAGGAGGAGAAGGATGCACACTCAATCCGATGAATCGCTTTATCATCTGATGCGTAGCGGTGACGAGCAAGCTCTCGAGACATTATACGATAAGTACGAGAGGTTATTGTTTTCATTCGCCCATCGCTTTACGAATAATGACCGGTTGTCCGAAGAAGTCATACAGGAAGTATGGATGAAGATTTGGAATGGTCGTGTTGATTTTGATACACAAAAAGGAAAGTTTTCATCGTGGATTTTAACGATTACACGTAACGCGGCACTCGATTGTCTCCGTCGTGAAAAACGACAACCGACGATCGAAGTCGAAGAGCGGGATGGTGGATACGACGAGCCGGTCGAGCGGACGGTCATGCAGCGTGAAACGGCTGCTGAAGTACGCGGCGCGGTCAGTGAATTGAAGCCAGAACAGCAAGAGCTGATTGAACTCGTTTACTTCCAGGGGATGACGCAACAACAGATTTCAGAGCAGCTCGATTTACCTCTTGGAACGGTCAAGACGCGAATCAGGAGCGCGATTCAAGCATTACGAAAACGAATGGATGGGAGGGAACGAGATGGAAGAACGTTGTCATGACTTAATCGATTATTTTAATGGAACATTATCCGCAGCTGATCGCGACGCGTTCGAAGCGCATCTTTCGACGTGCGAAGAATGTCGTGAAGCGCTTTTAGAAATGGAAGAACTCATGCTTCCCATCGCTGAATCGCTTCCGGAGCGACCCGTTCCTGCAGGTATGAAAGCACGAATTCTTGGAGAAGTCCTTGGTTCAGCAGAGGCAGCGTCTCCGAAGGAAGCACCGATGACTACTCCGGTAGACATTAAACAAGCACGTCAGCAACAAACGAAGAAGAAGAGTGTGCCACTCGGTTGGTTGATGAGTATCGCCGCCGCCTTGATTCTCTCGCTTGGTGCGAATGCCTACTTCCTGTCACAGGAAGAGAGCACAGATACACCAGAGACATTAGCCATGGATGAGATCAAAGGGATGGGGAACTTTGAAAGTACCGAGTCCATTAAAGGATCGAGCATGATTTTTACGCAAAACGATAAATCGTATATGCTCGTTCAACTGAAAGATTTACCACCGCTTCAAAAAGGTCAGCTCTATCAATTGTGGACGCTCGAAGGAGAGACGCCTACTGCGAACGGTGTCATCGAAAAAGATGGAGAGGCAGCAGCTGTCTTCTCGCTTAAAGGAGACGGAAAAGTTGATGCCGTCGCCATCACGGTCGAACCCGAACCGGATTTAGAAAAACCGACGGGTGAAATCGTCGCATCGGTAGCACTCTAAAAATGATGTTTAACGGATCCGTCTCGAGCGGATCCGTTTTTGTGTAAGATGTCGAGTGGATTAGGTAAAAAAGTGATGGAATGATAAGAAATCAAACGAATTTCTAAATTTCACTGAAAAAAAGAGTCAGAGCAGACGATAGTTAGGAGAATGACATTTCATAAGGAGAGACCTCATACAATGAATGAATGGATCATCTTAACGAAACACTACGAAGTGATATTGGTCGTGTTATCGGTGCTCGTTGCCATCCTCGGCTCATATGGTTCACTGGAGTTAAATCGTCGTCTAGCGAAAGCGACTTCCTTAAAGAAGCGTGCCTTGTTCCTCTCGTCGTTGACGATGGGGTTATCGATCTGGGGAATGCATTTCGTCGGGATGGGAGCATTCGCTCTGTCCGTCACGGTTCGCTATGATTGGTTTTTAATGTTCTTATCCGTCATTCCCGCTATTTTGGCTGCTTTCATTGCCTTTCATTTGTTGTACTCGTCGACGATTACGCGAAAGAAGGTCATTTTAGCAGGATCCCTGATGGGGGTCGGAATCGCTACGATGCATTACCTTGGCATGATGGCGATGGAGTTCGGTGGAGCCGTTCGGTATGAGAAGAGTTTATTTTTTTTATCCGTCCTGATTGCAGTCACTGTCGCCTATATCGCTTTGCTACTGCTTCATCGCTTGAGACATGTCGATAAGAAACGGATCTTGATTCCCATCGCAGTCGTGATGGGGTTTGCCATCTCTTCGATGCATTATGTCGGAATGCTCGGCACATCGTTCTGTATTCCAGCCTCAGATGCCAGACTTATCGGTGATGCTCCAATCACGTCGAACATCTTGAATGAAGTCGCGATACCGGTCTTCTTGATTCTCGTGTTGATTGCAGGTCTCTACATTCACCTCGAACGTCGTGCACTGCAGATGATGGCGTATACCGATCATCTGACGGGATTACACAACCGACGATGGCTCGATCATCACATGACAAGAGTCGATGCCCAGTATGGTCGTGCTAAGCAGGAGATGGCGATGGCGTTACTTGATCTTGATGGATACAAATGGGTCAATGACACATTCGGATTCGATAAGGGAGATGCGGTCATCCGCCAATTCGCAGAACGGATGTTACAGACGTTGAAGGAAGATGAAGCGTGTATTCGTTATAACGGGACGCAGTTCTTCCTCATCAAACGTATCTCACAAGAAGACATGACAGATGTCTTCGAACAAATTTTAGACGATGTACGTCTTCCGATTGATCTCGAAGATCAACCGGTTCATTTGACAGCAACGATGGGCGTCATCCTCCCGAATGCGAAGGAATCACTTGAGATGCGGATCGGTCAGATGGAGAGTGCGCTTCGGGCTGGCAAAAATGAGGGGCGTGATCGCTTCATCGTGTATGATGACTCACTACACTCGGATCGTAGAGAGCAATTGATTGTCGGATCCTTACGCCGGGCGATGACGGATTTCAAGGAGTTCGCCCTCGTCTATCAACCGAAGATCGCCCTTGCGACGGGAAAAGTTGATCAAGCGGAAGTCTTGATCCGCTGGAATCATCCGAAGTTTGGTTTCATCTCACCGGCGGAGTTCATCCCGCTTGCAGAAAAATACAGTTTGATTCACCGTTTAACCGAGTGGGTACTCAAAGAGACCGTCGCCCAGATGGAGATTTGGAAGAAGGAAGATTATTTCATTCGCCAAGTCTCGGTGAACTTATCGGCGATGCATTTCCGGTCCGAGTCACATAACTTAATGATTAAGGAAATCGTCCACCATTCATTGAAGAATGGGAGCGAACTACAGTTACAGCTTGAAATCACGGAAACGTCCGTCATGGAGAACCTCGACCGGGCAATGATGATGCTCGGTGAACTGAAACAACTCAGTCTGACGATCGCACTTGATGATTTCGGAACGGGTCTATCATCATTGACACACCTGAAGCATCTCCCGATTGATATCCTGAAGATCGATAAATCGTTCATCGATGAAGTCCCGCATGACGAACGCGGAACGGCAATCACGGAAATGATCATCCAGCTTGCGAAGAGTCTCGGGATCGAAGTCGTCGCGGAAGGCGTCGAGACACTCGAACAGCATCTTTTCCTGAAACGTCTCGGTTGTGATTATGGACAAGGTTATTATTACAGTAAGCCGGTGCATGTGAAGGATCTGAATCAGCGGACGATTGAAGAGACCGTTCTAAATGTCGGATAAAGCAATCCAAACACGACTTTCGTTCGTATACTAGATAAGCATGCGAGGATGATGCATGCGACGTCTGGGGGGACGCAAAGCGCTGGATTTTCTCACCAGCTCGTGCACGACGCAGACAGACATCTAGTACATTCAATTACTCAGACCATCCAAGCTTTTAACGTAGCACCTGTCTGTTCGAACACAAACAAAGGCAACTTCCATCGCGGAAGTTGCCTTTTTCGTCTGTGCTTATGAACGAACCGTCAGGACACAGCCTGTCTGATCCGTAACGAGCACGTTCGTATTGAAGTATTGTCCATCGCTTTTAAGGATCAACGCTTTTTTCTCCGCGTTGTAATCGAGCGTCATGTCTTGATCGAGGAAATGACTCGACCATCGTTTGACAAGAACGGGTCCGACATTCGAGTCGATCGTCATGTCTTCCGGTGTCGCTTCATCGACGAGACGAATACTGAAAATACCAGAGTTTCCGCAACCGCAGCCTTCTGTATCGTAGTAGAGGTGTAGTTGACCTGATACTTCACCGCGTAATTGATTGATTCGTTCCTGAGCAGATGGTGTAAATGTGATGTTCATGGTCATTCACTCCTTTTCTCTAGTATACGCCGTTCGAATGAGAAAGGAACGTCACTTGCTCACGCTGACTCGACGGCGCATCCGCACAAGAAGGAAGATATACCCGGCTAACAATAAGACGACGCTACCGAGAACCGCTGTATCGACGAGACCGTTATCCGACTCGAAATTGATTGCGATGTACGCCCAGACGAAGACGAGCGGATAAATCGGATCGCGGTTTGCGAACATGAAGAGAAGGGCGACGATGACACCGACGACAAGCATAATCATCGTCCAACCGGCATCTCCGATTCCAAGCCACGATGTCATGCCCTCTGCGTTGATCGTTAGGAAGATGTCGGCGATCGTTGCGACCGATACCCAGCCGAGATAAAGCGAGAAGGGTAGCTTGAAGCGTAAGCCTTTCGTCTCGCGGTCGATTTTCGAGTAGATGACGATCAATGACAGCAAGAGACCAACGATGACGACGACAGAGACGACGAACAATTCGAAGGTGAATGAGACAATCCAGCCAGCATTGAATAAACAGCTGATCAGGAACCATGGTCCGATTTTCTTCGCCAGTTCATGTTCCTTGAATTTTGGGATCGTTTGGAGAATCAACCAAATGAGTAAAATCGTATAGATCAATCCCCAAATCGAGAACGCATAACCAGCCGGTTTGAATAACGTAAAGATGGAGTCAGAAATCCGTCCTGTCTTTCCACCATCGAGGGCGTTCACAGCAATCGTAAAGATAAAGCCGACCCAGTTAAGCCAAATCCATTTATTTTTCAAACAAAAAACCTCCTTTATTCTCTAAAGAAGGTTTACCCAAAAATCATTTTCATTAGTCATCATGGTCGACGCGTCGGGTTCAAAAAGGACATGCCGATGGCGGGGTTTCCGGTATGTGAACCGAGAACCGGCGTTAAATCATCGATTCGGACCCGGACGTCGAACTGTGCTTCGAGTCGATTTTTCCAATCGAGCGCCAGTTCATACGCTGTCGCGTGGAACAACGAGATGTCCGTCACTTGACCGCGCTCGAGAATCAAAACAAGGTGATCAAAAATCTTCGAATGGGCTTTCTTGAACGTCCGAACGGTTTGGTATGGAACGATCTTTCCTTCTTCGAAGTGGAACAACGGACGCAGTTGCAACAAGTTACCGACGAATGCCTTCGTCGAGGAGATCCGTCCACCGGCTTGCAATTGATCGAGGTTCGCGACAGTGAATTCGATATGGTGGTCGAAACGACGCTCCAGAATGAACTGTTCGACGGATTCAATCGAATGTCCCGCTTCGATGAGCTCGATTGCCTCTGCTAAGAGCTGACCAGCCGGATAAATCCCACAACGAGAATCAATCGCGATCAAGCGGAAGCCGGCAATTTCTGCGCCTTGGACGGACGCGTTATACGTTCCGCTCAGCTCACTCGACAGGTGGATAGCAAAACCGATGTCGTAATCTTCTTTTAGTCGTTCGTAGTGTTCGGTAAAACTACCGATGGAAGGTTGACTCGTCGTCACTTTATGTTTTGCATCAATCCAGCTATAGACGGTTTCCGCATTTACATCGACCCCATCGATGAAACTTTCGCCATCCTTCATGACGAGTAAAGGGACAACCGAGAGATCGTCGCGCTTTGCGATCGTATCCGGTAAAATCGTCGTACTATCAGTGATCCAAGCAATCCGCATTACAAGTTCCTCCTCAAATTAGTACCTGATAATAATTGTAGGTGTAAGCGTTCTCGCTGTCAAATGAACATTAAAAAATATCAAACGTTTTAGTTGATTAAATAATGAAATACGCTATAATCGGTACGTGATTAGTAAACTTTTAGTCATCTTATACTAAACTAAGCCGATGAGAGGAGGACGTCGATTGTACTCAATCGGACAAAAAATCAAGAACCTCCGTCTTCAAAAGGGATTGACGCAAGAGGAACTCGGGGAAAGAACAGACCTGAGTAAAGGGTACATCTCGCAACTCGAACGGGAAATCAGTTCCCCATCGATCGAGACACTGTTTCATCTCCTTGAAGTCCTTGGTATCTCACCGAAGGATTTCTTTGATGAGGACGCACTTAATCAAAAAGTCGTCTATGGAGAAGAAGATGTCACAACATATGCGGACGAAGAACAAGGGTATCATGTCACATGGCTCATCCCGGAATCGAATGAAAAAGAGATGGAACCGGTCCTGCTGACACTTGCGCCAGGGGGAGCCTTCAAGACGTATGAACCGTCGGGGGCGGAGACATTTGTCTATGTGCTCGCGGGGAACGTCACGTTGACGCTCGGACGTCAGTCTTTTTTAGCGAAGCAAGGGGAGACACTTTACTATAAGGCTTCAGAAATTCATCAATTACGCAATGAGTCAATGCAAGAGACAAAGGTCCTCGTGACCGCAACCGACTCATACCTATAAAGGAGGAACTAGATTGGCAGATACTACGATCATTCAATTCAAGGACGTCACGAAACGTTATGACGATCAGACCGTTCTTGATCAAGTCAGCTTTGAAATCGAACGCGGAAAGTTCTATACGTTACTCGGACCATCGGGTTGCGGAAAAACGACGATCTTACGACTTATCGCCGGTTTTTCGGAAGCGACAGAGGGAGACATTATCTTCGACGGGAAACGGATCAATGATGTGCCGGCGAACAAACGTCAAGTTAATACCGTTTTCCAAGATTACGCACTGTTCCCACACTTAAACGTCTTCGAAAACATTGCTTTTGGTCTTCGGATCAAGAAGGTGAAGGAAGCGGAAATCGCACAACGTGTGACCGATGCATTGAAGTTCGTCAACTTGTCCGGTTATGAGAAACGGGAAATCACCGAGATGTCGGGTGGACAACGGCAGCGTGTCGCGATTGCCCGGGCAATCGTCAATGAACCGGAAGTCATCTTGCTCGATGAGCCGCTCTCAGCACTCGACTTGAAATTGCGGACAGAGATGCAATATGAGCTCCGCGACTTACAACGTCGTCTTGGGATCACGTTCATCTTCGTCACACACGACCAAGAAGAGGCACTCGCGATGTCAGATGAAATCTTCGTTCTCAATCACGGCGTCATTCAACAATCGGGAACGCCGACAGATATTTATGATGAACCGATCAACCGCTTCGTCGCGGACTTCATCGGCGAGTCGAATATCATTCCTGGACGTATGATCGAAGATTATCGAGTTTGGTTCGCAGAAAAAGAATTCGAATGTGTTGACCGCGGTCTTGAGCTGAACGAACCGGTCGAAATCGTCATTCGTCCCGAGGATCTTGAAATTACGAACGTGACACAAGGAAAACTAAAGGTTACGGTCGACTCACAGTTGTTCCGTGGGGTGCACTATGAAATCGCCTGTATGGATGAAGTCGGAAACGAATGGCTCGTCCACAGTACCAAAAAAGCGACGGTTGGTGAACAAATCGGTCTGACGTTTGATCCGGAAGCGATCCACGTCATGCGATTGAACGAGACGGAAGAAGAATTTGATAAGCGTCTGGAATCCTACGACGGGGTGTTATGATGCAGAAATCACGTAACTGGTATCTCATCCCGTATCTATTCTGGATCGCCTTATTCGTCATCGCACCAATTGTGCTCGTCGTCTATTATTCGTTCCTTGATCTTGATGGCAATTTCTCATTTGAGAACTACCGGAACTTCTTCACATCGACGTATCTAACGATGACGCTTAGTTCGTTCTGGTATGCCTTTTTGATCACCTTGTTTTCACTCTTGATCGGTTATCCGACGGCTTATTTGCTGACGAAAACGAAACATAAACAACTTTGGCTGTTGCTCGTCATCTTGCCGACGTGGATCAACTTATTGTTAAAGACCTACGCCTTCATCGGATTGTTCAGTACGTATGGTCTCGCAAATCAAACGCTTGAAGCGATCGGAATCGGACGGAAGCAAATCCTGTTTACCGATTTCAGTTTTGTCTTCGTCTCGGTTTACATTTTCATTCCGTTCATGATCCTACCGATCTTCAACGCGATAGAAAAATTGAGTCCATCGCTCGTCTTCGCAGCACGTGATCTCGGAGCTTCAAATTTCACGACATTCCGTCGTGTCGTCTTTCCGTTGACACTTGACGGTGTGAAATCAGGCTGTCAGCTTGTCTTCATTCCGGCATTGTCACTGTTCATGATCACGCGTTTGATTGCCGGGAACCGCGTCATTACGCTCGGTACGGCGATTGAACAACAATTCCTCGTGACACAGAACTGGGGCATGGGCGCTACGATTGCCGTCTTCCTCATCATCGCGATGGCAATCATCCTTGCCTTGACAAGTACGAAACGGAAGAAAGGAGCGACGACTTGATGAAACGTCTGAAACTAGCAAATCTTTATTTGATCGGTGTCTTCATCATTTTGTATGCTCCGATTTTCTATCTCGCGTTCTATTCGTTCAACAGCGCTGATAACATGACGAACTTCGATTCGTTCACGTGGGATTGGTACAAGGAAGTCTTCCAAGATTCACGCTTGTTGATCATCGTCTTGAACACACTCGTCATCGCGTTGTTGTCAGCCGCAATCTCGACGATTCTCGGAGTATTCGGAGCGATCGGGATCCAGGCGGTCCGCAAGAAACGTGTCGAGACGTCGTTGTTGACGCTCAACAGTATCTTGATCGTCAGCCCCGATGTCATCATCGGAGCATCGTTTTTGATCTTCTTTACGATGCTTGGAATCCAGCTTGGCTTTACGTCAGTCTTACTCTCTCATATCGCATTTTCGGTACCGATCGTCGTCATTCTCGTCTTGCCGAAATTACAGGAGATGAGTCCAACGCTCGTCGATGCGGCGCGTGACTTAGGCGCGAGTCGCTGGGATGTCTTAACGAAGGTCGTCCTGCCGTACATCACACCCGGTATCTTTGCTGGATTCTTTACAGCATTGACGTATTCACTTGACGATTTTGCGGTGACATTCTTCGTGACAGGAAACGGCTTTACGACGTTATCTGTCGAAATCTACTCACTTGCTCGCCAAGGGATTTCGATGAAGATCAATGCGTTGTCGACCGTCATCTTCTTGTTTACATTCTTGCTCGTCATCGGCTACTACTTCTTGAACCAACGAGCTGCTACAAAGCTTTCGCGACCGGAGGTGAAATGACCGTTGAAAAAATTAATTCAATTATTCGTCGCGATTTTCTTGATCTCGGGTGTCATCCTATTCACCTTGAATCAGTTAAACGAGACACAAGGGTACTCAGGTAAGAATGTCCTGAACATTTATAACTGGGGCGATTATATCGATCCGGCACTGATCAAACAGTTTGAAAAAGAGAGCGGCATCAAGGTCGTCTATCAGACATTCGACTCGAATGAAGCGATGTTGACGAAAATCGAACAGGGAGGAACGACGTATGATATCGCCGTCCCATCCGACTATGCGATCGCAAAGATGATCGATGAGAAGCTCGTCCTGCCGATTGATCATCAAAAAATCCCGAATCTCAAAAATATCGATTCACGTTTCTTGGATCTATCCTTTGATCCGAAAAATAAATATTCGATTCCGTATTTCTGGGGAACGGTCGGTATTGTCTACAACAAAGACTTGATCGGAAAAAAACCGACGAGCTGGAAGGATCTATGGGATCCGAAGTTGAAGAACCAGATTCTACTTGCCGATGGTGCGCGTGAAGTAATAGGGATGAGTTTGAACAGTCTCGGTTATTCCTTGAATGAGACGGATGAGTCGAAGCTACAGGAAGCAAAAGCGAACCTGATGCGTTTGACGCCAAATGTCAAAGCGATCGTCGGGGACGAAATCAAGTTATTGCTTGCGAACGAAGAAGCAGGACTTGGTGTCGTCTGGTCTGGAGATGCGAACGAGATCATGAGTGAAAACGACAAACTTGACTACGTCATTCCAAAAGAAGGCTCGAACGTCTGGTTCGATAATATCGTCATTCCAAAGACAGCTAAAAACGTCAAGGGAGCACATCAGTTCATCAACTTCATGTTACGCCCAGATATTTCAGCGAAAAATGCGGACTACGTCGGTTATTCGACACCGAACAAAGAAGGCTTAAAGTTACTCGACAAATCGGTTCGGACGGATAAACGATTCTATCCTGATAAACAAGTCACGGATACGCTTGAAGTCTATGAGAACCTCGGGAAGAAGATGCTCGCGCATTATAATGAGTTGTTCTTAGAGTTTAAGATGCATAAGAAATGAGGAAAAACCTAGTGCTAGGGGGCACTAGGTTCTTTTTTTATTTCTCTTCATAAAAATAAATATAAGTTCCCAAAAAAAAACTGTAAAAACTGAATAATTTTTTGAAATAGGGGAATCAGTTTATTATCAACGCCTTTTTACAGGCACCGGGGAGGACATCATCATGAAACAAGTTCTAGGAATCATCTTAACTGCCGCTCTCACTGTCAGCATCGTGTCAGGCACTTCATATAAACAGCAACCGGTCGAGGCATCCAAACAATCAGACGTCAAATGGCTTCAAGAAATTCAAACACAAGCGAAACAAGCGCGCTCACTCGATGGAAAAGTCGTACTTGAAAAAACGACACTTGCACAAGTACATAAAGCGTACAAAGGGGAAAAGAACTCCAATTGGTGTCAAAGTGGAAATGGTCTTGCTTCAGCAGATCGCTCCCTTCATTACTGTTCAACGTATGGCGTGAAGGACACAAAAGCTAAAGTTAGCGCCATCGTCTATGATCCAAAGCAAATCAAACGGACGGTGACGGTCAAAGAAGCTAAAAAAGCATATCCGACAGCGAAACTCGATAAAACATTCAACGTCATGACTGTTTCCTCGAAACAGGTCAACATTTATCTAAATTTAAATTCCGACCGTACACAAGTCATGTCAATTCTAGTAAAATATAACTAACGAAAAAGGATGACCGATTCGGCCATCCTTTTTATTTAATCGTTTTATAGAGTGGTACGAGATGCGAATAGGTATTTCGAATCATTTCGAGTAACTCTTCGCGTGACAGTTGATGAACTTGTTCTGCCGGAATATGGCGACCGACAAGGAACTCTGCTTTTTTGACGTCGTGGAAACGTTGTAAACCTTTTTGAAGATCCGTCGCGTGAACAGGAACCGCGTCTTTTTTCATATGGTCATAAGAAACGACGAAATCATCCGGGAGAGTCGTCAGCAGTTCCGTATGCTGTAACAGTTTTGATGCATATTGTTGTTTGTTCGGTAACTCATAAATATAAGCGAGCCAAATGAACAAGTGATCATCAAATAGACCGACTTGAAAGTGCGGATGTTTTTTATATCCACGTTTATCGGGTGAGAATGCCATCCATGTATCTTTCGGAGGATTGACCTTCCGCCGAGCATGTTGCGCGATGTGGACATGGACATCTTCTGCTGTTGCGACCGTCAAGTCAGGTGCGACTTCTTGACCGATGTCGCGGAAGACAGGCTGAATCCGTTCACGAATCGCCTCCATCCGGGGTTCTAATCCATCAATTTGAAATGTATCAAATGCATGTTGCGTGAATGTGTTTGTCATGAAAAATATCACCTCACATTAATTGTATCAAAGGATACTATTGAAGTTCGACATTTTGCTTGAAAAGTAGAATGATGGACATATCGATTTCCAGTAATATACAACTACATACTTAAGAGGAAGGGGAATGTTTTGTGCGTCGTTTTCAACAATATCTCCTCCGAAGCTGGGTCGTTTTTTTCGTAATCGTCATTGGCATCGATCTTTTTGCGAAGTCAAAGGATTATAATCTCAGCATCGATTTGTTTACGTTCTTATTGATTGCCGCCTTGTCGACGATTTTCGTCATCGATCCTGTCCGCCGTCGTCATATGAGTTTTACTTTTCATTTTGGATTTGTTCTCTTTACGTTCTTATCATATGGTTTGTTATCAGCGATTTTCGTCGGTCAACTGACGATGCTCATCTATCAGTTGCGGACGATCCATACGCCGATCGGACGTCGTCGGATGTTGCACAACTATCCGTTCAATGTCGCGCTCGAGTTGTTTCTGATCGTGCCAGCAGGTCTTGCTTATAATGCCCTAGGTGGAACACACGGAGACGCATTCCTGTTGACAGAAAACATCGTTCCGTTACTAGCGATGGTCGCGATCCTTTGGATCGTACTCTTGTTACAATACCAGTTATCTCGATTTCTTCTCGGAGAAAACATTCCGAGTGACGTCATGTTCCAGCTCTTACGCTTTGAAGCAGTCGTCATCACGGCAGAACTGTTATATGGGATCTTCAGTACACTCGTTGTCCAAGGGAATGGGAATAGTGGACTCGTCATGGCAGCATTTGCATTGTTCATCATCAAACGAGCACTCGGGAGTTCGGTCGAAGCGTCTGATCGTATCGAACATTGGGAGCAGATTGAGCGATTGAAAGAAGCAGCTTGGAAGGACGGCGATGCACAGTTCATCATCGAGCGGTATCTGCGACAGCTCAACCAATTCGTCAAACCGGATATTGCTTGGATTAAGTTTGATTTTGAAGAAGGCAAGCAGACTGTCTACTATTCGTTGAAGGATGGACGAAAGTTAAAAGCAGATCATGTCGAAGGACGAATCATTGAAGATATCATCGAAAAAGAAGAAGTCCTTCTTTACGGTATGCAACAGGAATGGGATATTCGTCTGTACGATTGTCTGCCAGAAGAAACACAATCTGTCCTCTTCATCCAACCGGAGGCGACGGAGACGATTAACTGTTCCTTATTCCTTGCGTCCCATGCGAGTGGAGAGTTCACGAAGGATTTCGGATACGAGTTATACCGCGCTTTACGTGTTCTATCGTGGGCCGTTGAACGAGCGCACGAGCGAGAACGGTTATTGACGGATAGTCGAACAGATGCGATGACAAAATTGCCAAACTATCGTGCGCTACAAGAGTGGGGCGATCGTCGTATTAAACAACGCGATCTGTATCCGTTCTCTGCATTGATGATTGATTTGGATCACTTTAAACAAATCAATGATACGTATGGTCATGAAGTCGGAGATGTCGTTTTATTTGAAGTCGCGAAGTTATTGATGCAAGCAACACGAATCACGGATCTCGTTGCGCGTTACGGGGGAGAGGAATTCGTCATCTTGCTACCAAATACGGATCTTGATTCCGCACAAATCGTTGCAGAACGGATTCGTGAGACGTTACATGCGCATCCTATTTTAGTTGAAGGTCACACCCTTCAGATCACAGCAAGTATCGGGATCGATACGTTAAAGGAACTTGGGGATCTCGCGAGTCTGATTCGAAATGCGGACCGGGCGATGTACGTCGGTGCCAAGTTCCAAGGACGCGATCGTGTCGCATCGTATCAGGAGTGGAAAGAGAAGGTCATTTAAAGAAGCGAATAGAAGGTGGCGGATGCGTCACCTTCTTTTTTGATGTAAAAAATCCTTCCAGTTCAAATGAACGAGAAGGATTGAAGAAGGTATAAGTTCATTGGGCTTGTTGTTTACTAAGGCGAATCTCGTTTTCGATCGCATGGATCGCGGCTGACCAAGACCCATAGCGATGAAGTAAGGCTTTCGTCGATGGTTTGTTGTTTCGCTTTGCCCATTCTCGATATGCTTCAAAGGAGAGGGAGAAGCCAACTTCTTCGATTGCTTGACGCAGGGAAGCAGCAAGTTCAGCTTTTGAATAGGTGACACTTGCTTCGAGTCCTGCTGCGGTACAGGCGTCATGCCATGAACCGAACATCTTGACGATATGATAGTGACTCGGGGCATGATGGACGGATTTACGCCACATTTGATACTTTTTGAGCGTGATCGTCGAGCCGACGTCTTGTGCATACCGTTCGAATGACTTTAAGATCTCGTCTTTCGTGTATTTAGGTGCACGCTCGAGTTCCTCCGGCTGTTGATCGACATTCCACTCGTATCCAGCAGCAGATAAGGCTTCTGGCCATGAACCGAATTGACGAATGATGTTTTCTGGCTGAGGCCAGTCATTCACGAGAGCATAACGGCGATAGACAGTGCGGCGTGGACGATCCTGGATGAGTTCACCGACCGCGCGGATGGCTTCAATCATCTCAAGTTGCTCTTCTGTATAACTCTGTTGACTCGTAAGTACACGTTGCTTCATGAGTGAGTCCTCCTTCCTAGTTCGATGTAATATTGAGGCAAAAGTCCTCTGTATTAGATATATCGGTACATTTCCATTAATTATGAATAATTCCCGCAAAATATTGTAAATAAAGTGAATCGGATTCTTTGCTTAGTATAAATGGAATTCATGGAAATGAAAACAGAATGACACGAAATTTTAATTCTATTCAGAAAAATAGGACAAACGGCTCATATGGAAAAAAAGACCAGACACGCTCGTCAGCGAATCTGGTCTTCGGGTATAACTTATTTTCCTTCAATGGAAGCCCATTTGTACGAAGTATCCGCACCAACTTTGTGGTTGACGACTCCTTTGACATACGGTTTACGTAGGAAGGATGCTCCACGTTGGTACATGACTGAGATGGCTTGATCATCCTCAAGGAGTGTTTTCTCAGCATCTTTCAGTGACTGCCAACGTTTTGCTGCATCGACTTCTTTTTGAGCCGATTTGATGAGTGAATCATACTTATCGCTTGTGTACTTACCACGGTTGTAAGGTCCACCTGTTACCCACATATCGAGGAACGTCATCGGATCCTGATAGTCAGGTCCCCATCCTGCGAATGACAGTTCGAACTCACCTTTTGATTCAAGATCCAATTTGTTCTTGAACGGTTGTTGTTTGATCGTGACTTCAAGACCTGGAAGGTTTTTCTCCCACTCGCCTTTGAGATACTCAGAGATTTTCTTCGAGTTGTCATCATCGTACGAAAGAAGCTCGAGTTTCACCGATTTCTTACCGACTTCTTTGAGACCTTTTTCGAACGATGCTTTGGCTGAAGAAGCGTCGTATGACCCGAAGCCTTCGTTGCCGTCACGGAAGTCTTTACCGTCTGGACCTTTTGCGAAGTCTTTTGGTACGTAGTAGTATGCAGGGATTGAACCGTTGTTCAAGAGGACTTTCGCCATCTGCGCTTTATCGTATCCCGAATCGATCGCTTTACGGATATCCTTGTTTTTCAAGAGTTCATTCTTGAAGTTCATTTGGATGTAGTACATTGACGCATCAAGACGCGTATCGAACTCTTTGCTATCTTTGTACTGATCAACGAACTCGCTCGTCAGACCGACTTGGTCGACATCACCTTTTTCGTAAAGGTTGACGCTCGTTGAGACTTCCTTAACGATTTTGAAGTTGATGTCGTCGAGCTTGACGTTGTCTTTATCCCAGTACTGGTCGTTCTTCTTAAAGCTCCAGCCGACTTCCGTCTTCCAATCCGAGAGGGTGAATGGTCCGTTGTAGAGGAATGTATCCGGCTTCGTCGCGAAGTTTTTCCCTTGTTTTTCGACGAATTCTTGCTTGAGCGGCATGAATGAACCAAAACCAGTCAATGATTTGAAGTATTCAGCCGGTTGCGTCAACTTGACTTCGAGTGTTTTGTCGTCGACCGCTTTAACTGCAACGTCATCTGCTTTCCCTTTACCCGTGTTGTACGCTTCCGCACCGTCGATGATATACATGATATACGCATATTGCGAACCGCTCTTCGGATCGAGGACGCGTTTCCACGCATATTCGAAGTCTTTTGCTGTGACATCGCTGCCATCCGACCATTTTGAATCACGAAGTTTGAACGTGTATGTAAGTCCATCTTCCGAAACATCTACACTCTCAGCAACACCTGGTGTTGCCTCTTGTTTGTCGTCAAGACGGAACAGACCTTCTTGAACGTTGTTCAATACCGTGAAGGATACAGAGTCCGTTGCGACTGTCGGGCTAAGAGCCGGAATGTCTGAACCGCTCGTTAAGTTCAAGACTTGTTTGTCTGAAGTTTTGTCGCCTGACGTCGAGCCGCCTTCTTTTTTACCTTCATCTGTCGTCGAACATGCCGCAAGACTTGATCCAGCGATTGTCAGTGCTCCGACGAGTGCGAGTGCCTTTTTCTTCTTCATAAAGTAAATCCCTCCCAAAAGAAATAGATATATATGGTGAAACGATAAGAACCGATAGGATAGCGATCCGGTGTCCGACTAAAAATAAGAGGGGTCATCGCCTTTTATTCTTAAGCTATGGAAAGCACCGGATCAACTTGTTATCAATAATAAATACAATATTCAGAAAAATCAATAGGATATTTTCAGATTATTTCAAAATCATTAAATTTGTGTGTTATACCAACGTTTCCTTACATGAAATTATTTTTATGTAAGGATAAAATTAGGAATATTAATAATCTGCACATACAAAAAGAACCAGTTGAATGATTCAACTGGTTCTTCGAATTATTTCCGTTCTTGTACGTATTGAAGTGCTTCTGCGACGTGATCTTTTACTTTCACACTACGCCATTCCTTGACGATTTCACCGGATTCATCGATTAAGAAAGTCGAGCGTACGATTCCATAATATTCCTTACCGTAGTTCTTCTTTAATTGCCAGACGCCATATTGTTCACAGACTTCGTGATCGACATCTGATAACAATTGAAACGGTAATTCGTATTTCGCGATAAAGTTCTGATGACGCTTCTGGCTATCAGCGGAGACGCCGAGAATGACGGTGTTGTTCTCTTCAAAAGCTTGCGTCGCATCTCGGAAATCACATGCCTCGGTCGTACAACCCGGCGTTGAATCCTTTGGATAGAAATAAAGTACGACTTTTTTTCCGCGATAATCCTCAAGGGAGATTGGTTCTCCTTGTGCATTTGGAAGGGTGAATGTTGGTGCTTGCATGAAAAACTCCTCCTTATCCTAATTCCATGTTTAATTGATCCGCATATTTTTCAAGCTTCTTTTGAAGGCTTTCTTTTAACGGATCGAGTGCGATCAAGTACTTCTCATAATCCGTACCGGCTTTCGCTGTCTTCATGAGGAGAGGCTGTTCTTCCTCATACCAATCCGCATAGTCTTGATAGTAATCAACAAGCGTCTCAGGGTTTCCTTCATTCTTCAGCGCCTCACCGTAAATCATCAGAATGTTACTGTTCATCTCAAGCGCCATATAATCCGTTTGCGCATTGACGCGAGAGAAGACGGCATCCTGTTCTTTTTCATCCGTTTTCCCGATTTCGTCTGCTGCTTTCGCATTGACACCATACTCATCGGCGTTAAACCCAGTGAACAGATCACCAAGCGTCGAGAAAACGGCCGGGTCGAACGTCGTCGGTGTCAGAACGATCTTCCACTCATCGTCTTTCTTCAATAACAGCTTCGATCCGCGGTTCGGGAGAATTGCTCCCTTCGCATCCTTGAATTCATGGATGATATAAGCGACGTCGCCCTTTTGGAACGACTTGACGATTTTACCAGGAATGACGTTCAAGTTCTTCGCACCAACGGCGAGGGGTTCAAGTTGTTTTGCATCACCTGTATATTCAATCGATGCGAGGTCTTTCGCATCTGCTCGTCCCGATTGACCGAGCGTTTTTTCATAGGTTTGATAGATATCGAGAACGGCTTGTTCAGCCTTCTGTTGTTTCGTTTCCGTCGTCTTCGGGGATTTGGTATTTGTAGAAGACGGGGAATCGTTTCCGCAACCGACGAGTACGAGACTGGTCGCAAGCAGCACTACGAGCGATCGTTTCATTCGAATTCCTCCTAGATGGGTGTTCCTTGATGATTTCATAGCTAATCTTGTCTCTACCATACAGGAAATTCGCTTTTTTGAGTAGGATATCGGTACACTAAACGAAAGGGGAGTGATAGATATGAAAATTCATATTACAGACGAGGCATTGCAATACTTTAAAAATGAGATGGAAGCACAATCGGGCGATACGATTCGCTTTTTCGCAAAATATGGTGGATCAACGGATTTAACGCAAGGTTTCTCCGTCGGCGTTCATATGGAAGAAGTCGAACGGGCAGCGGTCGAGGAAGTCGTCGACGGTATTCATTTCGTCGTATCTGACCAAGATGACTGGTTATTCCAAGGACAAGACGTCAAAGTCTCGATCGAAAACGAAGAGATTGTTTTTTCACAAGCGAAGGAATGATAGAGGAACGAGGAGAGACCGAATCGGTCGCTCCTTTATTTTTTTGACTAGAATAATTGTAAGCGGACTCATGCTTCTGTACAATGGAGAATGTAAGCGATTTAAAGTAGAGATTAAAGGGGGAATAGAGATGATTCCGTACAAACACGAACCATTCACGGACTTCTCACAAGAAGCAAACAAGAAAGCGTTCGAAGAGGCACTTGCACTCGTCACGCAAGAACTCGGCAAAGATTATCCGCTCGTCATCGGTGGAAAACATGTGACGACGGAAGATAAAATCGTCTCCGTCAATCCGGCCAACAAAGAAGAGATCGTCGGACGTGTCTCAAAAGCGACACAGGAACATGCAGAAGAAGCGATGCAAGCAGCAGTCACAGCCTTCGAAACATGGAAATTCGTCAATCCGTCTGTACGTGCGGACGTCCTATTCAAAGCAGCGAACATCATCCGTAAGCGGAAGCATGAGTTCTCTGCCTACCTCGTCAAAGAAGCAGGGAAGCCTTGGAATGAAGCGGATGCGGATACAGCAGAAGCAATCGACTTCCTCGAATACTACGCACGCCAGATGCTCGTCTTAAAAGACGGCAAAAAAGTCGAGAGTCGTCCAGGCGAATACAACCGTTACGATTACATTCCACTCGGTGTCGGTGTCATCATCTCACCATGGAACTTCCCACTCGCGATCATGGCTGGAACAGCCGTCGCAGCAATCGTGGCAGGGAACCCGATCCTCTTGAAACCAGCATCGACGACACCGGTCGTCGCAGCGAAATTCGTTGAAGTGATGGAGCAAGCTGGTCTTCCGGCAGGCGTCTTGAACTTCGTACCCGGTTCAGGAGCAGAAGTCGGCGACTACCTCGTCGATCACCCAAAAACACGTTTCATCAGCTTCACGGGATCACGTGATGTCGGTCTTCGCATCAATGAGCGGGCATCAAAACTGAACGAAGGTCAAATCTGGCTCAAACGTGTCATCGCGGAAATGGGCGGAAAAGATACGATGGTCATCGATGAGTCGGCTGACCTCGATTACGCAGCGGACATGATCACGAAAGCGGCATTCGGATTCTCAGGTCAAAAATGTTCAGCTTGTTCACGTGTCGTCGCACTCGACTCTGTCTATGACGAGTTGCTCGAAAAAGTCGTCGCGAACACGAACAAACTCAGCATCGGTAACCCGACGGATGTCTCAAACAATGTCGGACCAGTCATCGATGCAGCAGCCTTCAAGAAAATCACGTCATACTTCGACGTCGCAAAAGAAGAAGGACGCATCGTCGCAGGTGGTACGGCTGACGATTCAACAGGATTCTTCGTCTCACCGACAGTCGTCGCGGACGTTCAACCAACGGATCGTTTGATGCAAGAAGAAATCTTCGGACCAGTTGTCGCCTTCACGAAAGCGAAAGATTTCAAAGAAGCAATCGATATCGCAAACAACACGGAATACGGATTGACAGGTGCTGTCATCACGCAAGACCGGACGAATCAAGAGTACGCACGTGCGAACTTCCACGTCGGTAACCTCTACTTCAACCGGGGTTGCACAGGCGCAATCGTTGGCTACCAACCATTTGGTGGGTTCAACATGTCAGGTACGGATTCGAAAGCGGGCGGACCGGATTACTTGACTTTACATCTTCAAGCAAAAACTACTTCAGAAATGTTCTGAAATGGTGTTTAATAGATGAAACGGGTGTGCGACCTGCACACCCGTTTTTCTTATATCACGGAAAAAGGGGGAGCAAGGATGAACGGAATGTGGTTCGCGATTTTGCTATATCTCGGCCTGATGGTCGCACTTGGCGTCATTGCGTATTATCGGACGAAGAACATGAATGACTATATGCTTGGAGGACGTACGATCGGTCCCGTCGTCACGGCGCTCTCTGCAGGAGCAAGTGACATGAGTGGGTGGCTGTTGATGGGCTTACCGGGTGCGATGTATGCAACTGGTCTGTCCAGTGGATGGATTGTCGTCGGATTATTACTTGGCGCCTATGCCAACTGGTTACTCGTCGCGCCTCGTCTGCGTGCGTATACGGCACATGCAGGGGATGCAATCACGATTCCCGATTACTTTGAAAAACGATTCCACGATAAAAGTGGTGTTTTGCGTACCGTTTCAGCTGGAGTTATTTTAATATTCTTTATAATGTACGCATCAAGTGGTTTTGTCGCAGGTGGTCGTTTATTCGAAGCTGTCTTTGGTCTTGAATATACAACAGGTCTTTGGATTCTCGCAGGCGTCGTCATTGCGTATGTCTTCCTCGGTGGTTTCCTTGCCGTCAGTTGGACGGACGTCGTGCAAGGGATGATCATGGTCATCGCGTTGCTGATCGTACCAGCTGTCGCGCTGACTTTAAGTGGTGGGATTAATGATACACTGGAGACGATCCGGTCGACAGGCGGCTCGAAACTGGAACTGTTCAAAGGGACGACGACGATCGGTATCATCTCGCTTCTCGCGTGGGGACTCGGCTATTTTGGACAGCCGCATATCATCGTTCGTTTCATGGCGATTCGTAACTTACATGAGATGAAGTCGGCGCGTCGTGTCGGGATGATTTGGATGACGTTCTCGATCGTTGGTGCAATGGTGACGGGCTTGATCGGATATGCCTATTACACGCAACAAAGTGCAGGATTAAAAAATCCAGAGAATGTCTTCATTCAATTATCACGTGACCTTTTCCCAGGGTTCATTACAGGGTTGTTGCTTGCCGCCTTACTTGCTGCGATCATGTCAACGATTTCAACGCAGCTGCTCGTTTCTTCAAGTGCGGCAACGAATGATTTCTATCACCGTTTCTTTAAACGTGATGCTTCAGACCGTGAATTGATGTTGATGGGGCGTGCTATGGTTCTTGTCGTAGCATTACTTGCAATTCTCTTATCGTTCGGAGCACAGAAGTCGATCTTGACGCTTGTCGGATACGCGTGGGCTGGTTTTGGTTCAGCGTTCGGTCCGGTCGTGCTGTTCAGCTTACTGTGGCGCCGGATGAACAAGACGGGAGCACTTGCTTCAATGGTTACGGGATCCGTCGTCGTCATCGCTTGGATCCTCATTAACCAAAATGTAGATGGATTACCATCGTATATTTCGGAAATGTACGAGATGATTCCAGCATTCATCGCTTCGACGATCGCGCTCGTTATCGGTAGTCTCGTGACGAAGGAACCAAGTCAAGCCATCTATGATGAATTCGATCAAGTACAAGCACAACTAAAAGGTGCAGAGCCTGAGCGAAAAATCGTCTAAATAACAGAAAGGGGTGTTTCCTGAGTAAAGGAGACATTCCTTTTTTGTTTACTTGATACGTTATTATTTACCATAAACATATTTGTTGCGCTTACGCAAAATGAGCGTATAATAAAAAACAAAAAAGTGAGGTGAATGAGATGGTGACACAGCCACTTACACAAGACGTACCCAAAAAACGGACATATATCGGACCGGCGTTCGTTGCTGCCGTCGCGTATCTCGATCCGGGAAACTTTGCAACGAACATGACAGCAGGTGCTCAATATGGCTATTTATTGCTCTGGGTCATCGTTGCCTCGAACTTGATGGCCGTCGTCATTCAGTTCCTATCAGCCAAACTTGGAATCGTCAGTAATCTCAGTTTAGCGGAGGTGATTCGAGAAGAGTTATCGCCGGTCTATCGCTTCTTTTACTGGGTACAAGCGGAACTCGTCGCAATGGCGACCGATCTCGCGGAGTTCGTTGGAGCCGCACTCGGATTTCATTTACTGTTTGCGATCGACTTACGTATGGCGGCGCTGTTGACGGCAGTCTTATCATTCGTCATCCTCGGATTCGAGCAAAAGGGACTTCGACATTTCGAAGCCGTCATCGCGGTGCTTGTTTTAATCATCGCTGCCGCTTTTGCAATTGAAGTGTTTGAAGTTCATCCGGTCTTTCGCGATCTATCGGCAGGATTGGTACCGGGATTTGAAGGTACGTCGAGCATCGTGCTTGCTGCCGGTATGCTCGGAGCAACCGTCATGCCACATGCGATCTATCTTCATTCCGATTTAACGAAGCGACGGATGGGACATGTTGCAAACAAAATACCGCTGTTACGAATCCAACGCTTCGATATTTGGGGAGCGATGCTGATCGCCGGAGCTGTCAACGGAGCAATGCTCGTCATCGCGGCCAGTGTATTTTACGGTACGAAATATCAAGCTGGTTCACTTGAAGAGATCTATGAGGGACTTCATGTCACGCTTGGTGGCATCGCGCCGTATCTGTTTGCAATTGCCTTACTCGTTTCAGGTCTTGCATCATCGAGTGTCGGTACGATGTCAGGTGACGCAATCATGCGCGGATTCCTCCATCTTCAATTGCCGTTGTTCGTTCGACGGACTGTGACGATGTTACCGGCGATTTTGTTGCTCTTTTCCGGTTTTGATCCGACACGAGCACTTGTCCTGAGTCAGGTCGCTTTATCGTTCGGGATTCCGTTCGCGCTCATCCCTTTGATTCGGGCGACAGCGAGTGAACGGTACATGGGAGAACATCGAAACAGTCATTTCATGAACGCGTTGGCATGGATCATCGTCTCGATCGTCATCGTCTTCAATATCTATTTACTCTTTGATGTCTTAGTATGAATATTCAGTATTTTTGTTTCGTCTGATTTAAACCGGGTATTTCATAACTAGAAGCTTTCCGCCCGGAAGCTTTGCTACCCCTATAAGGACGATGGTGCGGACCTCCCCCCGATGCACCATCGTCTTTTTTGTCTGGACAAAAAGTGCTATGATTAGAAATAGTGTAAAATATATCGCAAAAGTTCCGGAGGTGGAATGACATGGCAAAGATTAATGAGGAGCAAGTCCGCCACGTGGCGCATTTGGCACGCCTTGCCGTGACAGATGAAGAAGTAGCACAATTCACAGGACAACTCGAGAAGATTCTTGGGTTCGCTGAACAATTAAATGAACTCGATACGACAGGCGTCGAACCGACGACTCATGTCCTCGATTTAAAGAACGTCCTACGTAAGGACGAAGTACGTCCATCACTTCCGCGTACGGAAGTAGAACGACTCGCACCCGATTGGGAAGACGGACAAGTCCGCGTCCCAGCGGTGTTCGAATAAGGAGGAAATGACCCGATGTCACTTTTTGAACATGGTGTCAAAACATTACACACACTCATTCAGGATGGCGAAGTCAAAGCTTCTGAACTCGTCAAGGAATCCTTTGATCAAATCGACCGCGTCGACGGAAAAATCGGTGCGTTTCTCTCATTGAATGAAGAAGCGTTCGAGCAAGCGAAACGAATGGATGATGTCGCGAAACACGAAGCGAACCCACTGTTTGGTCTTCCAATCGGCGTCAAGGATAACATCGTCACGAAAGGAATGACGACGACATGTGGTTCGAAATTCCTTGAGAACTTCGTACCAGCACATGATGCGACGGTCGTCGAGCGTCTGCATGAAGCAGGGGCAATCACAATCGGGAAGTTGAACATGGATGAGTTCGCAATGGGTTCTTCAAACGAGAACTCAGCGTACAAACCGGTTCGCAATCCATGGAATACAAAACACGTTCCAGGCGGTTCTTCGGGTGGTTCAGCAGCTGCTGTCGCAGCAGGCGAAGTCTTGTTCAGCCTCGGTTCGGATACAGGTGGTTCGATTCGTCAACCGGCTGCCTATTGTGGTGTCGTCGGTTTGAAACCGACTTACGGTCTCGTCTCACGTTTTGGTCTCGTTGCGTTCGCATCGTCCCTTGACCAAATTGGTCCGTTGACACGAACAGTCGAAGATAACGCGTATCTTTTGAGCGCGATCGCAGGACACTGTGAGATGGATTCGACGTCTGCGAACATTGCAGCAACGGATTATACACAAGCGTTGACTGGTGATATCAAAGGTTTGAAGATCGCTGTTCCGAAAGAATACTTCGGCGAGGGTGTCAGTGAAGGCGTCAAAGCCAACATCCGTGAAGCGATCCAAAAACTCGAAGCACTCGGTGCAACGGTTGACGAAGTCTCACTTCCGAACTCGAAATATGCGCTTGCGACGTACTACTTACTCGCTTCATCAGAAGCATCTTCGAACCTCGCACGCTTTGACGGTATTCGTTACGGAGTTCGTGCGGAAGCGGACGCACTTGAAGATGTCTTCAAGTATTCCCGTTCACAAGGATTCGGAGATGAAGTCAAACGCCGGATCATGCTCGGAACGTACGCGCTCAGCTCAGGTTACTACGATGCCTACTATAAAAAAGCACAACAAGCTCGGACGTTAATCAAAAAAGATTTCGAAGATGTCCTTGCGAACTATGACGTCATCATCGGACCAACAGCACCGACACCAGCATTCGAACTCGGTGCACAGCTCGATGACCCGGTCACGATGTATGCAAATGACATCTTGACGATTCCGATTAACTTAGCAGGTGTCCCAGCGATCTCGGTTCCAGCTGGATTCGTCGACGGTCTTCCGGTCGGCTTACAAATCATTGGAAAACATTTCGATGAGGCGACGATCTATCGCGCTGCGCATGCGTTTGAGCTTGCGACAGGTGGATTCGCGCTTCCGAAGTTATAAGGAGCGAATGTATCATGAACTTTGAAACGATCATCGGGATCGAGGTCCACGCCGAACTGAGCACGAACACGAAGATGTTCTGTGGTTGTGCGCGGGAATATGGCGCAGAGACGAACACGAAAACGTGTCCGATTTGTCTTGGACACCCGGGCGTCTTGCCGAAAATCAACGAAAAAGCCGTCGAACTCGCCGTTCGTGCAGCGATGGCACTCAACTGCCAAGTAGCCGATCAAACAAAATTCGACCGGAAGAACTATTTCTATCCGGATACGCCAAAAGCGTATCAAATCTCGCAGTTTGATCAACCAATCGGCTTTGATGGCTACATCGATGCGGAAGTCGATGGCGAAACGAAACGCTTCCGAATCGAACGTGTCCATCTGGAAGAAGATGCCGGTAAGATGAACCACACGGGTGCCAACCACTCGGTCGTCGACTTCAACCGGACAGGCGCACCGCTAATTGAGATCGTCAGTGAAGCGGATATGCGTTCACCGAAAGACGCGGTCGCCTACCTCGAACGTCTCAAAGAAGTCTTGCAATATGCAGGCGTCTCAGACGTCAAGATGGAAGAAGGATCACTCCGTTGCGACTGTAACATCTCGGTGCGTCCATACGGACAAGAGAAGTTCGGTACGAAAACAGAGCTCAAGAACTTAAACTCATTCGGAAACGTCTTAAAAGGGCTTGAGTTTGAAGAAGATCGTCACCGCAAGTTACTGCTTGCTGGTGGTGTGATGCGTCAAGAAACACTCCGTTTCGATGAGACGAAAAAACAAACCGTCCTCATGCGTGTCAAGGAAGGGGCGTCGGACTACCGTTACTTCCCGGAGCCTGACCTCGTCAAGCTTGTGCTAGATCACGATTGGAAAGAAGCGATTCGTGCCGGTATTCCGGAACTTCCAGATGCCCGTCGCGTTCGTTACCAAGAAGAACTCGGTCTTTCAGCGTATGACGCGAAACAATTGACGGTCACACGTGAGATGGCAGAGTACTTCGAAGCGACACTTGCAGCTGGTGCAGAGCCAAAAGCAGCAGCCAACTGGACGATCGGTGAGATCCAAGGTCACTTGAATAAATCGACGGAAACGTTCGAAACAGTCAAGATGACACCAGTGCGTTTGGCAGAGATGATCGACTTGATCGCAAGCGGCACGATTTCTTCGAAAATCGCCAAACAAGTCTTCACGGCAGTCATCGAAGAAGGTGTCGAGCCGCGTGCATACGTTGAAGCAAACGGTCTTGCACAAATTTCGGATGAAGGATTGTTGCGTGGTCTCATCGTCGAGATGTTCGAAGCGAACCCAGCCGTCGTCGAGGAGTTACTCGGTGGACGTGATCGGAAGAAAGGCTTCGTCATCGGTCAGATCATGAAGAAAACAAAAGGAATGGCAAACCCTGCTCTCCTTGATCAACTCTTCTACGAAGAGCTCGAAAAACTGAAATAAGTTGCACTTAAGATGGCGTCTGTCTCTCCCTCGCTGAGGTGAAGAAACGGACGCTGTCTTTTTTGGCTTTGTAATGTCTCGAGAGTTCATGTAGAATAAAACAGTTATGTATCAAATGAACGGTTGAGTCAAAAAGGAGAAAATCTTATGAGACCTAGAGCGCGCGTGATTTATAACCCGACTTCCGGGAAAGAGATGGTTAAACGAAATTTACCGTATATCCTCGACCGACTCGAAGCAGCGGGTTATGAGACATCTGTCTACTCGACGAAAGCGGTCGGCGATGCGACGTATGAAGCAGCACGAGCATGCGAAGCAGACTTTGATCTTGTCGTCGCTGCAGGCGGCGATGGTACGTTGAATGAAGTGATCAGCGGAATGGCAGCTTATAGCAAACGTCCAAAGCTTGGTGTACTACCTGTTGGAACGACGAATGACTTTGGTCGAGCGATGCGTATTCCGTTGACGATCGAAGGGGCGATGGATGTCATCTGCACAGGACATACGATGCCGGTCGATATCGGTAAGATCGAAGGGTCGACAGGCGTCCATTACTTCATCAACATCGCCGGTGGCGGCATCATGACAGAACTGTCGTACGAAGTGCCTTCAAAGCTGAAGACGGCACTCGGACAGCTCGCGTACTATGTCAAAGGGATGGAGAAACTTCCGCAAATCCGACCAACATATGTCGAACTGGAGCATGAAAAGGGTATATTCAAAGGAGAAGTCATGTTGTTCTTGACATCCAATACGAACTCTGTCGGCGGATTCGAGAAGTTGTCACCGAACGCGTCACTTAACGACGGTCGGTTTGATCTCTTCATCCTGAAGAAATGTAACCTCGTCGAATTAATTCGTGTCATGCGTCTTGCTTTAAAAGGGGATCATTTCTCGGACCCTTGCATCGAGCATGTCACGACCTCATTCGTCCGTATGAAGAACACATCAGAGATGAGTTTGAACATTGATGGTGAGTTTGGCGGCATCTGCGAAGGCGAGATGACGAATCTTCGCTCTCATTTCGAAGTCATGACACCAAAGTTCCGGATCGAAGAAATGGAACAGATTAATACACAACTACAAGAAGCAGAAATGAACCTCGCGTGAAGCGAGGTTTTTAAGGAGGATATTCATGATTCCAGTACAAAAGAACGATGAACACGTCGTCGAGATCGTCGACCTGACACATGAAGGATCAGGGGTCGCACGCATCGATGGATATACGGTCTTCATCCCAGGCGCATTGCCGACGGAGCAGGTCAAGATCAAGATCACGAAAACGACGAAGTCTTACGGATTCGGTCGCATCATCCGTCAAAAGACGAAGAGTGCCGATCGTGTCGAGCCACCTTGCCCAGTTTACAACCAGTGTGGCGGTTGCCAATTGCAACATTTGTCATACGACGCAGAACTCAAGTTCAAGCACAACCGCGTTCGTGACGCTTTCGCGCGCCTAGCAGGCCTCGAGATTCCGGTCCACGAGACGATGGGTATGGAAGATCCATGGGGTTACCGCAACAAGGCACAAGTACCGGTCGCGTTCCAATCAAACAAATTGATGGCGGGCTTCTATCAAAAACGGAGCCACCGGATCATCGATATGGACTACTGCTTGATCCAAAACAAAGAAAACGATGAAGCTGTCCAAGCGGTTCGTAAAGTCCTCGCTGACTTAAAAGTCCCAGCATACGACGAGAAGAAAAAAGCAGGTGTCATTCGTCATATCATGGCACGTCATGGCTACCATACGAACGAGTTGATGGTCGTTCTCGTCACGAAGGTCAAACAACTTCGCGGTATCGATAAAATCGTCGAAGGGATCTTAAAGGCGTTACCGAACGTCACTTCGATCCAGCACAACATCAACCCGGATGATACGAACGTCATTCTTGGGAAAAAGAACGTCGTCTTGTACGGACCGTCCGTCATTCGCGATCAAATCGCTGGTTTGACGTATGAGATCTCACCGCATTCGTTCTTCCAAGTCAACCCGCTGCAAACGGAGAAACTCTACGCGAAAGCGCTCGAGTATGCTCAGTTGACAGGAGATGAGACAGTCGTTGATGCATACTGTGGAATCGGTTCGATTTCATTGTCACTCGCAAAACAAGCGAAGCACGTCTATGGTATCGAAATCGTACCGCAAGCAATCGATGACGCACGCCGGAACGCACAAGCGAACGGTATCGAGAACGTGACGTTCGAGTACGGTGCAGCTGAGAAGGTCATGCCTGATCTCGTTAAAGCCGGTATCCAACCGGACGTCATCGTCGTCGACCCACCACGTAAAGGCTGTGACGAAGAGTTCTTACGTGCTGCAGCAGATGTCGCACCGAAGCGGATCGTCTACGTCTCATGTAATGCGTCGACACAAGCACGTGACGCGAAGTTGTTGACGGAGCTCGGTTATACACTCGTTGAAGTGACACCGGTCGATATGTTCCCGCATACGACACACGTTGAGAGCGTTGCCTTGTTCGTCCGTAACTAAAATCGTTCATGCCTCTTTCCATTAAGGAAGGAGGCATTTTTGTCTTTACGCTTAGCAATTAATGGGTGGGAACAAAAAATGAGAAACGGCTTTATTAAGCCATTTCTCATTTTGATAATCGTCATTCTGTTTCTGTTGTTTCATCCTCCATCGTTGACTGTGCTGTGCTCGGGAACAACTCAGCAAGAACACGTTCACTTGCCGTGCCGTCATCCAAGCTACAGAACCGTTCGAGGAAGCGATCATATTTTTCTTGGTAAGCGACAGACTTCGTATCAATCTGTTCGATATAATCGATGACTTGGTCCGTTTCCTTCAAGAGTGGTCCCGGAACGACTGCTTCGAAATCGAAGTAGAAGCCACGTAACGTCGATGCATATTTTTCCAAGTCGTACGTAAAGAAGATCATCGGACGTTGTAAGTGCGCATAATCGAAGAAGACAGACGAATAGTCGGTGATTAGCACGTCACTGATTAAATATAACTCTGCGATATCACCATATGACGACACGTCATAGGCAAATCCTTCATGTCCACTGATGTCCATGTTTTGTGCAATCAAGTAATGCATCCGGAGTAAGACGACGTAATCGTCACCGAGTCGGGCTTGCATCTCGTTCAAGTCGAGTTGGAGATCGAAGCGGTATTTTCCACGCGCAATGAATTCGTCATCCCGCCATGTCGGTGCGTACAAGACGACTTTCTTGTCGGCTGGAATATCCAGACGCGCTTTGATTTCGCTGATTAAACCAGCTTGATCGTCCGCATACAAGAGATCGTTTCGTGGATAACCCGTCTCAAGCATCGTGTTTTGGAAACCGAACGCACTCTTAAAGATTTCGCTCGAATAAGCATTCGGAGAAATCAAGTAGTTCCATTCCTGTGCTTGATTGTAGAAGTTCCGTTTGTAGCGTGTCGCATTCGTTCCCGCCATATGAACTTCTTCCATGTCGAGACCTAATCGTTTTAAAGGAGTACCGTGCCATGTCTGGAGATAGATTGTTTCTTCGCGTTTTTTCAAGCTCAGTGGCTGACGCGTGTTGAAGACCCAGTACTTGGCGCGTGCCATTGCTTGGTAGTACGCGAAGCTGTTTTTGAGCACCCAATTTGGACAAGCTTCCTTGACGTCATCTGAAGGTTCTTTCGAGAAAATCCAGACGAGTTCAAGTTCTGGGCGTTGTTCTTTTAATTTCAGGTAAAGCGCCTTTGGATTATCAGAATAGCTCCGACCGAGGAAACTCTCAAATAAGACGAGGTTCTCTTTGACCGGCATCTTTTGGAACAGGCGATAGAGCATCAGACCGTTCTTGATCTTTTTACGTCGTGCCGTCCGTAGCGTTCGTTTTGTCTTCACGGCAGTGATGTATGAACGGAACATGAAGTAGGAACCCGTCGACCATGCTTGTAGATACTTACTTCGTGTCTTCGTCCGTCTTAAATCGTAAGCGACATGACGGAATATATCTGCCTGCTGACTTTTTGACGTGCTTCGTTCAAGCAACGCACGACCACGTTTTGAGATGAATCGTTTGTACCATGTATTCAAGAACTTTTGAACAGTGTTATCCATCGTATGCGCAGATAACATACCATAGATCCGTGAGATATCAGTCAATGTCGTGATATCGCGTGCTTGATAGAGTGATTGTCCCTCGAGTGGTGTACTGCGTGAGTTTCGACCGTAGACGACATAACTGACCGATGTCAGGTTCGTCAGTTTCGAGATGATCGTATGCGCGATGATCGTATCAGCAAACCATCGTGTCTCAAGAACCGGCAAATCGCTCAGCAAGTCCTTTTTGATCATCCAGCCGTGAATCGTCGTCAAATGACGCGAATTGAATTTCGTACGAGTGTAGAAGAAATAACGATCATCATCGATCGGCATAAGCCATTTTTTCTTGTTGTAGACAGGTGAGACTTTACCGATGATGACTTCGCCGCGTGATTTCTCATAGGCTTTGATATACGTATAGAGCGCACGTGGTGCGAGGATATCATCACTGTCGAGGAATGTGACGTAGTCACCTGTCGCGACTTCAAGACCGCGACGGCGTGCAGCATATGTTCCTTGATGTGCCTGTTCCAAGATCGTACAAGTCGGATAGAGGGAGCGAAGCTCATCGATGTATGTGCTTGGTCCATCAAAGACGACGATGATTTCTACCGGAATAGACACCTTCTGATCAAGAACGGATTGAATGGCTGCCTTCGTTTGTGATTCGGTTTGATAGACAGGAATGATGACACTAATTGAGTTCATGTTGATTCTCCTTTTTTGTTGAAAGAATCCGCTCAAGACGGATTCACGAAAATAGTTCCTGTTGAATAGGATATCACAAAACGAAAAAAAGGTACGATTCTCTTAAAATTCACTTCGTTGTCGATAATGTGTCGGGGTCTCACCGGTCGTCTGCTTGAAGGCTTGACTGAAGTGACTTTGACTCGAGAAGTGTAACTTGTTCGAGATCGTCAGCAAGGAATCGTCCGAAGAACGCAAGAGGCGCTTCGCTTCCCGGATCCGTTCCCGGATAACGTAGCGGGCGAGCGGTAGACCGGTCTCATCTTTGAATAGGACGGACAGATAGTTAGACGAGACATGGATGGCTTGACTGATCGACGAGACGGACAAAGGTTCATAGAGGTGTTGCTGAATATAACGAATGGCTGCCAACACATGTGGCGAATGACGTAATGCTTGGAGTTCCTTGACGGCTTCGGCAAACGAAACGGTAATCCGTACATGCCGATTCCGGAGCTCAGCGATACTCGTCGCCGCTTCAATCGTCTCAATCATCCGGTCGCTGAGTGAGAATGCCTCATCCGGTTCCAGTCCGCCGCGAATCGCAGCACGCGCGCTTAAGAGGACAGTCCCGAGCAACAGATTCTTTTCTGCACGTAACGGCTGATGACGGGCGAGTGTTCCGAACTCGCCATATGCCGGCAGGGAATAGGTCGTAGCGAGGCGCTCACTTTGACCGGTTGCGATCCAATCAATGATTTGTTGTTCCCGTTGCCAGGCTTTTCGATACGCCGTGACGCCCGTATGGGAAGGGGCGTCTGCGACGAGAGGGATTTCAGCTTCCTGAATATCAGACTGTTGTTCGATCTCGCGCTTCGGTAAAGCTTCCTCGTGTAACAAGCGATACATCAGGTGAGCACAGTCAATCAGTCGATTCTCCGTCGTACGTGGTAAGGCTTTATAGAACTGATGGTAGGCTTCATCTTGGATGTGTGCCCGAAAAAGAGCCGATTGTAGTAAAACCGGACCGATTCGGTACATTCCTTGTTCCGGAACATCTAAAAAGAGGTAAGCTGTACCATCTTTCAGGGTATAGAGTAGAGGAGTCTTTTTTAGTACTGGCCATTCGTTCTCAATCAGTAAGGTTCCCGGATGAGATGGAGCTTCTGGACGTAACGACAGCGGAGTACCGTGATGATCTCGGTACGTGACGAAAAAACCAGTCATCCCGTAGAGGTGCTCTGCGATTTGCGTCAAGTCAGACGTCGACAAGCGATTCATGACACGACTCCTTTCGAAATATAGTGGATTGCTTCTAGTGTATGTCCTCTTTCGCGGATAGTCGAGAACGAAACAATGAAAAACGAAGCCTTTCAAAAAAGACTTCGCTGAAAAATCATTCGGATGAAGACGAAGGAACCTTTAAATCCGAATCATGTCGTTCCTCGTCAAGTGATGCGACAGCTGCTTCCTCATACAAGACGGATTCTTCCGAATGTATGACCTCTTCAACGGAGTCGTGAACCAATGTTTTCGTATCGTCGAGTTGGAAATCAAGCGTCAGTTGATGGAGATTACCAGCAATCTTTGCAAGATGCGTAGCGGCAGACGTCACGGATTCGAGTGTTGCGTTCGTTTCTTGGATGCTCGCACTACTCGTCTCAAGACCTGCGGCATTCTCTTCCGTCAAAGCGAGAATCGTCCCCATGGCGTCTGAGACTTCTTCCGTCGCTTGCGTCAACGCATGGATGTCACCGGTCAGTTCTTCTGTCCGGCGTGAGACATGTTGGACGGAACCCGCGATTTGCTCGAAATCGTCACCGGTCGTCTTGACGGAATCAAGCGATCGTTTCAAATCATCCATGACATGGTGCATCGCACCCATCGCGGTCTGTGTCTCGTCTTGGATATGATCGAGGAGTTGTTTGATTTGCTTCGCAGAAGCGTCACTCTCTTCCGCAAGCTTTCGGACTTCACTCGCAACGACAGCGAATCCGCGCCCTTGTTCGCCAACGCGTGCTGCTTCAATGGCGGCATTCAAGGCGAGCAAGTTCGTCTGACTCGAGATTGCTTGTAGTGTGCCAAGGACTTTGGCAATCTCATCCGATCGTTTACCGAGGAAGTCGGACGTATTTTGGATTTCCTGTTCGAGTGAGACGGAATGATCAAGTAAATCGGCGATCGTCTGTTTCGTTACATCACTTCCGCGAACGGCTGCGGAAGCGACGGTCGAGACTTCCGATAATGTCGTTGACGCGACGTGTTGCATGGCCGTCGACCGTTCCTTGACGCCATGAACGGCATGGGACGAGCGCTCTGCTTGTTTCGTCTGTGTTTCACCAGCCGCCGCGATCTCTTCCATCGTTCGTCCGATTTGCAGAGAAGCTGTTTGGACGTGCGTTGCATTCGTGGAGAGTTCGGCAGACGCATCCCGGACGGTCGTCGCTGAAGTCGTCAAAGCGAGAATCGTTTGACGTAGTCGAGCCCGCATCGCGTCAAAGTTCTCGGTGAGATCCGTCAACTCGTCTTGGATGAAACGTGTCGGACGCTTTGGCGCCCTTAAATCACCAGAGGCGATGGCAAGTGCTTCTTGACGGAGTGTTGATAAAGGACGATTGATTGATCGACCAATCAACCAAGCAATCAACGTGGCTAAGGCGATCGCGACGACAAAGTTGATCAACGATTGACTGAGCATTTCTTCTTTCGGTGCATACAAGGAAGCATAGTCAAGAACGACAGCTAACTTAAAGCCTGTTTTTGACGAGGTCTGCCAGATGACGACGGATTTTGTACCGGCGACGTCCATGATGGTCGAACCCGACTCTTGTTCCATCATTGCTTTAGGAGCAGAGAAGTAAGGTTTTCCGTCTTCTTTCATCTGCGTTACGTTTTTGAAGAAATAATTTTTATTCGGATGGGTGACAATCTTCCCGTTTTGGGTATAGCTGAAGACGAATCCTTTTTGTCCGATTTCAATCCGCTTCATGTCTTCTGCTAGGCGATCGATACTTTTATAGATGGATAAGACACCTTTGATATTCGCCTGTGCATCTAGTGTTGCTTTTGAGAAGCCGATGATGGATAGTTTCGTTGCCGCATCATAATGCGGTTCACTCATGATGACGGTGCTAGAGTTATCAAGTGCTTGTTTGTACCAGTCTTCCTTGCGTGGATCGTATCCAGGTGCTGCCGCTTGTTTTGGCCAGTTGAGATAACCACCAGCGGTATCCGCATACTGAATGAAGGAGTTTTCGATTTTCGACGAACCATACTTTTCTAGGACGCTATAGATATCGCTCGCTTTTTGCGTCGGAGGAGTAGCCGGATCGGGTTGTTTCGTTTGATCCGTGTAGTTCGGTAAAGCGCCGTCCGCTCGGTTGAACGGAAGACCTGCGAGTAAGGTCGTATCCTTCTTCGTATCATCAATGATTCGTGTAAAGGATTGTTCGAGTTGCTTCAAAGCGGTTTGTGACGTCGAGTCTACAAGCTGATCGACGGTTTGGCTCGTCTGATCATAAGAAAACCAGGTCGAGGCACCGAGAGTGAGAGCGGGCAATAAAATAAGGCCGATGAACAGACGACGCGTGATCGGGAGGCGCATATGTATTCTCCTAACTAAATAGTCTTTAAATTCTGTCTAATTGGAATATCGGAATAGTATGACCAAATATGAAGGAATTATGTAGAGATTTTCATCATTTGAGAAATGAATCGGAGCAGGGTTCATGATAAAATGAAAAGGGTGTCACAGAGTGGCTAGGGAGGAACAGAAATGAATATTGCTTTTTTCTTATTACCTAAAGATGAGGTGAAATATTTAGATCCTGAGTCAACGGTCAGACAAGCACTAGAAAAGATGAAACATCATCGTTTTACGTCAGTCCCACTCGTTGATAATAAAGGGAAATACGCAGGAACGCTGACAGAAGGCGATGTCTTGTGGGCGCTCGAAGCAAATCTCGAGCATGCCGATTATGACCATGTCTTGCAGACACGTTTAACTGATATCAAACAACGCGTCCGTTATAAACCGGTCTCGATCACAGCGCAAATGGAAGAGATGATTGAAGTCATCACGGATCAAAATTTCGTACCCGTCATCGATGACGGAAGACATTTCATCGGGATTATCCGACGACGTGACATCATCGATTATTTTGCTAAAAAAGTAGCGCGTGAGAACGTCAGTTATTAAAAAAGAATAAAACCAGTAAAAAAAGCACTTATTTTCGCAGAAATGTGGGAAGACGTGCTTTTTATTGACCCAAAACGACTTCAGGAAACGGTATGAGACGACGATATAGAAACATAATGACAATTTAGGGAGGACGATGTGTTGCGACGTTTATCACCAGTCTTCATCGTAGAAGCTTTTCGAAGACGCTCCTACTATAAAACGTTCTCATGGATGATTGCGATCATCGGGTTATTAGCATTGATCGTCGCATGTCAACATTTGATGAAAACACTCGAAGAAGGTTATCGCTTCAAAGCATCAGGAAAAACGATTGCTGAAGTGACACCATTTAATCATGCTGAACAAGAAGTGACACGCTATTATTTTTCATCATTGAATGAGGACACGGATGTTCTACAAGCGTCCAGACAGTCCGATCGTGCATTGGAACAACTAACGGATCGTCTACCGAACATGAAAGCGACTGGGGCGGCACGGGAAGAAGTCTTGGCGGAAGTCAAGAAGCTTCAACGACAAGGGTATGAATCGAACCATCGCTTCTTCACGACGATGACGAATTTCAAGAGTGAAATCATCTTCAATCAACTCGTACTGAGCAAAGAGACAGGGTCTTATTATAATGTCTTCTCCAATTTGATTCTGATGGAGGAACAACTTGGGAAATCAGCTGAAATCTTAAAAGATGCCCGTCAAAAGGAAGAACCGAGCTCGATTGATCGATTACGGATTCAGCAGATGCGGATTGATTTACCGATACGCCAGGCATCACTCATCAAATCACTGTATGATGTGATTCCTCTTCAGGACGATATGGGACGTCAAGATGTCGCAACAATGCGGGAACAGATGGCTGCCTATACACAAACGCTCGATGATCTATTGCGTGCTCCAGAAGTCGAGACGTACGCTGCTTTGGCAGGACAAGCGGAAGAATATGAATCGAGTATGTATCGTCTGTACGATCAAGAACTCAACCAAGTCGCACAAGAAATGCAGGATCGAGGCCATCATATCATTCGCAATGCCTGGCTTCTCTTTGGTGTAACCAGTGTCTTAATTCTTGGACTGTTGATTTTGACCTTATCGTTATTACGCGCCTTTCGCCAAGATCTATCCTTACTGAAAGGAGAAGCGAATACCTTTGCAGAAGACCGCCGGCAATCCGGTTATGACGTACCGGAGCGAAATGATTTTCAACCTGTCGTCCAAGCGTTTCGGACGATGACGGCCATCATCGCCGGGTTGCTCGATCATAATGATGCGAAAACAAAAGAAATCAAGCAGAAAAAAGCGGAAATCGAGTCGCTCTTTTCACAAAATACAGATCCGATTCTTGCGATGTCATCTGACTATACGATTGTGAACGGAAACGAACGCTTTCGACAATTGACGAAAGCGACGGCGGGATGGACGATCGAAGAACTGATCCATCCGGCTGATTTGAATCGGATGCGGCGAGCGTTGAAGCAATCATTGGAAGGCCATAGTCAAACGATTCGTTGCAAGATGCTGTTCGATGAAAAAATCTTAAACATGTTCGTCAACATCGTCCATGTCGCAAACAAAGAAGACGATACAGGCGTTGCACTTTACTTATCCTGTCATGATGAAACGGATCAGTTCCGGCGCGAAGAACGGATCACACAACTCGCACTCTTTGACATGTTGACGGGACTGTTGAACCGAAATGGCTTTGAACAAAAGATGACAGATGCGTTGAAAGCACCTCAGCCGGGAGAACTCGTCACCATCAGCGTTCGACAATTCCGGCGGATCAACGATATTTACGGACATGGTGCAGGCGATCAGATTTTGAAAGATCTCGCCAATCGACTCAAACATCATTTCATCGGAACGGGACAAGCCGCACGAATCGGGGGAGACGAATTCGCCGTGTTGGTTGCACAACAGGATATCGTTGATTACGAGAAATTGAAGCAAGTCATCGAACACGTCTATGAGATCGATGGAGAGTATGTCAATGTCAGCATCAGTATGAGTATGGTGCGGTACCCCGATGATGCAGTAGCCGTCACGTCCTTGTTATCTTCGGTTGATATCGCGATGCAGCATGCGAAGCAACAGACAGAAGGCGGACCGGTCTGGTTCGAATCCTGGATGAGTGCCGAGTATCTCGAATCCGTCGTCCTCGAAGGAGAACTGCGGGACGCGATCGAAAAGAACGAGCTACAATTGTTCTATCAACCACAAATCAATCTCGCGACCGGTCAGGTCGATGGTTGTGAAGCGCTCCTGCGCTGGTTCCACCCTGAACGGGGGATGATCAGTCCGGCGATCTTCATTCCGATTGCCGAACGATCCATGTTGATTGAAGAGATCGGGATGTGGGTCGTTGCCGAAACGGTCCGACAAGTCGAAGAGTGGAAGGATACGGAACTCGGAGTACTACGCGTCTCAGCGAACTTATCCGTCAAAGAACTCGTCTCCGGTCGGATCGTCGATTATCTGACTGATGTCCGAGAAGTTCATCCGGGAATCGAACAACGGATGGAACTGGAAATTACGGAATCATTCGGTGTCTTTTCAGACACACGCGTGTTTGATGCGTTACAGAAGTTGCATCAGATGGGGTATCGTCTTGCGATTGATGACTTTGGTACGGGGTATTCTTCCTTGTCGTACTTGAGTCGCTTGCCAATTCAGCGACTGAAAATTGACCGTTCGTTCATCAGTGGTCCGGATGCATGCTCGAACGCACCGCTCATCGAGACGATCATCAAGCTCGCACATACGCTGAAGTATGACGTCGTCGCTGAAGGGATCGAAGAACTTGAACAAGCTGATCATTTGCGAGTGCTTGACTGTGAGTATGCGCAAGGATTCTATTATTCAAGACCGATTCCAGCCGACGAGTTTCGAGTCTGGTACGTGAAGTACCATCAAAAGCTTCTATCTGAATGAAATTAGTCTATTATGATTCATGATTTTAATATGTATGTGTCTTAAAATGAAAAAAGGTGAGTTTCCGGACTGGAAACTCACCTTTTTTCATTCGATAAATAGAGAACGTGAATGTTCATCTTCGACTCCTACAGGAAAAGAAAGCACGATTTTCGTTTTCTTCAGGGCTAGATAAGACCCGGCAGACCACATGAAATGCGAGGTGCCGGGTCTTATCACCCGCCTGTGGAAAGCGGGGATGACAGAAACGTTCATTGTAAGCGTGAACTTTAGATTGATGAAAATAATTATTAAACGCGATCGAGTACGAGGTCGTCTGCTTGTTCGAGATACGCTTTGACCGGTGCGACCGCTGCTTCGACCGTACCTGGTGCAAACGGAGACTTCAATCCAGCGCGCTCGACGAGCGTGAGGAAGCTTTCTGATCCACCGGCACGACAGAGATCGAGATATGATGTCCAAGCTGCTTCCCGGTCCTGTTCCATCCAAGCATAGAACTGGAAGGCACAGACTTGAGCGAGCGTGTAATCGATGTAGTAGAAGGGACTTCCGAAGACGTGCCCTTGCTGATGCCACCAGGCACCTGAATCGAGATAATCATTCGCTTCATAATCACGATGCGGCAAATATTTCTTCTCGATCGTCCGCCATGCTTCGCGACGCTCAGCTGGTGTCAATTCCGGTTGATTGTAGATGACGTGCTGGAACTCATCAATCGCAACGCCGTATGGAAGGAACGTGACGCTTCCTGCGAGGTGATTGAATTTGTATTTCGCCGTCTCTTCACCGAAAAATTCTTCCATCCACGGATAAGCGAAGAACTCCATCGACATCGAATGTATCTCGCACGCTTCATACGTCGGGAAGGCACTTTCTGGAGCAGTCAGGTGACGGCTCTCATAGACTTGGAACGCATGTCCGACTTCGTGTGTCAGAACATCGATGTCGCCCGCCGTTCCATTGAAGTTTGAGAAGATGAACGGGAGTTTTTCGTCTGCGATGTAGGTACAATACCCACCGCCCGCTTTTCCAGGCTTCGCCGTTAAATCGAGTGCTTCCCGGTCGAGCATGTAGTTGAAGAACTCGTTCGTCTCCGGTGACATCTCCGCATACATCTTTTTGCCGCCTTCGATGATGAATGACTCTTCGCCTTTAGGTGTCGCGTTCCCAGACTTGAAGGCGAATCCTTCATCGTAGTAGTACAAGTGATCGACACCGATGCGTCGTTGCTGGCGTTCTTTAAGTTGTGTCGCGAGCGGGACGATCGTTTCAAGGATCTGTTCGCGATATTGTTCAACCATCGATTGATTGTAATCGACGCGAAGCATCCGTGCGTATCCGAGTTCGACGAACGATGGGAAACCGAGTGTCTTTGCGATGTCTGTCCGGATACGGACGAGTTTATCGTAAATTGTATCGATCGTTTCCCCTTGCTCTTTTAAGTAGCCATAGCGGGCTTCTGAAGCTGCTTTACGAACAGCCCGGTCTGGTGATTGGAGGTAAGGACCGAACTGCGATAAGTTAAGCGTCTTCCCGTCAAACTCGATTTGAGCAGAAGACATCAGTTTCGTATATTCGCTTGAGAGACGGTTCTCTTCTTGAAGCTTTGGAATGATCTCTTCCGAAAACGTCTTTAGGCTCGCTTCCGCGATTAGGAATAACTGTTTGCCTTGCGTCCGTTCGAGTTCATTGCGAAGCGGATGCGTCGTCAACGCTTGATAATAGCTTGAGACATATCCCTGATAGATCGCGCTTGCTTCATCAAAGAACCCTTGTTCCGTCTCATAGAACGTATCACGTGTATCAATCGTATGACGAATTTCGACGAGCTGGCTTGCCGTTTCAAATTGATTTCTGAGGGTATTAATCTCAGTGATGGCTGCGTTTGCTTCATCTACCTGTGTGGCTTCCGTTAGTCGAGCGATTGCTTGATTCATCGATGTTTCAAGCAAAGCAAGATCAGGACGGACGTATGTAATTTCTGAAAATGGCAACATGTAAGCGCCTCCTTTTGATTTCTAACTATTATCACACAAAAATACTTGCAAAACCAGAGGGACAAACGTATGCTTTTTGTGAGAACGTGAGCGAGCTGTCTAACAGCTTACTCCTATAAAAAATCGAAACTTCCATTCGGAAGAAAAACGATCGAGAAAGTAGAGGGATAGTATCATGGGATTCTTAAAAAAATTGTTTGGTGGTAACGACGCAGGAAACACGAAAATCGCTTCTGCACTTACAGGTAAAATCGTCAACATCGAGAACGTACCCGATCAAGTTTTCTCTCAAAAAATGATGGGCGACGGTGTCGCGATCGAGCCAACAGAAGGTAAAGTTGTTTCACCGATCAACGCAACGGTTGAAACGATTTTCCCAACAAAACACGCAATCGGTCTAAAAGGTGAAGATGGTCTTGAACTCTTGATCCACGTTGGTCTTGATACAGTTAACCTCAAAGGCGAAGGCTTCACGGCTCACGTCCAGTCAGGTGACAAAGTCAAAGCAGGAGACGTCCTCGTCGAGTTCGATCTCGAGTACATCCGTGCAAACGCACCATCGACGATCACACCGATCATCGTGACAAATCACGATCAATTCACGCTTTCAGCTGTACCAGCTGAAGGAACTTCTGTTGTCGCAGGTGACACAGAGCTCTTCAAAGCAACACATAAATAAGATACGACACGCCTCCATCCCTTACGGATGGGGGCTTTTTTGATGTCTCCTCCCTTGTCTTACCGTTTTGTAAGAGAAGTGAAAGTAAAGTCCATTTTGAGAAAAGCATGGAAGGACTAGACTGAGTGTAACGAATCAAACACAGGAGGCATTACAGATGAAAGCAATCTTACGAGCAGAACAGATCACAAAAACCTATCACACGAAAACGGCACGCCACGAAGCACTACGTCCGACGACGCTCAGTGTCCATGAAGGGGAATTCGTCAGTATCATGGGACCGTCCGGTGCCGGGAAATCGACGTTGCTTAATCTGCTGTCGACAATCGATCAGCCGACGGACGGATCGATTTTAATCAATGGAGCAGACGTGACGGCGATGAAGGAAAAACAATTGGCACGTTTCCGCCGGGAACAACTCGGCTTCATCTTCCAGGATTTCAATCTCCTCGATACAATGACGGTCCGGGAAAACATTGCCTTACCGCTCTCACTCGCGAACGTCGATAAAAAGATGATCTTAGAGCGTGTCGATCGTGTGGCACATCAACTCGGTATCCAGGACCTACTCGATAAACGTCCGGTCGAACTATCGGGAGGACAAAAACAACGGACGGCTGCCGCCCGTGCGATCATTCATGATCCGTCACTCATCTTAGCGGATGAACCGACCGGTGCGCTTGATTCAAAGTCAGCGACAGGATTGCTTGAAGCGATGCAGTCACTAAACGACGAAGGCGCGACGATTTTAATGGTGACACACGACCCGATGACGGCGTCTTATGCAGAACGAATTCTGTTCGTCAAGGATGGAGAGCTGTTCAAGGAAGTCCATCGCTTCGGTTCACAGAAGGATTTTTTCGAGCAGATTATGGAAGTCCAACGCGAACTCGGAGGTGCCGTCCGTGAGTTTGTCTAAACTGGCGTTTCAAAATCTAAAAAACATCCGTCAAAACGTGATGTACCTCGGTGCGGTCACGTTCGCGATTCTCATTTACTACACGTTCCTCGCGATTCGATCAAACGAAGCGATGCTTCAGGCGAATGAATTGTACGGAAAATTAGGAACGGTCTTTACTGGAGCGAGTGTTATTCTAGCGCTTTTCTCTGCTATCTTCATCTGGTATTCAAGTGACTTCTTCTTACGCCGCCGTAAGCAGGAAATCGGTCTCTACGCGTTGCTCGGTTTAGAGCGGGGACAGATCGCCCGACTGATCTTCCTTGAGACGATGGGGTATGGAGTGATTGGTCTAATCCTCGGGATTGCGATCGGAACAGTCGCATCGAAATATTTCGTACAGTTGCTGGCTTCCGTCATGGCGATGCAAGTCGATGCGACCTTTACGATCAGCGGAGCTTCCGTCGTGCAGACGATCGGCGTCTTCCTTTTGATCTTCCTGATCATTGCCTTACGTTCAGCCCGGACGATCTATCGTTTTACATTGATTGAATTGTTCAAGGCAGAGCAACAAGCGGAATCCCTTCCGAAAGTCCATCCGATCCTAGCCGTGCTTTCGGTCGTTTTGATTGGTATCGGTTACTATTTGACGGGACAACCGTTGATGGATCACTTTACGATTGTCGCACCGCTCTTGATGCTGTGTGTGATCCTCGGGACATTTGGAACGATGAGTTACTTCACGATCTTCTTATTACGCCTCTTAAGTAATCAAGCGCGACATTTCAAAGGAACGAATTTGATTCTGCACGGACAATTGCTGTCACGAATCAAATCGAACGCTGTCATGCTGTCGACGATCACGGTCATTACTGCCGTGACATTGACGACAGTCGGTACAGCGACATCGATCTATTACTTCATCGATCAGACTGTCGAGGAGCAAGTCCCGTACAGTCTGTCGATTGCGAGTAAACAAGCGGAAGCGGAACAGCTGATTGCAAAGTCCGACCAGAAGATCGACAGCCGGACGATGGTCAACGTCAAGAACGTCGATCACAAGATGACTGAGCTTCCGAACCCGCTGACGTTCACACGCTATTATCAAACCTATGCTTACGAAGATCAGCCAGGGCAATTTAGTTACGTCAATTACTCGGATTACGTGAAGCTTGCGAAAGCAAACGGTCAAACGGTCATTAAAGAACCAAAACGAGGCGAAGCAATCGTCCTTGAAACATTTAAAGGAAACGATTTGTTGAAGATGAAAGTCAAATCGCCGGTCGGTGTCAAAATCAAGGATGTCCATGAGTCCTTTCGCATCACCGCTGCGACGAATTTACCGATCGCTCAACTTTATGAGAAACAGCGGCTTGCCCTCGTCGTAAACGACGATGCGTTTGCAAAGATGCCGGAAAAAGGTTTTACGCTGACGAATTATCAATTTTCGGATGAACGTCATGACGATGGGCTGATAAAGCAATTAACGCAACTGTATGGAAAACAAGCGGATACAGAGATGGCAGCGTACTATCCGGTCTATACGATGACGACGGCAACGACCGGTTTGCTTGCGTTTGCTGCCGGCTTCCTCGGTCTCGTCTTCTTGCTTGCGACAGGTTCAATCATCTACTTTAAGATGCTCGCGGAAGCAGAAGAATCGAAACAACGGTTTGCGATCATTCAAAAGATTGGTGTCGATGAAAAGGAACAAACGGGTATCATCCGTCGCCTCGTCGGATTCGTCTTCTCTTTACCGTATGTCCTCGGACTCGTTCATAGTCTAGTTGCGATGCAAGTCCTGCAGAAACTGTTGAACTACAATATCGTCCGTCCGACATTACTTGCGATTGTTTGCTATACGATCGTCTATCTGATCTACTATATCGTCACGGTTCGGGCTTATCGCCGCATCGTGACGGGATGAACTAAATACGGATACACAGAACTGGAAACAGAATAATCGTTTCCAGTCCTTTTTGAGTTCGTTATGATAGAAACAGAAGGAGTTGACGTGAACGATGCATACGATTTTATTAGTCGAAGATGATGTGAAGATCGCGACATTATTAAAGGAACTACTCGAACGTTATGATTTTAAGGTCGTCGTCGAGGATGGCCGAGGGGATGTCATCGCGACCTACGAGGAAACGAATCCGGATGTCATTTTATTAGACGTTAATTTACCGAAGTTCGACGGTTTCTATTGGTGTCGGCAATTACGGATGAAGACACGGGCACCGATTCTCTTTATCTCGGCACGTGTCGGCGAGATGGATCAAGTCATGGCACTCGAATATGGTGCTGATGACTATATCGTCAAACCGTTCCAAGGAGCGGTCGTCATCGCAAAGATTAAAAGTCAGATTCGCCGGGCGTATGGCACGTTGTCGAACGAGGCGGATGAGCGGACGGTGACGAAAGAGGGTGTCACACTGTACTTAGACCGTTATATCGTCGAGTACGGGGAACAGTCGATCGAGCTGTCGAAAAAAGAAGGGCTGATCCTTGAGATGTTGCTGACGGCAAGTCCACGAATCGTTAGTCGGGGTGACTTACTTGAACGGATTTGGGATGACGAAGCATTTGTCGATGAGAATACATTGAACGTAAATATCACCCGTGTCCGTAAACGACTTGCAGAAATCGGAGTTGCTGGTCTAGAGACGGTTCGAGGTGTCGGCTATAAACTGGTTCTTGAGCCATGAAGCTTTTTTTACGGCACGTGATACCGGGTACCATCTTCTTTACCGGACAGATGCTCATTTTATACGCTATTTTATGGCTCTACGACCTCTATCGTCCGGCAGCATTTTTTTACATCGTCCTCTTGAACAGCATCGGTCTCTTGATTTATCTCAGCTATCGTTTCTTCAGCATGCTTCCGCTGTTACGACGGATGCAACAACCGGTCCAGTCAGTCGCAGAACCGATTCGTAGCGATAGCGAAGAACCGATTTCCGTTGCCGTCGAACAATTTTTAGAGCGGCAACAGACATTGTTTCGCAATAGCCTGTTTGCTGAGCGACGAAAAGAAAAAGAACGACATCGGTATGTCGATCAATGGATTCATCAGATGAAGACACCATTATCTGTCATCGAACTGATTCTCGAACATCCAGGGGAACACTATCAAGCGGATTTACGTCAAGAGGTTGATCGGTTACGCAGTGGACTTGATCAGATGCTCTATTCGTCACGCTTAGAAGCAATCGAGACAGACTTGAAGGCGGAACGACTGGTATTGAAGCCGCTCGTGACGAGCATCATCAATCAAGAAAAACGATTGTTCGTCAAAAACCAGGTCTACCCGAAACTCGACATCGCCGAGGACGTGTATGTCTATACGGATGCAAAGTGGTTTCGTTTCCTCGTCTTACAGCTCGTGACGAACGCGATCAAGTATACAACGGGGCATGGTCGAGAAGTCGTTCTGACGGCAGAGGTGACAAAGGGGCAGGTCGTCTTGTCGATTCAAGACGATGGTGTCGGAATTCCGAAACGAGATGTTCCGCGTGTCTTTAATGCGTTCTTCACGGGTGAGAATGGGCGCCGCTACGGGGAATCGACCGGGATGGGCTTGTATTTCGTCCAACAAGTTTGCTTGAAGCTCGGGCACGAGATCGAACTCGAGAGTGAAGAAGGTGTCGGCACGACATGCCGGATTCGATTAGTAGGAGGTCGCGCACATGATTGAAGTCAAACAATTGGGGAAGGTCTATCCCGGAAAGGTGACGGAGCAACCGTTGACCGATTTGAACTTTCGGGTGGAGGAAGGTGAGATGGTTGCCGTCATGGGACCGTCCGGTAGCGGCAAATCAACACTGATCAACTTGCTTGCGACACTTGACGAACCGAGCTGGGGATCGATTCTGATTGATGGCGTCGATACAGCGACGTTCAAGCGAAAAGAGATGACACGTTTCCGGCGCGAGACGCTCGGGATCATCTTTCAGGAATTCAATCTACTCGACTCGTTGACACTCGGTGAAAACATGCTCGTTCCGTTGATGCTGTCGGGGAAAAAGGCGAAGCTCGCGCGGGAAGAGATGGAAGAGTTGGCACGTCGTCTACAGATTGACGATCTGCTCGATAAACAGGTCGATGAGGTGAGTGGCGGACAACGACAACGAACGGCAATCGGCCGTGCCTTGATCCATACCCCGCGTCTGATACTCGCGGACGAACCAACCGGAGCACTCGATTTCCAATCGACGAAACATGTCATGGACGTCCTAGCCGAGTTGAATGCGACCGGGATGACGATGGTCATCGTGACGCATGATCCGCAAGTCGCATCGTACTGTAATCATGTCTTGTTTCTCAAAGACGGCAGCATTCAGACGGAATTATTCCGTGATGAGCCACGACGTATCTTTTTCCAACGGGTCATCGAATCATTATCGCTATTAGGAGGGGATGAGCATCAATTATCTGCAATACGCCCTACGTAACATCCGCCGCTATCAGCGGTTGTACTACGGTTACGCCTTGACAATTATTATCGCGATGACAATCGTGACGAGTTATTGGAACTTGTTGACGAATAGATCGTTCCAAAATGTTGCCAAGGTATTGAGTCAATTGAACCAGGTCATCGAGCTGACGATTTTCTTCGTCTTCACCGCGGAGCTGATCATCTTACTCTTTAGTGTCCTGTTCATTTATTCGACGACGTACACGATGCTTGAGCACCGTAAGAATGATTTGCGGACGATGCGAACACTCGGCAGTGGACTGTCGCATTTCTTAAAATATTTTTTGATTGAGGTCTTGATCGTCGGTGGATTTGCGATTACGGCAGGACTAGTGCTTGGAAACGTCTTGACGAAGATGTTATTACTCTCTGTCGTTAAGGTCATGTTCTTGCCACCGATTGAATTCGAGTTATCATTTTATGCAATCCTCGCCTTGATTGGTGGTGCCCTCATCGTCTTACTGACGGCAACCGTTCTCGCGATCTATCGCTTTCGTCCCGACCGACCGGTTCGATTACGGTCTCCGTTTCGACGACGGATCTGGATTCTGATACAAGTCATTGCTTTGTTGACTCTGATCTACGGGTATACGCTCGCATTCATTCGGATGTACGAATTTTACATCGTATTTCCCCTCGTCATATTCATCGGATCGTTCTTCATTTGCCGGTATGTCTTACCGTGGTTGACCCAATTATACCGTCCTCGTCGTCTGTCGCTTCGGAAGCTGATCGTCTCGGAAATCGCCAATCAACTCCGGACGAATAGTACGTTGATTGCTCTCGGGACGATTTTGACGTCTTGTGCGCTGACAGCAGTCGGTCTTGTTTTCTTATTTCAATTGGTCGGACTCGATTTATCGTCACAAAACCAATTCGGTCTTGTCTATTATGAAGAGTCCGCTCAACCGACGAAACGATTGAAGGATATCAAGCAGACGATGACCAAGGCGTTCCCGGATCGCTACCAGCAAGATATTCAAGTGAAGGCAGATGGAACACGGGTGCTCTTGCCGATTTCAGCGTACAACAAGATGATGCGTCAACTGCATTTTCAGGAGCGGACAGCGACCGGTCGACAGAGTTTCTTCGTACCGGCACGTCCAGTACAACTGGAAGAGAACACGCCGACGATGAAAAAAGCGAAACAGGCGATGGAAAAAGCCGACTTTGAATTGCTTCCCGCTGCTTCCCATGATTTAGTCTTCGGTTACAACTACCGGATCGAGACGATGTTCGTCGTCAGTGATGCCGTCTTTCAAACACTGAAGCAACCTGTCCGTCAAATCGTCGTCTTTGATACGCCAGCCTATCATGATTACGGAACAAAGGACTGGGAACAGTGGATGAAGATTGTCCGCAACATCCAGTCTGCAGCAAAGCTAGATGAAAAACAGTCGGTTCCTTATCAGTTGATCAATGAGACGGAGGATGAGATCGACGGCATCCGGATCGTGCGCCTCGTCACGTTCGTCGTCATCCTCCTGACAATCTGGTTGTTCGTCATCAATGCAAGTTTCCTGCATGTGTGGATGCAGATGACAGCGGAACAAGAACAAAAACGAATGAAGACATTGTTTGCGTTAGGGTTCGGTTCCGGGAATATCCGCCGTTACTTGCTCATGAAGTATGGTGCGGTCTTACTCATTCCGTACCTGATCTCGGTTTTTCATGCTTTCTTATTGTTCCAAGTCGTCGTGACCCGAGCCGGACTACAGGTCGGATCATTCCTCAACTTAGCCGCATTTTGGATCAGTATCGTCACGATCGGATACTTTTTAAGTGTCCTACCGATTTGGTTACGCTATCCACGCCATCTGTTCCGGAATTCATCCAAAAGTTCGATGTATCCGACACCGGATTCAAGGGTATGATGATACCATAGGAACAAGGGAGGGAATCGTATGCTAGACCATTCACCATATCGGGGTTACGGTGACCGGATCCGTATCTTACGAGAGCGTGCCGGGATTACGATCGAACAATTGGCTGACCGCCTCGGTGTCGCACCGTATTTCATCCGTCGGACGGAACTCAGCGAAGTCTATCCAACTAAACCCTACATCGAAGCATTAGCGGACGTCTTGAACATCGATGCCAGTTATTTGGCACGGCATATCTGGACGGGAGAGTCGTTAAAGTTCATCATGCAACAGAACACACCGCTCGAAGAGATGAAGCTTGCTTATGAACAGACGCTCGGACAAGACGGAACGTGGGTCGAGGAACAGCTCGAGGAGCGAATGCGTCTGTTTGATTTAATGTATGATGAGGATGTCAAACGGATCGAGCAGACGATGAGTGCCACTGAGCAACGGATCTTTCATGAGCTCGTCGAAGCCGTCATGGAAGCAGGAGAGTTGCAACGCGATCAAGCTGAAGAGACGTATGAGTTATTTGAGGATAAATTACCATCGATGATGCAACTGGATGAATACCTCGATCGTATGACGGACGGGATTTCTTTGTCCAGTTCGACTTATTATGCGGATTATAGCGACCGGAAAAGCCGCTCTCGTTATCACCGAAAATGAAAAAAAGTCGCTATCTTCTGATTGACGTTCAGAAGACAGCGACTTTTTTATTGACGTTGTGGCATCGGACGTGGACGACGCGTCTTTTGACGTGTCCGGCCGATGATGAAACCGATGATCGCATTCGCAATGACGAGTACCCAACCGACATAGCCGAAATTGAGAGTTAAGCTACCGAGCATCGCTTGCCACTTGAAAATCATCATCACATCACCACGCAAGACGAATCGCGCGAGACAGACAAGTAAGACAGTCAATCCGGCGATGAAGACACCAACCCAGCTACCGTATAAACGGGAAGACTGGCGGCGCACCGCGACGAAGGACCAGCAAAAGAGGCTAGAGACGAACGCCATGCCTCCGTAGGCAATGACGAGTTCCCATGTCGCACTCGCTTGCGGGAATTTCGTGAACATGACAAGTGACGAGACCATGGCAGCAGCTGTGAAAAGGATCGCTGCCCAAAAACGAGACCGCATAACATAGTTCCTCCTAAAGGCTTTTTCTCACCTAACGATAGCGGAAACGATTCGTCTTGTAAACTGTTACCGGCGTCCGCTTAAGATCCGGCGTAATTGTTTAAGCGGATTCGATCCGTAGAACAGAACACCACCACGGTAGAATTTCGTTCCGACAAATAAGGCGAGCGAAATGCTGATCAGCATTAAAATGAGGGAAATCGAAACTTGCCATAGCGGTACATCGGTCAACATGACACGCAAGAACATGACCATCGGTGTAAAGAACGGAACGAATGACAAGACGACGACGGCTTGATTCGTTGGTGCGTTCAGACTGAACATTGAAATCATGAAGGCAGCAACGATTAACAAGATGACCGGTAACGTCACTTGCTGCGCATCCTCGACCCGACTGACGAGCGAACCGAGTGCTGCAAGTAACGTGGCATATAGGAAGTATCCAAGCAAGAAGAAGACGAACAGATAAATGATTGTTCGGGCACTTAAGGAATCGAGTGATAACTGATCAAATAAACTGCTACTTTGAGCACTGTAGTAGCCGACACCGACGAGAATCGACAATTGTACGAGACTGACGGTAGCGATTGAAAGAATCTTCGCGAGCATGTGCTGGATCGGACTCGCCGCAGAGATCAGCAACTCCATGACCCGTGATGATTTTTCATTCGCGATTTCCGTGACGATCATTCCACCGTAGATCGCGATCGTGAAGTACATCAAAAACAGCAATACATAGACGAGCGCGGATGCGGCAAAGAGTTCGTCTTCACTTTTTCCACCTGTCGACGTCAACTCTTGTTTGACGGGAACGGGTTTAGCGAGTGACGCAAGAACGTTCGGGTCAATCTTCGCATCCGTGATGACCGCTTGATCACGGACTTGTTTGACGACCGTCGCGACTTGTGTCTGTAACTCGGATTCAGGACTAGCACTAACGAGCGTCACGTCATAAGAATCTTGGACAATCGCTACGACGTCAAACGTGCCTCGATCGACCGCTTTACGTGCTTCTGCGACCGTATACTCCTTCGGTGTGATGTCTGAGGTGACACCAGCCTTTTTCAAGGCAGGGCGAAGGTCTGTCGATAATTCACTGACGAGGGCGACTTTCGGATCGTCACCCGAGAACCAGTCGAGAATCCGTTCGATATTGCCAAAGCCTACGAGAAACAGGACCATCAGAACAGTTGAGATTAAAAAGCTTTTGGCACGTAGTTTCTGTAATAAATTGAAGCGATATAAAGTCAGGAATTTACGGTTCATAACGTTTTCCGACCTCCTCGATGAAGATATCCTGCAAGGATAATTGATCCCAGACGAAACGATCAACATGATGTCCTTCACTGACAATATGTTGGAGAAGTTGGTCAGCGGTTTCTTTTGAAGAAACTTGGACGACATGCCCATTATTGTCCGACTCAACTTGAAGGACACCCGGTAAGCTATCCCATAAGAGTGGTGGGGCATCCGTCGTCAAAAGGACACGGGTCTTCCCATAGCTCGCCTTGATATCAGGAAGATAACCAGCGACGACGGGCTTACCATGATCGAGAATCGCAACATGCTCGCAGAGTTCTTCAACATGATCCATTCGGTGACTTGAGAAGACGATCGTCGTTCCATCGACGGTCAATTTTTTAACGGCACGTTTTAATTGTTCCGCATTGACCGGATCGAGTCCGCTAAATGGTTCATCTAAAATCAGCAGTTCAGGTTTATGTAGGACGGCGGAGATCAACTGGATTTTTTGTTGGTTTCCTTTTGAGAGTTGTTCGACACGCATTTTTTCATATTGAGGAATTTGGAAATACTCGAGCCATTCGGTCAGTGCTCGTTTTGCATCCTTCCGTTTCATATCGCGGAGTTCAGCAAGAAATAAGAGTTGTTCGTCGACTCGGACTTTCGGATACAATCCGCGTTCTTCCGGAAGATATCCAATCTTTGAAGTCGGAATGCGCTCTCCATTCCATGTGATCGAACCTTCGGTCGGTTGGAGTAGACCGAGTAGCATCCGGAACGTCGTTGTCTTACCGGCACCGTTCGCACCAAGCAAACCAAAGATTTGTCCGCGTGGCACTTCGATCGTCAACGCATCAACGGCAGTGAAATCGCCGAAACGCTTCGTGATGTGTTTGATTTCTAACATAAGAACCTCCTCATAAAGATGTCTGTTGCACGACAAGTGTACCATTGTTACATAGTGTCCTACGGTCAAAATTGGGTAAAGGTTCCAGGGAAAATGGAAACAAGTCTAATTAGTTTACTTTTTGTTCATTAGTTACTATTATTGTGTTAACAGTGACGATTGAAGGAGGGACCTATTCTATGAAAACGCAAGGTATCCATCACATCTCAGCAATGGTCGGCGATCCTCAAGAAAATCTTGATTTTTACGGGACGATTCTCGGACTACGGTTCGTCAAAAAAACGGTCAACTTCGATGATCCAGGGACGTACCATTTTTACTTTGGAAACGAGTCTGGTGCACCCGGAACGATCATCACGTTCTTCCCATTTAAAGGCATGGCGAGAGGACAGGTCGGTGCCGGACAGGTCGGAACGACAGCTTACGCGATTCCGGTCGGTGCATCGGATTTCTGGAAAGCACGGCTGACGCAAAAGAACGTCTCGTTTGAAGAAACAGTTCGTTTCGGAGAGCAACAGATCGCGTTCGAAGATCCACATGGTCTTCAAATCGAGCTCGTCGAACGCAAGGCGGGACGAGACAGTCGCTATGAAATCGACGGTATCACGCGTGACGTCGCCATCAAAGGATTTGCGGGAGCGACATTACTGTCGCGAGATCCATCAGACACAGCCAAATTACTGACCGATACATTGGGGCTCACCCTCAGTAAACGGACGGAGACCGTTGACCGGTACATTGCGGAAGGGGAGTTTGGAAATGTCATTGATGTCGTCCATGGTCAGATGCCGGTTGGTCGTCCGGGTACGGGAACCGTTCACCACATCGCCTGGCGCGCAACCGATCAAGAGGAACAACTCGACTGGATGAAGGCGATCAACGCGTTCGGTTTGCTGACGACTGAAGTAAAAGATCGCAATTACTTTACGTCGATCTATTTCCATGACCGTGGACGCATCCTCCATGAAATCGCAACTGACAATCCAGGGTTCGCGATCGATGAAGACTTCGAGATGCTTGGAGAAGACTTGAAGTTGCCGGAACAATTTGAAGCGCACCGCACCGCGATCACGAATCACGTAACACCTATTACAGTACCGAAGGGGAGACTCATATGATTCATTTATATCAAGCGCCAAAAACAATGGATGCACCGATCTTTTTACTCTTACACGGCACAGGCGGAACGGAACAAGACCTCATTGGACTCGTTTCGCTGCTTGATCCGGAAGCCGGTTACTTGTCCGTCCGTGGAGAAGTCTCGGAAAGCGGGATGCCACGTTTCTTCAAACGGCTCGCAGAAGGCGTCTTCGATGAAGAAGATCTCGCTTTACGGACAGCACGATTGATTCAATTTTTACAGGAACAAGCAGCGGAACGTGACTTCGCACTCGATCGCCTGATTCCGGTCGGTTATTCGAACGGAGCCAACATCGCAGCGAACATGTTGTTTGAAGAAGCGCTATTTAAACAAGCCATCTTACTGCATCCGATGGTACCACGTCGCGGTGTGACGTTACCGGACTTATCAAACGTTCGTGTGTTCATCGGCGCCGGTAGTAATGATCCAATCTGTCCCGCTCAGGAAACGGAAGAGTTGTCAGCACTCTTGAAGGAGGCTGGTGCATCAGTCGATGTCACATGGTCGAACTACGGACACCAACTTGTCATGCCGACGATCGAAGCAGCAACCGATTGGTTAAAACACTAAAAAAGGACTGTCCCATCTGCTTCTCTTCTAGAAGGTAATGGGACAGTCCTCTTTTCGCTTCAAGCGGGATGATCACTTTTTGGACGGGAGTAGACGATGAGCACGCCACGCTCGACAAGCTGAAGGGCAAGGATCTGTTTCACTTCTTCCGATGCCTTCGTCTGAGCGAGCTGCCGGTAAAGTAGGCGAAGTTCACGACGCATCGTCTTACGGATCAGCCACATGCTATCGATCGTCGTGCACCAACTGGTCACGGTCTCATGTCCGATATAATACTGGGTCTGACGTTCAAGATAATGAATCCACCACTCGTCACGCGCCATTTTTAGTACGATACCTGTGAGCCCAAGTACAAGGATCGCGAGGGGAATGCTTTCATATAAGGGAAGACGACCAAGAACGGTACCAACATTCGTGACGAGGGCAAGCATCACCCATCCTATGCATCCGATGACAAGCCAATATCCAAAGTTGAGAGTACTTCGATGTCGTAACGTCACTTTCGGCGTAAGCAATGAAGTGGCCATCAGAAACACCTCCTTGTTAAATAATCGAATTTTCTGACAATTTATAGTTGTCCTTCTACTATAGTTACTTTTTCCCGAATCGTCTAGTCATTAGACATGGAAAATGTGTTTCTTTCTTGACGAAATTCGTGTACGCTAAATGTAGAAGTGAGCGGTTACATAAAGGGGGATATGAAGAAATGATGGATCAGGTTATCTGGATCGCTGTCGGAATCGTTGCTGTTGCTGTTTTCTCAGCATCAAGCGTTGCAGCTTATATGGGTGTTAAAAACCAAGAAGACTAAGAATCGAAAAACGGCGCATCCCGATTGTCGGGATGCGCCGTTTTTTTAATGCGCCATCGCTTATTTGTTTGCTGTTATGTTTGCTTGCAACGCATAAGGTTTTAAGGCATCACTCCAGCGCAGGTAACCCCCACCGACAAGGTGTAATCCATCATACGTCAAGCGATTCTGAAGATAACCTTGTTTGTTCGTCAAGACAGGTCTCAAGTCGACGAATGGGATTTTAAGCGATTGAGCGAGATTTTGTAAGTTCCGGTTCAACGCTTCGACATCACGATTGATTCGGACAGAGTCCGAATATTTTGGAGCCACAGGAACGGTTGACTGGAGGACGACGTCGATGTTATTTTTTCGAAGTGTCGTCACGATCGTCGTCATGTTCTCGGTAATTTGTGGAATCGGCGTATAGTGACGGATGTCATTGATGCCACCCATCAAGAAGACGCGTTTTGGTTTCATCTCGAGAATCAAGTCGAGGCGAGTCAAAAAGCCTTCTGTCGTATCGCCAGGAATCCCGAAATTAATGATTGTCGGATCCTCCATCAAGATGCGCCAATCGGCAAAATTCGTCATCGAGTCACCTAACATGACAGCGTTCGCTGATTTTGGGTATTGATAAGTATGGAATAGACTATTCAAACGGACATAGTTCGGGTTCTTATCGTATTGGAATGTCGTGACTGGAGTCGTACTCGTTGCAGGTAAGACGCTTCCGAAGGTTTCGAGCGGTTTACGTCCCAGTAACAATGCAAGGAGAACGACGTTCAAGACGATGGATAGAATCAGGAGTGTCTTTTTCATAAACATTCGTTCCTTTCGAGGGAGTATAAGGGGTAGTGTAACATGAATCGGAATCCTTGGTTTGATAATATCAAAGGTTTTCTTGTCATTTTCGTCGTCATCGGTCACATGCTGACGGATTTACGGTTTGATTATGACGGAAAGTTGCTCGAGACGGTCTATCTATTAATTTACTCGTTTCATATGCCATTATTCATTATCTTAAGCGGTTATTTCTTCCGCGAAAATAAATACTTACGTGTCATCCAATTATTTGCCGTCTACTGTGTCTGGCAAATTTTAATTGGTTCTTGGGCGACACTTGGAGAAGGACTACCACTGTTGTCCGGAGAAAATATCGGGACACATCTACTACGTCCGTACTGGGCACTTTGGTATTTGTTCGTTATGGTCGTCTGGTATATCGTAACGCCGTATGTCGTCCGCTTGCGAGGATATGTCTGGTTTGGTCTCGCGTTCGCTTTGTTATATGGGTTCGAGCTTGAGAACACGGGTTTCTTAGCACTTCGCAAGTTGATCATGTTCTATCCGTATTTCTTACTCGGGAACTATCTATCGGAGCACGAGTTCATCCGGATTTTCGAGATGCCGAAGAATTTCAAGCGACGGATGAACGTCCGTTTGATTGGTGGTATCACGTTCGCAGCCGTCATGGGCTTCCTGTTATTCGAAGCGTGGCGTGATACGCCGAAAGAGATCGTCGACTTTGCAAATGCGTTCAAGCATCGTTTCCCATATGTCGAACAATATGATAGTGACGCGTGGGTTGGTGTACTCAAGCATAGCGTCATCTACCTCTTATCGATTGCGGCTTCGCTCGGTTTCATGATGTTAATTCCAATGCGTCGTTTGCCGCTCATCACGCGAGCAGGGGAACTCAGTCTCTATGTCTACTTGCTTCACGTCTTCTTCGTCATGGCGTGGCGCCAATACGTAACGGATGCGTTCGTTCCGCAAGCATGGCTTGCCTTACTGATCATGATTGGCGTCGCCTTACTAATCGTTGGCATCATCATACACCCGCTCGTCGTCCGTGTCCTCCGTCCTTTGATTGAGATCGACATTCGTCCGATCGTCGAGAAGCGGGAAGACCTTTCAAAATAAAGCGGAATGCATTACACTTTAGATAGATGGATTACTAGACGAAGGGCGTGGAAGGTATGTCATATAATTTAAATAATGCGGATGGTGTCGTGAACGTCTCGCAACAAGTCATCGAGGTCATCGCAGGTGTAGCCGTTCAAGAAACAGAAGGCATTGCCTTTACAGCAGACGATTCGAAATTACAGGAAAAACAGATGGTCAAACTTGTAAAAGTCGAAGATGTCGGCGGCTACATCACGGTCAGTTTATCTGTGCATATCAAATACGGCATGTCGATCATCAAGACAGCTGGAAAAGTCCAAGAACGAATCGCGCAAGACATGGAAAACATGCTCGCGTTCCAACCCAAAGCAATCAACGTCCGTGTCATCGGACTCTTAAAAGGATAAGGAAAACGTCTCGGCATCTTGTGTGCCGAGACGTTTTTTTATGAAGAAGGTGGGAGATAGCGGAGTCCGAGAGCATCGACGTGCGGGGCGGTGCAGGAAAAACGGAGACGAATTGCTTGTTGGCTATAAGCAGGTAAGGAGAGTCCGGGATGGGTGACATCTGCGATTGGCGTTTCGTCATCCATTAGTTCAAGCGTTAGCGCCTCGAGTGTCAGCGTCTGATCGCTCGCATTACGGACGAGAACGATTGCTGTCACAGTATCTAGCTCGCGCATGATTGAAACTGGTAAGAGGGACCAACCGTCTGCGGGTGGTGTCGGATGCGAATAAGCGACTTGGCGGATCATCCGTTGCTCGAGTTCCGTGGAGTCGTCTTCGATGAAGAGCTCCGTCAGAGTCTCGCTTGAGAAGACGAGTTGTAGCGGCTCCGTCAACTGTTCGAGGTCGACGAAACATTCGTCTTCTTCAAACGTCAACCAGAGCGGTAACGTCGCCATCGGAAGGATGACCGGGACCTCCTCGATACTGAGAACTTTACGAGCAACAAGTTCATCACCGGATAAAGCAAGGACGACGAGGTCATTCAGATGGAACGACCGAGACAACGTGTTTTGGAACAAGGCGATGACATGAAGTGGACGGTGTGATAAGACTTGAAACAGATGGATTGCCATCTGATTGGCTTCTAGATCAGGCAGTTGTTTCACGACGTGACGAAAGACGTATTCATCTTCCTTGACGATCGGCATGTCCTCCGTGAAGTAGAGCGGGGGACGGAACACTTCATTCGACGTGTGCATGGTGCAGTTCTCCTTCGCTATCGTGTGTCTGTTCGGCGCGGCAAATGCCTGAAAGGACCTGTTTCTCGAAACTTGCAATGGCATATTCAAAATAATCCATGCCTTCCCGTTCGAAGATGCGGACCGGTTGTTCTTGTCCGTAACTGCGGAGATGAATCCCTTCTTTTAAAGTGTTCATCGCCGTCAGGTGGCGCGTCCATTGCTCGTCCAGTGCAAGCAGGATGAAACGTTTGGCGGTCTCTTTTTCAGCTGTGACATGGGCAACGAGTAGGGCTTCGGTTTCAGCAATCAGCGGCTCGAGTTGTCGTTTCATCTCGTCGATCGTCTCCAGTCGTTCTAACGTGATTGGTTGATGTAACAGTTGCTCGAGTTCTGTCATGACGAGAGCCAGTGGCCATTCTTCTGGAACGAGATCGTCAGAGAGTGTTTGGTCGAGGATCGACGGCAAGACACGTCCTGCAAATGGCTGAACGATATCCTCGAGTGACGTCGCATCAACGATTCTGTTCCGGAGATGATAGATCGCTTGCCGTTGTTCACTGATGACTTCTTCGAGCTGAACGAGTTCATCCCGAACACTTCGGTTGACAGATTCACATGTCGACTGAGCGAACTGCAATAGATCCCGGACGTCACGCGAAGTGAGCGGACCGGCAGTATTTCGTACTTTTTGTTGCACACGCTCGAGGCGATCGCGCGCGAAACGGCGTGGCAGTTCATCTTCGAGCGAAAGATAAAACTGCGTCAATCCAGGATCACCCTGGCGACCTGCCCGACCACGCAACTGGTTGTCGATCCGGATCGATTCATGGCGTTCGGTACCGATGACGAACAAGCCGCCTTGTTGTCGTGCCGCTTCATCGAGTAAAATATCCGTTCCGCGACCTGCCATATTGGTCGCGATCGTGATTCGACCAGCTTGTCCGGCAGCCGCAATGATCCGGACTTCCTGATCGACGGTTTTAGCGTTCAGGATCTCGTAGGTGAGTCCGTGCGCATCAAGTGTCTTCGCGACGCGCAAAGACTGTTCAATCGATGAAGTCCCGATCAAAACCGGTCGTTCCGTGACGTGTGCCGATTTTGTTGCCAGCGCAATGGCTTCTAGCTTTTCGTCGCGTGTTGCAAAGACGACGTCCTCTGCATCGATCCGAATTTTCGGGCGGTTCGATGGAATCGTCACGACGTCCATGCCGTATGTCTTTTGAAATTCTTCCCGTGACGTCGCCGCCGTACCGGTCATTCCAGCTACCTGATGATAGAGACGGAAGTAATGTTGGATCGTGATTTGGGCGGTCGTCCGGTTCTCTTCCGTGACCGGAACCCCTTCTTTTGCTTCAAGGGCTTGGTGTAAACCATCGGATAGACTGCGTCCTTCCATCAGACGACCTGTGAAGAGGTCGACGAGCGCGATTTTTTGATCCTTGATGATATAATCGACATCTCGTTTGAGAACGACATGGGCACGTAAGGCTTGAATGACGTAATGGAAGAGGACGGAATGCTCGGCGGCAAACAGATGATCAATCGCAAACGCCTCTTCGATTGTTTCGATGCCATGATCGGTCAAGGCGACGGCTTTGATTTCTTCATCAAACGTATAATCCCGCTCGTCTTCAAACGTCTGGACGACATGACGGACGAGTTGTTGTAATCCTTCGTGGACACTGTCTCGTTCCGCCATGATGAGTGGCGTTTTCGCTTCATCGATTAAAATGCTATCGACTTCGTCGATTAAGGCGAAGTGCAGGGGCCGTTGCAGACGTTCCGTCGGCTCCATGATCAGATGATCCCGCAGGTAATCGAATCCGAATTCAGTCCCGACACCGTATGTAATATCTGCTGCGTAGGCAATCCGTTTTTCCTCAAACGTTGCTTCAGCGGAATTGATTCCGACCTGCAATCCTAAAAAACGGTGGATCTGACCGATTTGTTCAGCATCGCGTCGTGCTAGATACTCATTGACGGTAATGACGTGAACGCCTTTTCCATATAACGCTTGGGTGAAGCTCGCGAGTGAAGCGACGAGCGTCTTTCCTTCACCTGTCGCCATTTCGGCGATTTGTCCTTCCAGTAGTGCGAGTCCGCCCATGAGCTGCACATCGTAGTGTCGTAAGCCGAGCGTCCGTTTACTCGCTTCTCGAACAAGCGCAAACGCCATTGGTGAGATTGCATCAATCCGTTCTCCGTTTCGTAGCCGTTCCCGCAACGAAATCGTCAACTCCCGTAACGCTTCATCAGATGTTTGCTCCATTTCTCGTTCTAAGCTATTGATCGTCGTTACGATTTTTTCATAACGATGAACTCTTCGACTTTGATCATTCAACAACTGTTTAACACGTTGAAACATCTTCGTCACTCCCTCATATGCTATGAAGTCATTATAGCAGTTAAAAATTGTAAAACGAATAGTAAAAAACGAAATAAGTAAAACATTCCCTTAAAATTGAAAGCGTTATCAAAAAGAAGGTATCTCAGCTTTAAAAACAAAGAATCAGAAATATTTGATAACGCTTGCAAAGAGTCGAGAGAACCAGTAGAATTATTCATGAGGCAAGTGCAATCGTTTGCGCAAAGTCATTCGATTTCTTGCCTTGCATGGACGATGGAAGAAAGGATGGATGTCGGATGGCACCAACGATCGAAGCGGTCATTTTTGATTTAGACGGCGTAATTACCGATACAGCGGAGTATCACTACTTAGCGTGGAAACAATTAGGAGAGGATTTGGATATCCCGTTCGACCGGGAATTTAATGAGACATTAAAGGGTGTCAGCCGGATGGATTCACTCGAGCGTATCCTTGCGCTTGGCGGAAAACAAAACGCTTTTTCAGAGGACGAGAAGCTAGCACTCGCCGCTAAGAAAAATGAACACTATGTCACATTGATCCAGCACATCTCTGAACAGGATCTTCTTCCTGGAATCACTGCATTCCTCGATGAAATCCGAAACGCTGGGCTGAAGATCGGAATGGCGTCCGCCTCTAAAAATGCGCTGATGGTCGTTGAGGCATTAAAGGTTCGACATTATTTCGATGACATCGTAGACGCTGCGACTGTTGCACAATCGAAACCACACCCTGAAGTGTTTCTCCGTGCTGCAGAAGCACTCGACGTCGAACCGAGTCGTTGCATCGGTGTAGAAGATGCGACGGCTGGCATTACTGCCATCCACGCTGCCGGCATGTATGCCGTCGGAGTCGGACCGGAGTCGGCACTCCATGAGGCAGACTATCGTGTCGATTCGACAGATTTGCTTTCCCTTGAGCAAATCCTCGCTAGTCGCTCCCTTGTCTGAACCATTCCCTGATGGTGAAGGACATTCCTTGAAAGTTATGTATTTAAAAAGGATCGCTTCCCTGAGCGATCCTTTTTAATATGCGGTTGATTTAAAGCGAAGCGAGGATTCCGTCCGCGATTGCTTGCGCGTAGCGGGATTGATATGTCGGATTCGTAAGTTTCGCACGATCCGAACTGTTCGAGAGGAAACCGAGTTCTGCTAGAATCGATGGCGCTTGTGTGCCGCGAATGACAGCATAGTTCGCATAGTGAACGCTTCGGTTACGCATGCCAGCATACGAGACGAGACGTTGCTGAACGTTCTGAGCGAGGTTGATCGAAGAAGCACCCTTATAGTAGAAGGTCTCTGCTCCATATGCCTGTTCACTCGTTGAAGCATTGATATGAACACTGACGAAAGCAGTCGTCGCATGACTGTTCGCAAGGGCGCTCCGTTCTCCAAGTGACGGGTAGTAATCGTTTGTATAACGTGACATCGTCACATCGACTTTTCCGGCAAGACGTTCAGCGACTTGTTTCGTGACTGCAAGGACGATGTCACGTTCCGTAACGCCGTAACGAACCGCGCCTGCGTCATGTCCACCATGACCTGGGTCAAGGACAAGCAATGGACGGTTTGATGGTGCCGGTTGGAACAATGTCAGATACGTCGCATCGACATAACCGCTTTGACCACTCGCTGTCCGGACGGCGACGAAGCCTTTCGTTTGATGCCGCGGATTCGTGACGACGACAGGGGTCCCCCGACCGAGACGGGCGATTTGACCACTGAGCGTTGAAGTATTCGCACGAAGAGCGACACTGTTACCGGACGAGATCAAGACATACATCTTCGAACCACTGTAGTCAACGTTTCCGGTCGTCGAGGCAGGGACGGAAGCCCCTCTCTTCAAGTATGTCCCCATGACATAACCTGTCTTCCCTTGGTACTGCACCGTATGCCAGTTCGATTTAACGGCGAGGGAGCTGACTGCTGTTCCACTCGGAATCGTTGTAAGTACTTTCCCGGACGTCGAAGGGGACGAACGGAAGTTCAAGCGATCGGTCGTCGTATAGACCGTGGTTTTAGTTGGTGCAGCTACTTTCTTCAAATAAGAACCCGAAACATAACCAATCTTGTTCGCATAGGTCACTTTATACCAATTTCCGCTTTTAAAACTCGATTGTACGCCTGTCCCTTTAGGAATCGTCAACAAGCGATTAGAAGACGTCGTTGCCGCACTACGTAAGGACAACGCATCGGTCGTCTTATAGGACGTCTTCGTAAAGGACGTACCACTCTCAATCTTTTTCAGGTAAGATCCCGTCACATAACCCGTCTTTCCTTTATATGACAACTTATACCAAGAGCCTTTACGGTAGTTTGACGTGACGTTCGTCGTCTTCGGGATCGTCAGTAGTTTCTTCGAAGAGGTCGAATTCGAACTACGTAAATTCAAAGCATCCGTCGTCTGATACGAAGTTTTCGTAAAGGTTGTGCCGGTCGCAGCCGATACAGTAGAAGTAGAAGCGAAGCAACCGGATACCAACGAAAGTACTAAAGCGGTCTGAAATGTTTTAGGTAATTTGCCCATTAAATTTCCAGTCTCCTTTTCGTTAAAATAAGAAAGATATATCTTGTATTAATAGAACTTAAGTATTATTAAAATAGTTAAATCTCGAAATTATATGTTCCGTTTTCATTCCTTTCTGTTAATATGAAGTGTAGCCAATTTATCGGTAAGGATATGAAAATATTACAGGATAATTAAATAATTAAAGAAATTATATATTATCGAGGCAAATTATAGTTTAATATATTTCAAAATACATACAATTGAAACACAACTGAAATATTAATGTATAAAATAGGAAAGAGGGGCAAGGAATGGGGAACAGTGAACACATCTACCGCGAACTAATGGAAATCGAAGAGGAATACCGTCGTCTGCAACGACGCGCCGAGTATTTGATCTCGGAATTAAGCCGTGGAACGGGAGAACATTCGCAAGAAATCGCCGTCACGCATGAGCGTCCGTTAAAGCAACGTCGCGTCAATCAACGGTATCCACTAGAAGTCTACGTGCACCAAATCAGTGATTTAATGCGCGAGCGTGAATCGATGACAGCTCGTGATATCCAAATGGAACTCGAGTTACGTTATCGTCACCAAATCAGCAATATCTATCAATTGATGGCGAAAGTCGAACAGGCAAACCCTGCCATTAAGAAAGTCGGACGCGGTATCTATACATATGATCCAGCTGCTGAAGTACCGATCTTCATGTAAGAGCCGCTCGTCGGCTCTTTTTTTTTATGATATAATTCGCGCAGGAGCGTGATGTTACTATGTTATGGACTGCGTCCATCGTCTGTTTTATCGCCGCCTTACTGATCACACCCGTCGTGAAACGCTTTGCGATTGCAGTCGGTGCCGTTGACAGTCCAGACGCGCGAAAAGTACATGTCCGAATCATGCCGCGACTTGGCGGACTTGCGATCTATATCGCGTTCATGATCGGTTATTTTATCTTACAACCTTCGAGTCCGTATGCGACGCATATTCTAGTCGGCGGATTCGTTATTATTTTGACAGGTGCCTTTGATGATCGATTCCAGCTCAATGCCCGTTTAAAGCTGATGGGGCAAATCGTTGCCGCCGTCATTGTCCTCAACGGTGGGATTCGGATCGAGTTCATCAATCTACCGTTCGACCAACAATTATATCTCGGGTGGTGGAGTGTTCCGTTGACGTTCCTTTGGGTCATCGGGATCACGAACGCCGTCAACTTGATTGATGGATTAGATGGTTTAGCAGCCGGTGTCTCAAGTATCGTCTTGTTGACATTGATCAGTCTTGCCGTCATCCAAGGAAACGTCTACGTGACGATCGTCGCGATTCTCTTATTGATGAGTACGTTCGGCTTCTTGTTCCATAACTTTTACCCAGCGAAGATTTTCATGGGCGATACGGGTGCTTTGTTCCTCGGGTATATGCTCGGTGTGTTGTCGTTACTTGGATTCAAGAACGTGACGCTGTTCTCACTTGCCGTCCCGGTCATTTTGCTTGGTATCCCGATTTCCGATACGTTATTTGCGATCGTCCGCCGGGTGTTGCAAGGAAAACCGCCATTCGCACCGGACAAAGCTCATTTGCATCACCGGTTACTTGATCTTGGCTTTACAATGCGACAAGCGGTCCTTGTCATCTATGGACTCTGTGCAATTTTTGGGATGACGGCAGTTCTCTTTTCTCAGACGAACTCACTTGGGGCACTTGTCTCCCTCGTCATGTTACTGCTGGTCCTCGATATTTTAGTCGAGTCGCTTGGTTTGCTCGGTGAACGCTATCGTCCATTATTGAATTTGTTGGAACGTTTTACATCGAGATAGCGTATGATAAAGACCGCTCAGAAAATGAGCGGTCTTTTTTTAGGAAGGAAGTGTTAGGTTGGAACAACAGTTGAATCAACGCATCGTTTATTTAGATGTGTTACGGGGTTTTGCATTATGCGGAATCCTATTCGTCAATATGCCAAGTTTTCTTGGCGATCGATCACATGCGATGATGGGGGAAGTGGACCAATGGATTCGTCTGTTTTTTGACCTCTTCATCCAGACGAAATTCTATACGCTGTTTAGTGTCTTGTTCGGAGCAGGATTCTATTTGTTCATCCAGCGTTTGCGACAAAAAGGATTATCGAAGATGATTTTTGCGCGTCGTCTGGGGATTCTTTTTCTCATTGGACTAGTACATTTATGCTTGTGGCAGGGCGATATTTTACATACGTATGCGCTGACTGGGTTTATCTTGTTGTTGTTCTCGAAAGCAAAGCTGATTACGAAATTGCTATTCGCCGCTGTGTGTCAGGTCTATGCATTCCTGATTTACATAGCGATTTACTGGTATGCGACCGAATTCGGGGATGAATCGACTGTAGAGGGAAATGACCTCGTACAATCGATGGTCGCTTCCCGGGATATTGTCGGCTTCATTCACGATGAAGTAACCGTTCAAATACCGCAAGCGTTCATGAACACCGGTGTCATTTGGCCTGAAATCCTGTCATTATTTTTAATCGGGGCATTTTTAATGGAACGTTTCAGCGCACGACCACCGACGAATCGTTTTCTCTGGTGGACGCTCGGAATCAGCTTGTTGCTGACGGTGCCATCGTTCGTAGGAATCATTCGGGCACACATGGACGTACCGGACGGTTCGTTCAATCTATTTTATGTCTGGTTATCAGGCCGGACGCTTGCCATCACCTATGCTTGTGCTGTCGCGCTACTCGTTCGTGCTGGACGAATGCGATGGTTTGCTGGACTTGGACGGATGGCGTTGACGAACTACTTGATGCACACACTCGTCTTCACATGCTTCATTTTCCTAAGCGGTCAGTATGAAACAACGCCTTTATGGCAAGGTCTGTTACTTGTATTCCTGCTTTTGATTACGCAAGGTATCGCATCAAACAGATATCTAAAGCATCATGCGCAAGGTCCCATGGAGAAATTGTGGCGAAAAGGAACATACGGGAAGAAAAATCATTGAAGTTCACAAGAACTTAACATCTTTTGTGTAAAATGAGAGATGGAGGTGAATCATGCATCGCTTAATTGAAATTTTCCTTGTATCGTTCAAGCTCGGGTTAACGTCATTCGGTGGTCCGGTCGCCCATCTCGGGTATTTTTATGAAGAATATGTCAAACGAAAGAAATGGATTGACGAGAAAGCCTATGCTGACTTAGTCGCCCTTTGTCAATTCTTACCCGGACCGGCCTCGAGTCAGGTTGGGATGGGCATCGGATTGATCCGTGGTGGGGTAGCGGGGGCGATCATTTCCTTCATCGGTTTCACGTTACCGTCGAGTATCGCCTTGATTCTGTTCGCACTTCTTGCGACCCGGTTCGACGTCGCGGAAGCTGGCTTCATTCACGGATTAAAACTGGTTGCGGTCGCGATTGTCGCTGACGCCGTTCTGGGTATGGGAATGAAGCTTGCGACAGGTGCCAAACGCCTGACCTTGATGTTACTGGCGCTCGCAGCCGTGCTCTTGATCGCCCATCCATTGGCGCAAGTCGGAGTCTTGTTGCTGGCTGGTCTTATTGCCTTCTTCTGGTTCAAAGAAGAAACGAAGACAGATGGTTCGTTGTCAATTCGCGTACCACGAAGGCTTAGCGTCACCGCACTCGTCTTGTTTTTCGTCTTACTCGCCGTCACACCGTTTCTCGCTCAAGCGACAACTGGAACCATCCAGCTGACGAGTATCATGTACAGTGCCGGAGCTCTCGTCTTTGGTGGCGGGCACGTCGTCTTGCCGTTTCTTGAGCAATCGCTCGTACCTGGACTCATGAATACGGATACGTTCCTTGCCGGATATGCAGCGGCACAAGCGGTACCAGGACCTCTCTTCACATTCGCGACGTATCTCGGTACGATCATCTCTGGTATTTCTGGAGGCATCCTTGCGACGCTTGCGATTTTCTTACCCGGTTTCTTACTCGTCATCGGTGTTTTGCCGTACTGGGATCGCATCCGAAAAAATCAGTCGGTTGGTCGGATGTTGATCGGGGTCAACGCTGCCGTCGTCGGTATCTTACTCGCGGCATTGTACGATCCGATTTTTACATCGAGTATTAAAAGTGGACTCGACTTCTTGATGGCTTTCGGATTATTTTGTCTGTTACGTTTTTACAAGCAGTCACCGCTTCGCATCGTTCTGATCGGTGCAGTGCTTGGGTTTCTTTTCTTCCAATAACAAAGCAGCAGCGGACATTTGTCCACTGCTGCTTTGTTATTAGACGTCACATGCGCGTCAAGAAGACGAGTTCAATCTCATCGCGGAATACGCGTCGAACTTCCGTGAAGCCGAAGCGAGCATAAAGAGCGAGCGCGGGAAGATTACGCGCGCCGGTCATGACATGTTTTGCGTGACTGTGTTCGAATAGATGTTGCAACAAAGATTGTGCAATCCCTTGCCGGAAGTATGCCGGATCAACGACGAGACGGGTGATTGTCAGAGCGTCAACCGTGACGGCACCAGTGATGTTATCGTCGATAACATAAACAAAACCAGTCGGTGCCTCTATGTTGATGTCATCAATCGTTTCGCGTAATGGCGGGAAATCAGCAGTTTCGAGTAATCGTGCTTCAATCTTGTAAGCGCGGCGCTGAACGTCTAATAGTGACGTATGATCAGTTGGTTGAAGTGACCGAATCATCTGCAGCCTCCGTCGTCGTGCCGTCCGTCGTCTCGTCAGTCGGTAGATTGAGCTGTTCCTTCAACGTCGTTTTTGTATCCGCAAGTGAAGTCGGATCAAGTTGGTAGTAGTAGACGCCGTTGATTTTCGTATCCGTTCCTTTTAAATCAATCCGGTTGATCGAACCGATTTTTTTGATGAATGGTTGCAATTGGAATGCTTCCGTCAACGACATGTTCGTTTTGAAGTTATCACCGGTCGCATCCATCAGACTGTTCAATTTCGTGATGGAACCGAATGAGGTGGATTGATCGACGATCGCTTCGACGATTTGTTGTTGGCGTTTTGTTCGACCGATATCACCTTCAGGATCTTGATAACGCATTCGGGCATAAGCGAGTGCTTCCTCTCCGTTCAACGTTTGTTTCCCCGGCTCCAATTTGACGCCATTGCGCTTATCGGATGAGTCGAGCGTATCGATCGGTAATTTGACGTCGACATCGATGCCACCTAAGGCGTCAACGATCGCGACGACACCGTTGAAGTTGATCGAGGCATAATAGTCGATTGGGATATCAAGTAATGTCTCGACGGTTTCAATCGTTGAATCGATGCCACCGAAGGCATAGGAATGGTTGATCTTATCTTCATAACCAACCGAAGGAATCTGGACAAGTGAATCACGAGGAATACTGACCATATCGACCGTCTGATCATTCTTGTTGAATGTCGCGACGATCATCGTGTCAGCACGTGAGGAGGTATCGCCAGGTCGTTCATCCGTTCCGACAAGCAAGACAGAAAAGTGGTCTTTCGTCAAATCAATCGCAGCTTTTCGTTTCTCAGACTTGTCCCCACGAGCTAAATCGACTTTTGAGTCGTTTGCGGTCTGAAATGTCTTGTACGCGACATACGCGAAGGTCGCCCCTCCGCCAATAAGCACGATAAGAAAACTGATCACGAACACTTTGAACCAAGAACGTTTTTTCTTTATCTTTTTTTTATTGCTTCGGGTTCGCTCTTCCACGTTCATTAACTCCTAACTTTATCTGAATTTTTAAAAAACTTTAAAATTCTTTACAATCAGTATAGCAGTTTAGGAAATAATGTCACGTTCGAGGTAGCGTTTAGAGCCGCTTGACAAATTGGCTTGACCATTCGTCATATTCGTCATCCAGTCGAGAAAATCCGGAACATCGGCTGTTTTGACGAGGACGTCGATCTGGACTTGATCGAGGTAATGGATCTGATCAATTTGATGGACGCTTGCCCTCAGTTCGTTCTCGAGTTTTCCAAGCCATGTATAATCGACGGTGACGGAAACGACAGTATGTTCGATCCGTTCGACGACGCCGACTGCGTTCAGTGCTTCAGAAACGCTCGAACCATAAGCGCGGATCAATCCACCGCCACCCAGTTTGATGCCGCCGAAATATCGTGTCACGACAACGACCGTATCGCGTAAGTCTCGCTTTTTCAATACTTCAAGCATTGGAACACCGGCCGTTCCGCTCGGTTCACCGTCATCGTTCGCTTTTTGGATCTCATTGCGTTCACCGATGACGTAGGCGGAACAATTATGGTTCGCATCGTGGTGTTTTTTTTTCAGCTCGGAAATGAACGCCTGGGCTTGTTCTTCCGTCGTTGCACGCGCTAAATAGGTGATGAATCGTGACTTTTGGATAATGATTTCGTGGAAACCGTTTTCTTTTACTGTATAATAATTAGATAATGTCATAATCAAAAATGTCCTCCTCGTTAACTAGTTCTTTCTAGCATAACGACGTTCCAAGAGAGAGACAACCGTAGACGACTGGCAAGGAATGGAGGGAGTACCATGACGAATGAGATGAGGGAGCGGCTATCCTTGAATGATATCGTACAGAACATCATCGGCGTCGTAGAAGAGAGTCGGGAAGAAATCGTCCGGATTACGGAAAGTTCTCGCGAGCAGTATGCCGAAATTCAGCAAGAACTACGCGACCTGAAGATTCGGGTGCACGACTATATAAAAGAAGCAGAACGACTTGAACGGCACATCAAGGATGCGAAGGCGCGACTCGTCGTCGTCAGTAAGAACTTCGACAGCTACTCGGAACAGGATGTCCGGTCGGCCTATGAGACTGCAAACGCGTTGCAGCTCGAATCGTTCATCAATCAACGAGACGAGATGAATTGCCGAAAACGACGTGATGAGCTCGAGCGCCGACTGATTCAGCTCGATGAGACGATAGAACGAGCAGATCAATTGATTGGACGTGTCTCGGTCGTCTTGAACTTCTTGACGGACGATATGCAGATGATGAATGAAAAATATGAAAAGGCGATGCAAAAGCAGGAGATGGGTCTAAAAGTCTTCCAGTCCGCCGAAAATGAACGCCGCCGGCTGTCGCGCGATATGCATGATGGTCCGGCACAGACGCTTGCCCATGTCTTGATCCGGGCAGATTTGATTGAAAAGATTCACCAGCACAATGGGGCAGAGGCAGCTTTTGAAGAGATTCACCGTTTACGGACGTTGATTCGGGATGGGCTTGCTGATATCCGTCGTATCATTTATGATTTACGTCCGATGACGCTTGACGATCTCGGATTCGTTCCGACGCTCGAACGTTATCTTCGTCATATTCAAGAAATTTCGAATATTCCGGTTCACTTTAACTATCTCGGAGGCGGTGAACGAATCGATTCGACGTATGAAGTCGCCGTTTTCCGAATCGTGCAAGAAGCCGTTCAAAATGCAGTTAAGCATTCCAAAGCGAGTGACATTCGTATTATCATAGAACAATATCAACATTCCGTACGAATCCATGTAAAGGATAATGGCGTTGGATTTGATTTTGATTCCATCGTCGCGTCGTGTGACGAGTCATTCGGACTCGTCGGTATGCGTGAACGGATCGAATTGATCGATGGTGAATTCGAAATCGAGACGCAACCCGGAAAAGGTACGGTCATCAAGGTAAAGATTCCAATCGAGGAATCCGAAGCGAGAGGGGAAACACTGTGAACAACGAGCAAGTGAAAGTAGTCATCGTCGACGATCATCAGTTATTCCGCGAAGGCGTTAAACGAATTCTTGATTTCGAAGAAGAGTTCGTCGTCGTAGCGGAGGGGGAAAGTGGAGCGGAAGTCATCTCGCTCGTCGAAACCCACCAACCGGATATCGTCTTAATGGATATCAACATGCCGCAAGTCAATGGTGTCGAAGCAACAAAACGTCTGATGGAAGTCTATCCGGACGTCCGTGTCATCATCTTATCGATTCATGATGATGAGACATATGTCATGCATGCACTTGGTGCAGGCGCGGTCGGTTATCTCTTAAAAGAAATGGCAACCGATGAGCTCGTCAATGCGATTCGTTCCGTATACCGCGAAGGTGGCTACGTCCATCCGAAGGTCACACCGAACTTGTTACAGGAATATCGTCGTTTGATGAAGATGAAACAAACGATGGCATCACAGCCTGTTGAAAAACGAGTCGCGGAAGCACCGCTCCACGTTCTAACACGTCGCGAATGCGAAGTCTTACAGTTACTGGCGGACGGCTTCTCAAACCGCGCGATCAGCGATACATTATACATCAGTGAAAAGACGGTTAAGAACCACGTCTCATCGATCCTTCGGAAGATGAATGTACCGGACCGTACTGGTGCCGTCGTCGAATCAATCCGCCGTGGATGGGTCGTCGTCTAATATCTCGAAAGACAGGAGCCGGGGCTCCCGTCTTTCTTTTTTTATCCAAGGAAAAATGCTACACTTAAAAACGATTGTGGCGTGTCACATTCGGCAGCGTCACGACGGAACTATAAAAGCGAGGAAATTCACGGATGAGCCAGATTGTGATCTTAACGGATAGCACAGCCTATCTGCCAACTACCTATTGTGAAGAACATCAAGTGCACGTCGCACCACTTAGTGTCATCTTCGACGGTGACGCCTATCGAGAAGGGTTTGACATCTCAGTAGCTGAATTTTATAAACGCATCCAGACAGGCAGCCTCCCGACGACATCACAACCGAACATCGGTGATCTCGTTGCGTCGTTCGAGCAATTGCCGGAAGGAACGGATATCATCGGTATCACACTATCGAGTGGGATCAGTGGAACGTATCAAGCGTTACATACGATCAACATGATGGTGGAGCATGTTAACGTTCATCCAATCGATTCACGTATTTCCTGTATGCCGCAAGCGTTTCTCGTCCAAGAAGCCGTTCGTTTGCGAGATGCAGGAGCGACGGCAGAGACGATCGTTAATCGTCTGGAGACATTAAAAAAACAGATTCGAGCCTACTTCGTCGTCGACGATCTAGCCCACCTTCAGCGTGGTGGACGTTTGAGTGTCGCACAGGCATTCGTCGGCTCATTTCTGAAGATAAAACCGGTCCTTCACTTCATCGACGGGAAAATCGTTCCGTTCGAAAAAATCCGGACGTTCAAGCGAGCGGTCAATCGAATCGAGGAAATGATGAAGGAAGACATCAAAGGGGACGGAGCAGGATATGTCATCGGTGTCATCCATGCTGAGGATTCTATGAAAGCAGAAGCAGAAATTGCCGAACTAACGGCACTTTTCCCGCAGGCGCGCATCGAGATGAGCTTCTTCGGACCCGTCATCGGGACCCACCTCGGACCTGGTGCAATTGGGATCACATGGTATCATGCAGCGGAATGAACAACATAACCGATAAAACAGATGAGCAACAGGAATTCTCTTACATTGAGAATACCTGTTGCTTTTGTTTTGTCAAAATCCTCGATTTTCATGAATGACTCAACTTACGACAACTTTTAGAGACATAACGTACACTATTTTCTTAAATTGACTGAGGAAAAAAGCGATGGAGCAGGAACGAATGCGGACAAGGAGATACCAGGCATATGCGAGAAAGGAACGTCACAGAAAGGAGAGGTCATGATGATGGATCTTCGAGGACGACTTGTACCTGCTGAATGGATAGATACACCAAACGAAACATATCGATACATGCCAGCCGTGACATGGCGTTGTCAACGGTGTGGCGCACTACCAGTACGAGGTGCCTGTACATGTGGAAAAGCCTGTTATTATTGCCGAAAATGTCTCGCTTATGGCAAATTGCGAAGCTGCGGGAGGCTCGTGACGGATTTGGGGGCGCTTGATCCAGTGATCCCGTCGCAACACGGACCATTGTTGTTGACGCCGGCGCAACTGCGCATCGCACAAGCAATCCAGCAGACCGTCTTGCGTCCGAAACGACTTCTTGTCCATGCCGTGTGTGGTGCCGGAAAAACGCCGATGCTCTTTCCAGGAATCGCCGACGCGCTTACAAACGGACGACGTGTTCTTGTCGCAGCACCTCGGGCAGATGTCGTCCGGGAATTGACAGGGCATTTGAAGCGAGCATTCGCAAATACGTCCATTGTCTCTTTATACGGGGGTTCGTCGGAGCGTCTCGAGTTAGGTGACATCACGGTCAGTACGACACACCAATTGATTCATTACCGGCATTGTTTCGATGTCGTCTTCTTGGATGAGGTCGATGCCTTCCCTTACCGGATGGACCGGACGTTGCACCGGTACGTCAAACGAGCGATGACGAAAGACGCTGCCTTGATTTTATTAAGCGCCACCCCTTCGTTTTGGCATCGACGCTTTCCGATAGTCCGACTGATGCGGCGCTATCACGGGTATCCGTTACCGGTACCAAAGCTCGTCGTACCTTATACCGAACAGATCGTATTCGATTGGTTGGCGCGTCATGCTGCTGTACCACGGCTCGTGTTCGTCTCGCGTATTGCGGAGCTTGAGCGATGGCAGAACCGATTCGCAGATGCAGGCTATACCGTCGAGACGGTCCATGCCGCGGATTCAGAACGAGTCGAGAAGGTCCAACGCTTTCGACAATCGACAGGAATCTTACTGACAACGACGATTCTAGAGCGGGGTGTGACGATCGAAAACGTCCAGGTTGCGATTCTTGATGCCGATCAAGGATTCAGTACGGCAGCCTTGATTCAAATCAGCGGACGTGTCGGACGATCGTCGGCACATCCGGATGGTGACATTTTATTTTGCGCCAATGACCGAAGTGATGCGATGTATGAAGCGATCCATCACATTAAAAAAGCGAATGCCGTGCAACCATGAATCGATGTTTATTCTGTCAAGAGGTCTATCTACCTAGTTGGGAACTCGGAAATCTCTGGACTAGGCAAGTGACCTGTCTGACCTGTAAAATAAAGTTTGTAAAAAGAGGGGAATGCGTCGATTGTGGAAAGCCGGGTTCGCCATGCTGTTCAGATTGTACGGCGTGGCGGCAACAAGGGCTGACGCTCCAGACGACACCTCTTTATCTGTACAATGATGCAGCCAAGGAATTCATGCGTCGGTTCAAGTTTCTCGGAGATACTGCGTTGCTTGAGATGTTTACCGATGACTTGAAGAAGGTAAAAATCAAACAAGCTGTTCTTGTTCCGATACCGTTAAGCACCGAGCGTCTCGCAGACCGTCGTTTCAATCAAGCGGAGTTGATCGCACGCCAGATGCGTGGGAAAATCGCGCCGTATTTGAGTCGTTTGGAGGGTCCTGCCCAAAGTAGGGCAGGACGACAGGCTCGGCTTGCGCGAAGTAATCCGTATTGCGTGACAAATGATGTCAAAGGGAAGAACATTGTGCTCGTCGATGACGTCTACACGACAGGTGTGACTCTTCGGCAAGCGATGTTTCGACTGAAGGAAGCAGGCGCAAAAGAAATTTCTGCTGTAACTTTATTTCGAAGTGTTTAAGAAAGCGACAATCCTGCCGATACTCTGTATGAGGTGAAAGAAATGGATGTCATCAATTGTAAATCTTGCGGAAAGTTAGTCGTGCGTCAATCTTCAGAACTGTGTATTGATTGCATACGAAAGGATCATACGGATTTTGAGAAGGTGCGCGAATTTCTGCGAGAACGACGAAAAATCCGGACTTCACCTAAAGATGTCGAGATCGGAACGGGTGTCAGTCAAGATACCGTCTTCCGTTACATCAAGGAAGGGCGCTTATTGATCTCCGAGATTTCCCAAATGGAAATCATGTGTGAGAGTTGCGGGAAGCCCTCCCGTGAAGGCACGATTTGTGCCGCATGTCGTGATCGTTTACGACGTGACCTCGCCCAGGCGATGCTTGACTCTTCTGACTCTTCGAAACCAAGGACGTATCGGACTTGAACTAAGAATCTTGTAGTCTAGAAAGCAGGTGTTCACATGCGAATTGATTCTACGAAATGGGTGAACATGCCCAAAACGTACGAAAGAACTCAATCAGTAGAAGGAACAAAAAACCAACGCACGAACCGTCCGGACGAAGTCAGTATCTCAACAGAAGCGCGCGCGCGTTTCAATGAGACACAGACGTCACGGACTGAAAAGATTGAATCCCTCAAGCAGGCGATCCAGGATGGAACCTATAAACCGGACGCGAAAAAAATCGCGGAACGTTTCTTGAACCTGTAAGCGGGACATCGTAGAAAATGGAGGCGACTCGGGGCACGGATGCGCGGGTCGTTTTTTATATGAATGGAACCTTTTTAATTCGGAAGGAGAAACCGAATGCAACTCATCAATCAACTCAACGAGGCGCACGCTCAATTGCTCGCGCTCGCAGAAGAAAAGAAGCACGTCTTGATTGCAAACGACATGCGTCGCTTGTCTGAAATCGTCAAGGAAGAACCGGTACATATCAAGCGGATTGAAGCATTAGAGCAAGAGCGACTTGCACTCATGGGTAGCGTGACGATGACCGAATGGATCGAGACGCACCCGGAAGATATCGACTCACTCCGGACATTGTTGCAGACGATCGGTCAGTTGCGGCAGCTGAATGCACTGAACGCAGAGTTGCTCGAGCAATCGTTGCACTATTTGGATTGGCATCTCCAACTCTTGATTCCAGAAGCAGACGACTTCACATATGGTCAGTCCGCACTGAACCAGACACACTTTAACCGAAACGCGTAAGGAGGAATACGGATGGGATCGACTTTCATGGGGCTTGAGACAGGACGTCGGGCATTAACGACGAACCAGTGGGCCCTGCAATCGACTGGAAATAACATTGCGAACGCCGGTACGGAAGGATTCTCTCGTCAGCGTCTCGTCATGGGAACAACAGAACAGCTTTCGATATCGCTTGGATCTGGCCGAAATGGTCAAGTCGGAACGGGTGTCCGCGGAGAAATGATCGAGCGGATTCGTGACATCATGCTCGATAAGCAATACCGGGATGAAGTGACGAAAGTTTCCTATTACGGTACAAAGGAAGCGGCTTTCGGACGGATGGAAGATATCATCAATGAACCGTCGGATACGGGTCTTGCGAAGGCATTCGACGGATTCTGGGAATCACTTCAGACTTTGTCGACGAATCCGCAGGACTCGGGTGCGCGCAGTGTCGTCCGGCAAAAAGCAGAGACGCTCGCACAGACCTTCAATTACATGTCGAAGGCAATCAATCAGGTCAAATCAGACTTAAAAAGTGAAATCGATGTCTCGACGAAAAAAGTCAATGATCTCTTGCAAAAAATCCATAACATCAATACGGAAATCCATGTCGTCGAACCGCTCGGTACCTTGCCGAACGCGCTCTATGATGAACGTGATCGCTACTTTGATGAACTTGCTCAATATGTCGATTTCGAAAAAGTGACGGTAGATGCTCAGGCGATTGAAACAGGGAAGATGGGGAACGCGTTACGCAATGCAGAAGGACGTATTGACGTCAACATCAAGTTTCCGAATGGGGACAAGCTGCTTGCGGTCGACTCCGACTTACCGAAAGCAGGAACACTAACCTTCACGACGAACGATCAAGGACTATACACAGGCTTCAAATCGGAGACACAAACCTACACGTTCGATCAGCTAGGCGGTTTCGCAACAGGTCGTTTGACAGGATTGATCGAGATGTACGGGCAAGAACGAAACGGTCAAGCTGTCGGTGAATACGTCAAGATGGAGAGTCAACTTGATGAGATGGCGAAGACCTTCGCCGATGCATTCAACACCGCGCACGCGACGAACTTGAAAAAAGACGGGACGGCGGGATCGAACGCGTTCTTTGCTTCGACAAGTGGCGACATCACGGCAGCAACGATTTCTGTCGGTACGGACATCAAAGCGAGTCTCGATAACATTGCGACGTCGACGGACGGAAACATCGGTGACAGCCAAGGTGCGCTGAAACTAGCGAAGATGAAGACGGCAAGCATTACGTTTACGAAGTCGAACACGACGACAACGATCGGCTCGTTCTATCAAAACGTCATCGGCAACATGGCAGTCTCGACCGAACAAGTCGCGCGCCTCGGGAAGAGTGCCGCTGTCTTGATGGAGAGTGCGGATCAACGCCGTATGTCGATGTCTGCCGTCTCGATCGATGAAGAGATGACGATGATGATTCAGTATCAACACGCTTATAATGCAGCAGCACGAAATATTACGACCGTCGATGAGATGCTCGATAAAATCATCAACGGTATGGGACTCGTAGGACGGTGATGAATAGATGAGAGTAACACAAACGATGTTGACGAAAACAAATATCGGGCACTTATCCTCTAGCTATCAGCGCTTGAGCACGCTTCAAGAGCAATTGATCAGCGGGAAGAAAATTCAGCGTCCATCCGATGATCCGGTCGTCGCGATGCAGGGCGTGCGTTACCGGACGGAAGTAAGAGAAGTCGAACAGTTCAAGAAAAATGCCAGTGAAGCAACGGGCTGGATGGACTTGACGGATTCGGCCCTTAACGAAGTCACGTCGGCGATGAGCCGGATTCGTGAGTTGACGACACAGGCGGCGACGGATACGTATGATGCGACACAGCGTAAAGCGATCCAAAGCGAGGTCGGTCAATTGATCGAACACATCGGGACGCTCGCGAATACGAAATACAATGAAAAAGGGATCTTCAACGGGACGAAGACGGATACGGAATTCGTCTCGATGGACGGATTGCGTGATTACTTAGCAAGTGCTTCAGGTCCTGTTGACGATGTCTTCACGGATGGAGATCCGACAGGTAAGGAGACGGAATCGATTCAATATGAAGTCTCTTCCGGTATCGAGGTCCAAGTCAACATTTCGCCACTTAGCGTCTTTGGACCGGGAACGTTCCAAACGTTGAAAAAAGTCTACGATGCCCTAGGGACGAATGCTGACAATAATGGAGCTGCTTTATCCGGTATGTTGAAGGATATCGATGAGATGGTGAACGGCACGGTCGAGACGCGTGCGGATCTCGGGGCACGGGTTAACCGGATGGATTTGAACACGTCACGGCTCGAGGATCAGGAAATCATCGCAAAGACGGTCATGTCGGATAACGAAGACATCGAGGCGGAAAAAGTCATTATGGAACTGAAGTCGTACGAAACGTTACACCGAGCGGCTCTCAGCGCCGGAGCACGAATCATTCAACCGACGTTACTCGATTTCCTACGATAAGGGGTGAAGGCAGATGAATCTTCCACATCTTGAAATGCGTCAGACGGCAGCACGAATCGGGATGAACATCACGCGTCCGCAAATCGAGCAGAAGCAGACACCTGCCTCCCTTTCGATCGAACAGCCTCGCGGGGAACTGTCGATTGAAACCGTCGCGGCACGTCTTGAGATCGATTCGACACAAGCCTGGATCGAGATGGGGCGTATTCCTGCGCTCGAGTCCGTTCGGCAGTACGCTGCCTACGGTCGACAAAAGGGACAGGAAGCGGTCGCGCAGAGAGCTTCGGAAGGGGATCAACTGATGCGGATCGAGCAGGGTGGGGGAACGGTCGCGCGGATTGCAAAAGCTAACGACGCACCGCCTGCCGAAGTGACGACACTCGGATTCATCCCGCGGAGTCTTGATCGGGTCAAGACGACCTTTACACCGGCGGAAGTCCGATTGAGCTACACCGCGAATCGTCCGAAGATCGATGTCGAAACGCATCAACCGGAGCTGACCGTAAAAGACGGACAGGTCGAGATTTTCTTACAAGAACAAAATCAATTGAATATGTGGCCGGTTGGTGGCATATTCGACGGGGAAGGATAACGACATGCAAATCGAAACCGATTTTTTTGGAACTATCACGATTGACGAGACGGAAATCATTACTTTCGCGTCCGAATTACCAGGTTTTCCGGACGCAAAGCGCTTCATCCTGCTCCCGTTCGGAGAGGGCGTACCGTTTTGGTCGTTTCAATCGATTGATCAGCCGGAGTGTGCGTTCGTCGTGACGAACCCCTTCTGGATTGATCCGGAATACGTCTTCGAGTTACCGGACGCAGCAAAAGAACAGCTCGGGATTGAGGATACGGCGCAAGTCGCTGTCTATACGACGGTCACGTTACGAGATCCGTTCACGACGTCGACGACGAACTTACGGGCACCCTTCGTCATGGAGACGAAACAACGACTCGCGAAACAAATCATCTTAGACGATACATATACGAATCGTCATCTGATCGGCAGCCTGACGGAAGTAGGTGGTCGCTGATGCTGGTACTCAAACGAAAGACGGGAGAAGCGATTCAAATTGGTGATGACATTGAACTGACAATTCTTGCGATTGAAGGCGATCAAATCAAGCTCGGTATCAAGGCACCGCGACAGGTCGACATCCACCGGAAGGAAGTCTACTTGTCGATCCAAGAAGAGAACACGGAAGCCTCCCGTAGCACAGGGTTGATCGGACAACTCTTGAAACAACAGGAAAAATGATTCCATTTGAATGTCATTGGAACGTATTTTTCTTGTGAACGATATGCTTCAAACGAGGATGAAAAGACTCCCTTTGCCTGAATCTAGCGCAAAGGGAGTCTTTCTTATCATGAAACGAATGCTGAAACGCGTTGAATCGTGTATAGTAATGGAGAGAAAAGAAACCTTTTGAGCCAAAGAGGGAGTTGTCAGGAATGAATGAGACGAAGCAGCTGAAAAAAGACGCGAACCGAGTATTGAAAGCGACGAGTCGCACCTTCTATATCCCGATTAGTCGACTATCGCAAGACTTACAGGAAGCGGTCGGTGCTGCTTATCTATGCATGCGCGCCATCGATGAGATTGAAGATCATGAAGACTTGGCGACGGACGTCAAGACGATGTTGCTCCGGGAGACGGCATTGTTGATGCGGGGCACATTTTCCGCTACCGCCTATCTTGAGTTAATTGCGCCGTATACGGCACACCTACCAGAAGTGACCCTTCGTCTACCGGAGTGGATCGCCTATTGTCCGGCTGCGATTCGTCCGAAAGTGCTCGATTCGACGGCTGAGATGGCAGAAGGCATGGCGGTCTGGGCTGAGCGTGACTGGACGGTCGAGACGGAAGCGGATCTTGATGAGTACACATACTATGTCGCGGGACTTGTCGGTGTCATGTTATCCGACATCTGGTACTGGAAGGCTGGTATCGTCACCGATAAACAGCAAGCGATCGGATTCGGTCGTGGTTTGCAAGCCGTCAACATCCTTCGTAACCAACAGGAAGATGCGGAGCGTGGTGTCGGCTACTTCCCACCTGGTTGGACGACGGATACGATGTTCGCCTATGCGCGTGAGAACCTTGCAGAAGCCGATGCGTACCTTGCGTCCATTCCGAAGGAGACGACGATTTATGAATTCTGTCACATTCCACTTGCACTCGCACATGGAACGCTGGATGCCCTTGCAAAAGGGAAAGAAAAACTGAGTCGTCCGGAAGTCTTGAAGATCGTCGGCGCCGCCGTACTAAAACGATAAGCACAAACGAACAGCCGCCCGTTTCCGTCAAGGAAGTGGGCGGCTGTTTTTAACGTAATAGATAAAAAGCGAGTCCAATCAAGGCAGAACCCGTCCAAATCAAAGCGATCGTCCGTCCATAGGGCAAACGATAACCGACGCAACGGGAGACGAGTAGTCCGATCGTCATCACCGTCAACGCGACAAACCAGGTCAAGAACACAGATAGCTGTTGCATGTGTCTCTCCTTCCATCAATGCAAGTCAGACAGATAGGTCAACACTTTATCTTCATACGCCTTCCGGTCATGCGCGTATGACTGGACGTGTCCGCCGTTTTCCGTCACGTAGAGTTCCGAGCGCGGAGCAGCTTTTTGGATCTTCATGCTTTCCGTGACGGGAATCGCATCATCATCCTTCCCGTGAATCAACAGGATCGGGTACTCGATCCGTCGAACCGCTTCAATCGGTTTAACCCGTTCTGGATTGAGGCCAGTCAGAGGTGGCGTGATCTCCAGGATGATCGGGGTGAACGGGAAGTTCGGTAATCCGCTCCAGACAGGCAGATTCGTTGCGAGATAGTTCTCGAGATCGCTAAACGGACTGTCGGCGATGACACCGACGACGTCCGCCTTTGGAGCGGTCACGAGTGATGTCGCAGCGCCCATCGAGATACCGTAGAGGACGACTGGTTTTGAAGACCGCGACTTCGCGTAGCGAACGGCCGTCAGCAAATCATCTTGTTCCTTTGCACCGACCGTGACGCGTTTTCCGTCCGATTCACCGGATCCCCGGAAATCAAACGTCAAGACATTATAGCCGGCGTCGTGGAACTTCTTGAATAACGGGAAGACTGGAACATCTTCTTGCTCCCGGTTCTTGCCGTAACCATGGGCGAAGACGACCGTCAGTTTTGCGTCCTCGCTAGGCATCCACCAGCCAGACAAACGTGTCCGGTCTTTATAGGAGCGGAAGGTGACGTCCTCATAGTCGAGTCCTTCCGCTTTTTTCGGTGTCGTCGTCAAGGCTTCGCGCTCCGGTTGCGTCAACGATGAGCCGACATAAGCGGAAATCCCGATGACGACGATGACGGCAAGCGTCACGATGACAATCACCCCGCCGATGATTTTCTTACGATGTTTTTTCCACACCCGTGTTCCTTCCTTTCGTTCGGTTAATGGATATCTTTTTTCTTGAAGCGACCGCCGTGGACATCATGGATGTTGCCGATCGCAATGAAGGCTTGCTCATCGAAGTCGCGGACGATGTCTTTGAGTTTCGATTCCTCGAGGCGACTGATGACGCAAAAGATGACTTTTTTGCCGTCGCCGGTGAAGGCACCTTCTCCGTTTAAGTACGTCATGCTTCGACCAAGTCGGTCCATGATTGCAAGACCAATCTCTTCATAATTCTCCGAATGATCCAGACACTCTTCGACTGATCGAGTCCATCGATGACGACATCAATCGTCTTGAAAGCAACGAAATAGGTGATCAACGAGTACATCGCCCGGTCCCAACCGAAGACGAATCCAGCGGCGCCGAGGATGAAGACGTTGAAGAACATGACGATCTCACCGACTGAAAACGGTGTCGAGCGGCTGAAGGAGACAGCGAGAATCTCGGTTCCGTCGAGTGAACCGCTCGAACGGATGACGATTCCAACGCCGATTCCAAGAATCAAGCCACCGAAGACGGTCGCGAGCAAATCCACGCTCGTCAGCGGACCGATGTGTTCGAGGAGTTTCGTTGCGATCGCCATGACGAAGATTGCGTATAACGTCGATAGGGCGAACGTCTTTCCGATTTGTTTGTAGCCAAAAAAGATGAATGGAATGTTCAAGAAGAACAGCCATAAGGCGAGCGTCGTATCGGTCACTTTTGAGCCGATGATCGAGATTCCGACAATCCCGCCATCGATGATGTTATTTGGAACAAGGAATCCTTTCAGTCCAAGCGCGAAGATGATGGCACCGATCGTCAGCATCAGGAATCGTCGAAAAAGCTGACCTTTCGTAGAACGGCGATGATGTTTCGTAGGTAGTGGTGACTGCATGCCATTCCTCCCTTCTGAAGTAAAACGCTTTACGATTACTATAACAAAAAAGCACGAAGACGTGTGTGAACGTCTTCGTGGAGAGGTCAAGGGCGATATCGTAACGACTGGAAGAAGCGCATGATCTGTTCTGCTTCGATCGGATTCGTATATTCACCGATGTATTGATTATCTTGTTGTCCGGTGATCGTCACCGTACAGGAGACGAGTTGAACGCCTTCACTCAAGCGAATCTCAAACGTTGCGTCCGACAACGGTAACAACGTCTTTGACGAAAAATAGAGTGCCCGCGTACTCGTTTGATGCGCTTCAATGTCTGAGAAGGGCAGTTCGAACGACTGGGTATGATGTGTCAGCATGCGAACTTTCCCAGAGACGGAAAAACGGGGGATGGTATCGCTCGATAAGGAACAGGCTTCAATTGGATACAAAATCTCCCGCAGGAGGAACGATTCCATGACATCCGCTGGAACCGGGCGACTGAATAGATAGCCTTGGATACTCGGACAATTGAGCGTCCGAAACGTATCGAGCTGACGGAGCGTCTCGATGCCTTCCGCGACGACGGTCAGATTGAACTCACCTGCCATATAGAGAATGCTTTTGACGATCGCTTGGGCTTTGGCGTCATCCGTAATGTGGGTCGCGAACTGCCGATCAATCTTAATGACGTCGATTGGATACCGTTGCAGGTAAACCATTGAAGAATAGCCTTTCCCGAAGTCGTCGAGTGCGATCCGAACACCGATCCGGCTGACGTATTCGAGCGTCCGGCTCGTCATCGGATCATCCATGATTAAAGCCGCTTCCGTGATTTCAAGTTCAAGTAACTCAGGCGCAAGATCGTACGTCGACAGCATCCGCTCGATATGGTGTTCGAAGCCGGGGATCAAGAATCGTTTCGGTGAGACGTTGACGGAAATTGGAACAAGCTCTGCTCCAGTCGCCTTCCAGTCTTGCATCGAACGGCACGCCGTCTCGACGACCCAGTCGCCGATTGCGACATGTAAGGCACTCTCTTCGGCAAGCGGAATGAAATCGTTTGGTGGAATGCGTCCCCATTCCGGGTGTTGCCAGCGAATCAACGCTTCTAAACCGACAATCTTTCCTGTCCAGCTGTCGACTTTTGGCTGATATTCGAGGAACAGTTGATTACGTTCGATCGCGTAATGTAAGTCCTGCTCGAGCCGGTAGCGCCGGTAATAATCGATATCGAGATTCGATGCGTAGTGGTGTATCGTACTATGATTTTCACGACGCGATCGTCGTAAGGCGGTATAGGAATGCTTTAACAATTCGACGGCGTCCGTACTGTCTTCCGGATACCGGCTGACCCCGACCGAGATCCGCGCAAACAAGGCATACGGTTCAATTGAGATCGGTGTTTCCGATAAGTCGAGCAATGACTGCGCACATGTCGTCACGTCTTGTTTATAGCTCGTCGGTACGAGCAAGGCGTACTCATCGCCGCCAAGGTGCCCGAGAAACGTCTCGTCCGGTTTCGTTTGTTGTAATAAAGCTGCCGTTCCTTGTAACCATTGGTCACCGGAACCGTGTCCAAAGGCGTTGTTGATCTCAGCGATTCGGTTGAAGGAGACGGTGAGAACGAAGAACGATTGATTCTTTTCTTGCCACGCGTCGATTGTCTCGATGAGCGCTTGCCGGTTTGGCAGGCGCGTCACGGCGTCACGCAAAGCGAGCTGTCGTAATTGTTCCTCGTACACTTTTTGAAGCGTGATGTCATGCATGATGCTATTCGTATAGGCAATCGTGCCGTCCAGTTGGAAGACCGGGATCTGTTGGTCCTCGATCCATTTGATACGACCATCTGGAAAGTGAAGACGGTACTGAATCGTTCCCGCCTGACCGTCGACTAACCGTCCGATGAACTGTTTCATCGCCGCATGATCGCGAACGTCTAATCGTTCGAATAACCATTCGTGACTAAGGATTAAGTCCTGCGGTAACTCTTCGAAGATGTGCAGGAACCCTTGTGAGTGAAAGAGAATTCGCCCCGAAATTAAGTCAATTTGCGAGATCGCGGCATTGACGGCTTCGTAGATTTCACGCGCCTGCGCCCGTTCCGTGACGAGTTGACGTCGTGCCTCGTCGACTTCCGATAAATCATACAGGACGACCGACAGATGATTCGGATGGTGCGGACGGTGAAAGGCTTTCAAGCGTAACAGCTGATAGGTATCGTCAGCCGTCAGCAGGGAGACTTCCATTTCAAAGCGTTCCTTTTCATTCGCAATCAAACGTTCCATCTCGAACTGAAGCGGATCGAAGTCACGTGGATGAATCCGACTGAACAGTTGTGCTTGATCGAGTGTCGTCGCATCGACTTCTGAAAGGCCTAAAAAATGCAGTAAGGCAGGGGAGAATTCGATCGTCTGCTTTTGAACATCAAAATGGAAGACGATGAGTTCCGGAATCTGTTCCGTCAGTTCGAGTTGAGAGCGAATCGACGTGACATCTTCTTCGAGTTGTGTCTCACGTGTGATATCACGCGCGACACCATAGACACCGATGACTTGTCCATCTTGTTCGACTGGCATGTTCGTGATCTTCAATGTGACCCGGTGTTGATCAGCGTGGAGTCCTTGTGCCGTATAATGAACGGTCTCGCCACTTAAGGCACGTGTGAAAAAGGCAGTCACCGCTTCGATTTGATCTGGCGGATTGAACACTGCGAAATGCTCATAGAGCGTCTCAGCGGAATAACCGAGCATGTCTGGTAACTGTTCATTGAAATAGATGATCGTTCCAGAGGCATCGAATAAAAAGATTGCATCTGTCTGTTGCTGAAAGAAGGCTTCCGCCGTTTCCGGACGGGACACTTCAAGTCCACCGATATAGAGTGGGGCTTTGTCGGATTGACGAATCCGATTCATCGCTTCATGAAAAGCCATCCACGTCACCTCCTTACAATACTAGCGTTCTCTTTACTAGTATCGGGTGTAGGAAATGGAAATTGCAACCTTCGTTCAAGAAATAGACTTATTTTTCAAAAAAGTGAACCAGTATATGAAAATCACGATCAAAAGACATCTGTCCTAAATGGAACAGAAAAAAGCCGAAGCTCTCATGAAGGAGCTTCGGTCGAAATCTTAAATCGCTAAATCGACGGACGTGTCACTGGCATTTGGGTCCGCATCCGTTCCTTGATCCGGTGCACCTGGTCCCATGTCACCGTCCGGACCATGTCCGTGTCCTCGACCATGACCATCGCGCTCTGGACCTTTTTTGAGATCATCGTAGCTTGAGGCTTCGTCAGCTCGAGACTGGATATGTTCCTTGATCTGCTTCGCTTGTTTGTCTGTCAGCTTGCCATCTTTGACTTGTTGATCAATCGCAGCAGTTTGTGCTGTCAGGACGGCTTTCTCGAAATCGGCGTAAGCGATCTTGTTCGCTTCCGCGAATTCAGGCAAGGATTGCTCTGCAGCTTCGAATTTCGCTTCATCGAGTCCAAGTGCTTTTAAGATTGCGGATGTCGAGTCACCGAAGACACCACCTGGTCCATGGTCACCACGCTTACTGTGATCACCGCGATCCGGAAGATCGTCGTAGCTCTTCGCGTCCTTGTATTCCTCGGTCAGACGAGACTTGATTTCCGTTGCTTGTTTTTTCGTCATCTTTCCATCTTTGACGAGTTGGTTGAGTTCACTTGTCTGCGCCGCAAGCAATGCTTTTTTGTAGTCGGCGACCTTGATTGACTGTGCCTTCGCATACGCAGCAAGCGATTGATTGGCAGCATCGAATTTCGACTGGCTCAGTCCAAGTGCCTTCAAGACGTCGGCGATCAATGATTCATTGAAGAAACCTGGTCCGCCGTGGCGACCCATCGGCAGCTTGTCTTTGAGTTCAGCGTAGCTCTTGACGCCACTGAACCGGTCCGTTTGGCGCTTCAACATGTCGTCGGCTTGCGATTGTGTTAAATCACCTGATTTGACGAGACTTGCCAGTTGTTCCTTCGCTGCTGCGAGTTCCGCTTTTTTATAATCAGCGAACGAGATGCCTTTTGCTTTTGCGAGATCAGCGATCGATTGTCCTTTCTCCCGGGCAGCATCTGCCTCGGCTTGTGTCAGGTTCAATTTTTTCAAAAGTAACGTCATGTCGTGCTTTTTCATACCTTCGAAGTGGTGCCCGTGTTTCGCTTGTTTTGTCGTCGTGCTCGAGTCGTCGTTCGTCGCAGCGTAGGCTGACGCGCCTCCGACTGTTAATGCGCTAATTGTCAATGCAGTGATCCATTGTTTTTTGAATGTCATGGGATGATCACTCCTTTCACCTTTTATGGTAGAGGGTCACGAAAGAGAAGTTGTGAGGAAGTTGCAAAGAAACTGCGAAGAAAGGCAAATCTGGACAAAAAGGCGCTACACTAGGAGTGGAGGGATGACCATGAACGTACTATTGATTGAAGATGAACAAAAATTAGCGCAGGTGACGGCACGTTTCCTCCGTCACCATGCGTATGACGTAACGATTGCTGGTTCATTGGCGGAGGCGAAACAGTGCTTGACGACAGCGTTTGATGCCGTTTTGATCGACGTCCGCTTACCGGACGGTGACGGTTGGTCGCTCGTGCCAGGCATCAAATCACAAGTTCAGCCACCGGTTGTCTTCATGATGACGTCGCGTGGAGAGGCCGATGATCGCGTCTTCGGACTTGAACTCGGTGCTGATGACTATCTCGTCAAACCAGTCGTCTTGAAGGAGTTGACGATCCGGCTTGAACGGGCACTTAAAGTCCGTCCGGTCGCTCGCCATGCGTTTGGTGACTTGACAATCGATGAGAAGGGACGCCAAGTCAAAGCGGGGGAACAGGCGGTCAGTCTCGCAAAGATGGAGTTCGAACTGTTGCTTTATTTCATCGAACATCTCGGGGAGGCACTCAGTCGGGATCAGATTCTTGATGACGTCTGGGGCTATGCGTTCGGAGGTGATACCCGGACCGTCGACACGCACGTCAAACAATTGCGGGATAAGCTGCCTATCATTAAACGACAACTGAAGACGGTTCATCGGGTCGGCTATCGATTGGAGGCGATTGAATGAAACGACGTTCTTTGATGCGTAAGTTTTTATACGCTGTCGTCGGTCCGCTGCTCGTGATGGGGATCCTCAGTTTCGTCTTGACGGCGTTCCTCGTCAATCGATTCGCAGAAGGCGAACGGTACGATCAACTCGCGCGGGAAGCGAACATCATCAAACAAGCGATTGAAGCCGACACGCCGATTCCGCGTGACATCCAAGGATTTTTGACGACCGACGGGTTGACGCAACGGATTGGGGCGCGCGGACCGGCGGGACGATTGCCACTTTTAGATGGGCTGAAGAAAGAAGACGTCATCGAAGTACAAGACGAACGATTGCTGACGTATCAGTTGACGGTTGATGGAACGCGCATCACGACGGTCCGACAAGCACCACTTGCGAGTAGTGCCCTGAGTGGTGTTTATCTCGCGATTGGACTCGCGTTACTCGTGACCCTATTACTCGCATCCTTACTCGCTTACTATATGGGACGGCACCTGACGCGACCTATCGTCACGCTTCGGTCCGTTGCCCAAAAGATTGGTGCCGGTGAAACGGACGTCGTCTTGCCAGCACGACCGAAGGATGAAGTCGGAGAATTGATTGACGCAGTCGACGAGATGCAGACGCAACTCAAGCAGAAGGATCATCTACAGAAGACGTTCATTGCCGGCATCACCCATGACTTGCGGACACCGCTCGCGATCATTCGAAACGAGACCGAGGCACTCGCGGCAGGTGTCATTCCCGTTGCTGAATTGCCCGACGTGACGACGAGTATCATCGAGGAGACGGATCGACTCGGTCATCTGATCGATGAGACGTTGCTTTATTCGAAGCTTGCCGGTGGACGGATGCCGCTTGAAAAAACGGATGTGTCACTCGATGAACTCGTGCTTGCGACAGTTGAACGCCTGCGCGGGACGTTCACACAGGCAGGACTGACACTGGCGACGGAGCTACAACCGGTTAGGCAGTCACTTGATCCACGCATGTTCGAGCGCGTCTTGATCAACTTCTTGATGAACGCCCGTTTTGCTTCACCCGTCGGCGGGACGGTCACCGTTCTCTTAACGCATGACGAGTTGACGGTCGAGGATGAAGGAGCGGGAGTTCAGGCAGAAGACCGGGCGACGATCTGGGACGTCTACGTCAAACAAGAAGGCAGTGCCGGGCATGGACTCGGTCTTGCGATCAGTCGGATGATTCTCGATAGTCATCAGTTTGCGTATGGTGTTCGAGACCGGAATGGTGGGGGAGCGGTGTTCTACGTTCGGTTTTAAGCGGATTCTATCAAACATACAAAAAGAGAGGTCAGTTTTCGGAAACCATTCCGGAACTGACCTCTCTTGAATTAATGTAACGATTATTGACCGTCGTTCGCATGAACGAGACTTGGTTTGACGAGAGTATAGAACTCATCGCTCATCCCGACACGGCTGCCCATCTGGCAAGCGAGTTCGAGTGTTTCCTTATAGAAGTTCGCGACAAGATCGTGATTCTTGATGTGCTCATCTTGCATCGCCTTTTTGACCCCAAGGACGACCTTGTCGATTTGCTCATCGGCATCATTACGGACCGGCACGACGTTCTCTGGAAGATCGACTTCCTTATCGTGTCCGTTGAAGCGGAACGATGCCCCGAATCCGAGGTGCTCGAGGAAGAAGTGCGGTAACAGTTTACTCGCGAAGAACTGATGCCATTCCGTCTCTTTCATCGCTTCCATGTCACGCTTGAACGACGTCGTTGCGAGTGCATAACGATCGTGTGTATCCTTCATGAACTTCTCGAGGATCGGAACCTGCATTGCAAACGCATTCTTGAGCAAGTTATCGAGCTGTTCTTGCGTTAATTGTTCTTGTTCAGTCATCGCTTTAACCCCATTTCGTTTCGTTATCCCTATCGTAAGAAATTTAGACAATTCCGTCAAATCTTTTTCGAGAATAGAGTTTACCTATTTCACAAAAGGGAATCCATTACTATCGATCATTTTAAGGGGGAGTCAGCATGAAACGAATCGCAATGACAGGAGTCTTACTCGGAGCATGTCTGACTCCGGTGACGGGTTTTGCCGCAAGTAACGTGACATACAGTAAAGGGGTCGTCGCGAACAAGACGTTCGGCTATACCGTCAAAACGACGGACGCGTTGAAAAAAGTGATCCAGCAAGACAAAGTCGAGCTCGTCAAGAACAAGACGGTTAAATCGAAATACGGTGTCGTCACGCGAAGCGGCACGTTCGCGTTGTACTATAAAGTCAAAGGAGCGGATCAACTGCTCGTCAACTTGAACTACGAGCCGAAGAAGCTCTCGAAAAAACAGTTCGACCGTGAAATCGGATATGGTACATATCTCGGGACGAAAGGTAGCAAAACGTACTACTACGTCTTACCGACGGAAGCTGTCAAAGGCGCTGTCGGCAAAAAAGCGATCGAGAATTTGATCGTCAAGGACGTCCCGCAGATGATGAAGACATTCAAACTGCAATGAGCACTAGCTTTTGCTAGTGCTTCTTTTGTTCGTTCGGTATAGTTGAAAATGAGGTGAGTGAATTATGGAATGGAACGTCGCAGACGTCAAACAAACAACAGATGTATTACAACTCGAAAAATGTGTCAATGATCACGATGGCATTGAATTAAAAGTCGCAGCCGATTGGGTTGGCGAGAACGATTTCGCAATCTATGATGGCGAGCAATTGATTGGATATTTACAAGCATTCGCGTACTTACCGACGGAATGGGAATTGAATGTCTTTGTCGATCCGGATTACCGGAAACAAGGTGTCTTCACGGCACTTGTCGAAGCGGCGCACGCACGTGCTACGGAAGCAGGCGTCGAAGCATTTACGTTCGTCATTGACGACGCAAGTGAGTCAGGTCAAGCTGTCCTCGAAGGATTAGGTGCTGAGTACCGGATGACCGAGTACAACATGATCTTGAAAAAGGCGCAGTTGTTCTTAAAAGCCGATCCGGATTTCGAATTACGCGAAGCGACAGCAGACGATCGTCCGTTCATCGTCGAGACCCTCGGTAAATCGTTCGGGAACACGGACGAAGAAGCAGAGTCGATCTATCAAGCAATCGAATCCGATGACCGGATCACTTTCATCGGTGTCGCAAGCGGCAAACCGGTCGGTGTCATCCGTGCCTACCTCGCTTCCGACACACAAGCGAGCATTCATGCGTTTGCGGTTCGTCCGGAAGCGCAGGGCAATGGTTACGGCAAAAAGATGCTGAAGTTGATGGTTCAAGCGTTGTTCCGGACAGGTCGGACACAACTCGAACTCGACGTCGAGACGGACAACGACCGGGCACTCGATCTTTACAAAGAGGCAGGATTCGTCGTGCATCGTGGCTATCAGTTCCACGTGTTGGCGGTTTAATTGAATGAGCATCACGATTTTTCCACTCGCTTTCCTCAGGCGAGACACAAGCCGCGGCACTGTCGTCTTCGACGCAGAGCCGGGTCTTGTTTTTCTCTGACAGCGCGACTGCGCTTTTTCCTGTAGGAGTCGAGTGGACGTGTGATGCCTCATCGAAGAACGGTCTCCGGATCGTTCTTTTTTTGTGATGATTAATACAGAAACTAAACAAAAACGTTGGAACCTTTTCTGCAATCCGTCGTATACTAGACATATGGAAAAAAAGAGGAGGCGACGTCATGGAGAGTCGACAGGATTCATTGCGGACGTTGAAGTGGGTATCAGGTGGAATGGAAGCGGTACTTGGGATTCCGCTCTTAGGTGGTTCAATCGTCTTTTTCTCAGGTTATAATGCCCTGTGGTTGATGCTCGCGTTTCACATCGTCGTCGTCGTATTGACGGCACGTGCTGGAAATGTTTCAAAAGGGAATATCGTCGGGATCGTCGCATCAACGGTCGGTGTCATTCCGGTCGTCGGGATGTTCTTACACATGGCAGCAGCGATCACGATTTTGGTCGATACTGCACTCGGTAACCGCATCGTCACACAGACACATGTCAAGCACGTCGAACCGATTCGACCACGTCCGGTCCGTCGGGAACAAGAAAAACAAGAAGACCATCCGTTCTGACTTTTTTCGTTGACAGCGAAAAACAAGCCGTGTAAAGTAAACAACAAGTTAAGCCATATCAATTACATCGACGACGCGGAGTAAGTATCGTCAACACTGCCGACCAAGCGAGTCAGGAATGGTGAGAGCCTGACACGGTAAGCTGAACGAGAATGGACCGCTGAGAGCCTGTTGAACCTTCGAGTAGACAGGACGGTTGCCCCCGTTACCGGGCTAGCTGGTTGTTGGACCAGCGACAAGTGGAGACGATTTTCGTCTCAATCAGAGGTGGCACCGCGCGGATACAGGCGTCCTCTATGCATTAGCTGTTAGCTATGCGTAGAGGACGCCTTTTGTTGTACGTCAAATGCCGAATCATCCAACGCTCATCACATTTCTCAGGAGGCACTACACATGAAAAAGACATTGATCGCAGCGGCGAGTACGGCAGTTTTACTCGCAGGATGTGCAACGACAGAACCAGCAGAAGATAAACAAGCGGACAAGAAGGTCCTGCATACGATGGAAAGTTATGATCTCTTGTCGGTTGACCCGTCAGATGCCATCACGTCAAACATCTTCAATCAAATCTACGAAGGACTCTATCGTTTTGATGAGAAGAACGAACTTGTTCCGGCAGCAGCAAAATCGCATAGCGTATCAGAGGACGGAAAAGTCTACACGTTCAAGCTTGATCCGAATGCAAAGTGGTCAGACGGAAAGCCCGTCACAGCGGAGAACTTCCGTTATGCGTTCGAGCGTGTCGTCAAAACGAACTCACCGTTCGCTTACTTGCTTGAGCCGGTCGAAAAAACGACAGCGGTCGATGACGAGACACTCCGAATTGAATTAAAACGTCCGACACCGTACTTCCTCAGCATGACGACGTTCGGCACCTATATGCCGGTCCGGGAAGATATCGTCAAAGCTGAAGGCGATCAGTTCGGAACGGATCCAAAGACGAACGTCTACAACGGACCGTTCACGTTCAAGAAATATCAAGCCGAGCAAGGCTACACGCTCGCGAAGAATGCTGAGTACGCAGACCGGAAAAACGTCAAGATCGATGAAGTCGACGTCAAGATCATCAAGGATCCGATGCTTGCGATCAACTTGTTCGAGTCCGGTGAACTGGATGTCGCGCCACTCAACTCGGAGAACGTCGTGACGTACAAGGATCAAAAAGAGTACAACACGTTCAGCGATTCGCGGATGTTCTTTATCCGGATGAACGAAAAGACAGATGCCTTAAAAGATAAACAGACACGCCAAGCGATTGATGCGGCATATGATAAAAAAGCGATGACGGAAACGTTGCTCGGAAACGGATCACTCCCTGCTGACTACATCGTACCGCAAGAACTTGATCCGAAATACGATAGTGCGCGTCAAATCGAATCGTCGTACGATGTTACAGCGGCAAACAAAGTGCTGGCAAAGCAAAATCTTGAGTTGACGATGTTGATTGAAGACGACGATGTCTCAAAAAAAATCGGTGAGTACATCCAAGGCGCGTTGAAGAAGCAGAACGTCGACGTCAAATTGTTGTCACTTCCGAAGAAAGAACGCCTCGCCCGTGAAGGACGAGGGGACTACGATCTGTCACTCGCTAGCTGGGCACCAGATTATCAGGATGCAACGACATACCTGAACTTGTTCACGACGGGTAACCCGTTCAACATGATGGATTATTCGAACAAACAGTATGACCGTCTCTTGAAACAGGCTGAAAGTGAACTCGATCAAGACAAGCGTCTTGCCTTACTCAGTAAAGCGGAAAGCGTGTTGCTCGACGATCAAGCAATCTCGCCGGTCTACCAACGGAAGAATGCCTTCTTGCAAAACACGGAAGTGAAGAATCTTGCCCGACACAATGTCGGAACGGATATTTCGTATAAGTATGTTGAGATTGAGCGGAAATAAGATAAGAGAGAGTGATGGATGATTTGATCCATCACTCTTTTTGATGGACTTTTGTCATAACACTGGAAATGAAATCATTTTTGAAATTCGGGTCAACTGACTTAAAACGGTTCCAAAAGAAACCGATAGAGAGGACGGTGAAAGAAGATACAGGAAAGGAAGTTTCGGTTATGCGTAAATTACGAAGCAACTTGAAGGTACGGTTATTCTTTTGGGTCTTAGCCATCTCGGTCATCACGAGCGGCATCTCAGCCCAGCTTGTGCTTTATCTCCACCGGGGACTCGATGTCGCGGATACGAACGCGATTTGGATTGGAGCAGGGATTGGCTTACTGTTATCGTTGATTGGGACGTCGTTGATTCAGTTGATTTTGCGTCAACCAATCAAAGCGATTGAAAAGGCGACCGAAACGGCACGCGAAGTCGCAAACGGCAACTTCGATGTCGATTTCGAAGAAGCAAAACGCGGGGATGAAGTCGACCAATTGATGCATGAACTCGAAGTCATGGTTCTACATATTCGCAAACAAGCGACACAGATGGGCAGCTCAAGCGATAAACTGACAGCGTCCGCGCAAGAAATCGCAGCAGCAGTCCAAGAAGGCAATGCGTCGGGTGAAAGCATCCGTTCAGCGATGGCAGAGTTGTCCGCGAAGATGAACGAAAACGTCGATCAAGCCTACTTGTCGATGGACGCCCTCGGTGCGGTCAAACGGACGATGGATGAAGTCGCAAAAGAGATGAACGAAGCGTTGAAATCAGCGACTGTCATGCAGACGGAAGCCCAGAACGGGAAGACACTCGCAACAGATTCCGTCCAAGCGATGCATATGATTTCGAAGAAGATGGAACAGTCAGCGACACTCAATGGTCGTTTGACGGACATGACAGGTGAGATTTCGCGGATCACGGATGTCATTAGTGATATCTCAGCACAGACGAACTTACTCAGTTTGAATGCATCGATTGAAGCGGCACGCGCAGGCGAAGCAGGACGTGGCTTTGCCGTCGTCGCAGCAGAAGTCAAAAAACTCGCGGAACAGACAGCAACATCTGCAAAAGAAATTACTGATTTGATTTCTGGCGTCAAACGTCTTGTTAATGACACGGCGAACGCGATGACGGATGTTCAAAGTGAAGTAGCAACAGGAGTTGGACTCGTCGAACAAGCAGGATCGTCGTTCGAAGAGATTCATCATTCAACAGAGAACGTCTATTCACGCGTGAAATCAGTTGACCAACTCGTCGTCAAATCGGATCAAGAGATTGATCAGGTCGGTTTAACAACTGCGAATATCCTCGCAATGGTCGAGGAAGCATCGAAACACGCGGAACAAGTCTTGCAGGCATCAAGCCATCAAGCAGCATCACTCGGTGAAGTGAACGGCGCAATGGAAGAATTGGTTGCAGTAGCAGAACAATTACAAGCAGAGACGGGTGCGACGCGTCTGTAAGCTATGAGAAAATCGTACATCTAAACAGGATGTGCGATTTTTTTGCATTTTTTTGAAGAAAGTTGTTAAACATTTCGAGCAGACGACGATATATAAGGTGGAAGCAGTCATCGACTAATTCTACCGTGTCACCCTTGGGCCGGCCAGGGGGCACATCTCGGAGAAGACGGATCTTTGAAGAGACAAAAAACTTATCCTATGGAGGGAAATTACAATGATTATCAATCACAACATTACTGCTCTCAACACTCATCGTCAACTAGGAGCGGCAACAAATGCTCAATCAAAATCGATGGAAAAGCTCGCCTCTGGTTTACGTATTAACCGTGCAGGCGACGACGCTGCGGGTCTTGCAATTTCTGAAAAAATGCGTGGACAAATTCGTGGATTAGATATGGCTTCTAAAAACTCACAAGATGGTATCTCTATGATTCAAACTGCTGAAGGAGCTTTAAATGAAGTGCATGATATTTTACAACGTCAGCGCGAGCTTGCTGTACAGTCGTCTTCCGACACAAACGTTGCTGCGGATAGAACTGCATTGAAAGACGAGTTTGATCAATTAACTACAGAAGTAAAAAGAATTTCTTCTACTACACAGTTCAATACTCAAAATCTTTTGGATAAATCAGCTGGAACAGCTGGTGTTGTTAAACTACACATTGGCGCAAATAAAGACCAGGTATTTGATTTGAAATTAGATACGGCTGGCATTGATTTATCAGCAGTTAATACAGCTTTGGCAGCTGCAGATATTAGTGATCAAACAAAATCGGAAACTGCAATTGCTACATTAGATACTCAAATTGCATCAGTATCTTCAGGTCGTAGTTACTTGGGTGCGGCACAAAATCGTTTAGAGCATACAATTAAAAATCTACAAACTTCTTCTGAAAATTTATCAGCTGCAGAATCTCGTGTTCGTGACGTTGATATGGCTAAAGAGATGATGAACCAAACGAAAAACTCAATACTTGCTCAAGCTGCACAAGCTATGCTAGCTCAAGCAAACCAACAGCCACAAGGTGTTTTACAATTACTTCGTTAAACACAAAATGAATATATTAGATAAATACAAATAGGGAGGCGAACCTCCCTATTTGTATTTAAATAAATATATTCATTTTACAAAAAAAGGAGATTTTGATCATGGATAATACACTAGCTCCAGATTACTATAAAGAGTTCTCTTGTATAGGATCTTTATGTGAAGACACTTGTTGTGCAGGATGGAATGTACCAATTGATAAAAAAACGTTCAAAAAATACAAAAAACTTCCTAAAAAAAATAAAATTAATAGTGGTGTTGAAAAAAATTTATCTAGTAACACAGAAGCGGATTTCGGTTATGTCAAAATGAAAGGAAATAGTTGTACCTTTTTAACTGAAGATAAATTGTGTGGTGTACAACTTGATTTAGGTGAACAATATTTAAGTAACACTTGTTCAATGTACCCACGTCGATTTAATTCTATAAATAATACTGTTGAAAAATCAATGACTGTTTCTTGTCCTGAAGCTGCAAGAAAAATACTACTCAATCCAGAAGGGATAAAATTTGAAAAGATAAAAGGTGATAGAACTGATAATAAGTTAATTTCATCTAATATAAAAACAAACATAAAATCAATTTATAGTTGGCAAGACTTATTCGAAGAATATAGATATTCTACAGTATATATATTACAAAAAAGAGAATATACAATTGAAGAAAGATTGATTTTAGTTGGAATGCTAATGCAAGAGATTGAAGAAAATATAGATAATCAAAATATTCATAAAATACCAAGTTTTATTGGTGTATTTTTGAATATGGTTGATAGTTTAGAGATAAAAAATGATTTAAATAACATTGATAAAAGAGAAGACTTGCAATTGAAATTATTCAGAGAATTATTAGTGTTGAGATTATCTGCTGATATATCTTCCAAAAGATATCTTGAATGCTCTAGCGAAACGCAAAAGGGATTATTACTAGAAAATGGTGTATCTGAAGAAGTTGTTATAAAAAATTATAAAAATAAATTTAATGAGATATATAAACCTTTTATAAATAAAAACTCACACATATTAGAAAACTATTTAGTTAACTATGTTTTTAAAAATTGTTTTCCAATTGATGCTGAAAAACCATATGAAAGTTTTGTTAAATTGACCACACATTTTCTTTTGATAAAAAATCATTTGATAGGCATGGGGGCATTTCATAATAAAATTGATGAAGATATGACTATTAAATTAATTCAATCACTTTCAAAAACATTTGAACATAACACTTTTTATTTTATTGATGTACTAAAGAAAATGAGAGATTCAGACATGATTAAATTTCAATATGTAACGCTTTTAATAAAAAATTAACTATATCAATTGAGGTGGAGGAAAAATGTCTCTTGAGATTAATAAAAATTTATCGAGCGTTATCAGTTTAAATAATAATTTTTCTAATACAAACGTTAATAGTATAGAAAAAGAAAATGAGCCAAAGAACCAAGTGAAATTAAATTCATCAGGGGATAATGAATTAGAGGATTTTATAAAAGTAGCTAATATAAAGTTAGAAAAACAACATACAGATTTGAGATTTGTAAAGCACGAAAAATTAAATGAATACTATATTCAATTAGTTGATTTTGATAATAATGTAATTCAAGAAATTCCAAGTAAAAAAGAATTGGACTTCTTTGCCGAATTTATGGAATTTAATCAATTAATAAATAAAAAAATATAGATAAAGAGGTGGCTATAATGACCGCAATTCGTTTGAGTGGTCTAGCAAGTGGTATTGACACAGAGGCGATGATAAAAAAACTAATGCAAGCTGAGCGTTTACCCGTTGATCGACTTTCTCAAAAAAAGCAGATACTAACTTGGGAGCGAGATGCGTACCGTGAAATAAATCGTTCTTTACTTGAATTTCGAACAGCAGCAAGCGATATGCTGTTATCTAAGAACTATCAATCAAAGACAGTCATGAGCTCGAATCCGACTGCATTGACGGTAACGGCAAGTCCGGGAGCGCCGGCCGGTAGTGTAACGATTGATAAGATTGAGCAACTTGCGAGTGCTGCATCGGTAACACTCGTTGCAGCAAGCGGAAAAAAGAGTGCTGCGACACTCGAAGAAAGTGGATTGTTCACGAAGGACGCGGACGGGAAAATTAATGTGCAGATCAATACCTTCGATGCGACAGGTAAAGCGGTGACGGAGACGTTGAAGCTTGACGCAACACAAAAGATTTCTGACTTAACAGCAGCAATCAATGGTAAAACAAGTCTCGGGATGAACGCCGTCTTCAATGATTTGACGGGGAAACTTGTCTTAACGAAAACGAGTACCGGTAATTTAAATCCCGCAGGTGTCGATATCTCCATCGTCGATGCTTCGAATAATACCGCAAAGATCAATTCGCAGGATGGAACGTTCGGTCGTGAAGGACAGAACGCGAAATACACGATTGGTGGACAACAACTCGAACAAACGACGAATACGTTCACTCAGAACGGTCTGACAATCACCTTAAATAACGTCACGACGACAACGACGACTATTAATACGACGCTTGATACACAAAAAAACTTTGACTCAATCAAGAATTTCGTCGATAAATATAACGACGTCATCGATAAGATGAACAAAAAGATTCGTGAAGAGAAATATCGCGAATATCAACCGTTGACGGATGCGCAACGTAAAGAATTGAGTGAAGACGAAGTAAAAAAATGGGAAGAAAAAGCGATGAGTGGGATTCTGAAGAACGATAGCTACTTGCAGGATGGACTTAATCAGTTCCGTAGTGTGATTTCGTCGAAAATTGATACGGGTTACTCATATACGTCAGGTACGGATACGATCCAACTCCAGTACATGTCGCAAATTGGCATCACTTCAACGAGTGAATTTCGTGACGGCGGGAAGTTGAAAATCGATGAAGCGAAACTGAAGAAGATGCTTGAAGAACAGCCGGAAGGCATCTATAAATTGTTTACAGCTGACGCCCCGGAACCGACGAAAGATGCCCAAGGAAATACGATTCCGAATTCCAATGGACTAGATGGGTTTGTCCGACAAATTCAAGGCTTCGCAACGACGCTTCGCGATAAGATTTCTGGAGTCGCCGGGCGTGACGGAGCGATTGCGACGACCTATCGACTTGGAAAATCACTCGCTGATCTCGATAAGAGTATGCTGTCATGGGAAGACAAGCTAAAACGAAAAGAAGACAGTTACTATCGGCGATTCGCGGCAATGGAACAGGCGATGAATCAAGCAAACAGTCAGTCGGCGACGCTTGCTGGTTATCTTGGACAAGGACAATAAAAAGGAGGAAACGCGATGAACCCTTATGCGACGTATCAGACGAACTCGGTAACGACGGCGTTACCTCAAGATTTAACGTTGATGTTATACGAAGGATTGATCAAATTCTCGATGCTTGCAAAACGAGCAATTGAGCAGAAGATGATCGAACAAAAAAATACGAATATCCAAAAAGCGCAAGCGATCATTACGGAATTGCAATTAACGCTCAATCAATCGATTGCCCTATCAAAAGACTTGAACAGTCTTTATGACTATATGCAAACACGCTTGATTGATGCCAACGTCAAAAATGATTTGGTTGCAATCGACGAAGTCATCGGTTTTGCCGAAGAATTCCGCGAGACGTGGAAAGAAGCGATGAAACTCGCACGGCAACGATGAGTCCGCTTGATCCGCTTCGCCTGAAGACGAAACGATTGATCGAACTACTTGATCAAACGCCGAATGAAGAGACGTATGACGAATGGATCGAGAAGATTCAAGGTCTGCTGAACGAACGAGAAGCATTCATTGCGGCACACTCGAATCTGCTAGCCGGTGCCAACCAAGCCGTCATCCAGGAACTCGTCGCTGATAGTCGAAAAATCGACTTGAAATTATCAGCAGAAACGGCTAAATTAGGGGTACAAATCAGTCAGTTGCGTCAGACGCAAACGAGTCGTAAATCGTACGTCGATCCGTATGAGGAAGTCGATCATAGTTTTTCACCATATTTTGATTCTCGTCAGTAACTTTCTTGTGTGAGGGAGGGATCTTTCGTGACCAAGCGGGAAGACAAAAAACGTTCCGTACCGCAGCCGTATTTCCAATCGGACGGCTCGTACGATCAGTTTATTGAACCAGACGTCGAATCGGAATCGTGGGAAGAGTTCGAACGTCCCGTCTCCGATGCACCAGATGCCTATGAAGAAGAAAAATATCGTCGTGAGTCGTAAACTCATGAAAAGTGCCCTGTCCATTTCCGTGGATAGGGCATTTTGCCGTTCATTTAAAACGATACGCATTTTTCTCTTCTTGTTTGACGGTGTACATCGCTTCGTCAGCACAAATCAATAACAGACTCGTCGTCCGACCATCCTCGGGGTAACGGGCGATGCCAATTGATGGCGTGACGTGTATCGCGATCGCGCCAAAGAAAAACGGATTGTTCAGGCGAAGGAGGAGGTTCTCGGCGTAGATGATCGTCCCCGCGCGATGACTAGCGAGGAAGACGATGAACTCGTCGCCCCCGAGTCGTGCCGCTAAATCGTCATGCGTTAAATCTAGTTGTAAGCGCCGTGCTGTCTCCTGCAGGACATAGTCCCCAGCATCATGTCCATAGCAATCATTGATTTGTTTAAAGCCGTCGAGATCGATGAACAAAAGTGATCCTTCGGTTAAGGTTGCTAGCTGCGATCCAAGGTGATCCTCGAAGTAACGGCGATTCGGAAGTGCCGTTAATGCATCGTGATAGCCGAGTTCCTGAAGCCACTTTTCTTGCGATAAGGCTTCGGTCAAATCTGATAGGATGACGTAAAGATCAGACTCACCAGGAATCGGAATCAACGTTACTTCAAACGTTCGTCCGTCGACGGGACGCATCAATAGTTGTTTTTCACCAGTTTCGAGCTTCAGGAATGCCACAATCAATTGATCGACTAACGCATCAGGAACATACCCGTGCGGGAAGTAGAGTTCTGCTGCCGGATTCATCGCTTTCTCATGCCCGTTGCCGTCGAAGCGAACGATTGGTTGTGGGTGGGCGAGGAACAGGCGGCGATACTCTTCCTTCCGGAGTTCGAGTTGCGCCGTATGGCGGTCTATCCGGTGTGTCAAATCGACTTCGAACGTCTCGAGTTCCGTCAGCAGTTGGCGATTGAGACGTTCGGAGAAAAATTGCCGGAACATAAACAACGAGAACAAGATGATCAGCGTCGGGAAGTAGACATCCTGCGCCATCGGGAGGAACGTGATGCCCGTCAACAGAACGAGCAGACTGATATACGGTAAATATGGTCTTCCGAGTCGATCGCGTGCCGGCTGTTTCGGTGGAACATCTTTGAAATAGACAGCTAGTTCATGCAAACTGACCGCATAAAGCGGGAAGAAGCAAGCAGCGAACGTCAACTCATCACGAATAAAGAACGTGTAATAGCCGAAGTTCGCCAAGATGAATACCATCATCGCCCGAATCAGTCGTCTGTGTGCCAATCCACGAAGTCCTGTCGCATACAAAATCAAAAAGAAGAACAACTGCGCAATGAAACTGATCGCATAGCCAAGCATGACGACAAACTCGATATCGGAGCGAGCGAATGTTGGTAAATGTCGCAGGATGACCGTATAACCGAAAACAAAAACCATCCCGAACAAGAGCACGCCATCAATATAAAGTAACCGTGCATGTCGAATCGAAGACCAGTCGATCAATCGGGCAAAGGCGATGGCGGTCAGAATCAGAAAGGCGGTCAAGGTTAAGTTGGCAGCAGAGTCGACTTCCGGCGGATGCGGAAAGAAGGTCAAGGTAAAATTGATCCAGAGACCACTTGCGAACAAGAGAATCGCGATGCCGACCGAACGCTCTAGGTGCTTAGGGAAGAACCAACGCCTGGCTTTAACAGCGACGAATGTCACAGCAAGAAGTGTCGCAAGAACGGCGACAAGCGGAACGAATGGCGTAGCGCTGACGAGCACCATCAGTCTATAACTAATGAGTAAATAGAGAATTGGTAACATCGGTCGCATCGCGGACCTCCTTTCCTGAAACAGTGTGTTGGCTCCTTTCGACGAGTGGTGAAAAAATCCTTGTCCCGTCTGATGACGAACAAGGATCAGTCCTGCTCTTGAACCCATTCCCAATGAGATCGTGCTTCTTTTTTGATTTTGTCTGTAGCTTCTTGACTGTGGAATAAACGACCATACCATAGACGAGCTTGCTCTTTATCTTGTGTCACAGCGTATAAATCAGCGATCCGTAGTAGCAGTACCTCTTCCGGAATACCACTTTTTTGAGTTGACGTGTAGTTCTCATAAAGTGATACATATTTTTCAATCGCTCGACTCGCCCAAAGTTTCTCTTCCTCTGATTGCCCGATTAAACGGTGCAACCAGGATAAACGAACGCCAAGCATCGCTTGGATCGCTGCTTTTTGCTCTGTCAACTGAGCAGTGTAGAGACAAAGCTTGTAGAGCTGGATTGCCTGTTCGATTGTCCGTTCTGTACTAGCGAATGGTAAGACAGGAAGCGTCGACAGGATGTGCTCTTGTAACATCACCCGAACATCCGGCGACAACTTTCCGAATGATTCGTGGAAGAAGAACCGACAATGGATACACTGGACCGGTTCATAAAGGTACACGTTGGAACCTTTATAGCGAATGAAACCATCAAAGTCGGTCGAAGCGACACGGGCATGCCTCGATAAGACTCGTTTTGTTTCCGTTATCTTCAAGCAGTAGGGGCAGGTACATTTTTTAAAATATAGATCTGGCATATGGAGGAACTCCTCTAATTTGGATTACACGAAGACGTTGACGAGCATCCCTTTAATCTCGCCGATTTGGTCGAGGATATCGAGCCGACGCGACTCGCCAGAGATGACCGTATCCGTCAACTGAAGGAGTTTTGCGTCGACTTGCTCGACGACTTTATAAATCTTCGTCCGACCACGACGATTAAAGCCGCGCTTCTCTTCGAGTTGTTGTGATTGGTCGAGGGCATCTTTTAAGAAGTCCTTGATCTTTTCTTTGTAGCTTTCGAGATGTTCGATCGTCTGGCTCTCAGCTAGCAATTGACCGTGTTCTTCGACGAGCGCGAGCTTCTGTTGCAGGCGCTCGTAACCTTTGTGGTCCCGTTTCTCCTGCATCAAGGCAGAGAACGTCGTCGATGCCTCGACTTCACGGGGACCGCCTTTTAAGGACTGGAGTCGTTGCGTTTCTTGGATGCGGCGGATATCCATCGGGTTTGCCTCCTTAGTTGAGTAATTGTAAGACGCCTTGCGGTAGGGCGTTTGCTTGAGCAATCATCGCCATCCCGGATTGGTTAAGGATATTGTACTTCGCATATTCCATCATCTCACGCGCCATATCGGTGTCGCGAATTCGTGATTCCGACGCCGTCAAGTTTTCGACGCTGACACTGAGGACGGACGACGTTGCTTCGAATCGGTTCTGGATCGCCCCGAGTTGTGCCCGTTGTAAAGACACCTTATCAATTGCTTTTGTATATTGACTAATTGCCTTATTTGCGTCAGCGCTTGTCATGACACTTAGTGCATATTCAGTGACGTTGGGGTTAAGAGGTGGGACGTCAACGTTTGGTTTTGTTTTAGTACTTATCCCGAGTGCTGATGATCTCATATCCGCAATTGTAATCGAGATCCCTTCGTTTGCCCCCGCGTTTGTCTGGATGAATATTGCATTATTAGTATTCTTGAATTTCCCACTTAATAATTCTTTTCCATTGAATTGCGTCGTTTTTGAGATACGTGAAACTTCATTTGTAAGAGCCGTTATCTCACTTTGGATAGCTAATCGGTCTTCTTTTGCAAGTGTTTCGTTCCCAGCTTGAACGGCCAGTTCCCGCATCCGTTGCAATAGGTTATGTGTTTCACTCAAACCACCTTCAGCCGTTTGAATCATCGAGACACCATCGAGGACGTTCTGTTCCGCTTTATCGAGTGCCTTCAAGCGATTGCGCATCTTCTCCGAGATCGCGAGACCAGCTGCATCATCCGCACCCCGGTTAATCTTCTGACCGCTCGATAGTTTATCCATCGTCGTCTTGACGTTCGTCTGGTTGATGCTGAGATTGCGATAAGCCTTTAAGGCTTGAACGTTGTTCGTGATTCTCATTCGTATTCCATCCCTTCGTATCGTTGATGATGTGCGGCGCGCACGAGTGGTCGATCGACGGTCTGTGCCGCTTGCCAAGTGACGCGTAAGTCTTCTGCCAGTTCGAGTAGTTCGTCTAAGACACGCGGCGTCTTATAAACCTGTAACGTTTGCTCAGCAAGATAGTGGTAGAGGGCATCGAGCTGTGCGGTGATGATACCACCGTCGTCATGTAACCCCGCCTGCAATTTGTCGAGTAACTGATAGGCTTTTTGTAAGCGTTCGTTGACTTCGTCAAAGCGGTTCGCGTCACGCGCGAGGATGGCGCGATCGTATTGAAGGGCGAGTCCCGTCAACATCACTTCCGTCAGCTGTTGCGGGGTCATCGCGTAGAGTTCTTGTTCTGTCATGTCTGCCGTCCTTTCGCATTGTCGAGTTCTTCGATCAGTAAGAGCAGTTCTGCCATCACGTCGTAAAGTTGCGGTGGGATCGCTGTCCCAAGGTCGAGATCAAGCAAGTGACCGAGCAGGGACGTATCGTGTTCGATCGCGACCCCGTTCGCCCGTGCTTCTTGCAGGATTCGATCGGCGGCTTGACCGCTAGCTCGAGCGACGACGACCGGTGCTTGACCGGATGCTTCATCGTAGCGGAGGACAGCAGCCGTCTTGCGTCCGGTTAAGTCGATTTTCTGATACATATCGGTCTCTCCTTTTAGATAAGGTAGTCATAGCCACGTGGTGTCTCGTCTTGTTTGACGGTTTCTGTGACTTGCTCACGCGTGAATGGACGGAACTGGATTCGGACGTCTTGGTAACCGGTTGCTTGCAAGGCGTCCGTCGTTCGGTCGAGGAATGGGGTCGCCAGTTGTTCAAGGACCGGATGATCGTTTTCGATTGTGATCTGCATCTTTCGGTTAACGGTCTCGACCCGGACACCGATTTCCCCGAGGCGCGGCGTATTGAGCTGGACATACAACGTATTGTTTTCCCAGTCGATCACTTCGTCCGGCCGTTTATTTTGCAAATGGACGTGGAGTCCTGCCGTCGCTTCAATAAGTTGGACCGGTAAGGCGAGTAAAATCTGGTTCAACTGTTGCTGACTGTCCGGTTTATTGACTTGCTGTTGTGCTGCAAGGAACGTCTGCAATTTGGCAGCTTCCGGATTTGCTGCCGGCGTACTCAGTTTCAGTTCCGCCGTCTGGAGCTGAAGCGTCTTTTGGACGGTTTCCTGCAAAAGACGTGGACTGTTCTGTTGCGGCTCATATGGAACGACTTTTTGTGCCGTTTGTGACGAAGGAAACGGCGCTTGTGGCAGTAGTCCCTGCATCTCCGGTAAGTAAGTCGGACGAACGTTTGCTGGCGCATACCGGAAGGCTTCAAACGCAACCCGGACTTCTTGTAATACGGCTTTTGCCTCTGTTCCACGCCCGAGTAACGCCAGTTCCGCACCCCGTTCGAGTTTCGATAAAAAGTGGACTAGCTGTTTTTCATCCTTCATCGAGGTATGTAACAAAGCATCCGTTTGCTGGAAGACTTGTTTTAAGCGTTGCGCCGTACTCTCGATGACGGCGACCATCTGGACTGGACGTGTCTCGACGAGTGGTTCGATCTGGCGAAGTTGGGAGACGATCGTTCGCTGTTGGCTCTTGAAATCGTTCGTGATTTCGGCAAGCCGTGGCGTCACTTCGCGGACAAGCGTCAAGGCAGAGCGGACCGGTGCCGTTTGCCCCGTTACTGGTTCCGTTTGACTTGCCCGTGCCGTCAGACCAATCAATTGCTCGCGGACACTTGTCTTCGGCTCAAGCGGTGTTTGCGGGAAATAGGGCGCCAGTTGTTTGCGGACCGTCTCAATCTCGCCTTGTTCGAGCGTTGCGACGAGTGCCGGGCGTTTCTCTGCTGGTACGTGTTCAATGTATTGTCGGATATGCAGAGATGACGCTGTCTCGATATCGCGTTGCGTCGGTAGCGTCACACGAGCGACGTCAAGGGCGACGGCTTTTTCAAACGTCGGTTGCTCCGTTAAGGCGTCGTGCTCCGGAAGGACGTCCGAATAGTCTTCCGTTGTCGCAAGGAGACTTGCGATCAAGACGTCGGCGTCAACTGGCAGTGCAGTATCCGGTCGCGACACGAGTTCGAGTGCTAAGTCCTTGTACGTTCCTTGCAGTGCCGTCACAAGCTGGGCGACGATTTCCGGTGTCTGCGGCAATTGACCGCTTGCGAGTAACTTCGCGACGGCTTGCTTCAGTTCTGCAGGTACACCTTCAAGCAAAGCGGGATCGACATTTGACGGAACAGACAGGACAGGTGGCGTTTCCGCATCTGGTGTCGCTGGTGTTAGTTGTTCAATCAGGTAACCTTCTGCTGTCTGTCCTTTGACCTTGAACTGGAAATCACCTGTCGGAACGTCGCCTGTGAAGGTCATCTCGATCTTATCCCGACCGACCTGGACGAGAGCCGTATGCGGACCAGTCTGCTCAAGGACCGTCCCTTTATAGGTCTTTGTGTCCAAAAGCGGCGTCTGACCAGGGGATTGCGCCGGACGTGCCGGATTCAATTGGATGTTCATCGAGAAGCCTCCTTGTTTTTTAAAACTGTCATCTCATTATATATCGGCAGAAACCAAAAAGGATTGAGCGAATTCATCGCCCAACCCTGATTTTTTTACGGTTACTCTTTAAGATTTGATTGCATTAAAGCGTTCCTCTAATGTCATCGCGTTCAATTGTTGATAACGAGCCATCAGCTCGCCAGTTGCTTTCATTTGGTTGAGGACGATGTAAGGAGAGGCGTTTACGGGAAGGATCATGCCATTACGAGTCTTGAGCTTCGTCTGTCCGTCTTCCTCGATGACTTCAGACATGTGGCTCCAAGCATACCACTCGCAATCATCACGTTTCGGTGATTTTGTTGGGAAAAACACGAGGCCGAGTGTCGGTTCAATGACGACTGGTACTTTTCCTTTTACAGATGCGACACGTTTTGCTGTCACGATGCGTTCCTCAATGGAACTGTTGTATTGCCTGCAGGAAAGCTGCAGTAGTTGATACGGTCGAAGCGGGGTCATGATGGTCGAGCCATCCTCGAGTACGATGATGGATTGCTTCATCATGTCGTAGCACGGGAGAATCGCCACCGTCCGTTTCGTGATTCGATACTTTTCGTCATTATGGAATGGTCGCATTCGACTACATCCTCCTTAAGATAGGACAATGGATAAAATAGGTAATTACTAACGATATAATACAATAGTACAACTGTAATGACAATGTGATTTTTTAAAATATAAAGCAATAAGTAGGGAATATTATTCATTTTTCAGATTGAATTCAAATTAATCAGAATTTTTAATTGTCAATAATTCCTTCTTTTGATAGACTAAGCCGTAGAGAGCTTGCTCTCGAACTCTGGTTTGCGAAGGGAACGTGAATTCGAATGGAACAAGGTAAAGTAAAATGGTTTAATGCTGAAAAGGGTTATGGTTTCATTGAAACGTCTGATGCTAAAGACGTATTCGTACACTTCTCAGCAATTCAAGCTGATGGTTACAAATCACTTGAAGAAGGCGAAGAAGTGGAATTTGAAATCGTTGAAGGCGATCGTGGTCCACAAGCTGCGAACGTTTCAAAGATCTAATCCAATAGCAGCCGCCACCGTTTTTAGGCTAGTCGCCTAAAAGCGGTTTTTGTTTTGAGTTCGGATAGAACGGGTATATACGTTAACATCAACATGCTTCAATATTATCGTACGCTAAGAACAGTAGTGAACGTTCATGAGAATGTCATTGTTCTCATGGTCTTCCTTCACTTATCGTGCTATAATAAAAACGAACCGAAGAATTTCGAATATTCAGAAGGAAACGACTGGAGCATCTCGAATTCATAGGTTCAACCGGTTACTTAAGGAGGAGTTTACATGATCTACAACATTCGCGGTGAAAACTTGGACGTCACAGATGCTCTCAAGGATTACGTCGAGAAAAAGCTTGAAAAGTTAACTCGTTATTTTACAACTCCTACGGAAGCGCAAACGGCTTATGTCAATCTCAAAGTCAACAATGAGAAGCAAAAAGTCGAAGTGACGATTCCAATGCCAAACCTCTTGCTCCGTGCTGAGGATGTCAATGGCGATATGTATGCAGCAATCGACCTCGTCGTCGATAAGCTCGAACGTCAGATCCGGAAACACAAAACGAAATTGAACCGGAGAGGGCGCGCTAAAGAAGGCGGCATCGGAGAGTACTTCAAAACGCTCGAAGGACCGGAAGCGGAAGCGCCAGTCTATGAAGAGGACGAGGCAGAACTCGAACTCGTTCGGACGAAGCGTTTCACACTCAAACCAATGGACACGGAAGAAGCGATTCTTCAGATGGACATGCTCGGACACGCATTCTTCGTCTTCTCAGACGCAGAAACGGGCAACACGAACGTCGTCTACCGTCGTAAGGATGGTCGTTACGGTTTGATTGAACCAGAATAATGAATGCAACAGGGACTCGCTCTTACGGGCGAGTCCCTTTTTGATATGATGGAAAACTATTTCTAAACAAGGTACGTTTGCTCTACGACAAAAGACCGAGACCGCTACTTGGTCCGCTTGTTGAAATTTGACGTCGTATTCGGTACACTGAATAAAGGAAAAATCTCGGAATTCTGTTCGTTCAAAGAATCGTTCGAAGTAAGGGGACTGTAAGGCATGGCTAATTTTCTAAAAGAATTATTTGCACCAACGAAACGTGTCCTGAAGAAAGCCGAAAAAGCAGCAGATGCTGTGGAAGCGCTTGAGACACAAATCGGTGCGTTATCGGATCAAGAACTGGAAGGGAAAGTCGTTGAATTCCGTGAGCGTCTCGCTAACGGAGAAGACTTAGATGATATTTTACCGGAAGCCTTCGCGGTCTGTCGCGAAGTGTCAACACGCGTTCTCGGCATGCGCCACTACCGCGTTCAGTTGATTGGTGGATATGTCCTGCACAATGGGGATATCGCCGAAATGAAGACCGGGGAAGGTAAGACGCTCGTCGCAACACTCCCTGTCTATTTGAATGCTCTCGCAGGCAACGGCGTACACGTCGTTACCGTCAACGAATATCTCGCAAAACGTGACCGTGACATCATGGAGCCGCTTTATGCAGCACTTGGTCTCTCGGTCGGCTTGAACCTCTCAAGCATGTCGCGTCAAGAAAAACAAGCAGCATACAGCTGTGACATCACGTACGGAACGAACAACGAGTTTGGTTTCGATTACTTGCGTGACAACATGGTCCTCTACAAAGAAGACCGCGTTCAACGTCCACTCAGTTATGCCGTCGTCGATGAAGTCGACTCGATTCTCGTCGATGAAGCGCGGACTCCGCTCATCATCTCAGGGTCTGCCGAGAAATCGACAGCGCTCTATTCGCAAGCAGATGCATTCGCGAAAATCATGAAAGCAGATGAAGACTACACAGTCGACATCAAGACGAAGAGTGTCCTGTTGACGGAGCAAGGAATCGACCGGGCTGAAAAATACTTCGGCATTGATAACTTGTTTGGTCTCGAACACGTTGCGCTCAACCATCACTTAAGCCTCGCACTGCGGGCGAACGCTGTCATGCATCGCGACGTCGACTATATGGTTCGCGAAGACGAAGTCATGATCATCGACCAATTCACGGGTCGTGTCATGGAAGGTCGTCGTTATTCGGAAGGTTTGCACCAAGCGATCGAAGCGAAGGAAGGCGTCGAGATTCAACGCGAATCCATGACCCTTGCGACGATCACGTACCAAAACTTCTTCCGGATGTATACGAAGCTTGCCGGGATGACCGGTACAGCGAAGACGGAGGAAGAAGAGTTCCGTAACATCTACAACATGCACGTCGTACCGGTTCCGACGAACAAACCGGTCGTCCGAAACGATATGCCGGACTTGATCTTCAAAACGATGAACGGGAAGTTCGCTGCTGTCGCAGACGAAATCGAACGTGCCCACCGTGAAGGACAACCAGTCCTCGTCGGTACGGTTGCCGTCGAGACGTCGGAGTTACTTAGTAACATCCTCAAAAAACGTGGCATCCGTCACGAAGTCTTGAACGCGAAAAACCACGCACGTGAAGCGGAAATCATCGAGAACGCGGGTCAAGCGAACTCGGTCACGATCGCAACGAACATGGCCGGTCGTGGTACCGACATCAAGCTCGGTCAAGGCGTCTTAGAAAAAGGTGGTCTCTACATCCTCGGGACAGAACGTCACGAATCACGCCGTATCGATAACCAGCTCCGTGGTCGTGCCGGTCGTCAAGGGGATCCAGGTGCATCACAATTCTATCTCTCACTTGAAGATGAATTGATGCGTCGCTTTGGTTCTGATTCGCTGCAGTCGATGATGGACCGTCTCGGAATGGATGATTCGCAACCGATCGAGAGTCGGATGGTGTCTCGTGCCGTTGAATCGGCTCAAAAACGCGTCGAAGGAAATAACTTTGATGCACGGAAACAAGTCCTCGGCTACGATAACGTCATGGCGGACCAACGGAAAGTCATGTACGCGGACCGGGCAGCAATTCTCGATGCCGGTTCCGTGTCAGATATCGTCCGTCCGATGATTGAGCAAACGATCGAAGCAGGTGTCCATCAGTACACGCCGGTCGAGTTCGTACCGGAAGAATGGAGCATTGGTGCGCTTGCGGAGTGGGCGAACCAGACGCTTGCAATCGAAGAGAAAGTCACGGAAAGCGACCTCTTCGGAAAAGAACGCGAAGAGATCATCGAGTTGCTCAAAGAGCGCACATTCGCGCACTACGAGCACAAACGGTCAGAAGTCCCAGCAGAAGCATTCGATGAGTTCGAAAAAGTCATCGTCCTACGTGCCGTCGACCAACACTGGATGAACCACATCGATCAGATGGATCAACTCCGTGAAGGGATTCACCTCCGGGCATACGGTCAAAACGACCCGCTCCGTGAATACCAATCGGAAGGTTCAATGATGTTTGATGCGATGAACGCTGCGATCGCAGAAGAAGTGACACAATTCGTCCTTCGTGCGGATCTCGACCCGAACCTCAAACGCGAAAAAGTCGTCCAAGACGAAGTCGCGGTTTCTGGTAAGGAAGACAAAGCGGTCAAGAAAAAACCGGTCCGGAAAAATCCAAACGACCAAATCGGACGCAACGATCCGTGCTGGTGTGGATCCGGTAAGAAATATAAGAACTGTCACGGCCGTCAGGCATAAGTGATGAATCGACTGAAAGAGAGGCAGGAGATTCCTGCCTCTTTTCACGGAAAGAGAAGGTGGATTACATGGAATTAGCAGAAATTCGCAACACCGCCGAGTGGATGGAAAAGAAACTCGACGAATATAAGGCATCACTCGACCTTGAGTCGAAGATTGCTCGGATTGAAGAACTCGAAAACGAGATGACGTACCCGGACTTCTGGAACAACCAGGAATCGGCACAAAAAGTCATCGATGAGTCGAACGGCTTAAAAGCGATGGTCGACAAGTATAAAGAACTCGAAGCAGGTCACGAGAACGTCGCCTTGACGTATGAATTGATCAAGGAAGAGCCGGATGTGGATCTTCAAGAAGAGCTCGAGTCAGAACTCGGCGACCTCAAGAAAAAGTTCGAAGACTTCGAATTACAAATCCTCTTGAACGGGGAATATGACGCAAACAACGCGATTCTCGAGTTACACCCAGGTGCGGGCGGTACTGAGTCACAAGACTGGGCATCAATGCTTCTCCGGATGTACCAACGTTTCTGCGATAAGCAGGGCTGGAAAGTCGAAACGATGGATTACCAACCCGGTGATGAAGCCGGTGTCAAATCGGTCACGCTTCGTATTCAAGGGCACAATGCCTATGGTTACTTGAAAGCCGAAAAAGGGATCCACCGTCTTGTCCGGATCTCACCGTTTGACTCGTCAGGCCGTCGTCATACATCGTTCGTCTCGTGTGACGTCATGCCGGAATTCAACGATGACATCGATATCGAAGTTCGCACGGAAGACTTGCGAATCGATACGTATCGTGCTTCTGGTGCCGGTGGTCAGCACATCAATACGACGGACTCAGCTGTCCGGATCACCCACGTTCCGACAGGCGTCGTCGTCTCTTGTCAACAAGAACGGTCGCAGATCAAAAACCGTGAAGCGGCGATGAAGATGTTGAAAGCGAAACTTTACCAACGCGAAATCGAAGAGCAACAAAAGAAACTCGACGAAATCCGTGGTGAAAAATCGGATATCGCGTGGGGTAGCCAAATCCGTTCGTACGTCTTCCACCCATACAGCATGGTCAAGGATCACCGGACGAACTATGAAGTCGGGAACACGCAAGGGGCAATGGATGGTGACATCATGGGCTTCATCGATGCGTACCTTCGTCTCATGAATATGTAAGACAACCAACCAGTCGGACGATGTTCGACTGGTTTTTTGACCGTCAAAGGGGGAAACGTGATGAAGAAGCAAAGTTGGGTCAACAAACAGGCGTGGGAGTACCGAGCATATGAATTTTGGGAGAAACGCGATGGGACACCAGCCGAATATGCTGCACGTATTAAACAAGATCCAGCCGCATGCCTGAAGAAGCATCGACATGATCTCGAAGACGTCGCGGGGAAGGCGATCGCGAATATTTGTGGTTCGAACGGACGCAAGGCGGTTCCGTTAGCGTTACTCGGGGCGGACGTCACTGTGTTCGATATCTCAGAGGAGAATGCCAAGTATGCGCTTGAACTGGCGCACCATGCTGAGACAAGAATCACGTATGTCGTCGGTGATCTCTATGCGATCGATCTTGAACGATATCGCGATACCTTTGATATCCTTTACTTAGAAGGCGGGATTTTGCATTATTTTGCTGATCTCAAGCGTTTTTTACAGATTCTCTTTGCGATCTTGCAACCTGGTGGACAGCTGATCCTTAGTGATTTTCATCCGGTCGGACGCTGGATCGATGCTGATTTGACGTATACACCACGCTACTTCGATCAAGCCTTGCAAGCGGGTGACTTGGCGTATAAGACACACTTTACGAATGAGGAGCAAGTCGATTTTCCAGACGTTTCTGTCCGCTATTTTACATTGAGTGAGATCTTAAATGGGATTCTTCAAACACGTTTCACATTAGAACGATTCGACGAGCATCGTGGATGGAACGGTGAGAACATCCCGTCCGAGTTCACGCTTCTCGCAACTAAACCACTTGAAGGGAGCAATAACTAATGATCATCCGTAAAGAAGGCTTCAAGGACGCTACGGGAATCCGGCTCGTCCATGAAGCGGCATTCGAACAACCAAACGAAGCGAATCTTGTTGATGCGTTACGCGAGGAAGAAGCCGCGCAACCAGTCTTCGGTCGCGTCGCCGTGACTGATAAAGGAGAAATCGTTGGTCATGTCCTGTTGAGCCGGATCCATATCGATGACATCCCATCGCTTGCCTTAGCGCCGGTCGGTGTCCTACCCGCTTGGCAGCGAAAGGGTATCGGCTCTGAATTGATCCGTCAAGTGATCGAGGATGCGCGTGACGCCGGGGAATCTCACATCGTCGTCCTCGGTCACGACAGCTATTATCCACAGTTCGGCTTTGAACGGGCGATTGACTACGGTATTGAGCCGCCGTTCCCCGTTCCGCCAGAGGTCTTTCTCGTCCTTGCTCTTGAACGAAATGGGTTGCGCGGCGTTAGCGGCATCGTCCGCTACAGTCCGCCCTTTAGTGCGGTATAAAGGGAACACTGTGAGTTGTTCCGCCTATCTAGTCGTTGTTTGACTTTTCCGCTAAAATGAAACACGAGAATTAATCGATAAGGGGAAATGGAATGTCATGACATCGACACGTCAGGAAGTCGTGCGCGATTATGCGTATTTGTTAATCGGGTCCTTGTTCGTCGCAAGTGCCTTTAGTTTATTTTTAGCACCGAACCAACTCGCCTCGGGAGGGGTCAGTGGCTTATCGATCGTCTTGAACGATTTGTTCGGAATTTCGCCAGGATTGTTCCAACTCGTCGCGAACGTCGTCTTGCTTGCGATCGGTTGGATGATCCTCGGGATGGGCTTTGGGGTCAAATCACTCGTCGGGTCGATCTTCTTACCGGTCGTCATTCTCCTATATGAGCGGTTCGATGTTCCGGCTGCGACAATGAATCCGATGCTTGCTGCAATCTTCGGTGGTGCCGGGGTCGGGATTGGACTCGGTCTGATCTTCCGGGGGCGAGCGTCGACCGGAGGAATGGATTTGATTGCGCAAATCCTGCATCGTTTCACGAAATTGCCACTTCATCTGTGTATCGCCTTGCTTGACGGCACGATCGTCATCAGTGCGGCGACGATTTTTTCACTTGAAATCGGTCTGTACGCACTCGTCGCCTTATTCATCACGATCAAGATGATCGACGTCGTCCAGCTCGGAATCACGAACGACAAACTTGCCTATATCATCTCCGATCAACGGGAAGCGTTAGTGAAGGAAATCTTCGAGACACTCGATCGCGGGGCGACGGAGATCGAGGCAGCGGGAGCGTTCACGCGGACACGCAAACCAATGCTGATGGTCGTCGTTCGTCAAGGAGAAATCACGACACTAAAGGAAATCGTCAAACACATCGATCCATCGGCATTCCTCGTCGTCAGTGAAGCCCATGAGGTGCTCGGACTCGGGTTTACAGACGATAAACGTTACCGTAATGTGCCGTAATCGTTCTTAAAACGTGAAGTTTTTGTGAAATCACGCTTAACTCCTCCGAATAACGGTTATACTCTAACTAGGTCAGTAGCGTTTATGTAGATACTTACAAGAGGGGGATATCCGGATGAAGCTGAAAAACTTGTTACTCGCGTTAGGCTTAGGAACGACACTTGCGCTCGCAGCATGTGGTGGTAGTGACGATTCGAGTTCTGATGATTCATCGTCAGGCACGAAGGATGAGTCAACGATGAACGATGATTCGTCGAAGACACAATCCGGTGTAGATGCTGAGAAAATCTTCGCCAACAACTGTGCGACGTGTCATGGTAAAAACCTTGAAGGAAACGTCGGACCGAACTTGACGAAAGTCGGCTCGAAATATTCTTCAGAAGAGATTCAAAAAATCATCAAGAACGGGAAGGGGCAAATGCCTGCTGGAATCCTGAAAGATGATAAAGAAATCATGGCTGTTGCCGACTGGCTCGCTGCTAAAAAATGATTATGGGATATGATGGGGTACGAGATGACACACACGACATGTGTTCGTCATTCGTGCCTCTTTTTTATGGTATAATCGCTTGAAATGACATTTGATTGTAATGTGCGTTCAAATTTGTCCCTGTTATAATGGTGGTCGGTAGGTTTTTGGACCTATTCATTCAGCATCAGTAAATAAGTAAGGATGTGAAGTACGTGATCAAGATGCAACGAATCAGTAAGATTTATCCGAACGGCGTCACGGCACTCCGTGAGGTCGATTTAACGATCAATCAAGGCGAATTCGTCTATATCGTCGGTCCGTCGGGTGCGGGTAAATCAACATTCATGAAAATGATGTACCGCGAAGAGAAACCAACGAGCGGTTCATTTTTGTTTAAAGGAATCGAAGTCGGTAAGTTGAAGAACCGTCAAATCCCCGAACTTCGTCGCCAAATCGGCGTCATCTTCCAAGATTTTAAATTACTCCCGTCACTGACGGTTTATGAAAATGTCGCCTTTGCGCTAGAAGTCGTAGGGGAAGACAAAGCACAAATCCGGAAGAAAGTACTCGAAGTACTCGATCTCGTTAAGCTCAAGCATAAAGAGCGCAACTATCCGGACGAATTATCTGGGGGCGAACAACAACGGATCTCGATCGCGAGAGCCATCGTCAACCGTCCGTCACTCGTCATCGCCGATGAGCCGACTGGAAACCTGGACCCGGATACAGCCTGGGAGATCATGGAAGTATTCGAAGAGATTTATCGCCGTGGGACAACGGTCGTAATGGCGACACACAACCGGGAAATCGTGAACAAGATGCGTCATCGTGTCTTAGCGATCGATGGAGGAAAAATCGTCCGAGACGAAGAGAAAGGAATGTACGGCTATGAAGTTTAATGGATTCCGTCATTTACGGGAAGGGGCAAAAGGTCTCGTCCGGAACGGCTGGATGACATTCGCTTCTGTCAGTGCCGTTACCGTCACGTTACTTCTCGTAGGAATATTCGCGATGCTCATGTTCAACGTCAACAAGATTTCCGATAACGTCGAAAAAGACGTTGAAATCCAAGTATTCGTCGAACGAGAAGCAGACCAGTCGAAGATCGATTCAGTAGGTGATTCCCTCAAGCAGATGCCGGGCGTCAACTCTGTTCGTTACAGTTCGAAAGAAGAAGAACTAGACCGCTTCAAGAAGCAACTTGGCGAAGGTTCCCAAGCCTATCAGTCGGTTGAAAAAGACAATCCGCTTCACGACCGATATATCGTCAAAGCTACCTCACCAAAAGAGACAGAAACACTTGCAAATTCCATCAAAAAAATGGAAAATGTAGATAGTGTCGAATACGGTAAGGACTATGTTAAAAAGATGTTTAGCTTCCTTGAAGGAGTTCGGATCGGTGGAATCATCCTGATCGTCGGATTGACGTTCATGGCGATGTTCCTCATTTCGAACACGATTAAAGTCACGATCTTCTCCCGTCGCCGGGAAATCGAGATCATGCGTCTCGTTGGAGCGAAAAACGGATTCATCCGTGCACCGTTCTTCGTCGAAGGATTATTGATGGGCATATTAGGTGCCATCATCCCGATCGTCGTCGTCTACTTCGGTTACGAAGTCTCCTACAATGCGATCCAACCCCAACTTTCTACCGTGAATGCGGGAATATTCTCGCTGATTCCACCAGGTGAATTGTCGGCACAAGTCGTCTTAATCCTGCTCGGACTCGGTGCATTCATCGGTGTATGGGGATCAACGACATCACTCGGTCGTTTCTTGAAGATTTAAATCAGTTACCCAAAAATAAAATAGAGGAGAGATGCTTCTCATGAAAGTCCGATTCTATTCTGCCGTCCTGAGCTTAGCTTTGATTGGAACTAATGTGTCCGTTGATGCCACGTCGAAAGAAGATTTGCTGAAGGAACAACAGGAGGTCGAAAGCCGTCTGAAAGAGACGGAACGATCACAGAATCAGACATCAGAGAAGTTGATCTTGACGAAACAGGAGCGTAAGGAAGCCCGTGCGCAACTGAATGAAGTCAACAGCCGTTTGGATGATTTAGCGCTTAAGATAGCCGATCAACAAGCGGCTGTTGCTGCATCTAAAGAACAATTGCGTCTGACGGAAGCAGCGATTTCCGAGACGCTCAAGGAACTGCATCAACAAGAAGAGTTGCTTGGAAGCCGATTGCGTGCCGTCCAACAAAAAGGAGACGTCAAATACATCGAGGTCTTGCTCGACGCAAAAGACTTTGGTGATTTGATTTCGCGCTTCAGTACGGTCAGTGAGATCATTAAACAAGATGATCATGTCTTACAAGCTTACAAGGGGAACGTCAAACAACTGAGCGAACAACGGTCGGAACAAGCACTATTGCTTGAAAGCATGAAACGGGAACAACGGAAGTTGCTCGTACTCCAGACACGAATCATTGCGGAATCTGAGCTCAAGCGAAAGCTTGTCGTCCAGTTGAACACGAAGGTCAAGGAACTGCAACAAGAGCAGTTCTCTAAAGCCGAGGAAGCAGAAATTCTCGCGGATCAGCGCCGTCTGATTCAAAACGAATTGATCGCCCTGCAAGAAGCCGAACGGAAAGCAAAAGAAGAAGCGAAACGGAAAGCGGAAGAAGCGGCGCGGGCAGCAGAAGCAAAACGTCAAGCGGAAGCGGCAGAAGAGGCACGTGCAGCAGAGGCAAAAAAGAAAAAATCCGATGCTCCAAGTGCGGAACCGACCATTCCTGAAGTCGAGTCACCGACTGCGACGCCGGAGCAACCGGCAGATGCCGTGACGAGTCGCCCGTTCCATTTACCGGTTCAAGGATATGTCTCGTCGCCGTTCGGTCCCCGGAACAATCCGTTGACAGGAAAGCCGGAGATTCATAAAGGGATTGATCTCGTAAATGCAAAAGGAACACCGATTCATGCGGCGGCAGGTGGTATCGTTCTACGTGCCGGTAGTGCAACAGGTTACGGGAACGTCGTCATGGTGACGCATTTGATCGATGGACAGGTCTACACGACCGTCTATGCACATCTCGATTCGATCAGCGTCTCCGCCGGTCAAACAGTCATGCCGGGTAAGACGGTCGGCACATTAGGTACAACGGGCTGGTCGACAGGTCCGCATTTGCATTTCGAATTGCATAAGGGAGAGTGGGCAGTCGGACAACCGAATGCAGTTGACCCAGCACCGTACATCTTTTGACATCCCACAGAATACTGAAAAGATAGGGTAACCTATCTTTTTTTGCTATACTGAAAAAAATAATGCGTTTTTAATGGAAGTGGGGAATCAAGCGTGAAAAAATCTACAACAGCAGTGATTGCGGTCAGTACCTTCGGGCTTGGTTTAGGGGCAGGTGCCGTCGGTATGTTAGCGGCTGGCGGAACAGATTCCGTTGCAACGCAGTCATCATCTTCGAATGCGACAGGTGATTGGAAAAAAATCGACCAGGTCCGGCAGATGATCGAACAAAATTATCTAAAAGACGTGACAGATAAAGAGTTACTCGATGGTGCGTTATCTGGCATGACAGAAGTGCTTAACGATCCATATTCCGTTTATATGGATGAGTCGGAAACGACCTCATTCAACACGAATCTGTCGTCTTCGTTTGAAGGGATCGGTGCGACGCTTGAACAAAAAGGTGAGTCGATCGTCATCGTCTCGCCGATCAAAGGATCACCTGCTGAAAAAGCTGGTATCAAACCAGGCGACGTCATCCTAGAAATCGATGGTAAGTCGACAAAAGGTCAAAAGACGGATCAAGCCGTTAAAAAAATTCGCGGTGAAAAAGGAACGAATGTCGTCCTGACGATTCAGCGTAGCGGACAAGACGCGATGGAGATCACGATTAAACGCGATACGATTCCAATCGAGACGGTCTATACGTCAACGGAGAATGTCAATGGCAAGAAGATCGGTGTCTTACAAGTAACACAGTTCTCGGAACCGACAGCAGAAGAGTTCGAGAAGGGGTTGACGAAACTCGAGAGTCAGAACATTGATGGACTCGTCATTGATGTGCGCGGAAATCCGGGTGGTCTTTTGACGGCTGTCTCGAAAATGATCGCTCCGTTCATTCCGAAAGACGTGCCGATTTATCAAGTCGAGAACAATAAAGGCGAGCGCCAGCAGGAATTCGGGAAGGCAGACGAGAAGAAACCATATAACATCGTCGTCTTAGAAGACGGCGGATCGGCCTCAGCGTCCGAGATCCTCGCAGCCGGTCTGAAGGAAGGAGCTGGCGCCGAAGTCGTCGGTACGAAGTCGTTCGGGAAAGGGATCGTCCAAAGTGCGTATGACTTGAAGGACGGTAGCGACCTGAAGTTGACGACGAATAAATGGCTGACACCAGACGGGAACTGGATCCACAAAAAAGGGGTCAAGCCGACGGTCGAAGTCAAACAACCGGCGTACTTCAACGTCACGAAAATTTTGACTGATCAGAAGTCACTCGCTGTCGGCGATTACGGAAAATCAGTCGAGAATGCCCACCTCGTCCTCGAAGCGATCGGGTACGAGCCAAAAGGACAGGACGGCTATTTTGGTGACACGATGAAACAAGCTGTCGAGGCTTTGCAAAAGGATGCGAAACTTGACGTCACTGGAAAAATCGATCAGCAGACAGCGGGTGAGATGGAGACGCGTCTCCTGAAGAAACTCCAGGACGATAAGAATGACGTCCAGCGGAAAAAAGCACTCGAGGTCGCTGCTCAATAATAAGGAATGGAAAGAGGTCTGAATGCGCGTGGAATTACTCGATGAAATTGGTTGGACCGCGATTAGTCTCATCGCCAGTCCGACCTTGTGGTTAGCACTCCTTGTCAGTTGGGTCATCGGCATTCGGCGTGTCAAACGGGAACGCGGACTGTTTCGCTCCCGGACACACGGTAAACGAAGCGATGTCCTCGAAACACTTTTACCAGGCCTACTCGTCGGTCTCGTCTTGTCCGTCGTCAGCGGATGGCTCGGATTGACAGTGACACCGCAGTACGCTCTACTGTTGCTTGGACTTTCGAGCGTCCTGCTGTTGATTGGTGTCGTTCGTTTGAACCTGCCACTCTGGCCGATCGTCTTGCTTGGACTGACCGGCTGGTTCGTGATGGATTCACGTCTTGACTCGATCCGAGCGGTCGAGCCGAAGATGGTTTTATTGCTTGCGACGTTGACGCTCGTCGCGGAATGTCTCCTCGTCTGGTGGCGCGGGCAGCGGCGTCTGTCACCGTCACTCGTCGTTTCGAAGCGTGGTCGCTTCATCGGTGGGCTGTCAGCGAATAAACTTTGGCTATTGCCTTTGCTCGTCTTTGTTCCGGGCGACGTGCTTGAAGCCTGGTGGCCACGTTACAGCTTCCCGGAACTCGTTCCGGTCGTTCTCTGGTTACCGATCGGTTTCAGTTTCCTCTTTACAGGGAAGCTGCCGAAAGAATTGATGCGTCCGCTCGTTCAAGGACGTTTGATCACGAGTCTTGTTGCAGTTTTATTGACGGTTCTTGCGTACGTGACTGGTCAAGCTGAATGGCTCTACGGAATCGTCTTGTTGCTCGTCCTGCACATTTTGTTGCACCAGCGGGTCAAACGCTTGAACCGGGCGCAAACGCCGTTGTTCCTCAATGGAACGCGTGGTGCCGTCATCCTTGGAACACTTCCCGATAAACCGGCTGCTGAGATGGGCTTGATTCCAGGTGAAGCGATCTATAAGGTCAACGGTGAAAAGGTCGACTCGGAAGCATCGTTCTATGAAGCCATCCAAAAACACAAACCGTATCTGCGTCTTGAAGTCATGAACCATAACGGAGACATCCGTTTTGCGCAACGTGCCTTTTATGAACAAGATCATCATGAGCTCGGTATCCTCTTCGTCAACGAACCGGTCCACGGTCGGACGAAGGTACGCTCTTTGCATTAAACTAGTACATCCCTGTCACGGAACAGCCGTGACAGGGATTTTTTTGTCGGCAGAAAAATCGAAGATCAGCACTCGAAGTAAAAAGAAACTTTTGCATTTTCGAAAAAAAGGGTAACTTCCTAAAAGGAGCACTTCATAATCGAATGTTTGTTCGTAAAGTGATACAATAGAAATAGATTTTTTAACGTGATGAGGGGGAAGCAAACGATGGATTTTGAACTCGTTTCACCATTTGAACCAGGCGGTGATCAGCCAACGGCAATCGAAAAATTGGTGACTGGGCTAAAACAAGGCGAACGACATCAGACGTTGCTTGGGGCGACCGGTACCGGGAAGACGTTCACGGTCTCGAACGTCATCAAGGAAATCAAGAAACCGACGCTCGTCCTTGCCCATAACAAAACACTAGCGGGACAACTCTACTCGGAGTTCAAGGAATTTTTCCCAAACAACGCGGTCGAATACTTCGTTAGTTTTTATGATTATTACCAACCGGAAGCGTACGTTCCGTCGACGGATACGTTCATTGAGAAGGACTCTTCGATCAACGATGAGATCGATAAGTTGCGTCACTCGGCAACGTCCGCCTTGTTTGAACGAGAAGACGTCTTGATCGTTGCGTCTGTCTCGTGTATCTATGGTCTTGGTAACCCGGAAGAGTACAACAACCACGTCTTATCCCTGCGTGTCGGCAATGAGATGGGGCGAAACGAGATGCTTCGTCGTCTGATCGATATCCAGTATGAGCGTAACGACATCGACTTCCAGCGCGGACGGTTCCGCGTCCGCGGAGACGTCGTCGAAATCTTCCCGGCGTCACGCGACGAACAGTGTGTCCGGGTCGAGTTCTTCGGTGACGAGATTGAACGGATCCGTGACATGGATCCGCTGACAGGTGAGATCGTCGCGGACCGCGAGCACATCTCGATCTTCCCGGCGTCCCACTTCGTGACGGGGGATACCCGTCTACAGAAAGCGATCGCGAACATCGAGAAGGAACTTGAAGTGCAGCTTGCGAAGTTACGTGAAGACAATCAGTTGCTTGAAGCGCAACGGCTCGAACAACGGACGAACTACGATCTTGAGATGATGCGTGAGATGGGCTATTGTTCCGGAATCGAGAACTACTCGCGTCACTTGAACTTGATGCCGGAAGGGGCAACACCGTATACATTGCTCGATTACTTCCCGAAGGACTTTTTACTCGTTGCCGATGAGTCACACGTCACATTGCCACAAATTCGCGGGATGTATAACGGGGACCAGGCACGGAAACAAGTCCTCGTCGATCACGGTTTCCGTCTTCCGTCGGCAAAAGACAACCGTCCGTTACGGTTCGAGGAGTTCGAGGAAAAAGTCAGTCAGGCGATCTATATCTCGGCGACACCAGGACCGTATGAACTCGAACATTCGAAAGAGATGGTCGAGCAAATCATCCGTCCGACCGGTCTCGTTGATCCAACGATCGAGATTCATCCGATCACAGGACAAATCGATTACTTGATGGATAACATCCGTGACCGGGTCGCGAAGAACGAACGCGTTCTCGTGACGACACTGACGAAGAAGATGGCAGAAGATTTGACCGATTACTTGAAAGAGAATGGCGTCAAGGTCAACTACATGCACTCGGAGATCAAGACCCTGGAACGGATTGAAATCATACGTGACTTGCGGCTCGGGAAATACGATGTCCTTGTCGGAATCAACTTGTTACGAGAAGGACTTGATATTCCAGAGGTTTCACTCGTGACGATTCTTGATGCCGATAAGGAAGGGTTCCTCCGGTCGGACCGTTCGCTGATTCAAACGATTGGTCGGGCGGCTCGGAACTCGGAAGGACACGTCATCTTGTTTGCTGATAAAGTCACCGATTCGATGCAACGCGCAATCGATGAGACGGAACGCCGTCGCGCGATCCAGATGGCGTTCAACGAAGAACATGGCATCACGCCGCAGACGATCAAAAAGGATGTCCGTGGTGTCATCAGTACGACGATCGAGAGCGACGACACCGTCGAAAAACTCGAGAAGTTCAACAAACTCAAAAAACCGGAACGTGAAACGTTGCTTGAGCAGCTCGACCAAGAGATGCGTCAAGCGGCGAAAGACATGCAGTTCGAACGAGCTGCTGAGCTCCGCGACCTCATATTAGAATTGAAAGCAGGTGCCTAAGTTGGGAGAAAAGAAGAATCAGATTATCATCAAAGGCGCTCGCGTCAATAATCTACAAAACATCGATGTCGAAATTCCCCGCGATCAGCTCGTCGTCTTGACGGGCTTGTCCGGGTCAGGGAAATCGTCGCTTGCGTTCGACACGATTTACGCGGAAGGACAACGACGTTATGTCGAAAGTTTATCTGCCTATGCCCGTCAGTTCCTCGGACAGATGGATAAACCGGATGTCGACACGATCGAAGGACTGAGTCCAGCAATTTCAATCGACCAGAAGACGACGAGTAAAAACCCACGTTCGACGGTCGGAACGGTCACAGAGATCTATGACTATTTGCGCCTGTTGTACGCACGGATCGGGAAGCCGATTTGTCCGAATCACGGAATCGAGATTTCAAGCCAGACGATCAGCCAGATGGTCGACCAAGTGATGGAGTTGCCGGAGCGGACGCGTCTGCAAATTCTAGCGCCAATCGTTTCCGGACGCAAAGGAACGCACGTCAAGGTGCTCGACGATTTGAAGAAGGAAGGTTTCGTCCGCGTCCGTGTCAACGGAGAGACGATGGATCTCGCCGAAGAGATCACGCTTGAGAAAAACAAGAAACACTCGATCGAAGTCGTCGTCGACCGTGTCGTCGTGCGACCAGACGTCGAAGCCCGTCTTGCGGACTCACTTGAGACTGCACTTCGCCTCGCGGATGGTCGGGTCATCGTCGATACAATGGACGGCAACGAACTATTGTTCAGTGAACATCATGCTTGTCCAATTTGTGGCTTCTCAATCGGCGAACTCGAACCACGGATGTTCTCGTTCAACTCACCGTTTGGTGCTTGTACGTCATGTGATGGTCTCGGAACGAAGCTTGAGGTCGATGTTGATCTCGTCGTGCCGCATCCCGATAAGTCATTGAACGAAGGGGCAATCGTGGCGTGGGAACCAACGAGCTCGCAGTATTATCCACAATTGCTCAAAGCGGTCTGTGACCACTTTAAAATCGATATGGATACACCGTTCGAACAATTGTCAGAAGAACATCTCGAAACGATCTTGAACGGAAACACGAAGGAAGAGATTCACTTCCGTTATGAGAATGATTTCGGGATGGTCCGAAATACGAACCTCTACTTCGAAGGAGTTCTCAATAACTTACAACGTCGCTTCAAGGAGACGTCGTCTGATTATATCCGGGAACAGATGGAAGGCTACATGGCGAAGAAGGCGTGTCCGACGTGTAAAGGACATCGCTTGAAACGGGAATCGCTCGCCGTCAAAGTATCCGATCACCATATCGGTGAAGTGACGAAGATGTCTGTTAAACAAGCGGTCATGTTCTTCGACGAACTACCGGAGAAATTAAGTGAGAAGGATCAGACGATTTCGCGGATGATCGTCCGTGAGATTCATGAACGGGCGTCGTTCCTTGAGAACGTCGGTCTCGATTACCTGACGATCTCACGCGCAGCGGGGACATTATCCGGTGGGGAAGCGCAACGGATTCGTCTTGCGACACAAATCGGTTCGCGTCTGACGGGCGTCCTCTACGTTCTGGATGAACCATCGATCGGCTTACACCAACGCGATAATGATCGTCTGATCAATACGCTGAAGGCGATGCGTGATCTCGGCAATACGCTGATCGTCGTCGAACACGATGAAGATACGATGATGGCAGCCGACTACTTGATCGATATCGGACCTGGTGCCGGCGATCACGGTGGATTCGTTACGGCAGCCGGAAAACCGGAAGAGTTGATGCAGGATGCGAACTCGTTGACTGGTCAATACTTGTCCGGTAAGAAGTTCATTCCTGTTCCGTCGACACGCAAAGAGCCAGACGGTCGGATGCTCCATATCCACAAAGCATCGGAAAACAATCTGAAAAACGTCGATGTCGACATTCCGCTTGGTCTGTTCGTCGCTGTCACTGGTGTCTCGGGATCCGGGAAATCGACGTTGATCAATGAAATTCTCTATAAGACGATTGCGCACGAGATGAACCGGGCGAAGGAAAAACCAGGTGCCCATAAAGGGATCACCGGTCTGGATCAAATCGATAAGGTCATCGACATCGACCAGTCACCAATTGGTCGGACACCGCGCTCGAACCCAGCAACGTATACCGGTGTCTTCGATGATATCCGTGACGTCTTTGCTTCGACGAACGAAGCGAAACTCCGTGGTTACAAAAAAGGACGCTTCAGTTTCAACATCAAAGGTGGACGCTGTGAAGCCTGTCGTGGCGACGGGATCATCAAGATTGAGATGCACTTCTTACCGGACGTCTATGTTCCGTGTGAAGTCTGTCACGGTAAACGCTACAACCGCGAAACACTTGAAGTGAAATATAAAGGCAAAACGATTGCCGACGTGCTTGAGATGACGGTTGAAGATGCCCTCGCCTTCTTTGAGAACATTCCAAAAATCACACGGAAATTGCAGACGATCGCTGACGTCGGTCTGACGTACATGCGTCTCGGTCAACCCGCGACAGAACTGTCCGGCGGGGAAGCACAACGTGTTAAACTCGCGTCCGAGTTGCATAAACGTTCGACCGGGAAGACAATCTATATCCTCGATGAACCGACGACGGGACTCCACGTCCATGATATCGCGCGCCTCCTGAAAGTCTTACAACGACTCGTCGACAATGGTGATACGGTGCTCGTCATCGAACACAATCTAGACGTCATTAAGACAGCAGACTATTTGATTGATCTCGGACCTGAAGGGGGCGACGGTGGCGGAACAATCGTTGCTGCCGGTACACCGGAACAGATCGCTGAAGTTGAAGCATCCTACACGGGACGATACCTCGCACCTGTCCTTGAACGCGACGCGGCACGAATTGAATCGTGAAACTTTTGTGGATGAGGATTCGTAGGAAGGAACTAAGGGAACTTAAACGAAAGTATCATGTAACACACGTTTGAGGTTCAAGAATAGGAGGGAACGGTTCATGAAGCAAGATATGCGTCAATTGATATTGGAGCAAGTCAAAGAAGGAAAGTTAACGATTGATGAGGCACTCGATAAACTCGAGCGGCTCGAAGCGATCGACGAACGTGCAACTTCTGCCAGTGAACATAAGTACGTCGATGAACCAGAACAATATGATCGGGTCGACCAGTATTCTGTCGATTCACTGACGACGAAAGTCATGTCAGCGTTCGATAATCTCGTCAGCCGGATCAAGGACAGTGATCTTTCGCTTAATCAGGCGTCCGGTCCGAACGTCACCTACGTCAAACAATTCCCGTTCAGCGGTGAGACGGTTCACGTCGATCTGTTCAATGCGAACTTGGTCGTCGAACCGAGTGATCTTGAAGAATGCGAATTGACGGTGACAGGACGTCCGCTCCGCCGCCAACAGGTGACGGAAGAACAGGCGCTTGAGCAACTTCAAGCCGCTGTGCAACACGCGGTATCGGCGAACACACTCTCGATCCGTTTGAAGGATAAGAGTGTCCGTGCGACAGTCCATCTGAAAGTACCACGCCGTCATTACGAATCATTCGTCTTACAGACGTTGAACGGGGAAATTTCGTTATCGTCACTCGATACGACATCCGCTCAACTGATGACAGCGAACGGTCGGGTCAACGTCCGTGACCTCTTCAGTGAAGATGTCAAAGTATCGACAGCGAACGGCTCGATCGAAATCGAAGAGTCGGAGTTGAAGGTCTTAAAAGCGAAGACAGCCAACGGTCAAATCATCACGACGGGTGTCTTCGAACGTTCAGAATTGAAAACAGCGAACGGAAACGTCCGGTGCGAGCTGAAGACAGCGCAAAATGCGAAAGTCAAAGCCTCGTCACTTGCTGGAAGCATCGCCTTGATGTTGCCGCATGGCGCTGAAGTCTACGGGGAACTTGAGACGAACTTTGGTGGTCTCAACTGCAACTTGGACGACATGGAATTGATTCGGGATCAAAAAGAGATCGTCAACCGGAAACTCCATTTCGTATCAGGACGCGGCCGTTCACCAAAAATCGAGGTCGAAGCGGATACGAAGACAGGTACGATTTCGGTCACACACGGCGTTCACCTCAGTCCACAAGCGTTATAAGCATACTCGGCGCAACTTCTTGAAAAAGAGGTTGCGCTTTTCTAATGACGTCGCATCAGCTTTGCGTGCTTTTCTCAGGCTCGTTTGTCTCTGACAGCGCGGATGACCGCGCTTTTTCCTGTAGGAGTCACAGATGCGGAACGACCTCGTCTGCACATGTAAAAACACCCATCCTCATAAGAAGATGGGTGTAGCTACATCAATAATCGTAATCCTGATCCATCATCGGCTCGTCGAAGTTCATGTTCTCGATATTATTCATATCGTAACCGAACGAGAGTAAGGCGATGACACCGATAATCGCGAGGAAAATCGACACGAGGATCAGACCGATGCCGAGCCAACTCTTTCCGCGTGCCCGATTCCAATAGAAGATGATCGCGAGGACGTAAGAGATGAAGGACCCACTGATGAAGACCCCGATGATGGAAATAATAAAGAATAAGAGAGCTGTTTGATCTTGATACCGGGAGTAAGCCTTCCACATATCGATCAGCGAAATCACGAGATAAACGAAACCGGCGATCGCGAGGATCCCGAATAAAATAAGTATTAAAACGAACCAAATACCGCCACCTGACATCATGGCAAAACCTCCTTCAAAATATTAACTCTTTATTCCATTCCCAAGAAATCATGCTTCTAATCCAATTCCATGAACCGAATAAAAATATGGTACAATACTTCAAGTGAAAGGGGCTGACGAAGCGTGCAACCAAAAGTGCGAACAGCTGAAATCGTAAAACAATTCAATCTCCACATCGTCACGGGAGAAGAAGGCTTACATCGCCCGATTCTAACGGCTGATTTGTGCCGACCTGGCCTTGTGCTTGCCGGTTATTATGCCTATTACCCGGCAGAACGTCTTCAAATTCTCGGAAAAACAGAATTGACGTTCTTCAATAATTTAACGTACGAGGAACAACGTGAACGAGCGAACGTCCTTTGTACAGATGAAACACCTGGTATTTTGATCACACGTGGATTTGAAGTGCCGGAAGCGATCATCCAAGCTGCGGACGAGACGAACGTGCCACTGTTGACGACAAAAGGGCATACGACATCGGTCGAGTCACAGATCACGAACTTCCTCGAAGCGGAACTCGCGCCAACGACGGCGATGCATGGTGTCCTTGTCGATATCTATGGTGTCGGCGTCTTCATCAAAGGAGCAAGTGGCGTCGGTAAATCGGAAACAGCACTCGAACTCGTCAAGCGGGGTCATCGTTTGGTCGCAGATGACTCGGTCGAGATTCGTCAAACGGGTGACGGGATTCTCGTCGGAACGGCACCGAAGTTGATTCAACATCTGCTTGAGATTCGTGGAATCGGGATCATCGACGTGATGACGTTGTTCGGTGCAGGTGCTGTTCGCTCGCACAAGAAGATCAGCCTCGTCTGTAACCTCGAGATTTGGGATCAATCGAAAGTCTATGACCGCGTTGGTCTGGATCAAGAGACGCTTCAAATCATCGATACGGAAATCCCGTTCTTGACGATTCCGGTTCGTCCCGGACGAAACCTCGCCGTCATTATTGAGGTGGCAGCGATGAACTATCGCCTGAAAAACATGGGCATTAATACAGCAGAAGAATTCGCGGGACGTCTCGCGCAAGCAATTGAAGATGGGAATGGTGGTCTTTGATGGGAACTCTAGCCTCTGTACAACCAACGTTTGATCGCGTCGCAATCAATCTCGGACCGGTACCGATTTACTGGTACGGGATCGTCATCGCACTCGGTGCGGTCGTCGGTCTGTTGATCGCGATCTTCGAATCGAAGCGGATCGGCTTCAATGAAGAGTATGCGGTCGATGTCGTCATCTGGTCAATTCCGATCAGTATCATCTGTGCCCGGATTTACTACGTCGCGTTCGAGTGGGACTACTACAGTCAGCATCTTGATCAGATCATCAACATCCGCCAAGGTGGAATCGCAATCCATGGCGCAATCATCGGCGCGATTTTGACGGTCATCATCTATACGCGGAAGAAAAAGATCTCGTTCTGGCAGATCGCTGATATCCTGGCACCGTCGCTCTTGTTCGGTCAAGCTGTCGGACGCTGGGGCAACTTCTTCAACCAAGAAGCACACGGCGGCGAGACGACGTGGTCGTACTTACAAGATACGTTGCACTTACCGAACTGGATCGTCAATCAGATGTACATCGACGGGACGTACTACTTACCGACATTCCTCTATGAAAGCATCTGGAACATCATTGGTGTCATTCTATTAATCGTCTGGCGGATGAAGTTCAACCCACGTCGTGGATATGTCTTCCTCGGTTATTTGATTTGGTATTCGATCGGACGCTACTTTATCGAAGGACTCCGGACGGACAGTCTGATGGCTGACGGACTGCGGACGGCGCAAGTCGTCTCGATTTGTTTAGTCATCTTCGGTGTGATCATGCTCGTCATTCGTCGCAATGCCGTTCGTTACTTGGACGGTTCAAAAAAGGAGGCGAAGTAATCGATGATTCGCACACTTTTGTTTGACTTAGATGGAACGTTGATTGATACGAATCCATTGATCTTAAAAAGCTTTGAGCATACGCTCAGTTACTATTACCCCGACCGGACGTTCACGGAAGCGGAACTGCTTCCGTTCATCGGTCCGACGCTTGAAAAGTCATTCTCAGCGATGAATACGGAACAGTGGAAAGAGATGGTCGCTTTTTACCGAAGCTACAACATCGCCATGCATGACGCACTCGTGCTCGAGTATCCGGGTGTGCTTGACGGATTACGCCGTTTGCATGAAGCAGGCTATAAGATGGCGGTCGTGACGTCGAAGAGTCGTCGTGTCGCTCTCCGCGGCATCGAGTTATTCGGATTGACGTCACTGTTTGACGCTGTCATCGCAGCCGACGACGTAACGGAAGAAAAACCAGCCGTCGAGCCGTTTGAGAAAGCGATGCAGTTACTTGGATCAACACCAGACGAGACGATCATGGTCGGTGACAACGATACGGACATCCTTGGGGGCAAGAACGCAGGAGTGAAGACAGTCGCGGTTGGTTGGGCGATCAAAGGACGTGCGTACTTAGAAGCTCTCGAGCCGGACATCATCATTGATTCGATGGATCATCTCGCTGCTTGGCTGGAGGAACAAAATGGCACGGCGAACTGATCGGTTTCAGGTCGGAACGACGAATCCACTTTGGCATATGTACCGGACGGTGTCGTTCTTTAAAGTGATGTGGTGCTTTACGATCGTCACGATTGGTCGGTTTGCCCCGTCGTTACGCTTCAAGAACGCGCTCTACCGGACGTGTCTTCGGATGAAAATCGGGGAGAAGACGGCACTTGCCTTGATGGTGATGCCAGACACGATGTTCCCGGAGCGAATTACGATTGGTGACAATACGATCATCGGCTTCAATACGACGATCCTCTGTCATGAATATTTGACGACGGAGTATCGTTTAGGTGACGTCGTCATTGGAAATAACGTCTTGATTGGTGCGAACGTGACGATCCTTCCGGGTGTGACGATCGGAGATGGTGCCGTTGTCGGTGCCGGATCGGTTGTTCACCGGGACATCGCTCCGAACGAACGCGTCTCGAGTCAGCCGCTTCGCCGGCACGAAATGTGACAAAACTGTGAGAAGGAAGAAGGAAAAAAGATGACGCACATCCGCTTTACGTATAAGACAGGAAAGTATTTCGGAAGATTATTCGCCGAACGTCCACAAGGTCTCGTCGTGGAGGTACTGGCTGTCGAAAAGCATCCGGTTCAAGGAGATCTTCATCAACCGAACCAAGTCGATGTCCCGCTGTTTCATATCCGGACCGCCTTGCATAAGCACGAAAAGATCACGGTTTCGCCCGCAGTCGTTTATGCGTATGACGGAGAGATTCCCGATTATGCGACGAGCTTACGGCAGGCATATGACAAGGACGTGGCACGTCTTGAAGGACTGAATCCAGAGACGGATGCTTTTGTACGAAAATGCTTAGAGAATTACAAAGAACTGGAATCAATTTATGCAAAACGCTGGGGATGAACTCCGGCGTTTTTTTCTGTTGCATGCCTTCTAGAGATAGGGTATTCTTGTGTCTGCAACTACGAAACCAGTTTACTATTTATGGGGGCTTGAATCATGATGGAATTAACCAAATACAAAGCAGACCCCTTTGCGATTACAGCGCGCCAAGCGGAACTTTTTTATTTCCGCGGACGGAAGGCGCACCGGGAAGGGCGACTGGACGAAGCCGTCTATCATCTAGATGAGGCGACGACACTTCAGCCAGCGGACATCCGTTATTTGCTCCGTTATGCCCGTGTCTTATTCGAGACAGGAGAAATCAATCATGCGAATGATGTCTTGAAACAAGTACGTGCACTCGACGCATCAAATATGGAATCACTCTTTTATTTAGCGAATAACTACGCACATGTCTCACTTTATGAAGAAGCGCGACAGCATGCGATGGAATATTTAGAGCAAGCACCAAACGGTAAACACGCGGAGGCATCGGCCGCACTCGTGGAACTGATTGATCTCGAACAAGAGATGGAAGACGACGAAGAGGACGAATTGATTCGTCTGCACGGTCAAGCACAACGCCAGATCGATAAAGGAATGCTGTTCGCGGCACAGGAAACGTTGACTGGACTGATTGCCCAGTACCCGACGTTCTGGCCTGCCTACAACAACCTCGCGATCGTCGAGTTCTATTTAGGAGAGAATGATCAGGCATTCGCTTCCCTCGAACGGGTCCTTGAAGGAAACCCGGGGAATTTGCATGCCCTCTGTAACACGCTCGTCTTGCTACACGAGATGGGACAGGACGAAGAGGCGCACCGTCTCTCTCGTCAGCTCGAACACGTCCGTTCCGTGCATCTTGAGACACGTTACAAGGTCGCATCAACACTTGCGATCATCGGACGGTACGATATCGCCTATGAAGAGTTAAAATTACTCGAGCGTCGCGGTTACCGAGGAGATCCCCTCTTTGGGCACTGGTTATCGATCTCTGCTTATAAGACAGGACACGTCGAAGAAGCAGCCGCTTTCTTGAAGTCGGACGAAGCACAAGCGTTAAAGGAAGAAACGGATACGTATGACATCCGCCATAACCTGCAGTTTCGCTCGGCACTCATCCAAGCGTTGAAGACGGAAGATGACGTCTCGCGCATCTTCACGGCACTTCTTCTTGGCAAGCTGAACGATGCCGAAGCACGGCTTGCATTGTCGATGATGCCAGAAGTGACGGACCGAGAAGACGTCCTATTATTGACGGAACAGATCATCGTCGAGATGGAAGGACGGACCGATGTCGTGGATGAACGCATTCACCGGGCATTGCAGACGATCCGTCTTGCAGAACGATTCGTTTCAGACGAAGAACGGATGAGTCTTGAAGGGGACTTTTATGAGCGCTTCGCACAGCTTGTTTTAAGTGGAGAATCGTTCGATTCAATTGAAGCATCCGCGGCATCACTGCTTTACCTGTTCTATGATTTACGAGACGGAATGTTGATCGAGGAATGCGCATCGCTCGTCGATTGTTCGTTCGATCATGTCGCGTCAATGATCCGGACACATGAACGGATGCTGGCACCGCTGCAAGCAAAGTGTTAGACGTTTAGGGGATTCTCACCTATACTCAAACTACAACGATTACGATAAATGGGGTGGAATCATGGCGGAAACAGAACAAAAAATTTATGACGTCATCATCATCGGGGCAGGTCCTGCTGGGATGACAGCCGCACTTTATGCATCACGTGCGAACCTTTCGACATTGATGATCGAACGCGGGATTCCGGGCGGTCAGATGGCGAACACAGAAGATATCGAGAACTACCCAGGATACGATAGCATCCTCGGACCAGATCTCTCACAAAAAATGTTCGACCACTCGAAAGCATTCGGCGCAGAATATGCGTACGGAGATGTTCGAAGCATCGAAGACGGTAAAGCATACAAAACGATTCATGCACACAACAAAGATTACTACGCACGGGCAATCATCATCGCGTCTGGTGCACAATATAAAAAAATCGGTGTACCGGGAGAAGAAGAGCTCGGCGGTCGCGGTGTCTCGTATTGTGCGGTCTGTGATGGGGCGTTCTTCAAAGAAAAAGAACTCTTCGTCATCGGTGGCGGGGACTCTGCGGTAGAAGAAGGTGTCTACTTGACACGTTTCGCGAAAAAAGTCACGATCGTTCACCGTCGTGATGAGCTCCGCGCTCAAAAAATCCTTCAAAAACGTGCGTTCGACAACCCGAAAATCGACTTCATCTGGAACCATACGGTTAAACAGATCAACGAACAAGACGGAAAAGTCGGCGGTATCGAGCTGATCAATACAAAAACAGCTGACGTGACGACGCATCCGATCGATGGGGTCTTCATCTACATCGGAATGAACCCAATCACAGGTTACGTCCAAGATCTCGGTATTTTGAACGACCAAGGTTACGTCGTGACGAACGAAGCGATGGAAACGAACATCAAAGGTATCTTTGCTGCTGGTGACGTGCGTGAAAAAACATTGCGCCAAGTCGTTACAGCAACGAACGATGGTTCGATCGCAGCGCAAAATGCACAGCATTTCATTGAAGCGTTGCTTGAAGAATTACAAGAATCCTCACACGCATAATATCGAACCAGTTTCATTGAAGGACACTTCAGTGAAGCTGGCTCTTTTTTTATGATATACTGAAAAAGAAGCGAAAAAATACACACGGAACTGTTGTCTGGAGGGCGAAAAGATGGAACAGAATCAACCGCAACTTGTCATCATCACGGGTATGAGTGGGGCTGGGAAGACTGTCGCAATGAACAGCTTTGAGGACTTAGGCTATTTTTGTGTCGACAATCTACCCCCGACGTTACTGCCGCATCTCATCGAAGTCATTGGACAAGTGCGTCCTAAAATCGCCGTTGCCATCGATACCCGCGCGCGTGATTTCATCGACAGCTTTTTTGTCGTCTATGAGGATTTAAAGAAAACGGACTTACAAATCCGGATGCTGTACCTTGATGCACGAAACGATGTCCTTGTCCGCCGTTATAAGGAATCGCGTCGTTCGCATCCACTTGCACCGACGGATTCACCATTGATTGGAATCGAACGTGAACGGACGTTGCTCGAAGGATTCCGCGATAAAGCACAGATGCTGATTGATACGAGTGACATCAAGCCGCTTGCACTGAAAGAACGTCTCTTAAAGGAGTTCACGGAAGGCACACGGATTCCGTTCACGGTCAACGTCATGTCGTTCGGCTTTAAACATGGCTTACCGCTTGATGCGGATCTTGTCTTTGACCTGCGCTTCTTACCGAACCCGTTCTACATTCCAGAGTTGCGTCCAAAAACTGGACTTGATGAGGAAGTGGCATCGTACGTCATGCAATGGCCGGAAGCAAAGCTGTTCTATAAAAAACTCGTCGACCTGCTTGAATTTTTAATTCCGCAATACGAGCGGGAAGGGAAGTCGCAACTCGTCATCGCCCTCGGTTGTACAGGTGGGAAACATCGCTCAATCACATTTGCAGAAGCGATTAGTAAAGAATTTGCGACGCAGTATCATATTGAGACGAATCACCGGGATTATGTGTATGCGAAGGGGGAGAAGTGATGAAATGGGAACGTAAAGTCGTCGCTGTCGGTGGCGGAACAGGACTCTCGACGCTTCTTCGTGGACTGAAGCATTACCCGCTCGACATCACAGCCATCGTCACCGTTGCTGATGACGGGGGCAGTTCTGGTCGTTTGCGGACGGAATTCAATATGTTGCCGCCGGGCGATATCCGAAACGTCATCGTCTCCTTATCGAAGTCAGAGACATTGATGGACCGGATCATGCAGTACCGGTTCGAGACCGGGGAAGGACTGCATGGTCATTCACTCGGAAATCTGATGTTGACGGCAGCAACCCAACTTTGTAACGGTTCGTTCGTTGAAGCGATCGGTGTCATGGGGCAACTGTTGAACGCGGAAGGAAAAGTCTATCCGGCGACGGAACGGACGATCACGCTCTGTGCCGAGTTCGAGGACGGAACGATCGTTAAAGGCGAGTCGTTGATTCCGAAGGTCGGTAAGAAGATTGAACGGATTTTCCTTGAAGAACAAGATGTCCGTCCAGTACCGGAAGCGATTCAGGCGATTCTTGATGCCGATGTCATCGTCCTTGGTCCGGGCAGTCTCTATACGAGTATCATCCCGAACGTTCTGATCGACGAAATCCGGGAAGCAATCCAGCAATCGCTAGCTCCGGTCGTCTATATCTGTAACGTCATGACGCAACCCGGTGAGACGACAGCGTTCACAGCCAATGAACATTTAGCGGCACTCGAACGCTTCCTCGGACAAGGCGTCGTCGATACAATCATCGTCAACAACGAATCGATCGATGCGAGTTACCTGAAGAAATACCAAAAGGATCACGCTGACATCGTCACCTATAATGAAAAACAATTCGAGTTAGCAGGCGTTGAAGTGCTAGCAGACGATATCGTCGATTACAATCATCACTTCATCCGTCATGACTCAGATGCTGTCGCAAGCCTCGTCATGCGAAAAGTGTTGTCGATTCGACGGATGCGTCAACTCGAAGGAAAGGAGGAGCTGACATGAGCTTTGCCTCAGAAGTCAAAAAAGAATTAACGCAGATTCCGATTACTGATCACGAGATGAAGGCGGAACTCGCGGCGCTCGCCCGGATGAACGGTGCGATCTCGTTCGGTCTCGGACGTGGTCTGACACTCGATATCTCGACCGAGAATGCCTCGATTGCCCGTCGGATCTATTCGCTTTTGAAAAAAGCATACGGTGTCCATCTCGATCTGCTCGTTCGGAAGAAAATGCGTCTGAAAAAGAATAATGTCTACATCGTCCGCGTCAAACAACAGGCGGATAAGATTTTGCAAGACCTCGGGATTTTAGGAGAAGGATTCACGATGATTCGTTCCATCAGTGACACGATCTTAAACGATGAACGAAAAGCGCGTGCGTATTTACGAGGGGCGTTCCTCGCCGGAGGTTCGCTCAACAATCCGGCGACGTCGTCGTATCACTTGGAGATCTTCAGCTTATATGAAGAACATAATGCGGCGCTCCGTGGTCTATCGAACGTCTTTGATTTGAACGCGAAAGCGATCGAACGGAAAAAGGGACACATCCTCTACATCAAGGAGAGCGAGAAAATTTCCGATTTCCTCAAGCTCGTTGATGCGACACAATCGATGCTGCGGTTCGAGGACGTCCGGATCTTAAAAGATATGCGTAACTCGGTCAACCGTCTCGTCAACTGTGAGACGGCGAACCTCAACAAGACGGTTGGTGCGGCATTACGCCAAGTCGAGAACATCAAGTTCCTCGAGCGGACGGTCGGACTCGATGTCTTACCGGATAAATTGAAGGAGATCGCGATCTTGCGTGTGACACATCAAGACGTCACGTTACAAGAGCTCGGAGAGATGGTCGAAAGCGGCTCCATCTCAAAATCAGGGATCAATCACCGGTTGCGGAAGATTGATCAAATCGCTGAAAAAGTACGAAATGGCGAGTCGATGACAGGCGCCATATAAGAGGGTCGCTTGCGGGATGAACCATAGTCTACTATAATATATAGTCGATGCAACTAAATGTTCGAATTAAGGAGTTTTTGAAATGGCTAACGAAAAGAAACGTATTTCGCTGACAGTCGATGCGAAGTTTGATGAAGTGTTAACAAAAAAAGCGAAATCAATCGGTGTACCGAAAAGCACACTCGTTGCGTTCGCAACATCTTTATTCCTGAAACAATTACAAGCAGAAGAAGAGCTTTCGCCACATGCGAACGCGATCTACTCGCTGATTCGTGAAAACCACGATATCGTTTCAGACATCACAGACTTGATCGACTGATCATCGCCCTCTCGTTCTATAAGGAACGGGAGGTTTTTTGTATGTAACGATAACCGACAAGGCTTCGATTTTCTATGGATACAAAAAAAGTGCCTCCCGAAGGAGACACTCTGGATGACTTATGCACGTTCCATGACGCGGTCGATGAGACCGTAATCAGCAGCAGCTTGTGCTGACATGAAGTTGTCACGCTCTGTATCGCGTTCGATGACTTCAAGTGGTTGTCCTGTGTTTTCAGCCATGATTTTGTTGAGGTGCTCACGCATTTTGATGATACGCTCCGCATGGATTTTGATATCCGATGCTTGACCTTGTGTACCACCGAGTGGTTGGTGGATCATGATTTCAGCGTTTGGTAACGCGAAACGTTTTCCTTTTGCGCCTGCTTGTAGCAAGAACGCACCCATCGATGCTGCCATACCGATACAAATTGTTGAAACTTGTGGCTTGATGAAGTTCATTGTATCGTAAATCGCCATACCGGCAGTGATCGAACCACCTGGGCTGTTGATGTAAAGCGAGATTTCTTTATCTGGATCTTCTGCTGCTAAGAACAGAAGTTGGGCAACGACTGAGTTGGCGACGTTGTCGTCAATCGCGCTCCCGAGAAGAATGATGCGGTCTTTTAGCAAACGTGAGTAGATATCGTAAGCACGTTCCCCGCGGTTTGTTTGTTCGATGACTGTTGGAATTAACATAGTCTTTGCCTCCTTATAGTTGGTATGTAGCTTCCTATTCGACTTATCCTTATCATAATCCTTTGGTCAATATTGGTCAAAAGATACGATGCGACTTTTAGGTATTTTTCCATTACAAGGGCAAACGAAACATATCAGTATAGAAAAAAGGCAATGCCATTGCTGGCATTGCCTTGTAGTTGAATAAATGGTACACCCGGAGAGATTCGAACTCCCGACACCTGGTACCGGAAACCAGTGCTCTATCCCCTGAGCTACGGGTGCATCTGATGTACTGAACAATTAATAGTATAGCGACATTTTTTCAGAAAAGCAATAGGGAAGCATGACTTTTCTTTTCTCAAGCGACTCAAAAAGGGGTTCAGAGCATGTTTTTTAAAACGTTTCTTCTATAATAAGAAGTGAGGGAGGGAAATCGATGGATCAACGCCAGGAACAAACGCAACAGATGACGTTATCGGCGTCACAACAGTATCAGTTACATGTACTTGAGCAACCAGCGGCAGAACTCGAGGAGGAATGGCGGCGGTTAAAACGACGATTGCACCGCCATTACCCGAATCAGGTTTCGCTAGAGGTCGAGCAGATGGCAGGACATTTGGCTTCCTATGAAGACGAGCTTCTTGCACAAATACGTTTAGAATCAGTCAGACAGGAAATAGGATATATGGCGGAACAACTCATCGTGTATTTAGAAGCGGACGGTTTATTGCGGACATCGGACGAGCAGCTCGCTGCATCCTTCTCGACCGATGTTGCAACGATTACAGAAGCACGGACACTCTTACAACAATGTGAACCAGTCGGCATCGCTGCCCGCTCGGAGCGCGAGTGTCAATGGTTACAGGCGATCGAGCTAGACGACGCGGAATTGATCGGACTAACGGATCGGTTGCGACATGAACCGGCGAGTCAGGTGTTCGCGCAGTTCAGTGAACAGGATCGAGCACGGTTGCGAAAACAATTGACGCGGCTGAGCCGGACACCGGATCTTCCTAAAGAAGAACGACCGGTCATGGCAGAAGCACGGATTCACCTGTTAGATGGAAAACTTCAGATCGACTGGATGACACTCGACATGGATCAGAAGTGGCTCGGATTAAAAGAGGCAATGCCTTTTTTGCGCGCGTACGAACGACGTCGTGTTACGATGCATGCCATCCTCTCGGTCTTGCTTGAGCGACAAGAACGCTGGTTCAAGGGAGAACTGCATCTTGAGCCACTGACGAAAAAACAAGTCGCTGAGGCGACGGGGCATCATCCGTCAACGATTGGTCGAGCGATTGCTGCGAAGTATGTCGAGACGGTTCATGGTCTCGTTGCTTTAGAAGACTTGTTCGTCTCACGGACGACAACCGGAGATTCGAGTTTTTTAATTAAACGGCGGATCGCCGAATACATTCAGCACAGTGACCGTCCGTTAAGTGATCAGCAATTGACGGATCGTCTGCAAGCAGACGGTCTGACAGTCGCGCGACGGACGGTTGCGAAATATCGGGCAGCACTTGGTTTGACCCGGAAAACGATGCAGCAAAGGAAGGCGCAATCAGAATGGGATTAAAACGACACACACACTTAACACTCTATTCACGTCCGGGATGTACGCTATGTGAAGAAGCCGCCATCTTACTCGACTTCGTACTCGATGAGTTTCCGGAATGGACGTTCGAGGAAGTCAACATCGATCAGGATGAAGCGCTCAGTCTACGGTTTTTATACGAGATTCCGGTCGTCATGCATGACGAAGAAATTTGGAGTTATGGCAAATTTGACACGGAAACAGTAAGAAAACGCTTACTTCAAAAAACTTGAGATACGAGACTTGCAAGGCGAGAAACGGACTGTTATGATAACGGTGTACCAAGTGGGACACGTTATGACATGCGGGACAAAAAGCGTCCAGCTACTTGAGAGGAGAGGGAAATACATGATTCGGCAGTTAGTCCAGATCCAAAAACGAATCGTGCCTGATCTGATCGAAGAAATGCAGACACGCTACGACATCCTTCATTATGTTCGACTGATGCAACCGATCGGACGACGTACGCTTGCGACAAGCCTTGGCTTGACGGAACGCGTCTTACGGCGGGAAGTCGATTTCTTGAAGCAGCAAGATCTCCTAGAGGTCGCAACGCAAGGGATGTCCTTGACGGATGAAGGACGAAACGTTCTTCGCAGTATGCATAGCATCATGGGAGAACTCGCTGGGATCTCGGACATGGCGAAAGCTTTGAAAGAGAGACTCGGAGTACGGGACGTCGTCATCGTACCGGGTGATTCCGATGAAACCTTCTGGGTACAACGAGACATGGGGCGGGCGACCGTCGCACGACTCAAACGAGAGCTTTCTTCAGACCATCACAATACGATTGCTGTCACAGGCGGTACGACGATGGCTTCCGTCGCGGCGATGATGTCGCCAGACAAGGAACACCGTCCGATGACGTTCGTTCCGGCACGCGGAGGACTGGGAGAAACGCTCGAACTACAAGCGAACACAGTATGCTCACGGATGGCGTCACGCGCTCAAAGTGATTATCATCTGCTTCACATCCCCGACATGGTCAGTACAGAGACGTTCGTCAAGATGATTGAAGAGCCGAGCATAAAAAATGTGCTTCAAATGATTAAAGGTGCTTCAATCGTGGTACATGGAATTGGTGAGGCGAAAACGATGGCAAAACGTCGTCGCGCGTCTGAGGATCTCCTGACCCGACTGGAACATGAACAGGCAGTAGCGGAAGCATTCGGATATTACTTCGACCGAGACGGGAACATCGTGCACCGGGTCAAGACGGTTGGTCTCCAATTGGCTGACTTGAAGCAAGTCGAACACGTCATCGTCGTCGCAGGTGGTCATTCGAAGGCAGAAGCGATCAATGCCTATGTGAAACAGTCGCCTGACATCATCCTGATCACGGATGAAGGCGCAGCAGCTTCGATTTTGAAAGGGTAACCCCCTTTTGAATAATAGATAACTCGCTTTACATTAAAAGGAGGAAAATTATCATGGCAGTAAAAGTTGGTATTAACGGATTTGGACGTATCGGACGTTTGGCACTTCGTCAAATTCTTCAATTCGATGGAATCGAAGTAGTCGCGATCAACGACCTTACAGACACTAAAATGCTTGCACACCTTCTCAAATATGATACGACTCAAGGTCGTTTCGACGGCGAAGTTGAAGTACACGACGGTTACTTCCTCGTCAACGGTAAAGAAATCAAAACACTTGCTAACCGCAACCCAGAAGAACTCCCATGGGGCGAGCTCGGTGTTGACATCGTTCTCGAATGTACTGGTTTCTTCACAGACAAAGAAAAAGCTGAGCTTCACTTGAAAGCTGGCGCTAAAAAAGTCGTTATCTCTGCACCTGCAACTGGCGACATGAAAACAGTCGTCTTCAACACGAACCACGAAATCCTTGACGGAACTGAAACAGTTATCTCTGGTGCTTCATGTACTACTAACTGTCTCGCGCCAATGGCTAAAGTTCTCCAAGATCAATTCGGAATCGTTGAAGGTCTCATGACTACGATCCACGCTTACACTGGTGACCAAAACACACTCGACGCTCCACACCCTAAAGGTGACTTCCGTCGTGCACGTGCGGCAGCAGCAAACATCGTTCCAAACTCAACTGGTGCTGCAAAAGCAATCGGTCTCGTTCTTCCAGAACTTCAAGGTAAACTTGACGGATCTGCACAACGTGTACCAGTCGCTACAGGTTCACTCACTGAGCTTGTAACTGTACTTGACAAAAAAGTTTCTGTAGAAGAAATCAACGCAGCAATGAAAGCAGCTGCTAACGAGTCTTACGGTTACACTGAAGACGAAATCGTTTCTTCTGACATCGTTGGTATCTCTTACGGATCACTCTTCGATGCAACACAAACGAAAGTCATGACAGTCGGCGACAAACAACTCGTTAAAACAGTTGCTTGGTATGACAACGAAATGTCTTACACTAGCCAACTCGTTCGTACACTCAAACACTTCGCAGAAATCGCTAAGTAATTCGAGCAATTAAATAGCAATTGAATAAGAGCGGAAACGATATCAGTCTCCGCTCTTATTGCGGAAAAAAGCGGGAGGGGCATTCGCCCCTCACTATACGTAAGAGACGGAGGACGAATGTATGAATAAGAAATCGATTCGCGACATCGATGTACAAGGAAAACGCGTATTTACACGCGTGGATTTCAACGTACCGTTGGAAGACGGTAAAATCACGGATGACACACGGATCCGTGCTGCACTCCCAACGATCAAACACTTGATCGACGGCGGAGCAAAAGTCATTCTCGCTAGCCACATGGGTCGTCCAAAAGGCGAAAAGAACCCTGAGTTCTCACTTGCACCTGTCGTAGCACGCCTCAGCGAATTGCTTGGTAAAGACATCAAGCTCGTTGAAGAAGCATACGGTCCAGTTGCAGAAGAAGCAGTCAGCAAACTCGAAAACGGCGATGTCGTCGTCTTAGAGAACGTTCGCTTCTACCCTGGTGAAACGAAAAATGACGAAGAGCTCGCTAAAGGATTCGCGAAACTCGCTGACGTCTTCGTCAACGACGCGTTCGGCGCAGCACACCGTGCACACGCATCGACAGAAGGTATCGCACACCATGTCGACACTGCAGTTGCCGGTCTTCTCATCGAAAAAGAACTTCAAGTTCTCGATAAAGCTCTTTCTAACCCGGATCGTCCGTTCACGGCAATCATCGGTGGTTCGAAAGTAGCGGATAAAATCGGTGTCATCGATCACTTACTCGACATCGTCGATACGTTGATCATCGGTGGCGGCTTATCGTACACGTTCCTCACAGCTCGTGGTATCGAAGTCGGTACTTCACTTCTTGAGGTCGATAAAATCGACCAAGCGAAGGAATTCATGAAAAAAGCAGAAGAAAAAGGCGTTAAGTTCCTCATGCCAATCGACTGTGTCATCACGAAGGAATTCGGAGAAGAAACATATGTCGGACCACGTGACATCACAGAGATCCCAGCAGATCACATGTCACTTGATATCGGTCCAAAAACGGTTGAACTCTATGCAGAGGCAATCAAGAACTCGAAACTCGTCGTCTGGAACGGACCGATGGGCGTATTCGAACTCGATAAATACGCAAACGGTACAAAAGGTGTCGCGCAAGCTCTTGCGGACAGCGATGCGTACTCAATCATCGGCGGTGGCGACTCAGCTGCTGCGGCAGAGAAATTCGGTCTTGCTGACAAAATGAGCCACATTTCTACAGGTGGTGGAGCAAGTCTCGAATTCATGGAAGGGAAAGCTCTTCCTGGTGTCGAAGCGCTAAACGACAAGTAATCTAAGTTCACAAGGGAGTGTTTCTCAATGCGTAAACCAATTATCGCAGGTAACTGGAAGATGAATCTGACGCTCAAGGATGCAGTCGCATTCGTTGAGGAAGTCAAAGGAGCTGTACCTGCTTCGACGACAGTCGACGCAGCCGTCTGTGCGCCAGCAGTATTCTTGGCACACTTGACAGAAGCAGCAGCTGGTACGGATCTTAAGATCGGTGCTCAAAACATGTACGACAAAGAGAGCGGTGCGTTCACTGGTGAAATCAGCCCGCTCATGCTCAAAGAACTCGACGTGACATACGTCATCCTCGGTCACTCTGAGCGTCGTGAGTACTTCGGTGAAACAGATGCGTTCATCAACAGCAAAGCGAAAAAAGCGTTCGAGCACGGTCTCGTTCCAATCGTTTGTGTAGGTGAAACACTGGAAGAGCGTGAAGGCGGCAAGTTCGAAGACGTCATCCGCGAACAGACAGCAAACAGCCTTAAAGGTCTTACTGTCGACCAAGTGAAAAATCTCGTCGTCGCTTACGAGCCTGTCTGGGCAATCGGAACAGGTAAATCAGCAACAGAACAAGATGCACAAGATTCTTGTAAATTCGTCCGCGACGTCGTTGCAGCTGAATTTGGTGCTGAAGCAGCAGAAGCTGTCCGCATCCAATATGGTGGTAGCGTCAAACCGGAAAACATCAAAGAATATATGGCTCAACCAGACATCGACGGCGCGCTCGTCGGCGGTGCAAGTCTTGAGACAGGATCGTTCCTCAAACTGTTGGAGGCGATTTAAATGAAAAAACGTCCAGTCGCACTGATCATCCTTGATGGTTTTGGTATGCGTGACGAGGAGTTCGGAAATGCCGTTACGGCGGCAAACAAACCGAACTTCGACCGTTACTGGGGTCAATACCCGCATACGTTGTTGAATGCGAAAGGCGAATACGTCGGTTTGCCTGAAGGTCAAATGGGGAACTCAGAAGTGGGTCACCTCAACATCGGTGCAGGTCGCGTCGTCTATCAATCGTTATCCCGAATCAACAACGCGGTCAAGGATCGCTCGTTCTTCTCGCGTCAAGCGATGAACGATGCGGCAGGTCATGTGAAGAAGTACGGTTCAGCGCTTCATATCTTCGGTTTGGTCTCTGACGGTGGGATCCACAGTCACATCAACCACTTGTATGCCGTGCTCGAATTCGCGAAACTTCACGAAATCGAAAAAGTCTACCTCCATGCTTTCACGGACGGTCGTGACTGCGACCCACAATCGGGCGCTGGTTTCCTTCGTGACGCGCAAGCGAAGATGGATGAATTGAATGTTGGACAATTCGCGAGTATCTCTGGTCGCTACTATGCGATGGATCGCGATAACCGTTGGGAACGCGTCAAGAAAGTCTATGACGCCATCACGTTCGGTGAAGGTCCAACGACGAAGGATCCAATCGGCATGGTTGAAGCTTCGTACAAACAAGACGTAACGGATGAGTTCATCGAACCAACTGTTGTCGTGCAGGAAGACGGTACGCCAGTCGCACCGATCCACGATAACGATGCGATCGTATTCTTCAACTATCGTCCTGACCGTGCGATTCAGCTTTCAAAAGTCTACAAAGAGAAAAAAGGCTTCGACGGATTCGAACTTCCGGATAACGCACCGAAGAACCTGCTACTCGTCTCGATGACGAAGTACTCGGATGCGCTTGATACGGACATCGTCTTCCCGCCTGAAGACATCAAGAATACGCTTGGTGAGACATTGTCAAAACAAGGTCTCAAACAGCTACGCATCGCGGAAACGGAAAAGTATCCGCACGTCACGTTCTTCTTCAACGGACAACGTGAAGAACCATACGAAGGGGAAGATCGGATCTTGATCCCTTCACCAAAAGTCGCGACATACGACTTGAAACCAGAGATGAGCGTCTATGAAGTCACAGATGCGCTCGTTGATGCAATCAACTCGGACAAACACGACGCCATCATCCTCAACTTCGCTAACCCGGATATGGTCGGTCACTCGGGTATGCTCGAGCCGACGAAAAAGGCGATCGAAGCAGTCGATGAATGTCTTGGGAAAGTCGTTGACTTGATTCTCAGCAAAGGCGGCGCGGCAGTCATCACAGCTGACCACGGAAACGCGGATAAAGTCCTCAATGCAGACGGCAGTAAGATGACGGCGCATACGACAGAACCGGTTCCATGTATCGTGACGGTCGAGGACGTTGACCTCCTTGAACCACTCACAGGTGCACTCGCTGACCTCGCACCAACGGTCCTTGATCTCCTCGGAGCGGACCAACCAGCAGAGATGACTGGTAAATCGATCGTATTGAAGAAATAATCCCGTCGATCGAAGTAGTTACACCACATATTTCTTACACACAAAAGGAGCGAATTTAAATGTCAATGATTACAGAGATTTACGCACGCGAGATTCTTGATTCACGCGGTAACCCAACAGTAGAAGTAGAAGTTTATACAGAAGATGGCGGTTTCGGTCGCGCACTCGTACCATCAGGTGCATCAACTGGTGAGCACGAAGCAGTCGAACTCCGTGATGGCGACAAAGCACGTTACCTCGGAAAAGGTGTTTTGAAAGCTGTTGACAACGTCAACGAAAAAATCGCACCAGAAATCATCGGTTACGATGTCTTCGACCAAACTGGAATCGACAAAAAAATGATCGCTCTCGACGGTACGAAAAACAAAGGTAACTTCGGCGCTAACGCAATCCTTGGTGTTTCTATGGCTGCTGCACGTGCTGCTGCAGATGAGCTTGGTCTTCCACTTTACACGTACCTCGGTGGATTCAACGCGAAAACATTACCAACACCAATGATGAACATCATCAACGGTGGATCACACGCAGACAACAACGTGGACTTCCAAGAGTTCATGATCATGCCTGTCGGTGCTCCAACATTCAAAGAAGCACTTCGTATGGGTGCTGAAATCTTCCACGCGTTGAAATCAGTTCTTAGCGGAATGGGTCTTAACACAGCAGTTGGTGACGAGGGTGGATTCGCTCCAAACTTGAAATCAAACGAAGAAGCAATCACAGTTATCCTTGAAGCAATCGAAAAAGCTGGCTACAAAGCAGGCGAAGATGTTTACCTTGCAATGGACGTCGCTTCTTCTGAGTTCTACGATAAAGCAGCTGGAAAATACAACCTCGCTGGCGAAGGCAAAGTCCTTTCAACAGAAGAGCTTGTTGAATTCTACGCACAACTCGTTGACAAATACCCAATCATCTCAATCGAAGATGGTTGTGACGAAAACGACTGGGATGGTCACAAACTTCTTACAGATCGTATCGGACACAAAGTCCAACTCGTTGGGGATGACTTGTTCGTAACGAACACTGAGAAACTTGCTGAAGGTATCGAAAAAGGCATCGCTAACTCGATCCTCATCAAAGTGAACCAAATCGGTACGTTGACTGAAACATTCGACGCAATCGAAATGGCTAAAAAAGCTGGTTACACAGCTGTCGTTTCTCACCGTTCTGGTGAAACTGAAGATTCAACGATCGCTGACATCGCTGTTGCGACAAACGCTGGTCAAATCAAAACGGGTTCACTTTCACGTACAGACCGTATCGCGAAATACAACCAACTTCTCCGCATCGAAGACATGCTTTCAGACGTTGCTGTCTACGACGGAATCAAATCATTCTACAACCTCAAGAAGTAATTTCAGGTTGATCGTTTGAATAAGCTATAAGCAAAACCTCCTATTCGTGTGATACGTACACACGGATAGGAGTTTTTTATATCAAGCAATGTCAAACATGAAAATCGCTTTTGTCATCAAAACTATGATGAACTGTCAAAAAATTGATTCATCTGAGTAGATGACTAAAATGTTATACTCATAAATAAGTGCAAATTAAATAGTTATAGGGATTAATTACATCTTGCTCGATGCAGATGAAAAATACGTCTAAAGGGGACAGGGATCATGTTAAATTCAGATTTAGATATCCGTTTAGAACCACGCATTCAAGAGTTATACCGACTACACAAGGAGCGTTCAGCCAATATTGACTGGAGCTACCACGAGTTTATTCCGTGGGATAAGGCGATGTCGTTCAAACGCGTTCCTTGGGACGAAAGCCAAGTCACGCTTCCAGAAGGCGTCATCGTAGCGATTGAGACGGCATTACTGACAGAGGTCAACTTACCGTGGTACACGTCGCATTTAGACTACACGTTCAAGAACTCAATGGAAGTCATCAATGATTTCGTCCGGACGTGGACAGCAGAAGAAGATCAGCACTCGAACTTACTCGAAACGTATTTACTCGTCACACGAAACGTCAATCCAACGCGACTTCATCAATTAAGAAGACGCGTCGTTGAGAACGGCTGGTTCCCAGACTTCACGAACCCACTAGCGACGATGGCGTATACATCACTGCAAGAATTAGCGACACTCGTCTTTTACAATAACGTAGCGAAGATCGCAGGGGCGCATGACAAGGACTTAGCAACGCTACTCCGTCGTCTAGCGAAAGACGAAGCGCTCCATTATGCGTTCTATCGTGACACGGTCAAAGCACACTTAGAGCTCGACCCGAACTTCATCGTCTTCTTCGAAGATGTCATCATCAACTTCTCAATGCCAGGTGCTGTCATGCCGGACTTTACAGAACGCATGAAGACGATTGCCGTTGATACGAACTATGGCCCCCTCCAATACTTCGACCAGGTATTAGATGTCGTCGTCAAATACTGGGGAATCGCTGATTTGGAGCCGACAAGCGAAGAAGCGAAACAATCACAAGCGAACATCATGAAGTATCATGGACGTTTGAAACGCATCAAGGAACGTCAAGAACGTCAACTCGAAAAAGCGAAAATCGACGTCTCAGGAGGCAATTGAACATGAAGTGTGAAATCTGTGGAACTGAAACGAACAACCAAGTCAGTTACTTGGAACTCGATACATGGGAATTCAATTCATTGAACAAAGAAGCAAAAGACTTTTATCCGATCTGTTTTGATTGCTTCGACAAGCATACGAACCAGTTCATCGATCAGGAAATGGATCTCGAGTTACGCAAAAAACGTTCACAAATGGTCAACAAAGAAGTAGAAGCTGAAATCGAAGCGATTCTCGAGGCTGAGAATTAAGTTACCTTTTCTATCTGTGAAGTGAAGTCTAACCGGTAGTGCATTGGCGCTATCGGTTTTTTGTTGTCCATGAAAAAGCAGTTATCTCTTGATTCACGTGTTTTTCGTGAAAGAAGAAATAGCTGCTTTTAACATAAAGTCAGTCTTCAATGAATGTAACGAGATAATGATGGGCAGAATGAAGCGGTGCACGGGTCACGAAAAAGTCCGGGAGATCGACATCGATTCCTAATTCGCGTAACGTATCGGGATCCAAACATTCCTGAATCAAACGTTTGATGTCTTGTAACAGTTCATCGTGCAAATTCGCTTCTTTTGGAAAGGCACGTTTCGCGTCATCGCGCAACAATAGCACGATCGGTGGTAGACCTCGTAAGAGATCGACCTGAAGGGGTTGCTGATGACGTTCGAAATAATCATTCAAACAACTGACGACCTTCATCGAGTGTTCTTCTTTCATCCGATCCCAACTCTCTGTATGTGACTGTAACTCTCTAGCTATTCCCTAATTGAAGCGAGGATATGCAGGGAAACTGGAAATCCAGCATTACGAGGACGCTGTTCGGGGTAGAACTAGAGGGAAGGGGGAATCGACATGCTATTTCGGTTTTTGATTTTAGGGCTTGATACGTCGATTGGTGACATCCCGTTGCGCCTCATCTATTTTACGGAACTCATACTATTCATCGGTTTGTATCAAATCACGAGCCGATTTTCACGTCAGAGTTTGATTTTGGGAACGGCACTCGGAATTGGTGGACTGATTGCCATCTTACCCGGTGCGCTCTATATCATCCGTTATAATCCGGAGGATGCCGTCATTGATGTCACGTTCCTGTTGATTTATTTGTTCGAGCCGCTGGCAATCGTTGCATTCGTTGTTGCTTTGATCCGTCGCCTGTATACAGAGAAGAAAAGTAAAAAGAAGCGAAGTAGAGATGTTCATTGATTTCCGTCCTAAGCTGATAAATCTTAAACCGTGAGGTGATGTAACACTGCCTCATGGTTTATTTGCGTCCGCATCAAAATGCTTTCTTTCGATAATGTAAGGAAGGATTTCTGGAAGAATATTCTATAATGGAGAAAGAACGAAATCAAATCTTAGTCGGTTTCGTAAGATCCTGGTGATTATAGGAGTGACTTGCATGCAGAAAGTATTATTTGGTTTGTCCGTCTTAAACAGTGCCTACATTACGAATAACTTATTTACGTATTCCGATAGTTTTCTAAACGCTCCACTTGGCGTAACAACCATTATTGCCGTGACACTGATGTTCCTTAACGATAGTGTCAAAAAAGATAAGCCATCGTTATATACAAAAGCGACGGATTGGTTGGGATTCATTAATATTCTGATTGGGCTCTCGCTAATCGTCTTTATTTAAGGCATGATCCAGAGCATTTGAGTGAACGTTAATATGGTATGATCTTAAGTCTGATGCGGTGTCAGGCTTCTTTTTTATGGTTCAATTCAAGAGCTCGAAAAAAATAAAATATATTTTAGATAAAAAAGATTGATGTGTAACCGGTTACACAATATGATGATTCTTGTAAGCGTTATCAAAAGAAAGAGGTGGCGAAACATGTCGACCATCCGGGAAGTAGCGAAAGCGGCACATGTCTCTGTCGCGACGGTCTCACGCGTCATGAACGAAAAGGGTTATGTCAGTGAGAAATCGCGTAAGGCGGTGCTTCAGGCAATCAAACAATTGGATTATCGACCGAACCGGGTCGCGCGATCGTTGTTCCAAAAACGGTCCGGACTGATCGGATTGATAGTTCCAGACATCACGAACCCGTTCTTCCCACAACTCGCACGGGCTGTGGAAGATATGGCACATCAACATGGTTTTCAGGTCATTTTGTGTAACACAGACGAACAGTTTCAGAAAGAACGCGAATATATCAAGTCACTCGAGGCAATGCATGTCGACGGATTGATCATCACGACGAACTACTCGAACAATCCAAATTATGAAGAACTCGAAGTGCCGGTCGTAGCATTAGACCGTGTGTTACAAGGGGCGATTCCGACGGTGACGTCAAACGGATACGAAGGCGGGAAGAAAGCAGCTTCGCTTTTACTTGAAGCGGGTGCAACTGAACTAGCAGTTATCAGTGGTCCATCGAAACTCCCGACGATCAAGAAACGGCGAGATGGTTTCGAGGAAATCGCCGGAACCCATCTCGTTGCAAGCATCGAGTCACCGTTCCATTTTCATGGGGCGCTTGATGCTGCGAACTATCTCTTTGATCACTATCATTGCAACGGGATCTTTGCTGCGAGTGATGTCATCGCCGCAGCAACGGTGCAGGTCGCTGCGGAACGCGGGATCACGATTCCAGACGAGCTACAAGTGATCGGCTATGACGGGATCGAACTCGGACAAATGATTTCACCACCGTTGACAACGATTGCGCAGCCGATCTATCAAATGGGGGAACTAGCCGCGAAACTCCTGATTCAGCGGATTGAAGGCACACCAATTGCCGCCGTCCATCATGAGTTGACGGTTGAGATCATCGAACGGGAAACGACGAAACGGAAGGATGAGGAAGCATGAAACAAATCAGTGTCATCGGCAGTATCTCGATGGATCTCGTCGTTGAAAGTAAACGCCGCCCAGGCGCAGGCGAAACGGTCATCGGGGATGCCTTTCATACCGTACCGGGTGGAAAAGGTGCAAACCAAGCGGTGGCAGTCGCGCGTCTCGGCAGTACCGTCGAAATGATCGGTTGCGTCGGCAGTGATGCGAACGGTGAAGCCATCCGCGAAAACTTCAAGACGCAAGGGGTGCAGACGACGCACTTGCAAACGATTGAAGGCGAACGTACGGGAACGGCACATATCACGCTTGCTGAAGGCGACAACTCGATCGTCGTCGTTCAGTCTGCCAATCAACATGTGAAGTTTGCAGATAACGCACTCGCACCGATTCTCGCAGACAGTGAAATCATCTTACTCCAGCTCGAGATTCCAATCGAAACGGTCGAGACCGTGGCTCGCGAAGCACATGCAGCCGGCATTCCAGTCGTATTGAATCCAGCACCCGCGATGTCACTCAGTCCGGAATTGATTGAACACGTGACGTACTTAACGCCAAACGAACATGAATGTGGCTTGATCTTCGGACAAGACCAGCCGATCGAACATTGGCTGATGGAATACCCGAATAAACTGATCGTAACCGAAGGCAGTCGCGGGGCACGCTTCTATGACGGAGAGTCGATCGTGACGATTCCTGCGATCGAGACGACTGTCGTCGATACAACGGGAGCAGGGGATACGTTCAATGGCGCCTTAGCCGTCGCGTTAACGGAAGGACAACCGCTCGTCGAGGCAATTTGTTTCGCGAACCGAGCAGCCGGCTTATCCATCCGCGCACTCGGCGCACAAGGCGGCATGCCAACACGGGATCAGATGGAGGGAGACGCATGAAGAAACACGGTATCTTAAACAGTCATATCAGTAAGGTCCTGACCGATCTTGGTCATACCGATACGATCGTCATCGCTGATTGCGGCTTACCGATTCCAGACGGGGTCGTCCGAATCGATTTAGCACTGGAACTCGGCACACCATCATTTCTCGACGTCGTCCGTGTCGTCGCCGGTGACATGGCGATCGAACAGCTGACTCTGGCAACGGAGATCAAAGAAGCGAATCCAAACGTCCTCGAGCAACTCGAAGCCATGCAGATCGAGACGACGTTCGTCTCGCATGAAGAGTTCAAGAAACAGACGCAGCAGGCGAAGGTCATCATCCGGACCGGAGAAGCGACACCATACGCAAATGTCATCTTCCATTCCGGCGTAATCTTTTAAGGGGGTCATGCGATGCGTATCGAGATGACAGGTATCAAAAAAGCATTCGGTCCCGTCCCTGTCCTCAAAGGGGTCGACTTCGAACTCGCTGCGGGTGAGATCCACGCCTTGATGGGAGAGAACGGTGCCGGGAAATCGACGCTGATGAAGATTTTGACCGGTGTTCATAAAGCGGACGCAGGCACGATCCGCGTCGATGGACAGGACGTCGAGTATAAGAATCCGAAGCTTGCCGAAGAGGCGGGGATTGCCTTCATCCATCAGGAACTAAACATCCTCCCGGATTTGACGGTGACGGAGAACTTGTTTCTCGGACGGGAGTTGAAGTCACGCTTTGGGATTCTCAAGCAAGGGGAGATGAAGCGGCAGGCAGAACGTGAACTCGCGGAATTGAACGTCTTCATGGACGTCGATCAACTTGCTCGGACGTTATCGGTCGGTCAGCAACAGATGATTGAGATCGCAAAAGCTCTGATGACGGACGCGAAGGTCATCATCATGGATGAACCGACAGCGGCACTGACAGAGCGGGAAATTCGTGCCTTGTTCAGCGTCGCGACGGCATTACGCAACCAAGGTGTCTCGATCGTCTATATCTCACACCGGATGGAGGAAATCTTCGAGCTTTGCGACCGAATCACCGTCTTACGAGACGGGATTTCCGTCTCGACGCACGCGATTCCCGAGACATCGTTCGAACAGATCGTCCGAGAAATGGTCGGTCGTGAGATGGGCGAACGGTATCCGGATCGTGATGTGTCGATCGGTGCAACTGTTCTTGAAGTCAAACAGGCGAGCGGGAAACGGTTCGACGATGTCTCGTTCTCCGTCAATGCGGGCGAAATCATCGGCTTCTCTGGTTTGATGGGTGCGGGGCGGACAGAAGTCATGCGTGGACTGTTCGGGGTTGATCGCCTGAAAGAAGGGACGATCGAACTGAACGGACAGTCGCTAAAAATCAAGACACCGTACGACGCGATTCGCCAGGGGATCGGCTTTTTGACCGAGGACCGCAAAGGCGAAGGCTTGTTCCTCGACTTTTCACTGCGTGAGAACATCTCACTGCCGACGATTCGTTCGTTATCAAGATCCGGTGTCATCAAGGATCAGGCAGAACGTGATTTCGCAGAAGGATATTTGAAATCACTTTCGGTCCGGCACAGCTCGATGGACCAGCCGGCGAAGTCACTGTCCGGTGGGAACCAACAGAAGGTCGTCCTCGCGAAGTGGCTCGGGACACAACCGAAAGTCTTGATCCTCGACGAACCGACACGTGGTGTCGACGTCGGGGCGAAGAAAGAGATTTACCTCATCATGAACGAACTCGCTGCGGCGGGTGTCGCGATCATCATGGTCAGCTCGGACCTCCCGGAGATTCTCGGGATGAGCGACCGGGTCTACGTCATGCGTGAAGGCAAGATGAGCGGCATGTTGACACGACAGGAAGCGACGCAAGAAAGCATCATGACACTTGCGACAGGAGGACAATGATATGGAATTGATGCAAGGCAAGGTAACGGAAGCAAAACCGAGACGTCTTGGGATCGGACAAAAGCTTGGACCACTCGCAGGATTGTTTGCGATCGTCCTCGTCGTCTCAATCATGGAACCGGACTTTTTAACACTGAATAATTTATTTAACATCTTACGGCAAGTCTCGATCAATGCCTTGATTGCCTTCGGGATGACGTTCGTCATTCTGACGGGTGGGATTGATTTATCGGTCGGCTCGATTCTCGCCCTCTCGTCCGCCTTCGTCGCCGGTCTGATGACGGATGGAACGTCAGCGTTGATTGCTGTTCTGGCTGGATTGATCGTCGGCGCTGTCATGGGTGCCTTGAACGGGATGGTCATTTCACTCGGAAAAGTCGCACCGTTCATCGCGACACTTGCGACGATGACGATCTTCCGGGGCTTGACGCTCGTCTATACGGACGGGAAACCGATCACTGGTCTGAGCCAAGGTGGCTGGTTCGAATTGTTCGGACGCGGTTACTTCTGGATCTTCCCAGTACCGGTTCTGACGATGTTGATCGCCTTCGCGGTCCTCTACTTCATCTTGAAGAAGACGACGTTCGGTCGTTATACGTATGCGATCGGTGGTAACGAAGAAGCAGCGAAGTTGATGGGGATCCAAGTCAATAAAGTCAAAATCATGATCTACTCACTCTCAGGCTTGATGGCAGCACTTGCCGGTATCATCCTGACGTCCCGTCTGAACTCGGCACAGCCGACGGCGGGGACATCGTACGAACTCGACGCCATCGCAGCGGTCGTCCTCGGTGGGACGAGCCTGTCAGGTGGTCGTGGCTGGATTGTCGGTACCTTGATTGGTGCCTTGATCATCGGAACACTGAACAATGGACTCAACTTGCTTGGTGTCTCCTCGTTCTTCCAACTCGTCGTCAAAGGTTTAGTCATTTTGTTCGCGGTACTCGCGGACCGGAAACAAGCAGCATAACCCACATTCTAAAAGGAGGATTTACCGATGAAAAAACTACTTGCAGTCGTCATGATGGCATTAATGGTCTTCGCAGCAGCCTGTTCGACGGAACAGCCGGGCAGCAGCAACGGTGAAACGAAGAAGAAGACGAAGGACTTCAAGATTGGTCTTTCAATTTCAACCCTCAACAACCCATTCTTCGTCTCGTTAAAAGAAGGGGCAGAACAAGAAGCAAAAGCACAAGGCGCAACACTTCAAGTCGCCGATGCACAAGATGATGCAGCAAAACAAGCAAGCGACATCGAAGACATGGTTCAAAAGAAAGTCGATCTCATTTTGATCAACCCAACGGATTCAGCAGCAGTCGGTGCAGCCGTCCAAACAGCGAACGATGCAAACATCCCAGTCATCACAGTTGACCGGAACGCAGAAGCAGGCGACGTCGTCGCACACATCGCGTCCGATAACGTCGCGGGTGGGAAACAAGCAGGTGAGTTCATGATCGAACTCGTCGGCGATAAAGCAAAAGTCGTGGAGCTCGAAGGAATTCCAGGAGCATCCGCAACACGCGACCGTGGTAAAGGGTTCCATGAAGCAGTCGACGGTAAACTTGACGTCGTCGCAAAACAAGCAGCAAACTTCGACCGGGCAAAAGGCTTGTCGGTCATGGAGAACATCCTCCAAAACAACAAAGACATCAAAGCCGTCTTCGCGCACAATGATGAAATGGCACTCGGTGCGGTTGAAGCATTAAAAGCAGCGGGTCTCAACGATGTTAAAGTCATCGGCTTCGATGCAACAGATGATGCCGTCAAAGCCGTCAAAGACGGAAAAATGGCAGGAACGATCGCTCAAAAACCGACTGAAATCGGGAAGATGGGTGTCGAGACAGCCATCAAGCACTTAAAAGGCGACAAAGTCGAGAAAAACATCCCAGTCGATCTCGAATTGATCAAACAATAAGAAGACAGGACACCTGAGTCGACGATTCAGGTGTCTCTTTTCATCAGGCAGGAAAAAGTTCCTAAATCTATTCCTTGTTCCCGTACTTGTTTTTCTCTATAATGAAAGAAGCGTATATTACTGAAGGAGGATCATCGATGATCATTCATAACGTGGCTCTTGTCGGCCTCATCGTCGTTTCCGTTCTTCTCATCATCGTCGTTCTATTGATGTCGGGTCGTACGACCGGACTCGGAGCATTGACGGGTGGAGCAGAACAATTATTTGGTCGCCAAAAAGCTCGTGGCTTGGATGCGGTCCTAAATCGTGTGGCGTCTATCTTAGGAGCATTACTCTTCATCTTGGCGTTACTCGTCGCTTTTTATAAGTGAGCATTGAAACGACAGCCGTATGATCGCGCTGTCGTTTTTTGTATTTCTCGATATTCATTTTTTCCGGATATGGGGTATAGAGTTAGAGGGGGAATCATTTTATGAAAATCACTTTACCAAAACCATTCTTTTTCGAAGCCGGCCCACGTGCCGTTTTACTATTACACGGATTCACGGGATCGAGCGCGGATGTCCGCATCCTCGGTCGCTACTTGCAAAAACAGGGCTATACGTCCCTTGCACCACAATATAAAGGGCACGCTGCCCCACCCGAAGAGCTGACGAAGACCGGGCCAGCCGACTGGTGGCAGGATGTCCTTGCCGGATATCAGGAACTCGTCGATAAAGGCTATGACGAAATCGCCGTTTGCGGACTATCGCTCGGTGGTGTCATGTCGCTGAAGTTATCGATGAACCGTCCGGTCAAAGCGGTCATCCCGATGTGTGCACCCGCCTACATCAAAAGTGAAGAAGTCATGTATGCAGGAGTCACCGAGTACGCACGAGAATTCAAGAAGCGAGAAGGCAAATCGCAAGAAGAGATCGACCACGAGATGGCGTCCTTCGAACCGATGCCGACCTTGAAGGACTTGCAGGAACTGCTGCGTGAGACACGCGATTCGCTTGAGGACGTCTACGCACCGACGCTCGTCGTCCAAGCACGCAACGATCACATGATCAACACCGACTCTGCGAACATCATTCATGATGGAGTCAGTGCCTTCCAAAAAGAGCTGATCTGGTATGAGAACTCAGGTCACGTCATTACGCTCGACAAAGAAAAAGACCAGCTCCACTCTGACATCTTGGACTTCCTGGAGTCATTGAACTGGAGCAAGTAACTGGAGGTGTCACGTTGGAATTACGTGAACGAATACTAACGGTCATCACGACGGAAGAACGTCCGTTGTCGATTGATCAATTAACGAAAAAACTAGAACTAGCGGATACGGAAGCATTCAAGGAATTGATCCGGACGCTAAACGCCATGGAAGACGAAGCGTTGATCGCCCGGACACGCTCGAACAAGTACGGAACGCTCGCGCAGATCGGTCAAGTCGCAGGGAAGATTTCCGTCCACCAACGCGGTTTCGGCTTCGTCTCACCGGAAGACGGCTCAGAAGGCGACATCTTCTTACCGGCACCGGAACTAAAGAACGTCTATAACGGCGACCGTGTCCTCGTCAAAGTGTTTGCCGAGTCAAACGGCGGCGACCGTCGTGAAGGGAAACTGCTCAAGATTCTTTCACGCGGACCAGCTGATTTCGTCGGCACGTTCGTCAGTCCAAAAGGACGGATCGAATCGATCGCTTATATCGAACCGGATGATACGAAGCTGACGTTCTTACCGGTCGTCGCGAACGACGATACACTCGGTGCCGTCGATGGCCATAAAGTCCTCGCCCGGATCACGAAGTATCCCGACGGTCGCTACGCCGGAACGGCAAAAGTCTTGAAAATCATCGGTCACAAAAATGACCCAGGCGTCGATATCTTGTCGATCGTCCATAAGCACGGGATTAACGTCGACTTCTCACCGGAAGCGATCGCTGAGGCGAATGCCGTTCCGGATCAGATCGATGAGAAGGATTTAGTCGGACGCGTTGATCTACGAAACGAATTGACGGTGACGATTGACGGGGCGGATGCAAAAGACCTTGATGATGCGGTTCACGTCAAGAAGTTAGCGAACGGCAACTTCGAGCTTGGTGTCCACATCGCCGACGTCTCGCATTACGTCAAAGAAGATTCTGCACTCGACGAAGAAGCGCGTGAGCGCGGAACGAGTGTTTATCTCGTCGACCGTGTCATTCCGATGATCCCGCACCGTCTATCGAACGGGATCTGTTCGCTCAACCCGCATGTCGATCGCCTGACGCTCAGCTGTATCATGGAAATCGATGCGAACGGTGCTGTCGTCAACCATGAAATCTTCCAGAGTGTCATCAAGACGGCGGAACGGATGACGTACACGGACGTTCGGAAAATCATCGAACGCGAAGACGAAGAAGTGATCGCGAAGTACCAGGATCTCGTCGAGTACTTTGACAAGATGGCGGAACTCGCAGCAATCCTCCGTGAACGCCGCTCGCGTCGTGGAGCGATCAACTTTGACTTCCCAGAAGCGAAGGTTCTCGTCAACGAAGAAGGCAAGACGAGTGAGATCATTCTCCGGGAACGGTCGGTCGCTGAGAAACTGATTGAAGAGTTCATGCTTGCAGCGAACGAAACGGTCGCGGAGCACATTCAGCGTCAAAAACTACCGTTCATGTACCGGATTCACGATGAGCCAAAAGCTGAACGTCTCGATACGTTCTTCAAGTTCATCGGTAACTTCGGGATCAACGTCGAACGCAAGGGTGAGTCAGTCGCACCGAAGACATTGCAATCGATCCTCAACGCTGTTGAAGGCGAGCCGGAAGAAGCCGTCGTCAGTACGGTTATGCTCCGTTCGCTCCAACAAGCGAAATACGACATCGAACCGATTGGTCACTTCGGTCTGTCGACGGACTACTACACGCACTTCACGTCACCGATTCGTCGTTATCCGGACTTAATGGTTCACCGTCTGTTGCGTGAATATGTCATCTACAACGATAAATCACAAAAGACGCAAGACCGTTATTCGGAGATTTTACCGGAAATCGCCGATCATTCGTCAAAACGCGAGCGTCGCGCCGTTGATGCGGAGAGGGAAACGAACGCGTTGAAGAAAGCCGAGTATATGGAGCAACACATCGGTGAGACGTTTGAAGGTGTCGTCAGCGGTGTGACGAACTTTGGAATGTTCGTCGAATTGCCGAACACGATTGAAGGACTCGTTCACATCCAAGCGATGACGGATGACTTCTACCGCTACGATGAAGCGAACTATCAGCTAATCGGTGAGCGGACGAAGCAACAGTTCCGGATCGGGGATGTCGTCGAAATCAAGGTCACGAACGTCAACATCGATGAACGGACGATCGACTTCAGCGTCGTCGGGATGCCAGAACGGCAACCGAAGAAACGATTTGAGTCGAAGACGATCCGCTCAAGCGGTGGACGTCCGGGACAAAAACGTGATGACAAGAAGAAAGACGACCGTCGCGGCAAGTCAAAACGTCCAGGCAAGTCGAAGGACCAGTCGAAAGGCAAAGGCTTCGCACTGAAAGACAAAAAAGATAAACCGCCGTTCCATAAGGCGGTCTCGAATAAGAAACGGAAGCGCAAATAAGCGCTTCCGCATCGGAAATGTGGTGAACGAACATGCCAAAGGGAACAGATTCGAAAGTCTTAGCGAACAACAAACGGGCCTCGTTCGATTATGCGATCGAGGATACGATTGAAGCCGGTCTCGTCTTGACGGGAACGGAAATCAAATCGGTCCGTAAAGGAAAAATCAGCATCGGGGACGCGTTCGTCCGGTTCGACGGGGGAGAAGCGATTCTCTGGAACTCGAACATCGCCCACTTCGAACAGGGGAACCGTTACAATCATGAGCAGCTCCGTCCGCGGAAGCTGTTGCTGCACAAGAAACAGATCGCGAACTTGATCGGTGCGGTCTCACGGGACGGTTATACGATCGTACCGCTGAAGGTCTACATCAAGAACGGCTACGCAAAATGCTTGATTGGACTTGGACGCGGGAAGAAGAAATTCGATAAACGTGACGACCTGAAGAAGAAAGATGCGAAGCGTGATATCGACCGGGCACTACGCGATAAGCAAAAGTATTGAACCCGTAACACTTTTCTGCTAGAATATTAGTATTCGGAAAGCCCCAATTTATTATCTTGGGGACGTTACGGATTCGACGGGGGTAGTTCGGTCTTCTGTGGCGTGTCGAGGGGTCGGCCTCGTTAAAACGCACCAGCCATAACTGGCAAAACTAACACACAACTCGCAGCAGCGTAATAGCAACTGCGGATCCTAGCAGCTGTCGCCTGGTCGGCTGATTTCTAGGGTCTCACTTTAAACAGGCTACGCTTGGACCCTTCCGTCTGGAGGGAAAGAGAAGAGATGGAATCAGACTGGTCGGACGGACGCCTGTCAATTGGCAGCCTGACGACGAGATCCCAATAAATTGACTACACACGTAGAAGCTTAAGTATACGATGCCTTCGGACGTGGGTTCGACTCCCACCGTCTCCATACCCTGAAATTGCAAGAATTTAAAAAACACCATTATCCATTTTGGATAATGGTGTTTTTTGTTACTATAAAATTATCAATAGTTTCCTGGAGGTTAAATCTATGCGGAGCAGAATTTATCAAAATTTAACTGAATTACACAGTGTTGAAATGGAGGAAGTAGAAAAAATAATATCCAATTTTAATCAAAATATAGAGTATGAAATTAAAAATGTTAAAGGTAGAGATGTAATTAATAACAATGAAGTAGAAAAAAATTTAAGGATCGTATTAGATTACTACAAAGAATATTTAAACAGATATGCCAAACTAAAATTCCCTAATAGATCTTCTATTATGAGTGAATTAATGAACATTATGCCAAATCTTCATGTGTACCATACCTACACTATTTTTAAATTTGATATAGAAAAATTTTTCTATAATATTGACTTAAAAAAAGTACTTAAATATGTATGTGATTTTATAAACTTACATTCTCATGAAAAAAATTTTTTTGAAGTTTATATTAAAAATCAAAAAGAAATGATTCCAGGAATAGGACTTCATAACTCAATGATGGAAGTATTAGGACATTATTTTGATATGAAAATTAAAGAGAAATTTGAAAAACACTGTATTTATTATGCAAGGTACGTAGACGATGGAATAATAATTTTTGATGAGGAAATTGATGAACTTAAAATAAAAAATGAAGTATCAAAAATACTTAAGGATATCTTTGGGGAAAATGTGAAGTTAAGTCAACATAAAACAAAATCCTATAAAAAAAGTTTTAATGGAAAAATTGATTTTGAATATTTAGGATATCATTTTTTAAGAGAGCAAGGAAAAAAATTTAAATTTGGAATTGCTAATTCTAAGATCCGAAAATATCAACTAAAAATTGATGAGTATATCGAAGATTATATTTCTGGAGTTCAAGATGCAGAAGCAGTGAAAATTTTAGATTTTAAAATTGATGCTTTATTTAAAAGAGTCGTCTACTATGGATCCTCAAAAAATAGCACTGTTTCTAGATGGCAAGTTAGAGGGATAAGTGATAGTTATAAAGAGTTGAAAAGATTTATGGATGGAAATTCAGACAGTGAAATAATCACAAAAAATACTTTTACTTTCTTTGAAAGATATGTAGGAGTATCGTTTGGGAGAAATAGAATTGTGGTTCCACTATGTATAAGAAATAAATTAAAAAATAAAAGATATTTAGCAAATTTCTACAAAAACAGAACTATCCTTATGCATCCTAATTTAGGATGGAAGTATGAAAAACTTCAAAAATGTATGGAGGAAATTTATAAAGTAAACACAATAAATAAATCATATGAAACATTAGCAAAAGAATTTTTAATTCAGTATAAGTAAATCATCAGCAGGTCAAACTACAAACTTGTGTTAAGCGTGTAGTATATTGACCTACCGAATCATTTTTAAACCAGCCCAAAAGTAAAGAGCTAATAAAACTCTAAGCCTTAGAAACCAGTTTGATATTGTGTAAAAACAAGATATCATTTTCTTATTAAGGGGTCAATAAACCATGTCTAGAAAAAATACATTTAACAGACAAAAAGAAGATTATCTAATTTCAGATTTACTTCCTTTTGAAAAAGGAAATTTTTTTACGAACAAGTATTTTTATGAGTATGTATTAGAAAATAGAAAAATAGTAAATAAGATAGTAAAAAGTATAAAAGCAGATAAAGAGATATTTGATTCTAAATGGCATTCAGCCCCGTTAAAATTTAAAGTTAAAAAGAAAAATAACTTGTTTAGAGAAATCTCAATAATGAACCCACTAGGTTCTCTAGAGTCTTTAATTTTTATGGAGTGTTTTGAAAAAGATATATTAAATATTATACATAATAAAAAATCTTTTTCTGTTCGCAAACCACAAAAAGTAAACAGTTTATTTTATAAAAAGGTTAAGAATCAAAAAGTATTTTATACTAACGATCTTGAAAAAAAACAATTACTTCTTAGTTTAGAATCTAGCGGTTCATATTTTAATCATAAACCCTTTAAAAAAATAACTGATTTTTATAATAGTAATATATTCTCTTTTTATCAGGATAAATTTAGTAAGCTTTTATCTATTGATATTCAGGATTGTTTTCCAAGTATTTATACACATTCGTTCAAATGGTTGATAAGTAAAAAAACTTATGATTCAAAAAAATTAGGGAAGACGTATTCTGTATATAAAGGAATAGACTCTTTTTTACAGAACTTGAATGGTTCAAAAACTAACGGCATATTAGTTGGTCCAGAGATGATGAGACTACTCGCAGAATTTTTATTAGTACATATAGACGAAAGAATAATAGAAAGACTTTTTTCGAAAAACATCATAAATGAGGTAGATTACAAAATTTTTCGATTTGTAGACGATTATTTTATATTTACGGATAACAACGAGGTAGAAAAAATTATTTCAAATGAGATTTCTACTATTCTTAACCAATTTCATTTAAAAGTAAACGATAAAAAGTTTAAGCAATATAATAATTCATTTAGCTTTAACAAATGGATTTATGAAACACAAGACTTTACACCATTGATTGAGAAAATAATTATAGAAAAAAAAGACGACGATTTTAGTTTTGATAATCTTTATAAAGATATATCTGATCTAGGATTGACTGAGGAGAATTCGAAGCAAATTAATCAATGGATAAAAGCTAACTTTTTCATTGAAAATAAGCGTGTAAAGTATAACGATTTAAGGAATAGATTTTTAATTTTGCTTGAAAATACAAAAGAAGTTACTTTAACATCATCATACGTGTTAAGCGTAATATTAAACATAATTGAAAGATCGAATGATATAAAGAACAAATTAAATATTAATACCAACGAACTGGTTTTAATGTTATTCTTTGTCTATTCAAAAGACGTTACATATACTTCAACTCAAAAGTTAATCAGAACATTAACGCTTTTAAAAGATAAATTCAATTTAGATATTAAGGAAAGTGTAGAAAAATGTTACGAAAGATTTGATACAAGTATTTTTAGTAATTATAAAAATGATTGGATAGACTTATTAGTATTTAGTGCTATTTATAATATTCAATTTACTGTAAAAAGAATTGATTTGATAACATTTGAAATATTACAAGAAGAAAATCCAATTTTAATTGCAGGTTTATGTCTTTACTATAATAGTATTAAAAACACTAGAAAAATAAATACAAAAGTAAATAAGATTATTCGAGATAATTTATCAAAAACTAACTGGAATGACTTATTTCAAGATGAAAAAATATGGTTTATTCTCATTTTTTATTCGTATTCAGGAATTAATCAAATAGTTAAGCGAGAAATAAAGTTACAACTTAAGAAAAATATTGAAAATTTAGAAAATGCAAGTAGAGATAACTTAAAATCTGTAGATTTATCACAAAAATTAATATTAGAATTTATTCTAAATAAAGATAAGCATTTTATAGAGTGGGATTTTGTTAAAGATAATTATTATTCTATTTATCATTATTTTACTAAGGATAGAACTATCTTTAATCCAGGTATTTTAAGTCAATTACAAATTTCTAGATAATTACTTTAATAGAGCGTTTGTAGTCTAGTATATTATTTAAACTGGTAAATAAATTTTTTCAAAAACGGAGTTGACACCTATGATACGACGAGCCACTTTGATGGACGGGAAAGCTTTATCGGACTTAATGCGACGAATTGATCGGGAAACGAAATATATGTTGTATGAGCCAGAGGAACGTGTCCTTTCAACGGAACAGGCGGAGGCGTTCATCGAGAAGTTTGGTCAGGCTGCGAACTCGGACATCTTCGTTGTGGATGTCGATGAACAACTCGTCGGGTACGTGCTTGTCGTCGGTGGTGAACCGAGTCGGATTCGTCACCGCGCGAACCTCGTCATTGGCTTGCTCGATGCCTATACGGGTCGTGGTCTTGGTGCAGGACTACTTGAAGCAGTCGATGCCTTTGCGATTGAAGCAGGACTTATCCGACTTGAGTTGACGGTTCGCAAGGATAACTTGCGGGCAATCGAGCTCTATCATAAGTTTGGTTTCAACATCGAAGGAACTCGCATCGCGTCACTCTTCATCGATGGCGAATACGTCGATGAACTGGCGATGTCAAAAATCTATACAATAGAAGAATCCTAAAAAAAGATGCTCAGTGGACTTATCTCTAAAAAGAGACGAGACCGCGAGCATCTTTTTTATGGTGATATTTTTTGTTGTTCGAAGTCGATCTCCAGAACATTTTTCGCATAATCCTTACCCCAGTCATACATCGCATCTAAAATCGGCATTAAGCTATGACCGTGCGGTGTCAACGAATATTCGACCTTCGGTGGTACGACCGGATAAACTTCCCGGTGAATGATGTGGTGGTCTTCGAGTTCGCGCAGTTGATTGACGAGCATCCGTTGCGTGATCCCGGGCATCAGACTTTTCAGTTCCCCGAAGCGTTTCGTGCCTTCCTTACCTAAGTGCCAAAGAATGAGCATCTTCCATTTTCCCCCGATGATCGAGAGGGTCAATTCCTTCTCACAGTTAAACTGACGATCTTCAAAATGTGGCATCGTTCCACCTCCTGCTCCAGTATAGTCTTTCTTCCAGTCGACAGTATACTTTTCCGCACTATGTATGAAAAACCGCACTATGTAAATTAAAAGTGCGTACTTCTCAAGAATGCTCCTGCGGATTATATTTAGTCCTGTTCCTTCATGAACGTTTGAAGGAAGTGTCAGGTACGACAATACAGAGAAGAATGGGAGAGATACAAAATGAAATTACAACTCGCAATTGATTTAGTCGATACAGCAGGGGCAATCGCTTTAGTCAAAGAAATCGGGGAAGACAATCTAGATATCGTTGAGATCGGCACACCGGTCGTCATCAACGAGGGGCTCCGCGCCGTCAAAGAAATGAAAGAAGCGTTCCCGAACTTAACGGTCCTTGCTGACTTGAAAATCATGGATGCTGCTGGCTACGAAGTCAGTCAAGCTGTCGCACATGGTGCCGACATCGTGACGATCCTTGGGGCAGCCGAAGACATGTCAATCCAAGGAGCAGTCGAAGAAGCGAAAAAATCAGGCAAACAGATTCTCGTCGACATGATTGCCGTTAAAGATATCGCAACACGTGCGAAAGAACTTGATGCGTTAGGCGTCGACTACATCTGTGTCCACACAGGGTACGATCTCCAAGCAGTCGGTCAAAACTCGTTCGAAGATCTCGCAACGATCAAGTCAGTTGTGACAAATGCAAAAACAGCTGTTGCGGGTGGCATCAAGATGGAGACGTTACCGGAAGTCATCGCTGCACGTCCTGATTTGATCATCGTCGGTGGTGGGATCACGGGGCAAGACGATAAACAAGAAACAGCGTCAACGATGCACCGGATGCTGCAAGAGGCGTAAATGACACACATTCAAACGATTATCGATGAACTGACTTCGACAGTTGAAGCGATCGATGCGACGGAGACGAAAAAACTGGCAGACGCTGTTCTTCAAGCGAATCGGATCTTTCTCGCAGGAGCTGGTCGCTCCGGCTTGATGGGGAAAGCGTTCGTCATGCGGCTGATGCACATGGGACTCGATGCTTATGTCGTCGGCGAGACAGTCACGGCGAACTTACGTGAGGGTGACTTGTTAATCGTCGGTTCCGGATCGGGTGAGACAAAAACGCTGATTCCAATCGTCGAGAAAGCACAGCAACTCGGTGGAACGGTTGCCGTCGTCACAATCAATCCGACGTCAACGTTAGCGCGATTAGCCGACTTGGTCGTCCAATTGCCTGGAGTTCCAAAAGACCATACGGCATCAGCGGACGAGACGGTTCAACCGATGGGATCGTTGTTCGAACAGACGATGTTGTTGTTCTATGATGGCTTGATTCTGCAAATCATGGAAGATAAGCAGCTTGATTCGCAAACGATGTACGGGAAACATGCCAACTTAGAATGAAACATACGAAACAGATTAGTTCTCTTCAATTGAAGAGGGCTAGTCTGTTTTTTCTGTAGATATTTTATGTATGTATACGTATTAATCAGAAATTCTCCTTTCCCTCTTTTCGTAACTTTCTTAAAGACTTACTCCCGCTTCGTGCGATACTCAAAGAAAGGAAAAAAGAGGAAAAGGAGATTGTCATGCGATTTCAACGGATTGGTTTGATCAGTGCTTTATTAGTTACAAGTATTTTGACCGGTTGTACGGAACCAGACCAAAGTCCACCAGTGAATCAGCTTAAATCACACTGGATTGAGGATAATACTGCTGAAGATGTAAATAATCCCGATGCCATCGTACAACGAATTAAAGCGAAGGACTTTTCAGAACAGGATTTGTTTGAAGCGGATTTCCGTCGTCATGTGACGTTTTACTTTAAAGATGGAACAAAAGCGTACCCGACTGAACGCGATATCTGGAGCAGTATCGTTGTCGGAAATCATGCTTACGTAACGCTGCATTACCCAAAAGGAGCAGATCGTCTTGCTGTACTAGAGTATACCAAGCAAGAGAAGAACTGGATGTTAGGAGGCGTCTTATATGACGACGTTCAAAACATTAAGAAGAGTAGTTCTGCTCGCGGCTTGAATTTACCGTTCTCGACATTCCAAGCGATTATGAGTAGTTCGACTCCTAATGGGGACGATAGCATCTGGTTCTTCCACACGAAGTCCCAAACGATTCTGCTAACCGTCGTTCCGAAGCAAGACGTTCAAGGCGAGGACTGGAAGGAAACGACGCTTGCGAACGGACAGACAGCTTACTTCCAGCAGAAACAAGGGAGAACGAACCTTTATTACGTCGAGGACAATCAAATCGTCCTCCTGTCCGGTAACGTATCGCTAAAACAATTAAAAAAATTAGCACGATCGATTGCTCCTGTCGACGCTGCTGATTTTCCGTATTCCTAAACAAAAAAATCCGGACGCTGCGGCATCCGGATTTTTGTTTACCATTTGAAATCGAAATCAGCACCGACATCTTTTGCGAGGTGGGCATCTGATCCATAGACGAGCGGAATCGATAACGACTGCGTGACTTGCAAGAGTTCCGGGTAAGGATAGGAAAGACCGCATAACGGCTTCCGGAGTCCAGCCGTGTTGACGTCGAGTGTGAAGTTCGCCTGACGGATCTTTCGTAACGTGTCGTCGAGGTTCGACGGATTCGATTCGAGCGGATAGGCTTGGATGAACTTCGTCGGTAACGTCAAGTGACCGAGCCGCTTCGGTTGATGTGCACCGAGGTCCGTCATGACGAGGGCTTGGATGCCTTCATAATAGCGTTCGTGAACAGCGGTGACGCTCCCAAGTTTCGTGACAATCTCACCGAAGCTTTCCTTGCTAAAGTCGACGCCGTAATACTGATCATCGATGTATAAGTAATGCAGTGAGAGAATGCCGTCGGTCAAGACATCAGCATAGCGGGCGATGATGTCACGCGTACCGTCGACATGCCCTTCCCAGTAGTCGAACTCCATTCCGATCCGGATATCAATCTGATTCTTGTATGTCTCGCGGAGTTGTGTCAATTCCTTCAGGTAGGCATCGGCTGTCGCGAACGACATCCCGGAATCGTTATCTGGCGCAGGATCCGTCACACCTTCAGGTAAAGGGGCATGTTCCGTGAAGCTGATCCGTTCTAAGCCTTGCTCTAACGCACGCTCGATGTAGGCTTCGAGTGGATCCTTCGTACCGTGTGGACAATATGGACTGTGGACGTGACCGTCCCATTTCAATAATTGCATGATAAACCCTCCGATTTTTTAGAATTGGCAAGCAAAGCGATTGACAATGTGCCCGAAACGCGGTATCTTATCGTTAAATAATTTAGCGTGGTACAGTGATAATAAGATAAAGGAGTGGGAGTATGCAATCATTTTCTACGATTCGACTCAAGGATGGAGCGACGGATTACGTCGGTGCCTCGGCAACGCGGCTTCAGCAGGTCATTCGTCAGCTCGAAGATGGACTCGAACAATCTAACTATACCCGATTAATCACCCCCTTAATTGAGGAAATCGGTGGACGGGAACAGATTCGGATGGATTTTACGACTAGTGTCGCGCGTGCACTCAGCGAACGCGGTCGCGAACAATATAAACGTGTCTTCTACAGTGGCTCCGTCTTTCAACCGGAAGAGAAGTTCCAGGTCGGGTTCGAAGAACGGGGACAAATCGCAGAAGTCGAAGCAATTCAACTTGCGGTCCGACTCGTCGAGGAACTGACAGGAAAAGAAGTCACACTCTCAATCGGTGATGCCGGTTTGATCGAGCATTTGATCGAGACGCGTGTCGGTGATCACCACTTACGCGACCAAGTGACGCAGATGCTCCGTTTACGTAACGTCATCGAATTGAAGCGAATCGCAGGTCAACTCGATGATGCCTTACTCGCAAAACTTCCTTTATTATTCGGACGTGAAGGGGCAGAGACGATCCTACCATACGTCGATGAGACACGACTTAATGCCGTGCTTGATCTCGCGGAAGCCGTCAATGCCGATCTCGACTTCGGTCAAATGGGCTTACAGACGTATTACGACGGGATCACGATCCACGGTTTCATCGAAGGTGTGACGGAACCCATCCTCGTCGGTGGACGCTACGACCGGCTTTATGAACAATTCGGACAAGAACAACAGGCGTTCGGCATCGGATTCTCGGTCGAACGGTTGGCGGAGGTGCTCTAAATGCGAATCGGAATTACGAAAGGACGGCTGTCGAAAGCGACAGAACGTTATCTAAAAGAAGCTGGCGTCGAGACATGGGGAGCCATTGAACGCGAACTAATCGTCAAACGGGGCGAGCACGAATTCGTCTTCATGAAAGGATCGGACTTGATCCCGTACGTCGCTCAAGGAGTTCTCGATGTTGCAATCACCGGCAGTGACATCTTACTCGAATCGGATCAAGAGCTATCGGAACTCGCAGAATTACCGTTCGGCGTCTGCCGGATGTCGGTCTGCGCGAAGGAACCGCTACAATTCGAAGGTGGACGTCGCGTCCGGATTGCGACGAAATATCCGGTCATCGCAAAACGCTACTTCAGCGAACTCGGTGTCGACGTCGACATCGTACCGCTGAACGGTTCCGTCGAGTTAGCACCGTTACTCGGACTTGCTGACGCAATCGTCGATATCGTCGAGACAGGTGAGACGTTACGGGCAAACGGACTAAATGAATACGAAAAAATCATCGATATCAGCGCTCGATTCTTTACGAGCGAATGGACGTTAAAACGGAAGCGGGTTGAAGTCATCCGCTTGCTCGAGCAATTGACAGAAGGAGTGACACGATCATGACACCGACAAAACCTTTCAGCATCGATCGCGACACGGAGCTCGCGGTCCGCGCGATCCTCGAACGCATCGCAACAGACGGTGACGCTGCTGTCCGCGATTATACGAAGCAATTCGATCAGGTCGATCTCGAAGATTTCCGTCTTAGTGAAACACGGATCGCGCAAGCCTTCGAACAGGCAGACGCCAACTTGATCGACTCGTTGAAGTTGATGGCGACACGACTCGTCGAATGGCATGAACAGGAACTGCCGTCCGACATCGAACTCGTCGAAGCAGACGTGACACGACGCCAACGGTTCGTTCCCGTTGATTCGGTCGGGATCTACGTACCGGGTGGTGCAGCAAGTTATCCATCGACGGTCTTGATGAACGCGATTCCAGCGAAAGTTGCCGGAGTCGAACGCGTCGTCATGGTGACACCGATGACGAACTTAAGTGATGAGGTCCTCGTTGCAGCACGGATCGCTGGTGTGACAGAAATCTATACGATTGGTGGAGCACAAGCGGTCGCTGCGCTGACATTCGGAACAGAAAGCATCCAAGCCGTCGATTTGATCGTCGGACCCGGGAACCGCTTCGTCGCTGAAGCAAAACGCCAAGTCTACGGCATCGTTGGCATCGACTCGGTCGCCGGTCCATCGGAAGTCGTCGTCATCGCGGACGAAACGGCGCATCCGGACCGGATCGCAGCCGACTTACTTGCGCAAGCTGAACACGACCGTGACGCTGTTGCGATCGCCTTCGTGCCAACGGAAGAGATGAAACAAGCGGTGGATACGGAGATCGAGCGACGCTTACAGCAATTGCCGCGTCAAGAGATTGCCCGTCGCGCGATGGAAAACGGTGGCGTCTTCGTCGCTCCACTCGAAACAGCAATCGAAGAAGCGAATCGCCTCGCAGCGGAACACTTGGAACTTGCCGTTGCCAATCCGCAAGAGGTCGTCAAATCAATCCGTCACGCCGGGATGATTTTCCTCGGTCACGAAACACCGGAAACGCTTGGCGATTACGTCGCTGGAACAAACCACGTCTTACCGACATCCGGGACAGCCCGTTTTGCGTCTGGATTATCAGCGCGGACGTTTTTGCGTCACCAGACGATGCTCGAAGCCACTCGCGCAGGCGTACAACGTCTCGCGAACGCAGCGAAAACCGTTGCCCGGGTCGAAGGACTCGAAGCACACGCACAAGCCATCGAAGTGAGGGAAGACTAATGCGATTACACCAAAACGAACGATTCACGACCCACAGTCCAGTTGGGATCGAAGCGATTCAAGAATTGATCGCAACGTTCCCTTTAAATGAATATCCTGTCGAAATCATCGATCAAGTTAAGGCATCGTACGCGACGTACGCCGGTGTCCGTCCAACGCAACTCGTCGCCGGGAACGGCTCGGATGAGCTGATCGGCTACTTATGTGCTTGCTACGGCGGACCCGGGATGCCGGTCATCGCCTCGGAACCGGACTTCGTCATGTACCAGTTCTACGCTGACCGGGCACGGGCACCGTTCGAACGGGTACCGCTACTCGACAAGATGGCGCTTGACGTCGACGGATTGATCGCAGCACCCGGTGAGATCATCTTCTTGAGTCACCCGCACAATCCGTCTGGTGTCCTCCGGAAGGAAGCGGACATCCGTCGTTTGCTCGACAGTGGCAAATACGTCGTTATCGATGAGGCGTACATCGACTTCGCGCTCGAACAGTCGATGCTTCATTTACTCGAGGAATATCCGAAAGCGATCATCTTACGGACGCTCTCAAAAGCGTTCGGACTCGCATCGCTTCGACTTGGTTTTGTCATCGCGAGCGAACAAATCATCGAAGAAATCGAACAGATTAAATCACCGTACAACGTCTCTGGTCTATCAGCAGCTGTCGGCATCGCTATCATGGCAGAACCGGAACTCGATCGGGTCTTAGAAGAAACGTATGTGAGTCGCGAAACGATCGAGCGGATTCTCGCGCCAATCGGCAAGACGTATCCGAGTGCAGCGAACTTCGTCTATGTCGAGTATCCGGAAGCCGAACGCTTTACGCAGCGTTGTGCTGACGCTGGATTACGGATCCGCTTGTTTGACCAGGCATTCCGTGTCAGTTGTGGATCACCAGAAGCGATGCAAGTATTAGAAACGTGTGTAGAGGAGGAATTACGATGCGGCGTGGCGCAAGCGAACGAGTAAGTGCAGAATCAGACATCAAGGTTGAGGTCGATCTCGCAGGAGGTCCGGTTGAAATCAAGACCGGTGTCGGGTTCTTTGATCATATGTTGACGTTATTTGCCTTTCAGGCCCGGATCGGTCTGAAGGTGACAGCAAAAGGTGATACGTGGATCGATGCGCACCACACGGTCGAAGATACAGCGATCGTCCTCGGGGCAGCGTTGACGGAAGCGCTCGGCGATAAAGCCGGGATTGAACGCTACGGCGAATCGCGTGTACCGATGGATGAGACACTCGCGTCGGTCGTGCTCGATTTCAGCGGTCGTCCGTTCACGGTCTTCCGTGCTAGTTTCAAGAATCCGAAGCTCGGTGACTTTGATACGGAACTCGCAGAAGAGTTCTTCCAAGGCTTATCACGGAGTGCCCGGATGACGATTCATGCCGAAGTCTTATATGGCTCGAACACACACCACATGATCGAAGGGTTGTTCAAAGCACTCGGTCGAGCCGTCCGTCAGGCAGTCGCCGTGACGAGCGAAGGCGTACCGTCTACGAAAGGGTTGATTGATCAATGATAGCAATCGTCGATTATGGCGTCGGGAATATCGCGAATGTCGAGCGGGCGTTAAAGGAGCTCGGCGAAGCAGTCATCGTCACGAGTGACACGGAGTTGCTCGACCAAGCGGAAGCACTCGTCTTACCGGGTGTCGGTGCTTATGCACCGGCAATGGAGCGCCTGAAGGAAACGGGACTCGTCGACTTCTTAAAAGAACAAGCGGAAAAGAAACCGTTTCTTGGGATTTGCCTCGGGATGCAACTGCTCTTTGAATCGAGTGACGAAGATGGACTGACGGAAGGTCTCGGGATCTTACCGGGAACGATCGAAAAACTACCGAGCGACGTCCGCTTGCCGCACATGGGTTGGCACCAGCTGACGAACCACGGCGAAGCGGTCTATTTCGTCCACTCGTACGGCGCTGTTTGTGACCCAGAATGGATCGTCGACGCGGTTGAATACGGACGTCTTGTTCCAGCGATTGTTCAAAAAGGACAAGTCACCGGGATGCAGTTCCACCCAGAGAAGAGTGGCGAAGTCGGACTGAAACTACTGAAGGAATGGAGAGAGACGACATGCAACTCTACCCAGCAATCGATTTAATGAGCGGACAGGCCGTACGCCTGAAGCAAGGAGATTTTGACCAACAGACATTCTTCGGTGATGCGTTGACGATTGCGAAGCGCTTCAAGGAAGATGGGGCGACAGCGATCCACTTGATCGATCTTGATGGCGCGAAAGCCGGCGAACCGTTGCACTTGAGCTTGATTGCCGACATCAAAAAGGAGACCGGTTTGTTCGTGGAAGCGGGTGGTGGTGTCCGTAACATCGAAACCGTCGAAGCATACGTCGGTGCCGGAATCGATCGGATTCTCGTCGGCACGGTCGCTCTCGAGGATGAAGCGTTACTCGAGCAGATGATTGCCCTCGCTGGTGATAAACTGGCTGTTGCGTTAGATGCAAAAGAAGGCATCGTCCAGACACGTGGTTGGCTCGAAGCGAGCGGTTGGACGCTCGAAGAGGCAATGACGCACTTGATCGGTAAAGGCATCAAGACGTTCCTGTATACGGACATTTCGCGTGACGGAATGATGATGGGACCGGACGTTGATGGACTCGATCGGTTGAAACGGGAAGGGGTCGAATTGATTGCTTCCGGTGGTGTGACGACAGTTGACGACGTCGCGCGTCTGAAAGAAATTGGGATGGACGGAGCAGTCGTCGGTCGGGCATTGCTCGACGGATCACTCGCCTTAAAAGAGGTGTTACGCGTATGTTGATGAAACGAATCATTCCCTGTCTTGACGTCAAGGAAGGTCGTGTCGTCAAAGGGGTTAAATTCCAGAACTTACGTGATCTTGGTGACCCGGTCGCCGTCGCGAAATACTATTACGAGCAAGGGGCGGACGAACTCGTCCTGCTCGATATCTCAGCAACCCAAGAAGGACGCGAAACGATGCTTGATATCGTCGAACGCGTCGCAGAAGTCATCTACATGCCATTTACGGTTGGTGGCGGAATCAAGACGATTGAAGACGCAAAACGGTTGATTCGTGCCGGTGCTGACAAAGTTTCGCTCAACTCGTCGGCGCTTCAAAATCCACAACTGATTCAAGAAGTCAGCCGCCTGTTCGGTGTCCAAGCAACGGTCGTCGCGATCGATGCGAAGCAGACAGGCGACTCATGGGGTGTCTTCTCACATGGTGGCACACAACCGGTCGGACGTGACGCAATCGAGTGGGCACAGGAAGCCGTCGCGCTTGGTGCCGGCGAGTTACTCGTCACGTCGATGGACGCTGACGGCACAAAGGACGGCTATGATCTCGCCTTGATCCGTCGTCTGCGTGAAGTCGTCAACGTACCGATCATTGCTTCCGGTGGAGTTGGAACACTCGATCACTTAGCGGAAGGGTTGGAAGCAGGAGCTGATGCAGCCTTAGCTGCTTCGATCTTCCATGAAGCGACGTACACAATGCCGGAAACGAAAGCTTACCTCAAAGAACGGGGAGTCGAAGTCCGATGACGACATTGAATTTTTCAAAAGGACTCGTCGCTGCCGTTGTCGTCGACGAGCAGACGAACGATGTCTTGATGGTCGGCTTCATGGACCAAGCCGCCTATGATAAGACGCTTGCGACTGGTCTTGTCACCTTCTTCTCACGGACGAAGAATCGTCTTTGGACGAAGGGTGAGACGAGCGGGAACACGCTTGAACTCAAACGGATGTGGATCGACTGTGATCAGGATAGTCTCTTGATTGCAGTCAAAGCGAACGGTCCGACATGTCATACCGGAAATCGCAGTTGTTTCTATACAGAAGTGGAGGTGCCCGATGTTATACGAACTGGAACAGACCGTCAAAGCGAAGATTGACGCCAAGGAAGCAGAATCTTATACGAACTATTTGATCGCTTCTGGGTATGAGAAGATCGCGAAGAAATTCGGCGAAGAGGCATTTGAAGTCGTCCTCGCCGGTAACGATACGTTAGCAGAAGAGACAGCAGACTTGTTGTATCACTTAACGGTCTTGCTCGCTGAGCGTGGTGTCTCCTTCAAAGAAGTCGAAGCCGTCCTTAACGAACGTCACGGAACAAAATCGACGTTCAAGGATCGCCCGGATATTGAACAGTGGTAAACAGAATCCATATCGCATACGCGATGTGGATTTTTTTGATAGAGAAATGGGAAAAGACAAACAGATGACGGTTGTCATCAAATCGACAGAATCTTTCAATAGGCATGCTGTCTCGTAAGGGCGTATAATCAAACACATAGTCGTATGTTTTTCAGTCAGAAAGTAGGTGTTCGATTGGTTACAAAAAAAGAACTTAAGCAAACGATCAAGCAACAATCGAAAGAAACGATCGAAGAGCTGCTCGCAAAAGGTGATTCCTTGAAAGAGGAAATCGCCAGTGCCATTACACACGGATTGGGTGTCATTTTCAGTATCGTCGCGCTTGTCCTATTGATTTTGCAGGCGACGAAATCAGGTAGCGCTTGGAACGTCACCGCTGTCAGTATCTTCGGGGCAACGATGATTCTCCTTTATCTGTTCTCGACCTTGATGCATTCACTGATGCACACGAAAGCGAACAAGGTCTTGCAAATTTTAGATCACGCCGGTATCTACCTCTTGATTGCCGGTAGTTATACACCGTTCGCCTTGATCACGCTCCGTGGTCCGCTCGGTTGGACGTTGCTTGGAATCGTCTGGGGTGTCGGGACGCTCGGCATCATCTGGAAGCTTTATTCGACCGGTAAATATGTCTGGATCTCGAATGCGTCTTATCTGATCCTCGGCTGGTGTTGTCTGTTTGCGATCAAGCCGATCTATGAAGCACTCGGGTTACAAGGCTTCTTGCTCCTCCTCGGTGGTGGACTCGCGTACTCTCTCGGCGTCATCTTCTACGTCTGGGCACGCTTGCCGTATAACCACGCGATTTGGCATCTGTTCGTCCTTGCTGGTAGTGTGTTGATCTTCCTGTCGATTTTCTATTACGTTGCTCCGGCGACGATGTCATGAAGAAACTACGGCTCCGGGACTGGCTCCCGATCACGCTGTATTTTATGTTTGGTCTTGGATTGCTCCTGTACTTCCGGATGTCTGGAATGCTGGAGCAATTCGACATTCAGGCACTATCTGACTGGGTACGGGATCAAGGTCTGACCGGGATGGTGCTTTATGTCCTCGCCTATACCGTTCGACCGCTCGTCTTTTTCCCGGCGAGTCTTTTGACCGTTTTTGGCGGTTATACGTATGGTCCGTGGCTCGGAACACTACTCGACGTTATTGGTGCCGGTACCGGTGGCTTGCTCAGCTTTTGGATTGCGCGGTTGCTCGGACGCCGTGGGGTCGAGAAGTTGATTGGCAAAGGAAAGCTGAACGTGCTTGACGAACGGATTGCGACGAACGGCTTTCTCGTCGTCTTGATCGTCCGGTTGATTCCGTTGTTTCCGTTTGACGCGATCAGCTATGCATCGGGTCTCTCGAAAATCCGCTTCAAACAGTTCGCGATCGCCAACTACATCGGGATCATTCCCGGTGCGTTCGTTTACAACAATATTGGCTCAAGCCTACGTGATCCGTTCTCATGGCAGTTCTTCCTCGCGATCGGTCTGTATGTCTTATTCTTTGCCGTGGGACTTGTCGCACAACAGATTCTCAAAAATAAACAAAAGAAAGAGCGTATGTAAGCGCTTTATGTCATAATATAAAGGCAGAGATGTGAACCGATACGGTAAAACAGCCTAGCATTTATTTAGGGGGAATCATGAGTGATGGAAAAAGTACTACGGGATGGTTTTATCTTCTTATCGCAAAACAAGACATTGAACGGTCTCGCCAAGCGATACGGGCTTAAATTCGGAGCAAGTCGCTTCGTGGCAGGGGATTCATTGGAAGCATCAAAACGGGCGATCCAGGAATTGAACGCAAAAGGATTATGCGTCACGATGGACCATTTAGGGGAGTTCATCTCGACGGTAGCGGAAGCAGAGATGATGACACAAGAATGTATTCGTGCGGTTGAGATGATTGCGGAAGAAAAATTAGACTCGCAACTCTCGTTGAAACTGACATCACTCGGACTTGATATCTCGGACGACTTGATTCGCTCGAACATGGAACGGATCTTAACACGGGCAAAAGAACTCGGTGTCTTCGTCACGATCGACATGGAAGATGAGCCACGTTGTGAAAAAACGATTCAACTGTTTGAAGAATTGCGCCAATCTTTCGATAACATCGGTACGGTCATCCAGTCATACCTCTACCGGTCGGAAGATGATATCAAACGCGTCGGTCGCTTCGAGACGAATCTCCGGATCGTCAAAGGGGCATATAAAGAGCCGGCAACGGTGGCGTTCCCAGAAAAAGAAGACGTCGATCACAACTACATCAAGCTCGTGAAGTTACAATTATCACTCGGAAACTATGCTGCCGTCGCAACACATGACGATGCGATGATCGAGCAAATCATCCGTTACGCTAAAGAAAACGGGATTGAAAAAGACCAGTTCGAATTCCAGATGTTATTCGGCATCCGGGTTGAGCGTCAACTCGAACTCGTCAAACAAGGCTATAAAGTCCGTGTCTATGTCCCTTATGGACGTGACTGGTATGGTTACTTTATGCGCCGTTTAGCAGAACGACCGGCAAACGTTGCCTTCGTTCTTAAAGGAATGGTCAAAGGATAAGTAGAAAAGACGATGCAGCGCTGCATCGTCTTTTTTGAATTTAGAAAGGAGAGGACAAAATGGCTCGAACGGAACAACAGCTAAAAGAACTGTTACAACAAGATGTGCGTGTCACACCTGCGTTACTCGATGAGTTGCTTCTCCATATCGGCTCGACGGATTCTGAGTTGCGGGATGGATTGGTCTATCCGCAGTTAGCGACCTATATCGCATCAGAGTCCTTTACGATAGAAGACACCAATCGAATTTTCGATTTTATTTTAAGCGGGCATGGGTTGATGTATAGAATGGGAACAGCGGACACAACAGCTGTTCTGACGCGATCGTTTTCAGCTTTGGCACTTGCAGAGCTGTTAGTGATAGATAAAACAAGACACTTATTGACCCAAAGTCAGCTGGATCAGCTGTCCACTTACTTACAAACCTATTTGGAGCAAGAAAGAGATGTCCGGGGATTCATTGACGGGTTTGGATGGGCACATAGCATGGCGCATATCGCCGATGTTTATGCGGTCTGGTTTACGCATCCAGCGAGTCGTCCGCAGGAGGAAATCGGAGCGATTGATGCGATGATTCGTCAGTTGATCCGGTCTGATTATCTCTACATCGATGAAGAAGCAGACCGGATAGTGACTGCATGGTTGCAAGCTTGTCACCATGGACTGTCGGAAGACGTCTTATTACAACGAATCGAACAGACCATTCAGGTGTGGATTGAGAGTGACGTGACATGGGGAGATGCGGAATGGACGACGTATCGTAACATCAAGCAGATGCTACAGACACTCTATTTCCGACTGAAATGGGAAGAACGAACGGGTCACACCTTGATCGAAGATTGGTTGCGACAGGTACATCAGCGAACGCACGGAGGATGAGAATACATAGTATACGGGATATCCTTGGCATCTTCGCTTTCCTCAGGCGGGAAGTACGATCATAAATGAAAGGGTGGTTTTATTATGCATTTAGAAATTAAAAGTTTCATTAAATTTCCTCCTGAAAAAGAAGAACTAGATATTAATCAAGAATACCCAGGGTTTATAAATATGACCGATTTAAAAGACAACGATGTATTTAATTATGCATTTGGCCGAGCTGACGGGTATCCTTCTGGAAAAGTTGTTTTTTGTATAGATGGTGAACCACTTCCCTTTGACGCACATGTAAGTGAACTATACATGTTTTGGCACTCTTTAATAAAAAGTGTATCGACAAGTGAACTATATGACATTGAAAAATCAAACTGGTTTTTACAATATGAGAGCGAGGAAATTTCTTCTAACTTTATCATTCGATTTTTCTATCAAAAAAAAGTAGTAGAGTTTTATTATAAAAATCAAATCTTGGCTACTTTTCCACTAGATATGTATAAAAAGGCAGTCCTACAAGGATTTTTAGATTTTATGTGGCATACGAATTTAGAGTTTGAAACGATTGTGTATGATTCGCTAGGTGAAGAAATTGATTATGCTTCGATGAGAGAAGACACTGGAGACGATTTATATACGTGTCGCTACATTTTCTTGCAATTCATGAAAGAGATCTATCGACAAAAGAACTTCGATTTAAGTACTCTTATTGATTTTAATTTTAAGGTGAGTCGTTCTTTTTCTCGCTTAAAATATGACTTGGAAGATTAAATCTGTAAAAGTATTTTTTAAAATACTAAGCGAATTTTCGTTAAGTGGACGATCTCGATTCGCACTTTTCATTACCCGTACCAGTGTGATGAAGACAATCTGGCTTGCAGTCTCAAATTGGATGAAACCAACTAAAAACGGTCTCTTCGCCTGGTGAGAGACCGTTTATTTCATTTAAGCTACCTTACCTCACAAGTCTTCACCCGACTCCTACAGGAAAAAGCGCGACGTTTCATCTCGCGCTGTCAGAGACAAACAAGACCCGGATTCGTCATCCGAGGGATGAGGAAGACTGGCTTGTGTCTCGCCTGAGGAAAGCGGGTGAGAAGACAGTGAGGTGAATAGTGCGTTACATCGTTCATTTCGCATCATGGCCAAATGATATTACCTAGAAACACCATCCCAGCAAATAAACCAATCATTAAGAAGACAGTAGTTTGTGGTTGGAAACGTTTCTCCCGATAATGTCGAAATAAACGGTCCCCCAATGCCTGTATACAGAATAAGAGACCAATAAAGAGTAGGAAGAATTGCCATCTTTCTAGAACATCGAGAGCATCAATGTAAAATAAAAAAACAATACATAAAGCTATTAATATAGACGTATAAAAGGTACTGTGTGACATATTTATCGCTCCCTCACAGCCGTCGTCTGAAAAGCAAATAAACACGAGAAAGCATGTGCTTGATCAAGTAACTGGTGCCCCGTCATGACGGCTCCTTCCTTTTGGATGACTGCTTCATCGAGCAACGTCCAGCCGCGCTCTTTTGCTAGCTGCAGCAATTCCCACGGCATCATCGTATTTCCCATCGCGACTTCTTCGCCATAGAGACGACGGTAAGCAAGTTGACGCGGAGCGGCTGTCGGACCAAGTAGACTGATGACGACAAGTGGGGCAACGCGTTCGATTTCTTGCAGTACTTGAACGGGACGTGTCGACCATTCGAGTGAGTTGACGGCAAGAACGACGTCAAATGCATGATCAGCGAACGGTAACGCTTCGCCCGTTCCGACGATGAACGTCTGCTCGGGTGATTTCTCACGCGCAATTCGAATCATCGCATCTGAGACATCGAGTCCGACTGTCTGAAAGTCCGGTGTCAGTAGTCGACAGGCGGCACCATCGCCACAACCGAGATCAAGCAACCGACCACCGGTGATCATTTTTCGTAAGAACGGTAAAACGGTTTTGCGGCTACCGTTCGTCCACATATCATCAGCGCGCTCCGCCCAGTCAGCGGCTTTTTGATTCCATACATGCTCGGTTTGACTCATTTTCAATCACTCCTTTTTAACAGTCTAACAGGAAAATTTGTCCATTGACTGATTTTTTATTGCTACTGAATCATTATTCATTTATGATGAAGATGTAGAAGAAGCACACCAAAGTCGTTCGGCTTCTTTTTTTGTCAGTATAATGAATGGTTGTTCATTCAATTTAAAATCAGGGGGTATATCATGGCGAGTCAAATCGGTCAGCCGACCACAATCCAGTTGACGAAACACATCCAATTCGCCGTCATCATCGGTTCAGGGGTGATGGGTGCAGGCATCGCGGCACATCTTGCGAATGCTGGCATACGGACATTGATGCTTGATATCGTACCAAAAGAACTTACGGCACAAGAAGAGAAGCAGGGCTTGACGCTGAGTGATCCGCGCGTTCGTTCCCGCATCGCGCGCGATAACCGCGAAAAACTCTTGAAACAAAACCCAGCACCACTGGCATCAAAGAAATTGATCGATTTCATCGAGGTCGGAAACTTAGAAGACGACTTAGAGCGTCTGAAAGAAGCGGACTGGATCGTTGAAGTCGTCGTCGAACGACTCGATGTCAAACAGCAATTGTTCGCAACGATCGAACCGTTCATTCGGGAAGACGCAATCGTCAGCTCGAACACATCCGGCATCTCGATTGAAGCGATGCGCGAAGGGCGCTCGGAATCGTTCAACCGTCGTTTCCTCGGGACACACTTCTTTAACCCACCACGTTATCTGAAGTTGCTTGAGTTGATTCCGACGTCAGACACGGATCCAAGTGTCGTCGACTTTATGAAACAATTCGCAGAAGAACGACTCGGGAAAGGTGTCGTCATTGCGAAGGACACACCGAACTTCATCGGCAACCGGATCGGGACATACGGTCTCCTCGTGACGATGGATGAGATGAAAAAAGGTGGCTATTCGATCGGGGAGGTCGATTCGGTCACAGGTCCACTACTTGGTCGCCCAGGGTCAGCGACGTTCCGGACACTCGACGTCGTCGGCATCGACACGTTCGTTCATGTTGCAAACAACGTCTATGACTTGTTGCCAGAAGGCGAAGAGAAGGAGACGTTCGCAGTTCCGACTGAGATGCGTCGCCTTGTCGAACAAGGGTCGCTCGGTGCAAAGACGGGGCAAGGATTCTATAAGAAAGTCGGAAAACAGATCCTTGAACTCGATCTTGAGACATTTGAGTACGTTGAAAAGAAAGCGCTTACTGAACCGTCAGTCGGACAAGCCAAAGCACTTCCGGGCGCAAAAAATAAACTGAAGGCCGTCGTCTTCGCACAAGATCGTGTCGGCGCGTTACTCTGGCCAATCCACGCGAAAACCTTGCTCTATTCGGCACAACTGACAGGCGAGATCGCAGACGACATCAAAGCGATCGACGAAGCAATGAAATGGGGCTTCGGCTGGAAGATGGGACCGTTCGAGACATGGGATGCACTTGGCGTCGAGAAAACGGTCGCGAAGATGAAACAAGGCGGTTACGAAGTACCGGAATGGGTCGATGAGATGCTCGCAGCAGGAAAAACGAGTTTCTATGATGCGTCCGGTCGTCATTATGACGTTGCAACGAAAGACTATGTCGGAGCAACGGTCAATCCGAAGGAAATCCGCCTCCGTGATGTCCGGAAGTCAAACGGTGTCTTACTTGAGAACAACGGGGCACGCTTGCTTGATATCGGCGACGATGTCGCAGTCCTTGAGTTCACATCGAAGAGCAACGCGATCGGCGTCGACATCATGCAGATGATTGAACAGTCAGTCGATTTAGTTGAGAAAAACCACCGTGGTCTCGTCATCGCAAACGATGGCAAGAACTTCTGTGTCGGAGCGAACCTAGCAATGATGCTGATGGAAGCAGAAGATGAGAACTGGTTCGAACTCGACTGGATCATCAACAAATTCCAACAATCGATTCAAAAGATTCGCTATGCATCGCGTCCGATCGTCGCTGCACCACAAGGAATGACGCTTGGTGGCGGTACCGAGATCTCGCTTCCGGCAGCTCGCCTGCAAGCTGGTCTTGAAACATACATGGGTCTCGTCGAAGTGGGTGTCGGTCTGATTCCAGGAGGCGGCGGAAACGTCAACACGTACCGTCGACTGTTAGAAAACACACCGGACGGACTCGTCAACATCGAGAAAGCGGCGCAAAAGACATTCGAAAACGTCGCGATGGCAAAAGTCTCAAAATCAGCCTTTGAAGCGCGGGAACTCGGATATGTCCGCTCCATCGATCAGATCTCGATGAACCGCGATCACTTGACGTATGATGCAAAACAACTCGTCCTCGAACTCGACCGGACTGGATATACGGCACCCGCGAAAGCGAAGATTCCAGTCGTCGGTCGTGCGGGGAAAGCGACGCTTGAACTCGCTACACGAGAAATGTTCTACGGTGGTTATATCTCAGAACACGACTTGAAAATCGCAAGTAAACTCGCACACGTCATCGCCGGTGGGAACGTCGCCTTCGGTAGCCACGTCGATGAACAATATATGCTCGACATCGAACGGGAAGCATTCTTGAGCCTAATCGGTGAGATGAAGACACAACAACGGATGCAGCACATGCTCGTCAAAGGCAAGCCGCTTCGTAACTGAGGACTGGGGGGATTCGGATGAAGGAAGCAGTAATCGTCGCCGGTGCACGGACACCGGTCGGAAAAGCAAAAAAGGGCGCATTCAAGTCGATGCGCTCGGATGAATTAGCAGGCATCGCCATCCAGGAAACATTGAAACGGTCTGGTTACACGGGAGCGGTCGATGACGTCATCCTCGGATGTGCCTTGCCGGAAGCGGAACAAGGCATGAACATCGCTCGTTACGCTTCGGTCCTCGGTGGTTTATCACACGAGGTACCGGCAATCACGATCAACCGGTATTGTTCAAGTGGTCTACAATCAATCGCTGACGCGGCAATGAAGATCATGACGGGGCAAGCAACAGCCGTCGTCGCCGGTGGACTCGAATCGATGAGTCAAGTTCCGATGCCAGGTCACGTCGTCCGACCTAATCCGTCGATCGTCGACACGGCACCGGAATACTATATGAGCATGGGGCATACAGCGGAGCAAGTCGCTGCGACCTACAATGTCTCACGGGAAGATCAAGATGCGTTTGCCTTGAAGAGTCACCAAAAGGCAGCGGCAGCAATCGCAGCTGGTAAGTTTGCTGACGAAATCGTCCCGGTAACGGTGACGGAACAATTCGTCAATGATGAACTGAAAATCGAAGAGAAGACATTCGTCGTCGAGCACGATGAAGGCGTTCGTCCGGATTCGTCACCTGAAGGTCTTGCAAAACTTCGCCCAGCGTTCCGCCTCGGCGGTAGCGTCACAGCAGGGAACTCTTCACAGACGTCAGATGGTGCGGCTGCCGTCCTCGTCATGGAACGGGAAGAGGCAGAACGCCAAGGCTTACCGATTCTTGGCAAGTTCAAATCGTTCGCTGTCGGTGGTGTCCGTCCGGAAGTGATGGGTATCGGACCCGTCGTCGCGATTCCAAAGGCACTCGAACTCGCAGGCATCACGCTTGAGGATGTCGGTTTGATCGAGTTGAACGAAGCGTTCGCTTCGCAGTCGCTCGGTGTCATCCGCGAGCTTGGACTAAATGAAGACATCGTCAACGTCAACGGTGGAGCAATCGCCCTCGGTCACCCACTCGGCTGTACAGGAACGAAACTGACATTAACGCTCTTGCATGAAATGAAACGCCGGAATGTCCAGTATGGTGTCGTCTCGATGTGTATCGGTGGCGGAATGGGCGCAGCAGGTGTATTCGAACTAGTTGAAGGAGGAACAGGACAATGAGCCAAACGACAAACGAATTAATCAAAGGTGGCAGTTTTGTATTAGATGAGTTAGCACCAGAACGTCTCTTCACACCAGAGGATTTCTCAGAAGAACACAAAATGGTCGGTGATATGACAGCGAAGTTCGTCGAAGATCGTGTCGTTCCTGTCCTGGACCGGATCGAAAAACACGAGTTTGAACTGTCGGTCGGTCTCCTCCGTGAAGCAGGCGAGCTTGGTTTACTCGGCGCAGACGTTCCGGAAGCATACGGCGGCTATCAGATGGATAAGATCTCGTCTTCGATCATCACGGAGAAGTTCGCGCGTGGCCGTTCATTCGCCCTCAGCTACGGCGCACACGTCGGAATCGGTTCGTTGCCGATCGTCTTCTTCGGTAACGAAGAGCAAAAGCAGAAATACTTGCCAAAACTCGCTTCAGGGGAGTGGATCGCTTCGTACGCGTTGACGGAGCCAGGCTCTGGTTCGGACGCTCTCGGTGCCAAAACGACGGCTGTCTTGAATGAAGCCGGCACGCACTATATCTTGAACGGTGAAAAACAATGGATCACGAACGCTGGTTTCGCAAGCTTGTTCGTCGTCTACGCAAAAATCGACGGTGACAAGTTCACAGCCTTCCTCGTCGAAGGATCGTATCCAGGCGTCTCGACAGGCGTCGAGGAACAGAAGATGGGAATCAAAGGATCATCGACACGGACGCTGATCTTACAAGATGCAGAAGTACCAGTCGATAACGTCCTTGGTGAGATCGGACGCGGTCACGTCATCGCCTTCAACATCTTGAACGTCGGTCGTTATAAATTAGCTGTTGGTGCTGTCGGTTCGTCAAAACGGGCGATTGATCTCGCAGTCCAGTACTCGAACGAACGCAAGCAGTTCAAGACACCAATCAGCTCGTTCCCATTGATTCAAGAAAAACTCGCGACGATGGCAGCGCAGACGTATGCGATGGAAAGCTCAGTCTACCGGACAGGTGGACTGTTCCAAGACAGCCTCGATCAGTTATCAGAAGAAGAGAGCAAAGACGGTAAGAAAATCGCTGATGCGATCGCGGAGTACGCGATTGAATGCTCGATGAACAAAGTCTTTGCTTCGGAAACATTTGATTATGTCATCGACGAAGCGGTCCAGATCCACGGTGGTTACGGCTTCATGGCAGAATATGAAGTCGAGAACATGTACCGTGATTCACGGATCAACCGGATCTTCGAAGGAACGAACGAAATCAACCGTCTTCTCGTACCAGGAACATTGTTGAAGAAAGCGATGAAAGGCGAGTTACCATTGCTTGCGGAAGCACAGCGTCTGCAACAAGAAGTGATGAGCTTCATGCCGACTGACATCGGAACAGCGCCACTCGATCGCGAACGTCACTTACTCGCGATGATGAAGAAAATCTTCTTGTTGACTGCCGGAACAGCGGTCCAGAAATACCAGGACAAACTCCAAGGCGAGCAAGAGATCTTAGCGAACACAGCCGACATCATGAGTGCAATCTATGCGCTTGAGTCAGCGATCGTCCGGACGGACAAAGCGATTGCCGATAAAGGCATCGAGAAGAGCGAACTGAAAGTCCGTTATACGGAAGTCTTCGCGCAACAAGCATTCGAAGCTGTCGAGCGTGACGCGAAAGAGACTCTCTACGCGGCAGCAAGCGGCGACGAACTCCGGATGTTGCTCTCGGCACTCAAAAAATTCAGCCGTTATCAGCCGATCAACGTCATCGGTACGAAACGCGACATCGCAAAACGCCTCATCGAATCAAACAAATATACGGTCTAAGTCAGGTTTACCGCTTCGCCTTTGCAGGGAAAATCTCTGTAAAGGCGAAGTTTTTGGTTGAGGAGGGAAAACGAGATGCGCCAAGAATTGGTTGAACTGCAATTTGCGATTGCCTACTATCAATCCCTTGAACGTTTGTCGCCAGAAGAATGGAATCTGCCGCTTGCCCTTAACAAGTGGACCGTCCTGGAATGTGTCAGCCACCTCTATTTATGGGACCGGTTTTATTATGATCATGCCATTTCGAAGTTACCGGACGAACCGCTGACACTGGTCGAGACGGATTTCGATCAGTTCAATCGATTGGCGGTCGAGTATGCGCATCATATCGATCCGCTTGGCTTACTGAAGAAAGCGATCAGTGTCCGGCGTGATATCGTCGATCACCTCAATCGTCTGTCTGATGAGCAATTTGCGGCGACCTATGAGAATTTCCGACCGCAAGAATTCGTCGAGTCGTTCGTCGCCCATGACGCCCATCATCAAGATCAGATCGACGGGGCGCTCGCACGCTTGAAGCAGAAGTGATCCATCTGCTACTCTTGGAAGTGAGGTGATGAACATGACAACAACAGTCACGATGTACGGCTACCCGAAATGTAGTACGTGCGTCAAAGCAAAAAAAGCACTCGAACAACATGGTGTCGAAGTCGATTACAAACATATCGTCGAGGAGACACCATCTGCTGCAACGATTCAGGAACTCCACCAAAAAAGTGGGGAGCCATTGAAGAAGTTCTTCAACACGAGCGGTCAATCGTATCGTTCGCAAGGCATCAAGGACAAACTCCCTGAGTTATCAGAAGACGAGCAATACAAGTTGCTTGCAAGTGACGGCATGTTGCTGAAACGTCCAATCGTTACCGACGGGAAAGACGTCACGATTGGCTTCAAAGAAGAATTGTATCAAGGAAAATGGTATTAAGTTCAGAGGCGATTTTGGTATACTGAACACGTTAGTCCAAATTAGTCCACAGGGGGAATCGGAAATGAGTCAAGTAAAAGACAACTTACGCTATTCGGAAGAACATGAATGGGTCGAAGTATCAGGAAACAAAGCGCGCATCGGAATCACGGATTTCGCGCAACACGAACTCGGGGATATCGTCTTCGTCGAATTGCCTGAAGTCGGGGATACAATCTCAGCAAACGAGCCATTCGGTTCAGTCGAGTCGGTCAAGACGGTCTCGGAATTATATGCACCGATTTCTGGTAAAGTCGTTGCCATCAACGAAAACCTTTCGGATTCCCCAGAACTCGTTAACGAGTCACCATTTGAAGGCGCTTGGATGGTCGACATCGAACTCGAAGATGCTTCACAAGTCGAAGCCTTGATGGATGCTGCAGCATACAAATCGATGATCAACGAGTAATACTTAACGAAAAGAGAGTGAACGAGGCGCTTGCGTTTCGTCCGCTCTCTTTTTTTTGTATACTGACGACAGATACCACGAAGAAAGGAGCGACCCCGATGCAAGAGGTCACGACCGTTCCAAAAAACGGGTTATTGTATGTCTATGCACCGATGTGCGGGACATGCGCCATCGCTGAGCGCATGCTTGATATCGTCGAAGCGACGGAATCAGGTCAATCAATTCAAAAGGCGAATGGGAATTTCATCCCGGATTTCTTAGAAGAAGCCCGTGTCATGAGTGTTCCCGCGTTGTTGCGAATTGAAGAAAACCAAGTCGTAGAGCGACTTTATGCTTTCCAGTCCGTCCAAAACGTCTTTGCATTCTGTCAAGAACGGTAAGAAAAGTCCGACTGGATTTTTCTTTTTGTTAAATTGTCCGAATATTTACAATAATCCGTTGACAACGCGGAAATATGAATGGTATATTCATAACAACTTCTAGAAATGCATTATAGGAAGTCTAGCAGAGGTGATCGTTCAATACGCTTCAAGTCTTGAACCCTTTCTCCCATCCTAAGCTAGTGTATTGTTTCCCCTTAAGTCGTCCCCCAAAGACGAAGCGGTGCAATAGATAGGTGGTGGATCGAAAGGACTGATCAAGAAGTGAACGTAAGCTGGCGATCATGTCGAACAGGCGCCGTCCTCCACGCGGAAGAGCGAACAATTCCGAATGGAGCTGGGTTTTCCTTCGTAGCATTTCTAACCACATTATTCGTGTTGTCGGTTCGCCGGCAACGCCTTTTTTTTGTTTTCTGGAAGTTTTTCGAGCCGGTCGCTTGCCAGGATAGCATCTCCTTGCTACAATGCGAATAAGGAAAATTACTTTAATTCATATCCGATTACTCGGAATTAACTGGTGAGATGGAGGACGACAAGGCATGACAGTACGTTTTATGGATGTTTTCACAGAATGGGCATCGACGTATGACGAGACAGTAACCGGGCACGATCCGGAGTATAAAGAGGTTTTTCGTCGATACGATGAGATTTTGGATACAGTAGCGGATAAAGCGCAGTCGCCGGTCATTGAATTCGGAGCAGGCACAGGGAACCTGACACAACGTCTTCTGGCACGTCACGACGCCGTACTCGCCGTCGAACCAAGTCCGGAAATGCGGGCGATTCTGACGGAAAAGATTCCGTCGCTTGATGTACAGGATGGTCACTTCCTCTCGTTCGAAGCGAAGGAAGCAAGCAGTTTCGTCTCCACTTATGCGTTTCATCATCTAACGGATGAGGAAAAGGGAGAAGCAATCGATCTGATGGCGTCGCATTTACCGAAAGACGGAAAAATCGTCTACGCGGATACGATGTTCGTCTCAGAAGAGGCACGCCTGCAAACGATCCGCGAAGCACGTGCTCAAGGGTTCGATGCGTTAGCGGAAGATCTCGAACGCGAGTTCTACCCGTTGATTCCAGTCATGGAAGAATTGTTTACAGCACGGGGATTCACTGTTAAATTTATACAATACAATCACTTCGTCTGGCTCGTAGAAGCCGAGAAAATGGGGGAATAAATCATGGCACTTCAAAAAATGAACGTCGAAAGCTTTAACTTAGATCACACGAAAGTCAAAGCACCTTATATCCGCGTCGCGGGTTATAAAGAAGGTAAAGTCGACCAAGTCGTCAAATACGATATTCGTTTCACACAACCAAACGTTGAGCAAATGCCAATGCGTGCGATGCACACACTCGAGCATTTACTTGCTGAAAACATCCGCAACTACTCGGATGATGTCATCGATGTCTCGCCAATGGGATGCCAAACAGGTTTCTACATGGCGATGATGAACTTCGACTCGGTCGAAAAAATGAGCGAACTCGTTGAGAAGACGTTGAATGACGTCCTCGCAGCAGAAGAGATTCCAGCGCAAAACGAAGTCCAATGTGGATTTGCAAGCGCACATGACCTCAAAGGAGCGAAGCACTATGCCGAGAAAATGCTTGCCGGTCGTGATGAATGGGACATCGTCTTCGGATGATCGCGAACAACGTCCGCGACCTCGTCGGAAACACACCACTCTACGAGATCACTTCATTCGATTTGCCTGCTGGTACGCGCATTTTGGCGAAGCTCGAATGGATGAACCCTGGGGGCAGCGTCAAAGACCGCCTTGGCATTCAACTCGTTGATGCAGCAATCGAAAACGGACATGTGACACCAGGCGGTACGATCATCGAGCCGACAGCCGGGAATACCGGCATCGGCTTGGCGCTTGCCGCTAAAAAATATGATCTTCAAGTCATCTGTGTCGTTCCGGAAAAATTCAGTCAGGAAAAGCAGACGTTGATGCGGGCACTCGGCGCAACCGTCGTCAACACGCCGACTGAACTCGATATGCAAGGGGCAATCGACCGGGCAAAAGAACTCGGTCAGGAAATTCCGAACAGTTACGTTCCGTTACAATTCGAAAACGAAGAGAACCCAGTCACGTATCAGCGGACACTCGGTCCTGAGCTGATGGCGGACTTGCCGCACATCGACTGGTTCGTTGCCGGTTGTGGTTCAGGTGGTACGTTCGCCGGAACAGCGGACTTCTTAAAACAACGTCTCGGTACAAAAGCAGCAATCGTTGAACCGGAAGGCTCCGTCTTAAATGGTGGTCCAGCGGGTCCGCACAAGACAGAAGGCATTGGGACAGCAAAATGGCCAAGTCTCGTTCCGCGTGAACTCGTCGACGAGATTCATACGATTTCTGACCGCGATGCATTTGACGCGGTTCATACACTCGCTGCTCGCGAAGGATTGCTCGTTGGTAGTTCAGCAGGTGCAGCGCTCGTTGCTGCGCTTGATATCGCAAAGCGTCACCCCGGCAGTACGATCGTCACCGTCTTCGCAGACAGTGCCGAACGCTACTTAAGCCAACAAATCTTTGAAAAGGTGGACGAAACTCATGCGTAAGAAGACAGCATTGATTCATGGAGGAACAGGTGTCGACCGGGCAACAGGAGCCGTCACACCTCCGATCTATCAAACAAGCACATACAAGCAGGATAAAATCGGTCAACTCAAGGACGGATACGAATACTCACGGACAGCGAACCCGACACGGACGAGCATCGAACGATTGATTGCGGATCTTGAAGGTGGCGCACGTGGTTTTGCATTCGGTTCTGGGATGGCAGCGATTCATGCCGTCTTCCACTTGCTTGAGTCTGGCGACCACATCGTCATGACGGATGACGTCTACGGTGGTACGTTCCGCTTGATGCAACGCGTCTTACCGAAGTTCAACATCCAAGTGACATTCGTCGATACGACGGACCTCGCGGCAACGGAAGCAGCGATCCAGGACAACACGAAGATTGTCTACGTCGAAACACCGACGAACCCGTTGTTGAAAGTAACAGACATCACAGCCATCGCAACGATTGCCAAACGTCACGATCTTAAACTCGTCGTCGACAACACGTTCGCGACTCCATACCATCAACAACCACTCGCACTTGGTGCTGACATCGTCTTACACAGTGCAACGAAATACATCGGCGGACACTCGGACGTCGTCGCTGGACTTGTCGTCGTCAAAGATGATGCGCTTGGCGAAGAGCTTCACTTCATCCAAAACTCGACAGGCGGCGTGCTTGGACCGCAAGACAGCTTCTTGCTCGTCCGTGGTCTACGTACGCTCGGTATCCGGATGGATGCGATCGAAGAGACAGCGCATGATCTCGTTGCGTTCTTACAAGCACAAGACATCGTCTCGAACATCTTCTACCCAGGACTGGCATCGCATCCTGGACATGACATCCAAGCGAAACAAGCGACTGGATTCGGTGGGATGATCAGCTTTGATGTCGGTTCAGCAGCGAACGCAGAAAAACTCGTCGAGGCGACACACTTCTTCACACTTGCTGAGAGTCTTGGTGCCGTCGAGAGTCTGATTTCGGTGCCGGCACGGATGACGCACGCGTCGATCCCAGTAGAACGTCGGGCAGAACTCGGCATCACGGACGGTCTCGTCCGGATTTCAGTTGGACTTGAGGATGCGGAAGATTTGAAAGAAGACTTAACACGTGCTTTCACGTTCCTCGAAAAAGTTTCTGAAAAAACTGTTTGACAACAAAAATAACCCCTGCTAATATTCAGAATATATTCTACAAACTTAATACCGAAACTCTTATCGAGAGTGGTGGAGGGACTGGCCCGATGAAACCCGGCAACCGCGGATCTGATCCGAAGTGGTGCTAATTCCAGCAGACAAAAGTCTGGGAGATGAGAGCAAATGGTTTTGTGTACTGAAAAGTGCGCGCGTTTGCTCTAAAACGCGCGCACTTTTTTTATTTTAGGAGGGACAGTTGTGATTCGTTTACAAGACGTAGGAAAGATTTATCGCTCAAAGCGCGGAGCGGTCGAAGCCGTCGCGAATGTCGATCTGACAATCGAACGCGGTGAAATTTTTGGAATAATCGGTTATTCCGGAGCAGGGAAATCGACCTTGATCCGATTGTTGAATATGCTCGAAGCACCAACGAGTGGTTCGATTCAAATCGATGGTGTCGAAATGACATCACTGAAACCAAAAGAATTACGAGGCGTCCGCAAGAATGTCTCAATGGTTTTCCAGCACTTCAACTTACTCTGGTCACGGACTGTTGAAGAAAACATCATGTTCCCACTCGAACTCGGTGGCTTCCCGAAGGCTCGCCGTAAGGAACGAGTTGCGGAACTGATTCAACTCGTTGGTTTAGATGGACGTGAAAAAGCCTATCCGTCGCAATTATCGGGTGGTCAAAAGCAACGTGTCGGTATCGCTCGGGCACTCGCATCGAACCCTGACGTTCTCTTATGTGACGAGGCAACGAGTGCACTCGATCCGAAAACAACGGACTCAATCCTTGAGTTACTCGTCGATATCAACCAGAAACTAAAACTGACGATCGTCTTGATCACACACGAGATGCATGTCATTCAAAAAATCTGTCACCGGGTCGCCGTCATGGAAGCCGGTAAAATCGTCGAGCAAGGACCGGTCGCAGAAGTTTTCCGTCACCCGAAACAAGCGATGACGAAAGAATTCGTCAAACAATTGACGTCGCCATCGGAGAACGAGTTGACGTTTGCGAAACTCCGCGAACGGTATCCAACCGGAAAAATCGTTCAATTGACGTTCGTCGGATCGACAGCGGAAAGCCCGATCCTTGCGGAAGTCATGAAAGATTCACCCGTCCTGTTCAATATCATCGGCGGAAACGTCGGTCAATCACAGGAAGGGGCACTCGGTACACTGTTCATTCAGTTGATCGGGGAAACAGAAGCAACACAAGCGGTCATTACGAAGCTTCAAGCCAGTGATGTTGAAGTGGAGGTGGATCACCGATGATTTCATTCTTTGACAACCTAGACTGGGACATGGTGTGGGAAGCGACAGGTAGTACGATCTATATGACGGCAGTCGCTGGTCTTTCGACATTCGTTCTCGGTTTGATCATTGGTTTATTATTGTTTGCGACAAACGAAGAGTTGTTGTTCAAGAATCGGGCGTTTTATTCGATCTTGAGCTTAATCGTTAACGTCTTCCGTTCGATTCCGTTCATCATCTTACTGATCTTATTGATTCCATTTACGAAAGCAGTCGTCGGTTCGTTCCTCGGACCAACAGCAGCATTACCGGCACTGATTTTAGGAGCCGCACCATTTTATGGTCGGATGGTTGAACTTGCCTTACGCGAAGTCGATAAAGGTGTCATTGAGGCAGCTGAATCGATGGGCGCGACGAAGTTCCAAATCATCTATAAAGTCTTAATCCCGGAAGCGTTGCCTGCCATCGTTTCGGGTATCACGGTTACACTCGTTGCACTTGTCGGTTACACGGCAATGGCCGGAGTAGTCGGCGGAGGTGGACTCGGAGACATGGCCTTCATCGAAGGATTCCAGCGTTCTCAAAACGATGTCATCGTCATTGCGACACTCTTAATCTTAGCGATCGTCTTCGTCATCCAAATCATCGGTGACTTGCTGATCCGAGCAATCGATAAACGTTAATTCGAATCTTAATCATATTGGAGGAATCATTCATGAAAGTTTGGAAAAAATTCGTAGGTACTGCCGCTGTATCCGTTCTAGCAATCAGTCTTGCTGCTTGTGGTGAAAAATCATCAGGAAGCGACGACAAGACACTGGTCATCGGTGCTTCGAACGTACCGCACGCTGAAATCCTCGAACACGTCAAAAAGGAATACGAAGCAAAAGGCTACAAGCTTGAAATCAAGAAGTTCCAAGATTACGTGCTTCCGAATAAGGCACTCGCTGAAAAAGAAATCGATGCGAACTACTTCCAGCACGTGCCGTATCTCGAGCAACAAGAAAAAGAAAACAAATCGTATAAGTTCGCGAACGCAGGTGGCGTCCACGTTGAGCCACTCGGTATCTACTCGAAGAAATACAAGTCACTTGATAAGTTACCAAACGGTGCAACGATCTTAACGAGCTCAAACGTCGCGGAACGCGGTCGTGTCCTGACGTTCCTTCAAAACGAAGGATTAATCAAACTCAAAGACGGTAAAACGACAGACGCGCAACTCGGTGACATCGCGGAGAACCCGAAGAAACTCAAGTTCAAGACGAACATCGAAGCATCGCTTCTTCCGCAAGCTTACAAAAACAATGAAGGCGACGCAGTCCTCATCAACACGAACTATGCGATCGATAACGGTTTGAACCCGTTGAAAGACGCGATCGCGTCAGAAGATGAGTCTTCACCATACGTCAACATCATCGTTACACGTGATGGCGATGAAAAAGACAAGCGTGTCACGACACTTCTTGACGTGCTGCACGAGAAGAAAAACCAAGATTGGATCCTCGACAAGTACAAAGGTGCGGTCGTTCCAGTCAGCAAATAAGTTCACCGAGGCCGGCATCCTTCCTATATAATGGAAGGATGCTTTTCATTTGTCGGAAACAGGGGTTAGGGGGAATCATATGCAACGCATTCGTCAACTGCATCCGTTGACACTTGGGGTCTTATTCGGGACGTTTTTCTCACGTCTTGGAACATTCATCACGATGCCGTTTTTCGCCATCTACATGACGACTGTCCTGAAGTTTGATCCGGTCGATGTCGGCTGGGTCCTCAGTATCTCGGCGATCGCCAGTCTCGTCATGAGTTTCATCGGCGGTACATTATCGGACCGGTATGGTCGCCGAGCGATGATGCTTGCCGGAACGATCGGTTTTGCGATCGTCTTCATCGCACTCGCGCAAGTCGAGACGTTCTGGGCATTCTTCATCCTCAGTGCCTTGAACGGAGTCTGTCGCTCGATTTTTGAACCATCTGCTCGTGCCTTAATCAGTGATACGACGGACGAAGCGAATAGGTTATTCGTCTTCAACATTCGTTACGCGATGATCAATATCGCAGCTGCGATCGGACCGGGAATTGCCTTACTGTTGAGTGCGGGGAACACGTCAGCGACGTTTTACATCACGGCGTTCGTCTATATCGCCTACGGCGTGATGATCGGGATCTTGTTCAAACGTCATCCAATCACTGAGACACACGGTGGCAAGAAGGTGTCGTTTGGAGCGACGATTCGTCTGTTGCGGACCGACATTGCCTTCACGCTCGCGCTCGCGGGCATCATCTTCGGTGTCTTCGGTTACAGCCAGTTCAATTCGACCTTGCCACAGTTCTTGACGGAGACGTCACTGCTCGAAGGCGGGAAGACGCTCTATGCGATCTTGATTACGATCAATGCGATTACCGTTTTGATCGTGCAGTATCCCATCATGAAGTTCGGCGTTAAGACGTCACCACTCGTCTCGATTACGACCGGGATTGCGACCGTTGCTTTCGGACTTTTCATCATCGGTAATGCGAGTTCGATTTGGTTGATGGTCGTCGCGATGGTCATCTTCACGTGCGGGGAAGTCATGATGTTCACGATGACAGACATCTTGACCGATCGGTTTGCGAAGCCGGAATTACGGGGCAGTTATTTCGGGGCGATGGGCTTGACGTCGATCGGACAATCAATCGGTCCAATTGCTGGCGGACATTTATTAAGTTTATATGGAGCGGACCGTCCGTTACCGATTTTCGGGATATTAGCGGGCTTGACATTATTCGGAATACCACTGCTCTTACTGTCACAACGGATTCATCGGACTTCGACGATCGAGGAACTCGAGGAACCGGTGAAACTTTCGAATGATTCTCAACAAAACGCATGATTTTGAGAAAAAACAACGAGCGATGACGCTTGAATAATACGCCATGTTTCTTTAAGATTAGAATGATACTAAATTAGTAACGCTCGTGTTCTGAATCGTCAGTCACGAAATGAATAGATGGAGGGATTCTAACATGAAGGCTTCACACTTGAAGATTGAAGATCTACACGTCGCGATCGACGGCAAGGAAATCTTGAAAGGCGTCAACTTGGAAATCAAAGGCGGGGAAATCCACGCGGTCATGGGACCAAACGGGACAGGTAAATCAACACTCGCATCAGCATTGATGGGTCACCCATCGTACGAAGTGACATCTGGTTCAGTCACACTCGACGGCGAAGACGTCCTCGACATGGAAGTCGATGAACGCGCACAAGCAGGTATGTTCCTCGCAATGCAGTACCCAAGCGAAATCAGTGGTGTTACGAACTCAGACTTCCTTCGTTCAGCGATCAACTCGCGTCGTGAAGAAGGCGATGAAATCTCACTCATGAAATTCATCCGTGAACTTGATTCACAAATGGGTCTTCTCGAGATGCCTTCAGAAATGGCACACCGTTACCTCAACGAAGGTTTCTCTGGTGGAGAAAAGAAACGTAACGAAATTCTTCAGATGATGATGCTTAAACCAGCAATCGCGATTCTCGATGAAATCGATTCAGGTCTTGATATCGATGCACTTAAAGTCGTTGCAAAAGGTGTCAACGAAATGCGTTCACCTGAATTCGGCTGCTTGATCATCACGCACTATCAACGTCTCTTGAACTATATCGAGCCAGACTTCATCCACATCATGATGGGCGGAAAAATCGTCATGTCTGGTGGTAAAGAACTCGCACACCGTCTCGAAGCAGAAGGTTATGACTGGGTTAAAAAAGAACTCGGCATCGAAGACGTCGAAATCGAAACAAAAGCGTAAGACGAGGGAGGAAGCATGATGACTGTAGAACTGAATCTTGCAGTAAATCGCGAGGCAGTGGCAGAACGTGCGACTCGCTTAGGGGAACCATCTTGGATGGTCGCAAAGCGTCAAGACGCGCTTGATCTTGCCCCAACGCTCGCATTGCCAAAAGTAGAAAAAATCAAGATCGAAGGCTGGAACTTCACAGAAGGTACGACGGAACTTGAAACCGTCACTGGTCTTTCTTCAGATATCGAAGCATTGATCGGCGAAAACCGTGATCACATGCTCGTCACACGCAACGGACAACTTGTCCACGCGCAAAACAGTGAAGCGTCGAACGGCGTCATCTTCACGACACTCGAAGACGCATTAAAACAACACCCGGAACTCGTAGAGAAGTACTTCATGACGGAAGGTGTTCAAGTCAACGAAGATCGTCTTGCGGCATTAAACGCAGCACTTCGTAACGGCGGTACGTTCCTTTATGTACCAAAAGGCGTCAAGCTGTCTGTACCAATGCAAGCAATCTACACGCTTGAGCAATCAGGCGCTGCCCTTTACCATCACGCAATCATCGTTGCAGATGCTGACAGCGAATTGACGTATATCGAAAACTTCGTCTCTTACGGTGACGAAGCGCATAACGTCAACGTCGTCACAGAAGTATTCGTCGAAGACAACGCAAAAGTTCTCTTTGGTGGTGTAGATACACTATCTAAGGGTGCCATCACGTATATGAACCGTCGCGGTGTCGTCAAACAAGGCGCGAAGCTCGAATGGGCACTCGGTCACATGAATGACGGTCACACGGTTACAGAAACAAAAACACACCTCGTCGGAAACGATTCGTTCTCAGATACGAAAGCCGTTACGGTCGGTCGTGGAGAGCAAAAACAAAACTTCAACGTCCGTACGGACCATTTCGGTAAAGGATCAGAAGGTTTCATCTTGATTCACGGTGTCCAAAAAGACGCAGCAACATCAATCTTCAACGGAACGTCGATGATCCATCACGGCGCTTCGAAATCAAACGGCGTTCAAACGGAACGTGTCCTCATGTTGTCGGAAAAGGCACGTGGTGATGCAAACCCAATCCTCTTAATCGATGAGGATGACGTCATGGCAGGACACGCGGCATCTGTCGGTCGTGTCGATGAATTACAACTCTACTACTTGATGAGCCGTGGTCTTTCACGGAAGGAAGCAGAACGCCTCGTCGTTCACGGTTTCCTCCAGCCAGTCGTCTCGGAACTTGCGATTGACTCGGTGAAAGAACGTCTCGTTCAAGTCATCGAAGGGAAAGTAAACTAATATGGGAATCGATGCATCCATCCGCAATCAGTTTCCGATCCTCGACCAACAGGTCAACGACCGGAAACTCGTCTATCTCGATAGTGCGGCCTCGTCGCAGAAGCCGCTCGTCGTCATCAATGCGATTGACGACTACTATAAGACGATTCATTCGAATGTGCACCGTGGCGTCCATACGCTCGGAACACGAGCGACGGATGCGTACGAAGGTGCGCGTGAGAACGTTCGTCGTTTCATCCAGGCGCAACACCATGAAGAAATTATCTTTACCCGCGGTACGACGACAGCGATTAATATCGTCGCGTCAAGCTACGGGATGGAGCATGTCGAAGAAGGCGACGAGATCGTCGTCACGTACCTCGAACACCATGCGAATCTCATTCCGTGGCAACAAGTCGCTAAACGCAAAAAAGCGAAGTTGAAATACGTTGATTTGACAGCAGATGGTCGCATAACGGTCGAAGCAGTCGAAGCACAACTGTCCGACCGGACGAAGATCGTCGCGATGGCACATGTCTCGAACGTCCTCGGTACGATCAATCCGATCAAAGAAGTCGCACGTCTTGCGCACGCTCGAGGAGCCGTCATGGTCGTCGATGCCGCGCAAAGTGCACCGCATCAACGGATTAATGTCACGGATCTCGATTGTGATTTCCTCGCCTTCTCTGCACACAAGATGTGTGGTCCAACAGGCGTCGGTGTCCTTTACGGGAAAAAGGCATTACTCAATGCGATGGAACCGGTTGAGTTCGGTGGCGAAATGATTGATTACGTCGGTCTTGAAGAGTCGACGTTCAAACCATCGCCATACCGTTTCGAAGCAGGTACACCAATCATCGCGGGTGCTGTTGGTCTATCAGCAGCGATTGATTTCTTAGAAGAGATTGGTCTTGAGAACGTCGAAGCACACGAACGTGAACTCGCGCAGTACGCGATGGCACAAATGCGTGACATCGACGGACTAACGATTTACGGTCCGGAAGAACGCGTTGGGCTCGTCACGTTCAATCTCGGTGATGTCCATGCACATGACGTCGCAACCGTCCTTGATATGCAAGGAATCGCGGTTCGTGCCGGTCACCATTGTGCACAGCCATTGATGCGTTGGCTCGGAGCGAGCTCGACGGCTCGCGCTAGCTTCTATCTCTACAACACGAAAGAAGAGGTTGACGCACTCGTGACAGGACTTCGCCAAACGAAGGAGTATTTCAGTCATGGATTTTAACAATCTCGATCACTTGTATCGTCAAGTGATCATGGATCACTATAAAACTCCCCGAAATCGCGGTGCGATCGAGGGGGGCGTCACGATCGACATGAACAATCCGACGTGCGGCGACACGATTCGTCTCCAGCTCGCGATTGAAGACGATGTCGTCCGTGATGCGAAATTTGACGGGGAGGGCTGTTCGATCAGCATGGCGTCTGCTTCAATGATGACGCAACTCGTCAAAGGTAAGACTATCGAAGAAGCCTTACGACTCGCGGATATCTTTTCGGACATGGTCCAAGGAAAAGACTATGACGACGAATCGTTCGACCTCGGGGACGTCGAGGCACTCTCGGGTGTCACGAAATTCCCGGCACGGATCAAATGTGCGACACTTGCCTGGAAGGCGCTCGAACGCGGCGTAGAAGAAGGGAAGTAAACTTCGGTCACAAGCAAGTAAGAGGAGGAAATGAACATGGCAAAGAACATGCCGGAAATTGGCGATTATAAATATGGTTTCCACGATCGCGATATCTCGATCTTCCGTTCTGGACGCGGCTTGACGACTGAAGTCGTCGAAACGATCTCGAAAATGAAGGAAGAACCACAATGGATGCTTGATTTCCGTTTGAAATCACTCAAGATCTTCAACGAACAAGCAATGCCAGCGTGGGGTGGCGATCTCTCAGAATTGAACTTCGACGACATCACGTACTACGTCAAGCCGTCTGAACGTGCAGAGAAATCGTGGGATGAAGTACCAGAAGAAATCAAACGTACGTTTGATAAGCTCGGTATCCCTGAAGCAGAGCAAAAATACCTGGCAGGTGTCTCGGCTCAGTACGAGTCAGAAGTTGTCTACCACAACATGAAGGAAGACCTCGAAGAAATCGGTGTCGTCTTCAAAGATACAGATACAGCATTAAAAGAGAACGAAGATATCTTCCGTGAGTATTTCGGAAAATTGATCCCGCCAACAGACAACAAGTTTGCAGCCTTGAACACAGCGGTCTGGTCAGGTGGATCGTTCATCTACGTACCAAAAGGCGTCAAGGTCGACACGCCGCTTCAAGCCTACTTCCGCATCAACTCGGAAAACATGGGTCAATTCGAGCGAACGTTGATCATCGTTGATGACGAAGCATCGGTTCACTACGTCGAAGGATGTACAGCACCGGTCTACACGACGAACTCGCTTCACTCAGCGGTCGTTGAGATTTTCATCAACAAAAACGCTTACTGCCGTTATACAACGATCCAAAACTGGGCGAACAACGTCTACAACCTCGTTACGAAGCGTGCGATCTGTGAAGCTGGCGCAACGATGGAATGGGTCGATGGTAACATCGGTTCGAAACTGACGATGAAATACCCAGCCGTCATCCTCAAAGGTGAAGGTTCACGTGGTATGACATTGTCGATCGCAATCGCTGGTAAAGGGCAACACCAAGATGCGGGTGCGAAAATGATTCACTTAGCACCGAACACATCGTCTACGATCGTCTCGAAGTCGATCTCAAAACACGGTGGTAAAGTCACGTACCGCGGTATCGTTCACTTTGGACGTAAAGCGACAGGCGCACGTTCGAACATCGAATGTGATACGCTCATCATGGATAACCAATCGACGTCGGATACGATTCCGTACAACGAAATCCTCAACGATAACATTTCGCTCGAGCACGAAGCGAAAGTCTCGAAGGTCTCAGAAGAACAATTGTTCTACCTCATGAGCCGCGGGATTTCACAAGAGGAAGCAACGGAAATGATCGTCATGGGCTTCATCGAGCCGTTCACAAAAGAACTCCCAATGGAATATGCGGTCGAAATGAACCGTCTCATCAAGTTCGAGATGGAAGGTTCAATCGGATAATTCGTCTTACTCTCTCATCTGCGGATGAGGGAGTTTTTTTCATGACTTGAGGAAAACGGGTATAGAGTGAAAAAGGAGGGATTACTATGCGTGATATCGTCTATTCCTTTCAAGTCTCACTTGACGGTTATATTGAAGATGCGTCAGGCAGCATCGATTTCGCTTCACCGGATGCGGAACTGCATCAGTACTTCAACGATTATGAGAGAGCGTTCGATACCCATGTCTATGGACGTCGTTTGTATGAAATGATGCAGTACTGGGAGACAGCGGATCAAGAAAACGAGCCGATCATCGTTGAGTATGCGAAAACATGGCAGGCGCTTGAGAAGATCGTCTTCTCGCGAACGCTCGACGCTGTCGAAGGAAAAGCGCGTCTAGCGACCACGTCGCTTGCCGAGGAACTTCAAGCACTAAAAGCCTTACCTGGCAAACAGATTGCGATCGGTGGGGCAACGCTTGCTGCTGAAGCGATTGAGCTTGGACTCGTCGACCGTTATCATGTTGTGATTTACCCCGTTCTGCTCGGAGGTGGAAAACGGATGTTTCCGGTATTTGATCAACCACAGTCGTTACGGTTAGTCGAAACACGCATCTTTGCTTCCGGATGTATCGCGTTATCTTACGAGAAAATCTAACTGTCTTAAATAGGATCTCTTATTTCAAAAGAGATTCTTTTTTTTGTTACATCCGATAAAATTTGGATATTATCATTTAATTTGGGCGAAAATAGATTATAATAACTTTTGTGAAAAAATCTATAAAACTGATTAAGGTGTGAAAAAATGAAATTTTATCAAGAAATTCCAGTCATTCGATCGATTGCGGCAATTTTGGTCGTCGCTGTCCATGTCATTGCGGGTCTCTATTATTCTCGAGGAGAATTTACAAATGAGGCAATCGGTTATATCAACCAGTTTGCTCGAATCGGTACACCGATTTTTGCTATCATCAGTGCGTTTTTGTTGATGTCGATGGTCCAGCGCAAAGGATTCAATCTTGGAACATTCGTTAAATCGCGTTTTTCTAAAATTTTTATCCCTTATCTGATTTGGAGTACCATCTATCTCGTGTATCGTTATCATGTAGAAGATAGTCTAAAACCAGGTATGCCGTTATCAGATTACTTCCTTTACGGAACGGCAAACTTCCATCTGTACTTCATTTTGACAGTGCTTCAGTTTTATGTCGTCTTTCCGGTACTTGCACGACTTAAGAAAGGAACGTTGTTACTTGTCGCAACAATGTTTGCCATGGGCGTCAACTACTTCTGGCTGACGTCAGGAAGCTTAACGACAGACATCGCGTTTCTCGATCGACTTGTCAATAGCCGCTCCTTCTTACTCAACTGGATCGCGTATTTCATGATGGGAATTACATACGCTGTTTATTATGAAGAAATACAACAGATTCTAAAACGTCACCGGACGATCTTGTTGCTCATCAGTGGATTGATTTTGGTTGATATTTGGGTCAGTATTGATTTGAACCGAATTTATACTTCGACGAATCTTGCGAACCTCGTGTATATCCCGTTCGTTCTTGTCGTTTTGAATTACGTTTTTCAATATGTACGGAGAGATACGACAGCCATGCGCATCTTTCAGACGATCGGAACGCATTCGATGGGGATTTACCTGATCCATCCGCTCGTCATCCGCGGAATCGGTCGAACGGATCTCTTTGCTTACTTCGACTCTGCGAGTATGTTCGTTTGTGCGATGATCGTCACGCTTGCAGCTTCGATTTCTGTATCATATGTCATCAGTCTATTGCCCTACGGTAACTATATCGTTCCGGTACCGAAACGAGGAGCGCCTGCCCCAAAAATCGTTGAGGCACAGACTTCTGCTTCATAATGAAAATCGTTAACTAGACATCCTTTTTCTTCGTGCATGAGCAGGAGGGAGAGGGATGTCTTTTTTCTGAAAAAGAGTGTTTGCTCAGAAAGCATTGAAGAAGAAATCCTGGATTCTGCTATGCTATGATGAATAGGTAGAATAGAACACGCGAGGGGGAAGAGAGCATGATATATATCGGTGTCACGGGCTGGGGAGATCATGATAGTCTCTACTTGACCCCGCAAGATCGAAAAGAAAAACTAGCTGCCTATGCTGGGCATTTTCCAGCGGTTGAGGTCGACTCGACGTTCTATGCGATTCAACCAGAACGAAACTATGAGAAATGGGTATCTGAGACACCGGACGGTTTCCGCTTCATCGTTAAGGTCCACCGCGCGATGAGTGGGCACGACCGGGAAAATAAAGATCCGCTCGGACCAATTTTTGAACAATATATCACGTCGATTGAACCGATGCGTAAGAGTGGAAAAATTGCGGCAATCCTTGTCCAACTTCCACCATGGTTCGATGTCAGTAAATTGCACTTGGAATACTTGCAAACGATACGAAAATCGCTTGCCGGACTGCCAGTTGCGATCGAATTCCGAAATCCATCGTGGTACTCGGAAGCCTATCGTGAGCGGACGCTCCGTTTTTTGAAGGAACATCAGTTTATCCATACGATTTGTGACGAACCGCAGACCGAAGATGGTTCCGTACCGTTCGTACCTGTCGTGACGCAGGAGACGGCATTCATTCGATTACATGGACGAAACAAGGCCGGTTGGTTAAAGAAACCGGGTCAAAGTAGTGACGATTGGCGAAAAGTCCGCTGTCTCTATCGTTACTCAGAAGATGAGCTACAGGAACTTGCAAGTCACGTCCGCGACGTTGCAGCGGAAGCAAAGGATGTCTATGTCTTTTTCAATAACAACTCAGCAGGAGATGCTGCCCCGAATGCGAAACGATTAATCGAAATTCTTGATCTCGACTATGAACTCGCGCCGCGACAAATCTCTTTGTTTTAAATCATCAAGGGGGGCTTCTGCATGAAGTTACACATCATTCACTATAATGATTTGCACTCACACTTCGACATGTGGCCTCGCTACATGTCATTCGTCAAGGAACATCGGACGTATGATTCGCTTGTTTTTGATTTAGGCGATCATGCTGACCGTGTCGATCCAGCGACGGAAGCGACAAAAGGAAAAATTAATACGCATTTATTGAACGCGTTGATGCCGACTGCTGTGACGATCGGAAACAATGAAGGGATTACGTTTCCGCACGACTGGTTAGCAGACCTCTATACGGAAGCAGACTTTCCAGTCCTTGTCTCGAATTTAGAAGCACCATTCGCCAAGCAAGGTGTCATTCATGAGTTACCGACGGGAAAAGTCGGTGTCTTTGGTCTGACGGCACCTTATATTGAACTATACGGATTACTCGATTGGACGATCGAAGAACCATTTGACGTCGCGGCGCGCGAAATCGAACGTTTGCGCCAGGAAGTCGACGTCCTGATTTGTTTAAGTCACCTCGGATTTTATCAGGATGAAGAACTTGCGATGCGCTTTCCAGAACTTGATTTAATCATCGGTGCGCATACACATCATGTCCTCGATGATGGTGTCGTCAAGAACGGTGTCTTAATCACGCAAGCCGGAAAACACGGTCAATATGCGGGTGAGATTTATATGAATACGGATACGGGTGAGAAAGAAGCAGTACTTCATTCCCTATACGATTACGTTGAGGATGAGGCAACAGCGAAATTACTCGATCGAGAACAATATCTGGCGGAACAACAGATGAAGGAACCGATTGGCGAGACAGCGGGTCTAGCCAATGATTGGTTCAGTGAGTCGCCGTTTTCACAGTTGCTCGTCGAGACGATGCGCGACTGGTGTGAGGCAGATATCGCTTGTGTACCAGCCGGTATTCTGCTCGGGTCGCTTCCACCAGGTCCCGTCTCTGCCTTTGATTTACATCGACTCTGTCCACATCCGATCAATCCTTGTAAAGTCACGATGACAGGAATGGAATTACAAACATTCCTCGATGAAGTCAACACAGAACAGTTCGAGCACTTAAAGGTTCGTGGTCTTGGATTCCGAGGAAAGTTGATGGGACGGATGCATTATGCTGGTTTGGCGGATCATCAACCGCTTGAGCTAACACGCGATTATTCTGTCGTCTTGCCGGATATGTTTACGTTCGGTCCATTATTCCCGGCAATCAAAGAGATGCCAAAAGAATATTTCATGCCTGAATTGTTGCGTGATTTGTTATTTGAACGCTTATCGGAGAAGTCGGAATATAATGAATTGCATGTTCGCAAACCCTGATTGTTTGTTATACTAAAGCAGACATTAATTGACTTTTTGGGGATGAAGGGGGAAGCGAAACCATGGGACGCGGAGAAATCCAACGTAAACCGGAATGGTTGAAAATCAAGCTGAATACGAATGAGACCTACACAGAATTAAAGAGTATGATGCGCGAGAAAAAGCTACATACTGTCTGTGAGGAAGCAAAGTGTCCGAATATCCACGAGTGTTGGGCGGTACGCCGGACGGCGACGTTCATGATCCTTGGAAGTATCTGTACACGTGCGTGCCGTTTTTGCGCCGTGACGACAGGACGTCCGAACGAACTCGATCTCGAAGAACCAAAACGTGTCGCGGAATCGGTCCGTTTGATGAACCTGAAGCACGCGGTCATCACAGCGGTCGCACGCGATGATCTGAATGATTTCGGAGCAGGCGTTTACGCTGAGACGGTTCGTGAAGTTCGTCGGATGAACCCGGAGACATCAATCGAAGTCTTACCTTCAGACATGGGTGGGAATTTCGAAGCTCTGAAAACATTGATTGACGCACAACCAGACATTATGAACCATAACATCGAGACGGTCCGCCGTCTGACACCAACTGTTCGTGCAAAAGCCACATACGACCGGACGCTTGAATTCCTTCGTCGTTCGAAGGAGCTCGCACCTGAAATTCCAACGAAGTCGAGCTTGATGCTTGGTCTTGGTGAGACATGGGAAGAGATTCTCGAAACGATGGATGATCTTCGCGCAAACAACGTCGACATCATGACGATCGGTCAGTATCTCCAACCGACGAAAAAGCACCTCGACGTCATCAAGTACTATACACCGCAAGAATTCGCTGAACTGAAACAGATTGCGCTTGGTAAAGGCTTCTCACACTGTGAAGCTGGTCCACTCGTTCGTTCATCTTATCATGCAGATGAGCAAGTCAACGCAGCGAAAAAGAATAAAACAGCACTCCCGATCGACTAACGATCAACAACCGTTCGAGCAGCTGACTCGGACGGTTTTTCGTCTGTCAGGAGAAATGGAATATGCTATGATAAGAACAGCAGGAGGTGGGAATAATGATACAAGTCAATCGGGAACGTTATGAAGTCGTCGAAGAGAAACGGGAAGGCTTTAATGAAGAAGCCTTCATCGGTCGTTTCAGCGATGTCCTTGAAAAATATGATTATATCGTGGGCGACTGGGGGCACGGTCAATTACGACTACGTGGCTTCTATGAGGATCAACACGAGAAAGCGACATTCGATACAAAGATTTCGCATGTGGCTGATTATCTCTACGAATACTGTAACTTCGGATGTGCCTATTTCATCGTCAAGAAGGTCGGATTGGTAGAAGGAGAAGAAGCACCACCTCGCTTCGACGGTTCTTCATCCAATACGTTGAAGTTGAAACGGAAGTTCGCACCTGCACCAGATAAGACGGAAGGCGAGTAATCAAACTGTCATACAGAAAAGCGTTTCTAGTGGAAGGAATTCGGCTATTACTATAAGTATCACGTACCTATAGGGGGAACTATCCATGCGAATCGTTGGAATTTACTCATCCGTACCAGAAGTCGTCAGTGCCGTGCACGATCTCCGTGTTGCCGGGGTCGTATCGACTGATTTAAAAGTCTTAGCGCACGACAAATACGATCTCGAACAAATCGAGGGATTGGCGGATCTAAACAACCAACAGACATCCACGCGTTTGTCGCAGGAAGATCATCGTAATCTATGGCAGGAAATCAAGAGTATCTTCAAAAAAGATGAATCGGTCTCTCATGGAGATGCCATCCACGGAAGTGGCTTGACGAAGGAAGACGTCGATCGTGCGAATCATGCAGTCGAAAGCGGTCAATTCGTGTTACTCGTCGGTGATGAAGCGGATCAGCATTCAGAGCGCCGTGCTCATGACGAGTCAGATAATACGAACGTCTTCAGCGGACCGAACACACTAAATGAACGAAACGATCGTCTCTTATAAGACAAAAAAGCCTTCGTCCCGTGACGAAGGCTTTTTTCATAGACCGATATAAGCGCGAAGATACATTTCGAGTTCCGTTGCCGCATCGTCTTCGACGTCAAACGCCGTTGCGATGTAGCCGGGTTCATCGAAGTCATCCGCGCCGATGATCGCATACCGATTTGATAAGAGATTCAAGACGAGAATCTTACCGTAAAAATGTTCCGAATGCGTGATGGCGAGATCAAAGCGACTTGCTTCGCCAATCCAACTAACGAAGCGTGTCTTTGTTTGTTCGACATCATCATATAAAAAATCACGTTCTTCCATCATTCAGCTTCCCTCATTTCCCTAACGTCTGTTTCAGATTAAAGGGTTTGGGGGACTTTTTGCAAGTATGGTTTACGCGATAAGCTATGCTCGGCGATCACTTTTCGGATTGTCCGTGTTTTCGAACGCATGACGAGAGATGTCGTTTCAACGATATCATCCGTCAAGAACTTCACGCCATCGAGCATTTCGCCTGTCGTGACGCCTGTTGCTGCGAAGATGCAGTCGTCGCTTTTGATCAGGTCGTCGAGCGTTAAGAGCTGAAGTGGATCCGCTAGACCCATTCGGATGACGCGAGCTGTTTCTTCTTCGTTCATCGGATGTAATCGTGCTTGCATATCGCCACCCATCGCTTTGATGGCAGCAGCTGTGATGACACCTTCAGGCGCACCGCCTGTTCCGATAAAGATATCGATTCCTGTCGCAGGAGAAAGTGGTGCGATTCCAGCTGAGACATCACCGTCTTCAAACAGACGGACGCGTGCGCCCATCCGCATCGCTGCTTCGCGGAAGTGATCATGACGTGGACGGTCCTGCATGATGACCGTGACGTCCTCGATCCGTTTATTGTTATATTGTGCTGCCTTTTCGATAATGACTTCAAGCGGGTCGTCGAGTGAGACGTGCCCTTTCAAGTTCGGTCCGACTGTTAATTTATCCATATACATATCGGGTGCGTGGAGCAGGGCACCTTGATCGGCGACGGCGATGACGACCATCGCATTGCCAAGTCCTTTAGCGACGATGTTCGTACCTTCGAGCGGATCGACGGCGATATCAACGATTGGACCGTTCGCTGTTCCGACACGTTCACCGATGAAGAGCATTGGTGCTTCGTCAAGTTCACCTTCACCGATGACGACTGTTCCGTTCATGTTGACCGTGTTCAAGACTTCGCGCATCGCAGTCGTTGCTGCGTCATCCGCCTCATTTTTCTTACCGCGACCAATCCATTGAGCAGAAGCTAGTGCTGCTGCTTCCGTAGCGCGTACGATTTCCAGTGCGAGTTCCCGTTCCATGTATATAACCTCCACGTCACCAATGTGACATACTATTTTCAGCAAAAATCTAAATTGAGGATAACACATTGGGGAATGTGATGCAAATGACCTTTCTGCTTTTCAGGATTGCTGGATAACGATAAAATGGAGAATGTGAGGGGGAATGAAGATGTATTTCGTCAATCGTCAAAAAATCGAAGAGACGGTCGTCTGTTATGAGACAGCACTTCGACAAAATAAGGAAATTACGGGGGATCCGGTGACGACGGCACTGGCTATGGAGCGGATCGGTTTTTTAGTCATCGAGAGTGTCATCGATATCGGAAACAGTATGATTGATGGATTCATCATGCGGGATCCGGGAAGTTATGAAGATATCATCCTCATCCTAGAAGATGAGAAGGTGATTGATGGACCGCTTGCGACGAGTCTGAAAAAGCTCGTTGCGTTACGTACGTTGATCGTCCGGTCATTCACACAGTCGAGTATGGCGGAGATTCGGGCGATACTTGAGACAGAGGAAGCAGAACTACGTCGTTTTCCGGAAGCGATTCGCCGGTATATCGAGACAGAACTCGGACCGGTGTCTGCATTTTTACCAAACGAGGAGTGAGTCAGGATGAAGGCAAAAGGCTATTTATTTGATTTAGATGGAACGATGTATAACGGAACGGAACCGGTAAAAGAAGCGGTCGATTTCGTCAATCGTCTGCAAGCAGAGGGCATTCCGTACTTGTTCGTGACAAATAACGCGTCGATGACGGCAGAAGCTGTGGCAGAGAAACTACGCGGGATGGGTGTTCATTCCGATGCGAAACACGTTTTGACGAGTGCGATGGCGACTGGTCGTTATATTGCTGACCTGTCACCAAAAGCGCGCGTCTATGCGATCGGAGAAACAGGACTGATCGACGCGCTTGAACGAGAAGGGTTAGACGTCGTCGCAACCGAAGCGGCAGATTACGTCGTTATTGGTCTCGATCGTCAAATCACGTACGAAAAACTCGCTGTTGGTGCACTTGCGATTCGTGCCGGTGCCCGGTTTATTTCAACGAACGGTGATATCGCGATTCCGACCGAACGTGGTTTCCTGCCAGGTAATGGTGCTTTGACGTCCGTCCTGCGCGTGACGACGGAGAAGGAACCGTTCTTCATCGGTAAACCAGAACCAGTCATGGTCGATATCGCGACAGAAATGATTGGTCTGTCAAAAGAAGACGTCATCATGGTCGGAGACAACTACCATACGGACATTCTTTTCGGGATCAATGGAGGTATCCGGACGATGCACGTCAATTCTGGCGTCCATACACCAGTCTTCATTCAAGGGCAGGATCGTCAACCGACATACATGGTTGATACGTTAGCTGAATGGATTCTATGAATCAAAAAATCCCGAACGAGAATTCGTTCGGGATTTCATGTATTAGAAGACTTGTTCGACTTCGACGACGCCAGCGACTTCTTCAAGAAGGGCACGTTCGATACCGGCCTTCAATGTGATTGTTGAACTTGGGCAGCTACCACAAGCTCCCATCAAACGGAGTTTTACGATTCCGTCTTCTACATCTACGAGTTCAACGTCTCCTCCATCACGAAGAAGGAACGGACGCAATTTTTCAAGAACTTCATTCACTTGATCAAACATTTCCATGCGTAAACACATCCTTTCGTATAGTTTCATTGTAACAGGGTTGAAAAATGTTCTCAATCTGGAAAACTTGTATACTAAAGAGGAGTGAATTGAAAAGGGGGACTTCAAGATGGAAATCACGGTTTACGGAACAGCGGTCACCTGTCCGAGTTGTGTCGGGGCACCTAGCTCGGAAGAGACATTCAGTTGGCTACAAGCCGTCCTCGGGCGGAAATATGAGCAAGCGATGACGCTTCGCTATGTTGATTTCGAGACAGCAACATCAGATCAATGGACGGAAGCGCTGAAAGAGGATGTCTATTTTTATCCACTGATCGTGCTCGATGATGAGATGATTGATGAGGGGTACGTCAAACTCAAGACGATCACAGCGGCAATCGATGCGAAGTTAAGTCAAACGGGATGAACGAAAAAGAGGTATCCCAAAGCTTGGGACACCTCTTTTGCTCATTTAATCTTTTTGTGTTTCCATAAGACACCGGACTTCAAGAGACGTGGGACTTTCCCCGTCAGTGCTTGTTTGCCCATGACGATTCCGAAACCATCTGATTTTCCGAGTGAACCGAGCATCCCGCGCAGTTTAATTTCTGGCAGCTTCGGTAATTTCTTTCCTTGCCACTTGGCTTGTAAGACATCGACGACTTGTTCTGCCTGATGTTCTGCGAGTTGACCACTTGGTGCATACGGTAGACTTGCACAATCACCGATGACGAAGACGTTATCGTATTCCGGTACGTGATGATGTTCCGTCAATTTGATCCGACCGCCACTATCCGCAGCAAAGCCGAGATCGCGTACAACTTTGACCGGCTGCGTACCAGCTGTCCAAATCGTTAAGTCGGATGGATACGTATCGTCGCCGTTTCGCACATCGTCCGCTGTGACGAGCGTGACATTCGAGTTGTTGATGACTTCCACGTCATGTTCCTCGAACCATTCCTGAACGTAAGACGAGACTTTATCGGATAGGAACGACAAGACGGATGGACCGCGGTCGAACAGACGAATCGTTAAATCCTTCCGGCTCTCATGTAGTTCACTGGCGAGTTCGACACCAGATAGACCAGCACCGACGATCGAGACAACGGATCCCGGTGACAGACCATAAATCGCTTGTTGTGTCTTCCGTGATTCTTCTAGTGTCTGGATGCTGTATGTAAATTCTTGAGCACCCGGAATGTTGTGGTATTTATCCTCGCAACCGAGGGCGATGATTAAGTCATCATAGAATAATTCTGATCCGTCCTGCAGATGGACTGTATTCGTCTCTGGTGAGATTTTGATGACATGTCCATATTTATAGGTAAGATGTTTCCCCTCCGGAAATTCAATCCGGACATCGCGATCTGATAATGTACCTGCTGCGAGTGCGTAGTATTCCGTTTTGAGTGCGTGGTACGGTAGACGGTCGACGAGCGTGACGGCAACTTCCTCGTCCTTGAATCGCTCACAAATCCGCATTCCACCATAACCTCCGCCGAGTACGACCAATTGCTTCATAACGTAAAATCCCCCTTAGTTCCCCTAAATCAGTCTGACCTTGTATAATACGACATGAGGCAGGTCGTTTCCTGCTTGAAGGAGGAAAAAAAGTGAATCCGATTATTGAATTTTGTATTAGTAACTTAGCGGCTGGTACACAGGTCGTCATGGAGCAACTTGAACGTGACCCGAATGTTGACGTCGTCGAATACGGTTGCCTCGGTTATTGCGGGATTTGTTCGCTTGACCATTTTTGTCTCGTAGATGGTGAGACCGTCGTAGGTGAAACGCCGGAAGAGTTGCTTGAAAAGATTTACCTGAAAATCGAAGAGAATGAGCTGTGAGCATGGACAGCCAAAAAATCCCCTCGTTCGTCTGAACGAGGGGATTCGTGTCCGTCAGCGGGCGCAGCTTTTCGGATCAGGCAGATTGTTGACGGCGCATCATCCATGGGCGTAGTTTCAAGAACAATGGAATGAAGAGTGCCGAGATGAACAAAGCCTTGATGACGTTAAACGGTAAGATACCGGCTGTGATCGCTGTCCATTTGACAGCTGGATCCGCCATGTAATCCATACCGAGGAACCATGCATACGCTGGAAGGATCAAGATATAGTTGAGGATCGCAAGACCGAGTGCCATCGTGATCGTACCAGCGACGAGACCAGTTGCGAGACCTTGTGTGGATTTCTTTTTGTGGTAGAACCAGCTGACAGGTAGTACGAATGCGACGCCTGCAGCGAAGTTCGCGAATTCTCCGACCGGAACACCACTTCCGCGGAAGATGTAGTATAACACGTTCTTCAATGCTTCGACGATGACACCTGCGACCGGTGAGAACATGATCGCTGCGACAAGAGCAGGAACATCACTGAAGTCGATCTTCAGATAGTTCGGTAAGAACGGTAGTGGAAAATTGATAAGCATAAGAACAAATGAGATTGAACCTAACATTGACAGAGTGACCATTTTTTGTGTGCGTTTCATACGAGTATTGTCTCCTTTTGCTCGTTCCTCTCGATGAAGTATTGGCATGACTGCGACCATAAAGAAACCCCTATTGATGAGATCAACAGGGGAGAAGTCCGCATTAAATAAACCTAATCGATTATTGCAAAATCGATCAAATTCAAACTCATGCCGCCATCTTCTCCCATCCAGACTGTACTGTCGGCTCCTGAATTACACAGAATCAGCAAATAGCGCCCTATTCGCTCGCGGGCTTCAACTTAAAAAGAGTTGTTTACCGCCGGTCGGGAATTTCACCCTGCCCTGAAGATGGAACGATTATTTTATTGTACATACCATTTATACAACGAATTCAAGATAGTTTCAAGCAACTAGGTTTCGATTCGCTCAGAAGTTGCGTATACTAAAGAAAAGGAAGGTGATGACATGATCCATTTAACGGAGGCAGCAGCGCTACAAGTCCAGGACATGATGGCGCAGGCACCAGCAGATGAACGAAATCTTCGGATGCTCGTCCAAGGTGGTGGATGTAGTGGTCTGTCGTACGGAATGGGATTCGATCAACAAAAAGAGACGGATCTCGTTTTTGAACAGCACGGCGTGACCGTCATCGTGGACGAAAAGGATTATCCGGTCGTCAAAGGACTGGAAATCGATTATAAACAGTCAATGCTTGGTGGCGGATTCACGATCACGAATCCGAATGCCATCGCAACGTGTGGTTGCGGAACATCATTCCGGACAGCAACGAATGCCGGGACACCAGGTGGCTGTTAATGAATCCAATCGTGGACATCGTCCACGATTTTTTTGTTGCTCTCATACAGGAGACTTGTTGAGTTTACTCGAAATATTACAGAGAGTGAATGCTACTACGAACAGGGAGGGCTTCAGGATGAGAAAAGTATTGATCTTCGGGGGAACACGCTATTTCGGACGACGCTTAGCAATTCGTTTAGCCGATTCGGGGGATGATGTGACGATCGTCACACGCGGTGAGCATACTCCACCCGTCGCGAAGGGCTTGACATTTTTTAAAGGAGACCGAACGTCAAGTAGTACGATGAAGGATCTAAGCCAACAGCACTGGGATGTCATCTATGACAACATCTGCTTCACGCCGTATCAAGCAAAGCTCGCGATCGACGCGTTTGAAGGAAAAGTCGGACGCTATGTGTTGACGTCGACGATGTCTGTTTATGAAGACGGTGGTGCGAATATCACGGAACGTACCTACAATCCGTTTCCCGGGAAATATGATCTTGAGAAGGAACATGGGTATGGCGAAGGAAAGCGCCAAGCGGAGAGTTATTTCTTCCAACGCGCGACCTTCCCTGTCGTTGCCGTTCGTTTTCCTGTTGTCCTCGGACCAGACGATTATACGGAACGACTTGTCTTCCATATCAAACGCGCGCTTGACGGTCGTCCGATTATCGCTGAAAACAACTATGCGAAGATGGGCTACATCTCAAGTTATGAAGCCGCTGCCTTTCTTGAGTGGTGTGGTCGTTCGGAATTGACAGGTCCGATCAACGCTGCGAGTGACGGCGTTCTATCGATTCAAGACCTGATGGATAAAATCGACCATATTGCGGGAACGACGAGCCAAATCGTCGCAAAAGGAGAGGATGAATCGCCACTTGCGCCAGAACGCGATTTCTATATGGATACGACAGCTGCGAAAGAAGCGGGCTATCTGTTCCAACATATCGATGACTGGCTCGATCGTTTGATTGAAGAGGAGGTGCGCAATCACCAATGATGCAGTTGATGAAACCAACTCTTGCGTGGGAAACGGAGTACCGCGCCTTTTTAGAAGACTGGCGAGAGTCAGGCGAAACGATCGTACCGGAAGCGGTCGGGGATACGTATGAACCGCTCGCTACCTATTTCACGGAGCTTAAAGAAATGGAAACGACAGTCAGAGAAGGTCTTGTCACGCATTCGACGTACTGGATGGTTGATGGACAACGAATTGTCGGCGCACTGAACTTCCGGCATGATTTAACGGAGAACTTGAAGTTGTATGGCGGACATATCGGATACGGGATCCGACCATCTGAGCGTCAGAAAGGGTATGCGACGACAGGTCTTCAGCTTGCGCTTGAAGAAGCACGTCAGCGTGGACTTGATCAAGTGCTATTGACGTGTGGTGTTGATAATCTAGCATCACGTCGTGTCATCTTAGCGAACGGCGGACAGGAAATCGAAACGACTGTTCGCAATGGACGCGAGACACGTCGTTTCATTATCCCGTTATGAGAATTCGTGAAGCACGTCTTGAAGATGCGTTAGCCATCGCGCGCGTTCATATCGATGCCTGGCGGGAGACGTATCAAGGGATCATCCCTGATTCTTATTTAGCACAGTTGTCTTACGCGAAACGGACGAAACAATGGGAGCAGACGTTAATCGATCAGCGCGTGTATGTTGTGGAGTTAGAAGACGAAGTCGTTGGCTTCGCGCAAGGTGGACCAAATCGAAGGGATGCGCGTGAAGGAGAACTCTACGCGATTTATGTTTTTCGAGCTTCTCAAGGGCAGGGGCTCGGGAAGGCATTGTTTCAACGTATCATCGAGGACTTGGCGGAATACGAGGCAATGCAGGTTTCTGTCTTGCGGGATAATCCGGCGTGCCAGTTTTACGAGCGATTCGGCGGTCAGCTCTTCGAAGAATCGATGATTGAGCGTGGTGGGGTGGAACTCGTGCAGCGGGTTTACCGGATGCCTGTTAAAAGATCATTCGTATGAAATCGGACGTTTCAACATCTTCGCTTTCCTCAGGCGGGATGTAAGCCGCGCCAGTTCCCATTCCATGTGATCGATCGGGTCTTCCTTATCCCTGACGGAAGCACACATCGTGCTTCCTTTTCCTGTAGGAGTCAAAGAGGTTTGGTCACGTCCTAGGTGTGATTCCATCAAAATAAGAGGTCGGACTCCGGTATGTTATCCAGAATTCGACCTCTTATTTGTTTGCAGCCATTCATTTATCTCAAGAATGATTCGTTACTTTTTCGAACAGACTCGTCGAGTGTTGCGGGTGACGAGCCGATGGATCGACAAGAAGTTTCGCCTGGTTGACGGCAATCGGTGCTTCACCGAAGCCTGTTGCGATCAATTTGACGCGTCCTTCGTAAGTCGCAATATCTCCACAAGCGAAGACGCCTGGAATCGCAGTCTCCATCTTCGAGTTGACGCGAATCGAATTGCGTTCGAACTCGACTTCCCATTCTTTGAGCGGTCCGAGTGACGAGACGAAACCAAAGTTGCAGACGACATCGTCAGCAGCAACGACGACGACTTCGCCACTTTCAGCATGTTTGAACGTCATCGTCTCGATGTGCGTCTCACCTGTGACCGATTCGAGCGTATATGGCGTCATGACGTTAACGGATGAGTCGTGTAATAGTTCGACCGAATGTTCATGGGCACGGAACTTATCGCGACGGTGGACGAGCGTGACGGATTTCGCAATCGGTTCAAGCATCAATGACCAGTCGACTGCTGAATCGCCACCACCAAGCAGGACGACTTGACGATCCTTGAAACGTTCCATGTCGTTGACGAAATAGTGCAAGTTTGTTTCCTCGAAGCGTTCCGCGTCCGCGACACCGAGTGGGCGCGCAGCGAACGAACCGTTCCCTGCTGTCAAGATGACGGTCTTCGTATAATGCTCGCCTTTGTTCGTGACGAGGCGGATGATCCCATCATCCATCCGTTCATAAGCGATGACTGTCTCACCGAGCACATACGTCGGATCAAATTCATTCGCTTGTTCAAGTAGCCGATCGACTAGTTCCTGCGCTTTTACTTTTGGAAAACCGGCGATATCGTATATATATTTTTCAGGATAAAGCGTAGCGAGTTGACCACCTAATTGAGGTAGACTCTCGATGACCTTCGTCTTCATCTGGCGCATTCCTGAATAAAACGCGGTGAACAGTCCGACCGGACCGCCGCCGATGATCGTGACATCATATGGTTGGTACATCTGATTCCCTCCTAGCATTGGATAGGTCTATTATATAGGAAGTAGGGGGTTCAGGTGCAAGTACGGAACATCTCACATTTTTTTAAAGGAAATTACATTTTTCTTTTGCAATCATTCTTAAAAAGTGTTTCAATAGGCTTATAGACATGTGAACATTATTTGAACAAAGTTTTTGAACATTCGTCTGTAATTGAATGTGAAGAAAATCACAACAAAACTACGATTCGTAAGGAGTATCAGAACATGAACACACCTAACATTGTTATTCTTGGAGCGGGCTACGGTGGATTGATCACAGCAGTCAACCTTCAAAAGAAACTCGGCGTCGATCAAGCGAACATCGCGTTGATTAATAAACACGACTATCATTACCAAACAACTTGGTTGCATGAACCAGCTGCAGGTACGATGTCTGCGGAGCAAGCACGCATCTACATCAATGATGTCATCAACCCGTCACGCGTCAAACTTGTCAAAGGGATCGTTGAGAAAGTCGACACGGCTGCTAAAACAGTTCTTTTACAAGATGGCGGAACAGTTCCTTACGATTACGTCGTCGTTGCTCTCGGTGGCGTTCCTGAAACATTCGGTATCAAAGGATTGAAGGAACACGCATTAACGATCAGCTCGTTGAACAGCGTCCGTAAAATCAAGGAACATATCGATTACTCATTCGCACAGTACAAAACAACAGGATCACAAGATCGTTCACTCTTGACGATCGTCGTCGGTGGTGCTGGATTCACAGGAATCGAGTTCATGGGTGAGCTCGTCAACCGTATTCCAGAACTGTGCAAACAATATGATATCCCACGCGAACTCGTTCGTGTCGTTAACATCGAGGCAGCGCCAACAGTCCTTCCAGGATTCGATGCTGATCTCGTCAACTACGCACACAAATGGCTTGAGCGCCAAGGCGTCGAGTTCAAACTCGGTAACGGCATCAAGGAATGTGGACCAGGAAGCGTCACGTTCGGTCCGCTTCAAGGCGACACGACTGAAACGATCGAAGCAAGTACGATCATCTGGACAGGTGGCGTCAGCGGTAACCCTGTCGTTGCAGCATCTGGTTTCGAAGCGATGCGTAACCGTGTCGTCGTCGAAGAAGATCTTCGTGTTCCAGGACACGATAACGTCTTCATGATCGGTGACTGTTCAGCAGTCATGGATCCAAGTTCGAACCGTCCGTACCCACCAACTGCACAAATCGCGACACAACAAGCACACAAAGTCGCTGAGAACATCGCAGCACTCATCGCGGGTCGTCAAACATCGACGTTCACGTACGAGAACAAAGGAACGGTTGCTTCACTTGGTCATAAAGATGGTATCGGCATGGTCTTCGGCAAGAAGATTTACGGTCGTAACGCATCGTTCATGAAAAAAGTCATCGACAACAAACACTTCTTTGAACTGAAAAAACTTGGTCTTGCGATCAAAAAAGGGAAGTTCTAAGTTCACGTTTTAGGCAAATGTACACTCGTGCATTTGCCTTTTTTGTCGGTTATACTAGAAGAGATTCAAAGGGGGAACAGTATGCATATCATTCAAGCCGTGATCGGGAGTGTGCTTTATCTCGTCATGTTCTTTAGTATCGGATTCATTTTAAACATGTTGTTACGGAGTACATGGGTGATGCTCGTACTCTATCCGATCATCCTCATCATGATGATCGATAACCAATCTACGCTCGAATACTTCACGAATGCGCGTGAAGCGATTCCGAATCTTGGGGACCGGATTGCTGGACTGCAGGCAGCGGATATCACGATGTTCGCAGCTGGGTTTGCTGGAATCATCATCGCCGGTCTATCGATTCGCTTCTTGCGTAAGAGCGGTTACCAAATGTTTTAAAGTCTACTTGAGTAAGTAGGCTTTTTTCGTGCTTGAAAAACCGTTATAATAAAAACAATGTCTTTAAATAAATGTGTAAGAGCAGATTGGGTTGAGAGCGAATGGATAAACAAATGTACCACGTTATCAAGGTATTGAATAATAATGTCGTCATTTGTTCAACTGGTGCGAATCAGGAAGTCATTATCCTCGCGAAAGGGATTGGCTTCGGTCGGAAGCCAGGCGATCAACTGACAGATCTCGACAAGTTGGAAAAAGTCTACACGTTGAAGGATAAAGAAGAACAGGATCAATATAAGGCGCTCGTCGGTCACCTCGATGAAAATTTCATCGCGTTGATGAATGAAATCGTTTCAATGATCGAGACACGGTTTGGAAAAAAAGTCGATGAACATATCCATATCGGATTAACGGATCATTTGACGTTTACGTTCAAACGACTGGAACAAGGAATGGAAGTCACCAATCCGTTTCTTGCCGAAACGGAAGCCTTGTATCCGGAAGAGTACGCACTTGCAGAAGAAATCGTCGAGTTCATCAGTGCCGAGATGAATTTTTACCTGCCTCCAGCCGAGATAGGATTCATTGCACTTCATATTCATTCTGCGACGAACTTCAAAGACGTACTTGAAGTTAACCGCCATCATCAGCTCGTCGGTTTAATTGCTAGTCATATCGAACAGCGACTGGAGATTAAAATCGACCGAAAATCGCTTGATTACAAGCGTCTGATTCGGCATCTTCGTTCAGCGATTGAAAGGGTTTCCAATGGGGAGTATCTAGAGGCTCCAGAAAAAGTAGAAAAGCTATTGCGTGAAGAATATCCGCTATGCTATGATACTGCTTGGGAGCTGATGTCCATCATGGAACGTCAGTTGAAGAAAGCGGTACCGCGCGGTGAGGCGACGTATCTTACGATGCATCTGCAACGCTTAGTGCAGTACGATTCAGGTAAATGACCGCACGGACTACGTGTTACTGATACGATCAGGCATGAGTGGGATGTCGGGCAAGAAGCTTTATTTCCGTTATGCAACGGGATAAGTCTATTGTCTACAATCCGCTCGTGCCTGATTTTTTTCTGTAAAAAAACGGTCAGATGTCTGACTTTTTTCGTCTCAATCATTGGCATTATTCATCATACTTCGCTCTTAACAGGAAAAGGAGGAAACACACATGTTTAAACAGATTTTTGCTGTTCTTCAACGTGTCGGTAAAGCGTTGATGCTTCCTGTAGCGATTTTGCCAGCTGCCGGTATCCTACTCGGATTCGGTAACGCGATGCAAAATCCGAACTTGACGTCAAAACTCGAGTTCTTAAAAAATGATGCAATCATCAAGATTGCAAAATTGATGGAAGCAGCCGGGGATATCATCTTCGGTAACTTAGCACTCTTATTCGCGGTCGGTGTCGCGATTGGTCTTGCAGGGGACGGCGCAGCCGGACTTGCGGCAATCGTCGGATTCTTGATCATGAACAAAACAATGAGCGTATGGCTCGGCGTTACACCTGAAATGGTTGCTAACGGTCAAGGATATGCAAACGTACTCGGTATCCCAACACTTCAAACTGGGGTATTCGGTGGTATCATCATCGGTCTAATCGCAGCTTGGGCGTACGGGAAGTATCATAATCTCGAATTGCCACAGTTCCTTGGATTCTTTGCTGGTAAACGTTTCGTTCCAATCGTCACAGCAGTTGTTTCATTGGTTGCAGGTCTCGTTCTCGTATTCGTCTGGCCGTTCGCGCAAGATGGATTGAACACGTTCTCTCACTTCATGATGGAGAAAAACCCAACACTCGCAGCATTCGTCTTCGGTCTCATCGAACGTTCGTTGATTCCATTCGGTCTTCACCATATCTTCTATGCACCATTCTGGTTCGAATTCGGTTCGTATAAGAATGCAGCAGGAACAGTCGTTCATGGTGACCAAGCGATCTTCTTCGCACAATTGAAAGACAACGCAAAATTAACAGCTGGTACGTTCATGACTGGTAAATTCCCGTTCATGATGTTCGGTCTTCCAGCAGCAGCACTCGCAATGTACCACGAAGCTCGCCCAGAGCGTCGTGCAGTCGTTGGTGGTCTTCTTGGATCAGCAGCACTTACAGCATTCTTGACAGGTATCACAGAGCCAATCGAATTCGCGTTCTTATTCGTAGCTCCAATCTTGTTCGCAGTTCACGCAGTTTTCGCAGGTCTTTCGTTCATGACAATGCAATTGTTGAACGTTAAGATCGGTATGACATTCTCTGGTGGTTTGATCGACTTCCTTCTGTTCGGTGTTCTTCCAGGACGCACGCAGTGGTGGCTTGTCATCGTCGTCGGTCTTGCACTTTCTGTCATCTACTATGTTGGATTCCGTTTCGCAATCCGCAAATTCAACCTGAAAACTCCAGGTCGTGAAGATGCAGTTCAAGAGACTTCATCTGCTCAAGGTTCTGAACTTGCTGAAGGTATCCTCGATGCACTCGGTTCAGAGTCGAACATCAAACACTTGGACGCATGTATCACACGTCTTCGTGTTGAAGTTCTCGACAAATCGAAAGTCAACAAAGATGAGTTGAAAAAATTAGGTGCTGCTGGTGTCCTTGAAGTTGGTAACAACGTCCAAGCGATCTATGGACCGAAATCAGACAACATCAAGTCTGAGATTCAAGCTGTCATCGCATCACGTAAACAAGAAAAAACAGTCTAATGTTTTTTAAGATGAGTCCTTCTGCGGAAGGGCTCTTTTTTTTTTGAAATCGTTTAGAATCGTTTTGCGATAGAATATTTTAGGGTATGAATTAAGTAGTTTGTTTAAAAAAGGAGGGAACATGCGCATGTGGAAAAACGTGTTTGGTGTCTTACAGCGGATCGGTAAGGCCCTAATGTTACCGGTAGCGATTTTGCCGGCAGCGGGATTATTGCTTGCGTTCGGGACAGCGTTTCAAAACCCGAACTTAACACAATATTTACCGTTTCTAGAGAACGATTCGCTTGTCGTCATCTGGCGAGTCATGCAGGATGCGGGTGACATCATCTTTGCGAACCTCGGATTACTGTTCGCCGTCGGGGTCGCGATTGGTCTTGCGAACGGAGAAGGGGTCGCCGGTTTAGCAGCCATCGTTGGTTTCCTGATCATGAACAAGGTCATCAGTTCATTCTTGCAGATCACACCAGAAAAAATCACAGAAGCACAAAAGGCGAGTGATTTGTCGTATGCGACGGTCCTTGGGATACCGACCTTGCAAATGGGGGTATTCGGAGGGATCATTGCCGGTTTGATAGCAGCGTACAGTTATAATAAATTCTTTAAAATCAAACTGCCTGATTTCCTCGGATTCTTTGCAGGTAAACGTTTCGTTCCGATTGCGACCGCCTTGTTCAGTCTTGTCGCAGGTTTTGCTTTGTCATATATTTGGCCACCGATCGGAACAGGCATCAATACGTTCTCCAAAACAATCATCGAAGCGAACGAACCGTTGTCTGCCTTCATCTTTGGACTCGTCGAACGTTCATTGATTCCGTTCGGTCTTCACCATATTTGGTACTCAAGCTTTTGGTTCCAATTCGGTGAATATACGGATAAAGCAGGAACGATCATCAATGGGGACCAGCGAATCTTCTTTGCACAATTAAAGGACGGTGTACCATTTACAGCAGGGACATATATGACTGGGAAATATCCATTCATGATGTTCGGTTTGCCAGCAGCCTGTCTTGCAATGTACCATACCGTCGCAAAAGATCGTCGAAAAGCCGTCGAAGGTCTTTACTTCTCAGCTGCATTGACGTCTTTCCTAACCGGGATCACGGAGCCAGTCGAGTTCTCATTCGTATTCGTTGCACCACTTTTGTTCGCTGTGCACGCTGTTTTCGCAGGTCTATCGTTCATGATTATGGACTTGCTAAACGTTAAGATTGGGATGACGTTCTCAGGCGGATTGATTGACTACACGTTGTTCGGGATTTTACCGAACCGAACCTCGTGGTGGCTTGTTATTCCAGTCGGTCTCGTTTTCGCCGTCATTTATTACTTCGGTTTCCGCTTCGTCATCACGAAATTCGATCTGAAGATTCCGGGGCGCGAAGCGATTAAAGAAGGTGCTGCGACATCGACGGCACAAGCAGGCGATCTACCGTATGAAATTCTACAAGCATTCGGTGGTCCATCAAACATTAAACATTTAGATGCTTGTATCACACGACTTCGGATTACGGTCAATGATAAATCAGGCGTCAACAAGGATCGCTTGAAAGAGCTCGGTGCTGCCGGTGTCCTTGAAGTCGGAGATAACGTCCAGGCGATCTTTGGACCGAAATCCGATGGGATCAAGTCAGAAATGGCAGATATCATGAAAGATCCAAATTACAAACCGAAAGAGATACCGGAAGCCGATCCGATTCCACAAGTTCCAACAGGAGATGAAGCGCGAACTTCTGGATCGGGTACAACCGATACGGGACCACTCGCTGGAGATCGTGGGGGTGCTTATGTGCCTGAAGATGGATACGTCGCACCACTGAGCGGTATCATTCGTTCTCTGGATGATGTACCGGATCAAGTATTCTCCGGTCGTATGATGGGTGACGGATATGCGATCGAACCGACGGAAGGATATGTCGTCTCTCCCGTCTCTGGTGAGATCACAACCTTCTTCCCAACAAAACACGCAATCGGTATTCTTGCAGATAACGGAGATGAGATCTTAATTCACATCGGTATTGATACGGTGTCACTTGAAGGAAAAGGATTTGAGGCATTAGCGAAAGCTGGAGATCGTGTCGAACCGGGGACACCACTTCTCAATGTCGATCTCGAGCAAGTACGATCACTCGTGCCATCGTTACTGACACCGATCATCGTCACGAACATTGGCGATCGAAAAGTCGACGTCGATGTCGGACAGACGGTCGAAGCCGGAGAAGCGATTTCGTATCGTGTAGAGTAAAGGAAGAAAAGCGACGGATCGTCACGAACGGTCCGTCTTTTTTTGTGTGACGGTTTGTTAAATTAAGCGCAACACTTCTTCGGAAAAGACCTCGTATGCAGTTTTCCAATCCAAACACTTTCTTGGTCGATTGTTGATTCTAGAAAGTGCGTAATCTAATTCTGTCTTGTTGATCATTCCGAAGTTGGTTCCCTTTGGGAAGAACTCACGGAGAAGACCATTTGCATTCTCAGTGCTGCCACGTTGCCATGAAGAATAGGGATCCGCAAAGTACATTGGGATACCAAGAGAGTCCTGTATCCGTTCGTGACAGCTGAACTACTTACCGCGATTCGTCGTCATGGTTTGAAACGTTCCCGATGGGAAAGAAGAGTAAAGTGTTTGGATGGCATGTTCCATCGAGTGAGAAGAACGATCGACCATCGGTAGTACGATATAGAACCGACTTTTACGTTCGATGAATGTCGCAACACACGCCTTTGTCTGCCCTCGTCCTGATACGACAGTATCCAACTCCCAATGCCCGAACGTTTCTCGACCCCGGACGTCCGACGGACGTTTACTGATCGGAAGCCCGATGTTGAAGCGACCTCTTGTCTCACGTGGCTTTTGGCGCTTTCCTTTTTGTCGTAAAACGCCTAAATCGCTCTTGATGAATCCTTTATATATCCATCGATAGATTGTACTGTACGATGGTCCCTGTTCGTGAAAGAGCCGTCCGGCGATCTGTTCGGGAGACCATGTCTCTCGCAGTTTCGAAAGGATACATGAGCCAAGCGAAGTGCTGAACAGCGTGCGTGCTCCACAATTCTTTTTTTGCATCTCATAACGCAGTCCGGCGTTGATCGCATTGTAGGAAGGATTCCGTTTGAGCTCACGTGAAATCGTGGACGGCTGTCGTCCGAGATGCTGAGCGATCTTTCGCATTGAAAATCCAAGCTCTAGATAAGTTTCTATTTTGACTCTTTCTGATGTGGTAAGATGAACATAGCTCATAACGAATCCTCCGTTGAATTTGGTGTGGTAACTCTATTCTACACGAGGTCGTTATGGGTTTTTTTGTGTTTTCAGCTAGGTGTTGCACTTAATATTACAATTCGTCGTGTGAAAATATCGTAGAGCACATTTGATAGTGAGATTTTGCACATATGATGATACAATGAGTTAGCTATTATAAGAGTTAGCTAATTTTTTAGAAATGAGGTGTGTCGATGTCTTCGACTATAACAAAAACGAATACGACACCTGTCGTCATTGGATTATTGATTGGGATTTTAGTCGCAGCGATGGATAACACGATCGTTGCGACGGCGATGCCGACGATCGTCAGCGAACTGAATGGTTTTGATCAGTACGCATGGGTCACATCTGCTTACATGATTGCAACCGTTGCCGGAATGCCGATCTTCGGTAAACTGAGTGACATGTATGGAAGAAAACGCTTCTTCCTCTTTGGAATGCTCATCTTCATGATTGGTAGTATCTTGTGTGGAATGGCAGACTCAATCATTGAATTGTCTGCGTATCGTGCCTTACAAGGGCTTGGTGGCGGTGCGTTGATGCCGATCGCCTTTACGATTATTTTTGATATCTTCCCACCGGAGAAACGTGGGAAAGTCAGTGGATTGTTCGGAGCGGTCTTCGGGATCTCGAGTATCTTCGGACCGTTGCTTGGTGCCGTATTGACGGATTCCCTCGACTGGCGTTGGGTATTTTATATCAACATCCCACTCGGATTGATTGCCCTTGGTCTCGTGACGGTCTTCTATCAGGAATCACCGGTTCACCGGACACAGAAAATCGACTACGTCGGTGCCTTCACGCTTGTCGCAGGATTAATATTATTTTTACTCGCGCTTGAAATGGGTGGGAAAGAGTATGCATGGTCTTCGCCACAAATTCTTGGTTTATTCGGAGCAGCACTCGTTGCGTTCGTTGCTTTTGCGTTTGCAGAACGCCGTGCCGCGGATCCCGTCATTACGTTCAGTCTATTCCGTCGTCGTTTATTTGCGGCAACACAAGGCGTCGCGTTCTTTTATGGATTCGTCTTCATCTCGGCCAGTGTGTTCATTCCGATCTTTGTTCAAGGTGTCTTCGGTGGCAGTGCGACGAACTCCGGTCTGATCCTGATGCCGATGTTGATTGCCTCGGTCATCTCGGCGCAGCTCGGTGGCCAGTTGCCGAATAAGTTTGGTTTCCGAAATGTCATGATCGTCTCAGCTGTCTTTTTCCTACTCGGTGTCTATCTCCTCAGTACAATGACGCTTGAGACATCGCGTACAGCGGTAACGATCTATATGATCATTCTTGGGTTCGGTGTTGGCTTCAGCTTCTCGTTGTTGAACCTAGCAAGTATCAATGGGATCGAGATGCAACGTCGTGGTGCTGCGACGTCGATGGGATCGACATTCCGGACGATCGGGATGACGCTTGGTGTCACAGTCCTCGGAATCATTCAATCACGGACGTTCACATCGGCTGTAGCTGATCGATTGCCGCAAGGTGGAGCGCCGTCCGGTGGACAGTTCCCGACGGCAGCTGCGTTTGCGAAGATGCCACCAGAAGTCGCGACAGCAATCAAGACATCGCTTGCAGAATCCATCTCTACCGTCTATTTCTGGGCCTTGATTCCAGCAGTACTCGGTGTCATCTTTATCTTCTTAATGGGGAACGAGCGTCCGATTTTATCGGAACAAGCGACCCCAGCGAAGAAAAAACAAGCTCAATAATCAGGTTTCAACAAGAGGCTGGGACATAACTAGCTGAATTTAACGAGAAGAAGGAATTGCCATCACTCAGGATGTGCAATTCCTTCTTTTTTTATTGTCTCGCGTCAAGTTG
>NZ_LMPV01000006.1 GCF_001423965.1 Exiguobacterium sp. Leaf196 | reverse complement strand
TTTATTCAGAATCGGTTTTTCGTCATAGAACAAGGCCCTCGAAACGACTACACGTTTCGAGGGCCTTTCGTTTGTGAAACTGAGTTATGTCCCAGCCTCTTGTTTTTTTGTTAATCGGCATAAAAAAAGACGAACCTGGATTACTCCAGATTCGTCTAACAGAAATTATTTTTTGATATCGAATGTCGTGCTGAGGAAGTCGACGACTTCTTCTGCTGTATCCATATCAAGCACTTGCTCGACGATTGCTTCACATTCTGACTTGTTGAGGCGTGTCATCAAGCTACGTGCGCGAAGGACAGATGAAGCAGACATCGAGAACTCATCAAGACCAAGCCCAAGAAGGATTGGGAGTGCCAATTCTTCTCCTGCCATCTCACCACACATGCCGACCCATTTGCCTGCTTTGTGTGCTTCTGTGATGACGTTGTTCAAGAGGTTCAAGATTGCAGGATTGAACGGTTGGTACAGGTACGATACTTTTTCGTTCATCCGGTCTGCCGCCATCGTGTATTGAATCAAATCGTTCGTTCCGACAGAGAAGAAGTCGACTTCTTTTGCGAACTGACGAGCCATGACCGCAGTTGCTGGGATCTCGACCATCATACCGACTTCGATGTCTTCTGATACAGTGACACCTTCACCTTGGAGATTTGCTTTCTCTTCAAGGAGAAGTGCTTTTGCAGCACGGAACTCTTCGATTGTTGCGATCATTGGGAACATGACAGCGAGTTTACCGTATGCACTTGCACGAAGAAGTGCGCGCAATTGTGTACGGAACAAGTCTGTTTGATCGAGACAGAGACGGATCGCACGGTAACCGAGGAACGGGTTCATCTCGTGTGGGAGATCAAGGTACGACAATTCTTTGTCGCCACCGATATCGAGCGTCCGAATGACGACTTTTTTATCGCCCATTGACTCGAGAACTGTTTTATATGCTGTGAACTGCTCGTCTTCCGTTGGGAATGTCTCTGCATCCATGTAGAGGAATTCTGTACGGTAGAGACCGACAGCTTCTGCTCCGTTTTCAAGCACGCCTTTGACATCGTTTGGTGTACCGATGTTTGCAGCGAGCTCGACGTGGTGACCGTCAGCCGTCATTGTTTTTTCGTTCTTGAGTTTTTTCCACTCTTCTTTTTGTGCGATGTATGCTGCACGTTTTGCTTCATACTCAGCGACTTGCTCTTCACTTGGGTTGACGATGACATCACCTTCCGCACCGTCAAGGATGAGAAGATCGCCGTGTTTAACGTCCGTCAAGACAACTTTTGTTCCGACGACTGCTGGGATTTCGAGTGAACGTGACATAATGGCAGAGTGCGATGTCCGGCCACCAATGTTCGTTGCGAAACCTTTAGCATACTTACGATTCAATTGTGCCGTATCTGAAGGAGTCAAGTCTTCCGCGATGATGATGACTTCTTCGTTAATTTGAGCTGGAGTGACGAACGTGATACCGAGAAGGTGAGCCATCGTCCGTTTCGTGACGTCGCGGACGTCCGCTGCACGTTCACGCATGTATTCGTTATCCATTGATTCGAAAATCATGACCATCATGTTCGCGACTTCATCGAGTGCTTTCGCAGCATTTGCTTGCTCGTCCTCGATTTTTGCGTTCACCTGACTAACGATTTCCGGATCTTCTAGGATTAGAAGGTGAGCCGAGAAGATCTCCGCTTTATCTGGACCTAATTCTTTTAAGGTATTTTCACGAATGACTTCGAGTTCCGTCTTCGATTTTGCGATTGCTGCTTGGAAACGTTCTTTTTCCGCAGCCGCATCCTCGATTTTGTGCGATGGAATCTCAAAGACCGGTGTTTCCATCACGAATGCCTTTGCAATCGCGATCCCTGCAGAAGCGCCAATTCCTTTGATGTGTTGTGCCATGTGCATTACCCTCTTTTCAGTAAGTTTTTTTAACGCGACGACTTCGTTTCTTAGCTATCTATAGATACCCATAAACGCCTCTCTCTTAACGAGCCTTCTGCGCACTCTCCCTTGAATGAAAACGTAGACATTTCCCGGAACAGCAAACGCATCGTTTCTTGAAGTGTCTCAATATTTCACCTGTTTAATCCTATCATATTGTGAAACGGGCAACAATTGTTTGAAACCAAGCATTTCGACAAATTGGCAAACAAGAATCGTGTAAGCGTTTGCGATTCGTTGAGAGGCTATCAGTTGGAAAATGACTGAAAACACTTCATACTAATAGGTATTAGATAAAGGGGGAATTTTTATGCAAACGAATCAACCCGTAGACGTACTGATCGTCGGGATATCAGGGAATCAACCGCTTGATGAACGATTACAAGCACTGTATGGTGACAAACTAGAAGAGTGGGTCCGTCAAGGTGATATCTCAACGAAACGGGGAGAACTTCGTCTGTTGCCGACGTTATCGGGAGACGTCGCACGTGTGCTGTTCGTCGGACTTGGGAAAGTCGATCAACTCTCGCAAGACAACTTGCGCCGTTTGCTCGGAAAAGCCGCACAACATGTCAAAGCACGCCGCTTAGAACAGGTGACAGTCGACGCGACGACGTTTCCAGGTCAACCGGTCGAACTGATTGCTGAGACATTCACCCTCGCTACATATGAGGTCAAACATTATAAAACATCTCCTTCTAAAGCGTACACGCTTCATCTGACGGTCTTACCTTCTGAAGACGAGGCAGTGCGTCGCGGAACAGCCTTAGGGGAAGCAACGAACTTGGCGCGACGTCTCGTAACGATGCCGGGAAATCTTTTGACGGCGCCAGCGCTTGCGGACGAAGCACACTTCATCGCGGAGCGTCATGGACATGATCTCCGAATCATCGATAAGGAAGAGATGGAAGCACTTGGCATGGGTGCCTTGCTTGCCGTCAATCAAGGATCGGTCATTCCGCCGAAGTTGATCGTCCTTGAATACAAAGGCTCAGTAGAAGCACCGATTGCTGTCGTCGGAAAAGGTGTCACGTTCGATACAGGTGGTTATTCGATCAAACCAAAAGACGGGATCGTCGGGATGAAAGGAGATATGGGAGGCGCAGCAGCAGTTCTTGGTCTGTTTGAAGCACTCGGTCAACTCAAACCTGATGTTCACGTCATCGGCGTCATTCCGGCAACGGATAACATGATTTCTGGTGATGCTTTCAAACCGGATGATGTCATCACATCGATGGCAGGAAAAACGATTGAAGTCTTGAACACGGATGCAGAAGGACGACTTGTCCTCGCAGATGCAGTCACGTACGTGAAAGAGTACCAGCCGAAAGCCATCATCGACCTCGCAACATTGACAGGTGGTGTCCTTGTCGCCCTTGGAACAGAAATCACAGGTGCGTTGACGAATGATGCGTCACTTTACGAACGCTTTGAACAGGTGACGAAAGAGACGAACGAGATGGTTTGGCAAATGCCATATGTCGATGCGTTCATCAAACAAGTCCGCCGCTCAGATGTCGCAGATTTGAATAACTCACCGGGACGCATGGGACACATGATCTTCGGTGGTGCGTTCGTCGGGGAATTCGTCGGCGACACACCATGGTTGCACCTCGATATCGCGGGAACATCGGAACAGAATCAAGCGTCTGAGATTGGTCCAAAAGGAGCAACGGGTGTCATGGTTCGTAGTCTGTATCGATTCGTCGAGCAAGAAAAATGAGACGTTGGAATCTACTCGGCGTCTTGTTGACGATTCTTACCGTCGTCTGGTACTTGGATGCACGAGATCGTCTATCGCTCGGTCTTGCGACATTTATCGGTATCTTCACGGTCTTATCACTACTGCGTTCTTTCCGGGAGAAGACGAATGCACGTCATCGGGATTGATGCGGCAAAGGCAGGATGGGTCGTCGTCAGGTACGAAAATGAGACGTACTCAGGATCAATCGAACCGACGCTTGGACAGATCCCGCCAGCCGACCGAATTTGGATCGATATGCCGATCGGTTTGATGGAAGGACGACGCGAAACAGATCAGCTGTTGCGACAGGAACTGCGCCCCGGACGAACGAGTAGTGTCTTTAATGCACCATTTCTCAGTGCGTTGACAACATCAAGTTATATGGAAGCAAATGATTTAGCGAAACAACATGCTGGTATCGGACTTTCGAAACAAGCGTGGTATCTATTGCCGAAAATCCGAGAAGTCCGTCATGCGTATCGATCTGAAATGATCGAATCACATCCGGAAGTCTGCTTTGCACGCCTCGCCGGTCATCCGGCACGTTTTTCCAAGAAAACAAAGGAAGGCATCGCGGAACGAATCGAATTACTTGAACAATACGATTGTCCCCCGTTATGGGAACAGCGTCAGCCGAACGTCGCGATTGATGATTGGCTTGATGCTTGTCTGCTTGCGACCGGTGCACGTTTTCCATGCGATTACTTTCCAGCAAGTCAACCAGTGGACACGGAAGGGTATCCTTTATATGCCGCTGTACCCAAAAAATCACCCTCACCGAAATGGTGTGGGTGATCCTTTCACGAAGTCCCAGATGTAATGGAAAATCTGTGCATTGTAGAGTGCTTTTAAGATGACGGCAATCAATGGTCCAAGGATTAACCCGAAGACGCCGAAGAATTTGATCCCGACGAACAACGCAATCAATGCCGTAATCGGTTGAATGCCGATGTTATCGCCGACGATCTTCGGTTCCATGATGTTGCGCTGGAGAATGACGATGGCGTACAAAATGCCAAGTCCAATCGCAAGCGTCGTATCTCCAGTAATCACCGAGTAGGCGATCCAAGGCAGGAAGACGGAACCGGTACCGAGATACGGTAAGATGTCGAAGAAGGCAGCGATGAAAGCAACTGCGAATGGATGATCGACACCAATGATGAACAAACCAATCAAGACGATGAAAAACGTGATCGTGATCAACGTGAGCTGCGCTTTAAGATAGCCAAATAAGGCAGATCGTAAGCTCAAGAAGACCGACTCGACACGAGCGAACCAAGGAAGCATCTCGTAGCGCTTCAATCGCATTTCGTACTGGTGCCAATCCTTTGCGATAAAGAACCAAGCGAGTAAGACGATGACGAAAATCAACGCAATCGATGGCAAAGTCGCAAGAACAGATTGAAGCATCATCGCAACACTTTTTGAGCCTTCTCCAATCGCACTCGCAAGCGAACTACCGAGCGATTGAATACTGTTTTGGACCGTATTTTGTTGGGATGGTTCTAATGAACGTAATGCTTCGGACGCATCGTTCCAAATCGGTGCCAGTTTTTCGTTGTATAGCTTTTGAAAATACAGACTCAACTCCTGGATTTGTGCCGGTAATTGATTGGCGACAAATACGAGACCGCGAATCAACTGCATGATGATCAAGGCAAGCGAACCGATCAATAAACCACTGATCAAAATGATGGACAACAACGCACCCCATCCACGATTGATCCGTAATCGCTTTTGAAAGAAATCGACGAGCGGACGGCTGAAAAGAGCAAGCAGAAACGCAAAGACAAACGGGTACAAAATGGACGAGAGGCGGATGAGTAACCATCCAACAGCTACGAAGGCGAAGATCACCGTCAAGAACCGGGCCATTTGCCAAAGACGTTCAGTCGACACAAGCAACACCTCTTACTGGATTATGTAGAATTGATATCATCATATCATGTTTAGGTAGGGAACGAGTCATTCAAAAGGAGGAGAAAGCGATGCGTAAAAGAGAAATCGGATTATTTGCTGCATTGATTGCTGCGACATCCGTTGGAATCCGAGAATGGAAGAAAAATCAGGCGTTTGCCAAACGTGTCAAACAAGAGACGGAGGCGCAAGTACGTCAAGCAATCGTGGAGGATCAGACAGATGGAACAGATGAAGATACTGCAACAAAAGGTTGATGCGACGATTCGTTCACTCGGAGGTTATTTTCGACCGCTATCTGGTCTCGCACGCTTGACAGAAGAAATCGGTGAAGTCGGCGAAGCACTCGAACAAAGAGATCAAGAAGCTCTTCGTTCAGAACTTGTCGACGTTTTGATGATCTCGACGTGTCTTGCCAATCAATACGTGACGGATCTTGCGGTGCAACATGAGACGCTCGGAACGGTAAACGATGATCAGGATGGTTCCTTTTATCGACTTGTGCATGAAGCTGGTCAAGTCGCACGCGTCATGAATGGATACGAAGGGGATAAACCGCCTAAAGCGAAGGATACAATTGTTCCAATCGGTCATTCTATCGCACGTCTGCAACGGGAATTATTTCGTTTAGCACGACCACTTCAACTCGATTTACTGTCGGAAATCGATCGGACGAATGAAAAGAATCTCAAGCGGGATAAAACACGCTTTGCCTTGACACGTGATCCCATTACCGAAAAAACGATTGATCACTTCCGGAGTGCGACAGGAAGTGAGGCACGTCTCTGGGGAGCCCCTGCGTACGAAGAGAATCAAACGCTAAAGGAGAATATGGAGACGGCACTCCCTTCGCTCCGGCGTTTCCTACGTTGTGCAACGATTGAAGGAATCGAGGCGTTCGTCTTCGAAGCACCGATGGAACGCTCGCGTAGTCTAGTTGAAGTCAAAGAGCTGGCGGATGAAATGGGACGTTTGATCAAGGAACGGACACCGCTTGACTTTAAGGACTCACCGTATCGGGTGGAAGTCTTTGCGCCACAACTCGGTCCAGTCTCGCCGTATCATGCGGAAGACGACTATCGGATGTTTCTTGTTTTCTATGTCGATTAAAAATAAGCCGCCTGCTCGTTTGAGCAAGCGGCTTATTTTTAGTGTGAATGAGACGATGTTGTCTCATCCTGAGTCTGCCATTTTTTCATGAAGCGCTGAATGCGCGCGATGGCTTCTTGCAGTTGCTCGATTGAACTCGCGTAACTTGCCCGGACATAGCCTTCACCGCTTGCTCCGAAGACGGATCCTGGAACGACAGCGACGCGCTCAGCGAGCAACAATTGCTCGGCGAACTGCTCACTCGTCAGCCCGGTATGACCAATGTACGGAAAAGCATAAAAGGCACCGCCTGGTAAGTGCGTCGGGAGACCCGCATCGTTTAACGCCTTGACGAAGTAATTCCGGCGTTGGCGATAACTTGTCACCATATCAGGGACCGTCTTATGACGAGAACGGAGCGCTTCAATTCCTGCAAACTGGACGAGTGTTGGTGCACACATCATTCCATATTGGTGGACCTTCAGCATCGATTGCGTGATCGCAGGTGGTGCGCAAGTGAAGCCAAGCCGCCAGCCCGTCATCGCGAAGGCTTTCGAGAAACCATTGATGATGATTGTCCGCTCCCGCATACCAGGAAGGGTCGCAAAACAAATCGCTTCCGTTTCGTAGGATAGCTCCGCATAGATTTCATCACTGATGACATATAAATCATGCTTTTGAACAAGTAACGCGAGGTCCGCTAATTGATCGCGTGTCATCGTCGAGCCTGTCGGATTCGATGGGAAACAGAAAATGATTGCTTTCGTTTTGTCCGTCAGCAACTGTTCGATCGTTTCCGGTTGAATCGCAAAACCGTCTTCTGCGTGACATGCAGCGGCGACAGGAATTCCTCCAGCAAGTTCGATCAAGGGGGCATATGAAACGAACGCCGGTTCAACGACGATGACTTCATCTCCCGGATTGATCAAACTACGAAACGCAAGGTCAAGTCCTTCCGAAGCTCCGGTCGTGACGATGATCTCTTCCGTCGTCGAATAGGAGATGGCGAACTTTTCTTGCATGTAAAGCGCGATTTCCTGACGTAACTCGAGTAAACCGGCGTTAGCACTGTATGCTGTGTAGCCCTGTTCAAGTGCTGCAAAGCTTGCTTCTCGGACGTTCCATGGCGTGACGAAATCGGGTTCACCGACACCAAGTGAGATGACATCTTCCATCGATCCGGCTAAATCAAAGAAACGACGAATGCCGGATGGGGCTAGCTGTTCGACACGTGTTGATAAAGATTTCATGGAGACACCTTCAATCGTTTGTCGTCATCATCCTGACTGAAGAGAACGCCATCGTGCTTATACGTCTTTAAGCGGAAATGGGTCGTCGTCGAGATGACGGAGTCGAGTGTCGATAATTTTTCAGAAACGAATTGAGACACTTCTTGTAGCGATTTGCCATCAAGTACGACTTGTAAGTCATATGCGCCTGACATCAGATACAGGGACGTCACTTCCGGGAAACGATGGATTCGCTCTGCGACTTCATCAAAGCCGCGTCCCCGTTTTGGTGTGACTTTGACATCGATGAAAGCTGTCACGCCGTGATGGGCATGAATCTTTTGCCAGTCAATGACGGCGGTATAGCCGAGTAGGACACCGTCACGTTTGAATGTTTCGATCGAAGCTGCTACTTCTGACGCTTCCCAATCGAGCATCTGCGCAAGTAAGTTTACGTCCATCGGACCATTTTGTGTTAATAGTGCTAATAATTCGAGTTGTTTTTCGGTGTACATGGAATCACTCACTTTCTGTCAATTGACCATTGAAGGTACGGCGTGTCTGTCGCAATCGTGCGCGTCGTTCTTCCTGAACAATATGGAAGTTCTTCATTTCACGTGTCGGAAGTTGATGTTTTTCGACCAGGCGGTCAAAATAGACGCGTCGCGTTGCGTCTTGTCGTGCCGACTCATGATTGCCGGACGGGTTGAAGGCGTACAGGACGGTTGCTCGTGCCGGATGTAACACTAAATGATCCTTACCGACGCGTAAAATCCAGTCCCAGTCCCAGTAGTTGAAGACGTCTTCATCAAACAGACCGAGTTGATCGTGGAGCGATTTACGGTAGAGCGATCCGGACGGAATGTACGTCGAGTCTTCTCGGATCGTCTCCGGATCATACGGGTACGCGAACGGTTCGGAATGGAGTGCAATCCGGTGACCGTCTTCCCAGCGATACGTAAAGAGCTCCGCGTCCGTATACGTTAGATCCGCGCCGGCTTCGAGATCACCGACTGCCTCTTCGAGATGACTCGGTAATAAGAGGTCATCGTCATCATGAAGTAAGATATACCGACCGGAAGCGAGCATGACACCGTGATTTCGAGCACGGACGTGATGATTTTCAGGTAACTCGACATATGTGATCTGCAGACGATCCTGATAGGCAGAGGTCACTGCTGAGACATCGTCGCCATTATTGTTTAGGACGATGACATCGAAGTCCTGATAGTGTTGACGTGTCAACGCTTCTAGCGCTTCTGCTAGTTCGCGAGGACGATTGTATGTCGGGATGATGATGGATACGGTTGGCATCAGCGATCGCTCCTTGAACAAAGACACCTGTTCAGGAACAGGTGTCTTCTTGTTTTTTTACATGTTTGCTTCGATACGTGGTAGCAGCTCATTCCATTCTGCTTCTGGTTCTTTCGTGACCGTCACGAAGTCGCCGTAAGCGAATAGATTATCGATGCCGTCGATCGCGATCAAAGATGCGAGCAACGTATCTTCCGGTGTATCTTCTTTTTTGACACTCGTACTTTTCGCACCGAAGCGCTGTTCCTCGAGCGTGATTTTGACGGAATTCGGGTTTGGTGTGTAATCGACTTGCATAGGTAAGCTCCTTTCAACGTACATACGTATATGCCATATGTCATCTTTTCGTGATAGTTGGATTCAATCCTTCTTCCTCCAAACGGAAGATCGGTACGTTCAGTATATCAGAAAATTCGAAGAGAATATTTTTCTTCTGATAGGAGAAATGACTCATCTTTATTTTAAGGGTTCGCGTGAACTTATAATATGTTTTACTCGCTATCTCAATATATCTCAAAAGGCGTCATGATGCCTTTTTCAAATTGTTTGACCTGAATTTCAAAGCAAGGGGTTATTTTTTTAGATTTCAGTGATAACCTATATCTTGTACATTAACAGGTTTAAAAACGTCTAAAACGTCTATATATAGAGTGATACTTGTAGAGTTCTTTCTATATGTAGGACGTCTTTTTTTAGTTTAGCGTATTTCATCGTGTAATGCGAACCTGTTTAACGATAGAGAATGGGAGTGGTTCATAGTGGCATCTCCACTGAATACAGCACGCATCTTTAAGGGTGCAATGACAATAGAAGACGTATATGTCGTGATTCGACAAGCGACGGAAACGTATCCGGAACTTGATATCGACCGCTATACAGAACGTGCCATCCGAGCGCTTGAAGGGAAGTCCTTACAAGCAGATCAAGTCTATGAACTGTTAACGATGCATGCACTCGATATGTTGAAGGCAGAAGAGCCGAACTGGACATTCGTAGCGACAGCGACTTACTTAAATCGGTTATATCTAGAAGCGGGTGAAAACCGCGGATATGCAGCGGAAGAACGATATGGTTCGCTGTATACATTGATTGAAAAGCTGACAGAAATCGGTATCTTCACGAAACATTTACTGGATGCGTATTCGAAAGAAGACATCAACGAACTGTCGGCAACGATTGATCCTTCCCGCGACCACCTGTTCACATACATTGGCCTTCGGACACTGGCAGACCGGTATCTTGCACGTGATCACGTCAAAAATTTGTACGAGCTACCGCAAGAACGATTCATGGTCATCGCGATGACGCTGATGCAGAACGAACCGAAGGAACGTCGTTTAGAACTCGTCAAAGAAGCCTACTGGGCATTGTCGAACCTCTACATGACGGTCGCGACACCGACGCTTTCGAACGCCGGTAAATCATATGGTCAACTCTCATCATGCTTCATCGATACAGTCGATGATTCGCTACGCGGCATCTATGACTCGAACACGGATGTAGCGACACTTTCTAAGGGTGGCGGCGGAATCGGTGTCTACATGGGGAAAATTCGCTCACGTGGATCAGACATCAAAGGCTTTAAAGGTGTTTCAAGTGGTGTCATCCCATGGATGAAACAATTGAACAATACGGCAGTCAGCGTCGATCAGCTCGGTATGCGCCAAGGATCAATCGCCGTGTATCTTGACATCTGGCATAAGGACATCCTCGAGTTCTTAGATGCGAAGCTCAACAATGGGGACGAGCGACTTCGGACACATGACTTGTTCACGGGCGTTAACTTACCAGACCGCTTCATGCGTGCTGTAGAAGCACGAGAAGACTGGCACCTGTTTGACCCACACGAAATTCGGACGATTATGGGCTTCAGCCTTGAAGATTATTTCGATGAGACAGAACAAGGCGGTAGCTTCACGGAACGATACGAAGCATGTGTCAACGAACCGCGTCTCAGCAAAAAAACAGTCCCAGCGATTGATCTCGTCAAACGCTACATGCGTTCGCAACTTGAGACAGGGACGCCATACATGTTCTTCCGTGACGCCGTTAACCGTGCGAATCCGAATAAACATGCAGGCATGATCTATTCATCAAACCTGTGCTCGGAAATCATGCAAAACATGAGTCCGACCACCGTGACAGAAGAATATACAGAAGACGGTAAAATCATCGTCACGAAGACACCAGGTGACTTCGTCGTCTGTAACTTATCATCGATTGCGCTTGCACGTGCGGTTCGTTCAGATGTTCTCGAACGATTGATTCCGATTCAAATGCGGATGCTTGATAACGTCATCGACTTGAATACGATCGATGTTCCGCAAGCACAATTGACGAATCAAAAATACCGTGCCGTTGGTCTTGGAACATTCGGTTGGCATCATCTGCTCGCGCTCGAAGGTATCCGTTGGGAATCGGTCGAAGCGGTGCAATACGCAGACCGTCTCTACGAGAAAATCGCTTACTTGACGATCGATGCGTCGATGCAACTTGCGAAAGAGAAAGGCGCGTACCGTCTCTTTGAAGGTTCAGAATGGCAAACAGGAGAGTACATCAAACGTCGCCACTACAAAACGACGGATGAACTCGATTGGGATCGTCTCCAAGCCGACATCACGGCGCACGGGATGCGGAACGCTTACTTGATGGCAGTCGCACCGAACTCATCGACGGCGATCATTGCGGGAAGTACGGCATCGATTGATCCAATCTATAAAAAAGTCTACTCAGAAGAGAAGAAAAACTATAAGATCCCAGTTACCGTTCCGGATTTAACACCGGAAACGAACTGGTTCTATAAATCAGCGTTTGAGATTGACCAGTTATGGAGCATTCGTCAAAATGCTTCGCGTCAGCGTCACATCGACCAAGCGATCAGCTTTAACCTGTACGTGAAAAATAACGTCAAAGCAAAAGAATTACTCGAGATGCACATGGAAGCATGGCAACTTGGGATGAAGACGATCTACTACACGCGTTCGACGACGGTTGAGATCGACGAATGTGAATCGTGTTCATCATAAGATAAGGAGGACGATATCATGAAGGCAGCAATCGTATATGCGTCATTGAGTGGAAACACGGAGGAGGTGGCAGAACTCGTCGCGAAGACGTGTTCTGAGATGGGAATCGAGCCGACGATGTTGTTTGCGGACGAAGTGACGACGTATCAGTTAATGCCTTATGATATCGTCTATTTTGGTTCGTATACGTGGGGAGATGGGCAATTACCCGACGATATGCGCGACTGTCTTAGAACGGTTTTGAAGGAGAGCACGCATGCGATTCCGCAGGCAGCTGTTTTTGGAACAGGGGATAAGATGTTCGTCAAATATTGTCGCGCCGTCGATGAGATGGCGTATCACCTCTCGAAATTCGGGGTCCCGCTTGCCGGAGAACTGTTGAAAATCGAACAGTCACCACGCAATCGCCCGCATCTCGTCAAGGAATGGACAAGACGGACCATTCTTCAATTACAGCAAGAAGGAGTCGAAGCACATGGAACAGCTACAAAAAATCAAACTGCTTGATGCACGTCATCCAAATCGCGCGACAGCGATCATCGGTGGCGAAACAAGTGCCATCGTCAACTGGAACGACATTGCGTATCCACAGTTTTACTCGATCTACAAACAACTGTTATCGAACTTTTGGATTCCAGATGAGATTTCAATGTCAAAAGACATGCAACAATGGAATCAATTGAGCGAACGAGAACAAGATGCATTCAAACGAATCATTGGGCTACTCTCGATCCTTGACTCGGTTCAGACACGCTACATCTTGGAATCAGCGATGTTTACATCGGATTCATCCGTTCATGCGATTCTCGCCATCATCGCACAACAGGAAGTCGTTCATAATCAATCGTATAGCTACGTCTTATCCAGCTTAGTTCCATTGGCTGAACAAAACCGGATTTTCGATATCGCGAAAGACGATGACATGGTCATGAAGCGCAATGCATTCATTCTTGATTTATACGAAGATTTCCAAAATGACCGGACTCCAGAAAACTTCGCGAAATCACTCGTTGCTTCAATCGTTCTTGAAGGGATCAACTTCTATTCTGGCTTTGCTTTCTTCTATAACCTAGCGCGCCATCAGAAGATGGTCGGAACATCGACGATGATCAGCTATATTCAACGTGATGAATTGCAACACTCGTACTTCATCAGCCAGTTATTACGTGCTGTCTTGTCAGAGCATCCAGAAATCGATGCAGATGGCTCATTCACACAATTCGTCTACGACACGTTTAAGCGTGCCGTGGATCTTGAAATCGAATGGAGCGAATATGTCTTGCGTGATCTAGACGGTCTGGACGTCAGTGAAATGCGTGACTATGTCAAATATCTTGCGAACAAACGCCTTCGCGTCATCGGTTTGTCGGACCTCTACGAAGGACACGACGAAGACGTCATGCCATGGATTCGGGCATATTCAGATGATTCGATGAACGCAACGAAATCGGACTTCTTCGAACAAAAATCACGTTCATATGCGAAGGTAACGGATGCGAATGGATTCGATGACCTATAATTGATGATTGCTTCTACTCTATATTTCCTTTACGCTAGGACAGGTGAGGTTCTGCTCGACTCGCAGAAAAACAAGTCCTCATGACCCTGGAAGATGCGACGCATCTGAAGCGGCATGAGGGCTTGTCCGCGGAAAGCGAGCAGACCGCGACTGTCCGTTTTTATTAGAGCGTTTTGAAAGTCGCTCACATCACTTTTCGGTATCTGTTTTTTAGGTCAATTGAGTAAAAGAACAAAAAAAGGGCCGAACTCGGAAAGTTCGGCAGAATCAGGGGGAATACTTGAAGTCTTGCTACTAAAATGTTCCCTTGTGAAATAAAAAATAAACAAATTCCAAAAATATTTTTTACGATACAAGAAAAGTGTGTTATTATAAGTTGATGAATTTAGTTAGGGAGTGTATACATTATGGCAAACTTTGAAAAAGACCAAGTCGTTACTGGTAAAGTAACTGGTATTCAAAACTTCGGTGCTTTCGTAGCACTTGACGAGCAAACACAAGGTCTCGTCCACATTTCAGAAATCTCACACGATTACGTAAAAGACATCAACGATTACGTAAAAGTTGGCGATGAAGTAACTGTTAAAGTTCTCGACATCGACGAAGCTAACAAAAAAATGAAGCTTTCGATCAAAGCAACTCAGGAAGCTCCAAAACGTGAAGCACGCGCGAAAGGTCCACGCAAAAACGCTGGACGTCGCGATGCAGGTCCTGCTTTCAAACAAGAAGAAGCACCTGGATTCAACGTTCTTAAAGGTAAATTGGAAGAATGGATTGAAAAATCAAACTTCCAAAAATAAGCCACATGAGAGAATCGACATCGGTCGGTTCTCTTTTTTTTGCGATTGTTACATGCAATAAGCATTAAATTAGATGCGAAAGGGGAATGTGTGGATAATGTAAGGTGTTCATTACTTATTGAGGAGGCAACACAGATGGAAAACTTTGAATATCGCAATCCAACAAGACTTATTTTTGGTGACGGTCAAGTCAGCCAACTGAAACCACAACTCGAAGCACTCGGTGCGAAGAAAGTCATGCTCGTCTTTGGCGGTGGAAGTATTAAACGTAACGGCGTCTACGATGATGTCACACGTGAACTCAATGCGGCAGGAATCGAGTACGTCGAATGCGACGGTGTCGAACCGAACCCGCGCATCGAAACTGCAGAACGCGGAATTAAAATTGCACGTGAAGCAGGCGTTGACGCACTACTTGCACTTGGTGGCGGTTCTGTCATCGACTGCACGAAATTGATCGCAGCAGGTATCCCGTATGAAGGCGAAGCATGGGATCTCGTCATCGGTAAAGCGACACCCAAAACAGTCATCCCATTCGGAACAGTCTTGACGCTTGCAGCGACAGGTTCTGAGATGAACTCAGGATCGGTCATCACGAACTGGAAAACACAAGAGAAATACGGTTGGGGTAGTCCGCTTACGTACCCAACATTCTCAATTCTTGATCCGAAATACACAGTCAGCGTACCGAAAGATCAAACGATCTATGGTATCGTCGATATGATGAGTCACTGCCTTGAGCAATACTTCCACCCTGCACATGCACCGGTTCAAGAACGCATGACAGAAGGTGTCATGAAAGCAGTCGTCGAAGCAGCACCAAAACTCGTGAACGATCTCGAAAACGTGGAACTTCGTGGAACGATTCTCTTCGCTGGTACGATGGCACTCAACGGTGTTCTTCAAATGGGAGCACGCGGCGACTGGGCATCACACAACATCGAACATGCTGTCTCAGCTGTTCATGACATCCCACATGCAGGTGGACTCGCCATCCTCTTCCCGAACTGGATGCGCCACGTACTCGACGAATCAAACGCACATCGTTTCGTCACACTTGGTGAGAACGTCTTTAACGTCGACACGGAAGGTAAATCAGAGATGGAAGCAGCACATGCAACAATCGACGCGATTAGTGCTTTCTGGACATCACTCGGCGCACCAAACCGTCTTGCGGATTACGACATCAAAGAAGATACAGTCGATTCAATCGTCAAGTCAGCAATGACTCGCGGCGACTTCGGAAACTTCAAATCACTCGGAAACGAGGATGTTCGTCAAATCGTGACAGCTGCCCTATAACAACTCGTAACATTTGCTAATCTTTTCACAAAAGACTTGAACGACCTTCCTTCTTGCGTTTTAATGAAAAGGAAGGTCGCATTTCGTTGCGAATGAATAAGGAGGACGATGGCATGTCAACAGTACGTTTTGATTATTCGAAAGCCCTACAATTCGTAGGTCAACATGAAGTAGAACACATGACGGAGACCGTAAAGACGCTCCACCATGCGATTCATGCAGGAACAGGTGCAGGAAGTGATTTCTTAGGATGGGTAGATCTTCCGACGAACTACGATCAAGCGGAGTTTGCACGTATCCAAGCGTCTGCAGAAAAAATCAAGTCGGATTCTGATGTGTTGCTAGTCGTCGGAATCGGCGGTTCGTATCTCGGTGCACGTGCGGCAATCGAGATGCTTGGACACTCATTCCATAACTTGTTATCAAAAGACGAGCGTAAAGCACCACAAATCATCTATGCAGGGCATAATATCTCATCAACGTATCTGCATGATTTATTTGAAGTACTTGAAGGAAAAGATGTATCGGTCAACATTATCTCGAAATCAGGTACGACGACAGAACCAGCAATCTCGTTCCGTCTCTTGAAAGCATTCATGGAAGAAAAGTACGGTAAAGCAGAAGCGAAACACCGGATTTACGCAACAACGGACAAAGCCCGCGGTGCATTAAAAACACTCGCAGATTCTGAAGGATACGAAACATTCGTTATTCCAGATGATGTCGGCGGACGTTTCTCTGTGTTAACGCCAGTTGGTCTATTACCGATCGCAGCAGCAGGAATTTCGATCGAAGAGTTAATGCAAGGGGCACGTGACGCACAAGAGCGCTACGCGAGCGAAAACCTAGCTGACAACGAAGCGTACCAATACGCAGTCGTCCGAAATGCATTGTATGCGAAAGGGAAAACGATTGAGCTACTCGTCAACTACGAACCAGCACTTCATTACGTATCAGAGTGGTGGAAGCAATTGTACGGCGAATCTGAAGGAAAAGACTTCAAAGGTATCTTCCCAGCAGCAGTTGATTTCTCGACCGATCTTCATTCAATGGGACAATATGTCCAAGAAGGTCGTCGTGATCTGTTTGAGACAGTCATTAAAGTCGGACAAGCGCGTCACGCGTTGACGATTGAAGAAGACGCTCAGGACCTTGATGGATTGAACTTCCTCGCAGGACAGTCGATTCAGTTCGTCAACGATAAGGCAGCAGAAGGCACATTGCTTGCGCACACGGACGGACAAGTTCCGAACCTGACAGTCGAACTTCCAGAGATGACACCGTATCACCTCGGATTCCTGTTCTACTTCTTCGAAAAAGCATGTGCGATGAGTGGTTACCTCCTTGGAGTAAATCCATTCGATCAGCCAGGCGTCGAAGCGTACAAGAAAAATATGTTCGCTCTTCTTGGAAAACCAGGATTCGAAGCAGAAAAAGCAGAACTCGAAGCACGTTTGAAGTAATACAAAACGACAGTCGATTGTTCCTTAGTGGAACATCGGCTGTTTTTTTTACGTTCACGAGATGAGGACGAGTAATCATTTTCCAGATTTATAGGCAATCCTAGCGTTTTCACTTTTAGAATACCCGTGAAACAGGTAAAGTGAAGTTAGAAGAAGAAATGAGGTGCACGTACGTGATTACATTCTTGGATTATTATCAAAATCAAGTGGAGTTAAGTTTTGAGGACCATCCGTTCTCGGATCGCCCTCTACATGTGTGGGTCATTGCCGTGTACGAAGGGAAATGGTTGCTGACCCATCATAAGCAACGCGGATATGAATTTCCGGGTGGGAAGGTTGAACCGGGTGAAACGGCAGAAGAAGCCGCACGTCGTGAAGTGATGGAAGAGACAGGCGGAAAAATCGATTCCTTGAAGTACATCGGGCAATATCGTGTTGCCGGAAAAGGGGATACGATCATTAAAAATATCTACTTCGCGCAAATCGAATCGCTGTCATCCCATTTGGCTGTAGATGAAACAGATGGTGCTTTTCTGTTCGAGGAACTCCCTGATCGTCTCGATACGAACCGACAATACAGTTTCATGATGAAGGACCGCGTCCTTCCAGAGACACTCCGTGTACTTAGCGAACGCCGATTGGTTTGAACTTCCGCGGCAAGGTCCGTTTCGGACGTTTCGGATGTTCTATACGACGACAGACGGGGAGCGCGTCGGTGCCTATATCGTACTTCCGCAAGTCGCGAACGGACAGGGGATTCTCTACTTGCGAGGTGGCACACGATCTATCGGAATGGTTCGACCGACACGGCTGCTCGCGTTTGCGCAGGCTGGTTTTTTCGTCATGGCACCTTTCTATCGGGGAAACTTAGGCGGAACAGGAAAAGAAGATTTCGGACATCGGGATGTCGAAGACGCATGCAGTGCTTTCGATTGGTTGCAACAACGTGTCTCGCATGTTCATGCATTCGGATTTTCTCGTGGGGGGCAAATGGCATTACTCCTGGCTCATCATCGTCCAGTTTCGCGGACGGTGTCGTGGGCAGGCGTGACCGAGTTGACATGGACTTACGAGGAGCAGAAGACGATGCAAAAAATGTTGCGTCGCTATACGGGGGGGACACCAGACACCGTACCTGAGGCGTATAAGGTGCGCTCGCCGCTTCATGTCGCTCCTCAAGGTGAAGTATTATTGATTCACGGTGCGTATGATGAGAACGTTCGTTTACGACATGCGACGGCTTATGCTGCACGTCATCCCGACCAAACCCTGCTTCAGACTTATGCGTATGCACATCAGTTCCCGATCCATGAAAAATTACGTGTGACGCGTGATATTTTGACTTGGTTCGAGACAGGCATTTGGAACCGATATGATACATGATTCAAGCAATACGACGTTTGTCGTATTGCTTTTTGTATTTTGGAAGATGAAGCATAGAGATTGAAAAAACAGACCATTGATACATTGTAAAAAACAATAATCTCCTAAAAAGTAAACTTTGATATAATAGAAACCATCTGAGGACAATGGAGGGGGCAGGAGAACGATGGATATCTTATTAGCACGTCAACCCATCGTTAATCGAGTTGGATCAATTGATGCATTTGAATTATTGTATCGTTCGATTGAACAAATGACTATTTTTGATGGGGATTTAGCGACGATGGATGTATTGACGAATACACTCGTCCATATGGGGGTGGAACATGTCGCGGAAGGAAAAAAACTTTTCGTCAACTTTACGTCAGATTTGTTGAAAAGTGATCTGATTCATTATTTAGATCCTAACCGATTCGTCATTGAAATTTTAGAGACAGTTGATATTGATACTGAAATGTTGTCTGTTCTGCATAGTTGGAAAGAAGCAGGCTTCACATTAGCACTTGATGATTTTGTGACAGATTTACTTCGACAGCACGGAGCGGAATTGTTTGCGTTGATCGATTTAATTAAAATCGACATCGAGGCAATTTCCCCTCGCGAGCAAAGTGCCATTTTGCATATCGTTCGACGTAATTATCCTCATATTAAGATGCTTGCTGAACGTGTCGAGACGCACGAGGACCATACACGTTGTCTTGATATGGGGTATGACTGGTTCCAAGGCTATTTTTATGCTAAACCGATGCTGATGAAAGGGAAAGCTGTTCCACCACAATTGCCGGTGTTGTTAAAGATGCTGAAGTGGCTTGATACGGATGAGAAGTACGATGAAGTCATTGATGAAATCGAAGCCAATCCGTATATCAGCATCCAGGTATTACAACTAATCAATTCTCCGGGAGTGGGATTACGCAATACAGTTAGTTCCGTTCGTCAAGCGATCTCACTACTTGGCTTCGCTCAACTTAAAAGCTGGATTTCGTTGATTGTCTTACGTGAAATGAAGCTCGCAAGTCCTTATGAATGGTCGAATGAGTTGCTGCGTTCTTCCTTACATTGCGCAAAGCTCTGTGAGTTGTTTGCAACAGAAACAAGGACGCTGCAACAAGAGAGTGCCTATATGATCGGCTTGTTATCGCATATCGATGCGTTATTGTCCGTTGATATTGACGACATCATCGATCAATTGCCAATCGAGGATTCCTTGAAGATTGTCCTCCAAGGAAAAGACCATCCGTTCCGGGATTGTCTAGTGCTTGCGATCAGCGCAGATCGCGGTGATTTCGAACAGTTCGAATTGCTCAGTCAACGGTTAGGTGTATCACTTTCGCGAGCATATGCGTTACTGACGGAAAGTCAGGAGTGGCTTATGCAAAAAGAGATGCATCTTCAAGAAGAGACAGATGCCATTCTATAAAAAAAAGAGCCCTGAGGCTCTTTTTTTTATAGACATGGACCTGCTGACTTGATCGCATCCGTCGCACTTTCGAAACGAAGGAAATTATGTTGGAATTTCTCAGCAAGCGAACGCGCTTGTGTGTTGTATTCGTCAGGATTTGACCAGACGCGTACCGGATTGAGTAATTCACTTGGAACACCAGGAACTTCAAGTGGCATATGAAGTCCGAAGATTGGGTGCTCTTCTGTTGGAATCGCTGCAAGTGTTCCGTTGACGGCAGCGTTGACCATCGTCCGTGTATACGATAGCTTCATTCGACTACCTGTCCCGTAAGCACCGCCTGTCCAGCCTGTGTTGACGAGATAAACGGTCACACCGTGACGATCAATCAGTTCTCCGAGCATCGTCGCATACTTTTCAGGTATCAGTGGAAGAAATGGTGAACCGAAGCATGTCGAGAACGTTGCTTCCGGTTCCGTGATACCACGCTCTGTTCCAGCAAGTTTTGATGTATAACCTGATAGGAAATGATACATCGCTTGTTCTTTCGTCAATTTACTGATCGGAGGCAAGACGCCATACGCATCAGCCGTCAAGAAGACAATCGTCTTCGGATGACCAGCCCGTGATGGAACAGCGATGTTATCGATCGCTGTGATCGGATAAGCAGCACGTGTATTTTCTGTCAACGATGTGTCATCGTAATCAGGATGACGAGATTCATCGAGCACGACGTTTTCAAGGACAGTTCCGAAACGGATCGCATCAAAAATTTGCGGTTCTTTTTCGCGTGACAGATTGACCGTCTTCGCATAACATCCACCTTCAATGTTGAAGACGCCGTCATGCGACCAACCATGCTCATCGTCACCGATCAATTGACGGCTATCGTCTGCTGACAGGGTGGTCTTACCAGTACCGGATAGACCGAAGAACAAGGCGACGTCGCCTTCGTGTCCGACGTTTGCTGAACAGTGCATCGAAAGGACATTTTCTTGTGGTAAGAGGTAGTTCATGACGGAAAAAATCGATTTTTTGATTTCGCCCGCATATTCGGTTCCGCCGATCAAGACGATCCGGTGTTCAAACGACATGGCGATGAATGTCTCGGAATTCGTTCCGTCAACGGTAGGATCTGCTTTGAAATGTGGCGCGTAGACGACCGTGAACGGTTCGAAGGCAGCCACTTCAGGATACTCGCGTAAAAAGAGTTGTTTGGCAAACAGGTTATGCCAAGCGTATTGTGTGAGCACACGAACCGGAAGGGTGAAGTGCGTATCTGCCCCAGCAGCAGCTTCTGTGTAGTAGAGCTGATCGGCTTCGTTCATGTAACGAAGAACCTTTTGTAACAATTGTTCAAATTTGTCTCCATCCATCGGTTGGTTAACATGACCCCAATCGATGTGAGACTCGCAGGAAGAATCACGGACGATGAACTTATCTTTTGGTGAACGACCTGTAAATTTCCCCGTTTCTACAGATAGTGCGCCGTTCTCAGCAAGGACACCTTCTTCGTTTCGAATCGCATGTTCGACAAGTTCAGCAACAGATAGTTGTTTGAACACATGCTCTTTCTTGAGTAGTTCTTCGATATTCAGGACCGTCATCGGCATCCTGACCCCACCTTTCCCCTACGTTGGTTTTGGCTCACTGCATTTAGTATGACACATTCATTATATATGACATACTAAAGGGAGCGCAATCATTTTCTGGTGCTGATTTCTATTTATCTGGAAACGCTTTCAGCATTAATAGTTTAACATCTCTTTTAAAAAGTTTCGACTAGAATTTGAAACCTTGCTTGACAGAGTAGGTACAACTTTATATCATGTAATTCGTAACGGATACTCTTATTCTGAGCAGGTGGAGGGAACAAGGCCCGAAGAAACCCGGCAACCGTCCTACATTAATTCATATATTAATGAGGGAAAAGGTGCTCTCCTGAAGCGAAGTAAACACTTCGAACGATAAGAGGGTAAAGGAAGAACGCACAACCTTTCCCTGACCATTTTTTGGACTTGGAAAGGTTTTTTTCATTTTACCGTCCCACTCAACTAGGGGAAATGAGTACACCGTCAAATTCTTTTTTGGGAGGGTCATACATGACAAACCTTAATCGCCGACTATTCACGTCGGAGTCAGTCACTGAAGGTCATCCAGATAAAATCTGTGACCAAATTTCGGATTCAATCCTCGATGCGATTCTTGCAGCGGATCCAAACGCACGTGTTGCGGCAGAAACTTCTGTTACAACAGGTCTCGTTCTCGTTGCAGGTGAGATCACGACATCCACTTACGTCGACATTCCAAAAGTCGTTCGTGAAACGATTCGTGAAATCGGCTACACACGCGCGAAATACGGTTTCGATGCGGATACATGTGCTGTATTGACATCGATCGATGAGCAATCAGCAGATATCGCTCTTGGTGTCGACCAAGCGCTTGAAGCACGTGAAGGTAGCATGTCTGATGCAGAAATCGATGCAATCGGTGCAGGAGACCAAGGTCTTATGTTCGGTTACGCAACGAAAGAAACACCAGAACTCATGCCACTTCCAATTTCGCTTTCGCACCGTCTCGCACGCCGTTTGGCAGAAGTGCGTAAAAACGGTCAACTCGACTACCTTCGTCCGGACGGAAAAACACAAGTCACGGTCGAATACAACGAGAACAACGAGCCGGTTCGTGTCGATACGATCGTCATCTCGACACAACATGCGGAAGAAGTTACGCTTGAGCAAATCCAAGCTGATTTGAAAGAACACGTCATCACACCGGTCATCCCGGCTGAATACATCGACGCAGCAACGAAATTCTTCATCAACCCAACTGGTCGTTTCGTCATTGGCGGACCACAAGGAGATGCTGGATTGACTGGTCGTAAGATCATCGTTGATACGTATGGTGGATACGCACGCCACGGCGGTGGAGCATTCTCAGGTAAAGATCCAACAAAAGTCGACCGTTCAGCTGCATACGCAGCACGTTACGTCGCGAAGAACCTCGTTGCTGCAGGTCTTGCAGACAAAGCAGAAGTTCAACTTGCGTACGCAATCGGTGTCGCGCACCCTGTATCAATCGCAGTTGATACATTCGGCACAGGAAAACTTCCTGAAGCACAACTCGTCGAATTGGTTGCTGAAAACTTCGATCTTCGTCCAGCTGGAATCATCAACATGCTTGATCTCCGTCGTCCGATCTATCGTCAAACAGCTGCATACGGTCACTTCGGTCGTACAGATGTTGAGCTTCCATGGGAGCAAACAGATAAAGCAGCAGTTCTTGAAGAACAAGCAAAACGTTTCGCATAATCAAAAAGTCCGGAAATCCTATGTGGGTTTTCGGGCTTTTTTGTTTCCGCGGAACTTTGCAGGAAACGAATGTTTTTTCTAGAAAAGGGTAAAAGTACATGAGTCGATTTGTATGAGTATAAAGGGGGGGTCCGATTATGGAAATACGCGAAGCTATTCCAGCTGATGCAGGACGTATTCATGACATTGCTATCACATCTTGGTTGGATACGTATGAAGAAATCTATTCCGAACGTTCGAAAGCGCATTTCGTGCAGGAGGCGTATCCGCAAGAAGAAGTCGTTCGTGCGATCCGGACGGCGGAAGAAGCACGGGGAGAGTATTTTTATGTCGGAATCATCGACGAGGAAATCGTCGGTTTCATTCATGCTGTTGATGTCGAAGGAACATGGGAAATCATTCGGCTTTACGTCTTGCCGGAATATCAGCAAAACGGAATCGGAAGACGTCTGATTCGTGAACTCGAACGACAAGGAGCCGTCCCACTCGAAGTCTACGTGGAAGCACGTAACTATAAAGCGCGTCAATTCCTGACCTCATTTGGTTTTGAAGAACTTAGTGAGATGACGGAAGAAGTGTTTGGGCAAGCGGAATCAGTCGTTCGTCTTCGCCATGTTGCCTCGTGAAATCCGTCTCGGGACGGTTTCGTTTGCGTTTGAAATAAGGTATCGTGAAAAGGAAGTATGAAGTGAAGAGGTGAGTTTGTGGTTGAACAACCAACAGGAATCATCGTATTAGTCTATCCGTTACAACTGCGTGCCCGTCCGAGTGAAGCTTTGATTCGAGTACTCGAAAGAGAGTATGAAGTGCTACTCGTCGACGCACCACGTCGCATTTCGTTTGAAGAGCACGGTCAACTGTTAAAAGAAGCATTACGCGAAGCAGGAAAACGAAAGCTACCGATTCATATCATCGCCTGTAGCATGGGGGCACTCGTCGTCAATCGTCTGTTGCAAGAATATGAACTACCAGTCGCAAGTCTTGCGTTCGTTTCACCATTGTTTGATTGGCATCCGTCGAAACAACTCGGAGGTGTCAAACAAGTCTTCGCGAGTGCGTTTGATCGTTTCCGTCCTGATGCGCCACTCGGTACGTTGCCGTTTGGTCAAAGTACGGAAGATACCGTTCGCATCGGTGAACTGACGTATGCGCAGTACCGGGAAATCGAAGAAGAGATCGTCGTACATGACGAGGAACGAAAAAAACTGCCTCGTGTAAACTTGGCTTGTTTTTATGCACCAGACGATCAGTTCGCAGACGTCAAACTGACACTCGAAGTATGTCGGAAAATGGGTGGCGATCAGATTTACTTACAACGTCTACACGGTTTCCCGCATTTCAGCTTTGAACGGTTGAATACACGGTTTGCGGAAAAATTATTGTTGTTTTTTAAATTAGTCGAAGAATGAAAAAAGTGATGGTTTCCATAGCGGAAGCCATCACTTCTTTATTTCTACTGTCAGCGCACTTTTTTCTCGATCGCGATGATGAACGGTGGATGATTCTGTTGATTCAAGAAGCGGTACTGAAGAACGGCATAACCTTGCTGATCAAGGGCTGTGACGTAATCTAGGACAGCATCGCGTTCCCGTTTTCCTTCAAGATGACCGTGATAGACGACAAGGACGACAAGACCACCAGGTGCAAGTACCGGGAGGAGAGCGTCGAGTGCTTCAAGCGTCTCTTCACCTGTCGTCGTGATCGATTTATCACTTCCAGGCAAGTATCCGAGATTGAAGACGCCGGCACGAACAGGCCGTCGTTCGTCCGAAAGACGCGCACCAACATGGATGTGACTTTCGTGATAAAGATCGACACGTTCTAACATTCCGGCTTCGTCGAGACGTCGTGTCGATTCCTCGATGGCTTGAGCTTGGACGTCGAACGCAAGGACTCTACCTTCTGGACCGACGCATTCTGCTAAGAACTGCGTATCATGTCCATTTCCGGCAGTCATATCGACGACGCAGTCACCAGGTTCGATGACGGACTCCAGTAATTGTTTCGTATAAGGTAGTACACGGGCAAGTGACATGGCATAGACTCCTGTTCCTATGGGCTGTTTTTCTCTTTATACATGATCATCGTATGTATGATTCCTCCTGCATTATACCATCTTTTGAGTCATTGACGAAAAGTGAAGTGGCTTGACAGGCGTGGGAGGGATTGCGTAAAGTGGCAAGGTTGAGAATGAAATAGGAGGACCAAAGGTATGCCAAAATTACCAAAAGCGGTCTGGATCCTCGTCCTTGCGATGGCCATCAATACGACGGGATCCTCTTTTTTATGGCCGTTCAATACATTATATATTCATGAATATTTAGGGGAGTCGATGACAAAAGCCGGAATGGCGTTATTCGTCAACTCAGCCTTAGCAATCGTTGGGAACTACTTAGGCGGAAAAGCGTTTGACCGACTCGGTGGAAAGAAAACGCTTGTCATCAGTGTCATCGGACTTGTCCTGTCTTCCGTCGGCTTGTTGCTATTTCATCAGACGTATATTGGATACGTCGCGATGCTTGGATTGATTGGATTCGTCGGTGGGATGGTTTTCCCAACGATCTACGCAATGACGGGCGTCATCTGGCCGGAAGGCGGACGCCGCGCCTTTAATGCGATCTATGTCGCGCAAAACGTCGGTGTAGCCCTCGGGACAGCTGTTAGTGGTCAAATTGCTGCTTTTTCGATTCAGTACATCTTCATCGCCAATCTCGTTCTCTATATCGTCTTTGCCATCATTTTGTTTGTCGGTTTGTCCTGGATTCAGGCGCCAGCGCGGATGCATGCGGCACATGACGAGATCGAAACGACACGCACACCACTTTCGCGCGGATCCGCACGGACGATGTTGCTCGTTTCGATCGGTTATGCCTTACTTTGGTTCGTTTATGTGCAATGGCAAGGGACCTTTGCTGTCCATACGAAATCGCTCGGTGTCACGATTTCCGAGTACTCGATTCTTTGGACAATCAATGGAGCGCTTATCGTGTTCGCACAACCTTTATTAACACCAATTCTTCGTTGGTTTGGAGATGATTTGAAACGCCAACTGATGACCGGGACAGGGATCTTTCTTCTCTCTTATCTAATTGTTCCGTTTGCAGGCGGCTTCAAGATGTTCCTCGTGGCGATGATCATTCTGACAATCGGTGAGATGTTCATCTGGCCAGCGGTTCCTGCAATGGCGGCGCGACTTGCGCCAATCGGAAAAGAAGGAGAATTCCAAGGATACGTTAATATCGCTGCTTCAGCAGGACGGATGATCAGTCCGACAGTTGGAGGTTTGATCTACGATTTATCAGGTATGTCAGCAGTTTTCTTGACCTTAATTGGATTGATCCTGTTAGCAGGAGTTGTTTTCCTTCGTGCTATTCCTAAAACCACATCATGAGCTTTATTTTGTGAGACAGCGGACAATAGATCAGCTGTCTTTTGTTACATCATTCGTTCGAAAATTATAAAACAAACATTTAATAATATGGAATATTTCGGCAAAGAAACGGGTACTTTCTAATCAAGAACTTGAAAAGAAAGGTCATATGAACGTTGCTTCTTTTTGACTGGAGGTGCACGGATGGAAAGGTGTCAATTCATCACAGATGCCGCAACTTGGACGACACACGTACAGAAACAGCCTCTTGATATCTTCTATAGTCACCAATACGTCACGCTCAACGCTAGACCGTCTGAGCAAGCGGTATTATTTCTTTATGAAGGTCATGCAGGAACACTGTTTTATCCTTTTTTGAAGCGTCGTATTTTTGATACGCCTTATTCAGATCTCATTACCCCGTACGGCTATGGCGGACCGGAAATCATCGGTCGACTGACTGCGTCCGAGATCCAGCAGGCTCGTTTATCCTTTGAGAGGTGGGCGGAGCAAGAATCGATCGTCTCGGAAATGATCCGCTTTAATCCATTAACAGGTAATGAACGGTTTATGCAGGACTGGACAAAAGTTTCCTTCATCCGTCATACGACGAGTATTGATTTGCGTCCTTCACTTGAAGATATCATGCAGACATTTCATAAGAAGACGAGAAGCATGATTCGTAAATCGCTTGCTTCACCCTTAACCGTCAGAACAGGAACACGGGACGATCTACCTGTTTTTTTAGCGTTGTATCATGAAACGATGGACCGGAAGAATGCCTCGGCTCATTATTATTTTACCGCGACGTATTTTGAGCAATTGATGGAGACGAACCCACTTTGTGAGCCCTTATTACTGATGGCGGAAATCGACGGAAAAGCGGTTGGGGGATACTTCGTATTGCTTGGAAAAGAATACGCCCACGGTCATTTGATCGGCTGTAAGCGGGATGAAGCGAAGATGTTCCCGAATCAGCGACTTGAGTACGAAGCAATTCTTCAGGCAAAAGCACGGGGACTCGTCGAACAACATCTTGGGGGCGGGTATCAAGAACGGGATAGTCTTTTTGAGAGTAAATGCCGTTACACTGGATATCGACTATTTGAGTATCATCAAGGAAAATCCATCCTGCAGCCATCACTATATGATTTGCTCTGCGTACGATACGGATCAAATGCTGATTCCGATTATTTTCCGGCGTATCGACAAGCTGGTATTCAGGTGGCAACTAGTTAAATAGATAATGAGAGTATGAAAACGACTACATCGTGTAGTCGTTTTTTTGATATGCTGAAGTCAGGATCGATCAATAAAGGGGGAGTTATCGTGAAAAAACGCGGTCTGATTTTTGATATGGACGGGGTTATCTTAGATAGTGAGATTCGCTACTTTGAAGTGCATCAACAGATGTTCAAAAGGTTATCGATTCCGCTTGATCCGGTTCAGTATGCGACGTTCATGGGAAAAACAGGAGATGAAATGTGGGAAGAACTCGTCGCCCAGCATCAGCTGAAAGAAACAGCTAGTGCGTTGCTTGAGGAAGAACATCGCTTGTTTCAAATTCATGCAAAGCCGGAAGAGTGTGGATTAAAAAAAGGCGTCACACAAGTCATCGAACAAGCGGCGACTCTTGGTTACGATATCGGCATTGCTTCTTCGAGTTCACTTCAGAAAATCGAACGTGTCATCCGTCATTATGGGCTTCCGATCACGCACTACGTCAGTGGAGAAGAAGTCATCCGTTCGAAACCGGATCCCGCGATTTTTCGACTTGCGGCAGAGCGGATTGGACACGCACCCGAGAACTGTCTCGTCATTGAAGACGCTGCGAACGGGATGATTGGTGCGAAAGCAGCAGGCATGGAAGTGATTGCGCTTCTTGATGACCGGATGCCAACGCAACGCTTAGAGCAAGCGGATCATGTCGCGCAATCACACGCAGAAATCGAGGAAATTTTACGGAAGCGTTGACGCTTGAGGAAGAAACAGATTACACTAGAAAAAGATAGTCAAATGCATGGAACTGAAGTAGTAGGGGAAAGGTGCCGTCAAGAGAGCTGGTGGAAGGTGCGAACCAGTCGGTAACAACCGTGAACTCGTCAGGGAGCACGATTCGTGAAGTCGTAGTAGCGAATCCGGTCTTTCACACCGTTATCCGTGAATCAAGCGGTCTGTCATAGACAGACAACGTGGGTGGTACCGCGGAAGCCAAACCGGTCTTTCGTCCCTTTTCTTAGGGGCGGAAGACCGGTTTTTTTAGATTAGAGGAGGAAAAGACATGCCGTACAATCATCGCGAAATTGAACCGAAATGGCAGGCGCGTTGGGATCAAGACAACGCCTTCGTCACGACAGAAGATCCAGAAAAAGAAGGGTTCTATGCCCTTGATATGTTCCCGTATCCGTCAGGTGCTGGACTCCACGTTGGTCATCCGGAAGGTTACACAGCAACGGATATCCTCGCACGGATGAAGCGGATGCAAGGATACAATGTCCTTCACCCAATGGGATGGGATGCGTTCGGATTACCAGCAGAACAATACGCGCTCGATACAGGAAACGATCCACGCGAATTCACAGCGAAAAACATCGAGACGTTCAAGCGTCAGCTTAAAGAACTTGGATTCTCGTATGACTGGGATCGTGAAATCAACACAACGGATCCAAAATACTACAAATGGACGCAGTGGATCTTTACGAAGTTGTATGAAAAAGGACTTGCCTTCGTAGACGAAGTCGCAGTCAACTGGTGCCCGGCACTTGGAACTGTCCTTGCGAATGAAGAGGTCATCGACGGATTATCCGAACGCGGAAATCATCCGGTTGTGCGTGTTCCGATGCGTCAATGGGTCTTGAAAATCACGGAATATGCGGATCGCCTTCTTGAAGATCTGGATGATCTCGATTGGCCGGATTCTGTCAAAGAGATGCAACGCAACTGGATCGGGAAATCTGAGGGTGCTGAGATTGATTTCACGATTGATGGACATAAAAAACAAGTCACGGTCTTTACGACACGTCCGGACACGATCTTCGGTGCGACGTATCTAGTACTTGCACCGGAGCATCCATTCGTAGCTGACATCACGACAGCGGATCACAAGGAAGCCGTCGATGCGTACATTTCGCAAGTCCAAACGAAGTCAGATCTCGAGCGAACGGATTTAGCGAAGGAAAAAACGGGTGTCTTCACGGGTGCTTTTGCGGTCAATCCGATCTCAGGCGATCGTCTTCCAATCTGGATCGCTGATTACGTCCTTGCTTCTTACGGAACAGGTGCGATCATGGCTGTTCCAGGACACGATGAGCGCGACCACGAATTCGCGAAACAATTCGACTTACCGATCGTTGAAGTCGTCGCGGGTGGAAATGTCGACGAAGCAGCCTACACAGGAGAGGGCGAACACGTCAACTCGCATATGCTTGATGGACTTGGGAAACAAGAAGCAATCGAGACGATGATCACTGAACTCGAAACGAACCAAGTCGGTCGTAAAAAAATCACGTATCGACTCCGAGACTGGTTGTTCAGTCGTCAACGGTATTGGGGCGAGCCGATTCCAGTCGTTCATATGGAAGATGGTTCAATGAAAACACTCAATCAAGAGGAATTACCGCTTGAACTTCCAATCATTCCAGAAATCAAACCGTCTGGTACGGGCGAATCACCACTTGCGCTTGCTGAAGACTGGTTGGATTACACAGATCCTGAAACAGGAATGAAAGGCCGTCGCGAGACGAATACGATGCCACAATGGGGCGGAAGCTGCTGGTACTACCTTCGTTTCATCGATCCACACAATGAAGAAGCGATTGCGGATCCAGAAAAATTAAAATACTGGCTTCCAGTCGATATTTATATCGGTGGGGCAGAGCATGCTGTTCTCCATTTGTTGTATGCACGGTTCTGGCATAAAGTCTTGTATGATGCAGGCGTCGTACCAACAAAAGAACCATTCCAGAAGTTATACAACCAAGGAATGATCCTTGGAGAGAACAACGAGAAAATGTCAAAATCTCGCGGTAACGTCATCAACCCAGATGAAATCGTCAAGTCGCATGGTGCTGATACGTTACGTTTATACGAAATGTTCATGGGACCACTCGATGCATCGGTTGCCTGGTCTGAGAACGGTCTTGACGGAGCGCGTCGTTTCCTCGATCGCGTTTGGCGCTTGTTCGAACGGACAGCAGACATTCAAGACGTCACGGAAGTCGATGCTGACTTCGAACGGACATACCACCAGACCGTCAAGAAGGTCACGGAAGACTTCGCGAACATTCAGTTCAACACCGGGATTTCGCAACTCATGGTCTTCGTCAACGAAGCGAATAAACAGCCGGTTCTCCCGCGTCACTTCCTTCGTGGATTCATTCAATTGTTAACACCGGTCGCACCGCACCTTGGTGAAGAACTGTGGGAACAACTTGGCTTTGAAGAGACATTGACGTATGCGGCATGGCCAACATTCGATGAATCAAAACTTGTCAGCGATACGATGGAATTCGTCATTCAAGTGAACGGTAAAGTTCGCTCGAAAATCGAAATCAACATCGATGCGACAAAAGAAGAAATCGAAGCACTTGCCTTTGCTGATGAAAAGACACAAGAATGGATTGGCGACAAGACGGTTCGGAAAGTCATCGTCGTACCGAAAAAATTGATCAATATCGTGGCGAACTAAGCCATAACCCCTTTCATTCACTTGATGCGAATGGAAGGGGTTTCTTCATTTCCGTCGCAAGTGCGCTTTTTTTTTGAACGTCCTTCTGCTACACTGAATCAGAAACCGAGAAAGAAAGGCGATTATCATCAATGAAACGATCTTATATAGTCTATACAACGATTTTTGCTGTCGTTTCGGGGTTGATCCTTTGTATACTGCTCGTCTTCTCGAAGCCAGAGACGTTGTCACGTATTCAGGAAACGTTCGCGAAAATCGAGACGCAATCGAAGCATCAGGCAGCTGTCAAACAGGTGCCACCGAAAACGCCTTCAGCCATTCCGAATCCAGAAGAACCGTTAATTAAAAATGTTCAACAGATGTTATATGATGATTCCATAGGTTCGTACCTCGTCGTAACAGAGGACTACCGTTTCTTTGAAATCAGTGGAACTGGAGAACGTATCAATGCGACGTTTCAGTTGGAAGAAGGGAAACTCTTATTGTCTGGTCTTGACGGGATGACACTCGTTGACGGAGAGACAGTCGCTTTATTGACGTCGAATCAAATTCTAGTCACGATTAAACGAAAAGATGGCGTCTGGAGTGAAGAAAAACGCGAAAAAGTACAAGGGACGACGATTCGAGACAGTTTCCATGGTCTTGGATATGATGCGAAGAAAAAAGAATTCTATACAATCAATCAAATTCGCTCGATTGGTCGTGTTGAATTGACTTACTTTGCAATGAAAGAGGACAAAATCAAGATTGATCCAGATGCTTCGGAAAAGAAGAAGCGTGCCTTAAAGAAAAAGCAAAAACCACCGTACTTGTCGATCATCAAACGAGAGAAAATCGAAGCGGCGAGCGGAATGCGAAGTGATGCGAAAAAAGCATTTGAATCCAGATTCCGTCCGATTGGTCTTGCAGAACGGCAAGGTCGGATCTATACGTTAGACTCAGAAGCACTTTATCTTTATTCGATTGATCAGAAAGAGAAAACGATTACGGGGGAGACAGCGAGTCCGAAAGTGTATGGATCAAAAGGAATCTTTGTACAAGATAATGAATTGTTCGCCTTAGTCGTCACGGATAAATTCTCAAGTCGATCGTTCACACCGATTGACTGATGTAGAAAAAAGACCCGATTTCTCTGATTAACAGAGACAAATCGGGTCTTTTTTGTATTAAGAGACAGTGTCACGTGCCATCTCTGCAGCGTGACTACCGGCACAATGCCCCGTCACGAACGCAGCTGTGATATTGTATCCACCTGTATAGCCATGGATATCAAGAATTTCGCCAGCGAAGAATAATCGCTCCGCCTTTTTCGACATCATCGTTTTGGGATCAATCTCTTTAATCGAGACACCGCCACCAGTGACGAAGGCCTTATCGAAATCGAGCGTTCCTGTTGCTTTGAGTGGGAATCGTTTCAATTGTTGCAGGAAGTCCGTCCAGTCCTGTTTCTTTACTTGTGTACAAACTTCATCGCCAAAGCCGATTCGAGCGAACAGGAGTTCAAGCAATCGTTCTGGTACAAAACCACGAAGGGCATTCCGAACCGATTTCTTCGGATTTGCCGCAAGTGCTGCCTGGAAGCGTTCTGTTAATGCACCAAGCGACTCATCCGGGAAGAGATCGATCGATAGATGAACGATCGTCTCTTTCGATCGTTTGCGCTCTTTGATCGTATATTGGCTACACCGTAAAGCGATCGGACCACTTAAACCGAAGTGTGTGAACAGTAGATCACCCGTATGTGTCTTGATTGCTTTGTCCTTTTTACCGTGAACCGTTAAGGCAACGTCACGCAACGACAGTCCTTGTAATGTTTTTTCATGAATGAACGTATCACCTAACAAAATCGGGACTTCCGTTGGGAAAAGTTCCGTGATCGTATGACCCGCTTTTTCAGCCCACGGATAGCCGTCACCCGTCGAACCCGTGTGCGGAACAGATTGTCCGCCGACCGCTACGATACAACTTTTTGCTTCAAGACGCATGCCGTTTTCTAAGATGACAGCTGCAAAAGAACCATCTGGATGGAAGTCGAGCGTAGCGACTTGCGCGTCTGTTTGAATCTCGGCGCCATGTGCACGGATTTGATCGATCAATACACGAACGACGTCTGCCGCCTTATCCGAGACCGGGAACATCCGACCGTTATCCTCTTCTTTGAGTGCGACACCAAATCCTTCGAACAAATCGATGATCGATTCATTATTAAATTGAGAAAAGGCGCTATAAAGGAAACGTCCGTTTCCTGGAATCGACTGGACGAGCTCATCGAGTGGCTTTCGGTTCGTGACGTTACACCGTCCGCCGCCAGAGATTGCGAGCTTTCGTCCTAATTTATTTCCTTTATCGAGCAGGAGCGTCCGGGCTCCGGCTTGTAAAGAGGCGAGCGTCGCCATCAAACCGCTCGGTCCGCCTCCGATTACGATTACATCGTACATAAGGTCACCTCATTCATAGAATTCTGCTTGTTTCACTTTAGCAGAAGTTGCGACTGTAAACAAACCGTCTCTTTCAATTCAAGATAGACAGCGGTATAATGATTTGCAATTGTGTACGAGAGAACTTGTATAATGAGACAGTCACGATTAGAGTGTCGATTTAAAAATTAGAAAGCGTGAGGGATGTTACCATGTCCACAGTCAGTAATAAGCAGTCTACTTCTTCCGGCAATGCAGGATTCGTTCGTGGAACGATGCTCCTGTCCGGTGCGTCACTGATTTCCCGCGCACTGGGTTTGATTTATCTCTTTCCGTTTCAGTTCATGGTCGGTGCGACAGGTATCATGTTTTATACGTATGCCTATAACTATTACACGATCATGATTGGTGTCGCGACAGCGGGGATTCCTGTTGCCGTCTCAAAATTCGTCGCCAAATACAATGCGTTAGGAGAATATGATACGAGTGAACGATTGTATCGATCTGGTCTAAAGATCATGTCCTTGACCGGGGTTGTTTCTTTTCTTGCCTTATTCTTCCTTGCACCGTATTTAGCGCACCGGGCCATTCCGGGCGGTGACGTCGATTCAGCCTCATACGTCGATGCCGTCACGATGACGATTCGAGGGGTTAGTTTTGCGTTACTCTTGATTCCACCGATGAGTATGACGCGTGGATATTTCCAAGGATATCAATCGATGGGTCCAACTGCGATTTCGCAAATCCTAGAACAAATCGTTCGGATCATCTTCTTGCTTGCAGGAGTCAGCATCGCCATCTATTTATTTGATTCTGGGGTTGCATGGGCAGCGACGATTGCAACATTTAGCGCCTTTATTGGCGCAATTGGAAGTATAGCCGTGCTGATTTATTACTTCCGCAAGCGTGCCAGTGGTTTACAGGAACTACGCGCTACACAAACCGTCCGTTCGCCGGATCGCCCGTTAACGGATTTGTATAAAGAGTTGTTAGCATATGCGATTCCAATCGTCATGGTTGGAGTTTCGACGCCGCTTTATCAAGTCATCGATCAGAACACGATGAATGCCGCGTTACAAAGTATCGGTTATACACTCGAAGCTGCTGGAAATGCGACGGCCTATCTGATTGCGGATAGTCATAAGATCGTCTTGATTCCGGTCTCTGTCGCAACGGGCTTATCTTTGTCTGCGACGCCACTATTGACAGCCTCATTTACGCAGGGGGATATGCGAAAGGTACGGGCTCAAATTTCACAGATCTATCAACTCGTATTCTTTATTACGATTCCAGCTGTCGTCGGTATGATTCTCCTCAGTGAAGAAACGTTCCACGTCCTGTTCCCGAAAGATCAGGCAGCATGGGTCTATCTGTTGAGTTATGCACCAAGTGCCTTGTTCCTTGCCCTTTATTCAGTCACGGCAGCGGTCCTTCAAGGGATTAACCGTCAGTACTTTACGATCATCGCAACACTTGCTGGATTACTTGCGAAGTATCTCTTGAATGCACCGTTGATTCATTTGACGGGTGATGGAACAGGTGCTGGATATGCGACGATCATCGGCTATCTCGTTGCGACCGGTTTGATGTTCTTCCGGATCACACAAACGGTGAAGTTCCCATTCAGTACGGTCTTACGCCGGACGTCGTTGATCTTGATCATCAGCGCCTTGATGGGAGCGGGTGTCGCGCTCGTCAAGTGGGGAACGGTATCCATCTTGCCAGAGACGACATGGGCGTCTCTATTGATTCTGATCGTAGGGGCAGCAGTCGGAATCGTGATTTTTGCAGGACTCTCGATTTGGAGTGGCTTAGCAGAAGTCGTATTAGGACGTAAAATTTCATTGAAACGAGGACGAGGTCATGCGTCTAGATAAATTGTTATCCAACATGGGAGCAGGCTCCCGAAAAGAAGTGAAGCTGCTGCTGAAGGCAGGGGCGATTCAAGTCGATGGAGAGATCGTGCGTGATCCGAAACAACATGTCGATGTCGAGACGCAACAGGTTCTGATGTATGGGGAACCGGTTACGTATCAAAAATACATCTACTTGATGATGAATAAACCACCGGGTGTCATTAGTGCAACAGAAGATAAACGAGATGAGACCGTCATTGATCTGTTGTTTGAAGACGTGACGTATTTCAAACCGTTCCCGGTCGGACGACTCGATAAAGATACAGAGGGTCTATTGCTGTTGACGAATGATGGGTCGTTTAATCACGCTTTAATGTCTCCAAAGAAACACGTCGAAAAAACGTATTACGCAGAAGTGACAGGTGTCTTGACGCAAGAAGACATCGAAGCGGTTGCGGCAGGCGTCACGTTAGAAGACGGCTACCGAGCAAAGCCGGGAAAACTTGTCATCTTATCGACGACAGAAACGGACTCGACGCTTGAATTGACGATCACGGAAGGGAAGTTCCATCAAGTCAAACGGATGATGCTTGCGCTCGGGAAAGAGGTCACTTTTTTAAAGCGCCGCTCGATTGGGCGCTTGGAACTTGATCCGGCACTTGCGCTCGGAGATTATCGTGAACTGACGCCAGCGGAACTGTCTTTGTTTGAGTGGCAACCTGAATAAGCAAAACGAAAAGGCGGTGGAATGAGCGTACATTCCATCGCCTTTTGTTATGGGTTTCGATTATTGATTACGCAATGCTTCTGCGATTGGATAAGGACCACTGAGTACTTCGAATACACGAGATTGTGTCGGATGATCGATCAAGTGAACGAATAATGCTGCGATATCATCACGCGACACCTTACGATCTTCGTATGAATCGAAATGCTCTTTCGTTTCGACAGTGCCTGCCGGGTCGTCGTAGCTGAGTGGACCAGGACGTACGATCGTATAATTGAGTCCGCTTTCCTGGAGGTGTGCGTCTGCTGTTGCTTTAGATTCGAGATATACTTTCAATTCACCTTTTGGTTCTTCGGTACCTACTGAACTGAGCATCAGGAAACGATCGATACCGTTGGCTTTTGCTGCATCGATGACTTTAATTGCGCCTTCTTGATCGACGGCGCGCGTCAATTCGTCTGATGCGCCACCAGCACCCGCTGCAAAGATGACGACGTCCGCATTACTGATGACACCACTGACATCCTTCGTCAAATCCCCAAGTCTGACTTCAGATGCACCGAGTGCAATCAAATCGTTGATTTGATTTTCTTCTCGTACGACCGCGATTGCTTGATGATCACCTTGTTTAGCGATCAATTCGACCATCTTGCGTCCGGTCGTTCCGTTTGCTCCAATGATTAAAATATTCATTCTTCTCAACTCCTTCTCCCAATAGCTATACCCCACGTTTTAAAAAAGATAACAAAAAAAGACGCGAAGAATCGCGTCATCGAAAGATATACATAGTGAAACAGTGGATCAACCCGCTTGCTTTTGTTTCTTGCTCGACGTCCATGTACCGCGTCGAGGGCTCACAATGAGATTGTTGTATTCGAGCACGTTCAAATCCCGCTGAACGGTCCTTGAAGTGATGCCAAACTCTTCAACCAACTCTGCTGTCGTAGTAGCTCCGTTCTCTTGGATGTAGAGATAAATCGATTTAATCCGGGTCAACATACGGTCTGTAGAATCTTTCATTGGTATAACCACTCCCCCAATGGATAGAATAGTGTTCTAAAGCTTCGGGTGACAAAAGACAATGCAATATCCAGTTGTTTCGCCTTTAGTATAACGTTTTGATGTTAAATTGCAAGTGATTTAACCGAACGTTTGCATAAAAAACATATTCAAACAGATTGTAAAGTCGATAGTTGGAGTTTTAATATCGTTTAATGTTCGTTATTTAAACAAATAAAAAAGAAAACAGAATTTGGATGTTCGTATCTGAACGAATATTCGCTATACTAGAAAGGTGTATAGGAAACGAATTCAACCCAGAATGAAGGAGCGAAATCAGATGGTGAATTGGAAAGAAGAAGTACTCGCGCGTCGCGAGGACTTATTAGAGGATTTAAAAGAACTACTGCGGATTCCGAGTATACTTGATGAATCAACAATCGAAGAAGGTGCACCGTTTGGTCAAGAAGTCAAACGAGCCCTTGATTGGATGCTCGCGACAGGGGAACGAGACGGATTCAAGACAAAAAATGTTGATGGATACGCCGGACATTTGGAATATGGTCAAGGGGAAGAGTTACTCGGTATTCTTTGTCACTTAGACGTCGTACCAGCTGGTGGCGATCACTGGACATACGGTCCATTTAACCCAACGCTTGTCGATGGGAAACTGTATGCGCGCGGTGCAATCGATGATAAAGGACCGACGATGGCAGCTTATTATGCCTTGAAGATCGTCAAAGAACTCGGATTACCGCTCTCAAAACGTATTCGTTTGATTGCTGGAGGAGATGAAGAGAGTGACTGGCGTTGTGTGAATCATTACTTCAAACATGAAGAAATGCCGACTCTCGGCTTTGCACCAGATGCCGACTTCCCGATCATCAATGCGGAAAAAGGACTGTATGATGGGTTATTGATGCAAGGGAAACCAGCGCAAGCATCTGATACAGGCTACCATCTCGTTCGTTTTGAAGGCGGCGAACGTCCGAACATGGTTCCGGGTCATGCCCAAGCACTTCTTCGTGTCGTCGAATTGGGGACGCTTGAAACGGATTTCCATACGTATCTTGAAGAACAAGGCTTGTCTGGGACGGTCAAGCAAGAAACGGAAGGTCTTGTTCTTGATGTGAACGGTGTCGCAGCCCATGCGATGGAGCCGGATAACGGTAAAAATGCTGCCTTACATTTAGCACGTTTTCTCAATACGCTTCACTTGGATTATAACGGTCGTCGTTATATTCAGCTTGTCACGCACATGTTCCGTGATTCTCGCGGTGTAGCGATTGGTGTCGCTGCTTCAGACGAGACAGGTGACTTAACGATCAACGGTGGTGTATTCCGGTATGCAGAAGAGCAAGGAACAGCGTCGATCAACATCCGTTATCCTTATTCAGCAGACTTCACGGAACGCTTGCAAATCATCAAGGAAGCGGCAGCGGGATATGGCTTCGAGTTACAGACTCGAACACATATGACACCACACCATGTCGATCCGGATCATGAATTGATTCAGACACTGAGTGCCGTGTATGAACGTCATACGAACCAACCAGCTGATCTGATTGCTATCGGTGGTGGTACATATGCACGTTCGTTAACGGCAGGGGTTGCATTTGGACCAGTCTTCCCAGGTGGTCCTGAAGTCGCCCACCAAGTCGATGAATATGTTGATTTTGAAGAACTCTTGCTTGCTGTCGCGATTTATGCAGAAGCAATTTATGAACTCGCAAAATAATGACTGATGATCCCCCGCATCGTGAAGATGGGGGGATTGCTTCTTGAAAGGAAGTTCCGTGTGAAAAATCGTCAAACTTATCATTTCCAAGCGTTATATTTCTTTATTTTCTTTGGACAAGGTGCACTCATTCCGTATCTTGCGCTTTATTTTTCAAGCGATGCGTTCGGTCTGTCCGCTTCAGAGATTGGTACAATCGTTGCGATCGGACCGATTCTCTCTATTTTCTTACAGCCCGTTTGGGGCATCGCGGCAGATCGACTCGGAAAGCCGAAACGTCTCTTACTCGTTGCCATGCTCGCCGCTGGAGTATTTACATTAAGTTACTTACTGACGTCCGCTTATCTACTTTTACTATTGATTTCATGTGTCTGGGCATTATTCCAGTGTGCGCATATTCCACTCGTTGATACATTAGCGATCGAATATACACGAAAACGTAAGGTAGATTATGGCGCTTTGCGTCTTTTTGGATCAGCTGGTTTTGCTTTAGCCGTCTTCATCCTTGGACAAATCACTGAGGAGGGTGGACTTGGTCTGATTTTTTATGCGACCGGTGCAGCGTGGGTTCTTGGTTTTCTTGTGTTGATCGGTATTGAAGAAACGGGGAGCGTACACATTTCACATCAACAACAGGTACCGTTGAAACAACTTTTTTCGAATCGACGTTTCTTATTATTCTTAGCGGGAGGGAGTTTGATCTTCGGACCGATCTTCGCCAATAACTATTACTTTGGCAGCTACGTCACGATTCGTGGAGAGACAACCGCGCTCGTCGGGACCTTGTTCTTCGTCGCCGTTCTGTGCGAAATCCCGTTCATGCGCATCGCTTCGCGTTTATTGTTACGATTCGGAGCGATTCCAGTTCTTGTCTTCATTTCCTTGCTGTCAGCTGCTCGTACGGCGATGATCGCATTAGAGCTTCCGATCGTCATGCTTTGGGTATTGTCTGCGATGCAAGGAATGATCGTCGGATTGTTGATCCCTGTTGCATTAGACTATGTTCGGTCACTCGTTCCAGAGACGATGGTCGCAACAGCTGTCAGTACATATATGGCAACGACGACAGGGCTAGCGACAGCGCTGTTTAACTTGATGAGTGGGTTTGTGCTAGACCAAAGTACAATCTATACCGTCTTTTGGGTATATACAATTAGCAGTATTCTTGGTGCCGTCCTGTACAGTGTCAGTGGTCGAATGAAGGAGTGAAGATACGATGAGACAGGAACGACACTTTTTCGTTGCCTTACCGATTCCTTCTGAAGATTTAGCAAATATCGCTAATCGTTTATCTCTATCTGATTACTTTCGAAATGTCTATACGTTAGAAGAGTACCATTTGACGCTTCGTTTTTTTGGTCCATTGGATGAAAAAGAACAACGATCGTGGAAACAGCAACTGCAGGAGATTGCGCGCACGATCGAACCTTTCGTACTTCGATTAGATCGTCTAATTACCTTTGGACAAAGCGAGCGACCACGTGTCGTCGGATTCGGAACAGAAGCAGAGGAATTGTTTCGATTAGTGCGTCTGATTGATCCAAGTGCGACTAAACCATTCGTTCCGCATGTCACGATCGCGAAGAAGTGGCGCACGGAGGCGGAAGAATGGACGACGAATCCGATACAACCGGTGGAATGGACTGTTCGTGAACTTATTCTGTTTGAAGTACGACCAGGCGTTTCGCCGCGATATGAACCGGTTTACCGGATTCATCTAGGTAAAGAGGAATGAGGTGATCCCCATCGCAATCTTGATGAAACTATATGACTTAGATAGTCGATTTGAAAAAAATCCGCTTGAGATGACAAAACGGTTCGGTGAACATCAGGCGCTTGATTACGCTCATGTCTATCGTAGATGGGAGGCTGGAGAATTATTTCCCGGGGAAACGCTCATCCGTCCGAAGAAGTGGTGGCAAGTGATGAAAAAAAGCGAAGTCATTCAACTTCCGGGTAAACAATTATCTCGAAGAGCGTTTGATAAATGGTACAAAAAACGTCTCGAGTTACAAAAATTATTAAACGTCACTGGTGGAGCGGGCGAAGAGGACATTTGGCGGATTCCGTTAAAACGTCATTTAGACTTTTATCAGATGTTACACCTCTTGAATGAACAGTATGCAATGTTTTATCGCGCCGTCATTCAATATCAAGTCGGGGAAGTCGAATTGAGTCCGTTCGTCGTCGGTCCATCCGCGATTTATATCATGGAATGGCTTGACGGTGACGAAAGTATCTATCATATCCGGCGAGATAAGTTGTGGCGGGAACAACCGTTCAAGGCATCCACAAAACAAATTTTGAATCCGAACATCGGTTTAAAGCGGACGGAAGATATTCTACGAGTCGTACTTGGGCGAGATTATGTCTTGCCGATCGAACGAGTCATTTTAGCACCTTCAGGTTATTTTGATCAGATTCCAAAAGAGACGACGACGACTTACGTCAATAAAGTCGAGTTTCCAAACTGGCTGCAACGAATGAATGCAAGTGCGCCGCATACAAAAGCGTTTCAGATGCGGGTGTGTGAAAAAATCCTAAAAGAGACCGTATCGATCCCGTTTCAAATGGCAATTCTAAGTGAAGGGCAGTCAGGAATTCAAGAGTAGGGGAGGAAGCGACGGCATTGTCGTTGCGAAAGACATGACGAACCAAGAGGTGGTAATACCGGTGATCCGGGCAGAGTTCTCATCGTTTCGAAGCATCCGAGTCGAGGTCGAAGGCAATCCGTCAATCCACTGGTCGCTTGAATGTGATGGGAAACCGCTTGAAATTCAACAGACCGAAATGCATCGAGAGGAACAGTTCGTGATTTATGAGTTAACGGTTCTTGAACCAGTCGAGTTAGAATGCCGCTATGAGGTGTTCGGAGCAGGCAGGTCAATCCGTGTCGTTCCTGATCGATTAGTTCGGACGGAAGCGTTCGAGCGAAAGTACCGTTACGAAGAGAAGCTCGGTGTCTGGGAAGAAGACGATACGTATCATTTTGCTGTCTGGTCGCCTGTCGCAGAGCAAATCGTGTGTATCGTATACGATCAAGATGAACAGGTACTCGGAAGACACAAGATGGAGCGACAAGAGCAAGGTACCTATCACCTTCGACTTGGGCAAGAATCAGCAGAACGATGGTACCGCTATGAAGTGACGACGTACGTTGGCACACATGAAGTCGTCGATCCATACGCTCATGCGATATCGGAGAACGGTCGTTACGGTGTCATCGCCGACGTTGAACAGACGATTTCCGAGTGGTTTCCAAAGCGAGTCGCGCGTCCTCTGTTCGTCAAACCGTCGGACGCTGTCATCTATGAAGCAAATATTCGCGATTTTACGATTGATCGTTCCGCTGGTTCAAGTCATCCGGGACAATATGCAGGGGTGGCGGAACGTGGAACAGTTTCTTCTCGTGGACATGCGACAGGTCTTGATTATCTTCTTGATCTCGGGATTACGCATCTGCAGCTGTTACCGGTCCACTTCTTCGAAACGACCGATGAACGAACAAGGTCGCCATATAACTGGGGATACGATCCGATGCTTTGGTTCGGATTAGCTGGGAGCTACGCGAGTTCGGTCGCACCGCTCGTTCGCGTCCGAGAATACGCGGATATGGTGGAGCGACTCCATGAAGCAGGGATTCGTGTTACGTTCGATGTCGTCATGAACCACGTTTTTGTTCGGGAGCGTTCCTCTCTTGAACAGCTCGTTCCGGGTTATTATTTCCGTTACGAAGTAGACGGCACGCTCTCAAACGGAACGGGTGTTGGAAACGATACCGCATCCGAGCGATTCATGATGCGTCGACTCATCGTTGATTGCTTGACGTACTTTGCTCGTGTCTACCGCATTGATGCGTTTCGATTTGATTTAATGGGCATTCATGACATTGAGACGATGAATGAAGTACGTGCAGCACTCGATGCGATTGATCCTACGATTCTTGTGTATGGAGAGGGCTGGGATCTTGCGACGGCATTGCCGGAACGATTCAAAGCGATGAGCGCCTCGGCTGCGCAAATGCCGCGAATCGCTCATTTTAATGACGTGTTCCGTGATGCCTTGAAAGGATCGACGTTCAGTGCATACGATCGAGGATTTGTTGCCGGAGACGGATGGAAAGAAGGAGAGGTCCGAAACGGGATTGCGGGTAGTGTTCATATCGATAACCAAACGTATGGACGTTTTCCGGAACCGACGTATTCGATCAACTATGTCGAGGCGCACGATAACCATACGCTGTACGACAAATTGAAGATCTCCTGTCCGGAAGCGGACGAACTTCAGTTATTACGGATGAGTCGATTAGCTCAAACGATCGCTTTGCTTGCGCAAGGCATTCCGTTTCTGCATGCGGGTCAAGAGTTCTTGCGTACGAAACAAGGTGTCGAAAACAGTTATAATGCATCGGACGAAATCAACCGAATGGACTGGGAACGCCGGGATGATCATCTCTCACTCGTTACGTATATCAAGACGATTTTACAAATTCGCAGAATGCATGGCGGATTCCGTCTACACCGGTCGAATCAGGTTCGAGAACTGCTTCGTTTCATCAACTTACGTCCGGGTGTCATCGCCTACGAAGTCGAAGCGATCCATTCGTACGATGCGTGGCAACGCACGCTCGTTGTCTACAATACGACGCACGAAATCGTGGAAGTCTCACTCGATCACTCGCGCTGGAATGTACATGTCCAAGGGGATGATGCCTCGGTCGACCCGCTTCTGAAAGGTGTCGATAGGATTCAAGTCCTTCCGTTGTCAACGACGATTGCGACGTGTTAAGATAAGCATTGTGCCTTAGGCAAATCTACTAAAAAAGTTGAGCGGATTATAATGGAAATAGATATTTTAGATGCGCTTGGCGAAGGCTGGACCCTTACGCCAGCAGGTGGAATCACAGGAGAAGCGTACATCGCTTCAACCGGACAATCAAAATTGTTCTTAAAACGAAATTCATCGCCGTTCTTGGCGATTTTATCCGCGGACGGAATCGTCCCGAAATTATTATGGACGAAACGAATCTATAGCGGGGATGTCATCAGTGCGCAACAATTCATTGAAGGCGACGAGTTGGAGCCGGAAATGATGGAACGTCCGGAAGTGGCGCGTTTGCTTGGGAAAATCCATGATTCGAAGGAATTGCTGTTCATGCTACAACAGCTTGACCAACGTCCGATCGAGCCTGATGAGTTATTGCGCCAATGTCACTTATATTTTCAACCAGAAGACTTAGAGAATCCAGAACTGGTAGAACTTGCGATGGATTATCTCGAACGAAATCTGGAGCAAGTAAGAACGGATGAACAAGTCGTCTGTCATTCAGATCTAAATCATAATAATTGGTTGACGGGAGCGGACGGTCAACTCTACCTGAACGACTGGGATGATGCGATCATTGCCGACCGTGCGTATGACCTCGGGATGATGTTATACAGTTATGTCGATGAAGCGGCTTGGCCTGAATGGTTTGAGCATTATGGTCATCCGTTGACGAATGATCTGAAACAACGAATGCATTGGTATGTCGTAGCGCAAGCTGTATTATCCTTGTATTGGTATGAAGATATGCGTCATCCGGATGTCGAGGACAGCTATCATTTTCTAGAACAGTTACTTGAATACTCGAACGACTAAAAAGCGTGTCATTCCGAAAAGGAACGACACGCTTTTTTGATTAACCTTCTGCGATTTTAATCTCTTTTTCAATATCATGACTTTCAAGATCCGCCGACCGATACGCTTCAGTCGTTGGTAAACGTAAATCAAGCTGCGGTTTTTCTTCGAATGTGACGGTGACGTTCTTGACCGTGTAGTCAAAGACATGGCCTCCGCCCGCGCGTTCAGCATCGATGAAATGAAGATGATATCCAGCGACGGCGATACCGTGACCGAACCGTGGTGTGTAGTAACCGGCGAGTGTTCCTTCCGTTTGTTCGAAAGTACGCGCGCTTTGAGAGGCGACAGCTTCCGTGATTGGAACGAACGGTTTCTCTTGACGTGCGACGGTACGTGTCTGCACCTCTGTGAACGTTCCATCAATTCGAACGGCATAAAAACTATTGATCGTCGGTAGTTGTTCATTCAACCAGTGTTCGAATTCCGATTTTGACATCTCTTCTGTCACGGAGAGCGTTTGCTCTGGCACGAAACGGGTCAATGTCGCAAACGGCGTCGTCGTCTCAGGCTGAAGTGGCCGAGCGCTACCGTCTGAACGGAGCTGGTAGAACTGACCATCAAAACCAATCATCTCACCATCCAAGTGGTCGAACGTTCCAATACCAAAATTCCGTTGATCAAGAACGGACGCGTATGTGACTTCACTCTCGAATACTCCGTCGAGCAGTGCCATCATCGTTGAAATCTGGACGAGCGTTTTATCGTGTGTCATGTGAATCCTCCTCAGTTCAATTGATCGAGATGAACTTGTTCTCCGAGCGCGATGTTGTCGCGATAATCAATCGGAACATCGACGATGACTGGTCCTTCTGTCGCGAGTGCTTCATCCATGATTGCGGCTAGTTCAGATGGATGATTGACGCGTAATCCTTTTGCTCCGAAACTCTCAGCATATTTGACGAGATCGACGTCACCAAATGACGTACCGGATTTCCGTTTGTATTTCATCTCTTGTTGGAACGCGACCATGTCGAATCCGCTATCACGCCATACGAAGTGGACGAGTGGTGAGTTCAAACGAACAGCTGTCTCAAGTTCCATCGCCGAGAAGAGGAATCCACCATCACCTGAAATCGAGACGGCCTTCTTACCAGGACGTACGAGTGTTGCTGCGATTGCCCAAGGAAGCGCGACACCAAGCGTTTGCATCCCATTACTAAAGAGAAGGTGACGTGGTTCGTACGAACGGAAATGACGTGCCATCCAAATATAGTGAGAACCAACGTCGACTGTGACCGTGACATCATCCGCAATTTTTTCACGTAACGTCTTCATGAAATAGAGTGGGTGCGTCAACGGAGAATCCGCGACAGGAGGAACATCGCGATCGACAAGACGTTGATGTAATCCTTCAAGGAATTGAGCTGAACTTTCAGGTAATGTGAGTGGTTGCAGGCGCTCGGCGATTGCATCGACCGTTTTCGCCATATCACCGACAAGCTCGCGGTCTGGGCGATAGAAGTGGTCAATTTCAGCACGCATTTGATCAATATGGACAAGCGTCCGGTCGTGCGTCGGTTGGTTCCAGAATTTCGGATCATAGCCAATTGGGTCATAGCCAATCGAGAGGACGAGATCCGCTTCTGCGAGCAGTGCATCTCCCGGTTGGTTACGGAATAGTCCGACGCGTCCATAGAAATTCGATTCAAGCTCACGTGATAATGTGCCGGCCGCTTGGAACGTCTGGACGACAGGAATCGAGACGTGTTTGAGCAGGGAACGAATCGCATGTACGACGTCCGGCTGACTCGCACGCATACCGAGCAACAAGACAGGTAGCTTCGCATCTTGGATCAAACGAGCTGTTTCTTCAACCCAAGCTTCTGGTGCAACACCGAGCTTCGGTGCTTCAACCGCACGGAATGCCGTGACGTTCGCTTCGCTCAATCCGACGTCTTGCGGGATACTAACGAAAGCAGCCCCAGATGTCGTTTCCGCTGTTCGGAAAGCATTGGACAGTACTTCTGGAATATTATCGGCATCTTGCACTTCTGCACTGAAGTTCGTAATCGGTGTAAAGAGTGCCTGATTGTCCATGGACTGATGTGTTCGTTTTAAGCGGTCTGCTCGTGTAACGGCTCCGGCGATTGCGACAACTGGGTCACCTTCAGAGTTTGCTGTCACAAGACCTGTCGCTAAGTTTGATGCGCCTGGGCCAGATGTTACAAGTACAACGCCTGGTTTGTCTGTCAAGCGACCAATGGCTTGAGCCATGAATGCAGCATTTTGTTCGTGACGTGCAACGATGAGTTCAGGTCCCCGATCCTGTAACACATTGAAGACGGAATCAATTTTGGCGCCAGGAATACCAAAAATGTAATCTACACCCTGTTCGATGAGTGAATCGACGACTAAGTCTGCACCTGTTTTCTTCTGTACTAGTTCTTTTGAATCACTGTTTTTATTTTCGTTCATTACAATTCTCCTTTTTACCAACGTTTTTTGGTGTTCGATAGCTGTAATAAATAATCTGTTTCGAAAAAAGTATACATCTGTTTCATGGTAAATCCAACCTAAATTCGTTTAGAGAATAAAAAAAGTACCTTGTGTACGATTACACAAGGTACAGAGATTGCGCTTATTCAACGTCGACTTTTCCGAAAGTCGCCCAGACGAATAAGGCACAGATGCCCATGACGAGAACGATGGGGGAGCCCCAAGCAATCAAGAAGTCTTCCATGGTATAGCCCTCCTTTTTAGTTCTTACGTACCTTTAGTGTAGTAGATTGCTCACTGTTTCTCAAGTGACGAACTGCTGAACATTCTTCAATCGGGATTGAAGAAGTTCTTATATAATTACCCGAATCATGATAAACTTATCTGCGGATAATTTAAGTTTGGAAAGGATGAACGATAGTGCGTTTACGACATAAACCATGGGCACAGGATTATATGAAGGAACAATCCTCGATCTATATAGCAGAACCAGCATCCCTGAAAGGAAACTGGGCGACAGAGTTTAAAAATGATAATCCGATCTACATCGAAGTGGGGTCAGGAAAAGGAGCCTTCATTACAGGGATGGCAAACCAACATCCGGAGATCAACTTCATCGCGATTGAACTTTTTGAGAGCGTAGCAGTGACGATCGTTCAAAAATTAGTAGAGGCTCCACAAGCAAATGTTCGCGTCTTGACGGTCGATGCGAAAGATTTACGTGATTACTTCGAAAAAGGTGAAGTAGCGCGCGTTTATTTGAACTTCTCGGATCCTTGGCCGAAGACACGCCATGCGAAACGTCGTTTGACGTATAAAACGTTCCTCTCAACGTATGAAGACATCTTACCTGCGAAAGGACAAATCCATTTCAAGACTGACAATCGAAAGTTGTTTGAATCGAGTCTGATGACGATGTCGGCATACGGTATGCGTTTTGACTGGATGTCGCTTGATCTACATGCGAATGAACCGGAGGATAACGTCCGGACAGAGTATGAAGAGCGCTTTTCTTCAATGGGTCAACCAATTTATCGGATGGAAGCAACATACCAAAATTAATTTAGACAAAAAGTTTTCTTATTTTCCTGGTATTTCTTTCACACTTTTTTCTTATTAATTGGTACAATGTTGTTGACTGAAGAACTTGTACTTATAGGTAAAGGGGGAATTTGGGGATGTGGCAGAAAAGCTTAGCCTTCGTAACGGCGCTCTTTCTCGCGTTAAGTATCGGTCAATCGGTACTTGCTGCGGTTGATACCTCAGAAATGACAAAAGCATTAAATGAGGAATTACCAACGACGCATTACGATTATAAAAAAGGTTCGGTCAAAATCGAGGATCCGAAGACGTTCACGAACGGAAAAGGAGAAGAAGTCATTGGCGGAATCGCTGTCATCAAGACAGTTCGTGACGGCATCTTCATCACAATCAAACGTGAAATTCACTTCTTCAATGCCGATAGCGGTAAATTGTTGACGAATGCCGACGCTGCAAAAGTTGATGGCGTAAAAGAATACATCGACAGCAACTCGGATAATCTTCATCAAAAAGTCGTTTACTGGTTACCGGTACTCTTGATGTTGTTGATCATCGCTGTACCAGCGATCGTCTTATACATCGTCGTACCACGTTTGTACTCTACTTCGGAATACATGAATCCGATTTATGAGCGCAACGATAACCCGCGCTAATCAAAAAAACCTCTACCCGTTTGGGTAGAGGCTTTTTTTTATGCTAACAACACAAAGATGAAAGCGAGTATGGCGGGTAATCCTTGTTTAAGTAAAATGGAACGATTAGCCGTCAAGGCGCCATAGAGTGCGGCGATGATCACACAAGCTAAAAAGAACAGTTGGACAGCAATATCTTCACGGATCAGACCAAACAGAAGACCAGCAGCTAAAAATCCATTGTAGAGACCTTGATTGGCAAAAAGCGTCTGGATTTGCTTAGATGCGACCGCTTCATCCGTCAGTCCGAATGTACGTCGTGCCGCCTTAGAGGATAAAAAGAACATTTCAAGAGCCATGATATAAAAGTGCTCTAAGGAAACAAGTAAAACGAAGATAGTAGCAAGAATGGACATGAATCATACCTCCTTTATAGGAACGTGAAAAAAAGACCGTACTTCATCGATTGAAGCACGGTCTTCTGATTAAGCGTATTCGAGTAATGCGCCAGTTTCGGCATCGACTGTGAATTGATACGTTTTTTCGTCATCACCTTCAAGGACCGAGATGCCACCTTTATAACTTTGGTAGTCACGTGACTCATATGCGTAAGCCTCCGGTGTTGCAGAGATCCATGCACCTTGGACACGTCCTTTTGCTGAAAATGTGCGTTTCGTGATTTCGAGCGCTTCTTCGGCAGAAAGTTGTTTATTGTCAACGGCCTTCTTCACTGCGAAAGCGGCGACGACAGCTGCTGCCAATCCGATAATCCAATAGCGTTTTTTCATTAAAATTCCCCTCCTTACAGGTTCTATTCCTACTGTACCAAATAATTCGTTCAGAGAGAAACAAAAGGTTAAGTGATTGAAGCAATTTTTTGTATAATGGGTAACAGGAGGCGATACATATGAATGAAAAAACGAGAGAGTTATTTCGAACACTGACGGAATTAAATGGGGCACCAGGGTTTGAACACGATGTTCGTCAGTTCGTTCGCGAACGCATTACACCTGTCACGGATGAGATCGTTACAGATGGACTGGGTTCGATTTTCGGGAAGCGAACAGGGGATGCGACAGGACCGAAAGTCATGGTTGCCGGACACATGGACGAAGTGGCATTCATGGTGACGCAAATCACGAAGAATGGGATGTTACGGATCCAACCGCTCGGTGGTTGGTGGAGTCAAGTATTGCTTGCCCAACGGTTCTCGATCTGTACAGACAACGGTATCATCCCTGGTGTCATCGCGTCGATTCCACCACACTTATTAACAGAAGAAGTACGCAATAAGCCAATGGCAATCAAAGACATGTTCATCGATATCGGTGCGGATTCAAAAGAAGAAGCGGAATCGTTTGGTGTACGTCCGGGTATTCCGGCAGTACCATTTTTCCCGTTCACACCGATGGCGAATCCGAAGAAAATCATGGCGAAAGCATGGGATAACCGCTATGGTGTCGGAATGGCAATCGAATTGTTGGAGGAGACGACAGCAGCGGATCATCCGAACATTTTGTTCTCTGGTGCAACGGTTCAAGAAGAAGTCGGATTGCGCGGTGCCCAAACAGCGACGACGCTTATCGATCCTGATGTGGCGTTCGTCGTCGATGCGTCTCCTGCCAATGATGCGTCAGGAGACAAAACGGAATTTGGTCAACTCGGACAAGGACCATTACTCCGTATTAAAGACAGCGTCATGATTCTTTCGAAAGAGATGACGGATTATGTCCTTGATACGGCAGAATCGAACAAGATTCCGTATCAATACTACGTCGGTGCAGGTGGAACGGACGGCGGTGTCATCCATCGCTCGAACAATGGTATTCCAACAACAGTCGTTGGTTTACCGGCACGTTATATCCATACGCACGCATCGATCATGCATACAGATGATTATGATGCGGCGAAGGAATTGCTACGAAAACTCGTCACGAATCTTGATACGACGACGCTTGCAACATTGCAAGTCAAGTAAATAACGAACGGGGAGGACCATCCTCATGAAATAGACGGCGGACTTATAATCCGTCGTCTATTTTATTGTAGTGAGAACATAATGATGTTGATTGTCTTGTCAGCTGGAAAAACAGCCTAGTCGAATCGAAAGTGGATTTGGTATAATGATACGCGATGTTGAGTAAAGGACGTGACAAGATGTTCAAGCAAAAGGGAATTTCACTTAGCCCTAAAGTATATTTCATCACTGTATTAAGTTATATGGCGCTTGGTTTATTCAGTTCGCTGATCATGGGCTTGATTGTTCAAACAATCGGAGAAGGGTTGGTAGATCGTGGTATCGAAGCAAGGTTTCTTATTCAATTAGGCGAGCAGGCGATTGCTCTGACGGGACCAGCGATCGGTGTCGCCGTAGCGTTTTCGCTTGAAGCACCGCCACTCATCTTATTTGCAGCAGTTGCGGTTGGAGCATTTGGATATGAAGCTGGCGGACCGGCAGGTAGTTACATTGCGACGCTACTTGCAACAGAAATCGGAAAACTCGTGTCAAAAATGACGCGACTCGATATTCTGTTGACGCCGTTCGTCACGTTGCTAGTTGGATTCGTTGCTGGACGTTATGCCGGGAAATGGATTGGAAAAGGCATGACCGATCTGGGTGAAATAATTCGCTGGGGGACGGAACGCGAACCGTTGTTCATGGGTATCTTCATTGCTACTGTGATGGGACTTGCATTGACAGCGCCAATTTCAAGTGCCGCACTTGGAATCATGCTTGGATTGGATGGACTTGCTGCGGGTGCTGCGACGATCGGCTGTGCCGCTCAAATGATTGGTTTTGGTGTCATCAGTTATCGTGATAACGGAATCGGGGGCGTCATCGCACAAAGTATCGGCACATCGATGCTCCAAGTCGGAAACATCATCCGCAATCCTTGGATTCTCATTCCGCCTACGATCGCAGGTGCTATCCTAGCGCCATTCGCGACTGTTCTGTTGATGCTTGAGAGCAACCCAGAAGGCTCAGGCATGGGGACGAGTGGTTTTGTTGGTCCATTGATGTTGTTGAAGACGATGGGGTTTGAAATGGAATACTATGTAGCCGTCATCGTATTATGTTTTATTGCGCCTGGCATCATCAGTTATCTCATCTATCGGTTATTACTTCGACTCGGTCGGATTCAAGATGGTGACTTGAAAATCGAATATTAAGTACAAAAAGCTGATTCTAAAGAATGTGTCTGTTTGACCGAATGGTGGATAAACAAGGACATACCTTTTGAATCAGCTTTTTTTCATTTCATAAAGAGAATCCGAATGAACTCGAATAAAAACTCGTGAAGAAGATGTAAAGATAAACGAGATAGAGGGGTATCAAGTAACGCATGCGCACGACAGGTAATTTCCGAGCAAGTCGTTTTCCGAGTGCTTCGAGTAGAATGATGACCGCGAAACCGACAACTAAATATAAAAAGATTTCGGGTAAGCTCCGTTCGGAATCAATGAAGGAATAGCCGTAACGTAAACAACTCGTCATGCCGATGAAGCCGACGAAGCGTTCGAACGGATGTTTGATTGGTTGATCTGCCATAGTGAAGTCCTTTCAAGGTGTTTTCTAGTTGCAGTATAGCAAACCGAGCACAAAAACGCACAGTCACATTTGAATATGCTATGATGAGGGCAATGACTTCTAGGGAAATTAAAGGAGGAAACCATCATGAAAACATTACAATCCAAACAAGAATTCGATACAGCAAAACAAGGCAAGGCCGTCTTTTTATTCTCAGCAAACTGGTGCCCGGATTGTCGCTTTTTAGATCCGTTCATGCCGGAAATCGAGCAGACGTTTGACGCGTTCGAATTTTACTATGTCGATCGCGACGATCACATTGAAATTGCCCAGGAAATGGACATCTTCGGAATTCCAAGCTTTGTCGCGTTCCGAGATGGTGAAGAAACAGGGCGTTATGTCGGCAAAGAGCGGAAGACACCAGAACAAGTGACAGCATTTTTAGAAACGGTTTAAGAAAAAAGCGAGCGCTGACTCGCTTTTTTTCATGATAGAAAGGATGAAATCAAGTGGAACTACAACAAATCCGAAGAATGATGACACAAACATTCGAAGAAGAAGGTTATACAACGTATTTCGATCGTGAAAAGTCCGTGTTACGAATTGAGCGGAAGCATGATAAATCAGGCGTTGATGTCGGATTGAACCCGCTCGTCGCAAAAGCAAAACGAAGAGGTGTCATCGCAGTCGAAGAGACGATCGAATACATCCGTGCTGTACTCGGACAAACGGATCAAATTTCACTCGTTGGACAAGAACAGAAAATATTCCCTGTCATTCGGGCTAAATCGTTTGCTGATACGACAAAAGAAGGAAAAACGCTTGTCAGCACACCACATACTGGTGAGACGAAAATCATGTACGCACTTGATTTAGGGGCGACATATCGTTTGATTGACGAGGAGTTATTGGCATCTGCAGAATGGACGGCTGAACAGCTGTCGGAAGCTGCACGTTTTAACCTGAAATCGCTCGATGCGCCATTTAAACAAGATGAAGTAGCGGGGAACATCTTTTATTTCTTGAGTCTTGGAGACGGATATGAGGCGAGTCGTGTCTTGAACAAGACATTGTTAGCTGATTACGCGGCGCGAATCGAAGGGGAATTCGCTGTTGGTATTCCACACCAGGATGTCTTGATTTTTGCCGATATCCGCAATGACGCTGGATATGATGTCTTACAACAACTCATGTTTGATTTCTTCTCGAACGGTCGTGTACCTGTTACGGCATTGCCATTCTTATATGAAGATGGCAATCTTGAGCCGGTCTTCGTCCTTGCGAAAAACAAGCAGCCGAAAGAGTAAAGAATCTGATACAATAGGCATTGTGAGAAAGACGGAAGGGAGTCATGGATTGAATGAATGTGTTTTATAATAAAGAGGGCGTCGGTGACGTCTTAATGATCATTTTAGAAGACGCACCACGTGCGGAAGTGACGGCGACTCGTGAAGGAGACGTAGCAACAATCAAGCATGGTGATCGTATTGTTGGTTACAACTTGTTTGAGGCGTCGAATACATTTACGATCGAGTCACAAGGACCGGTTGAATTGACGGAAGAATTGGCAGCACGCATCCAAAACGAACTTGCAAACCGAGATATCGAATTGTCACTCGAACAAGTTGACTATTCTCCGAAATTCGTTGTCGGGTTTGTTGCTTCTTGTGAGAAGCATCCGGATGCTGACAAATTATCGGTCTGTCAGGTAGAGGTGGATAACGGAACTTTACAAATCGTTTGTGGAGCGCCGAATGTAGCGGCGGGTCAAAAGGTCGTCGTCGCTAAACCGGGTGCGGTCATGCCGTCTGGGTTAATCATTCGTCCTTCAGCATTACGTGGCGTACCGTCAAGTGGTATGCTCTGTTCAGCGCGTGAGCTCGGACTTGCCAATGCGCCACAAGAAAAAGGGATTCTTGTACTTGATGATACATCAGCAGTAGGGGAAGCATTCTCAATCGGTCGATGATTCGACCGATTTTTTAACAAGATGGAGGGGTGAACGTATGAGTAATCGTTATGAACAGTCACTAAAGGAGCAGGCTGCCCGAATTCGTCGAGAGCTTGCGGGGGAACGTGAGACAAAGCCGGTAGAGCGTCCGAAAAAAGAGGAGCGCGAAGACCGCTTCGTTTTAACAGATGTTCCTTCACCGATTTATGGATTCCAACGTCCGAAACAATCTGTATCTGAAACGGTAGAAGCTGCGGAAGAAACAAAAACCGTTGAACAGGTTTCAGATGCAGATGAACAGGGAATTACTGATGAGGTTACTTTGACGGAGCAGGAGGCTGTTGCGCCGGAAGAAGTTGTCTTAGACAATGCAGAAGCAGATGCTGGCTTTGTACCGGTGACGGACGTTGAATTACTTGTACCGGAACCTGAAGCCAATCAAGATCACGTAAGCGAAGTCGAATTGCCGACCGTACCTGAAACAGAAGAAACGGTTGTAAAAGAGCGGGTAAGTGAAGCGCCTTCTACACGTGAAACCGTAGAAGAGCAAACTGTTCCGATGGATACATCGAGCGAGGCACTTCTTGATGATCAAGAAGCAGAGAAGCAACAATCGGAAGAAGTCACTTCGATTTTGGATCCATCTGTTGCTGAAGCGGAAGCAGTAGCACCCGTTCAGTCGGAAGTGAAAAAGCCGGTTGGACCGCCTGTCAATGTCGTTATGACGACAAAAGACTTGATGGCGATGTATCGTGCGCGTCGAGAGCAAAATAATTTACATGGTAAAAAATAAATCGGTTTGCTATAATGGTACAGGTTTTGTACCCGAGCCCGATGGTACGGACCGGAACGTGAATTGGAGGGCTTTTATATGACAAAGTATCATTTTGTTGGAATCAAAGGAACAGGGATGAGTGCGCTCGCCCAAGTACTACATGAGATGAATCATGAGGTACAAGGTTCAGACATCGAAAAGCACATTTTTACTGAAGACGCGTTACGGGCTAAGGGAATTCCATTTTTCCCGTTCAATGCGGATAACATCAAAGAAGATTATGTCATCATCCAGGGGAATGCCTTTGGAGATGATCATCCAGAAATCGCACGGGCAAATGAACTTGGTTTAACGATCCATCATTATTACGATTTCTTAGGACACTTAGCAAATGAATATCGTTCGGTCGCCATTACAGGCTCACACGGAAAAACGTCGACGACAGGTTTGCTTTCACACGTCTTGAGCGGTATTACACCGACGGCCTTCTTGATCGGAGACGGAACAGGGGCAGGAGTAGAAGATGCGAAGGCATTCGTCTTCGAGGCATGTGAATACAAACGTCACTTCTTATATTACAAGCCGGATTACGCTATCATGACGAACATCGACTTCGATCATTCGGATTATTTCACGGGAATCGATGATGTCGTTTCGGCTTTTCAAGAGATGGCGATGCAGGTCAAGCAAGCAATCGTTGCTTGTGGAGATGACGAACATCTTCAAAACATTCAAGCGAATGTACCTGTTCTTTATTATGGATTCGGAGAAAACAATGATTTCCGAGCTGAAAATGCGACATCAACGCCAGACGGCACATCGTTTGATGTCTATTTACGTGATGATTTCTATGGCACGTTCCTGATTCCAGGATTCGGTCGTCATCATGTCTTGAATGCATTATCTGTCATTGCGATCTGTCAGTACGAAGGATTGAGTAAAGAAGACGTTGCTGAACGTTTAGCAACATTCGGTGGAGTGAAACGCCGCTTCAGTGAGTCAGAATTTGGCACACAAATCTTAGTAGACGACTACGCACACCATCCAAAAGAGATCAGCGCAACGATCGAGTCGGCACGGAAGAAATATCCGGATCGTGAAGTCATCGCGATTTTCCAACCGCATACGTACACACGCTTGAAATCATTCATGGATGATTTTGCGACATCTTTACGTGAAGCAGATGCGACATATCTATGTGAAATCTTTGGTTCAGCACGTGAGCAGGAAGGGCAAGTTCGAGTCGAAGATTTGCAGGAGAAAATTCCGCAAGCTTCTATTCTGACGCGCGACAACGTTTCTGTCCTACGTCAGCATGAAAATGCTGTGCTTCTATTCATGGGAGCGGGCGACATTCAAACGTATCAGCATCAATATCAAAGTGTAAAATAAGTGAGAACCAAAAGTGTCACTCGATTAGAGTGGCATTTTTTTGTCGTAAATTTGAATTGTGATAGTAAAATCAAAAAACTGATAGGGAAAATCTAAAATAGGATTGCATCTTGAAATAAAGTTTGAAATAGTGTGTATGTGTTGAAGTTATTATAGAGAGGAAAGACACCATGGGACAGATTTTACTCATCTTATTGCTCCAGTTGATTTACGTTCCTGTTTTGACATTGCGGACGATCATGCTTGTTAAAGGACGGACCGTCATTGCCGGACTCTTTGGGACGGTCGAAACATTGATTTACATTTTTGCACTAGGAATCGTGTTCCAAGACTTAACGACACTTGGTATGGTCGTTTATGCACTCGGATTCGGACTTGGTATACTCATTGGTGGATATGTCGAACGAAAACTAGCCATCGGTTACAATATGATCCAAGTACACACACAAGAATTTCCGGCAGAACTCATTCAAGTCATCCGTGATAATGGTTTCGGTGTGACGCATTATCAAGGACAAGGTCGAGACGGTGTTCGTTACCGATTAGATGTCCTTGCGGCACGAACACGTATGAAAGTGCTCCGTAACCTCGTCGAGGAGTATGAACCGAAAGCATTTCTCGTTGCCTTCGATTCCGTCGACTTCAAAGGCGGATATATGCTAAAGGGATTAAAACGTCCGCGATAATCCAATCTTCCTGAAAATGATGTTTATCCTTTGTTATTTAAGGATAAAGATGAATTAGAACATCAGGAAAGGGGAATATCAGATGATCAGTAATCATGCAAAATCAGCTTTGAATCAACAGGTCGCAAACTATGGGGTCCTATTCGTTAAGCTCCATAACTACCATTGGTATATTAAAGGTCCAGACTTCTTGACGCTTCACGAGAAGCTTGAAGAACTCTATACATGGGTGTCTGAGCAGTATGATGTCGTTGCGGAACGTCTCTTGATGAATAACGGGACACCTTCAGCGACGCTAAAAGAATATTTAGAACAAACGACACTCGAAGAAGCAAAATCAGGTTTGTCAGCAGATGAGATGATCGATTCGGTCATTAAAGACTTCCAACAAGTCCGAAAAGAGATGCTTGATGCGATTGAACATCTTGAGGCACAAGACGTAACAGTGGAAGATGATCTGCTTGGTCAAGCGAAGGAAATCGAAAAACAAATTTGGATGCTTCGTGCGACATTGAAAAAATAAGATATAGAAAACGGATGCCCCTGTCCTATGAAGGACGAGCCATCCGCTTTTTCTTATTTCAGGTTTTCAGGATTGAGGACTTCGAGTTCAGGAAGGACGAAACGACCGTCTTTACGGATCAATACGTCGTCAAACCAGATCTCCCCACCACCGTAATCAGGGCGTTGGATGTTGACGAGATCCCAGTGAACGGATGAATCATTACCGTTGTAGGCTTCTTCGTAAGCTTGACCCGGCGTGAAGTGGAAGCTGCCATCGATTTTCTCATCGAACAGAATATCTTTCATTGGATGCTGGATAAAGGGATTGACGCCAATCGCAAATTCACCGACGAAACGAGAACCCGCATCTGTATCGAAGACTTGGTTGATACGATCCGTATCGTTCGCCGTCGCTTCGACAATTTTACCGTCTTTGAACGTCAGTTTGACGTTTTCAAACGTGAATCCTTGATACGGAGATGGTGTGTTATATGAGATGACACCGTTGACGGAATCTTTAACGGGTGCCGTAAAGACTTCACCGTCCGGAATATTGGCATTTCCGGCACATTTGATTGCTGGGATGTCTTTGATCGAGAACGAAAGGTCCGTTCCTGGTCCGACGAGACGAACACGATCCGTCCGGTTCATCAAATCGACGAGCGGTTCCATCGCTTGTCCCATTTTTTCGTAATCAAGCGTACAGACATCGAAGTAAAAGTCTTCGAATGCTTCTGTCGATTGATTGGCAAGTTGAGCCATCGATGCTGTCGGGAAGCGAAGGACGACCCATTTCGTTCCTTTGACGCGATCCTGTGTATGCATCTTACCAATCGTTTGACCGTACAGTTTCATTTGTTCAGCTGGTACATCCGATAGTTCATTGATGTTATCACCAGCTCGTAATCCGATGTATGCATCCATCGCCTGCATCTGCTTACGTTCGATGTCTGCCATCAATTGGAGTTGCTCTTCTGAAGCATTTCGGTATAATTTTCGTAGGATACGATTATCCTTAAGTAAGACGAACGGATGACCGCCAGCCGCGTAGGCAGCTTCTACGAGTGCTTCGACTAGTTCACGTTCGATACCGAAATTTTCAATCAATACTTTTTCACCAGGTTCAAGGGCAACCGAATAGTTGATCAGATTCGTTGCCAGTTGAGTAAGACGTGGGTCACGCATGAAATTTCCCCCTCGAAATGGATGATGTAGGTTTCAATTATCATTGTAACGGAAATAAACCATTTGGAGTAGCAGGAACGACTTGCTACATGTCGAACTAACAACAAAAGACTACGCAAAAAATTGGAGGCAAGAACCATGGAAATCACATTAGGCGGAATCGCCGGATTAGTCGCTGCGATCGCATTCGTAGTACTCGTCATTTTCCTTGCCCGTGTACTAAGTGCTGCAAGTAAGACGCTGAACAATGTAGCCAACACGACAGCAGGACTTGAACGTCAATTGGACGGTATCATGATGGAGACGACAGCGTTGTTACATAAGACGAATCGTCTTGTCGATACGATTGAAGAAAAAACCGAGTTGCTTGCACCTGTTGCAAACTCGATCGAAGAGCTTGGTACGTCCTTGAATAAAGTAACAGATTCTGTCCGGACGGTATCCGATACGGTCGCTGGTGCGGCAGATACGAATAAAGACCAGATTGCACAAGCAGTCCGTTGGGGCTCAGTCGCTGTAGAATTATTCAAAAAAAATAAACCGGCAGAAACAACAGTTTCAAATCATACGACAGCAACGACGACAGTCGAGAAAAAACCACGTCGTCGATTCCGGAAAAAAGCAGAGACACCGGTTACACCGGAAGTCGTATCCGTCCCGGACGTCGAAAGCATTCCAGATGAGTTGAAAGGAGATCGTAAATCATGACGAAACAACACCCATATCAAACACAAGATTCTTCTAAAGGAGGAGGTTTCCTCGCGGGAATCATCGTTGGTGGATTGATTGGTGCCGCGGCAGCTCTCCTTTCTAGTCCGAAATCAGGTCGTGAGATGCGCGACTTAATCGACGAGCGTACGGCTCCTGCACGTCAACGTTTGACAGAACAGACGCAAGTTGTTCGCGAAAAAGCAGAACCACTCGTAGGAGAATGGATTCAACTGGCAAAAGACAAAGCAGCACCTGTCATTGAAAAAGCGAAGAATAATTCGACGGTTCAAGAAGCGGCACAATACGCTGGTTTTGAGAAGGATCAGGCAAGTATCGATGCAGCTCTCGCAGAAGCAGAACAGCTTGTACGTGACATCGAGCGTGAAATTGGGGACGAAGTCGATGGCGCATCCGTGGCAGAAGAAATCGATACGGAAACGGTCGTTGATCTTTCAGAGCTACGGGAACAGTTAGCGGAAGAGCAAGAGGAAGACAATGACCCACAATCTGATGTGAATCATAAGAAATAAGAAGTGAATACGGAGCTCTCATCATGAGGGCTCTTTTTCTATGTTTCTTTATAGAGAAAACGTAGAAAAAATTATATGAAAAAACGTAATTTATTTTCATATTTTAAGAAATCATGCAGCTTCTTTATGTACAACATGGAAAGAGTTCGTTATAATTAGTTGCTATTACGAGCTATATGCTGATTAGGGAGTGGTAGGACATGGATCAACACGCAGAATTAAAAAGATTACGGGATGAACTCGATTTAGTGAATGCAGAATTATTGGAATTGATGAACCGACGTGGTCAAATTGCTGTCGAAATCGGAAAAGTCAAACGAGCACAAGGGCTTGACCGTTACGACCCTGTTCGGGAACGTCAAATGCTCGAATCAATTGCTGCTAATAACCATGGACCTTTTGAAACAGGACGCCTTCAGCATGTATTTAAAGAAATTTTCAAAGCTTCTCTTGAATTACAAGGAGAAGATCGGACTCGGAAATTACTCGTATCACGGAAACAAAAACCGACGAACACGATCATCCGAATCGGAGATGCTGTCATCGGAGATGGTTCTCAACAATTGATTGCTGGACCATGTGCGGTCGAGAGCGAGGAACAAGTATTCGAAGTCGCGGAACAACTCGCGAAACACGGCGTGAAGTTCATGCGAGGTGGAGCGTACAAACCACGCACATCACCTTACGACTTCCAAGGTCTTGGACTCGAGGGTCTAAAAATGTTGAAAAAAGCAGCGGACGCGCACGGTTTGCATGTCATCACTGAAATCATGACGCCGAGTGCGGTTGAATCTGCTTTACCATATGTCGACATTATCCAGGTTGGCGCACGCAACATGCAAAACTTCGATTTACTAAAAGAAGTCGGTCGTACAAATAAGCCGGTTCTTTTAAAACGAGGACTTGCTGCAACACTCGAGGAGTTCATGTACGCGGCTGAGTACATCATGGCAAGTGGTAACGATCAAGTCATTTTGTGTGAGCGCGGCATTCGGACATATGAACGTGCAACACGGAACACGCTTGATATCTCAGCAGTTCCAATTCTGAAGCAAGAGACACATCTTCCTGTCATGGTCGATGTGACGCATTCGACAGGACGGAAGGATCTTCTGTTGCCAACAGCGAAAGCGGCTTACGCGATCGGTGCTGATGCTGTCATGGTTGAAGTCCATCCGTTTCCGGCACTCGCACTATCTGATGCGAACCAACAACTTGATTTCCAAGAATTCGATACGTTCGTCGAAAACTTGACGACTACCTTTCCGGCACTAAACGTTCAATGATTTTCGAAAAAGGGTGACCTAAAGCGAATGAAAACGTTTTACAATGAAGGAAGAATGGGAAAAGAAAACTATCTTTTCCTGTCTTCCTTTCGTGTTGCCTAAAAATGAAAACGAAATGAAAACACTTGAGATGGATCATACTAAAGGAGGAATTTGTTTTGAATAGTAATATTACGATTTATGACGTCGCACGAGAGGCGGCTGTCTCGATGGCGACCGTATCGCGTGTCGTCAACGGGAATCCGAACGTTAAACCATCCACACGAAAGAAGGTCCAAGATGCAATCGAACAACTGGGTTACCGCCCAAACGCTGTTGCTCGTGGACTTGCAAGTAAAAAAACGACGACTGTCGGTGTCATCGTACCCGATATCTCGAACATCTTTTTTGCGGATTTAGCACGGGGGATTGAAGATGTTGCGACGATGTATAAATATAACATCATTCTTTGTAACTCCGACCAAAATCGAGAAAAAGAAATCCATTTGCTCAATACATTACTTGGAAAACAGGTTGATGGGATCATCTTCATGGGTGGGCGTCTACATGAGGATCTCGTTCGTGAATTCAAGACATCACCTGTGCCCATCGTTCTCGCTGCGACACTAAATCAAGATTATGACCTTCCTGCCGTCAACATCGATTACGAAAGTGCTGCACATGACGCCGTCAAATCATTGATTGACCGTGGACATGAACGGATCGGGTTCATCACTGGTCCACTTGAACAGCAAATCAATGGCGAAAAGAAATTTGCTGGTTATCGTCGAGCGCTCGAAGAGGCGAACCTTCCATTCAGCGAACAAAACGTCGTCCTTGGAAACTATACGTATGATTCAGGAATGAAGGCGATGAACCAGTTGCTTGAACTTGGAGAAGATTGCCCACGTGCGATTTTTGCTGGAACAGATGAGATGGCTCTTGGTGTCATCCATGCCTTACAAGATGCCGGACACCGTGTTCCAGAAGACTTTGAAGTCATCGGACACGATAATACACGTCTTGCGACGATGATTCGTCCGAAACTGACGACTGTCGTTCAGCCGATGTATGATATTGGAGCAGTCTCGATGCGTCTTTTGACAAAGATTTTGAACAAAGAAGAAATCGAAACGAACGATGTCACGTTACCACACCGAATCGAACAACGGGATTCGACACGCCCTTAATCGAAAAAGCGTCTCTTCTCTCAAGCAAGCTGCTTGAAAAAAGAGACGCTTTTTCATTTTGTGACGGTGATGAGTTCATCTTGGTGATGGTGGAGTTGATCATTTTCGACGTGCAGACGCACCGTCGTCTGACCGGGGGCGTTCAATGTGACTTTTCCGCTGTATGCATCACCTTTTTTAGTTAATGGAACATAATTATGTTTTTCAATACCGGTTTCAATGACTTCGACTTGAACGTTCGCCTTTAATGGTTTTCCATCGAGAAAAACGTGAAAGGAGACAGGGAGGTCAGCACCAGCCTTTACTTTCGTCGCACCCATATAATGGACAGACAGACCATCGACGGCTTCGTGTTCATGCGATGCTTCCTCTTTTTCATGTGAATGATCCATGACGACAAAAGAGATCTTATCCATGTGATGGAGTCCTTTTTTATCATTAATATGATAGAGACCTTCGTATTCACCTTCAGCAAGTTTGGCTTCTGCTTGATAGAAACCTGTCTTTTTCAAGGTTGCTTTGAATTTTTGATGTGCCCCATCTTGTTTTCCAGCTTTCCAAACTTCAAACGTCACGTCCTCAAGGTTGACGGGCTTTTTCTTTTCGACCGCGGATGCTTTAAAGACGACGGCATCTTCATCCATTGTCTTTGCTGGGATATCGACAGTGACGTCGACGGTCGGTTTTCCGGCCCCTTGCATGTTATCGTGATCCATTGCCTGCTTTTCATTCCCACATCCTGCAAGTACGATCCCTGTCGACAGAATGAGACCGGAGTAAAGCCATGCCTTTTTCATGATGATTCCCCCAACTATTCGTTTACTAAGTAAAAATTCCATATTTAGTATAGCAACAAGATGTGAACTCCGAACGAAATAAATGTGAAGATAAAAAGTCAATTAATCAGCGGAATAGGGGGAAATCGCTGTCAGTTGTTTTTTACGTTCATCGTTTACGAATGGCCAAATCAATCGTTTGACGGTCTCCCAATTTTTTTCTTCAATTTCAGGACGTCTTGGAATTGCGGGATAAAGTGGTGACGGATCATGCCAGTGCGTGGGTGGCGCTATTTCCTGTCCGCCCCATCGTTCTTGCCATGCAATTGGAATTTCCCCGTGAAAAGGATCTTGTCCTGTCATGGCAGCAAAAACCTGACTCCACGCGCGAGGAACGACACGATACCAATCATAACCACCGCCGCCTAAAGCAACGATTTTTCCATCTGTATACTTTTCTGCCGCAGCCACAGCGATTTGAGGAATCTTTTCATAACTTTTCATCGTTAAGGATAGATGCGTCAATGGGTCAAGCACGTGCGCATCAGCGCCATTTTGTGTGATGATGAGATCCGGTTGAAACAACTCGCATGCCTCAAAGAGTGCCGTCTCATAAGCAAGTAAAAACGAATCGTCTTCCGTAAAAGCATCCAGTGGTACATTCCAGCTAAAACCGTATCCTTCTTCAGATCCTCTCTCCGTTACCATCCCCGTTCCTGGAAATAAGTAGCGCCCCGTTTCATGGAGAGATAGTGTCATGACATCATTTCGATTATAAAAGGCCCATTGCACACCATCCCCGTGGTGAGCATCCGTATCGACATAAAGGATTTTACAGTGATATTTTTCAATCATCGCCGCCATGGCGACAGCCGTATCGTTATAGACACAAAACCCTGAAGCACGTCCGCGGAACCCGTGATGTAATCCACCGCCGATATGAAAGGTGCGTTTATACTGACCAGATAAGACGAGGTCACATGCTTCAATCGTTCCGCCGACAAGGAGGGAAGCACCCGAATGCATGTCTTGAAACAAGGGAGTATCTTCCGTACCAAGACCGTACATCTGTGCCTTGAGTGGTGATAATACTCCGGTTCCGGCTGCTTTGACAGCAGCAATATAATCCTGATCATGAACGAGTGCCAATTCTTCATCGGTCGCATGACGTGGGGCGATACAAGGGATGTCATCTAATTGATGCATCGATTCAAGCAAGGAAACGGTTAATTCGAGACGGATTGGGTTAAATGGGTGGGTCTCGGAAAATCGATAGGTTGCTTCTTCAGGACTATACAGATAAGCAAAATCCTTCATCTGCTCACATCCGGTCCAAGTACATCGAATCCTTCTTTGCGTAACTTCTCGATGATCCGAATTGGATTCATCGTCTGAACACGAAACGCAACAATCCGGACATAAGGATCGTCTGTTGGATACACGAGTACATTTAAAATATTAATATTCGTTTTAGCAAGCAGTGCGGAAATCTTCGCTAATGTACCTGCTGTATTCTCGACACGGATCTCGATTTGGGAACTTGGTTCGAGTGCACCCGTCAACTGAACGAATGTCCGTAACAGATCCGTTTCCGTGACGATACCGACAAGACGTCGACCGCGGACGATTGGCAGGCAGGATAAGCGATATTCATAAAACAGCACAGCCGCATCTTCTAGAAAATCAAGCGGATGGGCCGTGACAGGGCTTTCGATCATAATGCTTGAAACGGGATACTGTAGGTCTTGTTTTGCTGTGTCCGGATGAAAGATGCTACTCGCGCTTTGAATTTCCTTTAGTCCGACAAGACCGACGAGTTCATGACGGGCATTAACGACGAGAATATGACGAATCTGATGACGTTGCATGAGTTCAACCGCATGCGCGATGGAATTCGTCGGTTGCATCGTGATGCACGTCGTATTCATGATTTGTTCGATTAACATGACGATTCCTCCTCGAGCTCAGTCATACATGAAGCGTCTTCTCAAGCGTAGCGCATCAAAATGAGCGACGACTTCAGGTGAGACGTGTTTTCCGATACGTGCCATCAGGCAGTTAGCAGGGTGGGAGGCGATTTCCGGATCATCGGTCGGGAAAAAGACAAGACCACCATGGTTCATCATCTTCTCCATGATCTTCCGGTAATCCCACACTGATAGTCCACTCCCTTTTAAGTCCCAATGCCAATAATATTCAGTCGTTAGAATTAAATAATGTTCCATGGCAGGATCTAGCATGGAGATTTCAAGCAATTTTTTACCAATCTGTTGTCCGCGGAACCGAGAGGAGACTTCAATCGCCCCGAGTTCCAAGATGTACGGATTGTTTCCCTCACTCCATGTTTCATAGGGATCAGGATATAAGTAAGTCACATAACCGATGATTTCCGTTCCTTGACGAGCGACGATGATCCGTCCTTCTTCAAGGTCTGCGATCTCAACGAGCGCTTGATGTTGTTCAGCGGGTGGACGAAAAGCCGTTAACCCTGAATCGAGTGTATACGTTGCTAGTGTTTGACTCGGTACGGGACCTTCGATGTCAACAGGACCGAGTGATGTTTCATGCGTCCGATGATTGAATTGTTTTTCAAACATGTAAGCGTCACCACCTTCCTACTCATTATAGACGAAAGCGCTTGAGTAAAGAGAGGGATTTTTTAACAAATTGACGGCAAATGGATTGAACTGACGGATAACTAGCTTATAATAAAGAGGAAAACATAGAAGGGGAGGAACGAGACATGAAAGTTTTGAAAGCGCTTCCGGGGAAGCATTGGTTAGCAGAGTATGATGAAACGAACACGTACGACTGGAAAGATGCTGAGCAGTACTTTTCATGGGCGACAACGGGGAAAGTCAACATGGCCTATGAAGCAATAGACCGCCACGCAGAAGGCGAGCGGGCGAACAAGGATGCGCTGATCTATTTCGATGGAATGACGGAACAACGATTCACCTATGCAGACATGAAACGATTGACGAATAAAGCGGCAAACGTATTAGTCGATGCAGGAGTCAAAACGGGTGACCGGATTTTCATCTTCATGCCACGCTCACCAGAACTGTACTTTGCCCTACTTGGTGCACTGAAAGTAGGGGCGATCGTCGGTCCGTTGTTTGAAGCATTCATGGAACAAGCTGTTCGTGATCGTTTAGTTGATTCTGAAGCGAAACTACTCGTGACAACGAAAGCGTTGCTCCCGCGTGTTCCAGTTGGGGAACTGGAATCACTTGAAAAAGTAGTACTCGTTGATGAAGGCGTTGAAGAATCAGAAACATTACTTGATTTCCGAAAAGCGTTCAAACAAGCATCCGATGTATTCGAACCGGTCTGGTTGGATCGTGAAGACGGATTGATCTTGCACTATACTTCAGGATCGACAGGGAAGCCAAAAGGTGTCCTCCATGTTCAAAATGCGATGATTCAGCATTTAATGACAGGACGTTGGGTACTCGATCTACAAGAAGACGATGTCTACTGGTGCACGGCTGATCCAGGGTGGGTCACAGGAACAAGTTACGGTATCTTCGCACCGTTCTTAAATGGGGCAACGAACGTAGTTGTCGGTGGACGTTTCAATCCAGATTTCTGGTATAGTGTTATCGAGAAGTATAACGTAACGGTCTGGTATAGCGCGCCAACTGCTTTCCGGATGTTAATGGGAGCGGGGGCGGACGTCGCGAATCACCATGATCTTTCAAGTCTTCGTCATGTGTTGTCTGTCGGAGAACCATTGAATCCAGAAGTTATTCGTTGGGGAAAAGAAGCATTTGACCAACGCATTCATGATACATGGTGGATGACAGAAACGGGCGCGATGATGATTTGTAACTACAAGTCGATGGACATTAAACCGGGATCGATGGGGAAACCAATTCCAGGAACCCAAGCTGCGATCATTGATGATCAAGGAAACGAGTTACCACCGTTCCGGATGGGTAACCTTGCCTTGAAAACACCGTGGCCATCGATGATGCGTCAAATTTGGAACAATCCACAAAAATATGAATCCTATTTCTTTAAAGGATGGTATGTGTCAGGCGATTCTGCCTATATGGACGATGAAGGCTATTTCTGGTTCCAGGGGCGTGTTGATGACGTCATCATGACCGCTGGAGAACGGGTCGGTCCGTTTGAAGTTGAAAGCCGTCTCGTTGAGCACCCAGCAGTCGCGGAAGCCGGAGTCATCGGGAAACCAGACCCGGTGCGAGGCGAAATCATTAAGGCATTCATTGCCTTACGTGATGGTTATGAGCCAACGGATGAATTAAAACAAGAAATCCAAGCATTCGTCAAGGAAGGTCTAGCTGCTCACGCGGCCCCAAGAGAAATTGATTTCCGAGATAAGTTGCCGAAGACACGAAGTGGTAAAATCATGCGCCGTGTTCTGAAAGCATGGGAGTTGAACTTGGAAACGGGCGATTTATCGACGATGGAGGATTGAACATGAAAAAAGGATGAATCACCGAAACAGGTGATTCATCCTTTTTGTTAGTTTTCAGAAGCAGCATCTTTTTTCTTTTCATCTTGTTTCTTTTGTTGCTCTTGCTGTTTCTTCGCATCTGCCTCTTTTTTCTTAGCGTCCGCTTCAGCTTTCTTTTTTGCATCGGCTTCAGCTTTTGCTTTTGCATCGGCTTCAGCTTTCTTTTTTGCATCGGCTTCAGCTTTTGCTTTTGCATCAGCTTCGGCTTTTGCGTCGGCTTTTGCTTTTGCGTCGGCTTTTGCTTTTGCATCGGCAGCACGTTTTGCGTCATCTGCTGCTTTTTTCTTTGCCTCAGCATCTGCTTTTTCTTTAGCTTGATCTTGTTGTTTTTGTTGATCTTCTTTCTTCTGTGCGTCTGCCTCTTTTTTCTTTTCTTCTACTTCTTTCTGTTTCTTCGCTTCGGCTTTTTTCTTTGCTTCTTCTGCTTTTTTCTTCTTATCTTCTTCTTTGAAGCGACCACTGTTTTGGAAGTCATTTGCTGTTACAGAAGATGGTTGCGTGAAGCGGGCACCAGATTTGAAGTAACTGCTGTTCGCACCATACGATGCATTCGCCATCTGTGACCAGAGCGTCTGCGTACGTTGGTAGTACGTTGACGGACCGATGAGTGAGTTGTTCTGGTCGTGTCCTGTCCAGACGGCAAGGGTTACACCAGGAGTAGAACCAACAAGATAAGAGTCTTTGACATCGTTGGTCGTACCCGTCTTACCGGCCCAATCTCCCGGTACGTTCAATCTAGCTTTAGCGAACGTCGCTGTACCTTTCGTGAAGACACCACGCATCATATCAAGTGTCAGGTAAGCTGTTCGTGGTTCATAGATCCGTTTTTTCTTCGGTTTTGCTTTATAGATATCTTTTCCGTCTTTCGTGATTTTCGAGATGATGTACGGTTGGACGAATTCACCATAGTTGGCAAGTGTCGCGTAAGCACCTGCGAGTTCGACAGGTGTGATTTCCATCGTTCCGAGTGCCGCAGAAGGGGCATAACGGATCGCATCAGGTACTTCAACTCCCATATCGACGAGTTTTTGAATCGAATTCGACATGTTCATCTTCTCGTAAATCTTAACGGCCGGTACGTTCAATGATAGTTCTAATGCCGTACGAACCGTTACATTACCACGGTAACGTCCACCTTCGTTCTTGATCGGACGGTCGCCAGGTTGACGTGGTACAGTCTGGTAGTAGTACTCCTCATCATTAACGGTAGACCCTGGTGTGATCAAGCGATTTTCAATCCCGTTCGAGTAAACGAGGATTGGTTTTGCCGTTGACCCGATTTGACGTTTGGCTTGGAATGCCCGGTTGAAATCGTCAGCTTTTCCATCCATATACCGTCCGCCGACGAATCCGAGGATACGTCCCGTTTCATTTTGAACCATGACTGCTGCTGTTTCTTCTGGATCCTGTTTCGAAACGCTTTTTTTCGTTTTTGGATCGACGACTTGTTTGTATTGCATGCTTCCTGGGAAGTTCGCACTGTTCTTCGCAGGTTGTTGCATCGCTTCATGAATTTTTTTATCAAGTGTCAAGTGAACTTTGTAGCCGCCTTGGCGCAGTGCAACAAGTGCTTGATCTTGATAGTTGGCACGCACTTCTGCCAGTTCAGACGGTTTCACTTCATCTTCTTTCACGCCATCTTGTTTCATCAGATACTTTGTCATGATTTTCGTCGCTTCACGTTCGGCTAAATCGTAGACATACGGATACGTATCACGAGAACGTTTTGATTGTTTCGCGAAATCTTTCGTAATATCATGCTTGATTGCTTTTTCGTACTGTTCCTTCGTGATGTTTTTCGCGACATACATCCGCTTCAATACTGTTTTCATCCGGTTGACGCTTGGCGTCAAGTCCTTTTTGACAACGCCACCTTGAAGGTAAGGGGTGTAGTAATAAGGGTTTTTAGGAATCCCAGCGAGAAAAGCTGCTTGTGGTAACGTCAGTTTTTTCGCGGATTTGTTGAAAACTCCTTGTGATGCAGCCTCGATCCCAGCGATGTTACGACCGAGTGAATTGCGACCGAATGAGACGACATTCAAATACGCTTGTAAAATTTCATCTTTTGACATCGCGTTTTCAAGGCGCAATGCTAAAAGAATTTCTTTCGCTTTCCGTTCGAATGAGACTTCGTTCGTCAAGATTTGGTTTTTGATTAATTGTTGTGTTAGCGTACTTCCGCCTGTGCGCGACGCAGAATTCGTTAGTTCTTGTAGAACTGCTCGTAATGTCGCTTTTGGAACGACACCATCGTGTTGATAGAAGTCTACATCTTCCGTTGATAAAAGCGCATCGATCAAGTAAGGAGAAATCTTCTTGATATCGACAGGCTGACGTTCTTCATCTGTTGAGATGTTCGTCAGCTTTTCACCACTTCCCCAATAAATTTGGCTTGTGACGGCATAGCTGTTGACTTGTTGTTTCATTTCAGTCAATGGTGGTGCTTTTGTGTCCTTGACGAGCGAAGCGAAATAGCCGCCCGCTGCACCAACAGAAAAACTACCGACGAGTAAGACAGCTATGATGAGGAACAAAATGATGTTCCATGAAACATCATATGTGATATTTGACCAGTGCCGAACGGCTTTCGTCCGGGGATGATTCCAAAACTTGAACCAGTTCTCGCGCATAAATGATCTCCTTTGCATCTTAAACTTAGGTGTAAATTAATATTAAATCACAGATAGACGTATTATACCATAAATCTACTAATGAAATCGGACTTGACAGCGGATTCGCCTTCGACGTATCATGAAACCATCTTATTTTCGTATATTGCGCTAAACCATGATCGGAATATAGTAGTAAGTCACTCCCTGTGACAGAGACCTAGTGGTGCTGCGAACTAGGACACAGTGAACTTATGAATTACGCTTCCAGGAGTTTCTTGAGAAATCAAGCGGTCCGTCCCGTTATCGACGAACCAAGTGGTCCTTTTACACAAAAGGACAATTAGGGTGGTACCACGGAATATTCCGTCCCTTCGTTTTAGACGAAGGGACGGTTTTTTTTGTTAATAGTGAACTTTAGGAGGAGAAACAATGACGTTATTAGAGGATTTAGAATTTCGCGGGTTAATTAACCAAATGACAGATGAAGAAGGGCTGAAAACACTACTCGAGAATCCGACGACGCTTTACACAGGCTTCGATCCAACAGCAGATTCACTTCACATCGGACACTTGTTGCCGATTTTAGTCTTAAAACGATTCCAACAAGCGGGTCACCATGTCGTAGGTCTCGTTGGAGGGGCAACTGGGATGATTGGGGATCCGAGTGGTCGCGCAACGGAACGGTCATTGAACACATCGGATATCGTCGAAGAGTTCGCGAATCGGATTAAAGATCAACTGTCACGTTTCTTACCACTTGAAGGTGAAAATCCGGTCACGATCGCCAATAACTTAGACTGGACGAAAGATTTGACAATCATCGATTTCTTACGTGATATCGGAAAACACTTCCCGGTCAGCTACATGCTTGCGAAGGACTCTGTTGATTCACGTCTTCAAAACGGTATCTCATTCACTGAGTTCTCATACATGTTACTTCAATCGTTTGACTTCTTGAAACTTTACGAAGACAAAGGATGCCGTCTTCAAGTAGGAGGTAGTGATCAGTGGGGGAACATCACAGCAGGAATGGAGCTGATTCGTCGTGCTGGTCATGAAGAAAAAGCATTTGGATTGACAGTACCGCTCGTTACGAAAGCGGATGGTCAGAAATTCGGTAAGACAGCTGGCGGTGCGGTCTGGTTAGATGCTGATAAAACGTCACCGTACGAGTTCTACCAGTTCTGGTTCAATGTAGACGATCTCGACGTCATCAAGTTCTTGAAATACTTCACGTTCTTGACGCACGAAGAACTCGATGCACTTGCAGAAGAAGTCAAGGCAGCACCAGAGAAGCGCGTCGCACAACGTCGTCTTGCAGAAGAAATGACGGTTCTCGTCCACGGTGAAGAAGGTCTGACACAAGCACAACGTATTACGACGGCACTCTTTAGCGGAGATATTAAATCGTTGCAAGTCGAAGATATCGAAGATGCCTTCAAAGGCATGCCACGCTTTACACTTGGCGAATCAAACAACCTCGTCGACGTGCTCGTTGAGGCGAAGATTAGTCCGTCAAAACGTCAGGCACGTGAAGACGTCACGAACGGTGCGATCTACCTCAACGGAGAACGCGAGCAAGACTTAACGAAAGAAATCACTGAATCAGATGCAATCGGTCGCTTTACGATTGTACGTCGCGGAAAGAAAAAATACTTTGTCGTCGAGCATGCTTGATGATATACGAAACGCTCTCTGCACATAGATGCAGAGAGCGTTTTATTTTTTTTAAGCTGTCCGGAATAAGCGGAGTGGTAACAAACGAACGGCGATCGTCGTGGCAATGACGGCCTTGATCGTATCCCATAGGATGAAGGGGTAGTTGATCGCAAAAGCATCTTTAAACGACAGATCGAGTACAGCCATCAGACCGAATGTTCCGAGCAGGTAAACTAAACCAAGTCCGAAGACGATCATTCCAATGAAGAGGGGAACGAAGCGATGCGTTTTTTCAGCAACCAGTCCAATGAAGAAGCCTGCAATCGGAAAGGCAATCAAATAACCGGCAGTTGGTCCGACGAATGGAGCTAGTCCACCTTTTCCGCCGAGAACAGGTAGACCAGCTGCTGCGAGCAATAAGAAGATCAAGACAGCAAGTCCACCACGTTTTCCACCGAGGATCGCACTGACCGTCATGATGGCGAGCATCTGGAGTGTGATCGGAACAGCACCGACGAGTTGGATTTGTGGCATAGAACTGACGGCTGCAATGATGGCAGCACCGAGGGCGATGAACGTTAAATCTCTTGTTTTCATGAATGAAGTCCTCTTTTCTATTTGTGTTAACTATGTATGTTTATAGGTTAACACAAATAAATAATTGGCGTCACTCTTTTTTTAAGACCAGGTATACATTTTCATGATATGTACAAAAAAAGCACCCACCGAAGTGAGTGCTGGAACAATCGATTAACGTGAGTAGTACTCGACGACGAGTTGTTCTTGGATTTGATCGTTCAATTCAGAACGCTCAGGAAGACGGACGAACGTTCCTTCGAGCTTCTCAGCATCGAAAGTAACGAAGTCTTTAGTTGCTGGAGCAACTTCGAGTGCTTCTTTGATAACGACAAAGTTCTTCGATTTTTCGCGAACTGAGATCGTTTGACCTGGTTTCACGCGGAACGACGGGATGTCGACGCGAGCGCCATCAACTTGGATGTGACCATGGTTGACGAGCTGACGAGCAGCACGACGTGTACGAGCCATACCCATACGGTAAACGACGTTATCAAGACGTGTTTCAAGTAAGAACATGAAGTTCTCACCGTGGATACCAGGCATTTTGCCAGCATCGTTGAACATACGGTTGAATTGGCGTTCGTTTACTCCGTACATGTGACGAAGCGTTTGCTTCGCTTGAAGTTGAAGACCGTACTCAGACATTTTACGACGGCTGTTACCGTGTTGTCCTGGAGCGTACGGACGTTTTGCGATTTCTTTTCCTGTTTCAGTAAGTGAGATACCGAGACGACGTGAAAGTTTCCAAGCTGGACCTGTATAGCGAGCCATAATAAGACTCCTCCTTAGTGTTCGTTATTATTTGCATAAAAATAATAACGCCATCAAACCCACGTTACGCCCATTTCATGATGTGGCACCCTCGCTTGATAGCAAAGTTACACGATGCCCCTCCGGTTATTCACCGAGTCATGAAATGTGATACGTAAGCGATTTGACCGCTATCGTTATCATTTCTGCACTTTTACAAGTATACGGTGTGGACAATCGACTGTCAATCAGAATTACAGATGACGAAGTAGTGTCGTACAGAATGCTTCTAAACCAGCTTGATCGACTTCATCGAAACGGTTGAATTCTGGACTGTCGATATCAAGTACACCGATCGTTTGGCCGTCTTTGACGAGTGGGATGACGATTTCTGAATTCGAAGCCGCGTCACACGCGATATGACCTGGGAACTGATGAACGTCTTCGATGCGTTGTGTCGTTTGTTCGGCTGCTGACGTTCCGCAGACACCACGACCGAATGGAATACGAACGCATGCTGGAAGTCCTTGGAACGGTCCGAGGACGAGTTGGTTTTGTTCCATATCTGTCAAATAAAAACCGACCCAGTTGATGCGGTCGAGGAATTGGTTGAGTAACGCACTTGCATTCGACAAGTTCGCGACTTGATTATCTTCTCCCATTAATAACGCATCCAGTTGTTTTGACAGCATGTCATATTGTTTCGTCCGGTCACCTTCATATGTCTTTGTTTCGAACATAATAAAATTCCTCCCGTGAAAAGCGTATTTTTTTTAGTTTAACGAGTTTTCATGTAGCTGACAAACAATTGATTTTTGGACAAAGGATTCAAAACAGCGGAAGAAATCAGGAAAAGCCTCTGTAAATCTATGCAAAACGGTTGCGCTATACTATTATAAGGATAAGATTATTGCGATTTAGAGAAAATCTAAAGTCGTACGACAGAGTGGAGGTCGTGACAAATGTGGGCATGGGTGATCGGAGTCATCGTCATCGTATTACTCGTCATGCTATTTAGCATGATCAGTCGAAAAAAATACTACACGAAAATCGATGAACTTGATATGCGAAAACAAGGCATCGTCAGTGCATCGATTCCAAAGGAGTTGCAGGACTTAAAGCAACTACCGATGGCGGGTGAGACGGAGACGAAGTTCAGCTCCTGGCATCAAGCGTGGGAAGAATTACTAACGGTCCATGTCGCCCAAATCGATGAAACACTTTATCGAGCGGAAGAAGCGCTTGATAAATATCGGTTCATCGCCGTCAAGAATGACCTCGAAGTAACGGAACAATTGATTGCAGAACTCGAAGGGTTGATCGATGAGATGCTTGTCGAGATGTCGACGTTCAAAACGAATCAATCGGTTCTAGCAGAATTGAAAGCGCAAGGGGAGGCCGATTCAGGGCAAGTTCGGAAATCATTACTGATTCAAGCGAATTCATTCGGTCCGGCACTCGGGCGTCTAGAAGAACGAAGTGAACAAATTGATGCGCATTGGAATGAGATGTGCCAATACGAAGCTTCAGGCGAAGTGACGAAGGCGTACGAAACAAGCTTGTTGCTTGAACAAGAAGTAGCAACGACACGTCACCTTGTCGAGCTCGTACCGAAACAATGGAAGATTCTCGCTCATGAATTGCGTCAACGGATTGATCAGCTCGGAGCGGGTTATAAGGAAATGTCGTTAGATGGGTATCCACTTGAGCCCCTCGGTCTCCAATCCGAGATTAAACGGTTCGAGGAACAACGCCTGAGTCTTGCTGAAAAAATCGAGAGACTTGAAGTCGATGGTTTGGAAGAGGCGATTCAACAGTTATCAGCCGACGTTGATCAAATGTACGATACGTTCCGTCGTGAAGTTGATGCACGTCATCAAGTGAAAAAAGAAAATCAATCCTTGAAACAAAAAGCATTACGGATGCGCGAACGGATTCATCAGTTAGCACAAGAGTTCAGTATTTTACGTGAAAAGTATGAAATCTCAGCAGATCTTGGAATTCACTACGAAACGATTCAGCGTGACGAAGAGCTACTATTTGAAGCGGCAAAAGATCTCGATGAGTCGATTGCTGGGAAAATCATTCCGTTCAGTATGCTCGAAGATCAAATGCGCGATGCGATTCGCTTAGAGGAACAGTTGATGATTCAGTACGAACGCTTTACGGTCGAACTTCAAGCGCTTCGAAAAGAAGAGACAGAAGTGCGCGAACGGATCGTCGAATGGCGTCATCAGCTCTCGCAAACACGTCTTCGTCTGAAACGACTTGGATTACCGAACTTACCAACGGAAGTCGAAGAAGCACTACGGAATGCGAATCGTTCGCTACAGACGCTTGAGACACGGCTCGAAGAGTTACCGTTTAATGTCCGATCGATCGTTGCACAAAGTCAAGACGTCCAAGAAACGTTTAAACATGTGCAAGAACGGTTAGATACATTAGTGTTCGAAGTCACGTATGCCGAACGGCTCGTCCAGTATGCGAACCGATACCGTCGCCACGACAATGAGATACATATGTCGCTGACGATCGCGGAAACGAAGTTCTTAGCGGGAGACTATGAACGTACGATCGTCTTAGCGGAACGTGTCCTAAATGAATACGATCCGGACGCGATCGAACGCATTAAACGATCGTGTGCACCAGAGGAAACGTTGCACGTTTAAATCAGGATCGACAATTCAGGGTGACCGTCATGGTCACCCTATTTTTGTAAAAAGAGGAGTGATTAGAATGGGAACACTATACGTAAACGGATTGATTCGAACGATGGCACATGAAGAGGACGTCCATTCAGCGATGTTTGTCGAGAAGACGCGGATCATCGCAATGGGGGAGGAAGGAAAACTACGTCGACGTTTCGGTAGACGTATTGATCAGATTCAAGACTTGAACGGAAAAGCTGTTTATCCAGCCTTCACAGACGCACATATTCATCTGATTGGCTACGGGGAAGCGATCAACCGTGTCGATGCCTCGCGTTATACGACGCTTGAAGCATTAGGACAAGCTTTCCTCAAGGCAGAACCAATCAATGGGATTCACGTGGCGGAAGGATATGACGAAACGAAACTTGACCGTGCGCCGACAAAAGCATGGCTGAATCAGTTGTTCCCGGACGCTCCTGCCTTATTAAAACGGACAGACCGGCATACCGCACTTGTCAACGATGTTTTATTCCAACAGCTCGGCTATAAAGCATCGACTGTCATCGATGGTGGAAAGATCGGCTTATCGGATAACGGCGAAGCTGACGGATTTTTGTACGATGCGGCGCTTGAACCTTTGTATGCGTTACAAGCTGGAAACTTAGAACGAAATAAATCGTCACTCCGATCAGCAATCAAGAGTTTGTATCAATACGGCATCATTGCGGCACATACAGAAGATTTATCGTATCACGGAGATGTCGCGGAAGTCCTCCAAGCATATAAAGAAGTGACAGAAGAGACAGGCTTCCATACACATCTACTCGTTCATCATCTTATCATCGATGAGTTCGTGCAACAGCAACCAATTTTGCCATCAACGATGTCAATTGGTGCGATGAAACTATTCGTCGACGGCGCACTCGGAGGACGGACAGCTCTTCTCGGTCGTGGTTATTCTGATGATCCGACGACACGTGGTATCGAAGTGCATACACCAGAACAACTCGAACAACTCGTCAAGCGTGCACGTAGTTACGGGTTTACAGTTGCGGCACATGTCATCGGTGATTTAGCGATTGAACGATTCGTACAGGTGCTCGAGAAATATCCAGCACCAAAAGGCAAGCGGGATCGGATCATTCATGCGACGGTCGTTCGACCAGAAACGCTTGCACGAATTCGGAAGTTACCGGTCTTGATTGACGTTCAACCGGTCTTTTTACTGGATGACGCAGACTTTATCGTCGATCGACTCGGATTGAACCGCTTAGACTGGAGTTATCGTTTACGTTCGTTAGCTGAGACCGGCGCATTATTATGCGGTGGGGCAGATGCGCCGATCTCTGACCCCGATGTCCGGCGTTCCCTGTATGCAGCGACGGAAGGAACAGCGGGACGTGTCAATAAGGCGAATGAGACGTTATCGATGTACGAAGCCTTGTTACTCTTTACGAAAAATCCACATCTCGCGACCGAGACACATGGACGCAAAGGATTACTCCTACCAGGATACGATGCCGATTTCGTCATCTTTGAAGAAGACTTCTATCGCTTGCGTGGTGAAGCCATCTTGAATAACCGTTTAGTGAAGACTGTCCAAGCTGGTAAAATCGTCTATCAGGCAGAAGCAACCTTAGTTTGATGTTGCTTCTGCATAGTGCGAAATAGCTTCTGAATAAAAAGAAGATAGTCCAGGTGCATACGCATCGTAATAAGCGCGAAACCGTTCGTCGGACACGTACATCTGACCGAGTGACTCAAAAATAGATAACTCACATGGGTAATAGTACGTATCGATGAAGTCATGTTGTTCTTTCACGATTTGTTGAATGTCTGGATCTGTCGCCTTGTGCCCGTCGCGGTAGAGAGTCGTCAAGCGCTGATCGAGTTGCTTGTGCATGGCACTAAGTCTTTCTTTCTCATTTGGGGTACGTTGTTTTTGTCTTTTTGCACTGATTCGATATGCGTCGGTGTCACCGTAGTGTTCCTCGACTTCCTCTGCATGTTGCTTTTCGTGCATGACGATCTCTTCGTGACGTAAACCGCGGAATAATTGTTCATCTTTCATGGGGAGTCCTCCTATTAAAGTGAGTAATGTTTGTTCAGCGAGTTGAGCGAGCATCTGATAATGCGAAGCTTTTTCTTGAAGTAGTACAATTTGTTTTTTCAATATCGTGTGATGACTGGAGTCAGATTGTGTAAGTAATCTTTGGATTTCTGACAGCGGAAAATCAAGAGAGCGATAGAGAAGGATTTGTTGTAAACGTAAAAGATCCTCACTGCTATAATATCGGTGACCGGCATCGTTGCGCTTTGGCACAAGGAGACCGAACGTCTCATAATGATAAAGCGTTCGTTTTGTGACGCCGGTAAGTTTGGCGATTTCCTGAGTGGAATACATCATCTGTGTACCTCCTTTGATTGGAGTATAAGGGGTGACGTAACGGAAGACGCAATAAAAAAATCTGCCCTGAGGAGGCAGATTTTTTTATTGTCATAAGAATGAGCGTTGAATCTTATGCCAAAATGTATTGTTCGTCAATTTGACGGTTTTAAGTTCTTTTTCAGAGAGCTGGATATCGACTGAATCCGTTCGTGTCAGGCTGAGTGCTTCGTTATCCATCCCGATGATCGGATAATCGTTTCCGTCCTCAATGATGCGTAACGAGAGTTTCCGTCCGCGGTTCAATAGGAAAGCAGAACCGAGTGTCCGGTACCGGTTATTGTTAACGGAAGCGATCTCGCTGACTTGAAGACAGTGGATCAATGGATCGACGATCGCACCAGAAAGTGACTTGTTATAAGCCGTAGATCCCGTCGGTGTTGAGATGACCATTCCATCCCCGCGGAATGTCTCAAACAGGAAGTCATCGATATAGACTTCGATTGCGAGTGATTTGATGATGCTCGACTTTACGGAACATTCGTTCAGACAGAGCATCGGTGGTCCACCGTTGATGGATGCTTCAAGTAGTGGATAACGACGTACTTCGATTTCGCCATCCGAGACACGATTGCCCGTCTCTTTAAAGATTGCTTCGACCGCAGAAAGATCATTGATATCAAAGTCACAGTAGAACGAGTTTGGTCCTTCAGCGAATCCGACATAGATCGCATCATCACGGAAACCTGTGAAGCGTGCCGCCTGCAAGAAAGCCCCATCTCCACCAATCGAGACGATGATGTTTGCTTGTCGATGATCTTGGACGACATTCAGTCCGTATCGTGTACCGACATCAATCAACTTTCGCACCTGCGTCTCGTGTCTTTGTGTATTTCGGTAGTACAGGTAGACATTATTTCGAGCCATGGTCAATTCCCCCTTGAAAGCGTTTCATGAACTCTTTTATTATACCTGTTTTTTAGAAAGACGGGTACTGAAGTCCATCAATTATGGCAGAATACTTGCCATCTTCGCAGATCATTCCTATAGTTAAATAGAAAATACAGTATATCCAATCAGGGGAAAAGGGGAATTCATATGGCAACGTTTAAAGGAAATCCAATCACACTTCAAGGTACAGCGGTTCAAGTCGGACAAACAGCACCGGACTTTCAAGTGTTAGCTAACGACTTATCGCCCGTAACACGTGATACATACCAAGGTGTTCGAATCATCAGTGTCGTCCCATCAATCGATACAGGGGTATGCGATGCGCAGACTCGTAAATTTAACGAAGAAGCAGCTAAAATCGAAGGTGTGACGGTCATGACGATCTCAAACGACCTTCCGTTCGCGCAACGTCGTTGGTGTGCGTCAAGTGGTCTTGATCAAGTCGTGACATTGTCTGATCACCGTGATCTTTCATTCGGTACACAGTACGGCGTGGCAATCGAAGAATTACGTCTGCTTGCTCGCTCTGTCTTCGTCTTAGATTCGAACAACGAAATCACGTATGTCGAATACCTCGAAGAATCAACGGATGAGGTAAATTTCGAAGCAGCACTCGCTGCAGCACGTGAAGCGAAGTAAGAATGGTTTACAAACGACGCTGAAGCGTTACAATGGAACTAATGATAGAAACGGCTCCCGCTCTACGGGGGGCCGTTTCGTTTTGGAGAGGATGACGTACATGGAGCCGTTAGAAAAGTTATATAAGGAATTAACACGTCAAACAAAACAAATCGAACGTGATCTTGATATGCCTTACCTAGAAGCGTTGACGACTGTGATTGACCGGTTGAACGATCGCCATACTGAAAATGTAGACAAAGAGGTCATTCGAAAGGCAGTATCGCTTGCTATTTTAGAAGGGATGAAACAAGCGCAACCGAACCATTTGCCGACGCCAGACAGCGTCGCTTTGTTTGCTGGTTATCTAATCGGGAAATTGGTAGGTAAGGAGGACATCCGACTACTTGAATTAGGAAGTGGAACAGGTGGTATGTTACACGCTGTCTTGAGTCAGCTTTCGACGGGCACATCTGCTGAAGCAGTTGAGGTAGATGAGACGTTAATTCGTTTATCGGCAGCGGTAACGGAATTACTCGACTATCCTGTTACGTATACGCATCAAGATGCGTTACGACCTTTGTTGCTAGATCCAGTTGATCTTGCGATGGCTGATCTCCCAGTCGGTTATTATCCGGATGAAGAGGCTGCTGCTTCTTACATCTTGAAGCGAGATGAGGGTATGAGCTATAGTCATTTCTTATTGATCGAACAAGCGATGCAATACGTCAAACCAGGTGGGTTCGGTGTTTTTGTCATTCCGAACGGTTTGTTCCAGCATGATACGGAAGGCAAGTTGAAACAGTACTTTGAATCAAAAGCGCACGTCATCGGCATTTTACAATTGCCGTTAACCATGTTCAAACAAGAACAGGCAGCAAAAAGTTATTTGATTGTCCGTAATCATTTAGCCGGTATGAAGATGCCAAAACAAGCGTTACTTGCTGAACTACCATCTTTCACAGATGCCCGTGCGTTTGGTGGTATGGTGAAACAGATTGATGAATGGATTAACACAGAATTAAAATGAATTACGCAAAGTGATTGAAATCTGTCGTTAATTTGACTATTCTAGTTGTAGAACAGAAATAGAAGAAAAACTAAACAGATGTGAATGTTCATTGGATTCAAATGGAAAAGGGGAAAAATCATGGCAAAAATTATGGCGGTAAACGCAGGTAGTTCGTCTTTGAAGTTCCAATTGCTCGAAATGCCGAACGAAACGATGATTGCAGTCGGACTCGTTGAACGTGTCGGTAAAGACGATGCAATCTTTACGATTAAATATGGTGAAGGACAAAAGTATACAGATGTCCTCCCGCTTGCAACACATAAAGAAGCAGTCGAGTTATCACTCGAAAAATTAATGGAGTTCGGAATCATCTCGTCTTACGATGAGATTAAAGGTGTCGGACATCGTGTTCTTCATGGTAAAGAAAAATATGCAGACTCTGTATTGATCACGGATGAAGTCATGCAAGATATCGAGTCGTATACAGAACTCGGACCACTTCACATTCCACCAAACTTGATCGGAATCCGGGCATTCCAAGCATTGCTTCCGGAAGTGCCGCAAGTGGCGGTCTTCGATACGGCGTTCCATCAAACGATGCCAGAAGAAAACTTCCTTTACAGCTTACCGTATGATTACTACACAGAATACGGTATCCGTAAATATGGTTTCCACGGTACGAGCCACAAATATGTTACGGAACGTGCATCTGAATTACTTGGTCGTCCATTAAAAGACCTTCGTTTGATCTCATGTCACTTAGGTAGCGGAGCATCAATCGCAGCAGTTTCGGGTGGCGAATCAATCGATACGACGATGGGCTTCACACCGCTTGAAGGAATCACGATGGGAACACGTTCTGGTTCACTTGACCCAGCTTTGATTCCATTCTTAATGGAGAAAACAGGGAAAACAGCGGAAGAAGTCTTGAACGTCATGAACAAAGAGTCTGGAATCTACGGACTCTCAGGTCTTTCAAGTGACTTGCGTGACGTCCAAACGGCTGCGAAGGAAGGAAACCACCGTTCAGAGATGGCACTCCGTATCTTCGCGAACCGTATCCACGGATACATCGGGCAATATGCTGCTGAGATGAATGGTGTTGATGCCATTATCTTCACAGCTGGTGTTGGGGAAAACTCAGATTCAATCCGTGAGCGTGTCCTACGTGGTCTCGAATTCATGGGCGTTTACTGGGATCCATCACTCAACAATGGAGCTCATGGAGAAGAACTCTTCATTAACTACCCACACTCACCAGTCAAAGTCATTATCATTCCAACGAATGAAGAATTGATGATCGCACGCGATACAGTTCGTGTTGGTGGATTGGTTGCTCAAAACGCATAATTTTTAAAAAGGACTGAATCGTTAATACGACGATTTAGTCCTTTTTTTGATGAAATCCCAGAAAAGTGATACGCGAACGTATGATCTATTGTTACGACGTTTGTCATACAACGAAAAAAGAAGCGTCATCATCGTAAAAATAAACCTAAAAAAGGGTCATTTCTTAAAAAAATGAGTCTTTTGTAACATAACGGTAATAGTACAGACATATTTTTGTGGTCTATATGTAACGGCACTACTTGCTTTTGTCATGTATATTAATCTCAGTTAACAAACACGAAACAATGATGGAGGAGAAAATACATGATGAAACGAATGCTCGCAAGTGTTTTAACGGTCGTGTTAGCACTCAGTTCGTTCGCAGGTCTTCAAGCAGAGGCTGCAACTAAGAAAAGCGTCAAGTCAACAGTCGATAGCCTAGTCATTCGTCAAAAAGCTACTACTTCTTCGAAGAAACTCGGTCTTCTATATAAGAACCAAACGTTATCGTACAAAGCAAAAACAGGGAACTGGTACAAAGTAAGCTACAAAGGTAAGACGGCTTATCTTAGCGCGAGCTACTCGAAGGTCGTGACGTCAAGCGGATCAAAAAAACAATCTACGGGCGGTTGGAAAACAGTCACGAACGTGAGTGCGACAGCCTATACACCGTATGATCCAGGCAGTGGTAACCTGACAGCAATCGGTTGGAACATCAAAAGCTCGAAAAAGAAAGTCGTAGCTGTTGATCCACGTGTCATTCCACTTCGTTCGACAGTCAAAGTGTATTATAAAGGGAAGTTGAAAGGGACATATACAGCTGCTGATACTGGCGGTGCCATCAAAGGTAAGAAGATGGATATCCTTTACTACTCTCGTTCAGAAGCATTCAACTGGGGTCGTCGTACCGTTACAGTAAAATACAAATGATTTCAAACCATCGGACATCGGTTCGATGGTTTTTTGTTTAAGCAGGTCGTCAAAAAGCCTCTCTTCCTTTGAGATGAAGGGAGAGAGGCTTTTGTTTGATAGAAGAGTGGTTCATAAACGAACGATCAAGACGTCACATTTTGCGTAACGCGTAATGCTTTCAGAGACACTACCGATGAAGAAACGCTCAACAGCGTTTAAGCCGGTCGCGCCACAGATGATTAAATCAGCATCGTGATTAGGAGCAAGTTTTTTGGCAATCGTGACTTTTGGAGAACCGTATTCAATTGCAACTTCGACTTCCTGTACACCGCGGTCTTGAGCGGTCTTGACATATTCGTCTAGCAATTCCTTCGCGTAAGATTCAGCACGTTCCGTGATGGTACGGTCATATGCTTCTACTGTTGCGAACGTCCGTGTATCAATGACGTGTGCGATGATCAATTTTGCATCATTTCGCAATGAAACATCGATTGCCGTCTCGAAGGCACGTTCTGCCTCTTTTGAGCCATCTACTGCTACAAGTACATTATGATAGACGATTGCCATGATGAATCCATCCCTTCGTAATCGATATGATGAGTACACCCTAATTATACCATTCTCTTACTGGAAGCGGACGAAACATTCAACGAGTTCTAAAAATTGTCCTACCTTTCCATTCCGTCGTAAGATGGAGTCAGTGAAAGGGGGCGATGCCAAGATGAGGCACGCGTTAATTACAGCAGGTACAAAAGGACTGGGAGAACGAGTAACACGCCAGTTATTGGAAGAAGGATGGAAAGTAACAGCGTTCCATCGTTCTGAACCCGAGTTTACACATCCGAATCTTGTGACGATTCAAGCAGACGTGACGAACCAAGAAGAAGTGGAACACGCAGCTCAACAAGCGATTAACGAGCAAGGTCGGATTGATGCGTTGATACTTAATGCAGGACCATATATATTCGAGCGGAAAGCATTAGTAGATTATAGCGATCAAGAATGGAATGAAGTCATTACCGGGAATCTGACCGCTAGTTTCTGGTTATTACGTCAAGTATTACCCGTCATGCGTAAGCAAGCCTATGGTCGAATCATCACGTATGGTTTTCCGGAAAGTGCGACAGCGCCAGGATGGGTGTGCCGGGCGGCGTTCGCTGCTGCTAAAAGCGGGATGGTGAGTTTGACGAAGAGTGTGGCGCTTGAAGAGGCAGAGCACGGCATTACGGTCAACATGGTCAATCCGGGGAACATCGTCGGTGATAACAAGACGAAACGGATTTCCGAAGCAGAGCAAGATGAAGAAACACCAGTCGGAAGAACGGGTGTCGGGGAAGATATCGCTCGCGCCATCTCCTTCTTACTCGCAGAAGAATCAAGTATGATCACAGGTGCGATTCTTGATGTGACAGGGGGCGTCAATGTCGTCCATCAATCCCGTAAGTAAATAAAAAACACCTAATCCATCGCTTGGATTAGGTGTTTTTACTGATTTAAGATGATGGAATCGATTGAAGGTGTTTTGGTGTGCGAGTTAACGCAACCGGACCTTCCGCAGTAAGATGGATATCATCTTCGATCCGGACGCCGCCGACTCCGGGAACATAGATACCTGGTTCGAGCGTGTAGACGATACCAGCTTCAGCCGTCAGTAAGTTGTTCGAAGCGAGGGACGGGAATTCGTGAACCTCGATTCCGAGTCCGTGACCAACGCGATGTGTGAAGTACTGACCGTAGCCAGCCTCTGTGATGACGTCGCGGGCTGCTTTATCCAACGAGCCGAGTGTCGTACCGATCTGACTCGCTTTTGTCGCGGCTTCAAGTGCTTGGCGGACCGTTTCATAGATTTTCGTCTGTTCTTCGCTTGCCTGACCATAAATGAAGGTCCGTGTAATGTCTGAACAGTAGCCTTTCCAAATGACACCGAGATCGAATAGGACGAAATCGCCTTCTTGGATGACGCGGTCACCTGGGACACCGTGTGGATCAGCACTGTTTGCACCAAATAGGACAAGCGTATCGAACGACATCTCGCGGACGCCTTTTTTCTTCATTTCATATTCGATTTCCGCAATGACTTCGATTTCCGTGATACCTGGACGGATCGCTTGTTTACCGATTTCGATCGCTTCATCCGCAAGTGCTGCTGCTTCTTGAAGGATAGCAATTTCTTCCGGTGTTTTCTTCAAGCGAAGCGCTTGTAAGGACTCACCAATATCAAGAATGGCTGCATTTTCAAGATGTGAGCTCAGTTCTTGATATCGACTAAACGTCATATGTTCACCTTCAATACCGATCCGATTGTTTGAATGTTCAAATGTCTTGAATAATTCAGCTAAACGATCGAATGGATTTTCATGATCCTCATACGTGACGACGTCTCCTTCCCAAGGACTCGCTGCAACGATACTTGCTTCGAGTGCCGGACAGAATAATACATGTTTGCCGGTTACATCAACGAGGACTGCCATGACACGTTCGTGTGGTTCTGCGTAGACTCCTGAAAAGTAAAAGACATTCGCCTTTGAAGTAATGACGGCTAAATCGATTCCTTGTTCTTTCAAGAAAGCACTAATGTAATTCGTACGTTCGCTCATATGTGACTCCACCTCTCTACTCATTTTCTACATAAGTATACCATCGTCCGATTCGAAAAACATTTATCGTAAATCAGACTAGTACACGTTTTCATCTTTGGAGTAGTACAGTATAATGACAGGAGAGTAGAAAAAAGGAAAAGAAGGGATACAGTATGCCTACGAAACACGAACAGATCATTCGACATATCGAAGATCTTGATGTCGGAACGAAGATTTCCGTCCGACAAATCGCGAAGGACTTGACCGTATCCGAAGGAACGGCCTATCGCGCCATCAAGGAAGCGGAGAATCTTGGGTTCGTCTCGACGATTGAACGAGTCGGAACGATTCGAATCAAAAAGAAACAAAAAGAAAATATTGAGAAGCTGACATTCGCGGAGGTCGTGAATATCGTCGATGGTCAAGTTCTCGGTGGAAGAAACGGATTACACAAGACATTGACGAAATTCGTCATTGGCGCAATGAAGCTTGAAGCGATGATGCGTTACATCGATGTCGACAGTCTCGTCATCATCGGGAACCGTGAAAAAGCACACGAACTTGTGCTTGAAGCAGGGGCCGCTGTATTGATCACCGGTGGATTTGATACAACGGAGGATGCAAAACGATTGGCGGATGAGATGGAGTTACCCATCATTTCGACGTCATACGATACATTTACGGTCGCAACGATGATCAACCGAGCGATTTATGATCGATTGATCAAAAAAGAAATCTTACTCGTCTCGGATATCTTGATCCCTTTACATGATACGTTCTATTTACAGACGACGGATCCAATTTCACGTTGGCACGAGTTGAACGAACAGACGAAACACAATCGTTACCCTGTCATCGATGAACAAATGAAGGTCGTCGGTGTCGTGACGGCGAAGGACATCATTGACCGTCCACATGACTGGGCTGTTGAAAAAGTCATGACGCGGCATCCAATTACGGTCGGCATTCGAACGAGTGTCACGAATTCTGCGCATCAGATGGTATGGGAAGGCATCGAAATGTTACCGGTCATTGACCAGTATGGGCGATTGCTTGGGATCATTAGCCGTCAAGATGTCCTCAAGGCGTTGCAACTGGCGAATCGCCAGCCGCAGGTCGGGGAGACGTTCGATGATCTGATCACAGGGCAGATTAAAGCGGCAGAGGACGAACGGGGACCGTACTTATCCCTTGAGGTTTCTCCACAAATGACGAATTTCATGGGGACTGCTTCAAGTGGTGTATTGACGACGCTTCTCGTCGAAGGGGCGACGCGAATGTTGCGTCACATGAAGAAAGGTGACCTTGTCATTGAAAACGTCAGCATCTATTTCATTAAACCTGTTCAGATCGAGAGCACGGTAACGATCCGGGCCAATGTCTTTGACGTTGGTCGGAAATTCGGGAAAGTCGATGTCGAAATGTATCAAGGTACACAAATCGTTGCGAAAGCACTCGTGACTTCGCAACTCATCGATCGTTAAGTGAATACAAAAAGAACCGAAGTCGATTGACTTCGGTTCCTCTGAATCTCGCTCAGGATTGCTCCATCTCACGGACGACATATGGATAAATCTTTTTGTAACGGATGAATCCAGCGATGAATGAAGCAACACCGACGATGATTAAAATAGAACAGACAACTTTTCCGACGAGTGTCGTTAATCCGTTCCCGGAAACGAACTGATTGACGGCAAATAGGATGACGAACAGACTCAACCAAATGCTCGCTTGTGTATTGAACAAGTATTTTCGGTTCGTACTTTTCGTATGGAACGCGCGGCGTTTTGCTAACAAATACCCACCAAGCGAGAAAACGATGAGGGCGATGAGGATGAATTGCATGTTAAAAGGACCTCCTTTTTGTCTTCATCTAGTATCATATCAAGATTAGAGGAGCTGTGCACAGTGAAAGAGCAAATCAAACAAATGATTGAAGCTGCAAATACGATCATCATTCATCGTCATGAACGACCAGATCCCGATGCACTCGGTAGTCAGTTCGGCTTACAATTGACATTGCAACACCAGTTTCCTGAGAAAACAGTCTTGTCGGCAGGTGAGATGGCGACATCATTGTCATTTATGGGGAAGCTTGATCGGGTAGAAGACGAATTATACAAAGAGGCGTTAGTCGTGATTTTGGATACGGCGAATCAAGCACGGATTGACGGGAAGATCGCGATGACAGGAAAAGACGTCATTAAAATCGACCATCATCCCGATGAGGATCCATACGCGTCAGTGCAACTCGTCGATACGACGATGAGTTCGACATCGGAACTGCTCGTTCATCTATTGAATGAATGGGGATACGACATTCCGGCATCAGCTGCTATTCAATTCTATGCGGGAATCGTCGGTGACACGGGACGTTTTCAATTCCGTGGTACGACGAAACGAACGTTTGAAGTCGCGGCGCAATTGATTGATGTAGGGATTGATACAGATTGGTTGTATCGCAATATGTACCAAACAGAACTGGCGGCGCTTCATCTACAAGGATATGTTCTTCAACATCTCCAATTGACGGATCAAGGCGTCGGTTATGTCGTTTTGACACAGGATACATTGAAGCAATTTGGAGCAACGGTCGAACAAGCATCGTTACTCGTCAATAGTTTTGCCGGTTTACAAGGAATGAAGTGCTGGGCGCTGTTCCTCGAAACGGATATGGAAGTTCGCGTCCGAATTCGCTCGAAGGGTCCAGTCATCAATGAAGTAGCAAAAGAATTCAATGGCGGTGGACATCCAATGGCGTCTGGTGCGACGATTGAACAGTTAAGTGAAGTCAAACGTGTCGTTAATCGTCTGAATGAGGTCGCTGCGAACTTCCAGTTTTAAATGGAAAAAAGGCTGCTCGGTCTCATTCCTCTCATGAGGAAGTGGAGCGAACAGCCTTTTTATGCTTATTTCGTTTTTGTTTCTTCTTGCGGAATGAACCATACGCCACGATCTGTGTGGTCTTCAATGACATTCAGTTGAAGTTCAGCGACCGACTTGCGAATCTTCTCAGCGATTTCTTCCGTTTCAGTAAAAGCAGTAACACCTAACTTGAGTTGTTCAACCTTTTCACGTGCGATTTGACTACGATTCAAAATCATGAGAAATGCTCCTTCCGTACCCGTCATGATATTTCTATACTTATTGTAGCGAATAATAAATCAGATGGCGAGTACTTGAGTTAGTTAGATATGAATGTTCTGAAAACTTTTTAAGCTTTCATCAGAAGAGAGAGGAGAATAGAAGATGCACTTAAATGTCCGGACACAATATAGTCCCTTACAAAGTTTGATTCGAATCGAGACGTACCTCGATGAGCTTGTTCATCGTCAGCTTGGACGAGCGATCATCTGTGAAACGACATTAACCGGAGTTCCGGCATTCATCGAGGCGTGTCAGCATCGACAGTTACAACCGGTCATTGGCTGGGAACAGCGAATCGAGGAAGAAGACTGTTGTATCTTGTGGTTTGCTTTTTCTTCTGATGGCTTACGGCAATTGTACCGATTAGCTAGTGAACAACCGGTTATTGAAGCCTCATCGCTCATTGCGGTGCTCGTTCCGCTTCGTCAGGCATCGGAAGATATGACACGTCTACGTCGTTCCGTCGTGCAGTGGATGGGACACGTTCAAGGGGCGCGTACATATATGGGAGTGACTTCGAGTCGCTCGACGGTCGAGCGAGAGAGTCGCATGCGTTATCGGGAAGTAGCCGCATCACTCGGTGTAGAGACAATCCCGGTCGATCCTGTCCGTTATCTTCATCGAGCTGAAGCCCCAGCTTATCAAGCAATACGTGCGATCCGTGAAGCAACGACGTTCCAAGATCAAAAAACAGATCGTCTGATGCATTTAAAGACTCGAGAAGAGTTACTCGAAGACTTTACGGAGCGAGAAATCACGATGGCTGAGCAATTTGCCGCGACATCTGAACGCTTAGAATTACCGTTCCAGCAACGTCCATTACCACGCGTCGCAGAAGATTCGAATGCGATGCTGCGGACGCATGCTGAAGAAGGATTACTGGCACACGGTCATGAAAGTAAAGAGGCGGAGGAACGTCTCGCCTATGAACTGTCCATCATCGAACAAACCGGATTTGCTGATTATTTCTTGATCGTCGAGGAACTTATTCGACGAGCAAAGGCGAAAGGCATTCATGTTGGACCTGGTCGTGGGTCGGCAGCAGGCTCTCTCGTTAGTTATGCGCTTGGAATCACGACGGTTGATCCGTTGAAATATGGATTACTCTTTGAGCGGTTTTTGAATCCAGAGCGGATTTCGATGCCGGATATCGATATTGATATCGAAGATGAACGACGCGAAGAGGTATTAGAAGATCTCGTAATGCGTTATGGAAAAGACCATGTCGCCCAAATCGGAACATTATCAACGCTTGGTGCCAAAGCCGCTCTGCGAGATGTCGGACGAACGCTGGAGTTTTCAAAAGATGAACTGGATGCTGCAGTCAAACAACTTGGGAAATCGACGACGTTACAAGGAATCGAACAAAATAAACAGACGTATCGCTGGTTCTCTGGAAGTGAAAAACGTCGACAACTCTTACAGCTAGCGCAAGCAGTCGAAGGTCTCCCGCGACAACGTTCGGTTCACGCAGCCGGCGTCGTCATCGGGTCAGAGAATCTCGTCGAGACGACACCCTTAGAGACAGGACCGAACGAGCGATACGTGACGCAGTTCCTGATGCAAGCATTAGAACGTCAAGGATTACTGAAGATTGACTTGCTGGGACTGCGCAATCTTAGTCGTTTGCGTCGGATGGAAGAATTGATTCGAAGAGAACACCCCTCTTTTACGCTCTCGCAAATTCCAGAAGAAGATCGTGCGACGTTCCAAGTCTTTGCCCGCGCTGAGACGGATGATATCTTCCAATTCGAATCACCAGGCATGAAACAAACATTGCGAGAAGTGAAACCGAATCGATTTGAAGATTTGGTCGCCACGATGTCGCTCTATCGTCCAGGACCGATGAAATTCATTGATCTGTACGCAAAACGAAAAGCCGGTCAACCTTATCAGATGGTACATCCTGTATTAGAAGAGGTGCTGGCGTCGACATATGGCATCATCGTCTACCAAGAGCAAGTCATGGAAATCACACGGCGAGTGGCTGGTTTTACGCTTGCTCAAGCAGATATATTACGACGTGCGATTTCCAAGAAGAGTACGGATTCACTCGAACAGGAACGTCTCCATTTTTTAGAAGGTGCACGAACGAATGGATTCGATGATACAGTAGCACATTCACTTTATGAACAAATCGAACGTTTTGCCGGATATGGATTTAACCGAAGTCATGCAGTCGCCTACTCAAAGATTAGTTATGCCCTTGGGTATATCAAAGCGCATTTCCCGCAAATTTTCTTTCTCGTTTCGGTGGAACAACCGGAACGCCTCGTCCGGTTGATGCGCGAACGACGTCTCCCTGTCCTATCACCGGACGTCTGGATTTCCGATTATCGTTCTTCACTAGAGGGAAAGGGGATTCGACTTGGAATCCATGTGATTAAAGGTATTTCCGAGCGAGAGTTCGAACGGTTAAAAGAAGCGTCGAAGCACACGGCGACGATCGCCGATCTATTGACTCATGTCGGATGGGGTAAAAAGGAACGAGCAAAAATCGAATTACTACTTTATAGTGGCGCATTAGACCGAGCGACGCACGGCGATCGTGGACTCGCTGAACAAGAGGTGCTCGAGTACTTCACGGAATCATCGAATACCTTATTACCGGACGAACTGGCAATCCTCGGGAAACGCCGGACACAGAAGTCATCGAAACGAAGCGATTCCGACTGGGCACGCCTGGAACGAGATGCACTCGGATTCTGGTTAACGTATTCTCCTTTGACGACAGCGATGAAAGCACCGGTCGAATCTGCTTATTTTCATGATCTTAGTGTCGGAGCAGACACGCATTATTTAATCTGCTATATTGATCAAATCCGAGAATTCAAGACGAAACGCGGTCAAGAGATGGCGGTCATTCAAGCGGTCGATGGGTATTCAAATGAAGAAGTCGTCGTATTCCCAAGTCAGTATGAGCGGTTCCGTCGTTCTCTTTATTTAGGGAATGTCTTATTGATCGAATTGAAGGTTCAAGATCGTGAAGGGGAGCGCCAATTCATTTTGGAACGGCTCCGGCCACTCGGACAAGATGTATTGTTCGTCAAGCTAACATCAAAAAATGAGCTAGCCACACTCGAACAATTGTTAGAAGCTGCGCCGGGCGATATTCCAGTCGTCGTTCGCTACGCTGATTCACGCGAGACGAAATCGTTACCGCCACTTTATGCGGTTCGGCATGATGAGGAATTATTAGCTCGTCTACGTATGCAGTTTGGTGAGGATCATGTTGTCCTGAAAAATGTGCCTCGCTCAAACTAGTAGTAGGTAATAAGATTTGTTATAATAAAGGGTAATTGGTCTGACCAATGCCACCGATTAAAGCAACCGACTGAAGGGTCAGAAAGGTGGTGCCGTATCGATATGGAGAAGAAACGAAATGCGTTTGAAGCCAATATCGCGGCGATTAAATTGATGATCGAACAAGATGGATTAGTTCCAGGAGACCGAATCCCATCGGAACGGGAACTGGCAGAACGACTATCCATCAGCCGACCGTCCGTACGAGAAGCATTACGGACGCTCGCTTATTTAGGCATCGTCGAGACACGGCACGGAGGCGGAAGCTTTCTGTTGAACCGTGACGATCATACCTATATTCAAATCATCGCTCAATTCTTAGTGACTGGCGATTCGAAGTTCGAAGACTTGGCAGGAACGCTCCGCTTGCTTGAGCAAGCAGCGCTCGCGCAGCTGGATGACCTTTCGGTGCTTGCACCAGTCGTTGCATCCGATGCAGCGTTTCGTGAGACGTTGATTCAGGCGGTCGATAACGATCTGTTTGAACGAATCTGGCGACAAGTCAATGCCTTCCATAAAAGCTTCGGTCAAGGGGAACTCTATACGCAAGTGGAACGGGAACAACTCTTGAACCGCCCATAGATGACAAGGGGGAACTGAACGTGCAAGCATTTTTTCGAAAACCTAAAAAGTTCGTCACGTTGACTTCAAAGGAGCAACGTGTCGATGTGCCTGTTGGCTTAATGACAAAATGTCCGAAATGTAAATTGATCCAATATACGAAACAACTAGAAGCGAACCTACGCGTCTGTTCATGTGGATATCATCATCCATTGACTGCGCAAGAACGTTTTACGCAATTATTTGATGAAGGTTCGGTAACATATTTTGATCTGCCGGCAGTTCAAGCGGATCCCCTCGGATTTGAGGACTATCCGGAAAAATTAAAAGGAGATCAAGTCAGAACGGGTCTTAAGGAAGCGATCGTCTGTGGCGTCGGGAATGTGAATGGTCACCCACTCGTCGCTTGTGTCATGGATGCGCGATTCCGGATGGGCTCGATGGGAGCTGCCGTTGGTGCTGCAATTTCTGAAGCTGTTCGTTACGCGACGAAACATCGTCTACCTGTCACGATATTCTCTGCTTCAGGTGGGGCACGGATGCAAGAAGGAATGGTCAGTCTCATGCAGATGGCAAAATCAAGTCTCTTTTTAAAACAGCATTCAGATGCAGGGTTACTCTATATTTCTTGTATGACCCATCCGACAACCGGTGGTGTATCAGCAAGTTTTGCGATGCTCGGTGATTTCAACATTGCTGAACCGGGTGCGTTGATTGGATTTGCGGGTCGTCGGATCATCGAACAGACGATTCGTGAAAAACTACCGGAAGATTTCCAAACAGCAGAATTCTTATTGCAAGCAGGTCAACTGGACGATGTCGTATCACGACACGATCTGAAGACGTACTATACGCGAATCTTAAAGCTACATGCGGAGGGAACGAACCATGCAACCATTTGACCAACCAGTCATCGCGTTACGCGAAAAAATTCTTGAGCTTCATGACATGGCGGAAACGCAAGGACTTGACTTCAAGGAAGAACTGCAACTTCTTGAAGAACGCCTTCATCGGTTAGAACTCGATATTTACGGGAATATGAAAGCGTGGAATCGTGTTCAGTTGGCACGTCATCCAGAACGTCCAACGACACTCGATTACATTGAATCGATTTGTGAAGATTTCATCGAACTGCACGGTGATCGTCATGGGTATGATGATGCAGCAATCGTCGGTGGAATCGGAACGCTAAATGGTCGTCCCGTGACGATCATCGGTCATCAACGCGGAAAAGATACAAAAGAGAACATTCGTCGTAACTTCGGAATGCCACATCCAGAAGGGTACCGGAAAGCACTGCGTCTCATGCAACAAGCGGAAAAATTCAACCGACCGATCATTACGTTCATTGACACGAAAGGAGCATATCCAGGACGTGCGGCAGAAGAACGCGGTCAAAGTGAAGCCATCGCGAAAAACTTGTTTGAGATGGCTGGGATGACTGTGCCAATCATCTCGATTGTCATTGGTGAAGGCGGTTCAGGTGGTGCTTTAGGAATCGGCGTTTGTGATCAACTCTTGATGCTTGAGAACTCGACGTATTCCGTTATCTCTCCTGAAGGTGCTGCAGCATTATTGTGGAAAGATGCGAGTCTTGCGGAAAAGGCTGCAGAATCGATGAAAATCACAGCACCTGATTTGTTACGCCTTGGAATCGCGGATGCTATCATTCCTGAAGTCATCGGAGGAGCACATCTTGATGTGTCATTACAGGCGGATAAATTAAAATCTGTCTTGGTACAGAAGCTCGAAACTTTGGTTCATCTGACCAAGGAAGAGCTCCTCGATCAACGGACCGAAAAATATCACCAAATTGGCACATAAGCACCATGTAATCGCTATCATGATTGATATTCCTCATTTCCGGAATTGATGATGAAAAAGATAGTGAAAGTTTATGCAATCTGCCCTGTTGTAAAACAAGAAAACAACGTGCTATTTTAGATTCAGATTAATGGAGAGGTGATTAACGTGAGTTTAAAACGGATTGCTGTCTTAACGAGTGGCGGCGATGCACCAGGTATGAACGCCGCGGTGCGTGCTGTCACGCGTAAAGCGATTTTTCATGGCTTAGAAGTATTCGGTGTCTACAACGGGTATCAAGGATTAATCAACGGGGACATCGTCCAGTTGAACCTTGGATCAGTCGGTGACATCATTCAACGAGGTGGAACGTTCCTACGTTCAGCACGTTGCCCTGAGTTCCGTACAGAAGAAGGACGAGCAAAAGCGGTCGTCAATCTTAAGAAATTTGAAATTGATGCACTCGTCGTCGTAGGCGGAGACGGGTCGTATCGTGGTGCCCAAAAATTGACTGGACTTGGCTTCCCGACAATTGGACTTCCAGGTACGATCGATAACGATATTCCTGGAACGGACTATACGATCGGTTTTGATACAGCGCTCAATACGGCGCTTGAAGCGATCGACAAAATCCGTGATACAGCATCGTCGCATGAGCGGACGTATGTCATTGAAGTCATGGGACGCGATGCGGGTGATATCGCATTATATGCAGGACTTGCTGGTGGAGCAGAATCGATTCTTGTTCCTGAACGTCCTGAAGATTTAAAAGAAGTCCTCGATCGCATTCAAAGTGGTGTCAACCGCGGTAAGAAACACTCGATCGTCATCGTCGCTGAAGGTGCAGGTCGTGCTCAGGACGTGGGAGACGCTATCGCAAAAGAAACAGGTCTCGATACACGCGTCACGGTTCTTGGTCACGTTCAACGTGGTGGAGCACCGACGGCAGCGGACCGTGTACTTGCAAGTCGGATGGGGGCACATGCCATCGAAATCCTACTTCAAGGAAAACAAGGACGTGTCGTAGGTGTACGTGGTGGCAAGATGATTGATCTCGATATCGATGAGGCACTCGACGCAAACAAACATGAGCTGGATCTTGAAATCCTTGAGCTTTCAAAACAGCTTTCGATTTAACGAACGTCGATAGGATTGGAATGGGCAAGAGAACTTGGCCAAACACCGTAGGAGGTTTATGGAATATGCGCAGAACTAAAATTGTATGTACGATCGGACCGGCGTCAGAAAAACGACTCCCAGAAATGATCGAAGCAGGTATGAACGTCGCTCGTTTGAACTTCTCACACGGCGATTATGAAGAACACGGTGCACGAATCACAGATATCCGTCGTGCAGCAAAAGAAGCAAACAAAATCGTTACGATTCTTCTTGATACGAAAGGTCCAGAAATCCGGACGCATACGTTCGAAGAGGGAAAAGCACTTCTCGTACGTGGACAAGAAGTCATCGTCGTCAGTGGTGACGCAAACGAAATCGTCGGAACAAAAGATAAGTTCTCTGTTACGTATGAAGGACTTTATGATGACGTCGAAGTTGGTTCGATGATCATGCTTGATGATGGTCTCATCGGTCTTCGTGTCGTTGAAAAACTTCCAAACCGTGAACTTCGTTGCTCTATCGAAAACGAAGGTGTCATCAAAACGAAAAAAGGTGTCAACTTGCCAAACGTGAAGGTTAACCTTCCTGCTTTGACAGATAAAGACGTAGCTGATATCGAATTCGGAATCAAGAGCGATGTCGACTTAATCGCACCATCATTCGTACGCCGTGCGTCTGACGTCGTTGCGATTCGCCAATTGCTTGAGAAAAACAATGCGACTCACATCAAAATCTTCCCGAAAATCGAGAACCAAGAAGGCGTCGATAACATCGAAGAAATTCTCGCGATTTCAGACGGTTTGATGGTAGCGCGTGGCGACCTCGGTATCGAGATCCCGACAGAGGACGTAACACCAACTCAAAAAGACTTGATCAAGCTTTGTAATGACTTTGGTAAACCGGTCATCACAGCAACACAAATGCTTGATTCAATGCAACGTTTCCCACGTCCAACACGTGCTGAAGCATCAGACGTTGCGAACGCGATTCTTGATGGTACGGATGCAATCATGCTTTCAGGTGAGACAGCAGCAGGGGACTACCCGATTGAATCTGTCAAAATGATGCACTCGATCGCAAAACGTACAGAAAAAATGCTCGACTACAAACTCTTGTTGAAAGATCGTCAAACTCGCAGTGAGCACACAGTAACGGATGCGATCGCTCAAGCCGTTACGCACACAGCGATCAACTTGGATGCAAAAGCAATCTTGACACCGACACAATCGGGCTACACAGCATCACGTATCTCGAAATACCGTCCGGAGCCGAACATCGTCGCTGTTACACCAAGCGCACGTGTCGCACGTCAGTTAAACATCGTATGGGGTGTGTATCCAATCGTCGTCGATCATCTCTCAGACAACACGGATGATATGTTGACACTTGCTGCAGATACAGCGAAAGATGCTGGTTTTGTTACAGACGGTGACCTCGTCGTCATCTCGGCTGGTATCCCTGCTTTGACTGCTGGTACAACGAACATGCTAAAAGTTCACATCGTTGGTAAAGAGATCGCAAACGGTCGCGGAATCGGCGAACGTGGTGTTGTTGGTGAAGTCGTCATCGCAAACAATGCTGAAGAAGCAAATGCGAAAGCGAAACCAGGCATGATCCTCGTTACGAACTCAACAGATCGTGACATGATGCCTGCAATCGAATTGGCTGCAGCAATGATCACAGTAGATGGTGGATTGACTAGCCATGCTGGTATCGTTGGACCATCACTCGGTAAACCGGTCATCGTTGGTGTTGAAAATGCATTGACAGTCTTCAAAGACGGTCAAATGATCTCAATCGATCCATTGACAGGTAAACTGTATAACGCATAATTCATTCATGACGGACGTGACTTAGGTCATGTCCGTCTTTTTTTCATGAGGAGGACGTATGGAAGCTTATCTATTTTTGATTGCCCTCGTCTTCATCGGGGTCATCGCACAAAATAAATCATTGATCATCGCTGCTGCTTTCCTGTTGATCGTCAAGGCGATCGGACTAGATGGTCGATTATTTCCATCCTTGCAGGCAAAAGGAATCACGTGGGGTGTCACATTGATTACGGCTGCGATTCTTGTACCGATCGCAGCAGGGGATATCGGATTTAAGGAACTTATTCAAAGTATTCGGGGGCATATCGGCATCATCTCATTTTTATCAGGAATCTTCGTTGCGATCGTAGCGGCACATGGTGTTGGTCTGATGAAAGAAGACCCACTTGTCACGACGGCATTGCTTGCCGGAACGATTCTCGCAGTTGGACTCTTTCGGGGAGTACCCGTTGGTCCGCTAATTGGTGCTGGGATTGCTGCGCTTGTCATCGGAATGTGGGATATCATCGCAAAAACGTTCACGGGATGAGCAGGATCAGCAAAGAATACGAATTAATTTTTTGATAATAGTATGCAAGTTCATTCACTTTTTGGGTAATTTTGTTTATACTAAGAACAGAAACAAGATGGTCTATTCAAGAGTACAGCGGTACAAGCATGGGGAACGACTCTTGAGTGGACGTCTTTTTTTCAATACGGAAATGAAAGCGTTTTAAATTTCTGGGGAAAAAAAGGGGGATTATTGTCATGACGCAAACTAAAGGTTTAGAAGGAATCGTCGCGACGACATCGAAAATCAGTTCGATCATCGATAGTCAATTGACGTACGGCGGTTATACAATTGATGATTTGGCGGAGCACGCCTCATTTGAGGAAGTCGTCTTCTTATTATGGAACGACCGTCTACCAAAAGAAGAGGAATTGAAGCAACTGTCGGAAGCACTCATTTCCGAAGCACCAGTTGCGACTGCCGTTCTCGAGACGATGAAGGCAGCACCAAAGTCGGCGAATGCGATGGCAATGATTCGAACAGCGCTCTCTCAACTCGCGCTTTACGATGAAACATCAGAAGATATGTCGACAGAGGCGAATTACGCTAAAGCCATCAAATTACAAGCGCAAATCGCAACACTTGTTACGGCTTACGCGCGTATTAAAAAAGGGCAGGAACCAATCGCACCTAAAACAGGTCTTTCTTACGCTGCAAACTTCCTGTTCATGTTGACAGGCGAAGAGCCGACAGAAGTGGCTGAAAAAGCGTTCAACCAAGCGCTTGTTCTTCATGCAGACCATGAGTTGAACGCTTCGACATTCACGGCACGTGTTTGTGTTGCGACACTCTCTGACGTCTACTCAGGTGTGACAGCAGCGATGGGTGCATTAAAAGGACCTCTTCACGGTGGAGCGAATGAAGCCGTCATGAAGATGCTGTTAGAAATTGATTCGGTTGAAAAGGTTGACGAGTATGTTCATAATAAACTTGAGAACAAGCAAAAAATCATGGGCTTCGGTCACCGTGTCTACAAGGACGGCGATCCACGTGCGAAGCACCTTCAGGAAATGAGTCGTCAGCTGACTGCTCAAATCGGGGAACCGAAATGGTATGAGATGTCAGTTAAGATTGACGAGATCGTCCAGTCGGAAAAAGGATTGAAACCAAACGTTGATTTCTATTCCGCTTCTACGTACCATGCACTTGGACTTGATACAGAACTTTTCACTCCAATCTTTGCGGTAAGTCGAATGTCAGGTTGGTTGGCGCACATTTTAGAGCAGTATAGCGATAACCGTCTGATTCGTCCACGTGCAGACTACACGGGTGAAACGCACCGGACATATGTGTCCATCGAAGAACGTTAAAAGGACGGAGAGGAGTAATCCTCTCCTGATTTTTGATGTAGATTACAATTACTTAAGGGGGATTTTTAGACATGGCTACACTTCAAGGCGAAAACATCACAGTAACGAACGGTACACTTCAAGTTCCAAATGCTCCAATCATTCCATTCATCATTGGTGACGGAACAGGACCTGACATCTGGAATGCTGCGGTACGCGTATTTGATGCAGCAGTTGAAAAAGCCTATAACGGTGAGAAGAAGATTGAATGGAAAGAAGTCTATGCTGGCGAAAAAGCATTCAACAAAACAGGTAACTGGTTACCAGAAGAGACACTCGATCTCATCCGTGAGCACATCATCGCAATCAAAGGACCACTTACGACACCAGTCGGCGGCGGTATTCGCTCATTGAACGTTGCATTACGTCAAGAGCTTGATTTGTACACATGCCTTCGCCCAGTTCGTTACTTCACAGGTGTTCCTTCACCGGTTAAACGCCCAGAAGATACAGATATGGTCATCTTCCGTGAAAATACTGAAGACATCTACGCAGGAATCGAATATGCAGAAGGTAGCGAAGGCGTTACAAAACTGCTTGAATTCCTTCAAAACGAAATGGGTGTCAACAAAATTCGCTTCCCTGAGACATCTGGTCTTGGAATCAAACCGATTTCAAAAGAGGGAACAGAACGCCTCGTTCGTGCAGCAATCGAATACGCACTTGAGCACAAGCGCGCTTCGTTGACACTCGTTCACAAAGGAAACATTATGAAGTTCACTGAAGGAGCTTTCAAAAACTGGGGTTATGAGCTTGCTGAGCGTGAATACGCAGAGCACGTCTTCACTTGGAACCAGTACGATCGTATCAAAGAAGAAGAGGGAACTGAGGCTGCGAACAAAGCACAAGCAGACGCTGAAGCTGCTGGTAAGTTAATCGTAAAAGACTCAATCGCTGATATCTTCTTACAACAAATCTTGACTCGTCCAAAAGAGTTCGATGTCGTTGCGACAATGAACTTGAACGGTGACTACATCTCGGATGCACTTGCTGCACAAGTGGGTGGTATCGGAATCGCACCTGGAGCAAACATCAACTACATGACTGGTCACGCGATTTTTGAAGCAACTCACGGTACAGCACCAAAATACGCTGGACTTGATAAAGTAAACCCATCATCTGTCATCTTGTCAGGCGAAATGATGTTCCGTCACCTCGGTTGGAACGAAGCAGCAGATCTCATCATCAAATCGATGGAAACATCGATCGAAGCAAAAGTCGTCACATACGACTTCGCACGTCTCATGGATGGTGCGACTGAAGTGAAGTGTTCTGAATTCGCGGACGAACTCATCAAAAACATGTAATCCGATCAGGAGGAATGAGTCGATGAACAGACGGAAGAAGATCGCAGTCATAGGAAGTGGCTTTACGGGCGCGACGACGGCACTTTACCTTGCCCAGCAAGAGTTAGGTGATATCGTCCTCGTCGACCGACCAGAGCAAGAAAATCCGACGAAAGGAAAGGCGCTTGATATGCAAGAAGCAGCGCCGATCCTCGGATTTGATGTTTCGGTAAAAGGGACATCGGATTATGCAGATATCAAGGACGCAGATATCGTCGTCATCACTGCCGGCATTGCTCGAAAGCCGGGCATGAGCCGCGAAGACCTTGTCAGTACGAATGCTGCCGTCATGACAGCTGTGACGAAGGAAATCGTCGCGCATGCACCAGAATCGATCATCATCGTTTTGACGAACCCGGTCGATGCGATGACGTATACGGTCTATCAAGCATCTGGTTTTCCGAAGGAACGTGTCATCGGTCAGTCCGGAGTCCTCGACACGGCGCGTTTCCGGACATTTCTAGCAGAAGAACTCAATGTTTCTGTGAAGGACGTATCAGGGTTCGTGCTCGGTGGACACGGAGATGATATGGTACCGCTACTGCGCTATTCTCAGGCAGGAGGAATTCCGATTGAGAAGCTCATATCGAAAGAACGACTCGATGCGATCGTTGACCGGACCCGTAAAGGGGGCGGTGAAATCGTTCAGTTACTCGGAAACGGTTCCGCTTATTACGCGCCAGCAGCGGCAATTGCTCAGATGGTCGAAGCGATTTTGAAGGATCAGCGACGTATTCTTCCGGCAATCGCTTATCTCGAAGGCGAATACGGATACAACGATATGTACTTTGGTGTACCGGTCATTCTTGGTGGGAACGGTGTCGAGCACGTCTACGAACTCGAGCTGACTGTCGATGAACAAGAAGCATTGAACCGCTCTGCGTCTACCGTCCGTTCGGTACTCGACTTATTAAAATCCTGAATCTAAAAAAGACGAACCTGTCACTTTCGACAGGTTCGTCTTTTTCGTCTCGTTACAGTAGGTGTTGCGAGTTTTGACAATGCGGACAGGTCAGCCGATCACATCAAACGATAGATTTTTCGAGAAGACCATTTTTGAGACAAACGGTGCATCGGGCCATGATATAAGCTTCTTTTACATATAAATGTGTAAAGTAAAATGGTTAGTTCACACCATGTGATCCATGTAGTATAAAAGTTCCAATTTTAAAAAACATGTAGAATAAATGCTTGTATTAGGGTAAGGACAAAGGTACGTCATTTTATTCCACTAAGGGGGATTTTACATGCGCGCCGTAACGTACCAAGGAACAAAAGATGTTCAAGTCAAACAAGTACAGGATCCATCGATTGATAAAAACGATGACATCATCGTAAAGATCACCTCGACTGCAATTTGTGGTTCGGATCTACACATTTATCAAGGGAATATGCCGGCTCACAAAGACTATGTCATTGGTCATGAACCGATGGGCATCGTTGAAGAAGTTGGACCAGGAGTGACGAAGGTCAAACGGGGAGACCGCGTCGTGTTACCGTTTAACGTTGCTTGCGGTCACTGTTTCTTTTGCGAACATGATATGGAAAGTCAATGTGATAACTCAAACGGAAATCCGCATGTCGATACAGGTGGATATTTTGGTTTTACAGAAGAGTTTGGTGGACATCCCGGTGGTCAGGCGGAATATTTAAAAGTACCATTTGGAAATTTCATGCCGCTCGTAATTCCTGAATCGTGTGAACTAGAAGATGAAGCGTTGTTGTTCTTATCTGACGTTTTACCTACAGCATATTGGAGTGTCCTGCATGCTGGTGTGAAAAAAGGGGACACGGTCGTCGTACTCGGATCGGGACCTGTCGGACTGATGACACAAAAATTCGCATGGATGCAAGGTGCGAAACGGGTCATTGCGGTGGATGATCAAGTCTATCGATTAAATCACGCCAAAGTGACGAATAAAGTCGAGACCGTGAATTTTTCAGATCATGCAGAAAGTGGTGCCTACATCAAAGAATTGACGCAAGGTGGGGCAGATGTCGTGATTGATTGCGTCGGTCTTGATGGGAAGATGTCACCTGTTGAAAAAATCGAACAAAAGATTGGTTTGCAAGGGGGAACGTTGAGTGCCATTGATATTGCGAAGGATGCTGTCCGGAAGTTTGGTACCGTACAGTTGACGGGTGTCTATGCGAAAAAATATAATCAATTTCCACTCGGCGACTTTTTCACTCGGAATATCACACTGAAAATGGGACAAGCACCCGTCGTCCATTTGATGCCGGAACTGTTCCAGAAAATCATCAATAAGGAATTTGATCCGACGGACATCGTGACGCATCGAGTGGCACTCGATGATGCTGCTGCAGCCTATCAAACCTTCAATGATCGAACAGATGGATGCATCAAGGTCGTTCTAAAACCATAAGTCACTTCACATGCAAACAACCCATCCAAAATCGGATGGGTTGTTTGCATTAAAAGAAGAAAACTGGCCACAAGATACCGACAGCTAAACCGAGTAAGAGACCAACGAATACTTGAAACTCAGTGTGACCGACGAGTTCATTCAGAAGAGGGGTCTCATGACGAATTCCCTTAAAATAATCATTGAGTAATTTTGCCTGAACACCAACAGCTTGTCTGACACCCGTCGCATCATACATGATGATTGTGGCAAATATGGCAGCTAGTGCGAAGAGCGAAGATGAGAAACCTTCCTGAAAACCGATGACCACGGCTAACGCGACGACAGTCGAGCTATGTGAACTAGGCATACCACCGGAAGCAAACATGATCTCCAGGTCGAACTTTCGGGTCCGTACCAAACTCGTAACAAGCTTCGCTGCTTGAGCGATGAACCATGCCGTGATGGCTGCAAAAAGGGGATGATTCCATTCCATACATTCTACCTCCTACGATTGACGATATGTATTGATTCCCCGTTTTTATCGCTTTTACACGAATGATCAAGAGGGATTCATCGTCTCCTTTAAAGATTATGTAAAGAAACAGCAGAAAGATTTGTGATTTTCCAGTAAAAGTCGGTAAGATGAAGACAGACGAAGCGGATTCCACGGAATTCCTCATTCGAAAGAACGAAACTTGAGGGGGATGCAAGGTTTGAAAGATAAAATTATCGTGGTAGATGATGAATTGTCGATTGCAACACTATTGAAGTTTAATTTAGAGCAGGCTGGTTTTGTCGTCGAAACGGCACATGATGGAATGTCAGGTTTGAAATTAGCGGAAAAACAAGATGCCGCACTGATCGTACTGGATCTTATGTTGCCGGAACTCGATGGTCTGGAAGTATGTAAACGACTACGTCAACAGAAAATCAATACACCGATCTTGATGCTGACGGCAAAGGATGATGAGTTTGATAAGGTGCTCGGTCTAGAACTCGGTGCGGACGATTACCTGACAAAACCGTTTAGCCCACGCGAAGTCGTTGCCCGTGTAAAAGCGATTTTACGACGGATGAGTCATCAGACAGCATCCCCGGATGAGGTCACGGACGGAACGATTCTGATTGGTGACGTCAAAATCGTTCCGGATAACTACGAAGCTTTCAAAGCAGAAGAACGTCTTGAACTTACTCCTAAGGAATTTGAATTGCTCGTATATCTCGCTAAAAATAAAGGACGTGTCTTGACACGAGATCAACTGTTATCCGCGATTTGGAATTATGATTTCGTCGGCGATACGCGTATCGTGGATGTGCATATCAGTCACGTCCGTGAAAAAATCGAACCGAATACGAAAAAGCCGATTTATATCAAAACGATTCGCGGTCTCGGGTATAAGATGGAGGAGCCGAAACCAGAATGAGTAAGTATCGGAAACGGTTCATCTTTAAAATGATTTCTTTCATTAGTTTGGTGCTGGTTGCACTCGGTTTTCTACTTGGACAATCATTTAAGGAATTCTATGTTCAAAATGAAAAAGAAAAACTGATGGATGAAACCTCGCTTGTCGAGACGATCCTACAAGGGCGCGAAGTTTCTGATATGGCACAGTACGTGAATCAATTGTATGCCGAATCCAATTTTGACATGATCTTATTTAACGGACGTGGGGAAATCATCGCAGGTACCCCTGTTGATGTCACGAAACTGAAAGTAGCAACGCTCAATTTCTCAGCGATTCCCAAAGATGGCACGTTTGAATCGAAGACGGATGACAGTGTCGTCCAGTTCACGAAGCCTGTTCCAACAGCAGATGGTGGAGAAGTGTACGTCAGTTTCATTCGTTATGCTAAAGATTTGAATATTATCTATTCACGGATTTGGACGGTCATTTTCTTCTCACTCCTTGCTTCGCTCGTAATCATCTTTTTGACAATCTATCGTTCAACGAAACGGTTCCTACGACCAATTGCGGAGGCGACCGATGTGTTGCACGAACTGTCACATGGGAATTACAAGTCACGCGTCTACGAGTTAGCGGCACCAGATGAATCACGTGATTTAGGACGCTCGATCAATCTCCTCGCACGAAATCTAGAGAATGCATCATCCGGTGAAGCGATGCAACGGGCACGACTCGAATCCTTGATCGAATACATGGGAGCCGGTCTCATGCTGATTGATGAAAAGGGTTATGTACTACTTGTTAACCGTACCTATCGGGAGATGTTCCATATTCACGAACCATCTAGTGGAAAATTATATTACCGCGTACTTCCGAACGAAAAGATGAGTCAGGTGATTGAAGATGTCTATCTGACAGAAAAACCGAATCGCAAACAATCGAGTGTCCGTTTCGGCATCAACAGTCGGACGTTTATGGTCAGTGCCGCACCGATTTTTGATAAGAACGGTCGCGTGCAAGGAACGACCGTTGTCTTCAACGATATTACGGAAATTAAAAAGCTGGAACAGATGCGCAAAGACTTCGTTGCGAATGTCAGCCACGAATTAAAAACACCACTGACGTCCATCAAGGGGTTTGCAGAAACGTTACTCGATGGTGCGCAAGATGTTCCGGAAATCCGGGAACAATTTTTGCGGATCATTCATGATGAATCAGAACGAATGCAGACATTGGTCGAAGACTTGCTCGAACTATCGCGACTGGAACAAGACAACTATCAGCTTGAGACAGCAATCGTTGATGTGACGAGTCTCGTTCGCGAAACCGCTGAGCTGTTGCATCGACGAGCAGCGGAAAAAGAGATGATGATTCATATCGAAACGGAAGAGGAAGTCTTCATCCGGGCAGATTTGAATCGGTTGAAACAAGTCGTAGTCAACTTAGTTGCGAATGCGTTGAACTACACCCCGAACGGTGGTAACGTCTGGATTCAACTCGAGGACGGAGAAGAGTCTGTCCAACTCATCATCAAAGATGATGGGATTGGTATTCATCCGAAGGAGACGCAGCGTATCTTCGAACGGTTCTATCGTGTCGATAAGGCGCGAAGCCGTAATTCAGGTGGAACGGGTCTCGGGCTGGCCATTGTTAAACACATCGTTGATCTTCACCATGGGGAAATTGATGTCGAATCGGCGGAGCAACAAGGAACGACGTTTACGATTCGTTTACCAAAACATGGCTGAATTTCACAGTGGATTCACAATTCCTTAATAGATGTATCTTATGATGAAAGTACCTTCTTCATCATCTGTATGGCGACTGGATCAGCTCCCATGTCGTCATGCCCTTGGCGGTTGACTCTCCTTGAGTCAATCGTCTTTTTTTGGTCATTTTTAGCGAACAAATGTGTGCAGAGTGATACAATAGGGACAGAAAATCGATTAAAGGGGCGTAGATGATGGAAAATAAATTGTTATTGATTGATGGGAACTCATTGACTTATCGGGCGTTTTTCGCTTTACCACCAATGACGGACGCGCAAGGACGAAATACGAACGCAGCCTATGGCTTTACGATGATGTTATTGAAGTTGCTTGAAGAAGAGCAACCGACACATATGCTCGTTGCCTTTGATGCTTCGAGTGAAACATTCCGTCACGATGTCTATCAGGAGTATAAAGGAAGTCGGGAAAAAACACCGTCCGAACTACGAGAACAATTCCCGATCGTCCGAGACATCTGTGAAGCACTCGGTATTCAAATGATGGAACTCCATCGCTATGAGGCAGATGATTTGATTGGTACGCTCGCACGGACAATGCCAACGGATCGGACGCGGATTGTCACAGGAGACAAAGATTTACTTCAACTTGTCACGGATAAGGTCGAAGTCTTGATCACGAAGCGTGGGATCACGGACGTCCAGTGCATGACAGAGGAACTGTTTGCTGAGACGTATGGTGGTCTAAAGCCGATTCAAATGATTGATTTGAAGGGGTTGATGGGTGATAAATCGGATAATATTCCAGGGATTCCTGGGATTGGTGAAAAGACGGCTGTTAAATTGATTTCGGCATACGGTTCTGTTGAAGGACTGTACGAACATGTCGAGGATTTAAAAGGGAAGCAGAAAGAAAAAGTCATCGCGAACGAAGAGCTCGCACGACTGTCGAAAGAACTCGCGACAATCAAGGTGGATGTCCCGCTCGAGACGACGCTAGATGATTTGCAAATTCGCAATGTCGATACCCAAGTTCCTTATTCATTGTTCCAGTCACTTGGCTTCAAGTCATTGACGAATCGATTCGCCCCTGTCGTCAAAGAAGAGGATAAAGAACAATTAAACGTCGTGACGATCACTTCACTTCCTAAAGACGTCACGGATGCCGTATTGATTGCAGAACAGCTTCGAGAAGATTACATGGAAGAAGACATCATTGGATTTGCGATAGCAACGCCTGACACGATCTATGTTGCTGCTCCGACGCTCGTCGAGGATCCAGCATTCCGTCAATGGATCGAGTCGGAACATCAAAAGATTTGTCTCGATGCGAAACAAGTCGCATTTGCATTGCGTAAACACGGCTTGACATTGAACGGGTACGAAGATCTGTTATTAGCAGGCTATTTGTTAAACTTAAGTGGCGGTACAACACTCGCTTCGATCGCTGGTCATTATGCATTAATGGCGCCGAATGAGGAAGCAGTACTCGGTAAGGGGGCGAAACGTCTCGCGCCAGAAGATGAAGCTCTTCATCCTTATTTAGCTGAGAAAGCACGGATGGTTGAATTGCTGTTCCCAAAAGTCCGAGAAGAACTGAAGGCGAATCAACAATACGATTTATATGAAACGTTAGAGCGTCCACTATCAGGTGTCCTCGCTGAGATGGAATGGACTGGGATTCGCGTAGACGTCGCGACGCTCCAAGAGATGCAAGCGGATCTTGCTGGGCGTTTAACAGAACTTGAGACATTGGTCTTTGAAGCAGCAGGTGAGTCGTTCAATATTAATTCTCCGAAACAACTCGGTGTAATTTTGTTTGAAAAACTCGAACTCCCTGCCTTTAAGAAAACAAAGACGGGCTACTCGACTGCCGCAGATGTCCTTGAAAAACTGCGTCCGCTGCACCCAGTCATCGATCACATCATGCTTTACCGAGAACTGCAAAAGTTGCAGTCGACGTATGTTGAAGGATTGCAAAAAGTCATCAAGGAAGATGGAAAAATCCATACTCGTTTTGCTCAGACAATCGCTCAAACAGGTCGTTTAAGTTCGGTCAATCCGAACCTTCAGAATATCCCGATCCGGATTGAAGAAGGACGAAAGATTCGAAAAGCCTTCGTTCCGAGTCAAACAGGCTGGTCATTGTACGCTGCTGATTATTCACAAATCGAATTACGTGTCATGGCCGATATGTCGCAGGATCAGACGCTTGTCGATGCGTTCCTCCATGATGAGGATATTCATACTCAAACGGCAAGTAGTGTCTTCGGTGTCGAACCGGAAGATGTCACAGGAAACATGCGGCGTCAGGCGAAAGCCGTCAACTTTGGAATCATTTACGGAATCAGCGATTATGGATTGTCTCAAAACTTGAACATCACACGCAAAGAAGCGCAATCATTCATCGATCGTTATTTCGAGTTGTTCCCGCAAATCAAACAGTTCATGGATACAGCAATCGAGACGGCACGAGCAAATGGATTCGTCGAAACGTTGATGAACCGTCGCCGCAATATTCCGGATATCAATTCGAAAAACTTTAACTTACGTGGTTTTGCTGAACGTACTGCGATCAATACACCGATTCAAGGTTCGGCTGCAGATATCATTAAAAAAGCAATGCTTGATGTTCATGCTGCTTTGAAAGCATCTAATCTGAAGGCACGCTTGTTATTACAAGTACACGATGAATTGATTTTTGAAGCACCAGACGAAGAACTCGACGCTTTACAAGCACTTGTCAAACAAGCGATGGAGCAGACCGTCGAACTATCCGTACCGCTACGCGTCGATGGGGGCGCAGGGCATACGTGGTACGAAACGAAGTAAGCAAGGAGGAATAGATGTGCCTGAATTACCTGAAGTCGAGACCGTTCGCCGCAGTTTAGAACGTTCGGTCTCTGGAAAGACAGTCTCTTCCGTCAAAGTCTACCATCCGAAAATGATTCGGGGGATGGAAGTGGCGCCATTTGCAGATGCCTTACATCAAGAAAGGATCGAACGCGTCGAACGTCGCGGAAAGTTCCTGCTCTTTGATTTTGATCGTTTTTATCTCGTCAGCCATTTGCGGATGGAAGGAAAGTACTTCCCATATCCACAACCGGTTGAACGGGATAAACATACGCATGTCGTCTTCCGTTTCACGGATGGTTCGGAACTTCACTATAATGATGTTCGGAAGTTCGGAACGATGGAATTACGTGATAAGCAAACAGCGATGCAGACTGCTCCACTGGCACAACTGGAGCGTGAACCATTTGATCCGGAATTTACAGCAGAAGTGTTAGCGGAGAATTTAATTCGTAAAAAGAGAAGTCCAATCAAAACGGCACTGCTCGACCAGTCCATCTTCCTTGGTCTCGGTAACATCTATGTCGATGAGACCCTTCATGCTGCACGCGTCCACCCGTTGACGAAAGCCGGCGCCTTGACACTCGACGATATCTCACGCATTCATCAAGCCGGTGTCAACGTTTTACGACAAGCGGTGGAAGCAGGGGGAAGTACGATCCGGAGTTATGTCTCGCCGTCAGGAAAAGGTGAATTCCAGCTTCAACTTGCGGTATATGGTCAAAAAGGGGAACCGTGTCCTCGTTGTGGTACAGCCATCGAAAAAATCAAAGTCGGTGGACGGGGAACACATTTCTGTCCGACGTGCCAACAGGTTGCCTTATGAGAGTCGGTCTGACAGGGAGTATCGCAACCGGTAAAAGTACGGTTTCTAGCTATTTAAAACAAAAAGGAATAGCGGTCATCGATGCGGATCTCATTGCGCGAGAAGTCGTTGAGCCGGGAGGGCGAGCATATGATGCAGTCCAACTGGCATTCCCAGAGGCGTTTGAAAAAGGACGTCTTGTCCGTCCAAAGCTCGGGCAAATCATTTTTCAAGATAGTGAAAAACGACAACAATTGAATCAGTTGATGCACCCGAGTATTCGACAACAGATGCTCGAAGCAGCAGATGCCTATGAACGTTCAGGACATTCTCTCGTCGTATTTGATATTCCGTTACTGCTAGAAGGGGATTGGCGAAACCTGTTCGAACGCGTCGTTGTCGTCTATTGCCCAGAAGATATGCAGTTAAGAAGATTGATGCAACGTAATGATTTATCAAAAGCAGAAGCGTATGCACGTATCCATGCGCAACTCGGCATCGAACAGAAAAAAGAGCTTGCAGATGATGTATTCTTCAATGACGGTAGTATTGATTCGTTATACCAACAAATCGATGAGTGGTTAAGTCGGTATGGTGATTGATGCAAATGATGACAAGTTATGAAAAACATGAAGTGAGAGAAGTTTCCATCTTCTCTCACTTTTTTTAGAGAACATAATGAAATCGCTTACATTTCATGATATAGTTCTATCTGTAAACGGAGCTACATCCGTCACATTGAAGGGGGATCCGCACATGGGAGTCAAGGTGGCAGTCAATGGTTTTGGTCGAATTGGTCGAATGGTCTTTCGACGTCTGATCGCTGAGGGGAAAAGCGAAGTCGTAGCAATTAATGCGAGTTATCCAGTCGAAACACTCGCGCATTTAATCAAGTATGATACGGTACACGGAAAATTCAATTATCCGGTCGACATCATCGATGGGGCGTTGATGGTTGACGGAAAAGAGATTCAAATCGTCAGTGAACGCAATCCTGAGCTATTGCCGTGGGGGGAACTCGGCATCGATATCGTCGTCGAAGCAACAGGGAAGTTCAATTCGGATACGGGCGCTGCGAAGCATTTAGTGGCAGGAGCAAAAAAGGTCGTCATCACGGCACCTGCTAAAGGGGATGTTCGGACGATCGTCATGGGTGTCAATGATGACATGTATGATCATGAAACGGATGATATCGTTTCGAACGCATCGTGTACGACGAACTGTCTCGCACCTGTCGTACAAGTCATCGACCGTGCATTCGGAATCGAATCCGGTCTCGTCACGACGGTTCATGCGTTTACGAACGATCAAAATAACATTGATAACCCGCATAAGGATTTACGGCGCGCCCGGGCATGCGGCTCATCGATCATTCCGACGTCGACAGGCGCGGCAAAGGCGATTGCGCTCGTCTTGCCACATTTGGAAGGGAAATTAAATGGACTCGCGCTTCGTGTTCCGACACCGAACGTATCACTCGTCGATCTCGTCGTCGAAGTCAGTCGGGATACGACGGTCGCTGAAGTGAACGAAGCCTTCACGAAAGCAGCGGACGGTGCGCTTGATGGCATTCTCGGAATGACGATGGAACCGCTCGTCTCAATCGACTTTAACGGAGAAGAACGTTCGACGGTCGTCGACGGGCTCTCGACGATGGTCATGGGTGGTCGTCAGGTGAAGGTCCTCGCTTGGTACGATAATGAGTGGGGTTACTCATGCCGCGTCGTCGATCTCGTACACCTCGTCTCGGCACACTTAGAGGCGATGGAAACCGTTGAAAAAGAACTTGAATTAAATTAATTATAATGGGCAGATCCCAGCAATGACGGGGGCTGTCCCGTTTTTTTTCTTAAAATATATTAATTTTTGAAATTTATCCTTGTGTATCTTTTTGATACTCGCTATAATTCAAATCGTGAACTTCAATCGGTCTGGCAATCGCAGCTTAAAGGGTTAGGACCTCTCTGGACTAACTTTCCCCCGTGGGTGCGAACGACTCAGGCGCAAAGTAAGTGATCAACTACTTTGAAGACCATTGAATGTAGGGGGGATCCACAAATGGATACTATGGGAAGACACATTATTGCAGAACTTTGGGATTGTAATCCTGAAAAATTGAACGACATGGAATTCGTTGAACGACTTTTCGTTGACGCAGCACTTCAAGCAGGTGCAGAAGTACGAGAAGTAGCATTCCACAAGTTTGCACCACACGGCGTCAGTGGCGTCGTCATTATCTCTGAATCGCACTTAACGATTCACAGTTTCCCAGAGCACGGGTATGCATCGGTTGATGTCTTTACTTGTGGGGATCGGATCGATCCAGCCATCGCAGCGAACTACATTGCTGAAAAGCTCGATGCGAAAATCCGTGAAAATGTCGAAATTCCACGTGGTATGGGACCTGTTCAAGTTCCAGCGGCTACTGTCCAGCACGTCAACTGACAATACACACGAATTCGTCAAGCCCTCGTCGTTCAGACGAGGGCTTTTTAATATGTCTGACGTCTGTTATTCTTAATAGTAGAAGAAACAAAGAAAAGAGGATGACCATGGGACTGAAGGAACGTTTGCAAAAACAGCTAGAGACATCCGATACACATAAAAACGAAAACCTACGCACACACTACTACGCAGCAACTGTGGAAATGTTATTTGCTGGTTTAGAAAATATCTTAAAGCAAGATGGCGGAACGGTTCGTCGTGTTGACGCGGAACGTGGAGAACTCGCTTTTACCTTAAAAGAAGTCGATGGACTTGCGACAGTCATCATGGTGGCAGGCGGACGTACTGCCGTCGATCTCTTCTTACACCGTGAAAGTCTTCTCGGACCTGATCTCGAGAAACAAATTGAGCGAATCTATGCATCACTTGATGCAGGGTATCGATTAAAGATGATTGGAACAAAAGAAATCACGTGAACGGAGGTACGGCATGCGCTGTCCAGCCTGTAATTTTAACGGAACAAAAGTACTGGATTCAAGACCAGTCCAGGATTTCGGTTCGATTCGAAGAAGACGTGAATGTGAGTCTTGTGGCTATCGTTTTACGACATTCGAAATGGTCGAGCAGACCCCTTTAATCATCGTAAAGAAAGACGGAACGCGTGACGAGTTCAATCGCGAGAAAATTCTACGCGGATTAGTGCGTGCCTGTGAAAAACGACCGATTTCGATTGAACAGCTAGAAACAGTCGTCAGTCGGGTCGAAAAGGCATTACGAGCGACAGCTCAGCATGAGATTCCAAGTGAGCAGGTCGGACGTCTCGTATTAAATGAACTAGCATCCGTTGACGAAGTGGCATATGTCCGCTTTGCGAGTGTTTATAAACAATTTAAGGACATCAATGTCTTTTTCCAAGAGCTCTCTGAACTGATGGAGCGACATCAGGAAAATGACCGTGAGAATTGAACGTGATATAAGAGAGGTCGTCTGTCCGGTCAGCGCACCTCTCTTTTTCTCCCTAAGGAAAGGACGAGTCAGATGGTAGAACGTGAACTTTCCGGTACCGACCTTTGCTTAGTGATGAGCAATGGTGTCGTCGACCGTGAAGCTTATCAATCTTTATATTATTTATACCAGCCGATTATCGGTGTTAAAGCGCTTGGGCTCTATCAAACGTTTTGGAGTGAGATGATCCCAGGGAAAACGAAATCCCAGTATATTTCCCATGCGGAACTCGGAACACTACTCGGGTTTTCCGTCGATGAGTTCAAGGAAGAGTTATTTAAGCTAGAAGGGATCGGGTTGATTCGAACGTTCGAAGCGCGCCAAGCCGCTTATCGTTACATTTATCAAATCCGGGTTCCGCTCGCGCCGAACACCTTCTTGAATGACGGGGTGTTATCGAGTCTGCTGTTCTATCGCGTCGGTGAAATCCGGTTCCGGTCGTTACAGCATCGTTTTCGGACGGAGCCGCTTCCGAAGAACATCGTTGATCGGACGGTTCGATTTGATCAAGTGTTCGACGTAAAAGCTGGTCTTGCTTCCGCTCATCAGCCGAAAGCTTATGCGAAACAGGAACGTGCGGTATATGAATTCGACTATTCGTTTGATCTAGAAGAGATGAAGCGACAGACCGATCGTTTCCTGCCACGAACATTTTACTCAAAGGCAATCGATCATCTGCTCGTGAAGCTTGCTTACGTCACGCAGTCGAATGAAGCATTGATGGCGGAACTGTTGAATGCCCGTTTCCGTCACGAAGCGTACTTGCCGATGACCGATGCTGAGAAGCAAGAACGCTGCAAACAGATGATGTTGTCAGCGAAACAAAAACTCAGCCGGGAGAAAAAAGCGAAGGTCGCCTCACTAGACACGATCGAGGTCGGAGACATCGAAGCGACGGAGACGATGGAAAGCACCCATCCGAAGCATTATGTAGCGAAGTTGCGAAAGGTCAAAGCGTTGTCTGAACGGGATGAAGAATTGATCCAACAATTGATCATCGATTATGAGATGTCGTCTGGGATCGTCAATGCTGCGTACTACTATGCGCTCGTCATCAAAAAAGATAATCGCTTCAGCAAGAACTTCCTCTTATCGATCGTTGATGATTGGAAACAGAAGGGATACGTGACGGCATCCGAGGCACTAGCGAAGACGCAGGAGCAGGATGAGTTGATTTCAAAAAAGCAGGAGCAAAAACAAGAACGTGCGCGTCAAACCGTTGGTGGTCGCCGGGGACGGACAAGCAACACGAATGGCGGTCCGAATCCGAAGTGGTTGCAAGAAGAGAAAGCAAAACAGCAGCAGTACGAAGCCTCTAAAAAAGCGAGTTTCGAAGCAGATGTTCCAGATGATGAAGAAATGGAACGGATCTTACGAGAACTGAAGGGGAACTAAAGGAGTCGAGACATGGAACATATCCAATCATCTATCGAAAAAATATTAAGTCGACCGGACGTCGCAGAATCGGTTCGAGCGATTCAACAACGAGTGTTGTCTCATCCAGGTGTCGTTATGTTCTTGCGGACACATCCGGAAATCGATCAACGGATGATCGAGCGGGGCATGCTCAAATTGAATGAATATGCGGAACAGATGGACGGAAATCGACTGATTGAAAGTAAGGCAGTCATCGAAGGGTACCAGCCGATCCTGCACGTCGAAAAAGGACAGATCGTCGTCTCGTATGAGAAGTCGCAAGCGTTAAAAGACCGAGAGGATGAACGTGCGCTTGAGAAGAAATTTAAGAGCCTGTTCCTGCCGGATGAAGTCCGCGATGCGAACTTCAGTGATTTTGACTTATCGACGACGGACCGTAAGCTTGCCTTGCGTGCGGCGTCTCAGTTCCTCAATCATCTCCGCTCGAAGGAGACGGTCAAGGGATTATACCTTCATGGTAGCTTTGGTGTCGGGAAAACATACCTCTTGGCTGCGATCGGGAATGCTTTGAAAAAAGAACGGATTGCAACGATCCTTGTTCATGCCCCTGGGTTTGTCGCTGAAGCGAAACGGCGGATTCGGTCTGACTCATTCGATACATTCCTCGAAGGATTTCAAACGATTCCAGTCTTGTTGATTGACGATATCGGTGCTGAATCGATCAGTCCGTGGGTACGGGATGAATTGTTCGGGATCATTTTGCAGTATCGCATGATGCATCGTCTGCCGACATTATTCAGCTCGAACTTATCTTATGATGAACTCGAGCTCCATTTCGGAATCACAAATGATCAAGGCGATAAATTAAAGGCTGCACGACTGATGGAACGAATCCGGACGACGACGCAACCAATCGAGTTCCTTGGTGAAAATCGACGTCGCTACTAATTTTTCTTGTCAAGGAAGCAACGAATTCGTTATACTAATGACACGTCAATAGACGATGCAACGATTGAGGATATGGAGTATGAAATGAACCAAACTAGCGAGAGAAGAACGGTGGAAGCTTCTCATGGCATCATTCATGTCTTTACTCCCTCATAGCACGAACGGGGCTAATCCGTTTGCGCCTCACGCCCGTTAACGCGTGTTCGAGCCGAACCAGTGCATGGTCCGGGAACGAGGGTGGTACCACGAGATTAAGACTCGTCCCTTTTTAGGGATGAGTCTTTTTTATTTTGTAAAAGGGGGAAACAGTCATGTCAAACATCGCACTTACATTTCCAGACGGCGCCGTAAAGGAATTTGCAGCCGGCACGACAGCTGAAGAAGTGGCAGCTTCGATCAGCCCAGGTCTTCGTAAAAAAGCCTTTGCTGCTAAATTGAACGGGCACGCCATCGATTACCGTCGTCCAATCGAAGAGGACGGTACAATTGAATTGATCATGCCGGATTCAGAAGAAGGACTCGACTTGATTCGTCACTCATCAGCTCATTTGATGGCACAAGCCATCAAACGTCTGTATCCGGATGAAACGATTCATCTTGGAATTGGACCGACAATCGAGAATGGTTTTTACTATGACATCGATATGGAACGTCGTCTGACAGAAGAGGACCTTCCAGAAATCGAGAAGATGATGAATAAAATCGCCGGTGAAAACTTGCCGATCGAACGAGAAGTCGTCTCGCGTGACGAGGCACTCGCCATCTATAAAGAACTCAATGATCCGTTGAAGATTGAATTGATCGAGTCGATTCCTGCTGATCAGGATTTGACGATTTACCGTCAAGGCGAATTCTTCGATCTCTGCCGTGGACCACACGTTCCAGCGACAGCGAAGCTACAAGTCTTCAAATTGATGAGCATTGCTGGTGCTTACTGGCGTGGTGATTCGAAAAACAAGATGTTACAACGGATTTACGGTACAGCATGGGCAACAAAAGATCAGTTGAAACAACACCTCCACTTCCTCGCTGAAGCAAAAGAACGGGATCACCGGAAACTCGGGAAGGAACTTGGTTTATTCTTCACTTCTCAAGAAGTCGGTCAAGGACTTCCGATGTGGTTACCAAAAGGAGCAGCGATCCGTCGGACAGTCGAGCGTTATATCGTCGATAAAGAACTCGAACTTGGGTATGAGCACGTCTATACACCGGTCCTCGGTTCAGTCGATCTATACAAGACATCGGGGCACTGGGATCACTATCAAGATGACATGTTCCCGAAAATGGAGATGGACAATGAAGAACTTGTTCTTCGCCCGATGAACTGTCCACACCATATGATGATCTATAAGAACGAACCACGTTCGTACCGTGATTTACCACTTCGTGTCGCGGAGCTTGGTGGCATGCACCGTTACGAAATGTCTGGTGCCTTGACTGGTCTTCAACGTGTTCGTTACATGGTTCTTAACGATGGACATACGTTCGTCCGTCCTGACCAAATGAAAGATGAGTTTAAAGCCATCGTTCATCTCATTCAAGAAGTCTATGCTGATTTCGGGATCACAGATTACAAGTTCCGTCTTTCATACCGTGACCCAGCGGACAAAGAGAAGTACTTCGACAACGATGCGATCTGGGAAATGGCGCAACGTGAGTTGAAAGAAACAATGGATGAGCTCGAACTCGAATACTTCGAAGCAGAAGGCGAAGCCGCATTCTACGGACCAAAGCTTGACGTTCAAGTTCGGACAGCGCTTGGTAAAGATGAGACGCTCTCAACAGTCCAACTCGACTTCCTCTTACCAGAGCGATTCGAATTGACATACAAAGGGAACGACGGACAAGATCACCGTCCAGTCGTCTTACACCGAGGTGTCGTATCAACGATGGAACGATTCGTTGCTTACTTGATCGAAGAATACAAAGGCGCATTCCCAACATGGCTCGCACCCGTTCAGGTGAAATTGATTCCGGTTTCTGGTGTTCATGAAGACTATGCTCGTGAAATCAAAGCGATCCTGTTGAAAAAGGGAATCCGCGTCGAAACAGATTTCCGTGACGAGAAACTCGGTTATCGTATTCGTGAAGCACAAGTCAATAAAGTACCGGTCATGCTCGTTTTAGGTGACAAAGAAGTTGAATCACGCGAAGTCAACATTCGTCGTTACGGTTCAAAAGACTCGAGTAATGCATCACTCGAACAATTCATTGCAGATTTAGAGCAAGAAATCGCAAATCGTTCAAAATAATTCATGTATACAAAAACAATCCGCCCTGCTGATGTAGGGCGGATTGTTTTTGTGATGGGATGCTTGAAAGAAACCAATTTCATACCGATGAAACAGGTAGAACATCCAACTGAATCTATCTAAAATGACCAAATGTCATTTTTCCTTTAATTGGATAAATGCTATAATAGACCTTCAGTGGATGAAATGTTTTGAATAATAGGAAGGAAGTTACAGATTGAAGAAAACAACCCTCGCTGTATTCATCGCTTCTTCACTTTTAATCGGTATTCATCCGAGCGAAGCGAAGGCGACAACGATTAAAAAAACATACCGGATTACACCAAAAACAGAAGCGATTGACCCAGCAATCCGTAAATATACGACCTATAATGCAAAGACACGCAATCATTATACGATGCGTTCTTATTTGGAACGACTTGAAAAAGAAGGGGGAGGCACCCTCGTTCTAACAAAGGGAACGTATCTGTCCCCGTTACGTGTTGGTATCCCGTCCAATACGACGGTGATCCTAGAGGATGGTGTCATCATCAAAAAGACGACAGAGACAGGGACGACAAAGATTAGTTCGACGACGAGTGTCTTTGATTTCGTTGCGCCATCGGTTTTACGTCTGAATAAAAAAGTTGGCAAATATAACGGTTCCCAGAATGTTAAACTCGTCGGTAAGGGGAATGCACAGATCGACTTGAATCAATATGCGCGTGGTTCGGCTTTCGCTATTGCCCATAATCAAAATTTGTACATCGGCGGTATTACGGTACGGAATCAAAAGGGTTCACATGCGATGGAACTTGATGCAACGAAGAAGGCAGTCATCGAAAACATGAAATTCGTCGATGCCGTCATGATACCGAATACAGGTCCGAATGAATCGATTAATCTCGATACCCCAGATCCAATCACGAAGGGTTTCAACTGGAAGTGGTCGAATCAAGATGGCACTCCAAATGAAGATATCACGATTCGTAATAACTTATTCCGTAACATCAATGTGGCAATCGGCACACATCAATACACGGAAAACAAATTACACACGAATGTCCGGATTGAAAAAAACACGATTGACGGAACGAAGGATTATGCGATTTCGATGATGAACTGGGAGAATCCAACGCTCCGCTACAATACGATCCGAAACGTGCATCGAGCAGATGGAAAAGCGATGACGATTCTCGGTAGAGGAGTTGTCGGAGGGACAATTCGCTACAATCGATTGGAAGACGCGGATCGCGCGATTCAAATGCAACCGTTCCAAAGTAACGGCTATGCTCCAATCTATAATACGTTTACAGCAGATCAAAAACGGTACATGCAACAAAATACAGTCAAGCAGGTTGGACTCGATCAAATCGTCTTATTCAAAAAACTGAACGAGTTCACGTATAAAACGGCAGAGCGTTACGATTTTATTCCATACTAAGACACAAACAAGCACCCAAGACTAGTGTCGAGGGTGCTCGTTTTGCGTTATGAACGCATTTGTTGCAGGAACGGTTCGATATTGACTTGAAGCGCTTCTGATAGCTTCTGACCGAGTGATGCATCAGCACGATAGAAGTTACAGATTGCGAGCAGGACCGTATTTTCATGACGGACTTGCTGAAGGTCGTTGACGAGGTTCTTCAGAAGAGCTGCTTGCTCTTCTTCTGTCAGACGACGGTATACTTCTCCGGCTTGACCAAAGTTATTCGTCTTCTCGATTTCGAGACGACCGTGTTTATCATCAAGCAACGGTTGATTTTCTTCCGTATACTCGGGTGTTTCTTTTGGTTCTTCTTGATAACGGTTCGGTTCGTAGTTGACCGGACTCGTTTGCTGACCGACCGGCATTGCACCGTCACGTTGGTAGTTGTTCACTTGTGCAAACGGACAGTTGATTGGAAGTTGTTGATAATTCGTGCCAATACGGTAGCGTTGTGTATCTGAGTAAGAGAACAAGCGACCTTGTAGTAACTTATCTTCAGATGGCAACATCCCTGGAATCAAGACACCTGGGTTAAAACCAACCGATTCTGTTTCAGCAAAGTAGTTGTCGACATTTTTGTTCAATGTCATTGTACCAACGTGTTGGAACGGAATGACATCCTCAAACCAATCTTTTGTCGCGTCGAGCGGATCGAAATCGAACTGATCGACGTCAGCCGGATCAAGTACCTGTACGAACAGATCCCATTCCGGGTAATCGCCATCTTCAATCGCTTGGAACGTATCGTTTGAAGCATGGTTGAAATCTTTTCCTTGAATCTCTGTTGCTTCTTCAGCTGAGAGATTATGAACACCAGCTTTTGGTACCCAGCGTAGTTTCACATAAACCGTATTACCGTGTGCATTCACCCATTTGAACGAGTGAACGGAAGAACCACGCATTTTACGGTAGCTTGCAGGAATACCCTCATCCGTGAAAAGGTGCATGAGCATGTTCGTCGATTCCGGACGAAGTGTCATGAAGTCCCAGTAACGGTCAGGATCTTGAATATTCGTGCGTGGATCTGGTTTGAGAGAATGGACCATATCCGGGAATTTCATGGCGTCACGAATGAAGAAGACAGGAAGGTTGTTCCCGACGAAATCCCAGTTTCCTTCTTCTGTATAGAACTTGACAGAGAATCCACGTGGATCGCGGAGCGTCTCTGGAGAATGCGTGCCGTGAATAACAGTCGAGAAGCGGGCGAAAACAGGAACTTCTGTCCCTTCTTCTTGTAAAAACGCAGCTTTCGTGTACTTTTTCATCGAATTTTTGACAGTGAAGACACCGTGAGCACCAAAGCCACGAGCATGTACGACGCGCTCAGGTACACGTTCCCGATCGAAATGGGCCATCTTTTCAATTAATTGATAGTCTTCTAATAAAGTTGGTCCGCGACGTCCAGCCGTACGTGAATTCTGGTTGTCTCCGATTGGTACACCTTGATTGGTCGTTAATCGTTTTTCAGTCATCTGTTATTCTCCCCTTTATGTAAGATTAAATTAATTATAAAACAATAATCATTCTAAATAAACAGTTTTGCTTGCGAATGTTCTGAATCTTTTTTCATGTTATGAATGTACCCGTGAAAAACAGGTTAGAAACTTCTTGCTTATCCGTAAAAGGATTGCTATTATAATCAAGTATGTGAGCAACGTTCTGTAAGAACATAGAAAGCGGCTTGACATCACGGGAAAACAAGTGCTATGATAGCAAAGTGAAATGACAACAAAGCAGAAGCATCCCGCTTCTCACCATGTATGATAACTCGTACTGGTTCATCATGAAGATACGCAATGTATAGCAAATGCTGTGCCTTGGCGTTCCTTATGAGTGTGGGCGGGAAAAACTGCCGACGCTTTTTTTATAGCGTTTTCTATCATTCATTTTTCGTGCAATGCACGATGGAGGTGCTAACCATTAGCAAAGATCTGTTAATCAATGAAAGCATCCGTGCCCGGGAAGTTCGTCTTATCGGAGCGGATGGTGCTCAACTAGGTGTCCAATCACGCAACGAAGCGCTACGTCTCGCAGAGGAAGCGGAACTTGACCTCGTCATGGTCGCTCCACAAGCGACACCGCCAGTTTGTAAGATCATGGACTATGGTAAATACCGTTTCGAGATGCAAAAGAAGGACAAAGAAACTCGGAAGAATCAGAAAGTGATTCAGATGAAAGAAGTTCGTCTTAGCCCGACGATCGAGGAGAACGACTTCCAAACGAAATTCCGTAATGCGAAGAAATTCTTGGAGAATGGTAACAAAGTGAAAGCGAGTATTCGTTTCCGCGGTCGTGCCATCACTCACTCGGAAATCGGTAGACGCGTTCTCGAACGCCTCGCAACGGATTTAAGTGAGTTCGGTGTTGTGGAACAGAGACCGAAGATGGAAGGACGCAGCATGTTCCTCGTGCTTGCTCCTAAGAAAGAAGACTAATCGAATCGAAGTAGGAGGGAATCTCTCATGCCTAAAATGAAATCGCACCGCGGTGCTTCTAAACGTTTCAAACGTACTGCTTCTGGCAAATTGAAACGTGGTCGTGCTTACACAAGCCACTTGTTCGGTAACAAATCAACAAAAGCGAAACGTAAATTACGTAAAGCTAGCATGGTATCTACGGGTGACTTCAAACGCATCCGTCACATGATCGCGAAGTAATTTATCCAATCGTATACAGATTTAGGAGGGAATTTATATGCCACGCGTAAAAGGCGGATATACGACTCGTCAACGTCGTAAAAAACAACTCAAATTAGCTAAGGGCTACTACGGCTCGAAACATACACTCTTCAAGGTTGCGAAACAGCAAGTCATGAAATCTCTCATGTACGCTTACCGTGACCGTCGTCAAAAGAAACGTGACTTCCGTCGCCTCTGGATCACTCGGATCAATGCGGCAGCACGTATCAACGGTCTTTCTTACAGCCGCATGATGCATGGTCTTAAATTAGCAGGTATCGACGTTAACCGTAAGATGCTCGCTGACCTCGCAGTTACAGATGCAACTGCATTTGCTTCACTTGCTGACACAGCAAAAGCAAAATTGAACGCTTAAGTTCTACAATTCGTCGGGGAATTTAATTCTCCGACGTTTTTTTCGATTTAATGATAAAATAAGAAGGCACGTCGATGAGACGGTCATATGATTTTTTTAGATAGAAGGAGAATTAAAGATGGATTGGTTGACACTTTTTGAGATGCAAGAACAGTTGGATAAACGGATTCAGTCAGAACATCAATTAACAGGCAATCAATTCGACGAGCGTCTGCTTGCCTTATTGGTCGAACTCGGTGAACTTGCGAACGAGACACGTTGCTTTAAGTTCTGGTCGAACAAGGGACCATCCGCTCAAGTCACAATTCTTGAGGAATATGTCGATGGCGTCCATTTTCTACTCTCACTAGGTCTAGCGCTTGAGTACAAGAAGAGTCATTTTACAGAAGGTGACTTCTATTTGACAGCAACAGATGCTTTTTTAGACGTCTATAACAAAACGAATGTTTTTGCAATTTCGCGGACGGAACAAAGTTATGATGTTCTGATTGGTGCATACCTTGCATTAGGTGCTACACTAGGCTTTACACAGGATATGATTTTCAAGGCTTACATTTCTAAAAATGAAGCAAACCATGTGCGACAAGACAACGGTTACTAAGGAGGAAATCAGATGAACGAACAATTACATATGCTAAAACGTCTCACGGACGCAACAGGTGTACCGGGAAACGAAAAAGAAGTCCGGAGCCTCATGCGTGAATATTTAGAACCTCATGCAGAAGCATTCCACCAGGATGGTCTCGGTAGTCTGTTTGCTGAACATAAAGGCGCAGGCGAAGATGCACCACGTGTATTGATTGCTGGTCACATGGATGAAGTCGGATTCATGGTCACGAAGATCGATGAAAAAGGATTCCTTCGTTTCCAACCACTCGGCGGTTGGTGGGGTCAAGTCCTCTTGGCACAGCGTATGAACATTGTAACGTCATCTGGTGAAGTCATTCCAGGTGTAATCGGTGCAAAACCACCTCATGTTTTACCACCGGAAGCGCGCAATAAGCCGGTCGACATTAAAGATATGTTCATCGATATCGGTGCTTCATCAAAAGAAGAAGTCGACGGTTGGGGAATTCGTCCGGGTGATACGGTCGTTCCACATTGCGAATTTACTGTGATGAAAAATGAGAACTTCTTGATGGCAAAAGCGTGGGACAACCGGATTGGTTGTGCCATCGCAATCGAAGCAATCAAACGCTTAAAAGCAGACGGTCATCCGAACACGATTTTCGCAGGAGCGACTGTTCAGGAAGAAGTCGGGTTACGTGGGGCTCAAACCGTCGCACACCTGCTGAAACCATCAATCGCCTTTGCAGTCGATACAGGTATCCCAGGTGATACGCCAGGAATGACCGATCGTGAAGCATTGTCTAAATTAGGTGAAGGCGTTCAAGTCATCATGTTCGATGCAACGATGATCGCACATCGTGGATTGATCGATTTCGTGACGAAAGTCGCAACAGAAGAAAATATCAAGTATCAACTGGACTTAACGCCAGGTGGCGGAACGGATGCAGCAAAATTCCATTTGTCTAATACAGGTGTTCCATCACTTGCATTGACTGTACCGATCCGTTACTTGCACACGAACGTCTCAATCATGCATAAAGCCGATTTCGAGGCAGCTGTCGATTTAGTCGTTGCTGTCACAAAACGTCTTGATGCGGAGACCGTCCAAGCGATCTACGAGGGGTAATAAAATAATGAAGCACATCGCATCAGCAAAGAACGAAATCGTTAAACAATGGAAAAAACTCTTAACGAAAAAAGGACGTCTGCAGACGAACCGTTTCTTGATCGAAGGAGAACATCTGATTGAAGAAGCTGTTCGCGCTGGAATCGTCAAGGAATTGATCGTGCGTGAATCGTACCAAGTACCAGGTTCTTGGAAAAGAAATGCCGATGTCTTTACGATCGATGAAGCCGTCATCAAAGTACTGGCTGAGACGGAAACGTCGCAAGGCATCTTCGCTGTCTGTGAGATGAAACAAGCTTCGGCACAATTAGAACGAGGACGCTATTTGTTGCTCGATCGTCTACAAGATCCAGGGAACGTCGGGACGATGATTCGGACAGCTGACGCAGCTGGATTCGATGGTGTCGTCGTCGGACCGGGAACAGTTGACGTCTATAACGGAAAAGTCATCCGTGCGACCCAAGGATCGCTGTTCCACCTACCTGTCATCTCCATGCCGCTCGAAGAGGCAGTCAATGCACTGCACGAGCAAGGAATTGCGGTAATCGGCACGGCGTTAGAAGGAGCGACGTCTTATCAAACGATCGCACCGATGGATGCACTTGGTTTGATCATCGGGAATGAAGCACAAGGCGTTGCGCCAGAATTGCTCTCTTACTGTGATGAGCGTGCTTACATCCCGATTCGTGGTAAGGCAGAGTCATTGAATGCAGCAGTAGCAGCAGGCATTTTGCTCTATCATTTTGCAAGCGTGGATTGAAACCGACAGGCGTTCATGCTAAAGTGAACATCAGGAATACATCACGGACGTTGATGGAACAGAGTACGTTAGGGAATGATTCAATCAGGGAGAGGCAGTCATAGACTGAAAACTGCTTCGTGAATCTGCTAACCGAATTCACTCCGGAGTCGCACGAGAGATCGTGACGGGATGCGCCCGTTATCGCGCAATTGGAGGACTTTTCGATTGAAAAGTCAAACAAGGGTGGTACCACGGTGTTTACATCGTCCCTTCGGCATTTGCCGGAGGGACGTTTTTTTATATCTTCAACTAAAGGAGTGGGAAAGATGCGCGAGCAATTAGAAGCATTACGCGATGAAGCGTTGACATTAGTCGATCAGGCAACAACACAAAAAGATCTTAATGACGTCCGAGTCAAGTATCTCGGGAAAAAGGGACCAATCACAGAAGTATTACGAGGAATGGGAAAGTTATCAGCGGAAGAACGACCAGTCGTCGGTGAGATCGCTAATACGGTCCGTCAAGCGATCCAAGAGCAACTCGAACAACGTCTGACAGCTGTTAAACAGCAGGAGATGGATGCGAAACTGGCAGCGGAAGCGATTGACGTCACTTTACCAGGTCGTCCGAAAAAGGTCGGTCATGCGCACCTCTTGCAACAGGTGTCAGATGAGATCGAAGACATCTTCGTCGGACTCGGTTATACGATTGCGGAAGGTCCAGAAGTCGAGCAAGATCTTTTCAACTTCGAGATGTTGAATCTGCCGAAGGATCACCCAGCACGTGATATGCAAGATTCATTCTACATCACGGAAGAAATCTTGATGCGAACGCATACGTCGCCGGTCCAAGCACGGACGATGCTCGCTTCTAAAGGGGAACCGATCCGCATTCTCTGCCCAGGTAAAGTCTATCGCCGGGATGAAGATGATGCGACGCACTCGCATCAATTCATGCAAGTCGAAGGACTAGTCGTCGGAGAATCGATTTCGATGGCAGACTTAAAAGGAACGCTTGAAGCCTTCGCGAAGCAGATGTTCGGTGAAGCACGTGAAGTCCGCTTACGCCCAAGTTTCTTCCCGTTCACGGAGCCGTCCGTCGAAGTCGACGTCTCGTGCTTCAAATGTGGCGGTAAAGGATGTAACATCTGTAAACAGACGGGATGGATTGAAATTCTGGGCGCTGGAATGGTTCATCCTCACGTTCTCGAAATGGCTGAATATGATAGCACGAAAATGTCAGGTTTCGCATTCGGAATGGGTATCGAACGGATTGCCATGTTGAAATACGGTGTCGATGATATTCGCCACTTCTATACGAATGACGTTCGCTTCAGCGAACAGTTTTAAGGGGGAACGCAGATGTTAGTCTCAAAACAATGGTTGAACGAATATGTGGATGTCAGTCACACATCAGGACAAGATTTGGCTGATTTGATTACAAAGAGCGGAATCGAAGTCGAAGGCGTCGATGTCCGGGATGAAGCGTTGAACAACATCGTCGTCGGACGTGTATTAACGAAAGAAAAACATCCAGAAGCAGATAAATTGAATGTCACGACGGTCGACATCGGGCAAGACGAACCGGTCCAAATCGTGTGTGGTGCACCGAACGTCGAAGCCGGACAAGATGTCATCGTCGCACGCGTCGGAGCTCGCCTGCCAGGTATTAAAATCAAACGTGCCAAATTGCGAGGTGTCGTCTCAGAAGGGATGATCTGTTCACTCGAAGAACTCGGATTCGAAAAGAAATATATCCGAGAAGATGAGCAGGACGGAATCCATACGTTCCGTGAACCAGTCACACCAGGACAAGACGTTTTGGAGTTACTCGGTCTACGCGATGAAATCCTCGAGCTTGGATTAACACCGAACCGTTCGGACTGCCTCAGCATGTATGGTGTCGCATACGAAGTGGCGGCGCTTTACGATACGACACCGACTTTCCCGGTCGTTGAAGTCAACGAAGCAGAGCCAGCGACGGCAGTCGACGTGACGCTTGATTCAGAGGACTGCCCGTTCTACGCGGCACGAGAAATTCAAGGCGTGACGATTCAAGAGTCACCGACTTGGTTAAAAAACCGCTTGATCGCGAACGGCATTCGTCCGATCAACAACGTCGTCGACGTTACGAACTTCGTCTTACTTGAGACAGGTCAACCGCTTCATTCATTTGATGCTGAAAAACTCGGAAAACGGATCGTCGTGCGTCAAGCGCACGCAGGAGAGTCGTTCACGACGCTCGACGAAGTAGAGCGAATACTTGATTCTTCGATGCTGGTCATCACTGACGGTGAACACCCGGTCGCGCTTGCTGGAGTCATGGGTGGAGCAAATACCGAAGTGGACGGTAATACGACATCGATCATTTTAGAGTCTGCTTATTTCGCACCGATTTCTGTCCGGAAGACGAGCCGTGTTCTTGGACTCCGTTCTGACTCGAGTGCGCGTTTTGAAAAAGGTGTCGACCCACGTCGTGTCTTGTTAGCACTCGATCGTGCTGCAGCTTTGATTGCTGAACTCTCGGGTGGAACGGTTCAAGCCGGTGTCGCTCAAGCCGGAACGCTCGAGCTTGACGATCATTTGATTGAAGCGAGTGTCTCGTACATCAATCATCGTCTTGGTATGGAAATTGAAGGAACGGTCATGCAAACGTTACTCGAACGTCTTGGTCTCGGTGTTGAATTATCGGGGGATGCCTTGACGGTCAGCGTACCGACTCGCCGCCAAGATTTGAAAATTCCGGCTGATTTAGCGGAAGAGGTCGCACGTCTCTATGGATATGATGCACTGACTTCAAGCTTACCGTCTGAAGCGAGCCGTGGTTTCTTACCAAAACGGAACATCCATCGTCGTCATTTACGTCGGACATTGCAGGGAGCGGGTCTCTCACAAGCGATCACGTATTCATTGACGAGCGAGCAACGTGCGATGCAATTCAATGAACGGGAAGATCTGCATCCAGTCAAACTGGCGATGCCAATCAGTGAAGCACGTTCGACATTGCGGACATCACTCATTCCGGGACTCCTTGAAGTCGCACAACATAACGTCGCTCGACAGCATGCAGATGTCGCATTCTATGAACTCGGTAGTGTTTATCTACAACGAGATGCTTCACTTGAGACACTTCCAATCGAACAAGAAATGATTGGTGGCGTCGCAGTTGGTGTATCAGAACAACACCGTGCTCATGGCACACTTGTTAAAACAGATTTCTTCGTCATGAAAGGAATCGTCGAGACACTCGCATCTGCGTCTGGTATCACGTTGACGTTTGAGGCAGCGAGCATTCCATCGATGCACCCAGGGCGGACGGCACGTATTCTGCTTGATGGAGAAGCAATCGGATTCGTCGGTCAAGTGCATCCTGGTCTGTCAAAAGAACAGTATGGTCTAAAAGAAGTGTACGTCTTCGAGTTAGAGGCAATGGCATTGCGTTCGAAGGAAGAACAGGTCTACTCGGAAATCTCACGTTTCCCATCGATGACACGTGACTTAGCAATCGTCGTTGAGCGATCAGTGACGGCACAATCAATCGTCGATGTCATGACGGAGGCGGCCGGTCCACTTCTACAGGCAATCGAATTATTCGATGTCTATACGGGAGAGAACGTTGGAGAACATGAAAAATCGTTCGCCTTCTCTCTTCGTTACCAAAACAAAGAACGGACGCTCGTCGACGAAGAGATTACGACAGCGCAACAGCGAGTCGTTGATGCAGTGAAAGAAACTTTCAATGCGGAACTTCGTGCATAATCAGAATGAAAAAAACAGCCGCTTTCCTCTTAGAGGAAGGTGGCTGTTTTCGTTTGACGAGATAGATTTAAGAAGCTAGTTCTTCTGCTTCAGATGATGTAGCTTGTCGTTTCGTAAAGATAAAGTACAGTAGACCACTTACGAGAACGATTAGACTACAGGATAAGAACATATTCGAATAGCCGATACCGCTTGCGACTGTGGCGAGAATCAAGGCACCGATTCCGAAGCCCGTGTCGTAAGCAAGGAAAAAGGTCGAGATGGCTTTCCCTTTCTGTGCGGGAGGTGCGAAATTCAAGAGGACGGTTTGAAGACCCGGGAAGATAGATGCCGAACCGACACCAATGATGACGGCAGCAGTCAATAAACCGGCAAAAGAAGGATACATGCCGAGAATGACAAAGCCAATCATATAAAGAACAAACGATGGCAATAACACGAATGCGGCACCCCGCTGGTCGAACAGTTTTCCGGCAATTGGTCGAATCCCGACCATTCCAAGAGCAACTAACGCATAAAAATAAGAAGCATATGCCACATGTCCGATCGAGTCCGTATACAGTGAAATGAACGCTGAAGTACTAGAAATTGCAACGCCTGCCAAAAGGGTCGCTACTAACAAAAGTGGACGCGATAAAAAGAGAGACTGGCTTAAACGAAATGCGGATGTGCTTGGAATATGTTGGCTTGTTAGTGGCAGACGCATCATTAACAATAAGGCGATGATGGCTAAGGCAGCAACCGTGACGAAATAAAGAGCAAAGGCTTTTTCTTGAATAAAGGTTAGACCGATGACAGGACCAAGAACGGATGCCAAGTTCATCGATAGTACAAAATATCCCATACCTTCGCCTTGACGTGTTTTTGGGATCAATGTCGTGACAGCGAGACTGATTGAAGAAGACAACATCCCAAAACTAAAACCATGAATGATACGGATGATGATCAAATAGAAGAATGATTCCAGTGGTAGGACGAGCAGGTAACAAATGCTCATCATTGTAAAGAGAGTCGCAGAGATCATCAAGACGCGCTTCAAATCGTAACGATCCAACCAGTGACCAATCAATGGACGAGAACAGACCGTTGCCAGGATGAAGCTAGTCACAATCCATCCGAGTGCTGAAGCAGAGACTGGAAACTGCTTAGCAGCCAGTAAAGGCAGTGAGGCATTGAGTAGGTAAAACGTGATGAAGAGCAATAGATTGATGACCAACGTCATGACGTAATGACGTGAAAATAATCGAGTGGTCATGAGGATTCCTCCTGTCGATGTAGAGTGAGTAAGTGTGTCATCCATTCACCGAGTTGTTGCTGATCGGTAAGGGGGAAGGTGGCAAGTAATCGTTGATGTGTCTCTTGGACAGCAGCGTCGATTTGGTCGAACCGTTCGATGGCTAAAGGTGTCAACGAGACGAAGTGTGTTCGTCCTTCTTTCGTTCGAGTGATGAATCCGAGTGTCTCAAGACGTGAAACAGTTTTTGTCACAGCTGGTTTTTCGATGATCAAATAATGTGCCAATTGAACTTGTGAAACAGGTTGTAATAACGCAACTGCTTTCAATAGCGCCCATTGACCCGTATGTAAGGAATATGGAGCTAAGGTAGCATCAACTTCTCGTTTGACGAGACGTGATACTTTGGATAATTGTCCGAGGACATCTTCTTGGGTATAAAGCATTTTTATTTCTCCTTTAGTTAACTAGTTAACCTTAAGAGTGTATCAAAGCTGGGTGAGAGGTGCAAGATGAAAAAACTTCTTGCATGTATTAACAGGAATGAGGTTCTTAAATGAAAAAGATTAAGCAATGCTCGAACGGGGTATGTTCCGTAAAAGGGTATTTGTTCAACTTAAAACATCGAGTGCTTACTCTTACGATAAGTTGACTGTACTATTTGGACATAGAGAGAAGAAAGGAAGAGTACATCATGAATCGACTAGCGAAGCTTCTGACTGAATTATTGCCAATTCCTATAAATGAAGCAATCAATCCATTGATCACGAATATCGCCACCGATTCACGTCAAATCAAACTGAATGGACTGTTTATTTGTATCAACGGTTACACCGTTGATGGTCACGATTATATCAATCAAGCAATCGAAAATGGAGCTGTGGCGATTTTGGCTGAACGCCCGTTTCCCGACTGTCCAGTTCCTATCATCATCGTACCGGATACAAAACGACTTGCAGGTCAAGTCGCGAATCGCTTTTACAACCAACCGAGTCAAAAAATGCGTGTTTATGGTGTAACAGGAACGAACGGAAAAACGACGACAACGAAATTAGCGTACGATCTCTTTCGGGCGACTGGTGTGAAAGCCGGCATGATCAGCACGGTCGGTGCACGGATCGATGAAGAATTCATCGAGACGCCAAATACGACGCCCGAAGCGATCATTCTGCATCGATTATTGTTCGAGATGGTTGAACAAGGCGTGACGGATTGTATTATTGAAGTGTCTTCTCATGCGCTCGCTGAAGGGAGAGTCGAGGGAGTTTCCTTCCATTCGGCAGCCTTTACGAATTTATCGCATGATCATCTTGATTATCATCATTCGATGGAAGAGTACGCCAAGACGAAAGCTTTGTTGTTTCAACAAGTTGCTGCGTCAAACGGACAGACCATCGTCTTAAATCGAGAAGACGGTTGGAGTCGTGTCATGCGAGATGCCGCACCTTTGCAACCAGTTATTTGGTATACGACGCAACCACACCGGACGTCACAAATCGCAGTCGAATGGCTGACCGACACCATCAATGTCCGGATCGATGAGACGACGACACGTGTACCGACAGCTTTACTTGGTGAATTCAATGCGGCGAATTTAGCGGCAGCAATGGGATTATTGCGGGCAGGCAATGCCAATCTGTATGCACTGATTCGTCATATTCCAGAACTGGAGTTACCGAAAGGACGACTTGAACGACTGGAATGGACTTCTTGCGAAATCTATCTCGATTATGCGCATACCCCAGATGGTCTAGAAAAATGTTTACAGGCACTTACTTATATAGGCGAGTCGCTATCGATTGTCTTGAGTGCAGCTGGAGAGCGTGACCGATCAAAACGAGCGGAGATGGGACGAATCGCAAGTAAATATTGCGAACATATCATAGCAACTGTTCATGATGCGAGATCAGAGGCTCCGAATCAGATCATCGATGAGTTAATTGTTGATGTTCCGAAAGAGCGGTTAATTGGGTGTCACACGTCTCGTCATGAAGCACTCGTACAAGCCGCGCATCTCGCACATCGAGGGCAACGCGTCGTCATTGTCGGAAAAGGGCATGATGAGGTGGAACGAATCGGAACTAAAACGATTCCATTTAATGAAAAACATATACTGCTTGCGGAACTAGAACGGCTGTCTGAAGGAGAATCCGTCATTTAAAAACCGACCATTCCGCAAGGGTCATGGTCGGTTTCGTTTCGTAGCTAATTGTTGTGCCTTTTTTGTATTCGCAAAATGAGCTTTCGCCCAGTCACGCAGTTTGTCAGAGCCATAACGTAAAATCAGTGAAGCCGCGACTTGGTCAACCTTGGCGCCAGCACCTTTAGGAATGACGACACCTGTTGACTCACTTAACTTGTCCATTTCCTTGAGAAAAATCGCACGAGCGATGATGGATGAAGCAGCGACGGCGACATGAAGTTGTTCCGCTTTAGTCGAGAAGTAGACATTTTCTCGAACAGGATTCACGACACCAGATAGGTGTTTATAATAGACACTTTTTTCGGCGAACTGATCAATTAAAATCGCTTCTGGTTTCGTCTCCAGTTGGTCAAGAAGCCGCTCGATTACATCATTATGCATCAGGGCAGTCATCTTTCCTTGAGTCATCGACCGTTGCATCTGATTGTATTCTGGATTATGTAGAATACGATATGTGTACGGAATGACAGCATGGAGATCGCGAGCAATTCGACGAATCTCGATATCGTTCAAATGTTTGGAGTCTCGGACACCGAGTTCGTGAAGAAGTGCAATCTGCTTTCGATCAACAAAGGAAGCGGCGACGACGAGTGGACCAAAGAAATCGCCTTTCCCGACTTCGTCACTACCAACGACGGACCATTCCGAAAAACCATTCGGTAACGTTGAAACAAGTGGTTCTTTCGACTTAGTCGGCGAAGCCGTACCGAAACGTGTAGCGATAGCTTCGGCTTGCGGTCCTTGAAACATCACTTTTCCAGAATTATAAATCGTGATGACACAACCAGGAATCTTAGCAGCAAAACGGGCATACGGAGGAGACTTCGTCTCGTTCTGTTTGAAGTTCTGTATGACTAAGTCCTGTTTTTCTTTAGATAAGCGTAAAACGGTCGTTCCCATAGGCTAACCTCCCTTTCCGGGATTAAGCATACCATCCTTAAGACCGATGGGGGACTTCTTTTCCTAAAACGAAAATGATGGTACTATATGAAAGAAGCAAAGTATGAGGAGGACAGAAAAATGGCTGATTCAGAAGGGTTGAACCGGACGACGATTCATATCGCAGGCAATGATTATACGATTGTCGGAACGGAGTCGCCAGAACACGTACGCGAAGTGGGTCTCCTCGTAGATACGAAGATTCGAGAAATCCGAGAACAAGCACCACAACTCGACGTTCGTCAAATCGCCGTCCTAGCGGCGCTTAATATTGGTAGTGATTATGTAAAAATTAAAAAGAATTTGGGTGAACTATAAACTATGATTTCTCTCGTTATCTTATTACTTCTCGCCTTAGGTGTCATGACAGGGGTCCGAAGGGGAGTTGTGTTGCAGGCCGGTCATTTGCTCAGCCTGATCATTTCCTTCATCGTTGCACTGTCGTTCTATGAGGAACTGGCTACGAAATTCCGATTGTGGGTACCATATCCGTCTACACTGGATGATGCGGGAATCGATTTGACGATGTTCGCGATTCCAAGTTCAGCACGACTCGATGAGGTGTTCTACAAAGCCTTTTGGTTCGTCGTCCTGTTCTTCGGTACAAAAATCATCTTATCGATCTTATTGTCGATGTTTGATTCGTTGACGAATGTCCCGATTCTAAAACAAGTCAAAGGGTTATTAGGTGGCGTCTTTGGTTTCATCGAGATGTACATCTTCATCTTCCTGCTCTTGTTCTTAGCGGCATTCGTTCCAATCCAATCGATACAGGATGCGATCGCGGACTCGAGTTTAGCAAGCTTCATTATCCAGCACACCCCGCTTCTTGCGAACTGGCTGATGGATCAAGTTGGATTGATAAAATAAACAGGCTCCCACGATTGGGAGCTTTTTTTGAGGGGAGAACTGCACATGCGTACGATTCAAGATGCGATGCGTCATTTGGAACGGATATCGGTCTACCTAGAGGTCAAAGGGGAAAATCCATTTAAGATTAATGCTTTTCGGAAAGCAGCAAGTATTCTCGAAGCATCCGATGCTGACTTCATGGCGATCGAGGATTTCACGGCGATGAAGGGGATCGGGAAAGGAACGGCTGCTGTTCTAGAGGAATATCGGGAAACGGGAACGAGCACGGCACTGACAGAACTCGAACAAGAAGTGCCAGAAGGATTGATCGCCTTATTGAAGATTCCGGGTCTTGGTGGAAAAAAGCTCGCTAAACTGCATGAAGTCGGCGTCATTGATGCAGATTCCTTTGCAGAGAAATTAGCAGATGGTACAGTCGAAGCGATGCCTGGATTCGGCAAGAAGACGGTCGAGAAGTACGTTAAAGCACTTGAAACGTTTGAAACACGACCGGAGCGATTACCATACGGTGTCATGCGAAAGATCGTCGCTGAATTGAATCAGACACTTGCATCGTTTGAGGCAATCATTCGTTTTGAAGTTGGAGGAAGTTTCCGTCGAGCAGAAGAGACGTGTAAGGACCTTGATTTCATTCTCTCAACGGATGAACCGGAACGAATCAAGGAGCAGCTTCTAGAACTGTCGCTCATCGATGAAGTCATCGCAGCTGGCAGCACGAAAGTATCGCTCATCTTAAAACGAGACGTTCATTATATCGCGGTTGATTTCCGAATCGTGGATGATGCGGCGTATGCATCTACATTACATCACTTTACGGGTTCGAAGGATCACAACGTCCGGATGCGCCAACTCGCAAAAGAGCGAGGAGAGAGTATTTCTGAATATGGTGTCGAGACCGAGCAAGGATTAGTGCAACCGAACACAGAAGAAGAATTGTTTGCGCGATATGATTTACCGTTCATCGCGCCTGAATTACGAGCGGGACGTCATGAATTCGAGCAAGATTTATCACGTCTCTTGACGGAACAAGATATTCAAGCCGATGTTCATATGCATACGACATGGTCAGATGGTACGTTGTCTGTTGAAGAACTAGTCGATGCCTGTGCTGCACGCGGATATACATGGATGGCGATCACGGATCATAGTAAATATATGAAATTCGTCAATGGATTAACGGAAGAACGTCTGCGTGCACAACGTATTGAAATCGAAGCGGCACGCGAGAAACATCCCGATATGACAATTTTATGTGGTGTCGAGATGGATATCTTGCCCGATGGATCACTTGATTATGAAGATGAGTTCTTAAAAGAAATGGACTATGTCATCGCCTCGATCCACTCGAAGTTCGATCAGACGGAAGAAGAGATCATGCAGCGGCTCGAGAATGCTTGTCGTAATCCTTATGTTTCCTTGATTGCTCATCCGACGGGACGAATCATTGGAAGACGAGAAGGATACGCCGTCAATGTCGATCGATTGATCGAACTAGCAGCAGAGACAGGAACAGCGCTTGAGATGAACGCGAATCCAGCACGTTTTGATTTAACGGCAAGTTCGCTTGCGAAAGCGAAGGCTGCCGGCGTGAAGATTTTAATTAATACGGATACACACCGACCAGAAATGTTAGAAGATATGAAACTTGGAGTCCTCCATGCTCGTAAAGCTTATTTGGAGGCGTCTGATGTCATCAATACGTGGTCTGTTGAAGAAGCACTCGAATTCTTCGGTCGAAAACGTTTAGGAGTGGATTAAATGAATGCCAACGCATTACGCGTTTTAGAATATGAGAAGTTAAAAGAAAACATGCTCGCCTTCACGGCTAGTTCACTCGGAGCACAGTTCGTCCGGGCAATGCGTCCGGCGGAAGACTTCGAGCAGGTCAAGGAACTGTTAGCTGTCACGACGGAAGCAACGACGGTCTACCGGTTGCGTGACCGTTATCCGTTCGGTGGATTGACGGACGTCCGAAGTGAAGTCAAACGGGCAGAGATTGGCTCTGTCCTCTCGACGAGTGAACTTCTAGCCGTCGCAGACGTCGTCTACTCGGGACGTCAAGTGAAGGCGTTCCAAGAACGGCTACACGAAGACCATGCGGATCTACGATTACCGCGCCTTGATAGTCGAATCGAGCAAATCACGAAGCTCGTCGAGATCGAACAGGGGATTCGCCATGCCATCGACGATCAAGGGACTGTCCAAGACTCAGCGAGTGATAAATTACGAGCGTTACGCAGTCAGTTACGCTCGCTCGAAGGACAAGTTCGTTCAAAAATCGATAACGTCTTACGTAGTAAAGCGAAGATGCTGTCTGACGCCATCGTGACGATGCGAAACGATCGTTATTGTGTACCGGTCAAACAAGAATACCGTCAAGCGTTCGGCGGAATCGTCCACGATCAGTCGGCTTCTGGAGCAACGTTGTTCATCGAACCGCAAGCTGTCGTCTCTGCGAACAACGAAATTCAAGAAGCGCGTTTGAAAGAACGGGCGGAAATCGAACGAATTCTTGCACAACTATCGGCACTTGTCGGTAGCGTTGGTGATTCGCTACGCATCAATCTGGATGTATTAGCAGAACTTGATTTCATCATGGCAAAAGCATTATACGGTCATCAGATTGGAGCGGTCGAGCCACGCTTGAACGAAAACCGCCATATCATTCTGAAGGAAGCACGGCATCCGTTCATCCCGAAAGAGGAAGTCGTACCAATTACCGTATCACTGGGTGGGGATTTTACGTCACTCGTCATCACCGGTCCGAACACCGGCGGTAAAACAGTTACCTTAAAGACGATCGGTCTTTTGCAATTGATGGTGCAATCGGGACTATACGTGCCAGCTGCAGATGAGACGGAGCTCAGTGTCTTTGATGCGATTTATGCCGATATCGGGGATGAACAGTCGATTGAACAAAACTTATCGACGTTTAGTTCACACATGACGAACATCGTCTCAATGATGGAAAAAATCGATTTTATGAGTCTAGTACTGTTCGATGAGTTAGGTGCGGGAACGGATCCGACAGAAGGGGCTGCCCTAGCAATCGCGATTCTTGATGAAGTGAAGCGACGCGGAGCACGTGTGGCAGCGACGACGCACTATTCAGAATTAAAAGCGTACGGCTATAACCGAGAAGGGGTCGTCAATGCGTCGATGGAATTCGATGTCGAATCACTCAGTCCGACCTATCGCTTACTCATCGGTGTACCTGGACGCTCGAATGCGTTCGAGATTTCAAAACGTCTTGGACTCGAAGGCCGGATCATCGACGCGGCACGTGGTCAAATCGGTAGCGACGCACAGTCTGTCGAGACGATGATCGAACGATTAGAAGAAGCGAAACAGCGGGCTGAAACGTTAGAGGCACAGTTGTTAGAAGAGAAAAAACGACTTGTCGAAGAGAGAGAGCAGTTCGAGCAAGAACAAGCTGAGATCCAGGAAGAGAAAAACGAAATTCTGGCAAAAGCGGAAGAAAAAGCAACACGTGCGGTCGAACGCGCTCAAAAAGAAGCAGAAGGCGTCATCAAACGTCTGAAGGAATTACGAGACGCTGGTGCCGTCAAAGAGCATGAACTGATCGAGGCGCGGAAGCGACTCGAAGATGCGAAGCCGAGTCTGCAAGAGAAGCGGATAGCTAAAGTAAAAGCAAAATACGACCAAACGCCGCGATTTGATAAAGGCGAAGAAGTTAAAGTCACGACCTTCAATCAAAAAGGCTACATTATCAACCAACAGGCGAACGGCGAGTATACCGTCCAAGTCGGCATCATGAAGGTGAACGTCAAACCGGAAGATCTCGCGAAGGTTGGCAGTACACCAAAACGTCCACAAACGAAAGGGCGCTCTGGTGGAACGAGTGTGACGAAACAATCGACACCTTCGGCTGAACTGGATTTACGTGGCGTGCGTGTCGAAGAAGGGTTGTCGAAGCTCGAACGCTTCATGGACCAAGCCTTGTTATCGAACTACGACCACATCCGTGTCATTCATGGCTTGGGTACGGGAGCGATGCGACAAGGTGTCCAAGAATTCTTGAAAGGTCATCGTCACGTCAAAGGTCACCGGTTAGGTGGTCAAGGTGAAGGCGGACACGGTGTGACGATCATCGAACTGAAATGAGGAAAGCAAGATGAACATTTTTGAGAACGTCTATGTCTATACGACAGCGCTCTATTCGGTCGCGGGATTACTGATCATTTTGGGGCTTGCACTTTTTGAGTTGACAACCCGGTATAAAAACTGGGAACATATCAAGAGTGGCAACATCGCTGTTGCGTTAGCAACAGGTGGAAAAATCATCGGACTCGCCAATATCGTTCATTTCGCTGTTCAAGGGGGAGAACGAGTCGGGTCGATATTTCTTGAAAGTGCCTTTGGCTTCTTATTGTTGATATCGACATATTGGATCTTTGAATTCCTGACACCGAATTTGCCGGTAGACCGTGAAATCGAGAATGGCAACATTGCTGTCGGTATCATTTCATGCGCTTTATCGATCGGCATGTCCTACGTCATCGGATCAGCGTTAGTGGGGTGAATCCGTGTTAGAACGTTTAGCGAAAATCATGTTCGGGGTTTCGATCGCCTTTTTGGTTGTCGGTATCCTCTGGATTGTATTTAATTAAAAGAACCGGTCTTACCGTGTGATCATTCCGTACTGACATCGTTTCAGTACGGAATTTTTATTGAGCCACGCCTAATCAAAAAAGGAGGAACGCATATGAACGTACGAAAAACATCAACAACGACAGAAACGAGACGCCGTGCTTTCGAGGCGATGCAATTGATCTCTTGGAAGGACATCTTCTGGGTTATCATCGGGTCGTCGATTCTCGCCTTTGGAATCAACTACTTTACGATTCCAAATGATCTCTCAGAAGGTGGATTGATTGGGATCACGGTCATTTTCTACTATCTTTACGGTTGGGATACGGGACTTGTCTCCTTACTTGCGAACGCTTTGCTGTTCGTTGTCGGTTATCGATTCCTTAGCCGGAAGACGATGCTTTACTCAGTCATCTCAGTCGCCGTTACATCGTTTGTCCTCTCTTCGACAGCAAACCTTGCGACATCATCGGATAGCCGTTTGATTGGTACGGTCTATGCGGGTATTTTGATTGGTGTCGGAATCGGACTCGTCATTCGTGCGGGAGGAACGACGGGCGGTGGTGTCATTATCGCTCGACTGATGAATAAATACTTGAATCTCAGTATCGCAGTCTCGATGTTCATCATCGATGTCGCTGTTGTCGGTGCGTCAGGTTTTCTATTTGGAGAAGAGACGATGCTGTACACGTTAATTGCGATTATCATCGGTTCGTATTTGATTGATCTCGTCAGCGAAGGATTGAATGTCCGCGAAGCGGTCACGATCATTAGCCATCGCCAAGAAGAAATCGCGACGATTCTGACGGAGACGCTCGGACGTAGCGCAACTGTCATCCACAGTCATGGTCATTTCACGAAACAAAAGAATGACATGTTGTATATGATCGTCGATAAACGACAACTGGCACCGTTGAAACAAATCGTCGAAGCAGCGGATCCCCGCGCCTTCGTCGTCATTCATAAAGTGCGAGAAGTCATCGGGGAAGGATTCACATATCCCTCCCGGTAATATGGATTCAAAAGTAGCACCTCTCTTTTTCGGAAATCGAGAAAGGGAGGTGCTGCTTTTTTAGTATTAAAATTTTGATTGAAATAACCAAAAAAACAAGCAGATTCAATTTCTTTTTTTGGATTTTACTGGCATGTCGAATTCAAATCAACGTATAATGAAAATGAATAGTAATTCATTATCAGGGAGGGAAACGTATGGAATCCGTTTGGTTATCTGATTATCCAAAGCAAGTACCCGTATCGATTGATTACCGAGAAATACCTCTTTATCAGGCACTTGATGAGGCAGCGACTGATTTTCCAGAACAACGTGCCTTAAGTTTCTTAGGGAAACGTATGACGTTTCGTGAAGTGTGCGACGAAGCACATGCACTCGGAAGTTTACTTCAAGAGCATGGCCTCAAAAAAGGAGATCGTGTCGGACTGATGTTACCGAACTGTCCCCAGTATATGATCAGTTATTATGCTGTCCTCTATGCTGGTGGAATCGTCGTGCAGGTGAATCCGCTCTATACGGACCGTGAACTCGAACAGATCCTCATCGATTCAGGTGCACATCTGCTCGTGACCCTCGACCTACTTTATCCGAAAGCATCTCGCGTCAAAGCGGCGACGGCACTCAAAACGGTCGTGACAACAAGCATCGCGGATTATCTTCCCTTCCCTAAAAATAAACTGTATCCCATTAAAGCACGGAAAGATAACAACATCGTCATCGATACGACGGGTTCGATTCCATTTTTATCGCTACGTGGTTATGAACCGATTACACCGGTTGCGATTCAACCGAAAGAAGATGTCGCGGTTCTTCAATATACGGGTGGAACGACAGGTGCTCCAAAAGGTGTCATGCTGACGCACTATAACCTGAGTGCGAATGTCGAGCAAATCGACAAATGGTTTTATAAATATGAGCGGGGAGATGGACGAAAACTGTTAGCTGTCGTTCCGTATTTCCATGTCTATGGCATGACATGTAACCTCAATTTCGGTATTTTTAATGCCTATGAGCAAATCATCGTTCCAAAATTCGACATCGAACAAGTATTGAAAATGATTCATAAGGAAAAACCAAATCTGTTCCCTGGTGCACCGACGATGTATGTCGGTCTGTTGAACCATCCGAAGCTAAAGAAATATGATCTGTCTTCAATCGAAGCTTGTATTTCAGGTTCAGCTCCACTGCCGGTCGAAGTCCAGGAAAAATTCGAAGCATTAACGGGCGGACGAATCGTTGAAGGATATGGTTTGTCTGAGACGAGTCCGGTGACTCATACGAACTGTATCTGGGATCGCCGGATTCCTGGAACGGTTGGTATTCCGGTACCCGATACGCAAGCGAAAATCGTCCAAGCGGATGGAGAGACACCCGCAACTCCTGGTGAGATCGGTGAGATCATCGTCACAGGTCCGCAAGTCATGAAAGGATACTGGAAACGACCAGAAGAGACGCAAGCTGTTCTTCGAAACGGTTGGTTGCACACGGGAGACCTTGGCTATATCGGCGAAGATCATTACTTCCGGATCGTTGATCGGAAAAAGGATTTAATCATTGCTTCCGGATTTAATATTTATCCACGTGAAGTCGAAGAAATCTTGTACGAGCATCCGGCCGTCAAGGAAGCCGTCGTCATCGGTGTTCCGGATGCCTATCGTGGAGAGACCGTCAAGGCGTTCATCGTCGTCAAGGATGAGATGACGGTCACAGAAGAAGAGCTTGATCAATTCTGTCGTAAACAGTTAGCGTCATTTAAAGTGCCAAAGCAGTACGAATTCCGACAAGAGTTACCGAAGACGTTCGTCGGGAAGATTCTCCGTCGTGTTCTTGTTGAAGAAGAACGTGCCAAACAACTCGAAGAAAGCAGTTGACAGGACAAAATGGCATGATAGAATAAATATGAATGAACCATCATTCATTTTATGCGTTAGGAGATAGTGGAATGAAACGAACAATGTCAAAGAGTGACCGCATCATTGATGCCGCCGTAAAAGTCATCGCTAAAAACGGCTACCATGGAGCGAAGGTGACCGCCATCGCAAAGGAAGCCGGTGTTGCGGATGGAACGATCTATCTGTACTTCAAGAATAAAGAACACCTGCTGATTTCGCTATTCCAAGCGAAAATGGGAAGTTTCATCGAATATTCCGAAGGACAAATCGCGAATCACACGTCAGCGACAGAACAATTGGCCGCATTGATCGAGGCACATCTTGAGCAATTATCCGTTGATTATGATTTGGCTGTCGTCACGCAAATCGAGCTACGTCAATCCAATCAAGACATGCGCCAAAACATTGCCGCCGTCTTGAAACCGTACCTGCATCTGATTGACCGTGTCATCAAGCACGGGATGACGACAGGCGAGTTTTCAAACGAACTCGATTATCGATTAGCGCGTCAGATGATCTTCGGAACAATCGATGAGGTCGTGACGAGCTGGATGGCAAGTGGATTCAAATATGAGTTGCTTGAGACACGCGACGGGATCCATCGGATGTTGATCAAAGGGCTGAGTTAAGCCCTTTTCATGACAACAATTATGTAAGCGGATACAAAGAATGATGGTGAATAGACGATAAGGGGGAGCATGAGATGGAAATCTATGTACTGTTGAAACGCACATTCGATACGGAAGAAGCAATCCAACTCGAAAATGGTCAAATCGATGAGGATGGGGCTGAGTTCATCATTAACCCATATGATGAATATGCGGTAGAAGAGGCGATTCGTGTCCGTGATGCACAAGGGGGAACTGTGACGATCGTGACGGTCGGTCCGGAAGACGCGGACAAAGAATTACGAACAGCACTCGCAATGGGAGCGGATCAAGCAGTACGCATCTCGATTGAGGATGACATCGAAGAGGCGGATCATTTCACGATTTCTGAAGTACTTGCTGGTTATTTAAAAGAACAGACAGTCGATCTTATCATCGCTGGAAACGTCGCAGTTGATGGCGGAAGTGGTCAAGTGGCACCACGCGTCGCAGAATTGCTCGATATTCCTTACGTGACGACGATCACAAAACTCGAACTCGACGGCACGAAGGCTGTCGTGACACGTGACGCTGAAGGGGATACAGAAACGATTGAAACAACACTTCCGTTACTCGTGACTGCGCAGCAAGGACTGAATGAGCCACGCTATCCAAGTCTTCCGGGGATCATGAAAGCGAAAAAGAAGCCGCTTGAAGAACTCGAACTCGATGATCTTGAACTCGATGAAGATGAACTCGCACCACGTCTAGAGACGATTGAACGTTTCTTACCACCGAACAAAGCAGCCGGTAAGATTCTCGAAGGTGAACTAAACGAGCAAGTCGCGCAGCTCGCATCATTATTACGTAACGAAGCAAAAGTGGTCTAAGGGGGAGAAACGAATGACAAAAGCATTAGTACTCGCAGAATCACGGGATGGTAGTTTACGGAATGTGTCGTTTGAGGCAATCGCAGCAGCGCGACGTGTCGCGGATGAAGTCATCGCGGTCCTGATTGGACACGATGTCGCAAAGGATGCCGACGCATTAGCATCACGCGGAGCGGACCAAGTCCTCGTCGTCGAGGATGAGCGTCTTCTACACTACACGCCAGACGGTTATGGACAAGTCTTCCTCGAGTTGATGAACCGGACGTCACCCGACGTGCTCGTCTTCGGTCATACGTCGCTCGGTAAGGATTTATCACCGAAGATCGCGGCAAAACTGCAAGCCGGTCTAATCAGTGATGTGACGGCGATTGAAGGGGAAGGCGCGGAAGCAACTTTCATCCGACCGATCTACTCAGGGAAAGCATTCGAGAAAGTCAAAGTCGCAGAAGGCAAGACACTCTTTACGGTCCGTCCGAATAACATCGATCCGCTCGAAACGGGGAGTTCACAAGGAACGGTCGAGTCGGTTACGGTTGAACTGAAGGATTTACGGACGATCGTCGCAGACATCGTACGCAAAGCAACAGGCGGCGTTGATTTGTCAGAGGCAAAAGTCATCGTCGCAGGTGGACGAGGCGTCAAGAGTTCGGACGGCTTCGCACCGTTACAAGAACTAGCAGATGTCCTCGGAGGAGCAGTGGGTGCTTCGCGTGGTGCTTGTGATGCAGACTACTGCGATTATGCGCTTCAAATCGGTCAGACGGGGAAAGTCGTTACACCAGACTTGTATATCGCGTGCGGGATCTCGGGTGCGATCCAACACTTAGCAGGGATGTCGAATGCCAAAGTGATCGTTGCGATCAATAAGGATCCAGAAGCGAACATCTTCTCTGTCGCGGACTACGGGATCGTCGGAGATTTGTTCGATGTCGTACCGTTATTGACAGCTGAATTCAAAAAAATGCTCGTTCACGGATAAGTTTGAAGACCGGTGCCATTATCATGGTGCCGGTTGTTTTTGCGGATTTTTCGCGTGAGCAGTTTCGTTTGTTGGAAGAGACTGCTATGATATACTCGAATCAATAAAGAGATCACCCATTTTTTTACCGGGTGGATCTACTCATTAGGAGGTTATGATCAATGGCAATCGTACACGCAACTAGCCAATCATTTAAAGAAGAAACACAAGAAGGACTCGTCCTTGTTGATTTTTGGGCAACATGGTGTGGACCATGTCGTATGCTCGCACCAGTTCTTGAAGAACTCGATGCTGACATGCAAGATGTAAAAATCGTTAAAGTTGACGTGGATGCAAACCCAGAAGTAGCTGGAGCATTCCAAGTTCAAAGTATCCCGACGCTCGTTCTCTTCAAGGATGGACAACCTGTCAACAAAACAATGGGCTTCATGCCAAAAGACGCACTTAAAGAATTCGTTGAAACATCTAACTAATTCTTTCTTGCATATCAAAACAGACCGTTCTGCACAGGCAGAACGGTCTGTTTTTTTAGATTACATAGGTGTGCAAAGTTCGATGAGGTGACCATCCGGATCAAGCACGTACGCAACGACTTGCCCCCATGGTTTTTCAACAGGCGTGAGTACGGTCTTGTATCCGGCAGCTTCCACCTTTTGAAAAAGCGTAGGGACGTCATCCGTGACGAAACCAATCTCTAACGTCTGCTGCGCTTTTCCGCTTGGGATCGTGTAATCCGGAATCAACCGTTGCACGTCTTCACGAGTATTGAAGGCAAGTGTTGTCTGACCGGTCTCGAACTCAATGTAGCTTCCGTGCTCCGCTTTGACGGATAAGCCAAGAACGTTTCGATAGAATGTCAGCGTCCGTGCAGTGTCTTCAACGTATAAAATCGTATAGCCGTATTGAATCATCAAAAAGCCTCCTATCAATCCTCGAATAACGAAGCAATGTCTGAAGCAGGTGTCGGGTAAGCAAATCCAGTCTGTTGCATCGAAGTACTAGGGATCCGGTGTTGCATCGCAAACGAGAAATAGTTTGCGAGTTCCGCCGCATTGACACCAATGAAGTGTGCGCCTAGTACTTGATCATCTTCCCCAACGAGCACTTTCGCCCGAGCAAAACTATCCTTGATGCGTGCGTTCGTTTGCCAAGAGGACGTATCAATCAAGCGACCACGGTACGGAATACCTGCTTTTTTTAAGGAAACTTCCGTTTCACCGACGAGGGCAAGGTTCGGCGCAGTGAATACGACGCTAGGTACAGGGAGCAGTTCCAGTTTCCGGTTATTCCCTTCGAGCATGTTATCGGCAGCGAGTCGTCCTTCGGTTCCAGCAAACGGCGTCAACGCGGGATTCCCGCTGACAGCGACATCTCCTGCGGCATAGATATGTTCGACAGAAGACTGCAGGTACGCATTGACATGGATTCCTTTTTCATTATGGGAAACACCGATTTCTTCGAGTCCGAGTTGGTCGATACTTGCGACACGTCCAGTCGCATTCAAGACGACGTCCGTCTTCAACACGTCACCGTTCGATAAACGAAGTGATTCCTCTTCGTAAGCGACGACCTCTGCTTCTTTGATGATCGAGATGCCAAGTGCTTGCGTAGCATCGAGTAAGACATCGACGAGTTCACTCTCGAATTGTTTTAAGGGGTTAGAACGTAGAACAATCGTGACGTCTGCACCAGCAATCCGAGCAAGATGCGCGAACTCGAACGAGATGTACCCGCCACCAATACAGACGAGTCGACGTGGGAGGTCTTTTAGTTCCAAAAATTCATTACTCGTTATAAAACGTTCACTACCGGGTACAGATAACTCGCGAGGGCGTAAACCAGTTGCGATCAGGAATTGTTTCCCTTCGATTTCTTCTTCACCAATTTGGAGACGGTGTGAAGAGACGAAGCGGGGTTCGCCGTGGAAATAGTCGATGTCCGTTTCCTCGTATCGTTTTCGTGTTTGTTCCGGAATGGCGCGCGTGTATTCATTCTTGCGCTCCATCAACTGGCGCCAATCGATTGAAATTAATCCCTTTACGCCATATCCGAGCAAGCGCTCGACCGCATCCTTCGTCTCACTACCCGTCAGCAGAATTTTTTTAGCGTCACACCCACGTTGGGCACATGTGCCCCCTGGCGTGAAATTTTCAACGATGGCAACACGTAGTCCTTTTTCAGCAAATTTATAAGCCGCTTGATTTCCAGCGGAACCTGTTCCAATCACAATGCAATCATATGTACGCATTTTTCATCCTCCGTATGTCATAATCAATGTATGGTATTTACCCGAACGAATAAAACTAAAAACGGTGAAAGGAGACATTTATTTGGGACATCAAGAACATATCAAAGCGAAATTATCCCTTTTGCCTGATGAGCCGGGATGTTATCTACACAAAAATGAATTTGGTGAAGTCATTTATGTCGGAAAAGCAAAAAATCTCAAGAACCGTGTCCGTTCCTATTTCACAGGAGCACATGATATCAAGACGGAACGCCTCGTTGCGGAAGTTCGTGATTTTGAATACATTATTACAGCGAGTGAACTAGAAGCGTTATTGCTTGAGATGACGCTTATTAAGAAACATGATCCGAAGTACAATATCATGTTGAAGGATGACAAATCCTATCCTTATCTGAAGATTACGAATGAGACATATCCGCGCTTGATTACGACGCGTAAGTTGAAGAAGGATGGCGGACATTATTTTGGTCCTTACCCGAATGCATATGCAGCGAACGAAACGAAACGTCTGTTAGATCGTTTATATCCGCTACGCAAATGCCAGCCGATGCCGAAGAAGCTCTGTCTGTATTACCATATCGGTCAGTGTCTCGGTCCATGCGAAATACCGAATCTCGAGTCGGAACAAAAAGCGCTCGTTTCGGAAATTCGACGTTTTTTGTCCGGAGACACGAAGGAACTCGTCGAAAGCTTGAAGCACAAGATGGCGGAAGCAGCTGAGACGATGGAATTCGAGCGTGCCGGAGAATTACGGGATCAGGTCCGAGCCATTGAGTCGATCATGAACAAGCAAAACATGATTACAGCAGATTTGACATCACGCGATGTATTCGGGATTCACGTTGATAAAGGCTGGATGTGTGTCCAAGTCTTCTTCCTCCGCGGCGGAAAGATGATTGAACGTGATGTCTCGCTCTTCCCAATCTACGGAACACCAGCAGAGGAACTCGAGAGTTTCATCGTCCAGTTCTATGAGAAGAACATCAAACCAAGTGAACTGTATGTACCACCACTCGTTAATCAACTTCTGCTCAAAGAGGCGCTCTCGATCAAAATTCATGTTCCGGTCCGAGGATCAAAACGGAAATTACTTGATTTAGCAACGAAAAATGCTGAAAACGCGATTTCGGAACGTTTCGAACTACTCGCGCGGGATGAGAAACGGACCGTTCAGGCAGTAGAAGAACTCGCTGATGCAATCAATGTTCATCCATTGTCCCGAATCGAGATCATCGATAATGCGAACATCCAAGGAGCGGATGCCGTTTCGGCGCTCGTCGTCTTTGAAGACGGTAAACCACTGAAAAAAGAATACCGGAAGTTCAAGATTCGGACGGTTCAAGGACCGGATGACTATGAATCGATGCGGGAAATCGTTCGTCGGCGTTATCGACGCTTGTTACTTGAGGGAGCGCGCCTTCCGGATCTCGTCCTGATTGATGGAGGAGTCGGACAGTTGAATGCTGCTTTAGAAGTCATTCAAGATGAACTCGGCCTATCCCTGCCGGTCGGCTCATTAAAAAAAGATGACAAACACCGGACGAGTCAGTTGTTGTTTGGAGAGGATGCGCGATTGATCGAACTCAGCCCTCGCTCAAGTGCATTTTATTTACTTCAGCGTATGCAAGATGAGGTCCACCGATTCGCGATCACATTCCACCGCTCGCTTCGTTCGAAAGGGATGACCCGTTCCTTGCTCGATGAGATACCAGGAGTCGGACCAAAACGACGCCAACAGCTGATCCGTCATTTCGGGTCGATGCGTAGTCTAAGACGTGCGACGATCGAACAGTTGGCTGAGGCAGGATTGCCTGTGAAATTAGCGGAAACCGTTGCTGAGTATTTAAGCCAAGCGAATGAAGAATGAAAAAAGGCCGTCCTCGTGAAGAGAGCGGCTTTTTTTATGGCATTAGTTGTTGATGTACTTCTCGTAGTACGAACCGAAATCACGCTGGTTCCACTGATGGTAGTGACCTTGAAGCCACTCGAAGGATTGTTCAGACAACTCCTTGAATGTTTGCGGAACATTCATGTCGCCTTGGCGAAGACCACCGAGAATCGTGACCGAATGATTTAATGAGCTATTCGCGAACTCGAGCATCTTTTGTCCTTCGTATTGTTTTTCAGCGATGGCAAGTAATGTCTTATACAGATCCTTTACATGCTCCAGTTGTTTTTTATCAACGTCGATCGAATAATGTTTGCCACCAATCTCGAACTTGATCTCGACATCGAGGTCGACTGTTCCGGCCGTTTCGAACATGACGTGGCGAATTGGATAATGTGCATATGGATAGCGGTAGAGTACACGTTTTGAACTGACAGCACTTTCTCCATCAAGGTGAATCAAGGCTAAGTTCGTAAAGCAATACTCGTCAGATTTGGACTTGATCAAGAAATAGATTTTTTCGCCGTCTTCATGTAAAACATAATCGTCAGCGGCTGCCTTGTCGAAATCATCAGGATGAATGACTTGTCCGATATCACTGAATCCCGTTAAATCTGCTGCTAGTTTTTTGAACATGTAAAGTTCCTCCTCGCAATTTGTGTACGCATGATTTTACGATCACTTGCTACAAAAAGTTTCATGAATCTATTTCGATGTTGAAAATAAAGATTCCTGTCACATTCTATGTAAAGTTCAACCGATTGGTTCGAGTGGATCTTTTGGATCAATTTGGACCGTGATTTGAACAAACTCTTTACTCGTCTCAGCATATCCTTCCGCAACACATCCGTTAAAACGAGAAAACTGTTCAGCGAGGAAACCGGCTTCGAGTTGAAAGTAGCCTTGTGGCCGTTCATCTCTCGTCGTATCAGGAGGAGACAGTACGAACGAGATGACCGTTCCTTTACGTTTCTTGATTTCGAGCATTCCCCAACCGGCTTGTTCAAAGAATGAGGCCAATTCAGATTCATCCACGACAGGGAATTGACGCGCGAGACGTTTACCTGCCCAGTAGATGACTTGCCGATAATCCGATCCTAGAAGATCGGTTAACACATAATCCCGGATCAGTTCGATTCCGAAAAGTGGTGTTTGGTTTGGTGTAACATCCATCATGATTCACTCCTATCTGCCAACCATTATACCGAGATGATTCTAGCAGGTCATTGTTTTCCTGAAAAAATTTGCAGTTAAATGCAACGGCTCGGGTTGTCTTCTAAAAAGGACAGGAGTAGAATAAGTGATGAAAAGACGAATTTCCTTATGAAAGCGCTTTTCTACCAAAATGCGCCAACGGTTGATTGGCAAACAAAAGGGGGGATTTGGATGGCGAATCATCGTGATTTCGTGAGTCGTAAAATACACTCACTGCTCGGCGTCATTCCAATCGGGTTATTTTTACTTTCGCACTTAACGACGAACTACTTCATCGTACGTGGTGAGGAAGACTTCAATAAGGCCGCGGAATTTGTGGGGAGCGTTCCGTATCGATTGTTCTTAGAGATCTTTGTCATCTTCATTCCAATCATCTTGCATGGTGTCTACGGTGTTTACATCGCATTCACGGGTTCTGCGAACACAGGACGATATACATATTTCCGGAACTGGATGTATGTCTTGCAACGGTTTAGCGGAGTGTTCCTCGTCGTGTTCATCACATGGCACGTTTGGGAGACTCGGATTGCCGCTGCGATGGGAACAGAAGTTGATGCGAGCATGATGCAGAACATCGTCGATAACGGATTCATGTTAGCGTTCTATATCGTCGGGATCTTGGCAACGACATTCCACCTCGCGAACGGACTATGGACGTTCTGTATTACTTGGGGAATCACGCAGTCACCAGCATCTCAACGGGCGATGTCTTACGTGGCAGCACTCGTATTCATCGGTTTATCGTTTGTAGGCGTACGCTCGATCTTAACGTTTGCAGGCGTGTTGTAAGGAAAGGGGAACTGACAACATGGCGAACAAGAATCTTGTCATCATCGGCGGAGGGCTTGCCGGTCTGATGGCTACGATAAAAGCAGCAGAGCAAGGCGTACCAGTTAAGTTATTCTCACTCGTACCCGTCAAACGCTCACACTCTGTTTGTGCACAAGGTGGCATCAACGGAGCAGTCAATACGAAAGGGGAAGGGGATTCACCATATCAGCATTTCGATGACACGGTATACGGTGGAGACTTCCTCGCAAATCAACCACCTGTTCAAAAAATGGCGGAAGCAGCACCGAAGATCATCCATATGTTCGACCGCATGGGTGTCATGTTCAACCGGACACCGGAAGGGTTACTCGACTTCCGACGCTTCGGAGGAACGTTGCATCACCGGACGGCATACGCTGGAGCGACGACGGGGCAACAGTTATTGTACGCATTAGATGAACAGGTTCGTAAGTTCGAAGCGCAAGGTTTGGTAGAAAAATATGAAGGATGGGAATTCCTTCGTGCCATCATCGATGACAATGGCATCTGTCGTGGAGCGGTTTGTCAAAACCTCCGGACGATGGAAATCGAGGCATTTGCCGCGGATTCTGTCATCCTCGCGACAGGTGGTCCTGGGGTCATCTTCGGAAAATCGACGAACTCGGTTATCAACACAGGACAAGCGGCAGCAGCTGTCTATCGTCAAGGTGCGATCTATGCGAACGGTGAGTTCATCCAGATTCACCCGACAGCGATTCCTGGGGATGATAAATTACGTCTCATGAGTGAATCAGCACGTGGAGAGGGCGGTCGCGTCTGGACGTATAAAGACGGTAAACCTTGGTACTTCCTTGAAGAGAAGTATCCGGCATACGGAAACCTTGTCCCACGAGATATCGCGACACGCGAGATTTTTGACGTCTGTGTCAATCAAAAACTCGGCGTCAACGGGGAGAACATGGTTTATCTTGATCTATCACATAAAGACGCAAAAGAACTCGACGTCAAACTCGGTGGAATCCTTGAAATCTACGAAAAGTTCGTCGGTGATGATCCACGAAAAGTACCGATGAAAATTTTCCCGGCTGTTCACTATTCAATGGGTGGACTATGGGTCGACTACGATCAGATGACGAATATTCCTGGACTATTCGCAGCAGGCGAATGTGATTATTCGATGCACGGAGGAAACCGTCTCGGAGCGAATTCACTTCTTTCTGCGGTATATGGCGGAATGGTCGCCGGACCGTCAGCGATCGCGTATATGAGTGAACTTGAGACATCGGTTCATGAGATGAGCGAAGACGTCGTCGAAGCGCATAAGATCGAAGAAATCAATCGTTTTAACGATATCTTATCGATGGAAGGTACAGAAAACGCGTATCAGATCCACCGTGAACTTGGAGAAATCATGACGGATAATGTCACGGTCGTCCGTTATAACGATAAGCTCGAAGAGACACTCACGAAAATCAAGGAACTTCGTGATCGGTTCACGCGCATTTCGGCAACGGACACAGCGCGTTGGAGTAACCAAGGAGCATCGTTCATCCGTCAGCTCGATCACATGCTCGACCTAGCCGAAGCAATTACGCTCGGTGCCTTAAAACGTGACGAGAGTCGCGGGGCGCACTACAAACCGGACTTCCCGGAACGTAATGATGAACAGTTCTTGAAGACGACGATGGCTCGTTATACGAATGGTCATCCAGAAATCTTCTATGAAGATGTCGACACGTCGTTGATTCCACCGCGGAAACGCGACTACAGTAAGAAGTCGAAGAAAGAGGTGAAAGCATAATGGCGACACCACTCGAATCATCTACTACGCAAAAATCGGTTCAATTCATCGTTCAACGTCAAGATGGACCTGATGGTAAACCGTATGATGAAGCGTTTGAAATTCCGTACCGTCCGAACATGAACGTCATCTCTGCTTTAATGGAGATTCGTCGTAATCCTGTGAATGCAGCCGGTGAAAAAACGACACCGATCAACTGGGATATGGGTTGTCTAGAAGAAGTATGTGGCGCTTGTTCCATGGTCATCAACGGTACACCACGTCAATCGTGTACGGCACTCGTCGATAAACTCGAACAACCGATCCGCCTTCAACCGATGCAGACATTCCCAATCGTTCGTGACCTTCAAGTCGACCGTCAGCGCATGTTTGATGCGTTGAAAAAGGTTAAAGCATGGGTTCCGATCGATGGAACGTACGACTTAGGTCCAGGACCACGGATGCCAGAGAACAAACGTCAATGGGCGTATGAGTTATCGAAATGTATGACATGTGGCGTGTGTCTCGAAGCATGTCCGAACGTCAACGATCGTTCGACGTTCATCGGACCAGCATCGATCTCACAAGTTCGTCTATTCAACTCGCATCCAACAGGTGCCTTCCATAAGGAAGAACGTCTTGAAGCGTTGATGGAAGATGGCGGGATCATGCAGTGCGGTAATGCTCAAAACTGTGTCGAGGTTTGTCCGAAAGGCATTCCGCTGACGACTTCGATCGCAGCGATGAACCGTCAAACGACACTTCACTCATTCAAGAAGTTCTTCGGTAGTGACGAAGGACGGACAGGTGAAGCAGTTAGTTCATAAGTTATTAAAGAAGGAGCCTGCTCCTTCTTTTTTCATTCAGACAGGAGGAACCGATTGTGCGCGTACCAGCTTATATTCCAGAACTCGAATCATGGCTTGAACAAATGAAACATGGAACACGACTCGACGTCGCTGTTCGTTTTGCAGAGACGGATGCCTATGGTCATATGAATAACCGGGTACCGTTCGTCTATTTCGAGGACGTTCGGACATTGATGTTAGAGGAGACCGGATACTCGCTTGCAGAAGACGGGATCATCGTCGTTGCGGATGCCCAGTGTAATTACATTCGCCAAGTGTATCCACGGACACGTCTCGCCGTCTATGCGTACCCAGTACATGTCGGAAGTGCATCGTGTGACGTCCATTATGCGGCATTTGATGAGCAGGGTGAACTGATGTTCACAGGACGGACATCGATGGTACAAATCAATCGTGCCGGGAAAGCATTCCCATGGAGTGAGACATATAAAAATTCCTTGCAGAATCGATTCGAATCCGTTATCATTTGATAATGAGTTCACATATTCGAAAACGACTCACTAGTACGTTATTAGTGAAGGGAGATTTCTTAATCATGGAAAAAACATTCAAAGTCATCGCGGATTCAGGCATTCACGCTCGTCCCGCTACTCAGCTCGTCAACACAGCTTCTAAATTCCAATCAGACATCAACTTGGAATACAACGGAAAGACTGTCAACTTGAAGTCAATCATGGGTGTTCTTTCACTCGGAATCGCGAAAGATTCAGATATCAAAATCGTTGCAAACGGTGACGATGCTTCTGAAGCAATCACGACTCTTTCAGATATGCTGACTAGCGAAGGTCTTGCTCAGTAATCCTGTAATCGTACATTCTCGGACGCCGGTCTTGCACCGTCGTCCTTTTTTGTTACCATAAGATTGAGAGAAAGAGGTGGAGAAGAGTGAATCGAGCGATTGGAGTACTGGATTCCGGAGTCGGTGGATTGACGGTCGCACGTGAATTGATGCGACAGTTGCCCCATGAGCGAATCATCTATGTCGGGGATACACTACGTTGTCCGTATGGTCCACGTCCAGAAGAAGAGATTCGTGAGTTTACGTGGGAGATGATTGATTATCTCGTACAACAAGATGTGAAATTGATCGTGATCGCCTGTAATACAGCTACGGCTGTCGTCTTAAAAGAAGCGCGAGAACGTTTAAATATACCTGTCATCGGTGTCATCGATCCGGGTGCCCGTGCAGCAGTCAAGGTGACACGTACGAAACGAATCGGTGTCATCGGAACGAAGATGACGATTACAAGTAATTCCTACGAGAAGGCGTTACGACATGTCGAAGGACAAGTCGTCGTTGAATCGTTAGCGTGCCCGCCATTCGTTCCGCTCGTCGAGTCGATGCAGACGGATGGCGCATACGTCGAACGTGTCGTTGCGAATACGCTACGACCTTTGATGAATTACGATATGGATACACTAATACTCGGGTGCACCCATTATCCGCTCTTAGCAGATGTCATTGGACGGGTCATCGGACCAGGCGTTCAACTCATCTCTTCAGGGGATGAAACCGCACTCGAAGTAGCAGCACTACTTGACTACAACACGATTTCAGCAGATGTGACACAAACACCAGAACATCGTTATTACGCGACAGGCGATATCCGCTCATTCGACCAAATTGCAACGGACTGGCTCGATCAGCCCATTCATGCGGAGCGCATCGTCCTTGGAACGGAGGAAGATTAAATGCGGACAGACCAACGAACGGCGGACGATCTCCGTCCAGTACAGTTATCGGTTGACATCAATAAACACGCGGAAGGTTCGATTTTGATTGAACTGGGTGATACGAAAGTCCTCTGCACGGCGACCGTCGAGGAAAGGGTACCACCATTTCTGCGTGGAAAACGCCAAGGCTGGATCAATGCGGAATATTCGATGTTACCGCGGGCAACCGCTCAGCGGACTGCACGAGAAGCCGTTCGCGGCAAACAGACGGGACGGACGATGGAAATCCAACGTCTCATTAGCCGATCGCTTCGGGCGGTCGTCGATCTAGAAAAACTTGGTGAACGGACGATCTGGATCGATTGTGACGTCATTCAAGCTGATGGCGGAACACGAACAGCATCGATCACCGGTGGATTTTTAGCACTCGTTCGAGCTATCGATCAACTGATTCAAGCGGGAAAACTGACCGATACACCAATCAAAGAGGGCATCGCCGCCATCTCAGTTGGAATTGTCGAATCGAATGCCTTACTTGATTTATGCTACGAAGAGGATGCTGCAGCTGAAGTCGACTTCAATCTCGTCATGACCTCATCCGGTAAAATCGTCGAGATGCAAGCAACAGGAGAAGAGTCGACCTTTTCCCGTCAAGAGATGCTCGAAATGCTCGAACTTGGGGAAAAAGGTATTAAGGAACTGATTGAAGCCGGTCGCGAGGCACTCGGTGTTTCGTGGTGGTATGTAGGAGAAGAAGTGGGGGAACATAAATGAAAGTCATCGTCGCAACACATAACGCTGGTAAAGTGAAGGAACTCGAAAGCATGCTTGGGCGTCTCGGCTATACAGTCGAGTCGTTACTCGATCATTCGGATGCTAAAGAAACGGATGAGACAGGTGAAACATTCGAGGAGAATGCACTCTTAAAAGCAACAGAAGCAGCAGCCTACTTTGGTCACGCAGTACTTGCTGACGATTCAGGTCTTGAAGTCGATGCTTTAGATGGCGCTCCAGGTGTCTACTCGGCACGCTTCGCGGGTCTTGAAAAGTCGGATGCAGCGAACAACGCTCTACTACTTGAAAAGTTAGAAGGTGTTCCGGAAGAGGAGCGGACGGCACGCTTCGTTTGTGTACTCGCGCTAGCAAAACCAACAGGCGAAACATTGACGGTACGCGGAACAATGGAAGGGCGAATCGGTTTTGAAGCAACGGGATCGAACGGTTTCGGTTATGACCCATTGTTCGTCACGGCAAGTGGACAAACGGCTGCTGAGTTGACGAAAGAAGAAAAAGCGATGATCAGTCATCGTGGCAATGCATTGCGCAAGCTCGAACAGGACTTAACTACTTTCCTAGGAGTGTGATGAAAATGAGAGCGTTGATAGTTAGTGATAGCCATGGACTAGAACAAGAACTGCTTACGATATTCGAACGGCATCAGGACGTGGATTTGGCTTTTCATTGTGGAGACTCTCAATTGACGCGCGACATTGAATCGTTATATCCATATCGTGTTGTACGGGGGAACTGTGATTATGGACACGATTTCCCGGAAGAAGTCACGTCGGAAATGGACGAGCATAAGGTCCTCTGTGTCCACGGGCATCGTCAGGACGTCAAATATAGCCTAGATGTCTTGCAACATCATGCGAACGAAAAGCAAGCTGATATCGTTTTGTATGGTCATTCTCATGTTGCGAAGGCGGAGTATCGGGATGGTGTGTTATTCATCAATCCAGGATCGATTCGGATGCCACGCCATCGTCCAGACAAGACGTATGCGATTCTTGAAGTAGAACAAGACCGCTATTCTGTCGATTTTCTTGACGTGAACGGGGATCGCGTCAATGCACTTCACCTCGACGGAACATTTTTGTAATAAAATAAATGCAATCTTTGTAATGTGATTGACACGAAAGAATTGTTCTAGTATAGTTTATTCGTGTTGACACGTCCCAATAGCTCAGCAGGATAGAGCAACGGCCTTCTAAGCCGTCGGTCGGGGGTTCGAATCCCTCTTGGGACGCTATAATTAAAATAGAGACTGCCCTTACGAGGGCGGTCTCTTTTTTTTATTTCAATTTTCGTTTATAATTAAGGTATCATGAACTCGAAAGGGATGAAAGCGATGTGGAAGAAAGTTGGTACAGTCCTGTTACTCAGTACGTTTCTTGTAGGGTGTAGTGAGATTTCAAATACAGTTGATGATGCAAAACAACAGGTCAACGATGTGAAAAATAGTGTCGATTATGCTGGAGAACTTCAAGGGATTGCGAAAGATACGGCACAAGTCACGTCCGACTTATCTTCTTCTTTGAATGAAGCGGCTGCGAAAGCACGCGAATCCACGAATCCGGAGCAAGCGCTCGACCAACAAGTCGAAAAGTTAAAGGAAAACGGAACGATTGATCAGTTCAATCAAGAGCTGGACCAAATCGACCAACGATTGGCGGGACTTGAAAATCCACCGCAAGAGTTACAAAATTTAAGTGCAAAGCTCGAGCAATTCGTGAATCAATCAGAAGATATCACACGACTTCTTGAAACAGACGTCTCTCTCGATACATTAAATCGTCTTGGCATCGAACAAGCAGGGAAATTACAAGAGGCGATCACGAACTGGACATCATTGCTTGATCCATTCACAAACTGAACAGTGAATTAAAAGGAGTGTCGGAAAATGGGGACATCCCGCTGGATGGAACACGAATTAGAAGCGGAACGAGTGCGCATCCTCCGTTTGCCCGCATCTGAACAGGAACGGCTGGTCAAGGAATTAGAGACTGACCAATTGACAGGAGAAGACGTATTATACCGACTCTATGTCATTCAACCGCTATTACTGCATGACCGTGAACGATACGAAACTGTAGCAGAACGTTTTCTTGAAGTCGAGGGTGTGGAGCAAGTGCTCGCACTCTTTCTTTATGAACTCGGAGAACGGTATCCAATGAAGCTCGCTCTACGCTCGGCGTCACCGTATCTGCCGTATGGACTTGCGCTTCGGTTAGACGAGATCAAACAGCGGATGACGGTGCGAGAACAAAAGACGACACCGGTTCAAAAAAACAATGTTACTCAGAGTACTGTAACTTCCGGAACGGCGTTGATGCATGTGTTGCAACATGGAAGCTGGGTCGAACAAATGCGCCATTTGGCTGGTGCTGAATTCGAACGGACACCTGCGCTCTTTGACTACATCACACACAAGTATCTTCGTGCTCAGGATACAGAACATCAAAGCCTACTCGTCATCGATCAGTTATTAGGAAGTGTGATTGAGCATCTGTCCTATCCGGCAGACATTTATGTGCCACATTTAGATGTACACTGGACGATCTCGACGCGTCAAGATTTAGAAGAAGTGCTGATTGCGCATCAACAGGAACAACAAGCGTTACTCGCATCGATGCATACATTAGAAAAAATGGATCCTTTTCGAGCCTTGCTCGTCTTACGTTCGGACCAGTTGATTCATCTTGAAGAACGAGAAGCAATCGGGTCGGATATGGAGAAGTGGCTTCTCGCATGCGAAGAACTAGCCGGTCTGTCGTTTGAAAAAGAAGAGCCGGAACGTGACTTGAGTCCGCTAGCGAAGCGATTATATCAGGGGGTGCATATCCTCTATCCGGAAGTCATCGCATTCGAGCAGATTTACTTCGATTGAGACATCTGGAAACGATTCGTTCAACAGTGGTAATCGTCAGAACGATTGTGCTATAATGTGACTTGTTGTACACACATGTACGCTAATTGACAATTTTGGAGGGACTCAGCATGACTGCAAAATGGGAAAAACAATCAGGTAGCCTCGGCGTCCTCACGTATGAAGCGCCTGCTGAAGCATTTGATAAAGCGGTAGACCAAGCGTTCAAGAAAGTCGTTAAGACTTTGAACACACCAGGTTTCCGTAAAGGAAAAATGCCACGCGCAATGTTCAACAAAATGTACGGTGAAGAAGCACTGTACCAAGATGCACTCGATATCCTTTATAAGGACACAATCGAAGGTGCAGTCGTCGAATCAGGAATCGAGCCAATCGCGCTTGAAAACATCGACGTTGAAACACTCGAAAAAGGCAAGCCAGTCGAATTCAAAATCACGTTCGTCATCGAGCCAGAAGCTACACTCGGTGAGTACAAAGGTCTTGAGTACACAGCAGTTGAAACGAACGTTACTGACGAAGACGTCGACGCTGAACTCAAAACATTGCAAGAACGCGGTGCAGAACTCGTCGTTAAAGAAGATGGCGTCATCGAGAATGGCGATACAGTCGTATTCGACTTCGCAGGTTTCGATGGGGAAAACCAATTCGACGGCGGAACTGCTGAGAACTACTCACTCGTCATCGGTTCTGGAAACTTCATTCCTGGATTCGAAGAGCAAATGGTCGGTTTAAAAACTGGCGAGCAAAAAGATCTTGAAGTGACATTCCCAGAGGAATACCACGAAGCATCACTCGCTGGAAAACCAGTTACATTCAAAGTAACAATCCATGAAGTCAAAGCGCAAGAGCTCCCTGAATTGACAGATGAGTTCGCAAAAGAGATGGATGAAGAAGTTTCTTCCCTCGACGAGTTGAAAACAAAAATCCGTACGCGTCTCGAAAACACACGCAAACAAGAAGCTGATGCTTCAATGCGCGATGAGTTAGTCGAAGCGGCTACGAAAAACGCGACAGTTGATCTTCCAGAAGTCATGGTCGAAAACGAAGTCGAGCGTATGGTTCAAGAGTTCACACAACGTATTCAATCACAAGGCATCGACCTCAACATGTACTTCCAGTTGACTGGAACGACAGAAGAGGCAATGCGTTCTGAAATGAAAGAGCAAGCGGAAGAGCGCGTTAAAGCACGTCTCGTCCTTAAGCAAATCGTTGCTGACGAAAAAATTGAAGTAACAGACGAAGAAACACAAACTGAACTTCAATCAATGTCAGAACTCTACAACATCCCTGCAGATCAACTTGAAACGATGCTTGCACCACAAGGTGGTCTTGAAACGCTTAAAGGCGATCTTCAATTCCGTAAAGCTATCGATGTTCTCGTCGACAACGCAAAAGCAAAATAAGCCATTTCATGGTTTTCGATCGACTTCAAGCCCAATTTCTGGTCTTGGAGTCGATTTTTTTGTACGATAGGTCAAACAAGGACAAACAATCCTTGGTTCAGGACATCAAACTGTAAATCGTTCGTCCAGGATTTGAAAGACTTTCCTTGTTCATGCTACAATCATAAATAGTAAAACGTGAGACGGGATGCTACAGGCATCCATACAATTTCCACGTTAAAGGGGTGGACCTTTATGTTTAAATTCAACGAAGAAAAAGGTCAGCTAAAATGTTCTTTCTGTGGAAAGACACAAGAACAAGTACGCAAACTTGTTGCTGGACCTGGCGTTTACATTTGCGACGAGTGTATCGAACTCTGCAATGAAATCGTAGAGGAAGAACTCGGTACAGAAGAAGAAGTCGAGCTGAAGAATGTTCCAAAACCGCATGAAATTCGTACGACACTTGACGATTATGTCATCGGTCAAGAAAAAGCGAAAAAATCGTTATCTGTAGCGATGTATAATCACTATAAACGAATCAATGCTGGTGGTCGCGCAGATGATGTCGAGCTCTCAAAATCAAACATCGTCATGATCGGTCCAACAGGTAGCGGTAAGACACTTCTTGCCCAAACGATGGCACGTATCTTAAACGTACCGTTTGCGATTGCAGATGCAACAAGTTTGACGGAAGCCGGTTATGTCGGTGAAGACGTCGAGAACATCTTGTTGAAACTCATCCAAGCAGCGGATTACGATGTCGAGAAGGCTGAAAAAGGAATCATCTACATTGATGAGATCGATAAGATCGCTCGTAAATCAGAAAATCCGTCAATCACACGTGATGTTTCTGGTGAGGGTGTTCAACAAGCCTTGCTGAAGATTTTGGAAGGAACTGTTGCAAGTGTACCGCCACAAGGTGGACGCAAACATCCGCATCAAGAATTCATCCAAATCGATACGACGAACATCTTGTTCATCGTTGGTGGAGCATTCGATGGTATCGATCAGTCGATCAAACGTCGTCTCGGTAAAAAAGTCATCGGCTTCGGAAACGATTCAGAGAACCGTAACCTCACACAAAAAGAAATTCTAGCAGCCGCATTGCCAGAAGATCTTCAAAAGTTTGGTTTGATTCCTGAGTTCATCGGTCGTTTGCCAGTCATGGCAACACTCGAGCCACTCGATGAAGAGGCACTCGTTCAAATCTTGACGAAACCGAAAAACGCCCTCGTGAAACAATATAAGAAAATGCTTCAACTTGATGATGTCGAACTCGACTTCACGGAAGATGCACTTCTTGAGATTGCAAAGCTCGCAATCGAACGTAAAACAGGTGCGCGTGGTCTTCGTTCAATCATCGAAGAAACTATGCTAGATATCATGTTCGAAATTCCATCGCGTGAAGACATCGCGAAAGTCATCATTACAGCAGAAACGTTGACTGGTAAGCGCGGTCCAACGCTTGAGTTGAAAGATGGTACAATTGAACATGGGAAAGAAAAAGAAACGGCGTAACACCGTGACAAATCGGCTCGGAGGCTACTTGTACGCCTTTCCGAGTCTTTTTGTTTAGGAGGAATTCGAATGAAGAAAAAACAATATCCACTTTTACCGTTACGCGGTGTCGTCGCGTATCCGTTGATCGGATTGACGATTGATGTCGGGCGTCCGGTATCCTTAAAAGCCTTACTTGCATCAAAGGAACACGAGATCGATCTCGTCGTCGTCACGCAACGTGATCCAGAAGCAGAGCCGTCTGTCGACGGGTTGCATCAGGTCGGTACACTTGTTCAAATCGCGAAGATGAGTGAACTTGGGAATGATACAGTTCGTGTTCGTGTTATCGGGAAGGAACGCGTCCGGATTGAAAACGTTGAGGAGACGGACGAAGGATATCAAGCAGTCATCGAACCAATCGAGAAGATGGACATCAAAGGGGCGAAACAAGAAGCGCTCGTTCGTCTAATTAAAGAACAGTTCGGTCAACTCGTCTCTCGGATCAAAGGCATCGGAACAGATGAGCGTCGCCGGTTCGAGACCTATGAACGTCTCGACTCATTGACGGACTATATCACGTCGAAGTTACCGATCGATATCTCGAAGAAACAGGAGTTCCTCGAACAACAGGATCCGGTCGAACGGGGATTGATGTTGCTTGACGTCATGAAACATGAATATGAAGTCGTCGAACTCGAACGTGAGATGCGTGAACGGACGAAGAAGACGATTGAACAATCGCAACGCGAGTATTACTTGCGGGAACAATTGAAGACGATTCAGCAAGAACTCGGTGGCGAGTCGGCATCCGTTGAAAGCGATGCGACGAAATATCGAGAGCAACTGTCCATGCTTGATTTACCGGAAACGACGGTTGCGAACGTCGAGAAGGAAATCAGTCGTTTAGCTGTCGTACCAGCAACGAGTCCCGAACATGGGGTCATTCGTAACTATCTCGAGTGGTTCTTCTCGTTACCGTGGAACGAAGCAACGGACGATTTCTTGAACGTCTCAGCAGCTTCGGAACAGCTCGACGAGGACCATTATGGTTTAGAAAAGGTCAAAGAACGAATTCTTGAGTATCTCGCCGTTCGTCAATTGACGGATTCGCTACGTGGTCCGATTCTTTGTTTATCAGGTCCTCCGGGGGTCGGGAAAACGTCGCTTGCTCGTTCGATCGCAACAGCGCTCGAGCGGAAGTTTGTCCGCGTCTCACTTGGTGGCGTGCGCGATGAAGCGGAGATCCGTGGACATCGCCGGACGTATATCGGTGCGATGCCAGGTCGAATCATCCGCGGTTTAAAACAAGCAGGAACGAACAACCCGGTCTTCTTACTGGATGAGATTGATAAGATGTCAAATGACTTCCGTGGTGACCCATCGTCCGCGATGCTTGAAGTTCTTGATCCGGAACAAAACAACAGCTTCTCCGATCACTACATCGAAGAACCGTTCGATTTATCAAATGTCCTCTTCATTGCGACAGCAAATGATGTCTCGAACATCCCAGGACCGTTGCTCGACCGAATGGAACTGATTCAGATTGGTGGCTATACGGAACAAGAGAAGACGGAAATTGCCGTTCGTCATCTATTATCGAAGCAACTTGCTGAACACGGTCTGAAAAAGAGTCAATTGACGGTCAAAGCAGACGCGCTAGAAGAAGTAGTTCGTCGTTATACACGAGAAGCCGGTGTCCGAAATCTTGAACGTGTCCTCGGCTCACTTTGCCGGAAAGCAGCAAAACAAATCGCGATGGGTGAGAAGAAGCGGGTGACGGTGACGAAGCGTAATCTAGATGATTTCCTAGGTAAACCGATCTATCGTTATGGTCAAGGCGAGCTAGAAGATATGATTGGCGCAGTGACTGGTTTAGCGTATACTGCTTTTGGGGGCGATACGTTGACGATCGAAGTCAGTCTTGCTCCGGGTAAAGGGAAACTGCAGTTAACCGGGAAACTCGGTGACGTCATGCAAGAGTCCGCTCAGACTGCGTACAGCTTCGTCCGAGCAAATGCGACGTCCCTTGGCATCGAACCGAACTTCTACGAAACGCAAGACATCCACATCCACGTCCCTGAAGGTGCTGTACCAAAAGATGGTCCATCTGCTGGTATCACACTGGCAACAGCACTGATTTCCGCCTTGACGAAGCGTCCGGTTCGCCGGGACGTCGGGATGACAGGTGAAATCACACTACGTGGACGGGTCTTACCGATCGGTGGACTAAAGGAAAAGTCACTCGCAGCACATCGTGCGGGCTTGACGACCGTTCTTCTACCACAAGATAATACGCGGGACATCGATGATATCCCGGAAAGCGTCCGCGCAGGAATGGAATTCATTCCGGTCGCGACGATGGAGCAAGTGCTCGAACATGCATTAAAAGGAGAGTAACATGAAAATTTATAAAGCTGATTTTATTACGAGTGGCGTAAACCCGGAACATTATCCGGAGCCATTGTTGCCAGAAGTGGCACTCGCAGGGCGATCGAATGTCGGAAAGTCCTCTTTCATCAATAAACTGGTTCAGCGAAAAGCACTCGCGCGGACATCTTCGAAACCAGGTAAAACGCAAACTTTGAACTTCTTTAACATCAATGATGAAGTCATGTTCGTCGATGTACCGGGTTACGGGTATGCGAAAGTCTCGAAGACGGAGCGTGAAGCGTGGGGCAAGATGATGGAGAAGTACTTCACACAACGTGAAATCCTCAAAGGTGTCGTACAGCTCGTCGACATCCGACATGATCCGTCTGCGGATGACGTGACGATGTACGATTTCTTGAAGTATTACGATCTACCGGTCATCGTCGTTGCGACAAAACTCGATAAAATCAAAAAGAGTCAACGTGATAAACATATCGCGGCAATCAAACGTAAATTGCAATTTGATGGTCAAGATACCTTAATTCCTTTCTCATCTGAGACAGGAGAAGGCGTCGATGCCGCATGGGAAGCGATTTATCGTCTTCTGTAAAAAATGAAACGTTTTGTTCTCCTATAATAGGAGAACAAAACGTTTTTTTTATGAGGGTTTAAAGTAATCTAAAAATAGTATCTAATTATTTCCTTACAACATTTTTGATTTCCATTATATGAACATCATTTGATTCACGTTACAATGATAGGAACAAATTGTTCTAGTGGGAGGCTATGCCAATATGAGGCGTTATAAATGGACGTTCGCAATCGTCGTCTTACTCGTTCTGACACCATTTGCCATTTGGTTCTTGAAGCAGGAAAAGACATTAAACATTGCGCTATTCGATTACACGAACGGAACGGAAGAGCGAGAGCATGCCGGAACGACGTGGTTATTGAATCACTTAAAGATCCGAAATACGCAAGGGCAAGATTATACGTATTCGGACTACATCAACCGTTATGATGGTACACAAGGTAAAAAAATGTTACAACAAGCCTCTAAAGCAGATGTGCTGTTGTTTACGGATACGTACGGAAAATCATATGACGTCAACGGGAAAAAAGAACATCGTGGTGGCTTGACGACAGAAGACGTCGAGCTCGCAACTGAAGCGATTTCGCAAGGGAAAACCGTCGTGGCGGAATTTAATACAGCAGCAAGTCCGACGTCAGTCGAGCGGTCCAATGCGTTTCGACAATTATTCGGGACGGCTTGGACAGGATGGATCGGTCGATTTTTCCCAGATTTAACAAAACTGCAAGGTCTTGAGAAAAACGTCGTAGCTCAATTAAAAACACAAGCGAAAGAAAAAGAGTTCAAACTATCAGGTCCGGGTTATGTTTTTATTAATGATTCGACCGAAAAAGCTTTTTTCGTCAATGATGACACTCCTTTACTTTACAAGTGGGATCAAAATAAGGGGAATGCAAAAGATGAGGTCCGTTATAACTACTGGTTCGAGATTCTTGAACTAGATGGCGGGAAACAACAAGCGCATTTCTCTTGGAACCCTTCGAAACAGACACAAGCAATGCTTCGAAAATACCAGTTGCCGCTTGAGTTTCCAGCGTATGTCACGCAAGGAAGTGGTCACTATTTTGCTGGTGATTATACGGACGTCGCGGATATCCCACGTTATTATCGATACAGTGGTCTCGATTGGTTCCGCAAACAGTTCATCCTCGATAGTGCGGAAAGTGAATCAGCGTTCTTCTGGAAGATTTACGCCCCGACGCTGACGCGGATTCTTGAGGATACGAAACGGATCTCGACACAAACTGCGAAGGTCAAACCACTTTCACAAACGAAGGTCGGTAACCAAGAGTTGCGGACCCGAGCTCGTGAAGGACAGGACACACTTGAGATGTATCAAGATGGTGAATGGAAGCCGTACTTCGTTAAGGGTGTCAACATTGGACTTGGTCGACCAGGTGCATTTCCTGGGGAACATGCCATCAGCCGAAACGAATATGATCGTTGGTTGAAGGAAATCGGAGCGATGGGGGTCAATACGATTCGTGTGTACACGTTGCACCCTCCTGCTTTTTACGATGCATTAAAAGCTTACAACGAACAGGCGAAACAACCGATTTATCTCATGCAAGGCATGTGGGTCGAAGAGAAGCCGTTCGAGGAACTAAAAAATGCATTCGATCCAAAGTTCATGAAGATGACAGATACGGAAGCAAAACGAATGGTTGATGTCATTCATGGAAACGCAGTCGTTAAAGAAGTTGTTGGTCATGCTTCCGGAACATACACTTCAGACGTCTCGCAATACGTTTCAGCATTCGTCTTCGGAATCGAATGGTTACCGGAAGCTGTCGTTGAAACAAATAAAAAGAACAAAGGAACACGTTTCGAAGGACAATACGTAACGACGACGAAAGAAGCGTCTCCTTTCGAATCGTGGTTAGCAGGTCGGATGGATACGGCGACTGCACACGAAATCAAAGAGTACGGTACAACACGACCAATCGGTTCGACGAACTGGCCGACGACGGATCCGTTGAAACACCCAAAAGAGATTGAGGAAGAACAGGACCTCGTCTCCATTGATTTCAATCACTTAAAAGCAACGAAGGATTTCCCGGGTGGCTTGTTCGCGTCTTACCACATCTATCCGTACTATCCTTCGTTCATCAAGGAAGAGTACAGTCAAAAAACGGACAAAGGATCTGAATCGTATGCCCGTTACTTGAAGAAGATGAAGGATTATCATGATATGCCGCTACTTGTATCAGAATTCGGAATTCCGAGTTCTCGCGGGAAGACGCACCTCGGACCAAATGGTTTCGATCAAGGGCATGTCAGTGAGAAGAAACAAGGCGAACTCGTCGCACAACTCTATCAAGACATTAAAGACGTCAAAACAGCCGGTGGACTCGTCTTCATCTGGCAAGATGAATGGTTCAAGCGGACGTGGAACACGATGGATTATGATGATGCCAATACGCGTCCCCGTTGGTCGAATGTCCAGACGAGCGAACAACATTTCGGTATGCTTGGTTTCCTGCGTTCAGATATCGTCATTGACGGGAAATTGGATGATTGGAAAGGGTATGCACCAGTCGCTGAAAATAAGGATCAAGCGATATATATGACATCCGACGAAGCCTATCTCTATTTGCGTATCGACCGGAAAAAAGTAGAGCCGACGACACTTGCGCTATCGACGAAACCAAACGATGGGAATACGAAAGTCGGTCCGTTGATGCTTGATGAAGGAGCGGAATATCGCCTGACGATCGATCAGAAGGCGCGCATCGATGTCGATGCTCGTTATGATATCTTCCGTTATCACTATGGTCTCAAGATGCCGTTTGAGATGGTAAAACCACCGTCTGATCAAAAAGACAGCGGTAAGTTCGTTCCAATTTATCAAATGCTCGATTATGCAAGACGCGACCCGGTGACGAAAAAAATCGTCAAACCAGCCGTCAAGTGGGACACGGGTGTTCTACATGAAGGAGAACCAGACGATATCTTGACAGATATCTCAGATATCACGAAACCAACCGTAGAGCTCCGTATTCCATGGATGGTCTTGAATATGCGAGACCCTAGTAAACATGAAATCATCGGTGACTTCTGGAAAGATGGATTAGAAGCGAAGATGATTACGGAAGGAATCGAAGTCACAGGTCAAGTCGGTGAGACACGTATCCCTGAAAAAGATCGTGGTTTCTACAACTGGGCAGAGTGGACGAATCCGCAACAGCGAGAAGAACTGAAACCTGTCTATCGGACGATGAAAAAAGCATTCACTGAGGGAGGAAACTAAATGCGACGTGAAGAGATGTGGAAATTAATCAATCAGTCGTTTGAATCAACAAGTCAAGATCGTGAGGTCAGTTCGACGATTGAATGGACGGAAGAAACCGTCCGGCAATCGTCGACGAATACCTTGTTCGTGCACACAGTCGGACAAATGCCGGAGGCGGTCAACGGATTGATTGAAGAGGGATGGTGCGTGCGGACGGACATTTCTTATGCCGATGTCGTTCTCGCAAGCGAACCTGTCATCGAGGAACGAATTCCTGTCGTGTATTTTAATACAGAGACTTCTTTCTATGGTTTAGAAAATGCGCGAGAAATTCTACCGGCGACACTATCGCGGGAGCTTGTCCTTGACCGGCTAGCGCGTTATAAAAAAATCCATCATATCGCGGATGTCGTCGTCGTAACGGAAGATCCGCATATCCGTCGGATGATGGAACGGGAACTGACGGAACGCTTCGAACGGTTCGTAACATTCGAACGAGCAGAAACATTCCTTGACGAGTACGTAGCATCCCGTCCGTACTTACTCGTGTTTACGTCAGCATTACCACGAGCAGATGGGCTGGAATTACTACTGCGAGCAAAACATCAGAGTGTCGCACCGTTCCAATCGATGATGATCTCGATGTACAACCGTGAACGCGATCATGTTCTTGCGATTGACCGAGGTGTTGATTACATTATGACCCTTCCGTTAAAAATCGAAGAATTCCGCGCGTGGATCCGAAAAGTTGAGGATGGCCGATGATGCAGGCGATTCTAGTATTTATCGTTGTACTCGTTTTCTTACAAGGTGGAGCATTGGTCTATCTCGTCGTTCAAAAACGAAAACGTGCCAACCGCGAGCATGCCCGTAGCGATTGGCAACTTGTCTTTCGAGATGACATCTACGACTATGCGACAGGTGAACGTCAGGACATGCCGACGGTTCAAAAAGGAAACGAGGATTTAGCTGAGCTTGAACTCTTCGCACTATCCAACTTAACAGCAACACCGGCACATCTCGAACGAGTGCAAGCTTTTGTCGCTGCTAATATGCATGCCTATTACGAACAACAATTGAAGCATCGCCGGATTGACCGTCGCTTGAACGCTTATGAGGCCGTCTCTCAATTCCGTTTGGTAGCAGTCGCACCGATGATTCATGCGCGTTGGGGAAACACGATTGAAAAAGAAGAGAGCGATGTCATCGTTCGGACCCTCGTCTCACTATCACCGCAAGATGCGATCGCCATCGCCAAGCAAGAAAATGGGATTAGTTTCTTCGGTGCGATTCTTGCGGTCGGTCGTAGTCAAGACTTAGAGGAATGGGTGGCTGCGTTTGAAGAATTGACACTGTCCTTTAAGTTAGCGATCCTTCAGTTGATCTTTGATCGCGATGAGACACGTTATATCGCACTCGTTCGTGACAAGACGACAGATGAAAATCCGGAAATCCGAAAACGTGCCCTTCGTGCGCTCACGCGAATCGGGCTTGAGGAGGACTGGAAGTTATATGTGCCTTACTTGGAAGAAGAATCAAGTTGGGTTGAGCAAATGCTTGCCCTTCGTTTCCTAGAACATGTCGTTCCAGCCGATGCGATACCAGCGATCTTACCGTTTGTCGGTAGTCGATCGTGGTGGGTCCGGACGGCTGCCTTTGATGCGCTGCTTGCTTGTGGCGGGATCGAACAATTGGCAAAGGTATCAAGTACACACCCCGACCGCTATGCGCGTCAAAAAGCTACAGAACGGTTGGCAAAGGAGATGAAACATCATGTCGTCTGAGACAATCCAAGCCATTATTGAAGTCCTTTCATGGACAGTGTTGATTTATATGTTACTCGTCATCGTGTTCTATTCGATGCTTTACCTGATTTCAGCTCAAATGGTGCGACGGCAACGCTTCCGTCGGAAAGAGAGCTCTTACTTGCCACTGATGCGCTCTCTCTATACACGGCCGGTCAGTATCCTTGTACCAGCGTACAATGAGGAATATACGATCGTCTCGAGTGTCCAAGCTTTGCTAGCACTTGACTATCCGGAGCATGAAGTCATCGTCATCAATGATGGTTCAAAGGACGGAACGATGGACGAATTGTTCCGATCGTATGAGCTGGAGAAGGAAATCCGCTATCCGAGGATTCTAATTGGTTCGAAGCCGGTCAAACAAGTCTACCGTTCGCGGATCGATAGTCGTTTGATCGTTATCGATAAAGAGAATGGTGGAAAGGCGGATGCCTTGAATGCCGGTATCGACCATTCCAGTTATCCGTATTTCTGCTCGCTTGACGCGGATTCGATTTTAGAGCGGGATGCCCTATTAAAAGTCATGAAACCGATCGTCGAGTCCGACGAAGAGGTCGTCGCGACATGCGGTTCAATCTTCCTCGTCAATGGCTGTACGATTGAAGGTGGTGAAATCGTCGAGATTCGGACACCAAAACAACGGATCGTCTTGATGCAGATGATTGAATATTTCCGAGCATTCTTATTTGGTCGCCTTGGACTTAGCCGTTTCAACATCTTATTGATTGTCTCTGGTGCGTTCGGTCTGTTCCAAAAGAACATCGTTGTCCAGGCAGGTGGATACAAGGAAGGACTTGTCGGTGAGGACATGGAACTTGTCGTTCGTTTGCACCGATACATGAAGGAAAATAAACTCGATAAACGCATCGAGTACGTTCCGGCACCAGTCTGCTGGACGCAAGCTCCGGAGTCAATGGAAGTGTTACGGTCACAACGAACACGTTGGCACCGTGGGCTAGCTGAGACGCTCTGGACCCATAAGCGCATGATCGGTAATCCGAAGTATGGTTCTGTTGGTGGCGTTTCGATGCTATATTTCTTTTTGATTGAATTACTCGGACCTATCGTTGAACTGATCGGATATTTCATCATTCCGCTCAACCTGCTCGTCGGGACGCTTAACTTTGAATTTGGTATCGTCTTATTGGTCGTCGCTTTACTCTATGGTTCCTTATTATCAGCAGGTGCAGTATTATTGGAAGAGTGGACGATGCACCGATTCAAGAACGTCAAAGAATTGATTCGGTTGTATTTATGGTCCTTGACCGAGTCGTTCTGGTACCGTCCGATTTTAGTCTTCTTCAAACTAGGTGGATTGATTCAATTCTTGACTGGTCGAGGAAACTGGGGACAGATGGAGCGCCAACGTCTCGAAGACGTCACCGAGGAAAAAGTCGGCTGACGAATAGGTATGAGGAGGATATGCTAGGTGGATTTGTTACGAAACAAATGGTTTAAAGCATTAATTTGGGTATTAGTGATTTTTCTTGTCATCTGGGTCGGTACAAAGATCTCATTTTTATTCCAGCCGATAAAAGTCATGCTGGCATTGATCTTCCCACCGCTCATTATTGCGGGTATTTTCTATTACTTCACGCTTGGGATCGTAGATGCGTTGCAAAAACGAGTCAAGAAACGTGGTCTTGCCGTGTTGATCGTTTTACTTGGTTTCATCACGATCCTGACGATCGCAGTCGCTTCAATCGGACCGATCTTAGTTGAGCAGGTGACCGATTTTGCAACGAGCATTCCGACGCTCGTCATCGAATTGCGTGATCAAACGTTAAATTTACGCGATCAGCTGATGGACAATCGTTTTATCTCGACCTGGGTACATGAGAATACAGATTTATTTGATAAGTGGACGAATGAAGCAACATCGTATGTCGGTACCGTCTTCAAGTCCGTCTCAACGTCCGTTGGAACGATTTTCGGTGTCATCTCTTCGACGGTCTTAATCATCGTCTTAGTGCCGTTCATCTTAGTGTATATGTTGCTTGACGGGTATAAATTCCCTGACTCCGTCGTGAAATTGTTACCGCGTAGCTACGAAACGGAAACGCGTAAAATTCTGCACGACATGCACGTGACAGTGAAGCATTACGTCAACGGACAGGTCATCGTCTCAATCTGCGTCGGTGTGATGTCCTTGATCGGCTTTTTCATTGCTGACATTCAATATGCGTTATTACTTGCCTTATTCTGTACGGTGACGAACATCATCCCGTATCTTGGACCTTACATCGGTGCCGTCCCGGCAGTCATTGTCGGATTCATTGATGATCCGATCAAAGCGGTCTATGCGATCATCACGATCGTCGTCGCGCAACAAATCGAATCGAACTTGATTTCTCCTTACGTTCAAGGAAAAACACTCAAGGTCCATCCCTTGACGATCATCATCGTTTTGCTCGTTGCCGGGAAAATCGGTGGCATCATCGGTGTCATCTTGGCAGTTCCGACCTATGCGGTCTCAAAAGTCGTCATTCAGAACATCGCTCGGATTTATCGTTTACGTCAGCAACGTCTCGACGTACCGGACGTGACGGTATCACCTGAATCGTTGAAGTAAAGTGTAACCCTCTGCTCTTTTTAGGAGCAGAGGGTTTGTGATTTTTACGGGAGAGGGATAAGGTAGAAGAAGAGAAAAAATGAAGAAGATTTCACAACTTCGACTCATTTTAGTTTATAAATTGATTGGAATCTTTTTTATAATGGTTATAATGTAGGATAGAGAACGAAAAGATAGATCGGAACGAAATCTTTGGACGTAAGGGGTAGAGCGCATGCATATCGTAGTGGTCGGCTTGAATAACAAAACAGCGCCTGTATCAATACGCGAACAAGTCTCATTTGGGGAGCATGAGATGAAGGGAGCGGTCGTCGCATTGCGCGATGAAAAAAGTATCTTTGAAAGTGTCATCGTCTCGACATGTAACCGGACGGAACTGTACGTCGTGACGGATCAGCCACATACAGGACGGTATTATACAAAACGTTTCCTTGCAAACTGGTTTGGTTTGACGATGGAAGAGCTCGAGCCGTATCTCTTCATCCATGAAGGATTCGATGCGATGAAACATCTGTTCCGCGTGACAAGTGGTCTTGATTCAATGATCGTCGGTGAAACGCAAATCCTTGGTCAGGTCAAGACAAGCTTCTTCATGGCACAGAAGCTTGAAACGACAGGAACGGTCTTTAACAAACTCTTCAAAGAAGCGGTCACGCTCGCCAAACGGGCTCACGCAGAAACTGGAATCGGTGAAAATGCCGTTTCTGTCAGTGCTGCTGCCGTCACGCTTGCCGAACAGTTACTCGGATCGCTTGAAGATAAATCGATTGTCGTCATCGGTGCGGGAGAAACTGGCGAATTGACGACGCTCAACTTATATGAAGCAGGAGCTCGTGACATCACGGTCTTTAACCGGACGCTCGCCAAAGCAGAAGAGGTCGCGAATCGGTTCGAAGGATCAGCGCATTCGATTAATGAAATGCAGTGCGGTTTGCTTCGGGCAGACATCGTCATCTCTTCAACAGGTGCAAAACGTGCCATCATCAAACGGGAAGACATCGCAGCAGCACAGCTGTTCCGTCACGATCGTCCATTCTTGTTGATTGACATCGCAGTACCGCGCGACATCGAACCGACCGTTGGTGACTTGCCAGGCGTTCATTTATATGATGTCGATGATCTGACATCGATCGTCCAGCAAAACATGGCGGAACGGATGAAGGAAGCGGCGAAAATCGAACAACGAATCGAAGCGGCAATCGCTGAGTTCGAAGGGTGGATGACGACACTTGGTGTCGTGCCGATCATCACGGAATTACGAGACCAAGCATTGCGGATTCAACAAGAGACAATGCAAAGCTTGGAACGGAAATTACCGGAGATGTCAAAACGTGAAAAAACCGTCATTGGTAAACACATGAAATCCATCATCAATCAATTGTTGCGTGAACCGCTATCTTACATCAAAGATGCGGCAGCGAAACCGGATGCTGATGAGCGGATTGCGCAGTTCATGGATACGTTCGCATTAAACGAAGACTTGTTTGATGGGCTCGAAGATGAAATCGTGACGTCAGAAGAGACGACACCTTCAGCAAAAGCTGTGAACCGGTGAACAAAGTACGATTTGTGTTACAATAGAAAATGCATGGGGCGGACTTGTGCCGCCCCTTTATCATTGTACAGGGGGATTTTAGCATGCGAAAAATCATTGTTGGATCGCGAAGCTCGAAGCTAGCGATGACACAAACGAAATGGGTCATTGACCAGTTGAAACAAGCCGGCGCGCCGTATGAGTTCGAAATCAAGAACATCATCACAAAAGGAGACCGCATTTTGGATGTGACGCTCTCAAAAGTCGGTGGTAAAGGGTTATTCGTAAAAGAGATCGAACAGCAGATGATTGACGAAGAAATCGATTTTGCTGTTCACAGCATGAAGGATTTACCGTCTGAACTACCGGATGGTCTCATCATCGGTGCCACACCGGCACGTGTCGATGCGCGTGATGCCTTGATCACGAAAACAGGAGAAGGTCTTGCTTCCTTGCCAGAAGGTGCGGTTGTCGGCACGAGCAGCTTACGTCGTGGATCACAATTGCTAAAACTCCGCCCTGATTTAAAAATCGAATCGATTCGCGGGAACATCGATACACGACTTGATAAATTAAAAAATGGTCCGTTTGACGGGATTCTGCTTGCAGCAGCTGGTTTAAAACGGATGGGTTGGTCTGAAGATGTCGTTTCGGAATATCTTTCAACAGAAGACATGATTCCAGCTGTCGGTCAAGGAATCCTCGGTATCGAATGTCGCGAACATGATCAAGAAGTACGTGATCTCCTGCACCTGATCCATGATCAGATGACAGAAAAAGTGGCATACGCAGAACGCGCTTTCCTAGCAGCCATCGAAGGTAGCTGTCACGTTCCGGTCGGTGGATTCGCGACGATTAACGAAGACATGTCAACGACACTTGTCGGATTCATCGGATCCGTCGATGGGGAGCAAATTCTAATCGAGCGCGAATCAGGTCTTGACCCGATGCATCTCGGTCAAGACGTTGCCGAACGTCTGCTTGCTTCGGGCGGTCGTGAGATTCTCGCAACACTTCCGGATGACTTGTAAGCAGGTATTGTTCACGGGAAGTCGACCACCGACGAACGAGCAGATGGCGCGACTGCGTGACGTCGCAATCGAGTCGGTGCATTATCCGGTCATTGAAACGCGACCTGTTTCGTTTACGTTGCCGAAGGGAATTGATTGGCTCATCGTGACGAGTCCGAATGGCGTCCACCGGGTTGCTGATGCATTGCCTGAATTAGCAGAAACGCGTATCGCGGTCGTTGGACGAAAGACAGCAGATGCACTTGCGAAGTATGGTCGAACAGCCGACTTTTGTCCGTCAACCTTTACAGGAGACGCACTCGTCGCAGAACTGGGACCATACTTGTCTGACGGCGATCATATCGTTTTTGCGCGAGGGAACCGATCGCGGCAAGCACCGGTCGATCAGTTACGAAAACTGAATCGATATACGATCGAGGATATCATCACCTATGAAACCGTCACCCGTCGACTACCTGAAGCTCTTATCAGAAATGCCACCTATATTGGACTGCAGAGTCCTTCCGCTGTCGAAGCGATTGCTCCGCTAGACCTGAAGACGACCTTCATCGTCATCGGGACGATCACGGAGCAAGCAGCAAAAGCAGCCGGACTTCAACCGATTCATGTCGCCCGTGAATTCACGGTGGACGGCATGATTGATCGTATCATTGAGGAGGAATCAGCATGAACACATTAGAATACGCACGTCACCGTCGTTTACGCCATACCGCATCACTCCGGTCACTCGTCCGCGAGAACCAGTTGCATAAATCGGATTTGATTTATCCGATCTTCGTTGCTGAAGGCGAAGATATCAAACGCGAAGTCAGTTCGATGCCAGGCGTCTTTAACTTATCACTCGATCATCTGACGGCTGAGATTGAAGAAGTCGTCGCACTCGGAATCGAATCTGTCATCTTATTCGGTGTCCCGCACGACCACTTAAAAGACGAACAAGGATCAGGTGCGTTTCACGATCACGGGATCGTTCAAGAGGCAACACGTCTCGTCAAAAAAGTTGCTCCGCAGCTAACGGTCATTGCCGACACATGCTTATGTGAATATACGTCGACAGGTCACTGTGGAATCGTCGCTGACGGAACGGTCGATAATGATGCGTCATTACCGCTTCACGTCAAAACAGCCATCTCACAAGCTCAGGCGGGTGCCGATGTCATCGCTCCATCATCAATGATGGACGGATTCGTCGCAGCGATTCGTCAAGGGTTGGACGAGAACGGCTTCAGCCATATTCCGGTCATGAGCTATGGCGTTAAATATGCATCTGCTTATTATGGTCCATTCCGTGACGCGGCAAACTCGGCACCAGGAGAAGGCGACCGGAAAGGCTACCAAATGGACCCAGCAAACCGTCGCGAAGCGTTCCGAGAAGCAACAGCGGACGTCGATCAAGGAGCTGACTTCATGATCGTCAAACCTGCGCTTGCGTTCATGGACATCATTCGTGATGTGCGCGAGCGGATTGATCTACCAATCGTTGCGTATAACGTATCGGGTGAGTATGCGATGGTCAAAGCTGCAGCCCTGAACGGCTGGATCGACGAAGAACGAATCGTCCTTGAGACGATGCTTGGCTTTAAACGAGCAGGAGCTGATTTAATTATCACCTATTTCGCAAAAGACATTTGTCGTTACCTGGAGGGGTCGAAATGAGCTTAATTAACCAGAACTCAAAATCAAAAGAAGCGTTCGAGCGGGCACTCCCGCTCATGCCGGGTGGTGTCAACAGCCCAGTCCGTGCTTATAAATCAGTTGGGATGACACCAATCTTTGCAGATCATGCGAAAGGATCAAAGCTCTATGATATCGACGGAAAAGAGTATATCGATTACGTCCTGTCATGGGGACCGATGATTCTCGGTCATGCCGATCCAATCGTCACGTCAGCGATTCAAGAACAAGCGACGCGTGGCTGGAGTTACGGGACACCAACAGAAATCGAATCAGCGATGGCGGAAGTCGTCATCAGTCGTGTACCGTCGGTCGAAGTCGTCCGGATGGTCAATTCGGGTACAGAAGCGACGATGGCTGCCCTTCGTCTCGCGCGCGGCTATACAGGTCGGACAAAAATCTTGAAGTTCGAAGGCTGTTACCACGGTCATGGGGACTCACTCTTGATTAAAGCAGGTTCAGGTGTCGCGACACTTGGACTACCGGATTCACCAGGCGTTCCAGCGCAAATTGCGAGCATGACACTGACGGTTCCTTACAACGATTTGGATGCTGTCCGGATCGCGTTTGAAAAACACGGCGACGATATCGCTGGTGTCATCGTCGAACCGGCTGCTGGGAACATGGGCTTCGTGCCACCAGAACCAGGATTCCTTGAAGGCTTACGGGAAATCACATCAGAAAACGGTGCGTTATTAATTTTTGACGAAGTCATGACCGGTTTCCGTGTCGGATTCCACTGTGCGCAAGGACACTTCGGTGTCACGCCGGATATCACGTGTCTCGGTAAAGTCATCGGCGGCGGAATGCCAGTCGGTGCTTATGGCGGACGTCGTGACATCATGGAACAGATCGCACCACAAGGTCCAATTTATCAAGCAGGTACGTTATCCGGGAACCCACTTGCGATGGCAGCGGGTCTAGCGACACTGACGCAATTGAAACCCGAGCACTATGAAGAGTTCGACCGGAAAGCGAGCCGTCTGTCTGAAGGCTACCTGAATGCTGCGGCGAAATATAACATTCCACTGACGACGAACCGTGCGGGTGCGATGTTTGGTGTCTTCTTCACGGATGAACGTGTCACGAACTTCGAAAAAGCGAAAACATCGAACCTTGAGATGTTCCGTTCGTATTATCAAAAGATGGCGGCGCGTGGTGTCTTCTTACCACCATCACAATTCGAAGGTCTCTTCCTCTCGATTGCCCATACGGACGAAGATATCGAACAGACGATTGAAGCCGTCGAATTGACGTTCAAGGAACTCCAAGTTGAGTTCGATCGTTAAGCAGTTCTTGACGATTGCTTAAACTCTCGGCTAAAATGAATAAAGAAGAAAATGGCAACAGCGATGACGGGAAGAGTAATCCTGTATTCGTACCGGCGTAGAGAACACATCCTTGGCTGAAAGATGTGACGGACGAACAGGAGGAAGGTCACCCCACGAGCTGGTATCGTGAGTCTTACGAGCGATATCCGTCCTCCACACGTTACGTGGCTCGAGGGCATCCGATGTTGGATGAACTAAGGTGGTACCGCGGAAAAAAGCAACGGCTTTCTTTCGTCCTTAGCATAGGACGAGAGAAGCCGTTTTTATTATGGACAAAAAGGGAGCGATCAGGATGCAGGAATTATCAATGCCAACGAAATATGATCCGCAGGCAACGGAAGAAAAATGGCACGACTTTTGGTTAAAGGGAGAGTACTTTAAAGCTGATCAAGATCCGGAGAAAGAGCCGTACACGATTGTCATTCCACCACCGAACGTCACAGGTAAATTACACCTTGGTCACGCTTGGGACACAACATTACAAGACATGCTGACGCGGATGAAACGGATGCAAGGGTTCGACGTCCTGTATCTACCGGGAATGGACCATGCTGGTATTGCGACGCAAGCAAAAGTCGAACAAAAACTGCGAGCAGAAGGGAAATCACGTCTTGAAATGGGTCGTGAGAAATTCCTCGAGCAATCTTGGGCATGGAAAGAAGAGTATGCGTCAACGATCCGTGCACAATGGGCAAAACTCGGTCTTGGACTCGATTACTCGCGTGAACGCTTCACGCTCGACGAAGGGTTGTCGGAAGCAGTTCAAGAAGTCTTCGTTAAACTTTACGAAAAAGGCTTGATCTATCGTGGCGAATACATCGTTAACTGGGACCCAGCGACGAAAACAGCGATCTCGGATATCGAAGTCATCTACAAGGATATCGAAGGGGCGTTTTACCACCTCAGCTATCCACTGACGGACGGTTCAGGTCATGTTGAACTAGCGACGACACGTCCTGAGACGATGCTTGGTGATACAGCGATTGCCGTGAACCCGAAGGATGAGCGTTACGCTCACCTCGTCGGAAAAACGATCACGTTACCAATTGTTGGTCGCGAGATTCCGATTGTTGCGGATGAATATGTCGACATGGAGTTCGGTACAGGTGTCGTGAAGATTACACCTGCACACGACCCGAACGATTTCGAAGTCGGTAACCGCCACGAATTACCACGTGTCCTCGTCATGAATGAAGATGGAACGATGAACGAGAATGCAGGTAAATACGAAGGCATGGATCGTTTCGAATGCCGGAAACAAATCGTTGAAGATTTAAAAGCAGAAGGTGTTCTGATCAAGATTGAACCACACTTGCACTCTGTTGGTCACTCGGAACGTTCAGATGCAATCGTCGAGCCGTATCTCTCATTACAATGGTTCGTCAAAATGGAACCACTCGCGCAAAAAGCACTCGAGGAACAACAAGGACCAGACAAGGTCAACTTCGTTCCACAACGCTTTGAAAACACATATGTACGCTGGATGGAAAATATCCGTGACTGGTGTGTTAGCCGTCAACTATGGTGGGGACATCGCATTCCGGCTTGGTACCATAAAGAAACAGGCGAAGTATACGTTGGCAAGGAAGCACCAGCCGATCTCGAGAACTGGGAGCAAGACAACGATGTTCTCGATACATGGTTCTCTTCAGCCCTTTGGCCGTTCTCAACAATGGGTTGGCCGAATACGGACGCAGCGGATTATCAGAAATACTTCCCGACATCGACACTGGTTACAGGGTATGACATCATCGCGTTCTGGGTATCACGGATGATCTTCCAATCGTATGAATTCACGGGACAACGTCCATTCCAAGACGTCTTGATCCACGGATTGATTCGTGATTCGGAAGGACGAAAAATGTCGAAATCCCTCGGAAATGGGATTGATCCGATGGATGTCATCGAGAAATACGGTGCTGATTCACTGCGTTGGTTCTTAACGACTGGATCGACACCAGGCAACGACCTCCGCTTCTACTGGGAAAAGATTGAAGCAACGTGGAACTTCTCGAATAAACTGTGGAACGCAAGCCGTTTTGCCTTGATGAACATGGATGGTTTAACATTTGATCAGATTGATTTGACAGGCGAAAAATCACTCGCAGATAAGTGGATCCTGACACGTTTACAGACGACGATCGATGACGTGACACGTCTATCGGATAAATATGAGTTTGGTGAAGCAGGACGTATTCTCTATCACTTCATCTGGGAAGACTTCTGTAACTGGTATATCGAGATGGCGAAGTTGCCGCTCAACGGAGAAGACGAAGCAGCGAAACAAACGACGCGTTCGGTTCTTGCCTATACACTCGACCGGATCATGCGCTTAATGCATCCGTTCATGCCGTTCATCACGGAAGAAATCTGGCAACACTTACCGCATGAAGGTGAGACGATCACACGTGCCGCATGGCCGACACGCGAGGCGTCACTCGACTTCCCGGAAGCTGTTCCAGCATTTGAAGCGGTTCAGAACGTCATCCGTTCGGTTCGTAACATCCGCGCGGAAGTGAACGCACCGATGTCGAAACAGATCCAACTATTCATCTCGACGAATGACGCACGTGTTCAAGACGACTTGTCGTCAAACAGCTCGTACTTGCAAAAGTTCACGAACGCGTCTGAACTCCGGATTGAAGAGCAAATGCCAGCCCCAGAAAAAGCGATGAGTGCGATCGTAACGGGAGCAGAATTGTTCATCCCGCTCGCAGACTTGATCAACATCGAGGAAGAAATCGCGCGCTTGAATAAAGAACTCGTTAAGTATACGAAAGAAGTCGAACGGGTCGAGAAAAAACTCAACAACCCTGGCTTCGTCGGCAAAGCACCAGCACATGTCATTGATGAAGAAAAAGCGAAGGCACTTGATTATACGGAAAAACGTCAAGCTGTCGAAGCACGCATCAACGAACTCTCACACTAATTACAGCAGTGGCTCAAGTCTCCTTGAGCCACTTTTTTTAAAGGAGCGAACAGCATGAGGACGCGAGAAGATGTATTGGATTGGTTATCGAGCTTACTAGCATTCGGCGTCAAACCAGGTCTTGAACGGATGCAGGCGATGTTACTGGAATTACAGATTGACCCGGACGCGATTCCGACGATTCATGTCGCCGGAACGAACGGAAAAGGATCGACGGTCGCGTTCTTGCGTGAGATGGGGGTTGCGGAAGGATTGCAAATCGGGACATTTACGTCACCGTACATCATTCAGTTTGAGGAACGAATCATGTTGAATGGGGTACCGATCGCAGAAGACGATCTCGTTACAGCTGCCATCGCGGTTCAAGATGCCATCAGGCACATCGATCCGGCACTCGGTACAGTCACTGAGTTCGAAGCATTAACAGGACTTGCTTTCTATTATTTTGATCAGATCCGTCCGGATTTCGTTATTTATGAAGTCGGACTCGGTGGACTGTATGATTCAACGAACGTCTTCAAAAAGCCGGTCGCAGCAATCATCACATCAATCGGTCACGATCATCAAGCGATTCTCGGAGATACGCTCCAAGAGATCGCCTTACAGAAGTTCGGCATCATCAAACAAGGGACACCGGTCATCGCCGGGAAACTGCAAGAAGAACTGACTGTACCGTTAATGGCATATTGCGGTGACCGGAATGCGACCTTGAAATGGAGCCAGGAAGCAATCATCCGTTACCGGTTAAAGGAAACCGGGACCTGGGCGACGTACGACGGGATTCCAGAGACCCGCTTAGGTCTTGAAGGCCATCATCAAGTTCATAATGCGGCGAACGCCGTCATTTGTGCGCGACGTCTCGGATGGTCGAAAGCGGCGATCCGAAAAGGGCTACGAGAAGCGAAACATCCAGGTCGGTTTGAAACCATCTCGCGCAAACCACGAATCATTCTCGATGGTGCGCATAATCCGGAAGGCATCACGGCACTTGTTGAACGGTTAAAGGAAGAATCAAAACCCGTGACGTTGCTCTGTTCGATTTTGCGTGATAAAGACCGGTCGGCGATGCTTGCGCAGCTACGCAACGTTACACCAGATATTTACGAGACGACATTCGATTTCCCGCGAACAAGGACACTCGATGAGTTACAACAAGACGGGGCTAATGTAACGACGGTCGAAGAGTTCTTCGATCAATTGGAGATGGACCGGACATACGTCGTGACGGGATCACTCTATTTTATTAGTGAAGTGCGTCATTATTACGCTTCCATTTTTACAAAAAAGGGAAAATCCTGATTCTCTCGTTATAATGAAATGGGGGAGTATAGTCCCATATTTTGATGACACGATGAGGAGACGATAAATGATGAAGCAGTGGATCCGTCTAGCCTTAGCTACCTTACTGATTTTTTCAAGTTTTACGTATATACAGGAGCCACATTCTATAGCCGCAACGGGTGAAAAGTTTAAGATTTTAGAGATTCGCGATGAATGGTCAATAACAAATCGAATTAATCCGAATGCAGATATCACTTCGCTATTAACCGGACTTGATTCAGCGCGTTTTGATGTTAAGAAGATGACCGTCAAGGAACTTAACGCCTCACGTTTTCCGTTAGATGGAGCGTTTGATGCAATTGTTTTTGATCCTTCAATCAATAGTAATGATCAAGAGAAATATTCAATTAAATTATCTGAGTTTGATAAAAGAAATCATAATACAAGTAAAATCGAAAATGATATTACACGACTAAAAAGTAATGAAATCCTCAATGCATATGTTCGAAAAGGACTACCAGTGTATCTGCATAAAGATATCTTCACGCATGATCAAAGTAATTTCTCAAAGGTCTTGAAAAACTATATATCGACACAAGCAACTGTTTCTTACGAAAATATCAATGATGTCATTAACTCATTGAAGCAAAAAATCAACGTGCGTCCCCGTATCTCGAATGTGACGGTAAAGCAAGCAGGAAACACATTGTCGTCTATCGGTTCGATAGCGGTTCCGAATCGACCAATTGAGTTTAGTTATACTCTTGATCAGTCGATAACTGATACTACAGCGACACTTTATATCGATTTTGACAGTAATGATCAGTTCGATGAATCAGAAAAAGTTGATGAATTACCAGCCGCAGCTAACGGGAAACTTACCTATACATTTGACGTTCCGAGTTATACAGGACCACGACAGTGGATGATTCGAATCAATAAAAGCAATGGATTGTCAGACTATAAGACAGGTAGTTTTTTAATGAAAGATCAATTAGCTGAAGCAAAAGTACTTCAGGTTCTTGGAACGAGAGGAACTGGTTCTCTTCTAGATAATCTAAAAGGAGAAAATTTAAGTAAAAATGATTTTTATAATTTTAATTTAAATGTCATAGATTCAGCTAAATTTTCGAGTGAAGTAACTTCAAAAGATTTAAATGCTTCATATGATATGTTGATTTTCGGATTCCAAGATTCTTATGGTACTGCTAGTCTTACTGACCTGGCATTTGATAAAGTTAAGTCATTTACGAATACGGGACAGGGACTCATGTTAACACACGATACCATCTTTAGATCAAATGTAAAAAATGCTCCAACTCGCTGGGAAGCAGACTACGCTAAAGCATCGGGTCAAACCTACTATACAAATATGGGATTTGCAGCACCTAAAAAATCCACGAAAGCCATTCGACAAAATGAAGGGCAAATGACATCATTTCCTTTTACGTTAGACAATGAGATTTCGATTGCGCAAACACACAATCAATATTTTGCTCTTGATTTAGAACAACCGGATTTAATACCTTGGTATAACATTAAGGAAATAGAAGCAGATACGGAGACTGGTAGGACAGTAGGAGATGCTCGAAATCACTACTATATGTATACTAAGGGAAACATCACGTATTCAGGTGCTGGACATACCTCTTCTTTTACTGATGTAGGGGAGCGGAATTTATTTACGAATACGATGTATCGTGCCTTTATTGGTGCGAACCATAAACCTTTAATCAAAAGTCTTTTACCATATGACAAATCAAGTTATCTTGAAAATGAGCCTTTAGCAATCTCATACCAAATAAACGACTACGATTTACAAGATCGTGAGTTAAAGACGCGCATCTATATTGATGATGAGAAAGTGTTTGAAAACAATAAGTTGAAAAACAACTCATTCGTCAGTCAATCGTTTGAATCGAAACTTAAAGGAAAAACGAGTGTAACGATCCGAATTGAAGCAGAAGATCAACGGGGAGCAAAAACGATTGAGACACGGACCGTTCAAGTCGTGCGTCCGGCTGCATCCGCACCATTCGTCCTGTCCCGTTCGATTGATCCAGCAACGATCCCAAAAGGGGAAACAGCCGATATCACCTATACCGTCAAAATGTCTCCGATGATGCAAAAGGATGCCATCGGAAATAACGGATACATCATGGGTCAGTTCTCGGTGACGATGGAAAATATTCTGTTTAACGAACAATTCCCGAGTAACCTTGAAATCTTATCGGCGACGGGGCTGACTGGGACGAATATTACCGGTCAGACGATCAAAGGAAATCTTCCGGACATCGAATATGATGAGGCAATTGAAGGCGTTCATAAAGGGGAATGGATCGCGAATCAATCGGAAGTGACGTTTACTGTCAAAGTACGTGCGAAAGATGCCGCAGGAGTTCATTTACTCGATAAAAAAGACAACACGTTGACATCAATAAAAAATATATATCGTGATAAAAAGAATGGGAAAGATAAATCGACGACCGTCGCAAATGATCCACAAGCTTTTCCGACGATTGGTTATGCACTGACACCATCCTTTGCGACAAGTGTGAAGATTCCGTCCGTTAAGATGGATATCACGACACCATCTTATAAAGTCTTGCCAGAAATTAATCCTTTAGGCAGTCAATATGGCGCATTAAAATGGTCGATTGTGGATTCGGAAATCGCATCGATTGATGAAGCTGGTGTCATCAAACCGAAAAAAGTCGGAACGACACAGATTAAACTCGTCGTACCAGTCGGAAACGGAAAAGAGTTGACAGCGACTTCAGAACTCGTCATCAATGATGTATTTGGAGAGTTAACCGTTCAAAATATACCGGATACATTATATGTGGGAGAGACAAAATCAATGTCAGGAATTGCTTCGATGGTATCGGGACGAAACACACCGATTCAATGGATCATCACGAACGATTCTCGTGTGACGACGAATGGCTTAACTAAAAATACGTTGGAGCTGACAGGAAAGACGCCAGGAATGGTCACGGTCAAAGCGGTTGTACCTGCAACAGCCGGAAGCTCAACTTATCTTGCTCAGTCACAAGAGTACACGATCCAAGTCAAGTTACCGGAACTATCGGTCTCTCCAAGTAATCTGGAATTATGGGTCGGATCGAATCAAGACGTGACAGCGACGTTTAAACCAAACTACCCATTATCATTTACGGCATCAACTGTAAGTGGTGCGATTGAGTTGAAACAGACGGCGTCAGGTTACGCGATTACAGGTAAAGCCGGTACACCAAATGGACCAGTCGAAGCGTTACTAACGTTAACTGATTTCCCGGATACAGTCGCGAAGACGCTCGTACGGGTACGCGAGAATCCAATCAATCTGACAGCTGATGATATCGCGATGACGATGAAAGATGATAAGAAATCACCGGTTCTGCGCTGGTTCCCAGTGACGGCGACGGAGCGATTCTATCGCTTGGAAGTCCTTCAAGGTAAGGAATACGTCAAAATTGATGCAACAGGGCAAGCATTGCAACCGTTGCGTCCAGGTGTGGCACGTATCAAGGTAACGGCATTAAAAGAGAATAAAGAGGTGCTCGAAGTCGTGAAAGATAATCAAAAAACACCACTAACGACGACATTTAAGGTAACAATTGGTTCTGAATCAGGAACATCAGACTTGGATGGAGATGTTTACTAAGAAGTGGGGACGCGAGATATGAAACGCAAACGAATCATTGCCGTCCTCTTGATTTTAATTATCATTGGAATCGGGGGGGCGGTATACGTCACAAAAGCAAATCAACACGCAGCACTTGAACAAGGACTACGTTCGGAAAAGCCAGAACGACTTGCTACAGCGTTAAAGGATGCCTCTTTATCGACAAAGGAGAAAAATCGTTACATTCGTCGATTCCAAGAAACACTCGCCTTTGACAAGGCGAAGCTTCTCCTTGACGAACAGACCGTCCAAAATAAAGCGAACTGGTTTTATGCAGCGCAATTCACACCGCGTAGTACGGTAGCTGAATGGTTGGCACAAGGTGCAAAAATCAGTCAACTGAATGCGCAAGGTCAGTCGGTCCTTCATGTCGCGACAAGTGTGAATCGATCGATTGATGTCTATACGCTTCTCGTGAAAAAAGCTTCAAAAAAAGAAATCAATCGGATCGATGACTTCGGACATACACCACTCTTTTATGCCACACTGGATCAAAACGATGCGGCGATTAAACTGTTATTGCAAGCAGGAGCTGATCCGAATCGTGGGAAAGAGCAACCAGTCTATGAAACGGTTAAACAAAATCGAAAAGATTTGTATGTGATGTTACAACAGAATGGTGCAACGGTAGAAAAGAACAAGGTGAAAAAGCTTGTTAAACAATACCGAGCAACGAAATTTTAATCAAAAAAAGAGTCGTTCGTCGCTGACGAATGACTCTTTTTCATGCTCCTTATGGTTGAATACGTTTTGGTGTTTCAACATACAATTGGACGGCTCGGTTGAGTGGAAGTAGTGCCGTAGGGTTTTTCAATACTGTCGCATCATACGCCATGCGTAAACGGGAAGCTTCGAAGTCCGGTGATTTGTTGGCGACCATCAGTTTTTCGAGCTCCGTCACGTTTGCAGGGAACGCATTTTCAGGTAAACTCAGTTTCCCACGGTAAGCATTGACTTCGAGTTCTCCTTTCGTGAAGATTCCTCCACGTACATTCATCGTCGAACCAACAGAATAAATCGTATTTTTTTGATCGTCGTCACTATATAGAAACGCATTTAAATCAGGTGTAGTCGTCTGAGGCGTCGAAAATTTATTGACGCGGTTAATGACAAGATTTCCTTTACTAAGTAAAATCAATGTATTTTGTTTCGCAGTTGAAGTCAGCCCTTGAATGTTTGCGTCATCTAGACGACTCGTTCCAGTCGCATAAATCGTCGTTGCAAATCCAACATTTCCTCGAATCAGTAAGTTGCCAAGAACAACGAGAGGACGCTTGATCTCAAGCGGCTGGGTCAAAGGGTTCAAAGAAGAAATCGTTAAATTTCCGTTAATGATTAAAGGTTCGAGTGTTTCTTGAACAAGATCATCTGTCAATGTCACAGTATTGCCTGTGTTTAATGCTGGACTGATCATTTGTCGCTTCGTATCAAGTTCTGTTAAAAATGGTCCCGTTAATATAGATTGTGGAATTGAAGAATTTTTTAATGCAGAAGCCACTTGCGTAAAAGGCGTATTCACTGGTAATTTCAAAAAATCGTTCAACGCATAGTCGAAATCGAACGGAACTAATGTTTCTTTCGTTGATACTAGCTCCGTTGCACCTTTCGGATCAAAAATCGTTTTATCACACACGAGGTAATCCCCACACTTCAATAATGGCTGAGTCTTCTCTTGGAAAACGCGTACCTGACCTGCGATGTAGGGAAGTGCTTTAGTATTAGTGAAGGTACCATCCTCATTATTGTATTTGAATATCGGGGTCGCAGTTGCTTGCAGGGCGTTGCGGGAAAAAATATTACCTTCGATCAAGGGAGCACCATTTAAGATGACTTGATCATCTGAGCCTAACGTATAGTACAAAAAACTAGGAATGGCAGATAAATAGACACGTTGTCGATACGTTTTTTTTATTGTCGGCTGGTCGCCTTTTTGTTTTGAAACTGTCGCTGTTAAATCAAACGCTTTGACCCGGACGTTTGATGCGGTTTCATTCAGCTTGACGGTCACGTTCGGAACAATTGATTTTAAGGGTAAAACGATAGAATTATCGAGATTCTCAAACAATGCTTGAGAAGAAGTCGTTGGTGAAGTCCCGGTCGTCTTAGAGACGATGTTTTGCAGGGAGGCGACTGCTAAATCAAGATCATTTTGTGTCGTCGTCTCGACATCGATATCTGTCTCACGGATTTCAGTTAAGCGATTCGACTGTAAGCTGATACCGATCGTCGCAACAGCGAGAACGGACAGGACTGTTAAAGTCACAAGAACGAAAAGTAATGTATAGCCTTCTTCGGATTTACGCATACCGTGTTCCTTTCTGAGTTAAAATCCAATCGTACTCGTGAAGGTCTGAACTTCCTCATGATCTGTCGATTGAATTGTAGTTGTAATCGTTAAAATACCGTGAATGACGTAGCGACCCGGATACGTTCCTGATGTAATGGTTTGATACTCCGGACTCGATAACTTGAAAGTCTGTAGTAATTCAGTTTGGTCGTCGATTGACTGTGTCGCTGATTCATACGTTAGTTCGGTACTGTCCAATGTTTGTTCTGCAAATGTATAACGGACTGGTCTCGCTTTCTCTTCTGAAGAAGATGATTCTTCTGTTGCGTCAAAAGGTTCGAATCCACTGGCGCGTTCAAGTAATCCAGTATCGGCGTTCAAGACAGGAAGTGATCTTTTATAAAACGATAATTGTTTTGCTTCATCGACCCGAATTGCATCAAATCCACTGATTTCATTTAAGATGATACCGACTCGACTATCAGCTTCACTGCGTAGTTCACTGATGATCCCAGTTGCCCGAAAGCTTTTCGTACCCGAAATGAATACGGTCAAAATGACCGCACTAAAGATCGAGGCAATGACGATCGCAACAAGCAATTCGACAAGTGAGAATCCATCATTTTGTTGTCGGAAAACTTTGATTGAGCGTCGCATTCGTAATCGATCCTTTCAATGACGTAATCGGTTCAGATGTACCTTCTATATAGACGAATACATGTAGGTCAAGAAGATTTGGATTAACGACTCCTTCTATCTTCCGAGGTGTCACACTGTATTTGACGTCAAAGGCAATATTATTGATTTCAGGATTAGTAAAGATTGATGTACATATAGCCGATAGTCCACAAGAAGGAGACGTGGGCTCGGGAATGACATAGTTTCCATTTAGATAAGTGGCTTTGTCTGCTTGTGTAGATAGAGAACTAAAAGCGAATGGTTCGTCACGTGTCGCTTCTAAAGCTTCTCGCTTGATATAAGATGTTGCATTTTTTGCCAGATAATTCGCGAACGTCAACTCTGTACTGTCACGCGAAGCAACCAGGGACTGAGAAAAAATACTGATAAGAGATACCGATATGATAGATAAAATCGTAATACTGACTAGTACTTCGATTAGCGAAAAACCGCCTTGCTCGCGATGCATGGATTCACCTCTACTTCATGATAGATGAGGATGAAAGATCCTCAATGATTTTTCTAGAAAATCAAAAACAGCACCTATTCACAGATCATGAAAGGATTTGTCAGGATAGGACTTATGTTTCATCATAATATTCATTATAATGGAAATACTAGGCACCTGAAATGATTAAATTCATACAGAAAGGAAACAGATGATGATTAATCCGAAGCGTTTTGTTATACATACACTCTTATTACTTGTACTTGTAGCCCTGATTTACGTACCATCGTTTGCCTTGATTTCCTTTACCGGTAAAGCAACGGCACCCACGACATTTTCTGAGACAGCACGTATTGGATCGGTTCCAGTCAGTGGCATGGATCGAAAGGAAGCACAATCGAAAGTCGAGAAAGCGATTACGGAGTGGACGAAGAAAACGCCGCTGTCAACTGGAACGGGAGAAGAGACGACACCGATTCCAACAGAAGTCGTGAAAATCAACGCTGATGACTCTGTTAAAAAAGCTTCTTTGAAAAAAGGCGGAGACTTGATGGTTGCGATAGACGAAGCGGCTCTTGAGAACTTTCTGGCGTCACAGCCGATTAGTTACTCGGATGAGCAACGCCTTGCTTTTAAGACATGGTTAATTGATACGAGTAAAACGTTACAGGAAGGGAACTTTGATCCTGCTCAATCGGAAGCTGCAGTCGATCCGGCAGGTGAGGTCGTATCGACAGTATCATTCTCGACGCGGTCTGCCGCTGAAGAACAGATGATCACGGCAATGATGAATGTGGAGATCAAGCCGGGACAATTGATGAATGTCAAGACGTACGGCATGGATGCAGTCGCAGGATCGTATGTCGGTAGCAAACTATACGAACTGTTCGCAAAGACTCCATTTGAAATCGTCGAACGGATGCCACATACGTCATTACCAGACGGCATCACACTAGGATATGATGTCAAAATTGATGAGAAAACAGATTTTGCCGTTCGTAATACACAAGCATCGATCTATCGTATCATTGCGACACAAAACGGAAGTGATGTCACACTTGAATTGCAAGGCACGCCGTTCAAAGAAACGGTTACGACCGTCCTTGAAGGCGAAAAATCGATTCCGTTCCGGACGATTACACGTTATTCTGCAACGCTTACGGCAGGAACGACAAGTGATACTCAAGCGGGAGAGGACGGAAAGTCAATCGAAGTCTATCGCGTGACGAAGACGACTCAAGGTGAGAAAAAGCAGTTATTATCCCTTGATTTCTATGCAGCAATCCCAGCAATCATCACAAAGAGTAGTCAAGAAGAACAAGCACCTGTCGTCGTACCTGAACCGGAAGACGACACGAACTCTGATGATTCGAGGGATACGAATGATTCCAATGATTCAACGAATACAGATGAGACAGACGATCAAACGACGGATGAACCGCAGACGGACGGAGTTGAGACACCGGATACACCAACGTCTCCGACAAGTCCGACGACACCCGACACACCGGATAGTAATGAAACGGGTGACCCTGCTTCACCAGTAGAAGGTGAAACAACAGGGGAACCTGTCGGATAAGAAGGAGGAGAAGAGATGAACTGGACGACGATAGCAATTGAACTCGGTATCATTATCGGTCTAGCGACGATCATCTGTGGACTGATGTTTGCGGTGACGATTCCTTATGTGACGACGGTGACGACGAAAGCGATTTTATCTGTTGCGGCGATTTTGATCGTGACGTTGATCTATTTCAGTATTCAACTCGACTGGATCACGAACCCACTCGTTCTCACGGGGATTGTCGTCTTATGTCTGTTGACGGCAGTCGTGACAAGTGTAGTTGATGAAAAACATCAAAAACCGGATGTGTTAGAGGAAGAAGAAACATGGCACGCGGAAGGATGACTCGTTAAATGGCAATGAAACGAAAACGTTTAGGGGAAATGTTGATCGAAGAAAGCCTTGTGACGGAACAGCAAGTCGAAGAGGCGTTGACGGTCAAACGATCGACCGAAAAACTCGGCGATGCACTGCTTCGACTCGGGCACTTGACGGAACAACAACTATTAGAAGCACTGCACCATCAATTGAAGATTCCGATCATCCAGCTATACAACTATCCAGTTGACGTAGCTGTCACGAAACTAATTTCAAAAGACTTGGCACAGCGGCACACGCTCGTTCCGGTTTATCGGGAAGGAAACCGTTTATTTATTGCCATGGCAGACCCAATGGATTTAATCGCGATCGATGATTTACGTATGCAGACCGGTTTATCGATTGATGTCGGAATCGCGACACGTGACGAAATCAGACGAACGATCCTGAAGTATTATGACATTGATTCGTCGTTACGGGAGCTACTAGAATCCGATGACATGATGGAGTCGGATCAATCTCGTGATGTCGTAACGCGTGAAGATGCACCCATCATCCGGCTCGTCAATCAAATTCTAGAGAACGCGATTGCCCAGCGTGCATCGGACATTCATATGGATCCGCAGGAAACTTCGATGACGATCCGAATCCGGATTGATGGAGAGTTGCGGACGGAGAACAATTATCCGAAACAGATCCAAAGCATTCTGACGACCCGGATCAAAGTCATGAGTGAACTTGATATCACCGAGTCACGCTTACCACAGGATGGACGGATTAAATATGTCTTTAACGGGTTACCGTATGATTTCCGTGTCTCGACCTTGCCGACTGTTTACGGTGAGAAGGTCGTTATCCGGATTCTTGACAGCTCCAACTCGAACATCTCGATTTCAAAAATCGGTTTTAGTTCACGAAACGAGTCACAGTTCCGGGAGATGCTGAAGCGCCCGAACGGGATTATCTTGATCACCGGTCCGACTGGGTCCGGGAAATCGTCGACATTGTATGCCGCGTTAAATGAGTTGAATGACGAGTCACGCAACATCATCACTGTTGAAGATCCGGTCGAGTATCAAGTCGATGGAATCAACCAAGTTCAAGTCAACGCGAAGATTGGGTTGACGTTTGCGAGTGGTCTTCGCTCGATTCTTCGTCAGGATCCGAACGTCGTCATGGTCGGGGAAATTCGAGATATCGAGACGGCTGAGATTTCGATTCGCGCCTCGCTGACAGGACACTTGGTTCTTTCGACCTTGCACACGAACTCTGCCGTTAGCTCGATCACGCGATTGATTGACATGGGAGTCGAACCGTTCCTTGTTGCCGCTTCAATCAGTGGATTGATTGCACAACGACTCGTTCGCCGTGTCTGTCGCGATTGTGGCGAAGTTCATCCGATTTCAACACGAGAGCAAGAGTTATTTGATCAAGAAGGAATCGAAGCGACGACGGTCATGCGTGGACGTGGTTGCTCGTCTTGTAACATGACGGGGTACCGCGGACGGGTTGCGATTCAAGAAGTCATCATGATTGATGAAGTGTTACGCCGAATGATCATGAATCAATCGACGGAAAGTGACATCACAGCGTACGTTAAGGAGCAAGGACAACGATTCCTACTTGCAGATGGTCTATCAAAAGTCGCGGACGGGATCACGACGACAGAAGAGATTTTACGGACGGTGATTTCAGAATGAACAGTACGATGGAACGGGCACAAATCGAAGATATTTTACGCTCCTCAAAAGAACGAGGAGCGTCAGATGTTCACTTGACGGCGGGATCACCGCCCGTCTTTCGGATCAACGGGACGTTGACACCTTTTGGGACGGAGAAGATGAAACCAATCATCATTGATGGATTTGTGCAGTCATTGATCACGGAAGAGATGTATCAACAGCTGAAACAGGACCGGGATATCGATTTTTCGTTCGGTGTGACCGGTGTCGCTCGGTACCGGGTCAACTGCTTTTATCAACGGGGTGCTTTGTCAATGGCGTTTCGGACGATTCCGACTGAGGTACCAACGCTTGAGCAATTAGCGTTGCCTCCTGTTTTAAAACGATTCTTAACAAAACCACACGGCTTGATTCTCGTCACGGGTCCGACTGGTTCTGGAAAATCGACAACGCTTGCAGCGATGATCAATGAAATCAATCAGACGATGTATAAACGAATCATTACGCTCGAAGATCCGATTGAATACTTACATAGTCATCATAAAAGCCTAATCGATCAGCGAGAAATCGGGATCGATGCGCCACGCTTTGCAACCGGCTTACGTTCAGCGCTCCGTCAAGATCCAGATGTCATTTTGCTTGGGGAAATGCGGGACCTTGAGACGATTGCGACCGCCGTGACGGCAGCGGAGACGGGTCACCTCGTCTTTGCGACAGTTCATACATCGACGGCTGCCTCAACGGTTAGCCGAATCATTGATGTTTTCCCGTCAGAGCAACAAGATCAGATTCGAGCTCAACTGGCGAACGTCCTTGCGGGTGTCATCTCGCAGCGCTTGATGCCGCGTTCGGATGGAACAGGTCGCGTCGCAGCCCTCGAAATCATGGTCGATACACCAGCTGTCTCGAACTTGATTCGGACCGGTAAGGAATATCAGATTCAATCCGTCCTGCAGACGGGTAAACAATACGGCATGCAGACGATGCAGATGGCATTGCAGGATCTCGTCAGTCGGGGATTGATTCCGGCTTCTGCTGCATCACCGTACATATCGGGGTGAACACATGGCAGTATTCATTTATGAAGGTCGGACGATGGCCGGCAAACGAAAGAAAGGCAAGATTACAGCACTAACGAAACGAGAAGCCGCAGAACGATTACGAACGGATCAGATTGCTGTGACTTCGCTTCAAAAGCAAGAGTCGAAAGGATTAAACACCGAGATTACGTTTCTCAGTGCAAAACCGAAAATTGAACATCTCGTCATGTATGCCCGTCAGTTCGCGACACTTGTGCGGTCCGGTGTCTCAATCGTCAAGGCGACGGAAATTCTGCGGAAGCAGACGGAGTCGAAACCACTCGAACGGGCGCTCGTTGAGGTCGAAGATGACTTACGGAGTGGGATTCAGTTTTCGCAAGCGATTGAAAAACACCCACGGGTCTTTGATACATTCTTCGTCAGCATGGCGATGGCGGGAGAAGCGAGTGGGAATCTCGAGGAAGCACTTGATAACATCGTCACCCAACTTGAAAAACAATATGAAATCAAACGGAAAGTCATCTCGGCATTGATCTACCCAGCGGTCGTTTCACTCGTTGCCGTGGGGGTAGTCGTCTTCTTGATGATGAACGTCGTACCAACGTTTGCATCGATCTTTGATCAGCTTGGTAGTGAGTTGCCTTTGATCACGAAGCTCGTCGTCGCCGTATCGGATTTCTTCGTCGCGTACTGGTGGGTCATGTTGTTAATTGCTTTTGGATTAATTGGATTACTGTACTTTAATTTAAAAAACGAACGCCAACGACTATTTTTCGATCGCTTTTTATTAATTATTCCCGTTTTTGGTCCCCTGATCCAAAAGTCGCAGATTGCCTTGATGACCCGGGGGCTGTCCGTCCTGCTTAATGCTTCCGTCCCAATTTTAGCCTCACTCGACATCACGGAGCGAATCGTCACGAATCGGATCATCCGGAAAGGGATTGCGGGCGCCAACGAAGCGATGGCACGTGGCATTCCAATGCACGAACCACTTGAGAAAAACAAATATTTTCCACCTCTCGTCACGCAGATGATTGCGATCGGGGAAGAGTCAGGACGTCTTGATACGATGCTGACGGAAGTCGCGAACTTCTATGAGACAGAAGTCGAGACGACGACAGACCGTTTAAAGTCAATTATTGAGCCACTCTTGATCGTTGTCTTAGCAGCAATAGTTGGTGTCATCGTCATTGCCGTCGTCGTACCGATGTTTAAAATTTACTCGGATATACAAGCGAGTTGACAATTGTAAAAACATTTACCTGATGTGAAAAAAAGACATATTCTACAAAAAATATGGTGCTACTATAATAGTATTCATCTGGATAGTATTACCTACTAACCAAGAACAGTGAAAAAGTACTAGGAGGCATAAAGAAAATGGTAGAACGTTTAAAAGAAATCTGGTTAGATGCAAAACAAATGCGCGATGAGCGTGGATTGACGTTGATCGAGTTACTCGTCGTCGTCGTTATCTTAGGAATCATTGCAGCAATCGCTGTCGTCGCAATCGGTGGATTGATTGAGAACTCACGTAAGGATGCCGTTGTTTCGGATGCGAAGCAATTAGTTGCAGCAGCAAAACTTTATACATCTTCAAATCCTGTCCAACCAGGTGAAACAGTGAAAGTTGGAGTTAATGACAATAACAACGCTATCGAGGCTAATGATGTTTCTAAAGGTACTGCAGCAGCACCGCGTACTGACACTTTGAAAAAATATATTGATGATATGAAGGATGCATTAAACTCAGATGAAGATTACAAAAATTCATATGTAGTCGTCACTGAGAAAAATGGTTCTTACACATATGCAGTTACGTTAACTAGTAAATCAACAGATTATACTTATTTCAATGCTTCAGCTCCTTCAGCATTGAAGCGCGGTGGAGTACAAGAAAAGAAATAATTACCACCCCCTCCTCGGGGGTTTTTTTCTGAACTTTTTTGAAAGGGAGGTCGTGTCATGACGATCGTCTTCACGGTTTATTTTTTCTTGTTAGGCTTACTTATCACGTCGTTTACGAACGTTGTCGGTCTGCGCGTCCCGGTCGGGGAGTCGGTCGTTCATCCGCGCTCCCATTGTCCAACGTGTGGCCATGTCTTAGGACCGCTCGAACTGACGCCAGTGCTCGGCTATGCTCTGCTCGGTGGGAAGTGTCGTTCTTGCGGACAATCGATTTCAATCAAGTACCCAGCTCTTGAATTACTCGGAGGGATTCTTTACGCCTATGCCTTTTGGCAGTTCGGCTGGTCGATGGAACTGGCGTTGACGCTCGTCCTGACGAGCTTGCTGTTTATCCTGACAATGTCGGACTTAGCCTACATGCTGATTCCGAATAAAATTTTACTTATCTTTTTGCCAATTGCCTTGATTGTGCGCTACCTTTCTCCACTCGAAAACTGGTATAATCCAATTATTGGTGGAATCGTCGGGTTCGTTCTATTATTCGTCATCTTTCTTGCTTCCCGGCGTGGTATGGGGGCAGGGGATGTCAAGTTGTTCGGACTACTCGGAATCTTCCTTGGACCGCTTCACGTCGTCATTGCCTTGTTCGTCTCGGCATTCGTTGGTTCCGTCCTTGGCTTAACATTACTTGGACTCGGACGCGTGAAACGGAAACAACCCATTCCCTTCGTTCCGTCAATTGCCGTCGGAACATTACTGACATATTATTTTGCGGATGATTGGGTATCGTGGTACCTCGATTTACTGCTTTAAGAAAGGAAGAACGTACATATGGCGCAACGGCGTAAAGGGACTTATATCTACTTTAATTTCACCGATGTTGCAATTTTCGGTGCAGTCGTCAAAAAAGGCGTCATCAAGCGCCGGGCAGTCGTCGCGCTGCCACCAGGAACACTGCAAGGGGGCTGGTTGCAGCCGGAAGCCTCGCTTGATTTCATCTTTGACGGGTTACTGACGAAACTAAAAGTACCGCGTGGTTCGCAAGCGGTGCTCGCGCTCGATGGTTCACTCGTTCTCGCCCGGAAACTTGATATTCCGGAGACGATCGAGACGAATCAAATCCGTGGCTATTTGTTTATGGAGATCGGACATAGTATCGTCTTACCGTTTGAAGAACCATATTTTGATTACACGGTTCTTGAAGAAGACGGCAAGCGGGAAATCATGCTCTATGCCGCTCCAAACGAAGCGCTAAAGCAATACACGCAACTGTTCAAACAAAAGCATTTGCGACTGGTCGCAGCTGAACCTCAACCGCTTGCGACCTACTTCGGGATTGAATCTCATCACCCAGTCGCGACGGAAGCTGATACGTTATTGATCTGGAATGCGAATGCGACGAATCACCAGCTGATCATTATCGAAGATCACGTGCCACGTCTGATTCGCTCGGTCGACACGTTTGCGGCTGATGCGTGGGATGTTGATGTCATCGATGATCAATTGCATTATCGTTACCGCTCGGATGATCCGACGGTCGAACTCGTCTTAGATGAGATGTTGCTCGAGTTCTCGCGTGTACTCGATTTCTATCGTTTTTCGCTCGCGCGCGAAGGACGAGAGATCACGAATGTCGTCCTTGCGGGGGACTTCCCGTTCCGTGATGAACTGGCAACACGTTTCCGGTCGAACTTTGATTTGAGTCTCGATGAAATTCCAGATATGATGACGATCGACGGACAGTCAATTCCACGAGCGTACTTACCGCTCGCTGGTCTTGCTTCACCGCGAAAAGACCGCATCAACTTATTACCGGAAAACGACGAAGCACCGAAATATCCGCTTGTCGCTTCACTCATTCTGTTGTTGTTCGGCGGACTCGCTGGTGGTTATCTCTACTGGCAAACCGATCAATTCGCGGATCGCGTCGAATCGACGAACGATCAAATCCGGATCGTCCGTCAGTTGCAGTCGGAATCGGATCAATCGGCAAAGCAGGAAGTCGCGCAACTCAAACAGACAGTCGAAGGACTCGAGACGACGCCACGTCCTGCCGTACCGACGCTTGAACGGATTACCCGTTATCTCCCGGAACGCGGTTATATTCTTCAATTCGCGTATGGTGCGGATCATGCCGTGACGATGACGACCCAATTCGAGACGCTTGATGAACTAAACGATTTTTATCGTGAATTGTTGACGGATAAAGTCTTTTCAGGAACGAACCTTGCGAGTGTGACGACACGGACGATGAATGAAAAGGCGGATGTCGTCACGACGACGACGGTTGATCCGACGACCGGGCAAGAAATTCCGACGACGGAAATCACACCGTCGGATGATGCGAAATCTGAAGAACCCCGTTATATCGGACAATTTTCATTGAACGTTAACCCGACGGAAGTCGTCAAAGGCGAAACGAACGAAGCTGATCCGGCAGTACCAAAAGAAGATCAGCCGTCTGAATCGGAAACGGATAGCTCGACGGAAGCGACTCCTTCAACCGATCCGACGACGGAGACGACTGATCCGAATGTAACGACTGAAATCGAGGAGGTGCCGGACAATTGAAACGTTATAGTAGCTTCATCCTCCTCGGTCTAACGATCTTGATCGTTCTCGGTGCGGTCGGTTACTTCGGTTATACGACGTATACGACACACCAAACGTTGCAAGAAAAAGAAGCGACGTTGAAACGGGAACAGATGGTGCTCGAGCAAGCGAAAGCGAACGAACAGAAAGTCGACGTCGCTGAGTCGAGCTTCCTGCAACAAAAAGTCCCGGTGACGGCAGCGAACGATGACGTCATCGATGCGATTAACGCGTCGAGTCAGATTGCCGGTGTCAAAGTCCAGTCGATCACGTTTGGTCAGGCGACCACAACGCCACAGTCACCGGTGACATCAACGCCTGCCGTTGACGGAGCAATGGCGACGGAGTCTGATCAAGATCAAGCGACAACAGCTGCGGCGACAGGAACAACCACAGCGAATGCGACGCCACTTCCGGCGTCATTGACGGTTGAAGCCCCGTCGTATCTTGAATTGATGGCATTCTTAAAACAAATCGAGCGGACGGATCGAATCACGGTCTTACGCCAAATTCAGTTATCGGGACCGGAAGAACCGGGTCCGAGTAGCGGAACGCTTTTGCTTGAGGATGAGATGCTTTCATTCACAGTCGAGATCGAATCGTATTATCGTCCGGACCTGACGAAGTTGACGCCGGATAAACAAACGCCACTCGAGGAGAAGACGCCGAAGTCGGATCCATTTGTCGATGTGACAGGAAATTAAAAGAAAACAAGCGGTTCCTATGCTGTTAGGGACCGCTTGTTTTTTGTTAGACTATTCGATGACTCGAATTATCCGATTCGAAATTAATGGGAAAGAACGTGATACTGATGATAACGCAACCACACTTGATTCTCGCCTCGGCTTCACCGCGCCGGACGGAACTCTTGCAACAAATCGGAATCGTTCACGCAGTCGTACCAGCGAATGTCGTCGAAGAAGCGCCGTACCCGATGTCCCCGCATGAATATGTCCGTCATCTATCGCAAAAGAAAGCGCGAGCGATTACAGCGGACGGTGTCATTCTGGCAGCTGATACAGTCGTTGCAATTGACGATATGATTCTCGAGAAGCCGGCAGATAGGGGAGAGGCACGGGCAATGCTTGCCCGTCTATCGGGACGCGCACATGAAGTCGTGACAGGAGTAACGATTCGCTTTGGTGAGAAGGAAGAGACATTCGACGTGACGACACACGTTCGTTTTGGTGCATTGCCAAACGAATGGATCGAAGGCTATATCGCGACGACCGAGCCCTACGATAAAGCGGGTGGGTACGGTATTCAAGCGATGGGTGGCCTGTTCGTCGAAGCGATCGAGGGCGATTACTATAATGTTGTCGGATTGCCGATCCACGAAATCACGAAACGTCTCGCGTCCTTTGCGATCAAGCCGATGTTTGCGTAATCCTGAAACAGAGAGGTCGGATGCTGTGATTGAATGGCCGAAGGATATGGTTCAGTTGAAAGGCTTAGCACAAGCGACGACAGTCGAGTTACTGGCATGTCTTGTCCGAAGCGGAACGCGCGACCGGACACCGCTTGAAATCGCGGAAGAATTACTGCACATCTATCCTTCACTGATCGAACTCGAGGCAGCTGGAGTCGGTGGACTCGAGAAAGCACCAGGTGTCGGGAAGGCAAAGGCGTTGCAAATCATGGCGGGACTGGAACTCGGTCGCCGTCTCGTCACGGAACCGAAGTGGGTTCGACCGACGATCCGTTCACCGGAAGACGCGGCGGAGCTGTTGTTAGAAGAAATGCGTCTCTATCAACAGGAACATTTCATCTGCCTGTATTTGAATACGAAAAATGAGGTTGTCTCGAAAAAGACGTTATTCATTGGAGGATTGAACACGTCAATCGTCCACCCGCGAGACGTCTTCCGGGAAGCGATTCGCTGCTCGGCTGCGAACTTCATTGCCGTCCATAATCATCCGTCCGGTGATCCGACGCCAAGTCGGGAAGATATCGAGGTATCCGAGCGACTTGTTGAGGCAGGACGACTCATTGGAATCAGTTGTCTTGACCACATCATCATCGGGCATGGACAATTTATTAGTATGAAACAGCGCGGATTTATGTAAGAATAACGTCTGAAGGGAAAGTTTCGTTTCTTTCCGTCAGACGTTTTTTTGTGTGTTTTCTAAGGCGAACTGTAAACAAGCTGTAACGTTTTAACGCTTTCCAATGAAGGCTTTTCCGTTATAATTAGTGAAGTGTATTCTCAGAGAGGGGTTTTTTGAATAATGTTTGGATCATTCAGCCGTGAAATCGGCATTGACTTAGGTACGGCTAACACGCTCGTGTATGTAAAGGGGCAAGGAATCGTCGTCCGTGAACCGTCCGTCGTTGCTTTCCGTACGGATACAGGGAAAATTGAGGCGGTTGGTAATGCAGCAAAAAACATGATCGGTCGTACGCCGGGTAACGTGACTGCACGACGCCCGATGAAAGACGGGGTTATCGCGGATTATGAAACAACCGCTACGATGATCAAATATTTCATGGATCAAGCTTCAAAGAAAAAAGGCTTGTTCTCTTCTAAGACGAACGTCATGATCTGTGTACCAAGCGGTATTACATCGGTCGAAAAACGTGCGGTTGAAGATGCAGCGAAACTTGCGGGTGCGCGTGAAGCATATACAATCGAAGAGCCATTCGCAGCAGCAATCGGTGCAGGTCTTCCGGTTTCAGAACCAACAGGCTCGATGGTCGTCGATATCGGTGGTGGTACGACAGAAGTTGCTGTCATCTCACTCGGTGGTATCGTCACAAGCCAATCGATCCGTGTCGGTGGTGATGAGATGGATGAGTCTATCATTCGTTACATCAAATCGAAATACAACTTGATGATTGGGGAACGGACAGCTGAGACGTTGAAAATGACGATCGGTTATGCTCGCATCGATGAAGAATCAGAGAACGAAACGATGGAAATCCGTGGACGCGACCTCGTCACAGGTCTTCCGAAACAGATCGAAGTCACAAGTGCTGAAATTTGTGACGCACTTTCAGATACGGTCGAAGCGATTCTTGCAGGTGTTAAGCACACGCTTGAGCAGACACCTCCTGAATTATCAGCAGACGTCATGGACCGCGGTATCGTCTTGACAGGTGGTGGGGCGCTCTTGAAGAACCTTGATGCTGTCATCGAAGACGAAACACGTATTTTGACACTCGTTGCGGAAAACGCACTTGATTGTGTCGCAATCGGTACAGGAAAATCACTCGAGATGATGAATGTCCTTCGTTCGAAATCAGGCATCTCGCAAAAAAGATAAGGACGGGATGAGCGATGAAGCGATTTTTAAATAATCGAAAACTGCTCATCACACTCCTTAGTTTTCTCCTTTTGGTGATCTTGATCGGGATTTCGCTACAAGGGCGTAACCAATCCCACTGGTATCAAAGCTTCGTGCGCGATACCGTGGGCGTCGGTCAACGCCTTTTCGCGACACCGATTGGCTGGATTGATGATACGGTCACTTCGATTAAAGAAGTGCGTGACGTGTACAAAGAAAATGAACACTTGAAATCACGATTGAACGACTATGCCGGCAATGCCGTTAAAGTCCGTGATCTTGAGCGTGAGAATAAAGAATTAAAAGACATGCTCGACCTCAAAGGTTCGATTCGCGACTATAAACTGTTACCGGCAGAGATGATCGGGCGGACATCGTCCGAATGGCAACGGTTCGTCACGATTAACATCGGCGAACAAAAAGGTGTCAAACCGAACATGGCCGTCGTAACAGCAGATGGATTGATCGGTCGCGTCATCCAGGCGAGCGCCTATACGTCCCTTGTGCAGTTGATGTCTGATACGAGTCGGACGAATAACGTCTCGGCAACGGCAGACGACACGAAAGGAAAAGGAGTCTTTGGAACGATCGAAGGCTTCGATGAAGAGACGAAACTACTCAAGTTCACGAAAATTCCGAACGACGCGAAGTTGAAAAAAGGGCAGACCGTCACGACGTCCGGTCTTGGCGGAAAGTATCCGAGCGGGATCGTCATCGGAAAAATCGAAGAAGTGAAATCCGATCAGTATGGGGCTTCGAAAATCGCATACGTCAAACCGGCAGCAGACTTCGAACAGTTCGGTCATGTCTTCGTGATTGAACGCGAAGCGAAGGAACCTTTCGCTGAGACCGATAAGGGAGGGGACACTCGTGAATAACGTTAAGTTGTTTTTCGCCGTGTTCCTTCTTTTTATCTTAGAAGGAACGTTGTTCGCGGGACCGCTTGGAGATGGTTCGCCGTATGTCATTCATACGACCTTGATCGGTCTGATGTTCCTCGGTCGGTACGGGAAGCTTGAACAAGCACTCGGATTCGGACTCGTTTTCGGATTGCTCTATGATTTCGTGTACTCGGATATTATCGGGATTTACTTATTTGCGTTATCCGCCATTCCGCTTTTTAGTAGCTTCGTGCTAAAATATGTAAAGGAGAACGTATTGACGATTCTCGTCACGTTCACGTTCAGTGCCATTTTGTATGAACTCGATATATATTTCTTCACGGCTTCGGTCGTTGGTGTCGGGGTTTCCTTCCAAGAACTCGCGACACAGATCATTCCAAGGAGTTTGGTTGCCCAGTTGATCGGGATCATCATCCTGTATTATCCGATGACCCGACTCGTGCAGTCGACCCTTGACGAGAAAAGAGGATGAGTCATGATTGAGCGTAAACGTTATGTAACGATGAAAGGCCATCGTGGTGGCCTCGCCGTCTATGTGAATGAAAGGTGCAGTGTGGATGAATTTCTTGACGATTTAGAGTTGACGCTTGCGGACAAATCCGTCGAGAACGGACGCGCCGTACCCATCACCTTCTTCTTCGGTCGACGTTATGTCGATGAAGGGGTGTTGACGGCCGTCGAATCTATCGTCGCGCGACATGATTCCTTTTCTTTCAAAGGCTATGACAGTGAGTGCATCACGAAAGACGAGGCAAAAGCCTTATACGGAGAGCGGACGTTTCATTATTTTGGTGGAACGGCACGCAGTGGGCACGTATTAGACGTTGAAGGTTCGATCGTCATCATCGGAGATATTAATCCGGGAGCGGTCGTCCATGCGACAGGAAGTATCTATTGTCTCGGAGCTTTGCGTGGTACCGTTCATGCAGGTAAAGGTGGTAATAGGGAAGCAGTCATCGCTGCAAGTGTGTTGCAACCGAAATGGGTCGCGGTCGCTGGAACCGTCCATGAGGAGCCGGATGACGCACCGATTCCTGCTCTCGATATGGGCTGTGCATTTTTAGGCGAAGACGGGGTGGAATTCTCCCGCCTTCAAACCGTTCCGCTTGCGCGGATGGATCAGTTTGCGATTGATAGTGAAAGAGGGTGACGGATATGGAACAAGTGAAAGAACAGGTACATATGGAGGCGAAGACGAATATGGGACGCGCCATCGTCGTCACATCCGGTAAAGGCGGCGTCGGTAAGACAACGACGACGGCGAACATCGGAACAGCACTTGCATTGATGGGGCATTCGGTTTGTCTCGTCGATACAGATATCGGGTTACGCAATCTGGATATCGTGCTTGGTCTCGATAACCGGAGTATCTATAACATCGTTGACGTCGTAACGGGACAATGTAAATTGCACCAAGCGCTCGTCCGCGATAAGCGTTTTGAAGAGATGTATCTGTTGCCTGCTGCTCAATCAAAGGATAAGTCCTCCGTCACACCCGAACAGGTGAAGGCAATCATCGATACGCTGAAACTTGAATACGATTTTGTATTGATTGACTGCCCGGCAGGAATCGAACAAGGATTCATGAATGCGATCGCTGGAGCGGATGAAGCTGTCGTCGTAACGACACCGGAAAAAGCAGCCGTCCAAGATGCGGACCGGATCATTGGGATGCTCGAACGCTCAGAACGAAACATCGTTCCAAAACTCGTCATCAATCGGGTGCGTTCGCACATGATGGCATCAGGTGATATGCTCGATATCGATGAGATCATGCGTATTCTTTCAATCGATCTGCTTGGTCTGATCATCGATGATGAAGAAGTCATCGCCGCTTCGCACCGCGGTGTGCCTGTGACGATGAATCCGGATAACCGGGCTGGACTCGGCTACCGGAACATCGCCCGCCGGATTCTCGGAGAATCCGTGCCACTGCTTGATTTAAATGAACAACCGCAAAAAGGGTTCTTCGTCAAATTGAAGAAGATGCTTGGGATGAAATAAGAATGGGAAATTAGACTAGGACGACATCGTCGCGCCTAGTCTAATTTTTTTGGAGGGATCAGTATGCGATGGATTAGTGAACAGACCGCTTCACTCGAACGATTGGCGTTGGTCGAAGGCGGTCGATTGATTGAATATCACGAACGGATGCGTGACGAGATCCGGGTCGGAACGTTCGTTTATGCCAAGGTCGACCGGTTGCATCCGACGCTCGGAGCAGCCTTTTTGATCGCGACTGACGGTACGCCGCTTTACTTACCGCTTAATGAAACGGTGGAAGCACTTCGTCGCTATCCGGACGTGCCAACGATCGGACAAGCCGTCCAGGTCGGGCAGACATTGCTCGTTCAGGTCGTCAAGGAAGGGGTCGCACCGAAGCAACACAAGGTGACGCAGAACATCACTTATGGTGGACGTTATCTTGTCTATTTCCCGTACGGTCGCCGCGTCCGTTTCAGTCGGAAGTTGGATCTCGTCGTCCAGCGTCAACTGGCGGAGCAATTGACGACGACGGAAGAAGAAGGGATTCTTTACCGGACGGAGGCAGCGAAAGCATCAATCGACGAATTGAAACAAGAGTTACAGTCATTACGGATACGGCATAAAGAACTTTTGCAGGCGCCGCGTCTTGAGCAAGACGAGGCATTGATCGTCCAGGAAGCGAAGCGACTTCCGCATGTCACCGATGCGCTCGTCATGACGCGTCAGGAAAAAGAACGACTCGAATTACTCGGTCTGTCCGTTGAACGATCGCTACGAAAAGGGCGCTTACCTGAGATGGAAGCCATTGATGGGGCAATCGAAAAAGCGATGCAACGGGTCGTTTGGCTCGACGGAGGAGCGTATCTCTTGATTGAAGAAGTCGAGACGATGACTGTCATCGACGTCAACAGCGGGAAGATGATTTCCGTCAAGGAACAAAAGCGGACGTTTGACCAGATCAACGAAGCGGCTGCCGTCGAAGTCATGCGGCAATTACGGTTACGTAATATCAGCGGGATGATTGCAATCGATTTTTTACGTGGCTCAAGTAAAGGTCAGACACGGGTGACCCAACTTCTCAAAGAACGAGCCGCACTCGAGACGAAACAAATCGAAGTGTATGGATTTACGAAGATGGGCTTATGCGAACTGACGCGACAACGACACGGAAAATCATTGCAGGAACGATCGCAGGAATCCGGTCAATGGACACGATTAAGCGTCTATCGGTTGATTGAACCGAAATTGCTTGAGATTGCGACCTATGCGGAAGCGGTCGTGATTCGCGCGCCGCGTCACTTGTTACAAGACGAATTCATCTCTCGCCAACCACTCGAGGTGCACGTGTTAGAAGGCGATCCAGCCGTCCTATTCACTGGGTCGTCACAGGACTGTCTCGATTTCATCAAGCGATCGGAATAATCCTTCAGAACAGCATTGACAAGGTGGAAGAACGTTTGGTATTCTGAATAACGTTAGTTCGTTTGGAAGCACCCAAATGACTACAACCGCACAGACCGGGTTTTAAAGCATCTGCTGCCCGTGATGGCGAGTCTGAGTTCCTAAGAGGAGGTGCACGTAATGTACGCAATTATCAAAACTGGTGGTAAACAAGTCAAAGTCGAAGCTGGCCAAGAAATCTACGTTGAGAAATTAAACGCAGACGTCGACAGCACAGTTGAATTTGGTGAAGTATTGATCCTTGGTGGTGACGATGTTAAAGTCGGCGCTCCACTCGTAGAAGGTGCGAAGGTCGTAGCAACGGTCATCAAACACGCTCGCGCGAAAAAGATCACTGTCTTCAAAATGAAAGCGAAAAAGAACTACCGTCGTAAGCAAGGTCACCGTCAACCTTACACGAAGGTCCGCATCGAGAAAATCGAAGCGTAAGCCATGATACGTGTCAAGATTCGACGAGATGAAGCGGAACTCGTCCGCTCCATCGAAGTGACAGGACATGCCGAGTTTGCAGAACCAGGTCTCGACCTTGTCTGTGCCGGCGTATCGTCGGTGATCTTCGGGGCATACAATGCCATAGAAGCATTACTCGGGCAGGTCCTGCTCCTTGAAATGGCAGAACAACAAGAAGGTGGCTACTTTTATGTAGAACCGTATGCTGACTTAGCACCGGATGTCAGTGAACGCACCCAATTGTTACTGGAGGCGACTTTGGTCCAGCTTGGTACCATCGCTGAAAGTTACGGTGAGTTTATCCAACTTGAACAAGTATAGGAGGTGGATTCCACATGTTGAAACTTAATCTTCAGTTCTTCGCATCGAAAAAAGGGGTAGGTTCGACAAAGAACGGTCGTGACTCGCAATCGAAACGCCTTGGGGCGAAACGTGCAGACGGTCAAACTGTTTCTGCTGGTTCAATCCTCTACCGTCAACGCGGTACGAAGATTCACCCAGGTATGAACGTCGGACGTGGTGGCGATGATACACTTTTCGCAACTGCAACTGGTGTCGTTCGTTTCGAACGTCTCGGACGCGACAAGAAACAAGTCAGCGTTTACCCAGCATAAGGATCGACGAAGCAGACTCTAGCCACTTTCGAGGGTTAGGGTCTGTTTTTTTTAGGAGGGAACGACCGATGGAGGAACAACAGGTACTTGATCTTTTAAAGACTCTTCGTCACGAGTGGTTGAACCGGATACAACTCGTCCGTTCGTATGGCGCGATCGGAGACGAACAAGCAGTCGAGTCGATCTGTTCGGCGTACCGGGAGCAAGCATCTCGGGAAGGACGTCTAGCGCGAATCGGATTGCCGAAAACCGCACTGGCGTTGCTGCAAGCTGAATGGTCAGGCAAAACTGTGACGTATGATGTCATCGGAGCACCCCACATGGAAGATGAACGGCTGAAGCAACTCGTCGAAGCAGCCATCACCATGATTGATGTAGGAGTAGGAGAAGTATCCGTGACCTTCCACGAGGGCGTGACCATCGAGATCTATCGGGATCTACTAGATATGTCGCGCCTTAAGGATCTAGTGACGCCGATGGAAATCGAGTCGCAGACGGAAAATGAGTGTGTGATTGAGATTGAAAGTCTTCCATTTGAGGAAGAGAAGTAAGAGGAGGGATCCGACATGTTTGTCGATCAGGTAAATATTTATGTAAAAGCAGGTGACGGAGGACGTGGACAAGTAGCGTTCCGTCGCGAGAAATACGTTCCGGACGGCGGTCCTGCTGGCGGTGACGGTGGTCACGGAGCTCACGTCGTCCTTGAAGTCGACGAAGGACTTCGGACATTGATGGACTTCCGTTACAAACGTCACTTTAAAGCGGTTCAAGGTGAAAACGGAATGTCAAAAGGGATGCACGGTCGTAAAGCTGAGCATTTAATCGTCAAGGTTCCACCAGGCACGGTCGTCTATGATGATGATACGAACGCGGTCATCGCTGACCTCGTCCATCATGGACAACAAGCGATCGTCGCAAAAGGCGGACGTGGCGGACGTGGAAATACACGTTTTGCGACACCAGCCAACCCGGCACCTGAACACGCGGAAAACGGTGAGCCAGGGGAAGAGAAGTACTTGAAGCTTGAACTGAAGATGCTAGCAGACGTTGGTCTTGTCGGCTTCCCGAGTGTCGGGAAATCAACGATGTTATCTGTCGTTTCAGCAGCACGTCCAAAAATCGGCGCGTATCACTTCACGACGATCACACCGAACATCGGCGTCGTCGAAACGGAAGATAGCCGTAGCTTCGTCATGGCTGACTTGCCAGGATTGATTGAAGGCGCAAGTGAAGGCGTCGGACTCGGTCACCAGTTCCTGCGTCACGTCGAGCGGACGAAAGTGATCGTCCACGTCATCGACATGAGTGGGATGGAAGGACGCGATCCAATCGAAGACTACAACATCATCAATAAAGAACTCGCGGACTATAATCTCCGCTTGACAGAGCGTCCACAAGTCGTCGTCGCGAACAAGATGGATATGCCGGATGCGGCAGAACACCTTGAAGCCTTCAAGGAAGCTTTCCCAGAGCTTGAAGTATTCGAAATTTCAGCAGCAACACGCCAAGGATTACGTGATCTCTTATTCCGAATCGCTGACCTCGTTGATGCGACGCCAGAATTCGGTCTTGAGGAACTCGAAGAGAAAACAGCGACACCACGTGTCGTCTACGGTTATGAAGCACCTGAAGCCGGCTTTACGATTTCGAAAGATGAAGACGACTGCTTCGTCATCAAAGGACCACGAATCGAAAAACTCTTCACGATGACGAACTTCATGCGTGAAGAATCGATTAAACGTTTCGCTCGGACACTGCGTCAAATGGGTGTCGACGAAGAGTTACGTCGTCTTGGTGCAATCGACGGCGATGTCGTTCGAATCCGTGATTTCGAATTTGAATTCGTTGAGTCATCCTTCTAAGCGGTTCATTCCATTAAGAAACGGAGTGTGAAAGCATCGTGGACCCATTGCCCATGATTTCATTCGTTTGGTTAATTCCGATTCTCATCTTATCCGCGTTCTTTTCCTCAGCCGAGACAGCACTCGCGAGTGTCAATCGGTTGCGGTTGTTGCACCAGTCTGAAGCAGGGGACGCGCGTGCGTCCCGTGTGTTTCGGTTGCTTCAACGTTATGAGGAGACATTGACGTCGATTTTGATCGGGAATACGCTCGTCAATGTCGGCTTCATCTTGTTTGGCGGCTGGTGGATCATCCAGTTCGCCGAGACAATCGCAACGCAGACCATTGCCTTTCTTGGGCTGTTCTTTCTGTTGCTGTTGTTTGGAGAATTGATTCCGAAATCGTATGCCCGTGAGCATACGGAACGTTACGTGTTATTGATCGGACGTCCACTGCGCTTCTTCTTACTGTGCTTTCGACCGCTTGTCTTCCTGTTACTCCGCTTACGCCAGTTTGCGCTTCGATTGATTGGGGCCGATCCGAAAGGGCCACTCGTGACCGAACAGGAACTCAAGGCACTCGTCGATATCAGTCAGGAAGAGGGAATCATGGGAATCGCTGAAGCTGAACTTGTCCACCAGGCGGTTGATTTTCAACATGCAACGGTAGAGAATGCTTTGACGCCACGCATGGATATTCAAGCGATCGATATCGATGCGCGGCTCGAAGACATCCTTGCAGAAGTACAAAAAGGCGGCTATTCTCGTCTACCGGTCTATAAAGATTCGATTGATCACGTCATTGGTGTCTTATCGGAGCGGGACTTTCTGCGTGCATACGTGAAGAATGGTTCCGTCGATATCCGGGAATGGATTCGACCGGTATCGTTCGTCGTACCACAGACACGATTGATGGATTTATTGCCGGAACTCAAAGTCAAGCAGTCCCATATGGCAGTCGTACTCGATGAGTTCGGAGGGACGGCAGGTCTGATCACCCTTGAGGATATTTTAGAAGAAATTGTCGGGGAGATTTGGGATGAACACGATGAATCATTGGAATACACGAAACGGATTGGTCCAGAACAATTCGAATGTCTAGCGGAGTATGACATTGAAGACTTCTGTCAGCAATTTCAATTGACGATGCCGGACACCGATGCCCAGTCACTCGGGGGATGGATCATGGAGGAAAGCGGACAACTGCCGGACGTCGGAACGGCGATGCGTTATGAACGTGTCACGTTGACGGTCTTGCATATCGAGAACCGCCGCGTCCGGAAAGTCTTAGCGACGTTTGATCCTCCCGCTATGATGCCAGAGCTCCCGCTTGAATCGATGTAACAATAAAAACCGCTCATTCCTTAGGAATAGGCGGTTTTTTGATGTTCAGACATCGAGTTCCGAGACGAGGATTCCAAGATGGTCAAGTTTTGCGATAGCTGCTTCTAGTGCGTCTTCATGATCCGCTTCAAGCGTATGGATATGGACTCCGTCGGTCAAGCTCGACAGTGGAGTAGCTTGTGTCTCCTCTAGCTGTTCAAGCAGTACACGGACATCTCGGCGGCTTTTTAGCATCAACTCACCTGTAATGAAGCCGTAGACAGGATGCTCGATGATGACATCCCGGATGACGACGCCTTCGTCAACGATGGCATCACATTCATCCTTTAATTGCTCGATGCCGTGGCGACAGACGATCTTGCGGCGTAATTTCGAACCGTCGATTTCAGGGTCATTGATCAAATACCCACGAGCTGTCGCAATGACGGGATATCCTTTTGCTTTTAACAATGATAAATCCTGCACGATCACTTGGCGGCTGACGCCTGCTTGTTTCGCCAGTGCTGTTCCCGTAACAGGTTGTTCACTTTCCTCAATCATACGAAGTAATGATTTCCGGCGTTCTTCTCCGGAGATGCGTTTCCCCATGATGTCTCCTACCTTTCTCCAGTGTCATGAGATCGTGTTCAACACATCAATGCACTGTTCGATTTCTTCGTTCGTCGTGTGTCTTCCAAAACTGAGTCGGATCAATCCATGAGCCGCCGATTCATCGAAGCCGATGGCGCGTAATGTCGCATTCGGACCATTTTCTCCAGCCCGACAGGCACTACCGGCGGAAACGGCGATTCCAGAACGATTCAAGGCGAGCAACGCGTGTTGACCGTCCCGTTGTTTCGTATGGATGGCACAGATCGAAGCCAGTTGCGTTGGAGATTCAACGATCAGATAACGAGACGAAGACAATGTTTTTTTTAGCATACCACGAAATACCTGACTGGATGCCTGGATTCCTGGATTTTCTAAGCGCGACGCCTCACAGGCAGCGATGAAGGCGGCAATTCCCGGAACATCGACTGTGCCTGGGCGAATCCCGAACTCATGATGTCCTTCGTAGTATGGACTAAAGAGCGGTCGTCGCAAATACAGAGCACCTAACCCTTTAGGACCGTAGACTTTATGGCTACTCATCGTGTAGGCGTCAAAGGAGTCAATGGTAACATCATCTTTTAAAAATCCTTGAACCCCATCGCAATGAAACAAAATCCCGCGTGATTGACAATATACTGCAATTCGTTCGACTGGGAACCGAAAACCGGTATCCGAATTGACGTGTTGAATCGAGACGACACCAACCTCTTCCGTACAAGCCGTAACGAATCGATCCCAGTCGAACGTTCCGTCCGGCAGTAGAGAAAGATGACGTGTTTCTTGTGCCCAACGCGCAAGTGGAAGCAAGACCGAGTCGTGTTCACATCGAAGTGTCAAGACAACTGATTTGTTACTCTGTCGTATCAAGTGTGTCAAAGCGATGTAATTTGCTTCTGAACCGCTTCCTGTAAAGATGATAGATCCTTCTTTTTGAGCTAATTGTTGCATCAGGTACTGTCGTGCTCGTTGAAGCAGGCGTTCTGCATCCCCACCGATGTCATGAAGAGAAGAACTGTTGCCGTAGAACGATTGAGCGGCTTGTTGATAATGGTCGAGTGCTTGTGGATGCAGCGGAGTAGTAGCTGCGTAATCGAGATAGATCATGAAAAAATCCTGTCCTTTCGTCTTGTCACTCAGCTAAAAGTATGCCAAACTTATTGTCAAGTCAATAGTAAACATTTAGATATAGAGGTGTAAAACATATGTCTTTACATAAAAGGCTTGAGACGGATGTATTGATCATCGGAACAGGGCTTGCTGCGATTTCGGTCGCCTTGCATCTTCCGCCTGGAACTGAAGCGTTGCTTGTCACAAAAGGCACGCGATTTGAGACCAACTCTGTCCGAGCACAAGGTGGGATTGCTTCTGCTTATGCGGAAGTTGATCATCGTGGTCATTTTGAAGATACGTGTCAGGCGGCAAAAGGGCGCATCAATCCGTCCACTGTTGATTATGTGACCCGATCAGGAGCCGAGGCAATGGAATTCTTGTTACGACAAGGTGTCCTGTTTGATCAATCCGAGGGAGAGTTCTTGCTCGGTCGAGAAGGTGCGCACCGTTTGCCGCGGATTTATCACTCTGGCGGGGACGAGACTGGCAAACGAATCATGGAGACGTTAATGCCGCGAGTGCCTTTTCCGATTCTTGAGCAGACGTGTATCACGGAATTGATTCAAGTAAATGGACAGGTTGTAGGTGCAGTTGGATATAGCCATGGAGAACCGATCGAGATTGTGGCGCGAGCAACGATTCTCGCTACTGGTGGGGTTGGTGGAATATTCGCGTCGTCGACGAATGATCCATCGATTCAAGGAAATGGGATTGCACTAGCTTTTGAAGCGGGAGCGAGGATTCGTGATCTCGGCTATATCCAACACCATCCGACGGTACTTGTTCATGCAGGTCGCTCAGAAGGTTTGATTACGGAAGCACTACGCGGAGCAGGAGCCATTCTTGTGACGAAAAGCGGGGACCGGATCATGGCAGATCATCCGATGCAAGATTTAGCGGCGCGCGATGAAGTCGCAAAACGAATCCATGAGGTGCGAAAACACGAACCGGTCTATCTCGACACGTCAAAAGTCGTCGACCGGACAAAACGGTTTCCAACGTTTGTTGAAAAATGTGAAAAACTGAACATAAATCCGGATTTCGTTGAAATTGCACCAGGTATCCATTTCTTGATGGGTGGAATCGAGACGGATCTGACAGGGCAGACGAATGTCGAAGGACTTTACGCGGTCGGCGAGACAGCATTGATCGGACTGCACGGTCGAAATCGTCTGGCGTCGAACTCGCTTCTTGAGTGTGTCGTCATGGGGAAAGCAGTAGCAGAACAGCTCGAGTTGTTACCGGGACTATCAGTAAAACAAGTGAAACGACGTCCAGGAACACTTCGTTCCGTAACAGACCGTTTATCGCAGGTCATCGGTGTCGAAATGGATATTAGGCAGGTACAAGAATGTCTGGATGCGTTAAAAGGCTGGGCATTAGAAGAATCCGGACAGGAAGCAGAAGAAAATCGATTACGTTACGTGACAGCATGTCTATTGCTTGAAGGGGCGCGAAGTCGGTTGACAGGAGAGGATGAGAACATTGAACAAGTGGCAGTTACGGCAACAACTGGAGGCATTTTTAATCGAGGACATCGGACAGTGGGATATCACGAGTGAAGGATGTCTGACGGGACAAGAACGCGGAACCGGTCGTTTTTTAGCAAAGGAAGACGGTGTCTTCTGTGGAGGAGACATTATTCGTGAGATGGCGCATCTGTTACAAGTCAACGTGACGATTTATATAACAGAAGGGACGGTCGTCACGCGAGGAACGCTCCTTGCTGAGTGGTCTGGTTCGTTACAGGATATTTTAAGCGGAGAACGCGTCGCTTTGAACCTTGTGCAACGCTTATCTGGGATTGCGACGCAGACACGTCAAGCGGTCGAGGTAGTAGCAGGACGAATCCGAATCACGGATACACGGAAGACGACTCCTGGATTACGGATGCTAGAAAAACACGCCGTTCGCGTCGGTGGTGGCTATAGTCATCGCGGACGACTCGATGACGCGGTCATGATCAAAGATAACCACATCACGGTCGCGGGATCGATTACGGAAGCGGTGATGCGAGCAAAACGAGTTGCAGGTCATACGACACCAATCGAAGTCGAAGTTGAGACGGAAGCGGAAGTGCTTGAGGCAGTGGCTGCAAAAGTCGACATCATCATGCTCGATAACCGGACACCAGCAGAAATCAAACAGCTCCGGCAATTGATTCCACCACATATCACGGTCGAACTATCCGGCGGGATTACGATAGACACGTTATCAGACTTCGTGGATAGCGGAGCAGACGTCATCTCACTCGGTGCGTTGACGCATTCAGTAACAGCACTTGATATTAGTATGAAAATCGAAGGAGGAAAAAAAGATGTCATTTGATCTATTACGTCACGAAGGGATTCCGGCGTCATACTTACAGCAATCAGAAGCAGAATTGATTGCGATCATCGAAGGGGTCAAAGCACGGATGGGCAGTCGCTTATTCTTACCTGCCCACCACTATCAAAAAGACGAAGTCGTCCAGTTCGCGGATGCGACGGGAGATTCGCTCCAGCTTGCACAAGTCGCGAAGCAGATGACAGAAGCCGAATATACGGTCTTTTGCGGTGTTCACTTTATGGCGGAGACGGCAGATATGCTGACCGATGCGTCACATACGGTCGTTTTGCCTGACATGCGTGCTGGCTGTTCGATGGCAGATATGGCGAATGATATACAAACGGAGCGTGCCTTTACGATCTTGACGGAACGGTTCGGAGATTCGATCTTACCATTGACGTATGTCAATTCGACAGCAGCCATCAAAGCATTCGTCGGTCGTCACGGTGGGGCGACGGTGACATCATCGAACGCTGTCCAAATGGTCGAGTGGGCGCTTGCTGAACGAGACATCTTATTCTTCCTGCCGGATCAACATCTCGGTCGCAATACGGCACATGCGCTCGGAATTCCGTTAGAGCAGATGGCGATTTGGGATCCGATTCGCGACGAACTCGTTTTTGACGGGGAGGACCAAGACGTCCGCGTCATCTTATGGAAAGGGCACTGCTCGGTGCATGAGAAATTCACAGTCGGTCAAATTGAACAGTTCCGTAAGACGGATCCGGAGCGAAAGATTCTCGTTCACCCGGAATGTTCGCATGAAGTAGTAGCAGCGTCTGATCTCAATGGATCAACTGCGTACATCATTCAACAAATCGAACAGGCTGCTCCTGGAACGAAGTGGGCGATCGGAACAGAGATGAACCTCGTCAATCGACTCGCGACGACTCATCCGGATCTTGACATCGTGTCGCTCAATCCGTTCATGTGCCCGTGTCTGACGATGAACCGGATTGACTTGCCGCATTTGGCTTGGGCGCTCGAACAGGTCGAAGCAGGTGAGCCGGTCAACATCATTAAAGTCGACGCAGAGACGACGCGGCATGCCGTATTGGCGCTCGAACGAATGCTTGAGCGTTCGTAAAATAGAGAGTGAGAGCGTGGTCGTGCAAACGATCACGCTTTTTGTCTTCTGATTGAGAGAGCGAACGTATGTATTGATTTTTGCTGAAGAACGCTTTGAAGCCAAACGAAGATGTATGCTACAATAACACGAGAGTTTGTTTATAGATGGGAGCGTTCCACATTGATAGAATTCGTACGCGGCGAAGTCGCTTATGTCTGTGCGGAATTCGTGACGGTAGAAGTTGGCGGGATTGGCTACAAGATCGTAGCACCGAACCCGTTTTTTTATCGGACCGGAGACGAACAGATCATCGTATATACGTATCACTATGTCCGTGAGGACCAAGAAGTCTTATTCGGATTCCGTTCCCGGCGTGAGCGTGCCTTGTTCACGAAGTTGCTCGGTGTGACAGGGATCGGACCAAAAGGAGCGCTTGCAATCGTCGCATCAGGGAATGTCGATGCGCTTGTTGAAGCAATCGAACAAGAAAAGGAAAGTTATCTCGTCAAGTTCCCAGGTGTCGGCAAAAAGACAGCAAAACAAATGACACTCGACCTAAAAGGAAAGTTAGCAGAGCTCGCGCCAGACTACGTACCGAGCGAAGGCTTGTTCGCACAAGGTAACGCAGAGCTAAACGAAGCCTGTGAAGCTCTGACGGCGCTCGGTTACAGTGATCGAGAAGTCGAAAAAGTCAAAAAAGCGTTGCAGGCAGAAGTCCTGTCAACGGATCAATATGTTAAACGGGCACTCCAGTTGTTATTGAATGTGAGGTGAGGACATGGAAGAGCGCATTTTGTCAGAATCCGCCCATGCGGAAGATCAAGAAGAGTGGAGTCTGCGTCCTCAGACGCTCGAGCAATATATCGGGCAGGAGAAAGCAAAAGGAAACTTAAGTGTCTTCATCGAGGCGGCAAAAATTCGTCAGGAAACACTCGATCACGTTCTTCTCTACGGTCCTCCAGGTCTTGGTAAGACGACGCTTGCGACAATCATCGCAAACGAGATGGGGGTCGGCATCAAGACGACAGCCGGTCCTGCGATCGAACGACCAGGTGATCTGGCGGCAATTCTCTCATCACTTGAGCCGGGAGACGTCCTGTTCATCGACGAAATTCATCGGTTGAGTCGATCGATCGAAGAGATTCTATATCCGGCGATGGAAGACTATTGTCTCGATATCGTCATCGGTCAAGGGGAACTCGCGCGTAGCGTTCGGATCGACTTGCCACCATTTACACTCGTCGGTGCGACGACGCGTGCCGGGATGCTGTCGGCACCGCTACGTGATCGTTTTGGCGTGACGCTGAAGCTTGAATATTATACGATGTCAGAGTTGTCTGCCATCGTGACCCGGACATCACGTCTGTTTGGATTCGAAGCGGATCGTCTCGCAGCAGAAGCGATCGCCCTTCGTTCACGCGGAACACCACGTGTCGCGAACCGGTTGTTACGGCGTGTCCGTGACTTCGCTCAAGTTGCTCATCAAACTGAGATCGATGCCTCGCTTGCGACAAGTGCACTTGATCGCTTGCATGTCGATGCGCTCGGACTCGACGATGTCGACCATCGTTTACTACGATCGCTTGCAGAACGGTTTGCCGGTGGTCCGGTCGGTCTTGAGACGATTGCAGCGACAATCGGAGAAGATGCGCAGACGATCGAAGATGTGTATGAACCATATCTGTTACAACAAGGCTTTTTACAACGTACCCCGCGCGGACGTGTCTTAACATCGTTCGCCCGCCAACATTTAGGACTGAAAGAAGGAAATTGAACCAATGGATGTAAACTTATTTGATTTTCATTTACCAGAAGAACAAATTGCTCAAGTGCCATTGCTCGATCGGACGAGTTCGAAATTGATGGTCCTCGACCGGGAGACAGGTGCGATTCAGCATCAACACTTCCATGATATCGTCGACCACTTCCGGGAAGGCGATACACTCGTCATCAACGATACGAAAGTCTTACCAGCACGTCTCTTTGGTGTAAAGGAAGAGACAGGTGGAAAAATCGAATTGTTGCTCTTGAAGCAGACGAGTGACGATGTTTGGGAAACGCTAGCAAAACCAGCAAAACGAGTCAAGCCAGGTACAGTTCTGTCGTTTGGTGACGGATTACTCCGTGCTGAGTGTGTCGAAGCACTTGAAGACGGGGGACGGATTCTGAAGTTTTTCTACGACGGGATTTTCTACGAAGTGCTCGATCAACTTGGAACGATGCCATTGCCGCCGTACATTCATGAACAACTAGAAGATCAAGATCGTTACCAGACGGTCTACGCTCGCGAACGTGGGAGCGCCGCGGCACCAACAGCGGGTCTTCACTTCACACCGGAATTGCTCGAAGCGCTTCAAGCGAAAGGTGTCCGGATCGCACCGTTGACGTTACATGTCGGACTTGGCACATTCCGTCCTGTTTCGGTCGACGACGTCGATAATCACAAGATGCATAGTGAGTACTACGAATTGCCGGAAAGTTCAGCGGCACTGCTACGCGAAACACGGAAACAAGGCGGACGGATCATCGCGGTCGGTACGACGTCGACGCGAACGCTTGAAACGGTCATCCGTGATCACGGTGACTTCGTCGAAGCAAAAGGTTGGACGGATATCTTCATTTTCCCAGGTCAGGAAGTCAAAGGGATCGATGGATTGATCACGAACTTCCACTTACCGAAATCAACATTGATCATGCTCGTGTCCGCGTTATCGACACGGGAACACATTCTGCATGCCTACGAAGAAGCTGTCGCGAATGGCTATCGTTTCTTTAGCTTCGGTGATGCGATGTTCTTAACGAGAGAGGAACGAAACTAATGACAAAACACGCGGTAACATACGAACATATCAAAACATGTAAACAATCCGGAGCGCGGTTAGGAATCGTCCATACGCCGCACGGTAGTTTTGAGACACCGGTCTTCATGCCGGTCGGAACACAAGCGACGGTCAAGACGATGGCACCAGAACAAATCAAGGATATGAACGCGAACATCATCCTCGCGAACACGTATCACCTATGGGTGCGTCCGGGACACGATGTCATCAAGGAAGCAGGCGGTCTGCATAAATTCATGAACTGGGATGGCGCGATTCTCACGGATTCAGGTGGCTTCCAAGTCTTCTCACTCGCTGATCTCCGGAATATTTCGGAAGAAGGCGTTCATTTCCGTAACCATTTAAACGGTGACAAACTGTTCTTATCACCGGAAAAAGCAATGGAAATCCAAAACGCACTCGGTTCAGACATCATGATGGCGTTTGATGAGTGCCCACCATATCCTGCTTCTCACGAGTACATGAAAGCATCTGTCGAACGAACAAGCCGCTGGGCAGAACGTTGTCTTGCAGCGCACGAACGTCCGCAAGACCAAGCACTGTTCGGAATTATCCAGGGTGGCGAATACGAAGACTTACGTCGCCAAAGTGCGAAAGATCTCGTAGCGCTTGATTTCCCAGGTTATGCGGTCGGTGGTCTCTCGGTTGGTGAACCGAAAGATGTCATGTACCGAGCACTCGAATTCACGACACCACTCATGCCAGAAGATAAACCACGTTATTTAATGGGCGTTGGTTCACCGGATGCATTGATTGAAGGCGCGATTCGCGGAATCGATATGTTCGACTGTGTCTTACCGACACGGATTGCACGCAATGGTACATTGATGACATCACAAGGACGTCTTGTCGTCCGAAATGCGAAATATGCACGTGATTTCCGTCCACTCGATGAGAAATGTGATTGCTACGCATGTAAGAATTACTCGCGTTCGTACATCCATCACTTGATCCGCGCGCAAGAAACGTTCGGACTACATCTTTGTTCGACACACAATCTTCACTTCCTCGTCAAGTTGATGGAAGGCGTTCGCCAAGCGATTCGTGAGGATCGTCTGCTTGATTTTAAAGAAGAATTTTTCGAAGAATACGGTTACAATTTACCGAACGCAAAGAATTTCTAACAAATCGTCTGACAAATCAATCCTTTCACGGTATAATGAACGTGATTTGAATGATAAAGGAGTTGGTACAAATGGGAAGTAATATCCTTGCATTCCTCCCGATGATCTTGATCTTCGTGGTGTTCTATTTCTTGTTGATCCGTCCACAGAACAAACGCCAGAAGCAAGTGCGTCAGATGCAAACTGAACTTTCACGCGGCGATTCGATCGTAACGATCGGTGGTCTTCACGGGGTTGTCCAAAAAGTTGACGACACGACGGTGACATTGAAGTCAGGAAACGCACAATTGACATTCAACCGAAGTGCTGTGGCAGAAGTGACGAAAAAATCAACAACTGTCATGGGCGACGAAACGGTCGAATAAGGCATTGAAAAGACGCTTTCCGGATTCCGGAGCGTCTTTTCTGTTTATATATGAGAAAAACGTTTGCTAAGATTACCATTTCTTTTGTAAGCTAGGGTAGGAGAACAAAGTTGTCTGAAAATATACTGGGAACTAGAGAAAGGACAATGTAGCATGATCAAGAAAGGGAAACTTGCCACATTCTTCATCGTCGTCATCGCGTTGCTCGTGCTAATCGGTACGACATCGTCATGGTTGCTGAAGGATACGAAGCTTGGCCTTGACCTTAAAGGTGGCTTCGAAGTCTTGTATGAAGTACAACCACTGAAAGAAGGAGACGTCATCGACCAAAATGCGATGAGTGCCACATTGACGGCAATTGAGAACCGTGTCAATGTTCTCGGTGTCTCTGAACCGGATATTCGGATCGAAGGTAACAACCGGATTCGTGTTCAACTTGCTGGCGTCAAGGATCAGACGGAAGCGCGTCAAATCCTATCTTCGACGGCACAATTGTCATTCCGTGACATCAACGATAAGTTGTTGCTTGACGGTTCAGACTTAAAAGCTAAAGGAGCAAAAGTCGGATATGATCCGAATACGAATGAACCACTCGTCGAATTGACGATGAAGTCAAAACAGAAATTTTATGAAGTAACTCAAAAAGTCTCACAAATGCAAGCACCGGCGAACCGCCTTGTCATCTGGCTCGATTACGAAAAGGGTGATACGTACGAAAAAGAGATTCAAAAGAAAAATTCGAAAATCGTTTCGGATGCATCGGTCACTCAACCAATCAACTCGGATAAGGCAATCATTTCCGGTGGCGATATCGATGCCGAGTATGGTAAACAATTGTCCTCAATCCTTAACGCAGGAGCACTGCCGGTCAAACTCGAGGAAATCTACTCGACGTCGGTCTCGGCTGCTTTTGGACAGGATGCACTTGATCAGACACTCTTCGCGTCAGCGATCGGTGTAGCTGCTGTCTTCTTGTTCATGCTAGTGTTCTACCGGATCTCTGGATTAGTTTCGATTATTACCTTGTTGTTCTACATCTATCTCGTCATGATCTTCTTTAACGGGATTAATGCCGTCCTTACATTACCGGGGATTGCGGCACTCGTTCTTGGTGTCGGTATGGCGGTTGATGCGAACATCATCACTGCAGAGCGGATCAAGGACGAATTACGAAGCGGCAAATCCGTCTTATCCGCATTTAAAGCCGGAAACCGTCGTTCGTTCGGTACGATTCTTGATGCCAACTTAACGACATTGATTTCTGCTGGTGTCTTGTACTACTTCGGTACAAGCACGGTCAAAGGATTCGCCATCATGTTGATGGTCTCAATTGCCGTCACTTTCGTCACGAATGTCTTTGTCTCACGTTACCTGATGCAACTCCTTGTCAGTAGCCGATGGTTCGATAAGAAGAAATCATGGTTCGGTGTAAAGGAGAGTGAAATCCGTGAGCTTTAATCCTACGAAATTCGATTACGTCAAACATCGCAAAATCTATTTCGCGATCACGATTGCCCTCGTCATCATTTCGGTACTTTTGCTGTCGTTCCGCGGTCTTAACCTTGGGATCGACTTCTCGCAAGGTACACGCGTCGAGATTTCTTCTGAGAATCAAATCAAGGAAGCCGATGTCCGCTCTGTCATTGAAGAGTCAGGCATTGATGCTGCGGAAATCGATGGCATCCAATTTGCTCAAGGTGGAAAACTAGCGAACGTCACGTTCGTTGGGGAATTCAGCCAAGATCAAATCTCTAAAATGAAACAAACGATTGAAACGGAATATAAGAAAGAACCGAGTATCTCGACGGTTTCGGCGCAAGTTGGTCAAGAAATCGCGCGTAACGCGATTTATGCGGTCTTACTCGCGTCACTTGGGATCGTCATCTATGTCTCGTTCCGATTCCAACCGTTATACGGGATTGCGACAGTGCTTGCACTATTGCATGATGCGTTAATGATCGTCGCCTTCTTCTCGTTGTTCCAAATTGAGGTCAACTTGTACTTCATTGCAGCGATCCTGACGATCATCGGGTATTCTGTCAACGATACGATCGTTACGTTCGACAGGGTTCGAGAAAATCTCGGACTTGCCGAAAAAGGGGGACGAAAAGTTTCGTTCGATGAGTTGGCGCATATCGTCAATGAATCGATTCAACAAACAATCGTCCGTTCGATCAACACCGTCGTGACGGTCATCATGACGGCAGCAGCGCTCTACATCTTCGGTAGCGAAGCGATCCGTGGATTCAGTCTTGCGTTGCTCGTCGGGTTGATCATGGGGATGTTCTCTTCGATCTTCATCGCTGCTCAGCTCTGGCTCGTCATGAAGGGTCGGACACTTGGTCGGACAAAACGTGCTTCCTAAAAGAGTATCCGCATCAGCTATCGCTGATGCGGATTTTCAATTATAATGGGGAAGTTGATTGGAGGGTTTGAGATGTACCATGCTAAAAAAACATGGCTTGATAAAGTCATTGATCCAGAACAAATCGAACAATTGACGGCGGATGGCTCGATCTCTCCGCACGTCGCACAACTACTTGTCCAACGGGGGTTCACGACACGTGAAGCAGCCCGTGAATTTCTAGAAACCGATCAAATGGCATTCCACGATCCATTTGCTTTTAAAGACATGCCGAAAGTCGTTGAACGGATTCAACGTGCCGTAAACGAAGGTGAGATGATTTTAATTTACGGTGATTATGACGTCGATGGTGTGAGTTCCGCGGCGATTCTCTGGCACGCCTTGATTGAAATCGGAGGGATGGCAGAGTGTTATATCCCAAACCGATTCACGGAAGGCTATGGACCGAATGAAGCAGCATTTCGCTGGGCAGCGGAAGAAGGGTTTAGTCTCGTCATCACCGTCGACTGTGGGATTTCCGGTATCCACGAAGCAGATGTCCTGAAGGAACTCGGGGTCGATTTAATCATCACCGATCATCACGAAGCAAAAGAAACGTTACCCGATGCCTTTGCCTTGATCCATCCAGGTGTCGATCCGGCGTATCCGTTCTCGAAACTCGCAGGCGCAGGTGTTGCCTTTAAAGTCGCACATGCTCTCCTTGATCGTGAACCAGTCGAATTACTCGATCTTGCCGTGCTCGGAACGATTGCCGATCTTGTCCCGCTCGTCGGCGAAAACCGCTTGCTTGCGATTCGTGGCATCGAAGCACTGAACGCAAGTGAACGTCCAGGTATCCTTGCGTTACGTGACGTCTGCAGTTTAACTGAGGACGAACTAACGGAAGAGTCGGTCGGATTTGCGTTCGGTCCACGGATCAATGCAGCAGGTCGTCTCGATTCTGCGATGCCAGCGCTCGAGATGTTGCTAGCAGAAAGTAAAGATGAAGCACTTCATCTCGCGAAACAGCTCGACCAACAAAATAAGCAACGTCAAGATATCGTCAAGCAGATTGCGGAAGAAGCAACGGCGCTTGTCGAGGAACGCTTCAAGGATGACCGCGTCCTCGTCGTCGATGCGGCAGACTGGAACCCAGGTGTCGTCGGGATCGTCGCCTCGCGACTCGTTGAAAAATATCATCGCCCCGTCATCATGCTGTGTCATGATGCTGAAAAAGGAACAGCCAAAGGTTCTGGGCGATCGATTCCAGCCTTTGACCTCTTCGCTGAGCTGACGAAGTGTGAAGATATCTTGCCACACTTCGGAGGACATCCAGCTGCGGCTGGGATGACTTTATCTTCTGATGACGTTGAGACGTTACGTCAACGCTTGAATGAACAAGCGAGCACGTTACCGGATGACGCGTTCATCGCGACAATCGATGTCGACCTACGTCTACACGTTAGTGATGTCTCGATTCAGTTGATTGAAGACATTCAGCGATTGGCACCGTTCGGGATGGGAAACCCCGCGCCACGGATCGTCATTGAGCAGGCGAAGATTCGCGATATGAAACGGATCGGTCGTGATCTGACGCATGTCAAGGCACTCCTATCAGACGACGGGAAGGAACTCGATGCAATCGGCTTCGGCTTCGGCGACCTCGTCGATGAAGTTTCAACCTTATCGGAGATTCACTTGATGGGCAGTCTGAACATCAATGAATGGAATGGTTTCCGTAAACCACAATTGATGATTCAAGACGTCGCTGTCGAAGATGTTCAAGTGTTTGATTACCGTGGAGGTAAGCGGCCGCTGAGCGATCTATTCGCCTTACCGCACGAGACGACGACATTCGTCGCCTTTACCGATGAGGTGAAGGAGAAATACACTGAACGTTCGTTGAATGGTCCGATTCGACAAAACATCGTCTTTCTTGACCTGCCGGAAGAGGAAGTTGCATTTTATCCATACGTACAACAGGCAGAGCGGATTTATTGTGCCTTTAAGGATGAAGGCTATTATTTCGAGACGATTCCATCGCGTGAGGACTTCAAACAGTACTTCCAGTATTTTGCGAAATGTCCACGGGATGAGCTCCGGATGGGTCTCGTACGTTTGTCGAAATCGCGAAAATGGACGAAACGATCGATTAACTTTATGCATTCGGTATTCTCGGAACTTGATTTTCTTGTTACAATGGAGGACGGGCTGCCGGGTGTGAACCCAAATGCTGCAAAACGAGATCTGACGGAAGCACCGACGTACCAGCGTCATGAAGCGCGTCAAGAGCTCGAGCAACAATACATTTATTCGTCACTCGCTCAGTTGAAAGAGCGTTTTGATACTTTGGTAGAAGCGGCGAAGCAGGAGGAAAAGACATGGAGTTCAAACAGCATATAAAAGAGGTCGAGAATTGGCCGAAAGAAGGAATCAGTTTCAAGGACATCACATCACTCATGCAAAACGGACCGGCGTATAAACAATCGGTCGATGCGCTCGTTGAGTATGCACGTAGTAAAGGCGCAGATGTCATCGCAGGTCCAGAAGCACGTGGATTCGTCGTTGGTTGCCCAGCAGCTTACGCGATGGAAATCGGATTCGTTCCTGTTCGTAAAGAAGGAAAATTACCGCGCGAGACAGTCCGTGTCGAGTATGGTCTTGAGTACGGAAAAGACGTCTTGACGATGCACGAAGATGCAATCCAACCGGGACAACGCGTCGTCATCCTTGACGATTTGCTTGCGACAGGTGGTACGATTGAAGCAACGATCCAAATGATCGAAAAATTAGGCGGAACAGTTGCCGGAATCGGATTCTTAATTGAACTCGATGGTCTTGGCGGACGTGAGAAACTCGAAGGATATGACATTCTTTCATTGATTCGCTACGAAGACTGAAGACACTATACTCTCTTGGTACTTGATGACCAAGGGGGTATTTCTTTTTATTTTGACATCTTCTCAAGATTTCACGATAATAAGAATTATATATTAGGGATTCCGTTGCAGACGATCCCGGGGACTGGGTGAGGAAAAGGGATGACAAATAAACAAATCGTAAATGTAGAAGACCTTCTCGCTCGATGTGCGGAATACATGACGCAAGTTGAAGTCAAAGACATCGAACGTGCTTACCAATTCGCGAAAGACGAACATGATGGGCAATTCCGCCGTTCAGGGGAACCGTACATCATTCATCCGGTACAAGTTGCCGGTATCTTAGTCGATATTGGTTTGGATGCAACGACGATCGTCGCTGCGCTTCTTCATGATGTCGTCGAAGATACGGACATTACACTCGAAGAATTATCCGAACGATTCGGATCTGACGTTGCGATGCTCGTCGATGGCGTCACGAAACTCGGGAAAATTAAATATAAATCGAAGCGCGAAGAGTTAGCTGAGAACCATCGGAAGATGTTCATCGCGATGGCGGAAGACATTCGTGTCATCTTGATCAAACTGGCTGACCGTTTGCACAATATGCGGACGTTGCAACATATGGTCAAGGAAAAGCAAGTGCAAAAAGCAGAAGAGACGCTTGAAATCTTCGCGCCACTTGCGCATCGTCTCGGGATTTCGACGATCAAATGGGAACTCGAGGACATCAGTTTGCGCTACATCAATCCGCAACAATACTACCGGATCGTTTCGATGATGAAACAAAAACGGACGGAACGAGAAGCGCTCGTTAGTTCGGTTATTGAAGAGGTCAATGAAGTACTCGATGATGTACAGATTGCAGCGGAAGTCGATGGACGTCCGAAGCATATCTATTCCATTTATAATAAGATGCAAAACTCGAAAAAAGAGTTCAGTGAAATCTATGATTTGATGGCTGTGCGTATCATTGTTGACTCAATCAAAGATTGTTACGCTGTACTCGGAATCATTCATACGCAGTATAAACCGATGCCGGGACGTTTCAAGGATTATATCGCGATGCCGAAGCCGAACATGTATCAATCGCTGCATACGACGGTCATCGGACCGAAAGGCGAGCCGCTCGAGGTCCAAATTCGGACGCGAGACATGCATTTCATTGCCGAGTACGGGATTGCCGCTCACTGGGCGTATAAAGAAGGTAAGGAACAGGAAGCAAAATCTGGGTTTGAGGATAAGATTGCTCACTTCCGCGAGATTTTGGAGTTACAGAAGGACACGGCAGATGCCGAGGAATTCATGGAATCGGTCAAAGTCGACTTCTTCAGTGACATGCTGTACGTCTTCACACCAAAAGGCGACGTCATCGAGTTGCCGAAAGGTTCTGTTCCGATTGATTATGCCTACCGAATTCATACGGAAATTGGTCACCGGACGATCGGAGCGAAAGTCAACGGACGGATGGTACCGATCGACTATAAGCTAAAGACAGGTGACATCATCGAAATCGTCACGTCGAAGCATAGTTATGGTCCAAGTAAGGATTGGCTCAAGATTTGTGTGTCGAGTCAGGCGAAAAATAAAATCCGTCAATGGTTCAAACGTCAGCAACGCGAAGAGAACGTCTCAAAAGGACGGGAACTGATCGAAGCAGAAGTGAAGAAGCTTGGCTTTGAGCCGAAAGAAGTCATCAATGAGAAGACGCTCGAAGACGTGACGCGGAAGTTCAACTTCTCGCAAGAAGAAGACATGTACGCTGCTGTTGGCTATCATGGTCTGACTGCTGCCCAAGTCGCGCATAAATTAACGGAAAAATTACGCAAAGACAAAGAATCCAAAAATCTAGAACTGAACGAAGCAATCAGTGAGATGAAGACGTTCGATCGTCCGAAAAAGGAAAATCCGGAAGGGGTTCGGGTCAAAGGCATCGATAACATGCTCGTTCGCATGAGTCGTTGTTGTAATCCGGTTCCAGGGGACGATATCGTCGGATATATCACGCGTGGGCGTGGCGTCTCAATTCACCGGACGGACTGTTTGAACGTCATTCACGAACAAAATCCGGAACGTCTGCTCGAAGTCGAGTGGGAACATGAAGGTAAAGCCGTCAAGAGTTATAACGTCGAAATCGAAATTTCTGGATTTGACCGGGCAGGATTGTTGAATGATGTCTTGCAGTCGGTATCTGCGACAAATACGAACATCGTCGCTGTCAGTGGGAAGGGCGACGACAGTAAACAAGCCAAAATCACGATGACGATTGCGATCAATAACGTCAATCATCTACAGAAAGTCGTCGATCGAATTAAACAAATCTCTGACGTGTATGCTGTACATCGCGTCATGATGACGTAAGGAGCGGATGAGTCATGCGAGTCGTACTACAACGAGTCAAAGAAGCGAGCGTCACAGTCGATCAGGAGGTCATCGGACAAATCAAGCAAGGATTTCTCTTGCTCGTCGGTGTCACGCACGAAGATACGATCGATCAGGTGAACTGGTTAGCTGATAAAATCGCAGGACTCCGTGTGTTTGAAGATGAGGAAGAACGGATGAATCGCTCGTTACAGGATGTCGACGGTCAGATTCTATCCGTCTCGCAGTTCACGCTGTATGGTGATGTCAAAAAAGGACGTCGTCCAGCCTTCACGGAAGCGGCGAAACCGGATGTTGCCAATGAGTTGTATGAAGCGTTCAATGAACGTCTTCGTGCGCAAGGACTGACGGTCGAGACAGGTCAGTTCGGTGCCATGATGGATATCGCGCTCATTAATGATGGACCTGTAACGTTGATTCTTGAAAAAGAAGCAAACGCTTGACAGGAACCGAGAGACGAGGCAAAATTAGACGTAACCAAATGATTCATACGACCGAAGACGAAGAGGAGTAATCAAGACCTCGTCTGCTTAGAGAGTCGCCCCTTGGCTGAAAGGGCGAACAGACGAACTCGATGAAAGACCCTTCCGAGGTATCTTCCTGAACTGAGAGTAGGGAAGGTCGTACGCAGGCGTTAACTGCACCGAGTGGTCAAATGTGATTTGACAACCAGGGTGGTACCACGGGATCTTCAAGTTCTCGTCCCTTTGCGGACGAGAACTTTTTTGTATTCAAAAAAGGAGGAATTTGAGATGAAATTACCACGCGGTACGTTTGATGTCCTTCCAGGAACAGTCGAACGTTGGCAGTACATCGAACAACAATTACGTGAAATTAGTAAGCGTTACAACTATAAGGAAATCCGGACGCCGATTTTTGAGGAGACAGAACTCTTTAAACGTGGCGTTGGTGAGACGACGGATATCGTTCAAAAAGAGATGTTCATGCTTGAGAAACGTGGAAAAGACCAGTTGACGTTACGCCCGGAAGGAACGGCTGCCGTCGTTCGTTCATTCGTGACAAACAAACTGTTCGGTTCACCGAACCAACCAACGAAATTATTCTACATCGGACCGATGTTCCGTTATGAACGTCCGCAAGCAGGACGTTTCCGTCAGCTCCACCAATACGGAGTTGAAGCACTCGGAAGTGAACAACCGGCCATCGATGCGGAAGTCATCAGTCTCGCGATGAGCATCTACCGTTCATTCGGATTGAAGCATCTTAAACTGGTCATCAACACGCTCGGGGATAACGAAAGTCGCGCCGCACACCGGGCAGCACTCGTCGAACACTTTAAGCCAGTCGTTCACGAATTATGCCAGGACTGTCAAAATCGTCTCGAAACGAATCCACTTCGTGTCCTCGATTGTAAGGTCGACCGCGATCACCCGAGCATGGCAACAGCACCATCGATTCTCGATTACTTAAACCCGGCATCAAAAGCGTACTTCGACGAAGTGTTGCTTCACTTAGATGCACTCGGTATCGAGTACGTCGTTGATCCAACGCTTGTTCGCGGAATCGACTATTACAATCACACGGCGTTCGAAATCATGTCAGAAGCAGAAGGTTTCGGAGCAATCACGACACTATGTGGTGGTGGTCGTTACAACGGTCTCGTCGAACAGATCGGTGGACCGGCAACACCGGGAATTGGATTCGGAATCGGTATCGAGCGTTTATTGATGGCGCTTGAAAATGAGAACGTCTTACCAGCAGTCGACGATCAAATCGATGTCTTCATCGTCGCGCAAGGCAGTGACGAAGTCGAAAAGACAGCGACACGACTCCTACAATTAATGCGTCTTGAAGGACTTGTCGCGGATCGGGATTATCTCGGTCGGAAGTTCAAAGGACAATTTAAGGCAGCAGATCGCTTGAAAGCACGATACACGGTCATCCTCGGGGATGAAGAAGTCGAGCGTGGTGCAGCTGCCCTCAAAAACATGGCTACAGGGGAACAGACGGACGTTCCGTTATCAGCAGTCGCTGATACGATCGTCGCGAAATTAAAGGAGGAAGCACAATGATCGGACGCACGCATATGAACGGACAGGTGACAGAAAAAGTCATCGGACAACACGTTCAACTTAAAGGATGGGTTCAAAAACGACGTGACTTAGGAGGATTGATCTTCCTTGATCTCCGTGACCGTAGTGGCATCGTCCAAATCGTCTTCCAACCGGAAAACGAGCAGGCACACCGTCTTGCCGAATCGATTCGTTCGGAATATGTCCTCGATATTAAAGGACATGTCATCGCACGTGAGAATCCGAACCCGAACATCCCGACTGGACAAGTCGAGGTCGTCGCGGATGAAGTCGTCATCTTAAACGCAGCGAAGATGACACCGTTCCCGATCAGTGAAGAAGCGGAGCAGACGTCAGAAGATTTACGTCTCAAATACCGTTACCTCGACTTGCGTCGCCCATCGCTCCAAGAGACATTCCGTCTCCGTTCGAAAGCATCGAACATCATGCGGAACTTCCTCGATGAGCAAGACTTCCTTGAAGTCGAGACACCAATCTTAACGAAATCAACGCCAGAAGGCGCACGTGACTATCTCGTCCCAAGCCGTGTTCACCCGGGCGAGTTCTACGCCTTGCCACAATCTCCACAATTGTTCAAACAATTGCTGATGGTGTCTGGTTTTGAGCGGTACTTCCAAATCGCACGTTGTTTCCGTGATGAAGACTTACGGGCAGACCGTCAACCTGAATTCACGCAAGTCGACATCGAGACAAGCTTCATGGACATCGAAGACTTGTATGCAATGATGGAGTCGATGATGACACGCGTCATGAAAGAAACGCTCGGAAAAGATATCGTAACACCGTTCCCGCGGATGCCGTATGCAGAAGCAATGAGCCGGTATGGTTCGGATAAACCGGATACACGCTTCGGTCTCGAATTGATCGATGTCGCGGATGCCGTCAAAGGAGCAGGATTCAAAGTATTCGATATGGCACTTGAAGCAGGTGGAGAAGTCAAAGCATTGAACGTCAAAGGTGCAGCTGAACGCTTCTCACGAAAAGACATCGATAAGTTACAAGAATTTACGGCGATTTACGGTGCAAAAGGTCTCGCATGGGTCAAAGTGACAGCGGACGGATTGAATGGTCCAATCGCGAAGTTCTTCGACGAAGAAGCAACCGCTCGCTTGACAGCGGCGACAGATGCGGAAGCAGGCGACTTGTTGTTGTTCGTCGCAGCAAGAGCATCGATCGTAGCAGACAGCTTAGGTGCGCTCCGTCAGAAGTTGGCGAAGGAACTCGACTTAATTGATGAGTCGGTCTTCAACTTCCTTTGGGTGACAGACTTCCCACTTGTCACGTACGAAGAAGAAGATGGTCGTTTCTATGCGAACCACCACCCGTTCACGATGCCGCGTCGTGAGGATCTCGAATTGCTCGAGACGGATCCTGGCAAAGTCCTCGCAGTCGCGTATGACCTCGTCTTAAACGGATATGAGCTCGGCGGTGGATCACAACGGATTTATGAACGGGATATCCAGGAGCGGATGTTCAAGTTGCTTGGCTTCTCAGAAGAAGAAGCAAACGAGCAATTCGGCTTCTTGATGGAAGCATTCGAATACGGAACACCACCACATGCGGGGATCGCACTTGGTCTAGACCGTCTCGTCATGTTACTCGCAGGGCGTTCGAACTTGCGTGATACAATTGCCTTCCCGAAAACAGCATCAGCAAGTGATCTGTTGACGGCAGCACCAAGCCCAGTCTCGGATGCGCAATTGAATGATCTCTCGATTCGTACAGCAGTCAAACAATCTTAAGTCACGACAAGCGAATCTTCCGGTATGGGAGGTTCGCTTGTTTCATGAAGGAGGGCGAACGGATGGAACGACACTTTTTTGAACGGTCTCCGGTTGAAGTCGGACCAGACTTCTTAGGAACACACATCACGGTCGATGAGGTGACGATGCGAATCGTCGAGGTCGAAGCCTATCTCGGTCCTCACGATCAAGCGGCACACTCGTTTTCCGGTAAACCGACGAAACGAACGGCACCGATGTTCGGTCCACCCGGACATTTATATGTTTATTTCACGTATGGTATGCATCACTGTATGAATATCGTTTGTGGACATGAAGGGGAAGGATACGGACTGCTGTTACGAGGTGCCGAAATCATCAGTGAGCACGATCTTGTCGCTGAACGCCGTTTCGGTTGTTCCTACGCAGAATTGACTGCGATTCAACGACGAAATCTCGTCAATGGACCGGCAAAATTGTGCCAAGGATTCGGTCTAACGACTGCTGATTCAGGTCAGGATCTTTATCAAGACCGGTTTCGACTCGTTGCCGACCCAGTCGATGCAATCGTCCAGACGACACGCATTGGTATTCCAAATGCTGGAGAAGCGACGGCCTATCCATGGCGTTTTTATGTCGACGCGAGTGAAGGTGTCAGTAAACGTTAAAAAATGGACGCTCCGATCAGGAAGCGTCCATTTTTTATTTAGGATTGTTGATTGATTTTTTAGCTTGTTGTTTTTTATAGAATTTATAAACGATTGGTCCAACCGTCGTTACAAGCGTCACTAATGTTCTGAGTTTACCGCGTTTTGCAGCCATTGATCCATTCACTCCTCTGATTTGTTGTAGTAATCATATTCCACGAAAACAACGTCTTAAAACCTCGTCGGCACATCGATTGGTTTTCTAAGTCCCTTGGTCGGGTCATAGTATAAGAGAAGGGAGCCGATCAATATGGGAGCAGTCGTCTGGTACCGCAATGATTTGCGTGTCGATGATCATGAAGCACTTCGGAGCGCATGCGAAGAACAAGATACGATTCGGGCAGTATACGTTAAAAATCATAAGGAACAGCTGTTTGAAAGAGGCGCGCAACAAACGAAATTCGAAGAAGAAACATTAGTGAATTTAGCCGATCATTTGTCTCAAATCGGAATTGCATTAGATATTTTAGAGGGGAAGGTGAATGAGGCACTTGATTCTTATCTACAAACGGATGATACAGTCTATTTCCATAAGATGACTGGAACAGAAGAAGCGGCAAGTGAGCAGTATGTCAAAGACAGATATACAGTCCGTTCTTTTGAGACACAGACACTACATCGCCGGGAAGATATCGGAAGTGACGAACTGAAGCGCGTCTTTACAGCGTTTCGAAAACGTGTCGAGGCGAAAGGAACCTTCTACGATCCACTTGATCCACCAACGGGTATTCGATTAATAAGGGAGGAATCAGTCAAAGCGGATCCAGAGATTGCGTTCCCGTTCCGTGGTGGAGAATCAGCGGGGAGAGCACGTCTTCAAGAATACTTTGCTGAGCCTGTATTCACCTATAAAGAAACACGTAATGGTTTTTTGCGAGATGATTCTTCGAAGTTATCTGCCTGGCTAGCGAACGGATCGCTGTCACCGCGTCGCGTCATGGCTGAATTGCAGAAAGCCGAGCGAAAAAAGGGAGCAAATGAATCGACGTACTGGTTGTATTTCGAACTGTTATGGCGTGACTTTTTCCATTTAACGATGCGTGAGACAGGAAGTCGTCTGTTTCGATCGAATGGATTAAAGGAAGGACAATACACGTGGAAGACGGATCAGCTAGCTGTCGAACGTTGGATAAAAGGAAAGACCGGTGTACCGTTCGTTGATGCCTTTATGAACGAGATTCGCGAGACGGGATGGATGTCGAACCGGGGCAGGCAGATCGTTGCTAGTTATCTCATTCATGAATTAAAACAGGACTGGCGCATCGGAGCACAGTATTTTGAACAACAATTGATTGATCATGACGTTGCTTCGAACTATGGCAACTGGGCATTCATCGCAGGGGTCGGGAATGCGACACGGACGCCACGATTCGATCCCGTGTTCCAGCAACAACGATATGATCCGAATGAGGAATTCACGAAACGTTGGACTTAAAAAAGCATCTTTTTCTGGAGTGGGAAGTAGTTGCATTTCAGAGGGGAGGATGCTATATTAAATGCATCAGATGGGGTTCCTGAATTGTACGAGAGCCGCCTTTTATCTTTGAGCCACTCTTTTTTGATAGGGAGTTTGACGTTCCAACTAGTAGTACATGCCTCGTAACACAGCAGGAGGACGTACGAATAGGAATCGGATAAGACACCCACCTGCACAGCAGGTTCAAAAATAAGGTATCGACACGGCACTTCGGGTCCCATCGTCTTATTATTTTATTGTTTGACACGTCGCATGACGTTTTTTTTTATGATATAATTCCGAGTAAAACAGTATGAGTATTGTGAGGTTATGAGATGTTACATCAATTTTCGCGTAATGAACTAGCAATCGGTAAAACTGGACTTGACGCATTGGCATCCAAGTCTGTCGCTATTCTGGGAATCGGTGGTGTTGGATCGTTCTCGGCAGAAGCGCTTGCCCGTAGTGGTGTAGGTCGTTTGATTCTCGTTGATAAGGATGATATCGACATCACGAACGTCAACCGACAAATTCATGCCCTGCTTCCGACGGTCGGTCAGCCGAAGGTCGATGCGATGGCAGAACGTCTTGCGTTAATCAATCCAGACCTTGAAATCGTTCGTTTAAAGATGTTCTACAATGAAGAAACATTCGAGTCGTTCTTTGAACAGCAGCCGGATTATGTCATTGATGCATCGGACACGGTCTCGTTCAAAATTCACCTGATTCAAGAATGTAAGAAACGTAACATCCCGATTATCTCGAGCATGGGGATGGCGAACAAAATGGATCCGACACGCATCAAGATCGTTGACATCAAAGATACAAGTTATGATCCATTAGCGAAGGTTATTCGGACGAAACTCCGGAAAGCCGGCATCCATAAAGGTGTTCCTGTCGTCTTTTCCGATGAACCACCCGTTAAGATCATTGAAGAAGTCCGCCAAGTCGTCGGAAACGATGCCGCTGCGATTCGTAAAGCGAAGATGCCACCGAGTTCGAATGCATTTGTTCCATCTGTCGGTGGACTGATTGCAGCGAGCTACGTCATCAATGAGATTGTCCGTGAAGCTGGCGTGACGATCGAACGCGTTCGTTAAAAAAAAGCGACCTTATGGTCGCTTTTTCTGATGTGTGGCTGTTTGTTTGTTCCAAAAATCAAGTCGAGCTTGCAGTTGTTTCTCAAAACCGCGCGGGCTCGGGCGATAAAAGACCGGCTTTGTTCGGGCCAGGTTCTCGGGCCAGTAATTTTGTGGCACATAGGCATGCTCGAACTCATGAGGATATTGATAAGTGACACCATTCCCGAGCGCCGCTGCCCCCGGATGATGGGCATCGCGCAAGTGCGGCGGGACGGGTCCGCCGTCCGAACGACGAACGAGCGTCAATGCTTGATCGATTGCTGAGATGACAGCATTCGATTTCGGTGCCGTCGCGAGATATAAGACCGTTTCAGCAAGCGGGATCCGTGCTTCCGGGAAACCGACGTACTCGCACGCGCGTGCGCAGGCATCGACCATTAATAACGCTTGCGGATCAGACAGACCGATGTCTTCTGCCGCATGGACGTAGAGACGACGGACGATGAAACGTGGACTTTCGCCCGCTTCAATCATGACAGCGAGCCAGTAGAGCGCGGCGTCGGGATCGGAACCACGAATCGATTTAATGAAAGCGGAGATGACATCGTAATGACGATCGCCGTCCTTATCGTACTTCAATGCCTTTTGCTGAATCGATTCCTCCGCGACAGAAAGATCGATCGTGATCTGACCATCAATTTCTGGCGTCGTTAAGACGGCAAGTTCAAGTGCATTCAATAATGCCCGGTAGTCGCCGTCTGACAACTTGACGTAATGATCGATTGCTTCATCCGTGATCGTGATTGGATATTTGCCAAGACCACGCTCCGTGTCCTTCAGGGTCCGATCGAGGACGATCCGTAAATCATCTGCCGTCGGGGGTTCAAAACGAAAGACCGTTGCCCGCGATAAGAGAGCGGCGTTGACCTCAAAACTCGGATTTTCCGTCGTCGCCCCGATCAATGTGATCGTACCCGCTTCAAGCGCTGGCAGTAAGGCGTCTTGCTGCATCTTATTGAACCGATGGATCTCATCGAGAAAAAGGATCGTTTTTTGATCCTCGAACTGAAGACGAGCTTCGGCTGCTTTTAGAATTTCCCGTAATTGTTCCAGTTTCGCCGTGACCGCATTCAATTGCTCGAATGCTGATTTCGTATAACTGGAGATGACACGTGCGAGCGTCGTCTTACCGGTACCGGGTGGACCGTAAAAAATGACGGTTCCGAGACGATCGGCTAAAATGGCACGCCGCAGGAGCGTTGTCTCTCCAATCAGATGACGTTGTCCGACGATTTCATCCAGATTCTGCGGACGCATTCGATTCGCGAGCGGTCCGGCAGGAGACTGGGATTCAAATAAATGTGCCATACACATACGCTCCTTCCACTTTTAGCTACTACTATACTAGAAAGGATGATCCTTCGCATGATGAAAATCTCAACGAAAGGGCGATATGGTCTGACGATCATGATCGCACTCGCGAAAGAAGCTGAATCTAAACCATTGTCCTTAAAGAAAATCGCGCAGATGTATGACTTATCTGAACACTACCTCGAGCAATTGATCGCACCACTTCGTAATGGTGGTCTCGTCAAAAGCGTCCGCGGCGCTTATGGCGGATATAAGCTCGGTCGTGAAGCGCAAAGCATCACGGCGGGTGAAATCATCCGCTTACTTGAAGGACCACTCGTTGTCGTTGAAGGTGATGCGTGTGACGAGGTCACGAAACGCAAACTGTGGGATAAAATCCAACAAGCAGTCGATCAAGTACTCGATTCAACGACGCTACAAGACTTAGCGGAAGAAGACGATACAGGATACATGTTCTATATTTGAGAGGTGAAAACGAATGAATTACTTTGACCATTCGGCGACGACGCCGATGCGTCCGGAAGTCCTTGAGGCGATGACGCCTTATTTGCTCGAACAGTATGGTAACCCATCGAGTGTCCATGCGGCTGGTCGGTCTGCTCGTGCAGCGATTGACAAAGCACGTCGGCAGATCGCACAAGAATTGAACGCGAAACCAACCGAACTGATTTTCACAAGTGGTGGAACGGAGTCGGATAACTATGCCATCTTTGGTGCGGCAGAGGCAGCGCGTGAAAAAGGACATCATCTCATTACGACACGTTTTGAGCATCATGCCGTGCTCCGCGCCTTCGAAGAGCTCGAAAAACAAGGCTATGACGTCACGTATCTTGATGTACCAACGACAGGCGTCGTCTCATTGGATGCCTTGCAAGAAGCTGTCCGGGAAGATACGACACTTGTCTCGATCATGTTCGGCAACAATGAAGTCGGGACGATCCAGCCGATTGCGGCAATTGGTCAATTCTTACGGGAACGCGGTATTTTGTTCCATACGGACGCGGTGCAAGTGTTCGGAAAACAAGCAATTGATGTCGAAGCGTTACAGATCGATCTTTTATCCGCGTCTGGTCATAAAATCAATGGTCCAAAAGGAATCGGGCTATTATATGTACGGACAGGTGTGAAATTAGCGACGCAGACGTATGGCGGAGAACAGGAACGCAAGCGTCGCGCTGGTACGGAGAACGTACCGGGAATCGTCGGTTTAGCGAAAGCGCTCGAACTGATGATCGCAGAGCGCGATCAACAGCAGGACCACATCAAACAACTGCGTAGCGTTTTGCTAACACGCTTGGATGAAAGTGGCATCACTTACGAAGTCAACGGTGTTGAAGGATTGCCGAATGTCCTCAATCTTTACTTCCCGCAAATTGAAATCGAACCGTTCTTGATCATGCTTGATATGCGCCAGATGGCTGTATCGAGCGGGAGTGCATGTACGGCAGGATCCGTCGAGCCTTCGCATGTCTTGTCGGCGATGTATGGTGAAGATGAACGGACACGGGCATCGGTTCGGATCAGTTTTGGTCACGGAAATGAGCTCGCGCAAGTCGAACTACTCGCACAAGCCTTGCAAGATGTCGTAAAATCGTTTCAGAATTAACTAAGAGGTGAAATGAATGAATACACGAGCGAAAGCCCCGAGTGAAACGACAGTCGTCGTTGGGATGTCGGGCGGTGTCGATTCGTCTGTGACGGCTCATTTATTAAAAGAGCAAGGCTATAACGTCATCGGGATCTTCATGAAAAACTGGGATGACACGGATGAGAACGGCTTTTGTACGGCGACGGAAGATTATGAAGACGTCATCGCCGTAGCCAATCAAATCGGCATTCCGTATTATGCGGTCAATTTTGAAAAAGAGTACTGGGATAAGGTCTTCACGTACTTCCTCGATGAATATAAACTCGGTCGGACACCGAATCCAGACGTCATGTGTAACAAGGAAATCAAGTTCAAAGCCTTCCTCGATCACGCGATGCGTCTTGGTGCCGATTTCGTCGCGACAGGTCATTATGCACGTGCTGTCTATGAAGATGGAGAACATAAATTGCTTCGTGGTGTCGATGCAAATAAGGATCAAACGTATTTCTTGAATCAATTGTCGCAAGAGCAAATCGCGAAGGCGATGTTCCCAATCGGTCACATGGAAAAATCAGAAGTGCGCCGGATCGCAGAAGAAGCGAACCTTGCAACAGCTAAGAAAAAAGACTCGACCGGTATTTGCTTCATTGGCGAGCGGAATTTTAAACAGTTCCTCGGTCAATACCTACCGGCACAACCCGGTGAGATGCGGACGCTTGACGGCAACGTCATGGGTCGTCACGATGGATTGATGTACTATACGATGGGGCAACGCCACGGGCTTGGTATCGGTGGCGACGGAGAACCTTGGTTCGTCGTCGGAAAAAACCTAAAAGAGAACATTCTCTATGTCGATCAAGGATTCCATAACGAATTATTGTATTCGGAAGGATTACTTGCTTCAGATGTCAGTTGGACATCTGAACGTCCAGTCGGTGAGACATTCCGTTGCACAGCGAAATTCCGTTACCGTCAACAAGACACAGCCGTCACGGTTCGTGTCCTTGAAGATGGACTCGATGTTTCGTTTGACGAACGTCAACGGGCGATCACACCAGGACAAGCGGTCGTGTTCTATGATGGAGACATCTGCCTCGGTGGTGCGACAATCGATGCAGCCTATAAAGCAGGCGAACGCCTCGCTTATTTAGCGTAAGGAGCAAAAGAAGATGAACTATAATGAAGTAGGGTTCCGGCATCTAGAAGCTGGAAATTATGAATTAGCAGCGCAAGCTTTTAATGATGCGATCGAACAAAACCCAAAAGATCCGACGGCGTACGTCAATCTTGGAACATTACTCCAATCGATGAACGACGCTGATCGTGCCCTTCGTTTTTATGACCGGGCACTGATGATTGATAATACGTTTGCGAGTGCCTATTATGCGAAAGGCGCTCTGTTCTTTGCTGCCGACAAACTCGTCGAAGCAGAGGAATCATTGCGGGCAGCGTTGTTATATGGACTTGACGACGCGGATCTCCATTTCATGCTTGGGATGACGTATCAAAAACTCGGTGATCCAGTACGCGGCTTACCTCGTTTACAGCGTGCGTCAGAACTAAACGGTGTCGATATCGAGATCGCATTTCAATACGGACTTGCCTTAGCGCAAAACGAGAAGTTGGAAGAAGCGGTCGAGATGTTTGAGCATGTCTTGATGCTTGACGAAACGCATACAGATGCACGATACAATTATGCGATTGCTCTTGCCTTCCTCGGTCAACAGGAAGCCTGTTATGCAGAACTTGAAGCCGTTCTTGCCTATCAGCCGGAACACGCGCTTGCACGAGATGCAAAAGCGAAGATGGATGCGTTATTAAAACAAGCAGATTGATCTAAAAAAAGACGATTCCAGGAGGAGTCGTCTTTTTTGTATGGTATTTAATTCCCGACTTCACGGATGACACGAAGCGGAGGTCCGGAAAAGTCTTCATAGGCTTCATCCATGTTTTTCGTATACAGTTCGATGACGTTATTTTCTGTATCCTTGAAATAAGCGGAATACTCTTTTTGGTTCGAGGTCTCCTGTTCATCCCATTCTCTGAGCTTCACGGTGATTGAAGCTTCCCGAAGCTGATTTAAGGCTTGCTGGAACTCGTCCTTCTCAACGTAAAAGGCGCAGTGGACATGGACTCCGCCTTCATCGTACAACGTATCCCATTCGGAGACCGGTAAATGTTTAACGGTTCGTTCTTCCATCGTGAAGTCCCGTTTCAGCCAAAGACCGAGTCGGGTGTTGCCGCCAATGTAGAGCCACGTTGCCCAGACCCCATCTTGTTTAGATTGTTCTTTGCTCGGCTCAGCATCCTCAGGTGCCCATTGCTCGACAATCGGAATACCAAGTGTCCCATTCCAAAAGCCAAGGGCGCGATCCATATCCTCGACTTCAAGTACTAATTCACACAATCCTGCAATCGGTAAACGTGCCATCCTTGAACTCCTCCTCTTAACGAAATGTTTCACGGTATCTTTCCCTGATTTAAAATCCGGTAAACGAATGCTATGATGAAAGCAGCGAATGAAAAAGAGAGAAAGAAGGTGGAGTGATGGAGCACCCCCATCAAGTCGTCGGGCGCGTCAAACGTGTGCTCTTTTCTTCTGAAGAGGAAGCACACTCCATTGTACTGGTCGCTGTCAAAGAAAAGAACTTTGAATTAAAAGAGACCGAGCTCGTCATTACGGGTACAGGAGTCGGAATCGAACTCGGAGGGACGTATCAAGCATTCGGTCGTCTCGTTGATCATCCTCGCTTCGGAAAACAACTGAAGGCGGAGCTGATTCGCCGATCGGTTCCGATGACTAAACATGCGACGATCCGCTTCTTGACGAATGGTTCGTTCACCGGCATTGGTCCGAAAACAGCGAAAAATATCGTCGATGCTCTTGGAGAAGACGCAGTGGATCTCATATTAAAGGATGAACGGGTACTGAATCAGGTGCCTGGGTTAAAACAAAAACAAGCAGACATCATATTGAATCGACTCGCGACGCTATACGGTGTCGATCAGTTGATGCTGTTCTTAGCACCGTTTGATGTCACACCGAAGCTAGCGGCAAAGATCTATGCCGCGTACGAGGGCGACGCCATGGCACGGATTCGGGAGAATCCGTATTCCTTGATGTATGAAGTAAACGGGATTGGCTTTAAGACAGCCGATCATATTGCCGCGCACCTCGGACTTGTCGGATTACACCCGGAGCGTGTCGCTGCTTCGATCATGCATATATTAGAACAAGAAGCGGGCGAGGGACATGCCTTCGCGACGGTCGACTCGCTATTGCAACGGGCACCCCGTCTGCTAGGGGAGGATCCGGGAGAGCGGCTAGAACAAGCGATCGAACTGTTGCTCGCTGAAGATAAGGTCAAGCTTGAAGAAGGTTGCTTGTATTTACCGACGATCTTTTATGCGGAAGTCCGCGCGGCGAAGGAACTAGCACGCGTCATGGCAAACGGTGCCGAACAAGAAGTCGATGTCGCGACGATCCTTGAAGCAATTGGTCACCTCGAAGAACAGTTTGGCATGGAATATGCTGCGCAACAGCGAGAAGCGATCGAGTTAGCGGTCAAAGCACCGCTGATGGTCTTGACTGGTGGACCGGGTACCGGTAAGACGACTGTCATCAAGGGAATTTTACATGCCTTGCAAGAAATTCATGACTGGCCGCTTGAGAAGAGTCGCGTCAAGACAGGGGATGTCTATCCATACGTCCTTGTTGCACCGACGGGACGTGCCGCTAAACGTCTATCGGAAGCAACAGATGTACCGGCGATGACGATTCACCGTCTCTTAAAGTATGACGGAACGAACTTTCAACTGAATGAGGATCAGCCGATCACGGGAAAAGTACTGATCATCGATGAATCGTCGATGATTGATATCTACTTGTTATCGAGTTTGCTTCGCGCCGTCCCGAACGGCATGAAGATCTTGTTCGTCGGTGACCGCGATCAATTGCCATCCGTCGGTCCAGGACAGGTGCTGGCAGACTTGATGGATACGGAAGGAATTCCCGTCGTCCGTTTGAACGTCGTCCATCGTCAAGCAGAAGATTCTTCGATATTGCGTCTTGCGCACGATTTGAAGAACCGGACGACGTCTGCTGATTTGTTATCACCCCTTGCGGATCGCCGCTTCTACACTGCGTCTCCGCAAGAGACGTTACGGGGCATCTCGGCCTTCGCGGAAAAAGCGCTCGCAAAAGGCTACTCGAAATTCGATGTCCAGGTACTCGCGCCGACCTACCGGGGTCAGGTCGGGATCGACGAATTGAATGTCGCCTTGCAACGCGTCTATAACCCGGAGGAACCGAAGAAACGGGAAGTCAAACAAGGGACGCGGATTTACCGGACCGGGGACAAGATTCTCCAGCTCGTCAACAATGCGGAAGAAAACGTCTATAACGGAGATATCGGCGAAATCGTCAATATCTTCTTCGCTAAAGAGAATGTCGATAAAGTCGATAAAATCATCGCCCGGTTCGATCAGACGGAGGTCGAGTACAACCGGAGTGATTGGGATCAATTCACGCACGCCTATGCGATTACGATCCACAAAGCGCAAGGATCTGAGTTTCCGATCGTCTTGATGCCAGTCTATTTCACGGGGGCGTTCAAACATTCCCGAAATTTAATTTATACGGCAGTTACTCGGGCAAAATCAAGTTTGTTATTATTCGGTGATCCGCGTGCGTTCCATAAAGCGTCGCAAGAAGAGGAACCCCGGCGCCGAACACGATTGATCGAACGACTCGGTGGGGTGACAAAGACTTGACGGATGCTGTTCGATAGGTAATAATCACGATAGATGAATGGACGTAACACGTTGATGGAAGATAAGTAAAAGGAAAACTCGAGTCCAGAGAGAAGTGAGTCTGCTGCAATCACTTTCTCGAGTCCCTTTGAAGCTCCTTCCGGAGTCGGGTGTAAACACCTGCGGGTCATCCCCGTTATCAGATGTTCGAGGTAGGCAATAGGTTGCTTACGAACGAGGGTGGTACCACGGAAGCGATGCTTTCGTCCCTTTTCAGGGATGAAAGCATCGCTTTTTTGCGTCCAAATAAAACCAATGGAGGTAACTGTTCATGAAAGCTCTAAAACCATTAACGGGTGCACAAATCCGTCAGATGTATCTTGATTTCTTCCAAAGCAAAGGGCATGCGATCGAACCGAGTGCTTCACTCGTGCCGGTCGAGGATCCATCGCTCTTGTGGATCAACTCGGGTGTTGCAACACTCAAGAAATATTTTGATGGTCGTGTCATTCCTGATAATCCACGTATCGTCAACGCACAAAAATCAATCCGGACGAACGATATCGAAAACGTCGGGAAAACAGCGCGTCACCATACGTTCTTCGAGATGCTTGGAAACTTCTCTGTCGGTGATTATTTCCGTGAAGATGCAATCAAATGGGGTTGGGAACTCTTGACGAGTGATGACTGGTACGGTCTTGACCCAGAACGTCTTTCGGTCACGATTCATCCGGAAGATGATGCAGCGCGTCAAATCTGGCTTGAACTCGGCGTACCGGCTGAGCGGATCATTCCGCTTGAAGATAACTTCTGGGAAATCGGTGAAGGTCCATCTGGTCCGAATACGGAAATCTTCTTCGATCGTGGTCCAGCTTTCGGAGACGATCCGAACGATTCAGAACTTTATCCAGGTGGCGAAAACGAACGCTATCTCGAGATCTGGAATATCGTCTTCAGTCAGTACAACCACGACGGACACGGCAACTACACGGAACTTCCGCGTAAAAACATCGATACTGGGATGGGACTCGAACGGATGGCGTGTGTCATGCAGGACGTGCCGACGAACTTCGATACGGATCTGTTCATGCCGATCATTCATAAGACAGAAGAAATCAGCGGCAAGATCTACCGTGATGATTCGAAACTTGATGTAGCATTCAAAGTCATCGCAGACCACATCCGTACTGTATCATTTGCGATCGGTGATGGGGCTCTTCCTTCGAATGAAGGACGTGGATATGTCCTTCGTCGTTTACTACGCCGTGCGGTTCGTTATGCGAAGATGCTTGGGATCGAACGTCCGTTCATGTATGAACTCGTTGATACGGTTGGAAATGTCATGGTCGACTTCTACCCACAAGTTCCGGAAAAAGCGGACTTCATCAAACGCGTCATTAAAAACGAAGAAGAACGTTTCCATGAGACGCTTCATGACGGTCTTGCAATCTTGAACACGGTCGCTCAGACGTCTAAGGCAAACGGTGAGCACATCATCAGTGGCGAAGATGCGTTCCGTTTGTATGACACGTATGGTTTCCCACTCGAATTGACAGTTGAGTATGCGGAAGATCATCAGATGTCTGTTGATGAAGAAGGCTTCAAACAAGCGATGGACGCGCAACGTCAACGTGCGCGGGCAGCACGTGAAGAGAGCGGTTCGATGCAACAACAATCGGAAGTCCTCTCGACACTAAAAGATAAAAGTACGTTCGTCGGCTATACCGACCTTAAGGCGGATGCAAAAATCATCGCATTGTTGCATGATGGAGAACGAGTCACAGAAGTGGCTGCTGGTGAAGAAGCGCAAGTCATTCTCGATATCACGCCGTTCTACGCTGAAAGTGGTGGTGAAGTAGCGGATACAGGAACAATCGAAGGCAAAGACTTCGTTCTTGATGTCAAAGATGTTCAAAAGGCACCAAACGGTCAAAACTTGCATACGGTCATCGTCCGTACAGGAATCGCAACGGAAGCTGCAGACGTCGTTGCAAACGTCGAAGCAGCAGAACGTAAAGCCGTCACGAAAAACCATACGGCAACACACTTGCTTCATAAAGCATTGAAAGACACGCTCGGAACACACGTCAACCAAGCGGGATCACTCGTTTCTCCAGAACGTCTCCGCTTCGACTTCTCACACTTCGGTGCAGTGACACAAGAAGAGTTGACAAAAATCGAACAAGACGTCAACCAAGCGATCTGGGCATCATTACCGGTTGATATCGAAGAGATGAACATCGCTGATGCAAAAGCAAAAGGCGCGATGGCATTGTTCGGTGAGAAGTACGGGGAAACGGTCCGTGTCGTCTCAGCAGGCACATACTCGATTGAATTGTGTGGCGGAATCCACGTCGGAAACACTGCAGAGATCGGTCTGTTCAAGATCGTCTCAGAGTCTGGGATCGGTGCAGGTACACGCCGGATCGAAGCCGTGACAGGTGCAGGCGCGTATCGTGTGATGAATCAACACTTAGAAACACTCGAACAAGCAGCAGCTGTCTTGAAAACGAAAACGACGGAAGTTCCAGTTCGTATCGAAGCACTGCAACAACAACTTCGTGAGACGGAACGGGCGAACGAATCGTTGCAAGCAAAACTTGCGAACATCGAAGCTGCTTCACTAAAGGACGATGTTGAGGAAATCAACGGCGTACGTGTGCTTGCGAAACGTGTCGACGTCTCAGATATGGATGCCCTTCGCGGTATGATGGATGAGTTGAAGAGCTCACTCGGATCAGCAATCATTGTTCTCGGTAGTGCGCAAGGTGAAAAAGTCAATCTCGTCGCAAGCGTTTCAAAAGATTTAATCGACCAAGGCTATCATGCTGGTAAATTGATCAAGGAAGTCGCAACACGCTGCGGTGGTGGCGGTGGCGGTCGCCCTGACATGGCTCAAGCTGGTGGGAAAGATGCGTCGAAATTAGAAGAAGCACTTGCGTACGCTTCACAATACGTGCAATCACTGGCATAATAGAAACGTAGTGTATATGAAAGAGGTGATGAACGTGAGTCAGATGGATCAAACGATGAAATTCAACTTTCCAGAAGACGATAACAAAGCAGCGACACGGGATGTGTTGTTGACGGTCTATCATGCTTTAGAAGAAAAAGGATATCATCCGATCAACCAAATCGTCGGCTATCTCCTATCTGGAGATCCTGCTTACATTCCTCGTCATAATGACGCACGTAACTTAATTCGTAAGATTGAACGTGACGAATTGCTCGAAGAACTCGTGAAATCTTATTTGGCGGAGAGTGGAAATTCAAAATGAAACGTGCAATGGGACTAGACGTCGGTTCGAAGACGATCGGGGTAGCGGTCAGTGACTTGATGGGCTGGACGGCGCAAGGTGTCGAGACGGTCAAGTGGACGGAACCGGATTACCCAGAAGCCTTCAAACGGCTCGATGTCATCATGGAGACATACAATGTCGAAATCCTTGTCATTGGTCTTCCGAAAAACATGAACGGTTCCATCGGTCCCCGTGCGGAGGCGAGTGAAGCCTTTGCGAAGGAAATCGAACAGCATACTGGGCTTGAAGTCGTCTTCATGGATGAACGGTTGACGACGATGCAAGCAGAACGGATGCTGATCGATGCCGATGTCAGCCGCAAGAAACGAAAACAAGTCATCGATAAGATGGCTGCCGTCATGATCCTGCAATCGTATTTGGATCGGGCGAATCGATGAAGGGGGAGAAACCGATGGCTGAAGAAAAACGTCAGTATCTCTTTCCAGATGAAGAGGGCGGCGAACATCTTTTCGAAGAATGGTACCGTTACTCGAGTGAACGGACAGGAAAAACCTATCTATTTCTTGAAATGATCGGTAACCCTGACGAAGGAGCGGATGATCTAATCATCTGTGAGATCGATGAATATGGAGAAGGCGAAGATGATTTTGAATTGAGCCTGATCGATGAAAATGATGAGCAAACTTGGGATGAACTCGAGCTTGCGTTAAAGGAGCGGATCACTGATGCAACAGAATGAGCCAACACGTTACGTAATTCCGGACGGCGAAGGAAATGATTTCGAATTCGTAGAACGTCTGCGTTATGAAAGCCCACGTTCGAGCAAGACATACATCTTCCTCGAGCCAATCGGAGCAGATTATGACGAAGCAGAAGAAGTCGATATCTTCGTTTACGAACTCGACGAATACGGTGATGGAGACAACGACTTCAACCTCGTACCAATCGACGAAGACGATACAGCGACTTGGGATGAAATCGAAGAAGTCTTTAACACGCTCGAAGATCAGTTAGACTAACCCGACTCATGACAGGTGACGTCGTAAGAGACTTTCTCTTACGGTGTCACCTTGTTTTAAGAGAAGAAGGAGGAACCGATGGAGAACGAATGGAAACAAAATGCTGAAATCGAAAAAAGGCGACGCCGGACATCACGCCGGATCACGCTGATCATCCTTTCTGTATTGTTGACGATTTTTCTAGTTACCAGTGCGGTCATCTATGTCTTTTTGAAAAATGCGCTTGAACCGGTCGATGAAGCAGCGACGAAATCCGTCAAAGTCGAAATTCCTTTAGGCGCAGGAACGAGTACGATCGCTTCCTTACTAAAGGAAAAAGATTTGATTGCAAACGAGACGATTTTCCGTTATTACGTCCGTTATAAGAATGAATCGTCATTCCAGGCGGGTACATATACCCTGTCACAAGCCATGTCCCCGGATGAAATCATCAATGAATTGAAAACGGGAACGGTCATGAAGGCAGCGGATGTGAAAATCACGTTACCTGAAGGCATCACGATGGATCGTCAAATTGATTTAATCGCGAAAGCTACGAAGTTCAAAGAAGAGACGATTCGTAAAGAATTGACGGATGCGATGTTCATCGATGCCATGATTGAAAAATATCCGATGTTGACGGATGAAGTGAAGAAGAATGGCGTCTTGTACGCACTTGAAGGATATCTCTTCCCAGCAACGTATGAGTTCGATAAAGGAAAAAGCATTGATCAAATCGTCGAGACGATGCTCGACGAGACAGAAAAAGTCTACGATGAAAATGAGGATGCCATTCGAAAGTCAGGCATGACCTTCCATGAAGTGCTCAGTCTCGGTTCAATGGTCGAGCGTGAAGCCGCGACACCGAAGGATCGTCGTGAAATCGCAGGCGTCTTCAAAAACCGTTTAGATGATGGCATGAAACTTCAGTCGGACCCGACGGTTTGGTATGGTACAGGCGAGAATACGGCATTGACGACGCTGAAGGATCTTGAGAATAACTCGAAGTACAATACGTATAAGTACGAAGGAATTCCGATTGGTCCGATTTCAACGGTCAGTAAGGATTCCGTATTAGCTGTCTTGAACCCGAATAAAACAAAATATGTCTATTTCTTCGCCCGTCCACCAAGTGATACACATCCACGAGGACAGATTCTTTACGAAGAGACATATGAAGAACATCAACGAAACGTCGTTAAGTATAAACCGGAATGGGTGGAATACGAAGCGAGTAAAGAGCAATGAGCAACGGGTTGGGTTGAAGCGGAAATGACGCTTCAAGTCAACCTGTTTATGCGGAAGAGGGAGTGAATGGCGTGAAGGATTTCACGACCTATGTCGAATCGATGATTCATCCTCGTGATGCCCTACTAGAAGAAATGGAGCGTTATGCGGAAGAACATCATATACCGATCATCGAGTTGACCGGTTCCGAAGTCTTGTTGTCGCTCCTGCGATTACAGCAACCGAAGCGTATTTTAGAAGTCGGAACAGCAATTGGTTATAGTGCGATCCGGATGGCACGCGCGTTACCGGATGCGCGTATTACGACAATCGAACGGAATGCAAAGCGGTATGAAGAAGCAAAAACCTTCATCGCCCGGTCAGATGTGGCGGATCGGATTGACATCATTTTTGGTGATGCAGTAGAATTAGCCGAAACGCTTGAAGACCAGTTTGATGCAGTCTTCATCGATGCAGCTAAAGGACAGTATAAAAAATTCTTTGCGGGATATGGGCGACTCATTCCAGAGGGTGGCGTGCTTTATACGGACAATCTCTTCTTACACGGAGATGTCCTTGAGCCTGACCCGAAGACGTTCGATCGAAGAAGACGTCGGCTCGTGCGTCTCGTCAAAGAATTCACGGTCTGGATGATGGAACAAGAACAATATGATACGACGATTTTTCCGCTCGGTGACGGTGTATCCGTCAGTCGGAAAAAGTCGAAATGATGGAGGAACGAATGACATGCAAAAACCGGTAGTAATAGGCGTAGCGGGCGGAACGGGTTCAGGGAAGACGACGGTGGCACGTTCACTTGTCGATGCGTTCCCAAGCGAATCAATCGTCATGATTGAACAGGACGCATACTATAAAGACCAAAGTGAATTATCAATGGAAGAGCGATATCAGACAAACTATGATCATCCATTTGCTTTCGATAATGGTCTTTTGATCGAACACATTCAAGCGCTCCGCGAAAACATTGCCGTTGAAAAACCGGTATATGATTATGTCGCACATACACGTGCTCAAGAAACGATTCGTCTCGAACCACGTGATGTCATCATCGTAGAAGGAATTTTAGCGCTTGAAGACGAACGGTTACGGGAACTAATGGATATTAAGGTGTTCGTCGATACGGATGCGGACGTTCGCATTCTTCGTCGGATGCAACGTGATATCAACGAACGTGGGCGTTCAATTGATTCTGTCGTTGAGCAGTACACGAATGTCGTCCGTCCGATGCATCTGCAGTTCTGTGAACCGACAAAACGTTATGCGGATATCATCGTACCAGAGGGCGGCGAAAACCACGTGGCAATCGATTTACTCGTAACGAAAATCCGAGCGATCCTTGATTATCGTTCGGCACTTGATCAAAGAGGATATTGATTCCAAAAAAGATGTGAATATACTATACTAGTGGAATAAAAAGGAGCGTGACAAAAATGGCAGAAAAGCAATACTACATGACGCTTGAAGGTAAAGCGAACATTGAAAATGAATTGAATGAATTGAAGTCAGTCCGCCGGAAAGAAGTCGTCGAGAACATCAAGATTGCCCGTTCGTTCGGTGACCTTTCAGAGAACGCAGAGTATGATTCAGCAAAAGAAGAGCAAGCAATGGTCGAAGGCCGGATTGCTCAACTGGAAGAGATGCTTCGCAACGTTGCCATCATCTCGGAAGAAGAGAAGGATATCTCAGTCGTCGGTATCGGAACGACAGTCACTTTCTTGAGTGTCGAAGACAACGAAGAAGATACGTATACGATCGTTGGTAGTGCCGAAGCAGATCCGTTCACGGGTAAAATTTCGAACGAATCACCAATCGCAAAAAGTTTAATGGGGCACCAAGTCGGAGATCAAGTCTCTGTACCAGCACCAGGCGGCGAATACGCAGTAAAAATTACATCGATCAAATAAAGAACACAGGAGCCGGAGCAATCCGGCTTTCTGTTTGATGGAGGAATGGACCATGCCAATCGCAATCATCGGCGCAATGGAAGAGGAAGTCAACTTATTGCGCAACGAGTTGTCAGAACGTAAAGATACAGTCATTGCAAACTATCATTTTTATGAAGGACTCTTGAATAGCGTTCCTGTCGTCATTTTGAAGTCAGGAATCGGGAAAGTGAACGCTGCGATCGGTACGACATTATTGCTTGACCACTACAAACCAACTGCTGTCATCAATACCGGCTCAGCAGGCGGATTTAAAGAAGGCTTAACGGTTGGGGATGTCGTCGTCTCAACAGAAGTACGTCACCATGACGTAGACGTGACAGCGTTTGGTTACGAATATGGTCAGGTACCTGGAATGCCAGCTGCCTACCAAGCAGATCCAAAGCTCGTAGCAACAGCAGAAGCTGTCATCGAGCGCATGGATGCAATTCGTGTCGTTCATGGATTGATCGCGACAGGTGACTCCTTCATCCATGATTCAGAGCGTTCTGCTCAAATTAAGGCGCACTTCCCAGAAGTCGCAGCCGTCGAGATGGAAGCTGCGCCAATCGCACAAGTCTGTCATCAGTTTGGTGTTCCGTTCGTCGTGACACGTTCGATTTCAGATAGCGCTAATGAAGAAGCGTCACTCTCGTTTGATGAATTCCTCGAGATTGCGTCAATCAATTCCGCTAAAATGGTCATGGAAGTCGTTCGGACGTTAGCAGAATGAGGTAGAAGGAAGGGCACGGGAGACCTTGCTCTTCCTTTTTTCTTTGACAAAAGCAAATTAACGCTTTATATTAGTACCAGATACTAATAACAAAAGGGGATGCCTTATGAAGATCGGGATTGTAGGATTAGGAACGTCTTTGCCATCACGTCGCGTAACGAATGATGAGCTAGCAACGACGCTCGACACAAGTGATGAATGGATTCGGACACGAACAGGAATCGGGGCACGACGAATTGCAGCCGATGATGTGGATGTAACAGACTTAGCGACGGAAGCGGCTCAGAAGGCACTCGATGATGCTGGATTGACAGTAGAGGACATCGGTTTGATCGTTGTCGGAACGGCAACAGGACGTGCGTTCCCTTCTACAGCCTGTATCGTCCAAGAGCGCCTCGGAGCACGAGGGGCGACCGCTTTTGATATCAGTGCGGCCTGTAGTGGATTCATCTTCGCATTACAAACAGCTGCAAGCATGTTATCAACAGTCGAAGGAAAACATGCACTGGTCATCGGTGCCGAAAAAATGTCGAGTATCGTTGACTGGTCAGACCGGTCGACAGCGATTTTATTCGGGGATGGTGCAGGAGCAGTCGTCATCGGAAAAACTGAGCAAGAGGGATTAAATGCTTTTGAACTCGGAACAGACGGACGTGGAGCCCATCTGTTGTTTAAGGATATCGATGGACCAATCGAGATGAACGGTCGCGAAGTCTTTAAGTTCGCTGTTCGTAAATTACCGAAAATCGTTGAGAAAGTCATTCAAAAAGCAGACAGCACGCTTGAAGATGTCGATATCTTGATTCCGCATCAGGCGAACCTACGCATCATCGATGCAGCGTGCGAACGACTGCATATTCCGCAAGAAAAGGTCATCGTTACAATCGATGAGCATGCGAATACATCTGCTGCTTCGATTCCACTCGCACTCGAAGAAGCACGTAAGCAAGGTCGTCTGACACCAGGTACGAAACTTGTACTTGCTGGCTTCGGTGCCGGATTGACTTGGGGAGCAGCATACATTACTTGGACTAAAGGAGAGAACACATAAGATGATGAGAAAACGCGTTGTAGTCACAGGAATCGGGGCATTGACACCAATCGGGAATGATGCGAATACATTCTGGGATGCATTAAAAGAAGGAACGAACGGAATTCGTCCGATGGAGCGTCTTGATATCGATGAGTATCCAACGAAGGTTACGGGCGAATTACAGAACTTCGATGTCACAGAATTCATCGAGGCGAAAGAAGCACGTAAAATGGACCGCTTCGTTCATTATTCACTTGTCGCAAGCATGGAAGCTGTAAAAGATGCTGGAATCGACATTAAAGAAATTGCAGAACGCGCTGGGGTCTGGATCGGATCTGGAATCGGTGGCGTTGAGACGATCGAGAAACAAGCGAAAATCTACTTTGAACGTGGACACCGTCGTGTCAGCCCATTCTTCATTCCAATGATGATCCCGAATATGGCAAGCGGTCAGGTATCGATTTATACTGGAGCTAAGGGACCAAATAACTGTTCCGTCACTGCATGTGCTTCAGGAACGAATGCCATCGGAGAAGCACTGCGTGTCATCGAACGTGGTGACGCGGATGTCATGATTGCTGGTGGTGCGGAAGCTCCGATCACGAACTTAGCATTTGCTGGTTTTTGTGCCAACAAAGCGATGTCAACGAACCACGATCCTGAGACGGCAAGCCGTCCATTTGACGAAGGACGTGATGGATTCGTCATGGGAGAAGGAGCAGGAATCTTAATTCTTGAAGAATATGAGCATGCAGTAGCTCGTGGTGCGAAAATCTATGCAGAGGTCAGTGGGTATGGATTAACAGCTGATGCGTACCACATCACGGCTCCGGATCCAGACGGAGACGGTGGAGCACGCGCGATGGCGATGGCGATTCAAGATGCGGGCATTACTCCGGAGGCAGTCGGATACATCAATGCTCATGGAACGAGTACACCAATGAACGACATCCTTGAAACAAAAGCGATCCACAGTGTCTTCGGTGAACAAGCGAAACAACTCGTCGTCAACTCGACGAAATCGATGATCGGTCACTTACTTGGTGGAGCAGGTGGCGTCGAGGCAATTGCGACGATTAAATCATTACAAGAACAAACAGTTCACCCGACGATTCATCTCAAACAGCCGAGCGAAGGCTGTGATCTCGACTATGTGACAGAAGGTTCACGTCACGTCGAAATGACTTATGCGCTCAGCAACTCGCTTGGGTTCGGTGGACACAACGCATCACTCGTCTTCAAACGGTATGAAGCTTAAGCTCAAGCGACTCCCTTGAAACATCAAGGGAGTCGCTTTTTTGATGAAATTCTGATTCAATAGAGAAATGCGTGTTTGACGCAGAAAGGAGTCGTTTATGGCTAACATCACGAAAAAGACATCGATCATGGCACTGCTCCTATTTTTACTGATTGCACTTAGTGGCATGCTCATATATCGTCTGTCGTCGTCTCAAGAAACTAAAACAAGTAACGAAACAAAAACAGCAAAAGTCGAACTGATTGAATCATCGCTTCCGAAAACGTCAGATATTGCGCTGGCGACAGATAGTCGTTCACAGACACTTTTAGCGCAATTGTATGAAGGATTATATGTCTTTACTTCCGGAACATCGGTCCGTCGAGGTTTAGCGCAGGATATGTCAGTCTCGAAAGATCGATTGACGTATACGATTCAACTCAAAGAAACGAAGGATGCCAATGGTCAGCCGATTACGGCGCAGCAGTTCGTCGATAGTTTTCGGCGTATCGCTGCTAATCAAACCAATTCACCGTATGGTTTCTTGTTTGAAGTATTTAAAAATGGACGCGCCGTCAATGATGGAGAAATGAAACCACAGCGTTTAGGGGTCAAAGCCAAAGGACGCAATCAACTCATCATCACGTTGAATCAGCCAGTTTCGAATCTAAAGGAATTACTTGCGATGTCCGTCTTCTATCCACAACCGAAATCAAAAAAGTGGGAAGATCTTGTTGGAAATGGTGCATTTACACTAGAAAAGATGTCGAAAAGCGGATATACGCTTAAGAAAAATGATCAGTATCATCAGCAAAACGTTGTCACAGTAGCGAAAATAGAAAGCCGTATCATTCCCGATCATCAGACGCAATGGATTTCGTATGAGAAAAGCAAGGCGGCTATCCTTCCATTACAAGAGAGTGTCGAAACACAAGGTGATCAGGTTTCACGACCGACCTATCAAAAAAAGCGGAGTGGTGTCTTTTATATCGCCTTTAATCAAAAAAACGACACGTTCCGCGATAAGACACTCAGAAAGCGGATTGCTCACGCCTTGATGGAAAAAGAATCGGTTCAACTTCCTTTAGGGTATGCAGGTATTCCGACGAATCGATTCGTCGTCACGGATACGAACGTATTGATGTCAGAATCCGTTCAAGAGAAACCTGAAAAATCACAAGTACAAAATAAACAACAAATTGAGATGCTTAATTTTGATGATCCACAAGCAAAACGGATTGGGGAACAACTCGAAACCTATCTTGAGAAACAAATACCTGAGATTGATATCATTCTTAAGCCAGTCGCGATTGAAGAAAAAATCGACAAAGAACAATCATCACGATATGCGATGACTTTGACTGGCTGGATGCCAGATTATCCAGGACCGCTATCCTATTTAAATCAATTCGTCTCAGACAATCCTTTAAATTCGGTGAATTATCAATCAAAGGTATACGACCAGACAGTTGAAAAAGCACGACAAGAAAAAGAGATAAAACGAAAACAAGCACTCTATCATCAAGCCGAAGAACGGTTAATCCATCAGGATGCTGTCGTCGTTCCTTTGTATCAGACGACTCAGAAATTATATGTTTCTGATACGATTCAAGGAATTGAAGTACCGATTTATGGACCGGAATACCTACTCCGATCGATGAAAATTTTAAAATAATCACTTAACTGGGACCATTATTTCTTAAGGTCCCAGTCTTTTTTGAAAAAATATTTAGAAAAATCGGATAAAAGGTTTGCAAAATTATCAGAACATTGTAAACTATTTGTAACGAAGGGTTTGATTCGAATATAGTAATTCTTTTTTTTTCGGTCAAAAACCTGACAGTATCATTTTTTTAGAAACCTAGGGGGGTCATCGTAACATGAAGAAGAAAAGCTTTGCTTTAGCTACATCGGTAGCACTCGTATCAAGTGCGTTCCTCGCAGCTTGTTCGACAACGGATTCAGGCGACAAATCGGGCGACACAGGTTCAAGCAAGAAATCAAATGATCAAACACTTAATTTGATCGAAGGTTCGGATATTCCGACACTCAACCCGACGACTTCAACAGACTCAGTTTCATTTAACGTATTGAACAACACGATGGAAGGTCTTTACCGTCTTGATGACAAGCAGCAGCCGACTCCGGGTATCGCTGAAAGTCACACGGTTTCAGATGACAAATTAACATACACGTTCAAATTACGTGATGCGAAATGGTCTGACGGTACACCAATCACGGCAAAAGACTTTGAATATGCATGGAAAGAAGTTCTTAATCCAGAGAACGCTTCACAGTATGCATATGTCTTCTACAATATCGAAGGTGCAGAAGAGTACAACACGAAGAAAGGTGATCGTGATGCTATCGGCGTTAAAGCAGTAGATGACAAAACGCTCGAAGTTAAATTAAAAGCCCCTGCAGATTACTTCCTCGGACTCACTGGATTCGGACCATTCATGCCGAAATCAGAAGAACTCTCGAAGAAAATCGGGAAAGACTTCGGTTCGACTGCAGACAAATCGCTTTACAACGGACCATTCAAGTTAACAGAATGGACACGTGAGCAAGGCTGGAAAATGGTTAAAAACGATAACTACTGGGATAAAGATGCCGTTAAACTCAAAACAATCAACGTTAAGGTCGTTAAAGAGACAGCGACAGGCGTTAACTTATATGAAAAAGGCGACATCGATCGTACAGGTCTAACTTCTGAGTTCGTTGCCCAGTACAAAGACAATAAAGAGTTCAAAACAAAAGGTGAATCAACGATCTTCTACCTTTACCTCAACACAAAGGTAAAAGCACTTGATAACGAAAAAATCCGTCGCGCAATCGACATGGGTTACAACAAAAAAGGGATCACGGATGTCATCCTTGCAAACGGATCACTTCCAGCGAACTACCTCGTACCAAAAGATTTCGCGAAAGATGCTGACGGAAAAGATTTCCGCGACAAGTATCCGGCATTCAACGAATACAATGCCGACGAAGCGAAAAAACTTTGGAAAGAGGGTCTCAAAGAAATCGGTCAAAAATCGGTTGATCTTGAGCTCTTGAACTATGACAGCGACGACTCGAAAAAAATCGGTGAGTTCTTGAAAGGGGAACTTGAGAAAAACCTTCCAGGTATGAAGGTTACGATCAAGCAACAACCATTCAAAAACAAACTTGATCTTGAAAACAAAGGTGACTTCCAGTTCTCACTCGCAGGCTGGGGTCCTGACTACCAAGATCCAATGACGTTCCTCGATCTCTTCGTCACGGGCGGACCATACAACCGTGGTAAATGGTCGGACAAAGAGTACGATAAACTCATCAAAGATGCACAAACTCAAACAGATGCAGCAAAACGTTGGTCTGAACTACAAGAAGCTGAAAAAATCCTTCTTGATTCAGCAGCAATCTCACCTGTTTATCAGCGTGGACGTGCATTCCTCGTTAAACCATACGTTAAAGGAGTCGTCGAGCATAACTTCGGCGCAGACTTCTCATACAAATGGGCTTCAATCGAAGGAAAATAAGCAAAATAAAAACGGCTTCCGATTTGATTCGGAAGCCGTTTTTTATTTGTAATATATAAAAAAGACCGGGACATCCCGGTCTTTCGCGTAGAGGACGAATTATTTTTTTACTTTCGCACGTTTCCGTTGTAAGCCCATTGCCTTTTCAATTTTCGCAAGTTTTTTGGCGGCAACTGCTTCTGCGCGATCACGTCCAGCGTCGAGAATTTGATCAAGCTCTTCAGAGTCAATCAATTCATAATAGCGCTGTTGAATCGGTTCGAGTTCCGCAATGATCGCTTCCGCGACATCTGCTTTGAATGTTCCATAATTCGAGCCCTCGTATTTTGCTTCAAGAGCTGGAATCGAGATACCAGCGAGTAGGGAATAAATCTCAAGTAAATTCGACACACCTGGTTTGTTTTCTCGATCGAATTTTACGATGCCTTCTGAGTCTGTGACAGCTGATTTCACTTTTTTACGAATGACATCCGGTGCGTCAAGCATCGAGATGAAGCCTTTCGGATTTTGATCAGATTTCGACATCTTTTTATCGGGCGTCGTCAAACTCATGATCCGGGCACCTGATTCAGCAATGATCGGTTCTGGTAATGTGAACGTCTCATAATAGCGGCTATTAAATCGTTGCGCTAAATCCCGCGTTAACTCAATATGTTGTTTTTGATCGTCACCGACCGGAACGAGTTCTGCGTCGTAGAGAAGGATATCAGCTGCCATGAGTGTCGGGTAGACGAACAATCCTGCACCAATCCGCTCTTTTCCTTGTGATTTATCTTTATATTGCGTCATGCGTTCTAGTTCACCCATACCGGAAAGACATGTCAACATCCAGCCGAGTTGCGCATGCGCTTTGACTTCTGATTGAACGAAAATCGTTGATTTTTCTGGGTTCAGACCACTTGCGATATAAAGAGCAGCAAGGGCGCGTGTATTATTCATCAGTTCAACACGATCGATATCGACCGTGATCGAATGCAGGTCGACGACGCAATAATACGCATCATGACCATCCTGTAAGTTCACGAAGTGCTTCATGGCACCTAAGTAATTTCCGAGTGTGACCGTTCCTGTTGGTTTGATACCTGAGAAAATCGTTTTCATAATGAAATCCCTCCAAATAATAAAATCAAAATAAAAAACGCCCCTTGAAAATCAAGGGACGAGTCATCGCGTTGCCACCCAAGTTGCTATTTACATAGCCGCTCAATTTGCTGTAATGGGCAAACCCATCTGACTCTACTTGTTTCGAATCAGCCACTCGAAAGTCCATTCACTTAGGCATCACCTGTCCATTTTCAGCACCATGGACTCTCTGAGAGGAGTGGATCTAAGTTACTACTCTTTGTCGTCGTGTTTTCTTGTTTAATTAGCTTGAGTTTATCATACCTTAGGTAAAGCGTCACGTTGATTTCGTTTAAAAATATGAGATGATCAGTGAGACGACGATGAAGATGATACCGCTTGAGACATAGGGTTTCGTCCGTACTGAAGCACGGTGTTGCTTTTTGCGAAGCACTTCTTCCTCCTCGTCTTCATCTTCGTAATAATCGCCATCAATCTCTCGCAACTTCGCTTCCCGCTGCTTTTTGAATCCAGCTGTCATGCCACGGAAGAAACCGTTAGCAGACATATTCGAGAAGAATCCTACTGCAACTAACAAGAATCCTGCTATGAATAAACCACCAGACAGATGATACAAGATACCATGTGTCGAATCCGTCATAGTTGCCCAAATCGTGTAAAGCAGAACAAGAATGACCGCAATGATGACCGGTCGGAAATACGTCGATCGCATGAAAATCCCCCTTTGCGTACATAGATACCCTTAGTATACGAAACTTTTAATGCTGTTACGAATCGGTAACAAATGAATGATGCAAAATAGCAAATAGTGTGACTATTCACTTGACGTTAATGCTATTCTCACATAAAATCAATTTATCACTTCGTTTAAGTTTTTGAAACTAGGTCAATGCATTTTGGGGAATACATTGCAGTTTCGACGGGACGTTATTGATGTCATACGCATTATGGCAACTTGAAAATTGAAAAGGAGATGACTTACCGATGAAGAAAAAAACAGTCGGTCTCGCTTTATCAGTCATGCTTGCAGGAAGCGCTGTGCTTGCTGGATGTTCGACAGGTGGCGGAGACAAAGATTCAGGTTCGACAGACGGCAAGAAAAATCTACGTTTAACGGACACTTCGGACATCACGACAGTGGACCCAGCGAAGGCTACGGATGCCGTCGCTTTCAACATGATCGGGAACACGATGGAAGGTCTTTATCGTTTAGACAAAGACGGAAAAGCGATTCCAGCACTTGCAGAAAAAACGGATATCTCAAGCGACAATTTGACGTATACGTTCACACTTCGTGATTCGAAATGGTCAGACGGTACACCCGTCAAAGCACAGGATTTCGAATTTGCATGGAAACGTGCTGCTGATCCAAAAACAGGTTCTAGTTACTCGTACATCTTTGACACGTTAAAAAACGGCTCTGATGTCACGCAAGGTAAAAAGCCTGTTGGTGAACTCGGTGTTAAAGCAATCGATGATAAAACGTTAGAAGTAAAACTCGAGCGTCCAGCTCCGTATTTCCTCTCACTGACGTCATTTGGTACATATACACCAATCAGTGAAGACTTCTATAAGAAAAACGAGAAAGACTTCTCGCTTAAACCAGATAAATTGCTTTATAATGGGCCTTTCGTTTGGGAAACTTGGAAAACGGATTCAAAACGTGTCCTGAAGAAAAACGATAACTACTGGGATAAGGATGCTGTCAAACTCGACGAAGTTACAATCAGTGTCGTTAAAGATAATTCAACAGTAGTAAATCTTTATGATTCAAATGATGTCGATTACGCAGTTTTGACTTCAGAGCAAGTTGAAGCTTACAAATCGAAGCCTGAATTCAAGACAGCGCTTCGTTCTTCGATCGCTTACTTGAAATTCAATAACGAAGATGCAACGATGAAGAATGTCGATGCACGTAAAGCAATCGCTCGTGCGATCGATCCAAAAGGTATCACGGATACACTTCTTGCGAACGGTTCGATTCCGACGACAAGCTTTATTCCAAAAGACTTCGTCAAAGATGCATCAGGCAAAGACTACACGAGCGACATCAACTGGTTCGACCGTGATGGAAAAGAAGCAGCAGATCTTTGGAAAAAAGCAAATGGCGATAAGAAAACGACGATTGAATTGCTTTCGTTCGATAGTGAAGATGCGAAGAAAATCGGTGAGTACATGAAAGGTCAAATCGAGAAGAATCTTCCGAACGTCACTGTCTCAATTAAGCAACAGCCGTTCAAGAACAAACTCGATCTTGAAGCAAAAGGAGATTACCAAATCTCTTACTCACTTTGGGGTCCGGATTACCAAGATCCAATGTCTAACCTTTCCATCTTCGAATCAACGAACAGCCAAAATGACGTGAAGTACAAATCAGCTGCGTATGATAAATTATTAAACGCGGCAAACGACGAGTCAGATTTGACGAAGCGTTTAGATTTGTTCAAACAGGCTGAGGCACAATTGATTGAAAAAGATCAAGCCATCGCACCAATCTATCAAGCGGGTTCTGCATACTTGAGCCGTCCGTCGGTTAAAGATTTCAACCGTCAATTGTTCGGAGCAGATTTCCAATACAAATATGTTGATGTGAAGTAATCGAGAACGGGAGCGTCCCTAAGTCAGTTCGGGTGCGCTCCTGTTTTATACTACTTTGAATGAACGGAAACTCATTTTTAGCGGAAATGTGAAATTTTCGTAAAAAAATGGTTCTAATTACTTTGTTAGCAAAGTATAATGGAATCAAACGAAAAATTCTGACTATTGGACGACATTAAAAAAAGCGTCTGATCGAACATCGAATCAAAGCACAATTAAAAAGAATTTTAAATTTTTATAACAAAATTCTTGAATGTTCCGACAATTGTGGGTCATACTGATTTTATTGATGTTTCGAAAAAAACAGAAAATCTTTATAGGGGGTGCCATCTTATGGGCCGTTATTTAGCTCAACGCCTGGTTTACGGCGTACTGACGTTTTTACTCATCGCTTCGTTCACTTTCTTCCTGATGGATCTGCTACCAGGTTCACCATTCCAGAACCAGGAGAAACTTTCTCCTGAACAGTTGAATATCCTTCGGGATAAGTACAATTTGAATGATCCACTACCACAACGCTATGCAGCGTACATGGTTAACTTATTCCAAGGAGACCTTGGTGTATCGTTCAAATATGACAGCCGTCCAGTTACAGATTTAATTTCTGAACGAATTGGACCATCGGCTCAACTTGGAGTTCAAGCACTCGTACTTGGTGTACTCTTAGGTCTCGTACTTGGTGTAGTTGCTGCACTTCGTCACAACACAGTTGTCGACTACGGAGCAATGTTCATCTCGGTTCTCGGGATTTCAGTACCATCTTTCGTATTCGCCTCACTCCTTCAGTATTATGTCGGCGTGAAATGGGGCGCTTTGCCAGTAGCGTTCTGGGAAAGTCCGGCGCATACGATTCTACCAACGATTTCGTTGTCTCTTGGGGTCACCGCCTCGATTGCCCGATTCGTAAGGACGGAAATGCTTGAGGTTACAGGTCAGGATTACGTCACGTTAGCTAAAGCAAAAGGCCTAGATGGTCAATCAATCACTTGGAAACACATGGTTCGGAATGCATTGATTCCTGCTATTACGATTCTTGGACCTATGACTGCTGCATTGATCACAGGTACATTTGTCATCGAAAAAATCTTTGCTGTACCTGGGCTTGGTGAGTTGTTCGTATCGTCAATCACACAAAATGACTATACAGTTATCATGGGTACGACGCTGTTCTTCTCGGCAATCTTCATTCTCATGATTTTAATCGTCGACTTGCTATACGGTGTCGTTGATCCACGGATTCGTTTGGGGGGTAGTAAATAATGGCTGAACAAAATTCAAATGCAAAAGCGGAACAGTTCGATTCATCATTGTTTCAACAAGTTGAGTTCAATGAACAAGCCGGTGAACGAATTGCCGGTAAAAGCTTAAACTTTTGGCAGGATGCTTGGATGCGCTTGCGTAAAAACAAAGCAGCGATCATTTCTCTTGTCTTGATCATCGTGATTGCCATCATGTCATTAGCGGGTCCTGCAATCTCTGGTAAAGATGCTTATACCCAAACAATCACTCAAGCTAAACTTCCACCTAAAGTAACAGGATTAGAGTGGGCTGGCTTTGATGGTATGGCAACACTTGGTGAGACACCAATCGATTTTTATAAACAAAAACAAGTAAAAGAAAATTATTGGTTTGGTACGGACCACCTTGGTCGTGATCTTTGGTCACGTGTCTGGGAAGGGACTAAAATTTCACTCTTCATCGGTTTGATGGCAGCGCTTATTGACGTTCTCGTCGGTGTCACATACGGTGGTATTTCAGCTTATTACGGCGGTCGCGTCGATAATATCATGCAACGGATCGCGGAAATCCTGACAGGGGTACCGAACTTAATCCTGATCATCCTCTTCATCTTGATTCTTGAACCAGGAATCACGACGATCATCCTCGCGATGACGATTACTGGTTGGATCGGGATGAGTCGACTCGTTCGTGGTCAGATCCTGAAACTAAAGAACCAAGAATTCGTTCTCGCAGCACGTACACTTGGTGCTTCTAGCGCACGTTTAGTCTTCAAACATTTGATTCCAAATACCTTGGGTACAATCATCATCTCGCTCATGTTCACGATTCCTGGGGCAATCTTCTTCGAAGCTTTCCTAAGCTTCATCGGTCTTGGGCTTGCACCACCGCAACCGTCGCTTGGTACACTGATCAATGAAGGGTACAAAGAACTTAAGACGTTTCCTTTCTTGCTCGTCGTTCCATCGACAGTGCTCGTACTCCTCATGATCAGCTTCAACATGTTGGCAGATGGATTACGTGATGCGTTCGATCCACGTCTACGTCGCTAACAAATATTAGATTAGAGAGGAGCTCATCCAAAATGGAAACAATCTTGTCAGTCCGCGACCTGAATGTCGCTTTCCATACGTACGCCGGGACGGTTCAAGCCGTCCGCGGAGTATCGTTCGATTTAAAAAAAGGTGAAACACTCGCAATCGTTGGTGAGTCCGGTTCTGGTAAATCGGTTACTTCAAAAGCCATCATGCGTCTGATTCCAAATCCGCCAGGTGAAATCACAAAAGGTGAGATCTTATTCGAAGGTCGCGATTTGGTTAAGCTTTCCGATAAAGAAATGCAAAAAGTACGCGGTCGTGATATCGCAATGATCTTCCAAGATCCAATGACATCACTTAACCCGACAATGACGATCTACAAACAGATTGCCGAAGGTTTAAAACGTCACCAAGGATTGACAGGTGATGCTGCTAAAAAACGTACGCTTGAATTACTGACGCTTGTAGGGATTCCAAACCCAGAAGCACGTCTGAAACAATATCCACACCAATTGTCTGGTGGGATGCGTCAACGGATCGTCATCGCAATCGCACTTGCTTGTAATCCGAAAGTCTTGATTGCCGATGAGCCGACGACAGCACTCGATGTTACGATTCAAGCGCAAATCCTCGAGTTGTTGAAAGACATTCAACAAAAAACGGGTACAGCGATCATCTTTATCACGCACGATTTAGGTGTCGTAGCGAATATGGCCGATCGTGTAGCGGTCATGTATGCAGGTAAATTAATTGAGAAGGGTACAGTCGATGAGATTTTCTACGAGCCACGTCATCCATATACTTGGGGACTCCTTGGTTCAATGCCACGTCCATCGGATGACCGTTCACAAGATTTACCGGCGATTCCAGGAACACCACCTAACTTACTTCATCCACCAGTCGGTGACGCGTTTGCACCACGAAATAAATATGCAATGAAGATTGATTTTGAAAAAGAACCTCCTTTCTTCAAAATTACAGATACTCACGAAGCGGCGACATGGTTGCTCCACCCACAAGCACCGTATGTTGAGCCACCACTTGCAATTCGGGATCTGGCGTTGAAATACCGCCCAGATAGCGTATTCGCGAAATCGCTTCTGAAAGGCGGTCTGAAATAATGGAAAACCGTAATAAATTACTTGAAGTAAAAAACTTGAAGCAACACTTCAACATTGGACGCGGACGTGTCGTTAAAGCGGTTGATGGTTTATCATTCGATATCTATGAAGGCGAAGTACTTGGTCTTGTAGGTGAATCGGGTTGTGGTAAATCAACGACTGGTCGCTCAATCATCGGATTGTATGAGGCGACAGACGGCGAAGTCATGTTCAAAGGTGAAAACGTTCATGGTAAAAAGTCGCGTAAAGATAAACTGAAGTTCAACCGTGCGATGCAAATGATTTTCCAAGACCCTTATGCGTCACTTAACCCACGGATGACAGTCGGTGATATCATCGCTGAGGGAATTGATATTCATGGTCTAGCAAAGTCGAAAGACGAGCGGAATAACCGTGTGTACGATTTACTCGAAACAGTTGGTTTGACGAAAGAACATGCGAGCCGTTACCCACACGAGTTCTCGGGTGGTCAGCGTCAACGGATTGGAATCGCGCGTGCGCTTGCTGTAGAACCGGACTTCATCATCGCGGATGAGCCAATCTCGGCACTTGACGTATCGATTCAAGCGCAGGTCGTCAACTTGATGAAAAAACTGCAACGTGATCGTAGTTTGACTTACTTGTTCATCGCCCACGACTTATCGATGGTAAAATATATCTCGGATCGTATCGGTGTTATGTACCAAGGTCACCTCGTTGAACTATGTAGTGCGGATCGCTTATATGAGAATCCGGTCCATGCTTATACGAAATCGCTCTTGTCTGCGATTCCTCTTCCGGATCCAGAGCACGAGCGTACGCGTAAGCGGATCGTTTATGATCGTCCGACGAGTGGACCTGTTGGTAAATCAGATGAAGATTCAAGCATTCCACCACTTCGTGAAATCGAACCAGGTCATTTTGTTTCGATGACGGATGCAGAACTGGAAGCATATCAAGCGCAACTCGTATAATTGTTTAAAACAAAAGGCATTTCCACGTTGATCGTGGAAATGCCTTTTAATTTTCTGATGCAATTCGTGGAAGATGCGCGAAGCGATGAACGACAGAATCAATCGCATCAAGACGGCGCATGGCTTCATCAAAATCGATTTTTTCATAGTGATGTAGTCCGCCTGGTTGTTCTTCCAGCGTATCCGCATCGTGCACAAGTTGTTGAAGTGGTGTCCGGTTGATTGCACCAGGTGGAAGATACGAATCCGTATGCAAGAGAACGGCAAGTGCGATTTCTTTGGCACGAGCTGGTTCTTCACCAAGGCGAATCAAAAGTTTATGAGCGCGTTCAGCCCCTTTAATGGCATGAATATCATTTTGACGATAGAGATCATAGTTCCAAGTGCCATCGGTATACCATTCGTAATGCCCGATGTCATGGAGGAGTGCAGCTTTCGTAGCTGTATCCGCATCTAAACCTCGCTTCGTAGCGAGCGTCAGTGCGCGTTCAGCTACTGAAATCGCATGATTCAAGCCAGAACGGGATAAATATTTTTGAGCGATCGGATGATCGAGAATAGTGACGAGTGTTAATGACATGAATGAAAAACTCCTTCCTGAGCGTTGATATTTCTATACACTCTACAGAAAATTGAAAGAAATTGCAACTATTTTTCATTACTTAATCGACAATCTCACATATTTAATTGCTTAAAGTAGGAATAGATTTTTGATATACGTGGTATAATTACTAATGTAGAAGATGATTATTTTGCTTTCGTAGGTTGTTAGTTCTGTTTCGGACCGATTGGGGTGTCGGAATATGAAAGAACGTGACAAAAAGAAAAAGCTGAAGAAGCGCCTTTTGCGGGATATTTTAGAGAAAAAACTAAAAGAAATGAAACTTCCTAAAGCAAAAGAAACGATTTCTCAGCCATTTGATCACACGCCAGCTTGTTAAAGCCACGTGGTGGCTTTAACAAGCTTTTTTACGAAAAGTTCTTTCATCTTTATAAAAAAGCTAGGTTTTCTGCTTTATTAGATGTAAACTGTCAAGTAATAGAACCATCATCGATATCTATGTATTCACTTAGGTGTTAAATGATGTTAAATCAGGGGGAGGATGTTTTTCAATGGTAACACTCTATACTTCACCAAGTTGTACTTCTTGTCGGAAAGCACGCGCGTGGCTTGAAGAACATGAAATCCCGTTCGTAGAACGTAATATTTTTTCAGAACCATTATCGCTCGATGAAATCAAACAGATTCTTCGAATGACGGAAGATGGAACGGACGAGATTATCTCAACGCGTTCAAAAGTCTTCTCGAAACTCGATGTTTCCGTTGAAAACTTATCGTTGCAGCACCTATACGATTTAATTCAAGAATATCCTGGATTATTGCGTCGTCCGATTTTGATTGACGAAAAACGTCTTCAAGTAGGATATAACGAGGATGAAATCCGTCGATTCTTACCACGCAAGGTGCGTACATTCCAACTTTTGGAAGCACAGCGTCTTGTAAACGAGTAATTTTAAAAAGCACGCTGCTTCGTGAGCAGTGTGCTTTTTGTTACCGATAAAAAAGGTTAAAATAAAGACAACAAAGGAATAGAAATATATCCTTCGGATTCGAAAGTGTGAATCCAAGTCATGTCCTCGTTCGTATTCTAGATAAGGAACGAGAAGAAAGGAGTGGACAGATTGAAAATCGAACGCGTCAATGACAATACGGTCAAGTTCTTCATCACTTATACTGACATCGAACGCCGTGGTTTTGCCCGAGATGAGATTTGGTATAATCGGGAACGGGGAGAACAGTTATTCTGGCAGATGATGGACGAAGCGAATGAAAAAGAGTCCATCTCCTTCGAAGGTCCACTATGGATACAAGTGCAAGCTTTTGAAAAAGGTCTTGAAGTCACTGTAACGATCGCAAAAAATGCAGTCGATGGTGAGCAAGTCGATGAAGACGAACTCGATTCACTTTTACGATCAGCGATGTCTGAGACAGAAGATAAAGATACAGAATTAAGCCAGGATGTCTTATTCGAAACTCATGATTTCGAGCATATCATTGCGCTTAGTCAATATGCGAATGCTCCTGTCTTCGCAGAACTTGAAACAGCGCTTTACCAAAAGGATGGACTCTATCTACTACATGTTCATTTCGAAGATGATGTGAATGTAGAAGCACAAGAAAATGTCATGAGTTTAATTGCCGAATATCTTCATTTCAGCGAACAAACGATTCATCCTGTCGCTGAATATGGAAAACAAATCATTGCTTCAGACGTCTTTGCCTTTATTCGGAAATACTTTCCGAATTAAAGGAACTAAAAGTGCGAGTAAAAGGAGGATCACGAATCGTGATACCTCCTTTTATTCTGACATTAAGTGAGGGTATAACCACCGTCTACGATAAGGGCTTGCCCATTGATGTAACTCGCTTTATTCGAGAGTAAGAAACAAACGACCTCTGCGATTTCAGAAGGTTGTGCAGGTTCGCCACGAAGATGATGCTTCATCGCAAGATCAAACTTATCTTTCCCGCCATATAATGCGTGGCTCAATGATGTGTCGACCGGTCCCGGACAAATGGCATTAAAACGATACTTGCCATGGAAGCGGGCAGCGTATGTCTTTGTCAGTGTCAATAAAGCGCTCTTAGACGATGCATAGGGTAAGAGCATGGCGGGAAACTTGACGTGACCGACGATCGCGCTATTATTGACGATAGAGGCACCTTTTGAGAAACGTTTCGTCGCGAGCTGGATGATTCGTTCAGGGGCATGATAATTCACTTGGAACACTTCTTTTTGTTGATCGGAGATTCTCTCGGGTGCGACGGGTTTTCCAAATGTCCCTGCATTATTAAAAATCCCGTCGATTTCTGGAAAATCTTCGAGTGTTTCTTCAAAGAACCTGTCGATGGCAGAGGAATCAGTCAAGTCGACAGGGAAGAAATATAAACGTCCTTCTCCGCTAGATTCAAGAGAAGCTCCTTTGTCTTGATTACGACCAATGGCAAGAATGGTATGACCTTCTCGAATCAGTTGGAGGGCAGTTGCTTCTCCGATTCCACTTGTTGCACCAGTAATGATATACGTACCCATTTAAACGCTTCCTTTCTGTCATGAGTTCTTAACTACAATTTTTACAACATACATAAAAGGAGGGGGATTCATGCTACGACGTGTACAACTTCTCATGACCCTCATCTTGACCATCGGTTTAATCGCCTTTTTATCCTACTATTGGAGCGTCTATATGGTAGGCTGGCTGTCCATCGTCATCATTTTGGTCGTCATGAGCGTGTTCGTCATCATTTTGCTTGAAAATCGTAACCCAGAACGAACACTCGTCTGGGCACTTGTCATGATGGCACTACCTGTTGTCGGCGTGTTTGTTTATTTTACGTTTGGTCAGAACTACCGCCGGAAACGAATGTTTCGATTGAAAGCAATGCTTGATGAAGAGTCTTATATTAAATACCGTACCCAGTTTAAAACAGCAGTACACCAATCAGTGTTCCAAGAAGGACATTATGGAAAAGTTGTCACACTTATCGATTCGATCAGTCGACTTCCGATTTCGTATAATACACATACAAGAATTTTGACGAATGGTCAGGAGAAATTTCCGATTCTTTTAGAAGAGATTCGTCAAGCACAACATCATATCCATTTGGAATACTATATCGTACGGGATGACGAGCTCGCATTGCAGTTACAGGAAGTATTGATTGAAAAGGCACAACAAGGAATTGAAGTCCGTTTTCTTTATGATGCCGTCGGGTGTTTTTCGACAGATAAGCATTATTTCAAGAAGATGCAGGAGGCAGGTGTTGAAGTTCGGGCATTCTTCCCTGTCGTATTACCGTTCATTTCGAGTAAGTCCAACTACCGAAATCATCGGAAGATCGTTGTCATTGATGGAACAGTTGCTTTTACGGGTGGAATTAACGTTGGGGACGAGTATATCGGTCGCGATCAGCATTTTGGATTTTGGCGTGATACGCATCTTCTTGTACGCGGAGAAGCTGTTTCTGAACTTCAATTGATTTTCCTCCAAGACTGGTACTATATGACGGGGGAACGCCTGTTTACACCGTTTTATATGGAACCACTGGAATATGTCGATGAAGCAACGGGAGGCGTTCAAATCATTGCCAGTGGACCTGATGAGCCACATGAGGCAATGAAGTCACTTTACTTCGGACTCATCACAGAAGCGCGTGAATCTGTTTACATTGCATCTCCATATTTAATACCAGATGAAGATTTGATGACAGCACTAAAGACAGCCGCTATGTCTGGAATTGATGTTCGTATTCTTCTGCCAAGCTTTCCGGATCATAAAATCGTATTTTATGCGAGTCGCTCTTACTTTGATGATTTACTCCAGGCTGGTGTGAAAATCTATGAGTATAACAAAGGATTCATGCATTCGAAAGTCATCGTCGTGGATGACGCCATCGCAACGATTGGAACAGCAAATATGGATTTACGGAGTTTTCATTTGAATTTCGAGGTAAATGCTTTTTTATATGGAACAAATTCGGTTCATCAATTAACACGTGATTTTTATGAGGATTTTAGCCAGTCTACACAAGTTGATGCTGATTTGTTTCATCGTCGTCCATTACGCCGCCGTTTAGTTGAATCAATTTCACGCTTATTCTCACCGCTACTCTAGCAAAAGGGGACGATGCTGATGTTTGAAGCCATTGATGGGTCAGGTAAACGCATTCTGATTCATAGGTTTTCTGTCCATGAATTAAAAGCGATGTCCTTACGTTGTCCGTATTGTCTGAAGCCATTGCGCGTCAGGCAGGGACGACGACCACATTTTGCACATATCTCAGCATGTTCAGGAGAAAGTAGCTTACATGTATCTTGGAAACGACGAATTGCAGATTCGTTGATGAATGCAGGCGTTCGCGTCGAGACCGAATGGACGATTGGACAGCGACGCTTCGACCTGTGGATTCCGGAAAAAGAGATTGGGATTGAAATTCAGCGTTCTCCGATGTCGGCAGATGAATGGATTAGACGAGCAAGACTTGATGCGAAACAAGGACAAACGGTTCGTTGGATTGGGTTTCATCCGTCACATGGTGTCACATTTCGTTTACAAGGATGGATGCGTCAAGCCTTCTTAGAAAATGAGTATTTGGACTTGATTGTTGACAATCAAATCCGACGGTTTCGACATCCGCTCCCTTTTGCGAAACATTATGTCTATTGTACCGTTCAATCCCTTTCATTATCCGACTTCCTTTCGACGGAACTTCCGTCATTTCCTCGGAAATTTTCAATGGCTCGATGGCAAGGAATCGTCTTGCGCTATCGACATCGTCCTTTTTATCCTTCGTTACCTCCACGAATGCTTAAACTTCCATTATATGAGGCAGGGTTTCATCTTCTGAATCTGCCGTCATCGGTCTTTCTTCCGATCAGTCACTTATTATCGTATCCCGTTCATCCTTTTGAGTTTCAAATGGCAGTCTTTTTGCGGTTAAAAGGGGTTTATTCCTCTACTGCTTTAGAACAGGCCGTCTTTCATTTACTTCATCGATTGGATATCCCGTTTGAACGACCGATAATCGATTTACTTATCACGGAATGGTTAGAGCGGATCGAGGAGGCGAATCGGCTGTTTTAGCAGGAGCAATTCGATTGTTTGTCGAAAAGAAAACAGGTATAACTGAATTAAAGGAGTGAGGGAAATGGCAGAAGTATTAACACGTCAAGATGTTGACGTTTCAGAAACTTGGAATCTAGAATCGATTTATGCATCAAACGAAGCGTGGGAAGAAGAATTTGAATCGGTGAAAGCGATGCTTCCATTACTCGTCGAGTATAAGGGTCGTCTTGGACAAAGTGCGGACACACTCTATGAAGGGTTACAGTTACGAGACGAAGTCTCAAGACGTCTTTATAAGCTCTATACATACGCGCACATGCGTTACGACGAAAATACAGCGGATAGCTTCTATCAAGCCATGAACGACCGTGCTCGGACGCTTGCGTCACAAATCGGAGCCACACTTGCTTTCATGACACCGGAATTGTTAGCTGTACCTGAAACAACGATAGAAGCGTATCTTAATGAGAATGCAGACCTTGCGATGTACCGTCATGCATTTGATGAGTTGAACCAAGAACGCGAGCATGTGTTGACGGAAGCGGAAGAAGCGATTCTAGCGAAGGCGGGAGAAGTTCTCGGTCAATCCGGTACGACATTCGGTATGCTGAATAATGCAGATTTGACATTCCCGAAAATTAAGGGGGAAGACGGGGAAGAGACAGAATTGACACATGGTCGTTTCATCACATTCCTTGAATCATCTGATCGTTCGGTGCGTGAAGCCGCATTTAAAGCGATGTACGGAACGTATGCGAAATACACGAATACGCTCGCCTCAACTCTTGCTGGGTCAGTTAAGAAAGACAACTTCTATGCAGATGTTCGGAAGTTCCCTTCGGCACGCGCGGCAGCCTTACATGGTAATGCAATCCCTGAATCCGTTTATGATGGGTTGGTTGAAGCGGTACATGAGCACTTACCATTGCTTCATCGCTATGTTGCCTTACGTAAACGGGTCCTCGGTCTTGATGAGTTACACATGTACGATATGTATACCCCCCTCGTTTCTGAGGTCGAGATGAAGGTCTCTTATGAAGAAGCGAAACAATTGATGGTCGAAGGGCTCGCGCCGCTTGGAGCAGAATATAAACATATTCTCGAAGAAGGGTTGTCTGAGCGCTGGGTTGATGTCCGGGAAACGCGTGGTAAACGGAGTGGAGCATACTCTTCTGGTGCTTACGATACACAACCATTCATTTTGATGAACTGGCAAGATAACATCAATAATCTCTTTACGCTCGCACATGAATTCGGACATTCGGTTCATAGCTACTACACGCGGAAATCTCAACCATATCCATATGGCGATTATTCAATCTTCGTCGCTGAAGTCGCTTCAACGACAAATGAAGCGTTGTTAAACGACTATCTATTGAAGAAAGTGACGGATCGTAAAGAAAAACTTTATCTATTAAACAATCAACTTGAAACATTCCGCGGTACATTGTTCCGACAAACGATGTTCGCTGAGTTCGAACATGCGATTCATGATGCGGCGCGTCTTGGACAATCGTTGACACCAGAATTCTTGACGTCAACGTATTATGCCTTGAATCAAAAATACTTCGGAGAAGAGATTGTATTAGATGAAGAGATTGGTTTGGAGTGGGCTCGGATTCCACACTTCTATTACAATTACTATGTCTATCAGTATGCAACAGGCATTTCGGCTGCTGCTGCTTTGACGGATCAAATCCTAGAAGAAGGACAACCGGCTGTAGAACGTTACATCAATAATTTCTTAAAAGCGGGATCAAGCGATTATCCAATCGAAGTACTAAAAGCTGCTGGTGTTGATATGACAACAAAAGCACCAGTTGAAGCAGCACTTCGTCAATTTGAACGTGTCCTAGATGAATTCGAAGCTTTATTAGCAGAGTGACATCTTTGTGACAAAGTGAACAAAGTGTGGAAAAGAAAAAAGACTCACGGTATACTTATATTGTGAAGAGGGTCACATTCCCCAGTCGATTCTCTTTTTCCCCCATCCAATGGTCAAAAGAAGAAGTCCTTCTCGTCATGAAGGACTTCTTCTTTTTCTATGAGTGAATACCAAAAAAGGACAGTGAAGCTTGCTCCACTGTCCTTTTTGTATTAAGCATGTGCTGAATCTTTTAAATGACGCCATACTTTTCCATCACAGTACGATAGAGAAGCACATTTCTGTTGTAAGACCAGTTTTTTTAGTTCGTGTTCAATCTGGGATTCAGGAGCGTCATAAATAAAGGCGATTTCAGCCGTAGTTGCTGTTTCATACCGTCTCAAGAATTGTTCAAGTGGTGGCTTCGGTTGTTTTTCAATCGTATGATCTAGCAGTTCACTTAAGATCGATACATAGACCAAATACTCATAAGGACCTTCTGCCTTAATGGCTTCCTCATCTCCAACGAAAGCGAGTGTCGGAAGAATTCGGACATCCCATTCCGTGACCAGTTCAGTCTCTTTCTCGAGCATTTGCTGAATCGTATCCGACGAGACATCACGGTGGAATTCATCTAAATCCAAACCATACTCTGTCAATGCTTCGGCTAACCGCATCAATGATGGCCGACTATAAGCACTTTCTCCTTCGACGTTATGAAGCATTCGAAGGCGTCGCATGAATCGCATACCAAACGTTTTTCCTTGAAGCTCAATTGCTTTTAGAATGACGAGTGGTGACATGTCACATGCGGATCGTGATGGAGCACATGGAATCGTTGCAATCGTCCGAAGACGGAACAGATGACCATATTCTAGTTCTAACTTCTTGAGAACGGGTATCAACCGTAAACCATCCGTTTGTGTCACATCTAGAAAATGATAGATTTCCAGAGGTTTCGTCGGTTGTTGAATCGATGGTTCGTCCAATGAACAATAAGATCCGTTACATTGTGCGTGTTCCATCCGTTCACCCCTTCCTGTTGTTATCGTTACCCTATTTTAGCAACGAAAAAAAAGAAAGAGCAAAGGTTTTGCTTGTTCATTCTTACACGAAAAATCAAGAAAGCGCTTTACGTTCCATGAAGCGAACGATTTTATTTTTTGTTTTGCGCTGTGGAATGTCGTGTTCTGAAAGAATTCGCTCGAAATCCTTTTGCCCTTGTTCGAAGTTGCTGACCTCAAACTCTAACTCATAATCGGTATGTCCGAGATAGCGACTTTTATCAAGGACGAGTAAGCCTTCTGGAAGTACCGTCTCGATGCGTTCGGTTTCTAAACGTCCTAAATGTTCCAACGAACCTTGCAAGTCAAAAGACGACAACTGGTGATTCATCTCTTCGGAGTGAATCAGACCGTATTTGAATAGATCTTCCGCTTCACTTGCTGATAGTGTGACATGTGTTTCAAGCAATCCATTTTCATGAGGTTGTTTTAAAGTAAGGACGAGTCCTTGTTTTTTTTCACGTATCCGTAAGGCAGCACCTTTTTTTCGAAGTTCGAAATCAGGCGTATCAAAATAATCATTTGCTTGCCAAATGGGTTGTTTAGTTGACGCATAATGGGTAAATAACGATAGATATTCTTGTTCAGACAATAAGTTCTTGAATTCGATTTCCAATTCTTGTCTAATCGGAATCACGCCTTTCTAGTTGAATGTCTGAAAATATGATAACATGAATGAGGTAGGAACAGGCACTGAACCAATACTATTCGATTAAAAGTGGTGACAAATCAGATGACAAAAGAAAATTGGGATTTATTTCTTGCGCCGTATCAAATCGCGGTCGATGAGTTGAAAGTAAAGCTAAAAGCGATTCGTAAACAATTTCAGCAACGGGGAGAGCATTCACCGATTGAATTTGTCACAGGACGGGTCAAACCTGTAAAAAGCATTCTTCAAAAAGCAGAACGAAAAGCAATTGCGCGTGAATCATTGGAACAAGATATGCAGGATATTGCCGGATTACGCATCATGTGTCAATTCGTCGATGATATCATTCATGTTCTTGAACTATTACGTTCGCGCGGTGATTTTAAAATCGTCGAGGAACGTAACTACATCACTCAAAAGAAGGATAGTGGTTATCGATCGTATCATGTCATCATTGCTTATCCAGTACAGACGATCGAAGGTGAAGTACCGACATTAGTCGAGATTCAAATTCGTACGCTTGCGATGAACTTTTGGGCGACGATCGAACACTCGTTAAATTACAAGTACCAAGGGAACATTCCGGAAGAAACACGGGAGCGCCTGCGGCGTGCGGCAGAAGCGGCATTTTTGCTTGACGCGGAGATGAGTCAATTGAAAGTAGAAATTCAAGACGCGCAACTCGTCTTTCAACGCGACGCTAAGGCGTCGGAACGATTAAAAGAGTAGGGGGATGACCATGCGTTTTGCAATCACGGCTCGTGATGATGAGCGTTCTCATGCGCTAAAACAACAACTCGAGCAGGCGTTGACGGAGCGGGGATGTGTGCTTGATGTCAGTCAACCGGAAATCGTCGTTTCAATCGGGGGGGACGGGACAATGTTACAAGCGTTCCATTCGTATCTCGATCAAGTAGAGACGATTACCCTTGTAGGGATTCATACAGGGCACCTTGGTTTTTATGCGGATTGGCGTCCTGAAGAGATGGATGAGTTGATTGATCATATCGCGAAGCAGGATTTAGCGACGGTCGAATACCCGCTGCTTGAACTATCAATTGACTATGCGGATGGCTCGCATAATCAACTGCTTGCTTTGAACGAGTGTACGATCAAAAGTTTCAATCAAACACTCGTCTGCGATTTATCGATTCGAGGCGACTATTTCGAAACGTTTCGAGGTGACGGGTTATGTGTATCGACACCCTCTGGTTCGACAGCGTACAATAAAGCACTCGGCGGTGCGATCGTCCACCCGGCACTCGAAGCGATCCAAATCACAGAAATGGCTTCGATCAATAATCGTGTTTACCGGACGATCGGCTCACCGATGTTGTTACCGAAACATCATGATGTCGAAATTCGTCCCGTCAATCCGATTGATTTTCAGATGACCTATGACCACTATGCTTCGATTGTCCATCAAAATGTGACATCGATCCGGTGTCGGGTATCAGATAAAAAAGTGAAATTTGCTCGTTTTCGTTCTTTCCCGTTTTGGCAACGGGTGCGGGAATCTTTCCTAGCAGACGAAAGACGTTGACGCAGTATGTAAAGGAAATGGAAACATGAATGGATTTCAGCTACAACAGACGGTTACTGATATCGAGGATGGCTGGCGCGTCAGTCATTTTTGTACGACCCGTCTAGGTATCTCACGAAAAATGTTAGTATCAATCAAAAATCATGGAGATATCACGCGGAACGGTCATCATGTCAACGTCCACGACGTCTTGTGCGCGGGTGACCGTGTCCACGTCTTCTTCCCGGAAGAAACACCAGCACCGGACATGGTAGCGACAGAAGGGGAACTCGATATTTTGTTTGAAGATGATTGGTTACTCGTCGTCAATAAACCACCAGGGATGGCATCGATTCCGTCACGATTGCATCCGGAACACTCATTGTCGAATTATGTTCTTGGTTATTATCGAAAACAAGGAATTCCGTATGCGATCCATATCGTCAATCGACTCGATCGAGACACGAGTGGTCTCGTCTTATTCGCAAAACACGGACTTGCCCACCACCGGATGAGTCTCATGCAACGATCGAACGAATTAGAGCGGCATTATTTAGCCTATGCACCCGGACATGTGCCGGTACAAACGATTAATCAACCAATCGGTCAAACCGATCATTCCTTCATGGAACGAATGGTACGACCGGATGGTCAACGGGCCATTACGCATATTTTAAATAGTCGACGGGTCCAAGCCTTGGATCGAGAGTTTTCCTTACTAAATATTCGACTAGAGACGGGACGGACGCACCAAATTCGTGTCCATCTTGCCTTTTTAGGACATCCTTTGATTGGAGATACGATGTATCAGGGTGAACCATTGCTCCCGCGTCAAGCACTCCATAGCGCATCAGCGACGTTCCTTCACCCTGCGACAGGAGAACGTGTCCGATTTGAAGCGCCGCTTCCCGAAGATCTTCGATTAGAATAATGGACATACGAGAAAAGGCAGTGGAGTTAATCCACTGCCTTTTCTCGTATGCGATTAATCTTCATCAAACATGGAAATCCGAGACTGAGAAGCGATTGCCATAATTAATCCTAGACCGACGAGGTTTACGATCATCGTTGATCCACCATAACTGATGAATGGTAGGGGAAGACCTGTGATCGGTAAGACACCGATCGTCATTCCGATGTTCTGGAAGATTTGGAACGTGAACATGGCGACATACCCTGTCACGATATAGGTACCAAATGGATCTGCCGTCTCAAGAGCAATTTGAATTAAGCGATAGACGAATAGGAATAAGACGATCAATACGATGGCAGCCCCGATGAAACCATAGTGGGAGGCAATCGTCGTAAAGATGAAGTCCGTATGCAGTTCCGGAACGAATACCTGCAGTTTTCCGTATCCAACCCCAAACATTTGACCAGAACCTGTTGCATTGATTGCTTGGACGAGCTGATACGAGAGATCATCCGCATATTCAAAAGGTTGCAACCAAGCCATGATCCGGTTCATCGCGTGACCTGGAAAAAACGTTGCGAGTAAGTCGTTGTGGAAATAAAACAGGTAAAAGAAGATGATGACAGAACCTGCGAACAGGGCAAACATCGTCAAGAGCCATTTCCAGTTCAGTCCAGATAACAACATGGCACATGCAAGAATGACACATAAGATCAAACCGATCCCTAAATCGGGTTGGATGATAATGAGACCAAGTGGCAAAGCCGTGACAGCAACCATTTTAACGAGCAATAAGAAGTCGCGTTCGTGTTGAACATAACGGGCATTGTGCTCGGTGATGACAGCTGCCAGCGAAACAATCAAAAAGAATTTCATGAACTCAGCCGGTTGAACTGTACCAATGACCGGGAATTGATACCACCCGTATGCCCCTTTGATTTCAGTAACGACTGGAGTGTTTCGAAGAACAACAAGACCAATCAATGACAGGATACCAGCTCCGTATAAAAACCAGTGGAATCGCTTCAACTGTTCATAATCGATGAAAATGACGACGGATAACGCCATGAAACCGATGACATACCACTGAATTTGTTTGGCGGAGAAGTTGATGGCACTGATGGCGCCTTTAAGCGAAGGTTGGGCCGTGTAGATGGCGATGACGCTGATGACCATCAGACAGGCGAGTAAAAACAACAACGTATGATCATAACGTTGTGTAAATGATTTGAATCGATTCATTTCATCCCTACTTTCTATCACTTTATATATTACCGTAATTTATCAAATCCGCAATATCAAGAGCGATGGTTGACAGAAGCGTTACGTTTTTGTAACCTGAAGATAGGTTTTATTACCAGGTACTAATTCAAGGGGGACTTTATCATGAATATTTATCCTTCACTCGAAGGCAAGACGTACGTCGTCATGGGCGTCATCAACCAACGTTCGATTGCATGGGGCATCGCACGTGCACTCGACGCTGCTGGAGCAAGCCTCGCATTTACATATGTCGGGGAACGTTTCAAAGCACCACTTGAAAAATTAGGACAGGAATTATCACGTCCGGCTTCTTATTATACGTGTGATGTCACGAGTGATGAAGAAATCGAACAGGTCTTCCAGACGATCCATGCGGATCACGGTAAGATTTCAGGAATCGCTCACTCAATCGCATTCGCGGATAAAGAAGCACTTCGTGGTGAATTTTCTGGTGTGACACGTGAACAGTTCGCGCAAGCACTTGATATCTCTGCCTACAGTCTGACGGCAGTCGTCAAGGCAGCGAAAGACTTCTTTACAGAAGACGCATCTGTCATCACATTGACGTACCTTGGTGGTGAGAAGATGGTTCCGAACTACAACGTCATGGGTGTTGCGAAAGCAGCATTAGATGCTAGCGTTCGTTATCTCGCTGCTGAATACGGACAGCAAGGTGTTCGTGTCAATGCGATCTCTGCTGGTCCGATCCGGACAGTTTCAGCAAAAGGTGTTGGCGATTTCAACTCAATCCTTGATAGCATCGAAGAACGCGCGCCACTTCACCGTAACGTTACGACGGAACAAATCGGTCAGAGTGGATTATTCTTACTTTCGCAAATGTCGAGTGGTGTAACAGGAGAAATCCTTCACGTCGATAGTGGATTCCACATTCTGTAATAGGTGATTTAGTGAACCGGGCTTCCCTTAGGAGGGGAGCTTGGTTTTTTTTGTGCTTAATCGGGGAAGTGTCAATTATAAACAACGTTAGAATTAGAAGGGGAGAGGAAGTGCAGAGGATGAACGCAATCGATTTTACGGTCGTACAATATGTGAATCGTCAAGTACGAGTCGACCCACAACTGAAAACTGAACCGGTCGCAAGGGTTCAACCGATACGCCCAGTCGATCCTTATCGAGAACATGAAACGCAAGATTTTTTAGAAGAACAGGCGAATGCATATGGAGTGTTACCAGAACTAAAACTTCCCGGTCGAAGCTTCGACCGGGAAGTTTAATCATTCATTGACCTGTAAAGCGGAATGTCTCGTAGACACTCCAAGCTCCATTTTCCAGTTCATACAATAAAGCCATTTTCGTGACATCTTCTTGGAAACGGATATCTTCCATCTTGAGACGTTCTAGTACATCGAACAATTCGACATCCGACAGTTCTTGACCAATCGTGATATGTGGCAAGAAATCGTATTTCGGATTATGTGCGAGTGGTCCTGTATGCAAGGCGCGATGTAATTGTTCTAACTCATCCGATGGCATTACTTTAAGGAACAAGACATTGTTCGTCGGATGGAACGACCGTGCTCCTTGGATGTGCAGATTGACCGGTTTCGTTTCAGACGCGATTCGATTTAACTCTGTCACGATGTGATCTAATTCTGTCTCATCGACTCCCATCCGCTCTCGTAACGTGATGTGCGGTGTGATCAGTGAATACTTCGAGTCATATCTCTTTCGGTATGAATTGGCAAAATCTTGAACGCGTTTCGATGGAAACAATACAACCCCGATGTTCATCGAAAATCCCCTACTTTCCCCTGAAATGATAACGCTTTACAAAATAATCATGACGGATTCTGGCGTCGATGTCAAAGAAGTTTGAGAGGAGCTTTAGAATCCGTGTATACTAATGAAGTACTTTGTTGGAGAGGTGGATACAGTCATGAAGAAAACACATTCAAAAGAGGTCAAACAAGCAGCAATTGACAAGTTACATGAACGCGGGGTGACGATTCATGCGATTGCTGAGATCGTTTACCAAATGCAAGCACCATACACAGTGGATCTGACAGTAGAAACATGTGTCAGTTCGGTTGAACGAGTTCTTGAAAAGCGTGAATTACAACATGCGATCCTTGTCGGGGCAGAATTAGATATTCTTGCTGAAAAAGGATTATTATCAGAACCACTCTTGTCCATCATCCAAAGCGATGAAGGATTATTTGGCGTAGATGAAACGATCGCGATTGGTGCTGTCAATACGTACGGTTCTATCGCTGTTACGACATTCGGATATTTGGATAAGGCGAAGGTTGGGATCATCAAAGAACTGGATACGAAGCTCGGAGACGGAAAAGTCAATACGTTCATGGACGATATCGTTGCAGCCATCGCAGCAAATGCATCAGGGCGTTTGGCGCATCGTTTGCGGGATAAGGAAGATTATTCAGCAGAAGAATTAGAAGAACGTAAGGGGACATACTAATGCGGGGGGCAAGAGCGGCGTGGGTGGGTGCATCCATCGCTGTCGTCTTGTTCGTGATCATCGCCGTCTCGATTCGAATGACGGGCTATTTTTTATTTGACGCTCAATTATCGTCGTACATGTCTCAACATGTTCCAGGGGACTATGTCTCTTGGTTCACTCAACTAGGCTCTGGTCCTGGGGCGATGACAATGACGGTGTTACTTGGAGTAGTGAGTTATGTCTTATGGCGAGATCGTATCGCAAGTATTTGGTATGTATTGATGGCAATCTCTGTAGGAGCGTTGAATCAAGTCGTCAAATTTGCCTTCGTACGAGAACGTCCTTCATTGAATGAGTTAGTTGGTGGTGTTGGCTATAGTTTTCCAAGTGGTCATTCCGCGATGGCATTCGCTGTATATGTAGGATTTCTTGTCGTCGCTTTCCGGCATTTAAAAACGACTGGCAAAGTAATCGTATCGGTGTTGACGATTGGGTTATTTCTTGCCATGGGAGCTTCCCGCATCATTTTAAACGTTCATTATTTTTCAGACGTCATCGGTGGTTATTGTTTTGCAGCGATTCTTTTATGTAGCTCCTATGCATTCATCGTCTCCCGCAGAAAAAAAGGAGTGTCTTAATGCTAGTATTAGATGTAGATCATAGTTTATTATTTGATGAAGAAACGATGCGTTCTATTGATAAACCGACCTTGCTTGTTGAGCGAGTCGCCGGACGACCGCGATTCATGACGATGCGAGCGCATCTTAGATTAAAACGATTGGTCTCAATCAACGGTGTCATTCCGGTGACGAAACGAACGATGGAAGAATATCAGCAGTTGGAACTTTTCCAAATCGATGCGCCGCCTAAATGGGCAATCATTGCTAGTGGAGAGATATTGCTGAAAGAAGGAAAAGTAGATCGTCGATATGAAAACTGGCTTCGTCAATTTAAAAAGGAAAGCTCCCTTGATTCTATCCTTGAGTATCTTATTGAGATGGAACAAGTGTCGTTTGATGTATATCCTTCCGACACATTATCGAATCAAATCGCACTTCCGCACGAACCGATTCATCGTACGTTGGACGAAGCGATGTTGCTAGAAGAATTATTTCGTAAATACGAAACAAAATAAAGAACCGGACGGTCTTTTTAAGACCGTCCGGTTCTTTATTTTTTAATGTTAGGTATCAAGTTGTAGGTAGAGAAATGTCGTCGAACCAGAACACGCCGACCGTCTCAGCACCAGCATGTGCCAAGATGGAAGGACCGAATTGCGTGATACGAACGTTGATTTCAGGATGTTCCGTTACAATCAAACGTTTCAATTCTTCAGCAGCAGTATGAGCGAGCGTATGACCGATATATAGTGTTCGATCGTAGACTCCTTGTGCTGTCATTTTAGAAGTGATCTCGGTTACCATTTCCTTAAATGCTTTTTTGATCGAGCGTACCTTCTTGAAAGGAACAAGCTGTCCTTCTTCATTAAATTGAACGATCGGCTTGATGTTGAGCATGTTCGCTAATAAAAATTGACTTCCTGAAACTCGACCACTACGTCGCATCGTCTCCATATTTCCAATAATCAGATAAAAATGCGATTTGTGTTTAAACGTTTCAAGTGTCGACATGACTTCCTTTGGATCTTTACCAGAAGCTACTAGTCGCTGTGCGATCCGGACAAGTTCTTGTTGATTGGCAGCACCCGTGTATGAATCAATCGCATACAGCGGGAAACCGACAGCCTCAGCTGCAGCGACCGAACTGGAGTAGGTACCACTTAAGCCACTCGTGATGTGAATCGCATATCCGTAATCATAACCGTCTTCGAGTAACTGTTCATATAGAGTTACGAAGTCACCAAAAGACGGTTGCGAAGTCGTAGGTGAAATTTTCGAATCGTCCTGCATTTTTTGATTCAATTGTTCAATCGAGATATCGACATACTCCCGGTAAGACTCCCCGTTCAAGATGAGTAATGTCGGTATCACATGGACTCCGATTTTTTCAGCCTCTCCTGGCTCGAAAAAAGCCATGCTGTCGGTAATCCAAGCAATCTTATCCATGTATATGACGCCTCCATTAATATAACCATTTTGTTCATCATACCATAGCTATGAAAACGGAATCACTAGCTAGCGCGTTTTTGTATGACGGAAGGGGTGGAAACGTGTCCAAACCATGAACTGAGACCAAAGGCGATAAGTGTCGGAAATAACCATTCTAAACTTTGATCCACTAAAGGAAGTGATTGATAGAAGGTTTTGAGATTTCCCGGGAAAAGAGAAAGTTGGTTTAACGCACTACAAAGTGAGAAGAAAATCGTTACTCCAAGAGTGAACTGATAAACGACCGACTTACGACGGAACAGATGACGCATGAATGTTAATGCGATTAAGACGATGACGATTGGATAAAGGAACATCAACACGGGAACGGCAATTGATAACAATGTCTGTAATCCGACAATAGATACCGTGAGACCAAGAACAGTCGTGAAGATACTTGCTGTTTTTAATGTGACACGTGTTGAAAGAGTCATCATATATTCTGCAAATGCAGTGACGAGACCAACTGAAGTCGTCAAGCAGGCAAGTAGGATCGCAAGACCAAGTACAGCTAAACCAATTGAACCGAATGCTGTATTCGCATAATGCTGAAGAAGGGTCGGACCATCGACTTTTCCGATTGCGGCAAATGTATTACGTCCGATCATTCCGAGTCCGATATAGACGAGAGTCAAAGCAACCGCAGCAATCGTTCCAGCACGAGTGACGACTTTAAATTGTGCTGTTCGTTCATGAACGCCTCGACTTTTTAATGTATGAAGTACCACGACACCGAAGACTAAGGCGCCGAGTGCATCAAGCGTTAAGTATCCTTGAAGAAAACCTTGGATGAATGCTTGACCTGTCGTCTCATAGGCTTTGCTTGGTGAAGCGACACTTGAAAGTGGTGAGACGATGCTACTGATGCTTAACGCAGCAAGTGCAATCAGCAATAAAGGTGTGATGAAACGTCCGATGATTTCAAGTAATTTACCAGGACGCAATACGAGGTAAAGCGTAGCAATGAAAAAGAGACTTGATGAGAGAACTAATGTCATTTGTGAAGGCGCACCGAGAAATGGTACAACACCGAGCTCATACGTGACAACCGATGTCCGAGGGATTCCGAAGAAAGGTCCAATGGCAACGTAGAGAGCAAACGTCAAGGCAGCACCTACAAAACGAGGGAGAGGAGCAGCAAGCGTTTTGATACCGCCTCCGATAGATGCGACAGCAAGTAAGCCGAGCAACGGAAGACCCACACCTGTCACGATAAAGCCGAGGATGGCTGGGAGGAATTGTTTACCTGCAAGGGCGCCGAGTTCTGGTGGGAAGATTAGGTTACCCGCACCGAAAAATAATGCGAAGATCATAAATCCTAAAGCGAACGTATCTTTTGTCTTAAACATGTGTTGTCCTCCATTCCTTCTAATTTCAATAAAAAAAGCCTCATCCACGATGTGCGTGGATAGGCGTCGTGTGATCAGACGCCTTGTCGAAATGACGAAAAGGGCCTGGTCTTCATCTTCTCAATCGAGAAATGAATCTTCAGTCCCTGGTCCTAATCACAATCAGTCGTACTGGGATAAGCGATGTATATGTCATGTTTAAAACCTCCTGCTTGAATTTTTCTAAGGATAACATGAAGAATCTAAGAAAACAATATTTTCTGAAAATTTATCACCGAGACTTTTAAACAGAAAAAAACCCTTAACTCATGAATGGAAGTCTTGAGTTAAGGATTTTCATACAAATGTCAGCTTGTCGCAATCGAGCGTATTTTTTTATGGCGTTTCAATTTATGGAGAAGCCAAGCGTGAACGACCTCACAGGATTGACGTGGTAACGTCAGTTCAACAAGCGATTCCTGCTGTTGCCCTTTAATGACGAAAAGTCCATTTTCTTCATCGACAGGGGCGATGGTCATTGAACTCGCTTCATTCAGCGACAGTTTCACTTCACCGAGTGTCGCATCCTTTAATTTGAGGATGTTCCCGTTCGTCGCAAATTTCGTGAATGAGCCAATTCCGTTCACTTTTAACTGATCCATATTGAATTCCTCCTTCTGCTGATTCCAGTACCATCCCTACAAAAAAACAGGTCTAACTTCTATCTTAAAAAGGTTATCCTCATTATAGCGAAGTCCTCACAAGATGCTAGTCTTATTTTGTGTGAAAATTCGAAAAATTTTTTAACGATATTGTCACATTGTCCATAATAACCGTAAAGAAGGAATCATCATTTAAAATTCAAATAGAACAAAAGCATCCTTTTCTAAAAGAAAAAGATGCTAAAGGTCAATCTAACTCAAAACTCCATTTCTTTTTTCGACACACAAGCGTTCCACGTCTAAGAATCGATTCTTTCTCGGCTTCAAAATCTTCATGTAATACGCTCATGTCTTCATAACGGCCAGCCACGTAGACAGGAATCGTAATATTTCTTGAAAAAACAGATCGCTTTGCGCTTTCGAAATCAATCAGGACCCCTTCTCCGAGAAAATGACGGATATGGATCATGATTTCAGCTGTTAAAGCAATAGAGGCAACGGATCGTGCGTGCTGTCGGAATTTTCGTTGCACAAGATCAGCAATCAATTGTTCGACGCGTGCCCAGTCTTTTAAGTAAACGGAAGCATGAAGTCCGTCATGCTCGCTAAAATAGACCAATTCATTTTCAATCGAATCAAGGAAGGGAAGTGGCATTCCACGTTTCATATGCATTAAAAATAACAACTCTGCGATCTCGACATCCGTTAATACGTCGAGTGAATGGGAGGAACGAATATCGATAGCAATCAATGGATGACGCTGCACATCCGTGGATTGTGAAAACTGTTCGATTTCATGCGCTTCGATATAATGTAGCATTGTCCGAAACGATTGTTTCGTCTGCTTGAAATCACTTCCTGAAATAAGCAAAGGACGCTTCAAATCGACGGCTGCGGCGAAATCAGAGAAATGCACCCCTGACATCGTCAAGCGTTGATTTTCCTCGTCCTCATATAAGTAAAGTAACGCACTTGACATACCACTTCGCTTCCTTTCCGTGACTAACTCCTTCATAATTCAATAGTAGCAAAACTTCGAATTGCCTGAAAGGATATTTACTCCTGAAAACGGGCATACTACATAGAGAAGCATAAAGAGAGGTGATGGAGCATGTGGGGCTTGCGAAAGCCATTCCCGGAATTGCGAACCGAGCGCTTCGTATTACGTGAGCTCGAAAACCGTGACGCACGTGAATTGTTTAAAATCCTATCAGATGATGAAGTCATGTACTATTACGGATCAGATCCGCTTGTGACAGTCTATGAAGCAAAAAATGTCATCAGTTACTTCAAGGAACAGTTTACACAAGGTAAAGCGATTCGCTGGGCAATTGCTGATGCAGAAACGAATCAATTGATCGGTACGATTGGTTTTCATAACTGGCTCTCCCAATACCATCGAGCTGAAATTGGCTTTGAAGTCAGTCAAGAGTATTGGCAACGCGGAGTGGCTTCCGAAGCGGCTCGAGCTGTTCTGACTTACGGATTTGAGGAATTCGCTCTCCATCGCATCAGTGCTCTCGTAGCACCTGAGAATCTTGCTTCCAATGCATTGGTGCAAAAATTAGGGTTTCAAGCAGAAGGATTATTAGAAGATTATGCATATAGTCATGGTCGTTTCATGAACTTGACGATGTACCGTATGCTCGCATCTGAGTGGAAGGGATGAGGTAGTCAATGGAAAAACAAACACTTGTACTCCTACATGGATTTACAGGAGGGACAGATTATTTTAATCGGGTAGAGGCAAATTTACGACATTCTTTTGAAGTTTTACCGTTGAGTTTACCAGGACATGAAGGACTGGATGTCGGACCTGATACGATTGAGGGATTCGCAGAATGGGTCATGGATGATCTAGAGCGACGTGGTGTTGAAAAGCCAATCATCGTTGGTCACTCTTTTGGCGGGTACATCACGGCTGCAATCGTGGAAAGGTATGCCGAACAAATCAGTGGATATGGTCTCGTTTACTCAACGGCGAAAGCAGATGATGAACAAGCGAAACAAAAACGAAATCAAAATATCACGCGCGTCGAAGAAGTTGGTGTAAGAGAATTTGTCAATGGTCTTGTTCCGTCCTTATTTGCGGAAGGAGCCGATGAATTCGCTGTTGCTGAAGCACTTGAAATTGGGTATATGATGACCGTCGAAGGAGCCATCCGTGCACTCTCTGCGATGCGAGATCGTCGGGATATGACGAAAGCTTTAACGAAAGCAAACGTAAAAGGTGTCATCATTCATGGTACGAAGGATCCATTGATCTCAGAGGAAAGTGCGTTTGCACCAACAAATGATCATCTCATACATCGGTCAACAGACAGTGGACACATGGGGATGCTTGAGACACCGGATGCTTTCGTTGCAATTATCGAAGAAGCATTCAAGTAAGTTTTTGCCCTACGGTCATTTCTGTAGGGCATTTGCTTTGCATTTCAGATTAGATATCTGAAATGATAGAAGTGGAGGGGATACACATGAAAATCGTAGCGATTGAACCAACACCAAGTCCAAATAACATGAAAGTCATCGTTGATGAGGTCTTTTCGGAAAAGGGGCAGACATTCGAGCATGCCTTTGGCGCACCGGAACACATTCAGCGATTACTTGAAATACCTGGCGTTAAGTTTGTTTATCAGGTCAGTGACTTTTTATCGATCGAGCGTTATCCGAAATATGATTGGCGTTCGCTTGTCATCGATATACGACGTGCGTTCGGTGAAACGTTAAATGACGTTGAACAGCACGAGACAGATGCTGAGTATGAGCCAGTCCATTTATTTGTACAGTTCATTTTAGGCGTACCAATGCAAATCAAAGGTGTGAAAGGATTAGAAGAAAAACGAGAAGGGTTGCCAGAACGATTCCGAGAAGCAGCGCTATTCGTCCAACCATTCGTTCAGAATGTCATTAGCGATCGACGCTGGGTGGAACAAGCACCTCGATACGGTGACCTTGACGAAAGTTTGCGTGAAGTAGCGAATGAGATTGAGATCGCATATCCAGTCGAACGTATCGAACGTCTCAAGTCGCTCGCAGCAGGGGAAGATATCGCCTTTAGTGGTCAAGCTATTCGTTCGTCTGATTGGAAAGAACGATTTGCGGCGCTTGATGAACTGCCTGTTGAAATGGAATGGGTTCCGGCGTATGCACGATTATTACAGGATGAAAAAATGCAAATTCGTCGTCAAGCAATCGTAAAGCTTGGGATGTTCGAAGAACATCGGGAAGAATTATTAGAGTATCTGACAAGTGCACTCCATGATCCATCAGGTATCGTACGACGAACAGCAGGTGATACGATTTCGGATTGGGCGATGCCAGAGGCTGAACCAATGATGATGGAGGCTTTGACGGATAAAAATAAACTAGTACGTTGGCGGGCTGCTCGATTCCTGTTCGATGTTGGAACAGAACAGTCGATTCCAAGACTGCGTGAAGCGAGCCGAGACCGAGAATATGAAGTCGCTTTACAGGCGGAACTCGCCTTGACTCGAATCGAAAGTGGGGAAGAAGCACTAGGGACGGTCTGGCAACAAATGAATCGAATGATAGATGAAAGTTCATGAGAACTCAAAATAATATTGTGTGAAAGAATCATTCGACAAAATGAGCCATCGATTGTCTAGGTATATTTTCCCTGTTATCTAAAAATGATGGTAAAATAATCAAAATCATGTTGTCATCTTTTTGAAATCGAAATGAAATGTGTTGGAAACGCTCGTAAAAACGCTTGCATGCAACAACTATATAGATTATTCCAAAATATCCCTATTTGAACTGGAATATTGTTTTGAAATGAAATGTCGAATGACTATTCTCTTCTTTTTTCATCTCTTTGATACAGTAAACCTACAATAACGAATTCGAAGCATGTAGGTCATCTTTTGGCTTGGCATATGAATGAGAAAAGGGGAGAATCGGGGATATGTTACTTTTCGCTGAAACTGATTTAGCAGTAGGATACAAGGAACGGACAACAACAGGGGTATATGTCACGATCGAAACAATTGACAGTCGTACGATTACATTGGTTGCACCAGCAAACGCGGCAGAAGATATTTGTGACGAACTGTTTGCGACAGGTTTAGAGCAATTGTTTTCATTCAAGATGAATCCATCTACTTTACCTGTAGCATAAGAGATGAAATGTGCGAGAGAGGAAATCCTCTCTCGCTTTTTTTTGTGATAAAATTGATTAGATAAAAGGAGGGATGAAATGAAACGTCTCGTTTTCATTCTGTTGCTGCTTACTGTTTGTTTAGCAGGTTGCCAAGAAAAGAAACAACAGGCAACAAAAACCATGAACGAACCGATTCAGATTGCAGTCAAAACGACAAAGCAAGACAGTATGATGCAATTAGACATTTCCTTAACGAATCCAAATGATCACAGTGTAAACGTGACATATCCTTCCTCGCAACGATTTCAGGCTCAATTGATTGATGCGAAACAACACGTAACGTATGATTTTGAGAAAGAGCAAGTATTCACGCAAGCGATTGAGAAGGATACGTTCACAAAACGCGAAACGAAACAGTACACGGTTGAATTACCGATCTCCTCTTTAGGTGATAGCAAGGAAGTTCGCGTATCGACAATCCGCCAGTTCAAAGGAGCAAATGCAAAACAAACGACGGATCACCAAATGATTGATTCAAAATGACGATTAAAACGATGTGAAGGAGTGAATTTATTCATGCAACAAGAAATCATCCAAGTAACAGGCGTTAAACCTATCATTGATCCAGCCCAAGAAGTAAACGAGCGGGTAGCCTTCTTGAAGGCGTATCTCAAGCATACAGGGGCGAAGGGATTCGTATTAGGCATCTCCGGGGGACAAGATTCAACGCTCGCAGGTCGTCTATGCCAACTGGCAGTTGAAGAGTTGCGAAAAGAAGAGGGACAAGATGTCTCATTTTATGCGGTCCGCTTGCCTTACGGTGAACAACAAGATGAAGCAGACGCACAGGCAGCCTTGACTTTTATTCAACCGGATCATTCGCTTCGTGTGAATATCAAACCAGCGGTCGAAGCATCGATGCGGGCATTCGAAGAGGCGACAGGTGCAGAACTTTCAGACTTTAGCAAAGGAAATACGAAAGCGCGAGAACGAATGAAGAGTCAATATGATTTAGCCGCTCATTATGGCTGTTTAGTCGTTGGAACGGATCATGCAGCCGAATTCGTGACGGGATTCTACACGAAACATGGGGATGGTGCATGTGATTTAACACCATTATCGGGACTGAATAAACGGCAAGGGAAACAACTCTTACGTTACTTGAACGCCCCAGAAGTCTTGATTGAAAAAGTTCCGACAGCAGACCTTGAAGAAAATCGTCCGGCACTACCAGACGAAGTGGCACTCGGAATGACATACGAAGAAATTGATGATTATTTGGAAGGTAAGTCGATTTCAGAAGCAAGTCAAGAAAAGTTAGAGACGCAGTATAAACGTGTTGGACATAAGCATCATATGCCCGTCTCACCACTTGATGAATGGTGGAAAGCATAATCAAAAATAAGGAGATATGATTTCATGATTGAAATCATGTCTTTTTTCATGTTCTTCGATTCTTCTCCGGTCGTTATGGGAAAAGAAGAGAAACGATGGTTGAGGAGGCGAGAGTATGACGATTGGGATCATAGGTGGAGGGTTATCCGGATTGACAGCAGCGGCGTTATTTGCAAAGCAAGGAACACCGGTCACGCTCTGGGATGCTGGATTACTCGGAGGACGTGCCACCTCTCAAACCGTAAAGGGCTTTACATTTAATTACGGTGCCCATGCGATTTATGGACGCGATCAATCAATTCTTCGCAAATTAACGAAACAACTCGGTATCGAAGTGACGTGGCTTGATTTTTCAGCGAGTCGTGCGAAATATGAGTTTTCAGGTCATTTGACGGCTGTTCCTGCGAATGCCTGGGGACTACTGAAAACAGAAGTCATCGAAGGAACGAACAAAGTACGTTTTACATGGGAGATTATTAAAACGATTTTACGAGTCGAACGAGGGAATCCGCAACAATCCATCGGGCAATGGTTAAAAACAGAACGCGTCGATGAACAAGTGGCACAGTTGATGCTTGATTTGGCATCAACGAATTTTTTTACGGCAGAACCAGAAAAAATTCCATCAGATGTCTATTTCGAGTATTATCAAAAGCTTTTTCGGACGCGAAAGCCTGTCTCATACATCGAAGGGGGCTGGCAAGGGTTAGTACAGGAATTGGAACGGATCATCCTAGAGAATCGCGGAGAGATCTTGAAAAAAACAAAAATAACAGCAGTCGAATTGACTACGACAGGATTCTTGGTACGTGATCGAAAAAAACAAGAATGGAATGTGGAACGGATCATCTTTGCCGTACCACCACGTGAAATCTTAAAAATGGCGACTCCAACGACGATCCAAAAATTCGTGACACCGCATGCGAGTCATGAACCCGTCGAAGTTTTCGTGTATGATCTCGGACTTCAGCCTTATATCCAAACACCGTATTCATACATCTACGACCGTTCGCATCGAGCGTTCATCACGGATTTATCGCATTATGATGCAAGCCTCGCACCAAAGGATGGTCAAGTCCTTCAAGCAATCGCTTATCTTGAACACGATCGACTTGAGGATCCTGATTATATCGGACATGTTCGAACGGGAATCGAACAGATGCTTGACGTTCATTTCACAGACTGGAGAGAACGTATCGTTGCAGAACGAACGATTAAACGAGCAGTCGTACAAGAAATCAAATGGAAAATGGGGCAAGGTCCTCTTGCGACTCAAATTCCGGGACATGCAGGTGTTGCTTTCGTCGGAGACTGGTGTGAAGGGACGGGACAACTCTCAGAGCTTGCGTTCTCAAGCGCCGTAAGTGTTTTCAATCGATGGACGTGATGTAAAACGACAAAAGAAGGAGAAGCCGAATTGACTTCTCCTTCTTTGTATTGACCAATGATTCATATCTTACGCTTCATTGTTCGAACGTGCTGGATAGAACGCTAGAATCAAGAGTAATGTAAAGGCAATGAGACTCATCATCGGAATCGTCAAGAAACCGAAATAGTTGACCCATTTGATGAGACAGCCACTCGAACATAACGCTTCGCCATCGGGTAAACGCTCAAGGATGACATGGTACAAGGCGACACCAAAGCCGGCAAGCACATATAGGCGTACAAAGAGTGGATCGATCGTTTTCGACCGGAACAAGGATATGAGCAAATAAAAGGCTGTCGTATACATGAATAGTCGTTGCCACCAACAGAGAGGGCAGGGAATGAATCCACGAATTTCACTAAAATAGAGACTGCCAAGCGTTGCAATCGTTGAGATGATGAACATAAAATGATAGCGTGTCATATGTATCGTCCTTTCTAACGTGTTAAACTAATGCCATCTTATATCATGAGGAGTCGAATCTCACATTGCAAGTGTCGGAAATGGAAATGTTGATCACTTTATCGGAAGAATTGAATATGAGGCGAGCTGCTGAACGATTATTCGTTTCACAACCTGCGCTTAGTCAACGTCTTGTTGCGATTGAGAGACGCTGGGGAACCAAACTATTCATTCGTTCATCGCGTGGCTTAAGCATCACACCGCAAGGAGAAAAAGTGATTGGTCTCGCAAAAGAGATGAATCGGAAGGAACTCGAACTAAAAAGTGAATTGACGGCAGAAGAGGGTGCCGTTTACGGAACGCTTCGGATTGCTGTCGCCTCCATCATGGGACAATACTGGCTCCCGCGTGTCTTAAAACGATTCGTCGAGCGTTATCCGCATGTGCGTGTCCAGTTGGTCACCGGATGGTCAAGTGAGATGATGCGTCATATGTTAGAGGAACACTTTCATATCGGGATCATTCGTGGAAACCCGGACTGGAAAGGTGTTAAAGAGCGCCTTTTCTCAGACCCGCTCTATCTAGTTGATAGTGAGTTGACGTCGATTGAACAATTGCGTGTGACGGATCGCCCGTTCATCCAGTTCAAAAGTGATTCGACGTACTATCAAGAAATTTTAGAGTGGTGGCAAGATCGGTTCGCAAGTCCACCCTCTCGGACTTTGGTCGTCGACCAAATCGAGACATGCAAACAGATGGCGTTACATGGCATCGGTTTTGCTATCTTACCTGAGTCGACGATTCAGCAATCGAATGAAGTCATGCAGCTTCCGTTGAAGACATCATCCGGAAAAGTACTGAAGCGAGATACTTGGATCTTGTCCACGGAATCGATGCTTGAATTAAAACAAGTCCAAGCTTTTTGGGACATCGTAAAAGAAGAAGGAGGAAGTCAGTCAGATGGAATACGCCATTGAGATGCGGCGCGCGCTTCATAAAATACCGGAACCAGGGTTCAAGGAATTCAAGACGCAAGCTTTTATATTGGAACAAATTCGTGCATATCCGCCAGATCGTGTCACATATGACACATTTGAAACAGGTGTTTTCGTTCGAGTGAAAGGATTGACTGGAAACCGAACGATCGGGTATCGCGCAGATATTGATGGGTTACCGATTGAAGAAGCGACAGGGCTTCCGTATTGCTCAGAACACCCAGGGTTCATGCATGCGTGTGGTCATGACATGCATGCCTCGATTGCTTTAGGGTTGATGAAACGGATCGTTGAACTACCAGTCATGGATGATGTCGTCTTTTTATTCCAACCGGCAGAAGAAGGACCGGGCGGGGCGGAGCCGATGATTAAAAGTCCATTGTTTGAAAAATATCGTCCGAGTGAGATGTATGGTCTTCACGTTGCACCGGAATATCCAGTCGGTACGATTGCTAGTCGTCCAGGCGTACTGTTCGCGAGTGCTCGAGAAGTTCATATCACGATCTATGGTCAAAGTGGTCATGCGGCTTTTCCTCATTTGACGATTGATACAGTTGTTGCGCAAGCAGCCTTGATCATGCAATTGCAAACGATCGTCAGTCGATCCATTAATCCGATGAATTGTAGTGTCATCACGATTGGGAAAGTGGATGCAGGTATTCGTGAGAATGTCATTGCCGGTAGAGCGGTTCTTGACGGAACGATGCGTGCGCTAAACGGCGAAGACATGGAAAAACTCGAACGTCGTGTCCGTGACATCATTCGAGGAATCGAAGCTTCGTTTGGTGTTAAAATCGATCTGCAATTCGGTAATCGCTATTATGAAGTCGTCAACGACCGGCAAATCGTGGATAAATTCTCATCATTCGTAAAGATGAATGCCAACTATATCGAATGTGACGCGGCGATGACAGGGGAAGATTTTGGTTTCATGCTGAAAGAGATCCCAGGGATGATGTTCTGGCTCGGCGTCGATAATCCGACATCTGGTTTGCATCAACCAACATTAAACCCGGATGAATCAGCCATTCCTTTTGTCATTGATTTACTTGACCATTATTTCCGAGAGTATGTTTAAAAATTTTTATGAAATAATAAAGGATATAAAGCTTTCCCTTTCGAATTCAGGAATGGGAAAGTTTTTAATATATGTAGGAATAAGAGTTTTCGAACATTTTGTGAAAAAAATCACGTGTATATGTGAACAATTTGTTACATCAAACATTATAAACAGACACAAAGGGTTATGTTCTCTATGATACGGTTATAGACCATATAGAGAAGTATGTTTTAGGAAGAGGGGGCTAAATACATGTTCAATGATCCCGTAGTGCTCAGTCGATTGTTGACAGGGCTCACACTAGCGTTTCATATTATTTTCGCGACGATTGGTGTCGGAGTACCGCTCATGGTACTGGCAGCTGAATTCATCGGTCTGAAACGCAAAGATCCAGATTATATCTTATTAGCAAGACGGTGGACGCGTGGATACGTCGTTACCGTAGCAGTCGGTGTCGTAACAGGGACGGCAATCGGCTTGCAACTATCATTACTTTGGCCGTCACTCATGCAAGTAGCGGGTCAAACAATTGCTTTGCCACTATTTATGGAAACGTTCGCGTTCTTCTTTGAAGCGATTTTCCTTGGTATTTACTTGTATACGTGGGACCGGTTCAAAAATCCATGGTTGCACTGGTTGATTGGGATTCCAGTCGTCATTGGTGCGACAGCATCAGCGTTCTTCATCACGACAGTCAACTCCTTCATGAACTCACCAGAAGGATTTAAGATCGTCAATGGTACGTTAACGCAAATCGAACCATTAAAAGCAATGTTTAATACAGCGACACCGACGAAGGCGACACACGTCATCGTTTCAGCTTACTTGACTGTTGCCTTTATCTTGGCAGCAATCGCGGCGTTCCATTTGCTTCGCAAAAAGACACTCTCAGCAGCAGAGACGGCATATCATAAGAAAGCTCTTCGTCTCACTGTCATGGCTGGTCTGATTTTCGCGTTCTCGACAGCACTTGTCGGTGACTTCTCAGGGAAATATTTAGCGAAATACCAGCCAGAAAAACTAGCAGCTGCGGAATGGCATTTTGATACGACAAATGAAGCAGAATTGATTTTTGGTGGGATACTTGATCAGCAAGAAGACGGCAGTTATGAAATCAAAGGAGCCGTCAAAATCCCATATGCGCTCTCAATTCTTGCAGGTGGGGCTCCGAATACGGAAGTCATCGGTTTAAACGAATTCGCAAAAGAAGATCAAGCACCACTGATCGTCCACTATTTCTTTGATATCATGGTATCGATTGGGATGTACTTGACTGCTATCTCTGCTTTGTTCATCTTGGCATTCCGATTGAAAAAATTGAATCCATATAATAAGTGGATTTTACGAGGGGTGTTCATCGGTGGTCCGTTAGCGATGATTTCAATCGAAGCGGGATGGATGTACGCTGAGATTGGTCGTCAACCTTGGACGCTTTACGGTATCATGCGAACAGCGGACGCGGCGACGACTTCAACAGCGGTTGGTCCGATGCTCATTTTATTCAGTGCATTGTACTTGTTGCTTGGTACGATTTGTACGGTCGTCTTATTACGGATGTTTAAGAAAAACACGGTTGGAAAAGAACTTCAAGAACTTGCTGAAAACCACCATGCACGCGGTGAAGCAATGTTCGTGGATGATAACAAGTAAGGAGGGAACGATTTGGACGTTCAAACACTAGGGATCACGGTCCTTTGGACTTTCCTGTACGGATATCTCATCGTTGCCTCAATTGACTTCGGTGCTGGATTTTACGCCTTTTATTCAAAATATACGAAGCGGGATCATCTGACGAATCGATTGATTCTTCGTTACCTCTCTCCTGTTTGGGAGGTAACGAATGTCTTCTTCGTATTCTTCTTCGTAGGACTAGTTGGGTTCTTCCCAGACTCCGCTTATTATTTCGGTACGGCACTACTCGTACCAGCGTCAATTGTTCTTGTCTTGATTGCGATTCGTGGTAGCTTTTATGCGTTCGCCAACTATGGATCAAACGACAGCATGTTCTACACATTTTTATATGGAGCGACAGGGTTGCTGATTCCTGCTGCGATGTCGACGACATTGACAATCAGTCAAGGTGGTTTCATCCGCAAAACGAATGATACAGTTGAGTTTTTAGGAACGAAATTATTTTCGAACTTTTACTCGTGGACGGTCGTAGCGCTCGCTATCGTATCTGTCTTATACATCAGCGCGATGTTCCTCTTATTCTACGCGGATAAAGCGAAAGATGAGGGAGCTACGCCGCTTATTCGGAAATGGGCACTCTTTTGGAGTGGACCAACAATCCTCGTCTGTGCGCTCGTCTTCTTTGGACTGAAGAACCAAGCGGCATGGCATTATGAAAATATCCTAAACGGCAACTGGTGGTGGTTCGCTGCTAGTTTCTTATTTTTCCTCATTGCCGTGACACTCGTCTATATGAAGAAGAACTATGGCATCGCGTTCGTCGCGGTCATGTTACAGTATGCAGTCGCGTGGTTCGGTTACGGATATACACACTTGCCGTATATCTTGTATCCATATATCGATATCAACAAAGCAGTCGTAAACGAAACGATGGCTTCCGCACTCGTCGTCGTTTTCATCTTCGGACTTTTACTCTTAATTCCGGCGTTGTATTTGATTTTACGGCTCTTCTTGTTCGATAACGATTATGTACGTGGAAAATCATCAAAATAATGAATGGATAAACGCCTCTGCGATTCGCAGAGGCGTTTATAGTATTTTTAAATTGAATCGGGTACACTACTAATGAAGAGCGATTGTGAAGGAGAGTTGTGAAAATGAATGGAGAGTTTGCAGTAATCGGACTAGGGCGTTTTGGTGGCTCGATTGTCCGCGAATTATCGAAAAACGGCTATGATGTCTTGGCAATTGATTCCGATGAGGAACGTGTCAACGAATTCATGGGGATTGCGACACATTCTGTCATTGCCGATACGACCGATGAGAACGTTTTAAAAAGTTTGGGGATTCGAAACTTTGATCATGTCATCGTCGCTATTGGGGAAAACATTCAAGCGTCTATCTTGACGACGTTGATTTTAAAAGAGCTCGGTGTGCAATCGATCACCGTCAAAGCAACGAATGATTACCATGAAAAAGTATTGCGAAAAATTGGAGCGGATTTCATCGTTCACCCTGAGCGGGATATGGGGGTTCGGATTGCGAACGGATTGATGAGTTCGAATATCCTTGACTACTTAGACTTATCACAAGAATTCTCAATCGTTGAGATTAAAGTCAGTGATCGGATGGCAAAACAAACCTTGATTGATCTCGACTTACGAAGTAAATATGGAGCAAACGTTGTCGCCATCAAACGGGGTGAAAATGTCATGATCTCCTTGCAGGCAGATGAAGTCATTGAAAAAGGCGATTATCTCGTCGTCATTGGTGAGAATGAAGATCTTGATCGCTTAGAACGCGCGATTCATAAAGTAAAGAACTAAAAAAAGCTGAGGCGTGCCTCAGCTTTACATCTATCTATTAGATGAGTTGGAATTCTTTGAGTCCATGTGCGATACCGTCTTCAAGAATTGGTTTCGTGACATAATCGGCAGCGGCTTTTGTTTCCGGAAGCCCATTGCCCATTGCAATACCGGTTCCGACATAGCGTAGCATTTCAAGGTCATTGAGAGCATCTCCAAAAGCGAAGGTATCCTCGCGGCGAATGTTTGTCAATTTCAAGAACTGTTTGATGCCTTCTGCTTTCGAGGATCCAACGTTGATGACATCCATCGCATGGGGATGCCAGCGAATGAAATCAAAAGCATCGTAACGTTTGATGTAATCTGCTTCTTCTTCTGCCGTGCAGTAGACAAGCGTTTGAAACACATCGTGAGACAAGAAGGCTTCTTCATCGTGAAGCGGTAACGGCATGTCGAGATCTCCGAGCGAATCAACGACATGAAAATCATTTGATTTCGTTGTAAAACCTTTTGTTTCGCCAAGATAGACAAGCGTATGTCCGTTTTCCTTTGCTTGTTGCGTCAAATGTGTCAGATCGACTTTAGGTTGTGGACGTTTGTAGATGATTTCGTTTTGATGAACGACAATTTGCCCGTTGTAACCGATGATCGTATCAATGTTGAGCAACTCACGAATCCCAGATAACATTGCGGGACCGCGTCCAGTCGCGAGCGCTACATATACACCGTTTTCTTGAAGTTGACGAATTGCCTGTTTTGTTGATTCCGGAACGAAATGACCATCATGCAATAAGGTTCCGTCGATATCGAAAAAGACGACTTTCTGATTTGCCATGGTTTCACCTTCTCTTTTTAATTGGTCGAAATGACCTGTTCATGTGAAAGTATAGCATAACCAAAAGCGTGTTGCCGGAAGGGAACATGCGGAATAAGGATGAAAAATAGTCCATGTATCGTGTATACTGTACTAAGGACAAAAAACAATGTACTGATAAGGAGTTGCTAGACATGATTTTTAAAGTATTTTACCAACCGCTTCGTTCGGAAGCACCTGTTCGTGAACGGACAGAAACGATGTATGTAGAAGGGGAAAGCATTCGTGACGTGCGATCAACGATTGACCACCTCAAAGAGATCAACATTGAGTTCATCCGCGAAGTTAGTGGAGAATTTTTGACATACGAGCAACAACATCCTGACTTCAAGGTTGCGACGTTCGAATGAAGTTCGTCAAAAACCATCAAGCCGCCGTCTTCGCACTCGGTGGACTCGGGGAAATCGGAAAGAACACGTATGTCGTTCAATTCCAAGATGAAATCATCGTCATCGACGCGGGTGTCATGTTCCCTGAGGATGAATTACTCGGGATCGACTATGTCATTCCGGACTACACTTATTTGATCAAGAACAAAGATAAGGTCAAAGGGGTCTTCATCACGCACGGTCACGAAGACCATATTGGCGGTCTTCCTTTCTTGCTTAAACAAGTAAACTTACCGATTTACGCTGGAAAAATTGCAATGGGTCTCATTAAAGTCAAACTAGAAGAACACGGTTTGCTTCGGAATGCAGAACTTCATGAAATCGATGAAGATTCGATCATCAAGTTTCGGAAGACGAGTATCTCGTTCTTCCGTACGACACACTCGATTCCGAACTCGTTCGGTGTCGTCGTCAAGACACCACAAGGCAATATCGTGCATACAGGGGACTTTAAGTTCGATTTCACACCGGTCGGAGAACCTGCTGATTTAGCGAAAATGGCTGAACTTGGTAAGGAAGGCGTCTTGTGCCTCTTATCGGATTCTACGAACGCTGAAGTGGAAGGTTTTACGATGAGCGAACGTGTCGTTGGGGAAACGATTTCAGACATCTTCCGTAAGGCGGAAGGACGAATCATTTTCGCGACATTCGCATCGAACATCTATCGTCTCCAACAAGTCGTCAATGCTTCTGTTGAAGCAGGACGAAAAATCGTCGTTTTCGGACGTAGCATGGATAAGGTCATGATGATTGGTCAAGAACTTGACTTCATCAAGGCACCGAAGGGTACGATCATCGAGCCGAACGAGATGAAGCGTTATAAATCAAACGAGTTGACGATCCTTTGTACCGGTTCACAAGGAGAACCGATGGCGGCCCTTAGCCGTATCGCAAACGGAACACACCGTCAAATTTCAATCATTCCAGATGATCTCGTCATCTTCTCTTCGTCACCAATCCCAGGAAACGTCGTTTCTGTCGGAAAGACGATCAATCAGCTATATAAAGCTGGCGCAGATGTCATGTACGGTAAACTGAATGATATCCATACATCAGGTCACGGTAGTCAACAAGAGCAGTTGCTCATGTTACGTCTATTGAATCCGAAATACTTCATGCCGATTCACGGGGAATACCGGATGCTGAAGAAGCATATGTCGCTTGCGATGGATGCTGGTGTACCGGAAGAGAACTGCTTCGTCATGGATAACGGTGAAGTACTGGCATTAGATGCGAATGCAGCCGCTATCACTGGGAAGATTCAAGCGAATGCCGTTTATGTCGATGGAAAAGGAATCGGTGATATCGGTAACATCGTCTTACGAGACCGCCGTATTCTCTCAGAAGAGGGACTTGTCGTCGTTGTCGTGACGCTTGACTCTAAAACGAATCGTCTCGTCTCAGGACCGGATATCATCTCGCGTGGTTTCGTCTACATGCGTGAGTCAGGTAATTTGATTAAAGATGCTGAACGTCTACTTAAGCGTTCGCTTGATCAATCGCTTGCGAACCGTAACACGAAATGGACGGACATCAAACAAGTCATCAATGATACGCTCACACCGTATTTAACTGAAAAAACACAACGTCATCCGATGGTCATGCCGATCATCATGGAAGTCTGATTCGAAAAAATCCTCGTTTCCGGAAACGGAAACGAGGATTTTTGTATTATGTGGCAGGACCATATTCCTTGAATGGTTCTTTTTTATCGATCCGATCATAGAACATGACACCATCCAAATGATCATATTCGTGTTGACAGACGATTGCTTTCATACCTTTTAAACGTAATTTTACAGGATTTCCGTTATGATCGATGCCAGTTAGGGTAATACGCATATAGCGCGGTACATGTCCTTCGACTTCACGGTCGACGGACAGACATCCTTCGCCGCCCGTTAAATACGTCTGCTCGACGGAATGACTGATGATTTTTGGATTATAGATACCAAATTCCAGCAAATCATCACCATCCGGTAAGCGGATTGCGAACATGCGCTTGTTGACACCGATTTGTGGTGCTGCAAGTCCAATGCCGCTTCGTAAATCGTATTTCTTCGCAATTTCATCATCTTGACTGTTGGCGAGGAACTCGCGCATGAGTCGCATCGTTTCCTTATCCTCATCGCTGAGAGGGAAGGTCACTTCTACTGACCGTTCGTGAAGAGCAGGAACGTCTTCGCGTACGATTTCATTCATGGTGATCATGAACAACACTCCTTTCGTCTACAAAAAGTATAGCATAGGAAAGTGGGGAATGATGACAACTAACACAGTAGGAAAATATCGAATGATACAGAAGATGGAATATTCTAGTTTTGTGATTGAATTCACAATATGAAACGCGAAAAAAATAAAACATTTCCTTTGATTTTAAGGTGTTACAGATTTATACTTGTAACGTAATGAACAAGACACTATAACGTGTCGATTCATGATAATACAGTTTACTCAACTGAATAGGTACACAGACACATGTTCAAAGGATAGTCACACGGGACTTCGTTTTTTGGACACTATTGTCATGTGGGCAAATCAGTCAGAGGAATATTTCGCTGAACGCAGTGAAAGGATGAGGTGAAAAGATGAACGTAAACATGTTTAAAAACGTGGAAGAAAACTTTGAAACGTTCCGCATTCTTGACGAGAAAGGTGAAGTCGTCAATAAAGACGCTATGCCAGACCTCTCGGATGAAGAGCTTACGGAATTAATGCGCCGTCTCGTATACACACGTATCTGGGACCAACGTGCAATCTCACTTAACCGTCAAGGACGTCTTGGTTTCTACGCTCCAGTAGCTGGACAAGAAGCGTCAATGATCGGTACGCAATTCGCTTTGGATAAAGATGACTGGATTCTTCCTGGATACCGTGATATTCCACAAATGGTCTTCCATGGCTTCCCACTTTACAAAGCATTTTTGTTCTCACGCGGTCACATCACAGGCGGTCAGATTCCTGAGGGTGTTAACGTCTTAATGCCACAAATCATCATCGGTGCGCAGATCGTTCAAGCGGCTGGTGTTGCTCTCGGTCTTAAGAAAAGCGGTAAAGAACAAGTAGCGATCACTTACACAGGTGATGGTGGTTCTTCACAAGGGGACTTCTATGAAGGTATGAACTTCGCTGGAGCTTTCAAAGCACCTGCAATCTTCGTCGTTCAAAACAACCGTTTCGCAATCTCGACACCTGTCGAAAAACAATCTATGGCGAAAACAATCGCTCAAAAAGCTGTTGCTGCTGGTATCAATGGTATCCAAGTCGACGGTATGGACGTTCTTGCTGTATACGCAGCTACGAAACAAGCACGCGTAGAAGCACTTAACGGTGTTCCGACATTGATTGAAACATTGACTTACCGTTATGGACCACACACACTCGCTGGTGATGATCCAACACGTTACCGTACAAAAGACATGGATGATGAGTATCAAGCACAAGATCCACTCGTCCGTTTCCGTGCTTTCATGGAAGCAAAAGGTCTTTGGAACGAAGATAAAGAGAACGAAGTCATCGAGCAAGCTAAAGCTGACGTTAAGGAAGCACTTGCACAAGCTGACAAAGAACCAAAACAAAAAGTTACAGATTTCATCAACGTGATGGCTGAAAAGCTTCCACTAAACCTGCAAGAGCAGCTTGATGAGTATACAGCAAAGGAGTCGAAATAACCCATGGCACAAATGACGATGATCCAAGCGATCACTGACGCAATGCGCGTCGAGATGAAACGCGACGAACAAGTTCTCTTGTTCGGTGAAGACGTCGGTAAAAACGGTGGGGTATTCCGTGCGACGGAAGGTCTTCAAGATGAGCTCGGCGAAGACCGTGTCTTCGATACACCACTTGCGGAATCAGGTATTGGTGGTCTTGCTGTCGGATTCAGTCTGACAGGATTCCGTCCAATCATGGAAATCCAATTCTTCGGATTCGTATTCGAAGTATTCGATTCAGTTGCAGCACAACTCGCGCGTCTCCGTTACCGTTCAGGTGGCACATACAATGCACCTGTAACAATCCGTTCACCATTCGGTGGCGGTGTTAAAACACCGGAACTTCACGCAGATAACCTCGAAGGACTCATGGCTCAGTCACCAGGACTTAAAGTTGTCATTCCTTCAACACCATACGATGCAAAAGGTCTCTTGATCGCGTCAATCCGTGATAACGACCCAGTCGTATTCCTCGAGCACATGAAACTCTACCGTTCATTCCGCGGTGAAGTGCCAGAGGGCGATTACACGATCGAACTCGGAAAAGCTGATGTAAAACGTGAAGGTACAGATGTAACAATCGTCACTTACGGTGCGATGGTGCACGCTTCACTTAAAGCAGCAGAAGAGCTCGAAAAAGAAAACATCAGCGTCGAAATCATCGACTTGATGACGATCAGCCCGATCGATATCGATACGATTCTTGCTTCTGTCAAGAAAACAAACCGTGTCGTCGTCGTTCAAGAAGCACAAAAACAAGCGGGTATCGCTGCAATGGTTGCAACTGAAATCCAAGAACGTGCAATCCTTGACCTCGAAGCACCGATTCTTCGTGTTGCTGCTCCAGATACGATCTTCCCATTCGCACAAGGTGAAGACGTCTGGATCCCGGATCACAAAGATATCGTCGAGAAAGTCAAGACTGTCTACAATTTCTAAGAGCATTTCGGAAAATAAGGAGAGGGGTACATTCTCTCCTTGCTTCCGTTTTTACAGATAACAATCGACTAGAAGAGTGAACTAAAAGGAGGCATATTCAAATGGGTTTATTTGAATTCAAATTGCCGGATATCGGTGAGGGTATTCATGAAGGTGAAATCGTAAAGTGGTTCGTAAAAGCGGGCGACACTGTCAAAGAAGATGATGTTCTTCTTGAAGTACAAAACGATAAAGCAGTCGTTGAAATTCCATCGCCAGTTGATGGTACTGTTAAAGAAGTAAAAGTTGACGAAGGTGTCGTAGCTGTCGTTGGCGACGTCCTCATCACTTTCGAAGTCGAAGGCGAAGGTTCTGCTCCTTCTGAAGAAGCAGAGCAACCAAAAGCTGAAGAAAATGCGAAAGACGTTCAAGATACGGATCAAAAAGTGGAAGACAAACCAAACGAGGTTCAAATCCATAAATCAGAACGCGTCATCGCGATGCCATCTGTCCGTAAATATGCACGTGAAAAAGGTGTCGACATCCGTGAAGTCCAAGGTTCTGGAGACAACGGTCGTGTCGTTAAAGAAGACATCGATGCATTCGCAAACGGTGGACAAACTTCTGATGCACCAGCAACTGAAGAAAAAGCACCAGCTGCTTCTGCACCAAAAACAGAAGTGAAGCCATACGTTGCTGCTCAACCTGAACTTGAAACACGCGAGAAAATCAAAGGAATCCGTAAAGCGATTTCGAAAGCAATGGTTAACTCGAAACATACAGCTCCACACGTAACACTCATGGACGAAGTGGATGTTACGAACCTCGTTGCACTCCGTAAAAACTTCAAAGAAGTTGCGGCTGCTCAAGGTACGAAATTGACTTACCTTCCGTTCGTCGTAAAAGCATTGACTGCTGCTGCTAAAAAATACCCGGCAATCAACGCATCAATCGACGATGTAAACGAAGAAATCGTCTACAAAAACTACTTCAACATCGGTATCGCTGCTGATACAGACAACGGTCTTGTCGTACCAGTCGTCAAAGATGCAGATCGTAAATCGATCTTCGCACTTGCTGACAACATCAATGACCTTGCTGGTAAAGCACGTGACGGAAAACTTTCTGGCGACGAGATGAAAGGCGGATCAATCACGATCACTAACATCGGTTCTGCTGGCGGTCAATGGTTCACACCAGTCATCAACCACCCAGAAGTTGCAATCCTCGGTATCGGCCGTATCGCTGAAAAAGCGGTCGTCAAAAACGGCGAAATCGTTGCTGCACCAGTTCTTGCACTTTCATTCAGCTTCGACCACCGTCTCATCGATGGTGCAACTGCACAAAACGCGCTTAACTTAGTTAAACGCCTATTGAACGACCCACAACTTCTCATCATGGAGGGATAAGCAATGGTAGTAGGTGAATTCGCACAAGAAACAGATTTACTCGTAATCGGGGCTGGCCCTGGTGGTTATGTTGCTGCAATCCGCGGCGCGCAACTTGGTATGAAAGTAACAATCGTTGAACGTGAAAACGTCGGCGGTGTCTGCTTAAACGTAGGATGTATCCCATCAAAAGCCTTGATCACTGCAGGACATAACTTCCAGCACGCTAAAGGTTCAAGCGATATGGGGATCACTTCTGAGAATGCAACTGTCGATTTCTCGAAAGTTCAATCTTGGAAACAATCTGTCGTCAACAAATTGACTGGCGGCGTTAGTGGTCTTCTTAAAGGCAACAAAGTCGAGACTGTCGTTGGGGAAGCTTACTTCCAATCAGAAGATACAGTTCGTATCATCAACGAAGATTCTTCGACTCCTTACAAATTCAAGAAATGTATCATCGCGACTGGTTCGACTCCAATCGAACTTCCAGCTTTCAAATGGTCAAAACGCGTTCTTTCTTCAACAGGCGCATTGAACCTTCCTGAAATCCCGAAAAAACTCATCGTCATCGGTGGCGGATACATCGGGATGGAGCTTGGTACAGCGTATGCGAACTTCGATACAGAAGTCGTCATTCTTGAAGGAACAAAAGACATCCTTTCTGGTTTCGAGCCTGCTATGACACAAGTAGTCAAGAAAAAGCTCAAACAAAAAGGTAACATCACGATCCACAACGAAGCACTTGCACAAAGTGTGGAAGAGTCAGAAGATGGTGTTAAAGTAACATTCGAAGTCAACGGTGAAGCACAAACAGTTGAAGCGGACTACGTCCTCGTCACTGTTGGTCGTCGTCCGAACACAAGTGATCTTGGTCTTGAAATGGCAGAAGTCAAAGTCAGCGACCGTGGTCTTGTTGAAATCGACGATCAGTGCCGTACTTCAAACGAAAACATTTACGCAATCGGTGATATCGTTCCAGGACCACCACTTGCGCACAAAGCTTCATTCGAAGCTAAAATCGCTGCTGAAGCAGCTGCAGGACACCCTGCATACCTCGACTACAGCGCGATTCCAGCGGTCGTCTTCACAGACCCAGAACTCGCTACAGTCGGTTACACGGAAGCACAAGCGAAAGAAGAAGGACTCGACTATGTCGCGTCTAAATTCCCTTACGCTGCGAATGGTCGTGCACTTGCACTCAACGAGCCAGACGGCTTCTTGAAAATGATTACTCGTAAATCAGATGGTCTCTTGATCGGCGCGCAAATCGCTGGTACAGGCGCTTCTGATATGATCGCTGAAATGGGACTCGCAATCGAGTCTGGTATGACAGCTGAAGATATCGCACTCACAATCCACGCGCACCCATCACTTGGTGAAATCGCAATGGAAACTGCTGAAGTTGCAATCGGTAGCCCGATCCATATCATTAAATAATTCCGAAACACCTCATGCACGGGGAGCCGACCGTGTATGAGGTGTTTTTTTTTGTTTTGTCTTGATTCAAAAAAGGAAAAGAATAAAAAATGGAGAGGGTGGACGCATATGGAATCCGTGACTGCCTTAGAGGAGCTGTATTACGTATCAGAGATGGATAAGGTTCGCTTTGTAGGCTGGACGACCGCATTCGCTCGCTATGATTTCGCTGTCATCTGTACAGGACAATTTTTTGGGAAAGTACTCGTCGTTAGTTTAACCGGTGGTCAGTCAGCGTTATTTGATCAACAGGATGTGTTAAATGGAGAAGTTTTAGCTCGTACTTTTGCAATTGAGCAAGAGGATGTTGCATTAATTGGTGAAGCATTAGCGGCATTCATTCCTTGTTCGCCAAACGATGAATATGCAGAATGAAACGATCCAATTAAAAAAGCAGTAATCCTCATCTAGTAAGGATTACTGCTTTGTTTTGTCTTCACCGAATTGCATTCGATTGCTGAATGACTTTGATCGTCTCGAGCGAATGATCCTCAAGACCTTGAACCGGAAGACCAGCTTCAATGTTTTCTTTAATATAGGCAAGATTGTCTGCCGTGATCATTTCGCCAGGAATAAAGATGGGAATACCAGGAGGATACACCATCATGAATTCAGCTGAAATCCGTCCGACCGCATCGACTAACGGAATTGTCTCTGTTTCTTCATAGAAAGCATCACGTGGGCTGAGAGCGAGCGCTGGAATGTCTGGAAGGACGATTGAGTGATCAATCGTTTCAGCGCCATTATTCTGATAGCGTGCAACAAGTAAAGACATCGCATGTAGGAATGCATCGATTGTCTCTTCCGAGTCACCAGAAGTGATGATGACAAGGATATTATTTAAATCAGAAAGTTCAACTTCGATCCGATGTTCTTCACGCAAAAACTCTTCGACAAGGTGACCAGAAATACCAAGTCCCTTAACGGAAACGAGCACTTTCGTTGGATCAAAAGCGAACGTCGCACTTGAATGAAGATCGGATTCGCCGAAAACGGCGAGATAAGGAAGCTTCGCTAATCCGAAACGCATCCGTGTCGCGAGTTCGAGTGCCCGACGATTCATCGCTTCACCGTTGATTGCAAGATGGCGCCGTGCGCAGTCAAGAGAAGCAAGCAGTAGATAGGATGTTGAAGTCGTCGTCAACATCGAGAGTACCGCTTGAACCTTATCCGGAGAGACAAGACCCCGGCGAACGTTTAAAACAGAGCTTCCAGTGAGTGATCCACCGAGTTTATGGACACTCGTTGCTGCGAGATCAGCTCCTGCTTGCATTGCAGATAATGGCATATCTTCGTGGAAGGCGATATGGACGCCGTGTGCTTCGTCGACGAGTACCGGAATACCCTTACTATGGGAAAGTTTGACGATGCTCTCCAAGTCGCCAGCAACGCCGAAATAGGTCGGGTTGATGACGAGCACTGCCTTTGTATCAGGATGAAGTGCAAGGGCACGTTCTACCGCGCTTGGTGTGATACCGTGTGCGATACCAAATGTCTCATCGAATTCAGGATGAATGAAAATCGGGTGCGCACCAGAAAGAACGATAGCTGACATCACCGATTTATGAACATTTCGAGGAACGAGAATTTTATCATCAGGTCCGACGACGCTCATGATCATTGCCATGATTGCGGTTGACGTTCCTTGTACGGAAAAGAACGTTTCGTCGGCATGGAAGGCTTGAGCTGCCAATTGATGAGCTTCCTTAATGATTGCCTTTGGATGATGAAGATCATCAAGGGGAGCGATATTGATTAAATCGATATCGAGCGCATTCTGACCGATGAACGATCGAAAGGCTGGATCCATTCCTTGACCATTTTTATGACCGGGAATATGAAATTGAATTGGTTGACGTTTCGCATGCGCGAGTAGCGCATCGAATAAAGGTGTATCGAGCTGTGTTAAGCTTTTTGTTTGCACCAGATTTCCCCCCCTTAAAACCGAATAAAAATACAATCAAACAAGCTAACTATAACAAGTTTTCGGACGGTTGCAACTGTTTTATGCTTCTTTTCCGTGTAAAATAGAAAAGTGCAGAAAGGAAGTGGGAATGATGGCATTGAATTATCCGCTCAATTCCGATTGGTCGACGGAAGAAATTGTTAAAGTCATCGACTTTTTCAATTTAGTCGAACAAGCGTATGAATCAGGTGTAGAACGACAACGTTTGCTCGAGGCATATCGGGAATTTAAGCAAATCGTCACCTCGAAATCCGAGGAAAAACAGTGGGATCAGTTTTATATGGAAGAGACAGGTTGCTCAAGTTATCGGACGATGCAACAGGCAAAACGCCAAGAAGATCCAATCGTGCTCATGAAAAAATAATGACATCATAAAAGATAAGACTCCTATGCGATCGTATAGGAGTCTTATCTTTTATACGGACTGGAAATGTGCGGAAAATGATCATCATTTGTTTAAAGTGGAAGGGAAGCGGCTATATACTACATACAAGACGTTATCCTTACAAATATGTGAAACTGTATTTTTTAAAATTAGATGCTTTACATCTAAGTTGAATCGTACTATTATTGATTCAATCCACTGATAAGTCGCAATTGTCTGACAAATTAAACTTCTGTTTATCCCGCGAAGGAGTGTGGTTACTGTGAAACAAGTGATAGAAGCATACAAGAGAAAAGATGCAGAAAAACGCATTCCTGTATTGCGTCTCGAAATCGACTATGAGCTTGCTACATTACATGATGCGATGGTGGCAAGTGACGCAGAAGCTGTTGGTGCAAGTAAAGAGCGCCTCGAAAAATATCGTCAAGAGATGGTACGTCTTGAAGCTTGATTTCAACGTCCTTTTCTCTACCTTATAATAAAATATCACCACTTCAACCAGCGAATCGTTCGCTGGTTTTCTTTTTTTGTTACTATAGAAGAAGCTGGAAACGATGATGAAGGAGTGAAGGAAGATGCAAATCGAGTTGGATGCGATAGACTTGATCAAGCGAGCAGGGAAATACATTCGCGAAAAGATTGATGTGTCGTATCACATTGAACAGAAAACCGGAAAAAGTGATTTAGTGACGGAGATTGATCAAGCCGTCGAGGATTTATTGATTAAAGGTATTCTAGATCGCTATCCGGATCATCATATTTATGGTGAAGAGGGGCGCATCGCTCGACCCGATACACTCGAAGGTACGATTTGGTTCGTTGATCCGATCGACGGAACGATGAACTTCATCCGTCAAAAGCGAATGTTCGCCATCTCAATTGCGATCATGATGGAAGGGGAACTACGGTACGGATTTGTTTATGATGTCATGGCTGACGAGCTATTTCATGTCATCAAAGGACAAGGGGCTTATCAAAACGGTATTCGGTTACCTCAACTGACAGAACGGAGCGTTAAGGAAGCGATCATCTGTATGAATGCTACTTGGGTGACGCCGAACCGTCGAATTAACACGGATCGTCTTGCGCCGCTCGTGCGACACGCAGTAGGTGTACGAGCGATTGGTGCAGCTTCCCTTGAACTCGCATGGACGGCTGCCGGACGCGTTGATGGATATATCACGATGCGTAACATGCCTTGGGATTATGCAGCCGGTCAATTATTGATTGAAGAGCTTGGTGGACGTGTCGGGACGATTACCGGAGAGCCGATGTCGTTTCTCGAGCAAACGAGTGTATTAGCAGGGAGCCAGACATTCGTTGAAGATGTATTGACGTTTGTACAAACACAAGAGGATTGAAAAAAGGTCCTTTCGTTTTAAACGAAAGGAACCTTCTCAGTCATGTTTGTTTGCGCAAACGTGCCTTTAAAACGAATCCGGCACCCATCGCAACTATCATCAAGACGACAGAGGCGATCGTCATCGGTACGTTTTGTTCCGCGATGAAAATGCCGATGCCTGCCATGGATCCTACTGCAAGCATGGCAAGTAACAAAAATAGTAGACGCATGTTTTTTCCCCCTCTACCCGTGAGTACGTTAACAGTGTAGCGTGAATGAAGAATAATGAAAAGGCTTTCGAGATGATGTCGAATCTTAGTCATTGCCAATTAGGACTCTACCTGTGCTATACTCTTAAAGTTGACCGAAAGTATGATAAGATTTATTTAAATGAATAGAAAGAGGTACACACCTATGACAACATTAGTACGAAATGATTTACGCAACGTTGCGATCATCGCTCACGTTGACCATGGTAAAACAACATTAGTCGATGAGCTTTTAAAACAGTCTGGTACGTTCCGTACGAACGAACAAGTCGAAGAACGCGCAATGGACTCAAATGACATCGAGCGGGAACGTGGAATCACGATTCTTGCGAAAAACACTGCAATCGACTACAAAAACACACGCATCAATATCGTTGATACGCCAGGACACGCCGATTTCGGTGGAGAAGTTGAGCGAATCATGCGTATGGTGGATGGCGTCATCCTCGTTGTCGATGCACGTGAAGGCTGTATGCCACAAACACGTTTCGTTTTGAAAAAAGCACTCGAGCAAGGACTTCAACCAATTGTCGTCGTCAACAAAATCGACAAACCGATGGTCCGTCCTCTTGAAGTCGTCGACGAAGTCGTGGATCTCTTGATCGACCTCGGAGCTGACGAAGATCAACTCGAATTCCCAGTCGTTTATGCATCGGCAGTCAACGGCTCAAGTTCATTCGAACCTGAATTAGATAAACAAGAAGATACAATCACGAACGTTCTTGATTTAATTCTTGAGCATACACCAGCACCTGTCGATAACACAATGGAGCCACTTCAGTTCCAAGTTACGATGCTTGACTATGATAACTACCTCGGACGGATCGGTGTTGGTCGTGTCTTCCGTGGCGAAATCAAAGTTGGCGATAGCGTTTCACTTTCAAAACTTGACGGTTCAACGAAGAACTTCCGTGTCACGAAGTTGTTCGGTTACTTCGGTCTAAAACGTGTCGAAATCGAAACTGCAAAAGCAGGAGACTTGATTGCGATCGCTGGTATGGAAGACATCAACGTCGGTGAAACAGTTTGCCCAACTTCACACGTTGATCCACTCCCATTATTACGTATCGATGAGCCAACGCTTCAAATGACATTCATCGTCAACAACTCGCCATTCGCTGGTCGTGAAGGGGATCTCGTTACTTCACGTAAAATCGAAGAGCGTCTTGAAAAAGAACTCGAAACAGACGTTTCACTTCGCATCGAAAACACAGACTCACCGGACCGCTGGATCGTTTCTGGTCGTGGGGAACTTCACCTCGGGATCTTGATCGAAAACATGCGCCGTGAAGGATACGAAATTCAAGTATCGAAACCGCAAGTAATCATCAAAGAAGAAGAAGGCGTCAAAGTCGAGCCATTCGAACGCGTCGTCATCGATACACCAGAAGAGTACACAGGTTCTGTCATGGAATCGATCGGTCTCCGTAAAGGTGAATTGACGAACATGCAAACAATGGACAACGGTCAAACGAAGATGGAATTCATCGTTCCTTCACGTGGTTTGATCGGTTACCGTAACGAATTCCTTTCTGCTACACGTGGATACGGAATCATGAACCACACATTCGAAGAATACCGTCCGTTCATCCAAGCGGACATCGGTGGACGTCGTAGCGGTGTTATGGTCTCAATCGAAACAGGTAAAGCAACTGCTTACGCGATCTCAGCTCTTGAAGACCGCGGAACGATCTTCATCGAGCCAGGTATTGAAGTATACGAAGGTATGATCATCGGCGAATGTAACCGTGATGTCGATCTCGCTGTCAACGTCGTTAAAGCAAAACAATTAACGAACATGCGTGCATCTGCAAAAGACTCAACGAACGTTCTTAAACGTCCACGTGTCTTCTCACTTGAAGAGTCGTTGACATTCTTGAACGAAGATGAGTACTGTGAAATCACACCACAATCGGTTCGTCTCCGTAAACAAGTCTTGAACAAGAACGAACGTGAAAAGCAAGAAAAACGTCGTCGTCTAGGTAAAGATTAAGTCTTGAACGAATAGGGGGACTGGCAATGAATGCACAAGCTGCCGTTGCTTCTGATTTCTCGAAATACGATATTCCGTTCATCGCGAAACTTCTCGGTATCGGAAGTGATCCGAATAACATCGAAGCGGGATTTTATCCTTTAATGATCACCGTCGTCATCTTGACGCTTGTCGTCTTTAAGTTAGGATTTGCTAAGGAACTAGCATGGTGGAAATCACTGATCGTCTATCTCTTGCTCGCCGTCTTCTCGGCAGCATTGACGCTTGTCTTCTGGACATGGCCGATTCCTGAAGTACTCTTAGCGATGGTCTTCGTACTTGGTATTTATCGCTTCCGGATGTGGATGGTCAAGCGTGAACGTGAACGGACAGCTTCTTGACGGAAGCATGTCATGAATCAAAAGAACGAATCTCTTCGGAGGTTCGTTCTTTTTTTGTGCTAATTCAGATGCATGATTTAAAGCGTAGCGGGAACAGGGATACTAAAAGGGGGGAGAAAACAATGAAAATAAGGTATGTCATACCCCTGCTGTTAGCGGGTATTCTGATCGGCTGTACACAAACGTCAGAAGAATCGTCAACAAAGGAAACCAATCAGAAGACACAAAAAAACAATCAACAGGATTCAGGTAATCAAGAAGATACGCAATCATCACAAACGAAAGAAGGAGTCGTATTTAAAGAGCTAAACGCCCCATGGAATATCGTTCGCGAAGGAGAGACTTTTTATATTACAGAGCGCGAAGGAACAATTGTCAAAGGAAAACAAGGTGATTATGAGAGGATGCGCTTGCAACTGAAGAAAGATGTAATTGCTGAAGGAGAAAGTGGATTACTCGGTATGGTACTTGACCCTGATTTTAAGAACAATAAGACGGCATACGTCTATCATACGTATGCAAAACAAAATCAAGTGACCAATCGTGTCATTGCAATCAAAGAGGAAGGCAATCAGTGGGTCGAAGAGCGTGTGTTACTCGACGATATTCCGGGAGCGACGATTCACAACGGAGGACGACTTGAGTGGGGACCAGAAGGTGCACTCTACGTCACAGCAGGAGACGCAGCAAATCCTGAACTGGCGCAAGACATCGATTCACTTGCAGGAAAAATTTTACGCATCACACCTGAAGGAAAACCGTTCAAGGGGAATCAAAAAGGCTATGTCTATAGTCTTGGTCACCGAAATCCACAAGGGCTTGTTTTTGTCGATGACCAACTGTATGCAAGTGAGCATGGTCAAAGTGGACACGATGAAATTAATCGAATTGAACAAAAAAACTATGGATGGCCGACGATTGAAGGGAAAGAACAAGCAAAAGGACTTGTGACACCGTGGTACGAAGTAGGAGAGCGATCCGTTGCACCAAGTGGGATTGCAGAAGCGGATGATACGTTGTATTTTGCAACACTTGTAGGTCAACGATTACAAGCGATTGATCTAAAGACGAAACAGGTCAAAACGATTGTCGAAAATCAAGGGCGGATTCGCGATGTGTGGATTGATGAGACGTCAATTTATTATATTACGAACAATACAGATGGTAGAGGGAATCCGTCGACCGAGGATGATCGATTGGTTCGAATCAAACGGTGAAAAATAAAAGGTCTGCCAGGGAAATTTCCTGCAGACCTTTTATTTACCAGTGTTTTCGTTTTGTTTCCCAAGTAGGGTATAAATGAAATTGTCCAGAGGCATGGCGTTCGAGTGTCCGTTCTTCTACACGAGATCGACACTCATCACATAGATGGACACGAACTGGTTTATTGCGTAATCGCTTCGCTGTGAAGGACCAATCATCAATCGTCTCACGCTTATCGCAAATCGTACATTTCACTCGCATGTCGGGTCCTCCCTTTTTTTCTTAGTATATCATATTAGAAGATTATTCAGATGTAAAAAAGGGAATCGAGAAGTATGTCTCGAAATATCATCACTAAGTCATAGAGGAGGTGATGTCATGGCAAATAAAGTAGAGCAAAATCTCAGCTCACATCAACTAGATGCGTTATCACAATTACCACTTGTTTTTTTGATCACGCATGATCAATCCAAACATTGGCCGATCACACATGCAATTAGTTGGGTATATGCGAAGGATTCACAAACGGTTCGTTTTGCGATCGAAGCAGATTCTCATCTCGTCAAAACGTTACGAGAACATCCGGTTTTCACCTTGATATTCTTTGCAGAGCAGTCGACACACAGCTTAACGTGTACGGACGTCAAGTCGTTTACGCCGCAAGAACCACTTCCACTTTCGCTCTCTTTTTATGAGGGGCGCGTCGAAGAGGTACGTGACATCTTATTTTACGGAGCAGCTGTCACACAACGACCGACCATTGAAAAAACATACGATGAACAGGCAGCTGAACGGTTGGATCAACTTGTTCATCGCATCCTAAAAGCGTAACATTCATCACAAACTCGACTCTAAAGGGGCGAACGATGGAATGAAAAAAATATACGTACTTGATACCAATGTCATGCTTCACGATCCACTTTCTCTCTTTCAGTTTCAAGAGCATGATGTCGTCATACCAGCGATCGTACTAGAAGAACTGGATGGAAAAAAACGCAACATGGATGAGGTGGGGCGCAACGCACGAGAAACAGCTCGCATTTTAGACCAATTGCGGGAAACCGGTCAGCTTCATGCGGGAGTTCCGCTTGGTAACGGTGGCATTCTTCGCGTCGATATCGGTGACTCCATTTACGAGGGCTCGCCGTTTATCCATGAATCGAACGATAATAAGATTATCGAGCTCGCATGGTCGATTCATCGTGAACAACAAACTGAAGCGACGCCACGAGATGTCATTCTCGTCTCAAAAGATATCTTAGTCCGCGTTAAAGCGGATGCGTATGGATTAGTCGCTGAGGACTATATGACGGATCATATCGCTGACTTGACTGGTCTTTATACAGGATTCATCGAAGTGACCGTCGATCAGGAATATATCGATGCTTTCTATCAGGATAAACGACTTTCAGTTGATGTATTGCCGGAAAAAGTGCAACCGAATGAATTCATCATTCTAAAAAGTAACATGTCAAAAGCCTCTGCCATTGCTATCGTTGATCAGAATTTGCCGATCATCCGGGCACTTTCGATCGATGTCGATCAAGTCTGGGGTGTTATTCCCCGAAACGTTCAACAACGGATGGCGTTTGAGTTATTACTTCGAGACGATGTACCGCTCGTTACACTCGTTGGGAAGGCAGGTACCGGAAAGACATTACTTGCACTCGCTGCGGGGCTCCTGCAAGTAGAAGACGAGCATAAATATAAAAAACTTGTCGTTGCTCGTCCAGTCGTGCCGATGGGAAATGATATTGGCTACTTGCCAGGTGAGATGGAGGAAAAGCTTCGTCCGTGGATGCAACCGATCTACGATAACCTCGAACATCTCTTTAATACGGGATCAGGAGACGAACTTGGTAACATTCTCGCGGGAATGAAGACGATTCAACTGGAAGCGTTGACATATATTCGAGGACGGAGCATGCCGGGGCAATTCATCATCATCGATGAAGCGCAGAATTTGACGAAACACGAAGTCAAGACGATTTTAACACGTGTCGGTGAAAACTCAAAAATCGTGTTAGTGGGTGATCCGCAACAGATCGATCACCCGTATTTAGATGAATATTCGAACGGTTTATCCTACGCCGTAGAACGCCTTAAAAATGAGAAAATGACGGGACACGTCAAACTCGTCAAAGGGGAACGCTCGAATCTGGCGCGCCTCGCAGCCGACTTATTATAAAAAACGTGGTGCGTCTATTCAGGCGCACCACGTTTTCCTTATATGACGGTAACCGTGTGAACAGATTTGACGATCCGTTGTCCGTGCAAGAGGTGAACGGGTCCATCTGCTAACACTTTGCCGTCTTGTGAGAACTGCAGGTACACTTCGTCGAGTTGCTCAAGTGGAAGTTCGACCGTTTCTTCACCTTCGAAACGAATAGCGGTCGCTTCCGGTAAGAGTTCAGCATTCCGGATGAACGGTGCGAGCGCCATGGCGAATGACCCTTGAAGCGCGGCTTCTTTTTCAGCGCGTGTCATCGGACGATTATGATCCGTACGACTGCCTTCCATGATGCCTTTATCCCACGCTGCCCCCATTTTCGCGTAGTACGCCTCTTGTTCGCTCGTATCTGCTGGTTGGCCAATCTTCTCGATCGCAACCTTTCGTTCATCAAAGATCCAAACTGTCGGATCAATCGTCAACTGGTGCCGTACTTTACCGTTAATCGGAAAAATCATTTGTTATACCCCCTAAATGTGTAAGTCCAACAAATCCATTATACCGAAACGTTGAATTGTTGGCGAAAGTAAGGTAAAGTTTAGCTATAACAGGAACGCGTCATTTGATGAGGAGGGATTGGATTGTCAACTGAAATCGAGACAGTTCATCGCCAGCGCGCTCTTGAGCTACTAGAAGCGGATGCACAAAAAATCCGCCGGTTGATCGAGGTCCAGCTTGCGAATTTAACGATGCCACAATGTCCTCTTTACGAGGAAGTATTGGATACACAAATGTTCGGATTGTCCCGTCAGATTGATTTTGCGGTACGTCTTGAACTGATTGATGCGGGTGAAGGGAAACAGTTGCTCGAATCACTTGAACAGCAATTATCTGATTTACATGATGCGGAGACGTGCTGATTTTCTACTCAAACGTGAAATGCGGCGTTTGGGTATTTTTTTTTAGAAAACGAAAAAAAGGACGTGTACATATGTTAGCGAAGTTTAAAGAAAAACGAGCATTTTTTGACTACGGTCTCTTCTTTACGATGCTCATCCTCATGGCGATCAGTACAGTCATGGTCTATAGTGCCAGCGTTTGGAACGGTGGCGATTATGCGAATACGTCCTTCTTTGAGAAGCAGTTGATGTTCGATGCGATGGCCATCGTGCTGTTCCTTTTAGTTTCGCAAGTGAATCATGAAGTATTTCGTGGACCAGTCATTCGTTTACTCTTGTACGCGATTACATGGTTGATGCTGATGGCAACACTATTTTCGGCTCCCCTAAACGGAGCTCGCGCCTGGTTGAACTTCGGTATCTTCTTAATTCAACCAATCGAGCTTTGTAAATTCGTGCTCGTCGTCGGGCTTGCCAGTTATTTTGATCAAAAGCACAAAGGAAAGATGGATGGCGTGATTGGGATTGTCCATCACTTCATCCATCGTCAAATTCCAGCGACGTCCCCCGGAAAACGGATTTTACTTAGTTTCTCGGACTGGATCTTGATTCCAATGCTTGTGTTACTTGCACCTTACGCGATCATCATTCGTATGCAACCGGATGACGGCGGATTATTCATTCTGTTACTCATCACGGCGATGATTTTATTTGCAGTAGGATTACCGAGTGGTTACATCATGTTATGTGTCGTTACCGTTCCGATCATCTTCTTGTACGCATGGAACAATTTTTCGGATAATCAGATGCAACGGATTCAAGCGAGTTTGAATCCCTTTCTTGACGCAGAAGGTAAGGGATATCAGCTCATCAACTCCGTCATATCGATTGCCCATGGGGGATTGTTCGGAGTGGGTCTTGGGAATAGTTTTCAAAAGTATGGTTATCTGCCAGAGCCTGAAACCGACTACATCATGTCGATCATCTCGGAAGAACTCGGCTTCATCGGGGTCCTTGTCGTACTCGGTCTATTGTTTTACCTGATGATTCAAGGGGCGATCATCGCTAACCGGTGTGTCTCACTTTATTCGAGCATGCTCGCACTTGGGATTTCCGGTATTATTTTCATCCAGACATGTATCAATATTGCAGCCATGTCTGGTCTGTTTCCAGGTACAGGTGTCACCTTGCCATTCATCAGTTACGGTGGGTCATCGTTACTCGTCATGAGTACGATGCTTGGTGTAATGGCAAACATTTCTATGCAAAACAAATATCGGGTGGCTTATCATAAAGAAGTGCAAACTGCACGTTCGATGAGTGCCACGAGCTCATTAACTAAAGGGGGAGCATCAGTTGACTAAAATCCAGAAGATTCTCGTAGCAAACCGCGGGGAGATCGCGATTCGCGTTTTCCGTGCAGCGACAGAACTCGGTATTCGTACCGTTGCTATTTATTCACGAGAGGACATGGGTTCTCTTCATCGTTATAAAGCCGATGAAGCGTACCGGATCGGAGAAGGAAAAAAACCGATCGAAGCCTACCTCGACATTGAAGATATCATCGCAACAGCGAAAAAAGCCGAATGTGATGCGATCCATCCTGGTTATGGATTCCTCTCTGAGAATATTGAGCTAGCCAAACGTTGCCGCGAAGAAGGAATCATCTTCATCGGGCCGCAAGAAGATCACCTGTATAAGTTCGGAGATAAGGTACGGGCACGGACGACTGCAATTGAAGCGGGTCTTCCTGTCATTCCAGGAACAGATGGTCCGATCTCATCAATTGATGAAGCGTATGCGTTCGCAAAAGAAGCAGGCTATCCACTCATGGTCAAAGCATCGCTTGGTGGTGGTGGACGTGGTATGCGTGTCGTCCGGACAGAAGAAGAGCTTCCAGACATGATTGAACGAGCGAAATCTGAAGCTTTAAAAGCATTCGGTTCGGATGAAATTTACGTTGAAAAATTAATCGAACGACCAAAACATATTGAAGTCCAAATTATCGGGGATGCACATGGAAACATCATTCATTTGTTTGAACGAGACTGTTCCGTACAACGACGTCACCAAAAAGTCGTCGAAGTGGCGCCATGTGTCACGCTTTCAGAAGAAGGGCGTAAAAAGATCTGTGACGCGGCTGTCACGTTGATGAAACATGTCGGATACGAAAATGCGGGTACGGTCGAATTTCTCGTCACACAAGATGAATCGTTCTATTTCATCGAAGTCAACCCACGTGTACAAGTCGAGCATACGATTACGGAGATGATCACAGGCGTTGACATCGTTCAGACTCAAATCCGTGTTGCTGAAGGCGAATCGTTACATAGCGACCTTGTCGGCATTCCACAACAAGAAGAGATTAAGATGCTTGGTTTTGCGATCCAGAGCCGAATTACTTCAGAGGACCCAGAGAACGGCTTCTTGCCGGATACAGGTAAGATTAAAGCGTACCGTTCACCAGGCGGCTTTGGTGTACGTCTCGATGGTGGGAATGCCTATGTCGGAGCAGAAATTTCACCGTATTATGACTCGTTGCTCGTTAAAATCTCGACGCACGGTTTGACGTATGACCAAGCGGTCGCGAAAATGCGTCGAAACTTAAGTGAATTCCGGATTCGTGGTATTAAGACGAACATCCCATTCTTGAGCAATGTCTTGAAACACCACGCGTTCGTCAGCGGCGATTACAATACATCGTTTATCGATGATACACAAGAATTATTCATCTTCCCAAAACGTCAAGACCGGGGAACGAAGCTGTTGACGTACATCGGAGAGGTTTCCGTCAATGGATTCCCGGGAATCGGAAAACTGGACAAGCCACTTGCGCGTGACGTCCGAATTCCAAAAAATCTTCCGGCAGACTACACGCCAGGCGCAAAAGCGATCCTTGATGCAGAAGGACCGGAAGCTGTCGCGAAATGGTTGAAAGCACAAGACAACGTTTTGTTAACGGATACGACATTCCGTGACGCTCATCAATCGTTACTTGCGACACGAATGCGGACGAAGGATCTCGTTGCGATCGCAGAGGCGGAAGCGAAACTGCTTCCTGAATTGTTCTCAGTCGAGGCATGGGGAGGGGCAACGTTTGATGTCGCGTATCGATTCTTATCAGAGGATCCATGGGTTCGTCTGATGAAATTGCGTGAAAAGATGCCGAACGTCCTGATTCAGATGTTACTTCGCGGTGCGAACGGCGTTGGTTACAAGAACTATCCAGACAATGTCATCCATACCTTCGTCAAGGAAGCGGCGCAAGCGGGAGTCGATGTCTTCCGGATTTTCGACAGCTTGAACAACCCGGAATCAATTCAACTCGCCATCGATGCGGTCTTGCCAACAGGTAAAATCGCGGAAGCAGCTGTCTGTTACACAGGGGATCTGTTCGATGCGAATCGTCCGAAATATCATCTGCCGTATTACGTCAATCTGGCGAAACAACTGGAAGAGAGCGGTGCTCACATCATTGCCATCAAGGATATGGCGGGTCTCTTGAAACCGGAAGCAGCCTATGCGCTTGTATCGGCACTTAAAGATGCAGTATCGTTACCAATCCATCTTCACACCCATGATGCGAGTGGAAACGGGATTTATACGTATGCGCGTGCAATCGATGCCGGGGTCGACGTCGTTGACGTCGCGGCATCAAGTATGTCAGGACTGACGAGTCAGCCAGCGGGTGGTAGCTTGATTCATGCCCTAAGTGGTCATCCACGTCAACCACTCGTCTCAGCACAGAAGTTCGAACAGATTTCGGACTATTGGCAGGACGTGCGTCATTTGTATCAAGCATTCGAACTTGATATGATCGCACCAAATCCAACCGTCTACGATCATGAGATGCCGGGTGGGCAATATTCGAACTTACAGCAACAAGCAAAAGCGGTCGGGCTTGCGGATCGTTGGTCTGAAGTCAAAGAAATGTATGCGCGTGTCAACATGTTGTTTGGCGATATCGTTAAAGTCACACCGTCGTCGAAAGTCGTTGGAGACATGGCGCTCTTCATGGTCCAACATCATCTGACGGAAGAAGACGTACTGCACCGAGCAAGTGGACTTGATTTCCCGGATTCAGTCGTTGAACTGATGAAGGGCGAACTCGGAACTCCGCCGGACGGTTTCCCGCAAGAAGTACAACGTGCCATCTTGAAGGGAGCTGCTCCGTTGACGGAACGTCCTGGTAAGATGATGCAACCACTCAACTTTGATGCAATAAAAAATGAGTTGTTTGAGAAACTTGAACGACCAGTCACTGAATTTGATGCTCTCGCTTACGCGCTCTATCCAAAAGTCTTCATGGACTACAGTTCGTATGTCGCGCGATATGGCGATATCTCGGTTCTTGATACGAATACATTCTTCCACGGTATGCGCCTAGGCGAAACGATCGAGGTCGAAATTGAACGAGGGAAGACACTATATCTCAAGTTGATTCAAATCGGTCAGCCAGACGATCACGGGATGCGGACAATCTATTATGAGATGAATGGTGTTCCTCGTGAAGTCGAAGTCAAGGACATCAGTATTAAGGAAAGTTCATCAAGCCGTCCAAAAGCAGATCGAAGTAACGCAAAACAGATCGGTGCGTCGATGCCGGGTAGTGTGCTGAAGGTACTCGTTGAGACAGGCACTCGTGTCCGTAAAGGAGAACAACTTCTCGTTACGGAAGCGATGAAGATGGAAACGACGATCCAAGCACCAGAAGACGGTGAGATCAAAGCCGTCCATGTTAAAGAAGGCGAAGCTATTGCGAGTCAAGACTTATTGATTGAATTCGTATAAGGTCACAATGAAAAACAGGCGCACGCTCGGCGGGCTGCCTGTTTTTCATTCAATATGTAATGGGAGAGGATACGGTTGAACATTATTTGTTGGATTCGAAGCGATTTTCGATTACAAGACAACCACATGTTGGCACGTGCGATTGAATTACTGAAGGAAAATCCAAAAGCGACAGTCGAGTTCGTCTTTTGGCTCAATCCAGATTACATTGGAGAATACGAAGCGCGGCAACAATATTTCTTTCAAGCGCTCGAATTGTTTTCAGATGATTGTAAAGAAAAAGAGATGCCGATTCGCTTCATCGAAGGCGATGAACAAGCTTTCTTAGATGCAACCAATGATGCGGACGTTCTGTTATTCAACGCGGAATATGTCGAACCATTCAAGGCGCGGGATGAGGGAATCATCAAAAAACGTAAGAAACGACAAACGGAGCGCTTGTTAGACCGGCATCTGCTCCATCCACATGACATTAAAAAACAGGATGGAAAGTTCTATAAAGTATTCACGCCGTATAAGAATGCGTTCATGAAAAAAGAAATTCCAACACCCTATGAAGTGAAGTGGCAAACGCTACGGGATCATTATCATAAGCGCCAGCACACTAATAGTTTCATTGATGCCTATTTTAAAAAGGCACAGTCTGATGCGGCATTTCATCCGGGTGAGAAGCAAGCGAAACAACGCTTAAAGAAATTCATCGAGCAATCGCTTGAAAACTACGAAGAGAATCGCGATCTTCCAGCGATGGACGGTACGAGTTTACTCTCACGTTATCTACGGACCGGTGAGATCGGGATTCGAACGGTCTATGCAGCTATTCAAGATGCAAAAGAGTCGAAAGGGAAGCAGACGTTCATCACCGAACTCATCTGGCGTGAGTTCTATTACATGATTTTAATGCACTTCCCGGAATCGAAACGACAAGCGGTCAACACCCAGTACCGAGAAATCGAGTGGGAAGAAAACGAGGACGGATTCAAGGCTTGGTGTGAAGGGAAAACCGGCTATCCGATCGTCGATGCAGCGATGCGTCAATTGAACCAAACCGGTTGGATGCATAATCGTCTGCGGATGATCGTCGCGTCGTTCCTGACAAAAGATCTATTGATCGATTGGCAAAAAGGGGAACGTTATTTCCAACAGAAACTCGTCGATTATGAAGCGGCTTCGAACATCGGTGGTTGGCAATGGGCGGCATCGGTCGGGACGGATGCCGTACCGTACTTCCGAGTCTTCAATCCGACGACACAATCAAAGAAGTTCGATAAGGACGGAGAGTTCATTCGGCAGTATGTCACGGAAATCAAAGATCTGTCGAAGCAATATATTCATGAACCGACGCAGCAACAACGAGAAGACTCTGGATACCCAGAACCAATCGTTGCACATGATGAAGCGCGAAAGCGTGCAATCGCTCGATTCAAATAATGAAAAAAGGATATTCCTCAGCGGAGGAACATCCTTTTTTTTACGACCTTATTGAAGACGGCTATTTGCTTTACGTGTTCGGAATGCATGATACGTCAAGTAGGATAAGACACCGAAATAACACGTAATCAAGAAGGCGTGCAGTAACGGTACATATGTTGCATGTCCACCGAGAACGATCCAAGCACCTGTAGCAACTTGACACGAGATGAAGAACGTCGCGAATGCCATGCCGATTTTCGTCGTCCGGTGTTTTAAGCGAATGGCTGTAATATGAACGAACAACGTATAGAGGAATAATAGCCCAGCCATGATTCGGTGAATCATTTGGACCCAGGCTTCGAACGTCATCGACGGTTGGGAACAAACGGGCCAACCCACACACGCATATGTAGCGCCAACATGGCGAACGTAAGCACCAGTATAGACGACGATCAGCGTGTAGACGAGCAGACCGTACAAGAGCTTACGCAAGAATGCTGGGACAGATTCCCTGAATTCCTGACCAGGACGCTCCATGATCAATATCGTTAAAATCAATAAGGCAGCAAAGGAAATCAAGGAGATACCAAAATGTAACGCCATGACGAGATCTGATTGTTGCCAAACGACAGCTCCTGCTCCGACGATGGATTGAATCAACATGAAGATGAAGGCAAGAAATGCAAAAATCTTCGTATCTAATCGATCCTTAAAGGCAACGAGCGTCCAGAGACATAAGGCGATGATTAGGAGTCCAACGACTCCGGTCACAGCGCGGTGACTATATTCAATCATCGTTTCAACACTTGGGTTTGTCGGGATGAGTTCCCCATGACAGAGTGGCCAATCTGTTCCGCAGCCATCTCCCGAGTCCGTTTTTGTGACTGTCCCACCCATCAGCAAGACGATCATCATCGTAAACGTGACGAAGGCTGAAAACATCGAAAGCTTTCGATTCAAGATTTGGACACCACCTTTCTAAAAAATACGAAATACATGGATTTCCATAGGACTAGTATCGCATAAAAAGTCTCGAAACGCTTGCAATCTTTTAGAACAACGCTATTCTAGTATTAGGTAAATATGGTGAACTGTGATGAAAATCACATAGATTTCACATTTTGTTCATTATGTCGAAAGTATTTTCATACGTCACGGTCCTAAATATGTGGTATCTTTTATAGAGAAAAGGACGTTTCGTGGCATGTCTGTGTTATTTCTGTGAAGAAATTACGTGAAGCCTAGGTGCTACACGGAAGCAGATGGTGAAAAGGAGGGAACAGCATGGCGAAAGTTACTGGAGAGGCACTGGATATGGCAATCGAGCAGGCGGATCAGCCCACATTCAAGGACTATATCACCCTAGCAAAAATGGGGATTGTCCGTGCCAATCTGATTACGGTCTTCGCAGGGTATGTCGTAGCGGCATCGTACATAACGGATGATGTCCTATTGTATCTATGGCAAACCAAGTGGATGTTACTGTGGACGCTTCTCGGGAGTGGATTAGTCATTGCCGGAAGTTGCTACCTCAATAACTACATTGACCGGGACATCGATTATAAGATGGAACGGACGATGGGAAGACCAAGCGTTACTGGGAAGATGGATGGACAGCGAATACTCGCGCTAGGACTCGGGATTCTTGCGACCGGTACGGTATTGTTGTTGATCGTCAACCATGTGGCGGCAGTGTTCGGATTGATCGGATCATTCGTTTACGTCGTGATTTATACGATGTGGTTAAAGCGAACACACACGATCAATACAGTCGTAGGTGGTATATCAGGAGCTGTGCCACCAATCATTGGATTTGCGGCAGTCACTCCGACGCTTCACATTGATGCGTGGATTTTATTCCTCATCATGTTCGTGTGGCAACCACCACATTTCCTCGCACTCGCGATGCGACGGACAGAGGAGTATCGGGCAGCAGGTATCCCGATGTTACCTGTCGTAAACGGATTCGCGATCACGAAACGACAAATTGTATGGTGGATTGCAGTACTTATTCCATCATCACTCCTCTTAGCACACTATGGCATCATCTACATGATCGTCATGGCATTGCTCGGTGGATATTGGCTCTATATGGGACTGAAAGGTCTGAAGATCCAAGATGAACAAGCCGAAATCAAATGGGCGTCGAAGATGTTCTTCTTCTCACTGTTTTATTTCACGGCTTGGATCGTGACGGTCGTACTCGTTTCTTTCTAAAACGATTTGACATAATTCACGTACACCATTACGAAAGACAAAATTGGGGACAAAGAAAGTGGGGATGGTTGTGAAAAAATCAGTAAAAATGCTCTTCCGGCTTCTTCCAATCGGCTTGATGGCACTCATGTTATCAGGTTGTGGAATTCCGGAATTGTCTGCGCTACAGCCTCGCGGAGAAGGCGCTGAAATGCAACTTGAGATCATCAAGCTTAGCTTGTGGGTCATGTTGTTCGTCCTTGCGATCGTAGCCGTCATTTATATTTACGTACTTATGAAATTCCGTCGTAAATCAGGTGATAACACGGTTCCGAAGCAAGTCGAAGGGAACCACACGCTTGAAATCATCTGGACAGTTATTCCGATCCTTCTCTTGATCGTTCTTGCAATTCCGACGATCAAAACAACGGTTGAACTTGCGGATGCAAAAGAAGCGAAGAAAAACGAACAAATCAACGTTACAGCGAACCTTTACTGGTGGGAATTCGAATATCCAGACAAAGGTGTTTCGACAGGACAAGAACTTGTCATCCCAGTCGGTAAACGTGTTGCGGTTAACTTGACGTCTAAAGACGTCATTCACTCATTCTGGGTACCGGCTCTTTCTGGTAAGACAGATACAAACCCAGGTCTTGATAACGAAATGTGGTTACAAGCAAAAGAAGCAGGCACGTACTACGGTAAATGTGCCGAGTTGTGTGGTCCTTCTCACGCATTGATGGACTTTAAAGTCGTTGCGATGGAGCAGGATGACTACGACAAATGGTTGAAAGACATGAAATCTGCAAAAGAAGCAGAAACAAAACAGCTTGATAAAAAGAATGAAAAGAACTGGACGACTGGTGAGCAAGTCTACGCCCAGAACTGTCTCAGCTGTCATGGCGGCGGGAAAGTCGCACCTAGCTTGACGAACTTCGGTGATCGTCAGCGTATCGCGGGTTACCTCAAGCATGATAAAGAAAACCTCGAAAAATGGATTCGCGATCCACAAAAAGAGAAACAAGGTACAAAAATGCCTGGATTCTCTGAAGATAAGATCAGCGATGAAGAATTGAGCGAATTGGCAGATTATCTATTGGACAAAAAGCTCCAATAATTTTTTAAGGGGGAATCATAGTGGGGACACATACTATGGGTATGCCGCAGAAAAAAAGCGGCATCATGGACTGGCTAACGACAGTCGACCATAAGAAAATCGGGATTCTCTACATCATCTCTGGATTGTTCTTCCTTCTAGTTGGTGGCGTAGAAGCCCTAATGATTCGTTTTCAATTGATTAAACCGATGAACGATTTCGTCAGCGGTGAACTTTTTAACCAATTGATCACGATGCACGGTACGACGATGATCTTCTTGGCAGCGATGCCGATGTTGATCGGTTACATGAACGCAGCAGTACCGCTTCAAATCGGAGCACGCGATGTTGCGTTCCCATTCTTAAATGCACTTGGTTTTTGGTTGTTCTTCTTTGGTGGAGTCTTACTGAACCTTTCATGGTTCTTCGGCGCTGCGCCAAACGCAGGGTGGACAGCTTACGCACCACTCTCGACAGTACCAGAGTCGCTTGGTGTTGACTTCTACTCACTCGGGTTACAGATTTCTGGTTTCGGTACACTTATGGGGGGGATCAACTTCCTCGTTACGATTTTGAACATGCGTGCACCAGGTATGAAACTGATGCGGATGCCGCTCTTCACATGGACAGCATTCGTTGCTTCTGCCTTGATCGTTTTCGCATTCCCACCACTTACGGTTGGATTGTTCCTCTTGACGTTCGAGCGACTCTTCGGAGCGCATTTCTTTGACCCGGCAGCGGGCGGGAACATCGTCATCTGGGAACACCTCTTCTGGATCTTCGGTCACCCGGAAGTTTACATCTTGATTTTACCGGCATTCGGTATCTTCTCTGAAATCATCCCTACGTTTGCTCGTAAACGTCTCTTCGGATACACGACGATGGTCTTTGCGACGATGTTGATCGGTTTCCTCGGATTCATGGTATGGGTTCACCACATGTTCACAGTCGGTCTCGGTCCGGTTGCGAACGCGATCTTCGCAGTAGCGACGATGGCGATCGCTGTACCGACAGGGGTCAAGATCTTCAACTGGCTCTTTACGCTATGGGGCGGGAAGTTGACGTTCCCAGTCGCGATGCTTTATTCGGTCGCCTTCATTCCATCATTCCTTGTTGGTGGTATGACAGGGGTCATGCTTTCAGTAGCACCTGCCGATTATCAGTACCACGACAGTTATTTCGTCGTTGCCCACTTCCACTACGTTATCGTTGGTGGGGTCGTCTTTGGTCTCTTCGCAGGTCTTTACTACTGGTTCCCACTCATGTTCGGGAAACAACTCAACGAGTTCTGGGGTAAAATTCAATTCTGGTTGTTCTTCATCGGCTTCCATTTGACATTCTTCCCACAACATATTCTTGGTCTTACAGGTATGCCACGTCGTGTCTTCACGTACTTGCCAAACCAAGGCTGGGAAACAATGAACTTACTTTCTTCAATCGGTGCAGCCTTCATGGGTGTGTCGACGATCATTCTCGTCATCTCGATCGTTGCCGCATTGATGTCAAAAGAATATGTAAAACGCGACGTATGGGGCGATGGACGTACGCTTGAGTGGACACTTCCTGTTCCAACTCCAGAATACAACTTCGCACAAATTCCACTCGTCAAAGGTTTAGATACGTACTGGCTCGAAAAAATGGCAGGTAACAAAACAGTCTCTGTTTCGGAAGAAGTCGGTGATATCCACATGCCGAACAACTCGATCTTGCCGTTCGTTATGTCAGTCGGTCTGTTCCTTGCAGGTCTTGGATTCATTCTTCGCCTAGATTACGGTACTGTCGGTCTGGTCATTGCCTTGATCGGTCTTGCGATGACATTCATCGCGATGTTCTTCCGTTCTTGGATCGACGATGAAGGATACTACATCCCGAAATCAGTCGTCGAAGAAGATCTACGCCTTGAAGCAGAAAAGGAGGCGAAGTAAGATGGGTCATCATTCAGTACCAAACAACCCGATCACGGGTATTCCGGATCATGTTGAAAAAGCAACACTTGAGGGTAAGAATAAATATGTAGCCTTCTGGTTCTTCCTTGGAGGAGAGACGACTTTGTTCGCCTCTCTCTTCGGAACATACATCGGACTTCATAACTCCGGTGCTAAAGAAGGTCTACGCAGTTATGACATCTTCGAAATGGGTCTCGTCTTCATCATGACGATGCTCCTCTTGACAAGTTCGTTGACAAGCGTTCTTGCAATGATGGCAATGAAACGTAACGATGTGAAAAAGATGAAGCTTTGGCTCATCATCACATTGCTTCTCGGTCTTGGATTCTTAAGTGGTGAGATCTATGAGTTCAATCACTACTACCACATCGGTCATACGTTTACGTCGAGTGCATTTGGTTCTGCCTTCTATACACTCGTTGGGTTCCACGGTGGACACGTCTTATTTGGTCTTCTTTGGATCTCGACATTGTTGATCCGGAACTGGAATCGTGGCATTACAGTCGTGAACGCGCCGAAGTATTATGTTTCAAGTCTTTACTGGCACTTCATTGACGTCGTCTGGGTCTTTATCTTCTCAGTCGTCTACCTCATGGGGATGGTGAAATAAGATGGAAAAACACGAACCGCAATTAACACGCAATCAAGTCGAACTCGAAATGAAAGCAGAACGTGGTCGTGAGACTCAACTGCAACTCATCAGTTTCGCACTCATGATTTTCTTGACGCTCATCGCTTTCGGTGCAGTCATGGCAGATCTCATGCCTCACTGGGCAGCTGGTGGATTCTTGATCATCATGGCAATCGTTCAAGTTTATCTCCAGCTTTATATGTTCATGCACATGAACAATAAAGGCAACACATGGATCAAAGTTATGATGGGTCTTGGTATATTCGTCGCCTTGACGATCGTCGCAACGCTCCGTCTGTTAATCTGGTAAGAAATGTGACCATTCTGCTAACGTTTAGCAGGATGGTCTTTTATTTTGGAATCGTTTTATGAGAAACCTTTACAATGAAATAGGGGAACGGTAATCTTAGTTTGTAAGAGAAAGGAACGGGGTGAAGAAATATGTTAGGCAATTTAAGGGGAGCACTTTCGCAATTCGAATGGACTGTCTTATGGAGTCCGTATTATGCGTTGATACTCGTTGGATTGTATATCCTATATGCTGTCGTGACAGAAAAGCTGCGTCGTCCGGACGAGCCGGAAACAACGCTCGGACAAAAATTTTCGATGCTCGCGGCATTGGTCGTTTTTTACATCGGTTTTGGAAGTCCGTTAGACCTGCTAGCGCATATCACCTTCTCTGCACATATGTTGCAGATGGTATTCGTCTATATGGTCGCACCGCCGCTCTTGTTGATTGCACTACCAGAGTGGCTTTATAAGCGCTTGTTCAATATACCGTATCTTGGGAAGATTCTTCGTTTCTTCGTCAAGCCGTTGATTGCACTCGTCGTCTTTAATGCCTTGTTTACGTTTTATCATATGCCATTTATTTTTGATTATGTCCTGACGAACTATACCGTTCACCGTCTGTTCCATGGAACACTTATTTTCTTGAGCATGACGATGTGGTATCCGATCATTGCACCCGTCAACGAAAACGATAGTTTGTCTGACCTGAAGAAGATGGTCTATATCGTCGCGAACGGTGTCTTATTGACACCTGCTTGTGCGTTCATGATCTTCAGTCAAAGTTTCCAGTATCAAGCGTATCAGGATCCAGCGACGTTCGCGAAAGTACTCGCTTACTGTATGCCGAACAATGATTTGAGCGGGTTGAATCTGGAACGATTGCTTGGAACGACTGATGACTTACTAGAGGATCAACGCTTCGGTGGTGTCCTGATGAAGCTCGGTCAAGAACTCGTATACGGTCTATTCTTCGGATTGACCTTCTTTACATGGGTACGCCGTTCGAAAAGTACTGCCGTGGATGAAGGCATGTCCTTCACACCAAAAGCGGATTAAATTGGAGGAAGTTGGAACATGAGTTATTTGCCGTTGATTTGTGTATCGCTGATTGTCATCAGTGCGATTTTCGTAGCGATTGGCTGGTTCTTGATTGCTCAGACACGTCGCAACATGAAAGCTCACCAAACCGTGATGACAATCGCTGCTGCACTCGCTTTACTGTTTTTCATTATGTACGCCTTACGGACGATTCTACTTGGTAATACCGCTTTTGGTGGTCCTGCATCCGTCAAGCCATATTACACAGGATTCTTGATTTTCCACATCCTACTTGCGACATCCGGTGGGGTGCTTGGATTGATGGCGCTCTATCATGCCTATAAGAAGAACTTTGTGCGTCATCGTAAAATCGGACCAGTTGCTTCGATCATTTGGTTTTTGACGGCAATCACCGGCGTCATTGTCTATTGCTTATTATATGTCGTCTACGATCCTGGTGAGACGACGAACGTATTCCGGGCGATCTGGAGTCATTAAGGGGGAGCCAACTTGAAAAAAAATAGTTACTTGACGGTTGCTGCCGTTGTCCTCATCTTAGTTGCGGCAGCCGGGGGATATTATTATTTCTTCATGAAAGAAAAATTGCCTGTTATCGCTGAGCCGACACCATTTGAATTAACGAACGCCGTGAACGGTAAGTCGTTTAACTCGGAAGATGGAAAGGTCAAGGTATTGACATTCTTCTATTCGAACTGTCCTGATATTTGTCCATTGACGCTAAATGATTATCGGAAACTAGAGAAAAAGCTTCGTAGCGAAGAGCTATATGGAAGTGACGTCGAGCTCGTTGCAGTGACAGTCGATCCGAAAGTCGATACACCGAAAGTCTTAAAAACGTATGCTTCCAACTTCGAAGCAGATGCTGAAGGATGGAGAGTACTGACAGGAGACCCAGTCGTCATCGATCGTCTGACACGTCAGTTGAACTTCTATTATTCAAAAGCAGAAAGCGGCTTAGTGACACACGGGACACAAATGTTTATTTTAGACCGTGAGAACAAAGTTCGGGCGATCTCTTCGATGGCGAAGACACCGGACGAACCAGTCGACTTGGAAGAAGTCATGTCTTCAGTCACACAACTAGCGAAGGAGTGAAGGAAGATGACTTATGAAGATTACATGCAAGGAGATGTGATCGTCTCTGTTCAAGCAATCGAGGAGTTACTCGCTTGTACGATCGAAGATTACGGGGTTCGACACTATCGGATTAAACGGATGGACTGGGAAGAGATTGCTTTTAGTGTAAAAGTGGATGTCTCAGCGACGTCACTGCATGCGCTCTATCAACATGTACGTCAACAACTTAAGATTCAACTCGGCGATGACGTCGTGTCTTACGTACAATTCGTCACGCGCTAAGATAAAACACACGAACGCTGCGCAATCACTATACAGATAGGTAATAAGCCGATGACTTCATAAGTAGTACGAAGTCATCGGCTTTTTTATTGGAAAAAAGACCGAAAAAAATAGAGGTCCCGATTGGAACCTCTACGTGTAGCTTATTTTTCAAGTGTTTCAAGCAGTGCTGCTAAACGACGTTCGCAGTCCTTGACGATTTCCGGTGGGAACGTCTCATCATACTCGACGCCGTGTGGATAGTAATGTTTCCCTAGAAGTGGTGTCATCATACGGACGACAGCGTGACGGTCTTCGATCTCACCTTGGATCGCATAGACTGGAACACGGAGATAGAATACTTCGCCTGTTGATTGTTTTTCGTATTTCATGTCGTACATCGCACGTTCGTAATCCCATTGTCCTTCGCGAACGAAACGGTGATGATCCATAATTGTTTCAAGAAGACCGAACTTCAGTTCCTTGCCTTCGATGCCATATTGTTCAAACTTCATGTTTGAATCCCCCTATACCCCAGTTTGCTAGTAGATACTAGTCTTTCCAAACTATCATACCATAATGAATGAAACGATGACGTAAAAGTTGTGAAGTCATTTTGAAGAATTCATGAACTTCCGTATTTTCGTTCAACGTACTCAAGGATCGTATCTGGTGCATGAATGCCGAGGTGATTAAGTCCTTCACCACCAAAGAAGACGTTGAACTCGAGAACGTACCATTGTCCGTCGCGGATGATAAGATCAAAACCAGCGTGATCGATATCAAGCTGTTTCGCAAGCGCGAGCACGAAATCAATTGCACCTTGTGGCACATCATCGAAATCAAGGACGCCACCTTGAGCGACGTTATTTAAGAACTGTGCACCACCGACGCGCCAATACGCCGCGAGGACTTGATCACCGACGACGACGACACGTAAATCCTTTTCGTTCGGAATGTACTCTTGGATGTAGAACGTCTCGTGTGTATCCGTGTATTTCTTCCAGTCCGCTTCATTTTTGATGAGATGGACACCTTGCCCCATCGAGCTACGGACTGTCTTAGCGACGAACGGAAACGAAAATTCACGTAAGACTCGATCGACCGTGAACTCATTTTTCCCGTAGATGCCTGTCCGAGGGATATTGTCCGGAATGACGGTCTGAAAAATCCGAGTCATCTCGATTTTGTCATGACCTAGGTGGAACGTAGCGGCAGATGGAAAGATCGGCTTCTTCATTCCATAGATGATCGAGTGGATTTGCCAGTATTCCGGGAACAAGACGACGTCCGCCTGTTCAATCTTTTTCAAGGAATCAAAGTGATAATCTGATTTGGCATGTTCCGTCTTGATTCCAATCGTCCGGAACATATTAAAAGAGAGCAGTTGCATAAAGTTCATTCCTTCCTTCTGAACAAATTATACACAATTCAACGGGCTAGGAGGGAGAGAAATGTTATGATAAGATGGTAAAGTTAAGGAGGAGATTCGTTGTGATATATACCGATAAGACGATTGACCTCATCAACGCAGCGGAAGACCTCATTCGATCTCTCGCTCAAAGTGAAACGGGGCAAGCATATAGATGTGCGAAACAAGCACAGCAAGAGTCAGTGGAGGCACAGTCCTTCATTCGAGACTTTCATCAAGTCAAAGAAGATTACGAGCTCGTGCAACGATTTGGACGGTACCATCCGGACTATCAGACGATCACAAAAAAGGTCCATGAAGTCAAACGTCGACTTGATCTACAAGAGGAAGTCGCGCAGTTTAAAAAAGCAGAAAAACAACTCGAGACGCTACTTGGACAAATTAGTCTGAAACTCGCTGGTGAAGTATCACCGCAAATCAAAGTACCAACGGGGAATCCATTCTTTGACCAAGGATGTGCCGGAGGCTGTTCGACCGGTGGAAGTTGCAGTTGTAGCGGATAATGAAGATGAAGGGGGTAGGCTGGCGTGATCAAGGAACGAGTGGGACTCATCGTCTATGTCAATGCGATGAAAGCATCCCGTCAATTACGCCGTTACGGGAACGTCTACTTTACGTCTAAACGTGAACGATACGTGCATCTGTATGTCGATTTAGATCAGCATGAACAGGTGATGGAAGTCATTTCGACTCTTCCGTTCGTCGAATCGATCAAACGTTCAGAACGACCGTTCATCACGGAGACGTTCGCGAATAAAAAAGGTAAAATGCAAGAAGAAGCATAATCCAAGGAGCGATGAGGACATCCTCGTCGCTTCTTTGTTGAAAGGAATGAAGGAAATGCGAGTCATTTCAGGGGAACGGAAAGGAACGCGGCTAAAAGCAGTACCAGGGGATCAGACACGACCGACGACGGATAAAGTAAAAGAATCGTTGTTCAACGTCATCGGTCCCTATTTCAATGGAGGACGAGCGCTTGATCTGTTTGCGGGTAGTGGTGGTCTTGGCATCGAGTCTCTTTCGAGAGGATGCGATGAGGCGGTATTCGTCGACCAACACCATAAAGCCATTCAGACCATTCAAGATAACTTGCAGACGACGCACTATACGGATCAAGCACGTGTGTTGAAAAAAGACGTTACGATCGCCTTGACGGAACTAGCCTCCGAAAAGCCATTTAAATTAATTTATTTAGACCCTCCCTATGCAAAAGAACGACTGACGGAACACGTCACGTACATAGAGCAACACGACATGCTGACAGACAATGGTGTCATCGTGTGTGAACATGACTCTGCTGTTGTATTACCGGACCGGATCGGACGGCTAGAGGTCGTTCGTCGACTTCGTTATTCCGCTGTCATCTCAATCACGTTATATGAATTTATGGAAGCGGAGGAAGACCACGTATGAAACGAATCGCCATTTGCCCAGGGAGCTTTGATCCAATCACGAACGGACATTTAGACATCATTGAACGGGCTGTTCCGATTTTTGATGAGATCATCGTTGCCGTATTGAACAATTCTTCGAAGCAACCGCTCTTTTCTGTTGAGGAACGGATGGAGTTGATTGCAGATGTGACGTCGCATCTACCACATATCAAGGTCGATTCCTTCAATGGTTTGCTCGTCGATTACGCAGCGGAAGTCGGCGCAACCGCGATCGTCCGTGGTCTACGGGCGGTCTCGGACTTTGAGTATGAAATGCAGGTCGCATCCATCAACAAAAAGATGAACGATCAAATCGAGACACTGTTCATGATGACGAATAACCAGTATTCCTTCTTAAGTTCTTCGATCGTCAAGGAAGCGGCCAAATACGGTGCTTCCGTCGTTGATCTCGTGCCATCTTCCGTCGAAGAGGCGCTACGTCAGAGATATACGAGAGGAGAACTGCGATGAAAGCTTGGAAACCCGCCTTAGCAGCGGTCATTGCTGCCTTGCTCGTGTTTTTCGTGCCACTTCCGTATTTTATCTCCTATCCAGGTGATGCGACATCGACTGAAGATTTGATTGATGTGTCTGGGGGTGACAAGGAGCCAGGCGATTTGATGATGCTGACGATCGCCCAACGTCGAGCAACCCCTTACTTCCTCGTAGAAAGCCTCTTCCTACCGTTTTCCGAAACGTCGAGCGTAAGTGATTATTTGTACGACGGAGAGTCAGATGCACAGTATGAAACACGTCAGAAACTATACATGGAAGAAGCACAACATAATGCGACGATCGAGGCCTATGAATTAGCTGATAAAAAGGTCGATATCGACTTTAAAGGGGTCTATGTGTCCGGTGTCATTCCAGGTGGTCCAGCCGAAGGGAAACTGAAAGCTGGAGACCGGATCACGGGCGTCGATGGGAAATCGATTACGTCATTTGATGGCTTCATGAAGACGATTCAATCGAAAAAAGCAAAAACAGCCGTTCCAATTCAGTTCACGCGTAAATCGGAAATCAAGAAGACGACGATTCGAGTGGATCAGTTGTCGAAAGAAGTCAAACGTGTCGGACTTGGTATTTATGAACCATTACCGATCTCAAACGTAACGACGGACCCCGCTATTAAGTTTCAGATCGAGGATGTCGGTGGTCCTTCTGCAGGAATGATGTTCACGCTTGAAATCTATGATCAATTGACGCCGGGTGATTTGGCGAAAGGACATAAGATCGCCGGTACAGGGACGATTGAAGAAGGCGGTAAAGTTGGACCGATCGGTGGTGCGTGGCAAAAAGTAGTCGCTGCTGACGAGGCAGAAGCAGAAATCATGTTCGTACCAGCAGGAGAGAACTACAAAGAAGCAAAACCATCCATTAAAAAACTCGGAACGAACATGAAGCTCGTTCCGATCAAGACAGTTGAAGATGCGATTGATTATTTGGAAGAACTTCCAGCGAAATAAGGAAAACGACGGTGTTCGAGCAACGCGTCGTAGCGAGCCAAGGGCAGTGCGTATGCAGCTGTCACTTGGCTTTCTTTTGTTAGCCAAGGATGGCTCGTGAACGTACTTAAAACAGGGACACGCGTTTTGATACTCTTAAGTGCCAGTCGTCCTTGTTCTGAAAAAGCGAGGGGACGAACGAAATCAACATGATCATAATCAATCCGTGCGACCTCTTCCGTTGTCGTTGAAGTCAACAGATAGACAATGGCACGCTGCAGGCTTGTACGCGTATAACGACGTGTTTTGACGTGATTTAAAAAGAAATCGAACGTCTCTGCTTGTTTGGCACCTTCGATGAGACGAGGAGCTAGTGAAGCATCAATTCCGGCGATTCGTATCAACTCAGATACGGGAGTCGTCAATAGGCGTTGTCGAATCCATGGATAATAGTGCGAAAAATGAGCGAAAGAAGCGTTTGTAAGGACGTCCTTCGTCTGTTCGGGAAGTGCGAGCAGCTGACCGTGCGTCTGGTAATGGGCGCGTATCGCAGTGGCGCTCATGATAGCTCCGGTTGATAGGTCATGATAGCCACTTCCAATTCGTTTTGTCGTATGAAGCGAAACGGTCTTCGCGGCGCGAGCATAATAATAACCAAGTGTATTGTTCGGTTGTGTCAAATCAAGCGTCTGTGAGACACTCTTGAACGCTTGACTAGCAGCGTGAGCAGAAGAAAGACCAGCTGTTAATCCGTCACGTAACGCTTGCTTATATGCAAGAGTCTCTTCAATTTGTTCCGATGCCGCATGCAAAAAGGGATGGATGTCTCCACATTCGCTTCCGAACGAAAGTGACTCACAACCAATCGTCTCAGCGATCGTCACCCCACCGAGCGCAAACCGATCTGCGCGTTGGACGGCAAAATAAAAGGGGAGTTCAAGAACGAGATCAACGGCACCACTTGCGACTGCTGCTTGAGCACGTGTCCATTTGTCTGTAAAAGCGGGCTCACCACGTTGCATGAACGTCCCGCTCATGATGGCGACGATGACGTCGGCATCCGTTTCCCGTCGTGCTGTCGTCGCTTGATAATAGTGTCCATTATGAAACGGATTGTACTCTGAAATGATAGCTGTCATCCTCATGAAAACTTTCTCCTTTGCAAACCGAATTAAGTGCGGTAATATGGATAAAGACGTCCAAAAGTGTTCGTTCTCTAGCGATTTCAGTGTAAAGAAAAAACATTGACAAAACAAGATGTCCTCTCTATAATTCATATTGTTGCAATTGAGGTGATTCGGATGAAATGGTCCCTGATGCAATTGAATAAATTGCGCAATCTGGGTCAACTTCAGGTTAACGAGACGATCGAGCTCAATGAGCTAGTCGCCCTCCATCCGGATATCCGGGCGGTGCAACCTGTGCACGTTCGTGCAAATGCATCGTTTACATCGAATCAATTAATATTCAATCTCCGGATTACCGGCGAAATGACGCTTCCGGATGCCCGGACGCTAAATGACGTCGCTTATCCATTCGAGATTGAATCCATCGAGCCATTCCTGCTCGAGGTTGATGCTGTTTCGAACGAAGCAGATGACATCAACGTGCCGATCGGGAATACGGTCGATCTTCGACCGCTCGTGCAAGAATTGATTTTACTTCATGTGCCAGTGCAAGTGCATGGGGATGATGAAGAGAATCAGTTGGTTGAGGGGGAAGGCTGGACGATTCTTTCTGAAGAGGATCCAGAGGAAACCGAACCAAAAATCGATCCGCGACTCGCGGGTCTCGCTCAGTTCTTTAAAAAAGATCAGGATTCCTGATTTCTGAAGTAAAGGCGAGTGTATTTTTTCAAGGAGGTGGACAACGATGGCAGTACCATTCCGCAGAACGTCGAAAACACGCAAACGTCTTCGCCGTACTCATTTCAAACTCCGTGTACCAGGTATGGTCGAGTGCCCAAACTGTGGTGAAATGAAACTTTCACACCGTGTTTGTAAAGCATGTGGCTCGTACAAAGGTAAAGAAATCGTCAGCAAGTAAGCTGATTGATCGGTATAAAAGCGACCTTCGAATCGAGAAATCGGTTTTGGGGTCGCTTTTTTCATGAAAGGGGAAATGATGAAGATGAACGTTGGAATCATTGGCGCGGGAGCCATCGGTTTATTGCTTGCCTCTTATTTATCGGAAGAGCATGCAGTCACGCTCTATACTCGACAAGAACAAGAAGAGGAACGTTCGATCATTCGCGATGGACAGGCAAGTCGACTTGTACGAATCCGGAAGATTGATCGACTCGAGTCAGAAGACTTGGTGTTTGTAGCGACAAAGTCGTATGATATAAAAAGTGTGATTCCATTCCTCAAACGGCTGACGTGTCCCGTCATGTTCCTGCAAAATGGAATGGATCATTTGAAATGGAAAGAGCAATTGCCGCAAGTCTTATTCGGTGTCGTCGAACATGGAGCCATGCGCACTGCGCCGTTTGAAGTCAGGCATACTGGACAAGGACGTATTCGATATGGAAATCAAGAAATTTCGAACTTGTCGTCAATACAGCTCCGTTTTGAATTCGAGTCGGATATGGAAGCGGTCTTATTGACGAAACTGTTCATCAACGTCGTCATCAATCCAGTGACGGCATATTACGGTGTTGAGAATGGATCCTTGTTAGAAATGCCTTATCGACAAGAAGCACGTCAATTATTTGACGAAATGCAGACGATTTTTCCGAATCATAGCATTACTTATTCCGAAATCGAGCGAATCATGGAGAACACGAGTAAAAATCGTTCTTCGATGTTACGAGATCTTGAGCAAGGACGCCAAACAGAAGTGGAACCGATACTTGGATACGCGTTACGTCAGGCGACGACTGCGACGCCACGTTTATCTTTTTATTATGAACAGATCAAACAGAGGGAGGGTCCGCAGTGACGGTCTTCATCATTTTTCCTTTATTCAGCCTACTTGCGTTGTATCTCATCTTTTTACTTCTGTTTCGAAAACACGGGAAGGCAGTCCGATTCGCACTCGACGTTGGGACATTCATTGTTCTATATGCCATTCATGTCGCATTGATTGCCTTGACCGGAACAAATTACTTAGGATGGATCGTCATCGTCGTGTTGGTAGTGTTTGCGTTGAACGCGCTCTGGCAACGGATTCGGCAACTTGATGTCGATTTAAGACAAATGATTCGGCACAGTTGGCGGATCATCATCTTGCTAGCGTTACCCGTTCATTTCGTGTTGTTCGTGCTCGGTATACGTCAACTGTTCATCAGCTGACGAGTTAGGTAAGAAAGAAGGGATTTTGTTTGAAGGTACAACCATTTGAAGCCTTATATGATGACAACTCGTTGATGCATCGTGCTTCACGAGAAGAATTCTTAACATATGTCGATCACCTCGGAACGAGTGGTTTAGCGTCGAGAAGCCGCTTACTTGAAGAGCGTCACTATCCGCATCTTGCGGCGCTAACGGACGAACTCGAACGCCAAAATCCAAATATGACGGAGCGATTGCGGGAGCGTGTCGCGAAACTTCGTACAGGTGAGGCACAAGCTGTGGTCACAGGGCAACAAACCGGCATCTTTGGCGGACCATTATATGCCATCTATAAACTGTTGACCTGTCTTAAGGTCGCGCAGCAGGCGGAAGCGACACTTGATCGCCCTGTCGTTCCGATTTTTTGGCTCGCGACCGAAGATCACGATTTTGATGAGATCAATCATGTTTATGTTCCGACAGCAGATTTTCAAACGCGAAAAATCGCAGTCGCCCCTGCGGAAACGATTGCCCGCTCGGTCAGTCGCTTGTCTTTTGATCAGCCGGCACTTCTAGAAATCATTGAAGAAACGTTCCGGGCAATGCCGGAGACGATCCACACGAAACGATTAGTTGCGCGGCTGAAACAACTCGTTGAAGAATGTACATCGTATGGCATGTTTTTCTCACAATTAATCGGCGAATTGATCGATTTCGATATCGTCTTCTTTGATGCTGATACACACCCTGTCCGTGAACTCGAGATTCCGTTTTTTGAACGATTGATTCAAGACAATGCGGAATTCAGACAGGCATTGACGGACGGAATAACACAGACGAAAGAATTACCCGACACATTCTTGAACGAGGAGGCCGCGCATCTTTTCATCGATGATCACGGTCGTCAGTTGCTTTATCCGACAGCAAGCGGATTTGAGACGAAACAAGGGAAGCAGTATACAGAACTTGAATTAATCGCGTTACTGTACGCCAGTCCGGAACGATTCTCAAACAGTGTCGTGACCCGACCATTGATGCAGGATTATCTGTTCCCGACGCTTGCCTACATTGGTGGACCGGGAGAATTAGCTTACTGGACGCGCTTACGCCCACTGTTTCACCATCTGAAGTGGACGATGCCGTTATTAATCCCTCGTATGGGCGGATTACTCGTGCGTCATAGCGATGAAAAACGGCTTATGAAACTCGACGTATCACTCGAAGAGATCGTCCGGTCAGGCGTTCCGATTCCCGTCTATTCGGAAGAGCAGATGACAGGGCGCCTGCAGACGGCAGCGATGCTGAAAGATAGCTTCGTCTCCGAGTTTCTTTCGCTCGAACATCAGCTACTGCGAACTTCGAGTAAGAGTGAGAAAATCGAGAAACAACTCGAACAATCGATTGCTAGTTTGTTAGCAGAAGATCGACGTCAATTTGATCGACAGACGCGACAGTATAAAGAAACGGCCTATCATTTGCTACCGGATGGAGCGCCACAAGAAAGGATTCACTCCATCTTACCGTGGTTGAATCATCATGGTCCTGATTTTGTTCGGGACTTAAGGAACGCTTATGAGGCAAATGCGGCTGAACAACTGAAAATTTTCCTTTAAACCTGCTGAAACAAGCAGGTTTTTTTGATTTTTTAGCGAAAATTACACAAAAGTTAAATAAATCAAGGAAACTGTCTCATTTTCGTAACGTTTTCATGAGAGAATGTGATACATTGAAAAAGAGTAACGTCCTTCAAGGACAGTGAAAGGTGAGGCAGGACATGTTTGAGCATGAAACGGTATTGAAATGGGAGTCAATCGAAGGACTCGCGATTAAACCCGACGGTATTTACGTCGATTGTACATTAGGTGGAGCAGGACATAGCGAAGAGATCGTCAAACAACTGACGACAGGTCATCTATACGCATTTGATCAAGATGATGTCGCCCTTGCTCATGCAGCAGAACGTCTCGCGGCGTATGAAGGTCGCTTTACTTTAATAAAGAGTAATTTTGCTTATCTAAAAGAGCAATTAGCAGCACATGGCGTCGAGAAAGTAGACGGCATCTTATTCGATCTCGGTGTCTCTTCACCACAATTAGACGAAGGGGAACGGGGATTTAGTTACAATCACGATGCACGTCTCGACATGCGCATGGATCAATCTTCTCCACTTTCTGCCTACGAAGTCGTCAATGAATGGTCTTACAATGATCTCGTACGTATCTTCTTTACATACGGGGAAGAGAAGTTCTCAAAACAAATTGCACGCAAAATCGAAAAAGCGCGGGAAGAGCAACCGATTGAGACGACGTTCGAACTCGTCGAATTGATCAAGGATGCGATTCCAGCACCAGCACGACGTAAAGGTGGTCACCCTGCGAAACGGACGTTCCAAGCGATCCGAATTGCCGTCAATGACGAATTGAACGTCTTTGACCGTGCGGTACACCAAGCAATTGATGTATTACGGGTTGGTGGACGTTTATGTGTCATTACGTTCCATTCACTTGAAGATCGTATGTGTAAACAGGCGATCAAAGAAAAATCATCACTACCCGAGCTTCCACCGGGCTTGCCGATGATACCGGTCGAGATGGAGCCCGAACTCCGACTCGTCACACGCAAGCCGATTACAGCTGGTGTCGAAGAGCTGGATGATAATCGTCGCGCTCGATCGGCAAAATTACGAATCGCTGAAAAAATGAAAGAATCTTGAGAGGAGCATTCCAATGGCAGAACCACTTCGTAAATCGGTCCAAACGGTTCAACCCGTTCGTCAACAACCTGTTCAGGAACCACGGAAGACGGAAGATATCGCACGTCGCGTCGCCGTCCGTCCGAAGTATCGCTTGTATCCCTTTGAAAAATTCTTATACAGTGCGATGATTGGTGGTCTTGTGTTATTTGGGAGTTTGACGATCAGTACGCACAACGAGGCGTACAATGTCAGTCGTGACTTAGCGAAAGAAAACCAAGTCACACAGTCACTCAAAAAAGAAAATGAACGTTTACAACTAGAGGTCACGAACTTAAGCTCTCCGGAACGGATTTATAAGATTGCAAAAGAACAGGGTCTTGATATGCGTAAAGGGAACATCAAGGTGATTCCTAAATGAATCCACTGAAAAAATCCCGTTGGAGAGTAGCCTTTATCATGGTGATATTTGCTACTCTCTTTTTTGTGTTTATTGGCAGATTTTTATACTTAGCGACAACTAAACAATTCCATGGGGAAGATATGATTGCCTATGCTGAGAAAAAGCGATGGGAGTCCCAGGAGACGCTTGGGGCAGAACGCGGTGAAATTTTTGACCGTCTCGGTTCTCCAATCGCCATTAATGTTCCGTCGTATCACCTGATTGGTATTTACCGACTAGGTGGCGTCAAGGATCCGGATGAGACGATCGTCGACTTCAAAAAGACGGCTGAAGGTCTTGCACCGATACTTGGAATGACGACGAAAGAACTGGAAACCTATTTGATTGAGAACAAAGAACGTTCGCAAATCGAATTCGGAAAAAAGGGAAATGACTTAACACTCGATCAAAAAGAGAAGATCGACAAGTTAAAACTCCCTGGAATCCGGATGATCGAAGAGCCAAAACGATACTATCCGAACGGTATCTTCTTGTCCGATACACTCGGATTCGTCCAAAAGATCACCGAGGAGAATGGTCGTGTCGCGTTACAGGGACAAATGGGGATCGAAAAACAGTATGATAATGCCTTGAGTGAGTCTTACGGTGCACGCGTCTTCGAGAAAGACCGGAGTGGTAATCCGTTGATCCAAGGTTCTTCACGTGTCTCGAATGAACCGAAGGACGGATCGAATCTGTACTTGACAATCGATCATCGCATTCAACAGTCGCTTGAGAAACAGATGCAAAAAATGTACAACACGTATAAGCCGAAAAACGCAACGGGTATCGTCATGGATGCGAAGACTGGTGAAATCCTTGCCATGGCGGATCGGCCATCGTTCAACCCGAATTTACGTGACATGAAAGATTTTACGAACTTCGCCGTATCCTCACGATTCGAACCGGGTTCAACGATGAAGATTTTTACGCTCGCAGCAGCGATTGATGCGGGAGTCTTCCGTCCGAACGAGAAGTATAAATCGGGTAGCTATAATTACAAAGGAACGGTCATCAAGGATTACAATGATGTTGGTTGGGGCACAATTCCGATGATCGAGGGCGTCTATCACTCCTCGAACGTCATGTTCTCGAAGTTGACAGCAGAAAAACTTGGGATCGAACGGTATAAAGAATACTTTAAGAAGTTTCATTTTGACCAACGAACGGGTATAGACATCTCGGGAGAAGTAAACAGTCAGTCTGATTTGTCAAAACCGCTGAATGCGCTCATCACTTCATGGGGACAATCGACTGCAGTCACACCAATGCAATTGCTCCAAGGGGCAACAGCAATTGCTGGTGACGGTGAAATGGTCAAACCGCATATCATCCAAAAAGCTGATCATACGGATAAAGCACCGTACCGAGCGAAAACAGAAGTCGTCGGTAAGCCAATTTCGGCAGAGGCGGCCAAAGCGACGCGGGATGCACTGGACGGTGTCGTCAACAGTAAAATCGGAACGGGTCAAATGTACAAGTTGAAAGACTACCGTGTCATCGGTAAGACCGGTACAGCTCAAATTTCTGAGAACGGAAAATACATTCAAGGAAAATTCATTCACTCGTTCATCGGCATGGCACCAAAAGATGATCCGGAATTGATCATGTACATCGCGGTCGATCGTCCGTCAAAAAATGAATCATCGGTTTCAGGACCACTCATCATGAGTCCGGTGTTCAAAAGTGTCATGAATACAGCATTACAGTACCGGAGCATTCAACCGGAAACGCAAAAAGATTCGGTGGATGTCAAAGCGAAGATTACACCGAGCTATATCAAGAAGAGCGCTCGACAAGCAACGGATTTGGCGAAAGAACAAGAAGCTGTTCCAATCATCCTTGGGGATGGAGCGGAGGTCGTTTCGCAGATTCCGTCTCGTGGTCAAGAATTCGTCAGTGGAGAACGTGTCTTGCTGAAGACAGCGAACACATTTAAGATGCCGAATCTGACGGGGTGGTCGCAGCGAGACGTCAAAAAGCTCGTCAGCTTATATGACTTGAAGCTCGATGTCATCGGTAAAGGTTTTGTAACCAAACAATCAGCTCGAACTGGTACACTAGTGAAGGAAAATGGAAAGTTGACGGTCGAACTAGCTGAACCTAAAGAATAACGGTGGGGCAAGTTTCCTGATTTCTACAGGAAGACGAGGACGAACAGGAGTCATTCGTTGACTTTTGCATTCGTCCTCTTTTGCTGTCATCGAATGGAGGTATATATCATGTTAACAATTACGCAAATTGCTGAGTGGCTGCATCTTGATGTCAGAGACGACCGGGTCGTCCGCCACTTCGCAACGGATTCACGCGCACATCTTGAAGATGGTCTCTATGTTCCAATTCAAGGAGCACGCGTCGATGGTCATCGCTTCCTGGAAGGCGCAAAAAATCAAGGAGCGATCGTCACCTTATGGAAGAAAGGGATTGATCGACCGGACATCGATGTCGTTTTCTTAGAAGTCGATGAACCACTGGTTGCCTTGCAAGAGATCGCTAAACAATACTTAATGCGGATTGCGCCAAAAATCGTTGCCATCACTGGATCGAATGGCAAGACATCGACGAAAGACATGGTCGAAAGTGTACTCAAGACAACGTTCAAGACACATAAGACACAAGGGAACTTCAATTCGGATATCGGGATGCCGTTAACGATTCTCATGATGCCGGCTGACACGGAAGTCGCCGTACTGGAAATGGGAATGAACGGTTTTGGCGATATCGAATTCTTATCGAATCTTGCTGAACCAGATATTGCGCTCGTCACGAACATCGGTGAATCCCATGCGGAGCAAGTCGGTGGACGTAGTGGAATCGCCAAAGCAAAGCTTGAGATTCGGTCTGGTCTTAAACCAGGAGGTCATCTGTTCGTTGATGGGGATGAACCACTTCTAGCAGAAGTCGAAGCGGAGAAAATCGGTTATCAGATTGGGAATACGTACCGGATCGAGACGACAGAAGCAACATTTTTCGGAACAGCCTTTGCTTACGATGGTACTGCCTTTCATCTGCCTGTGTTAGGAAAACACCAAGTCCGAAATGCAGCGTACGCGATTGCGACAGCGCGCGCGCTTGGCGTGACGGATGCCCGGATCCAAGAAGGATTCGACGCGGTTGAACTGACACCAATGCGGATGGAACGACTGCTCTTTGAGGAGACAGCGGTCATCAACGATGCGTATAACGCAAGTCCGACATCGATGAATGCAGCGATTGAGACAATCACTGCATTAGAAGGGTATACGACGCGCGTTCTCGTGCTCGGCGATATGTATGAACTAGGAGACCAGGAACGCTTGTTACATGCCTCGGTCGGAAAGCGGATTACGTTACCGGTCTCGCATGCTATTCTAGTAGGGGAGAAAGGCGCGTGGATTGCTGAAGGAATCAGCGATCCATCCGTCCAAATCCAATTTGCGGCAACTGTTGAGGATGCTGCTGAACAATTGCGTTCGCTGCTTGGAGAACGAACAATCGTTTTATTGAAAGCGTCACGTGGGATGGCGCTCGAACGGATATTGACCTATCTGAACGAAAACTAATTTTTGAAAAAGGGTGTCTGCTATGATCACATTATTCATCAGTCTTATTCTTGCATTTCTTGTTGTACTACTTGTTATGCCAAAGGCAATTCCGTTTCTACACCGATTGAAGTTCGGTCAGGAAATTCGGGAAGAAGGACCTCAATGGCATCAGGTCAAATCGGGAACGCCAACGATGGGCGGGATCGTCATTCTCGTCGCGATGATCGTCAGTGTTCTTGGAGCAATCGTCATGGGTGATTTATCAACGACACAGTTATCGTTACTCTTTTTAACACTTGCATATGGTGCGATTGGTTTCATCGATGACTACATCAAAGTCGTCAAGAAGCGTAATCTCGGCTTGAATTCGAAGCAAAAACTGATTGGGCAAATCGTCGTCGGATTGTTATTCGTTTGGTTGAGTGGTGGATTTACGAGTGACGCGACGTATCTGTCGATTCCATTCACAGACTTCAAACTTGATTTTGGTATCATCTATCCGTTCGTTGCCTTGTTCTGGTTAGTCGGATTCTCGAATGCTGTCAACTTGACAGACGGGTTAGACGGTCTCGTATCATTTACGGCGATTCCGACATTCCTCTTCTTCGGTTTGTACAGTTGGTTCATCGCGGATGAAGTGGGTGCTGCTTGTTTTGCCTTCTCAGCAGTTGGTGCCCTAATTGGATTCCTCTTATTCAATGCTCATCCAGCAAAAATCTTCATGGGCGATACAGGGTCCCTTGCACTCGGTGCCGCACTAGCAGGTCTATCGATTGTCTTAAAACTAGAACTTCTCCTTGTCTTGATCGGCATTGTCTTCGTTGTAGAGACACTATCTGTCATTCTACAAGTCATCTCATTTAAGACGACAGGAAAACGTATCTTTAAAATGAGTCCGATTCATCACCATTTTGAAATGGTTGGTTGGAGCGAATGGCGGATTGTCGGTACATTCGCAGGAATCAGCTGTTTGATGGCATTCATCGCCTACGTATTTATGTGATAAAAACGAAGAGAGAAAGTGAGCGATTCAACAATGGAACAACGACAATGGAATGATCAAAAGGTGCTCGTTCTCGGAACGGCGAAAAGTGGAATCGCAGCCGCTCGTTATTTAGCGAGCGTAGGTGCAGAAGTGACAGTGAATGACGGGAAAACACCGTCCGAGAGTGATCAAGCAGTGCTTGCATCACTCGACGTCAAAACGGTTTACGGTGAGCACCCGTTAGCACTACTCGACGGTATCGATCTAATCGTCAAGAACCCAGGGATTCCGTATCAGATCGATTTATTACAAGAAGCGCTACGACGTAACATTCCCATTTGGACAGAGGTGGAACTGGCGTATCAAGCAACAGATGCGACTTGGATTGCTATCACAGGATCAAACGGGAAAACGACGACGACGACACTCGTTCATGAATTGTTGAAAACAGGGTCTCGACGTGTGCATTTGGCAGGAAACATTGGATTCCCGGCAATTGAAATCGCACGTCAGGCGAAACGAGATGACATCATCGTCATTGAATTATCAAGTTTTCAATTGATGGGGATCGATCAGTTCCGACCATACACAGCAGCCTTTTTAAATCTATCACCGGCACATCTCGATTATCATGGTGATTTTGAATCATACGGAGAAGCAAAAGCTCGGATTTTCAAAAACATGACATCTTCGGATCGGCTTATCTTGAACGCTGATGATGCATCGGTCAACGAGCTCGGTAAGACAGCAAATGTGACGCCGCTCCTATTCTCACGTCGTCAATCTGCTTATGCAGAAATAGTGAATGATGTGTTGACGATCAATGGATCGAGTATTCTATCCGTCAAAGAACTTGCTCTCGGTGGTGGTCACAATGTTGAGAACGTCCTCGCGGCCTTAGCGCTCGTCGAACCATTCGACTTACCATTAGCGAATGTCCAGCATGTGCTACGGACATTCGGAGGAGTAGAGCACCGGACACAGTTCGTCGGTGAAATTGCTGGTCGAAAAGTTTATAACGATTCGAAAGCGACGAATAACGTCGCGACAGAAGCAGCCCTATCTGGATTCACGACAAACATCATCTGGTTATGTGGTGGGCTCGAGCGTGGAGCGGATTTGACACCGCTACTCGATGCGATGAAGCACGTCAAACATGTCATCGGACTGGGAGAAACCGGACATCGCTTCGGAACGCTTGCATCTGAAAACGGCTATTCATCAACGGTCGTCAAGACGATGGATGAAGCCGTGAAAGTAGCGTTTGAAGTATCACAACCTGGAGACATCATTCTTTTATCACCAGCATCCGCAAGTTGGGATCAGTATAAGACATATGAAGAGCGCGGCGATCATTTCGTTCGTGCCGTACATGAAGTAGGGGGAACAACAGTATGAAAATCGTCGTCTCTGGTGGCGGTACAGGTGGTCACATCTATCCGGCACTTGCCATGATCCGAGAGCTCGAAGAACGCATGCCGTGTGAGGTCCTCTATATCGGAACAGAAAACGGTCTCGAAGCGGATATCGTCCGTCGGGCAGGAATTCCATTTGAATCGATTGAGATCTCTGGCATCCGTCGTTCGCTGTCGTTCGAGAACGTCAAGACGGGTATCCGGTTCGTCAAGAGTGTCCGACGGGTTCGCCGACTACTGCGCCAGTTCCAACCGGATATTGTCGTCGGTACAGGTGGGTTCGTCTGTGGACCTGTTCTGTACACGGCAGCAAAAATGGGTTTTAAGACACTCGTTCATGAACAAAACAGTCTTCCCGGTATCACCAATAAATTTTTAGCGCGTTATGTGGACTGTGTCGCATTATCCTTCAAAGGATCCGGTCATCACTTCGGTAAAAACGAAACAAAGACGGTTCTGATCGGAAACCCACGCGCTTCTGAAGTAGCGGAGTTACAAATCAACCCAACGGAAGAGCGTCAACGTTTCGGTTTCGAGGAAGGGCGTCCACTCGTCGTCATCTATGGTGGTAGTCGTGGTGCGCCTGCCATCAATGAAGCAGTCGTCGACATGATGCCGAAAGTTGAACAAGCCGGATGGTCGCTCCTCTTCGTTACGGGTCAGATTCATTACGATACGATTGTTTCACGCGTTGGCTCAGTACCTGAACGCATTCAACTGCGTCCATTTGTATATGATTTACCGAACATCCTAAAAGCAAGTCAACTTGTCATTTCGCGTTCGGGAGCAAGTACATTAGCAGAACTGACGACGCTTGGGTTACCGAGTGTCCTCATTCCAAGTCCTTACGTGACGGAAAACCATCAAGAAGTCAATGCCTCATCGCTCGTCGAGACAGGTGCGAGTCTATTGATTCGTGAACAAGAACTGACAGGTGAACGGTTATTTAATGCATGTGAAAAAGCATTGGCGCAACAACAAAAGATGTCTGAAGCAGCACTTGCGCTCGGTATGCCGAATGCATCACGAGACTTAGTTGATGAATTGTTACGACTAACAGGACAAAAAAACTAAACTATTGCAGGAAAAGACCGATAGGGAAATGAACTGTTACGTATAGAGGAGGAATGAGACGTGAGGGAACGGAGAGCGGTCGAACGACCGCAAGAGGACAAGAACGTCCGCAGTCTCGAGGATAAGATACCTTATATCCGTGAACAACGTCGCAAAAAAGCTAACCGAAGACTCATTTATGTCCTGATTTTGATTGGTCTATTGGTCGGTGTCGTCTTTTATCTGCAGTCAAGCTATTCCCGGGTCGCTCGATTTGATGTTGATGGTAACGTCAATGTGAAATCAGAGGATATTTTGCAAGCATCCGGGATCAAGGTGAAAGAGACACATGCCTTTAATGTGTCAGAGGAAGACGTTCTTGAACGGATTGAGAAGGTCCCAGGTATTCAAGAAGCAACGATGCAAAAGCAATTTTTGCACCGATATCGCGTGACGGTGACGGAAGAGAAAGAGATTGCCTATGCGAAAGATAAACCGGGAGACCGGATCGTCCTTGCGGATGGAACGATCATTCCCGGTAAGTCGAAGGAAGAATTGTTTGACGCTCCGATCCTGACTGGCTTCACCGATCAATCTCTAAATCGATTGACGAAGGAGCTTGTTAAAATCGAGCCGAAAGTACGGAGCCGGATATCCGAGATCGTCGCTAATGATAAGACTGACAAAGGTGGTCTGAAGTTGTTCATGACGGATGGGAATACGGTTTTGCTCAGTACTTCTGCCTTTTCTAATTCATTGAATGAATATGTAAAGGTCATTTCTGCCTTACCAAAAGGAAAGACAGGAACAATTACAATTGATGGTGGTATCTATTTCAAACCATATAAAGGGAAAAAATAGAAGATTCGTAAAGGGCTGACGAACAAAAAAACAAACATGTGTTTTCATTCGTCGACCTTTATTTGAATCGTCATCAAATCGTAATCTATTAGGACGCTAAGACGGGCAATAACTTCTTTTCGTAAGTATTTATATAGTGTAGACTTAAACGAGAAGAAGCCTGATCTATTCCTAGAATATAATTAGGAATAAAAAGGATTAGTATTATGAAAGTGGAGGTGTCACTCCCATGGAAACGAAAGGTACGATTGCCGCACTCGACATTGGGACATCGGAGGTGAAGCTCATCGTCGGTGAACTACTTGGTGGAACGCTGAACGTTCTTGCTGAAGGTTCTGCACCATCCGCGGGTGTTAAACGAGGTGTCATCGTTGACATCGATCAAACGGTACATGCCATTAAACAAGCGGTCACAGAAGTGGAACGTACACTTGGTGAACCAATTGGTGAAGTATATGTCGCTATTTCAGGCGAGCACATTCAAGTCAAGGATTGCCAGGGGATGACGTCAATCAAAGGTGAGGACAATGAAATCACGGATGATGATGTGAAAGATGTCTTGCATTCTGCGATGGTCATGCGAATTCCAAATGAACTCAGTGTAGTTGATGTCTTACCGAAGACGTTTACGGTTGATCAGCAAACAGAAATCACTGATCCAAGAGGAATGATTGGTTATCGTCTCGAAGTAACAGGGAAGCTCATCATCGGAGCGAAGACGATCCTACATAGCATTAAACGTTCCATTGAACGGGCTGGTTTAGAGCTTGCTGGATATGTGCTGGAGAGTTTAGCGGTATCTAGAATCGCAGCATCGATTGATGAACTAGAACTCGGTGTTGGGATCATCGATATCGGACATGAGACGACGACGCTTTCCATCTATGAAAAGAACGATCTCGTCTACTCGACGACGTTGCCTTACGGTGGAGATCATCTGACACGTGATTTGACGTACAAGATGAACTGCAAATACCAAGATGCGAAACTCGCTAAAGAAGAATACGGCGTTGCACTCGAAGCACTCGGTGATCCGGAGGAGAAAGTCTCATACGTCACGATCAACGGGGAACATCGTTTCGAACCACAATCAGAGATCGGATTCGTTTTAGAAGCGCGACTTGAGGAAATCTTCGAGATGATTCAAAAACGAATGACGCAAGCGGGATACGCTCACATGAATAGCGGCTTGATCTTATGTGGTGGAAGTTCTTCACTACCTGGCATCGATCAGCTCGGAAAACGGATTTTCAAGCAGAGCGTCAATGTTTATCAGCCTGCTAGTCTTGGTATTCGTCATCCGAAGTATGCCGTTGCAGCTGGTATGTTACGTTATGTACTCTCAAGAAGCGCCGTATCGAAATCAGGTTTCGACCGGGCAGAAGAGAAAGAAGTCGTAGCATCCGGACGTGAGCAGGATGCACTGCTCATGAACGAACAGGCATCACCTGCTCGTGAAGAACGACCAACGCGTGAACAGCCTCCAAAAGAGAAAAAGTCATTCAGTAGTTTCTTTGAGAAATTCTTTGGTTAATGCCTACAAAAAAATCCAATGAGTAAAAAATATTAGGGGGCCCTTTTTATGTTGCATTTTGATGAAATGATGGACCAAGTAGCAAAAATCAAGGTCATCGGTGTAGGCGGTGGCGGTTCGAACGCCGTCAACCGAATGATTGAACACGGTGTCCAAGGCGTAGAGTTCATCGCTGTAAACACAGACGCTCAGGCATTGAACATGTCACAAGCTGACGTGAAATTACAACTCGGCGCAAAATTGACACGTGGTCTCGGTGCGGGTGCAAATCCGGAAATCGGTAAAAAAGCGGCAGAAGAGAGCCGTGAACAATTAACAGAAATCCTTTCAGGAGCTGACATGGTCTTCGTCACAGCCGGTATGGGTGGCGGAACTGGAACAGGAGCTGCTCCAGTCATCGCTGAGATTTCAAAAGAAATCGGCGCATTGACAGTCGGTGTCGTGACAAAGCCATTCATGTTCGAAGGACGTAAACGGATGCAACATGCTGTTTCTGGTGTCCAGAACTTCAAAGAAAAAGTCGATACGTTGATCGTCATCCCGAATGATAAGTTGCTTGAAATCGTCGATCGGAACACACCGATGCTTGAAGCGTTCAAAGAAGCGGATAACGTCTTACGTCAAGGTGTACAGGGTATCACGGACTTGATTGCCGTTCCTGGTCTAATCAACCTCGACTTCGCCGATGTGAAGACGATCATGACTGAAAAAGGTTCTGCTTTGATGGGTGTAGGTGTCGCAACAGGTGAACATCGCGCGACGGAAGCCGCTAAAAAAGCGATTTCAAGTCCATTGCTTGAAACATCAATCGAAGGCGCGAAAGGTGTTCTAATGAACATCACGGGTAGTGCGAACCTCAGCTTGTATGAAGTAACGGAAGCCGCACAGATCGTTCAAAGTGCAGCAGATGAGGAAGTTAACTTGATCTTTGGTTCGGTCATCAATGATAACCTAGAAGATGAAATCATCGTCACAGTCATCGCGACAGAATTCGAAAACGAACCACTCGACTTCGAAATTCCATCCGCACAAGAGATGATGAAAAACCTATTGAAGAAAAAACAAGCGACTCCACCACCAACAGAGGAGTCTAAACCACAAGTCGAAGAGACGCCTGTCAGCTCAAATCCTGAACCAGCTAAAGCGCCAGATGTCGAAGAAACGATGGACATCCCATCTTTCCTTCGCCGGAATAATCGTTGATCGATGTTCCAGTGACACGACTGCTAAACCAAGAGGTGTCGCGAAAGCGGCGCCTCTTTTTTTAAAATCGAAGGAGGCATCAACATGTTTGGACAATGGATCAAATGGGATACACCAACAGGTACCGTACGTGCCGCCTTTACGACGAAGTTTGCAGCACCACATGGAAACGGTAACTTAGGATTACATGTCAACGATGATCGTGACGGCGTCATCCAGAACCGACAAGTCATTGCTCGACAGCTTGATCTATCTCTTGAGAACTCAATTTGGGCGCAGCAAATCCATGGGAATCACGTTGAACAGGTGACGACACTTGACTCCGGACGCGGCGCTCTGGATTACGAAACAGCGATTCCGGGTACAGATGGATTGGTGACGACTGATTCGAATGTCTTACTGATGATGCTCTTCGCTGATTGTGTTCCGCTTGTCTTCTGTGATCCGACGACAGGAATCATCGCGAATACGCACGCCGGATGGCGGGGGACTGTTGGCAATATCGTTGAAGAGACAGTCAAACAAATGGAGCGTGCAGGTGCGAGTCGCTCATCGATTCAGATGGTCATTGGTCCATCGATTCGTGATTGTTGTTACGAAGTCGATCAACCCGTTATCGATGCGATCGACGCACTTGAACTCGATGAGTCTCCTTACATACGCAAGGAAGATGGAAAAGCGATGTTATCGCTACAAAAAACAAATGCTGCGCTTGCTGAGCGTTGTGGAGTGGGTGATGTCCTTGACTCAGGTCTATGTACACATTGTCAGGCGGAAGATTACTTCTCTTATCGCCACGGCGACCACGGCGGTCGGTTCGCGAGTTTGATCGTAAAGGAGTCATTGGATGTCAATTCTTGAAAATGTACAAGAGGTTACACGACGGATAAAACAAGCGAGTGAAAAGAGTTCATCCAAAAAGCAGGTACAGTTGATTGGCGTGACGAAATCAGTCTCAAGTCAAGTTGCTTCTGAATTATTAGAGGCCGGTGTAACGCATCTTGGAGAAAATCGTCCGGATGGACTGCTCGAAAAACAAGCAGAACTTGGACGTACAGCCTGTACATGGCACTTCATCGGCACGTTACAGACGCGTAAAGTTCGTCAGATCATCGATGCCATTGATGTGCTGCATTCGCTCGATCGTCTTCATTTGGCAGAAGAGATCAATAAACGAACGAACCGAATCATTGATTGTTTCATTCAAGTCAATATCTCGGGAGAAGAATCGAAGCAAGGTATTGCACCGGAGGATGTACCGTCGTTCTTACACGAAATCGGTCAGTATCCCGCGATTCGTGTCATCGGACTGATGACGATGGCACCGTTGACGGAAGACACGACGCGTATACGTGAGGTATTCCGGTCATTAAAAACATTGCAAGAAGAGGTCAAGGCAAAAAAATTGTCGTATGCTCCATGTACAGAGTTATCCATGGGGATGTCATCGGATTTTGAGATTGCCATCGAAGAAGGGGCGACGTTCGTCCGAGTCGGGACGACGCTCGTTCACACCTAAACGAGAAGAAGGGAGAATGGATATGGGTTTCAAATCAAAAATGCAAAATCTATTTCTCGGCAACAGCGATGATTTAGATGAACTCGAATATGAAAATGATGCTACAATAAATAAAGGTAGAGGTGCTTCACAACAAGAGTACGAAGAGTATTACGAGGAATCTACCCCAAGTGTTACTCAAAAGGAGGACAGCGTGAGACAATCGAATATCGTGCCGCTACATGCGACGAAAAAAACGAAATCGCAGGTCATCTTGAGTGAACCACGTGTCTTTAACGAAGCCCAAGAGATTGGGGAACATCTTCGTCAGAACCGTGCTGTCATCGTCAATATGCAACGTATGTCAAAAGATCAATCACGACAGATGATCAACTTCTTATCTGGTGTCGTTTTCGCTCTCGATGGAACGATCACGACGATCAGTCAGAATACCCTCCTCTGTGTTCCAAACAATGTCGAGTTGGCTGGTAGCATCTCGAATCTTCTAGGAGAAGATGATATTAATCATAAGGGGTGGTAAGTATGGATTCACAAGTGATGTACGCGATTGGTCGTACATTAAGTACGTTATTACAATATTATAGTTATGTCATGATTGTGTACATTCTGCTATCTTGGTTCCCGAATGCCCGTGATTCGAAATTCGGACAAGTGCTCGCGATGTTGGTCGAGCCATTCCTAGCACCCTTCCGTCGTATTATCCCGCCTATCGGAGGCATGCTAGATATCTCGCCGATTGTTGCCTTTCTCGTCTTGAACTTGGCACAATCCGGTATCCGAGCTATCTTCTTCGTATGAGTGTATATGATCATTATCGTGGAAGCGAGCGGGAATTCGTCGATTCGGTCTTGAACTGGATTGATCACGTGGAAGCGACGTATACGTTTAAATTAACGGATTTTCTAGACCCTCGTGAACAGCAAATCACACAAGAACTCGTCGGTTCGAAATGCGCCCTCTTTTTTGAGGGCGGTTTCGAAGGCGCCGAACGTAAACGAGCAATCCTCGCACCAGACTATTATGAATACAACGCGGATGACTTTGACATTTCCATTTATCGCATTCATTATCCTACTAAATTCGTTGAACTATCTCATCGTCAAGTCACCGGTACATTATTGAACGTCGGATTGAAGCGTGCCAAGTTCGGCGACGTCATCATCCAGGATCAAGTGCAATTTGCTGTCGCGGACGAAGTTGCGACATATATCGAAGCAAACGTCGAACGCGCAGGTAAGACGAAGATTCGTCTTTCGCGCGTAGACGCAGAAGATCGCTTGAAAGTGAAGGAACAAGAGTGGGAAGAGACGCTCGGGTTCGTCAGCTCACTTCGGTTCGATACGGTCGTCAGTGAAATTCTCGGCTTCTCCCGTCAAAAGGCACAGACGCTCATTAAACAGGGTGAAAGTAAAGTGAATTATAAGGTAGTTGATGACGTGAGTTTCATGCTTGAAGAAGGGGATCTGCTTTCCTTACGTGGAACGGGACGCGTTAAACTGATTGCGATTCTCGGATCAACGAAACGGGATCGAATCAAACTACAATACGGTATTTTAAAAGGATAAAAAAAATGCGGAGGAGGAATTCATCATGCCATTAACGCCACTCGATATTCATAATAAGGAGTTCACACGAAAGTTTCGCGGCTATGACGAGGATGAAGTGAACGAATTCCTAGATCAGGTCATCAAGGATTTTGAGTTGTTGTTACGTGAGAACCGTCAACAACAGGAAGTCATCCAAAACATGCAAGCGCGTGTCGATTACTTTAGTTCGATGGAAGAAACATTGAATAAATCGATTATTGTCGCACAGGAAGCGGCAGAAGAAGTGAAAGCGAATGCTTCAAAAGAAGCAAGCTTGATCTTGAAACAGGCAGAACGCGAAGCAGAGCAATTGCAAGATGCGGCACAACGCCGGGCACAACGGACGGACTTCGAAGTGGAACAGATGCGTAAGAAAATCGAGCTCTATCGCAATCGCTTCAAAGTGTTGATCGATGCTCAAATGGAATTATTGACGAGCCACGACTGGGATGCATTTGATTTCTCTTCTCGTGGAGCGCTTGACGATGTTCCAGCAGTTGCGTATAATGACGACGATGTCGTATAAATAAAATCAATGATAAGGACACGTCGCATCTTGGACAGTTGACAGCGAATCGGGAAATGGTGGAAGCCCGAGCAACGAAAGAGATGAGATATCCCCTTAGAGTGTATGACTGAACGTTCTCCGAACAGTAAGTCATGCCGGTTCACTCCCGTTAGCGAGTTCTTAAGCGGTCCTGCGTCGTCGAACAGACGAGCAGGATTAGTAGGGTGGTACCGCGAGTTCAGCCAAGCTCGTCCCTATCTCAGGGATGAGCTTGGCTTTTTTTGTACTTTTAAAGCGAAAGGTGAGAGATGGTCAGATGGATTACAAAGAAACCTTATTGATGATGAAAACGGAGTTTTTAATGCGAGGCAACTTGCCAAAACGTGAGCCGGATATGCAAGCACGATGGGAAGAGATGAATCTCTATGCTGCGGTCCAAGAAAAGAATGCTGGAAAACCGACGTTCATCCTTCACGATGGTCCTCCTTATGCGAACGGTGACATCCACATGGGTCACGGATTAAACAAAGTCTTAAAAGACATCATCGTCCGTTACAAATCGATGAATGGCTTCCAGTCCCCTTACGTACCAGGTTGGGACACACATGGCTTGCCTATCGAGACAGCACTTCAAAAAGCAGGTGTTGACCGCAAATCGATGACGGTCGCGGAATTCCGTGAGTTATGTGCGAAATATGCGCTCGAACAAGTCGATCACCAACGTGATCAATTCAAACGTCTCGGTGTTCTCGGTGACTATGACAATCCATATATCACGCTTCAACCAGAATTTGAAGCAGCTCAAATTCGTTTGTTCGGGGATATGGCGAACAAAGGCTATATCTATAAAGGGAAAAAGCCGGTCTATTGGTCACCGTCTTCTGAATCAGCACTAGCTGAAGCAGAAATCGAATATCAAGACAAACGGTCAGCTGCGATCTATGTCGCATTCCAAGTCATGGATGGAAAAAACATCCTTGAGCCGACGGATCATTTCGTCATCTGGACGACCACTCCATGGACGATCCCAGCGAACCTTGGAATCTCTGTCAGTGCGGAATTGACGTATGCGCGGATCGAGTATCAAGGAAAAGGATATATCGTAGCGGAAACACTTGTTCCAGAAGTCATCGAAGCGCTCGGATGGGAAGACGCGACAATTGGACGTGTCTTCAACGGTGCGGACTTCGAGTACGTGAAAGCGAAACATCCGCTTTATGACCGTGAATCACTCGTCATGCTTGGCGACCACGTTACAGCTGAAGCGACGGGTGTCGTTCATACAGCTCCAGGACACGGGGAAGATGACTTCCGTATTGGTCAAGCATACGGGCTTGACGTTCTCTGCCCAGTTGACGATAAAGGTGTCATGACGGCAGAAGCTCCTGGATTCGAAGGCATGTTCTATGAAGATGCGAACAAAGAAATCGGTCTCGCACTCGAAGAAGCAGGCGCTCTCTTAAAACTGTCATTCATCAAACACTCGTATCCACACGACTGGCGGACGAAAAAACCGGTCATCTTCCGGGCAACGCCACAGTGGTTCGCTTCAATCAAAGACTTCCGTGCAGAAATCCTTGATGAGATCAAAGGTGTCCAGTGGGTACCAGAGTGGGGTGAAACACGTCTCCACAACATGTTCAAAGACCGCGGCGACTGGGTCATCTCCCGTCAACGTGCTTGGGGCGTTCCACTTCCAATCTTCTACGCTGAAGATGGAACGGAAATCGTCACACCAGAAACGATTGATCATATCGCGAATCTATTTGCAACTCACGGATCAAATGTCTGGTATGAGCGCGAAGCAGTCGACTTGCTTCCTGAAGGATTCACACATCCAGCAAGTCCGAACGGTATCTTCAAAAAAGAAACGGACATCATGGATGTCTGGTTCGATTCTGGTTCATCACATGCCGGTGTCCTTGCGACACGTCCTGAATTGACACGTCCAGCGGATCTCTATCTTGAAGGTTCTGACCAATACCGTGGTTGGTTTAACTCGTCGCTATCGACAGCCGTCGCAACGACTGGGAAAGCACCATACAAAGCGGTCGTCAGTCACGGATTCGTTCTGGATGGTCAAGGTCGCAAGATGTCGAAATCGATTGGTAACACGATTGCACCAATCCAAGTCATGCAACAATTCGGAGCAGAGATCCTTCGTTTGTGGGTGGCATCTGTCGATTATCAAGCTGATGTTCGGGCATCGATGGATAACTTCAAACAAGTCTCAGAATCATATCGTAAAATCCGGAACACGGTTCGTTTCCTTCTCGGAAACTTGGATCAATTCGATCCTGCGACGCACCGAGTCGCATTTGAAGACTTACCAGAGTCAGACCGTTTCATGCGTACGAAACTGGACCAACTTGTTGGAAAAGTAAAAGCGGCTTATGATGCGTACGACTTCATGTCGGTCTATCAATTGCTCCACAACTTCTGTGTCCTTGATTTGTCGTCGTTCTACCTCGATTACACGAAAGATATCCTGTATATCGAAAAAGCAGACGCGACATCGCGTCGTGCGGTTCAGACGGTCATGTATGATACAGTCGTCGCCTTGTTGCAATTGATGGCACCTGTCTTGCCACACACGGCAGACGAAGCATGGGAATTCGTACCAGCTGTTGAGACGAAGAGCATCTTCTTGACGGACCTTCCAGAAACGGTCGAAGTCTCAGAAGAAGGACTTGCTCTCATCGAGAAATGGAACGCGTTCCTGACATTCCGTGATGATGTCTTAAAAGCACTCGAGGAAGCACGCGTTGAGAAACTCGTCGGTAAGACACTCGAAGCAAAACTCTTGCTTGCACCGAAGGAAGAAACAAAAGCATTGCTTAAAACGATTGATCATCTTGAGCAGTTGCTCCAAGTCTCACAACTCGAATTCGTGGATACAACGGATAAGATGTATGAGACGACTGGTATTACAGTTCAAAAAGCTGACGGTGAAAAATGTGAACGTTGTTGGACATATTCGACAGAACTCGGACAAGATCCGGCTCATCCGACGCTTTGCCCACGTTGTACTGAAGTCGTCAATTCTTTATAATGATACAAAGGGAGGGGCGACTGCGACTTCGCAGGACGTCCCTCATTATTTTTGGATGCGGAGGACAATAGGATGTGGCTTTACTTAGGGATTGCTGCTTTACTCGTTGGAATCGACCAGTTGACGAAATGGATCGTCGTTCAAAATATGACGATCGGTCAAGCGATCACAGTCATTCCGGATTTCTTTTATCTCAACTCGTATCGGAACCGTGGCGCCGCATGGGGAATGCTCGAAGGTAAATTCGGTTTCTTCTTCTTCGTCACGATTATCGTCGTCATTGGATTGATTTACTTCCTCTACAAGGAAGGCACGAAAAATAAGGTATTTGCTTGGAGTATCTCGCTACTACTTAGTGGTGCGATCGGAAATTTCATTGATCGAATGGTTCGAGGAGAAGTCGTTGATTTCTTCCACTTCTTCCCGTTCGGCTATAATTTCCCGATCTTTAATGTCGCAGACGTCTGTTTGACGTTTGGTGTCATCACGATGCTGATTAGCGTCATGTTCGAAGAACGGTTGACTAAGAAAGGAACGATGGATAAATGAATGAAGTAGAAACATGGTCCGTACAAGCGGATGGAGCGACAGGGCGCATTGATAAGTGGCTCGCAGAACAAAATGAATGGTCGCGTTCGCAAGTACAGGAATGGTTAAAAGCGGGACGCGTCGAAGTCGATGGTCGTGTCGTTAAACCAAACTATAAATTATCGGGAACAGAATCGATTGCCGTTCATATCCCGGAAGCGGTAGAACTTGAGATTTTACCAGAAGATATCCCGCTTGAGGTCGTCTACGAGGACTCAGATGTCATTGTCGTCAACAAACCAAAAGGAATGGTCGTCCACCCAGCGGCAGGTCATGTCTCAGGGACCCTCGTCAATGCCTTATTACATCATTGTCAAGATCTCTCGGGCATTAATGGTGTCAAACGTCCAGGAATCGTTCACCGAATCGATAAGGACACGTCTGGTCTGTTGATGGTTGCTAAGAACGACTTAGCGCATGAATCACTCGCGCATCAGTTGAAAGAGAAAACGACGGAACGTCTCTACATTGCGCTCGTACACGGTGAGATTCCGCACGAGCTCGGAACGATTGAAGCACCGATCGGACGCGATAAGAACGATCGTCAACGGATGACGGTAACGGATAAGAATTCAAAATCTGCCGTAACCCATTTCCGTGTTCTCGATCGGTACGAAGGGTTTACAGTCGTTGAATGTAAACTCGAAACAGGGCGGACACACCAAATCCGTGTCCACATGCGTTATATCGGTTTCCCGCTTGCCGGTGACCCGAAATATGGTCCACGTAAGACGATGAAAATGAATGGTCAAGCCTTGCATGCTGCGGTTCTCGGCTTCGAACATCCACGGACAGGCGAATGGATGCGTTTTGAAGCACCACTCCCAGAAGAGATGACATTCGAGATTGGTCAACTGAAAAAACTTGAATTAGAGTCTTGACGTTTTTCTAATAAAACGGTAGAGTATCACCTAGAGAGCGATGCGAGACATCCTCTACTGACACTTCGGTCGTCCGAGCGACGATCCTACTAAACTAGTATCACCTTTAATCGAGTCCGGAGAGGCTGCGAAAGGGAGAACCTACCACAAACGTGCGTAGGCATGCATACAAGACGTATGCCATGATTCTGTCTTCGATGACCTTCTGCGGATTTCCGCAGAAGGTCTTTTGTATGAAAGGAGAAACTATGAAACCAGCCGTCATCTTAGATGAAGCCGCGATTGGACGCGCACTGACACGGATCGCCCATGAAATCATCGAACGTAACAAAGGTATTGCTGATTTAATGATCGTCGGAATCAAGACGCGTGGCGAGACACTCGCGCGCCGCCTTGCGAAGCGGATCGAACAGATCGAAGGAAAGCCGGTCTTACTTGGTGTCGTCGACATCTCAATGTACCGAGATGACTTGTCAAAGCGAAGTTTAGAGCCAGAAATAAAAGGATCTGATCTACCGGAAGACATCACCGGAAAAATCGTCGTCCTCGTTGACGACGTGCTCTACACAGGACGCACCGTCCGCGCCGCGATGGACGCACTCGTCGACCACGGAAGACCGAGTATGATTCAACTCGCTGTCCTCGTCGATCGTGGGCATCGAGAGTTACCGATCCGTCCAGATTTCATCGGTAAGAACGTTCCGACGTCACGTGACGAGCAAGTCGTCGTCGCGCTCGCTGAAGTCGACGAAGCCGATCAAGTATTCATTAAACGCTAAAAATCAAAACCTTTAAGGTGGTCCAGAGAGACCAGAAAGGGAGTCATCCATATGGCAAAACATGCCGCAGTACTTGATGTACAAGAAGTACCTACTCACCCTCTAAATTGGCTGATGCTCAGCCTACAACACGTCTTCGCGATGTTTGGTGCGACCGTGCTCGTCCCACTCTTAACGGGACTCAACACATCGGTTGCACTCGTCGCAAGCGGAGTCGGCACACTGATTTTCCTCGCCGTCACTCGCTTCAAAGTACCCACATATCTTGGTTCTAGTTTTGCCTACATTGCCCCGATCATCGCCGTCAGTGAACGGTGGGGTGTCGAGGACGCCTTAATCGGCGGAATGGTCGCTGGACTCGTCTACGGACTTGTCTCACTTCTCATCCGTTACACGGGGGCTGCTTGGTTGCTTCGCTTGCTCCCGCCTGTTGTCATCGGTCCGGTCATCATGGTTATCGGGTTATCGCTTGCCCCGACCGCTGTCAACATGGCGATGAACGGAGCGGACGGTAAGTACAACGGACTTTACTTCCTCGTCGCGATGGTCACGCTCGGTGTCACACTTCTCGCAATGACGTATTTAAAAGGAATGTGGAGCACGATTCCGATCCTGTTCGGAATCACGGTCGGTTATCTCGTTGCGGCATCGGTCGGAATCATTGACTTCAAACCACTTCAACAGGCAACGTTCTTCCACGTGCCGGACTTCACGATTCCGTTCTTGAATTACACACCATCATGGAATACAGCTGCCTTGCTTCTGATCGTTCCCGTGACGCTCGTCACACTGACGGAGCACATCGGCGAACAAAAAGTGACATCACGGATCATCGGGCGCGAGACGCTCCTTGATCCAGGGATGCACCGGACAGTACTTGGCGACGGAATCGCGAAGACAGTCGCTTCGATGCTTGGTGGACCACCGGTTACGACGTACGGTGAGAACAACGGCGTCATGTCGATCACACGGGTCTACAGTGTCTTCGTCCTAGGTGGGGCAGCGGTTCTTGCTATCAGCTTCGGATTCCTCGGATATGTCGAAGGATTCATCAAGACGATTCCTACACCAGTCATGGGTGGCATCAGTATTCTCTTATTCGGAGTCATCGCGTCAAACGGTCTCCGGACACTGACGGAAAGTAAGATCGACCTTGCTGATAAAAGGAACTTGACGATCACAGCTGTCATTCTTGTCACGGGAATCGGAGGGGCCGCCTTGAAAATCGGGAACTTCTCTCTCGAAGGTATGGCATTGGCGACGATTCTTGGGATCATCCTGAATCTGATCCTTCCGAAAACGACGGAACAGGTCGAAGAAACAGCTGAAACAACGGAAAACTCTACAACTCAATCTGTAGCGAACAACTTTTAAGACGTTCCGAGAGAACGATAAAGTGAAGGCCATGAAAAGATGCAGGGACTCCTCTGTCTTCTTTCGGCGCATCTTCACTTAGAAGGTGCGCCTTTTTCATGACCTGAAGGAGTGAAATACATGAAAACGATCTTGCAAACCCGACATTTCGTCAATTTAGAAAGCTTATCCATAACGGAGATCAATTCGTTGATTGAACGTAGTCTCGCTTTTAAACAAGGCGAACCGGCACCAGACTTTTCCGACAAGACACTCGTCAATCTGTTTTTTGAAAACTCGACGCGGACACGCTCTTCCTTTGAAATGGCAGAGCATCGCTTGAACATGCATCTACTGCCGTTTGAAACAGCGACGTCATCCGTGCAAAAAGGGGAGACGTTACACGATACGTGTAAAACACTCGAAGCGATTGGCGCCGATGGATTGGTCATTCGTCACGGTGACACCGGTTATTATGAAGAATTGATTCAGACACTCGATATTCCGATCATCAATGCAGGAGACGGGAGCGGACAGCATCCATCGCAGTCCTTGCTTGATTTGATGACGATGGTCGAGACGTTTGGAACGATTGTAGGAAAAGTAGTCGTCATCTGTGGGGATTTACAACATAGTCGTGTCGCTCGGTCGAATGCCGATATCTTAAAACGACTTGGGGCCATCGTCTATGGATCAGGGCCACGCGAATGGTATGACGAAGCGATGGGAATACCGTATCTTTCAATGGACGAAGCAGTTGAACAGTGTGACATCTTGATGTTGCTTCGAGTCCAGCACGAACGGCATGACGGAACGACACGGTTTGATCCAGATGTCTATCACGTCACACATGGATTGACGCATGAGCGGATGAATCGACTGAAACCTTCAGCGATCGTCCTACATCCGGCACCGGTCAATCGCGGAGTCGAGATTGCCGACGAACTCGTCGAACACCCGCAATCGCGGATTTTTGAACAGATGAAAAATGGTGTCTTTGCGCGAATGGCGATTCTGGAATGGTGCTTTTCGATGAAAACAATCAAAGGAGACGATGCAGATGACAACACGAATTGAAAATGCGAGATGGTACGAGGCTGGACAAGTTCGAACAGGGGATATTCGAATCGAAGCTGGAAAAATCACGGACTTAGCAGCAATACCGCAAGTTGGGGAAACGGTCATTGATGCTTCCGGATTATTCGTTGCACCAGGATTCGTCGACATCCATGTCCACCTGCGGGAACCGGGCGGCGAACATAAGGAGACAATTGCGACAGGTACGGCAGCTGCGGCAGCTGGTGGATTTACGACGATTTGTCCGATGCCGAATACGCGTCCCGTACCGGACGATCGTCAAACACTTGATGCATTGTTCCAAAAGATTGAAGAGACGGCATCTGTCCGGGTTTTGCCTTACGCGGCGATTTCAAAAAATCAACTCGGACAAGAACTCGTCGCGTTCGATCAATTAACGGATGCCGTGGCATTCACGGATGATGGTGTCGGGGTCCAGACGGCAGCCGTCATGCGAACGGCAATGCAACAAGCAGCACGGCTCGGGAAGACGATTGTTGCCCACTGCGAAGATGATTCGTTAAAAGCAGGATGTGTGCACGAAGGAAACTACAGTCGACGGGAAGGTTTGCAAGGTATTCCATCGCTTGCTGAGAGTATCCACATCGCACGTGATGTCCTGATTGCAGAAGAAACCGGCTGTCATTATCACGTCTGTCATGTCTCGACGAAAGAATCCGTTCGCGTCATTCGTGACGCCAAACGAGCAGGGATCCGAGTGACAGCAGAAGTCACACCGCACCATCTTGTATTGATCGATGAAGACATATCGAATCAGGATCCGAACTTTAAAATGAATCCACCACTGCGGAGTGAGGCAGATCGCCAAGCATTGCTCGAAGGATTAGCAGACGGGACGATTGATTGCATCGCAACGGATCACGCTCCTCATGCAGCAGAAGAGAAGGCACTCGGTATCGAACGCGCCCCGTTTGGCATCACAGGATTCGAGACAGCATTCCCGCTCCTCTATACGAAGCTTGTCGCTGAAGGCAAGATGACACTTGAGACACTGATTCGGAATTTGACGGACAAGGCAGCAGCGATTTTTGAACTACCTTACGGCAAACTCGAAGTGGGGGCGGAAGCAGACTTAGTCCTGCTTGATCTAGAGACGGAGCGGACGGTTTCACCGGAACGGTTCCGTTCAAAAGGTAAGAACACACCGTTCGCAGGAGAACGGTTAAAAGGATTCCCGGTCATGACGCTCGTCAAGGGAGAAATCGTATTCAAGGAGGACATAGCACATGCGTAAACGGACACTGGTGTTAGAGGATGGTATGACGTTTGAAGGAACGGCGTTTGGATCGGACACGACAACAACAGGAGAGGTCGTCTTCCAAACCGGAATGACTGGTTATCAAGAGATGCTATCGGATCCATCTTACTGTGATCAGATGATCGTGCTGACGAATCCGTTGATCGGCAATTACGGAGTCAATCGAGAAGACTATGAAACGACGCGTCCACTCGCTAAAGCATTGATTGTCCGCGAACATTGCCAAACACCGTCGAACTTCCGCAGTGAGATGTCGCTCGATGCAGCTCTTCGAGATCTTGATATTCCAGGATTAAGTGGAATCGATACGCGACAGTTAACACGACATATCCGCTCGAAAGGCGTCATGCGCGGCCGACTCGTTGATGGAGAGTTCGACCTAGAAGAGGAATTAAGCCACCTGCAAGATGCACCAATCGAGACGGATCAAGTCAAACGTGCTTCAACGGAACGGGCGTATATCATCCCAGGAGCTGGACCACGAATCGTTCTCGTCGACTTCGGAGCGAAGCTCGGAATCGTCCGCGAACTTGTCAAACGCGGCTGTGAAGTTGTCGTCGTACCATACGACGTGAGCGCAACGGAAGTCTTACGCTATCGTCCAGACGGTGTGATGCTGTCGAACGGACCAGGGAACCCAAAGGATGTCCCGACAGCGATTCCGCTGATTCAAGAATTGACAGGGAAAGTCGTCATCTTCGGAATTTGTCTTGGGCACCAGTTGATTGCACTAGCACATGGCGCGGATACGTTCAAACTGCCATTCGGTCACCGGGGTGCGAATCATCCCGTCCAAGATATCCGGACAGGTCGCGTCGACATCACGTCGCAAAACCATGGATATGCCGTCGATGAACAATCATTGCAACATACAGTGCTTGAAGTAACGCATCTCGCAATCAACGATGGAACGGTCGAAGGCATCCGTCATACGTCAGCATCCGTCTTCTCCGTCCAGTATCATCCGGAAGCATCACCCGGTCCAATGGATGCGAACGGTCTATTCCAACAGTTTTTAGAAGAAATCACGAAACAACAGGAGGTCTCTCATGCCTAAACGTCAAGATATCCAGAAGATTCTCGTTATCGGGTCCGGTCCAATCGTAATCGGACAAGCCGCTGAATTCGACTACGCAGGAACACAAGCGTGTCAAGCCTTAAAGGAAGAAGGATATGAAGTCATCCTCGTCAACTCGAATCCAGCGACAATCATGACAGATCCAACAGTTGCTGATCGTGTCTACATCGAGCCTCTTCAAGCAGAGTTCGTTTCGCGGATCATCCGGAAGGAACGACCAGACGCCTTACTTGCGACACTTGGCGGTCAGACGGGTCTGAACTTGGCTGTTGAACTAGATCGTCTTGGTGTCCTAGCTGAATACAATGTCGAGTTGCTCGGAACGAAATTATCAGCAATCGAAGAGGCAGAAGATCGTGATTTGTTCCGTCAACTGATGTTTAGACGCGGACATGGCGTACCGGATAGTGAAATCGTGCATTCGCTCGAAGAAGCACAACAATTCCGACAACAGATTGGTCTACCAATCATCATCCGTCCAGCATATACACTCGGAGGAACGGGTGGTGGAATCGCCCATACACCGGAAGAGTTCACGCGAATCGTCGAAGGGGGACTCAAGGCAAGTCCGGCAACACAAGTACTCCTTGAAAAATCAATTGCTGGGATGAAAGAGGTCGAATTTGAAGTCATGCGTGATGCAACGAACCAAGCCATCATCGTCTGTGCGATGGAAAACTTCGATCCGGTCGGTGTTCATACCGGAGACTCGATCGTCTTTGCTCCGACGCAAACGTTATCGGATCGCGATTATCAACTGCTACGTAACGTCTCGCTCGATATCATTCGCGCACTCGGTATCGAAGGTGGATGTAACATCCAGTTCGCGCTGGATCCGACGAGCTTTGACTACTATGTCATCGAAGTCAATCCACGTGTTTCCCGCTCGTCCGCACTTGCTTCAAAAGCGACCGGTTATCCGATCGCAAAACTTGCTGCAAAGATTGCCGTCGGGTATGCCTTATCTGAATTAAAGAACCCGATCACCGAGACGAGCTTTGCTTCGTTCGAACCGGCACTCGATTATGTTGTCGCCAAAATTCCGCGCTGGCCGTTCGATAAATTCGAAACGGCAGATCGGACGCTCGGGACACAGATGAAGGCGACCGGTGAGGTTATGGCAATGGGGCGGACGATGGAAGAGGCATTACTGAAAGCCGTTCGTTCGCTTGAAATCGGTACAGCGGATTTGTACATGCCACGCTTCATCGAAATGGCAGATGATGCTTTGCAACAAGCGATTCGCCAGGCGACAGATGATCGACTTTTCGCCTTATACGCTGGTTTTGTCCGCGGCTATAGCGTCGAACAGATTCATGCTTGGACGGCAATTGATCGCTTATTCCTCGAAAAGCTACAGCACATTTGGCAACTTGAGCAATCGGTCGCTACCGGTTTGACACCTGAACTGCTACTTCATGTGAAGCGGTATGGATTCAGTGACCCAATGCTCGCCCGGATCACAGGACAAACGGAAACAGAGATTCGCCGGATGCGTGAAACGCAAGCGATTCATCCAGTGTATAAAATGGTCGATACGTGTGCGGCAGAGTTCGCTTCTGATACACCATATTACTATGGAACATACGAACGCGAAAATGAGGCAATCGCGACGAATCGTTCTTCGATCCTCGTCTTAGGATCGGGTCCGATCCGGATTGGTCAAGGAGTCGAGTTCGACTATGCGACAGTCCATTCGATTCAAGCGATTCGTCAAGCTGGCTATGAAGCAATTATCGTCAACAACAATCCGGAAACCGTGTCGACCGACTTCTCGATTTCCGATCGACTCTACTTTGAACCATTAACGACGGAGGATGTCCTCGAAGTCATCCGAAATGAACGTCCGCTCGGTGTCATCGTCCAGTTCGGTGGCCAGACAGCAATCAACTTAGCTGAGTCATTAGCAGCAGAAGGTGTAAAAATCCTCGGGACATCGCTTGAGGATTTAGACCGGGCAGAGGACCGAAAACAGTTCGAAGCAGCGTTGACGGCGCTCGACATTCCACAGCCCCCAGGTAAAACGGCCGTCACGGTCGAAGAAGCGGTCACGGCAGCAGCGTCACTCGGTTACCCGGTCCTCGTTCGTCCATCGTATGTCCTCGGCGGTCGGGCAATGGAAATCGTCTATGCACAAGAAGAACTGGAACATTACATGAAACACGCGGTCATCGCCTCACCGGAACGACCGGTCCTCGTCGACCGTTACCTGACAGGAATCGAACTCGAAGTCGACGCGATCTGTGATGGAACAGATGTCGTCATTCCAGGCATCATGGAGCATATCGAACGTGCCGGTGTTCACTCAGGTGACTCGATTGGAGTTTATCCGCCACAACGTGTCTCCCAAGACATCAAGGACCGGATCGTCGACTACACGACACGAATCGCCAAAGCATTCGGCATCAAAGGATTGCTCAACATCCAGTTCGTCTATGCGGACGGCGCACTCTATGTTCTTGAAGTCAATCCGCGTGCCAGCCGGACGGTGCCATTCATCTCGAAAGTGACGGGACTTCCGGTCGCGCGGCTCGCGACGGACATCATTCTCGGTGAAACGCTCGCTTCTTACGGGTTAACAAGTGGTGTCCTACCGGAAGAATCGCTCGTCTCGGTCAAAGTACCGGTCTTCTCGTTTGCGAAGCTTAAAGAAGTCGACCCGACGCTCGGACCGGAAATGAAATCGACCGGAGAAGTCATCGGAACAGACCGAACACTTGAAAAAGCACTCTACAAAGGATTGCTTGCTTCAGGGATGGCGATTCCAGAACACGGTCGTGTTCTCTTGACGGTCGCAGACCCGGACAAAGCAGAAATGACGGATCTCGCACGACGCTTTGCCTCACTTGGATTCACGTTGCTTGCGACGGAAGGAACGGCAGCGTACTTGACGGAGCAAGGGTTACCGGTTCAGACGGTCGGTAAAATCGACTCGTCTTCCGAATCGATGCTCGACGTGATTGAAAAAGGGGAGATCGAGTATGTCATCAATACGATGAGTCGCGACTCACAAGTCACGAAAGACGGCTTCATCATTCGCCGGGCAGCAGCGGAGAATCAAGTCGTTTGTCTAACATCACTCGATACGGCGGAAGCGATTCTACGCGTCATCGAGAGTCGCTCGTTCGAAGCGAGTGCGATTCAAGCCTTCACACACGAAAAGAAAGTGGTGATCCAATGAAGCAACTCTTGACGGTCGTCTCTCGACGAACGGTAGCTCAAGGCGCGACAGAACTCGTCTGTCGCCTCGAGCAACCGCAGGACATTGCGCCGGGGCGATTCATGCATCTACGCGTCGGTCCACTCTTACGCCGACCGATCTCGATTGCTCGGGTCGATCGTGATCTGATTACGTTTCTCTTTAAAGAAATCGGACAAGGGACAGCAGAACTAGCTTCCTTGCGTCCCGACGACAAAATCGATGCCCTCGGACCACTCGGAAACGGTTTTCCGATCGAGGCCATCAACCGAGATCAACGGGTCGTTCTCGTTGGTGGAGGGATTGGGGTACCGCCGCTGTATGAGACGATGCGCCAACTTGTCGCGCGTGGTGTGACGTGTGAAGCGATTCTAGGATTTGATACGGCAACGAGTGTCTTTTACGAAGCGGAATTCCAAGCGCTTGGTAAGACGACGGTCACGACGGTTGATGGAACGCATGGAATGAAAGGGTTCGTTACGGTTGCCTTACATCCGGAAAGCTATGATGTGTTACTCGCTTGCGGACCAGAGCCGATGTTGCGGTCACTCCAGCAACAACCGATTGAGCATAAGTATCTCTCCATCGAAAATCGAATGGGGTGTGGCATCGGTGCTTGTTTTGCCTGTGTCTGTAAAACACCAACAGGCGGGTACGTCAAGACTTGTTCCGATGGTCCAGTCTTTCGGGCAGAGGAGGTCGTATTATGATGGAACGATTACGTGTCGAGTTGCCGGGACTTTCCTTGAAAAACCCGATCATGCCGGCATCTGGATGTTTTGGATTCGGTGAGGAATACGCGAAGTTATATGATCTATCAGAGCTTGGGGCAATCATGATCAAAGCAGCGACGGGCGAAGAACGTTACGGAAATCCGACGCCGCGTGTCGCGGAGAGTGGAATGGGGATGTTGAATGCAATCGGTCTCCAAAATCCGGGTGTCGATGGTATCTTAACGAAAAAACTACCGTTCCTTGAGACGTTTGATACAGCAATCATTGCGAATGTCGCCGGATCGACACCAGAAGAGTATGAGCTTGTCGCAGAAAAAATGAGCCGTCACCCTGGCATTCATGCATTGGAATTAAATATCTCCTGTCCGAACGTCAAATCAGGTGGAATCCAGTTCGGAACGGATCCGTTGCTTGCCGCTGAATTAACGCGTCGAGTCAAACAGGTCTCGACCAAACCGGTTTACGTTAAGCTTTCACCGAATGTCACTTCAATCGTCGAGATGGCACGTGCCGTCGAAGCAGCAGGTGCAGACGGGCTGACGATGATCAACACACTCGTTGGGATGCGAATCGATGTCCGAACGGGACAGCCAATCCTTGCCAACCGGATTGGTGGATTATCCGGTCCATCCATCAAGCCAGTCGCGATTCGGATGATTCATGATGTCGCACAAGCTGTCTCGATTCCTATTATCGGGATGGGTGGCGTGATGGAAGTCGATGACGTCTTAGAAATGATATACGCTGGGGCTTCCGCTGTTGCCGTCGGTACCGCAAACTTCGTCAATCCATACATCTGTCAAGAATTAATCCAGCAGTTACCGGATCGCATGGATGAACTCGGCATCGACCATATTTTAGACATCAGGGGGAAAGCATATGAATCAACTTTACATCGCGCTTGATTTTCCGACCGAAGAAGAAGCGTTTTCGTTCCTCGAACAGTTCGAAGAGACACGACCAGCCGTAAAAGTTGGGATGGAATTATTTTATGCTGCAGGGGGATCGTTCGTCCAAAAACTCGTCGAGCGTGGGCACGCTGTATTCCTCGATGTCAAAGTCCATGACATTCCAGAGACGGCGCGCCGGACGATGCGCATCATCGGGCAATTAGGTGTTGAATTGACGAACGTCCATGTTGCCGGTGGGAAAGAGATGATGATCGCAGCGCGAGAAGGACTTCGTGAAACGAATGCTAAGACACAACTAATCGGCGTGACGCAGTTGACATCGACGGATGAAGCGATGTTACGCGACTTAAAGGTTGAAGGAGCGATGCCAGCAGTCGTTCGTGAGTATGCGCAACTGGCAGAAGCAGCCGGACTAGATGGTATCGTCTGTTCGGCGCTCGATCTTCCTGAACTAATCGAAGTTTGCCGAACGGACTTCCGTTTTGTCACACCAGGTATTCGTCCTTCTAGTAATGAAGCAGATGATCAAAAGCGAGTCGCGACCGTTCTTGATGCGCGTCGAAATGGAGCGACGGATTTAGTAATTGGTCGCCCGATTACACGTGCCAAACAACCAGAACAGGTCTATCAGGCGTTACTCGAAGAATGGAAGGGGCAATTATCATGGTAAATCCAATTGCAAATGCATTACTCCGTATCAAAGCCGTCACGTTATCTCCAAACGATCCGTATACGTGGGCGAGTGGGCTCCGTTCTCCGATCTATTGCGATAATCGGTTGACACTTTCGTACCCAAAAGTCCGCTCTTTGATTGCCGATGCCCTCGCTGAGAAAGTGAAGGATTTAGGAATCGAAGTCGTTGCCGGAACAGCGACAGCAGGTATTCCTCACGCGGCATTCGTCGCGGAACGATTAGGGTTACCGATGGTCTACGTGCGTAGTGGCAGTAAGAAACACGGGAAAGGTAATCAAATCGAAGGTGTTATTCAACCAGGCCAACGCGTCGTCGTCATCGAAGACTTATTATCAACGGGGATGTCTGCGATCGAGGCAGCGGAAGCACTCCAAGCAAAGGGAGCGAACGTCATTCGGATTCAAGCGATTTTCTCTTACGGGATGGAACGCTTGAAGAACAATCTCCGAGACGCGAAGATTGACGCGGATGCATTACTGACGTTCGAAGCGTTACTCGAAACGGCACAACAACAAGGGGATATCACGGTAGAAGAACAGGAACAATTGGCAGATTGGTCGAAGGACCCAGTTGCTTGGAGCGAACGTTTTACCGCAAACGTGTAAAAACAGATAGATTCCGTCGGACGACCTACGATTTCTAGTGCATGATTTGGTACACTATAGAAATAAAGGAGGTCGTCGACTATGGTGACGCATTATCGTGATTATGAACAATTCAAAATGGTCGTCCTCCCGTTTCTGCTTGAACGTCCAGATACGCATCAGTTGATTCTAGGTATATTAGAACGTGGGGATGAACCGCTCTTGATGGCAACGGCACAAGAAGGCGATCATCGTCTCGTCATATTGCAAACGATACCGGAGCAAGTCATCGTCGCAGGGGATATGTTCTCGCAAGAAGGGATTCGAAAGCTTGCGCGAATTCTGGATAGTCCAGGATTCGTCGGAGAACAGGCCATCTTAGCGCCGCTTTTACTCCCACATTCCATGTATGAGGTACATATGGAACAAGGGATGTATGCATTGACGAAGGTCGAGATGCCACATGTTCCGGAGAACGTCGTCTTCCGACCGGTTTCGAACGATGAAGGACAACAAGCCTTAGAATTTGCGTCCGGATTTTTATATGAGGTCGAAACGCGTCCATCTGATCGACAGCTTACGCAACTCCATCAGTCAATGACGCGACACATTCAGCAAGGAAGCTTGTTCGGATTGTTTAGCGGAAATACGCTCGTCGCGATGGCGGCAGCGACACGTCCCACGCAAACTGGGATTACGATTTCTTACGTCTATACGCCGAAAAAACTACGTGGGAATGGATATGCTTCTTATCTTGTCGCAAAACTATCTGAACACCTCCTACAGTCTTATCCGGTCGTGACGCTCTATACCGATTGGTCGAACCAGACAGCGAATAAAATCTATCAGCATGTCGGTTTCGAGTTAGTCGGACGATCCTTACATATCAAAAAACAAGAACGCTACCGGTGAACATGGCTGATGCTTTTTCAGTCAACGTTCAGGAATTAAAAAATAGAGTACGACAGTAGCCGACCGTCCTATTATCTAAGGACAGTCGGCTGTTTTGTGCCGCGGCAAGTATTAGTTAAATTTAGCGATGATTTTACCACGGACGTGACGTTCAGATAGACGTTGTAATCCTTTGACGATGTCCGCTGCTGGAATCTCCTCTGTGACGAGTGGATCGAGTTCTTTCGTTGCGACGAGTTGTAATAATTCACTTGCCATATGACCAAGGTTTCGGATCGCGCGGTCATCTTCGCTTGCATAAGCAGCCGCAAGTGCTACTTCATGGATCGAAGGGGAGAGCGTGAACGGCTTGACGACCGATTGATCAGGACCGCCGGCGATGAAGGCGAGTTGACCCGAGAAGGCAAGACGTCCGAGATCTGCTGTTGCTTCATTTCGACCGACCGTATTGAAAATCAAGTCAGCGCCGCGATCATTCGTCCAATCGCGAATGACCTCGGTTACATTTTCTTTTTTGTAGTCGATGGCAAGATCGGCACCGAGTCGCTTGACCCACTCATGGTTTTCCGTCGAAGCAGTCGTCGCGACCTTAAGACCAAATCGTTTCGCGAGTTGAATGCCGATGCCACCCACACCACCTGCACCAGCATGGATGAGAATCGTCTCTTTACCTGTCGTGTTCATCTTTTGGACGATCGCTTCATAAGCTGTCATGCCTGCGCAAAGAATCGCAGCGGCTTCAGCGAATGAGACGTCTTCTAGAATCGGGGCAAGAGCGCGTGTATCAACAAGTACGTATTCAGCAAAAGCACCATCGCGTTGCAGGTTCGTATGAATCGCTACACGATCACCGATCTTCACTTCTGCGCCGGGTCCGATTTGTTCGACGACACCTGCTAGGTCAACGCCCGGAATATGCGGGAACGTCCAAGCTGGATTATTGGTTGCCTTATAGTCGACGGGATTCAGTGCGACCGTCTTGACGCGAATCAAGGCTTGTCCTTCTCCTGGCGTCGGTGTCTTGACCTCTTCGAATGTCCATTGATCAATGGCTGTACCTGAGTGGTTTAACCATGCTTTCATGTTTAATAAGCTCCTTTCGAATACGTGAGTTAATATGAGTGAGAGTAAATTTTGACGAGACTATCAAATGGATCCTCACAGTAGACTATCCGGTAAGGTTTGTCTCCTGGATAGTATTCGCAGATCGACATCCGCTGTTTACCGCCGTGAGAACGATTTGTTCGACGAACCCTTCGACATCAGGGTCTTGGATCGTATAATCGTATAATGGAAGATACCTGTTTCCAGAATTCGCAATTACTCTCAGATTGTTCATTGTTCGGGAATTCAAACAACTCGATGTCGATGCGATCATCTGACGCCATGTGGGCGATCCGGAACTTGTCCCATCATATACCAAAGACGTCTGTGTACATGACACCGATGGTAGAATCATCTTCGAGGACATCAAATGGTTCCATGATAATATACCAGTCCTTCATCTCTTGATAAAAACGAACAGCTTCGTCGAGATTCGGCACGGAAAGACCGATGTGCGAAAAATTATATGGATACGTCATGTCTAACACTCTTTTTGCAAAATGATTTAAGCATACTTTAACTTGCGCTACACTCCATTGCATAGTACGCACTTTGAAGTAACGACTTTGGGGGAGAGAACAACATGTCGACTGAACAATTTCAGGTCAATCGGGAGCTCGCCATCATCGGCGGAAAATGGCGTTCACAATTATATTGCACGTTAGAGAAAGATACGAACTATTTTTAAGTTACAACGTGCCATTCCCGGGATTTCTCGGAAAGTCTTGACTGATCAGTTGAAGGAACTTGAACGACTCAAAATAATTGAGCAGATTGAGTATGATGAAGCCGTTCTGCACGTCGAATACAAATTGACAGAGGCGTCATTTACACTACAACCGGTCATGAAAGGTTTATGTGCATGGGGGGAAGGGAATCAATTATCCGAATCCTAATCGAGAGGCAGTGAACTAGATGAAGCTAACTTATCATGGACAGTCAACAGTAACGATTGAAACGAATGGTCACCATCTCGTCATCGATCCCTTCTTTAGTGGTAACGATAAAGCGACGACGAATCCCGATGACGTCAAGGCGGACTTCATTCTTTTGACGCATGCGCATGCCGATCATATGCTTGATGCAGAGCGGATCGCGAAAGCAACGGGGGCGACGATCATCGCTACGCATGAGTTGGCAACGTATTTAAGCTTCAAAGGATTGAATGTCCACCCGATGAACCTTGGCGGACAGTTTGAATTCTCGTTTGGTAAAGTAAAGATGACACAGGCATTCCATTCATCAAGCATCATCGATGAAGAGAAACAAACCATTACGTATATGGGGATGCCGGCTGGATTCTTGCTGACAATCGAAGGCAAAGAAATCTATCACGCAGGCGATACGGCACTGTTCGGGGATTTAGCCCTTTATGGCGCCCATCACGAAATCGATTTAGCCTTCTTACCGATCGGTGATAACTTCACGATGGGTCCGGATGATGCGTTGATCGCTGCAGATATGTTGCAAGCGAAAGCAGTCATACCGATCCACTACGATACATTTGATTTAATCAAACAAGATGCGAACGCATTCTGTGAACAAATTGAAGCGCAAGGTCAAACTGGTCATTTACTCGCGATCGGCGAGTCACTCGAATTATAATCCGTTCTTAAGCAAAGGAGAGGAAACGTCAAGGTTCCTCTCCTTTTTGTCGATTATTCTTCTGGAATATCTGTAGTTCATCCGATTACGCTTCCTTCTTCCGCCCGATGGCGAAACGGTGAACTTCTTCTATGATAAGAAGGGGCTGTTGACAGCCGATTCAGATATTCGGAATAATGGTAGACATGAGATGGAGGGACTGACATGGAAGAGCATAACAGTAGGAGTGTGCGGAAACGAAAACAATCGTCGTTCACACGCTTAAAAAATAAACAAAAACAAAAGATGGATGCACGGTTGAACCGCATTGGAGAAAAAGGACCAGTGAAGCGACCGCTTTATTTATACGGTGGTGTCGTTCTCGGACTTGTCGTCATCTATTCGATTACATTGCTCGTCTCAACGGAATTGTTATCGCGCGGCGAAACATTCAAGACGACGAATCGCTATAAGTCTCTCGCCATCGAGGCGCCGCACGCAACGGTACAATTCGTTCGAAGCACAGACGGAAACGTCCAAATCAAACTCGTCGATAGTGCATCGAGTGGAAAACGACTGAAAATCAGTACATCGACGAATACGGTAACGGTGACAGGACGAGATGGTTGGCTGTCTCGACTCGGCAATCGTCCGAGCGAAAAAACAGCAGACTATACGATTCAAGTGGGACTACCGAGTTATATGAACCGTGTCGATGTCGATGCTGGAACACTTAAAGGAATGGGCATCTACGCAAAAACGATCGAGATGGACGGAGAAGCGATGAGTCTCGATAAAGTAAAAGGTGATGAGATTACACTGAATGCAACACGTGCGATTTCCATCAAAGAGATGGATGCCGTCCATGCGCAAGTGACAGGTGAAAGTGTTTCTCTTGCGGAATATGTGGCGAAGTTGAGTCTCGACGTCACAACGATTGACGGCGCGACGAAGCTAAAACCAAATAAATCAGCCGGTACGATTACGATTGACACAGGAGGCGATATTAAAGCCTCTGACCGATATACGAAACAAAAGAATAAGGATGAGACAATTTATGAACTGTCGAAACAAGAAAAACCGGTAGTGACAGTCAATAGTGAAGTCGGGCAGGTGACACTCGAGTGAAATTAAAGTTTCGGATTGGACTACGAACGGTCAAGACCGGTATCGCGGTAGCTCTTGCGCTTAGTATCTCCTGGTATGTGTTCGATATTTATTCGGGAATGGGGGCTGTCGCAGCAATTGTTGCCATGCAACCGACGATTCATCGCTCGTTTAAAATCGTCTTCAACCGGATTTTCGGAACAGTACTTGGATTAATGTGTGGTCTTGCGATTGTTGCGACACTTGGGGCGAATCCGCTGACGATTGGACTCGCCGTAATTGTCTCGCTCGTCCTTAATTCGATGATTGGAAGAACGGATATGTCGACGTTCGCGGCCTTTGCCATCGTGTTGATGTTCGAGAGTCCGACCGCCGACTATGTCCACTATGCATTATCGCGTTCGTTGCTGACTGTCGTCGGTGTGTTATCTGCTGTCCTCATCAATTACATCGTCTTCCCGCCCCATTATGAGGATCGTTTACTCTTGCTTGTCAAAAAAACGACGCAACAGTTGATGGAAGATTGGCGGAGTCTTGTGCAAGATGATACGAGGTTGCTTGCCGTTCGGAAACAAATTCTCAAACATGAAGAAATGATGTTGATGCTTCAAGAAGATCAAAAATATCCATTGATGGCAAGCGGTCAAAGTGAAGCGTTCATCCGACTGAAGGAGCTTGTCGATCTTGAAGACAAGTTGCTCGTCTTGCTTGAAAGCATTGCCAGTCATCGGGATATCCCGATGACAGAAGAACAAGAAAAGACGCTCGGCCAGGAAATTGATTTCTTACTCAGCCATCATTACGATGTCATCTTCTCCCACGAACGAAAACAAGCGATGTTCTCATTCGATCAAGAATTAAGCGAGGCGAAGGATATCATCCATGGGCATTTGCTCGATTACCGGGAACAGTTAGAAAAAATGAAGTGAAGATGAAAAAGCGCTGTCTCTCCTAAGTGATATTTAGGAAAAACAGCGCTTTTTTGTGTAGCGTCATTGACGTAAGGATTGGACGACATCTGGATCAGGTGTGACGTAAAGTGTCGTTTGATCCGTATAGATGACGAAGCCGGGTTTTGCACCACTCGGTTTTTTGACATATCGTAACTCCGTAAAATCGACCGGGACTTGGCTCGATTCACGTGCTTTCGAGTAGTAGGCGGCAACAATCGCTGCTTCTTTTAACGTTGTCTCATCCGGTGCATCACTTTGAATGATGACGTGCGATCCTGGGATATCCTTCGTGTGTAACCACGTATCGGACCGACGTCCAAACTTGAACGTCGCGTAATCATTTTGTTTATTGTTCTTTCCGACGAAGAATGGAAGGCCGGTCGAAGAACGATATTCTTCGAGTTGTGGGAGTTGTGGTTTCTTTTTCTTCTTTTGTCGTTCGCGCAGATAACCTTCTTCGACGAGTTCCTCGCGCATTTCCCGGATATCTTCCGGGGATGCGACATCGAGTTGGGCAAGCAAACCTTCGAAGTACGCAATCTCGGCTTGGTTCTTCTCAAGCTGGCGCGCTACTTCGACTTTGGCGGTTTTTAATTTGTTATACCGTTTGTAATAACGCTGTGCGTTCTCGTTTGGCGAGAAGCGGGGATCAAGCGAGATCGTGATTTCAGCACCGTCTGGATCATAGTAATCGACGACGGTTGCTTCCTTCATCCCGCGTTCGAGCTGATAGAGATAAGTCGTCAGCAGTTCTCCTTTATGCTTCCATTCATCCATTCGTAACGTCGCTTCTAAATCTTTTTCGAGTTTTGAGCGCTTTAAGATATTCTTATCGTACTCACTCTTGATGAACCGTTCGAGATCGGCCGCTTGTTGTTTGACACGATCGCGGTTTGCTTTTTGATGGAAGAATGCGTCGAGGACTTGACCACTCGTCGCGAACGTCTTTTCGTCAATGATTGAACCTTCCGTTAAGCGGACCGGTGCAAAGCGTTCCTTGCCGCCTTCCATCCGTTGCAATACATAAGGACCGTTTAGTTCTTTTAAGACGTCCTGGAAAGCGGTAGCAAGATTCGTCCGGTTCGCAAGACCTGCCCGCGTGACGACTTCCTTAGCAATTTGTGGAGACAGACCACTGAAGAGACCAAGTAACTGGCGATCCAGTTTCCCAGCGTTCCAGTCGATTCGGTGGAGTGCCTTTTCGATATCTCCTGTGAGTGGATCCACTTTATCCTGTGCTGGTGGAAGTTGATAGGTCATCCCTGGCATGATCGTCCGGAATGTATTTTGACTGAGTGGTAAGTGTTTGATCGCATCGAGGATCTTATCTTGTCCATCGGTCAAAATGATGTTCGAGTGTCGTCCCATCAACTCGACATAGATTTTTTTCGCTTCCTCATCGCCAAGTTCGTTGCGGGAACGGACACGTAAGACAATGATCCGGTCGCGTTCGAGTTGTTCGATCGATTCGATGAATCCGCCTTCGACATGCTTGCGAAGCATCATACAGAAGAGTGGGGGTTCACTCGGGTTGCTGACCGCTTCCGACGTAATGTGCATCCGTGCATACATGGCATTCGCAGAGGCGAGCAACAATACGTTTTTTCGCTCGGCCCGGACCTGGAATACTAAATCCAATGTATATGGTTGGTATACCTTATTGATCCGTCCTCCGACGAGCGGTTGGAGTTCTTTGACGACGCGTGTCGTCATCAATCCGTCAAAAGCCATACGATTACCTTCTTTCTTGATTTCGTTCTCACTTTCTAAAGGTAACAGAAATGGCATCGTTATGGTATGATAAAGCAGTCGAGCTAAAAAAGATGACTTGCGAACTTCCTATCTCTACTGCTAATATGAAACAATGTGAAGTTTGTGAGATGGAGGGGTTTTGAAGTGATTTTCAAAGAGCGTGGCTTATTACTCGTATTATCTGGTCCAAGTGGTGTCGGAAAGGGAACGGTCTGTCGTGCCTTGCGCGAAGATCAGGATAACGATCTGCATTACTCGGTATCCTGTACGACGCGCCAACCGCGTGAAGGAGAAGTAGATGGTGTCCACTATTTCTTTAAATCGCGTGAAGAATTCGAAGAGATGATTGCGAACAATCAACTCTTGGAATATGCTGAATTCGTAGGGAACTACTATGGAACACCTGTCGAATGGGTGAACCAGATCCTAGATGAAGGAAAAGACGTCATTCTCGAAATCGAAGTTCAAGGGGCCATGCAGGTCAAAGAACATTTTCCGGAAGCTGTCTTCTTATTCCTTGCACCTCCAAGCCTCCAAGAATTACGGAACCGCCTCGTAGGGCGTGGAACGGAATCGGAGGAAGTCATTAAGCAACGTCTTCTCGTCGCTAAGGAAGAGATCGAGATGATGGATGCCTATGACTATGTCGTGACGAACGACGAAATTCATAAAGCCTGTGACCGGATCCAAGCGATCGTCACAGCGGAACATTGCAGTCGGGAACGTGTCGCGTCCCTATATAAAAAAGCCATGGAGGTTAAGTGATATGTTATATCCATCAGTTGATAAGCTTCAAAAGAAAGTACCGTCGAAATATACAATCGTTACAGTTGCCGCTAAGCGTGCGCGTCAAATCCAAGACGGGAAACGCGTGAAAGTCACGAACCCAAAATCGCATAAACCGGTCGGGAAAGCTTTAGAAGAGCTTTATTTCGAAGAAGTATCCGTCACGAACCAACCGCAAGACTAATTTTGAAGCAGCCACTTGTCATCGTGGCTGTTTTTTTCAATAAGGAGGACACCTACATGTTAACCAACCGAAACATTCTACTGTGTGTCGGCGGTGGAATCGCTTCCTACAAATCAGCAGCACTCGCTTCAAAGCTTGTTCAAGCAGGCGCACATGTTCAAGTCGCGATGACGCGTAACGCGCAACAATTCGTCGGTAAGAAGACGTTTGAAGCACTGACGCGAAAAGCGGTCTATGATGACGTCTTCATCGAGCATGATCCGTCAAAGATCGCCCATATCGATTTAGCGGACGAAGCGGACCTGATCGTCGTCGCACCAGCGACCGCGAATTTGATTGCAAAACTCGCGCACGGGATCGCGGATGATTTCATCACGACGACGATCCTTGCAGCGACATGTCCCGTCATCGTCGCACCAGCGATGAATGTCAACATGCTCGAACATCCGGCGACAGTCCGCAACATCGAACAACTGAAGCAGGACGGTGTCCAGGTGATTGCACCGGGAGTCGGAAATCTCGCATGTGGTTGGGTCGGGAAAGGTCGTTTACCTGAACCGGAAGACTTAGTCGCAACACTCTCAACGTTCTTTGAAGAGAAGTATCTAGCCGGACGAAAAGTCTTGATCAGTGCGGGACCGACCGTGGAACGGATTGATCCGGTTCGTTACTTGACGAATGATTCTTCCGGAAAGACAGGAATTGCGCTAGCAGAGGCGGCAAGAGACGCAGGTGCCGATGTCACGCTCGTCCATGGACCACTTCGGATCGGATTACCGACCGGGATAGCGACGATTGCTGTTGAATCAGGAGAAGAGATGCTTGAAGCCATGTTACGTGATTATGAAACGCAAGACATCGTCATCATGTCCGCTGCCGTAGCTGACTATCGACCGTCTATCCAGTACGATCAGAAGCAGAAAAAAATCCACGGACCACTTCGAATTGAACTCGAAGAGACGACCGATATTCTGAAGACGCTTGGTGAGCAGAAACAACATCAGCTATTAGTCGGATTTGCGGCTGAGACGACGGATGTCGAGACGTTCGCTAAACAAAAACTCGTCCGAAAGAAAGCCGATTTCATTGTCGCGAATGATGTGTCACGATCTGATATCGGATTCGTCAGTGATGAAAATGAAGTCGTCGTTTTTGGAAAGAACGATTCCGTCACGCGATACGATCAACAATTGAAATCGACGCTCGCCAAATCGCTCATGCGCCAATTCGCGGAGGCATTGGCATGATAGCCGAAGTCATCGTTGACGTCGCAGCAGCAACGGTCGATCGTCCGTTCGATTATGCCGTTCCAGAACTCTGGCAAGAGCTGATCGTTCCCGGTATGCGCGTCGAAGTACCATTTGGTCCACGGGCGTTGCTTGGAATCGTCGTCGGAACGAAAGCAACGTCTGATCTGACGAACGTCAAATCGATCGTCCGTGTCTTAGATGAGACCCCGACCTATACACAGGAATTACTCGAGTTATCGGCGTATCTATCGGAAACGACTTTGTGTTTTCAAGCGACGGCATTGCTTGCGATGCTGCCGGCTGCCTTAAAGGTGAGTTATGATAAACTGGTCATAGTCGAGTCGGGCCCACTTCGGGCATATCATGGCAAGAAAATGAGTCAATTGCCAACGGAAGTCCAACAAATCGTCTTAACAGCGGCGAAACAAGCTGACGTGACGCTTCAACCGGTCATTCGCGAGAAAAAGACGTCTAAGATCGATAAACGGATTCGTCTTCTAGAGGAGCAAGCAACTTTTACGAAACAAGCGAGCCAACAAGCGGCACTTTACTCGTATATTCAAGAATTTCCGGATGCGCTTTGGAGTGAAGTCAAGCAGGCAACGGGCGCAACGAGCGCGACGTTGAACGCTCTCGAGAAAAAGAGCATCATTCAAGTCGAGACGATCGATGTTCGGCGAAATCCTTATGAACATCTCGTCCAAGACATCTTTGTGCCGTCCTCTTTGACGGAAAAGCAACAGGAAGCTGTCTCGGCGATTACGGCTGAAGCTGAGACCGGAACGTTTTTGTTACATGGCGTAACAGGAAGCGGTAAGACGGAAGTGTATCTTGAATCGATTCATGCACAACTCGAACGCGGTAGACAAGCGATCTTGCTCGTCCCAGAGATCAGTCTGACGCCGATGATGGTCAAACGGTTTAAACGCCGTTTCGGAGAACGGGTCGCTGTCTTGCATAGCGGTCTATCGCTCGGAGAAAAGTATGATGAGTGGCGCAAAATCGCCCAAGGCGATGTCGATGTCGTCGTCGGTGCACGGTCTGCTGTGTTTGCGCCGCTGACGAACATCGGAATCATCATTCTCGATGAAGAACATGAAACAACTTATAAGCAGGAAGAGAATCCGCGCTATCATACGCGCGATGTCGCAAAATGGCGGGCAGCCTATCATCGTTGTCCCGTCGTGCTCGGAAGTGCAACACCGTTACTCGAGACGTATGCACGGGCACAAAAAGGGGTTTATCGTTACTTACCGCTTCGTGAACGTTTCGGTGGGGAACTGCCTCCAGTCGACATCGTTGATATGCGTAAGGAACTCGAACGGGGCAATCGTACGCCGTTCAGCCTCGCGCTAGTCGAAGGCATCAAAGAACGCATCGAACGTGGGGAACAAACTGTCTTACTCCTGAACCGTCGCGGATATACGACCTTCGTCTTATGTCGGGATTGCGGGGAGACGCTACAATGTCCGCATTGTGCCGTCAATTTAACCTATCACCAACATGAAGATCGCTTGAAATGCCACTACTGTGGGTTTGAAGCCGCAATGCCGAAAACTTGTCCGTCCTGTGAATCGACGAAAATTCGTCAGTTCGGAACGGGTACGCAAAAGATTGAGGAAGAATTGGCACACTTGATTCCGGAGGCGCGAATCATCCGGATGGATCAGGATACGACGTCGCGTAAAGGTGCGCATGAGAAATTACTCGATGCCTTTGAACGCAAGGAAGGAAACATTCTGCTCGGAACACAGATGATCGCAAAAGGTCTCGACTTTCCGAACGTTACACTCGTCGGAGTGATTGCTGCCGATGCGACGCTTGGTATTCCGGATTTTCGAGCAAGTGAGCGCACGTTTCAGTTGATCACCCAAGTGTCCGGTCGTGCCGGACGGGGTCAACTCGCTGGTCAGTCAATTATCCAGACCTACAACCCGGAGCATTACGTCATTCAAACGGCCAAACAGCATGATTTCGAAACGTTTTATAAGCGAGAGATGCAATTGCGAAAACTCGGTGGGCATCCACCATTTTGGTTCCTTGGTCTGATTACAGTTTCAGCAGCGCATCCGCTCGAAGCACAAGCAGAAGCGCAGCAAATCGCTTCCGAGCTTCGTGCCTTTGAATCTGAGGATTTAGTCGTCAATGGACCGTTTGATGCACCACTCGCTCGACTCAAAAATATGTACCGGCAACAGGTCTTAATTAAACATAAAGGACAGGAGGATGTCCGGACACATCTCCGTGATATCTTATCCCGTCGTCAAAAATCAAAAACACAAGTCGCGATTGACTTGAATCCATTTGTATTCATGTGAGGTGTCTGTATGTATAAAGTAGTAGAAGTACCAAATGATGTATTACGACAGGTGTGTGAACCTGTCACGAAGTTTGATAAAAAACTCGGTAAAATGATCGACCGGATGTTCGATACGATGTACGAATATGACGGGGTTGGTTTAGCCGCACCGCAAATCAACCAGCCGATTCGTGTAGCCGTCGTTCATACCGATGATGAGACGGGACCAATCGAGCTGATCAACCCGGAAATCATCGAATCGGACGGTTCGCAAATCGATGATGAAGGCTGCCTCAGTATGCCGGGCATCTTCGGACCGGTTGAACGGTTCGACCGAATCGTCGTCAAATCTCAAGATCGTCTCGGGCGGACGGTTAAAATCAAAGCAAACGGTTTTTTTGCACGTGCCATCCAACACGAGATGGATCATTTAGATGGTGTCCTGTTCACGGATAAACTCGTCGAGCAAGAAAAACCGCGCGTCGTTTTCATGGGTACGCCTGAGTTTGCAGCAGGAACGCTGCGTGAAGTCATCGATGCTGGGTATGACGTCGTCGGTGTCGTCTCACAACCAGATAAACCAGTCGGACGAAAACGGGAAGTCAAACCGACGCCTGTAAAACTCGTCGCGATGGAACACGATATTCCTGTGTTGCAACCGAAACGAATTCGAGAGGATTATCAAGATGTTCTTGATTTAAAACCAGATCTCATTATCACGGCAGCCTACGGTCAGATCGTACCGACCGCTATTCTCGAAGCACCACGTTTTGGGGCGATCAACGTCCATGCGTCACTCTTACCGAAATATCGTGGCGGTGCACCGATTCATCAAGCGATCATCGATGGAGAAAAAGAGACAGGTGTGACGATCATGTATATGGTCGATCGGCTAGACGCAGGTGATATGTTGTCAAAAATCATCGTTCCAATCGAAGAGAACGATACAGCCGGTTCGATGTTTGAGAAGTTAGCGGACGCAGGAGCGCGCCTGTTACTTGAAACGTTACCACGTCTGTTAGCAGGTGAATTGACACCGGAAGCACAAGTCGAGGAAGAAGCGACATTTGCGCCGAACATTTCACGTGAGCGGGAACGACTTGATTTTACGCTACCGGGTGAGACACTCTACGATCAAATTCGTGGGATGAATCCATTCCCGAGTACGTATACGATGCTTGGGAACGATCGCTTAAAAGTCTTTTTCGCAACGAAAGTCTCAGGAACGGGACGACCGGGTGAAATCATCGCATTAGAAGCGGATGGTCCCGTCATCGCGACAGGTTCCGAAACAGCGTTGAAGCTGATCGACTTACAGCCGTCCGGCAAAAAACGGATGGATGGTGCCACGTTCATGCGCGGGATTGGTCAATCGCTTGAACTCGGACAACAAGTAGGTGAGAACGCATGAATGTACGCGACGCAGCAGTAACGACACTGATGAAAATCGGACAAGGTGGCGCCTTCTCAACAATTACGGTCCACCAAATGCTTGAAAAACGCGCCATCTCGGCGTCAGATGTCGGCTTGTTCACGGAACTCGTCTACGGGACGCTCAGTCGTGAATTGACGCTTGATTATATTTTAGAACCATATTTAGCGAAACAGAAAAAACTTGATCCATTCATGCGCCCATTGTTACGAATGAGTGTCTATCAGTTGTTTTATCTCGATCGTGTACCGGATCATGCCGTCATTCATGAAGCCGTTGAAATTGCTAAAAAACGTGGGAAAGTCCATGTCTCGAAAGTCGTCAACGGAGTGCTACGGAATGTATTACGGGCGGGAATGCCTCATTTCGCTGAGATTGAGCCTGCTGCAAAACGAATCAGCATCGAAACGAGTCACCCGCAGTGGCTCGTCGAACGTTGGATCGAACTGTTTGGTCCGGAAGAAACGCTTCAGATCTGTCAATTGAATAACACACCGGCACCGGTCACGGTCCGCATCAATCGCACGAAAACGACGCGGGAGGAAGCAATCGAGCTTCTACTCGATCAAGGTGTGACGGCAAAACCATCTACGGTCGCGCCGGACGGTCTCGAAATCGAACGAGGAAGCGTCCAAAAAACTGATCTGATTGACCGTGGGTATCTTTCTCTTCAGGATGAGAGCTCAATGCTCGTCGCCCGTGCGCTTGGTGCAGAAGCATCCGATCATGTACTCGACAGCTGTGCCGCACCTGGTGGGAAAGCGATGCATATTGCTGAAGGTTTGACGACGGGTACACTACAGGCACTTGATCTTCATCCACATAAGATTAAATTGATTGAACAGCAAGCGACACGATTAGGTCTTACGACTGTTCGAGCAGAAGCGTTAGATGCCCGTAAAGCAGGGGAACGCTTCGAAGTAGAATCCTTTGACCGGATTCTTGTCGATGCACCTTGTTCAGGACTTGGTGTCATTCGGAGAAAACCGGATATCAAATGGACGAAACGTCCAGAACAACTCGAGCAACTCCCAAAAATTCAACGAGACATCTTGACATCTGTCTTACCACTCGTTAAAAAAGGTGGAATCTTCGTCTATTCGACTTGTACGATTGATCCGACCGAAAACGAGGAGCAGACAGCGTTCATTCTCGATCAGGGTTTTGACTTTGATGCATCTTTCGCGGAACGCATGCCAGAATCCGTGCGGCATCTAATCGGAGATCGAGCAGAACTCAAGTTGTTACCGACGACAGTCGGAACGGATGGCTTCTACATTGCCGCGTTTAAGAAACGAGAAGATTGATACGAACGGAGGACTGTCATGGAGTTAGCTCACCTTTCGACCACTGGGAAAGTCAGGACTAAAAATGAGGATACGGTATTACTCATCGGGAACGCTGAACGTGGTCTTGCTGTCGTTGCGGATGGTATGGGAGGTCACGCTGCTGGCGATATCGCAAGTGCGATCGTTCGCGAGGTATTTGAAGCATCCTTTTCCCTCATGCCAAATCGCCCGATGGAATTGTCCGAATGGATAGAACAACGTGTAGCCGAAGCGAATGCCCGGATTCTTCAGTTTTCAAAAGAAGAACAACTTGCGATCGTCGGAACGACCATTGCCTGTGTGTGCTGGGTCGAGGATTTGCTCGTCATCGGTCATGTTGGAGACAGTAGGGTCTATGCTCTTGAAGGTACGGCGTTAAAACAATTGACGGATGATCATTCTTACGTCAACATGTTACGACAAATGGGAGAGCTTTCGGACGAGGAAGTCGAAAATCATCCACGTAAAAATGTCATCACACGATCGGTCGGCTCGAACGAAACGGTCGAAGTCGACATTCAAGTAAGAGATGCTCCAGACTATGACCTCGTCCTTGTGTGTAGCGACGGGTTGACCGATGAAGTGCCAGATGATGTCATTGAACAAATCATCTTACGAGATGATCCGCTTGATGAGATCGTCGGACGATTGGTGAAAGAAGCGAATGCTCGAGGAGGCGCGGATAATATTACGATTGCCGCCATCCGGTTCAAAGAAAGAAAGAGGGTCTGAATATGCGATACGGAGATCGATTAAATGACCGCTACCGCATAGAACGGCTAGTTGGAAGTGGCGGGATGGCGAATGTCTATCAAGCCTATGATGAGATTTTAAAGCGTCATGTTGCCATTAAGATTTTACGGACTGAATTTTCGCATGACGAACAGTTCATTCGTCGATTCGAACGTGAAGCGCATGCTGCTACCAGCTTGAATCATCCAAACATCGTTGCCGTCTATGATGTAGGCGAAGAAGATGCCATCTATTACATCGTCATGGAGTATATCGATGGTATGACATTGAAGACATTTTGTGAAAATCAAGCATTACCTGTGCCGCAGGCCGTCGATATCATTGCTCAAATTTGTGATGCGATCGATCACGCCCATGCACACCGGATCATCCATCGCGACATTAAACCGCAAAATATGTTGATCCGAGAAGATGGTACCGTCAAAGTAACGGATTTCGGAATCGCTGTGGCGATGTCGAATGCGACGTTGACGCATACGATGTCTGTCCTTGGGTCCGTACATTACTTCTCGCCAGAACAAGCTAAAGGTAAATTTGCCGATGAGAAGTCGGATATCTATTCGCTTGGTGCTGTCTTATATGAACTCGTTACAGGACAAGTGCCGTTTGAAGGTGATTCACCGGTCGCTATCGCGCTGAAGCATCTGCAAGATACACCACGTCGTCCATCCGTCTTGAATCCAAGAGTGCCACAAGCGCTTGAGAACTGCATCATGCAGGCGCTTGCAAAAGCACCGCATGACCGCCAACAGTCCGTCGCAGCGTTTAAGGAAGATATGGTAACCGCATTATCTGACGAACGAGCAAGTGAAGGCATCCGAGGCGCTGAAGAGGATGAGATGGAAAAGACGATGGTCTTATCACCTGTACAAGTTCCAGAAGAATCAAAAGCAGAACCGGGCACACCTGTCGTCACGACCGTTCAACCGAAACCGTCAGAAAAGAAAAAGAAAAAACGCTGGTGGGTCATCCTATTATTACTGGTATTACTCGGTGGAGCGGCTACGACGTTTGCGATGTGGCCGGATCCTACCGTTACGGTACCGTCCGTCGTCAAAACGGATGGAGAGGAAGCGGAAACGAAGCTAGAGAAACTCGGATTCGTCGTTGAGACGACAGAACGAAACAGTGATACGGTCGATGAAGGAGACGTGATCAGTCAGACACCGCGTGAAAACGCGCAGGTGAAAAAGGGCTCAACAGTCAATTTGGTCGTCTCAACCGGCAGTGCTCCGGTCGAAGTGCCAGATGTAACGGATGATGTTGAAAAAGAAGCAATTGCGACGTTAAAAGAAGCTGGATTTGCTAAAGTCGAGGTCGAACGTGAGAAATCTGATGAGGTCACGCGAGGTAACGTCATCCGGCAATCGATCTCGGCTGGTACGGAGGTCATCGCGAAAGAACAAACGATTACGATCACCGTCTCGGAAGGGACATCTTCTTTCGAGTTGAAGGATTTGACGAACTTATCGAGTGACGAAGCAAAAGCCTACCTGGACGAAAAAGGGCTCGACGGAACGTTCGAGCAAGAATTTTCTAGCGACGTGAAACTCGATCAAGTTATCCGTCAATTCCCACAAGCAGGGGCTCAAGTCGAACCGAATGACTCCGTGACTGTCTTTATCTCAAAAGGTGAGGAAGAAAAGACAGTGACAGCGACATTCCCTGAAAAGGTCGTCTATGATGCGGTCAGCGAGAATGAGGACGAGGAACCGCCGAAACAAGTCATCCGGATTGAGACGGAAGATGCAAAAGGGAAGCGGACCGTCATCGAGGAATCGATTGATCAAGATGAGACATTCGACGTGCCGGTGACGATCGATCCGGGAGAAGAAGGAAAGATTACGATTTATAAAGACGATACCGTGTATCGTTCAAAAACGATTACGTATAATCAAGCAAAAGACGCACAATGAATATGATGAAAAAGGAGTGCATAGGATGACGGAACAACGCATCGAAGAGAATCGAGAAGGAACGATCATACGCCTGCAGGGCGGCTTTTATGATGTCATGACACCAGAAGGAGAGGTTCGTTCACGGGCAAGAGGAAATTTCCGGAAACGCGGCATCAGTCCAGTCGTCGGAGACGAAGTCGTGCTTCATATCGAAAGTGAGACGGGATATATTCTCGAAGTGAAGGAGCGAGACAACTTTTTAGTACGCCCTCCTGTCGCGAATATCGATCAAGCGTTGCTTGTCGTCTCGGCCGCAGAACCTGATTTTTCAGCGCACTTGCTCGATCGTTTCCTCGTCTTGATCGAAGCGAAGGAAATCCAACCCGTCATCCTGTTAACGAAGATGGACTTGCTTGATGATGTCAAAGGTCCTGCAGTTAGAGAGGCAATTGCCGCTTACCGGAAGATTGGTTATACGGTCATTGAGACATCAAGTGAGACATTGACAGGTGTTGAACAAGTCCGTCCGTTACTGGCCGGGAAAACGAGCGTTCTTGCCGGACAATCCGGTGTTGGGAAAAGTTCGCTCTTGAACGCACTTGAACCAACACTCGACTTAGAGACGAGTGCGATTTCGAAATCACTCGGACGTGGGCGGCATACGACACGTCACGTCACGTTGATGCCACTTGCCGAAGGCTTGATTGCTGATACACCAGGTTTCTCGAACCTTGATTTTCCGTATGATATGGAAATCGAGGATGTACGGTGGAGTTTTCCTGAATTCGTGGCTGTACAGGACGAATGTAAGTATCGAGGATGTTTGCACTTGAATGAACCCGGATGTGCCGTCAAGGAAGCCGTCGAAGCACAAGAAATCATGTCCTCTCGTTATGAGAACTATGGTATGTTTATAGACGAAATCAAGAATCGAGCCCGGAGGTATTGAAGATGATTAAAATTGCACCATCTATCTTATCAGCAGATTTTGCGAATCTTGAGCGTGATGTCAAGGCAGTCGAGGCAGCAGGCGCGGACTATATCCATTTCGATGTCATGGATGGTCAGTTCGTACCGAATATCTCGTTTGGACTACCTGTGCTCAGCAGTTTACGTCAAAAGACGGATATGGTCCTTGATGTCCATTTAATGATTGACCAGCCAGAACGTTTCGTTGAAGATTTCGTTAAGGCAGGGGCAGATATCGTGACGTTCCACGTCGAAGCGACGAACCACGTCCATCGTGTTTTACAACAAATCAAGCTAGCTGGTGCAAAAGCAGGGGTCGTCTTGAATCCTCACACGCCATTATCAACGATTGAACACGTCCTTGAGGATGTCGATATGGTCTTATTGATGACGGTCAATCCGGGCTTTGGTGGACAAGCCTTCATCGAGAGTGTCATGCCAAAACTCGCATCACTTGCACAAATGAAAGCAGATCGTGATCTGACATTTGAAATCGAGATTGATGGTGGCGTCAACCCGGAAACAGCAAAACTTTGTATCGAAAACGGTGCGAACGTTCTTGTCGCGGGATCAGCAATCTACAATGCACCAGATTATGCGGAAGCGATCACTAGCATTCGTCAAGGGGCTGCCGTATAATAAGAACGAGAAAACGAAATATGATGACCGCAAGGGGTGTCGCTTGAAAAGCGGCTGAGAGGAGTCTTTTAGACTTTAACCCTTCGAACCTGTTCCGTTCAAACGGACGTAGGGATGTGGCGCACGCAGGCAGTACGGCGTTCGTCGTACTGCCTTTTTGCGTCCTCTCGTACAATGAAGGAGGAAATAGCATGAAACGGTTACAAATGATGATGGAAATTGCCATCTTCGCAAGTCTCGGGGTCGTCTTTGATTTACTGATTCCATTTAAAATGCCACAAGGCGGTTCAATCAGCTTAGCGATGTTACCGATCTTTGTCATGGCATTTCGCCACGGTGTCATCGGGGGTGTCGTCACAGGAGCGCTTGTTGGTACGATCCAACTGATGTTCGCCCCACAAGTCTTGACGATCGTCCAACCATTACTCGATTACACGATTGCATACGGTGTCGTCGGACTGAGCGGTCTGTTCGCGCGTCAGGTTAGACAAGCTGCACGTAACGGACAAAAGAAACGTTTGATGGCGTTCGTTCTCCTAGCGACGTTATTAGGCGCAGGACTCCGTTATATCTGTCATGTCATCAGCGGAATCGTGTTCTTCGCGAAATATGCAGAAGGTCCAGTCGTGCCATATTCATTAGTTTATAACGCGACATACATGGTACCATCTTATGTTTTATGCGGTGTCGTCGCGGGTCTCCTCTTTACAACTGCGCCACGTTTACTACGTTATTCAGCACGAGGCGTCTGAGATGCGGGCGATTCTCGTGTGCGCCGGTCCTCAAGAAGAAGTGCCGGATTTACGGACGTTTTGTCAGCCAGGTGACTTTATCGTCGGTGTCGACGGTGGTGTTCAGACGATTGAAGCGTTTGGGCTGACATGCGACCTGACGATTGGTGATTTTGATTCGCTTGGTTATGTACCAGAAGGGGCAATCGTTCATCCGGCCGAGAAAGATGAAACGGATCTCGAACTGGCACTTCGTACAGTTTCAGAGAAGAAACAGTTTGAGGATACCTTCATTATCGGGGCGACAGGTGGGCGGCTCGACATGACCGTCCAAAATGTATATCTATTGAAGCGATACCCAGAGGCACGACTCGTGACGAAACGAGAAGAGGTACGATACTTGGCTGAGGGAACGTATGCAGTCGAAGCCGAAAGCTATCATTATCTTTCGTTCATTCCACTCGTACCATCGACTTTAAGCTTATCCGGAGTCAAATATCCACTTGATACACATCCAGTACCGGTCGGAGGTTCCTTGACCGTCAGTAATGAATGGAGTACGTCAGAAGCGAAGGTAGAGCTCCATCAAGGAGAACTATTGATGATGCGGACGCTTAAGGAATAGAACAATCATACAAAAAGAGGCCGTGGATGACTCCGCGGCCTCTTTTTAGATGAAATTATTCTTCGAGTTGAGAAGGGGCGACACGGATGTCGCTTTGAGCGGATAGATGTTTTCCTTTGACGAAGAGATGATAACTTCCCCACATGACAAGGAAGAAAGGAACACCGATGTATAGAGCGATTCGTTGATCCGCTTGAAACGCAAGACTGACGAGGACGACGACGTTAAGTGTCAACGAAATCAGTGGTAACACCGGATAGAGTGGTGTCTTAAATTTCAGTTCGGATAGATCGTGTCCGTTTCGGACGAACTGACGACGAAACGCGAGCTGCGAAGCGGAGATCGAAATCCAGCCGACTTGAGCCCCGAGTCCGGCTAAGGACAAGAGCCAAATGAAGACGGTATCTTCTGCGAAAAATGCGGTCAGAAGCGATAACATCGCAAACATCATCGTAAAGAGTAAAGCGCGCATCGGCACACCACGTGCATTAACATAAGATAATTTCTTTGAAATCATCCCTTCTTGTGCCATTGCCCATAACATTCGGGTCGCGGCATATAGTCCCGAGTTCCCGACGGATAATAGTGCTGTCAAGACGACGATGTTCATCAAGTCAGCGGCATACGGGATGCCGATCGCATCAAAGACCATGATGAATGGACTACTGACTCCGCCAGCCGTCTCATACGGAATCAATGCACCGACGATCGTGATCGATAAGACAAAGAAAATGAACGTGCGCCAAACTGTATTCCGGATAGCTTTTGGAATCGATTTTTCAGGCGTATCGGACTCCCCAGCCGCGACACCGATCAATTCGGTTCCCTGAAAAGCAAAATTGACAGCAATCATCGTCGTTAAGACACCGAGAATTCCGTTTGGAAACCAACCGCTTGCCGTGAAGTTTGCAAACAATGAGGATGGACGATCTGCTTCCATCGGTAACCAGCCAAACCAAGCTGCGCCACCAAGAATGATGAAGAAAAGAATCGCGAGTACCTTTAAACTTGAGAACCAGAATTCCGCTTCTCCGAACGCTTTGGCGGAGACGGCGTTTAAACCGAATAACAAGACCGTAAAGACTGTACACCAGACAACGACCGGCACATTCGGAAACCAACGGTCCATCAAACTACCGGCAGCTGTGATTTCAAGTGCGACCGTCACAGCCCAGCCGAGCCAGTAAATCCAACCGACGGCAAAGCCGATACCTGGTCCGATGAAGCGTGTCGTATACGTTTGGAATGATCCTGAGACTGGCAAGAAAACTGCTAACTCCCCTAAACATAACATCGTCAGATACATGATGGTCCCACCCACGATGTAACTGAGGACCGCCCCGAGAGGTCCTGCTTGTGAAATCGTTAACCCTGATCCTAAAAATAAGCCTGTTCCGATAATTCCACCGAGTGAGATCATGAACAGGTGTCGACTCGTCATCTCTCGTTTGAGTTGCATGATGACTTCCCCCAATTCTGACAAAATAAATTACGTTCCTATTGTAAGCGTTTTCAATAAAAGCGACAATTAGTTTATGAGAAAAATAAATGAGAGAATAAAAAAACCGGAAGGGAAGATTCCCATCCGGTGGTTGCGCCTTATACGCGTTCGACTTTACCTGATTTAAGAGCTCGAGCTGAAACCCAAACCTTTTTCGGCTTACCGTCGACGAGGATACGTACTTTTTGTACGTTGACTCCCCAAGTACGTTTTGTTTTGTTCAATGCGTGTGAACGGTTGTTACCCGACTTTGGCGATTTCCCAGTAACGTAGCATTTACGTGCCATGCGTTCCGCCTCCTTTTATGTTGTTTTGCGTTCGTCCTAATAGACACTTTGCTATCTTAGCATGGTGTCAGGGCGGTTGCAACATAAAAAAAGTAGCTGACAAGAAAAAAACTTGACAGACAACCTCGAAATTTAAAATAATAAATGAGGATGATGGTAAAAGTTCATTTGACCGCTACTATTTTTCACTTATTCATTGTATAGTCAGTACGGCGACTTTTCAATAGTAGGTCCTTATAGTAGAATTATGAGAAGAATACAATATTCAAAGGGGGCTACTCAGGTGGCGATCGAGATGAAAACGACCTATGGAAAGATTGATGTAGATAATGATGTCGTCGCGCAACTTTCGGGCGGCGCAGCAATGGAATGTTTTGGTGTCGTTGGTATGGCATCTCAGTCTCAAATCAAGGATGGTCTTGCTGAACTCTTAAAACGTGAGAACTTTGCACGCGGTGTCATCGTTCGACAGTCTTCAGAGCAAGTTCATATCGATATGCATATTATTGTAAGTTATGGGACGAAAATCTCAGAGGTGGCGAACAACGTACAGAGTCGCGTGAAATACACGCTCAGTCAGGCACTAGGTCTTGACGTGACATCTGTGAACATCTTTGTCCAAGGAGTCCGCTTGACAAATGTCTAAGGCGGAAATAGAGGAGGAAACTTTAGTGAGTGTAGATCGTTTAACAGGAGCGCAGTTAGTCAAGATGATTCAAAATGGCGCGGCGAATCTTTATCAAAACGCAGATTTCGTCGATTCATTGAACGTTTTCCCTGTGCCAGATGGTGATACGGGAACGAACATGAACTTGACGATGACTTCAGGTGCAAAAGAAGCAGGTAAATCCACTTCGGATTCTGTTTCGGAGGTCGCAAACGTCTTCGCACGTGGATTATTAATGGGGGCACGCGGAAATTCTGGTGTCATCTTAAGTCAATTGTTCCGTGGATTCTCGAAATCAATCGAAGGAAAAGCAACGATTGATACGAAAGAGTTCGCTGATGCATTGCAAAAAGGTGTCGATACAGCGTATAAAGCGGTCATGAAACCGGTCGAAGGAACGATCTTGACAGTTGCCCGTGAGACAGCTGTAGCGACCATCGCACAATCTGAAACGACGACGGATTTCTTAGAGTTGATGCGTCAACTCGTCGAAGCATCGAAAGTATCGCTTGACGGAACTCCTGACCTTCTTCCTGTATTAAAAGAAGTTGGTGTCGTTGATTCAGGTGGTCAAGGTCTCGTCTGTATCTATGAAGGATTCCTCGCGACACTCGAAGGAAAAGAACTTGATAAGCCACATGCGCCAGTCATGGAAGCACTCGTCGAAGCAGAGCATCATAAATCGGCTCAAAGCTTCATGTCGACAGAAGAGATCCATTACGGCTACTGTACGGAAATCATGGTTCGCTTCCAAGATGACAAGTTAGCAAATGCACCGTTCAGTGAAGAAGCATTCCGGAACGAATTAGCGGAATTCGGTGATTCGTTGCTCGTCGTCGCGGACGAAGAGCTCCTTAAAGTTCATGTCCACGTCGAAACGCCAGGAGAAGTCATCACAAAAGGACAACGTTTTGGTGAGCTCGTTGCTGTTAAGATTGAAAACATGCGTCAACAACACTCGACGATCCTCGAAGAAGAGGGCGCGAACCAAGTCACTCCAGTCGTTGCACCGAAGGCAAAAGCGAAAGCGGCCCTTGTGACAGTCGCAATGGGTGAAGGTATCAGTGAACTCTTTAAATCACTCGGTGTCAGTGTCGTCATCGAAGGCGGACAAACGATGAACCCATCAACGGAAGACATCGTCAAGGCGATCGAGGATGCACACGCTGAACATGTCTATGTTTATCCGAACAACTCGAACATCATCATGGCCGCTGAACAAGCAGCATCTGTTGCGAATTGTGGCGTAACAGTCGTGAAATCAAAGACAGTCCCACAAGGTTTGGCGGCGACGATCGTCTATAATCCGGAAGCGACTGTTGAAGAGAACGAAGCACACATGGAGGATGCGATCGCAGCTGTGAAGTCGGGTCAAGTCACTTATGCCGTTCGTGATACGAATATTGATGGTGTTGAAATCAAGAAAGACGATCACATGGCGATTGCTGAAAAACAAATCGTTGCTACGGACACTTCGAGTCTTGGTGCTGTCAAGAAACTGGTCGATACACTCGTCACAGAGGACGACGAAATCATTACGGTTCTTTACGGTGAAGGCGTGGCGGCGGAAGAAGTCGACGAACTCGTCGCGTACATCGAATCGGTCAATCCGGATGCTGAAGTAGAAATTCATGATGGCAAACAACCGCTCTATTCGTACATTTTAAGCGTCGAATAAATCTACTATATTAAAAAGGCGACTAGCCTTTTCACGAATCCCACCATCTGCGATAATAGAGGTGGGATTTCGTTTGTTTCACAGAGAGGGGAAAAGAGATGAAGTATCGTAGCGTCTTTGACATCATCGGACCAGTCATGGTTGGTCCATCAAGCTCGCATACAGCGGGAGCTGCACGAATCGGATTGATGGCGGGTAAACTATTCGGGGAAACACCTGCTGTCATCCACATCACGTTTTACGGTTCATTCGCTGATACGTATCGCGGACATGGAACGGACGTCGCAATCATCGGTGGTGTTCTCGGATACGACACGTTTGACGATCGGATTCCGCAATCGATCGACATCGCGAAGTCAAAAGGGATTGAGATTCATTTCGAGACGAGTGAAGCATTGACGGATCATCCGAATACGGCACGTGTTCACTTGACGAATGGGGTAGAAGAGTTTGAACTGGTCGGTATTTCAATTGGTGGGGGAACGATTGAAATCACGGAATTAAATGGCGTACCGCTTCGTTTGTCCGGTGGGGGACCGGCACTTGTCGTCTTACACCATGACCGGTTCGGAGCAATTGCAGCTGTGACGAGCATTTTGGCTGATTACGAAATCAACATCGGGCATATGGAAGTATCACGGCACGAAAAAGGAAAACAAGCACTCATGGCAATTGAGATTGATGACCGGATTACGGCAGATGTGTTAGAAGAAATCGATCGGTTACCTCAAGTCGAGCGTGCCGTCATGATGGGAGAGTGAAGAAATGTTTAAATCCGTTAAAGAACTCGTCGCCATCGCGACGGAACGAAATATTCCAATTTCGGAAGTCATGATCGAACAAGAGATGACGGTTCGTCATTTGGAGCGAGATGAAGTCTATGCGATGATGGAACGAAACCTACAAGTGATGGAAGATGCGGTCGCTCGTTCACTTGATGGCGACGGTGTCCAATCGGTGACAGGTTTAACTGGTGGAGATGCTGTCTTGCTCCAGCGGTACCGTGCTTCAGGCAAAGGATTATCAGGAGATCTGCTACTTGATGCTGTCAGTAAGGCGATCGGAACGAATGAAGTCAATGCTGCGATGGGAAAAATTTGTGCAACACCAACGGCTGGGAGTGCGGGTGTCGTACCGGGTACGCTATTTGCGGTCAAAGATCGATTAAACCCAACGCGTGAACAAATGTTACGTTTCTTGTTTACATCTGGTGCATTCGGCTTTGTCGTCGCGAACAATGCGTCAATTTCAGGAGCTGCAGGTGGATGTCAAGCAGAAGTCGGTTCAGCGACAGCGATGGCAGCTGCTGCCATCGTTGAGATGGCAGGTGGGACACCGGATCAATCGGCACATGCCTTTGCCATCGCGCTCAAGAACATGCTTGGACTCGTCTGTGATCCAGTCGCAGGACTCGTCGAAGTGCCATGCGTGAAGCGAAATGCGATGGGTGGAGCGAATGCCGTTGTCGCGGCAGACATGGCACTTGCTGGAATCACGTCACGGATTCCATGTGATGAAGTCATCTCAGCCATGCATGAGATTGGTCAGATGATGCCGTCTGCACTTCGTGAGACAGCAAAAGGTGGACTAGCGAATACACCGACAGGACGCTGGCTCGAATCAAAAATCTTCGGAGAGTTATCGAATGAATCCATCACGTGACGTCAAGACATTAAAAGGTGTCGGACGGGATTTGGCGAAAAAACTAGAAGAGATGAATATTCTCACCGTTGCGGACGTGCTTGAGCACGTCCCATTTCGTTATGACGACTTCGTGACGGGAAGTCTAACGGAAGCAATCCATGAGGATAAAGTCAAGTTCATGGGTCAAGTTCAGTCTGAACCACTTGTGCGCTATTACGGCAAAGGAAAGAACCGTTTGACGTTCCGTCTGCTCGTCGAAGAACGATATAGTGTGACCGTGACGATGTTCAACCGGGCATTCTACAAAGACCAATTGCAACTCGGGGCAGAAGTGACGGTCAGTGGCAAGTGGGATTTACACCGGATGACGATCTCTGCGACGGAATTGCAATTCGGGGCAATCGAAGGCGAATTGACACCAGTCTACTCGCTCCGGGGTGACATGCGGATGAAGACATTCCGACGCGTCGTCGACTTGGCATTCAAGGAGACTGAGGCATTAGCTGAACGAATCCCGGATAGCATCCGGAAGACGTATCGGTTGCAAGACCGGATGACGATGTTGAAGTCGCTTCATTTCCCAACGAATCGACAAGAGTTGACGGCTGCTCGTCGCAGTTATGTCTACGAGGAGTGCCTCTATTTCCAGCTGAAATTACAGGCGTTACGTCTTGGACGACGGAAAGGTCGAGGGATGGCCTTGCCTTTACATGAAACGGATATCGCGAATTTCATCAAGAGCCTGCCGTTTCCGCTGACAGGTGCCCAGCAACGTGTGACAAAAGAGATCCTAGACGACATCGGTCGCGGCGAACGAATGAATCGGTTGCTGCAAGGGGATGTCGGAAGCGGGAAGACCGTCATCGCTGCCATCGCCTTGTTCGCGACGGTTCGTGCGGGAAGACAAGGCGCTTTGATGGTGCCGACCGAAATTTTAGCGGAACAGCATGCAGCGTCGCTCGCCCCATTGCTTGAACCACTTGGGATTCGGGTCGGTCTGCTGACGAGTTCAGTCAAAGGAAAAGCGCGCGCGCACTTGCTAGAAGCCCTCGTGACAGGAGAAATCGATGTCTTGGTCGGAACACATGCGCTGATTCAAGACACCGTCCAGTTCAAGGCATTACACCTCGTCATCACCGATGAACAACATCGCTTCGGTGTCGAACAACGGAAACGATTGCGCGCGAAAGCCGAACAGGCAGATGTATTATATATGACAGCGACACCGATTCCGCGTACGCTTGCGATATCGGTCTTTGGAGATATGGATGTTTCGATCATCGATGAGATGCCGGCGGGACGAAAGGAAATCGAGACCTACTGGGCGAAACCGCAACAGATGGAACGCGTTTTCGGGTTCGTCGAGAAAGAATTGTCGCAAGGTCGACAAGCCTACGTCATCACGCCATTGATCGAGGAATCCGAATCACTCGAAGTTCAAAATGCGATCGAATTACATGCGACATTGACCGAACGGTTCAAGCCCTATCATGTCGGTTTGATGCATGGGCGCTTGACTTCTTCAGAAAAAGACGAGGTCATGCAGGCGTTCAAGGACAACACCGTTCAAATTCTTGTTTCGACGACGGTCGTCGAGGTCGGCGTGAACGTTCCGAATGCATCGATCATCGTCATTCATGATGCAGAACGCTTCGGGCTTGCTCAATTACATCAATTAAGAGGACGCGTCGGACGAGGCGATGCTCAGTCGTACTGTATTCTAATTGCTGATCCCTCTTCCGATACCGGAAAAGAACGGATTAAGACGATGACGGAGACGAACGATGGCTTCAAGCTAGCGGAAAAGGATTTGAAACTGCGCGGAGCCGGAAATTTCTTTGGTACCGAACAAAGTGGATTACCGAGATTCGTCTTAACCGATCCAGCACTTGATATTCAAGTCATGGAAACGGCCCGACAAGATGCAGTCCGATTACTGCGATCGGATGCTTTTTGGCAAGCGCCGGAATACGATGTCTTACGTGAATATATCGAACGGCAAGGGCTTCTTGAAGGAGAAAGAATCGAATAATACTTGAAAGTGAACAACAAGGGATATATACTACTGTTAGTACCAGGTAATAATAGTAGTCATCCTTCTTGTGGGAGGAACGTACATGCGGGTACCTAAAAAAGAGAGACAACAAGAATTATTACAGACGATCGAGCAAAATCCGTTCATCACGGATGAAGCGCTGGCGACACGATTTCGTGTCAGTATCCAGACGATTCGTCTGGACCGGATGGAATTAAAAATTCCGGAATTACGGGAGCGAATTAAACATGTCGCGACTGAACGCCTGGATGATGTGCGTACGTTGACTGAAAATGAAGTCATTGGTGATATGATTGACCTGAAACTTGATACATCTGCCATCTCGATCCTTGAGGTTTTGCCGGAACATGCGTTTAGTCGAAATGCAATCGCCCGTGGACATATCTTGTTCGCACAGGCGAACTCGCTTGCGATTGCGCTCATCGATGATGAACTCGCGTTAACGACCCGTGCGAACGTTCAGTTCACACGCTCCGTCCACGTCGGAGAACGCGTTGTCGCGAAGGCATTCGTCAGTTCCCATCGCCAAGATGGACGTTCTGACATCACGGTAGAGAGTTATGTCGGTGAAGAATGTGTCTTTATCGGCGAATTCACAGTGTATCGAAGTAGTAAGGAGGAATCGAAATGATTTTAGCAGTTGACGCCATGGGGGGCGACCATGCACCCCGTGCCATCGTAGAAGGGGTCGTTGCCTATCTGGCAGAACGTCCAAACGACAACATCGATATCCGACTAGTCGGAGATGAGTTGAAGTTACGCTCATACACAATCGAGGATCCGCGCGTGACGATCGTCCACGCAGCATCCGTCATCACCGGAGAAGATGGACCGGTACGTGCCATTCGCCGCAAGAAAGATAGCTCACTCGTTGTGGCTGCAAACCTGGTGAAATCAGGAGAAGCAGATGCCTTGATTTCAGCAGGCAACACGGGAGCGCTCATGACTGCCGGATTGTTCGTCATCGGTCGGATCGAAGGAGTTGACCGTCCTGCACTGGCCCCGACTTTCCCGACACGTAATGGGAAGGGTGTCGTCATCTTAGATGTCGGCGCCAACCCGGATGCGAAGGCAGAGCATTTGCTCGATTATGCCATCATGGGGTCTGTCTACGCAGAACAAGTTCGCGGTATCACACGTCCTAAAGTCGGGCTCCTGAATATCGGATCAGAAGCCGGTAAAGGGAATGCATTGACGAAGGAAACGTATCCGCTACTTGAGACAGCACCGATTCATTTCGTTGGGAACGTCGAGGCGAGAGAAGCGATGAGCGGTGACGTCGATGTCATCGTTACGGAAGGTTTTGCCGGCAACACGTTACTTAAGAGTACTGAAGGGGCAGCCAGTATGATCATGGGTGTCATGAAAGAACAATTCATGAGCTCGTGGACATCAAAGCTCGCCGCTCTCGTACTTAAACCGAAGTTGAAAAAAATGAAGCAGTTGCTCGCCTATGAAGAATATGGTGGTGCCGGACTATTCGGTATTGCGGCTCCGGTCATCAAGGCGCATGGATCAAGTAATGCCTATGCATTCAGCAGAGCGCTCGTTCAAGCTGAAAAGATGGTCGAACAAGAAGTCGTTGCCAAAATCGTTCAGGCGAAAGCAACTGAAGCACGTTAAGAAGGAGTGAGACGAGATGGGGAAAACAGTTTGGATGTTTCCGGGACAAGGGTCACAGACGTCTGGAATGGGACAGACGCTCATCACGCAAGACGAGACACGCCAAGCACTCGCTGACCTCGGAACGCGAATTGGTCTGGATCTGACGACGCTGATGACGACAGGGACGAAGGATGAATTGAAAGCGACGGATATCGCTCAACCAGCCATCGTCGCACACAGTGCATTACTCGCACAGCAGTACGCAGCACAAGGAAATACACCTGATTTCGTACTCGGACACAGTGTTGGAGAATATAGCGCGCTCGTCGCAGCTTCTGTCATCACACCGTCTGAAGCCGTCTATCTCGTCCGCGAACGCGGAAAACTCATGAATCAAGTCACGGGTGGAACGATGGCAGCAGTCATTGGCATGAATGATGTCGAGGCAGCCCATCACGCGGTTGAATCAATTGCGGCAACGGGAGAAATCGTTCAAATCGCCAACTACAACTGTCCTGGACAATTCGTCATCTCTGGACAAATCGCGGCGGTCGAATCTGCCACAGCGAAGTTAAAAGAGCTCGGAGCAAAACGAGTCTTACCACTTGATGTCTCGGGTGCGTTCCATTCGTCGCTCATGACACCTTTCGCACCACGATTCGAAGATATTCTCGTATCATCACCGTTTAAAGCGGCGAAGACGAAATTCATCTCGAACGTTGATTGTGCATTTCACGATCAACCAGACGAATTGATTCGTTTGCTCGTTCAGCAACTCTATTCGCCGGTCCGGTTCGAATCATGCGTCGAGCGTCTCATCGAAGAGGGTGCGGATACGTTCATCGAGTTCGGTCCGTCATCTCCACTTAGCGGTCTCGTGAAACGAATCAAAAAAGATGCGAAAATCATCAGCATCACGACACTTGAGCAATTGGAAGCGGAGGGAATTCGTTGAGTAAAGTAGCACTCGTCACTGGCGCGTCACGCGGTATCGGAGCTGCCATCGCAAAGCGATTGGCAACAGATGGTTTCCGTGTCGTCGTCAACTATGCAGGAAGCACGGACAAGGCGGAAGCTGTCGTCCGTGAAATCAAGGAAGCAGGCGGTGAAGCACTCGCGATTCAAGCGAATGTCGCTGAAGCGGATGCTGTCAAACAGATGATCAAACAAACGATTGATGCGTTCGGTCAACTGGATTGTGTCGTCAATAATGCCGGCATCACGCGCGATGGTTTACTGATGCGTATGAAGGAAGCAGACTTTGATGCCGTCGTCGATACGAACCTGAAAGGGGCGTTTCTTGTCACACAGGCCGCGACACGTCCATTGTTAAAAACAAGCGGTCGTATCATCAATATCGCATCAGTCGTCGGTATTTCTGGAAATCCAGGGCAAGCGAACTATGTCGCAGCGAAAGCGGGTCTGATCGGGCTGACGAAATCCGTCGCACGTGAACTCGCTAGTAAGGGCGTCACAGTCAATGCCATCTGTCCAGGCTTCATCGAGACGGACATGACGGATGAATTGACAGAAGAACAGCGGAACCTGTCACTCGGGCAAATTCCGTTGAAACGCTTCGGTCAAACCGACGATATCGCTTCACTCGTCAGCTTCATTGCTTCAGATGAAGCACGATACATCACAGGTCAAACTCTAGCCGTCGATGGCGGCATGACAATGTAACACAACTAACGGTAGTACTTTGCCAAATCGGCAATCATCTTATATACTCAACTCATGGAGGGATTTTAAAATGACAAAAGAACAAATCTTAGTAGACGTACAAGAAGCAATCGCAGAAAAATTAGGTAAAGAACAAAGTGAAATCACACTTGATAAGTCGTTCAAAGACGACCTCGGAGCTGACTCTCTTGAAGTCATGGAACTCGTCATGGACTTAGAAGACAAGTTCGAAATCACGATCGAAGATGAGCAAGCAGAAAACTTGAAGACTGTCGGCGATGTCGTCAACTACATCGAAACACAAGTCTGATCATTGAAGCTGACCCACCGCAATTTGCGGTGGGCTTTAGCTGTTTAGGAGGAACTATGACGAATCAAAAAGGACGTCGTGTCCGAAAAGGACCCTATGTAAAACGACGCAAGGATGCTCGGACGCTCGCTCAGATCGAGCAAAAATTCGAAGCGTTACAAGAGCGTCTGAATATCAGGTTTTCTAATGTTGAGCTATTGAAACAAGCCTTCACGCACTCTTCGTTCGTCAATGAACAACGTGAGTCGGAAGGGGATAACGAACGCCTAGAATTTTTAGGGGACGCTGTCTTAGAGTTGACGGTGTCACGCTATCTATTCGAACACTACCCGGAACGTTCCGAGGGGGAATTAACGAAATTGCGAGCGGCGATCGTCTGTGAACCGTCACTCGTCCAATTTGCGAATCACTATCAGTTTTCCGATATGATTCTGTTAGGTAAGGGGGAAGAACTGACCGGTGGTCGGAATCGTCCAGCCTTACTTGCGGATGTCTTCGAATCCTTCATTGGCGCCTTGTATCTTGACCAAGGCATCGAAGCAGCCGAACGATTCCTCGCCGAAGCGGTTTTTCCGAAAGTGGCGACAGGCTTTTTCGAAGAACAGACAGATTTCAAGAGTCAATTACAGGAAGCGATTCAACGTGTCGGTTTAGGTGTCATCGAGTATGAAATTATCGAGGAACGCGGTCCGGCGCATAGTCGGGAGTTCATCTCTCGTGTTCAAGTCGCGGATGAGCTCGAAGGGATTGGAACGGGGCGTTCGAAAAAAGAGGCAGAACAACAAGCGGCAAAACAAGCCTTACTTGAATTAAAAAAACAGTTTTAAGCAACAAAAGGCCGACCATCTCTCGAACGCACAAGAGATGATCGGCTTTTATCGTGTGGTGCTTACTCGATTAAACAGTCTTAAGGGATTTCAGTTCGTCGACGATCGCGTCGACCTCTGCAAGTGATAGCGAGTCTCGCATCATGACGAACTCATAAATCTCTTTTAAGTCCTCATTTTTTGAGCCATCGAACTGTTCTGCTTTAATGACCCCTTTGTTGATGATATTCAATTTATCTAAGATTGCTTCAATCATTTGTTCAATCGTCATCGTGTTATTCGCTCCTCTTCTTCTTGTTTCGCATGATACTACCTTAAAACCTATCATGTTGCTAGCGTTTCGGCTATGGTAAACTGAAAGAAATTCAAAAGAAATTTAAACATACGGGTGATCAAGATGTACTTAAAACGAATTGAAATCAATGGCTTCAAATCATTTGCCAATCGAACTGAACTAGAATTCCTTCCGGGTGTCACGGCAGTCGTCGGACCGAACGGAAGTGGAAAATCAAATATATCGGACGCTGTCCGTTGGGTGCTCGGAGAACAATCTGCGAAGTCACTACGTGGGGCGAAGATGGAAGACGTCATTTTTGCCGGCAGTTTGTCTGAACACCGAAAACAATTTGCAGAAGTGACGCTCGTCTTAGATAACGAGTCGGGAACGGTCGCGTTACCTTATCAGGAGATCAGTGTTACACGTCGTGTCAGCCGTAATGGCGATAGCGATTATTTTTTAAATAAAAAACCATGTCGCCTGAAGGATGTCCTTGATTTGTTCATGGACACAGGCTTGTCGCGTGACGCCTTTGCGATTATCGGACAGGGTCGGGTCGAACAAGTCATTTCCGGAAAACCGGAAGAACGTCGTGCTGTCATTGAAGAAGCAGCAGGCGTCTTGAAGTATCGTCATCGCAAAAAGCAAGCCGAGCGGAAATTAAGTGATACGGAAGCGAATCTATCGCGTGTCGATGATATTTTATATGAACTTGGTGGACGAATCGAGCCGTTACGTGAACAAGCGGCGCTCGCGAAAGAGTATCTCGTCGCTCGAGAACGGCATGATGTACTGGAACGTGGCATCTTGGCGCATGAAATCACGACGTATCAGACGGAGCTCGAAACACTGGCGCGTGATATCGCACAATGTGAAGAACGTCTTGCATCTCAAAAGACAACTCACGAAGAGACCGTCGTGTCCCGGGAGAAACAAGAAGCGACGCTTGAAGAAGAACGACAACAAGAAAACGCTTTGCAGGAGCAACTTCGACATGTCTCGACGCGACTTGTTGAGATCCAAGGTGCCCTTAACCTAGCAAAAGAACGTGAAAAACACGGGACCGAGACGAAAGAGCGACTCGAACAAGAGGTCGCGATCGTCGAAGAACGCGTCAAGGAACTAGAACTCGAACTAACCGCTTTACAGGAACGCCAAGCAGAAGTCGATCAGGAAGCAAAACGGATTACGGCTGAGCGAGAACGAGCTGATCAAGCGTTGACACAAACTGATCGTGATTTTGATAAGGAAGCCGAAGCATTACGTTCGGAAGCCTTTGAAGTGGCGAGCCGATTGGCTGCGACGAATAATGCCTATAATCGGGCGAAGCAAGATCTCATGCAGGCAGAAGAACAACAACGTTCCTTTACGGTGGATAGCGGTACGAAGCAGTCGACCCGTCGTCAACTTGAGGAAGACGTCGCTCGATTAGAAGCGGACGTTGCTTCGATCCGGACAGAATTAGATCAAGTGACTGAGGAAGAGGCAACGGCACTCGCAGCACGAGACGAACAACAACATGCGTTACGCCAAGTTGAACAGTCCGTTGCGGATTTAGAGCGACGTCGTCATAAGACGGAAGATCGGATTGAATTTCTTGAATCCGTCAAAGCCGACTATAGCGGTTATTTCGGTGCCGTTAAGACGATATTAAAACAACGAGATCATTACCCAGGTATTCACGGAGCGGTCGCGGAGTTGATTTCGGTCCCTGCGCGATTTGAAGCGGCAATCGAGACGGCGCTTGGTGGGGCAATGCAAAACATCGTCGTTGATACCGATGCGACAGGACGTCGTCTAATCCAGGAACTGCGACGCTTAAATGCCGGTCGAGCGACGTTCATGCCGCTCGCCTCACTCCAAACACGTGAAGTCAACCGTTCGGTGCGAGAACAAGTCGGGGAGATGTCTGGATTCGTCGGGATCGCAAGTGATCTTGTGACGACAGACGAGACGCTGACGAAATTAAAGATGAACTTACTCGGTACGACACTCGTCGTCGAATCACTTGAACAAGCGAACCAAATTGCCCGTTCGACAGGACATCGCTATCGTCTCGTCACGCTCGAAGGAGATGTCGTCAACGTCGGTGGAACGATGACCGGCGGAAGTCGGAAAAAAGGCACACCATTGTTCAGTCAATCGCGCGAGCTCGACGAGTTAAAAGAGGGACTGACGCGAGGGCAAGCGGTCATTCGAGAGCAGATGCGCCGCTTGGAAGATCTAAGAGCGGCGATTCAGACGCTTGATGCTACTGCTCGGACGCGGACAGAAACGATTCAAGAATTACAAGGACAACTCGAGCAATCGCGGGATACGTTGGCAGATGCGAAGCGTCACCTCGCCGTCATGACGTCCGAATTATCGGTTGAAGACCGGCAGATGGCACGTGTGCTCGAACAAGAACAGGAAGCACGCCGTATCATCGAAATGTCAGAAGTCGAGATCGCGAAATGGACGGAACGTCAAACAGAGCTCAGACAAGCACTTGATCGTCTTAAGGATGCTCAAGCTCGTGGTGCCGTCACGATGGACGAACTGAAGAAGGAACAAGCAGAAGCAGTTCTTGAAGAGCGGACGATTCAAATGAAACAAGCGCAACTCACGCAAGATATCGAGCGTCTGACGGAACAGGTCAGTCACGCGAAGCTTGAACGTGGTCATAAACGCCGTGACTTGCGTCATGTCCTCGAAGGATTCGACGAAGCGAAAATCGATGCCTTGCACGCGGAACAGCGCGAACAGGAACAGGAACAACAACGGGTCGAGACCGAACTCGTCGCGATCGGGCAACGGATTCAAGTGCAGGCAGAATCCTTGCGCTTAATTCGAATTCGCGAAGCGAAGACGAAGGACGATCAACAAACGACGAAACAGGCACTTGAGCAATTACGACTCTCACAAGGGAAAACGAGTACACGCCTTGAGACAAGACAAGAAATGCTCGAAGAGATGGGATTACTGCTCGAGTTGATCGCTCCGCTCGATCAATCGTATGATGAGGCGAAAGAGGAAATTCATCTGCTCAAGCGTCAACTCGAAGAAATCGGCATCGTCAATATCGGTGCAATCGAAGAATTCGCGGAAGTCGATGAACGGTTTACGTTCCTATCGGCGCAACGAGATGATCTCGTCGCCGCTAAAACGGATCTCTATGGTGTCATTGAAGAGATGGACCGGGAAGTCATTCGATTGTTCCGACAAACGTATGATGCCGTCCGTGAGCATTTCCGAGAAACGTTCCGGGAGTTGTTCGGGGGTGGAGAAGCCGACCTTGTACTCGTCGATCCGACTGATCTACTGACGAGCGGAATCGATATCGTCGCGAAACCGCCAGGCAAAAAGCTACAAAATTTGTCGCTCTTGTCAGGTGGAGAGCGTGCCTTGACGGCGATCGCTCTCTTGTTCGCGATTCTAAAGACCCGTCCTGTCCCATTCTGTGTCCTCGATGAAGTCGAGGCGGCACTTGATGAAGCGAACGTCGCGCGATTCGGCGAATTCGTCCATCAGCTAGCGCGCGAGACACAGTTCGTCATCATCACCCATCGGAAAGGAACGATGGAGGCGGCAGACGTCTTGTACGGCGTCACGATGCAGCAAAACGGGATATCTGAAGTGTTATCCGTTAAACTAGAAGAGGCACGACGTACATTAAGTGAAGAACCAAAGGAGATTAAACAATGAGTTTCTTTAAAAAACTGAAAGACCGCTTGACGACTTCGACGCAAGAAGTCACGACGAAATTCACACAAGGACTGACGAAGACACGCGATGGACTGGCAAGTGCCGTCAATGATCTCGTCTATCGTTTCCGCGAAGTCGATGAGGATTTCTTCGAAGAATTAGAGGAAGTATTGATTCAAGCCGACGTCGGCGTGACGACGACAATGGATTTGGTCGAGGAGTTAAAGACAGAAGTTAAACGACGTAACGTCAAGGATCCAAAAGAAGTACGTGATGTCCTCGTTGAAGTCGTCGCGAAGATGTTAGTTGAAGAGGAAGAGACAGCACTCGATCTCGATCATGAGCTGAACGTCATTCTCTTCGTCGGTGTTAATGGGGTCGGGAAGACGACGACGATCGGGAAACTTGCGAACCGCTTGAAACAAGAAGGCAAGAGCGTCATGTTAGCAGCGGGTGATACGTTCCGTGCGGGTGCAATCGATCAACTGCAAGTCTGGGGCGAACGCTCCGGTGTACCGGTCATCCGTCAAGGAGAAGGATCGGATCCGGCCGCTGTTGTTTACGACGCTGTCCAAGCAGCTAAAGCACGTAAGGTCGATGTCCTGATTTGCGATACGGCAGGACGCCTTCAAAACAAGGTCAACCTGATGAACGAACTTGAAAAGGTCAAACGTGTCATCGAACGTGAAATTCCAGGCGCTCCTCACGAAGTATTGCTGGCGCTTGACGCGACGACAGGACAAAACGCGATGGTGCAGGCGAAAGCCTTCAAACAAGCGACGAACGTCAGCGGGATCGTCTTGACGAAGCTTGATGGAACGGCAAAAGGTGGAATCGTCCTTGCGATCAAGAACGAATTGAACCTCCCGGTCAAGTTCGTTGGTCTTGGTGAAAAAATCGATGATTTACAACCGTTTGATGCAGAACAATTCGTGTATGGATTGTTCGGTGATGTCTTTGAAGAAAAAGAAAACGTTGACACGGAAGAAAGCGCAGAATAAGCGACGTTTCATGTAAAGAAAAAAACTTGACAACACACTGTGAGGGCTGTACTATACTATCTGTAAAGGAATTTCACTTAACATTGCGGAGGTGCTCGGATGACACTTGATAAAACGAACCGGATGAACTATCTGATTGACTTTTATCAGGAGCTTTTGACGCCAAAACAACGGAATTACATGTCACTCTATTACTTAGATGACTTTTCCTTAGGTGAGATCGCCGATGAGTTTGAAGTCAGCCGACAAGCAGTCTACGACAACATAAAACGCACGGAAGCCATGCTCGAGCAGTATGAAGAACGACTATCCCTGTTCAAGAAACACGAACGGCGAAAGCAGTTACTCGATCAGCTGAAGCAATGCGACCTTCCGGGTGAAGCCCTAGTGATCATTGAGACATTGGAGCAATTAGAGTAGGAGGCATTCTTAATGGCATTCGAAGGATTATCGGAACGGCTTCAAGCCAGTCTCGCTAAAATGCGAGGTAAAGGTAAGATTTCTGAAGCAGACGTCAAAGAGATGATGCGCGAAGTTCGCTTAGCGCTACTCGAAGCCGACGTCAACTTCAAGGTCGTCAAACAATTCGTAAATGATGTAAAGGAACGTGCCGTCGGACAGGACGTCATGACATCTTTGACGCCAGGGCAACAAGTCGTCAAGATCGTCCATGATGAATTGACGAATCTGATGGGTGCGGAAGTGTCACCATTGACGCTTGCGAACCGTCCTCCGACCGTCATCATGATGACAGGTCTGCAAGGGGCAGGTAAAACAACGACAACGGGTAAGCTTGCCAATCATTTACGTAAAAAACATAATCGTAGTCCTTTGCTTGTTGCGGCGGATATTTATCGTCCGGCAGCAATCAAACAATTAGAGACACTCGGGAAACAATTGGAGTTGCCGGTCTTCTCAATGGGAGATCAGGTCAGTCCGCAAGAAATCGTTACCGGTGCACTCGATTATGCAAAAGAGCATCATCACGATATCGTGTTGATCGATACGGCAGGTCGTCTGCACGTCGATGAGGAACTAATGCAGGAACTCGTTGATGTTAAAGAGATCGCCAAACCGCATGAAATCTTCCTTGTCGTCGATTCGATGACGGGTCAGGACGCCGTCAACGTCGCAGAAAGCTTCAACGAGAAGCTTGGCGTGACGGGGGTTGTTCTGACGAAGCTCGACGGAGATACGCGAGGTGGTGCAGCACTCTCCATCAAGGCAGTCACCGGAGCACCGATTAAATTCGTCGGTCTTGGAGAGAAGCTCGATGCCATCGAACCATTCTATCCCGAGCGGATGGCGTCTCGGATTCTAGGCATGGGAGACATGCTGACACTGATTGAAAAAGCAGAGTCACAAATGGACGCTACGCGTGCCAAAGAGTTAGAAAGCAAAATGCGCGATGCATCGTTTACATTCGATGATTTCATCGAGCAGTTGCAGCAAGTGAAACAGATGGGTCCACTCGACGAACTGTTGGGAATGATCCCTGGGGCAGGTAAAGGGAAGATGAAGGGGTTGAAAAACGCCCAAATCGATGAGAAGCAACTCGTGTATGTCGAAGCGATTATCCAATCGATGACGAAACGAGAGCGGACTGAACCTGAAATCTTGAATGCGAGTCGTCGGAAGCGGATTGCCCGTGGTAGCGGACGCAGTATCCAAGAAGTCAACCGTCTCATTAAACAGTTCGAAGACATGCGGAAAATGATGAAACAATTTTCCGGACAGATGGGCAAAGGGAAAAAGAAAGGCTTTGGCCTTCCATTCTTTTAAAAGTCTTTTCTCTTTTGCTGTAACGTTGTATACTAATGAAGTTGTCAATTTGACTAAACGAAAAAATCATCTATTATTTGGAGGGACTTACGAATGGCAGTTAAAATTCGTCTTAAGCGCATGGGCGCAAAAAAATCACCTTTCTACCGTGTGGTAGTAGCAGACTCACGTGCACCACGTGATGGTCGTTTCATCGAGCAAATCGGATACTACAATCCAGTTGCTAAACCAGAAGCAGAAGTTAAAATCAACGAAGAGCTAGCTCTTAAATGGCTCTCTGAAGGTGCTAAACCTTCGGACACAGTTCGTAACCTCTTCTCACAAGCTGGTATCATGGAGAAATTCCACAACGCGAAACTCGCGAAGTAAGACGTTAGGAGGTGAGCAAAAGCTTACCTCCTTTTTTTAATTCAAGAAAGGAAGTGAAATGAATGGAATGGTTGGAAATTGCGAAAATCGCCAATACACATGGTCTAAAAGGTGAATTAAAGTTACTCGCGAGCACGGATTTTCCGGAGGAACGCTTTAAAGTCGGGAAGGAAGTTTTTCTTGGATCTGACGGAACGTACACACCGGTGACAATCAGTGGTTACCGAAAACACAAACAATTCATCATGGTGACGTTCAAAGGGATGCACCATATCAATGACGTCGAGAAGTATAAAGGATTGAAACTCTATGTCCACGCAGAAGATTTACAAGACTTAGACGAGCATGAATTTTACTATCATGAGATCATCGGTTGTACGGTTTATGACGGTGAGACGAAAATCGGAGTCGTATCCGACATTCTTGAAACAGGCGCAAATGACGTCTGGACGATCAAACGCGATGGGAAAAAGGATGTCCTAATCCCGTATATCGAGCAAGTCGTTGCTTCCGTCGATGTCGAGCAAAAACGTATCCAAATCACACCGCTTCCAGGATTGATTGAAGAATGAACATCCGAGTGTTGACGCTGTTTCCGGAAATGTTTTCAGCGCTCGATCATTCAATAGTCAAACGAGCGCAAGATGATGAACGTGTCAGTCTTGAAACAATCAATTTTCGAGACTTCTCGACGAATCGTCATGGTAAAGTCGATGATTATCCGTATGGTGGGGGAGCAGGCATGCTGTTGACCCCTCAACCCGTCTTCGACGCGATGGCGAGTCTGCCGGAAGGAAAACGACGAATCATCGTCATGACACCGACCGGTAAACGTTTTTCGCAACGGATGGCAGAAGAGTGGGCACAAGAAGAAGAACTGGTCTTCCTATGTGGTCATTACGAAGGATTTGATCAGCGGATTCATGATCACCTTGTAACGGATGAGGTCTCGCTTGGGGACTTCGTCTTGACGGGAGGGGAACTGGCTGCGATGACAATGATTGACGCTGTCGTCCGTCTCTTGCCAGACGTCCTCGGTGCGTCTGAGAGTCACGAAGACGATTCCTTTTCGACGGGACTTCTTGAATATCCACACTATACACGTCCTGCTGAATATGCCGGATACCAGGTACCCGACGTCTTGTTATCAGGCAACCATGCCCGGATTGCAAAATGGCGACGGGAACAGTCGCTGAAGCGGACATTTGAGCGTCGTCCGGATCTGTTGGCTGACGCTCCATTAACCGAGGATGATCGTCTTTATTTAGAATCGATTTCAGGATTGTCAAACGATTGAATCTATGATAAGTTAAAACATGTGGCAAAAGCCACCCATTAACGATGTTCCGCTGTCGGATGCTGAAAGCAAATGAAGATAAGAACATTGGTGAAAAAAGGAGAAATCATTCATGAACACACAACAATTGTTCCGTGAACTTACACAAGAACAAATCAAGTCAGACGTCCCTGCGTTCCGTCCTGGGGATACAGTCCGTGTACACGTTAAAGTCGTCGAGGGTACGCGTGAGCGTATTCAGCTCTTCGAAGGCGTAGTCATCAAACGTCACGGTGGCGGCATCAGTGAAACATTCACAGTCCGTAAAATTTCTTACGGAGTTGGCGTTGAGCGTGCTTTCCCGCTCCACTCACCACGTGTTGCACAAATCGAAGTTGTTCGCTACGGTAAAGTCCGTCGTGCGAAACTTTACTACCTCCGTAACCTTCGTGGTAAAGCGGCGCGTATTAAAGAAATTCGTCGTTAATCATGTGAAAAAGTGGCTTGTCTCCGGACAAGCTTCTTTTTTTTGTTGTTTATGCGTATACTAGTCCATAGGAAGAAATTGCGTTAATCAAGGGAGTGGAATTCGTGAAGGAGTTATTCAGTTGGGTAAAAGCGCTCGTCGTAGCGCTTGTCATCGCGTTCATCATTCGAACGTTCCTGTTCGTACCCGTCATCGTCGATGGGGAATCGATGATGCCGACCTTACACAATGCGGATCGGATGATCGTCAATAAGATTCCGTATTATTTTAATGAACCAGAAAGAGGCGATATCGTCGTCTTTCATGCAACGGAAACACGCGACTATATCAAACGAGTGATCGCTGTTCCGGGAGATACGATGTATTATAAAGACGATACGTTGTACGTCAACGATAAGAAAGTAGCTGAACCGTATTTAAAAGAGTACAAAGCTCAGATGAATGGTGTTCCATTGACGGAGGACTTTACACTTGAGGAACGGACAGGAAAAACGACTGTTCCAAAAGGGAAGGTATTCGTCATGGGAGATAATCGTCAAAATTCAAAAGATAGTCGTGATATCGGTTTTGTGGATGAGGATCAAATCGTCGGAACGACGAACTTCGTATTCTATCCATTCAATGATGTACGCTCTGTCGATTAAAACGAAAGAAGATGAGACGCTTACCGTGAAAAGTAAGTACCTCATCTTCTTTTCTTGTCTTAAGTTGCGTATACTAGAGAGTGGATGTTTTTTCAAGTATCGTATGATCAGCAAGAAGTCCAGGAATATATGAACGAGGTGAAGGATATGACGATTCAATGGTTCCCCGGTCACATGGCCAAAGCACGGCGGGAAGTTACAGAAAAATTAAAGTTGATCGATGTCGTGATCGAACTTGTCGATGCACGTCTTCCAATGTCGAGCCGTAACCCGATGGTCGAACAAATCACGGCAGGTAAGCCACGATTGATCGTCCTCAACAAAGCGGATATGGCGGACAAACGAGTGACCGAACAGTGGATGCACGCATTACGGGCAGATGGTGTTGATGTCGTCGCGGTCGACGCGAAGCACAATAAAGGATTGAATCAAATTCATGAAGGTGCTTTACGACTAATGAAAGAAAAACATGCACGAATGCGGGAGAAAGGTCGGAATCCGAGTGCGATTCGTGCCTTGATCATCGGCATTCCAAACGTTGGGAAGTCGACACTCATCAATCGACTCGCCGGTCGGAACATTGCGATCACGGGTGACCGCCCAGGTGTGACGAAACGCCAGCAATGGATCAAGATGAAGACAGGCGAGATGGAATTACTCGATACACCAGGTATCCTCTGGCCGAAGTTCGACGATCAAGTCGTCGGGTATCGGTTGGCAGCGACAGGAGCGATCAAGGATGATATCTTAAACATCGACGATATCGCGCTGTTTGCCCTTCGTGAGCTAAAGACGCGTTATCCGGAGCAGTTACGTGAGCGTTATCGTCTCGACGAAGTATCAGGAGAAGCGGTTGATGTACTCGAAGCCATCGGTAAAAAGCGCGGATTCGTTTCAGGTGGCTACGTCGATTTCGAACGGACGAGTGAAATGCTTCTGCATGAACTACGGACGGAAAAGCTAGGGCGTGTGACGCTCGAAACAGTGGAAGAATGGGAAACGCATGCATAACGGACTTGGACATCCTTCGATGTCCAAGTTTTTTTCAAAGGAGCGAAACAGATGAAGATTACGGAATTAAAGGAACGTCTACACAACATCACGATCGAGGAGTTTTCACAATTGAAGCAGGAACTCGCATCGGACGCGCGAAAAGGGGTGCATACACTGTTTCGTCAGACAGAACGACGATTTGCCCTCGAAGAGCAACAACGGATCGATTTCAAGGAGCAGTTCACGTTCGAAGAACAGTATCATCAGCAAGGATATAGACGGATTGCCGGAGTGGATGAAGTGGGACGGGGACCGCTTGCTGGTCCAGTCGTCGCGGCAGCTGTCATCTTACCAGAAGGGTTCTATCATCCAGGACTAACGGATTCAAAACAAATGAGTAAAATACAACGACAAGCGGCATTTAAACACCTACAAGACGTTGCAGAGATTGCGGTCGGCATCATCGAACCAGCTGAAATTGACGAGATCAACATCTATCAAGCATCGAAACGGGCAATGCAAGTCGCGGTTCGTCAACTCAAACCTGAGGCCTTGCTGGTTGATGCGATGACACTCGACGACGACACACCACAACTCTCTCTCATCAAAGGAGATGCGAGAAGTGTCTCCATCGCTGCAGCAAGCGTCGTCGCAAAAGAGACACGAGATGCGATGATGGAACAATACGCGATCGAGTATCCGGGATACGGATTTGAAACTCACGCAGGTTACGGGACTGCGACGCATTTACAAGCACTTGATACACTGGGCGTCACACCGATTCACCGAAAAACATTCCGTCCTGTCAAAGAACGTCTCTAGGAGGGATCGAGCATGCACATCGAACATCGTGCCTTACTACCATTTAAAATCATCGATCATGCGAACTTACCGTTACGGGAAGGCGCAAACATCGTCGGCAAAGTATTAAAACTGTTGCCGGACGGATTAATGGAACTACAGGTCGGTCAACGCGTCTTGACGGCAGGGACGACGGCTGAACTAAAAGAAGGGAGCATGTATCGCTTTCAAGTCGTTTCAGCAGAAGGACAACCGGTCTTAAAAATCATCTCGACTGAGTCTGTCCCGCAAAAATCAGCATTACCCCAGTTACTCGATTCCTTTTTACAGCGCCAGATGGTACCGACTGCGGAAACACGGGAACTACTAAGGCAAATCGGTCAACCCGTGACGGAAGGAGAAGCGAAGCAGTTAAAACACGCTCTTACTGAACTCGTTCAATTGGCAAAGGGCGACGAGGCAGGTCGATCGCTTGATCGAAAGACGAGTGATCAAATTTTAGCGCAACAACTCGTTCAAGCAACAAATGAAGTAGGAAAAGGAGTATATTTATTTCAATTACCTCAATTCGGACCTTTCGAAGATGTTGATCTCATGATGGAAGCACCGTTCGAACGAACGTTTGATCCAAATCATGCCCGGGTCGTCTTATACTTACAATTACCGACGCTTGGTGAGGTCGCAATTGATGTCTTGATCGTAGACCGGAACGTTTCGATTTCCGTCTTTCATCCATACGCACACGTCAATACGTTCATGCAAGCCTATACGCCTCAGATTCAAGCACGACTCGAGGAACAGGGCTATGCGTTGACGCGATTCGATTGGGTCGAACAGACGAAAGAACGCATACCACATGATATCTCGACGCGTAATGGAAGGGTGGATCTCCATATATGAAAAAAGCGATTGCTCTATCATACGAAGAACAAATGCATGCGCCGAAAGTCGTCGCTAAGGGATCAGAACACATCGCGGAACGGATTTTAGAAGAGGCATTAAAGCACGATATTCCGATCCGGCAGGACGAAACGCTGATGACGTTACTGGATGCTGTTCAAGTATCAGAACAGATCCCAGAAGAACTATACGGTGTCATTGCCGAATTATTCGCCTTTTTATATCGTCTTGATCAAAATGGAATTCTGAAAAAATAAAGCTTTCGGTCGATAACGATAGACAGCGCTTCCAATTTTAACTACAATGAAAGAGCCGAAACTAAAGGGGTTAAGGGGGATTTTTTCATGAATGTACATGAGTATCAGGCAAAAGAATTACTTCGTTCGTACGGGGTACCCGTACCAAACGGAATCGCAGCCTTCACCGTCGAAGAGGCGGTCGATGCATCAGAACAATTGTCAGGCCCGATTAAAGTCGTCAAAGCTCAAATTCACGCGGGGGGACGCGGTAAAGCAGGTGGCGTCAAGCTTGCGAAATCGCAAGAAGAAGTGAAGGAATATGCGACGGAGTTACTCGGCAAAACGCTCGTCACGCACCAAACAGGTCCCGAAGGAAAAGTCGTTCAACGTCTTCTCGTCGAAGAAGGCTGTGCGATTGATAAAGAATACTATCTTGGAATCGTACTTGATCGTGTGACAGGACGTGTCGTCATCATGGGATCAAGCGAAGGTGGTATGGACATCGAAGAGGTGGCGGAAGCGACACCGGAAAAAATCATTAAAGAAGTCGTCGATCCTGCAGTTGGTCTTCAAGGATTCCAAGCGCGTAAACTTGCGTTCGCAATGGGTGTTCCTGTGAAGCTCGTCAACAAGTTCGTCGGTATGGTCACGAAACTTTATAATTTCTTCGTCGACAAGGATTGTTCAATCGCAGAAATTAACCCACTCGTTACGACGAAGGATGGCGAAGTTCTCGCGCTGGACGCGAAGTTGAACTTCGACTCGAACGCATTATATCGTCATGCGGACATCGTGGCGTTACGTGATGAAACAGAAGAAGATCCACGCGAAGTCGAAGCATCGAAGAGTGATTTGAACTACATCGCGCTCGATGGAAATATCGGCTGCCTCGTCAATGGTGCTGGTCTTGCCATGGCAACGATGGATATCATCAAACACTTCAGTGGTGATCCTGCGAACTTCCTTGATGTCGGTGGTGGTGCGACGAAGGAGAAGGTAACAGAAGCCTTCAAACTGATCTTGTCGGATGAGAACGTTAAAGGGATTTTCGTTAACATTTTCGGTGGAATCATGAAATGTGACGTCATCGCAGAAGGTATCGTTGCGGCGACAAAAGAAGTCGGTCTCGAATTGCCGCTCGTCGTTCGTCTTGAAGGGACGAATGTTGATGCAGGAAAACAAATTCTCAAAGATTCAGGTCTAGCGATTACAGCAGCTACATCAATGGCAGACGGCGCAGAAAAAATTGCTGCGCTCGTGAAGTAAGGGGGAGCTAAAGATGAGTATTTGGGTGAACGAATCGACGAAAGTCATTATTCAAGGGATTACAGGTAATCAAGGGATGTTCCATGGTGAACAGATGATCGACTACGGAACAAACCTCGTAGGTGGTGTCACACCAGGAAAAGGCGGTACGGAAGTACTTGGTGGTGTTCCTGTCTTCGATACGGTCGCACAAGCGGTCGACAAAACAGGTGCGAACGCATCGATTATCTACGTGCCACCAGCATTCGCAGCAGATGCGATCATGGAAGCAGCAGATGCGAACATCGCATTAATCATCTGTATCACGGAAGGTATTCCAGTCCTTGATATGGTTAAAGTAAAACGTTACCTTGATGGCAAGCCAGTTCGTCTTATCGGACCAAACTGTCCAGGCGTCATCACTCCAGGTGTCGCAAAACTTGGTATCATGCCAGGATACATCCATACACCGGGACATGTCGGAATCGTTTCGCGTTCTGGAACGTTGACGTATGAAGCCGTTCATCAATTGACGACGGCAGGCATCGGTCAATCGACAGCTGTCGGTATCGGGGGCGACCCAGTCAATGGAACAGACTTCATCGATACGCTAAAAGCGTTCAATGAAGATCCAGAAACAAAAGCCGTCATCATGTTAGGTGAAATCGGTGGAACAGCGGAAGAAGAAGCGGCTGAGTGGGTCAAAGCGAACATGACGAAGCCAGTCATCGGTTTCATCGGTGGTCAAACGGCTCCTGCCGGTAAACGGATGGGTCACGCAGGTGCGATCATTTCCGGCGGTAAAGGAACAGCTGCTGAAAAAATCAAGACACTCCGTGCAAACGGAATTGAAGTGGCAGAAACACCAGCTGTCATTGGTGAGACGTTAATCCGTGTCATCAAAGAAGCAGGGATCTATGACGAGTGCGTGACGAACAGCACAGTCAAATAAATCAAAAAAAGAGCTGTCCTGATCAAATCAGGACGGCTTTCTTCTATATAAATAAGAAGCTTAAAGAAGGAGCGTTGATCTCATGAATCGAGAACTGTATGTCCGCTTCGCCATGTGTCAGGTACCATATCCGATTGTTCAATTGATTGAACGGTTCGGAATCGTTCCAAGCCATGAATTACCCGTTTCAAATCGGCTTCGAAAACGATATGAACAAGCACTGCAACTTGATCGGATCGAAGAGTCGATTCTAGTTAAAGGAGATCCACTGTTTCCAACCGTACTACTGACGATTCCTCAACCTATCTATGCCCTCTTTTACCGCGGTGATCCGTCCCGCCTAACTCTTCCACGCATCAGTATCATCGGTAGTCGAACTCCCTCACCGCAACACCTTTCCCGCATGCATTTTCTACAACCCTTCTTTCATCCAGATCTCGCCACCGTTTCCGGAGGCGCATATGGCATCGATGCCCTCGTCCATCGTCTATCCTTAAAACATCAACAGACAACAATTGCGGTTCTGGCCGGCGGACTTGATCGTCTATATCCTACTTCCCATGCTGCTCTTTTTGAACGTATCTTCTCGAATGGTCTTCTTCTCTCCGAATATCCACCTGGCACACCCATTCAAAAATTTCAATTTCTAGAACGAAATCGGATTATTGCCGGCTTGTCCTCGTCGTTGATCATCGTCGAGGCAGCAAAACGAAGTGGTACGATGAACACAGCAAGTCACGCGCTCGATCAAGGAAAAGATGTCTATTGTTTACCGGGGTGTCCGACTGAAACGTTCTTTGCCGGAACGAATCAATTGATCGCAGAAGGAGCGATTCCACTCCTTGATCCGGAAGAAGTTTCAAAAACTATTCGGCTGAACGTTGACAAATGGGAATCGAGACTACTATGATAAGTGAGATTAAAATACGGAGTACGCCTCTAATAGGGAGCGATTGCAATGGCAAAATATCTAGTAATCGTCGAGTCACCCGCTAAGGCAAAAACCATTAAACGTTATCTCGGATCCAACTATACCGTGAAAGCGTCGATGGGGCACGTCATTGACTTGCCGAAAAGCCAAATGGGAGTCGACGTCGAACATGACTATGAACCGAAATATATCACGATCCGTGGTAAAGGTCCGGTCTTAAAAGAACTCAAGACAGCTGCGAAAAAAGCACAAAAAATCTATCTCGCAGCCGACCCCGACCGTGAAGGGGAAGCGATCGCATGGCATTTAGCCAAAGCATTAGGCGTTGATGAATCAACAGAGTGCCGCGTCGTTTTCAATGAAATCACGAAAGATGCCATCAAGGATTCGTTCAAGCGACCACGCAAGCTCAATTATGATCTTGTGGATGCACAGCAAGCACGTCGTATCTTGGACCGCCTTGTTGGTTATAGCATGAGTCCGTTATTATGGAAGAAGATCAAAAAAGGTTTATCTGCAGGACGTGTACAATCGGTTGCCGTTAAGATGATTATCGACCGGGAACAAGAAATCAATGCGTTCATGCCAGAAGAATACTGGACGATCAAACTCGAACTCGATGCAAACGGTGAAAAGCTCGAAGCAAACTTCTACGGAGTCGATGGTAAGAAACGTGAACTTCATTCGCAAGAAGAAGTCGATCAAATCTTGAATCAACTCTCAGAAGACTTCACAGTTGATTCCGTCACGAAAAAAGAGCGGAAACGGAATCCAGCGTTACCGTTTACGACTAGTTCTTTGCAACAGGAAGCAGCACGTAAACTGAATTTCCGAGCGAAGAAGACAATGATGATCGCACAACAGCTATACGAAGGAATCGAGATCGGAAAAGAAGGTACGGTCGGTTTGATCACGTATATGCGTACCGATTCAACACGGACGTCTGAATCGGCGAACCTCGAAGCACACGGGTTCATCGAGCAGGCGTATGGAAAAGAATACATCGCAAGTGAAAAACGCAAAGAAAAGAAATCAGCGAACTCACAGGATGCGCACGAAGCGGTTCGCCCGACTTCGACAATGCGTGAACCACAACTCGTTAAATCGTATCTATCGCGTGACCAATTCCGTTTATATAAACTGATCTGGGAACGATTCGTCGCAAGTCAGATGGCGCCAGCAATTCTCGATACCGTCAAAATCGACCTTGTCTCGAACGATGTTATGTTCCGTGCGAACGGATCAACTGTTAAATTCCCAGGCTTCATGAAGGTTTACATCGAAGATACCGATGATGAGGCCGTCACCGACGTCAAGGAAGGATTACTTCCTCCACTTGATAAAGGGGAAGAGTTGAAACAATCAGCAATCGAACCGAAGCAACACTTTACTCAACCACCACCACGTTATACGGAAGCGCGTCTTGTCCGGGCGATGGAAGAACTCGGAATTGGTCGTCCGTCGACGTATGCGCCGACACTTGATACGATTCAAAAACGGGGTTACGTGACGCTTGAAGAGAAGAAATTCTTACCAACGGAACTTGGTGAACTCGTCATCGATATGATCAGCGACTATTTCCAGGAGTTCATCACTGTCCAGTTCACGGCAGACATGGAAGCTTTACTCGATGCGATCGAAAAAGGCGACATGCAGTGGACGGAAGTCGTCGATCCAATCTATAAATCCTTTGCGAAACGTCTGACACGAGCGGAAGCAGAGATCGAGAAGATTGAAATCAAAGATGAACCAGCTGGAGAAGATTGTGAAGTCTGTGGTCATCCGATGGTCATAAAGATGGGACGTTATGGTAAGTTCATGGCGTGCTCGAATTTCCCAGAGTGTCGTAACACGAAACCAATCCAAGTCGAGATTGGTGTGAAGTGTCCGACATGTGGAACCGGTGATATCGTCGAACGACGAAGTAAAAAAGGACGTTTGTTCTACGGTTGTTCGAACTATCCGGAATGTGAGTTCGTTTCGTGGGATAAACCGGTCGAAGAACCATGTCCGGTATGTAGCAGTATGATGGTACAAAAGAAAATCAAGAACGGTGTGAAAGTAGAATGTACATCTTGTGGACATCATGAAACACGCATCGATCAGGAGCAAGAGGAGGAATGACCGTTGAAACGTGTAACGGTAATCGGCGCGGGACTTGCAGGTTCTGAAGCAGCATGGCAACTTGCAAAACGCGGCGTACAAGTAGATTTATATGAAATGCGGCCAGTCAAACAGACACCCGCGCACCATACAGACCAATTCGCAGAACTCGTCTGTTCGAACTCACTTCGGGCAAATCAGCTGACGAACGCAGTCGGTGTATTAAAGGAAGAAATGCGTCAGCTCGATTCCTTGATCATGAAGGCGGCAGACTTAGCGAGCGTCCCAGCAGGTGGAGCACTTGCTGTCGATCGGCATGACTTTGCAGGATACGTGACGGAAACGTTAAAAAACCATCCGAACGTTACAGTCCACCATGAAGAAATCGAAGCGATTCCAGATGGTCCGACGATCGTTGCGACGGGTCCGTTGACGAGTGCGGCATTATCGGAATCACTTAAACAATTCACAGGCGAAGATTACCTGTACTTCTTCGATGCAGCGGCACCGATTCTCGACGGGGATACAATCGATCGTGAGAAGGTGTACCTAAAATCGCGTTACGATAAAGGAGAAGCTGCCTACTTGAATTGCCCAATGACGGAAGAAGAATTCCAACTCTTCTATGACGAGCTAATCAATGCGGAAGTCGTTCCGTTGAAGGAATTCGAAAAAGAGATTTACTTCGAAGGATGCATGCCTTTTGAAGTACTCGCTTCTCGTGGTCCGAAAACGCTCTTATTCGGACCAATGAAGCCAGTCGGACTCGAAGATCCGAAAACAGGAAAACGACCATATGCTGTCGTTCAACTGCGTCAAGACAATTCAGCAGGGACACTGTTTAATCTCGTCGGCTTCCAGACACATTTAAAATGGGGCGAACAAAAGCGGATCATTCGTTTGATTCCAGGTCTTGAAAATGCAGAAATCGTCCGTTATGGTGTTATGCATCGGAACACGTTCGTCAACTCACCGAACTTGTTGAAACCGACGTATCAAACACGTACGCGTGACGACTTGTTCTTTGCTGGTCAAATGACAGGGGTCGAAGGATACGTCGAGTCAGCAGCATCCGGATTGACTGCCGGAATCAATGCGGCGCGTCTTGTTAACGAGGCAGAACCGGTTACATTCCCGCAAGAGACGATGATGGGTGCAATGTCGCATTACATCACGACGACGGAAGGGAAAAATTTCCAGCCAATGAATGCCAACTTCGGTTTGGTTCCGGCACTTGTCGGTCACCCGGTTCGGATGAAAAAACCAGAGAAGTATGCGCTCTATGCAGAGCGAGCGCTTGAAGCGATCAAAGATTTCACGGATATGTGATTGTTGATGGGGAGAAAGGCGTGATTCAGCGCTCTTTCTCCCCATTTCTTAATTTGTCATAAAAGCGTGATAATTTCGTTAATTTTTCGGTTTTTGGTCTATTGTCAGACTACTTGGTCTGTGCTATGCTAAGGGCGATTCGAGAATGAAATGGTCAGAAGGGGGCGCATTCATGGGGATAGACACTGCTTTTGAGCGACTGCTAGAAGATTTCATGCGGTATGTTCATATTGAACGTCAATTATCTCCGAATACAGGTCGCTCTTATGATCAAACACTTCGACAATACGCCGCTTTTTGCCGCGATCATCAATTACGATCGATTGAATTGGCAAGTGCACGGCGTTATTTGTATGCTCTTTACGATCAGGAGCTGGCGCGAGCAACGATTGCGCAAAAAGTTTCCTGCCTCAAACAATTTGGTCGTTTTTTGACACGTGACACCGATGAACCTAATCCATTCGATGGATTAAAAGCACCAAAACGACAACAAGGACTTCCGACATTCCTTGTCCCAACGGAATATGAACGTTTCCTCGATGCATTTCGATCGAGTGATACGCTTGGTAACCGGAATGTCGCGTTAGTGGAACTTTTATATGCGACGGGTATGCGAGTCAGCGAGGTCGTTCAACTGGATCTTCGTGATCTCGCAACTGATCATTCCTACGTCCATGTGTATGGAAAAGGTGGGAAAGAGCGCATTGCGCCAATTGGAACCTTTGCGAAAGATGCATTAGAACTGTACTTACCATCACGAGATCCAGTTGCAGGTCATGAGCAAGCATTGTTCTTGTCTCATTCAGGACGTCGATTGACGACGGATGCGATTCGGAAAATCATGAAAAAAGGGGAACAACTCGTTGGGAAACATGTGACACCCCATGCGCTTCGTCATAGTTTCGCGACGGATTTGCTAGAAAGAGGAGCCGATTTGCGAGCGGTCCAGGAGCTACTTGGACATGCATCTCTTTCGACGACCGGTCAGTATACACACGTAACAACGGAACGATTACGACATGTTTATCAACAAGCACATCCTCGTGCCTAAGGGAGGAAACATTGATGTTTCATGCAACGACGATTTTTGCGATTCAACATAACGGACAATCCGCGATGAGTGGAGACGGACAGGTGACTTTCGGAAACCAAGTCATCATGAAGAAAAGTGCGAAAAAAGTACGGCGCCTCTATGGTGGCAAAGTCATTGCCGGATTTGCTGGAAGTGTCGCGGACGCGTTTACACTCTTTGAAAAATTCGAAGCGAAGCTTGAAATGTATAACGGGAACTTACAACGGGCAGCTGTTGAACTGGCGAAGGAATGGCGAGGCGATAAGATGTTGCGTCAACTAGAAGCACTCTTACTCGTCATGGATGGAACACATCTGTTACTTGTATCCGGAAACGGAGAAGTCATCGAACCGGATGACGGCATTCTTGCGATCGGTTCAGGTGGTAATTATGCGCTTGCTGCAGGTCGCGCGTTAGCTCGACACGCAAGTCATCTCACGGCAGAAGAAATCGCTCGTGCGGCGCTTGAGACGGCTGGAGAACTCTGTGTCTTTACGAACGATCAAATCATCTTAGAAACGATCGGAGGCAATGACCATGCATGAATTGACGCCAAGACAAATCGTCGAGAAGTTGAATGAACATGTCATCGGACAAGCTGATGCTAAACGTGCGGTGGCGATCGCTTTACGTAATCGATACCGTCGACAATTACTCGATGCATCGATGCGGGATGAAGTCACGCCAAAAAATATCCTGATGATCGGACCTACCGGTGTCGGAAAAACAGAGATTGCGCGACGTCTCGCGAAACTCGTCCGAGCGCCGTTCGTCAAAATCGAAGCGACGAAGTTCACGGAAGTAGGATATGTCGGTCGCGACGTAGAATCGATGGTACGAGATCTTGTGGAAGCGTCTCTACGTCTTGTCAAAGATGAGAAAAAAGAAGCGCTTAAAGATCGGGCGGAGGCAGTGGCGAACGAACGAATCGTTGATGCGTTGTCTGGCAAAAAAGCGTCATCTGGTCTCGGTGGTGGAACGAATCCGTTTGAGATGTTGTTCGGTGGGAACCAAAAGCAGCAAGAGCCAGATACATCGGAAGCAACAGCTGATCGTTCGCTACTCCGTCAGCAATTGCTGACAGGTCAACTCGAAGATCGAATGATCGAGGTCGATGTTGAAGAACGTCAAGTTGATTTATTCTCCGGACAACAAGGCATGGAGGGGCTCGCAAATCTTCAGGATATGCTTGGACAAGTCATGCCGAAGAAAACGAAGAAGCGCCAGCTCACAGTTAAAGAAGCACGTCCGATTTTGACCGCAGAAGAAGCGGAACGATTGCTTGACTTAAATGAAGTTCATGACGAAGCGGTCCGCCGTGCAGAACAAATGGGCATCATTTTCGTTGATGAGATTGATAAGATTGCGACAAAGGGACATGATTCAGCAGGTGTTTCACGAGAAGGTGTTCAACGAGATATTTTGCCGATCGTTGAGGGATCGACGATCGTCACGAAATATGGACCAGTCAAGACGGATCATATCTTGTTTATCGCTGCCGGTGCATTCCATATGGCGAAACCGTCTGATCTAATTCCTGAACTCCAAGGTCGTTTCCCGATCCGTGTCGAACTCGACAGTTTGACGGAAGATGACTTTGTTAAAATTTTAACTGAACCGAATCAAGCATTACTCAAACAATATAAAGCATTACTAGGGGCAGAGCACGTTCATGTCACCTTTACAGAAGAGGCCATTCGTGAAATTGCACGGATTGCTGCACAGGTAAACGATGAGACGGATAATATCGGAGCGCGGCGCTTGTATACGATCATGGAGCGCGTACTTGAAGAATTATCCTTCGAAGCAGCAGACATGCCTGAAACGGATGTAACGATCACGCCACAATACGTGACGGATCGTGTTGGAAAAGTAGCAGATGATCGAGACTTAAGTCAGTTCATCTTATAAAGTGGAGGAAGAAAAAATGAATTTATTGGCGAAAACGCGGAAGCTGAATACGATGTTACAACAAGAAGCAAGCACACATGTTGATTTCAAGGTCATGGCTGATCGGCTCAGCGAAGTCATGGAATCGAACACATTCATCGTAAGTCGACGCGGTAAGTTACTAGGTATCGCAATTAAGCAACAAATCGAAAATGACCGGGTCCGTGGTTTCTTGGAAGAACGCCAATTCCCGGAAGATTACACGAAAAAACTATTTAACGTCACTGAAACGACAGCAAACATTGCCATCGATAGCGAACACACGGCATTCCCAGTCGACAACCGTGATACGTTCGAAACGTCGAAAACGACGATCGTACCAATCATCGGTGGTGGAGAACGCCTTGGTACGCTTGTCCTAGGCCGTATGGTAGAAGATTTCAACGAAGAAGATCTCGTGCTTGCAGAGTATGGGGCGACAGTCGTTGGGATGGAAATCCTTCGTGAGAAGGCTCATGAAGCGGAAGACAAGGCACGTAAGAAAGCAGTCGTTCAGATGGCGATCAATTCGTTATCTTATTCAGAACTCGAAGCAATCGAACATATCTTTGAAGAACTCGAGGGTAATGAAGGACTACTTGTCGCTTCAAAAATTGCCGATCGTGTTGGTATTACGCGTTCTGTTATCGTCAATGCACTTCGTAAACTCGAAAGTGCAGGAGTCATCGAGTCACGTTCGCTTGGTATGAAGGGAACGTATATTAAAATCTTAAATGATAACTTCCTATATGAATTAGAGCGAATTAAATCAAACTAAAAATAGAAAATGGCTATTAATAAATAAGAGACCTAGTAAAGTACTAGGTCTCTTTTGTTTGACTAGGTATTATTTATCATTTTTATAAGAAAAGGGAATAAAAAACAGAATATTAGCATCTCATTACCCTATTTTTCAAAAAACTTCTTTTCAAACATTGACCTATTTGTTTCAATTATTTCAGATGTGTTACTAATGACTTAATATTTGTCGCAAATTCGAATAATAGTTCCATGAGTGGAGGAAAGAACATGAATTGGTTAGGGTCTGACTACAGTTTGATGACGCAAGCCGTCAATCGAACGGTCATGGCACAAGAAGTTATTGCTAAAAATATCGCGAATGTCGATACACCGGGTTATAAGGCGAAGCGAGTGGCGTTTGGAGATGTTCTCGATTCAGAGATGAAGATGAGCCTGAAACGTCATGCAACAATCGGAACGACCGGTAGTATCGTCGATCGACCAAATACGATGCGTAATGATGGAAACGGTGTCGATATCGATCTTGAGATGTCTGAATTATCACGCAATCAAATTGAGTATGAGGCGCTCGTGGAGCAATTAAATCGTAAGTTCTCGGGTATCCAGTCTGTCATCCGGGGAGGAAAATAATCGATGAGTATGTTCAATGGCTTTCATACATCTGCGTCTGGGCTTACTGCCCAGCGTTTACGACTGGATACTGTCTCAGCAAACATCGCCAATGCTCAAACGACACGTGGTGAGCTTGTCAACGGTCAATGGCAACCCTATGCGAGGAAACTTGCTGTTTTAAAAGAAACTGCTAATGGGGTCACGGTCAGCGAATTGAAGAAAGATCCTGAACCGTTCAAATTAGAATATAATCCGACGCATCCAGATGCGGATGAACTTGGATACGTCAAGATGCCGAATGTCGATCTATTGAAAGAAATGGTCGACATGATGGGAGCGACACGTTCTTACGAAGCGAACGTAACGGCCTTAAATGCAACAAAAGCGATGCTCGTCAAAGCGATGGAGATCGGTAAATAAATAGAGGAGATGACGGGATGGCAATTCAACCTATTCAAAACATGCAAATGGTCTTACCCACTCAGACAATCGCGAAGACGACACCAAGTGATTTCAGTGAGGTGCTCAGCGAGGCGATGAACGGACTGAATGCAACACAGCAAGCCTCATCTCAAGCGCGTGTCGACCTAGCGACAGGGAAGACGACGGATCTACATAACATCATGATTAAAACAGAAGAGGCATCGCTTTCTATGCAACTCGCCCTTGAAGTCCGAAACAAAGGCATCGAAGCATACCAAGAAATGATGCGTATGCAACTGTGACTGTTAAGGAAAGCGTGGGAGATGTTGAATGAACGAACGAATAAAAGCTCGATTCGGAGCTATGAATACGACATGGAAAGAGTGGTCACTTGCGAAAAAAGCGATGATTCTTGGAAGCATCGTCGTCGTTTTAGCAGCGTTGATTGTCGCCATTATCTGGTTATCTAAACCAACGATGACGCCACTTTATTCGAAATTGTCACCTCAAGAGGCAGGGCAAGTAACAGAAAAGCTAAATGAGGATGGAATCGCGTCGGAAGTCGTCAGCTCAGCAAACGGTGTGACGATTCTCGTTCCGGAAGCAAACGTGGAAAACTTGAAAGTCGAATTAGCAACGGCAGGTATTCCGAAGTCTGGTCAGATTGATTATTCCTTCTTTAGTGAGAATGCTGGATTTGGTACGACAGATAAAGAAATGAATATTCTTGAACGCGATACGATGCAGACAGAACTTGAAAACTTGATTACACAAGTTAACGGGATTGAGTCTGCAAAAGTCATGATTACTCTTCCAGAAAAGAGCGTCTTTCTCTCCGATGAAAAAGAATCTTCAACGGTTTCTGTCGTCTTGACTTCTAGTGCGGGTAGTAATCTGAACAATCAAACAGTCCAAGGTCTTTACCATCTGATTGCAAAGAGTATCCCGAACTTAAAAGAAGAAAATATTACGATCATGGATCAGTACTTTACGTACTACGAGCCAGGTAACGCTACGCAAACAGCGGGCGGGACAGATCCGATGGCGCTGAAAAAAACGACGGAAAACGATTTACGTAAACAGATTCAACAAATGTTGTCTGTCGTTCTCGGCCCACAAAAAGCGCTCGTTTCGGTTACGGCAGATGTCGATGTCACGAAACGTCAGGAAGAACAAAAGCTTGTTGAACCAGTAGATCCCGATAAAATCGAAGGGATTGTCACATCGGCAGAAAAAGTAGCAGAGGCGTATACAGGGTCTGCGAATGCCGGAACAGCAGGTACGGGACAAAATGAGACGACGAACTTCCCAGCAGGTACTGGAACGACCGGTGATACGAGTGAGAAGACGCACGACATCATCAACTATGAAGTCAATCGCATCACGAAACAGATTACAGGTGCTCCTTATGAAATTCGGGATTTAGGAATTCAAATCATCGTCGAGCCGCCAAAAGGTCAAAATCAAATCGATCCGCAATTACAGACGGATTTACAAACGATGATGTATTCCATCATCCGGACGTCGTTAACGAAGACGGATGCGAAAACGACGCTGACGGATGCAGAACTTGCTAATAAAGTCGTTGTCATGTCTCGACCGTTCGCTAAAACAACGACGGCGACGAAAACGACGACAATGACACCGATGTGGGTATGGTTCGCGCTTGGTGGTGCAGCAATCCTCGTCATTGGAGCAGTCATTCTCCTCATGCGTCGACGGAGAGCGAATGAAATCGAAGAACTTGAGGAATGGACGCCGATCGAAACCGAAATTCCTGAACTCTCAACAGAAGATACAAGCGATGGTGCGGTCAAACGCAAACAGCTTGAGAAACTCGCCGCGTCTAATCCGGATGAGTTCGCAAAATTATTACGTACTTGGTTAGCGGAGGATTGATGAGATGAAGAAGCTAGAAATGAACAGTCGTGAAAAGGCTGCGATTCTCATGATTTCGTTAGGTCCTGAAGTCGCTGCCAGTGTATATAAACATTTATCGGAAGAAGAGATGGAATGGTTAACCCTTCAAATCTCTAGCATGAAACGGATTGATCCAGAAGAGAAGTTAGTCGTCCTTGATGAGTTTCATGAACTAGCGATGGCGCAGAACTATATCACGCAAGGTGGAATCGGATTTGCTAAATCTGTCCTTGAAAAAGCACTTGGCGAAGAAAAAGCGATGGAACTCATCTATCGCCTGACGTCGACGTTACAAGTCCGTCCGTTTGAGTTTGCACGCAAGGCAGATCCGAAACAGCTTCTGAACTTCATTCAAAATGAACATCCACAAACGATCGCACTTGTTCTTGCTCATCTCGATCCTGCAAAATCAGGTCAGATTCTCTCGGAGCTCCCGGCAGAAGCACAGTCCGATGTAGCAAGACGGATTGCGACGATGGACCGGATGAATCCGGAAATCATCAGCGAGGTAGAACAAATTCTTGAACGGAATCTATCACAAGCAGGGATGCAAGATTTTGCTCAATCGGGAGGCATCGAGGCTGTCGTTCAAGTATTAAATGGCGTCGACCGCACAACGGAACGAACGATTCTCGATACGCTCGAGATTCAGGATCCAGAACTTGCGGAAGAAATCAAAAAACGGATGTTCGTCTTCGAAGACATCGTCACACTCGATGCTCGGGCGATACAGCGAATCATTCGCGAAGTCTCAAACGAGGATTTACTATTGGCACTCAAAGTATCGTCAGACGATGTCAAAGACATGGTCTATCGCAACATGTCACAACGGATGGTCGAGTCGTTCAAAGAGGACATGGAATTCATGGGTCCTGTGCGTCTCCGAGACGTCGAAGAAGCTCAAAGTCGAATCGTCGGAATCATCCGCCGCTTAGAGGACATGGGTGAGATCGTCGTTGCTCGTGGTGGAGGAGATGATATTGTTGTCTAACGTCATCAAAAGACAAGCAGTAATTGAACGACAGGAGCGAACGCTCGTGCAGGTTCGGACTAGTCAGGAAGAGCCTACGATCGTTCCAGATACATTCTACGAAGAGAAGATGGCAGAAGGACACGCTGAGTTAGAGCGCCTTCGACAGGCGATGCTCCTAGATTTCGAACAGCGTCAACAGCAGTTCGAGCAAGAACGCCTTCAAGCGTTAGAAGAAGCACGTCAACAAGGGTATCAAGCTGGATTTGAAACAGGACATGCGGAAGGACAAGCAACGTTTGAAGAGCAGATTGCCAAAACGAATTCGTTTGCTGATCGCCTAGAAGAGCAGAGTCAAGAACGATTGATGCGACTAGAACATGAATTATGTGTCCTCGGACTCCAAGTGACACATCAATTTTTAGAACAGTTACATGATGAAGAGGAAGAAGCGTTATACCAATTGTTACATCAATTGATCATTCAGTTCCGCGATCGTGAAAAAATCATCATCTATGCGTCACCGGCGGATTTTGAACGGGTCGTGTTACTTGAAGAACGACTACAAGGCGTTCTAGGTGCCAACGCAACGATTCAATTGCGATTTGATCCAGCGTTAAAGGCACGCGATTATCGGATTGATTCGGAGAATGGAGCGATCACTGGCGGTTTAACCAGTGGCTTTGAAGCATTGCAAACCAAAATCAATGAGGTTTTACATCATGTTTAATCTCAATGCGATGCAGGCCGCGGTTCGAGAAATTCGCTCAGAAGAACTTGTACAGCACTCTGGTAAGGTCGTCCAAGTGATCGGGTTGATGATCGAATCGCGAGGACCGACAGCAGTGGCAATCGGTGAGCGGTGTTTAATCCAAATCCAACAACGTCAGACAATCGAAGCAGAAGTCGTCGGATTTAGAGAAGGGCATGTCCTACTCATGCCATACGGTGAAACGACATCGATTGCTCCAGGCTCGATTGTTCTTGCGACAGGAAAACCACTCCACGTTCCAGTAGGGAACGAACTGATTGGTAAGGTGCTTGATGGTCTAGGAAGACCACTAGATGGTGAGTCATTAGAAAATTTACGCACGACATCGATCGTTCGTAAACCACCTAGTCCACTCGAACGTCCTCGCATCAATGATGTTCTCTCGACTGGCATCCGTGCCATTGATGGACTGTTGACAGTCGGTCAAGGACAACGTGTGGGTTTGTTCGCAGGATCAGGTGTCGGAAAATCGACATTACTCGGGATGATCGCGAAACGATCGACAGCAGACATCAATGTCATCGCTTTGATTGGTGAACGAGGACGTGAAGTCAAGGAATTTGTAGAGGCAGAACTTGGTGAAGAGGGGATGAAACGATCTATTTTAGTCGTAGCAACGAGCGATCAACCTCCACTTGTTCGTCTAAAAGGTGCCTATACGGCAACGGCAATCGCTGAATATTTTCGAGATCAAGGGAAAAATGTGGTCTTGATGATGGACTCAGTTACTCGTTTTGCGATGGCACAGCGGGAAATCGGTCTTGCAACAGGTGAACCCCCTGCGTCGAAAGGATATACACCAAGCGTATTCGCTCTGCTTCCTCAGCTACTTGAACGGAGCGGGAAAACACAAGACGGTTCGATTACTGCTTTCTACACAGTCCTCGTCGATGGAGACGACATGAATGAACCAATCGCCGACGCCGTACGAGGGATCTTAGACGGTCACTTCGTTCTGGATCGTAACCTTGCGAACAAAGGGCAGTTCCCAGCGATTCATGTCTTACGGTCCATCAGCCGTGTCATGAATCAAATTACGACATCTGAACAAAAGACCGCTGCTGTCGCATTTCGACAATTGTTATCGACGTATCTCGATTCGGAGGACTTAATCAATATCGGAGCATACAAAACAGGAACGAACCCGGAAATTGACCGTGCCGTCGATACGTATCCGGAGCTGATTCGTTTCTTGAAACAACAAATTCATGAAGACAGTGATTTCGAAGCGGCTTGTCATCAACTCATGGCAACGATTCAGTAAGGAGGACGAATGATGAAGACGATCTATGAACGAATCATTCCTTTAGCTGAAGCGGAGAAGGATCGCGTCGCTAAAGAACTGAGCCTTCATAAAAAGCAATATGAGCTTGAAGTCGAAAAATTATATCATCTGCTCGTTCGATATGAGTCCTTTCTGAAGGCACAAGATGAGATTGGCGTCGTGGAACTGACGTCTTCGCAATATCGAGAACGCGCTCGGGATGTCGTGAAGCAGGAAATCGAACGACAGCAATTGTACGTGACACAATCGAAAAATCGTTACGAACGTACACAAGAAGCACTCGAACGAGCGTTAATCGAAGAGAAGAAATTTAGTCGTCTCCAAGAGAATCATACAGTCGAAACGAAACGAATCGAAGCATTGACGGAACAAAATCAATTAGATGAACTGGCATTGTTACAGTTTGGAAGAGGACGGATGATATGAGTGAAAATAAAACATCAAAAGGGTGGATTTTACCTTTATTGGTCATTCCTTTGATTTTAATCTTGTTGACGGCTTATTTCGTATTGAATTATGCGAATGGACGTCCACTACTATCCTTACCGTTCGCAACCGAAAAAACGACTACGAATCAGGCGAATCCATCAGCAGAACTCGAACGTCGTCTGAAAGTAGCGAATCAAGAGATCAAAAAATTACGCAATCAAAGTAAGGAACAATCGGATACCTTAAAAGCGAAAGAGCAGGAAGTTGAACGTTTGATTGCTGAGAGGGATCAGTTAAAACAGACACCTGCGCAAACAACGGATCAAACAAAAACGACGAAGAAAAAAACAGCATCCGTGACGGATGTATATGCTGAAATGGCACCAAAGGATGCTGCGCTGATTTTAAATGAACTCAGTCCGACCGAAGTCGTACCAATCATCGAGGACATCGATGCGGAACAACAGGCGGCGATCATTGCCAAGATGGATGCTAAGAAAGCAGCCGCCTTGACACAGTTACTCGCGACGAAGTAAGGAGGGAAGCCTGATGAACATGACGGAAGTAACACAACCATCCTTCCCGACCTTAAATACAGGATCAGGAAAAAAAGGAGAGATGACTACGGTTGGTGGTCAATTCGCCTCATTACTTGATTATCTGACAAAACTGCCGACGGCGTTACCGTCATCAGTCTCAGCGGATGCGATGACACTCGAGCCGGAAACGGAGACGCAACCCTTACCGGACTGGATGCAACAACTTGTAGACCAGCCGGATGAGATTCTCTCCTTACTGAAACAACCAGAAGTAGAGGCGTTAAAACAAGACCCAAAGAAAATGGAGCAACTTCTAGCGTTCGTCAAACAATTGCTCGAAGGAAATATGGAGCAGGCGAAAGGTCAGTTCGATCAATTGCCACCATCACTTCAACAGTTCGTCTTGCAGACAATGACGAATGATACGATCAAAGTAAAAGATTATGACACGAACATGTTAAAGCAGTCGCCAGTTTCAACAATGGACAGAGTGGTTTCTGCGATGCCAGTGAAACAGACACTCCCGCAAACTGGTTCTGTTGTCGAAACGATCAAGCCGGACACTGTAGCTGTAGCCGAGCAGGCAAAAGGAAAAACACCGCTGCCGTTAGCATTCGCTTCACTCATGCGAAAAGCGACCATGCCCGTTGATCCAGAAGGAAAAGCCGCACCGCCTCCGATGAGTATGCCGATTTACAGAGGCACTCCGTTGCAAACGATTCGTCCAGTGCCGCTACCTGTCTCAGAACAGATTCAACAACGGATTGAAGCCGCACTGCAGCAAGCACCCTTCATAAAAGGTGCGGATGGGTCCACACGATTGTCGATTCGCCTGTACCCAGAGCAACTTGGTGAGGTTGTCGTTCAACTCGATCGTAAAGAAGGGGCATTGACTGTCAAACTATTTGCGAGCACCGAGCAAGCAAAACAATCAATCGAGCAACAACTTGGGAAATTACAAACCGTCTTGCATCAACAGACGCCAGTCGTAAAGATCGAGACGGGGATGATTGCTTCGAGTGCGCGGGAGTTCCAACAATCTTTCACACGTGATCAGCAGGAGCATGAGTCACCGTATCAAGAGACACCCGTTCCAGTAGACGAAGAAGAGGAGGAAGACGATGACTGACGCAATCAAAACGGATAGTAGTTCATACCAGCTTCCTGAAAAATCACAGGTACCGACGAATAAAGCGATGGATAAGGATATGTTCATGAAAATTCTGATTGCCCAGCTTTCGAATCAAGATCCAACAGCACCGATGGAAGACAAGGATTTCATCGCTCAAATGGCCCAGTTTTCTTCGCTGGAACAGATGCAAGCAATCGGGAAGACGATGGATACGATGGTCTTGAACCAACATGCAACAGCATTGCTGTCCTACAGCAATCTGATTGGTAAAAAAGTCAGTTATGAAGCGGAGTCGAAGACGACGGATGCTTCAGGTGCTGAGCAGACGACCACCGTCGAAGAGACAGCCAGTGTCGTTAGTGTAAAACGGGATGGCCTGGATATCATGGCCGAACTATCGAACGGAAAACAGATCAGTGTTTACGAGTTGACGCAGATTCAATCAAAGGAGGAAAAATAATGTTACGTTCAATGTATTCAGGAATCAGTGGGCTTAAGAACTTCCAGACAAAACTGGATGTCGTCGGGAATAACATCGCGAACGTCAACACGTTCGGTTATAAAAAAGGACGGGTGACGTTTAAAGACCTCGTCAGTCAATCGGTCGGCTCATCATCTGGTGCAGGCGGCAATGTCGGTGGGACGAACCCGAAACAGGTCGGTCTTGGAGCATCGATGTCAACAGTCGATAATGTGTATAACCAAGGTGCGCTTCAGAATACAGGTCGCGTCCTCGATGTCGGGATCTCTGGGGAAGGATTCTTCCAGGTCGTCACGGCGGAAGGGATTCGTTATACCCGTTCAGGTAACTTCTATACGGATCTTGATGGAAACTTAGTTACAGGTGACGGAAACTACTTAATCGGTACCGGGACACAAGCAGCTGCAAACGGTACTCCGCCAGTACCACTCCCGGAAGCAGGTGGTGCAGGATTCCAAAAACTAAAAGTACCAACGGATGCACGTAACTTATCGATTGGTAAAGACGGTCTCGTCACTTACGTCGATACGACGGGAGCATTGCAAAACGTCGGTTATATCACGATCGCGAACTTTGCTAACCCGGGTGGTCTAGAAAAATCAGGTGTCAACGTATTCGCCGCATCACAGAACTCAGGTCCACCGGTACTCGGAACACCGAGCTTGAACGGAATGGGACAGTTGACGTCGGGAACGCTTGAGATGTCGAACGTCGACTTATCAGAAGAATTCACGGAGATGATCATTGCTCAACGTGGTTTCCAGGCGAATACACGAATCATCACGACATCGGACCAGGTTCTTGAGGAACTGGTCAATTTGAAACGATGATCACGTTAACGACGTTACGTAACGCACCACTCGTACTGAACGCCGTGTTGATCGAATCCGTCCGTTCTACACCGGATACGACGATTCAACTCATCGGAGGACAGATTTATGTCGTGAAGGAATCAATGGAAGAGGTCAAAGCAATCGCAATCGCTTTTTATCAACAAATCGGATTAGCGGGCTTGAACAGTGTAAGGAGGCTCGAAGATGGCCGAGGAAAAGAAGAAGAGTAAACTGAAAATCCCCTTGATCATGATCATTGTTGCAGCATTGATGATCGGGGCAGGATACATGATCATGAATTATTTTTTAGCAAATGACACGACGGAAGCAAAAGTTGAACAACCGACAGGTGAAGAACTTGATGCACGAAGTCTGCAAACGGACGACTTGACAACGAACATCGCTGACGAACGTTTCTTAAATGTCCAGTTCACGATCGTCACCGATGATCAAGCAACGCGTGACGATTTAGAATTACGAAAGTTTCAAATCAATAACATCATCTTGGGTGACCTTTCGGCTATGAAAAAGTCGGACTTAGACTCAAAAGCGGATATGGAGAAGCTTGAAGAGCGGTTACGGATGCAATTCAAAAAGCTCATCCAAGAAGGCGATGTCCAGCGTGTCTACACGACGAAAAAAATCATCCAGTGAGGTGGCAGCATGAGCGAAGTATTATCCCAACATGAAATCGATGCCTTGCTATCAGCCATTTCAAGCGGAGATATGGAAGTCGAGGAAATCCGAAGTCAAGAGGAGCAGCGTCGAGTCAAGGTCTATGACTTTAAACGAGCACTCCGTTTCTCAAAAGATCAATTACGGAATTTGACGCGTATTCATGAACAGTTCGCCCGAGTCTTGACGACACATTTTTCTGCACAACTTCGGACATATGTTCAGTTCACGGTTAATACGGTCGAACAACTTCCGTATGATGAATTCATTCATTCCATTCCGAACATGACGTTGATCAATCTAGTCAATCTTCATCCGCTCGATGGAAAAGTCTTATTTGAAGTCAATCCGAACATCGCCTATGCGATGCTCGATCGTTTACTTGGGGGACCAGGTGAAGGAATGAACAAGATCGAGAATTTGACGGAAATCGAGACACGTATACTAACACAACTGTTCAAGCGTGCCTTCGTTCAATACGGGGCAGCTTGGGAGTCGGTAACAGAAGTCGAAGCGGAATACGATGATTTGGAAATCAATCCGCAGTTTCTGCAACTGGTCTCTCCAAATGAGACAGTCATTCTCGTCTCGATTTACGTAACGGTCGGAGAAGTGAGCGGTACGTTGAATGTCTGCTTGCCGTTCGTGACCCTTGAATCCGTTCTTCCGAAATTATCAAGTCATTATTGGATGCAACAAGAAAAGCGAACGACAGCAGATAATCAAGAGTCTGAACACATGCAAACGCAGTTGATGAGTTCCGTCGTCGATTTAAAAGCAGTGCTCGGCCAAACAGAGCTTTCGTTTGGTGAATTGTTACACCTCGAAGTAGGCGATTGTTTATCCCTGAAGACACGAGCCTCGGATGCCGTCGATGTATTCGTCGACGACCGGAAGATGTTCAAGGCGCGACCGGGATTAAACGGGAAACACCTCGCTTTGCAAGTCTTACAACGAATTGAGGAGGAATAACATGAGCGATATGCTTTCGCAAGATGAAATCGATGCGTTATTACGCGGAACGCCATCCACCGATGAACCGCAAGAGCCAGACGTAAAGGAAATACTAGATGACATGGAGATTGATGCATTAGGGGAGGTCGGAAATATCTCACTTGGTAATTCGGCAACGGCCTTATCGGCATTGTTGAATCAAAAAGTAGAGATTACGACACCGCACGTCCGAATGATCTCCATGGAAGAATTACGCAGTCGTTATCCGATTCCGCACGTTGCGCTACGTGTCGGTTATACGGAAGGGTTCAAAGGAGAAAACGTCCTGATCCTGACACAGCGAGATGCTTCCGTCATCGCGAACCTGATGATGGGAGGCGATGGCGTCATCGACGAGTCACTGGAGATGGACCCGATTGCTCTATCTGCCGTACAGGAAGCGATGAACCAGATGATGGGAGCAGCTGCTACCTCGATGTCGACTGTATTCTCGATGCGAATCGATATTTCGCCGCCAGCAGTTGAAATCTTCGACTTTTCTCAAGATAAGAGTATCGTCGATAGCTTTTCTCTTTGGGAGAACATGGTCATCATCGAGTTTGATCTTAAGATTGGCACGATGATCGATTCAAAAATCGTTCAATTAGCACCACTGGACTTCTCGAAACAATTGATTCAAAAACTCTTTAGCGCGAGTACGACTCAACAAGCAGAGCCTGCACCACAAGTAACGGAGCAAGCACAACCATCACCATCACCACCATCGGCGCCAGCAATGGCACAACAAACTACAGTTGCATCACCTGAACCGAAAGCAACGCCAGTCGGTGTCAGTCCGGTTCAATTCAGCCAATTAGGTGAGATGGAAGTAGAGGGTACGCCAGGAAATATTGGGATGTTATATGACGTTCCGTTGAACGTCACGGTTGAGTTAGGACGGACACGTCGCTCCGTTCGTGACATATTGGAATTGACACAAGGTTCCGTGATTGAGCTGGATAAACTGGCAGGAGAACCGGTTGACGTTCTCGTCAACAATACATTGATCGCAACAGGTGAAGTGGTCGTCATCGAAGAAAACTTCGGTGTACGCATTACAGAAATCGTAAATACAAAAGAACGTCTTCGGATGTTCTAAGGAGGAACTAATATGAGTGCAAAAGTATTAATCGTAGACGACGCCGCTTTCATGCGGATGATGATCAAGGAAATCTTATCGAAGAACGGCTATGATGTCGTCGGTGAAGCAGAAAACGGACGCGAAGCGGTCTCTAAGTACAAGGAATTGACACCGGACCTCGTCACGCTAGACATTACGATGCCTGAAATGGACGGAATCTCTGCGCTTAAAGAAATCAAAGCATTTAACCCTGCCGCTAAAGTCATCATGTGTTCAGCGATGGGGCAACAGTCGATGGTCATCGATGCGATTCAAGCAGGTGCAAAAGATTTCATCGTTAAACCGTTCCAAGCGGATCGCGTGCTTGAAGCGGTCTCGAAAACTGTCTCGTCATGAAAAAAGTGACTTTGCTGATTTGTCTCCTGTTTCTGCTTGCGCTTCCTGTGCAAGCGGAAACAGTCGAAGAAAAATTGAATCCAACTCAGAGCGATACACCAACGACTCAGCAAGTCGATGAGAGTCCTTCCATGGCGTTGACTATCTTCAAAGGAGTCGTCGTTCTCGTCGTTTTGATCGGCGGATTCATCCTTGTGACACGATTCATTCATGAACGGACACGAGGTGTGAGACATTCTGGTCGATTGACTCACCTAGGTGGTGTACCACTAGGAAAGGATCGATCCGTCCAGTTAGTGAAGGTGCAGGACAAGATTTATGTCGTAGGTGTTGGAGAGAACGTACAGTTGTTAGATACACTTGATGATTTAGAGGGATATGAGCCGATGGATCTTGAAGAGTCTTCATCTAAAACGGGATCTTCACCGTTTCTTGAGACGTTCAAACAACAACTCGAACAATTGCAAAAGAATCGAGGACGCTCATGAACACGATTGAAAATCTAATCTCACTTGATACTCCTTCAGGAACGGCGACATCGATCAAACTACTCGTATTGCTGACATTATTGTCGTTAGCCCCTTCATTACTGATCTTGATGACTTGTTTTACGCGTGTCGTCGTCGTGTTGTCTTTTGTCCGTTCTGCCCTTGGAACACAACAAACGCCGCCGAACCAGCTACTCGTTGGACTGGCACTGTTCATCACGCTGTTCGTCATGTCACCCGTTTTATCAGAATTGAACACGACAGCCTTGAAACCGTATATGGCAGATAAAATCAGTCAAGATGAGGCATTTGATAAAGCTGGGGATACGATGAAGCGATTCATGTCGAAACACACGCGAACGAATGATTTAGAGTTGTTCTTAAAATACGGCAATTATGAAAAACCGAAAAAGATTGAAGATATCCCACTCGTCGCACTCGTTCCAGCATATGCGATTAGTGAATTAAAGACGGCTTTTCAAATCGGATTCATGATCTTCATTCCATTCCTTGTCATTGATATGGTCGTCTCGAGTGTCTTGATGTCGATGGGGATGATGATGTTACCGCCGGTCATGATTGCCTTACCGTTTAAACTTTTGTTATTTATTTTAGTCGATGGCTGGCACCTGATCGTTGAATCACTGCTCGTCAGTATGCGTTAGGGGGAGAGAAGATGACTCAAGAAATGATTATTCAGTTGGCAAGCTCTGCTGTCTGGACATTACTAAAAGTATCAGCTCCCTTATTACTGGTCTCGCTCGTCGTCGGTCTGCTCGTCAGTATTTTGCAGGCGACGACACAGATTCAGGAACAGACGCTATCGTTCGTTCCAAAGATCGTTGCCGTATTTTTAGCACTCGTTTTTTTCGGACCATGGATCATGCAGGAATTACAGACCTTTACGATTGACTTATTTAAGCAAATCGCTGAGGTTTCCCGCAAATGACGTTACTATCTTTCCTGAGTGTTTTTTTGCTCGTCTTTGGACGAATCGTCGGTTTTCTTGTCGCGGCTCCATTGTTTTCCTCAAAGCAATTACCAGCGCAACATAAATTAGCGCTTGCGGCCGGTCTTGCTTACTTTGCGAGTTACGCTGTAAAGACAGACGTTCGAGTAGAAGACTTCGATTTTTTCTTTCGGATGGGAACGGAAGTTTTAGTGGGTCTAGCGCTTGGTTTACTTGCTAGTTTTTTATTGTATGCGCCACAAATTGCCGGTTCGATCATCGATTTGCAGATGGGTCTCGCGATGGCTTCCGCTTATGACCCGATGTTTGGTGGACAGTCACCGATCGTCGGAAGATTTTATTACATGTTGACGTTACTTGTTCTACTCGCTTCTGATATGCATTTAATCCTGCTTGACGGAATCTACACGAGTTTTCAAATCTTTCCGCCGGGCAGTCTGCTTGCGGTATCGGGCGACGCTGGGATGAGTCTTGTCATTCGGGTCGTTGGGCTTGCCATGTTAACTGCGTTACAAATGGCGATGCCACTTGTCGTTTCCCTATTTTTAGTGGATCTCGCACTCGGATTCCTCGCGAAGACGGCACCTCAGTTCAACATTTTCGCGATTGGTTTTTCCGTCAAACTGCTGATGGGATATGTGATTCTATTTTTATTAGCAGGTGCAACGATCACAGGAATCGGTCGATTCGTTCCGTTGTTGCAGGATGTACTTGCAGATGCCATTCGATTACTAGGAGGTTGAGGACATGCATTCATATCGATTACGCCTTGATCTTCAGTATTTCGCTGGTGAAAAGACGGAAAAGGCGACACCTCGAAAGCGGGATGACTCCCGTAAGAAGGGACAAGTCGCAAAATCAGCAGATTTAACAAGCAGTTTCATGTTGTTCGCCATGTTTCTCGTCCTCTATTTTTTTGGTCCGTTTCTAGGACGGCGTTTCGTTCTCGTCCTGCAAGATGGTCTTAGTGCTAGTCAAGTCCTGCAAGCGGTTGAAGAAGGACGAGTTGAACAGATTCTCATCGAGATGCTGATGCAAATGGGGATTTTAGTCGCACCTTTCTTTTTAACAGCGGTCGTGATTGGTATTCTCGGAAACTTCGTCCAAATCGGTGTGCTCTTAAGCGGTGAGGCGATTCAGCCGAAACTGGACCGGATCAATCCGCTTCAAGGCGTCAAACGGATCGTGAGCGTCAAAGCACTTGTCGAGTTTTTGAAATCGGTCTTTAAATTGCTGGTGATCGGTGTAACAAGTGGAACAGTCTTATGGAACAACAAGGTCGAGATCTCGAGATTGACCTCGGAACCGATTGGCGATGCGTTAGCTATCATTGGTCATTTAACATTTTTACTCGGTTTATCGGTCAGTATCGCCTTGATTGCATTAGCCATTCTTGATTTTGCCTATCAGAAATTTGATTTCGAGAAGTCGATCCGAATGAGTAAGCAGGATTTAAAGGATGAGCATAAAAACACAGAGGGTGACCCTCAAATCAAAGGAAAGATTAAACAACAACAACGGGAGATGGCGATGCGGCGGATGATGCAAGAAATACCAAATGCCGACGTCGTTATCACGAACCCGACCCATTATGCGGTAGCGATCCAATACGATGACGGTAAACATATGGCACCGATCGTCGTTGCAAAAGGCGTAGATGCCGTCGCGTTCCGGATTCGGGAGAAGGCGACAGCAGCTGAGGTCCCGATTGTTGAAAACCGTCCGCTCGCGCGGGCGTTGTTCGCTCAATCAGAAATTGGTATGGCAGTGGATGAAACGTTCTATCAGGCGCTCGCTGAAACACTCGCCTTTGTCTATCAACTGAAACAAGCAAAATGAAAGGATGAAGCATCATGAGTATATCAACAAGAGATTTAACGGTCCTGCTAGGCGTCATCATGATCGTCTTCATGCTCGTCATTCCACTGCCCGCTATCATGCTCGATTTTTTAATCATCATCAATATTCTCATTGCCTTGATGGTATTGCTCGTTGCGATGAATGCCAAAGAGGCACTAGAGTTTTCTGTCTTTCCAACATTGTTATTGATCGTTACCTTGTTTCGTCTTGCGCTTAACGTTTCGACGACACGGGCAATCCTGTCAAACGGAAACGGTGGCGAAGTCATTGAAGCATTTGGTGATTTCGTCGTCGGCGGAAATGCCCTCGTCGGCTTCGTCGTATTCTTGATTCTCGTCTTAATCCAGTTCCTCGTCATCACGAAGGGTTCGGAACGGGTCTCAGAAGTGTCGGCACGTTTTACGCTTGATGCGATGCCAGGGAAACAGATGGCAATCGACGCCGATTTGAATTCCGGTATGATCGATGAATTACAAGCTCGGACCCGCCGCCAAAAAATCCAATCTGAAGCAGACTTTTACGGTGCGATGGATGGTGCCTCGAAGTTCGTTAAAGGAGATGCGATCGCCGGGATCATCATCGTCATCATCAATTTAATCTTCGGTATGATCATCGGTGTCGTTCAGCAAGGTTTACCGATGGCGGACTCAGTCAAACTGTATACGTTACTGACGGTCGGAGACGGACTTGTCAGTCAGATTCCAGCCCTTTTAATTTCGGTGGCGACCGGGATCATCGTCACGCGCTCGACTTCAGACGGAAACCTCGGTGAAGATGTCATCGGTCAATTGGCACGGACACCTTTACTTGTCGGAATCGCAGCTGGGGCGATCTTCTTACTCGGATTGTTCACGGCGATTCCCGATTACGTCACGATGCCGATTGCAATCCTGTTCGGCTTCTTCGCTTGGCGGATGAAGCAGACGACGAAGACGATGCAAGAAGAAGTTGCGGTTGAAGAAGCACCGAGTGAAAACTTACGATCAAGCGAATCAGTCATTTCCTTACTCAATGTCGATACGATTGAATTCGAATTCGGTTACGGATTGATTCCACTCGCTGATGAAGCCCAAGGCGGCGATTTACTCGATCGTGTCGTCATGATTCGTCGGCAACTAGCGCTTGAACTTGGATTCGTTCTACCGACCGTTCGGATTCGCGATCATCTGCAGTTATCCCCGAACCAGTATCGAATCAAGATTCGCGGAAGTGAGATGGCAAGTGGTGAGCTTTTACTGGATCATTACTTAGCGATGAGCCCAGGTGTCGATGATCCAGAAATTCGAGGTATCGAAACGGTCGAACCAGCCTTTGGTATGCCAGCACTCTGGATTGATGAACAGACACGTAGTCGAGCAGAGATGTCAGGGTATACGGTCGTTGATCCACCATCTGTCGTCGCGACACATTTGACGGAGCTCTTGAAGAAACATGCCGCTGAATTACTCGGACGAGAAGAGACGAAACAATTGGTCGACCATTTGAAGGAATCGCATCCGATTCTAGTCGAAGAAGTCACACCACAGCTGTTATCGATCGGTGAACTTCAAAAAGTATTCGTTCAATTACTAAAAGAAAAAGTCTCGATTCGAAATCTACCATTGATTTTCGAAACGCTCGCAGACTATGCAGCTGTGACGAAAGACAGCGAATTGCTCGCGGAATATGTTCGTCAATCCTTATCGCGTCAAATTACGGAACAGGTCATGCAAGGAGATGTCTTGCACGTCGTGACGATCTCAAGTGAGATGGAACTGGATATCCAGTCGGCCATCCAAAAGACTGAGTTCGGTAATTATTTAGCGCTTGATCCCGAAAAGGCGACACGTTTCATCGAGACGTTGCAAGAGCGAGCAATGGAATTCGAACGATACGGGGCGCATCCGATCATCCTGACTTCTCCAAGTATCCGGATGTTCGTTCGTCAATTGACAGAACGCTATTTTCCAGATATTCCGATTTTGTCCTATAACGAATTAATGCCGACGATCGAAGTCAAGAGTATTGGGGTGATTTAAGAGATGATAGTCAAAAAAGTCACGGCGGATTCTGTTAGCGAGGCCATGGAACGGATCAAACGCGAACTCGGGAACGATGCCATTATATTAAATACTCGCCACATCAAAGTGGGCGGATTCTTTGGTTTATTTGCGAAGAAAAAAGTGGAATTGGTTGCATCGGTGGATGAACATGTCTCAAGCGAACCTGTCGTCTCGAAGCAAGCAACGAGTCGACAGGAGGTTGTGGAAATTATCCAACCAGTACCAGTGCGTCCGACGATTGTTACGGTCGGCGAGCGACCATTGCCAAAAGAATTGCGACATTATGCGCCGTTACTGGCTGAACCAGCGTTACAGCAGGTATCTGAACGATTACACGAACGGTTATTGACTGCGTATTATCAAACACAACAAACGGAGTTAACGGATCTCTTGACGGAAGAAGTGAAAGCGTCATTACGCGTCACACCGTCGACTGCACGGTATGTCATGTTGACAGGACCGACTGGTGTCGGAAAGACAACGACCATCGCTAAGCTTGCTGCTCACCATGCTCTCATTAAAAATCAACGAGTTGGACTCATCACGACCGATACATACCGGATCTCAGCGATTGAACAATTAAAAACATATGCAGACATATTAGGCATTCCGATTCATGTCGCATATGACTTGGATGATTTCGAACGAGCCAAGCAGGCGTTAGCATCGTGTGACATCGTACTTGTCGATACAGCGGGGCGAAATTTCTTAGACGAAGCGTATGTGGAGCAGTTACGAAGTCGGCATGATTTTGCGGATACGGATGTATTCTTGGTTCTTAGTTTGACCTCGAAATACCGAGATTTATTACAAATCCACGACCGTTTCGGCAAGATTCCCTTATCTGGAATCGTCTTTTCGAAAGCAGATGAAACAAGTGAACTCTGGTCGATATTCGGACTCGCGACCGAGACGAAGTTGCCGATCTATTGTGTGACGACGGGGCAAGAAGTGCCGGAAGACATCACGTTCGCTACGGCGGATGAGTTATCCCGAATGATTGTCGAGAGAGGGATGAGATGATGCGAGAAGATCAAGCACGTGTCTTACGATCTAAAGTGACCGTCAAGGAAACGAAGACGATTGCCATCGTGAGTGGAAAAGGTGGCGTCGGAAAAACGAATGTCGCGGTGAATCTTGGCGTGGCATTATCGTTGCAAGAAAAACGAGTGCTTTTGATTGATCTTGATATTGGAATGGCGAACATCGGGATTCTATTCGGTAAAACGTCGAAATCATCTTTAATGGAATGCGTCAAACGACGAGAATCACTCCAGCACGCAATCGTGGAACAGTCTCCGTCTCTTCATTTCATTCATGGCGGAAGTGGTTTTGCAGAATTGACGAATCTGACGAAGGAAGACGTGATGTTCCTTCTACGGGAGTTCCAATTTTTCTATGAATATGACTATGTGTTACTCGATTTAGGAGCCGGTGCGAATCATCAGACATTTGATTTCATCAGTAGTGCAGACGAAGCATGGTTGATTGTCACGCCAGAGCCGACTTCGATCATGGACGGATATGCGTTTGTCAAACTGGCACACCATCATGCGACGGATCTTCCGATTTCCGTTGTTGTCAATCGGGCGACGAATGGTGGGGAAGCGCTTGAAACGTTTGATCGATTAGCACTTGTCAGCCAACAGTTCTTGCAAAAACCTCTTCGCTTTACCGGTTTTTTACCAGAAGATCCGACAGTCGTTAAAGCAGTCAAGGCACAGATGCCATTTTATTTAATGGATCGAACGAGCGACGTCAGTTGGCGGCTCGATCACATCACGACATCGTTAACAGGTGTACAAGTCAAGGAACGGAAGTTTTTAGATCGATTGTTACATCGTCTGAAAAAAAGAAAAGATCATGTCCGTTAAGATTAAAGGAGGGTATCAGTCATGGACTTAAATGAATATGTAGGGTTGTTCCTCGATGAGGCGATGGAGCATTTACAAGCAATCAATACAAGCTTATTAGTTTTTGAGGAGCGGCTAGACGACGAGGCGGTCATCGATCAAATTTTCCGTTCTGCCCATACGTTAAAAGGAATGGCAGGAACGATGGGATACGACGCAATCTCTGATTTAACGCACGAGATGGAGAGTGCCCTTGATTTAGTCAGATCGAAAAAACAACCTGCTACTGCTGAACTGATCGATGTTCTCTTCGTAGCCGCCGAGCAACTAGAGACGATGGTAGAAGACATCAGTCGAGGTGGGAAAGGAAAGCTTGACGTCACTGAAACAGTGGGACGTTTACAGCAGTTCATTCGTCCCGAGCAAGAAGAAATCGTTCCAGTTACACCTATAGTTGCTTCACAAACCTTTGAGTGCGACGTTTACTCGGAGGCAGTCGTCAAACAATCGATTGCATCCGGTTATCAAGCGTATATCGTCCACGTCGAACTCTCGGCGGACGTCATCTTAAAAGCGGCACGCGTTTATATGGTGTTTGATCGTTTACAACAACTCGGAGATGTCATCTTATCGAACCCGACATCTGATGAACTGGAGCAGGAGCATTTTGAGACGACGTTCTCAGTCTTGTTCGTGACGCAACAAGATCAGGTGACGATTCAAGAAGCGATTGCTTCTGTATCCGAAGTTGCGATAGTAACGATCGACACATTCGAGACAACACCTGAAGCGGAGGTGGCGACGTCCACACTGCCGCAGGAAGTTCCTGTGACGACATCAGTCTCTGCATCAGTAGCTTCACCAGAATCATCCGACCAGACAGACCTATCTGCGCCTGTCGCTTCGAAAACGATTCGTGTTAACCTCGAGCGAATCGATCGTTTGATGAACCTGTTCGAAGAGTTCATCATCGATCGCGGACGTTTGGAGCGTATTGCAGCAGAAGTCAGCTCACCTGAATTGACAGATACGGTCGAACGGATCAAACGAGGTACGAATGAATTGCAATCGCTCGTCCTAACGTTACGGATGATGCCGATCGAACAAGTGTTCAACCGATTCCCACGAATGGTGCGTTCCGTTTCGAAAGATGTCGGAAAACATATCAAATTACACATTACGGGTGCCGAGACGGAACTTGACCGTACAGTTATCGATGAGATCGGTGATCCACTCGTCCACTTGATCCGAAATGCCATTGATCATGGGATTGAGAACAAGGCAGAACGTATTTTAGCAAATAAGCCGGTCGAAGGAAATCTTTCACTACGTGCTTATCACTCAGGAAACCGGGTCTTCATCGAGATTGAAGATGATGGAGCCGGTATCAATCACGAACGTGTCACACGGATCGCGATTGAAAAAGGATTGATCACGGAAGAAGAAGCAATGCAATTAACGATGGAAGAGGCTTCGATGCTGTTATTTGCACCTGGTTTCTCAACGGCAGAAGAAGTCACCGACTTGTCTGGTCGTGGTGTTGGTCTCGATGTCGTCAAATCGAAGATCGAGTCACTGGGCGGAGAAGTGTTCGTCGAGACACGTCGAGGAGAAGGAACGATTTTCCGAATCAGTTTACCACTGACGCTATCGATCATCTCAGCCATGCTCGTAGAACTCGGACAAGAGACGTATGCGATTCCATTGACTGCCATCATCGAAACAACCTCTTTACGTAAATCAGCCATTCTACAAGCACACCGGGAAAAAGTATTTGATTTCCGTGGGCAGTTGGTTCCGCTTATTTCGTTAAATGAGGTTTATGGGTTGCCGCAACATGAGGCAGAAGCCTATTCGGTCGTCGTCGTCCGGAGTGGTGAAAAATTAGCTGGTTTGATTGTATCTGAATTGATTGGTCAACAAGAGATCGTCATGAAACCACTTGGCAGTTATCTTGAAGGAATCCGTGCCATTTCTGGTGCGACGATTCTTGGAGACGGGCAAGTCGCGTTGATCATTGACAGCAATGCACTATTACGGAAGTGAGGGGAACGAAGATGGAACAAAAATGGGTTGTTTTTCAATTAGAAGATAATGCATACGGTATTGATGTACAGTCTGTTCGTTCAATCGAACGGCTCATCCCGATCACGCGGATTCCGAACGCTGCATCTTATGTCAAAGGAGTCATCAATTTACGCGGTGTCGTTACGCCCGTGATTGATTTGCGTGCTCGTCTTGGATTCGAGTTAGCGAAAGAGACAGAAGAGACACGCATCATCATCGCCACTTTAGAGCATGGAGATGCTGGATTCATCGTCGACCGGGCAAACGAAGTCGTCGAATCAACGGATGTTCGCATTGAACCGCTCAGTGAACAAAAGCAGGAGGATGCCTCATATTTGACTGCAGTCGCCAAAGGCGATCAGCAATTGTTCTCGTTGATTGAACCGAATCGCTTATTTGAGGACATTGTTCATGCTTAACCCAAACGAACGTGACATCTTAAGAGAAGTCGGCAACATTGGAGCCGGTCACGCGGCAACAGCACTTTCTACTTTACTCGGACAGCCGATTGAGATCGAAGTTCCTTCCACTGAGCTGGAGGATTTCACGACGATCGTCGAGCGAAGTGGAGGGGCTGAGACGTATACTGCTGGTGCATTATTACGTTTTTCTGGAGACATTCAAGCCACGTTACTCTTTTTGATGCCACTACGCGATGCAGAAAAACTTGTGAGTCAATTGATGCAGACGGAATTCCACTTTTTTTCTGAATCCCACGAAATGGGGGTTTCCGCATGGGAAGAAATTGGGAATATTTTAATAGGAGCGTATGCTCGGGCTATCTCCGATTGGCTTAACTTATCGTTACATGTCAGTGTTCCTGCATCGGCGTTTGATATGGTAGGTGCGTTACTTGAAGTAGCCTTACTTGAATCAACGACTCCTGGAAATATGGCTGTCTATATTGACACGCACTTGTCTAGTGCAGGAAACGATTTGACCGGACATTTACTTTTGTTGCCTGAAGCTAACGCCTTTCAGACGGTCTTTGAACGATTGGGTGTGGACATGAATGGATGAAATCGTACGGATTGGCATTGCGGAGTACGCCATCAGTAAGCACCCCGTCATTTTACGAACGGCAGGTCTTGGATCGTGTGTAGGCGTTGTCATCTACGACCAGGAACAAGGGTTATCGAGTATGGCACATGTCATGTTACCTGATTCAGCTATCAGTCGGAATCGGGAGCTTGAAGTCGGGAAGTTTGCCGATACGGCAATTTTAGAAGTAGCCCGCCAACTTCGAGCAAGTGGTGCCATCCGATTACGTGCGAAGATTGCTGGCGGGGCTCAGATGTTTCAATTTAAATATGAACATGAATCAATGCGGATCGGTGAGCGAAACATCGCTGCGGTCAAAGCAATGCTTCAACAAGTCAAAATTCCACTCGTTGCTGAAGATGTTGGCGGCACGAATGGACGAACGATCGAGTTCCACTCACAATCAGGGCGTCTCGTCATCCGGACGGTGAATGTCGGGACGCTGGAAATCTAGAGGAGGAATGGTCATGCGTGAGGAATTACAACAACTTTGGGATCGATGGCTGACTACACGCGATATTGCGGTGGCAGACCTGTTACTTCACAATTATGAACCACTTGTTCAATACCACGTTCAGCGTTTAAGTGCGACATTGCCTAAAAGTGTCGATCGAGACGAGTTGAAAAGTTTAGGGATGATGGGATTGTACGATGCGCTTCAAAAATTCGATCAAAATCATAATAATAAATTCGACACGTATGCCGCCTTTCGGATTCGAGGAGCTATTTTAGATGGGCTTCGTAAAATCGATTGGTTACCACGTTCCTTACGCGAAAAAGCAAAGCGGGTCGAGGCAGCTGTCGAGATCCTAGAACAATCCTTGCAACGGACGCCGACGATAGAAGAAGTCTCTTCTATCGTCAATATGACACCAGACGAGGTCAAGGGTGCGTTAGCAGAAAGTTATTTCGCGAATGTATTATCGATCGATGAAGCAGTCACGTTACAAGATGAGGGAAAAGCGATGACCGTCTCCTATCTTGATCCGGATACCGCTACACCAGAAGATATGTTGTTAATGCGTGAGTTGATTGCTAAACTGGCAGAGGAAGTCGAAGGGTTATCAGAAAAAGAACAACTTGTCGTTTCTTTGTTCTACTATGAGGAATTGACGCTTACTGAAATTGGTGAAGTTCTCGGACTCTCGACTTCCCGTATTTCGCAAATCCATTCCAAAGCGCTTCGTAAGTTGAAAAATGCGCTCGGAAGTGCCTATTTAGCAGATCGTGTCGCCATGTGAAAGGGAGAATTATGACTGTCGTTTATATCTTATTAGCTGCACTCGTCTGTTATGCCCTGCTAGTTTTATTTCGTCAGCAGGCGGCGCTCAAAGACCGGATCACACATTTAGAACGCGAAAAAAACGAGACGGAACAAGTGTTATTACATTTCATGGAGCACGTCAACGCCATGACGGATACATCTATATATGAGACAACCGAACCCGTTGATCAAGTACCGGATGCGTCTTTACAAATAGTGCAGGTTGCTACAAATGAGAAGCTAGAAACCGTCGAAGTCGAACGGTCCGTTTCAAAGGAACCATCGTTAACGGATATCAAGCAGGCGCTACGAGAAGGAGCAGATCTTGAGACGCTTGCACGATCTTTGAATCGGGGGACCGGCGAGGTGGCTTTGATTGCTAAACTTTCTCATCAAACGAAGGTTGCCCCTCGGTAATCTTTATGCTATATTAGTCTACGGTGTTAATTACGCACGCATGTATCGCCAGCTGCGGTGCCTTTAATAGGTTAGCTGGACAGACGATCATCGCGGAGGACATCCAAAACCCAAAAGGAGGAATTCATCATGGCAGTAATCTCGATGAAACAATTGTTAGAAGCTGGTGTACACTTCGGTCACCAAACACGCCGTTGGAACCCAAAAATGGCAAAATACATCTTCACAGAACGGAACGGAATCTACATCATCGACCTTCAAAAAACGGTCAAAAAAGTAGACGAAGCATATAACTTCATCCGTGAAGTAGCGTCTGAAGGCGGAAACGTTCTTTTCGTTGGTACGAAAAAACAAGCTCAAGACACTGTGAAAGAAGAAGCGATCCGTGCAGGTCAATACTTCATCAACGAACGTTGGTTAGGTGGAACTCTCACGAACTTCTCTACAATCAAAAAACGTATCAACCGTTTGAAACAACTCGAAAAAATGGAAGAGAACGGTACATTCGAAGTTCTTCCTAAAAAAGAAGTCATCATTCTTAAAAAAGAAATGACTCGTCTTGAGAAATTCCTTGGCGGTATCAAAGATATGCCAGGCGTTCCGGATGCACTCTTCATCGTTGACCCACGCAAAGAGCGTATCGCGATTGCAGAAGCACACAAACTCAACATCCCAATCGTTGCGATTGTTGATACTAACTGTGATCCAGACGAAATCGACTACGTCATCCCAGCGAACGACGATGCGATCCGTGCAGTCAAATTGCTCACTGGTAAAATGGCTGACGCAATCCTCGAAGTTAAACAAGGCGAAGATAACGTAGCACCTGAAACTACTGAAGAAGTAGTAGCAGACGCTGAGTAATTCGTGATGCCAGGTGATAAAGGGAATCGACCTTTTATCACCTTTTTTTTGAAACTAAGGATGTTATAAGGAGGAATATCGAATGGCTATTACAGCAGCAATGGTTAAAGAACTTCGTGAAAAAACAGGTGCAGGTATGCTCGACTGCAAAAAAGCACTCGTTGAAACTGACGGTGATATGAATGCAGCAGTAGATTTCTTGCGTGAAAAAGGAATCGCTAAAGCAGCAGCAAAAGGCGATCGTATCGCAGCTGAAGGATTGACTGCAGTTGCAGTTGATGGCAACAAAGCGGCACTCGTCGAAATCAACTCAGAAACAGACTTCGTTGCAAAAAACGAACGTTTCCAAACGCTCGTTCAAAACATCGCAAACGCTGTTCTCCGTAACGGTTCAGAAACAGCTGAAGCGGCTCTTGCTTCTGAATATGAAGCAGGTAAAACAATCGACACATACATCTCAGAAGAAGCTTCAACAATCGGAGAGAAAATCTCACTCCGTCGTGTAGCGCTCTTCACAAAAGCAGATGATGCAGTCTTCGGTTCTTACCTCCACATGGGTGGACGCATCGGTTCAGTTGTCGTCATCGAAGGTACGACAGACGAAACAGTTGCAAAAGACGTTGCAATGCACATCGCAGCAGCACGTCCACTTTACGTTGACCGTACTTCTGTCACAGAAGAAGAAAAAGCACGTGAAGAAAAAGTCCTCACTGAGCAAGCATTGAACGAAGGAAAACCAGCTAACATCGTTGAAAAAATGATCGTTGGTCGTATGAACAAGTTCTTCGAGGAGATCTGCCTTGTCGATCAAACGTTCGTCAAAGATCCAGACTTCAAAGTTGGTAAATATGTAGAGTCTAAAGGCGGTAAAGTCGTGTCATTCGTACGCTTCGAAGTTGGAGAAGGTATGGAAAAACGCGAAGAGAACTTCGCTGAAGAAGTTATGAACCAACTTAAAAAATAAGAATCGGGATCATCCTGATGACAAGAGAAGGAACACGTATGCTTCAATCCACTTTCGTGTGGAAGTGGTTCGTGTTCCTTTTTTACGGAATTTAGCAAGGGGGACATAGTCATGCAACCGAAATATAACCGGATTGTGTTAAAATTGAGCGGAGAAGCGCTCGCAGGAGATCAAGGGTTTGGAATCAATCCTGTCATCGTCAAATCTATCTCGGAACAGATTCGCGAATTAGTTGAACTGAACGTTGAAGTAGCGGTCGTCGTCGGAGCTGGAAACATTTGGCGTGGCAAAACAGGTGCAGAACTTGGGATGGACCGGGCCAACGCCGATTATATGGGGATGTTAGCGACAGTCATGAACTCGCTTGCGCTTCAAGACAGCTTGGAAGATGTAGGTGTCGAGACACGCGTCCAAACATCTATCGAGATGCGCCAAGTAGCAGAACCGTACATCCGCCGCCGTGCGATGCGTCACCTTGAAAAAGGACGCGTCGTCATCTTTGCAGCAGGTACAGGGAACCCGTACTTCTCGACAGATACGACAGCTGCTCTTCGTGCAGCTGAAATCGAAGCAGAGGTCATCTTAATGGCGAAAAACAACGTCGATGGTGTGTACTCAGCTGACCCGAATGTTGATCCAGAAGCGAAGAAATTCGAGACGCTCTCTTACTTGGACGTCTTAAAAGATGGACTTCAAGTTATGGATTCTACAGCAACTTCACTTTGTATGGACAATGACATCCCGCTCATCGTCTTCTCGTTGATGGAAGAAGGTAACATCAAACGTGTCGTCATCGGTGACGAAATCGGGACAATCGTAAGGGGGAAATAATATGTCAAAAGAAATCTTAAAACAAGCCGAAGAACGGATGGAGAAAGCACATCTTTCACTTAAGAAAGAACTTGCGACGCTCCGCGCAGGTCGTGCAAACGTTGCGATTTTGGATCCCGTTCAAGTCGAATACTACGGTTCACCGACACCGCTCAATCAAGTAGCGAACGTCAACACACCAGAAGCACGTCTGATCTTGATCACTCCTTGGGATAAATCAATGGTCAGCGAAATCGAAAAAGCGATTCAACGTGCTGATCTTGGTCTTGCGCCGTCGTCTGATGGTACGGTCATCCGTCTTGCGATTCCACCATTAACGGAAGAGCGCCGGAAGGAACTCGTCAAACTCGTCAAGAAGTATACGGAAGAAGGTAAAGTTGCCCTCCGTAATATTCGTCGTGATACGAACGAGCAGTTAAAGAAACAAGAAAAAGATGGTGCATTGACAGAAGATGATCTGCGTGGATACACAGAAGATGTTCAGACGTTGACAGACAAGTTCGTTAAACAACTTGATCAGACGGCAACGGAAAAAGAACAAGAAATCATGGAAGTATGACGCGACGGATCGTCATGGGGGGGACTCTTTGTCACACGAAGAGTCCCTTTCTTCATAATTGAGAGAGGAGGAAGTGCGGATGTTTCAATGGTTGAATCAGACGAAAGAAACCGAAACCTATGATCGGGTACCAGAGCATGTCGCTATCATCATGGACGGAAACGGTAGATGGGCACAAAAACGCGGACTTCCGCGTATCATGGGACATCGCGAAGGTATGAAATCGATTCGTGAAGTCGTTCGGGTTGCAAATGAACTCGGCATTAAGAGTCTGACATTATATGCTTTCTCGACGGAGAATTGGACGCGTCCGGAAGAAGAAGTGAGTTTTCTCATGAAGCTGCCGGCGCAATTCTTAGAGTCGGATTTAAAAGAGTTAGACGCGCAAAATGTTAAAGTCGAGGTAGCAGGAGAAGTATCACGCCTCCCTCATTTCACACGTGAGGCAGTGGAACAAGCGAAACTGGATACGCAACATAATACAGGACTTCGTCTGATTTTCGCTCTGAATTATGGAGGACGCGATGAACTCGTTCAAGTCATGCAAAAACTGGGCGAACAGGTTCAGGCAGGAACACTGTCACCGGATGCGATTACAACGGAGACGATTGAACGCGAGTTGATGACAGGATCCGTAACCGACGTCGATTTCGTCATTCGAACGAGTGGTGAACAACGGTTATCGAACTTTTTACTTTGGCAAGCGGCATATGCGGAGTTTTATTTCACAGACGTCTTGTGGCCAGAATTTCGCCGAAATGCTTTCTTAGCAGCAATTGAAGATTACAATCAACGGACACGCCGATTCGGTGGCGTCTGATTAAATGAGGAACTAGCTTATGAAAACTCGAATCATCACAGGGATATGGGCTGGTGCTATCTTTTTGGCACTTCTGTATCTCGGCGGACTTCCCTTTTTAGCATTTATGGCAATCTTAACGCTTCTCGGATATACCGAGCTCGTTCGGATGCGACAATGGAGCGGCTCACGCGTTCCTCGGATTCTGTTTGGTATTGGGACGTTATTGCCTTTCGTTGGTATTTATGAAGAAGCAGTCGATCAGACGCTTCCGATCGGACTTTCGCCAATCGCTTGGGCAATGATCATTTTATTGATCGGTCTCTTCTGGAACGTATTCTCAAAAAATGTCTTTACGTTCGATGATGTTGCGTTTTTACTGCTGACGGCCGTGTATGTCGGTGTCGGTTTTGCATCATTCGCCTATATCCGCTTACTCGAACACGGATTAACGTGGTCACTGTTGATTATCCTCTTGATCTGGTTCACGGATTCAGGCGCTTACTTCGTCGGGAAACGATTCGGTAAGAATAAACTGTGGCCGTCGATCAGTCCCAACAAAACGATCGAAGGGGCAGTCGGTGGCGTACTGCTTGCCATCTTACTCGGTGTCGTATTTGAAGGTATCGAACCGACAGTCGGTTTTGGGAAAGTCATTGTCCTTGCCATCATCGTTGCCGTCGTTGGGCAACTTGGTGACTTGGTCCAGTCTGCTTACAAACGCCATTATGGTGTGAAAGATTCTGGAACGTTACTACCGGGTCATGGTGGTATTCTAGATCGGTTCGACAGCATGATGATCGTCTTTACGGTCCTCGTCGTACTTGATATCTTTGCTTGAGGAGGCACTTCATTATGAAGAAAATCAGTATCATCGGTGGTACAGGATCGATTGGTACGCAGACGCTCGATGTCATTGCGGCTAATCCAGACCTTTTTGAATTGACGAGTTTTGCATTTGGTCGAAACACGACGGTCGCCATACCGTGGTTGAACCGTCTGCAACCGATGCTTGTCGGCGTCCAAGATGAGACGACACGTCAAGAACTCGAGCAACACTTGACTTATCAGCCAACGATCGTTGTCGGTGAAGAAAAATTGCTTGATGTCGTGACGCATCCCGAAGTCGATACGGTCATTACAGCGGTCGTAGGAGCTGTTGGCTTACGTCCAACGCTTGCTGCAATCGAGGCGGGTAAGACGATTGGTCTTGCGAATAAGGAGACACTCGTCACGGCAGGTCATCTTGTCATGAAGTTGGCACGTGAGAAAAACGTGACGATCTTACCAGTTGACAGTGAACATGCGGCGATTTTCCAATGCTTAAACGGGGAACGTCGTGAAGATGTGCGTCAAATCATCTTGACGGCTTCAGGTGGTAGCTTCCGCGACCAAACGCGGGATGAGTTAGCGAATGTTACGGTCGAACAAGCACTAGCGCATCCAAACTGGTCGATGGGAGCAAAAATCACGATTGATTCTGCGACAATGATGAACAAAGGGTTCGAAGTCATTGAAGCACATTGGTTATTTGATGTCGATTATGCAGATATCGATGTCGTCATTCACCGTGAATCCATCATCCACTCGATGGTCGAATTCAACGATGGTGCGGTCATGGCACAACTTGGTATGCCTGACATGCGAGAACCGATTCAGTACGCTCTTACATATCCGTCCCGCCTTGAAATTCAAGGGGGAGAACGGTTAAACTTAAAGGAAATCGGACGCCTACACTTTGCTGATGCTTCATTTGAGCGTTATCCGTTGTTGCGACTTGCTTTTGAAGCAGGTCAAGCCGGCGGATCGATGCCATCAGTACTCAATGCTGCGAACGAACAAGCGGTGGATCGCTTCTTAAAAGGAGACATTCGCTTTTTAGAAATCGAAGCGAGCGTTGAGGCGGCGCTTCAAGCTCATGAACTTATCGAGGAGCCTTCCTTGGATCAAATCCTTGAGGCTGATCGATGGGCGCGTGAGTTCGTATCGTCTCTTACATTCGCTAACTAAGGATGGGATAAGTAATGACGACCTTTATTTCAATCGTGCTGATGTTCGGTGTACTCGTCGCCGTCCATGAATGGGGTCATCTCGTGATGGCGAAACGGGCAGGTATTCTCTGTCGGGAATTCGCGATTGGATTTGGACCGAAGATCTTTTCAGTGTTTAAGAATGAGACGTTGTATACGGTACGTCTGTTGCCAATCGGCGGTTACGTCAAGATGGCGGGTGAAGAACCGGAACTCGTTGAGATCAAATCAGGTCAAACCGTCGGATTACAGTTAAAGGACGGCGTCATCGAGACGATTTATTTCGATGCGGATCAGCCACAAGTCGACCAAGTCGTTACTGTCGAACGGATTGACTTATTGCGTCAACTCGAACTCGTTGGATTACAAGACGAGACATCGGTTCGCTACCCCGTTTCACCGACAGCATTTCTCGTTGAAGGTCAGACACGGACACAAATTGCACCGTACGATCGTACATTCGGTTCGAAATCCGTATGGAAGCGCGTCCTTGCGATCGCTGCAGGACCGTTCATGAACTTTGTCCTCGCGTTCGTTATCCTGTTCGGTCTTGCCTTATATAATGGCTCTCCAACGGGGGACAGCGTCATCGGAACAGTTCAAAAGGGTTCTCCGGCCGATCAAGCTGGACTTGTTGAAGGTGACCGGATTGTCTCGGTCAACGGTCAGGATACAGCCAAATGGACTGATTTACGTGCTGGATTCCAAGATCGTGCCGGTAAAGCGACAGAAGTGAAATACGAACGTGATGGGAAAGAAACGACAACACAAATCACGCCAAAAGTACAACAGCAAGGAGAACAGAAGGTCGGCATCATCGGCGTCACGAATGAGACAGAAAAATCATTCGGGACAGCACTCCAAACCGGAGTTTCAGAAACATGGCGGATGTCGACGCTCATTGTCGGAGCTGTTGGAGATCTCGTGACGGGTGTCGTCGGCGTCGATCAATTATCAGGACCAGTCGGGATCGTCAAAATGACCGATCAGGTCGCAGATAGTGGGTTCTCGATGCTATTGACATGGACAGCATTGTTGTCCGTCAACTTAGCAGTCTTCAACTTATTGCCACTTCCAGCACTTGACGGAGGACGATTGTTGTTCCTCTTCCTTGAAGCCTTACGCGGTAAACCAGTTGATCCTCAAAAAGAAGGATTGGTTCACTTCGTCGGTTTCGCGCTTTTGATGCTACTCATGCTCGTCGTCACTTGGAACGACATTCAAAAATTCTTTTAATTAATCACTCAGTCAAAGGAGTTCGTGACTCATTATGAAACAATCAAAACTATTCATGCCAACGTTGCGTGAAGTACCATCTGATGCAGAAGCCATCAGTCACCAACTCTTGCTTCGTGCAGGATTCATGCGTCAAAATGCCGCTGGGATCTATTCGTATCTACCACTCGCAAAACGAGTACTCGCAAACATCGAGACGATCATCCGCGAGGAATTAGAAGCGGCGGGTGCGCAAGAATTGCTCATGCCAGCGATTCAACCAGCTGAACTATGGGAAGAAACAGGACGCTGGGATATCTATGGACCTGAATTAATGCGCTTGACGGATCGTCATGATCGCCGGTTCGCGCTCGGAGCGACACACGAGGAACTGATCACTTCGATCGTTCGTGATGAATTGAACTCGTACAAAAAGTTACCGGTCAATCTCTTCCAGATTCAAATGAAGTACCGTGACGAACGTCGTCCACGTTTCGGTTTATTACGTGGTCGTGAGTTCATCATGAAGGACGCTTATTCGTTCCATTCTTCACAAGAGAGCTTAGACGAAGAGTATCAAAACATGTTTGATACGTACTCGCGGATCTTCACACGTGTCGGTCTTGAGTTCCGTCCAGTCGTCGCTGACTCAGGTGCGATAGGTGGTAGTGGAACACATGAGTTCCATGCGTTAGCAGCAATCGGTGAAGATACGATCGTCTATTCGGATCAGTCGGACTATGCGGCAAACTTAGAGATGGCAGAGTCGATCGACGCCTATCCGAAGCAAGACAAAGCACCAGAAGCACTTGAAGAAGTGCATACGGCAGATGCGAAGACGATCGAAGCGGTCAGCGCACATTTGAATTTACCAGCAAACGAATCAATCAAGACCGTCATCTTCAAGACGGAGCAAGGGCTTGTCATGGCACTCGTCCGGGGCGATCACGAAGTCAACGATATCAAGTTGAAAAACTATCTCGGTGCACTCGACATCACGATGGCGAGCGACGAAGAGATTGAAGCAGCGCTTCACTCAACGCCTGGAACACTTGGACCAATCGGGGCAGATATGAAGGTCGTCGCGGACTACGCGATTCGTGCCTTGACGAACGCTGTCTGTGGTGCAAATAAAGCGGAAACGCATTATATCCATGTCGACCCAAGCCGTGATTTCGAAGCAGAATATACAGACTTGCGCTTCGCAGAAGAAGGTGACGCGTCACCAGACGGTAACGGTCAAGTCAAGTTCGCTCGCGGGATTGAAGTCGGTCAAGTCTTCAAACTCGGAACACGTTACTCAGAAGGAATGGGAGCGACGTTCCTCGACGAGGGCGGTAAAGCACAACCTCTCATCATGGGTTGTTACGGCATTGGTGTCTCGCGGACATTGTCGGCAGTCGTTGAACAACATTATGATGAGCGTGGAATCATTTGGCCAAAAGCAATCGCGCCATACGATGTTCATTTAATCGTCGTCAACGGTAAAAATGCAGAACAACTCGAACTCGGAGAGACACTATACCGTGAGTTGACGGCTGCAGGATTCAGCGTCTTGCTTGACGACCGGAAAGAACGAGCAGGTGTCAAGTTCGCCGATGCTGATTTGATCGGTCTACCGGTTCGCTTGAACGTCGGGAAAAAAGCGACAGAAGGAATCGTCGAATTAAAAGCCCGTCGTGGTGGCGATGCAGAAGAAGTTGGACAGGAACAAGTCGTTGAGGCTGTTCGTTCACTCTATGAAGGTTTAGAATAAAGAATGGAGACGGTCACTTTTCATAAAGTGACTGTTTTCTTGTCTCACACCCATTCGCCCCTTGGGCAATCCGCAAGAGGAGGAGGAGTTGCTGTCACGGTGTGAAGCGATCAGACAGCACAATTGCGAGTGGATACACAACAACGCATGTCACTGTTGCTCAGTGACTTGGAATTACCGAACGGTATCATTGAAGAATACTTTCACGAAGCAGTTCTCGAGAAGCTTCGCGTCAATAAAGCAAAGGCAACCTGGACATTTGAAATTCGCTTGCCACATGTTTTACCCCAAAACGTCTATCAACTCTTTACGAGTCGTTTGACAAGTCGGTATCAGCAATTTGCCGAAGTCAAAATCATATTACACGCAGATAGCCGTCCAGATGAACGGATGTATCATGATTACTGGCCATATGTCGTGCAGGATCTCGCAGATGTCTCATCGGCAATGCGGACACAACTCGGGCGTGTCTTACCGGAGTTTAAAGAACAGAAACTATTCATTCCGGTCCGAAGTGAACCGGAAGCAGGTTTCTTAAAGAGTAGCTTATGTGGGGAATTACAATTACTCTATAGTGCTTACGGATTCCCAAAATTCAACTGTGAACCGATTGTTCAGATCAACGAATCGAAACAAGAAGCGTTGCGAAATCAGGTGAAACAGGAAGACATGGAAGAAGCAAAACGGATGCTCGAGTTGCAATTCAAACGGGAACAATCGCGAGATGACGATGATGGCCCTGTCGAAATCCGGATCGGGAAACCAATTCAAGATGAGATCGTTCCGATCAAGACGATTCAAGATGAGGAACGACGGATTGCGATCCGTGGTCTTGTTTTCTCAGCTGAGAGTCGTGAACTACGAAGTGGGAAGACAATTTTTACGTTCAAGATGACAGATTATACGGACTCGCTCGTCGTCAAAATGTTTGCGCGTGACGAAACAGACGTCAAAATCCTCTCAGCCATCAAAAAAGGCATGTGGATTCAAGCAGCAGGTCGTGTCGAGTTCGATACGTTCCTGCGCGATCTCTGTATGATGATTGCCCAACTGTCAGAAGTGAAGATGGAAGCCCCTGCTGACCCTTGGGCAGGCGAGAAACGTGTCGAGTTACATGCGCATTCTCAAATGAGCCAGATGGACGCCGTCATGAACGTGACAAAATACGTCGAGCGTGCCGCAAAATGGGGTCACCCTGCTGTCGCGATTACGGATCACGCCGGTGCACAAAGTTTTCCGGATGCCTACTATGCCGGAAAGAAAAACGATATCAAGGTACTGTACGGAATTGAAGCAAACGTCGTCAATGACGGGGTGCAAGTCGCCTACCATCCGGTGGAGCGCAATTTGGATGACGCGACATTCGTCGTCTTTGACGTCGAGACAACTGGTTTATCGGCGATGTACAACAAGATCATCGAACTTGCAGCTGTTAAAATCCACGATGGTGATATCATCGATAAATTCGAAGCATTCGCGGATCCGAAGCATCTATTGTCGGCGACGACGATTGACTTGACAGGGATTACCGATGATATGGTCCGGGGAAAACCAGACCCGGAACAAGTCGTCAAGGAATTCATGGACTGGGTCGGCGACTCGATTCTCGTTGCCCACAATGCCTCGTTTGATATTGGATTCTTGAATGCGACACTCCGGTCTGGTGGTCACGATGAATCAGTCTTACCGGTCATTGATACGCTTGAGTTAGCCCGTGTCCTGATGCCGACACTTAAAAACCACCGGTTGAACACACTCGCGAAACGATTTGACATCGAATTGACGCAGCATCACCGCGCCATTTATGATGCGGAAGCGACAGGATATTTGATGGTCAAGTTGCTTCAAATGGCAGATGAGATGTTCAACATGAAGACACATGCCTCACTCAACCGAGAGATGGGAAAAGATATCTCGCGGGCACGACCATACCACGCGACGGTCTATGCGAAGAACCGGACGGGCTTGAAGAATCTGTACCAATTGATTTCGATTGCTCACACAAAACACGTGCACCGTGTCGTGCGGACACCACGCTCGCAACTCATCGCACATCGGGATGGATTGATCATCGGGTCAGCTTGTGATAACGGCGAGGTATTTGATGCCGCCTTGAATAAGTCGGACGAAGATTTAGCAAAAGTGATGCAGTTCTATGATTTCATCGAGATTCAACCACCAGCGATGTATGGTCATTTGATCGAACGGGAAATTGTTCAGAATGAACTTGAACTGCGCGAACTGATCAAAAAGATCATCCGTGTCGCGGAAGAACATGACATCTTACCAGTCGCGACTGGTAACGTACATTATCTCGATCAACATGACGCCACGTATCGAGAAATTTTGATCCGGACGCAAGGTGGAGCGAACATGCTGAACATGCGAAAACAATTGCCACCGGCGCATTTCCGGACGACGAAGGAAATGATGGACGACTTTAAGTTCCTCGGACCAGATGTGTCGGAACGTCTCGTCATCACGAACAGTCAAGCCGTCGCGGAACAGTTCGAGAACATCGATATCATTCCAAAAGATCTTTATACACCGAAGATCGAAGGGGCAGACGAAGAAGTTCGGAATCTGTCGTACGATATGGCGCACCGGATTTACGGCGAGACGTTACCGGAGATCGTCGAAGCCCGACTCGAAAAAGAGTTGAAGTCGATTATCGGTCACGGATTCGCTGTCATCTATTTGATTTCCCATAAACTCGTAAAAAAATCACTCGACGACGGCTATTTGGTCGGTTCACGGGGATCGGTCGGATCAAGTCTCGTTGCGACGATGACCGAGATTACGGAAGTCAATCCATTACCACCGCATTATGTCTGTCCGAATTGTAAGGAATCGGAGTTCTTTGATGACGGTTCCGTTGGTTCTGGATTCGATTTGCCGGATAAGTCCTGTTCGAAATGTGATATCCCGTTGTTTAAGGATGGTCATGATATTCCGTTCGAGACGTTCCTTGGATTTAAAGGGGATAAAGTACCGGATATCGATTTGAACTTCAGTGGAGAATACCAACCGCAAGCACACGCCTATACGAAAGTCTTGTTCGGTGACGATTACGTCTACCGTGCCGGAACGATCGGTACGATCGCTGAGAAGACGGCGTATGGCTATGTCAAAGGGTATCAGTCGGAGAATGAGCTGACGTATCGGAATGCGGAAGTCGATCGTCTTGTCAGTGGTGTCACTGGCGTCAAACGGACGACTGGTCAACACCCGGGAGGGATCATCGTCGTACCGGACTACATGGATATCTATGATATCAGTCCGATTCAGTATCCGGCAGACGATATGGGTTCTGAATGGAAGACGACACACTTCGACTTCCATTCGATTCACGATAACTTACTCAAACTCGATATTCTCGGTCACGATGATCCGACGATGATCCGGATGCTACAGGATTTATCGGGACGTGATCCGAAGACGATTCCGGTCGATGACCCGGAAGTCATGAAAATCTTCAGTTCGACGGAATCGATCGGTGTGACGCCGGAACAGATTGATTCAAAAACCGGAACGCTCGGTATTCCGGAGTTTGGGACGAAGTTCGTTCGCCAAATGTTAGAGGAGACGAAACCGACGACGTTCTCGGAGCTCGTTCAGATTTCAGGACTCTCGCACGGAACGGATGTCTGGCTTGGAAACGCCAGCGAATTGATCTACAACGGAACGTGTGAACTAAAAGATGTCATCGGTTGTCGAGATGACATCATGGTCTACTTGATCTACGCCGGTCTTGAACCGTCACTTGCCTTTAAAATCATGGAGTCAGTCCGTAAAGGGAAAGGACTCTCGATTGACATGGAAGAGGCGATGATCGAGAACGATGTGCCGCTCTGGTATATCGATTCCTGCAAGAAAATCAAGTACATGTTCCCGAAAGCCCACGCTGCCGCTTACGTCTTGATGGCTGTCCGGATTGCTTATTATAAAGTCCATCATCCGATGTATTACTATGCTTCGTACTTTACGGTACGTGCGGGTGACTTTGACATCGGTGCGATGAATAAGGGCTCTGCTGCTGTTCGGAAAGTTTTGCAAGACATCAAGGATAAAGGATTCGAGGCAACGGCGAAGGACAAAGGGTTGTACACGGTTCTTGAAATCGCGCTCGAGATGATTGAACGCGGCTTTACGTTCCAAAAGGTCGATCTCTATCGCTCAAGTGCAACGGAATTCCTCATTGACGGGGATACGTTGTTACCACCTTTTAACGCCGTGACAGGTCTAGGGACGAATGCTGCGAAGCAAATCGTCGAAGCACGTAAAGGCGGCGAATTCCTCTCAAAGGAAGATCTCCAAAAACGCGCCAAGTTATCGAAATCCATCATCGAGACGCTCGATAACCTAGGCTGTCTCGAAGGGTTACCAGACGAGAATCAGCTCTCCTTGTTCGACTTGTAAGCCCTTAGGAACACTTGCTTTGAGCGCTTTCCTATGCTATATTGAGTGAGGAAATGTTTTTTATACTACGACTTGGAAGGAGTAGGGGGACCTGCTCCTTTCTTGTTTGTTTTTTGAAGGAGGATGAAGATGACGAACGTAACGGAAAAGGTCGAAGCGCTCGCAAAACCAATCGTCGAACGAGAGGGGATGGAGCTAGTCGACGTTGAATTCGTCAAAGAAGGGGCGGATTGGTTCCTACGTGTCTCCATCGACAAAGAGGGTGGCGTAGATCTTGAAGACTGCGTCAAAATCAATGAACAGTTATCGGAAGCATTGAATGACAATGATCCGATCGACGAGCCGTATTACCTCGACGTCGCTAGTCCAGGAGCGGAACGTCCACTGAAGAAAGACGAGGACTTCGAAAAGGCGATTGGGAAACATGTGTACATCAAAACGCACGATCCAGTAAAGAATGCGGTTGAATTCGAAGGAACGTTGCTCGCGTACACACCTGAGATGCTTGAAATCGAAGTGCGTGTCAAAACAAGAAAATTGAAAATTGAGATACCGGTCGACAAGATTTCACTTGCGCGACTTGCGGTAATGTTCTGACGGAAAGGAAGAGAACGATGGGACCACAGTTACTCGAGGCGATCAATCAAATCGCGAAAGAGAAGGAAATTGACAAGAACATCATCATCGATGCGCTCGAACAGGCATTGATTTCAGCGTACCGACGCAACTTCGGAAAAGAGTCGGAGGCTGTAAAGGTCGAATTCGACCAGCAGACAGGAGACATTCGTGTCTTCGCGCTCAAGGAAGTCGTCGAACGATTGACGCAACCAGAGGAACAACTCTCGCTTGAAGAGGCGCACGAAATCGATCCGACATATGAACTCGGCGATTTCCATAAAGTCGAAGTGACGCCAGGCGATTTTGGTCGCGTTGCGGCACAAACAGCAAAACAAATCGTCACACAAAAAATGCGTGAAGCAGAACGCGAACGCATTTACAATCACTTCGCGGATCGTGAAGACGAGATCATGACGGGTATCGTCGAGCGTCAAGATGCACGCAACTTGTACGTCAACCTAGAAGGTATCGAAGCTGTCTTGACGACACACGAGCAAATGCCGAACGAGCGTTTCGGGATTCGTGATCGCATCAAGGTGTACGTCACGAAGGTTGATCCGATGGTCAAAGGATCAGGAGCATCAATTCTCGTATCACGGACACATCCAGGTCTCTTAAAACGTCTCTTTGAAATCGAAGTACCAGAGATTTCAAGTGGCGAAGTCGAAGTCAAGTCTGTGGCGCGTGAAGCGGGCGACCGTTCGAAAATCGCAGTCGCAGCGGACGACATCGATCCAGTCGGTGCATGTGTCGGACAAAAAGGGGCGCGTGTTCAACGCATCGTCAATGATTTGAACGGGGAAAAAATCGATATCGTTCGTTACTCGGATGATCCGAAAGAATATGTCGCGAACGCACTCAGCCCAGCTCAAGTCGTTGCGGTCTATGTCAACGAACCAGCGAAAGCGACAATCGTCGTCGTTCCAGATTTCCAACTGTCGCTTGCAATCGGGAAACGTGGTCAAAACGCACGTCTCGCAGCGAAATTGACAGGATGGAAAATCGACATCAAGAGCGAGTCTGAAGCGGAAGCGATGGATCTCGAAGATGTCTTCGCGACGGAAGAGCCGGCAGTAGAAGCGGTCCAAGTCGAAGGCGAGGAATAATTCGTGCAAAAAAAGGTACCATTACGTAAGTGTGTCATCACACAAGAAATGAAACCGAAAAAAGAATTAATTCGTGTCGTCCGGACACCTGAACAAGAGGTCGTCATCGATTTAAATGGTAAGATGAATGGGCGAGGTGCCTATTTATCGAAAGATGCGGCAGTCATTGCGACGGCGAAGAAAAAACGGACGCTTGATCATCATTTAAAGGTCAAGACGACAGATGCCTTATACGATGAATTGCTTGAAATCGCGGGAGGTACAAATGAGTAAATGGGAATCCCTTCTCGGTCTCGCGAATCGAGCTAGAAAAGTGACGACGGGAGAAGAACTCGTACTGAAAGAAGTACGAGGAGGGCAAGCGAAGCTTGTTCTTTTAGCAGCAGATGCGGGGGCTGCCACGCGTAAGAAAGTCACAGATAAATGTACGAGTTATCAGGTTCCTTACCTAGAAGTCGCCGACCGTACGATTCTCGGTCAAGCATTAGGAAAGGATGCGCGTGTTGTCGTGTCAGTCAATGAAGCCGGATTTGCGAAAAAGCTAACTGAACTCCTCTCGAACGACTAATTGGAGGTGGATCCTTTGGGTAAACGTGTATACGAATTCGCCAAGGAACAAAATGTAACAAGTAAGCAGGTCATCACCCAGCTTGAAAAGCTGGAGAAACCAGTCAAGAATCATATGGCAGTATTAGATGAACAGACAGTACAGCAACTCGATCAAGTATTTAATCCCGAGAAATATCGGGCTCAAAAGACGGAGGCTCCAAAACAAGTGAAATCAGATAATAAACCGAACCGACCAGGAAGTACAAACAAACCAGCAGGTAACCAATCACGTAATAGCAAAGGCGGACGCCCAGAATTCGGCAACCGTAACAACCGTGGCGGCAAACGTCGTCCGAACCAAAAGAAAGCAGAACCGCGTAAACTTGAAGTAGCGGATCCGAACTCGAAGTCGAGTCAACGTAAAGCTGCTCGCCGTGCACAAGAAGAGGCGATGGCAAACGTCGTTCAATACTCTGACAACTTGACAGTCGGTGAACTCGCTGAAAAAATGGCGAAAAAACCGAATGAACTGATCATGAAATTGATGGGTCTCGGTGTCATGGCGAACATCAACCAAGATCTTGATGACGAGACAGTGGAACTTCTCGCGACAGAGTTCGGCTTTGAAGTCGAGAAGACAGTCCAAGTCGATGAGACGGACTTTGATCAGTACGAATTGAATCTCGACCAGTACGAATTGTCTGAGCGTCCACCGGTCGTTACGATCATGGGACACGTTGACCACGGTAAAACGACATTGCTCGATTCGATCCGTAACACGAAGGTTACTGCAGGCGAAGCTGGCGGGATCACACAGCACATCGGTGCTTACCAAGTTGAGATCGACGGCAAGAAAATCACGTTCCTCGATACACCAGGTCACGCGGCGTTCACGACGATGCGTGCACGTGGAGCAGATGTCACGGATATCGCGATCATCGTCGTTGCAGCGGATGACGGTGTCATGCCACAGACAGAAGAAGCGATCAGCCACGCGAAAGCAGCTGGCGTTCCAATCATCGTTGCTGTCAACAAGATGGATAAAGAAGGCGCAAACCCAGACCGTGTCAAACAAGAATTGACAGAGTTCGAACTCGTTGCAGAGGACTGGGGTGGCGATACGATCTTCGTACCCGTTTCAGCACTTAAAGGTGACGGCATTGATGAATTGCTCGAAATGATTCTTCTCGTTTCAGAAGTACAAGAATACAAATCAACACCAGAAATGAACGGTCGCGGAACAGTCATCGAGGCGAAACTCGATAAAGGACGCGGTCCAGTCGCGACGCTTCTCGTACAACACGGGACACTTCGTGTTGGGGATCCAATCGTTGTCGGTCACACGTTCGGTCGTATCCGGGCAATGGTCAACGATATCGGTCGTCGTGTTAAAGAAGTTGGACCATCGACGCCAATCGAAATCACAGGTTTGAACGACGTACCGAAAGCAGGCGATCAATTCTTCGCATTCGAAGATGAGAAAAAAGCCCGCCAAATCGGTGAAGCGCGTTACCAGCGTGAAATCGAAGCACAACGTCGTGATTCGGCGAAAGTCAGCTTAGAAGATCTCTTCGATCGTATTAAAGAAGGCGAAGTCAAGGACCTCAACATCATCATCAAAGGTGACGTACAAGGTTCAGTTGAAGCCTTAGCCGGTTCATTGAAGAAAATTGATGTCGAAGGTGTTAAAATTAACATCGTACACTCAGGTGTCGGTGCCATCACGGAAGGTGACGTCATCCTTGCTTCGGCAGCGAATGCGATCATCATCGGATTCAACGTTCGTCCGGATGGTAACGCGAAATCAATGGCGGATCAGGAGAAAGTCGAAATTCGTCTTCACCGGATCATCTATAACGCAATCGAAGAAATCGAGCAAGCGATGAAAGGTCTTCTTGATCCTGAATTCGTTGAAAAAATCATCGGTCAAGCTGAAGTCCGCGATGTCATCAAAGTATCGAAAGTCGGTACGATCGCAGGTGGATATGTCACAGAAGGTAAGTTGACGCGTGATGCAGGCGTCCGTGTCGTTCGTGACAGTATCGTCATCTACGAAGGAAAACTCGATACACTTCGTCGTTTCAAAGATGATGTCAAAGAAGTCGCTACTGGCTATGAGTGTGGAATTAAGATTGAAAAATATGATGATATCAAAGTCGATGATGTCATCGAAGCGTTCATCATGGAAGAAGTCAAACGGAAGTAACAGAACGGAATCCATTCTTCCGAACTGGAGGGAATAACTATGAGTTTACGCTCGAATCGTGTCGCCGAACAGATGCGTAAGGAAATTACGCAATTGCTCATCAAAGATGTCAAGGATCCTCGCGTCAAGACGATTACCGTCACAGGTGTCGAAGTGACAGGAGACTTACAACAAGCGACGATCTTCTACTCGGTCCTCGGTGACGAAAAAGCACGTGAGGATGCGCGCATCGGTCTCGAAAGATCAAAAGGCTTCATGCGCAAGGAAATCGGATCGCGGATTCGTCTACGGAAAACACCTGAACTATTGTTCGAGGTCGATTCTTCTGTCGAATACGGATCACGCATTGATGAGTTGCTTCGGAATTTGAACAAAGATTAACATCTAAGGCAACCACGTGTGTGGTTGCCTTTTTTCAAGGAGGAAATAACGTGGAACCCATCGGAGTATTACCGTTAGATAAACCAGCGGGTATGACGAGTCATGATTGCGTCTTTCGTCTACGTCGCTTGTTTCAAACGAAAAAAGTCGGACATACTGGTACGCTTGATCCGGAAGTAACGGGTGTCTTACCGATTTGTCTCGGTCGAGCGACGAAGCTTGCCCGCTTCATCACAGATGAAGGAAAGCGCTACGCGGCGGAAGTGACGATTGGCTTTGCAACGACAACGGAAGATGCGCACGGGGAAACAGTTCGCGAAACAGCGGTTGAACCGGGAACTATTACCGAGGAAGCAATTGAGGACATCTTGACTCAATTGACAGGAGAGATCGAGCAGACGCCACCGTATTATTCAGCTGTTAAAGTGAATGGGAAAAAATTATATGAATATGCCCGAAAAGGCATTGAAGTCGAACGACCGACACGAATCGTCCGCATCGATCGATTAGAACGGACATCAGACCTTGTGTTCGAAGGTGGTCTTTGTCGTTTCCGTCTTGATATCGCTTGTGGAAAAGGAACGTATATTCGGACATTAGCAGTAGAAATCGGAGAACGACTTGGTTACGCGGCACACATGAGTGAACTACGCCGGACAGGCTCTGGTGCGATTGCTGAGACGGATACAGTGACTCTTGAGACACTCGAATCGTATGAGACGGTCGAAGAACGGATGCAACACGTTCTACCGATTGAACACGTCATCCAAAAATGGCCACGCTTGACGGTCGATGCGTCGACTGCACAGCGTGTGTTGAACGGAGCAAAGCTGACAAGCATTCCAGTCGAATTCGAGCTGTTTACTGTCTATAATGAAGAAGACGTACCTTTAGCGCTATATCGACGTCTTCCAGAAGAACAGGTAGCACGCGTTGAGGTCATGCTACAAATCGATTAAGATCGGAGAGAGCATCATGGACATCATACATTTAACATATCCGGAACAACCTCAAAAAGACCCTGCTGTCATCGCACTCGGCTTTTTTGACGGTGTACATCTCGGACATCAGCAAGTCATCGCAGCAGCACTAAAAGAAGCGGAGGCTCGTCGCCTGCCTTTGGCTGTCATGACCTTTGATCCCCATCCGAAACAAGTGCTTGGTAAAGGGGATGAACCAGTCCACTACATCACGCCGCTTGAACGCAAATTAGAGAAACTCGAGCAGCTTGGTGTCGATCGTGTTTATGTGATTGAGTTTACGATTCCTTTCTCGGAATTATCACCGCAAGCTTTCGTCGACGAATATCTGATTGCGTCTGGAGCAGAACACGTCGTTGCTGGATTCGATTATTCCTACGGTCGCTTCGGAGCCGGCAAAATGGCGACGCTTGATTTTCATAGTCGTGGCACATTTACGCATACCGTTGTAGCAGAATTCCAAGAAGAAGCTGAAAAGATCAGCTCAACCCGGATTCGTCGTTTACTTGCTGCAGGAGAAGTCGAACCGGCTGCACGTTTGCTTGGAGAACCCTACCAAATCAAAGGCACGATCATTCACGGTGACGCACGCGGACGGCAAATCGGTTTCCCGACAGCCAACATGCGACCGGAATTCGCCTACGTCATTCCGAAACTTGGTGTGTATGCGACATTCGTTCGCTTAGCAGACGGTCGCCGGTTCAAGGCGATGACGAATGTCGGGAGACGCCCAACGTTCTATGAGACGGGAGACGTCAGTATCGAGACGCATCTTCTTGACTTTGATGAAGATCTTTATGGTCAAGAATTGACGCTTGAATGGATCGCTTACTTACGCGATGAAAAAGCCTTCAACGGTATCGATCAATTGAAAGAACAATTGGCACGGGACCGCGAAGAAGCAAATGTACAATTAAGCGTTTGACAGTACGGACAGGGTTCGTTATGATAGGTCAGTACGATCACGTACAGCCGATTCACTTGGCATCTGGTCTCACCATCCGATGCTCGGGAATACGGTCATTCATAAGATGGAGGTGGAGTGACAATGGCACTCACAAAAGAACGTAAAAACGAAATCATCGAAGCATATGCTACGAAACAAGGCGATACTGGTTCGCCGGAAGTACAAGTTGCTGTTTTAACTGAACAGATCACAACTTTGAACGATCACTTACGTACACACAAAAAGGATCACCACTCACGTCGTGGTCTCTTGAAAATGGTCGGTCGTCGCCGTAACTTGCTCACATACCTTCGTAACAAGGATGTTGCACGTTACCGTTCGTTGATCGAGCGTCTTGGTCTCCGTCGCTAATCCCGACGAGAACGAGGTAGGGAAGCAGGAGCATCGTCTCCTGTTTCTTTTTTTTGCCGATTCATGGACTTTTTGCGCAAGAACCTACATAATTAGATTTGAATGAAAAAACGGATAGCAGTGAGAGGAGATTTGTGCATGTCACAAACAAAACAGACGTTTTCGACCGAACTCGGTGGACGTCCATTAACGATTGAAATCGGTCAATTAGCAAAACAAGCGAACGGAGCAGCATTGATTCGCTACGGTGATACAGCCGTTCTTGCTACGGTCGTTGCATCAAAACAACCAAAGGACTTAGATTTCTTCCCATTAACAGTGAACTATGAAGAAAAATTATATGCGGCAGGGAAAATCCCAGGTGGATTCCTTAAACGTGAAGGACGTCCTGGAGAGAGCGCGATCTTGACTTCGCGTCTGATCGACCGTCCAATCCGTCCATTATTCCCGGATGGTTTCCGTCACGACGTACAAGTGGCGACGACGGTTCTTTCGTCAGATGCTGACAATTCACCAGAAGTCGCTGCGATGATCGGGGCTTCGATTGCGCTTTCGATCTCGGATATTCCATTCGACGGTCCAATCGCAGGTGTGACGATCGGTCGCGTCGACGGAGAATTCGTCGTGAACCCGACTTCAGCGCAAATGGAAGTCAGCGACATCGACCTTCAAGTTGCTGGAACAAAACATGCCGTCAACATGGTTGAAGCAGGTGCGAAGGAAGTATCGGAACAAGCAATGCTTGAAGCGATTTTACTTGGACACGATGTCATCAAGGAAATGATCGCGTTCCAAGAAGAAATCGTCGCACAAGTCGGTAAAGGGAAGTTCGAATATACGGTATCAAGCTTCGATGAGACAATCGTCAATCGCCTGAAAGCAGAAGCATTAGCAGAAGTCACACAAGCGGTTCAAGTTGAAGAAAAACAAGCGCGTGACATTGCTATCAACGAAGTCATCGCAAAATACATCGAGTTGTATGCAGCTGACGAGTCCGTCACAGCAGAGCAACTGGCTGAAGTATCAGGCGTGCTCAACAAGTTCGTCAAAGACGAAGTCCGTCGTCTCATCACGGAAGACAAAGTTCGTCCAGATGGTCGTGGTCTTGCTGAGATCCGTCCGCTTGATTCAGAAGTCGGTCTCTTGCCACGTGCACACGGTTCAGGTCTGTTCACACGCGGTCAGACACAAGTCTTGTCTGTAGCGACACTTGGTGTTGCGGGTGACGCTCAAATCATTGATGGACTTGGTCTGAAGGAAGAGAAACGTTTCATGCACCATTATAACTTCCCACCATTCTCAGTTGGGGAAGCACGTCCGATGCGTGCACCAGGTCGTCGTGAAATTGGTCACGGGGCACTCGGAGAACGCGCACTTTTACCAGTTCTTCCGAATGAAGTTGATTTCCCGTACACGATTCGTCTCGTATCAGAAGTGCTTGAGTCGAACGGTTCTTCATCACAGGCTTCCATCTGTGGTTCGATCCTTGCCATGATGGATGCGGGTGTTCCATTAAAAGCACCTGTCGCTGGTATCGCGATGGGCTTGATCATGGAAGGCGAAAATTACTCGATCTTGACAGATATCCAAGGGATGGAAGATCATCTCGGAGATATGGACTTTAAAGTCGCTGGAACTCACGAAGGTGTCACAGCTCTCCAAATGGATATGAAAATTGGCGGAATCACGCGTCAAATTCTTGAAGAAGCACTTGAACAAGCACGTCTTGGTCGTCTGCATATTCTTGAGCATATGCAATCTGTCATTGCTGAACCGCGTGTCGAATTGTCGCAATACGCGCCGAAAATCGTCACACTTAAAATCAATCCAGATAAAATCCGTGATGTCATCGGACCTGGTGGTAAAGTCATCAACGGTATCATCGATGAGACAGGCGTTAAGATCGACATCGATCAAGACGGAACAGTCTTTATCGCTTCGACGGATCAAGCTGGCATCGATCGTGCCCGTCAATTGATCGAAGATATCGTCCGTGAAGTCGTCGTCGGTGAAGAATTCGATGGAACGGTCCGTCGCGTTGAGAAATTCGGTGCATTCGTCGAATTGTTCAAAGGAAAAGACGCACTCGTCCACATCTCGGAACTCGCACTTGACCGTGTTGGTCAAACGGAAGATGTCGTTAAACTTGGAGATAAGCTAAAAGTCCGTGTCACAGAAATCGATGACAAAGGACGCGTTAACGCGTCGCACAAAGTCCTGCTCGTCGAAGGATTAAGCGAAGAAGACCGTGCCGCATACGAAGAAAAGAAAAAGACAGAGCGTGAGAACCGCCCGCCACGCCGGGATCAGGGTTCACGCCCACCACGTGACGGACAACGTCCACCACGTCGTAACTAATGAATCCAAGGTGGCTCGACGGTGCAGAGAATGCAACGAGAGCCACCTTGTTTCCTATATTTGGAGGAATTACTATGATCGAACGGATACAACTAGAAAACGGGGTTCGACTAATCGTTGAACGGATGCCAGAAGCACGCAGCGTCGCGACCGGAATCTTCATTCAAGCAGGAAGTCGGACGGAACAGATCGAGGAGCATGGTATCAGTCATCTCATCGAGCATATGATGTTCAAAGGAACAAAACGCCATACGGCAAAAGAGATTGCGGTTTATTTTGACCGACTTGGTGGAAATATTAATGCGTTCACGAGTAAGGATCAAACGTGTTATTACGTCAAGACATTAGATGAACATGCAGGTGAAGCCTTTCAAGTGTTGGCGGACATGTTCCTCGAATCGACGTTCGATGCGGAGGAACTAGAAAAAGAGAAAAAGGTCGTCATTGAAGAGATTAAAATGTACGATGACACACCAGATGATCTCGTCCATGAGTTATTAGCTGTTGCGGCTTACGGAGAGGATGTCATGGCTCGTCCGATTCTTGGAACGGAAGAGAGTGTGCTTCGGATTGATCGTACAATGATTGAACAGTATCTCGAAGAAGCATATGCTCCGGATCAAATCGTCATTTCCGTTGCCGGAAACGTCTCAGACGAGTTGATTACGCAGATTCAAGAGCGGATGTCGATCCTCATATCACGATCGAAGACCCGTGAGACAGCGTCACCAAGGTTACAAAATGGTGTGATTCGTAAGGAAAAGGATACGGAACAGGCACATATTTGTTATAATTTCCGTGCGATTCCTTCTGCTGATCCACGATTGCCTGCCCTCGCCTTACTCAACAATGCATTCGGTGCGACGATGTCGAGTCGCTTGTTCCAATCAATCCGAGAGGAACGCGGTCTTGCTTATTCAGTCTTTTCCTATTACACGACGTTTGACGATCATGGCACGTTCACGATTTATGTCGGTACGTCTCCGGAATCAGTCGAAGAGGTCGAACAGGTTCTCGCTGCTGAGATTGATCGCTTGAAGCGGGACGGACTATCCGCTAAGGAACTCGAAGATGGCATTGAACAGCTAAAAGGTTCTCTGATTTTAGGAAACGAAGGCACATCGAGCCATATGAACCGAAATGCCCGAAATGAGTTGCATCTGCATCGTCACCCGTCACTCGAAGAAGTACTAGCGGATGTAGAACGAATTCGTCCATCGGACATCGAAGGGCTGATTGAGCACATCTTTTCGGAGGAACCGGCAAAGGCCTATATTCTTCCGGCAGACCAGGAAGAGGAAGCATGACAGCAGAACGGAATAGATGAAACATATGAAATGACGATGTCGAGAAAGAAGGAATACCGTTGAATTTAGCTGAACTGATTCAAGTCATACAGACGCAAAAAATCGAACGAATGGTAGAAGTGGACGTCACGTCCATCACGACCGATTCACGGGATGTTAAACCGGGAACATTGTTCGTCGCCATCAAAGGGTATACTGTTGATGGACACGACTATGCCAAACAGGCAGAAGCACAAGGAGCGGTCGCAATCGTTGCGGAACAACCGGTCAATGTGTCGATTCCTGTCATTCTCGTTCGTAGTACATCACGTGCCATTGCCGAATTGGCTGGCAAATTCTATGATTATCCTTCTGAAAAGATGCGGATGATTGGTATTACAGGAACGAACGGGAAAACGACGACGACGACGATTGTCCGTGATATATTAGCGCACCTTGGTCGGAAAACGGGTATCATCGGAACGGTCGAAGTCAAGATTGGTGACCGCGTCGTACCAAGTCGCAATACGACACCACAAAGCTCCGAATTACAAGCATTTTTGCATCAAATGCATAAAGAAGATGTCCAAGACGTCATCATGGAAGTCTCTTCGCATGGACTAGAGCTTGGTCGAGTAACGGGTGTCGATTACGACATTGCGGGATTCACGAATCTGACGCATGATCACCTCGATTTTCACAAAACGTTTGAGAACTATGCGCGTGCCAAAGGATTGTTATTCGCACAGCTCGGACAACGGCTGTCGACAGAGAAAGTCGCGGTCTTGAATGCCGATGATCCGACGAGCGAACTGTACGAAATGATGACAGGTGCTCGTGTCATGACGTACGGTATCGACAACGCAGCTGACCTCCGAGCAACGGCGATTGAACAGTCACTTCAACAAACGACGTTCACGATGATGTACAAAGAAGAACAAGTCGACGTCACGGCGAATTTCATCGGTCGCTTTAACGTCTACAATCTGTTGCTTGCGACAGGGATCCTCTTGTCTTGCGGATACGACCTAACGACGATTGCAGGAGCGATTTCAGCAATCCGTCCGGCAAAAGGTCGGATGCAACGCTTACCAATTGAAGGATATAACGTGTATGTCGACTACGCGCATACTCCTGACGGCATTGAACAGTGTCTGAAAGCACTCGTTGACGTACCGAAGGAAAAGATCGTCTTCCTGATCGGGACAGGTGGAAACCGCGACGTGACGAAACGACCGAAGATGGGCGAACTGGCTTCGACCTACGCAGGAACCGTCGTCATCACGACGGATGATCCACGATATGAAGCATATGAGTCAATTACATCCGGCATCGCCAAAGGGATGACCCACGATCAGTTCGTTGAAATCGGTGATCGGGAAGAGGCCGTGCGTTATGCAGCACGACTCGCACGACCAGATAATATCGTCATCTTAGCCGGTAAAGGTCATGAAAAATATCAAATCATTGGGGATGAGAAAATCCCTCTCGATGAGGAAGTCATCGTCAAAGAGATGATACGGCAAATGGAGGAACAGAAGTGACTTATCAACCAATCGTTGTAACCATAGATCAATTTGAAACATTCGTAAAAACACATCCAAAAGGCGACTTACTCCAGCTTCCAGCATGGGGAGAAGTCAAAAGCGCGACAGGATGGACACATGAACGGATCGCGGTCGGAACAACTACTGGTGAGATTGCCGGAGTTGGTCTGCTCTTGTTTAAGAAAGTACCGAAGCTACCGTTCACGCTTTGTTATGCACCGCGCGGTTTCGTCGTCGATTATACGGATACGGACGCACTTCGTGCTCTTCGTGATGAAGCGATACGTGTCGCAAAACAACAGAAGGCGATTGCGATTAAATTCGATCCGAACGTCGAGCGGGAAGAATATCCAGGTCTGTTACAGGAGATGCAAGGACTTGGCTTCAAACATAACGGTTTTGGCGGCGGTTTTGACTACGCGCAACCACGCTTTACGATGGAGACGAATCTTGAAGGAACAGAAAAAGAGATCTTCGACGGTTTCCATTCGAAGTTCCGCTACAACGTCCGTCTTGCTGAACGCAAAGGGATCGTATGCGAACAAGCGGATCGTGAAGGACTCAAGACATTTGCGAAGCTGATGGTCGAGACGGGCGAACGGGATGGGTTCTCGATCCGCGGTCTGGATTATTTCGAGAATCTGTATGATCATCTCCATCCAAAGGGTGATGCGGTCTTGTTTTTGACGAAACTTGATGTCGTACGTGCTCTTGAGAATACGGAAGCTTTATTACTTCAAGCCGATAAGGAACTCTCGAAGATTCACCGTCAGCTTGAGAAAGAGACGGCTGAGAAGAAGCTAAAAAGCTTAAACAATCGCTTGGAGCAGACGACAGCACAAATCGAAAAAGCAGAGAAGTCGAAAACGGAACTGATGACGATTGCTGCCAAACATCCAAACGGTGTCATCCTGTCTGGTGGTCTTTTGACGCTTGCTGGTCGTCGTTCCTATTACTTATATGGAGCCTCATCGAACGAGTACCGGGAATTCATGCCGAACCATTTGATGCAATGGACGATGATGCAATATGCGAAAGAACATGGTGCGCTCTCCTATGACTTCGGTGGAGTCAGTGGTTCGACCGACCCGGATGATCATTACGCGGGACTCTATGCCTTTAAATCTGGGTGGGGCAGCCGAATGATTGAAAAAATCGGTGAGTTTGATTATGTACTCAATCGTCCGCTCTATCTGTTGCTTGAGACGGGGTTACCGATTCTACAAAAACTTCGGAAGAAGCTTCGCCGCTGATGAAACGGGGAACAATCTTCGGTTGGATCGTATTTTTATTGACGATGTTTGCGATTGGATTGTTTCTTGCGGCATCCATGAACCGGATGCCGACGATTTTGATGGACCAACCGGAACTCGGGATTGATAGTTGCCCACGAGACGTAGCAGGGGAAAACCGTTTGATCAATGCAAGCGAGGCGAACCTGAAGCGTCTCCATCCAGCTGTCGAGACAGGGGCAAAGGATCTGATCCGTGTTGCACATTCTTGCTACAATATCGATATCAAGATCACGCAAGGGTACCGCTCGATCCAGCAACAGAACGCACTTTTTGAACAAGGGCGTTCTGAGGCAGGTGAAGTCGTCACGAATGCACGAGGCGGTGAATCGATGCATAACTACGGACTTGCAATTGATTTCGTGCAACTCGTAAATGGACAGATTTCGTATGATCTTGAGTATGATGGGAATCGGTCAGGGAAAAGTGATTGGCGTGAAGTCGCTGATATCGGGAAAGCACTCGGTTTTGAATGGGGAGGCGATTGGAAGCGATTCGTCGATTACCCTCATTTTGAGATGACGTTCGGGTATTCGCTCGACGAACTGAAGGCTGGTGAACGTCCAAGCCGTTCGGAAAAAGCGAAACGAACAGAAGAAGTCGAAGATTTGTTGAATACATGATTAATGTCATTCCTGGAGTAATGTGGCAGGAATGACGTTTTTTTTAGATTTCCTAGTCCGATTGTTGGCAGATTGTGAAAATTCGGCTAGAATAGTGATAGTGATAAGTGGACGGCTCACGAAAAGTGAATATGAATTATAGGAGGTCATGTCGTGTCAAAGAAGAAGACGGAAAAAGTAAGCGTCTTTGCTCTTGGTGGCGCCGGTGAGATCGGTAAGAACATGTACGTCGTCGAACTCGACGAGGACATCTTCGTCATCGATGCCGGGTTAATGTTCCCAGGAGATGAGATGCTTGGAATCGATAAAGTCATTCCAGACATCAGTTATTTAAAAGAAAACAAAGAGCGGATTCAAGGGATTTTCATTACCCATGGTCACGAGGATCATATCGGGGCACTCAGTTACGTCTTGCGTGACTTGAAGGTACCTGTTTACGGAACACGTTTGACGCTCGGTTTGATTGAACACAAATTAAAAGAAGCCGGTTTATTGAAAAAGGCAGATCTTCGTCCAATTGATGCCAAGACGAAATTAACCGTTGCAGGTCATTTTATTACGTTCTTCCGGGTCAACCACTCGATTCCGGATGCAGTTGGGGTTTGTATTCAAACGTCTCAAGGTGCCATCGTTCATACGGGGGATTTCAAGTTCGATTACACACCAGTCGATGGAAAACAAGCAGACTTCGGGAAAATTGCAGCGATTGGTCAACGGGGCGTACTGTGCTTGCTGTCTGACTCGACGAATGCAGAGCGACCAGGGATGTCTGGGTCAGAATCGATTGTCGGTTCTGAATTGAACGACGTCATTTATGAAGCACCGGGTCGTGTGATTGTAGCTTCATTCGCTTCGAACATTCATCGTCTACAACAAGTGTTTGCAGCAGCAGAAGCGAACAATCGAAAAGTAGCGGTCGTCGGTCGTAGCATGGTCAACAACGTTGAAGTGGCACAGCGTTTGAATTACTTACGCTTCAAGCAGAAAACATTGATTGATCTATCTGACATCAATCGCCTCGATGATAACCAAGTCGTCATCTTGACGACAGGATCTCAAGGTGAGCCAATGGCAGCCTTGACACGAATGGCACGTAACGCACACAAGCAAGTCAATATTCGCTTGAATGATACGGTTGTCGTCGCGGCTTCCCCAATTCCAGGTAACGAGAAGTCGGTTTCGAAAACGATCGATCTCTTATTCCGTGCGGGTGCGAATGTTATCTACAACCAACGGAAAGTACACGTTTCCGGTCACGGTCATGCGGAAGATCTGAAGCTGATGCTCAACTTGATCAAACCGAAATTCTTCCTACCGATTCACGGAGAATTCCGGATGCAAAAGGCACACAGTCGTCTCGCACAGACGGTTGGCGTCAATGCGAACAATATCTTCATCATCGAGAATGGAGATGTCGTTGAGTTTGAGAAGCGTAAAGCACGGATGTCACGCAAAGTGAACGCCGGAAACGTCTTGATCGACGGAATCGGTGTTGGTGATGTCGGAAACATCGTCCTTCGTGATCGTCGCTTGTTGTCACAAGATGGTGTCGTCCTCTGTGTCATTACGATTAGCCGAAAAAACAAAACGATCGTCTCGGGACCCGAAATCATTTCTCGCGGATTCGTCTATATGCGTGAATCAGAAGATATGATCAATGAAGCGAACCGAATCGTCGCGAAACAACTACAAGGTAAATTAAACGGAGAATTGGATTGGACGGAGATGAAGTCGTTGATTCGAGATAAACTCAGTGCTTATCTCTATGAACAGACGAAACGCCGCCCGATGATTCTTCCAATCATCATGGAGATTTAACAAACGAGCGGCTCAGATTGACCAATACCTGGTCCACTGAGCCGTTTTTTTATCAGGAGGGATGACGTATGGCGACGACGAAACGAAAAACCGTACGAAAAAAAACGCCGCCACGGAAACGACCGGCAGCGAAGAAACAACGTCAGCCGATTGCGTATCGTACATATGCGACCATCATCGCAATCGTTTCACTACTTGCCTTCGTTCTCGCATTTGGGGAATTCGGGAAAGTCGGACTGACGCTAGCTGATGGAGGAGAACGATTAATCGGTCAGTTCGGTTCCTTATTATACGGCGGGATAGGTGCCGTGCTACTCTTGCTACTATCGAACGCGTCACGGGCTCAGAAATGGGCATGGTCGATGCTACTAATGGGTTCAGTCGTCTGGATTGATCTAATGCTCGGAGCACCGCGTGGTATTCTCAATGGATGGCTCTATCAAAACGCAGCATATTACATTTCAAGTAGCGGTGCCTTCTTGATTGGTCTGTTCTTCATCGGCGCAGCTGTTCATCTACTACACCCTTCGTTTTATGGAGAGCTATGGCTTGGACTGCGGGAACGCGCAGAAGAATTTCGTAATCGTGAACGGACACCTCGTCCTCGGATCGAAAAAGACCTGACACCGAAACCGGTCCGCGAGAAAAAAGCAAAGACGTTGCGACCAGCAACTGTTGAGGAACCAATCGAAACAGAGCAAGAAGCAGAGGATCCTTCGGTCAACATTCAAGACGTTCCAATTATCGGCTTTACGGATCACGTTGAACCGCAAGCAGCGGAGACACAAGGACCACTGACGATGACGGAGACACCGGACGGATATCAATTGCCGTCGCTTGATTTATTAGCAGAGCCGACGTCCAAAGACTTATCGGGTGAGAATAAGCGACTAAAGGATAATGCGACGAAATTGATTGCGACCTTAAAATCGTTCGGGATCGGAGCGAAAGTGTTGAAGATTCATCTCGGACCAAGTGTCACGAAGTATGAGATTGAACCAAAACAAGGTATCAAGCTTAGTCGGATCACAGGACTCGCCGATGATTTAGCGCTTGCGTTAGCGGCGAAAGATATTCGAATCGAAGCACCGATTCCTGGTAAAGCGGCTGTCGGAATCGAGGTGCCAAACCGTGAAGTCGCCATGGTATCACTTCGAGAAGTGTTAGGAGCGGAGAGCGTTCAATCCGACAATGATCGTTTGCTCGTCGCACTCGGACGAAGCATTTCTGGTGAGACGGTGACAGCAAAGCTGAATAAGATGCCACACGTCTTAGTTGCCGGTTCGACCGGTTCCGGTAAATCGGTCTGCATTAACGGGATGATCGTCTCAATTTTGATGCGAGCTCGACCGGATGAAGTCCGCCTGATGATGATTGACCCGAAAATGGTCGAATTAAACGTCTACAACGGTATTCCTCATCTTTTGGCACCGGTCGTCACCGATCCGAAAAAGGCGGCGCAGGCGTTAAAACAGGTCGTCTCGGAAATGGAACGTCGTTATGAGATTTTCAGTCAAAACGGAGCGCGCAACATCGAAGGCTACAATGCACTAATCGATAAGATGAACGCAGAGGAAAAAGTGCATCAACGATTACCGTATATTGTCGTCATCGTTGATGAGTTAGCCGACTTGATGATGGTCGCGTCAAACGAAGTTGAAGATGCAATCATGCGACTTGCACAAATGGCGCGAGCAGCTGGGATTCACATGGTTATCGCGACCCAGCGACCAAGTGTTGATATCATCACTGGTGTCATCAAAGCGAATATTCCGTCACGTATCGCCTTCAGTGTGTCGAGTGCGACGGATTCACGGACGATCCTTGATACGGGAGGCGCTGATAAATTGCTTGGACGAGGGGATATGTTGTTGCTCGGTAACGGCATGAACAAACCCGTCCGTGTACAAGGTGCGTTCTTATCAGACGAAGAAGTCGAGAAGGTTGTCAATCATGTCATCAGTCAACAAAAAGCGCAGTATGTTGAAGCGATGATTCCAAAAGATGTACCTGAAGGTGAAACAGAGGTCGATGACTCACTCTATGATGAGGTCGTCCAGTTCATTCTGACCCAAGAGACGGCATCGACGTCGATGATTCAACGAAAGTATCGTATCGGCTACAACCGAGCTGCCCGGTTGATTGATGCTCTAGAAGAAAATGGTCTGATTGGTCCTTCTGAAGGATCAAAACCACGCCGCGTCATGGGACGTTAATCAAGAATCACGGTATCCACCGTGATTCTTTTTTATTAAAATAATGGATATATATGGATGAGCGTATAATGTGCTCAAAAAAATGATACAGGAGTCGTATATGAGATGAGAAAATTAGAAATGAAAGGAAGGAAAAAAGACAAAAATAAAATAAAATCGCTTTCATGAAAATAGTTGTCAGACGTCTGTTGATTTTCAATATTTTTTTTGGCATACTCAGACATATGAGTGACCGACCTTCAACATGAGGGCTGGGAGCGACTTTTTCACAAATAGATAATGAAAGCGCTCTCATAAATGCAGAGGAGATGGATGATATGAAGAAAAAACAGGTAATCGTATCGATGATGTCAGTAGCAACAGTTGGACTTGCAGCCTGCGGCGGTTCAGGTGAGAAAGCTGACCAAAAAGATCAGTTCTCTGTCGCTATGGTAGCGGATAAAGGTGGAATCGATGATAAATCGTTCAACCAATCAGCTTGGGAAGGTCTGCAAGCGTACGGTAAAGATAACAAACTCAAGCAAAATGAAGGGTTCTCTTATTTACAGTCTAAATCACAACAAGATTATCAACCGAACTTGTCACGTCTTGCACGTGGTGGAGAAGATCTCGTTTTCGGTATCGGGAATACATTCAATGAAGATGTTAAAACCGTAGCAGATCAATTCAAGGATACACAATTTGCAATCGTTGATAATGTCGTTGAAGGGAAAAACGTCACATCGATCACATTTAAGGAAAATGAAGGGGCGTATCTTGCAGGGATCGTTGCTGCTATGGAGACGAAAAAAGATCACATCGGTTTCGTCGGTGGCATGAAAATGGACGTCATCGAGCGGTTCCGAGCTGGTTTCGAAGCTGGAGCGAAATCCGTCAATCCAAAAATCAAAATCGATGTTCAGTACGCAGAGGACTTCGCAGCACCTGAAAAAGGTCAAGCCATCGCAGCCGGCATGTACGGTAAAGGAGCGGATATCATCTTCCCAGCAGCAGGCGGTACAGGAAATGGTGTCTTCACAGAAGCGAAGAACCGTAAGAAAAATGGAGAAGATGTATCGGTCATCGGTGTCGACCGTGATCAAAAAGAAGAAGGTATGCCGGAAGACGTGACGTTAACATCGGTCATCAAACGTGTCGACCGCGCAGTTGAAGATACAGCTAACGCAGCGAAAGATGGAAAACTCGAAGGTGGTAAAACGGTTCGTTATGGTCTGAAGGAAGACGGCGTTGATATCGTCCCATCTGAAAAAATCTCGAAGAAGACGATGACTGCGCTTGAGAAAGCAAAAGCGGCTGTCGTTTCAGGGGAAATCGAAGTACCTGAGCAATAAGCGTTGAAAAGATAAAGGGCATTCTTAGGTAGAATGCCCTATTTTCTTCCATTATTGATTACGTTATGAAAAGGGTTACAAAAGCGCCAGAAGTCAGACTTCTAACCTGTTACAAAATGATTGCAGGATTGTGTTAAGCGTCATATACTTATCTTGGCTGGAGTTCTCATACGTCAGAAGTCTGAGCACTGGTTACAACTAGATAGAGGATGGAGATGCGTCATGTCGATTAAACTAGATCATCGTTTGCTTTATTTACGTGTGATTGAAAAAATCAAGTCAGACATCGATGACGGCGTTTACAAGGAAGGCGAGAAGCTCCCTTCAGAGTTTGAACTTTCAAAGCAACTTGGCGTCAGTCGAGCTACTCTTCGAGAGGCATTACGAATTCTTGAAGATGAGAACATTGTCATCCGTAAACACGGTGTCGGTACGTTTATCAATGCAAGACCACCGTTTACTTCTGGTATCGAGGAGTTATACAGCGTGACAGAGATGATCGCGCGCGCAGGCATGATTCCGACCTCAGAAGTGCTATCATCCGAGATGGTCCAACCGACTGAGCGCGACCGAGAACGCTTTCAACTTGGTCCGGATGAATTGGTATATCGAATCGAACGAATCCGACTCGCAGGAGATGTTCCTGTCGTCTATTGTATCGATAAGATTCCAAGCCATTATATTAAAAATGAAGAGCAGTTCACCTCTTCGACATCATTGTTTGATGCTTTAGAAAAAGAACTCGGACGACGTGTCACACATGCTGTGACGCATATCGAGCCGCGTATTGATCCGAAAATCGCTGAACAATTACATACGGACCAACCTCTGCTCGCTTTGCGTCAGACGCATTATGATGAGCTCGACCGTTCCGTTCTTTTTTCAGCGAACTATTTCCGAGCAGATAAGTTCGATTTCCACGTCATCCGTAAACGTGTGTGAGCCATTGTTTTAGGATGAATACTGAAAGCGCTTCCCGTCAAAACCTACGTAACGCTCCTCATCGCCAGCCTCAGGTGCTAGACGTAGTCTTGAACTTTGTATGACCATATTCGAAAGGGGATTTTTCCAGATGAAAAAGAAGTCACTTCTCGCATTAGCAGCAACAGGTTTAGCAATGAGTTCCGTCCTTGCAGCATGTGGTGGCAACGACGATTCGAAAGATTCAGGTAGCGGCAGCAAATCAGAAGGCTTTAAAGTAGGTATGGTTACAGATACAGGCGGCGTGGATGATAAATCATTCAACCAATCTGCTTGGGAAGGTATCCAAAAGTTCGGGAAAGACAATGACTTAAAAGAAGGTACTGGCTATAAATATCTCCAATCTGCAAAACAATCAGACTATCAACCGAACCTTCAGCAATTAGCACGTGCAAAATACGACTTAATTCTCGGGATTGGTTTCTTGATGGCTGAAGATATCGGTAAAGTAGCGGATCAGTTCAAAAAGAACAACTTCGCACTCGTTGACCAAGTCGTCGATAAACCAAACGTCGCTTCAATCGTCTTCAAAGAAAACGAAGGTTCGTTCCTCGTTGGTGTCGTTGCAGGTCTAACGACGAAAACGGATAAAGTTGGATTTGTCGGTGGTGTCAACTCGGACTTGATCAAAAAGTTCGAAAGCGGATTTAAAGCAGGCGTTAAAGCGGCTAACCCGAAAGCGGAAATCGAAATTCAATACGCAGAAGATTTCAACGCTGCTGAAAAAGGACAAGCAATCGCTTCAGGTATGTACGGTAAAAAAGTCGACGTCATCTATCACGCAGCTGGTGGTACTGGACAAGGGGTATTCACAGAAGCGAAAAACCGTAAAAAGAACGGTGAAGATGTTTGGGTTATCGGTGTAGACCGTGACCAAGTCGAAGAAGGTATGCCAGAAAACGTCACATTGACATCAATGGTCAAACGTGTGGATACAGCAGTAGAGCAAGTCGCGAAAGACACGAAGGACGGCAACTTCCCAGCAGGTAAAGTCGTTGAGTTCGGTCTAAAAGACGGCGGTGTCGATATCGCTCCTTCAAAAGACAACGTCTCAAAAGAAGCACTCGACAAAGTCGAAGAGTACAAAAAACAAATCATCGATGGTGACATTAAAGTTCCATCGACTGACGACGAGTATAAAGAGTACGAAGCGTCACTTAAATAATAATGAAAGCGGGGGTCGCTAGCATTGCGACTCCCCTTTTAAACTAAACATGGGAGTGGATTTTCTTGGAATACGTCATTGAGATGCTGAACATCAGAAAAGAGTTTGGCAATTTCGTCGCAAATGATAATATCACGCTCCAGCTTCGGAAAGGTGAGATTCACGCTTTACTTGGTGAAAACGGTGCCGGAAAATCGACGCTGATGAACGTCTTATTTGGTTTGTATCAGCCTGAGGCTGGAGAAATTCGTGTACGCGGTGAAAAAGTCAATATTACGAGTCCGAACGTCGCGAATGATCTTGGAATCGGCATGGTGCACCAACACTTCATGCTCGTTCAAAATTTCACTGTTACTGAAAACATCATTTTAGGTGCAGAGCCACGTACAGGGATTAAGATTGATCGTGCATCGGCGCGTGAAAAGGTACGCCAGATTTCTGAACAGTATGGTCTTGCTGTTGATCCTGATGCAAAAATCGAGGATATTTCAGTCGGAATGCAACAACGTGTTGAAATTTTGAAGACGTTGTACCGTGGGGCAGACATCTTGATCTTTGATGAACCATCTGCTGTTTTGACACCGCAAGAGATCAAAGAATTGATTCAAATCATGAATCGCTTGATTGCGGAAGGAAAGTCGATTATCCTCATTACGCATAAACTGAAAGAAATCATGGAAGTAGCTGATCGCTGTACGACGATTCGCCGTGGTAAATATATCGGCACGGTCGATATTGATGAGACGATGACACAGTCGCGTCTTGCTGAAATGATGGTAGGTCGTGAAGTCAACTTTAATGCGGAGTATTCCAAGGCAACTCCACAAGAACTCGTTCTCGATATCAAGAATCTAGTCGTCAAGGACGGTCGTGGCATCAAAGCAGTCGATGGATTGAATCTCGACATTCGTGCCGGAGAAATCGTTGGAATTGCCGGAATCGACGGAAACGGACAAACGGAATTGATTGAAGCCATTACAGGTCTTCGTAAAGCAGACAGTGGCGAAATCTTCCTCAACAACAAATCGATTAAAAACCTGAAGCCACGGAAAGTAACGGAATCAGGTGTCGGTCATATCCCGCAAGACCGACATAAACATGGACTTGTCCTTGATTATTCGATTGGACATAACATGGTCTTACAAACGTACTACAAACAACCGTACTCAAAAGCAGGCATCATGAACTATAAACAAGTCATGGAAAAAGCCAAAACGCTCATCGAGAAGTTCGACGTCCGAACTCCAAGTCCAGAGACGTTCGCTCGTGCCTTGTCTGGTGGTAACCAACAGAAGGCGATCATCGCGCGTGAAGTCGATCGTTCACCAGATTTGCTGATTGCGGCTCAGCCGACTCGTGGTCTTGATGTTGGGGCAATCGAGTTCATTCATGAACAATTGGTTCTTGAGCGCGAAAAAGGTCGTGCTGTCTTGTTGATTTCATTCGAACTCGAAGAAATTCTGCAAGTCTCTGACCGGATTGCCGTGTTATATGAAGGAAAAACAGTGGCCTTCTTGGATCCGAAAGAAACGAACGAAATTGAGCTTGGCTTCCTGATGGCCGGCGGTAAGAAAGAGGAGGTAGGTCATTCATGAAGTTAGAGCGTTTTTACGGCATCCTCATTCCGATTCTTTCCATCGTGCTTGGGATGGTCGTCGGGGCAATCGTCATGCTCATTGGTGGGTATGATCCGATTGCTGGGTTTGATCAATTATTCTATGGTATTTTTGGCGAACCGTACAGCATCGGTGAAACATTGCGTGCGGCGGCTCCATTGATCTTCGCGGGTCTTGCTGTCGCGTTTGCTTTTCGGACAGGACTTTTTAACATCGGTGTCGAAGGTCAAGTGCTCGTCGGCTGGATGGTTGCAGTCTGGATTGGAATCAAGTTTGATTTGCCGACAGTTGTTCATTTACCACTCGCTTTGATTGGAGCAGGTTTAGCAGGTGCGCTTTGGGCATCGATTCCTGGTATCTTAAAAGCGAAATTCCACGTACATGAAGTCATCACGTCGATCATGATGAACTATATCGCGTTATACGTCACGAACGATATTTTACGTCACGTCATCGGCATTACGAATGAGCGGACGGAGACAATCAAGGAATCAGCATCACTTGCGTCACCGTTCTTACAAGAAATCACGGATTTCTCACGTCTTCATAACGGAATTTTCATCGCAATCATCGCTGCACTCGTCTTCTGGTTTATTCTTTGGAAAACAACACTCGGTTATGAACTTCGAGCTGTTGGATTCAATAAGAATGCTGCTGAATATGCAGGGATGGGCGTTAACCGCAATATCATCTTATCGTTCGTCATCTCAGGTGTGTTCGCTGGTCTTGCTGGGGCGATGGAAGGTCTTGGGACGTTCCAAAACATGACGTTGAATGCGTCCTTCACTGGTGTTGGATTCGACGGGATCGCGGTTGCCTTGTTAGGTGCGAATAATCCGATCGGCGTCGTGCTCGCTGCATTGCTATTTGCAGGACTCAATATCGGTGGTCTGTCGATGCAACAGATTGGTATTCCACCGGAACTGATCAAAATTATCATTGCGTTCATCATCATCTTCGTGGCTTCTGGATACGCGATTCGTCTCGTCATCGAGAAGTTCGCAGTTAAGAAAGAATCTAAAAAAGCGAAAGGAGCCGGTCAGTAATGGGCTTTCTTGAAGTACTTTATATCATCGTGCCAATCGCACTTGCCTATTCGGCTCCGTTGATCATTGCAGCACTTGGCGGCATTTTCAGTGAGCGTTCTGGCGTCGTTAACATCGCGTTAGAAGGTTTAATGGTCATGGGTGCCTTCACGGGTGTCGTCACGGCATTGACGCTATCAAAAATGGGCTTGGGTGCTGCGAGTCCTTGGCTTGCGATGCTCATTGCGATTGTCGTCGGAGCAGTTTTCTCGCTCTTCCTTGCGATTCCGGCAATCCTTTTCCGGGCTGATCAAACGGTTCTTGGAGTTGCGATCAACTTGCTTGCAGTCGGTCTTGCCATCTTCCTCGTCCGGGCGCTTTACGGAAAAGGACAAACGGATTCGATTCCAAACCGAATCTCAAAAGAGAACGTGCCATTCTTGTCCGATATTCCTGTGCTGAAGATGTTCTTCGCGAACGTCTACTACACATCGTATATCGCGATCATCCTTGCCTTCGTCGCGTGGTACATCATTTTCAAGACGCCATTTGGTCTTCGTTTACGTTCTGTCGGGGAACATCCGATGGCGGCAGATACAATGGGAATCAACGTCACGAAGATGCGTTTCATCGGTGTCATGATCTCTGGTGGTTTCGGTGGTCTTGCTGGTGCTGTTTATGCGACATCAATCTCACTGAACTTCAGTGTGACGACGATCCTCGGTCAAGGGTTCCTCGCGATTGCGGCGATGATCTTCGGAAAATGGAATCCACTCGGGGCTATGGGTGCTGCACTATTCTTCGGATTCGCTCAAGCGATTTCAATCATCGGTCAGCAATTGCCGTTACTCGATCAAATTCCGCAAGTGTATCTATTGATTGCACCGTATCTCTTGACGATCCTAGCACTCGCTGGTGTCGTTGGTCGGGCGGATGCACCAAAAGCTGTTGGTGTACCATATATCAAAGGAAAACGCTAAATTTTTTACCACTTAGAAACCGGATGTTGCCAAATGGCGACGTCCGGTTTTTTTAATGATTGATAGATATATCGCGTGAATAAAAGACCAATAAAAAAAGATGTTTCGCAAGGAAACATCTTTTTTTATTCACTTATTCGAATTTTAACGCATCGCCTTCGAACGATTCATCTGCTACTTTGATTGAATCCGTCGGGCATCCTTCAAATGCATCAATCATATCGTCGAATAATGCTTCTGGAATTTCGGCAGTACCATTGTTATCATCAAGAATGACATATGCCAAACCCTCATCATCATAATCATAGATATCTGGTGCCGCTGCTCCACAAGCACCACAAGCGATGCAAGTATCTTTGTCGACAATCGTAAATTTAGCCATTGAACGGTCTCCTCTCTATACGAAAACATTATTGAAACACGCTGTTCTCATCTATATGTCATTGTATCGGACTCATCGTTGCATTTCAATGACGAAGCGTAAGTGATAACAGAAAATGTATATATCATCACATGCCCGCAAACAGTATGTCTAAAACGTAACGAAAAGAAAATGGATGAGGTATCATCTTCAAATCGATAAACACTATATATCAGAAAGGAGCGTGGCAGATGGAAATTTCATTACTAGAGCGCATTTTTCTAGAATCGATTCAGCGTCTTCGAGACGAACGTTCGGACCGGAGTCTTTATCATGTTTTTCAAGGGAAGAAGTCAGCAACTTCTCTTCAAGATGCTCATTTTTATGATTTAGAGTCGACGTTCGGTACCGTATTAGTCAGTAAACAGCGATTCGAGTCGGTTTTAACGGAACTTGTTCAGAAAAAGTGGATCGAACGGCAAGAGACACTTCGACTGACGAGCGAAGGCGCTCGACTAGTAGGACAAACGGATGGAGTAATCATTGATCAACTTGGTGGTGAACTTCGGGGATATGCTGAAATGATGTGGAAACGGCTCAGTCTTCTCGTTCAAACGGTAATTTGTCTAGAAGCACAACAACCATTCATTCCCGTGCAACAAGAGACGATCGTCCGGGAGTGGGTCAAGAGTGTTCTTCCGACCATCTCGAATCGAGCAGATTGGTTAGCGCAGATGTATCAAGAATTGACGCTCCTCCTTGAGCGCTTACCGGAACGAGATGCGACATTGATCAGTCATCGATTATCAGGTGTGCAAACGGGATGGTCATATCCTCAATTGGCACGAATGATGAAGGTAGATGTCGAGACGGTCCAGTTCGAATTTATCATAGCTTGGCGAAGATGCATCAATGACTTAAAAAGTACACCGCTCATTCAACAAATCGGAGCCGGTCTCCATACTCCGAAGATGACGCAGTCTGCTCAAACGACTTGGGAATTATTGCAACAAGGACTCACTGTTGAAGATGTTGCGGTCAGAAGACGTCTAAAAAATAGCACGATGGAAGACCATCTTGTTGAAATTGCAATGTATGCACCCACTTTTCCGTTAGATCATTTCGTTGATACGGCTCAACAAGAAGAAATTCGACATATCGCACAACAACTCAAAACTTATGCGCTCAAGCGAATCAAAAGCGCGATGCAATCAGACGTATCCTATTTTCAAATTCGATTGGTCTTAGCTCGTAGTAAATGGGAGGGAAGTTAATGGAAGCGTTATTGCATCGACATTTCGGTTATGAAGCGTTTCGACCTGGACAACGCCAAATCATCGAATCCATCCTGAATGGAACAGATACGTTAGCAATTTTACCGACAGGTGGAGGAAAGTCTGTATGTTATCAGTTTCCTTCGTATGTAAAAGGAGAGGGACTGACATTGATTTTGTCTCCGCTGCTCTCTTTGATTGAGGATCAAGTCATGCAAATCAAACGTCGGGGAGAACGTTCTGTCGCAAAATTAACATCTGTTGAGACGCGAGAAGAAAAAGAGCAAATCTTATCCGTACTCGAACATCTACGGTATCTCTACTTATCACCGGAACAACTCGCGTTACCACAAATACGGGCTCGTCTGAAACAGGTCGACATCGCGCTATTCGTCGTCGATGAAGCCCACTGTATCTCGCAGTGGGGACACGAGTTTCGACCTGAGTATGCAAGACTTGGGCAAATTCGCCGGGAACTAGGTTTTCCGCAGTGCCTCGCCTTAACCGCAACAGCGACTCAAGCTGTCGAACGAGATATCCGAATACAATTGCAGATGCGAGAACCGCATGTCATCCGTCGTTCCGTCAATCGACCGGAAATCCAGTACATCGTGGATCGCGTCGATCGAGAAGAAAAAGACGCAGTACTCGACCGTTGGATGACTCGTATCGTTCGTCCCTGTGTCATCTATACGACAACGCGTAAAGAAGCGGAACGGATTGCAGGAATCATTGAAGGGGCAACCTACTATCATGCCGGATTAACGATGGAAGACCGTCAGCTTGTTCAACAACAGTTTCTTCATGATGAAATGGACTGTCTCGTTTGTACGAGCGCATTTGGAATGGGTGTTGATAAAGGAAACGTTCGTACAGTTATCCATCATACGATGCCGGCGACGCTTGAAGCTTATATGCAGGAAATCGGACGTGCCGGTCGGGACGGAAAAGAGGCGACGGCGATCTTGCTTTATGCTCCTCAGGATGAACAATTACAAACCTTTCTGATTGAGACACAATATGCGCCTGTCCTTTGGATTGATCAGTTACAACAAGGGGTGAGAAGAGGTGAGTCCTACGCGAAAATCGAGACTCGTCTACACCTCAATCCGGAAGATCCAGCATATCGGTTACTGAAATCGCAACTTGAGAATGGCTGGTCGAAGGAACGTATAATGCAATGGCAGGTGGAACGAAAACAGCTCAAAGGACGAGAAGTCAGCCGGATGATGGACTATATTCACCGGAATGAATGTCGCCGTACGATGTTATTGCATCATTTTGATGAACCGGCAATCGTTCAGCCACGTTGTTGTGATATATGCGGTACGATCGAATGGCAGGATCCCGTGAAGAGTAAGGTGCTTCAAACGGTAAATTGGAAAAAGCGTTTAGAACAAGTCTTTTTTTCATCACTAGATTCGGTGTAAACTAGAAAATATCCTTATTTTTTTCAAGAAAAGGTGATGAACATTGAGTAAACAAGATCAACGGCGGTTACATCAGAACGAAGAGGAGCAACTCTTACCACCACGTTCCTCGCGAATCGAACACGTTCGAAATGAACGACTGAAGCAACCATTTCGAAAAAATCCGCTAGCAATCACGCTAACGGTACTCATGATCACGATCATCATCGCCTTCGTCTCCATCGGTTTCATGATGTAAAGGCACATTGTGAACGGAGATTTTTTTCCTTTCAGCGTATACTAGAAAGGAAGGGGAAGGAGGCACGATGCATGGATCGTGGGAAATACAATATCAAAGCAGTCGCTGCGTTGGTGGGACTCAACCCGACGACCATTCGTGCTTGGGAGCGGAGATATCAAGTGCTTGATCCGGATCGAAGTGAATCCGGGCATCGCATTTATAGTGATAGTGACGTTGCGAAATTGCGTTGGATCGTCGATAAACAAAAAGAAGGATTGTCGGTTTCAAAGGCAATTCAATTATATGAGATGCCTGTCAATCGAGCTGAAGTGCCCCATGATTACGGAGTCGAACTACGAGATCAGTTATTCCGTGCATTGACGAACTTCGAAGAACGACACGCGCATGACATCATGAATAAAGCGTTCTCGATGTTTAGTTTCGATAAAGTCATTCAAGATATCGTTGGTCCACTCTTACATGAAATCGGACTGAAATGGGAGTCAGGAGAGATTACAATTGCGCATGAACATTTTGCAACAGCTTTCTTAAGAGCCCGTCTTTCGACGTTATCACTACAGATGCCGATCAATCCGTTCTTGCCGCGAATCGTTTGTGTCTGTGCACCAGAAGAAGAACATGAGCTCGGACTACTCTTCTTCACACTCTACTTGCGGCAATCGGGTTTTGATGTGATTTTCCTCGGTTCTGGTATTCCGGTGCCGGACTTAGTAGCCGTGACACATCAATTGCAACCGAAAGCTGTCATCTTATCGTGCACGTTATCCGATCATTTACCATTGCTTGATGAAGCATTAGACTGTTTGATGGCTGATTTTCCGAATCTTGAAATTGGACTTGGAGGATACGCGGTCGATCAGCTTCCGGAACGATACGGACCACACTTACTTGGTGCGGACGATCAATCGTGGAAAAGTTGGTTAAGTCGACTCACTCCGGTATCTGGTGTATAGTATGGTTCATAGCGAACGGAGACACCTATGTTTCCGGTCTTGACTGGAGGAGTCTATATGAGGTTTGAACAAATGAAACAAGGACACCTTCGTGTCTTCATTACGAAGCAAGAGTTATCACTTCACGATGTCCGACCAGAAACGTTGGCCGTTGGGAAGGGACAAGCTCTATTGCGCAATTTATTAGAGGAAGCTGAATCGAATTTTGGTTTTCAGGCAGCAGGAACACTCGAATTTTTCGTCACATTCTTTCCGAATGACGGCATGCTCGTTGATGTGCGTCGTGAAGGTGATCTACCGGAAGAGATGAATGACGAATTTGATCAAGTCGAAATTCGCATGACGGTCGACATCGTCCATCATGTCTTGTATGCCTTGAATTCGCTCGAAGATGTCATTCAAGCGAGCCATGGGTTATTACGACATATGTCGTACACGGAGACAGGCGGTAGTCTTTATTTCTTCGAAGGCAGCTATTATCTCTATTTCCAGGAACGAATGAATGACGCGCTCGAGCGTACGGTGACGACGATTTTGTCAGAATACGGGGAACCGAGCCCGAAAAGTCCGCTCGTCATGTCAGAGTACGGAAAAACGATTCAATCGAAACAAGCCATTGCCACGATTGCGGAACAATTCCACATTTAGAACATTAGGTGCGACATTGCCTCGTCAGGCAATGTCGCACCTTTTTATCTTCTACCAGAAGTGGCACCATTTTGTATTTTTTCGTGGTCAGAAGGATGGTATGATAATCATTGAACGTAAGAAGAAGGAGTGAAGTAGGATGAAAGTGGCAGTGTTATATGGTGGGACTTCAGGTGAACGGGAGGTTTCATTAAACAGTGGAAAATCAATCATGGAAGCGTTAAACAGTAAAGGACATGAAGTCACGGCTGTTGATTTCCATCCTGATCGAGCACATGAACTCTTCCAGCTGGATGTAGATGTGGCTGTCATCGCTCTTCATGGGAAAATTGGTGAAGATGGACGCGTGCAGGCGTTACTTGAACTTGCGAATATTCCATACACAGGTTCAGGTGTGTTAGCGTCAGCACTTGCGATGGATAAGGCACGTTCAAAAGTTCACTTTGATAAAGCGGGTATCACGATTGCACGTGATGTATTATTAGAACGTGAAGATGATGTCGAGGCGAAAATCGCAGAATGGAATGGTCAATTCCCTTGTGTCGTTAAACCAGCACAAGAAGGTTCATCGAATGGATTGACAATCGCACAAGACGAGACGATGTTACGTGAGGGGATTGCAAAAGCGTTCGAAGCCGATGATGCGGTTCTCGTCGAACAATTCATTAAAGGACGCGAAGTGACGGTTCCAGTCGTTGGTCATAAAGGTGCAGAAAAAGCATTACCGGTCATCGAGATCATTCCGAAGAATGCCTTTTATGATTACGAATCGAAATATGCAATCGGAGGTTCAGAGCATATCTGCCCTGCCGAACTAGATGAGACGACGACAGCAATACTTCAGGAGTGGGCCGTCAAAGCACATCAAGTACTGGGTTGTGCTGGGTATTCCCGGTCAGATTTCCTTGTTCCTGAGTCCGGAAATCCAGTTATTTTAGAGACGAATACATTGCCAGGTATGACATCAACGAGTTTATTCCCGGACGGAGCACGAGCAGTTGGTATCGAATATCCGGAATTGGTCGAGTATTTCATGGAATTAGCGATTGAACGCCACGCCCAAATCAAGTAATCCAATCATTGATATCCTAGGAAAAGAAGTGAGAAAGCGCTTACAAATATGGGCGTAACCCCTTTCATTACGTTCGAGAAAAGAGTATACTTTATCCGAACAAGGAAACGGCATAGGGGATGCCACTTATGGGGAGGAACGTTGGAATGATTACTGACCAACAACATGCGAATCATCGCAAGAACGTACTGGAAGCAACACAAGAAATCGTCAAGGAAGCACTAGGGAAATTAGGGTATCCAGACGAAATGTATGAATTACTTAAAGAACCACTCCGGATGTTGACAGTCCGGATTCCGGTGCGAATGGATGATGGTTCGACGAAAATCTTCACAGGATATCGTGCGCAACATAACGATGCTGTTGGACCGACAAAAGGGGGAATTCGTTTCCACCCAAACGTGACGGAAGTCGAAGTCAAAGCATTATCCGTCTGGATGAGTCTGAAGGCAGGTATCGTTGATTTACCATATGGCGGCGGGAAAGGCGGGATCATTTGTGATCCACGTGAGATGAGCTTCCGCGAAATCGAACGTCTCAGCCGTGGATATGTCCGTGCCATCAGTCAGATCGTTGGACCGACAAAGGATATTCCAGCACCTGACGTCTTCACGAACTCACAAATCATGGCTTGGATGATGGATGAGTACAGCCGGATCGATGAATTTAACTCTCCTGGTTTCATCACAGGAAAACCGCTCGTTCTTGGTGGCTCACACGGTCGTGAAACAGCAACGGCGAAAGGTGTCGCAATCATGATCCGAGAAGCGGCAGCAAAAAAAGGCATTACACTTGAAGGAGCACGCGTCGTCGTTCAAGGGTTCGGGAACGCAGGTAGCTTCTTGTCGAAGTTCATGTATGACTTAGGTGCAAAAGTCATCGCCATCAGTGATGCTTACGGTGCACTTCATGATCCGAACGGACTCGACATCCCATATCTACTGGACCGTCGCGACTCATTCGGAACGGTTACGACATTGTTCAAAAATACGATCTCGAATAAAGAATTGCTTGAACTCGAATGTGATATTCTTGTTCCTGCGGCAATCGAGAATCAAATTACAGAAGACAATGCACATGATATCCACGCAGCGATCGTCGTAGAAGCAGCAAACGGTCCAACGACGAACGAAGCGACGAAAATTCTTGCAGAACGTGACATTTTGATCGTTCCGGATGTTCTTGCTTCGAGTGGTGGCGTAACGGTTTCTTACTTCGAATGGGTACAGAATAATCAGGGGTATTACTGGACGGAAGAGGAAGTCCACGAGAAACTCGAAAAGGTCCTCGTGAACTCATTCAACCAAGTCTATCAGACAGCACAGACGCGAAATGTCGATATGCGTCTCGCCGCTTATATGGTAGGTGTGCGGAAAATGGCAGAAGCATCCCGTTTCCGTGGTTGGGTCTAATTAAACGTTAAAAATACGTACCACCCGTTCCTCTAGATGAGGAGCGGGTGTTTTCCTATTGCAATTTCTTTCGTCTCTTGATGAGATTTGCTAAGATATAAAAAAAGCAACCGGAAGAGGAGATATTCGAATGTTAGATTGTATCGTAATCGGTGCAGGACCATGTGGTTTATCGGCAGCGATCGAAATGCAAGATCGAGGACTAGACGTCGAAGTGCTCGAAAAAGGAAATATCGTTGAAGCGATCTATCGTTATCCGACGCATCAAACGTTCTTTTCAAGTAGTGAAAAATTAGAAATCGGTGGCGTGCCGTTCATCAATAAGGAATTAAAACCACGTCGTCTCGATGCACTCGTCTATTATCGAGAAGTCGTCAAACGAAAGCAGTTGACGATTCGTCCATTTGAGACAGTCGAGCACATTGAACGTCAGGCGGATCGCTTCATCATCCATTCAGAACGCTCTGGAGTGAAGAAACAGCGAGAAGCACGATCTGTTGTGCTTGCGACAGGTTATTATGGGTTACCGAACCGAATGGACGTCCCAGGAGAAACGTTACCCCACGTATCGCACTATTTTACGGAAGGGCATCCATACTTTGATCAGGATGTCGTCGTCATCGGTGGGAAGAATTCAAGTGTTGATGCAGCAATCGAGCTTGAAAAAGCAGGAGCACGCGTAACTGTACTTTATCGTGGACCCGAGTATAGTCCATCGATCAAACCATGGGTCTTGCCGAACTTCGAATCACTCGTTCGTTCGGAAAAGGTCAAGATGGTGTTTGACGCGATGATCGAGGAAATCACGGACCAAGAAGTCGTTTACCGAGTGGAGGGAGACAAGCGGACTGTCCGAGCAGATTTCGTATTTGCGATGACGGGTTATACACCAGACGTCGGCTTGTTCGCTGATGCTGGTATCGCGATCGATCGCAAGACAGGTGTTCCGAGTCATGATGAAGAGACGATGGAGTCGAATGTTCCTGGGATTTATATTGCCGGCGTCGTTGCAGCAGGATACGATGCCAATAAGATATTCATTGAAAACGGACGTTTTCATGGCGCGAACATCGCGAATCATCTCGTCGAACGATTACGTGGTCTATCAATTCACGTCTAAAAAACCTCTTGATTCGGAATGATGAGTTCCGAGTCAAGAGGTTTTTTCATTTATTCGACCCTGAATGACTCTTCGAGTTCTGATTGGGTCGCATTGATTTCGAGTTCAATCATTAATTTAAGTCGTGCTTTTTGTGAGTTCAGTCCATTTGAGAAAATGACACCGATCTCTTTTAACTGTTGACCGCCACCTGTATATCCATAAACATCTTGCACGATTCCATTGAAGCATCGACTAACGATGACGATCGGCATGACTGCGATCAATTCGGCAATGGCATCGACGATACTCGGAGGGACGTTTCCTTGACCGAGAACTTCAAGTACGAGTCCATCGTAACCGAGTTGTTTCACGGCTAGTAATAAATCTGGTTCCATTCCGGCATATACTTTCAAAACAGCAACACGTTTAGAGAGCGAGGTTACCATATGTGTTTGCTTCAGAAGTGGCGTGTTGAATAGGTAAACGTGATCTTTCGTCACCATGCCAAGATTTCCGAAGTGAACCGATTTAAACGTATCGACGGATGACGTATGCGTTTTCGTGACGTTGAATGCCGAATGAATCTCACCATTAAAGACGACGAGAACACCTTTTTCACGCGCTGCTTCACTGACTGCGACACGGAGTGCCGTGATCAAATTAAACTCGCCATCCGATCCGACTTCGTTGGATGAACGCATGGCTCCAGTCAAAACAATCGGAACAGGTGCACCAATTGTCAAATGTAAGAAATAAGCGGTCTCTTCAAGTGTATCCGTCCCATGGGTGATGACGACTCCATCGTAGTGTTCCTTAGCAAGTTCACTTTCGATGAAGTGTGCCAAACGTAGCATGATGTCGGGCGTCATATGTGGAGAAGGTAAATTTGAAAAATGACGCGTTGTGATGTTTGCGATATCCGTCGCTCGAGGTAGTGAAGCATCCAGTGGATTGATGTCATTCGGTAAGACGTGACCAGAGTGATCTTGCGCCATCGCAATCGTTCCACCCGTATGAATTAATAATAATGATTTCATTCTAAATGGTCTGTGTCAAAAGACAAAAGACCTTCACCTACTTTCTATAGCATATTCAATTAGTTCTTCCATATTGTAACCTTTTTCCCTCCCGAAACAACGAGGACGTTTTCTTTTTTCCAAGAAACCTTTATTCTTATGGAGAGGAAGAAAGGGGGAGAGGAAGCGTGATTCAAATCGTTTTCTCCGGAGTTGCCCCAGGCATCGCACTCCTAACTTATTTTTATCTACGTCACGAACATGAATCAGAGCCCGTTGGATATATCCTTCGAAGCTTCATTTTTGGAATTTTACTCGTTTTTCCCTTGATGTTCATCGACTACATCGTTCAAACGGAGTTTGGTGGGCGTGAAGAGGTGCAATTGATTCGAACAGCAGTCACAGAAGAGTTTGCAAAATGGTTCGTCGTCTTTTATACCGTGTATATCCATCAACGGTTTAATGATTATTATGATGGGATCATCTATGCCGTAGCGTGCTCGCTTGGATTTGCTACCCTTGAGAACATCTTATATCTGATGGTGAATGGAACGGTCGAACACATGCTATTCCGAGCTTTACTACCGGTATCCGGTCATGCTTTGTTTGCTGTCATCATGGGTTTCTTCATGGGAATGGCGAAATTCTCGCCTCACCCGTATCGGTGGTTGTCCTTATCGATAACGATTCCGGTATTTGCACATATCTTATTTAATTTGTTAATATTGGAAAATGGTGGTATATCTGTTTTGCCAATCGTCTTCATGATCATTTTATGGACGATCGGATTATTTCAAGTACGAGGTGCCAACCGTTTGAATCGTCGATTCAAACGAAAAAAACAACATTCAGATGGCATCGAATAGAAAGTAGGAGCGAAGTAGGATGATGGAAATCGGGGATTTAGTAATGCTTTCGAATAGTGAAGATCGACAAGGACGGTCAAAAGTAACAGCCGTAACGAATCGATTGATTTGGATCGAGGCGCCAAGTGAGGTCGCGACATTAAAAACGTTCATCTTGTCAGATCACGAAGAAGTTTCTTTTTACTTCTTTAAAGAAAAAGGTAAATTATTTGGGTTTGATACGGTCGTCGTGGAACGACAAAATGATCCACTTCGTGGTCAGCGGTACGCCTTAAAGCGACCGAGTGATGATCAAATCGAGCGCATCCAACGACGTCAATTCGTTCGAGTACCACAAATGCTCGATGTCGCCGTTCATCCGCATAAAACGCAATTTGATCCGTTTACGACGGTGACGCTTGACTTATCGGCTGGTGGCATGATGATTTTGTCGGATCAGTTACCGATTCAAAAAGAGGAAGAGGTGGAGATGACATTCATTCTACCTACTGGTGACGGTATTTCGAGTACTTTAGATGTTATTGCTGAGCTCGTCCGTATCGATCGACGGGAAGAACGGTATGAACTCGCATTCCAATTTACAATGATTCCTGACAGAAGTCGTGAGCTAGTATTGCGTCACTGTTATCAAATGCAAATGAAAAGTTCAAGAAGGGGCATGAATCCATTCACCTGACCGCATTTTTTTGCTATGATAACGTTCGGAAGAATGAATCCCCATCAAATATGGGGAAGATGGAAGGATTGGATGGATGATGAAGAAGATTCAAATTGCATTAGATGGACCAGCAGGTGCTGGGAAAAGTACGATCGCAAAACAACTGGCGGCACGCCTTGACTATGTATATATCGATACAGGGGCGATGTATCGTGCCGTTACGCTCGCAGCACTCGAACAATCGCTTGATCTGAACAACGGAGAAGTGCTTGGCGAATTGATGAAATCGCTTGATATTCGTTTAACACCAGGCGAAAACGGGCAACGTGTCTTTATTGGTGATCGCGAAGTGACGGATGCGATCCGTTCCATCGAAATCACGAATAATGTATCGTTCGTCGCTCGTCAAAAAGAAGTTCGAGCAGCACTCGTCACGGCGCAACGAAAATTAGCAGATCAGGGTGGCATCGTCATGGACGGTCGTGACATCGGTACAGTCGTATTACCTGATGCTGAATTAAAAGTTTTCTTGACGGCAACTGTGGAAGAGCGTGCAGCTAGAAGGCACCGGGAGAACATCGCGCGTGGGATGGATAGCGATATCACAGTTCTTCAAGAAGAAATCGCGCTGCGGGACAAACGGGACAGTGAACGTGAAGTCTCTCCTCTACGCCAAGCAGACGACGCATTATATCTAGATACGACAGAGATGACGATTGATCAAGTCGTTGTTCGCCTGATGGAACTAGCGGAAGGTGTTCTAAAATGAAACGTCAAGATACCGTTTATCGGATTGCGCGGTTTGTCGTCTGGGTCATAGCCAAAACAGTCTTCCGATTGAAGGTGACGGGGCAAGAGAATATTCCGAAAGACGGTTCCTTACTCATCTGTGCCAACCACAGTTCAAATTGGGATCCCGTCTTCCTCGTCAGTGCGATTCCACCGAAACGTTCGGTTCGTTATATGGCGAAGGAGGAGTTGTTTAAAGTCCCTGCCTTAAAGCAGCTGATGATTGCGGCAGGAACCTATCCTGTCGGTCGTGGTCAAGGGGACCGTCAAGCCTTGAAACGGACGATCGAGCTGTTAAATACGGATGAGACTGTTGGCATTTTCCCAGAAGGAACGCGTTCTGCTCCAGGAGAATTCACATCAGCACAACCCGGTGTAGGGTTCTTCGCCTTACGATCGAATGCTCAGATTTTACCGATTGCCATCATTGGATCGTATCGCCCATTCAAACGAATGCGCGTCGCGATCGGAAAACCGGTCGATATTTCGGATTTACGTGATCAACGTGGTGCTGCGAAAGCGATTTCTGATCGAATCATGGACGAAATCAAATCCGTCTACTTCAATCACGCTTAATACCTTGACAAATAGTCAGAATTGTAAGAAGTTAGAAGCAGGATAAACGCATTGACACGTGTCAGGCGTTTCTTGTACTCATCGTGAGGAGGTTGTTTTGGAATGGTCGAAGAAATGAAAGATATGCCTGATTTTGAAATTCATCGGGACCAGGTAGTTACCGGAATGGTCGTGAAAATTGAAGACAAGCAAGCACTCATTGATATCGGATATAAAACAGAAGCCATCTTACCGATCAGCGAAGTATCGAGTCTCCATCTCGATGATATTCGTGGTGTGTTGAACGTCGGAGATGAACTACAAGTGAAGGTCAAGAAAATCACGGATGAAGAGGTCGTCGTCTCAAAACGAGAAATTGATGCACTTAAAGCGTGGGAGCAAGTTGAAGAGAAGTATAAATCAGGTGAGATCTTTGAAGTTGTCGTGAAAGACATCGTTAAAGGTGGTCTCGTCGTTGATATCGGTGTCCGTGGATTCATCCCAGCGTCGCTTGTCGAGCGGCATTACGTCGAGGACTTCTCGGATTACATCGGTCGTTCGATTGACGTCAAGGTCGTTGAACTCGATCAAGAGAAGAACCGTGTCATTCTCTCGCACAAAGCCGTCGTTGAAGGTGAATTGAACGCGAAGAAAAAAGAGACACTCGAAAATCTAGAAGTGGGGCAAGTTCTAGAAGGAACAGTCCAACGATTGACAGATTTCGGTGCTTTCGTTGACATCGGTGGCGTCGATGGTCTCGTTCATATCTCGGAAATGGCACACCATCGTGTCGAACGTCCTTCGGACATCGTCACGGAAGGTCAGAAAGTCGAAGTCAAAGTACTTGGCGTCGACCGTGATACAGAAAAGGTTAAGTTGTCGATCAAGGAAACACAACCGGGTCCATGGCAACAGATGGAAGGGAAAATCGAAGCTGGGGATATTGTCAAAGGACGCGTACGTCGTCTTGTCCAGTTCGGTGCCTTCATTGAGCTTGCACCGCAGGTAGAAGGGCTTTTGCATATTTCACAAATCGCGAACCGTCATATCGGATCGCCTTCAGAAGTACTTGAAGAAGGACAAGAAATTGAAGCGAAGGTACTTGAAGTGCGTCTTGATGAGCACAAGATCTCGCTCTCGACACGTGTTCTCGAAGAGGAAGAAGGGTCTTCTGAGGACTATTCGGATTACTCGAATCAATCAGAAGGATTTTCTGTCGCTGACTTGACAGAAGACGATTCAGAGACGAAAGAATAAAGGATGACACAAAGCGGACACAAGCGTGTCCGCTTTTTATATGCGGTTTGTTATGGTATATGAGAGTTTGATTTGATACAATAGAACGGCTATGAAGCGAGAGAAGAGAAAGAAGGTGTTGGGATGGCAATTCCAGTCGTGGCGATCGTAGGTCGCCCAAATATCGGAAAGTCGACGATTTTTAACCGGGTGATTGGAGATCGGGTTTCAATCGTAGAAGACAAGCCAGGCGTTACCCGCGACCGTATTTACGGAACTGGAGAATGGCTGAATCGTCATTTTCATTTGATTGATACAGGTGGAATCGAAGTTGGGGATGAGCCCCTACTTCAAATGATGCGTCATCAGGCGGAGCTCGCCATTGATGAAGCGGACGTCATCATTTTCATGGTGAACGGACGCGAAGGAATCACAGCAGCGGATGAGGAAGTCGCGAACATGTTGTTCCGTTCGAACAAACCAGTCGTCGTAGCTGTCAATAAAGTGGATAATTTTGAGATGCGTGATTTAATGTATGAATTCTACTCTCTTGGATTCGGGGACTTATTCCCGATTTCTGGTACACATGGTCTTGGACTTGGTGATTTACTCGACCGTGTCCTTGAATTAGCACCAGATAAAGAAGAGTTGGAATATGACGAAAGTACGATTAAGTTTGCCTTGATTGGTCGTCCAAACGTCGGGAAATCAAGTATGACGAACTCGATTCTTGGTGAAGAGCGTGTCATCGTCTCGAATATCGCTGGTACAACACGTGATGCAATCGATACACCATTTACGCGGGATGAACAAGAATACGTCATCATCGATACGGCAGGGATGCGAAAACGCGGGAAAGTCTATGAATCGACAGAACGCTTTAGTGTCATGCGTGCTCAAAAAGCAATCGAACGAGCAGATGTCGTCTGTGTTGTTCTTGATGGTGAAGAAGGTATCATCGAACAAGATAAAAAAGTAGCAGGATATGCCCATGAAGCAGGTCGCGCGGTCATCATTGTCGTCAATAAATGGGATGCTGTTGAAAAAGATGATAAGACGATGAAAAAGATGCAAGAAGAGATTCGGGAAGAATTCCGTTTCCTTGACTATGCACCAATCGTCTTCGTCTCAGCAAAAACAAAACGTCGTTTACAAACGTTATTACCAGTCATTCAGCAAGCAGCGCACAGTCATGCGCAACGGATTCAGACAAGTGTCTTGAACGATGTCATCGTCGATGCTGTCGCTATGAACCCTGCGCCGACAGATAAAGGAGTTCGTTTACGGATTAACTATGCGACTCAGGTCGCGTCGCGTCCGCCAACGTTCGTCTTGTTCGTCAATGATCCAGAATTGCTTCACTTCTCTTATAAACGATATCTCGAGAACCGGATTCGGGAGGCATTTGATTTCACAGGTACACCAATCCGGATTTTAGCTCGTCAAAAACAATAATGAGGTGATTCAGTATGACCAAAATCGCTGTCATCGGAGCAGGAAGCTGGGGAACAGCGCTCTCGCTCGTCTTAGCCGATAATGATCAGGAAGTCATTCTTTACGGTCGTGAACAAACAAATGTCGACCGTATCAATGAGCATCATGAAAATGCGCAATTCTTGCCGGGCGTCGTGTTGCCACAATCATTGAAGGCGACGACGGATCTCAAAGTGGCGGTCGAAGGCGCAACACATATTTTGATCGTGACACCGTCATCTGCGATTCGTGCGGTTTCTCGTCAATTAAATGAACTATTGACAGAACCAGTCGTCCTGATTCATGCATCAAAAGGAATCGAACCGAAGACACATCTTCGATTGTCTGAGTTGATCGAAGCAGAGGTCGACCCGGCGAAACGTAAAGCGGTTTGTGTCTTGACAGGTCCTTCACATGCTGAAGAGGTTGCGTTACGTAAACCGACGACGGTGACCGTTGCATCGGATGATTTAGAAGAGGCTGGTCGTGTGCAGGAATTGTTTACGAATGAAAACTTCCGTGTCTACCTCAATGCGGACATCATCGGGGCAGAACTCGGTGGAGCACTGAAGAATATCATTGCACTTGCTGCGGGTATGACAGATGGTCTCGGTTATGGGGACAATGCCAAGGCAGCCTTGATTACGCGTGGAATGGTCGAGATGGCTCGTCTTGGAACGATGCTTGGGGCAAACCCAATGACGTTCACCGGCTTGACAGGAATGGGTGACTTAATCGTCACTTGTACTTCTGTCCATAGCCGAAATTGGCGTGCGGGAAATGCCATCGGTCGAGGAGAAAAACTAGAGACAGTGCTTGAAAACATGGGAATGGTCGTAGAAGGTGTTCGTGCGACACAAGCTGCATATGATCTAGCAGAGTCGAAACAATGTGAACTCCCAATTACTTCTGCTTTATACCATGTTCTCTTTGACGGTCATACACCGGAAGAAGAAGTCAAAAAGTTGATGCAACGACCACAAAAAAATGAGATCGAGCATCTCTTCACGACGAAAGATTAACGGAGTGGGGTGGAAACCTTGAGTCCAGGATTATTAAAAATGTGGATTTCGTTCGCTGGCATCGGACTCTTTGCGATCAGTGTCTTGCTGGTCACGGTCAGTCGGACGAAGTTGAAAGGGATTTGGCAGATTCTCGTGTCAACCTTGGCATTCGTTTGTTTCATCGTTGCGTCGATCATCATGGTATTTATCGTCATGGCGGGACCGAGCGCATGAAAAAGTGGTTCGTACTACTCATGCTCATTCCGGTGACGTTATTATCAGGTTGTCTCTTTCCGGACAGCCAGAAACCGTCGAACCGCGTGCCGTATCCGCAACAATTACGTACCGTTCAGGATGCCGTCGATGCATACCAGAAAGACACAGGTGTTTTGCCGATCAAAACGATGGAGGCAGATACGCCACTCATGGAACGTTATCAAATCGAACTGGGCCGTCTGATACCTCGTTATATGAGTGATCCACCAACGAACAGTTTCGAAGGTGGGGGAACATTCATCTATTTGTTGGTCGACGTTGAGACGAAGCCGACTGTCAAATTGATGGATTTGCTTGTCGCGGAAGAACTACAGAAGCTTCAAGTCCGAATTGATGCGTATCGTAAGAAGAATGATAAGTACCCATTTAAAGGCTCCATCGGAAAAAATCAGTTTACCCTTGACTATAAAAAGTTATTCATCAAAAAAGAACCGACTGTCCCAAGTCCGTACTCAGATGAAAAGCTATCGATCTATGTCGATGGTCAAGGTCGTCTTTTCATCAACTATTTGCCAGAGTTGAAGAAAGCTGTACAAACTGCGAAGAAAAAGCCGAAAGTCGGTCGGGATATTCGGTATTTGCTTTATGAAGATCAACCATTTGTTCCTGCCTATTCTCAAAGCTACACGATAAACGAAAAAGGCGAACCTGTGTTTTCAGAGAAATCGAGCGAAGAATCTGAAAATTGAACGTTATTTACACGAAAATGTTGTAATAGCAACGTTTATAGGGTATGATTACCCTCGAAGAAGTGATTGGGAGGGGGTGAAAGTAATGAACAAAACTGAACTCATTCAAGCAGTCGTCGAAAAATCAGGTCTTACAAAAAAAGACGTGACGAAAGTTGTTGAATCAACATTCGAATCGATCACTGAGACACTTCAGTCTGGAGAGAAAGTCCAATTGATTGGATTTGGTAACTTCGAAGTCCGTGAGCGTGCAGCCCGTAAAGGTCGCAACCCACGTACGAAAGAAGATATCGAGATTCCAGCAAGCAAAGTACCTGCCTTCAAACCAGGTAAAGCATTGAAAGATGCTGTGAAGTAATCCGGCTACATAGTCGCCCGAGATTTTCTCGGGCGGCTTTTTTGTGGACATTCAGAAGCGTGAAAGCCCGCCGATTATGGTATATTAAAAAAGAAGAACGTCCATCAACGAGATGGCACTGGAGATCGGGGGGTAAAAGCATGGAACAACATGAGCTGCGCGTGGATGAAATCATCACTGCACTCACCACTAAACAAACGACACGATTGGCTCGACATGTGGATTTCCCTTCCATCGATCGTGAACAGATCCGTTGGTTGATTGATGTCGCTCAACATGACAAGCTAGATTCAGAAGCACTCGTCAAAGCGATTCATTTCGCACAAGTCGCTTTACGTCTGCATGAACGCGTCAGTAAAACATTACGCGGTTCGAAGGAAAGACAGCTTCTTGTATTAGCTGGAGATCTTTTCTCGAGCTACTTCTTCGAACAATTAGCGGGTTTGCCGAAAGAGGTTCTTGTCTCACTCGGACGGACCATTCAACGTGTCAATGAAGCGAAGTGTGCCTTACACGAAATGAACTATGAATCAACGGAAGAACGGGTTCTCTTATGGTTAACAGCAGAGTTCGGATTAATGCAAGGACTCGCGGCAATCACCAAACGAGAATGGCTGACACGACAAGGACGGCAGATCATTCAACAACAGGCAGAGCAGCTAGATCTGGTCGCACAGAAATTACTGTTATCGCATCTCGAACAGATGGCGGTAGCATGAGATCTTGGAAAGGGTGAGCAGTGTGCAGACAAAAGATAAAGAAAAAAAAGTGTATGAAGTGTTCCAATCGATATCAACGAACTATGATCAAATGAATTCAGTCATCAGCTTCCGACTGCATAAATTGTGGAGACGCGAAACGATGCGCCGGATGCAAGTCTTCCCAGGTGCTAAATGTCTTGATCTTTGTTGTGGAACGGCAGACTGGACGATTCAACTGGCAAAAGCAGCCGGTCCGACTGGTGTCATCAAGGGACTTGATTTTTCAGAGAACATGTTAAAAGTCGGCGTGGAGAAAGTAGAAGCGCTCGATATGAAAAACATCGAATTGATTCACGGAAATGCGATGGATTTACCGTTTGGTGACAACTCATTTGATTTCGTGACAATTGGTTTCGGTTTACGGAACGTTCCTGATTACCTTCAGGTCATTAAAGAGATGCATCGCGTCTTAAAACCAGGTGGAACGGTCGTCTGTCTGGAAACGAGTCAACCGACGGCACCGATTTTCCGAGAAGCATATTCGCTATACTTTGGAAAAATCATGCCACAAGTAGGTCGTTTGCTTGCTAAATCGTATGATCAATACAACTGGTTACAAGAATCAACGGAAGTGTTCCTCGACCGTGTCGAACTGAAACAACTCTTCGAACAGGCAGGCTTCATGCAAGTGGAAGTCAAAGCATTCGCGGGTGGGGCTGCTGCGATGCACCTTGGGAAGAAGTGGTGAGATGTCACTGCATTCCATCTACCGTGATGTCACGAAGGAAGTTAATTTAGTCGATCGTTTTCTGATCAGTCATATCGCTTCGGAGGAACCAACGATTGATGCAGCAGGAAAACAACTGCTGAAAGCTGGTGGAAAACGGATTCGACCAGCGTTCGTATTGTTAGCCTCTAAATTCGGTGAGGCAGATCGAGATGAACTGATCCGTGTAGCAGCAAGTCTTGAGCTCGTCCATATGGCATCGCTTGTACACGATGATGTCATTGATGACGCTGAACTACGACGAGGAAAACCGACCGTTATGCAATACTTCGATGAAGAAGTGGCGCTTTATTCAGGCAATTATTTGTTTGGGGAAGCGATTCGGTTGATTGGAGAAGTCGGAAAACCAGAGCTGGTCCAAGTCATGGTCCATACGATGCGTGAAATTTGCGAGGGTGAGATTGAACAGATCTATGATCAATATGATTGGGAACAGTCGATTAAACGTTATATCAAACGAATTGAACGAAAAACAGCCATTCTCATTGAAGCAAGTTGCCATCTAGGTGCAATCGTTGCGAATTGTTCAGCGGCCGATACGAAAGCGTTACGACTGTTTGGACGAGATATCGGACTCGCTTTTCAGATTGCTGATGATTTGCTTGACTTCACAGCGAATCGAACGCAACTTGGTAAGCCAGTGGCAGAGGATCTACGTCATGGACATAAGACGTTACCCGTCTTTTATGGAGCGGAAGATGCTGCCTTTTACGAAAGTCTTTCGAAAATCGAGACGATGCCTACCCATGAAGAAGTTGCACCATTGCTAGCATTTCTTCAAACTTCAGGTGCCCTCGAACGAACACAACGAACGGTCGATCTTTACATTCGTCGTGCCATCAACCGGCTCGAACCCTTACCTAAATCTTCCGCTAAACGATCGCTCGAAGAAGTGGCGCGCTACGTTGGTAAACGAAAAGGATAAAGATTGTCAAAAATTTCTTGCTGTTCTTCTAAAAAGCCAGTAAACTGACTATGTAAGCGCTTTTCTAAAAGCATTTCATAGGGGGAACTAGAGATGGAACAGACATTTTTAATGGTCAAACCGGATGGCGTAGAACGTGGATTGATTGGGGAAATCATCGGACGGATCGAACGCAAAGGATTCATCATTCGTGAAATGAAAATGATGAACGTCACAGAAGAACTCGCAAAAGCACACTACGAGGAACATGCGGAGAAACCATTCTTTGGAGAGTTGGTCACTTTCCTGACGTCAGGTCCTGTCGTCGCTTTGCGTGTTGAAGGGGCAGACGTCGTTGCCGTTTCTCGTTTGATGATCGGAAAAACAAAACCACTTGAAGCAGCACCTGGAACGATCCGTGGTGATTTTGCGAACACGATGAGTGAGAACGTCATTCATGGTTCAGACAGTATCGAAAGTGCGGAGCGTGAGCTTGGTCTTTGGTTTCAAGGACAGCCAGTTAATGTCTAATACATGAATAGTAGGACAAGCGGGGAGGGATTCGATTCAATCGAATCCCTTTTGTCGTATTCTTGTAAAACGGACTGACCGGATTGGTTAATTGCTTTTTGGAATGCCTATAGCTTTATGCTACTATAGAAAATAAGTTGAACCGGTCAAAGAGATGACCATTTGATATCGAGAGTGAGCGAGGTGTGCCAATTGGAAGATTACGAACTTTTCATTCAAAGATTCAAGATCAAATCAGGGATTGATCTCGGTCAGTATAAAGAAGCACAGATGAAACGACGGTTGACGGCGTTACGTGACAAAAAAGGGTACAGTACGTTTGCGTCCTATATGCAGGCAATGGACAAAAGTACCTCGTTATACGAAGAATTTTTAGATCGGATGACGATTAATGTCAGTGAATTCTTCCGTAATCCGATACGTTGGCAACAATTGGAGCAAGACATCTTACCGGTCTTGGAATCACGTGCACATGGACGAATTCGAACGTGGAGTGCTGCCTGTTCGACGGGAGAGGAACCGTATTCCCTAGCGATGATCTTAAGTGAACGACTCGATTCGTCGGCTTTTACGATTCAAGCAACGGATTTGGATGAGCTTGTCCTTGAAAAAGCGAAGCTTGGTCGATACGGAGCTTCCGCATTGAATGAGGTCGTAGAAGCGCGGAAAAAGCAATATTTCATCGAGCAAGAGCAGACATTCGAAGTTGTTCCAGAAATCAAACGACTTGTTCGTTTCAGTAAACATAATTTGTTAGGCGACCGGTACGATACCGGTTTTGATTTAATCATCTGCCGTAATGTACTGATTTATTTTACGGAAGAAGCGAAAGCACATGTCTATCGTTCGTTCGTCGAGGCATTAAAACCAGGCGGTATTCTGTTCGTTGGAGGAACGGAACAAATTTTCCAACCAGAACGATTTGGATTAAAGATGAAACAAAGCTTCTTTTACGAAAAAATCGGTTGAACAGGAAGGGATGAAGTGAATGCGTTACATGACAGCAGGAGAATCGCACGGAAAAGGATTGACCGTCATCATTGACGGGATGCCGGCAGGACTCACGATTGATTTCGAAGCCATTCAGCGTGAAATGACGCGTCGTCAAGGGGGATATGGACGAGGTCGACGGATGCAAATCGAACAAGATCAGATTGATGCACGTGGTGGGATTCGCCACGGATACACGACGGGATCACCGATCAGTTTGTTCATCGAGAATAAGGATCATACGCACTGGACACAAGTCATGCAGGCGGAACCGCTCGAAGAAGAGTTGGAACGCCCACGGACATTAACGCGTCCACGTCCCGGACATGCGGATCTCGTCGGAGGATTGAAGTACGGTCATCGCGATTTACGCGATGTGCTGGAACGTTCTTCAGCGCGTGAGACAGCAGCACGTGTTGCCGTCGGTGCCTTCGCTAAACAATTACTGAATGAACTCGGAATTGAAGTATTCTCGCATGTACGATCGATCGGTGGGATTGATGCCCCTTGGAAAGATCCTGTAGAATATCAGGAAACAATTGATGCTTCACCTGTTCGCTGTGCCGACGAACTTGCAGGACAACGAATGATGGAGGAAATTGATGCTGCCAAAAAAGAAGGCGATACACTCGGCGGTGAGATCGAAGTCGTCGTGACGGGCATGATGCCAGGCATTGGATCCTTTACCCAAAACGATCTAAAGCTCGACAGCCGAATCGCGCAAGCTGTCATCAGCGTCAATGCTATGAAATCAGTCGGTTTTGGTGACGGGTACGAGCTCGGTCGTCGCAAAGGAAGTACCGTCCAAGATGAGATCGTCCATGATGCATCCGGATATCATCGACGGACGAATCATCTAGGTGGAATCGAAGGAGGGATGTCGACAGGGATGCCGATTCGCGTCCAGGTCGCGATGAAGCCGATTCCGACTCTCTATCGTCCCCTGCAATCAGTCGATATTGAGACGAAGGAAGCCTTCACGGCACAAATCGAGCGAAGTGATGCCTGTGCCGTTCCTGCCGCATCTGTTGTTTTAGAAGCCGTCGTTGCGTTTGAGATTGCGGTCGCTATCCTTGAAATGTTCGGAACATCAACGATTGATCGTCTTCAAGCTGCCGTTGCCGCTTATACAGAGGAGGTTCGAACGTTTTGATCGAGCTTGATATCCGATTAAAAACGTCATATCCAGTATTTGTCGGAAATGGGGCATTAGCACGTTTATCGCATCTTTCGGCGCTGAACGAGGCGGATCGCATCTGGATCATTACGGATGAGACGGTTCGAGACTTGCACTTGCACACGTTGCAAGAGGCATTAGGGTCTATATCTCAATCAACAAGCATTCATGTCAGCACTGTGCCAACTGGGGAGCAGAGTAAATCACTTGCGGTCTACGGTTCTTTATTGGAAGAGGGAATACGTCATGGAATGACACGACATAGTATCATCCTTGCGTTTGGTGGTGGCATGATAGGTGATTTAGCGGGATTCGTTGCAGCGACTTTTTTGCGCGGCATCCCGTTCATTCAAATTCCGACGACACTCTTAGCACATGATTCGAGTGTAGGTGGAAAGGTCGGTTTGAATTTATCGCTTGGAAAAAACTTGGTCGGGGCATTTTATCAACCGAGCGGTGTCGTGTATGATTTAACGCTTCTTCAGACATTACCAGATCGGGAATGGCGGAGCGGCTTCTTTGAATTGGTCAAACATGGATTCCTCGCACGACCATCGTTTGCAGATACGTTACTCGATGCCTCGTTGGATACTATCAAAGGGCTTGATCTTGAAGACTGGCTCGCACGAGGGATTAACGTTAAACGGGATATCGTCGAACAAGATGAGACGGAGCAAGGGATGCGTGCCTTCTTGAATTATGGGCATACATTCGGGCATGCCGTTGAATATGCGAGCCTGGGTCTGTCGCATGGCGAGGCAGTAGGGATCGGACTCGTCTTCGTCAAGTTTTTGGAAGGAAATGAGGAACAGGCGGAACAACTCGGACGGTTGCTCCACCGTCTCGGAACCGGATTGCCGGACCGACAATCGTTCGAGACATATCTGGAACTGATGCGTCGCGACAAAAAGAATCACCAAACTACGATCCGATTCGTCCTTGAGAAAGAAGGACGTTTTGACTTAGAGGCAATCAGTGAAGAACGATTGCAACAAGCGTTCAATCAAACAATGAGGTGTTTAGAATGGGATTAAGAGGAACAGTACAAGTACCGGGCGATAAATCAATGACACACCGTGCTTTTCTGTTCGGTGGGATCGCTAAAGGAACGACATATGTCAGAAATGCACTCGAAGGAGCGGACTGTCTCGCTTCATTAGAAGCGATGCGAGCGCTTGGGGCACACGTCGAGCGAACAGCAGGAGAAATTCGCATCACCGGTACGGAAACGTTTCAAGAAGCAACGATCGATTGCGGAAACTCGGGAACGACGATCCGTCTTTTAAGTGGGATTCTAGCAGGCGGTCAAGCAACGTATGTACTCGATGGAGATGCTTCCTTGCGCAGACGTCCGATGAAACGGATCACGGAACCACTTGCCTTGTTCGGAGCGAACATAACAGGTGAGACGGCGCCGCTTCACATTACGGGAACGCCACTTGTCGGAACGACGTATACGTTACCGGTCGCAAGCGCGCAAGTGAAAAGTGCCGTCTTACTCGCAGGTTTACATGCGACGGGCGAGACGACGGTCATCGAGCCGATTCTATCACGGGACCATACGGAACGGATGCTGCCACAGTTTGGCGTTGACGTATCGATCGATGACTACGAAGATGGTCGACATATTCGTGTTCAAGGTCCTGTACATTTACAAGCGACGTCACTCGACATCCCGGGGGATCCATCGTCAGCAGCGTTTTGGTGGACAGCAGCAGCGATCGGGCAGGATAGTCGGATCACGACGACGCACGTCTTGATGAATCCGACACGGATCGGTTTTTTACAGACGTTGCGCCAGATGGGGGCAAGTGTCGAAATCGATCATCGCTCAGAAGATGGTGGAGAGGAGACGGCAGATGTGACCGTCGAGACGACATCGTTGCAAGCGACCACGGTCGAAGGTGAACAAATCCCTTCCTTGATCGATGAGATCCCGTTACTTGCATTGCTTGCGACGCAAGCAGAGGGACGAACGATCATTCGCGATGCGGAAGAGCTCCGTGTCAAGGAGACGGACCGGATCGAGACGGTAGTGACGGCGTTACGGCGTCTCGGGGCGAATATCGAGGCGACGGATGACGGTATGATTATCGAAGGACCGACACCTTTGCAAGCAGCGGAAGTCGACAGTGCAGGTGATCACCGACTCGCGATGATGTTGACGATCGCGGCGACAATCAACCCGGAAATTATAGTGCATGGACGCGAAGTAGTTGAAGTCAGCTACCCAACGTTCTATGATGATTTAAAGAAACTTCAATCCGACCGATCTGAGTAAGAAATAGGCGGATGACAGAAAGTGGGGCGTTTGCCTTGAATGAACAAGTATTGAATGGCATCATCGAAGAACTAGAACACGGTCATACCTCGGAAGCCTTAGCAACACTAGAACAACTCGAAAAGACAGGGACGGATGAGGATCGCCTCGCGGTTGCCGATCTCTATATCGAACTTGGATTATCAGACCGAGCAGTTAATCTATTGGCACCGCTTTACGTCGAATACGCAGGTAACGCCGGAGTCGCCTTGTTACTGGCAGAATGTTATATCGATTTGGACCGGGAAGAGGAAGCGATTTCTGTCCTTGAGCAGGTCGACACAACGGACATGGAATATGGTCCCCGTTCTCTCGTATTACTCGCTGACCTCTATCAGTCACAAGGTCTTGACGAAGTGGCATTAGCGAAGCTGAAGGAAGCACGTAATCTCGCTCCTGAAGAACCATTACTGGCATACGGATTAGCCGAGCTCTACATGACGCTCGGTGCGTTTGATCAAGCGGTACCACTATTCGCTGAAATCGCAGAGCGTCCAGAGTTACGTGCTGAATTGCCGCTCGATGCCCTGTACGCGGAATCACTCGCGATGACAGGACAATTTGAGGATGCGATTCCACTGTATGAACGTGCTGTCGCAGAACGTTCCGACTTGCATACGCTGTTTGGTCTTGCGATGACGGCTCACCGTGTCGGTCAACACCAAAAAGCAGTCGAGACATTCCAACAATTGATTGCGCAGGATCCGGATTATACATCAGCGTATGTACCGTACGCAGAAAGCCAAGCCGAACTTGGGCTGACGAAAGAAGCACTGAACGTCATCAAGCAAGGGATGGAGCGCGATGATTATAATGACGAGTTACGGACGATGGAAGCCTTATTCCTTCTCAAACTCGGCGATCGCGCAGGAAGTGTTCAAGCGTTACGTGAAGCACTCGCTTTAAACCCGGAATCAATCGTCGCAGCGGAACGTTTGCTTTCGTTACTGGCAGAAGACGAGGATCATGAAGCAATGATTGAGACGATCTCAGCCATTGAAGAACATGTCACGGCTCCGATTCTGACATGGTACCGGGCGCGCGCTTTATATGCGTTAGAGGAATACACGCAAGCGATGGAGAACTATGCGATAGTCGAAGGCGCATTCACGGAAGACGCGCTTTTCTTGAAAGAGTATGGTTTTGCACTCGTCGAGGAAGGACGGCGTGAAGAGGGACAACGTCTCTTACGACGCGCTGCACAGTTGACACCAGAGGATAACGAACTCGTCGACTATGTTGAACGAATGGATGGATGACTTCACGGGAGAAGGGAGTAGGATTGAGATGATAGAGAGAAAGCAGCGATTCTTACGCCGCATCTTGACCTATTACACGTTAAAGCGACGGGAAGCAAAATGGATCATCGATTACTGGTTGCGTAACGAGGCAAAACTCGAGCAGGTACACTTCGTTCAAAATGCGACTTTCGCTCCGAAAGCCATTATCATGACGACATATGGATTCGATGCGGAACCGTTTCTTTTTAAAAAAGGGGACGTCACGACGCTAGATCCAGAAAAAGCGTATCATGACATTCGTTTGACATCGGAAGATATCTACATCGAGCTAAACTTCCAAGGCATGATGATGGACGATGAATACTTGTCTTTACTGGAAGAAAATCCATTTCGTCCGGAAGTCGCTGTTGAACCGCGTTTAGCAGATGAAGCGACTCATTTCATCGCTGTCACGGTCAATCGACAAGAAGAAGAACGGTTGGTCCGATTGATCGATGAAGCACTTGATGCACGCGATCAACATCGATTCCACTCCCTTTCCGAACAGTTACGTCTCGTTCGAAATCAACTCCCTTAATCAAAGAACTCTATTGCTTATAACAGGCGATAGAGTCTTTTTCGTATGTGAAGATTTGTGCAAAATATGAAGAAAAATAGGGTGGAATTTCATAAAACGTTCACATTAAGAGAGCAGGAGGAAATGTGGATATGATACATTAAATGTGACGAATTGTAAGTAAGAAAGAAAGGGGGGAATGACTTGCGTTTCAAACCATCCGACGTACAGCGGACACGAAGCGAGCAAGCGTATATCGACACGCTAATCGTGCCTTTGCTTCCGATCGGTTTCGATGAGGCGATGCATGCTTATGCGGAATGCGCAGACATGACATTGACGGTGGCGTCCGAAGTCGAACGCCAGCTATCTGGACGGGCGTTGCTCTTACCTGCCATGACCTACATCGATGTACCGTCGATCGAACAGTTGGAAGGATGGCGTCAAGCGGCTGCTTCCGGGCAATTCCGTTTCATCACCTTCATCACCGCTGATTTAAGGTGGAAGGAGACTGCCGCAGAAGAGATTATCTACGTGCCACGTCTAGCTCTTGAGACGATGAGTCGTGACCAACAAGGTCAGATGGTCGGGAATTTTGTTGGACAAGTTCTCGAACAGTTAGGAAACCGTTGGACCGCGCTATGAAGCGGTTGACGCAATGATTTTATTAAGATACTATTACCATGTGAGAAATTTGTGTGAAGTACTGTCGTCTTGGGGCACAGCGTACATCACAAGGGGGGATCGAGATGGCTCAAAACGGGTCTAACGTAACACGTCGTCAATTCTTGACGTATACATTGACAGGCGTCGGCGGTTTCATGGCTGCGACAATGGTCATGCCGATGGTCAACTTCGCAGTTGATCCAGTCCTGAAGAAATCAGGAGCAGGCGATAAAGTAAAAGTAATGAAGTTGTCGGATATCACGACAGAACCAAAACGGGTCGACTTCAAGAAACAAACGCAAGATGCGTGGTATGAGTTCGAAGAAACGTTGTCGGCTTGGGTGTTCAAAGATGATAAGGGAGAAATTTTGGCCCTTTCACCGATTTGTAAACACTTAGGTTGCCAAGTCAGCTTCGGCGCAGATCCAACGCACCCGGAGCAATTCTATTGCCCATGTCACTTCGGACGGTATACGAAGGATGGCACGAACGTACCTGGTACGCCTCCAACGAAACCACTCGATGAGTATGAAATGCAACAGAAAGATGGTTACCTCTACCTTGGTAAACCAGTCGAAAGAGGTGCGTAAGCGATGATGCAAAAAATCTATGATTGGATTGATGAGCGCGTTGATATTACGCCGCTCTGGCGAGACATCGCCGATCATGAAGTACCGGAGCACGTCAACCCGGCACATAACTTTTCAGCTTTCGTTTATTGTTTTGGCGGATTGACGTTCTTTACGATCGTCATCCAGATTCTTTCGGGGATGTTCTTGACGATGTATTATGTACCGGACATCATCAACGCACACGCGTCCGTCTACTATCTACAAAACGAAGTCGCACACGGACAAATCGTTCGTGGTATGCACCACTGGGGTGCGTCTGTCGTTATCGTAATGTTGTTCCTACATACATTACGTGTCTTCTTCACTGGTTCATACAAAAAACCACGTGAATTGAACTGGGTCGTCGGAGTTCTCTTGTTCTTCGTCGTCTTAGCTCTCGGTCTGACAGGATACCTATTGCCTTGGGACATGAAAGCGTTGTTCGCGACAAAAGTTACGATTCAGATTGCTGAAAGTATCCCGGTCATCGGTGGTATCGCGAAGACCCTCCTTGCGGGTGGAGAAATCGTCGGCGCAAGTACAATCGCTCGATTCTTTGCGATTCACGTCTTCTTCCTTCCTGCAGCATTGTTCGTCTTGCTCGGGGCCCACTTCATGATGATCCGTAAACAAGGGATCTCTGGACCACTTTAAACCGACTATCATCTAGACAACAAAAAAGGGGGAGAACACGATGCATCGTGGTAAAGGAATGAAATTCGTCACCGATTCACGGGTGTCGATCAATAACCGGATGCCGAACAAGTCAAAAGACTATTCGGAATATCCAGGTCGAACGGAAGCGTTCTGGCCGAACTTCTTACTTCGCGAATGGATGGTTGGAGCGGTCTTCTTGATCGGCTTCATGACTCTGACAATCGTAGAAGCAGCACCACTTCAAAACATTGCCGATCCGACGAATACGTCGTACATTCCACTTCCGGACTGGTACTTCCTATTCCTCTATCAGCTCTTGAAATACCAATTCGCTGCAGGTCCATACATCTTGATGGGAACAGTCATCCTTCCAGGTCTTGCGTTCACAGCACTTCTCGTCGCGCCATGGCTCGACCAAGGTCTTGAACGCCGTCCTGCGAAACGGCCAGTCGCCGTCAGCATGATGCTCCTCGCAGTCGTCTCGATCGTCTTCTTGACATGGGAATCTGTTCAAACGACACACTGGGATACCATCCACAAGCAAGGTGAGTTGACGATGAACGAAGGACCAAAAATTGATACATCGGCAAAAGGATATGAAATTTATTCGAACCAGTCATGTGTCAACTGTCATGGTAAGAACCTCGAAGGTGGAGCAGCAGCTCCAGCGCTCGTCGGAACGAAAAAGACTGAAAAAGAGATTTATGATATCGCAGTCAAAGGTGTCGGTTCGATGCCGGCTGGTCAGTTCAAAGGCTCAGATGCCGATCATAAAGAACTTGCGAAATTCATCGCTTCATACGGTGAAGGCGGCGAAAACAATAAATAAGCCAAAAGCCGGGGGAGCAATCCTCCGGCTTTTGTCGATGATGAGGTGAAACGATTGCAAGGAATATTTACTTTACTCCGTCATAAAGCCGTGCTTTGGATCGTCGGATTGATCAACTTAGCAGGCACCTTATACGGCTACTACTGGTATGAACCACAACTCGCGACATCGAAGTGGTACTTCTATCCGTTCATTCCGGATAGCCCAACCGCATCGCTGTTCTTTACGATCATCGTTTTTCTATGGATTTTCGGACGACGTTCCCGCTTGTTTGAAGCGCTCGCATTCGTGACATTGATCAAATATGGTGTCTGGGCGGTCGTCATGAATGCCTTGATGTTGAACGAACTCGGCACATCAAACGCCTACTTAACAACGATGGCACTGATGCTGATGGTGTCGCACGGAGCGATGGCGTTTCAGGCGTTGTTATTCAGTCCTTTGATGACATTTCGCATCAAGGAACTTGTTCTCGTTGCGATTTGGGTCGTTCATAACGATGTCGTCGATTATGTCCTTGGGCAATGGCCCCGGTACCCGGCGCTTGCAGAGCACATCAAATGGATCGGATACGGTTCTTTCTGGTTGACTGGATTATGTCTTTTGATGGGATATCTGTTTGTCGCACGCGATTCAATTGACAATAAGGTCGCTTGAACATAAAATAGACCTATAAACAAAAAAGAAAGGAACGATGTCTCGTGGCAAACTATTTGATTTATCTCGCGATCATCATGATCGTCCCGATTTGGGCTCAGATGCGGGTGCGGAGCACCTATAAAAAATATCAAGATGTTCCGATTCAGAGTGGGGTGACAGGAGCACAGGTCGCTGACTTCATCATGAAGCAGAACGGGATTACGAACGTCCGGCTCGAGCCGATTGGTGGAACGATGTCCGATCATTATGATCCGACAAATAAAGTCGTCCGGCTTTCAGAAGACGTCTATTACGGTTCGACGGTCTCAGCCGTTTCGATTGCGGCACACGAAATTGGTCACGTCATCCAAGATGCGACGGATTATAACATGATGCGTGTCCGGCACCGCATTGCACCTGTCGCCTCAATCACGTCGAACTTATCGTTCCCTCTGTTGTTGATTGGTCTATTCGCTGGGTTCACTGGTCTTGCGATGCTAGGTGTCGTCCTGATGCTTGGAGCGGTCATCTTCCAACTCGTCACGTTACCGGTCGAGTTCGATGCTTCGAACCGAGCAATGGCGCAATTGACAGATCACGGAATCATCGACGCGGAAGAAGAACGTGGTTCACGCCGTGTCTTGAACGCAGCCGCTTGGACATACGTCGCGGCAACACTCGTTGCCGTCGCCGAGTTCCTTCGTCTCGCACTAATCGTCTTCAACCCGTCAAGTGATGACTAAAACGAAAAACACGGATCGCTCAAACGAGCGATCCGTGTTTTTTACGTTTCTTTGATCGGAATCCGATTCTCATCGAACGTGAAACCTTCCCCCGTCACCTCATAGACATCATGCAAGGTGATGAAGGCATGCTGATCGACACTTTTAACGAGTGTCTTCAAGCGATTGATCTCGTTTCGAGCGACGACGACATATAATACTTCGAGGTCGCGTCCCGAGTATCCACCCTTCGCAATCAGACGGGTCGTACCTCGGTTCATCGTCGCATGGATGCCGTCCGCGATCTCCGTCCGGTGGTCACTGATGATCATCGCCGCTTTACCAGCGTAAGTGCCTTCTTGCATCCAATCGATGACACGGGCACCGACGTAGACGGCAAGTAACGTATACATTGCCTGCTTATAATCGAGATACGTCAAAGAAGCAACGATGACGAAGAAGTCAAAGACTAAGAACGTTCGACCGATCGACCAACCAAAGTAGCGTTTCGTCAGACGCGCGATGATATCGACACCACCCGTCGTTCCGCCATTGTTGAAGATGATTCCGAGTCCCACCCCGATGAACACACCTGCAAACAGGGCAGCAAGGACCATGTCTTCTCGTAAATCAATCACGAGCGGTGAATACTTCGCAATCACTCCGTACCAAAAGGAAAAACTGAATGTACCAATCAACGTATAGACGAACGTCGTTCGCCCTAAAATCTTATAGCTGACGAAAAAGAGAGGAACGTTCAGCACTAAGTTCGTGATCGATGGTGATAACCCGAACAGTCCTTTTAGAATCAGCGTGATTCCGGTGAAACCGCCCTCTGCCAATTCGTTTTGGACGTTAAAATGATAAATACCAAAAGCAAAGATGAATGACCCGACTAAAATCCAGAGAATGTTCTGAACCCGAATCGGAAACTGGAATGGAGGTGCCATTTCCGTGTGCTCCTTTCAAATCAAGACTCTTTCTCTAGGGTAACGGCACGGTCGGAAAAAGACTAGCTTTTCCTACGAAAATCAGTCGAAAAGTGATCAGTATGGTCATTCTGATCGATATTGCTTAGAATAGAGACGAATAGAAGTCATAAAGAGAGTGTGGTTTTATCATGAAAAAAGCAATTGGGATTCTCTGTTATCCATCAGTCGGCGGTAGTGGGGTTGTCGCGACTGAACTTGGTATGAAGCTAGCAGATCGTGGACATGACGTTCACTTTATTACATCGAGCATGCCGTTTCGGCTGACGGAATATCGACCAAACATCACGGTCCATTTGGTTGAGGTCAACCAGTATTCTGTTTTTAAATATCCACCCTATGACATTACGTTAGCGTCAAAAGTCGCAGAAATCATTGATTTATTCGATCTCGATGTGATCCACGCCCATTACGCTGTTCCGCATGCCGTTTGTGCAGAACTCGGACGAAACATGGCGAAGAAAAAAGGCGTCGCCGTCGTCACGACATTACATGGAACAGACATCACCGTCATCGGTCAGGACTTAGAGATGCAACCGGCCATTCGGTATGGTATCGAACAATCGGATGCGGTCACGGCTGTTTCTGAGAGTCTTGCGCTTGAGACGAATGCGACACTTAACGCCCATTACGACATCGATGTCATCGCGAACTCGATTGATGAGAGTGTCTATTATCCGATGCGGGATGAACGATTGAAGCGGCATTACGGTATCGAATCGGATGAAGTCGTCGTCATCCATATCTCGAACTTCCGACCGGTCAAACGAATTGACGATACAGTCGCGGCATTCGCAATCGCGGCAAAAGATCGGAAGATGCGTCTGTTGCTCGTCGGAGATGGTCCAGAGATGGGACAAACGAGACGGCGTGCGAAGGAACTTGGCATTGACGACAAAGTCATTTTCGCTGGTAAACAGGAACATGTCGCGCAGCTGCTCGCCATCAGTGACATTCATGTGTTGCTGTCGGAAAAAGAAGCGTTTGGACTCGTCGTCCTCGAGGCGATGGCAATTGGTGTCCCAAGTGTCGTCTCGACAGCGGGTGGATTACCAGAAGTCATTCAGGACGGCGTGACAGGATATATCGTTCCGACTTACGACGTTAAGGTCGCTGCGGCGCGCATCGGTGAACTTGCGGATGATCCGTTGTTACGAGAACGGATGGCAGAAGAGGGTATTCGCGATACTCGTCGTCGTTTTGATTCGAATGAGATCGTCCGTCGTTATGAACAAGTCTATGAACGGGTGTGTGCGCGTCATGAACTTGCTTGAAGGCGCGCATCATATCATTCAGACGATCGAACAAGCGGGTGGTGAGGCTTATATCGTTGGTGGTGCCGTTCGCGACATGTTACTCGACCGGACACCAGGAGACTATGATTTAGCGAGTTCGATGTTACCGGAACAGATCATCGACTTATTCCCTGTCGTCATTCCGACAGGGCTCGAGCATGGAACCGTAACGGTTGTTCTCAACCACGTACCGTACGAAATCACGACGTTCCGCTCGGAAGCAACCTATAGCGATCGTAGGCGACCGGATGCGGTGACGCTTGGCGTTAGTTTGGAAGAGGATTTGACCCGGCGTGATTTTACGATCAACGCGATGGCACTCAGACCATCCGGACGTGTGGATTTGTTCGGCGGAGCGCGCGACATCGAAGAGCGGATCATCCGCACGGTCGGTGAACCAGTCGAACGTTTTAATGAAGATGCACTCCGTATGATGCGGGCGTTCCGCTTTATGAGTCAACTTGATTTTTCGCTTGAGGAGACGACCGAGCAAGCAATCTTTGAACTCGCTCCGCATCTAGAGGCCGTTGCGATTGAGCGGATCGCGACCGAGTTTGAGAAACTCTTACTTGGTCCAGGGAAACAGCAGGCGTTACAGGCGATGCTCCGGACAGGGATCGAACGCTATCTACCCGGCATGACTTCAGAAATCGTCGAGAGACTCGCCAAGCAATCGTTTCGGGGTGTTTCAAAGGATGCCGTCTGGACACTCGTACTTGATGCCGGTCTAACGCGCGATCAATTGACACGCTGGAAACGATCGAAACATCAAATGCAACTCGCTGTGCGTTTAGTCCCTCTGTTATACCGACCGTTACAGGACTGGGATCGTTATCAATTGTCGGATGAAGAACTGGCGATTCTGCGGGAGATGACTGGAATGGATTATCCGGATCGATCGGATTTACCGATTCGCGGTCGCAAAGAGCTCGCTGTTGACGGAAAAGACATGATTCGTCTTGGTCTTCGAAAGCAACAGATTAAAGAAGCACTCTTGCACTTGGAGTACAGCGTCGTCATACGGTCTTGTCCAAACGACCGAACGGTATTGATGAAGGAGGTAGAGCGATGGCACACACAGTCCGAGAACAAATCTTGATAGCACTTCGCAAGCGAACGTGGTATTCCGGACAGGAATTAGCGGAGACACTAAATATTTCACGTACCGCTATTTGGAAACATATGCAAACCTTAAAGGAAGAAGGATACCAGATCATCTCCAATAAAAAACAAGGCTATCAATTGGTCGATGAAGGTGACTTGTTGACACCGATTGCAATTGAGGACGGATTAACAACAGTGCGTTTCGGTCGACACATCCTTCATTTCGAAGAACTGGACACGACGCAACGGATCGCACATGAACAAGCACAACAGCAGGCGCAGGAAGGAACACTCGTCGTATGCGATCATCAGACGAATGGTCGCGGGCAACTGGGACGGACTTGGCATGAGGCGAAGAATGAGGGGATCGCGATGAGTTTGCTCGTCCGTCCAGATGTACCGATGCACCAAGCGGGGCAATTGACGCTCGTAGCAGGTATTGCGCTTGCGCAGTCTCTCCGGACATTCGATGTTCCAGTTACAATCAAATGGCCGAACGATATCTTGATCAACGGTCGCAAGGTAGCTGGCATCTTAACAGAGATGCAGACCGAGGCAGACCGGATCAGTTCAGTCATCATCGGCATCGGAATCAACGTGCATCATGAACAGTTTCCGGAAGGGATCAAAGATCGTGCTACCTCACTTGTCCGAGAATCAGGAAGAACTTTCAGACGTGCGGAAGTCGTCGCAGCTTTTTTGAATCGATTTGAACGACTATATACGCAGTGGGTCGAGCTAGGGTTCGGACCTTTCGTATTCGAATGGGAAACACTCGCTGATCGCCTACATGAACAAGTGACGCTACGGACACGTCAAGCGACCGCTTCCGGAACATTGCTCGGTATTGACGAGACGGGAACGATCCGGATTGAGACGGATGCAGGCGAGACCCGTTTCCATTCGGCAGAGCTGATTTACTGGGAAAAAGAATGAGGATTTGAATCAGACGGTTTGCAGAGAGCTTTTCCCGTCATGTATAATAAAACCACGGATGGTATCCGCTCGTCGGAATCATACCGAATCGACAGGTGTCAGTTTTAGCTGTTTCAACTGCCTTGATCTTAACGGACAGGGACAGAAGGACGATATTCAATTATTCCGCCTTCTTTTCCGCATGCGTTTATTTTGGAAAAGAAGGCGTTTTCCTTTTGTCCTCCCTACACACGTAAGGAGAGAACACGATGCACACAATGGGTCCATTATTAAAAAAACAACAAGCTGGAGAGAAGCTCGTCATGTTGACGGCGTATGATTATCCTTCAGCAAAATTATCAGAGGCAGCAGGGGTAGATATGTTACTCGTCGGGGACTCCCTCGGAAACGTCATTCTCGGCTATGACTCAACGATTGCCGTCACGGTCGACGACATGGTCCACCATGCGCGTGCTGTTCGCCGCGGCGCACCACAGACGTTCATGATCGTCGATATGCCGTTCGCAAGCTATCATGGTTCATTTGATCGCACGCTTGAATCAGCGGCCCGTATTTTCCAAGAATCAAAGGCGGATGCTTTGAAACTAGAAGGGGCAGGGGAGATCTTAAAAACGATTCGTCGTTTGACGGACGCTGGGATGCCTTGCGTCGCACATCTCGGACTAACACCACAATCCGTTGGAGTTCTTGAAGGATTCAAGGTCCAAGGGAAATCACTAGAAGCAGCCGAACAACTGATTGCAGATAGTTTGGAAGCAGAGCGTGCCGGAGCGAAAATGCTTGTCCTTGAGTGTGTGCCGCATCCGCTCGCGAAACGAATTCAAGAGCTCCTCTCGATTCCCGTCATCGGCATCGGAGCCGGTGCAGATGTCGCCGGTCAAGTACTTGTCTATCATGATATCTTGACGTATGGCGTCGGACGTTTACCGAAGTTCGTCAAAACGTATACGGACTGGAATACTTCAGGAACAGAAGCAATCGCTGCTTACGTCAAAGATGTCAAAGCCGGTGCTTTCCCTGAACTTGCACATTCGTTCCAGATGGACGAGGAACTGATCGGTGCGCTTTATGGAGGAAACAAGGAATGAAGATTGTTCAAGATATTCAGACGTTACGAGAACGTCTAGCGGGAGCCGGTTCAATCGGATTTGTACCGACGATGGGTTTCCTGCACGAAGGGCATGCCTCATTGCTAAAACAAGCACGACAAGAGAATGATGTCGTCGTCTTAAGTATTTTCGTCAACCCGACACAATTCGGACCAAACGAAGATTTGGATCGTTATCCACGAGACGCGGAACGCGATCAGAAAATCGCGGAGGCAGAAGGTGTCGATTATCTGTTTTATCCGACGAACGAGACGATGTATCCGCTTGATATGGCACGGGTCACAGTACGGTCTGGTGATGATGTCTTATGCGGCGCATCGCGACCAGGACATTTTGACGGTGTCTTGACGGTCGTCAGTAAGCTGTTGAACGTCGTCCGTCCAACCCGTGCATATTTCGGCTTAAAGGATGCACAACAGCTCGCCTTGATTGAAGCGTACGTCGCTGATTACTTCGTTCCGGTTGAAATCGTCCGTTGCCCAATCATTCGCGAAGCGGATGGTCTAGCGAAATCGTCACGAAATGTCTATCTTTCGGATACGGAACGCACGCAAGCACCGGGAATTCAACAGGCGTTGCAACAAGCGAAACAAGCACTCGATCAAGGAGTGCCTGTTGAAAAGGTTCTCGAACAGACGCGCGCAGCACTTCAATTTGAGGGGACGACGATTGATTACGTCGAAGCTGTCGACTATCCATCACTACGACCTGCCACTGAACAAACGACTACGATTCTCTTAGCTGTTGCCGTGCAGTTCGCATCGGCACGCTTAATCGATAATTTACTATATACGAGAGGAGTATGACGATGTTACGCACATTCATGCATGCTAAACTACACAAGGCCCGGGTCACCGAGGCAAACTTACACTACGTTGGGTCGATTACGATTGATGAGGATTTACTCGATGCTGTCGGGATCCTTGAAAATGAAAAAGTCCAAGTGACGAACAATCAGAATGGTGCGCGGATTGAAACGTATGCGATTAAAGGGGCTCGCGGCTCAGGTGTCATCTGTTTGAACGGTGCTGCAGCACGCCATTTTCAAGTTGGAGATGAGGTCATTATCATGGCGTATGCGCAATTGTCGACGGAAGAAATTGCGACACATGTCCCAAAAGTGGCTGTTCTAAATGAGCAGAATGACATCAAACAAATGTTGTCTCAAGAAATCGCCCACACGATCTTATGAAATTTTAGAGACCCGATTATGTCAGCGGGTCTCTTTTTTGTTAAGATGAAGAATGAGATGCCATCCAATCATGGATAGGATGGATTAAAGGTGGAGGATCAGTGTTGAAGAAAAAGTACGTCGTAGTCGACCTGGAAACGACAGGTCATTCCATAAAGGCTGGCGATGAGATGATTGAGATCGGAATGGCGGTCATTGAAGATGGACAGTTGACAGAACAACTGTCTGCCTTCGTCCGTCCGACCCAACCGATTCCTCCATTCATTTCCCAGTTGACGGGCATCACGGATAAAGATGTCAAAGATGCCGAGACGTTCGATGTCATCGCACCACGAGTTTTATCATTGCTCGATGGTGGCGTCTTCGTCGCACATAATGTGCAGTTCGATTTAAACTTCTTAAACGATGCGTTAGAAGAAGAAGGATACTTGCCGTACACAGGTCCCGTCATTGATACGGTAGAACTTGCGCGAATCTTACTTCCAACAGCAGAAAGCCATGCGTTGTCGCATCTGTCAGAATCATTGCGTCTTGCTCATCAAGAAGCACATCGGGCAGGAAGTGATGCTTCGGCGACGGCTGAATTGTTACTTGAACTACTCAAGCGACTACATACGTTGCCGCTCGAGACATTAAAACATCTCAGACGGTTATCACCACGTCTATTTAGTGCTATCGAAGAGGAAATCGACCATGCGATTCGTTTAGTCGGCATCGAAGAGGATGAGCGATTCGATCGTTTTCGTAAAATCGCTTTGAAAAAGCGTCAGACAATAGAACGTTTGTCACATCCGCCCATTCTTGAACCGTTCGGACCGTTCGTTGATGAATTGAATGCCGTGACGTTCCCTCGTCTATTTGAAGGATATGAAGAACGGCGTGGGCAGCTCGAGATGATGCGTCATGTCTATCAGTCGCTCGATCAAGAAACGCCGTTACTTGTCGAAGCGGGAACAGGGACCGGGAAATCGCTCGGTTATCTCGTGCCTGCAGCGCACTACGCGCTCGAACACGAAGTGCCGATCGTCGTCAGTACACACACGATTCAATTACAGGAGCAACTGTTTGCGCGTGATTTACCGCTATTGCGTCAATTGTTCGATACGCCGGTCCAGATTGCATTGCTTAAAGGACGAAGTAACTATATCGATTTACGGAAATTCGAGTTTTTCTTGAATGATCAAGAGGATGTCTATAACTTTACGCTCGCAAAAGCGATTCTTCTCGTATGGTTGACGGAGACGGAAACAGGAGATTTAGAGGAAGTCAGCTTACCGGGTGGTGCAGCACAAGGCAATATCGGAATCAAGCAATTGATTCAATCCGATAGTCAATCGCAGCTTGGACGGTTTGATCCCTGGTACAGTCGGGACTTCTTCCAGCATGCGATTCGCCAAGCGAAAGATGCGACGATTATCGTCACGAACCATGCGTTGTTGTTTAGTGATCTGCAGTTCGAAGCAGGGGTCTTACCGAAAGGAAGCCCGTTGATTCTCGACGAGGCACACCAAATCGAAGAAGTCGCGAGCCATCATTTTGGTCTCGTTTTTGATGGTCATACGTTCGATCGTCTGTTCCGCCAACTCGGGTATTCATCTGACAAAAAATTATTGCACCGTTTGCTTGATCTGTCGGAAGAATGGGATATTGCCGAGATGGTTGAAGCCCATAGTGAGACGGTCGATGAAGCACTGACGACGTTGCTCGAAGAAGCAGACGGCCTACTGATGATCGTTCAAGCATATGGGCTCGAACTGGCTTCCCGCAAAGCACGACGGGAAGGAATGGTCAGCATTCGCTTTAAGCGACTTGATCGTTCGATGCGTGCCGTCCAAGAGAGTGCCAAGCGGGTTGAATTGGTGTTGCGGCGTTTGCGTCAAGCAATTCGTGCGATTCATAAACTGTTCCATGAACATCGGGAGCAAATGAGTTATCGGGAGCGTTCGCTCGTCGCGGATTTAAAAGCGATCACGGCACAAATCGAAGAAGCAGAGCTCGCGATCTTCGAGACGATGCTTGCTCCGCACGATGAGACGGTATCTTGGATCGAGACGTCCGTTAAGAACCGGAAGCTAACACGCGTATACACACAACCAATTGACATTTCAGAGCGATTACGACGCGATGTCTTTTCAAAACGCACGTGTATCCTGACGTCTGCGACGTTGACTGTCTCGAACAAATTCCAATTCATTGAGAACCGATTAGGACTTGATGCTTTTGAGACTCGTCGTTTCGTCGTGCCGTCGCCGTTCGGATATGCCGATAATGTGCGACTGATGATTCCGACGGATCTCCCACTCTTACAGGATGTGCCATTGCCAGAATTCGCGGAGACGATTGCGGAAGCAATCTTACAAATCGCAGAGGTGACGGAGGGACGGATGCTTGTCTTATTTACCTCGAACGACTTGCTACGACTGACGCATGAGGCGACGAAGCCGTTGCTGCCAGACCGGTTTACATTACTCTCGCAAGGGGTCACGCAAGGTTCACGGCAACGACTGATGAAACAGTTCAAGCAACTCGATGCCTGTATCTTGTTCGGGACGGCTAGTTTTTGGGAAGGGGTCGATATCCCGGGAGATGATCTCAGTTGTCTCGTCATCGTCCGCCTACCATTCGCGCCACCAGATCAACCAATTGTCCAAGCACGCTCGGAACGGATCGAAAAACTCGGAAAATCATCATTTTTCGAATACAGCCTACCGCAAGCAATCATTCGCTTTAAACAAGGGTTTGGTCGCTTGATCCGGACGACGAACGATCGTGGTGTTGTCTTCGTGCTCGATCGCCGGATTGAGACGACGAGATACGGAAAACGATTCGTTACGAGTCTGCCGAAAGTGCCTGTTTTATCAAAACCGCTTGATGAACTGACCGCAGAACTTGAATTGTTCTTGAATGATGGCGATTGAGTCTATTCAGATAAACCCTATCGCATTATAATAGATAGAGAAAAATGAGGGAGGACATACAGATGGATTCAAAAATTGAAACACTTGCGACCGTCAAAGTGAACCGCCATGACGATACGTATAAAATCGTCGACTTATTGAACCGGACGCTGAAAACGGAAGATTTAATGTTCGGTCTTGCTCTCGATGAAAAAGACAAGGAGCAGATGGTTTTCACCATCTATCGCACATGAAGTGGAAAGTCACGCTTGCTCTACTGAGTGCACTCCTCATCTTGGCTGTTCTTGGAACAGCTGTTTATCAGGTGACGATCGCTGAGGCAAAAGACCGAGAACAGAGCGTCGCGGAACAAGCAGAGACGCGTCTGAAAAAAGAACTAAAGCCGACAGACGTCCGGTTCGAATCTGTCTTTAGCGGAAAACGCCAATATGTCGTTTTTACGATGAAGCAGAGTGGACAGGCGGTACGGGCGTTTGTTCCGGAAAAAGGAACGATTGAGACGCGACCAGTTGCTGATGGTATTGCCATTAAAACGGTCATCGCGGATCATCCGGAACTCGGAGATATCGTGTCTGCTAAATACGGTTTTGAGGACCGTGCTGTCATTGAGATCGTTTCAAAGACGAAGACAGGCTATGATTATTCGTATTACACGTATCAAGAAGGTTCTTTCATCAAACGATTACGAATTAAGTAAAGGGAGTGGGCGACATGTTATCGAAACGCGTACGACAATTGACACCATCTACGACTCTAGCCATCACTGCGAAAGCTAAGGCACTACGTGAAGAAGGTCAAGACATCATCGGTTTAGGTGCGGGAGAGCCCGACTTCAATACACCGGAATTCATCATTCAAGCAGCATTCGAGGCAGCAGAAGCAGGCGATACGAAATACACGCCGTCTGGCGGAACGGTTGCCTTGAAGGATGCGATCATTGAAAAAACACGCCGTGACTTATGGATGCCATATGAACGTTCAGAAGTCATGGTCGCTTCTGGCGCAAAGCATGCGCTCTCGACATTGTTCCAAGCGATTCTCGACCCAGGCGATGAAGTCATCGTCCCAGCACCATACTGGGTCAGTTATCCAGAGCAAATTAAACTCAGTGACGGTGTCCCTGTCATTCTCGAGACGGACGAATCGTCTCGCTTCAAAGTGACACGGGAATTGCTCGAGCAACATATCACTCCGAAGACGAAAGCACTTGTCTTGAATTCACCATCGAATCCGACGGGGATGGTTTATTCGAAAGAAGAGCTTGAGATGGTAGCAGATGTTGCAATCAAGCACGATTTACTCGTCATCAGTGACGAGATTTATGAAAAGTTGCTCTATAACGGTGTGACACATATCTCGATCGCGTCCTTACCAGAAATGCGCGAACGGACGGTCATCATCAATGGTGTCTCAAAATCACATGCGATGACAGGCTGGCGGATCGGGTATGCGATTGGACCTAAAGATATCATCGCAGCGATGACGAACTTAGCGAGCCATTCAACGTCGAATCCGACATCGATTGCGCAAGCAGCATCGGTTGCTGCGTATGCAGAGGGTGATGCACCGGTCGAAGCGATGCGTGTCATCTTTGAAGAACGACTTGAAAAAATCTACGCACGACTCATCGAGATTAAAGGATTGACGTGTCTGAAGCCGGAAGGGGCATTTTACTTGTTCCCACATGCAAAGCAAGCTGCTGAGATGTGTGGATTCGATAATGTCGATGACTGGTGTACAGCTGTTTTATCTGAAGCGAAGGTTGCCTTAATTCCAGGTTCAGGATTTGGTGCACCGGACTATGTCCGCCTATCTTATGCAACGGATCCGGCACGTGTCTTAGAGGCACTCGACCGGATTGAAGGATTCATCACGGCCCATACAGCCGTTTAATAGAGAGAGGATGTTGACTGTTGAAAACAATGATTCGGGATGTAAATAAATATGTAGGAGAAGAAGTGACGATTGGGTGTTGGTTAGCAAACAAACGCTCGAGTGGTAAAATCGCCTTCCTCCAACTTCGGGATGGCTCTGGATTCATGCAGGGTGTCGTCGTTAAAGAAACGGTCGGCGAAGACTTATTTAAACAAGCAAAAGGCTTAACACAGGAATCATCACTTTGGGTAACAGGTGTCATCAAATCAGATGGCGGTCGGACAGCGATCGGTCATGAAATGGAAATTTCAAAAATCGAAGTCATCCATGAAGCGATCGATTATCCGATTACACCAAAAGCACACGGAACGGATTTCTTGATGGATAACCGTCACCTCTGGTTACGTTCAAAGCGTCAGCATGCGGTCATGGTCGTTCGGAATGAATTGATTCGTGCGACGTACGAATTTTTCAACCAAGAAGGATTCATCAAAGTGGATCCGCCAATCTTAACAGGTAGTGCGCCAGAAGGAACAACAGAATTGTTCCATACGAAATATTTCGATGAAGATGCATATCTTTCACAATCTGGTCAGCTCTACATGGAAGCGGCAGCAATGGCACTTGGAAAGGTCTTCTCGTTCGGTCCGACGTTCCGTGCTGAAAAATCAAAAACACGTCGTCACTTGATCGAATTCTGGATGATGGAGCCGGAGATGGCATTCCACGATCACGAGATGAACCTCGAAGTCCAAGAAAATTACGTCTCGCACCTCGTGCAATCGGCACTGAAGAACTGCCGTGCGGAGCTTGAGTTGCTTGGACGTGACTTGACGGTCCTTGAAAACATTAAAGCACCGTTCCCACGCGTCAAGTATACAGAAGCAATCGACATGCTCAAAGAGCAAGGATTCGACGATATCGAATTCGGGGATGATTTTGGTGCACCACATGAGACAGCGATCGCAAACAGCTTTGCGCGCCCTGTCTTCATCACGCATTGGCCAAAAGCAATTAAGCCGTTCTACATGAAAGAAGATCCGGAAAACCCAGATTTCGTTTTATGTGATGATTTGATTGCCCCTGAAGGATACGGGGAAATCGTCGGTGGTTCACAACGTGAAGAAGATCATGACAAACTTCTCGCTGAGATGAAGAAACATGGTCTTGATGAGACGGGTGCCTATAAATGGTATCTTGAAACACGTCAATACGGTTCTGTTCCACACAGTGGCTTCGGTCTTGGTTTGGAGCGGACAGTTGCTTGGATTACAGGCGTCGAGCACGTTCGGGAAACGATTCCGTTCCCACGTCTGCTGAACCGCCTCTATCCATAAGCAGTAAGGAAAAACATCGACCCATCGTCTCGACGGGTCGATTTCTTGTTTAGACTAGAGAATCGAGGAATTACGATGAATCATAATTTAGTGCAATTATTCGAGGAAGGGACGGTCGTCTTACCAAAACGGTTGTTCACCGAGGCGAAACGATTAGGTATCAGTTTTGTCGAGTTCACGTTAATTGGTCAACTGTTTGCCTGTCGGGCGGAAGGCATGGAGATGCCGTCTCCGGAAGAGTTAAGTAATCGACTTGGACTATCCGAGACGGAAACAATCGAGACGACACTCGGTTTATTACAAAAAGGATTACTAGCGATGGAGAACGTCAACGGATCAGAACGTTATTCGCTTGTACCGCTTTACGAAAAACTGATGGCACCACCGGAACAGGAAGCACCGAACTTTGATACAATCAACCCATCCGTCTTCCAACAATTCGAGCGGGAACTCGGGATGATGTCACCGTTTCAGATGGAGCAAATCATTCAGTGGTTGACGATCGAGAACATTTCGGAAGAGCTGGTGCTCGCTGCACTTCGAGAAGCGGTCTATCATAACGTTCGCAAGATGACTTATATCAATCAAATTTTACGAACATGGGAACGCGAAGGCATCAAGACACTTGAGGATCTTGCCGGGCGAGGAGGCTGAGTAGATGTTACGGAAAGCTGAAATCGATCGGATTGAAGCGACGTTAGAAGAGATGTTTCCGGATGCATTTTGCGAGTTGATTCACCGCAATCCGTTTGAACTGGTCGTCGCGGTCGCACTGAGTGCGCAAGCGACCGACGTACTCGTCAATCAGGTGACGCCTGGATTATTTGCTGCGTATCCGGATCCTGCTTCACTTGCTGCGGCGCCGGTTGAGGAAATCGAGGACAAGATCAAACGACTTGGATTATACCGGAATAAAGCAAAAAACATCAAGGCACTGGCGGCACAACTTCTTGCGCAACACGATGGTGAAGTCCCGACGGAACGAGCCGGACTTGAAGCATTACCTGGTGTCGGGCGTAAAACGGCGAACGTCGTCTTGTCTGTCGCCTTCGATGTCCCGGCATTTGCGGTTGATACACATGTCGAGCGCGTCTCGAAACGTCTCGGAATCTGTCGGTGGAAGGATAATGTCACACAGGTTGAAGCGACACTCATGCGCCGTTTCAAACGAGAACGTTGGTCAAAACTCCATCATCAATTCATCTTCTTTGGACGTTATCACTGTAAGGCACAACGTCCGAACTGTGAAGCTTGCCCGTTACTCGACATGTGTCGAGAAGGGAAAAAGCGGACAAAAGGATTAGCGACACCATAAAAAAAGTGGATCCCTATCGGATCCACTTTTTTTGAGTCATCAACCATTCCAAGGGGTATCGGACCATTCACGACGCTTTTTCGTGATCGGTACTTTTTTGAAACCCCAGTTTCGGAAATCTTGGTCCGGGCTATCGCGGCGAATGTAAATTTTATCTTTGATGGCTTTAAAAATCCGGTTTTCGTCCCCATAATGGACAAACCGTGGTTTTACCTCGATGACACCACGACGGACGCGGGACAAAGGTAAGCAGACCAAATCGGCAATCTCAAGACCAGATTGGTAGAGGTCGCTGTCTTTTTCAGCAAAGATGAAGCCCTTGATTTTTTGACGGCTTTTTTCAACGTCGAGATGGACCGTTCCTGAATTGAAAATATCGAAGAATGCCTTTTGAATCAGCAAGTTCTGATAATCATCACGACTTTCAAGCACAACACGTGCACTCGTCGCTTCTGTCTCATCAAGGAAGGAATAGAACGATTTCATCAGATGAGCGAAGGCAACGACATACGGATCCTTCGGTGTCGAGAAGAAGTCTTGCAGCTTCTGTTTATCGACTTCGACACTGACGATCGTACAATCGATATCAACTAAAAATTCCGGTAAGGCAATCCAGAAGTGACGCAACATATCGATCGTGATCCCGTCTTCTTTTCCATATGGATGTTCGGCTTTTAAAATTTCTTTGAGATGAAGCGGAATATGTGGATCCTCAAAGACTTTTGCCTTGAAGTCCATCAAACGTTGACGAAGCGGACTCGGTTCGCCCGTCTCATCCGAATCGATGGCATATTTATATTCCATCAAGACACCTGTTAGATTGAATTGTGTATTCCCCTTAGGTGTTCCCGTCTCGTCAACGAACATGATGTATTTCTTCGGGGCAGGGGTTGAGTTCTTAGGAAATCCTTTGACATCAACGCCTTTGACGTTCGATTGTACCCGTTTGTTCAAATGAATCTCCTCCAATTGCACGATAATTACACAGTCTTAAGAAAGAAATGCTCTTGATGCCACTTTACACGCTAGGCGACTGAAAAGCTATAGCCTGGCAAGTGAAACCGGTGAAACATTCCCTTATAGATTAGGTGTTCGACTCAAGGAAGATAATTCCTGTTTTTAATTATTATTCTTCGCCATTCATCAATCGATCGATATAGCGGACGGATTTAATCGTTTCATTGAAACGTTTCAGACTCGTCTTCGGCTGAAAGGCTTGGACAGAAATCTGCTTCAGTTGATCCACAGCACTTTCGACCATGCTCGGACGTAAGTAAGGACTATCTTGGGCATTCATTTGCCACTGCGCAATCAGTTGATCTGCTCGTTCGACGAACGGTACGACGTCTCGATTGAAGTCATATTCGGTTCCGGCACGTCCTTCTTGATATATACGTTCAATCTCTTGTAATAACGGTTCAATTGTCATTGGTTTTTAACTACTCCTCTCGGCCGATACGGTACAATCACATATCATGGTACAATAAACGCGATAGGAGGGGAATCGTTTTGAATTACCCGAATGGGAAAAAATTTCAAAAGCCACTCGAGTCGCACGGAACCCGAATCAAGAAGGCACGATCAACCGATTCAACCTTTTCAAATCGTGGGATGACGCTCGAAAAATTATTGAATGAAAGTAATACGTTTTATCTGACTCATAATCGGGCAATCATTCACAAGAAACCCACTCCGTTACAAATCGTTCAAGTGGATTATCCGAAACGGTCGGCAGCGGTCGTTAAGGAAGCCTACTTCAAGCAACCGTCGACGACTGATTATAATGGCGTGTACCGTGGAAAATACATTGATTTCGAAGCGAAGGAGACGACGAATAAAACGTCCTTCCCGATAAAAAATTTTCACCCCCATCAAATCGCACACATGCGTCAATGTGTCGAACATGGAGGAATTTGTTTTGTCATCATTCGATTCAGTCTGTATAATGTGCAATATGTGCTTTCAGTCGAGCACGTGTTCCCCTGGTGGGATCAACTCGAAAGCGGACGGAAATCCATTCCGCTGACGATCATCGAACAAGACGGTATCAAAGTCGAGACTGGCGCGTACCCTGCTATCGATTATTTAAAGGCAGTGGACGAACTATATTTCAATTCAGACACTTTTTGATTGAAGGAGAAGGATAGCATATGGAAAGAAGTCGTGTCGCACGTCGTGAAGAGACGAAGTCATCTGAAAAAAAGATGAAACGGACGAAACGTCCCCAAAAGAAAAAATCAGGTGGAGGATCCGGTGGGAAAGGTCCACTCTGGAAAAAGTTATTGTTGATTGCTACCGGATTATTTATCTTGATGATGTTGATCGGAGGCGGATTTGCGGCTTATGCGATTGCTACGGCACCTGAGCTTGATGAAGCAGAGCTTCGTGATGCTTTACCGTTAAAGATTTATGCAAGTAATAAAGAGGAAATCACAAAAGGTGGAACGAGCCGAGAATATGTGTCGATCGATGAAGTACCAGAAGTCGTTAAGGACGCATTCATCTCGATCGAGGACCGTCGTTTTTATCAGCATAACGGGATTGATTTCCGCCGTCTCGGAGGTGCCATCATCGCGAACGTCACCGATGGATTTGGTTCTGAAGGCGCTTCGACGATTACGCAACAGGTCGTCAAACAATCATTCCTCAGCTTTGATAAAACAATCACACGGAAAGTCCAAGAGCAATGGCTTGCGATCCGCTTAGAGCAGGATTATACGAAAGATCAGATTTTAGAGATGTACTTGAATAAAAACTACTATGGTCAAAACTCATTTGGCATCCAGACCGCTTCAAAAGCCTATTTCAATAAATCAGTTGATAAGTTGAATTATGCGGAAGCTGCAATGCTCGCGGGATTACCGCAACGTCCGACAGCTTATGATCCAATCAAAGGATCTCCGAAGCTAACGAAATGGCGTCAGACGCAAGTCCTCAATGCGATGCAAACGACAGGCGTCATTACAAAAGCGCAACGAGATAAAGCGGTTAAACAACCAATTTCGAAATTAATCAATCCGGCGCCGAAGTCAACGAAGGATGAATCATATGATAGTGTCATCTTCGACATGGTATCAAAAGAGTTAGAAGATGATTTTGGTCTAGAAGGAAAAGATATCTATGGTCAAGGGTTAAAGATCTATACGTCGATTGATAAGCCGATGCATGACTATATGAACGAAGCGATCAAAAAAGATCAAATCGTTCAATTACCGGAATATGCTGAAACGGCTGCTACGGCAATTAATACGCAAACCGGAGAAATTCTTGCAGTCGTCGATGGTAAAAATCCAGGTAAAGGAACAGCGCGACGAAACTATGCAAATGAACCCCATCAACCGGGATCATCCGCAAAACCATTCTTCGCATACGGCCCGGCCATCGAAAATGACAAATGGTCGACTGCGAAACAATTGACGGATAAGCCGACAGAAGTCAACGGAAAAGAGATTGGAAACTATTATGATGGATATCGTGGTACGAATACGATTCGTCATTGGTTGAAAATCTCGGCTAACACACCTGCCATTCAGACGTTCCAAGAAATTGGTGGGGATGCAGTCGAAGCATTCGCTGAAAAGTCTGGCTTGAAAATGAAAGACGATGAGTCGATTTCACCAGCTTATGCAATTGGTGGGATGAAGCATGGTTTTAATACGACTCAGATGGCAGGAGCTTATGCAACACTGGGTAATGGGGGCGATTATATCAAACCACACGTCATTAAATCGATTGAGTACAGTGACGGATCTAAAATCAAGTCACCAATCAAATCGAAAAAGGCGATGGAAGACTACACAGCTTATATGTTGACGGATATGCTTCGTGATGTCTTGAAACCAGGCGGTACGTTCCCAAGTGCTGGGTTGTCGTTTGATGCAGCCGGTAAGACAGGGACAACTAATGCTTATAAAGATGTCTGGTTTGCAGGATATACATCTGATGTCTCGATCAGTGTCTGGACAGGAACAACAAAATCAGGAAACAACAATGGATCCGGACTCAGTGGTCCATATAACAGTACGATGGCACAGCAAATCTGGAAAGATTTCATCACGAAAACACGCGATCGAACGCCAGCGCCATTTGAACAACCAAGTTCTGTCCTCAGTATCGGAAACGAATTATACGTGAAAGGGACGAAGGAACCTGTCGTTGAAAAAAAGACAGTACCCGCTCCGACTGGATTACAAGCATCTTACGATGAAGACAAAAAGAGCGGTGAACTGACTTGGAACTACAATGACGCTGCGCTTCGTGCCAATGGGTATGATAATGTATCGTTTGAAGTAAAGATGACAGATGCTGATGGTAAATCATCGACAGTCGGAACGAGTACGACGAATCGAATCAGTATCAGTGGATTAAAGCCAGGTCGCTCGATATTCCAAGTTGTAGCGAAAGCGTCAGGAGAAAAATCGGGACCAGTCTCGACGACGGTAACGGTCACCGATCCTGAAGAAGAAAAACCGTCAACGGACGAGCCAACGACGGATGAACCAACGACGGATGAACCGTCAACGGACGAGCCAACGACGGACGAACCGTCAACGGACGAACCGTCAACGGACGAACCGTCAACGGACGAACCGTCAACGGACGAGCCAACGACGGACGAGCCGACGACGGACGAGCCAACAACGGACGAGCCAACGACGGACGAACCGTCAACGGACGAGCCAACGACAGACGAACCAACGACGGATGAACCGTCAACAGATACACCGAATTCAAATGATGGTGCGAATGCACAAAACAATTCGAACGGTTCAACGGAACGAAACAACTCGAATGATAATGGAAATAATGGTCGTGGAAACGACGCTACGAATTCTACAACACCATAAGCACGACTTGTAAAGAAAGACAAGACCAAAGACGAGTAGATCGTTCTTTGGTCTTGCTTCTTTTTTTGTATAATGAAAAGTGGAAGGAAGTGAAGGCATGCAAGCGAAACAAACGCTCGTTGCATTTCTTGAAGAATTGAAACAGGACCGTTCATTCATGGAGCGGATTACGTATATGAAAACGATGGAAGCGACAGCGGGACGCTATGTCGATTTTCCAGAACAGTTACCGGAACGCTTGCGCCAAGCCCTCCGGACACGTGGCATCACTCAGTTATACCGTCACCAAGGATTGGCGTATGAACGCGTACAAGCAGGCGAGTCGACGGTCATCGTCACACCAACCGCCTCGGGAAAGACCTATTGTTTTAATTTACCGGTCTTATCACACTTGCTCGAACATCCAAATGCACGAGCGTTGTATCTGTACCCGACAAAAGCGCTGGCACAAGATCAAAATAGTGAGTTACTTGAACTGATCGATCAATTAGAGGCTCCAATCCGTTGTTTCACATATGACGGAGATACGTCACCGACGATTCGAACAAAAGTACGAAAAGCCGGGAACATCGTCATTACGAATCCAGATATGCTACATTCCGGAATCTTACCACATCATACAAAATGGATCGAACTATTTGAGAACTTAAAATATATCGTCATCGATGAGCTTCATACGTATCGCGGTGTCTTTGGCAGTCATGTCGCGAATGTCATTCGTCGCTTACGACGGATTTGTCGGTATTATGGCAGTAATCCCGTCTTCATCATGACAAGTGCAACGATTGCAAATCCAAAGGAACTAGCCGAACGATTAACGGAGAAAACAGTCGGACTAATTGATGAGAATGGTGCGCCGACAGGACGTAAACATTTTCTCGTCTATCAACCACCGATCGTCAACGCACAACTCGGTATTCGACGCTCGGCGACACTTGAGACAAAACAATTAGCGATGCGCTTCATCAAGAACAAGTTTCAGACAATCGTCTTTGCACGGTCTCGCGTCCGCGTCGAAGTCTTACTGACGTATCTGAGAAGTATCTATCCGCACGAGCTTGGTCCTCGATCCATCGAAGGGTATCGGGGTGGTTATTTACCAAGTGAACGTCGCGATATCGAACGACGGTTACGCCAAGGAGAAATCACAGGTATCGTCTCGACAAATGCTCTTGAACTCGGTGTCGACATCGGTCAACTGCAAGTGTGTATCATGAACGGCTATCCGGGTACGATTGCTTCACTTTGGCAACAAGCAGGACGAGCGGGGCGTCGGCAAGATGATGCACTAATCATTCTTGTCGCCTCATCTGGTATGCTCGATCAATATGTTGCGGAACGACCAGAGTTATTCTTGAATCAATCCCCGGAAGCAGCGCGACTTGATCCAGATAATTTGATCATTGCCGTCGATCACGTCAAATGTGCGGCGTTTGAACTGCCTTTTACGAAAGGCGAATCATTTGGAACGCTTGAGACGGAAGACATCCTCGAGTACTTAGTCGAAGAGCGTGTCCTGCACGAGCGAGGCGATCGTTTTTATTGGATGAATGACGCGTTTCCAGCACACGGGATATCGCTACGGTCCAGTGATCAAGAGAATGTCATCATCGTCGATCAGACCGAGGTACCGAATCGAGTCATCGGCGAGATGGATACCTTTAGTGCAATGACGTTGTTACATGACGAGGCCATTTATTTGCATGGGGCCGATCAATACCAAGTCGAGTACTTGGATTTTGAGGAGAAAAAAGCATTCGTCCGTGCAGTAGACGTTGATTATTATACAGATGCTAATTTTTCAGTCGACCTTTCCGTTCTCGAAGAAGATGAACAGTATGCAGAGGGAGAATACAGTGTTGCGCGTGGAGATGTCAGTGTTCGGGGGATGGCGACGATGTTCAAGAAGATCAAGTTCGGAACACATGAGAACATCGGGTCTGGTCCGATTCACTTACCAGAACGAGAGATTCATACGACAGGTGTCTGGTTCACCTTACCCGATCATGCACGCTCCTCGACGGAGCTTGAACAAGTGTTGGAAGGTGTCGCAAATAGTTTACGACGTGTTGCTCCGCTTTATTTGATGTGTGACGCTAGTGATGTCTTCGTCGTGCCGCAAGTCAAGGCGACACACACGCAGCAACCGACCGTCTATCTATATGATCGTTATCCTGGAGGCGTTGGTCTCGCGGAATCAATCTACAAACAACGCGGTGTCATGCTACGCGCAGCGCGTGATTCGATTGTCACATGTCCTTGCCAGGACGGTTGTCCTGCTTGTATCGGCATGGTCGGCGTAGCAGACGAGAAAGAACGAACGATTCAGTTGTTAGCAGAAATGGAGAAGGAATTATCATGAAAAATCGTCTTAGACGAATGCTGAAATCTACATCAGACGTCTCATCGGAGAATATAGAGCCTTCTGTCCTCGAAGTGGAAACGCTAAAGCCAACAAGCGGATGGACTGAAGAGCAACAAGCCTGGATTGATCGTGGGGCGGATATCTTAACATTCGAACAAGAGTGGATTGTCAGGATCGACAAACGCTATGCTTTGACGGACCGGCATGGAGACCGGAGTTTTGCCGAAGTGTATGAGTCTTTACAGCTTCCTCATCCACCACTTGCGCTGGATGTCCCACTTGAGCAGGTCATCTTCTTTGATACGGAGACGACAGGATTGCGGGGAGCCGGAACGACGATTTTTTTACTCGGGTTTGCGCGCTTTGAGCAGGGAGGATTGTTGATGCGACAATATTTCTTACCGCATCCGCACTTTGAGGCTGCCTTTTACCATCACTTCCTGCATGATATCGGGGATGATGTCCGATTCGTGACCTATAATGGAAAAAGCTTTGATTGGCCGCAAATCAAGACACGACACGTTTTCGTTCGGGAACGTGTTCCACGATTACCGAAAGTCGGTCATCTTGATTTACTCCATGTTGCGCGGCGCATTTTTAAAGGAATGTATGACTCGTATCGATTGACAGCGATGGAAGAGCGGATTGGATTCGAGCGGGAAGGTGACCTACCTGGTTTTTTGGCACCAATGCATTATTTCCAATATGTCGAACATCAGCAACCGGAAATCATGACGGGCGTCTTGCAACATCATCTAGATGACTGTTTAACGCTCGTTGGACTGTATGATGCGTGTAACCGTCTTGTCACGCATCGGGCGGAAGCACCTTCTCCTATTCAAGAGAACATCGCGATTTGGTTAGCGGATCTTGGAATCCATGAAGGATCCCATGCTCATTTTCAGCAGGTTAAAGAATTATCAGCAGAAGGATGGCTACGCCAAGGGTATTTGCATAAAAAAATGAAGAACCATGAACAAGCTAGAGACTGCTTTTTAAAAAGCGATAGTTACTTGGGGTATCTCGAACTTGCGAAGTGGGCAGAGCACATTGCAAAAAATCCTGTGCTTGCTTATGATTATACGGAACGAGCACGACAACACGTCGAACGGCATCATTGGTTAATCACTAAAAAAGAACGAATATTAGCTGAACTGGATCATCGAGAACGTCGGTTAAAAAGGAAGTGTAACTCGTGAAAGTAGTCGCCATCACAGGATACAAACCAAATGAACTAGGCATCTTTGATCAAAAACACCCGGGTATCCGGGTCTTAAAGGCAGCATACCGAGAGCGGATGATTCGCTTGATTGAAGACCGTGGAACAGAGTGGTTCATTACGAATGCCTCGCCTGGATGCGAAATCTGGGCATGCGAGGTCGTTCTTGAATTAAAAGAAGAGTATCCAGATATTCATCTTGGTATCCTCTTGCCGTTTTTAGAACAGGAAGCGCGCTGGAAAGAACCAGTCCAAGCACAGTATCTTTCGATTCTTGAACAAGCTGACTTTGTCGAAGCAATCAGTCAGAAACCGTATACGGATCCATCGCAGTTGCGTAATAAAACTGAATTCATGATCCAAAAAAGCCAAGGATTGTTGTCGGTTTTTGATGAAGAGCATGGAGGATCAGCGAAATTTTTAGTAGAGCGTGCTAGAATGGAAATGGAACAATCCGATTATCAGTTATTTTTGATTACACAAGATGATTTATCTTGGCTCGAACAAGAATTACAATACAATGATCAGTGGGAGTGAAGAGGATGTATAAGCCATTGTTGACAGCGGACGATATTTACAAAAAGGAATTCAAGACCGGCCTCCGTGGCTATGTCATCGAGGATGTCGATGGATACTTGGATCAAATCATTAAAGACTATGAAGGATTCGAACGTGAAATCGAGCGTCTGAAGAAAGAGAATGAGGCGTTGAAACAAGCACCTGCTCAACCAGAAAAACGGGAAGAGCGTCGTGTTGAACACGTTGAACCACAAGTGTCGAGTTCATCCAATTATGATATGTTACGTCGTATTTCGAATCTTGAGAAGGCGGTTTTCGGTCGCCCTCATCAAGACTAATGAAAAAAGACATTTCTGCCAATCGTCAGAAATGTCTTTTTTGATTTCCTTCTTTTTGAAAGAATCGTCATGTATACGAAAACGGTGTTAAGATAACTACTAATACATATTACAAAGGATGATGAATCATGTTACAAGTCATGACTGCTTCTGTTCCGGCACCACCACGCCGTCGCTTTTTTGCAAGTAAGCAAGTGAATACGATGACGCATGAAACAGATGCGCTCTGCAATGAAATCCGTCATGTATGTCGTTTTGATTGGATGTTATTTGAACGTATACGTCTAACTGAAACGATTATCATTCCCTTTGCTTTGATTGGTCCAAAAGGGTTGTTTCTTGTGTTGCAAAACGATGCAGTCGTAGAATGGATGACGGAAGAATCCTGTCATGTCATCGATCCTATGCATGGGAAAAAGGTGTTTTCACCCCATCCGATTAATCAATCGAAACGAATTGTCCAAATGGTTCGAAAAACGCTAAAAAAACAAGGGATCGTCATACCGATTCATGGCATCACACTTTTTCCGAATGCACCACAGATGCGGACGGAACGAATTAAATTTCCGACGGGTCATACATTCAAAGATGTGCGAGCGTTCATTGTTTCAAAGAAATCCTCTCCTGTTCAAGAGCAAGAACGAAAACAAGTCGCGTTTTATCTCGCGCAGCAACAGGAATGAATAAAGGCAGTGAAGCGAACGCTTCACTGCCTTTCATTTAAATTTATCGTCTTGGTCGAGACGCAAGGATGTTCTCGGCTTGATCCAGGTCTTCTTTTAAGACATACACCGCTACGCGATCGTCTAAATCTTTACTGAAGCGTCGGAATAAAAACGAAGTCTTGACGCCGCGTTCGACTCGAATGTCTAGATCAGCTGCCTCAAGTCGAGCAGCATCCTTCAATAAATCTTCTCCTTTTTCACCGAATGCTTCTCCGAGAAGCGACCATCGAAGATTTTCCTTCGCTCGTCTACTGACGATGACAAGAAATGCCACAATCAGAAGAATGATCAAAATCGTTCGAATCAGTTGTATATCCATATCTGCCTTCACCTCATCTTCTATCATACCGAGTTAGCGCGCATAAAGTAAACGTTCAACATAACGGGCGAACGATTTACTTTTTAAACCTTGCTGGCGATACGCGATATAACCGTCAGGGCGAATCAAATATAGTCCGGATTGCTTAATGCCGAAGCGTCGTGCGAGTTCGCCACCTTGATCGACGACGCCATCCTCTTTAAGGGATTGATGGATGGGTACTGTCTCAAATAGATCTGGATAGGTATAGGCGAGTTCCTTAAATGGCTCAAGAAGATCGTCAGTTGCGTTTTTTGGTAAGAACAACAGTAATAAGAAATTTCGATCCGCGCGACGTAACAAGAGTTCATTTTTTTTCGTCCGCGGATGTACGACTTCACTGTAGGGCATCGGTTCACCCGGCTTAGGTGTCAATGGACTGAAGTGTCCTTGCGTGACAAAGGTCAGGCTTGCTGGGTAGTGACTGTTGAGTTGAGCAATTCGATTCGTCACGAAATGATGTAAGGGTGCGATCTTGAGACTATTTCGAATGACTTTTTCTTGTAGAGGCAACAAAAACGGAATGTTGATTTGCAAGAGTTCGGTTGCTAAATTCGTTGATCGTAAGATACCTTGTGCCGCTTCGCGGCGTTCGACACTGTAAGAATCAAGCAACGGAAAACTCGCTTTGAACTGATGCACACACCAAAGTTTCCAAGCAAGGTTCATCGCATCAGCAATCCCTGTATTCATTCCTTGACCACCGACAGGGGAATTGATGTGTGCCGCATCCCCAATCAAATAAATTCGATGGTGACCAAATTTCTCGATAATTCGATTATGGACACGGAACATGGAGTACCAATGGACTTTTTTTAGCTCGAACGGTACTTTGGCTCGATTTTGTAAAAAATCATCAATCGCTTTATGATCAGTCGGAACAGGTCCGCTCGTTAGGTTGCCCGTAATGCGGAATAAATTCGACTGAAGTGGGAAAGACTCGATGACCCCATGATCAGAGAAGAAAATGTGGACCTCTTCGGAAGAGAGCGGCCAGTCGACTTCGATATCGGCCAATGCCCACGACTCTTTGAACGATTTTCCGCTAAATGGAAGTCCAAGTTCTCGACGAACAAAGCTATTCGCGCCATCAGCTCCGATGATAAAGGAAGCATCTACCGTCTCTGTCTCTCCTTTATGTTGTAAGGTAGCAGTAACGAACGTTGGAAATTGAGCGAATCCTGTTAATTCCGTCTCTCGTTCAACGGTATGTCCGTAAGTGGCGAGTCGTGCTTCGAGAATCCGTTCCGTCTCACTTTGAGGCAAGAGCGTAACAAACGGAAAAGGTGTATTTAAATCAGTAAAATCAAGCTTTGCCTGCCATGCACCATTAACATAGAGGTTTCCTTGATTGATTTTAATCGCATTTTCCATTAAATCTTCTGCCACGCCAAGTCTTGCGAACAATTCAAGGGAACGTGCTTGAATGCCGATGGCTTTGGAGACGACAGATGGTCCACTTGCACGTTCGACGATGCGGAAGGATAATCCATAGCGCGAGAGTGCGAGTGCGAGTGTTAAACCGGTTGGTCCGGCACCAATAATGAGGACATCTAATTTTTTATTCACGGATAACCCCCCTTAATTTACATCTTAGCCAAAACTCGTTACCATTAAACTATTGATGACACGCTCGACGTGTGAAAGGATGAAACTTGTGAACGAACAACTTTTTACGACAGAACGATTGATTGCGAATTTTAAGGAATATATCCGTCAGAACGAGGCTCATCTGACAAAGCGCAATGCTTTAAACGCCTACTACAAGACGGTAGCGGGATCGATTTTATCGGACCGGATCGCTAAAAATGCGGATCTGATCGTTCGTATGCGCCATCTTGAAGAAGCGTATCATCATGTTGCACAAGAAGGGCGATGAAGCAGGTGAACTTAGCCGATATCCGAAAACACTATGTAGATTCAGAAGAACGTTTACCTCGACATGCAGCAGCCGTACTCGTTCCTTTGGTTGAACAGGATGGCGAAGTCTATCTGTTATTTCAAGTACGAGCCAAAACCCTACGTTCGCAACCAGGCGAAATCGCTTTTCCAGGTGGTCGGATCGATGGCGGTGAATTACCGAAAGTAGCAGCCATCCGTGAAACGGTTGAAGAATTAAATGTCAGTGCTTCCGAGATTGAAGTGATTGGAACGCTCGAACCACTCGTGACACCGAACCGGTCAATTATTTATCCGTATCTTGGTATTCTACATGCAACGGATTTTAATCCTTCACCGGCAGAAGTCGATCATGTCTTTCTCGTATCCTTGACAGAATTGATGACTTCTAAACCAATCAAAGGGGACATGGAGTGGCGGATACGCCCTGGTAAGGAAGTGCCGACCGAACGAATGGCGAATCGAGAAGCATATCTCGATCGTACGTATACAGTCACGGAGCATTTCTATGAGCACGGGGATTATCTAATTTGGGGATTAACCGCTAAAATCTTGCGCCAGTTCTTAGCTCAATTGACGCGTGACTAGCTTTTTTGGTCGTTATTTTATATGATTAACTGTAATTGAACGTGTCAGGAGATGAGTCAAATGGAAGAAACAGAAGAGTTATTCGATTATATCGTTGGTGATATGGTAAAAACAAAAGAAGGCTGGGTTGCGGAAGTAACAGCTGTATTGACAAATACGGTCGTCGGTGATGTATCCCATACGAAAAACTTTGAGGCACTCGGCTTAGAATTTGAAAAACAAGTCTTGTTAAAGTCAGAGATCGAATTGTTAGAACGTAAAACAAAATAATACATGAAAGCATACCAAGCTACTATGGTGTGCTTTTTTTATGTTCATTCAAAAAAATGAATAATAATGAAATATGATATTGGCTGGAGTGTTGTTAGGTCAATCGAAATGACTGAAAACATCGAAAAGATACATTTATTACAAAAGAGTAACAAAAGATAAATCGTAACAGAACGGTTACAAAATATAAAAACGTTGCTATACAACGAATGAGAGCGTTTTTTGTAAGCGTGTAACCATTTCGTTACTTTTTGACAGATATATTTCAAATCATGGTGTTCGCTTTTCAAACGGTTTGTCGCCGTGATACGTTGTGCGGGTCGTAAAACGGCGAGAAAGGTTGGCACCAACATGAAACGAACATCATTCCTATTATCCCTCTGTTTAGCGGGATTCATATTTATTCTTTTGCCGCATCATGAAGCTTCAGCGGCACAAATCGGGATTGGAACAGAGAAGACGATCGTACAAAATCCGTTAGAGATGAAACGTCAAGCTGCTCAAAAAAAGCGGGAACAAGCTGAGGCAAAAAAGCGAGCTCGATTACAAGCCGTAGCCAAACAAAAAGCAGAAGCGGAGCAGAAAGCAAATGCAAATGCTAAAAAGAGAGCTAGACAAGCTGCGAAGCAAAGCCAGAAGCAAGTGAAGACGGATCGTTCATCAAAACGTACGGTAACATTTGAAACGACAGCGTATACGACAAATCCAGAAAACAATGGAAGCCGCTTGTATAATGGTCGTGCCTTAACGGCATCAGGTTATGACGTCACGAATACGATTACATATGAAGGTCGTCGGATCGTGGCTGTTGATCCATCTATCGTGCCGCTTGGAACAAAAGTTCATGTAGAAGGTTTTGGTGACGCAATCGCACTCGATACAGGTGGTGCGATTCGTGGAAGAATCATGGACCTTCTAGTAGGATCAAAACAAGAAGCACTAGAATGGGGACGCCGCCAAGTGACGGTAACGTTCGAATAAATGAATATCGAGACTAGACGATGGGTAAACTCCATCGTCTTTTTTTGTGTTAGTAAAGATGAATCAGTATTCGGTTGTAAAACAAATTGTTTAGGAAACGAGAGATCAATTGGTCAAAATAGGTTTTAGAATACGAGAGAAAGGGGAATTTTACAAAGATAATAAACAGGGGAAACGAGGGATGAGGAGTGATTGAGTTCAAAGATGTCGGCAAAACGTATGCGGATGGAACAAAAGCGGTGCAACACGTTAACTTCACCGTTGATCAGGGTGAGATTTTTTGTTTGATTGGTCCATCGGGTTGCGGAAAAACAACAACGATGAAGATGGTCAATCGATTGATCGATCACACAGAGGGTCAAATTTGGATCGACGGTGAGCCGATCATGTCAATCAACGAACATGAATTGCGGCGGCGAATCGGTTACGTCTTACAACAGATTGCCCTCTTTCCACATATGACGATCGAAGAAAATGTCAGTGTCGTGCCAGAATTATTAAAGTGGGACAAAGAAAAGGTGGCGCGTCGAGTCGATGAATTATTCCGTCTGACAGGTTTAAACACATCGCTTAAGAAGAAATATCCGAGTGAACTTTCGGGGGGGCAACAACAACGTGTCGGTGTCATGCGTGCGCTCGCAGCAGAGCAAGACGTCATCTTGATGGATGAACCTTTCTCCGCCCTTGATCCAATTTCACGTGAACAATTACAAAATGATTTGTTGCATCTAAACGAAGAGCTTGGAAAAACAATTTTATTCGTTACGCACGATATGAACGAGGCATTAAAACTGGGCAGTCGCATTTGTCTGATGAATGCTGGGGAGATTGCTTTCATCGGAACAAAGGAAGAAGTACTAGCGAGTAATGATCCATTTGTTCAAGAGTTCATGCGTCAAGTCAGGGGGAAAGTCGAATGAACGGCTTGATTGAAACGTATCAAGATCGGAAAAGTGAATTGCTTCAAGCGTTAATTGAGCATATTCAACTATCGGTCATTTCGTTACTTATCGCATGTATCATCGCCATTCCGCTTGGGATCTACTTATCACGGAATAAACGTCTGAGTGAGTGGTCGATTGGTGTGACTTCCGTCATTCAAACGATTCCATCATTAGCGCTACTTGGTCTGATGATTCCACTTGTCGGAATTGGTACAGTCCCGTCTATCATTGCACTTGTTCTCTATTCTTTATTACCAATCGTTCGAAACACATATACAGGTCTTGCCGAAGTCGATCCTTCAATCAAAGAGGCGGCACGCGCATGTGGGATGACCCCGATGCAAAGTCTATGGAAAGTCGAACTTCCGTTAGCTTTGCCTGTCATGATGGCCGGAATTCGAACGGCGATGGTATTGATCATTGGTACGGCAACGATTGCTGCCTTGATCGGTGCTGGTGGACTAGGGTCGATCATTCTCCTTGGAATTGACCGTAATGATAACTATCTACTGTTGCTTGGTGCGATTCCAGCAGCTCTCCTTGCTCTTCTATTTGACGGTTTACTACGCCAAACGGAAGTCGCAACTCGTAAGCGGCAGACGGCACGTCTCGTGACGGCAGTCGTCTTAATGGTCGCAATCGTCATCGCACCTTTCGCATTCGGCCGTAGCGAACGACCAGATCTCGTCGTTGCCGGAAAACTGGGCGTGGAACCGGAGATCTTAATGAATATGTATAAAATCGTCATCGAAGATGAGACGGATTTAAAGGTTCAAGTCAAACCAAACTTCGGGAAGACGACATTCGTTTATAAAGCACTCGAGTCAGGAGACATTGATGCTTATCCAGAATTCACAGGAACGGTGCTCGCTAGTTTGACGAATGAAAAACCAAAATCAAACGATGCAAAAGAAGTATACGAACAGGCGAAAACCGGTCTGAAAAAACAAGATTTGACCTTATTGCCACCAATGAACTATAACAACACCTATGCTGTAGCCGTTCCGAAGAAATTAGCGGAACGCTACGATTTAAAGACGATTTCTGATTTAAAACAGGTCGCGAATCAACTGACGGCTGGATTTACATTAGAATTCAAGGATCGCCAAGATGGTTATAAAGGAATCCAAGATAAATATGATGTCAATTTCAATAAGGTCGTCACGATGGAACCGAAATTGCGTTATAAAGCGATTGAATCTGGTGAAATCGATGTCATTGATGCGTACTCGACCGATCCAGAGATTGCGAAATACGACATGCTTGTTTTAAAAGACGATCAGCAATTATTCCCACCGTACGAAGGAGCACCTTTACTTCGTCAAGAGACAATCGATGAGTATCCAGAGGTAAAACAAGCGCTTGAGCAATTATCGGGTAAGATTTCCGATGAAGAGATGTCGAAAATGAACGAAGCTGTCGCGTATGGTGGAAAAACTGCAAATGCGGTCGCCCGCGATTACTTGAAGAAGGAAGGCATCATCCAATGAAACTATTACTGATCAGTAACCCGACAGCCGGTACGAATGGTTCAGGATTACTTGGAGAAGTCATCGAACCGTTAAGTACGTTGTTCGACGAGATCGTCATTCGAAATACAAAACAAGCAGGAGATGCGATGCATTTTGCGGAAGAATCATCCGCGTTTGACGCTGTCGTCGTCATCGGTGGAGATGGGACGGTCTTTGAGACGATCAATGGTGTAGCGAAATTAGAAAATCGCCCGATACTTGGCATTATTCCTGGAGGTACGTGTAATGATTTCGCACGAACACTTGGCTTACCGATGGCGCCACGGCTTGCAGCAGAAGCAATTGCTATGCAACATGTCGTTCAAGTCGACCTTGGGCAAGTCGGAGATAGCTATTTCTTGAACTTTCTCGGTGTCGGTCTCGTCGCCGAAGCATCGATTGGGATCGATACAGAAGAAAAAGCGCGTCTTGGGAAGATGGGGTATTATTTATCGACGATTCGCTCGAGTTTAGAAGCAAAACCATTCGAATATGAATTAATTTTAGATGAAGGTCGTCATATGACAGGTGAAGCAGTATTGATTCTGGCAGCAAATGGAGAATCACTGGGTGGAATCGAGACGAATTTGTCGGATGGAGCTTATAATGATGGAAAACTAGATTTGGTAATTGTTGATGAGGTAAATCTGACGACAATCCGGGACGTCATCCTTCAAAAAATTGGTCTCGCCAATGATCCATCTTTTACCCATATCTTGACGAGCGGATTTCAATTAAAGACAAAAGAAGCAAAAGTCATTGATACAGATGGTGAAAAAGCCATCCATACGCCAATTACCGTCAAAGTGTTACCGGAATATCTTCGAATGTATGGTGGCACTGATTAATACAAATTGAGTCGAGAGAAGGTCGAGATAATATTCGACCTTTTTTTTATTTTCATGCAATGCGTATATGCGGTTATGCTTTGACGCTTTAAAGAAAATATTTGATAAAGGATGACTTTCATGATTTCTTTCTGTACAATGAAAAAGTATTTTGAAAAGGAGGTGGAGCACCATGAAAGGAAACGCATGGGCTTCAAAAGTTGGATTTATTTTAGCAGCAGCGGGATCCGCCATTGGTCTGGGGGCCATTTGGAAATTTCCGTATACGACTGGAACAAACGGAGGGGGCGCCTTTTTACTTTTATTCCTCGTGTTTACCTTGCTACTTGGATTGCCTGTCTTGATTGCTGAGTTTTTAATCGGTCGAACGAGTGGGAAAACGGCACTTCAAGCGTTCTCGGCGCTTGGTCATAAGAAGTTCACGTTCATTGGTGTCCTGGGTGTCATCGCCTGTTTCTTGTTGCTCTCTTTCTACAGCGTCATCGGAGGCTGGGTCTTAATTTATACCATTCTTGGTTTTACAGGTCGGTTAACGACAATGGATAGTGGAGCACTCGGTGAATTGTTCGGAACGATTTCAGCCTCACCGCTTTATGTCATTTCGGGGCAATTGATTTTCCTCGCTCTGACATGTTGGATCGTTTTACGTGGTGTTCAATCTGGTATTGAAAAAATGAGTAAGATCATGATGCCATTATTATTCGTGTGTTTCATCATTCTAGTCTTACGATCGTTAACGCTTGATGGTGCGATGGAAGGCGTCAAGTTTTTCGTTCAGCCTGATTTCTCGGTGCTCAACCGAACTTCTGTCCTGAGTGCCCTTGGGCAAGCGTTCTTTTCCTTATCGCTCGGTGTATCAGCGATGCTGACGTATGCATCCTATATGAAGGAACGTGGAGAAATTAACCGTTCGGCAGCATGGATTGTTGCGATGAATGTAGCCGTCTCATTATTAGCAGGATTTGCGATTTTCCCAGCCGTTTTTGCTTCAGGTCTTGACCCAGCAGAAGGTCCAGCGTTACTCTTTATCGTCTTGCCGACCGTCTTCAGCCAAATTCAATTTGGTTCGTTGTTCTTGATACTATTCTTCTTGTTGTTCGCTTTCGCGTCGATCACTTCATCGATTGCGATGCTTGAGGTCGTCGTTGCTTCCTTGACGGATCGAAAAGAAAACGCGACGATGCGCGATAAAAAGCGGACGACTTGGCTTGCGACACTCGCAATCGCCATCGTAGGGATTCCATCTGCACTCTCGTTTGGAATTCTAGGTGATGCACAATTCATGGGGAAAACATTCTTTGACAGTGTTGATTTCCTCGTCTCAAACATTCTAATGCCGATTGGTGCATTATTGATTTCAATTTTTGCCGGTTACAAACTCGACCGAACTCTTATCGAGCAGGAGCTAGTAACAAGTCCATTCATGAAAAAAATCGTTCCTGTGTGGCGGGTAAGCGTATGCTACTTGAGTCCGATTGCGATTTTGATTATTCTCATCTGGCCAATTTTTGGATGATATATAAATAAAACTCTCGGAAGGTAGTCGACAACGTGTGTCGACTACCTTCTTTATCGTAAGAGTTGATATAAAAAAAGGCGAACAGTTCGTTCTTCGGTCTGATGTCATTACTGCAAAAGTATGTTGAAATATAAATATACGAGGCGTAACATTTCGGGAAAACGGGAAACTTTTTGTTAAACGTTACGTAATGTTAAAATAAAGACACGTAGACCTGATAAAAGAATCAGCAAGAAGGAAGAGGGGATGATATGAAGTCTTCATGGTGGATATTTGGCTCCATCGGTATGATGTTCGTATTTTTACAATTGGCTGATACGTTCAACTTTTCGGGAATCTTCATCGCACTTGGGTTATGGTTCATTTGGAGTGGTTACCGGACTAAACCAGGACGACGATATCGGACTGAACGAAAATCGACCGAAATCAAGCGGAAAAATGTCAAAAAGAAACTACTACTCGATGACGAAGATGAGTTTGTGGGCAGTGTCATCTTAAAACCCGAGCGGGCGACACGACGCTTTGAGGAGACGGATGATTTAGAACTTCAAGTCTTGCAACGGACGATTGAGGAAGGATTTGTGAAAATCCAGACGTATGATCAAATCGTTCCCTCCATACGAGATGGTGAAATTAGAAGTGAGATGCGAATGGTTTCACGCGAAGCCCATGTATTGTTCGAAGAGTTATATGAAAGTCCACGAGACGTCAAAAAAGTCCGAGACTTCTTTACATTCTACCTAGATTCCTTATTATCGATTTCAGAAAAATACGCCGATCTGGAACGCCGAGGTGCCCAAGTTCAAGTTGATACGAAAAATCAACTGATTTCGAATTTGAAAATGATTGGTCAAAAATTAAAACAACAACAAACCTTATTGCTCGAAGGGGATACCGTTGATTTAGAACGGGAACTCTTGACGATTGAAAAGGTTCTAGCACAAGAGACCGAACAACAAAAACAGGAGGAGAGTTACCGACATGACCCATTCTGATAAAGAAACGTGGCAACAATGGCCTGATGAGCAAGATCAACCAACGATCTCCGATCCGTCGGTCGATCTAAATATAGCGGAGACACCTCCTAAAATGCCGGCACGCCCTGTCGAAGAGATGATTCCTTCGGATGTTCCAGCAGAACAACGACAAAAGATCGAACGTTTGCTGCAAGTAATCGATCTTCAAAAGACGGATGCCGTCATGCAATTTGGAGCACCCGTCCAGCGTGAACTCTCTCAATTCTCCGATCAAGTCTTAAGTGAAGTAAAAATGAAGGACGGCGGGGAGGCAGGAAAACTGCTGAGTGATTTAATGCAACGTGTACGTCAAATGGATCCAGACACACTTCAAGAAAAAAAGAGTTTCTGGTCGAACGTTCCGGTTATTGGGCGAGCAAAGAAAAAAGCAGAAACGTATTTCTTGCAGTATGAGAAAATGAGTGCTTATCTCGAAGAAGTCGTACACAATCTTGATCGATCGAAATTTGGATTGATGAAAGACATCACTTTACTCGACCAAATGTATCAAAAAAATAAACGTTATTTTGAAGAATTGAACGTCTATATTGCGGCTGGCGAGACGAAAATCGCTCATGTGCGTCAGCATGAAATCGAACCGCTACGGACAGAAGTCGAGATATCTCGGGATCAGACGAAGTTACAGGAATTAAATGACTTGATTCAATTGACGGACCGTTTCGAAAAGAAAATCCATGATTTAAAATTATCACGAACGATCAGTTTGCAAATGGCACCGCAAATTCGCGTCATTCAACAAAACAACCAAATATTAGCGGAAAAAATCGAATCGGCAGTCGTCAATACGATTCCGCTCTGGAAGAACCAAGTCGTCTTATCCTTAAGTTTATCACGTCAAAAAGCAGCGCTCGAAATGCAAAAGGATGTCACCAACACGACGAATCAGCTACTTGAGCAAAATTCGAAGTTACTGAAAGAATCGTCGATTGAAATTGCGGAAGAAAACGAAAAAGGAATTGTTTCTGTCGAATCATTAAAAGTGGCACACCAAAACTTGATTGAGACACTTGATGAGACATTACGCATTCAACAAGAAGGAAAACAAAAACGTCGCGACGCTGAGCATGAATTAGAACGAATGGAAAACGAATTGAAACAAAAAGTCATCGAAGTTGCCTCAAAAAGTAGAGAATTACCGAATCGACCATACTAAGGAACACGAATTTTCGTGTTCCTTTCCTTCATGAAAGGAAGGATTTTAAATGAATATAGAAGAGAAGCAATTGAAGTGGGACACAACATGGTTATTATTTGCGCGGATGATGGCAGATCGTCATTCAAAATGCGCCTCAAAATCCGTTGCTTGTGTCATCGTCAAAGACGAAAAGCCGATTTCGATCGGGATAAACGGAACACCCAGTCAGCATGTGAATTGTAATGAAATTTACTTAAAGCAAGAGGGTATTCTCTATACATCAAGATCCGACCATCCGATTACTGAAGAGTCGATTGAACGAAACGGGATTCTCTTTTATCGTTGTGAAAATCAAGAGGAACATCATGAGTGGTCGAAGCAGCATGAGATTCATGCTGAAATCAATGCACTCGGTAAGCTAGCTGCCGATTCGACGAGTGCGCGTCATGCGACAGCATACGTCACACATAGTCCGTGTCATGCGTGTAGTTTAGCGCTCATTGCCTCTAAAATTGATCGTGTCGTCTATTCGACAGGATATGAATATGGGGACGGATTGAACCTGATGCGACAAAGTGGAATCGAAGTCATCCACTTACCACTCGCAAACGAATATTTTCTTGAAAAAATTTAACGGAAAAGGGTTGTAAACGCTTCCATGGCATTGTATGATGAAATCAAGCATTGCCATGGTAATTATTCACTCTTCCATTCGGACTGATTTTCAATCGAAAATCGGTCCACTTTTTTTAGAAAAGAATTGACAAGACTTGAATAGTTTGGCATGATGACAATAGAATATGACGAAGCGGAACGCCGCATTTTCATACAAAACCAATCAAGGAGCTGGAATGCCAGGTCGTTGAATGAAAAATCCTGACTCATACGAGTCAGGATTTTTTTGTTATGGATGAACAAGCATGGTTTCCTTGAGACGCTTAGCACGGATTTTACATTTCGTAGCGACTGCACCCGCGAGGATTGTCATAAACCGTTGACAAAGAATGTCTGGTTGCGACTGATGTAAAAACAGTTGATGCAATAGTCGATTGAAAGCGGCATCAAGTGTAGAAAGATGTCGTTTGATAGCGGTCGGTGACATATGCTGAATTTCTTCTGCTAAATAACCTGCATCACATTGGAAAGCAGAGAGGATCAACAATTCCGTCTGCATATCAGCCAAGGATAGTCCTTCTTCTTTAACACAATGACATGCCTGACGTAACTCATGAAGCAACAACTCTTCCAGTGCATGCGACGTATGCGATTGGTACGGATCATACGATTGAACAGCTTGCCGAATCTGGTCGCGTGTCACGATTTTGGATGGATCCAATTGATCGTGTGTGACGACAGCTTCGCTGTATAAATGAGTAAGTGGTCGAATCATCGTTTCTCCTCCTTTAAGCATAAAAATTGACTTCCACGTTCATCATAATTCATTTAGAAAACGCTTACAATATATGTTTGATAGTAGTCGTGATGAAATCGTCTCTGCTATGATATGGATGAAGAAAAAGGAGTGAGATGAAGTGATACAATTATTCAAGGCGCTTCCAGAAGTGACGATGCCTTCTAATGAAAATGACGCTTTTTCTATCAATCAATCAAATCAACCGATTGGACTTTCGCTAGATACACTTGTTCCTGGTGAGCGAATCGAAGAAGTACTACTCGTTGCCTCGGGTGAAATTCGCACAGGTCAAACCGGACGAGAGTGGTTACAGTTTACATTCAACTCGCCTGCTGGATCTTGTAAAGGAAAACAATGGATCAATCAAGGAACAGCAGAAGAAGCACTCCGTCCATATCTCGAGACACGAATTGTTCGAGTCGAAGCAAAAGTAGAAGAGTATCCGCCGCAATCCGGTAATAAATCATTGACGATTCAACGCGTCACACCGATTTATGATGCTTCACCTACGCAGTTCTTGCCGCAGCTACCGTCAGAGGAGTCGCTTGAAACGTATCGTGATCAGTTACTTGGATTGATCGATCAACTAGATACGCCTTACCGAGAAATCGCGCTATCGATTCTGAGACAGTACTGGGCGGACTTTTCAACGCGACCGGCTGCCTTATTTCATCACCATGCCTATATCGGTGGATTATTAAAACATACTGCCTGTATGATGACGATTGGTCAAGGAATCTGTGATAGTGAACAACCGTATTTGACATTGCTGAAATGTATCCAAGAAGCAGAGGCCGATCACAAAAATGAACTATTCCAAGCATCTGAACGAGAGATGCGTCAATTTTCTTGGGATGACAGCTTTGATGCGCTTTATCAAGCAGCAAAAGGAATTGCTCTGTTAGATCAACGACCGAATCCGAATGAATTGTTGCTCGGTATTTTATTGCACGATATCGGTAAACTATGGGAATATACACATGCAGGTGCATCGACAAATCGTTTTTCGAGATTGTTACACGTAACCGAAGAAGAAGAAGAACTAGCAGGTATTGCGCTTGATCCAGATGGTGTTCTTATAGGACATATGCCATACGGATGCTTCGTACTCGAACAAACGCTTCGAGAAGAAGATATTCGGTTACCACGAGCGGTCTATCACCGTCTCATGCATATGGTATTATCACACCATGGGAAACGCGAGTGGGGATCAAGTGTTACGCCGCAAACGGCGGATGCCTGGTATCTTCATGCGATTGATCTGCTCGATGCACGAAAAGAAAAATGGCGTCAGCAACAAGGACGCTAAGGAGTGAAATCATGCAAGACAAAATACGTACGACCGTCATTACTGGTTTTTTAGGTGCTGGTAAGACCACGTTACTCAACCATCTTGTTTCTCAACCGACAGAGAAGTTTGCGTTGCTTGTCAATGAAGTAGGTTCTGTTCACATTGATGAAGCATTGATTGAGCGAAGCGATGAAGAGATGATCGAATTGACAAATGGTTGCATCTGTTGTTCTATTCGAGGTGATTTACGGGATGCATTGCTACGGATTGCCAAACGTCGCCGTGATGGGGAACTATCATTCGATCGATTATTGATCGAAACGACTGGTGTCGCTGATCCAGGACCGATTCTTCAGACATTTTATTTTGAACCAGCCGTTGAACAGTCTTATCAGATTTCAAGTGTCGTCACAGTCATCGATGCGTATCACTTAGAACGACAATTGACGTTCCAAGAAAATGTGAAACAAATCGGATTTGCTGATGTACTTGTATTAAATAAGATGGATTTAATTAAAGCATCAGAACGCGAAACGTTGATTGCTTTGCTGCGCGAACGAAATCCATCTGCAGCCATCATTGAAACGGAACAGGGACAACTGGAATCAAATCGACTATTTGAAACATTCCATTTTCCAAAAGAAGAACAAGTGCGACTCAGCCAACAAACAGATCAGATTCATCAATCCGTCGAAGATTTTACGGCACTAACGATCGTTGAGGAACGACCATTGAATCGAAATCGATTCGGTATGGTCCTACGTGAGGTGTTAGAAGCCTACGCGGAAGATCTCTATCGTTATAAGGGGATCATCCATTTTGCAGATACAGAACGAAAAGTAATCTTACAAGGGACAGGGATGATTTACGGAACAGCAATCCGAGAACCATTTAGCGAACAACCAAAGACGACGCTCGTCTTCATTGGAAAAGGGCTAGATGAGCAAGCGATACGAAAAGGAATCGAGGCGGCAATTGAACATGGTTGAACTTTATTTTGACGGAACGGTCCGTCCCTCAAACGACGAAGCAGCGGTTGGACTGTTTAGCAAAAGCTCCGAGGGCGAAGTCACAGAAAAAATGTATCAAATTCAAGCAATTAATAATCATGAGGCAGAATTCATCGCATTTGCAAAAGCCGTCGAGTGGGCGCACGAACTAATTACTCAAGGAGAAAGCGTCATTTCGTTTCGGACGGATTCAGAAGCGGTTGCATTAGCGGTCGAACGTGAATTCGTCAAGAATAAACGAACGCAGACGATCTTTGATCCTGCTTTTGAACGCTATCAACTCTTACCACTCGCCTTCGTGAAGTGGATTCCGCGGTCTGAGAATAAAGCAGATCGCGTCGCACGCGAGGCATTACGATTATACGAAGCATAATTGAAGGCAAACACCCCTATCCTTATGGAAGGGGTGTTTGTTCATGTTCGATGCGCTCAATCAGGATTTGATCGACGCGACGTCCGTCTAAGTCAACGACTTCAAATCGGTATGATCCAATCACGACAGCACTTCCACGCGTTGGTACATCACCTAACATATACAGGATTAAACCGGCAACTGTATGATAGGCGTTTAACTGTTCACCGGGTAAGTCATCTGTATAGCCGAGCGTTCGTTTTAAATCATCGATGTGCAATAATCCGTCCGCTAGGAACGAACCGTCTTTCCGCATGACGAGTTCCGGCTCTTCCTCGACGCTTGAAATCTCGCCGACGAATGCTTCGAGAATATCGAACAAGGTGATCATGCCAAGAAAACCACCGTACTCGTCTAAAACGAATGCAATCGATACAGTTTCCTTCCGCATCCGTTCAAGTAAAACGGTTGCTTTCAGTTGGCGGGGAACAATCAGTGGAGATTGAATTAATCGTTCAAGTTCTTTGACAGGATGTTCCGTTGATAGTATTTCTTTTGCATCGATGAATCCGACAAAATGATCCAAATCCCCGTGACCGACCGGTAAGTTTCGGTGTCGCGCTTGTCGGAGCTCTTGTAGGATCGTGTCGGGTTCATCAGCTAAGTCAATCCACTCCGTAACCGTTCTGGGCTCCATCAGTTCATATGCATATAAATCATGAAAATCAAAGACACGAGAAACTTGCTCAGCTTCTGAACGATTAAATGTTCCCTCTTTCGTGCCACGAATTAGTAATTGCCGGACTTCGTCTTCCGTCTCGTCTTTCGTCTGCAATCGATCGAGGCCAATCAAGCGGAAGATGGAACTCGTCGATTTACTCAAAACCCAGATGAATGGTCGAAGAACGATCGAGAAGAAGCGCATCGGTGGGGCGAGCCACATCGTAACTCGTTCTGGACTGACAAGAGCCACACGTTTAGGAACGAGTTCACCGATGACGAGCGAAATATAGGTGATGATTGTCACGACAAGAATATAACCGATTGTACTGGCATAAGGAGCGATCCATTCAAATTGAGCGAGCCAATTGATGACAGGACCAGAGAGCGCGGCACCACCGAATGCACCATTGACGATTCCAATTAACGTGATGCCGACTTGAACAGTCGATAACAGGTCAGTCGGTCGATCCAGCAACTCTAATGCGACATGGGCTGATTTTTTACCATCATCCATTGCTTTTTCTAATTTCGATCGTTTGGAAGAGAGCAAAGCAAGTTCGGTCATCGCAAATATACCGTTCGCCAGAATCAATAATAAAACAATTATTAAATTTATTAACCACATGAAATCTTCACTCCTTTTCGATAATAAACTATTCCCCAAAACTGTCTCCCTCATTCCCATTCTGCGAGCTTTCCGGTAAACTAGAAGAGAAGTAATCAAAAGGGGGAATTTGTTTATGGAATACCGTGTAGAACGTGACACGATGGGGGAAATTCGTGTACCGGAAGCGCAGGAGTGGGGCGCACAAACACAACGTAGTCTAGAAAACTTTAAGATCGGAACGGAAAAAATGCCGATTGAAGTCATTCGTGCCTTTGCAGTCCTGAAAAAAGGAGCGGCGCTTGCGAACCGCGACTTAGGTGTGCTTGAGACAGAAAAAGCTGGTGCCATTGCTGAAGTATGTGACGAAATCATCGCGGGGAAATTCGATGATGAGTTTCCGCTTGTCGTTTGGCAAACGGGTTCAGGTACTCAGTCTAATATGAACGTCAATGAAGTGATCGCTCGGGTCGCGACACGCAAATTAAAGGAACAAGGCAGTGAAACGACGATTCATCCGAATGATGATGTCAATAAATCACAAAGTTCAAATGATACATATCCAACAGCGATGCATTTAGCGGCAAAAACAGTCTTATTGGAATCACTTTTCCCAGCTATCGATGCTCTGCATGCGACCCTTGATGAAAAAGCAAAGGCTTTTGCGGATATCGTTAAAATCGGACGAACACACTTGCAAGATGCTACACCAATCACACTTGGTCAAGAAATCAGCGGCTGGGTCCGGATGCTTGCGCTTTCGAAGCAAATGATCGAACGGACGCTTGATCCATTAACGGAACTAGCAATCGGCGGTACGGCAGTTGGTACGGGGATTAATGCGCATCCTGAGTTTGGTGATTTGGCAGCGAAGAAGATGAGTGAAGAGACGGGTTATGAATTCACGAGTGCGGAAAACAAATTCCACGCTTTAACAAGCCACGATCAACTCGTCTTCACACATGGTGCTGTCAAAGCACTAGCGATGGACGCGATGAAGATTGCAAATGACGTCCGCTGGCTTGCATCTGGTCCACGAGCAGGAATCGGTGAAATCACGATTCCAGAAAATGAACCAGGGAGCTCAATCATGCCAGGAAAAGTCAATCCGACTCAAAGTGAGGCATTGACGATGGTCGCTGCGCAAGTCCTCGGAAATGACGCAACGATTGGTTTTGCTGCAAGTCAAGGTAACTTTGAACTAAACGTCTTCAAGCCGGTCATCATGTATAACTTTGTTCAATCCGTTCGTTTACTTACAGATGCCTTGCATTCGTTCAATGACCATTGTGCGATTGGCATTGAACCTGAGCAGTCCGTCATCGCTGAGAACGTCGAACGGTCACTGATGCTCGTAACAGCGCTCAATCCGCATATCGGATATGAGAATGCGGCAAAAATTGCGAAAGCGGCGCATCAGTCAGGATCGACATTAAAAGAAGCGGCACTTGCGACAGGATTACTAACAGAAGAACAATATGATCAATGGATTGTACCAGCAGACATGGTTCGTCCGAACTTAAAAGCATGAGTTGAAAAAGCGGGGGATATTCCCTCGCTTTCTCTTTATCCGAGAAACGTTATTCGGATCTATAGAAAGAGAGGGAATTGCATGGAGCAAAATCGAAAGCGGGCAGAAAAACAATTACAGCAAACGATCAACATGGTAGAGACATTACTTCGGATGCCGGCTGTACCACGATCAGAATTGCTTGCATTGGCGAGCTGGATGGAAGGACTCGGCAGAGAGGAACTCTTTAAGGGACTCGCCGATCAAGTAAGCCATGAAAAAATTACTTGGGAACGAGTAGACGTTGTCATTGATCAGTCAAGCGTCAAAGAATTATTGCAACCTATCGTCGATCAGTTATCAGAGCGCTCACGTGCTAACCGGGTCCGAAAGGAATTAGTCGTCACTGTGACAAAACGTTTTCTTGAGAATATCAAATGGAAAAAGTCACTGGAACAAGCGCGCTATATGTCACGTTTTTTTAGCTCGGTAGAAGATACCTTATCAATGTCACACGACATTACGATGGACGCCGTCATCATCGATTATGCATGTATCACTGATTCAGTGGAAGTGTTCAAAAAGCTCATGAAGCAGATGGAATCCGCATTCGTTCCGATTATCATCGTCGGTCCGAGTCAATCAGAAGTCCGACAAAGTAGTTATGAGATGGGGGCCGATGATTATTGGGATGAAACTGTGAGGAATGAAGAACGTCATGTCCGCCTTGCGCGACTTTTACGAAAACTGAGAGTTGTATCGTCAACAATTTTGGTCGATGAATTGACAGGGGCTTATAATCGGAAATACCTTCAGAATGCATTTGATCGTCGCACAGCACGTTTAGAACGTGAACAACGAACATTTGGATTAGCGATTTTTGATCTTGATCACTTCAAACGAATCAATGACTTACATGGACATCCGACAGGAGACTTAGTCCTATCCGAACTAGCGACCGTCGTTCAACAAGCGGCTCGTCTCGACGATGAGTTCATTCGTTTCGGTGGTGAGGAATTCATTTTACTGTTTTCAGCAGAAACATTGCCTCAAGCAATCGCTAATATGAATAAAATACGTGAACGTATCGAACGACATGTTTTTGCGAATGGATTAAAAATTACTGTTTCGATTGGTCTATCCTTTTCATTTGATATACATACGACGCTTGCTCAAGCGACGGCGGAGGCAGATGAAGCGTTATATCAAGCAAAACGTAATGGACGTAACCAAGTCCTTTCCTACTCTACGGCAATATCGATTGAAAAATTATCTGTGTCTATCCGTGTCGAGGAAAGATTGCTTAAACAAGTCCGTCAGTTGGATCTACCCGATCATCCCAAATACCACTTCGAAGTGGTTCCATTAGACGATCAGCAGACAACACAACTACAACTGGCGATTCTTTCGCTTGATCAATTAGCGATCGAGAACTTTCTGCGACTAGAAGAATGGAGAAAACAACGAGATTCAATCATTGATGTTTTGGTCGTGACAGAACAAGAAGATGATCGTCTTGCAGAAGCCTTATCTCGAGGTGCTACCGATTATGTGATGGTAACTCATGTAGATCAAGAAGTGGAAGAATGGATCACAGAGTGGATTATGCAAATACCGTAAAAAAACCAGCCTTTTCCTTCCGCTATTCGGATGGAAGAGGCTGGTTTTATAATGATCGATCATATTGACGAATGACAAAGGAGTAATCATTTCCTTCTACTGCATCATAATACGTTTCAGACGTGATTTGAAAAGTAGACGGGATCTCGGGGTAATAGACATCTCCCTCAAGCGTCGCATCAATTTCTGTTACATAGATGCGCCGTACGAGAGGAAGCGTTTGAGCGAATAATTCTCCTCCACCAATCAAAAAGACTTCTTCCTCTGAATCAACATATGGGTGTAAGGTAGATAAATCATGCCAAATTGTCACGCCATCTATTACATAATTTTGATCACGCGTGATGACGATGTTCTCTCGACCAGGTAACGGGCGTCCAATTGATTCGAACGTCTTTCTCCCCATGATGATCGGTTTACCAAGCGTCGTACGCTTAAAGTGTGCTAAATCAGATGGAAGGTGCCACGGCATGGCATTATCGCGTCCGATGACATGATTTTTCGTGTACGCTACGATGTGTGTAATCATACAGCCACTACACCTTTAATATGCGGATCAGGATCATATCCTTCGATGATGATATCTTCGAAGCGGAAGTCTTCAATACGATCGACTGTTCGAGCGAAGCGCAGCGTCGGTAATTTTTTAGGGGTACGCGTCAACTGAAGATTGACTTGTTCCACATGGTTCGAATAGATGTGGGCATCTCCGAGCGTATGGACGAAGTCACCGACTTCGAGTCCACACACATGAGCAATCATATGTGTCAGTAAGGCATAGGATGCAATATTGAACGGTACTCCTAAAAAGACGTCGGCAGAACGTTGATACAGCTGACAGGACAGTTTTCCATCAGCGACATAAAATTGGAACAAGAGATGACATGGAGGTAACGCCATCTCATCGACTTGTCCAGGATTCCAAGCGCTGACGATCAAACGACGGGAATCCGGATTCGTCTTGATTTGTTCGATGACTTGTGCGAGTTGATCGACCGTTGTTCCGTCAGGACGTGGAAAAGAACGCCATTGTGCCCCATACACAGGTCCTAAATCCCCATTCTCATCTGCCCATTCGTTCCAAATGCGCACTCCGTTTTCCTGCAAGTAACGAATATTCGTATCACCCGAAATAAACCAGATCAACTCATGGATGATCGACTTCATATGTAGCTTTTTCGTCGTGATAAGCGGAAAGCCATCTTGAAGGGAGAAGCGCATTTGGTGACCAAACACGCTCAGCGTTCCCGTTCCTGTCCGGTCTTCCTTTTTTGTTCCGTGTTCCAAAATGTGTTCGCAAAGTGCATGATATTGTTCCATCGGATGACAGCTCCTTTTAAAAAAATCCAATTTCCATTGTACCATAAACCATCACGATTTTGAGGAAGCTGGCAGATGTCTTGTGAACAGATAGCGGAATAGACCAAAAAGAGGAATGCCGTCTTGCCATTGCAATGATTGTTCATTTCGAAGACGAATGCGTCGTAATAAATAAACTTGAAGAATATAAAACAGTAATAAATCGACTGTCATCGTTCGAACAAATTGATTCGTCTCGAAATAAATACGGAAAATATTCCAATCGGCACGTGCGAGGGCAAGCCAAAGCAATAATGTCGTCACGACACTCAGTAAAGCGACGACAGTTGGAATCCAACCTCGACGCTGAAACGGTAAAAAGGTTTTCCTTGGAATAGCGAGTGCGACATAGGGCATTAAAACGAATGCACCTAAGAAGAACGACCCTATGCTTGCAATGAGCGGTCCTGGTCGCATGAATCGTTTTTCATCTAAAAATAATAAAAAGAAAGCAAATGGATAAATGCCAAGTAAAGCAAACAAACTTAATGCGGAAGTATCAAATTGACTTTGATCGAAACGTAAAAATGAAATTAAGAAACCTTCCGGAAAGACACGATTATTTCCAAATAACAAGATAAAGACAATGGCAATCGCCCAGACCAAGAAGAGCAAATACCGACGATACATTCGCCCACACTCCTTTCTCATACCGTTCTTTCCCATTATATTAGATGTGGTAAACGCCCCTATTTCATATTCCATGATATCAAATAAGTAAAAGTTCTCACTTGAGCACCCTCTTATGGACATGTTAAGATGACGTTGTGAGAATTGAAAGCGCTTTTACAAATTGATGCAATCGTTTGCTCAATATGTAGCACGACAGGTACATAAAAGAGGAGAGTGTAGAAGATGGAACGTAAATGGTGGCATGATAGTGTCGTTTATCAAATTTACCCTCGTAGTTACAAGGATTCGAATGGAGATGGAATCGGTGACTTAAACGGAATCGTTGAAAAATTGGATTATCTGAAGACACTTGGCATCGACGTCATCTGGTTAAGTCCAGTCTATGATTCACCGAATGACGACAATGGATATGATATCCGAGATTATGAAGCCATCATGAAGGAATTCGGAACAATGGATGATTTTGATCGTCTTCTAGATGAAGCGCATGCACGAGATATCAAAATTGTCATGGATCTCGTCATCAATCATTCGTCGGATGAACATCGGTGGTTTGCGGAATCGCGTCAAAGCAAGGACAATCCGTATCGGGATTATTACATGTGGCGTCCAGCAAATCCAGACGGTTCATTACCGAACAATTGGGGTTCGATTTTCTCTGGTCCTGCATGGGAATATGATGAGTCAACAAATGAGTATTACTTACATCTATTCTCGAAAAAACAGCCTGACTTGAATTGGGAAAATGAACAGATGCGTCAAGAGGTTTATGGGATGATCCGTCGTTGGTTGGATCGAGGAATCGATGGTTTCCGGATGGATGTCATCAACTTGATTTCAAAGACACCTGGATTACCCGATGCGACGGTCCATCCAGGAGCATTGTATGGAGATGGTGGAGAACACTATATCAATGGACCGCGTGTCCATGAATTTCTACATGAGATGAACGAAGCATCGTTTGGAAAGTACGATGTCCTGACAGTCGGTGAGATGCCGGGAGCAACAACAGATGATGCCATTCTTTACACGGATCCGGCACGTAAAGAGGTCAACATGGTCTTTACGTTCGAACATATGGATCTTGATTCAGGTCCGAACGGAAAATGGGATGTCATTCCGTTTGATTTGCTTAAACTCAAGCAAAATTTCACCAAATGGCAAACAGCGTTGCATGAAACAGGCTGGAACTCCCTCTATTGGAACAACCACGATCAACCTCGAGTCGTCAGTCGATTTGGTAATGATACGACGTATCGCGTCGAGTCAGCTAAAATGCTCGCTACGCTCTTACACCTTCTAAAAGGAACGCCATATATCTATCAAGGCGAAGAAATCGGAATGACGAATGTCGCGTTTGAAGACATTACGGACTATGAAGATATCGAAATTCGGAACATGTGGAAAGAACGTACGGCACAAGGAGCATCACCGGCGGAACTACTACGTTCCATCCATATCAAAGGACGCGACAATGCGCGGACACCGATGCAGTGGGATGCATCGGAAAATGCTGGTTTCTCGACTGGAACACCATGGTTGAAGGTCAATCCGAATTATCCAGACATCAATGTGGAACAGGCGCTTGCCGATGAACAGTCCATCTTCTATTACTACCAGCAATTGATTCGACTACGACATGATCATGAACTCGTCGTATACGGTCGCTATGAACTCTTACTTGAAGATCATCCGGAAGTCTACGCGTATTCGCGGACGCTTGAAGGAGAAACGTGGTATATCTATTGTTCGTTTGCAGATCATGACATTCATGTACCGATTTCTCACGCGACAACGGATCGCGTGATTGGTAACTACGCTGACACCAATACATCGGATGGCTTGACATTACGGCCATATGAATCTGTCGTTTTCCGAACGTTTGACGCTTAAATTTTCTGATTAAAAAATGGCATTGCCCTTACAAATGTAGGGCGATGCCATTTTAGTCTTTATGAAGTGACCGTTCTAATTGCACGATCTGTTTCACTTGTGAAATAATTTTTTCGCGATCAGTTATTGTCGAATTAAGATGGATACCGTACAACCGCTCAGGACCAGAAGGCTTCTCATGCAATAAAAATCCATCGATGCAGAGCGGCTCGTGCCCTTCGATTAACGAGAACTCAACAACGATTTTCATTGATTTTTGAAGAGGCAGTTTTAATGCAGTAGTGATTGCGATTCCATTTGGTGAGATGTTATGAATCTTCATCAAGCCTTTTGGTGTCCGTTGCTCATTTTTCAGCAAATAAAACTCGCCCGTTACGGGTGTTTTCAATGTATAGCGAAACGGTTCATTACGTTTAATCTTCATCTAGGCACCTCCATTCCCATTATCCGACAATTCGCAAAACTCTTCTAGTCTTTTTTATCAGGCTGCAGCATCTGTTGATCGTTTCGTCGGATGGATGCGCTTTGCTAAATACATGAATGGTGTCGCGAACCAGGCGACGACGAATTTTGCGAGATATGTCGTAATGAAGATTTGCCACCAAATAGAGAATGGCATATCGTGAAAGGCGATCGCACAAAATGTCAACGTATCGAGCAATTGGCTTAATACAGTTGATCCCGTCGTCCGTAACCAAAGTTTTCGTTCACCTGTCTTTTGACGAATCTTCGAATAAATGAAGACATCAAACAATTGCGACACGAGATAAGCGGCAAGACTACCGACAGCAATCCATGGCAGGAGTCCGAATAGTAGATGTAAAGAATCAGATGTTTCGAGTGCTGCTTTATCGGCGAGTGGGGTATACAAGAGACTGAATTGCATGAGGACGGTCGTCGTGATCAAGGAAAAGAACCCCATATAGACACCTTTTCGAGCGACCTGTTTGCCATATTTCTCATTGAGAATATCCGTCGCTAAATAACAACTGCCATAAACGACATTTCCTAACGTGAAGACGAAACCAAAAATATCGACGGTTTGTGTGACTTGAATGTTTGCAATGATTGTTGCGATGGCAATCCACATCAACAATCCGGTCTTTCCAAATAGATAATAACTGAAAATCAATAATCCCATCGTTAATAAAATGGAAGGGATCCATAACCATTCGTTCATGAGGTAGACTCCTTTCTGTTCATACAGATGAAAATTGTACGCTGAAATCGATCGCCTGTCAAAGGTGAGTTACACATGTGACCAATATAAAAAAAGACCATGAATCTCATGGTCTTTCAGATAGTGTTCAACCGAGTCGTTGTAAAGAATATCGACGTCGTCTCCCTTTGACGTAATAGTTCTCAATCGACGTAAAGTCATTTGCTTCTAAAATACGTTTCGCGTAAAAAGCGTGTGGTGATTGATCGAGAACACGCGCGCGTACTTCATGACGATCTAGTACTCCCGAATGCTTTAATGCTTCGGCAACTGCTTGAGTAGCTATACCACGTCGTGTATAAGGATCAAACACCATAAAGTCGAGTTGAAAATAGTGACCCATTTTCAAAAGTAGAACCCGCCCGACGATCGTATCTGCTTCAACGATATCAAAGTAGTAATCTTCAGGATAACTGTGCTCGACGGAATCAAAAGCTCGCTCTTCTCCAAGCTCATGGTCATACCCTTTGATTTCTTGCGGAGACAGCCCATATGCTTGCTCGCCATACTTCAAGAAATGGTCGTACTCAGCTTGATCGACATGACGTAATGCTCGACGTCTTAATTCCATCACAAAATCCTCCCTCATCCCAATTGATGCTTCGTTTACATTATAGCGATACCCTCCTTGCAATTGCAAAAATTAACTGGAACCGATCCGCAGGAAGAAATTTAAAAAAATCATTTTGTAATCATCTTGTGATTGTTTTAATTACCTCGAAATATGGTAAAGTAATGATGTAGACAACTGCATACTGGAAGGGGCTGGAAACGTGTTCACAGAACGTGACGGAATCAAATTGCGTTTAGAGCAAATCGAACGATTGTATTCGGACTTGAATCGTGAAGCGAAACAATTGACGGAACGCTTACGCCAATTAGATGAACAAGGGGATGAAGTACAACATGATCTTTCTCTTAACAAAGAAGATCGTGATCATTTGAAGTCAAGCATCGATGAGACACTTCAAGCTCTCATGAAACGGACTACGGTCGATGCAAAAGTCGAACAGGAAAAGCAAGAAGACCTGATTTCGAAAAAAGCATTGATCGAAGATATTGAAGGATTATTGAAGAAAAAGAAATGAGCTAGCTGCGGCTGGCTTATTTTTTATGGGGGAAATAAGTATGAAACCAACCATTGGACTGACGACGTGTCTTCGTCCGACTGACGTCGTGCATCATCGTGTGAAGCAGTTATTAGCGGATGAGACGATACACTTCGTCTATATCGCACGGCAAAAAAAAAGCATAGAACACCTACAACAGGAGACGAGATTGCCGGTATTAGTCGTCGATAAGAAACGACTAGATTTATACCCACTAGGCGAAACGACATCGTTCTTTTTCCATCCTTCAAGTGCGGTCTTTCGCATCAAACAAATTGATGCAGGTGGAAGAGATCCTCTCGTTGCGATGGGACGCCTATCAGAAGGGATGCATGTGTTAGATTGTACACTCGGTTTAGGTGCAGATGCGATTGTCATGAGTCATGCCATTGGAGAGCAGGGGCGGATCATCGGTCTAGAAAGCAAGACTGAGACAGCCTTTGTCGTCAAGGACGGATTAAAACGCTGGGAAGAATCTTACGAACCAATCAATCAGGCGATGCGACGAATCGAAGTAAAAGTCAGACACCATCTCGCATTTTTGAAAGAATGTCCGGATAATTGCTTTGATGTCATCTACTTTGACCCCATGTTTGAACAGACTGTTGAAGAATCGACACATCTCGACGCTTTACGAAAACTTGCGAATTATGAAGCCTTATCTGTTGAAGCGATGATTGAGGCGAAGCGTGTGGCACGTCAGCGCATCGTATTAAAAGCACATTATGAGAGCCCGCTGTTTGAGCGCTTTGGATTTGAACGATCCAAGCGTAAGACGTCGAAGTTGCATTATGGCGTGATTGAACTGTAAGTCAAAAAAGACCTCTGCCGATTTTGCGGCAGAGGTCTCACTGTTGATAGTGATTATTGAATAGCGTCTTTTAATTCGTCTTCCATCTCTTCGAACGTTTCCTGAACGGCACTGACCGGTTGTTTCGTCATCAAGCTGACGACGACCGTAAAGATCAAGCTGGTGAAGAATCCAGGTACCATTTCGTAAAGCGTCGTGCTAAGCCCGAGTTGCACCCAAATGATGACAGTCAAGGCACCTGAGATGATACCTGCTAATGCGCCTTGTTTCGTCATCCGTTTCCAATAGAGGGAAAGCAAGATGATCGGACCAAAGGCAGAACCGAATCCAGCCCAAGCGTAACCGACAAGTGCAAGAATTGTCGCTGACGGATTCCAAGCGAGGATACTCGCAACGATAGCTACGACAAGAACAGCAATTCGACCTGTAAAGACGAGTTGTTTATCTGTTGCATTCTTTTTCAAGAACGTCTTGTAAAAGTCTTCTGTCAACGCACTTGATGTGACAAGTAATTGTGAGGAAATCGTCGACATGATTGCCGCGAGAATCGCAGCCATCAAGAACCCTGTGATATACGGGTGGAATAGTACATCCGAGAAACGGATAAAGACTGTTTCCGGATCACCTAGTCCATTCCCTTGTCCTTCGAAATAGGCAATTCCAACTAGACCTGTCATCATGGCACCAATGATAGAGATGAACATCCATCCAATACCGATGCGACGAGCACTTTTTAAGTCCTTGACAGAGCGAATCGCCATAAAACGAACAATAATATGTGGTTGACCAAAGTAACCAAGTCCCCAAGCAAGGAATCCGATGATTCCAAGAACTGTTGTCCCTTTAAATGGATCAAACAACGAAGGGTCTAATTTTTCAGCATAGTTGAATGCACCATCGACTCCGCCGACGTCGGTCAATGCAACGACAGGAACGAGCACGAGTGCAATGAACATGATACAGCCCTGGACGAAGTCGGTCCAACTAACTGCGAGAAAACCGCCGAATAAGGTGTAGGCGATTACGACCGCAATCGTCAAGAGCATACCATAGTGGTAATCAAATCCGAATGAGCTGACAAATAATTTTCCACCTGAAACGATTCCAGCTGATGTGTAGAACGTGAAGAAGATGATGATGACGAGTGCTGACACAGTACGAAGCACGCGTGATTTGTCTTCAAAACGATTCTCTAAGAAATCAGGAATTGTAATCGAGTCATTTGCCATTTCCGTATAGAGTCGGAAACGTGGAGCGAGTACTAAATAGTTTACGTAACATCCAATCAATAATCCGAGTGCGAGCCAGAGTGCTGAAACACCTGTCGCGTACATGGCGCCGGGAAGTCCCATGAGCATCCATCCACTCATATCCGATGCACCAGCAGAAAGTGCTGTAACACCAGGACCGAGATCGCGTCCGCCTAACATGTAATCCTCTGTGTTCGTCGTTCGTTTGTAGGCAAAATAACCGATTGCCAACATGAGAACAAGATACAGAATGATTGAAATCCATTCTTGCGTCATAAAGTTAAATCCTCCAAATACAATAGTTTTTTTACGATCAAGCATACATTGACCTGTTCGCCAAATGATATGTTCCCCACCTTACAGAGGATAAAACGACTTTGCAAGCCACTTCATTTTCAGGAAAAGTGCCACCATGCCTAGTGCCTCAAGAGATTGAAACGGTTTTAGTCCCTATTAAAGTTCTTCTAATCAAAATATTCCGAATAATTCACTGCATTAAAAAATGACCTTAATGATTTAAGGTCATTCGAGTCAAATTAATTGCTCCAAAATCGTTCGTACGCAGCGCTTAAGCGGTCTAGAGCTTGATCGAGCTGTGCGCGAGGGCAACCGATATTTAAGCGTTCAAACGTTTCTCCATGGGAACCGAATGAAGAACCGTGTGTCAAAGCGAGTTTTGCTTCCTTAACGAGCCAATCGGCGCGCGTTTTGCTATCGAGATTAAGTGCTTTGAAATCAATCCACAACAAGAATGTAGATTCTGGAATGATGACATTTAATTTCGGCATTTCTTGACGAATACGACGGACGGCATGGTCACGATTGTCTTCCAAATAAACAAGGAGTTGCGCTAACCATTGCTCACTCGCATGATCTCCGTACGCCGCCGAAATAGCAGTTGAAGCCAATGCGTTTGGATGAACAAAATGACGTTGCTGGACACCCTCGATCCGTTGACGAATCGAAGTGTCTGGTACGACCAAATAAGACGCGTAAAGTCCAGGAATATTGAATGTTTTGGATGGTGCGCTGACCAAAATGATTTTTTCATAATCTAAGGCAAGAATTGGTGTGTGCACAGAACCCTTATAGACGAGATCCGCATGAATTTCATCGGATACAAGGTAGACATCGTGTTGTTTCGCGAGTGCTACGATGCGCTGTAATTCCTCTTTAGGAAAGACTTTTCCGCTTGGATTATGAGGACTACACAGAATCATCATTTGCGCAGTCTGCATTTGTTGTTCGAGAAGCGAGAAATCCGTCCGGTACGTCTCTTCTTCTAAAAGAAGTGGATTCTCAACGATCTGCCGTTGGTTAGACTGGATGATCTGATGAAATGGTGGATAGACAGGTGTCTGGATGATGATTGAATCACCAGGTTCAGTTAGCGCTAGGACTGTATGGGCAAGTCCTGGAACAACACCGTTCGAATAAAGAATGGAATCGGTAGTGATCGTTACGTCATATCGCTTCAGAAACCAATGCTGAATCGCTTGTTTTGCTTCCTCTTCAAACATCGAGTAACCGAAATGACCTGTAGTAGCACGTCTTGTCAACCGTTCTGTGAGATGATGCGGTGGACGGACATCCATGTCGGCGACCCACATCGGAATCAGCTCATCGGATCCATAAAGTGAATGAAGTCCGTCCCATTTGACGGATCCTGTATTTCGTTTCTCAATCGTTTCATCGAAATTAATCTGTTCCATCAGACTTCACTTCCTATTCTTTTTAAGTTAAACTACTCCATTTCACCATAGCGGATAAAGAGAGGAAGGAGCAAGTCGGAAAATAAAAGGTTTAACATTTATTCGATCAGGCAATTATTTAACTCGAACCTACCATAACAGAACGGAGTGATGATCATGTTACATTCTAAAGTAGTTGTCGGGCGAACGCCTGAAGAATTAGAAGAACGATTGAACGAATTTTTTGAGAACAATGGTGTTGGGTCAAACGCCATCATTACGTTGAAGTTTTCAACATTCGTCGCGTCTAAAGCGGATGAACATTATTCGGTTTTAGTCGTCTATGATAATTCATTAACAAAAACGACACTGTAAAAAAGTAACAAGGAGTTGCGTGGAAATCACGTCGACTTCTTGTCTTGTCTTTTTTTATAAGTTATACTAGAAACAGATTTTACAAGCTTCCGTAGGTTAATGGCAGACCTCAGCAATGGTAATGCTGCAGTGCGAGTTCGATTCTCGCCGGAAGCATACACGCGTCTTTCGTCTCAAGTGATATATACTTGAAACGAAAGACTTTTTTTATGATGGATTCATCTTTGATTGAGGAGTGAACTTCATGCATCCAGTCATTCATTCTGTTGGCGATAAGATCAAGCAAGAACGAAAAAAACAAGGAATGACACAAAAAGCACTTTGTGAAGGAATTTGTAGTCAGGCTGAGATCAGCAAAATCGAAAATGGTCGAAATTCTCCGACGATTGATTTACTACAGCAAATTTGTCGAAGACTGCGCATTCCGATTTCATTGTTTTTTGAAGATGAAATCGTGTCACATAAGTTAAACGAAATTGATCAACGAATGATTCGTCATTTACGCGAAAAAACATATTCAGATATGGCAAAGGACTTAATATTATATGAAAAATCAAAAAACGCTGTCGAAACTCAAATTTTAATTCGTTATCATCAAGAATTACTTGAATATGAAAGAGGAAATGTTGATTTTCGGACCTGTATTGCGTCCTTGTTGCAAGTTGTCAGTGAGGAACGGGTGGAAGAAAAATCATTTTTACTTTATACACGAATTCAGATGGTGATAGCGGTACTTTATACGAACCATGAAGAATATAATCGTGCTCATCAAATCTACAAGGCATTATTAAAGTTACCTTATCAAACGAGAGAATACAAAAAAATTCGAATGAAGATCATGTATAATTTCATTCGTAACTTAGTAGAGTTTGAACGATTCGAAGAAGGGTTGCAGAAAGTTGAGCAGGTAATAAAAGAAACGAAACAATTGCAAGATTTAACGTATCTTGGACAGTTTTATTTTCAAAAAGGCATTTTGTTAGAGGCATTAAAAGCATCGGAACGAGATACAACGGAAGCCTATACGACCGCCTATTCCTTTTTTGTTGCGACTCAGAATCACTCTTATTTAAAAATCCTTGAAACGTATTTTTCCGAACATCTCTTATTTCCGCTTAATGAAAGTGAGTGAGTAAACGATGGAGATCACTGCATTAACTTCATCGATTGGTACAAAAATCAAACAACTGCGAATTGAGAAGCAGATGACACAAAATGAACTATGTGAAGATATTTGTAGCCAAGCTGAAATCAGTAAAATCGAAAACGGCTTAAATTCACCGACTGTCGATTTGTTGCAACAAATTGCCAAAAGGTTAAAGGTGCCCATTTCTTTATTATTTCAAGAACATACGGATGAAGAACAATTTTTTCAAATTGATCAATTCTTATCCGATTTGCTTCGAGAAGAGAAGTACGAAGAAGCAATGGAGCGAATTAATCAACAAGAAAAAAATATGATCACTGAAGTCGATATTTTAAAAAATTACATTAAAACGATCATTGATCTAAAACAAAATCGGATTGACTTTCGAACAGCTGCGAGCCTACTCAGTAACTTGTTGAATGAAAAAGAAGTGTGGTCGCACTCCATCCAATTGTTCATTCGAATCAAAATGGCAATTGCGAATATGTATTCAGAACAGGATCTATTTCATTTAACAGAATCCGTATACCAGGAATTAGAAAAAGAAATTGAAGCGCTCCAGTCGACTGCTCATCTGAATGCGCTACTGAAAATTTATTTTAATCATTGTCAGATTCTTGAATACCAAGAAAAGTCTGAGGATAGTATCGTCATCGCTAAGAAAGGATACGAACTATGTTTGCTGCATAACCATACATTTTTATTTGGACATTTTTATTATCAACTCGCGCACTACCACGAACAATCGGGTGAAGATGAAATGTCACTTCAAAAACAGTATTCCATCGCATATGTGTTGTTCCATGCGTTTGAGCATGATGTTCGAAAACAGATGATTCTTCGCATGAAGGAAAAGTATATGTTATTTACTTTTGAGAAGTGATAAATAGGATGCGTAACCTTCTTGCCAAACAAGAAGGTTTTTTTATTAAAAGTGCAATCAAATGAGTAGTGAGAGGTGATAAGATGAAAAACGTACATCCAATTGGGGAGACACTGAAATTTTATCGACGTTTGAACAACGTATCACAAAAAGACATTAGTACAGGGATCTGTAGTCAGGCTGAAATTAGTAAAATTGAAAACGGTAAGGTGATGCCGACCGTTGAATTATTACAGCAACTTGCTATAAAACTTTGTGTTCCTATGTCCGAACTCGTTAAAGATGGTGCTGAACATCGTTTGGAACAAGCTCGTATTCTTGACCAAGCACTTCGTAAGTTAGTACGAGAAAATAAATTTGATAAATGCCTTCGTGTAATGAAACAAGTCTCATCCAGTCGATCTTCTGACGAAGTAAGGCGAATAATGAGATACTATGAAATCGTGATCGCCTATCGGCAACAGCACGTTGATTATCGAACGACCTCAGTCTTATTTGCACGATTGATCGATCAAGAAGGTTTACAGGTGCAGGATCCGATTCTTTACTTTCGAGTCAAGATGGCACTATCCATTTTATATGCGGAGTGCGAACAGTATCAACAAGCAGAAAAAATATATACTGACGTATTACAGTTCACGACAGAAATTAGCGGTTTAAAAGAAGAACGACTTAAGATTCTTTATAATTATGCGAAATTATTATATAAAGTTAATCAGCCAGAAAAGGGACTTCGTATCATCGAGGAAGGGATACTGCTCAGTCGAAAATTGAAACAGACATCCTATTTAGCACACTTCTATTATCAACGTGGTGAATTTCATGAGCGAATAGGTGTAGATATCTTGCAGACGAAACATGATTATACGATGGCCTACGAATTATTCTCTGCCTTTCAGATGAAACAATATGCTGACATCGTTCTAGAGGTGAAACGTTCTTTTTTGCAGTCTATGCCTGAATGAGGTCATTGCTTAACAAACGAGAAAAGAGGAGAAACGTTGCGTATTGAATCATTTGGTAAACAGATCAAACAACTAAGGATCGAGAGGAAGTTGACACAAAAAGAATTAGCGAAGGATGTATGCAGTCAAGCTGAATTAAGTAAGATTGAAAATGGGAAAACTATACCAACAATTGATCTTGTTCAGCGTTTGTCTCAAAAGTTACATATTTCAATGGATCAGATCTTCATCGATTCAAATGAAGTAAAACTATTTCAGCGCTATGAGGTACAACTAGCGGACTTTTCTAGACAACGTCGTTATGATGAAATGCTTGATTTCATGAGATGTTTACCAATTAGTCTTCCTCCTTCCGTTCAGTTATTGATTCGTTATTTTGAATGGGTCGCTCGCGAAGGGAAAAAAGATATCGATTATCGAACATGTATCTCACAGTTGCTTCGGTTATCGGATGAACAACAAATGGAAACAGAGTACCCTGTTCTTTATTTACGTATCCGGATGTCTGTTGCAAACTATTATTATTTAAACAGTCAGTATCCGTACGCGAGAAAAATTTATCAAGAATTACTAACCTATGATTACTCGACGGATACGCTGAAAAAGTTACAATGTAAAATTTTATATAATCATGCGCAACAGCTCTATTTTCAAAATGATTTTGTAACAGGGTTAGAGATTACTGAAAAAGGAATCGCCTTATCCGTTGAGCGAAAAGATACAGCGATGTTAGGACACTTCTTTTATCAAAAGGGATGTTTCTATGAAGAATTGAGTTACGCAGAACGTGATATTCGTGACGCGTTTACCTACGCCTATTCTCTTTTTACTGCTTTTGGTAATGAAAATCATGCCGCGCTAGTATTAAAAGGAAAAAACCAGTTTCTCTACTTTCAAATGTAATCATGGAAGTAAAAGAAAGGAGTATAATTTGAATCATTTACCCGTCTCCATTGGCTATGAAATCAAGCGACTTCGAAAAGAAAAAAAGATCACACAAGCAGATTTATGTGAAGGCATCTGTAGCCAAGCTGAAATTAGTAAAGTTGAAAACGGTAAAAATTCACCTACCATTGATTTACTCCAACAAGTGGCAAAACGGCTGAAAGTACCATTATCGATGTTGTTTCAAGATCATTTACGAAGTGATGTCTTTCAATCATATGATGAACAATTAGCGGACTTGTTACGTACTAATCAATATGTAGATGCTCTGAAATTGAGCGAACACGTACTGTCTACAACTGAATATGAACAGGTACGTAATTTAGCAAGATATTATCAAGTCATCGTGCAGGAAAGAAGTGGTCAAATTCATTACTTAAAAGCTGTTCAATCGCTCGAACGGTTACTAAATAAAGAACAACTCTGGTTTGAATCAGCTACCTTGTATCTACGGATTCAGATGGGGATGGCGAATCTGTATGTCGAACACGGTGACTTTGAATTAGCGGATGATCTTTTTCAGAATTTGATTCAAGCAAAATACGAAACGATCGAATTAAAAAAAGTTCGAATCAAGATTTTATATAATTATGGACAACAACTTTCACTGCAAAAAAAATACCTTGTTGGTCTAAAAATCACCGAACAAGGTATTCAGGAGAGTCTTCAGTTGGAAGACGGTCATTTCTTAGGTCATTTTTACTTTCAAAGGGGGTACTTTAAGCAGCAATTAAATGGTGATCTCTCAGATATCCAGCGTGATTTTACGATGGCCTATTCTTTATTTTGTGCATTTGATATGCCGATTCATGAAAAACGTCTTCTGGAAGAATATGCAGAGTATGTTCTATTCCCAATTTAAAACGAACGACCGAATTGTCGGCACTCTTGAAGCGCTTGTTCGATCAATTCAGATGCACGATCGGGGTATTGCTGATGTCCTTCTAAGATGACAGTTGATACATCATTGATCCCAAAGAATGCTAACAAGTCTAACATATAGCGAACCGCGTGTTCACTTGGGGCTTTCTCTTTTGTCGAGTAATCACCACCGCGTGAATGAATCAACAGCACTTGTTTGTCTTCAACAAGTCCGATCGAACCTTCGGCTGTATAACGAAACGTTTGACCAGCCTGGGCGAGATAATCCATGTAATTGTGAAGCGGTGCCGGAACCGTTAAGTTCCACATCGGAAATGAAAAGACAACTTTATCGGCATCTAAGAATCCGTTTAGATATTCTTGAAGCCGTTGTGCATGAGTCGCATCATCTCCAGTTAATTCTTCCCCTTTAAATAGCCGCCCTGCCGCGTTCGCAAGTTTTAGATCAAAGAAGGGAAGACGTTCCTCGAATAAATTCAAAACCGTAATTTTGTCCTCAGGATGATTTTCACGATAAGCATTCAGAAAGGCATCGTTTAATTCAGAACTAATGCCTTTTTTTTGATGTGTGCTATCGTTTGCTTCGATGAATAGTAAATGAGACATAGTGATCGCTCCTTTCTATACCTATCTATTCCCATTTTGCTTAAAATCATGACTTCCCATTATTTTATTATTTTTAGAAAATTCAAGTTTTATTTTGGTTCTGATAAGGAAAATAAACGACAGGAACTTGAAAGAGGGGATGGCGGTGAACACACAACGACGTTCTTCCAATAGTCAGCAATATCATCGAGAAATTCGGGCAAATTATCAATTGTTCGGGATGATCATTTTTATTTTGACGAGTTGTGGTGCCGTTTTATATATCGTTGCCAATATATTTAGTAGTTATGGTTTGAAAGGGGAGGATTGGATACGTGCACTTGTCATTGCGAGTGCTGGGAGTGTTCAATACTTCATCGGTAAAAGTACATTGTCAGACCGACTAAAGCCACATATGATGTCTAGCGTTTTTTTATTGATTCCATATATTTATCATCCATTCATCGGTAGGGGAGTCCAGACAGTTTGGGCATGTGCCCTTCTATTCATATTAGCTTCCTTAGTCGTCATCAACCGAACGATGCTACTGTACGCAACAAGCATCACGACGGTTTCTCTTCTTTATATTTGGTATCAAACTCCATCACTTGAAAACACTTCGATGTTTGTATCCGATCACATCGCGCGTATTGGACTTATCTTGATTGCGACGATCATTAGTTTACTGATCCATAATCAATATGTTACCCGTCTTGAACGAAATATTGAATACTTAGCCCGTTTACAGGAACAAGCATTTACGGATCCCGTGACAGGTTTACCAAACCGCTCTTCGTTTGTCATTGAAGTAGATAAGAAAAAACAAGATGGCGATATGATTTGTCTCGTGGATTTGGATGATTTCAAAACAGTAAATGATGCATTCGGTTACCGAACTGGTGACCGTTCATTACACATCATTGGTCGACGATTGATGAATCGTTTTTCAGATTGTACGATTGCGAAAGCGAGCGGTAGTGCTTTTTTACTGCATGCGCCTTATCATCATGATGCACGAGTCCTCTGTGACGATATTTTATCAAGTGTATCAGAACGTGTACAAATTGACTTTAAGCAAATCAATGTTACTGCGAGTATTGGTGTTTCCTATATTAATGATGAATCGACGGACCATGTCATCAATGACGCGGAGATTGCATTATTTACAGCCAAAGCAAATCGAAAGAACACGTATGCGATCACAGACTTAGCAACACAAAATGAACGGAAGCGAGCACTCCAGTTAACGCGCGATTTATATGATGCAGAATTGGATCGAGACTTCTTTATTTTATTTCAACCTCAAGTCAATGCGAGAACGCGTCAAATTACAGGTGTAGAGGCTTTAATTCGTTGGAATCATCCGGAATACGGTCTTGTTCCACCAGTTGAGTTCATTCCACTCGCGGAAAGAACACGATTTATTGAGACATTAGGGCGATGGGTCATGCGTCAAGCCTGTCTTCAAGGAAAAGCTTGGTTGGAGGAAGGGAAGGAACCTCTGACGATTTCGGTTAATGTTTCACCGTGGGAATTACGACAAGCTGATTTTACGAATCGAGTGCTCACTATATTAAAGCAAACAGGTTTTCCTCCATCACTACTTGAAATCGAGATGACAGAACATATCTTTATCGAAGGAACCGAGCAAATTATCGAAACATTAAACGCACTCCATTTGTATGGCATTCGAATCGCTCTTGATGATTTTGGAACTGGATTCTCATCCATGCAACCACTCGTGGAACTACCGTTCGATCAATTGAAAATTCCAAAAGAAATCGTTCAAGAAGCGATTCATTCTGAAAGGAAACGAGCAATGATCGAGACGATCATTCAATTAGGAAAACGATTAAATATGACAATCGTAGCAGAAGGAATCGAACTTGAAGAAGAGGCAACATTGCTCGAACAGATGGGGTGTCATACGTTGCAAGGATATCTATTCTATCGACCGCTACAGCCGCAACAATTAGAACATTTTTTAGCCATGTATCGAGAAGGCTAAACAGATATCAAACAATTGAAAATACAAACAGGCGAAGGATCATGTCCATCGCCTGTTTGTATTACCATATACGAGATAATAAATCAGAGATACCGGGCAAAACGACGCTCGAGAATCTCTTGGATGACTGCGATACATGAACATATACCCCAGTAAATGAACGCAACGACAAAATAGACGGTCATATAGTCGAATTCACGCCCACCAACGATTTTTGCCTTTTGAAAAATTTCAGGGACAGTAATCATGGCAGCAAGCGACGAAGCTTTGACAAGATCTAGCAAGACGTTCGAAAGCGGTGGGATGGCAATTCGAATCGCTTGCGGCAAAATGATGCCAACAAACGTCCGATACCTAGATAAACCGAGGGACGCCGCTGCCTCTTCCTGCCCACGATCAATCGAGAGTAAGGAAGAACGAATGATTTCTGCCATGTATGCCGCACTATTTAAACTAAAACCAGTAATCGCAGCAGTCAACGCGTTCAGTTGAATATTGATGACTGGCAGCCCGAAATACAACATGAACAATAGCACAAGGATGGGTACACCACGCATAAATGAGATGTAGGCGCTCGCTCCAATACGCAATACTCGAAAATGAGAGAGACGACAAAGCGCAAGAATTAACCCAATTCCAAGACCAATCGCCATGCTGAGCAAAGAAATCCATAATGTTTGTCCAAGTCCACTTAAAATATATGGAAACGAATCAACCGCCAATTCAGGATTGAAGACGGACCGCCAATCAATCGATGACATCATTAGTTCACATCGACAATCGTCGTTTTGACGTCAGACATTTGGGAAACATTCTTTCCGGCATAAAATTGCTTCGAAATGTCTTTTAATGTACCGTCTTCCTTCATTTTATCGAGTTGTTCGTTAATGTTGGATTGAAGTTCTTTATTGTCTAAATCCATGATTAAACCGACTTGGCTCGGGTTATAGGCGATGTCCGGATGAATCGTGATATCGAAGTCTTTGAAGAAATCGACAGCCAGTGTTTGCAAGTAATAATCATTCAAGATGACGTCTGTGCGACCATTTGAGACATCTCGTAGATATTGATCGTTCGTCGCATTATCGTAAGTGACTTCTTTTGCACCGTATTTTTTAGCAATCTGCATATACGTCGTTGTTGCTTCTCCGGCAGCTTTTTTTCCTTTTAGATCCTCTAGAGACTTGATGCCTGACAAATCACTTTTACGGACGATTGCCGTACCATACGTATATTTATATGGTTTTGAGAAAGCGAATTTTTCTTTACGGTCATCTGTGATCGTAATGTCGTTAGCCGCAAGGTCAACCTGACCTGTATTAACGCTTGTCAACATACCGTCGAAAGACATCTCTTTGAACTTTACTTTCAAATCAAGCCGTTTGGCTACTTCTTTGACGACTTCAACGTCAAACCCCGTCAATTTATTACTTTTTTCATCATGATAGGACGTCGGGTAAAGTGTACCTGCTGTTGCGACGACGATTGTGCCTTCTTTTTGGATTTTATCGTATGCGGTTGCTTTCTCGTCTTGTTGACCGCATGCGCTTAATAGAATCGAGCTTCCTGCAATCAAGAGTCCCGTCCATTGCATTGTTTTTTTCATCGTATTGTTCCTCTCTTTATTTCCGTAATCAGTAACGCTGTTCATACTTAAAAATACCACGGAATCACATGTTCGGGCAAAACAATACGTGCATAAAGTGTTGGATTTAACTAAAAAAAATATTGAATGAATATCCAAGCATATGTAAGCGTTATCAATGTTGATATATGGTAATTCTACCTCCAGAGATTGATCAAGATGGTGATTATGCATAGTAGCGAATAAACATAAAAGGGTGTAAAGTGTAACTTAACTGAATATACAGAAAATTAAGAAGGCAAGGAGAGTGCTACTATGACATTTCATAAATACCCTGAACAGCAGGGCTTATACGACCCTCGTATGGAACATGATGCGTGTGGGATCGGGGTTTACGCACATCAAACAGGACGAGCGAGTCATGAAATCGTTGAACATGCATTGGCCATGCTTTGTCAAATGGAACACCGTGGTGGACAAGGGAGTGATGCGAAGACTGGAGACGGGGCGGGTATTTTAACGCAATTACCAGATCGGTTGTTTCGTGAAACGGTTCGGCACATTTCCTTCCCTAAAAAAGGGGATTATGGCGTTTTCATGATGTTCTTGCCACGTGAGGAACGGGAACGGATGCGACTCGAACGAACGTTAGAGTCAATCATTTTGACAGAAGGACAAGACGTATTAGGGTGGCGGACCGTACCTGTTCGGTCCGAAGTGCTTGGATCAGGTGCACGTCGTACGGAGCCAGTCATTCGTCAATGCTTCATTGGTGCACAGGCGATGGAAGGATTGACATTTGAACGAACACTTTTTTTGATTCGACGAGCGTTTGAACGTGAATCGGAGCAACTCGGTCTCGAGCAATACGTCTTGAGTAGCTCGAGTGAAACAATCGTGTATAAAGGACTCGTGACGACGGATCAACTACGTGCGTACTTTGATGATTTACGAGACGAACGCTATCAGTCAGGCTTTGGTATTGTACATTCACGTTTTAGTACGAACACGTTCCCAAGTTGGAAACGTGCCCATCCAAACCGTTATTTGATTCACAATGGCGAAATCAATACGTTGCAAGGAAACATTCGGGCAATGCGCGGTCGAGAACGTCGACTTGCTGAGACGACGTACGGTAATCGGGCAGAGGAAGTGTTACCGATATTGGATGAGACAGGTAGCGACTCATCAATGCTTGATAATGCGTTTGAGTTTCTTCATCTGTCAGGTCTTTCTCTCGCTGAGACAGCACTGATGCTCGTGCCGGAACCATTCGAACATGCCGAAATCAGACCGGCGAAGCGCGCGTACTATGAGTATCACAGTAGCATGATGGAACCGTGGGATGGTCCGTCTGCCATCGTCTTCACGAACGGAAAACAGATTGGTGCGACGCTTGACCGAAACGGTTTACGCCCGGCGCGATATGTATTGTTACGCGATGGTCACTTCATGTTGTCGTCAGAAGCAGGAGTACTCCCTCTTCGTGAACAAGACATTTTGTACAAAAAACGATTAGCACCGGGTGAACTCCTTTTACTCGATTTTGCGTCCGGTCAGTTAATCGCAGATGAAGAGATCAAGCGGGAGCTAGCGACACGTCACCCTTACGCGGAGTGGCTCGCTCAAGAAGTCGTTTCCCTCTCAAGTAACGACTTCAAGGAAACACTCATTGAACTTGGAACGAAACAACGGCATTTTGGATACACGCGTGAAGATATCGATCAATACTTGATTCCACTCGTCGAAGAACAAAAGGATCCGTTAGGCGCGATGGGAACGGACATACCGCTAGCGGTCTTAAGTGAACGTCCTCAATCCTTGTTCCGTTATTTCAAACAGCTATTCGCACAAGTCACGAATCCACCGATCGATGCGTTACGCGAAGAGATCGTCACCTCGACGCTAACATGGCTTGGTCGACAAGGAGAGCTGCTGACGCCGAACCGTGCGAACTGTCGTCGTGTTCGCTTAGAGACGCCGATCCTGCGACCAGACGAAGCCCATGTGCTTAAACAATGTGGACTTAAGCAGAAAACGATCTCAACGACGTTCACCGACTCGCTTGAAGAAACGCTTGACATGATCGTTGATGAGGCTGTGACCGCTGCACAAAACGGGTATGAATTATTGACGTTATCGGATCGTCTCGTTCGCCCTGGAACATTACCGATGCCAGTCCTCTTAGTAACGAGTGCGATTCATCATGCGCTGATCCGTAAGGGATTACGTACAAATCTCAGCTTGATCGTTGAAGGTGGAGAAATTCGTGAAGTCCATCATGTCGCCACGTTGATCGGGTATGGTGCGGATGCGATTTATCCGTACCTTGCATATGCGACGCTTGAAGAAGCAGTAGGGGATCGTTTTACGGATGTAGCCAAACGTTATCAAAAAGCAGTCACGGAAGGCGTCGTCAAAGTCATGTCGAAGATGGGCATTTCGACGATCTTCAGTTATCGGGGTGCTCAAATCTTTGAAGCAGTCGGAATCGATCGCTCTGTCATCGAACAGCATTTCACTGGCACGGTCTCTCAATTGAGTGGGATGACGCTTGAGCTGATGGAAGAAGAAGTCCGACGAGCACAACAGGTTGCAGATGAACGGATTCATTTAGAGTCCGGCAGTGTCTTCCGGTACCGTCAAGCAGGAGAACATCATGCGTTTAATCCAGCGACGATTCATTTGTTGCAACACGCATGCCGCACGAATGATTACCGGCTCTATCAAAAGTACGCACAACGCATTCAAGAGGAACCAGCAACGGTGCTACGACATCTGTTGACATTCAAGGAGACGACGGCAATCCCGATCGAAGAAGTCGAGCCCATTAGCGAAATCGTCAAATACTTTAAAACAGGTGCAATGTCATACGGCTCGTTATCAAAAGAAGCGCATGAGACACTCGCGATCGCGATGAACCGCTTAGGTGGTAAAAGTAACAGTGGTGAAGGTGGGGAGGAAGAAGAACGATACGAACACGATGAAAATGGCGATTTCCGGATGAGCCGAATCAAACAAATCGCCTCTGGTCGTTTTGGAGTGACGAGTCATTATCTGGTACATGCCGACGAATTACAAATCAAGGTGGCACAAGGTGCGAAGCCCGGTGAAGGCGGTCAATTACCCGGTGAAAAAGTCTATCCATGGATCGCACGTGTACGTGCATCAACACCTGGTGTTGGATTGATCTCACCACCTCCACACCATGATATCTATTCAATTGAAGATTTAGCCCAGTTGATTCATGACTTAAAACGTGCCAACGATCAAGCCCGGATTAGCGTCAAACTCGTCGCCAAAGGAGGCGTTGGAACGATTGCTGCTGGCGTTGCGAAGGGGTTAGCAGATGTTATCGTCATCAGTGGTCATGACGGCGGAACGGGCGCCTCACCTAAGACGAGTATTCAACATGCCGGACTGCCATGGGAACTTGGTCTTGCTGAAACACATCAAACGTTGACATTAAACGGGTTACGCGAGCGTGTCGTTCTCGAGACGGACGGAAAGCTATTGACCGGTCGTGATGTCATCCTCGCAGCAATGCTCGGAGCGAATGAATATGGGTTTGCGACAGCACCACTTATCGCTGTCGGCTGTATCATGATGCGTGCGTGTCATCTCGATACGTGTCCTGTTGGTGTCGCGACACAGGATCCAGAGCTCCGCAAGAAATTTACAGGATCTGCCGATGATGTCGTCCATTTCATGACATTTATCGCTGAGGAAGTGCGAGAACATTTAGCAAAGCTCGGTGTGAGACGGTTGCAAGATCTCGTAGGGCGTACGGATTTACTTGAACCATCGGAACGACAACGAACGCATTGGAAGGCAAAAAGTCTTGATTTTTCTCGTCTCCTCGTTCATGTGTCACACGGTCCGGCTGAACAACAACAGCATCACGTTGAGCGTTCCTTTGACGCCCGTGAAGTCGCACCGTATTTAGAGTCGGCAGATTTCAGTCAGCCACAGACACTACATTTAACGATTCAAAATACAGACCGTGCGATTGGCACGCAGACCGGTGCGATGCTGACCAGACGATTTGGGGCACTTGGTCTTCCGACGGATCGATTGAAACTTGAACTGCAGGGATCTGCTGGGCAAAGTTTAGGTGCGTATCTCCCACGTGGGATGACGCTTGATGTCACGGGAGAAGCGAATGATTATGTAGGGAAAGGGTTGTCCGGGGGTATCATCGCCGTTCATCCTCCACGTTCGATTTCGTTCGTCTCGTCCGATCAATCGATCATCGGTAATGTCGCACTTTACGGAGCGACAAGTGGAGAACTTTATGTCAACGGTCAGGCAGGTGAGCGATTTGCGGTTCGAAACAGTGGAGCCGTCGCCGTCGTCGAAGGAATCGGCAATCATGGACTCGAGTATATGACCGGTGGATCTGTCGTTGTCCTTGGCGATATCGGAAAAAACTTTGCAGCCGGTATGTCAGGCGGTGTCGCTTATGTCTTACCGCGTAATCCCGAACAATTTTTACAACGTGTCAACCGCGAACTCGTCTCGACTGGACCCGTCACGCATGCCGAAGAGATCACGCGACTGAAGACGTTCATCGAGCGGCACGTCGAACGGACCGGAAGTGAGCAGGGCGATGCGATTCTAGCGAACTGGGATCATGTCATCCATTCGTTCATCCGCGTCATTCCATCGACGTACGAGAAAGTGACAACATTGATGGCTGATTTCGCAAAACAAGGACATAACACTGAAGAAGCGATGTTACTCGCATTCGAGACACATCTTGGTCGAAGAACAGGGGGAGTACGATGAAACGACGCGATCAATTCATGACAGTTGCTCGTTCAAGCGGAGCGGAACGACACCCAAGCGAACGGGTGGGGGATTTTAGTGAATACAAGACGGCTTTGACGGAAGCGGAAGCGAGTCAACAAGCAAGTCGATGTATGGATTGTGGCACCCCGTTTTGCCATGTAGGGGAAGTATTTGATCAAGTGAAGATCGGTTGTCCAGTCTATAACTTAATTCCAGAATGGAATTTACTTGTAGAAGAAGGTCGTTTTCAAGAGGCCCTCGATCGACTGCTTGAGACGAACAATTTTCCTGAATTCACGGGTCGCGTCTGCCCAGCGCCGTGCGAAGGATCGTGTACGTTATCAATTCATGAACCTGCAGTTGCAATCAAGGATATTGAACGATCGATCATTGATATCGGGTTTGAAAAAGGATGGGTCGTGCCTCGAATTCCAATGATACGTTCGTCGCATTCTATTGCCATCGTCGGATCTGGTCCTGCCGGTCTTGCAGCTGCTGATCAGCTGAATCAAGCAGGGCACCAGGTCACCGTCTTTGAACGAGAGGACCGCGTCGGCGGGCTTTTGACATACGGTATACCAGCGATGAAACTCGATAAAGAGGTCGTACAGCGTCGTGTTGATTTGCTTGAAGCAGAAGGAATCCACTTTCGGACGAATGTTACGATCGGCGCAGATATCACGCTCGAGACACTTGAAGCAGAGTATGATGCTGTAATCTTGTGTGTCGGTGCGACGGAACCACGAAAATTGACAGAAGCACCAACGCAAGGAGTTGGTTATGCGATGGATTATCTGACCGGAGTGACACGCCACGTGCTCTCGAAAGAACCGTTGTCTCCTGATCACGATGCGAGAGATAAGGATATTCTTGTCATTGGTGGTGGCGATACAGGAGCGGACTGTGTAGCGACGGCGCTCCGTCAACGCTGCCGCTCCGTCGTCCAATTCGGCAAGCATGAACAACCGGGTACGACACGTGCAACAGGAAACATGTGGCCGGATACACCTTTGCTTTATTCGATCGATTATGGATATGCGGAAGCATTCCAACAATTCGGTCGAGATCCCCGTGAATACTTGATCGCCATTAAGCGGTTCACGACAAGTGAATCGGGTCAAGTCACCGGTGTCTGGACAATTCAGACGACAAAAACAAAAAATGAATCGGGTGCGGTGATCTTTGAGGAAATCGAAGGGAGCGATCGTTACTTCCCGGTCGATCAAGTCTGGATCGCTATCGGATTCAGCGGTGTGGAAGAGCGTATACTCGAGCATTTAGCGGTTGCATCGGAACGCGGAAAAATCAAGACGATTCGTTATGCGACGAACCGTTCAGGTGTATTTGCCGCAGGTGACGCACGACGTGGTCAATCGCTCATTGTCTGGGCAATTCGAGAAGGTCGTGAAGTGGCGGAAGCCGTCGGTCAATATTTAAGAACAATGCAACAAACTGGCTAAATCACGCAGTCTGGATTTTCTGGCATCTTCAGAAATCCAGGCTTTTTTGTGTTTGGCAAGGAAATCTGCCAGTTCAAAAATAACTATTGATTTTGTTTCAAGGTAAAACCCCGAAACTATTTCTGATATTCTTATAAAATGAAGGGGAGGAATGACGGATGAATCCAGAAATCATCTATTTCGTATGCGAGAGTGGAATGGCAAGTAGTGTCATAGGGGCTACGATTTTTAGAAAACGCTTACTTGAATGTGGGATTACGACAGACGTCAAGACATGTCGAATCGTAGATCTTCCTGATCAGGCATCTTTTATCGTCGGAGAAGCACAACTTATCCATCGACACGTCTGGAAAGCGTATTGTTCTGTTCATCCAGTCGATCGGATTCTGGATCCGACTGCATATGACGTCATCCTCGAATCTTGGCGGAAAAGAGTGAGGCTACATGACTGAATTCACACCACGGGAACACGATATCTTATTTTTCCTCTTATCACGTGAGGAACCTGTTCAAATACAAGAAATCGCGGAAACGCTCGAGACATCGGAACGAACGATTCAGCGTGAACGGGATCGTCTTGCCCAGTCTTTAGAAGACCATGAGTTACGTTTGACATATGTCCGCGGTAGAGGTCTGTTGATTGAGGGAACGGATGAAGCCAAACACGTACTACGGGACCAATTATTGTTATCACACAAACAATTACCGACTGCTGAGGATCGCCAAGTCGAGTTAGCGTATCGGCTACTGCAAGAAGACGGGATGGTCAAATTACAGGCGATCGCCCATGCGATGTACGTGGCACCGAGTACGATCAGCCAGGATTTAGAGCGGATTGATGAGTGGTTTATGCAATATGACCTTGAAATCAAGCGCAAAAAAGGCATTGGTGCCGAAGTCATCGGCGAAGAGATCAACAAACGACGCTTATTGATCTCATTGATCTTTACACAATGGGATGTTCTTGCTTTCTATCGGTTGTTGCAAGGAGATGTCGATCAGTTACCCCATCTGTTACAAATGAACCGAACATCATGGCTTGAGATGATCAATCAAGCGTATGCAGTCATTGCACCGTTGACGAAAGAAGGACGTCTCAATGACCGACAAATCATGCGTGCCACACTCAGCTTAGCTTTACAAGCGTTGCGCAAAGATCAGTTTCCGATGCGTTACGAGTTAAAAGCGTACCCAGTCGAAATTCTCAAATGGGTGGAACGCGTCGAAGAGCGATTACCTGACACATTGTCGATTGCCGAACGTCAATGGTTATCAGAAGAGTTGCGCGCGTTTTTTCAATCGGACGCAGGAGATACGGAAGAACTCGTCACACGCCTCCGTGTGAAACGATTGATTGAACACGTCTCTTTATTATATGGAACGAACTTTACGAAAGATTATGCTTTGGAGCGGGGGCTCGTTTCGCATATTCAATCCTATACGCGTCAAAATAGCGTCAATCCGTCCTATGTCATCAAACAAATTGAACGGGAATATCCACGTCTGTTCGATGCGGTCAAACAAGCAGCATTGTCGATCTTCACAGATGCGACATTTGAAGACGTGGATTTAGCATTTTGGGTCATGCATTTCGGGGCTGTTCTCAGCAAACCGACACCTAAACTACCATATCGCGTTTTAGTCGTCTGCTCTGCTGGACTCGGCTCTTCAAAGTTATTGATGAATCGGTTACGGCAAGAATTTGCTGAACTCGAACATATCGATAACTCGTCGCTGTTTGGCATTGAACGATTACCGATTGAATCGTATGACTTCGTTTTATCGACCGTGCCGTTGCCTGACATCCGCCCACCACATCTTCTTGTCAACCCGTTGCTCCCTCAGGATGAGGTCGAACGGATCCGAAAATTGATTCTTGCCTTACCAAAATCCTTCCAACCAGAACCACGGCAGACGAAAACAGAATGGCTCGATCTCGAGCAATTGCATCGGCTCGTTGCATCGTCGATTCAAGTGTCGAACGGATTTCAAATGGAACGGTTGGAGCGTGTGGACGATGGGATTGAATCGTTATTATTTGAGATCAGCACACGAATGGTCGATCAAGGATTAGCAAAATCAGCTGTTTCACTCTCGGCGCAATTGTTGCGTCGTCATGAGATGTCGGGTCTTGGTATTCCAGGAACACGGCTTGCTTTATTCCACGGACGTGATGCGACAATTCAAAGAGGAGGATTTCTCATTTTTGAATTGCCTGAACCAATCGACTTACTCGGGATGGATCAACAGTTGCAATCCGTCGAACGGCTTCTTGTCCTTGTCGCACCGGAAGAGACCTCGAACGAACTGCTTGAATTACTCAGTTCGATTAGTGCCGCAATCATTGAGAGTCCCGAACAAATGGATCAATTTGAGTTCGGAGAGGAACATGCAATTCGTCTGCTTTTAAATCGAACGTTTCGAACGGTAATTGATCAATTCCTAGGCAATACTTGAAAAACCCCTGTCACTCAATCTTTGAAGTGGCAGGGATTTTTTCTTGGATCAGGCAGGCTTCTTTCCAGTCTGTCCAACTTCTTGGACAAAGACTGAACTAGGAAAGATTGAGTAAGCGCTTGCAATGATCTTACAATAAGGGCATAGCAAAGCAATCATCTTATCAACTCATACACGAAATGGAGGCTAACGCAATGGCGACAGCTCAAAATGGAGCACGGGGTATCCGTGTACAAGTTCAACGGTTCGGTAGCTTTTTAAGCGGTATGGTCATGCCGAACATCGGTGCATTCATCGCTTGGGGGATCATCACGGCACTCTTCATCCCGACTGGATGGGCACCGAATAAGGAACTCGGTGAACTTGTCGGTCCGACAATCACTTATCTCTTACCGTTGCTGATTGGATACACGGGCGGGAAATTAATGCATGACGTCAGGGGAGGCGTTGTCGGGACGCTTGCGACGATGGGGGTTATCGTCGGAACAGAGATTCCGATGTTCCTCGGTGCCATGATCATGGGACCACTTGGTGGATACGTCATCAAAAAGTTCGATCAGTTAATTGAAGGAAAAGTCAAACCAGGTCTCGAGATGCTCGTCAATAACTTCTCAGTCGGAATCATCGGTGGTTTGTTGATGCTCGGTGGATTCAAAGTATTCGGACCACTCATGACAGGTCTTGACGACATCATGGCCGCAGCAGTTGGTGCGATCGTCAGCGCACATTTGCTACCATTAGCGAGTTTGTTCATCGAACCGGCAAAAATCTTGTTCTTAAATAATGCGATCAACCACGGTATTTTAAGCCCGCTTGGTCTCGACCAAGTAAACGAGGCGGGTAAATCAGTTCTGTTCTTACTCGAAGCCAACCCAGGTCCAGGTCTTGGATTGTTACTTGCTTACTCGTTCTTCGGTTCTGGTGCAGCGAAGAAGACAGCACCCGGTGCAGCATTTATCCAATTTATCGGTGGAATTCACGAAATCTATTTCCCATACGTCTTGATGAAGCCAGTCTTGTTGCTTGCGATGATTGCAGGTGGCATGAGTGGTATCCTCACTTTCGTCCTGTTTGATGTCGGATTAGTCGCACCCGCTTCACCAGGTAGTATCATCGCGGTTCTCGCAATGGCATCACGCGGTTCTTACGTCGGATTGATTGCAGGTGTACTTGTTTCAGCATCTGTGACATTTGTTGTCTCGACTGTCCTGCTAAAAACTAGCAAGGCAAAAGAAACGTCGCTTGAAGAGGCGAGCGCGAACGTCAGTGCGATGAAAGGAAAACAATCGATTGCCTCGACACTCGTTTCAGCTGATGCCAAACCACTTGCGGAAGTCGAACATATCATCTTCGCTTGTGACGCTGGTATGGGATCGAGTGCGATGGGAGCATCCGTCCTTCGCAATAAGATCAATAAAGCGGGCTTACCCATCAAAGTGACGAATACGTCGATCAGTCAATTGCCGCAAAACGCCGAACTGATCATCACGCATCGTGATTTGACGGAGCGGGCGAAGGAACAGGTACCAACGGCAGAACACCGATCAGTCGATAATTTCTTAAATGCCGGATATTATGATCAACTTGTTCATGAGATCGAAACAGCAAGAAATAAGATTTCTTAAAGATAGAGACACTCAAGGAGGAATAAACATGACAACGACAATGAACCTTTCACCGGAACTTGTATTACTTGATCAACAATTCGCAGACGAGACGGCAGCCATTACGGCTGCCGGTCAACTCCTCGTCGATCACGGATATGTCGAAGCGGGTTATATCGATTCAATGCAGGAACGTCATGCCTTATCAACGGTCTACATTGGCAACCATGTCGCGATTCCACACGGAACAGAGTCGGCTAAATCACAAGTCAAGAAAACGGGGCTATCGATTCTACAAGTACCGCAAGGTGTAGCGTTCGGAACGGAACAAGCACGACTCGTCATCGGTATCGCTGGCGTCGGTGATGAACATCTCGAGTTGTTATCAAATATCGCAGTCATTTGCTCCGATGAGGAGAACGTCGAGCGTATCGTGGCAGCGACATCAAAAGAAGAAATCATCGCCTTATTGACAGCGGAGGTGTAACCATGAAAGCCATCCATTTTGGTGCCGGTAACATCGGACGTGGTTTCATCGGCTTACAACTTGTCAAGACGGGTTACGAAGTCTGTTTCGTAGATGTCAATACGACGGTCGTCGATGCATTAAAAGCACGACATACCTATGAGGTGGGTTATGCCTCTGAAAGAGGAGGGCGTGAACGGGTCGACGGCGTGACGGCACTTAACAGTTTATCTGAACCAGATCAGGTCATTGCAGCGATTCGTGAAGCAGATGTAATCACGACAGCTGTCGGACCGAGCTTGTTGTCGAAAGTAGCTCCTTTGATCGCGGAAGGGTTACGTCAACGGGATCAACAGACACCTGTCTACGTCATTGCGTGTGAAAACATGATTGGTGGATCAAAACACTTACAAACAGAGGTGGCGAAACATCAACCGGTAGCGGAGAATTGGTATTTCCCGAATGCAGCAGTTGATCGGATTGTTCCACTTCAGCATCACGAAGATCCGTTGTACGTCGAAGTGGAAGAATTCTTCGAATGGGTGATCGAAACGACTGGACTACCGGAAGCCTATCCACGGATCGACGGCGTCACCTATGTCGAGAATATCGAACCGTTCATCGAGCGGAAGCTGTTCACTGTCAACACGGGACATGCAATTGCTTCATACCTCGGAGCACTATTTCATAAAGAGACGATCGCTGAAAGTTTAACGGATCCACGCATCCGTCGGGGTGTCCAGACGGCACTTTACGAAACAGGGTGGTTGTTACTTGAAAAGTACGGCTTTAATCCGGTCGATCATAGTGCGTACATCCAAAAGAATATGAAACGCTTTGAAAACCCGCGAATTCATGATGAAATCATTCGTGTCGCCCGTTCACCGATTCGTAAATTGAGTCCAAGTGACCGACTTGTCAAACCAGCGAAGGAATTGATGGAGCGTGGGATCGAAGCAGATGGATTAGCACGTGGGATCGCAGCAGCCCTAACCTATTTCGATCCAAATGATTCAGAATCTTCAGAATTAAATGCATATATTACGAAACATGGAATCGAAGATGCGCTGAACGCATATCTACAACTGTCAGCAACGGATCCACTTGGATCTCGGATCGTTGAGCATTATGAAGCGATGCAACAACAAGTCAATTCGATTGCTTAAGAATGAATAACTCTGTAAGCTGAACACCTTTCATATCTGTGGAGGGTGTTTTTAGTTTGCGATTTAAATATGTCTTGGTATCAACGAAAAAAGCAGTTTCTAAAAATCTTACTATCACAATTTGATTACAATTTGTATATTAAATTTGGAATATTCGAAAACGAATATTTAGCGATTAAAATACATTGTACGCTATATGAACGGAACATCTCTATTCCGATTTTTCAGGTAAGAGAAGGTGATCATATGTTAAATTATAAAGTGAATGTATATAGATTAAACGGAGCACGACCAAAAGCAACAAAAGGAACCGGACCGAAGCATTTGATTTATTCGAGTCAGTTTTCTTCACGTACACCAGTCCATTTATTGCATCAACTTATCTTGAATCGATTGTTGGTTGAGCAAGAAAAAAACCTAGATTTAACGTATACGATCGAAGTAAATGCGGTACTTGATCAATTCGTGATCGACGTCCGTGTCTTTTCAACAGATACGGTCAGCATCCAAGTCGAGCGTGACTTGATTGAAATCATTGAACGTGAAGAAGTTCGTCATATCCCAGCGCTTGAAATCGGAAAACCGGATTTCGCGGAATTCGCTCACATCGTCTTAAAGGTTAAGGAAGGTGGACCACGCCTTTCACAAGAGGATACGCAACGAATTTTCAATGAGTCTGGTGTTCGAGGACGAATTATCCTGCATAAGGAGCGAATCGATAGTCATGAACCCTCCCATTCGATTCAGTTGTTGATTGGTGGAGCCGAGAAGTGTTTGTACAGTCTCTCGCAATATCAGCTTGATCCACTCTTCCGTAAACATGGTTTGACGATTCAATCCTTGAATCTGTTACCGTTTGATTTATTCATGATTCGCGACAAAATCGCGATGCTGTCTTCAGCAGATGCTTCGCAACTGTGGATTGATGACATCACGACATCCAAGAATGGACGATCACATCAGATTTGTTTTAACGATGGGAATGAATGCATGACGGTTATCTGTGATCTTCATGGATCAATTCGGTCTTATAAGTGTTCGTGATGGTTTAATTCTTCTTCGAATAGGCTACATTCTTAACAGAGGTTCTAACGAAGGGGAGTCGAACAATCATGTTATCTAAACAACAGACGGAAGAATTTAAGCAACGGTTATTGAAGGAAAAAGAAAAGACGACATCAAACATCGAACAACGCGATACCGATTACGATGAAGGTGAATTGTCGAGTTACGATAATCATCCTGCCGATTCTGGCGATGAATTGTTCTTGCGGGAACGTGATCAAGCAATCACGGATATGCAAGAGGATATGCTATCAGATGTGGATCGCGCCTTAAAAGCGATCGAGGACGGAACGTATGGCATTTGCGAAGTCTGTGGAAAAGAGATTGAAATCGAACGCCTTGATATCATTCCAGAAACCCTATTATGCATTGAGCATGCAAAAGAAGAAGCAGAACAAAACGAGAACGATCCGAATTCGCGACCAAGCGAAGAAGATGTACTAGATCCATCTGTCACAGCTCGCGGGAAAGACATCGACGGTGATACGGACGGATTCTCGAAAGTGAGTGACTTTGGTAGTTCTGATACACCGTCTGATCAAGAAGATGGAATCGATCCGACACGGTCTTGACCGGCAAAACATCTCCCGAAAATGGAGATGTTTTTTTTCGAAAAATATCACAAGTATTTACCAGAATTTTTTGACTTTTCATATAATTTTGGTACGATGGTATCGAGAGGACTGTTTTAGCCTATATTAAAATGTAAGCGCATACAAGCATCCGTCTCACTGCTTGACCATTTTAGTTGAGGGAGGATATAACGCATGATTTATGACATTCCGAACAAGCAAGGGTCAAAAGTACAGTACAAGGAACGGTATGAAAACTACATTAATGGAAAATGGACGGCACCAGTCGGGGGAGAATATTTTGATAATGTGACACCTGTTACTGGTAAGGTGTTGTGCCAAGTCGCTCGTTCTACAAAGGAAGATATCGAACTCGCTCTTGACGCAGCACATGCGGCAAAAGAAGCATGGGGAAAAACATCTGTAACCGAACGTTCGAATATTTTAAATAAGATCGCCAATCGAATGGAAGAAAATCTCGAGATGCTCGCTTATGCGGAAACACTTGAGAACGGAAAAGCCGTTCGTGAGACACTTAACGCCGATTTACCGCTCGCGATCGACCACTTCCGTTATTTCGCTGGGGTCATTCGTGCACAAGAAGGTTCGGTCGGCGAACTCGATCAAGATACGGTTGCGTATCACTTCCATGAGCCACTTGGCGTCGTCGGTCAAATCATTCCGTGGAACTTCCCGCTCCTGATGGCTGTCTGGAAATTAGCACCAGCTCTCGCAGCAGGAAACTGTGTTGTCTTAAAACCAGCAGAACAAACACCAGCGAGCATCATGGTACTCGTTGAGATCATCGAAGATTTACTTCCACCAGGTGTGCTCAACATCGTCAATGGATTCGGTCTTGAGGCAGGGAAACCGCTCGCCTCAAGCAAACGAATCGCCAAAATCGCCTTTACGGGTGAGACGACGACAGGACGTTTGATCATGCAGTATGCTTCGCAGAACTTGATCCCGGTCACACTCGAACTCGGTGGGAAATCACCGAACATTTTCTTTGAAGATATCATGCAGGCAGACGATGCATTCTTTGATAAAGCAATCGAAGGATTATTGATGTTTGCGTTGAACCAAGGGGAAGTCTGTACGTGTCCATCGCGTGCCTTGATTCAAGAATCGATTTACGAACCGTTCATGGAACGTGTTTTAGAGCGCGTCAAAGCCATCAAAATCGGAAATCCTCTTGATGCCGACGTCATGATGGGTGCTCAAGCTTCGAACGAACAGATGGAGAAAATCCTTTCGTATCTTGAAATTGGTAAGTCGGAAGGCGCAGAGTGTCTAATCGGTGGAGAGCGCAACATGCTCGAAGGAGATCTCGCAGAAGGATATTACATTCAACCAACGATCTTTAAAGGACACAATAAGATGCGCATCTTCCAGGAAGAAATTTTCGGACCGGTTCTATCGGTCACGACATTCAAGACGGAAGAAGAAGCACTCGAAATTGCGAATGATACGTTATATGGTCTTGGTGCCGGCGTCTGGACACGTGACATGAACCGTGCTTATCGGTTTGGTCGTGCGATCGAAGCAGGGCGCGTCTGGACGAACTGTTATCACCAATATCCAGCTCACGCGGCGTTTGGTGGTTACAAAATGTCAGGGATCGGACGCGAGAACCATAAGATGATGCTCAACCATTACCAACGGACGAAAAACCTACTTGTTAGCTATAACCCGAATAAACTCGGTTTCTTCTAAGTCGGAAAGGACGTGGATGCAAATGGTGGAACGTGTTCAGGCGACAGCAGCTTGTCTTGAGTTGATCGACCAGTTGAGAGAAAAACACGGTCCGTTGATGTTTCATCAATCTGGTGGTTGTTGCGATGGCAGTTCCCCGATGTGTTTTGCGCAGGGCGATTTATTCCTGGGAGATCAGGATAAAAAACTAGGAGAGATCGGTGGTTGCCCGTTTTATATTCATGAAGATCAATATGAGTACTGGAAACATACCCAACTCATCATTGATGTCGTGGATGGTCGAGGCGGAATGTTCTCTCTTGAGGGTGTCGAAGGGAAACGTTTTTTGACACGCTCCCGTGCGTTCACGCAAGAGGAATACGCTGAACTATCAGCATCAAGTTAATGAAGGATATAAACGCGATTTTGTCTAGGCGACTTGTTCATTCAGGTCGCTTGTACAGAATCGTGTTTTTGTTCGTATTACAGCGTTCTAACAGGATAAAAGTTGGTAATGCGGCATAAGAACGGTATAATGAACTCATATTTTGACGAGAAGATTTTTTCACACTATGACATTATAGGGGGTCACCATGAAATATCCATTTTTAGGTTGGACAGGTCACACGATCGGAGTGACGGCGCCCTCCTCCGGATTACGTGAACAGCAACAGGAATGGGTCGAACGAGCAGTTGAACAGGTACAAGCACGGCAAATGAACGTCCGTTTAGGTGAAACGATTTGGTCGCATCAACTTGCTGAGAGTGCACCGGTCAAACAACGCGCCGAAGAATTCAATCACATGATGACGGATGAGACGATTGATGCTGTTATCCCGCCATTTGGTGGGGAACGCGCCATTGATCTTTTACCCGAGTTGACACCAACTGCTTACCAAACAAAATGGTTGCTTGGCTATTCCGATATCAGTACGTTATTGCTCAGTTTGACGCTTCAGACGGGAATTGCGACAGCACATGGTCCGAACTTCGTTGAGCTTCGGAGTAAAGAATGGGACGAGACGACAAGTGCCTGGCGACGGGTTCTCGCGACGCCATCTGGAGAAACCGTCACACAGTGGGCTTCCGATCGTTATCAAACCGCGTGGACAGACGAAGAACGTCCAGCAGGTTCGTTATTTCAGCTGACGGAAGCGACAGAATGGAAAGCACTTGATGAGCGAACAGAAGTGACCGGACGGTTACTTGGGGGTTGTCTGGAGACGATTCGCCATCTGATTGGGACACCGTACGGAGATGTGAAGCGCTTCCAACATGAAGAGATCAACGGAGAACCGATTCTCTGGTACTTCGAGGTGTCTGAAGCGAGTTCTGCCGAGGTGCATCGGACGCTTCGACAAATGGCGTATGCTGGGTGGTTCGACCATGCGGCTGGCTTTTTATTTGGCCGTACGTCTGCAAGGATTACAGAAGATCTGACATGGCTAGACGTGTATCACTATCTAGCCGATGAAACGGGCTTACCAGTCTTATATGATCTTGACATCGGTCATCAGCCACCACAGTTAACGTTAATCAATGGAGCGACGGGTACGGTTCGTATTCAAGGAAAAGATTCACGAATCGATCTTACGTTCAACTAAAAAGGAGAGCACGCAATGGCACGTCGTAAGTTTCAAGCATTAGGCGTTTATAAACGCGTCCATATTAACCCGGAAACACGTCGAATGACGTTACCGGAACCGTTTTACGATGCACTTCGTCTAGAAGATGAATTGCTGATTGCACAAGTCGGAGATGTTCTCGTCATGCGTCGTCCGGGGGAAGTCGTCGAGACAGAAACGGATTTATTGAGTGAACTCGTAGAAGATGGATTCACGGGTACAGAGCTTGTCCAAGAGTTTGCCTACCGGCGTCAGCAACAGGAACAACGATTACGTCAACAAGTCTTGCAGGATGAAGAGGATGACCATGCTGCTCAACTGAAGATCGAGCTATAACGGAAAGAAGGAGTGGGGCAGATGCGTCGCAGAACAAAAATTGGAATCGGAGTCATCGGATCCGGATTAGTAGCAGCGAGTTATTATTTTTATGAGATGGCAATCGCCACGAATCCGAAGCCGTTCTTATCGAATAATCGAGATTTGAGTGATGAGATGGTCCGGTTGATGCAACCTGGACAGACATGGATCAAGGAGCAGCCGCTCGAGCGGATCGAGATTGAAGCAAAAGATGGTTTAACGTTACGCGGACATTTCCTCCCGTCTCCTGTTCCGTCAGACCGGATTGTCATTCTCGTGCATGGATACGGAGGCGTCGGAACGGATTTAGCCGGATTCGCCTATCTGTACCATCAGGCCGGTTTCCATGTCATGATGCCCGATAATCGAGGACACGGAATGAGTGACGGTCATTATATCGGATTCGGATGGCATGATCGTGAAGATTGTCTCAGTTGGTCGAACTATCTGATTGAACGGATTGGACAGGATGCGAAACTGTTCTTACATGGTGTGTCGATGGGAGGGGCGACCGTATTGATGACGAGTGGCGAACAACTTCCACCACAAATCAAAGGAATCATTTCTGATTGTGCCTATACGTCCGTCAATGCTGTTCTTGCGTATCAGATGAAGCGGATGTATCGACTACCACACTTCCCGTTTTTAGGGATGACCAGCGTATTGACGAAGCTAAAGGCAGGTTATACGTTCCGTGAAGCATCAGCGCTGAAACAGGTCAAAAAGGCACAGGTTCCGATTCTCTTCATCCATGGTGGTGCGGATACGTTCGTACCGACAGATATGGTGTATGAGCTGTACGAAGCCTGTCCAACGGAAAAGGAACTGGTCGTCATTCCGAATGCCGCACACGCTATGGCATATTTCGAGGATCCGGCATTGTATGATGACGTCGTTGAGAAGTTCGTCCGGAACATCTTGCGAAATGATTGACAACTCAGTTCGTTACCCGCTATATTAATATCATAAATCAACGTCGTCGTGGCGGAACTGGTAGACGCGCTAGACTCAGAATCTAGTGGTGGCAACACCGTGGAGGTTCAAGTCCTCTCGGCGGCATAAATGATTGAAGGAGGCAATCCCATCAAGGGGTTGCCTCCTTTTTTGATAATGAATAGAAAACGGTTGCATCGAATAAAAATTCAGAAATGTTTATCTTTTTAGAACTTTTCTGGTAAAATACGTTTTAAAGAGGGTACTCTTCAGGGAAAGTACTAAGTGGAGTCGACAATCTTTAACACATAGGAGAGGGGAAACAAACATGAAAAAAGGAAGTATTTTGCTAGCGCTCTTGATGAGCTGTATTCTCGTACTTGGTGCATGTAGTATCGGTTCGAAGGATGAAGGGTCTTCAGAAGGAAAGACGTATAAAGTTGGTATCGACGTCACGTATCCACCATTTGAGTACAAAGACGGGGACACGTACAAAGGAATCGACATCGATCTTATGAAAGCAATCGCTAAGGATCAAAACTTCAAGATTAAATTTGAAGCAATGGATTTCAGCGGTATCATTCCAGCACTTCAAGCAAACCAATTGGACGTTGCCATTGCCGGTATGAGTATTACACCAGAACGGAAAAAAGTCGTCACATTCTCAGACCCATATTTCAAAGCTGGTCTTATTTTAGTCGTCAAAAAAGATGAGAATGGTATTAAATCCGTTAACGATCTTAAAGGGAAAAAAGTAGCCGTCAAAAAGGGAACGACGGGTGCAAAATATGCAACGGACAACGCGGATAAACTTGGCTTCACTGTTACACAGTTCAATGACAGTCCAGCGATGTTCCAAGAAGTAAAGAACGGTAACGCAGCTGCCTTGATTGAAGATTATCCGGTCATCTCATATGCAAACAAACAACAAAACCTTGGATTGAAACTTGTCGGTGATCGACTCAACGGTGATAACTACGGGATCGCTGTCTTAAAAGGTGAGAATAAGGATCTGCTGAAGAAAATCAACAAAGGACTTGCGAATCTGAAAGAAAACGGTGAATACGATAAAATCGTTGACACGTATCTGAAATAAGTCGCAAGGCGATAAGGGAGTGGGATAGCCAATGGAAGTGGTCAAAACCGCATTTCCATTTTTCTTGGAAGGGCTTCAAGTCACATTGTATATTTTCATCATTGCGGTCATCGTCGGCTTTCTGATTGGCTTAGTCGTCGCATTGATGCGGTTGTCACCGTTAAAGATTTTGAACGCAATCGCGATCATCTATATCGATGTCATTCGTGGTACACCGTTCATCGTTCAGCTTTTCTTCATCTACTTTGGACTCAACTCGCTTGAGTGGTTATCGATGGACCGGATGTATGCAGGGATACTGACGGTCGCGATCAATGCTGGTGCTTATTTCGCGGAAATTATTCGAGCAGGTATCCAGTCGATTGATAAGGGACAAACAGAAGCCGCACGTTCACTCGGGATGACAGGACGTCAAACGATGGTTCAAATCATTTTACCGCAAGCATTCCGACGGATGTTACCAACGATTACGAATCAATCGATCATCAGCTTAAAAGATACATCGTTGTTATCGATCATCGGCATCGCTGATTTGACGCAACAAGGTCAAGTTCAGCAATCGACGACGTTTGAGCCATTCATCGTTTGGTCTGTCGTCGGATTGATGTACTTCGTCATCATTTATCTCTTGTCATTAGTGGCGAAGTTCTTGGAACGGAGGTTTACATTACGATGAGTATCATTGAAGTGAAGAATCTAAAGAAATCATTCGGCTCGAACGAAGTCTTAAAAGACATTAACGTCTCGATAGCCGAAAAAGAAGTTGTGTGTGTCATCGGTCCGTCGGGATCTGGGAAAAGTACGTTTTTACGCTGTTTGAATCGACTGGAGGAGATTACGGGTGGAACGGTCATCATCGATGATTTCGACATCACAAATCCGAAGGTCGATATCAACAAAGTTCGGGAAGAGGTCGGAATGGTCTTTCAGCATTTTAATCTCTTCCCGCATAAGACCGTGCTTGAGAACGTCACGCTCGCACCGATTAAAGTACGTAAATCGGATAAGGACCAGGCGAAAAAGCGAGCTTTGGAACTACTCGATAAAGTTGGGCTACGGGAAAAAGCGAATAATTATCCAGGCGAATTATCCGGGGGTCAAAAGCAACGGGTCGCAATTGCCCGAGCACTCGCGATGAACCCGAAAATCATGTTGTTTGACGAGCCAACGTCAGCGCTTGACCCGGAAATGGTCGGGGACGTGCTTGCCGTCATGAAACAACTTGCTCTCGAAGGGATGACGATGGTCGTCGTGACCCATGAGATGGGATTTGCTCGTGAAGTCGGAGACCGCGTGTTGTTTATGGATGGTGGGTATGTCGTCGAAGAGAATGTGCCACAAGCGCTCTTTGATTCTCCACAGCATGAACGGACGCAATCGTTCCTCAGTAAAGTGTTATGATTAAACCGGCGTATCTAAATGCAGATACGCCGGTTTTTTGCTTATTCATAAATTACTGGCTAAGCGCTCATAAGAAAAACTTATACATTTAAGCGTGAGAATTTGGGAATTCGAAATGCACACGCAGGAAAAGAGTAGTAATATAGTAACGAAGGCACTTTCATGGAAGAATGGCACGTTCGTTCCTTCTCATGACGTTTTAGCGCATCATTCATGCAATTTCTTTTGAAAGCGCTAACAGGTAGAGGGCTGGAAACACATTTAGCCGATGCTAAATGTGAGGGGAGAAATATAGAAACGGGGGGAACCGTACATGGCAGGCCACGAGCAAGATCAACAAGCATTTTATGGACCAAACCTTGGCTACATCATTGAATTGTACGAGCGTTTTTTAGAAGACAAAACATCCGTCGATGAGGAGACACGTACTTATTTCGAAGAGCATGGTGCACCTGTGACGGAACCAGTAGTACCGATGCAAGTCGAGACGGGAGATTTCGAAAAATATCTTGCGGCGAATCGTTTAGCGGAACAAATTCGTGCAAAAGGACATCTTGCGGCGGATATCTATCCGCTGAAGGACCATCCGCGAGAAACAGGATTATTCGAACTAAATCAGTTTGGACTGACAGAGGCAGATCTTCGGAAAATGCCGGTTTCACTCGTCTGTCCTGAGCCGCCAGCGGGTGTTCAAGATGCATTTGAAGGCATCGAGCACTTGAAAGCGCAATACACGGGAGCAGCGGCTGTTGAGTTCCAGCATGTTGATGACTTAGAGGAAAAGAAATGGCTCCGTCAAAAAATCGAACAAGGTGCTTTGACGGCGACGCTTGATGCTGAGCAAAAGAAACAATTGTTCAAACGCTTGGCTGAAACGGACCTTTTCGAAAAATACCTGCACAAAACATATGTCGGTCAAAAACGATTCTCGATCGAAGGGCTCGATGCGATGGTGCCATTGCTCGATACAATCGTCGGACACCTCATTTCGAACGGCTCGGAGACGATCAATATCGGAATGGCGCACCGTGGACGATTAAATGTTTTAGCTCATGTACTCGGTAAACCATATGAAATGATCTTTGCTGAGTTCCAGCATGCACCAAATCATGATCTCGTACCGTCTGAAGGATCAATCGGTATCACATACGGTTGGACGGGCGACGTGAAGTATCACCTCGGACTAAACCGGAAACTCGAGCAAAAGACACGTGACATCCGGATGACGCTCGCGAACAATCCATCGCACTTAGAGTTCGTCGACCCAGTCGTCGAGGGCTTCACGCGTGCGGCACAAGATGACCGGACCCAAAAAGGCGCACCACGTCAAGAGCAGGCAGCCGCTGCTGCGATCCTGATTCACGGGGATGCAGCGTTCCCAGGTCAAGGAATCGTTGCTGAAACCTTGAATTTAGCAAACCTCAAAGGATATAACACAGGCGGAACGATTCACATCATCGCGAACAATACGATCGGCTTCACGACGGAACCGACAGATTCGCGTTCGACGCGTTACTCGAGTGACCTGGCTAAAGGGTATGAGATTCCAGTCTTCCACGTCAACGCCGATGAACCTGAAAGCTGTCTCGCTGTTGCGCTACTCGCGAGCGAGTACCGTGCAACATTCAAGAAAGACGTCATGATCGATTTAATCGGATATCGTCGTTTTGGACACAACGAAATGGATGAACCGATGAATACAAACCCGGTCTTATACGATTTGATCCATAAGCATGATCCGATTCGTGTCTTGTACGGAAAGACGCTTGTCGCGAACGGGGATGCGACAGCTGAGGAAATTCAATCGATTGAGACGTCAATCAATGATCACATGAAGGCGGCTCGAGAAAAAGTCCCAAATGTAGAGAAAGAGTATGGTGGGGTCATGCCGGACGTCGTCTTTAAAGGCGTTCCGACGATCGAAACAGGAGTAGCGATCGAAACATTAACTGCATACAATGAAGAATTGTTGCAGTGGCCAGATGGCTTCCAAGTGTTCCATAAACTTGAGAAAGTCCTGAAGCGCCGGACAGATGCATTCTCGACGAAGAACGGGATTGACTGGGGACACGCCGAAACATTGGCATTCGCTTCAATTCTCTCGGATGGAACACCAATCCGATTAAGCGGGCAAGATTCTGAACGGGGAACGTTTGCACAACGGAATATCAATCTTCATGATGTGAAAACGGGAGAAGGATTCTCGCCACTTCATGCTTTATCAACGGCAACAGCTTCGTTCTCGGTCTATAACAGTCCACTCTCTGAGGCGGGTGTTCTTGGCTTTGAATACGGCTATAATGTCTTTGCACCAGAAACGCTTGTCTTATGGGAAGCGCAATACGGAGACTTCGCAAACTCAGGTCAAGTCATCTTTGACCAGTTTATTTCTGCGAGCCGAGCCAAATGGGGACAAACGTCAGGTCTCGTTATGTTGCTTCCGCACGGCTATGAAGGACAAGGACCAGAACACTCGAGTGGTCGTTTAGAGCGCTTCTTGACGTTATCCGGTGAGAAGAACTGGACAGTTGCGAACGTATCGAGTGCTGCGCAGTACTTCCATTTGTTGCGTCGACAAGCAGCAATCCTCGGAAAAGAGGAAGTTAGACCGCTCGTGGTCATGACACCAAAGAGTCTCTTGCGTCATCCGCTTGCGACATCTGACGTCTCTGAATTGACGGAGGGTAGTTTCCGTCGTGTCATTGAACAAGCGGGACTTGGAGAAGCACCAGATTGTGTCAAACGTCTTGTGTTCTGTTCTGGTAAGATGGCAATTGATTTAGCGGAAGCGGTCTCGAAATCAGAGGAGAATCTCGACTGGTTACAAATCGTCCGGGTTGAGGAACTGTATCCGTTCCCAGCGAAAGCCTTACAAGAAGTCATTGCGCGCTATGAATCCGTCGAAGAGATGGTCTGGGTGCAAGAAGAACCGAAAAACATGGGAGCGTGGTCCTTTATGGAACCACGGCTTGAAACAGTCGCACCGAACGGAATTCAAAATGTTCGTTACATTGGTCGTCGTCGCCGTTCAAGTACAGCAGAAGGTGACCCGTCAGGTCATAAAGTAGAGCAAGCGCGTATCATCAATGATGCGCTCACAGCAACGGCTTCTACACCAACAGCACCATCACACGTATCGAATCACACATCATAACGTAAGATAGAAACGAGTCATAGGGGGAGAATACGATGGAAATCAAAGTACCAGAACTTGCCGAATCAATTACTGAAGGAACGGTGGCATCTTGGTTAAAACAACCAGGTGATCACGTGGAAAAAGGGGAAGCCATCGTTGAGCTCGAGACAGATAAGGTCAACATCGAAGTACCGTCAGATGAAGCGGGTACGTTAACGGAAGTAATGGCTGCTGAGGGAGATACAGTCCGCGTCGGGGAAACGATTGCTGTCATCTCTGCTGGTGGCGAAGCTTCAAAACCGGCTGCAACAGAAACAGCACAAGAAACTCCAAAAGAGACACCAAAAGCAGAAGAAAAAGCGGAACAACCAGTGGCTGCAGCAGCGACGGAAAGTACATCCGTTGCAGATCGTCCGATTGCTTCACCTGCTGCCCGTAAATTGGCTCGTGAAAAAGGAATTGATTTAGCACAAGTGGCGACGCAAGATCCACTTGGTCGGATCCGTGTCCAAGATGTCGCGACGTTTGAAGTAGCGCCACGTGAACAAGCAAAACCTGCTCCTACGAAGCCTGCTGCGCCGACACCAGCTCAAGCGGCTGCTCCTGGGAAACCAGAAGAGCGAATCAAGATGTCACGTCGCCGGAAGACGATTGCGAATCGCCTTGTTGAAGTTCAACAAACGGCAGCGATGTTGACGACATTCAATGAAATCGATATGTCTGCTGTCATGGCGCTCCGTAAACGCCGTCAAGAAAAGTTCGTTAAAGAAAACGAAGTTAAACTCGGCTTCATGTCATTCTTTACGAAAGCAGCAGTCGCAGCACTCAAAAAGATGCCATACCTGAATGCTGAGATTCAAGGCGATGAAATCGTCCTGAAGAAATTCTATGATATCGGCATTGCCGTCTCAGCACCAGACGGTCTCGTTGTTCCAGTCGTTCGTGATGCGGACAAAAAGAACTTCGCTGAAATTGAAAAGGACATCATTCAATTAGCGGTCAAAGCGCGTGATAATAAACTTGGTCTATCTGACTTAACGGGTGGTACGTTCACAATCACGAATGGTGGTACGTTCGGTTCACTCATGTCGACGCCGATCTTAAACGGTCCACAAGTCGCGATTCTCGGCATGCACGCAATCAACCTGCGCCCTATTGCCATTGATGCAGAACGCATGGAAAATCGTCCGATGATGTATGTTGCTCTCTCTTACGATCACCGGATCGTGGATGGAAAAGAAGCTGTTACGTTCCTGAAACACATTAAAGATCTTCTTGAAGATCCAGAGTCATTGATTTTCGAAGCGTAATCATTAAAAGACCCGTTTTAGATGCGGGTCTTTTTTCTATGGAATGATATCGTTTTGTCATCAAATCAAAAAATGACGTTAACAGCTTCTCTATATCATCTTCATACAAACAATTTAAGATAAGTGTTGTAAGAATATTTCAAGGGGGAATAGATGATGCTGAAACAAATCGGATTGACGATGGTAGCGGGAGCTGTATTAAGTACAGGACTTCCGACAGAAGATGTCGGTGCACAATCAAAAGGTAAATCGTTACTCGATTCAAATCGAATCATTAACGTTGCTCATCGTGGAGCTTCAGGTTATGCGCCGGAGCATACGATGCCAGCTTACGAAATGGGACATAAGAAATTTAAAGCAGATTACATCGAAATTGATTTACAGATGACAAAAGACGGTCATTTGATTGCGATGCATGACGAAACCGTCGATCGGACGACGAACGGAACGGGTGCTGTCAAAGAGAAGACATTAGCTCAAATCAAGAAACTTGATGCGGGTAGTTGGTTTAATAAAGCAAATCCAACACTCGCTAAAAAATCATATGTAGGATTAAAAGTCCCGACACTCCAAGAAGTCGTGAATAAGTACGGGAAACATGCGAATTACTACATTGAGACGAAGTCCCCTGAAGTATATCCAGGAATGGAAAAGAAATTACTCGATTTATTGAAACGGAACGGATTGTCTAGTGATCGTGTGAAATCAGGACAAGTCTTGATTCAGTCGTTTAGTGCAGAAAGTCTTCAAAAAGTCAGATCCATCGATTCAAAAGTCCCGTTGATTCAATTGATGGAAGCAAAGGAGGTGTCTTCCTTAACCAGTACGAAATTAAAGGAAATCCGTAAATATGCAGTTGGAGTCGGTCCTTCATATAAAGCATTGACACGTGAAAATGTTAAAGCAATTCGTCAACAGGGCTTGCTGTTGCATCCGTATACAGTAAATGAAAAAGTCGAAATGGTTCGCTTGCTTGACTATGGTGTTACAGGTGTCTTCACGAACTACGCGGATCGCTTTAATGCAGTCATTAAAGAATCGTCCAAAAAAATTTCAAAATAATTCAAAGAGTGATTCCTCGTTTCGAAGCGAAATAAGGAATTGCTCTTTTTTTGATGAAATCTCGTATTTTAAATCCAATATTTCCTTCCTTACGTAATCTGTGTAGAGCATGATGACAAATTCGAATTATGAGATGAATAGTGAGACAAAACTATGTAGTCGTTAGAGTGTTTCATGTTACGATAACAGTGCAGTTTTGGGAAGGAATGGAGTGAGGATTGTGAGAATTACACAGTATACGGATTATGGTTTACGCGTGTTGATGTATCTCGGTGTGCACCGGGATGTTATCACACCAATGCCGCAGATTGCCCAGCATTATGGCATCTCATCCAACCATTTAATGAAAGTGACACAACAGTTAGCGAAACTTGGATATGTCGAATCAACGAGAGGTCGCTCAGGGGGACTCCGTTTGATTCGTGATCCAAAGGACATTAACATTGGAAAAGTCGTTCGTGAAATGGAACCGATGGATATCGTTGAATGCTTCGGAAGCAACGGTCATTGTGTCATCGAACCTGGGTGTCGATTAAAAGGTGTGCTTGGGCGAGCATTGCGAGCCTTTATCCGAGAACTGGAACAGCATACACTAGAAGAGTTGCTTGATAATCGTGATGAGTTGGCGCTCTTATTTGCTGCTTCACCCTTACAGCGTTCCTAATCAAAAACCCTCGTTTCCGTAAGCGGAAGCGAGGGTTTTGTCATGTCGATATACTCACATGTCATCTTGGCGTTTCTTCGGTTCCACATGTTCTTTATTCTTAGACAGGTCGTCACGGACAGACGATTTCCATAATGGGACGTCGCTATAGTAAGCAGCACGCGCAATTAAATGTCCACCAATCGGTGCCGTGATGAGTACGAATAGGATACCAAGCACGACACGAGAGGAGAAAAATCCATCTTCAGTGACGAAATAAATAATGACGCCGATCAAAATCGACATGACGCCTAATGTCGCACTTTTAGATGCGGCATGCGCACGCGTATAGACATCGGGTAAGCGGATCAAACCGAGCGCGGTAACGAGACTAAATCCCATACCGAGCAAGGCGAAGACCGCGACGATCCATTCATTGATTGCGATCACGTTCGATGATCTCTCCTTTCTCGATATATTTTGAAAAGGCAACCGTACCGATGAAGGCGAGTATACCAATCAAAAGAATGACTTCGAGGTAGTCGCTCGTCCGTAAGATGATTGAGACAAGACCAACGATTGAAATCAAGCTGATACCAATCGAATCTAAGGCGATGACACGATCCGCAACACTTGGACCTTTAATGACACGGTAAAATAGACCAAGCATCGAGAGGAAGACACCCCCGAGTGCGATATAGATTAAAATATCGAACATCACCGACTCACCTCCAGAATGGCTTTCTCAAAACTATCGCGAATCGATGCGACGGCTTCGTCGACTTCTGGCATATGAAGCGCATGAATATAGAGTGTCTTATTATCGTCCGAGATATCGACGACAAGTGTTCCAGGTGTCAAGGTAATCAGCATCGATAACAATGTGACTTGCCACGGTTGATCGAGTTCCGTCTCATAGGCAAAGATACCAGGCTGAATATCTAACTTCGGCTTTAAGATGATTTTTAGGACATCGATGTTCGCTACGACAAGTTCATAGAGAAAGCGGAAAAACAACAAGACGAGTGCGACGACAGGTCCGAGATAAAAACGACCCTTAAAGCCGCGACGGAAAGCGAACATCGCAATCAGACCTAATGCATAGCCGATGACGAAACCGAAGGCCGAGAAATTATTCGCAAGAAACATCCACAAGAAAGCAAGAAATAAGTTGAGCAAGACCTGAAATGCCATGAATCAGCGACCTCCTTTGAGTACGGCATCGATATAGAGCGTTGGATGCGTCAGAGGTTCAACGGCTTGTTGAATCAGTGGACGCATCGCCTCAGCGCCTAAGCCATAGAGGACGCTAAGCGCAACTAAGGCAATCGCAGGTGCAAGCAGTCGAGAAACGAGCGCTTGCTTCTCACCTGAGTACGGTTTGGGTGTCCCCCAAAAAGCACGCATGAACAGTTGGACTACCGAATACAAGACGAGCAGACTGGATAGTAGAACGATGATCGGTCCGACCAATTCACCAGCTTCAATGCCGCCACGAACAATCAAGAACTTCCCGATGAACCCACTAAGCGGTGGAATGCCGGCAAGCGATAACGCTGCAATGAAGAATGTCCAACCGAGTACAGGATAGGATTTGATCATACCACCCATATCCTTCAGTTTACTCGAACCTGCAATCCCGACCATGATACCGACGAGTAAGAACAACGCGGCTTTGATCACCATATCGTGAAGCAGGTAGAAAATCGCTCCTTCTAGTGCTTGTGGTGTCATAAGGGAAACCCCATATAAGATGACCCCAACTGCGACGATGATGTTGTAAATGATGATCTGTTTCGCATCCCGTGTCGCTAACGCACCAATCACACCGATGATGATTGTACTAAGGGCAAGGACACTTAAGATTTGATGAATTGTTCCGATCTCGTTTGAGAAGAACAAGCTATACGTCCGTAAAATTCCATATACCCCGACCTTCGTCAACAAGGCACCGAACAAGGCAAGAACAGGTGTCGGTGGTACTTGATAAGAACCAGGTAACCAGAAGTAGAGTGGGAAAATCGCGCCTTTTAATCCGAAAACGATCAGGAACAACAAGGCGATGACGTTTAGAATCGCTGGTTGTCCAATCTCTGTGATCTTCTGACTGATGTCCGCCATGCTGAGTGAACCGATGATCCCGTATAAGAAAGCGACCGTCATGACGAATAACGCGGACGAGATGACGTTAATCAAAAGATACTTGAGCGATTCTCGTAATTGGGCCGGTTTTCCACCGAGAACGATTAAGACATAAGACGAAATCAGGAAGACTTCGAAAAAGACGAACATGTTAAAAATATCACCTGTCGTGAACGCACCGTTGACCCCAACGAGCAGGAACTGTATGGCAATGAAATAGTAGTACCGTTGATAGGCGTCGCTCAAGTAGGCGATGGCATACCAGATGATACAAAGGACGAGGATGCTCGTCGTCGTGACGAGTAGGGCAGACAGCATATCAGAGACAAGCGTAATCCCGAAAGGTGCTGGCCAGCTACCGAGTGTGACGGTTAAAATGCCATTCGAACGGACGGTCATCACTAGATAGATGGAAGCACAGACAGTTAAAATCGTCGAAATGATGGAAACGATCCGTTGTCCTTTGAGGTATCGCGGGAAAAACATCAAGATGACACCGGTCAACAAAGGAATGATGATCGGTAATAGCGGTAAGTTAATCATTCGAATCGGTTCCTTTCATCTCTTCGATATTATCGGTCCCGAGCTCTTGATAAGCGCGATACGCAAGCACCAAGAAGAAGGCAGTGACACCAAAGCTAATGACGATGGCAGTCAGGACGAGTGCCTGCGGCAGTGGATCCGTATAGGAAGTCACGCCGTCCTTTAAAACCGGAGCCGCGCCTCGTTTTAATCCACCCATTGTCATGACGAGCAGATGGGCAGCGTGACTGAGCAACCCTGTTCCGATGATAATGCGAAGAATACTTTTCGAGAGAATGAGATAAATGGCACACATCGTCAGGATGCCTGCGGCGATCGCCATGATGATTTCCATATTAATCACTCTCCCCAATCGTTTGAATAATCGTCATCGTCACACCAACGACGACAAGATAAACACCAAGATCAAACAACATCGCGGTGTGTAGCGATGTCTTACCGAACAACGGCAGATTGAAATAATCATGCGCATGCGTGAAGAACGGCACGTTGAACAGAAGCGCTCCTGACGCCGTCAGTACGGCAATCAACATACCAAGTGCTGTGATCCATTTATAATCAAACGGTAAGATCCGGCGCAATGTCTTGATGTCGTAAGCAAGTAAGATCAAGACGAGAGCGGACGCCGTCACGAGACCACCAATGAATCCACCACCTGGTGTATAGTGTCCGGCGAAAAACAAGTAGACAGCAAACAGGAAGATGACGAACGTGATAAAGGAAGTTGCTGACTCTAAGATGACGTCATTCGTATGCTTTTTTGCCTGCTTTTTCATTTATCGATCCCTCCTGTTTGTCTGAATTTAATCATCGTATAAATTCCGATTCCAGCAAGTGCTAGAACGGCAATCTCAAACAACGTATCGAAGCCACGGAAGTCGACAAGAATGACGTTGACCATATTACCGCCAGCGGCAAGATCAGCGACATTATCGATGTAATACTTGGCAATCGAAGCAAACGATCGCTGACTGAGCGAAGCAAGGGCGACGAGCGTCACTGTCAATCCGACGAGTGCCGAAATCAAGGCATTGCCGAGCTTGAACGGGATGCGTTCTTCTTTCCGGCTGATTTCCGGTAAACGATAGAAAACGAGCAGGAACAAAGCGACCGATACCGTCTCGATGACGAGTTGCGTCAAGGCGAGGTCTGGCGCTCGAAATAAGACGAAGAACAGGGCAACTGTATAACCTGTCACACCGAGTAAGATGATCGATGTCAGCCGCGATCGTGCAAAAGTGATCGAGAGAGCACTTGAGACAAGAACGAGAGCGAGAATGATCTCATACGCGTCAATCGTGCTGATGGGATCAACCGCGAAGCGGAAGGCATCAAACCCGTATAATGCCGTCAAAATCAAGATGACGATGAATCCGAAGATGTAGACGAGATACGACCGCATATACCCCGTCATGACCGTATCGTGAATACGTGTCGATGTCTGTTCACCACGACGTAACAAGGCGTCATATTGATGATTCAGTGAGACGTCACGTGGCATCCGGTGGTAAAGCGATTGCCAGCGTGGGAGTGTTTTATACAAAATTATGCCAGCACTGATGATCACGAGTGTAAGAAATAACTCGGTATTGAATCCGTGCCACATTGAAATATGGACATCAATCTTGCCACCGGCATCAACGACTTGAGGTAAGATCGCTTCGACTGCTGGTCGAATCAACGTATCCGATAATATATTCGGGAAGAGTCCGATGATGACGACGAGCGAGACGAGGACGAGTGGTGGAATCAACATGCCAATCGGTGCCTCATGGGGTGTCTTCGGCAACTTATCGTCTTGACGCTTACCGAAGAACGTTCTGCGGACGATCAAGATGCTGTAGACGAATGTGAAGATACTTCCGACGACGGCGAGTACAGGAATGATCCAACCGTAAGACGGTAAGTGGAACAAATCTGATCCTGCAACTTCAAGTACACCCGTCAAGAACATCTCTTTACTTAAGAAACCATTGAATGGCGGAATTCCCGCCATCGAGAGGGTCCCGATCATTGCGATCGTCATAGAGATCGGCATTAGTTGCGCAAGACCACCGAGCTTCCGAATGTCGCGAGTACCGGTTTCGTGATCGACGATTCCCGCCATCATGAAGAGACTGCCTTTAAATGTCGCATGGTTGATCAGGTGGAAAATCGCAGCGACTGTCGCAATCGTATATAATCCGTCATCTAACGCGTCGACGTGCAGGGCGGCTGCTCCGAGTCCAAGTAAGGACATGATCAATCCAAGCTGAGAAATCGTCGAGTAAGCAAGGATTCCCTTTAAATCATGTTGTTTCACCGCATTGAGTGAACCCCAGAATAAGGTGAATATTCCGACAGATGAGACGAGATAGAACCAAAGCGATTCATCCGCAAAAATCGGACTGAAACGAGCGACAAGATACAACCCTGCCTTGACCATCGTTGCCGAGTGCAAGTAGGCACTGACAGGGGTTGGTGCTTCCATCGCATCCGGTAACCAGATATGGAACGGAAATTGAGCAGATTTTGTGAAGGCAGCTAGCAAGAACAAAACAAGGGCGACCGTAAAGAAGGGTTCACCTTGAATCGACTCAAGCGACGCATAGGTCTCACGAATACTTAACGATCCACTGAGTGTAGAGAGAATCGCAATTCCCCCAAGCATCGCTAGTCCACCAAAGACGGTGATCAGCATCGATTTTTGAGCGCCGTAACGAGAACGTTCTCGCTCGTACCAGTAGGCAATCAATAAGAACGACGAAATCGACGTTAATTCCCAAAACAGATAGAGGACGATCATGTTATCTGACAGCACGACCCCAAGCATGGCGGTCATGAACATCAAAAGATAGACATAAAATGTTCCGAGTGATTCTTTTTTCGCATCTAAATAAAAAATGGAATAAAGAACGACGAGTGAGCCAATTCCTGTGATCAATAGTGCGAACAATAAGCCGAGTCCGTCGAGATACGTGACGAAATCGATACCGAGCGATGGGATCCACGGCATGCGTGCCGTAAAGGTCTCACCTGACATCGTACCAGGGAGAAAGTGGCTGAAATACGAAACGAGCAGTACAGGTACTACAAGTACAAACCAACCAGTATGAATGTTCGGAAGGCGTTTCGCTAGAAGCGGAATGAAAAGACTGATCAATATGGGCAGTAGAATAGCCCCGTGCATCACGGACACGAAATTCCCTCCTTTGTGACATCGACGACCAAAAATGAAAAAGGGACGCGAACGCAAGCTGTTGAAGCTCGGAACTGTCCAGTAGAAAACACGATTCATTTTGTTCGTCGAAGATGTTTCTGAATCAAGTATAGCGTACTTTTTTCCTTCTTGCATGACGTGAAGCATTGAAGCATAAGGGATAGAGCCATTTTCTCTCTTGATTATTAAATATGTAGGAACACGGCAGAAATAGGTTGAAATTTTTTTTGTTTTTTTCAAAAACACGTTGATCCATGCGAAGAATGATTCAAAATCAAGTAACCCGGGTACATCTATCTAGAGCACAACTAATGATCATAGAGGGGGAACTTTCATGAGAGCAACATTCAAGACAGGTGTCATTTTAGGTGGTTTAGCGGCGATTGCGACAATCGCCTATCAACAATACCAACAACGAAAAACGACGTCTAACGATATTGATCATCGACCAAGCGTCGACGCGAAACGCGATCCGGCTGAAGTCGGACTGACACAGCTTGATTCCATTCATCGGGCAGATTGGCAAGCGAATGGATTCCCACAAACGCACGCAGAACTCGAACGCTTAGAACGAGAAGAAAACTAAAAAACACGTCTCTCGCATGAGAGGCGTGTTTTTTGATCATCAAGCACTCGTTGTGACAAGGGCACGTGTCCGTTCACTGTGTGCGGTATAAGAAGAGAGATGTTCGAACTGATAAAGCGTTAAGGTTGCTGTACGACGCTGTCCAGTGCTAGATTCGAGCATCAAATAAGCCTCATTAAAATCAGTGCCACCACCGTCATAGCGGATATGTGCCGTAATCGTTCGTCCATCCGTCGTCTGCATATAAATATCGTAACCTCCGAAATCAACACGTTTGAAACGGGTCGCCTCGCTTACGATGTGCTTAAATGTTTCAATTAAAGAATATGTCATCGTTCGTTCCTCCCTTTATTTCTTCAAAACAAGATAAGTTATAATTAACTCCGAATATTACTGTTCCCATAAAATTGAAGAAATAAACATCACAAATGAATCTTTTTTATTCTTGTTATGAAACGCGTTTCATACTTTATGATGATGATAGACGGTGCGTGACCGATTACGGGCGTTAACCGATATAGAAACTGTATAATCAAAAAGACAAGGGGATGGTTACGACCATCCCCTTGTCTTTTTGATTATAACTCTACGTTATGGTAGACCTGTTGTACATCCTCAAGATCTTCAAGTGCATCGATCATTTTCTCGAATTGTGCAACGTCGTCCTCAGATAACACGACTTCGTTTTGAGCGAGCATGACGAGTTCAGCAAGCGAGAATTCGGTGATTCCTGCAGCTTTCAACGCTTCTTGCACAGCATGGAATTGTTCTGGCTCGGCGTAGATGATGACAGAATCGTCTTCTTCGAGGATGTCGCGAACATCGATATCCGCTTCCATCATCAATTCGAGCACGTCATCCGCAGATTTTCCTTCAAACGCAAAGATAGCAGTCGCATCGAACATGTAAGCAACGGATCCACTAACGCCCATGTTTCCGCCATTTTTCCCAAATGCAGCACGCACGTCAGAAACCGTCCGGTTGACGTTGTTCGTCAATGTTTCGACGATGACCATTGAACCGCTTGGACCAAATCCTTCATAACGAAGTACATCATAGTTTTCTTCCGCTCCACCTTTTGCTTTTTCAATCGCTCGATCAACGATGGCACGGGGAACGTTATATGTCTTCGCTCGTTCGAGTACGACCTTTAACGCTTGGTTAGATTCTGGATCTGGTTCGCCTTGTTTTGCCGCTACATAAATCTCACGACCGAACTTTGCGTAGATCCGACTTGTATTTTTGTCTTTTGATGCCTTTTTTTCCTTAATGTTATTCCATTTACGACCCATTTCGTATCCACTCTCTTTCCGTAATGTCAGAAATCCATGATTTCTTATGCGTTATCAGTATACCTTAAACTACCTGATAGACTGAACTAAAATGTCGGTCGAACAGTTGAATTTCTGCTAAATGCGTTTAAGTGATGCGGAAGAAAGGAACTTTACCGATAGAGAAATATCAATTTAAGGGAGAGTGACAGTATTTGAACCAGGCTGGAGTAGTTCATCGCGCATTATCACCATTCGTTTATGCCTATGATCAAGAGACCGTTCATATTAGACTCATGACGGCTAAAGACGATATTGAAAAAGTTGAATTGATATATGGTGATCCTTATGAATGGGAAGCGGAAAAAGAAGAAGACCGAGATTGGAATTTTGATCCGGAGAAAGAAAAATCCTGGAAAGTGCAACGGAAGTCGATGCAATACAATGGAAGTGACGCGACGTATGACTATTGGTTCATTGCAATCCGTCCAGAACGGAAGCGGGTAAGGTATGGGTTCGAGGTTCATGGCGAAACGACAGCCATTTTGACCGAACGTGGTTGGTATGACGAAGCGCCACTCGATCATCCTGGCTATTATTTTTCTGTTCCATATGTTCATGCGACGGACGTCTTTGATACGCCGGATTGGGTGAAAGATACGGTCTGGTATCAAATTTTCCCGGAACGATTCGCAAATGGCGATCCCACGAACGATCCAGCGGGAACGAAGGAGTGGGGAAGTGAAGCACCAGCTTTTCAGAATTTCTTCGGTGGAGATTTTCAAGGGGTCATCGATCACGTCGATCATTTACAACGGCTCGGCGTCACCGGTGTCTACTTCTGTCCAGTGTTTGAAGCACCATCGAATCATAAATACGATACGCTTGATTACTTAAAGCTTGATCCTGCCTTTGGTGACGAGAAAACGTTCCGCAAGATGATAGATGTGCTGCATGAGAACGGTATCCGCGTATTACTCGATGCCGTCTTTAATCATATTAGTGAAGATCACCCCGCATTTCAGGATGTATTAGAAAAGGGACAAGACTCAAAATTTGTCAACTGGTTCACGATTGACTCTTTCCCGGTCGATCCGTCGATCCCGAACTATGAAGTGTTTGCATTTGAACGGAACATGCCAAAGTTGAACACCGCTCATCCAGACGTCAAACAATATTTGCTTCATGTCGGACGTTATTGGGTTGAGGAATTCGGAATCGACGGCTGGCGTCTGGATGTTGCAAGTGAAGTCGATCATGCGTTTTGGCGTGACTTTCGAAAGGAAGTCCGGGCTGCGAACGGAACGTGTTATATCGTCGGCGAATGTTGGACGGATTCACAACCGTGGCTCCTCGGCGATCAGTTCGATGCCGTCATGAATTACGGTTTGACAGAGAGCTTCCTGACTTGTTTTGCGACGGGCGAGACCAGCGTTCGTGATTTCTCGTATGCAGTCAGCAGAAATTTAAACTGGCATTCTCAAAATGTCAACGAGGTCATGTTCAATTTGATTGATTCGCATGATACGCCGCGTGCTTTAACGCGTGCGAAGGGGAATATCGAACGGATGAAATTGCTCTTCACTACACTGTTGACGTTTCCGGGTACGCCTGTCATCTATTATGGTGATGAGATCGGAATGATGGGCGGACAAGACCCGGCCAACCGTGCATGCATGGAATGGGATGAGACGAAGCAGAACCGTGATTTGTTCGATCACGTTGTACAGTTGATCGCCCTTCGAAAACAGCATCCGGTTTTAGCAAATGCCGGAACGTATCATTTCCAAATGATTGATGATACAAAACAGATATTTGTCGTCGAGCGACGTCAGGGCGAAAATATTTACTTGCTCGTAGTCAACTTAAGTGAAGAAGAACAATCTCTTTCGCTCGAAGAAACATATGAAAGTCTGTTAGATGCAACGACGTTGTCGGGAACTATTCAATTAGAAGCTGTGTCGGCTCTTCTTTTGCGACACGTATAAGAAAAAGCAAGTCGCGGATACGATATCCACGACTTGCTTTTTTAGTGCGTGTGCATTACGAATCAAACGGATGGATCAGTAAACCACTCCGAAGCTTCGGTTCGAACCAAGTCGACTTCGGCGGCATTACTTCTCCCGCATCAGCCACAGCCATTAAATCTTCGATCGAAGTCGGATGCAAGTGAAAAGCGACCGCGGCATATCCGGAATCCACGATTTGCTCAAGACCGGCATACCCCTTATGACCACCGACGAACTGGATACGTGCGTCCGTCCGTGGATCTTCGATACCGAGTAACGGTGTCAATAACTCTTCTTGTAAAATCGAGACGTCGAGATTCGCTTTCGTCCCTGTTCGTTCAGAATCGTACGAAAGGGTATACCATTGCCGGTTGAGATACATCTCGATTTGGTGACGTTTTGTTTGTTCGGCACGTCCTTTTGTGATCGTAAAGCGATGGGCTAATCGCTCAAGGAAATCAACGACGGATTGACCGTACAGATCTTCAACGACACGATGATAGCCGAGGATTCGTAATTGTTCCTGCGGAAACGATACACCAAGGAAGCGTTGGGCTTCTTCCTGATCCGTCCGACTGGCAGCGATGGCTGCCGCTGCAGCGCGATGGTGACCATCAGCGATATAGAGGGCGTCGTGGCGCGCGAACTGGCTTCCGATCGTCAACAGATGATGGCGATCGATGACTTTAAAAATTCGGTGTGTGATCCCATCGACAGTAAAGTCGTATAGAGAATCACCTGCAGTAATCGTCGAGACGATTTCTTGAAGCTGGGCATCCGTTTGATGGGCAAGTAAAATCGGTCCCGTATGAGCATTTAGATGTTCGACATGTCGGACACGATCGCGCTCTTTGTCCGGACGCGTGAACTCATGTTTACGAATTTGATTCGTTTCATAATCGCTAACGGAAACACACCCGACGAAACCGGATTGGATATGTGTCCCGTCAGACAGTTGATAAATGTAATACGTCTCGTCCGTGTCGAGCTGTAAGATGCCGTTTGTTTGACTCTCTTCGAAGGCAAGAGCTGCTTGCTGATAAACGCGTGGATCATCTTCAGCGATTAATGACGGAAGCGTGGCTTCTGCTTTATCGATCCGTAAAAAAGACAGCGGATGACGACGAATCTCAGATCGTGCTTCTTCGCGAGAATAAACATCATAGGGCAAAGCAGCAAAGTCTGCTGCATATTTTGAATCCGGTCGTAACGCGGCAAAAGGTTCGAACGTTGGCATGGGGATCACTCCTTTTAGAGTAGACGTGTTTTCAAGACGCCAGGAATTTGATTCAGTCGGTCGAGCGAAATCAACTCATCCGCATGGTTATCGATATCGATGATCGTATAGGCAATAGCATCTTTACTACCATTGATCATATTCGCGATATTGATCGACTCTTGTGCTAACACGGAGGCAATTTGACCGACCATATTCGGAATGTTATGGTGAGCAATCGTAATCCGTCGTTTTCCGGTGAACGGTAACTCGACAGCTGGGAAATTGACAGCATTACGGATATTTCCTGTCTCAAGGAATAGACGCAGTTGATCGACCGCCATGATGGCACAGTTTTCCTCCGCTTCACTCGTTGATGCCCCGATATGTGGCAAAGCGATGACCCGTGGAAGGGACAAGATGAAGGCATTCGGGAAATCCGTCACATAATTGGCCAGACGACCAGACCGGAGTACATCGGCTAACGCTTGTTCATCGACGAGTTCGCCACGAGAGAAGTTAAGCAAAGTCGCGCCGTGTTTCATCTTCGACAAGAGTGATGCATCGAGTAAACCTGTCGTTGCGTCAACGAGCGGAAGATGCAAGGTGATGTAGTCGCTTGTCGCGAGCAGATCCTCGAGCTGTGTTGCCCGCTGAATCTGATTTGAGACGCGCCAAGCGGACTCAACGGACATATGTGGATCATAGCCTGTAACGGTCATGCCAAGCTCATGGAGAGTGTTGGCTAAGTTCGCGCCGATTGCTCCAAGTCCTACGATTCCGATTCGTTTCCCAAGCAACTCCGTTCCGACAAATTGTTTTTTGTTCGCTTCAATCCGCTCCGGAATATCCGGTCCGCGTAAGTTGTTCGTCCAAAGCAGACTAGGGACGAGCTTTCGCGCCGTCAGGAATAAACTGCCGATGACTAGTTCCTTGACGGCATTTGCATTAGCGCCTGGTGTCGAAAAGACGGGAATCCCGCGGTTCGCAAGTTGATCGAGTGGAATCGTATTGACGCCGACGCCAGCTCGGGCGACGGCTTTAAGACTGTCCGGAAAGCGCATGTCATGTAAATCCTTGCTGCGGACGAGAAAGGCGTCTGGCTGCTCCGTTTCTCGCTGGACGTGATAGTCGTCTGTGAATCGTTTTAATCCTTTATCCGATAGATCATTCCATAGTTGGACTTGATACATTTAACGTTCCCCCTGTTCAAAACGATGCATGATGTGAATCAGTGCCGTAACCCCTTCGGTCGGCATGGCGTTATAGAGACTCGCCCGCATCCCGCCGATCGAGCGATGTCCGGCAAGATTGATTAGATCGTGACGCGCAGCGAAGTTCAAGAAAGCAGCGTCTTCCGTCTCACTTCCAGTCGAAAATGGAATGTTCATCCGGCTTCGATCCTTGATGGTTACATGATTATGAAAATAAGTGGATTGATCAATTGCTTCATATAACATACGTGCTTGTGAGACGTTTCTTGACTCAATCGTCTCGAGTCCCGTCTTTTCAATCCAATCGAGCACCAATTTCGTCATGTAAAGACTGAATGTCGGCGGTGTATTATACAAAGACCGTTGTTTTGCATGAATGTCATACCGTAAATAGGTACCAATCGTATCCGGAACACGATCAAGTAGCTCATTTTTTACAATGACAACCGTCAAACCGGCGACGCCAAGGTTTTTTTGAGCACCGGCGTACAACACATCAAATGCCTCGACTGGCAAAGATTCAGACAAAATGGAAGAAGAAACGTCGGCGACGAGTGGCGCATCGACGTGAGGCGGTGTGTGATACGTCGTTCCTTCGAGCGTGTTGTTCCAAGTGATGTGCAAATAGTCGGCTGATGACGCGAACGGACCTTCTGGGATGAAGCGATAACCGTGATCAGCAGAAGAGGCGAGGACATTAACCGTCGCATACTGTTTGGCATCCGTAATTGCTTTGGTCGACCAGCCACCGGTATCGATGAAATCAATCCGTCCGGTCTTCGTCGCTAAATTTTGGGGTAACATCGCGAACTGAAGTGTAGCTCCACCTTGAAGAAACAAGACGGAGTACGTATCAGGAATCGACATGAGCCTTCGCAATGATTGTTCGGCTGCATCTCGAATCGATTCGAAGATTGGCGAACGATGACTCATTTCAAGAACCGATTGTCCTGAATTTTCGTAATTAAGTAGCTCGGATTGAGCCTTCATTAAGACCGGGGCAGGAAGGACTGCAGGACCGGCAGAAAAGTTATAAACCGTCATGGGATACACTCCTTCTTGAATTTTCAGAAAATATGTACCACTCAAGTGTAACGGAATGAAAAATGAGAAGCAATTCTAACTAACGATGAATGGAAAATGAAAACAAAAACATCTCTTGAATCCGTCACGACGGATCAAGAGATGTTAATTGACCAAAGTGCCATTTCCAACCATCTGACGTAGCACGATAGATTGATACGATCCGGAAACGTCCTACGTATTGAGTTGCCCCGTATTCAAAACGATCTTCTATTAAACTATACTGAATCGCTGTATCTTCAAAGTGATCAATGTATGAAAAATCATCGGTCCGGGATAACCAGCGGATATTCGCAGGGTCAACGTAATGATCAAGATACGTTTCGGCGTCGAACGATCGCCCTAACGCATCGATGAACGTGAATTCGGGAGATAATAGATGTGAAACTTGTGATGAATCTCCTTTTAGCATAGCATCTTTAAGGTGTTGCACGGTTTGTTCGAGTGTCATGTTACATCTCCTTTCTTCTTGAATCGCCAGTGTAGCATATTTAAACAAAAAAAGACCCTGCCGGAGCAGGGTCTAAAAGAAATTAAAGTTTTACAACGTTAGTTGCTTGTGGTCCGCGTTGACCTTCTTCAACTTCGAAAGAAACCTCTTGACCTTCGTCAAGTGATTTGAAACCTTCAGATTGGATTGCTGAGAAGTGTACGAATACGTCGTCTCCGCTTTCGCGCTCGATGAAGCCGAATCCTTTTTCTGCGTTAAACCATTTTACTTTACCTTGTTCCATGTGTATTGCCTCCTGCGTGTGACTGGCACACTGATTATTACTACCGTGATCAATTTCATCGAATATAAAGTGAAACACTTCGTATCTCCACCGAACAACAATAATTACTTAATAATATAGCATGCCCGTATCGAAAAAGAAAGGACAAAACAAAAAAAGAACAAAGTAAGCTGTTCTTCTCTAAATACATCATTGAATTAAAGGGTTCATTTTACCTGTGTCGAAAGAGTATAACTGATTCTTTCAATTAAGTCGGAATATGTTCTCTTTTACTACTGAGTTGTCGTAATGTATGCAAAATGAATCCTTGGAAGTTCGGGTAACGTGTCGGTTGTTCCCAAACAGTTCGGAATAATTCGGTCATTGCAGAATGAATAAGTGCTTCATCGACCTGTGTACGACGAAATAAAAGAAAGAGTGTTTTTTCGTAACGATCGTATAATCGTTCGAGCGCGACAGAATCACGCTGTTTGATTTGATTGAGCAAATCAGTGTCTGAATACATAGGTCACTCCTTCTTCGACAGTTTTCTCTATAGTATGCTGTCACAGTAATGTAATGAAACTATTATGTAGATTCCCGCTGGATGAATTATGAAACACCCAAACTTCTTGAACTAAAGATAATAATCAAAAGGAGGAAAAATGATGTTACCTATATATATTCGCCCGTATGTCTTAGATGATGCGGCAGTTATTCTTGAGATGAACTTACGAAATCGTGAACACTTCGAATACTGGATGCCAGTTAAGCCGTTACCCGAACAGTACACGTTAGAGGGGCAGCGGGAACGAATTTTTCGTCATCAAGAGTTGATGAAACAAGATGCGTATTATGCTTACGGTGTTTATTTAACGGAGAATGATCAATTGATTGGCGATGTCTCAGCGATGTTCATCCAGCGTGGACCAGCCGAGACGTGCATGATCGGCTATCAGTTAGATGAAGCTTATGGCGGAAAAGGATATATGGCTCAAGCAGTCGGATTGTTCGTAGACCATCTATTTGATGTCCATCAGTTCCACCGGATTCGTGCTGAGGTCATGCCGGGGAACATCGGATCAATCCGAGTTCTTGAAAAAGTCGGATTTCGTAAAGAAGGAATCGCGAAACAAAATCTCTTCATCAATGATGCCTGGGAAGATTTTATTCTGTTTGCTCTATTAAAAGAAGACCGGGAGGAGTCACGTCATGCCAATCTCTGATTATTATGCCAATCTACGGCGATATGTCGGAACACAACGTCTGTTTACACCATGCGTCGCAGCAATCATTCGAAACGAAGCAGGGCATATCCTTTTCCAAGATCCAGGTGGTCCGTTTTGGAGTTTGCCTGCCGGGGCGATTGAACTAGGAGAATCCCCTGCACAAGCAGTCATTCGCGAAGTCTATGAAGAAACGGGTCTATTCGTTCGACCCGTCCGACTAATCGCGACATTTGGTGGGGAATCGTTTCGACTTACGTACCCTGACGGAAACGAGGTCGAGTATGTAGCAACGATGTTCGAATGTGAGGTAGTCAGTGGGACGCTCGAGGCCATTGATGGGGAATCTAAGCAACTGGCTTATTTTCCAAAAAATGAGCGTCCGCCACTTGCCTTGCCTTATCCTGATCAAGTGTTTGAGAAATCGGAGGCATCGAGTTATTTCGAGTGGGAAGAACAATGGTTGACTGATTTACAACAACAATACTATTAAAATCCGAACATTATTTTGTTGTTAACTAAAAAAAGTTCATGAAAACCTTAAAAATGCGAAAAATTTCTTTGACACCATGATAACAGTTCGTTATAGTAGTCAAGGGGCGAATGATTATCGCTGATATATAAAAAAATATTCGTAATTAGAGGTGTTATTCATGGATGTAGTATTTGATTATGAAGATATTCAATTAATTCCAGCAAAATCAATCGTTGGTAGTCGTTCGGAATGTGATACGTCAGTCGAGTTCGGCGGTCGTCGTTTCAAGCTTCCGGTCGTACCCGCAAACATGCAAACGATCATTGATGAATCGATTGCTTTGTTCTTAGCTGAAGGCGATTATTTCTATATCATGCATCGATTCGAACCGGCACGTCGCCTAGCGTTCGTTCGTATGATGCAAGAGCGTCAACTGTTCGCTTCGATTAGCGTCGGTGTCAAGGAAGAAGAATATCAGCTGATCGAACAGCTCGCGACAGAGGGGCTAACTCCTGAATACATCACAATTGATATCGCACACGGTCATTCGGAAGCAGTCATTCAGATGATTCGCCACATCAAGTCGCTTTTGCCAACAAGTTTCGTTATTGCTGGAAACGTCGGTACACCGGAAGCGGTACGCGAACTTGAGAACGCAGGAGCAGACGCAACAAAAGTCGGGATTGGACCAGGTAAAGTTTGTATCACGAAAATTAAAACAGGGTTCGGTACAGGTGGTTGGCAACTCGCAGCACTTCGTTGGTGTGCGAAGGCAGCAAGCAAACCGATTATCGCTGATGGTGGTATTCGGACGCATGGGGATATCGCGAAGTCGGTTCGGTTCGGTGCTTCGATGGTCATGATCGGTTCACTTTTCGCAGGGCATGAAGAATCGCCTGGTGAGACACATGAAGTGGACGGGGTGCTCGTCAAGGAATATTTCGGTTCTGCTTCTGAGTTCCAAAAAGGCGAACGCAAGAATGTTGAAGGGAAAAAGATGTTCGTCGAGCATAAAGGAAGTCTAGCAGATACATTGATTGAAATGGAGCAAGATTTGCAATCAGCGATCTCATACGCTGGTGGAAATAAATTGAAGGCGATTCGGACGGTCGACTACGTTGTCGTCAAAAACTCGATCTTCAACGGTGATAAAGTATTTTAAGTATGATGAAGAGGCTGGGACATAACTAGCTGAATTTAACGAGAAGAAGGAATTGCCATCACTCAGGATGTGCAATTCCTTCTTTTTTTATTGTCTCGCGTCAAGTTG
>NZ_LMPV01000005.1 GCF_001423965.1 Exiguobacterium sp. Leaf196 | reverse complement strand
TGTGACCGAAGTCACGATTGACGAAGCTTGCGCTTCATTCGTTTTTGTATTCCGTAGAATACGATTTTTGCCTCATCGTTCAGTTTTCAAAGTTCGTCATAAAAATGGTGGAGCCTAGCGGGATCGAACCGCTGACCTCCTGCGTGCAAGGCAGGCGCTCTCCCAGCTGAGCTAAGGCCCCATTAAAGGGATGAAATTGAAGATGGTCGGGAAGACAGGATTCGAACCTGCGACCCCTTGGTCCCAAACCAAGTGCTCTACCAAGCTGAGCTACTTCCCGAAAATGCACCCTGAGAGATTCGAACTCCCGACCCCTTGATTCGTAGTCAAGTACTCTATCCAGCTGAGCTAAGGGTGCGGAATATAAGGATCAAACAGCAAACATCAAAATGAAAATGGTACCGAGGGCCGGAATCGAACCGGCACGGGGAAACCCCCGCAGGATTTTAAGTCCTGTGCGTCTACCAGTTCCGCCACCCCGGCAGGGATATAAAAGGTAGAACCTTCATTCATAATTGAATTCTGGTGATCATTGAAGATGAAAATGGTGCCGGCAACAGGAGTCGAACCCGCGACCTACTGATTACAAGTCAGTTGCTCTACCAGCTGAGCTACACCGGCAAGTGTAATAAAAATGGTGGAGGATGACGGGATCGAACCGCCGACCCCCTGCTTGTAAGGCAGGTGCTCTCCCAGCTGAGCTAATCCTCCATATGTATCGCCTGGCAGCGTCCTATCCTCACAGGGGGAAGCCCCCAACTACTTTCGGCGTTCAAGTGCTTAACTTCCGTGTTCGGCATGGGAACGGGTGTGACCACTTGAGCCCCCAACTACTTTCGGCGTTCAAGTGCTTAACTTCCGTGTTCGGCATGGGAACGGGTGTGACCACTTGGCTATCGCCACCAGACATTTATTATCTTAACATTATGTTCACATAACGTCAAGACTTTTTTTCATTTTTTTGAAAGGCTCGCGCCCTCAAAACTGAAGTCATCAACAATGCATCTGCTAGAACAAGGCCTCGACCGATTAGTATCACTCAGCTCCACATGTCGCCATGCTTCC
>NZ_LMPV01000004.1 GCF_001423965.1 Exiguobacterium sp. Leaf196 | reverse complement strand
CACGATTGACGAAGCTTGCGCTTCATTCGTTTTTGTATTCCGTAGAATACGATTTTTGCCTCATCGTTCAGTTTTCAAAGTCCAATGTATTTCGTATGAAAATAATGGTCGGGAAGACAGGATTCGAACCTGCGACCCCTTGGTCCCAAACCAAGTGCTCTACCAAGCTGAGCTACTTCCCGAAAAGTGCACCCTGAGAGATTCGAACTCCCGACCCCTTGATTCGTAGTCAAGTACTCTATCCAGCTGAGCTAAGGGTGCATCATATGGTGCGGTCGAGAGGACTTGAACCTCCACGATGTTGCCACCACTAGGCCCTCAACCTAGCGCGTCTACCGATTCCGCCACGACCGCATAATGCTATTCAAATATAAATGGAGCGGAAGACGGGATTCGAACCCGCGACCCCGACCTTGGCAAGGTCGTATTCTACCACTGAACTACTTCCGCATATAAATGGTACGGGTGAAGGGACTTGAACCCCCACGTCAAAGACACTAGATCCTAAATCTAGCGCGTCTACCAATTCCGCCACACCCGCATAAAAATGGTGTGTCATGCAGGATTCGAACCTGCGACCCTCTGATTAAAAGTCAGATGCTCTACCAACTGAGCTAATGACACATAAATAATATGAAGTTGAAAAATGGGGCGACTGATGGGAATTGAACCCACGAATGCCGGAATCACAATCCGGTGCGTTAACCACTTCGCCACAATCGCCAAAATAAAAATGGTGCCGGCAACAGGAGTCGAACCCGCGACCTACTGATTACAAGTCAGTTGCTCTACCAGCTGAGCTACACCGGCAAAAGAAATGGTGGCTTTGGACGGAATCGAACCGCCGACACAAGGATTTTCAGTCCTTTGCTCTACCAACTGAGCTACAAAGCCGATATTAAAATGGCGGTCCTGACGGGATTCGAACCCGCGATCTCCTGCGTGACAGGCAGGCATGTTAACCGCTACACCACAGGACCGTTTTAAGTATAAGGTGACGACTTCTATAATGATAAAACATCTATGTAAGTCTGTCAATTGTTTTATTAAAAAAACAAAAGCCTGGCAACGTCCTATCCTCACAGGGGGAAGCCCCCAACTACTTTCGGCGTTCAAGTGCTTAACTTCCGTGTTCGGCATGGGAACGGGTGTGACCACTTG
>NZ_LMPV01000003.1 GCF_001423965.1 Exiguobacterium sp. Leaf196 | reverse complement strand
CACCCGTTCCCATGCCGAACACGGAAGTTAAGCACTTGAACGCCGAAAGTAGTTGGGGGCTTCCCCCTGTGAGGATAGGACGTTGCCAGGCACTTGACCGATTTGCAGATTGCAGGTCGGTCTTTTTGTGTTGTGTGAAACTTCAGACTGTTCTGATTATTGGTCGAGTCATTGACATGACACCCTCTGCTTGTTACCATAACATCAATATTCTTTTATAAAAGAGAAAGCGAGTGGATAACATGTGGGAGAACAAATTTGCTAAAGAGGGTTTGACGTTTGATGACGTCTTACTCGTACCCCGTCGTTCGAGTGTCTTACCGCGCGACGTTGATTTATCTGTCACGCTATGTGAAGGGATCACACTTAATATTCCGTTGATTAGTGCTGGGATGGATACAGTCACAGAAGCTCCGATGGCAATCGCAATGGCACGCCAAGGTGGTCTTGGTGTCATTCATAAGAACATGTCAATGGAAGAACAAGCAGAACATGTCGATCGCGTCAAACGTTCTGAAAATGGTGTCATCACGAATCCGTTCTATTTAACGCCAGAGCGTCAAGTCTACGATGCTGAGTATTTGATGAGTAAGTACCGCATCTCAGGTGTTCCGATCGTTAACAACGAAACAGAGCGTAAATTAGTAGGAATTTTGACGAACCGTGATCTTCGTTTCGTTAAGGATTATTCGACTGTCATTGAAACAGTAATGACAACAGAAGAACTCGTGACAGCAAAAGTTGGTACGTCCCTCGCAGAAGCAGAACAGATTCTCCACAAGCATCGCATCGAAAAGTTACCACTCGTTGATGAGAACGGTGTGTTAAAAGGATTAATCACGACAAAAGATATCGAAAAAGTCGAACAGTACCCACATGCTGCGAAAGATCAATTTGGTCGTTTACTTGTCGCAGCAGCTGTCGGTGTGACGAAAGACGCTTCAACACGTGCGAAGTTCCTGGTCGATGCAGGTGTTGATGCACTCGTCGTCGATACAGCTCACGGTCACTCAGAAGGTGTTCTCGTCAAGGTACGTGAATTACGTGAAGAATATCCAACCTTACCAATCATTGCGGGCAACGTTGCGACTGCAGAAGCAACACGCGATTTGATTGAAGCCGGCGCATCTGTCATTAAAGTCGGTATCGGACCTGGTTCGATTTGTACGACACGTGTTGTTGCAGGCGTCGGTGTACCACAGATTACAGCCGTCTTCGATTGTGCGACAGAAGCACGTAAACACGGCGTTTCGATTATCGCTGACGGTGGCATCAAGTACTCTGGCGATATCGTGAAAGCACTTGCTGCTGGTGGTCACGCTGCCATGCTCGGAAGCTTGCTTGCAGGAGTAGAAGAGAGTCCAGGTGAGATGGAAATCTATCAAGGACGTCAATTCAAGACGTACCGTGGTATGGGTTCTGAAGCATCGATGAAACGCGGTAGCCAAGACCGTTACTTCCAAGAAGCAGACAAGAAGTTCGTTCCAGAAGGAATCGAAGGAAGGGTCGCTTACCGTGGTAAACTCGGTGACTCAGTGTACCAACTCGTTGGTGGTATTCGTTCAGGTATGGGATACTGTGGTGCTGCGACGTTAGAAGAATTGCGTGAAGAGACACAGTTCATCCGTATGACGGGCGCTGGTTTGCAAGAAAGCCATCCGCACGATATTCAAATTACCAAAGAAGCCTCTAACTACACACGTCAATAAACAAAAGCCTCGTCTTTCTCTAGCAGAAAGGCGAGGCTTTTTTTATGATGATCTATGCAGATTCCATGCGTCTATCAATAATTGTAATCCTTCCGTCAACTCATGCTCAGAGAGACTCGCAAATCCAAGAACGATTTGAGGCGTATTGGAGAGAAGCGGTAACTGGGCGTATTGAGAGAGACCGTATACTTGGATGCCTTGTTGTTGTGCCCGCTTTACTAGCTCTTGCTCCGTCATTCCGTTCGCTACGGAAACGACAACATGGAGTCCAGCACTTTCGCCAGTCAACCGTAAGGCAGGGATCCGGCGAAGCGATTGGATCAGCACATCTAGTTTACGACGATAGACTTTACGCATCCGATTGAGATGTCGTTCAAAGTCGCCCTCTTTCATGAAACGTGTCAAGATCGTTTGATCAAAGCGCGAGACACTACAAGTATAATGGGATAATTCGGCTTGATACTGTGCGCGTAAGACTTCCGGTAAGACCATATAACCGATCCGTAGTGAAGGCATGAGCGATTTTGAGAAGGTACTCATATAAATGACACGATTGCTGTCCATGTTGTGCAAAGATGGGATCGATTTACCGCTATAGCGGAATTCGCTATCGTAGTCGTCTTCGATGATAAAACGGGTCGGATCCATCGCCGCCCAGTTCAACAACTGGTGTCTTCGATTGACGGACAGGATGCTACCGGACGGAAACTGATGTGCCGGTGTGACATACATGACATCAACATTTGATTCCTGAAGTTGATCGATGCGTAATCCATTCGCATCGACACGAATCGGTTCAATCATTCGTTCATGATTTTCAAGCAAGAGGCGTGTCGTATGATAACCGGGATCTTCGATGCCGTACGTGACGTTTCGTCCTAGTAAGAAAAGAACGATGGGCAACAGTTGCTCGATACCTGAACCGACGACGATCTGTTCCGGAGAACAGACGACACCACGTGAGTGATAGAGATAAGTCGCAATCTCTTCGCGCAACGTTAGATCGCCTTGCGGATGACCGAGCGAGACGAGTGGATGGTGATCGGTATCTATGATGTCTTTGGCATACTTTCGCCAACGGGTGAACGGGAAAGAGATCCCTTCAATCTTACTTGGATGAAAGTCATACGTGATGACCGGTTTTTCTTTAGTCACACGCGGTTCGATGACGGGTGAGGTTTTGACGTAAGCAAGTTCCTCATAGGCAAGAACGAAATACCCTTTACGCGAGATGGATTCGACATAACCTTCTGCGACAAGTTGTTGATAAGCAAGCTCAATCGTCGTTTGACTTAAGTTCAAGAATTGACCGAGCTTTCGTTTAGAAGGCAATTTCGTGCCGTACGCTAAACGTCCGGCGATGATTTCGTTTCGGATCTGTTGATAAAGTTGTTCATAAAGAGGTTTCTCTTGATCGCGTGTAAGTTGAAATGATAGCATGTCCATCTCGTATGACTCCTTCATAATAAACTGACCTGTTGAAATCATCATAAACTGATACTTTTAAAAGTGTCAACGTTCCGTATACTAAAGGGGTGAAAGTCAACCAAGGGGGAATGGATATGGAACGTCAACAAGGAACGGATCGTGTCAAACGTGGAATGGCTGAAATGCAAAAGGGTGGCGTCATCATGGATGTCGTCAATGCGGAACAAGCAAAGATTGCGGAAGCAGCAGGAGCTGTTGCAGTCATGGCACTCGAACGTGTCCCGTCGGATATTCGTCGTGACGGAGGTGTGGCACGGATGGCAGATCCGTTGATCACGGAAGAAGTACTTGGGGCAGTCTCGATCCCCGTCATGGCAAAATGCCGAATTGGTCATATCGTCGAAGCGCGTGTCCTTGAATCGATGGGGGTCGATTTCATCGATGAGAGCGAGGTACTGACTCCGGCAGACGAGCAATATCATTTACTGAAGTCGGAGTTCACCGTACCGTTCGTCTGTGGCGCACGTGATCTTGGGGAAGCCGCTCGCCGGATTGCCGAAGGAGCGGCGATGATTCGGACAAAAGGCGAGCCTGGAACTGGGAACGTCGTCGAAGCCGTTCGCCATATGCGACAAATTCAAGCGCAATTGAATCAGATTTTGCATGTCAGTCCAGATGAATTGATGACATTTGCGAAAGAGTGGGGTGCTCCGTACGAAGTATTACGAGATATTCAGACACAGGGACGTCTACCAGTCGTCAATTTTGCAGCCGGAGGAGTTGCGACACCAGCTGATGCCGCTCTCATGATGCATTTAGGGGCAGATGGTGTCTTCGTCGGATCGGGGATTTTTAAATCAGAACACCCAGAACGTGTGGCTCGCGCGATTGTTGAAGCGGTTACGTATAAAGATGATTTTGGACGGATTGTCTCTTTATCCAAAGGGCTCGGAACAGCAATGAAGGGAATCGATGTCACTTCGATGCCGTTTGAAGAACGGATGGCGACACGCGGATGGTAATCGGTATTCTTGATGTTCAAGGTGCTGTCCGCGAACATCAACAGCAACTTGAAGGTCTTGGTGTAGAGGTCGTTCTCGTCAAACATGCGAGTGATCTCGAGAGACTGGATGGGCTCGTCTTACCCGGCGGCGAATCGACCGCGATGCGTCGATTGATTGAGCGTTATGCCTTGCTGGAACCGCTTCGGGAAAAAGCGACGACGTTACCGATGTTCGGAACATGTGCCGGAATGATTCTACTCGCAACCGCTGTCGAAGCAGGTCAGAGTCATCTCAACGCGATTTCGATGACGGTCCGTCGGAATGCTTTCGGTCGACAAATCGATTCATTTGAAGGATTGCTACCGGTTGAAGGAATTGAGGAGTCGATTGAGGCAGTCTTCATTCGAGCGCCATTGATTCTATCTGTCGGAGAAGGAACACGAGTGATCGCGAAGGTTGAAGACCAAATCGTCGCTGTCGAGACATCACTTCACCTCGCGTGCTCGTTTCATCCTGAATTGACAGAGGACGATCGCTTACATCAGTATTTTTTACAAAAGATTAAACAGCGTCAATCGATCCGTTCGTAAAGCGTGGAAGCATCTGACAGGTTCTACTGTCGGGTGCTTCTTTTGTGCTACACTATTTGTAAAATGAATGATTGAGTGAAGGAGAGACACGATGAAACGAATCTTGCTACTCTGTTTAAGTGTCCTGCTGGTCGTAGGTTTTCCTACAACTGGACAAGCGGCACCTTCGATTCAAGCAGAGTCTTACATAATGGCCGATGCGGTCACAGGGAAAATCCTCCTTCAATCGGAAGCGGATGTTTCTCTACCACCGGCTTCGATGACAAAGCTGATGACGCTTTACCTCGTTCGACGACAAATCGAATTAAAAAAGCTGACGTGGGATCAAAAAATCAAACCGAGTGCAAAAGTGTTGAAGCTTGCGAACACGTCCGGCATTGCTCGTGTTCCTGTTAAAGCAAAAACGTATACGGTTCGTGAGATGTATAAAGCGGCGTTCATTAAATCAGCCAATGATGCAGCCGTCATGCTAGCCGAAACGGTATCCGGTTCAGAGGCGACATTCGTTGAAAAAATGAATGAGACAGCGAAACGGTTCGGTATGAACGATACGGAGTATGCGAATGCATCCGGACTTGATGCTGTTGATGCGACGCTTCCGGGAACAAATCTGATGACAGCAACGGATATCGCGTTACTCGTCATCCGCTACATCAAGGATTATCCGGATGTACTGGATGTGACGAATAAAACACAGATGAAACTTGATGGAGAGGTCTTGAATAACTCGAATAAGATGCTGGCGAAGGAAAAATTCGCATATGCTGGCATGCGGGGGATGAAGACAGGAACGACCGATTTAGCAGGTTACTGCTTCGCGAGCGTAACGACGCGGGATAATATGACACTTGTCACGGTCGTCATGCGAACGGATTCCGATCAAGCCCGTTTCAAGGAAACGAAAAAGCTACTCGACTATGGTTTTGCGACGTTTGAGCCGTTGACGTATTACGGAAAAGGGGAACGGATCAAAGACGCTCTTCCGATTAAAGGGGCAACCGTCCGGCAGTTAGACGTCGTCACGGACGGTTCGTTATACATCACGGTCTTAAAACAAGCGAAGACGCGGGAACCACGGTTCGACTTCTCAAAAACAACAGCTCCTGTGACGAAACAAGAAGTCGTCGGTACGGTACAGGTCGCGGACGATGGGGTCTATCTACCAGGTTTTGAGACACCGCGCGTGAATTTGTATAGCGCAACTGCCGTTCCACTTGCGAGTGTTCCGACACGCCTCGTCCGCGCTTGGACGGCTTGGTCGAAGCAAATTGAACAAGCGATTCAACAATCGGCTCTTGTCAACTTCCAAGACGATGGTGTAAAGTAAGACTAATCTCATAAAGATGCTATGAACGGACCAAGTAGATGTATCGATACTGTTAAGAGAGCTAGTGGGTGGTGTGAACTAGTCAGATCGATGGATTGAATCGAGCCGGATCGCACACCTTGCGAACAAGGTGCGGGTACGCCCGTTATCGCGTCTTAAGTTGGCTAGATGTGTCTAGCAATGAGGGTGGCAACGCGGATCCAGGTGATTCGTCCCTTTTCGGTAGGAATACCGGAAAGAGACGAGTCGCCTTTTTTTATGACATAAAGGAGGAATTGCAGATGATTGATATTAAACGATTACGCCAAGATTTTGACGCCATTCAAGAAAAGTTAGCGCACCGAGGAGAGGACTTGACGGACATGAACCGTTTCCTTGCACTTGATGAGAAGCGTCGAGAACTGATTGCGCGGACAGAAGTGTTGAAAGCAGAACGAAATGAAGCGACGAAAAAAATCGCTGAACTGAAACGCAATAAAGAGAATGCAGATGAAGCGATTGCTGCGATGCGTAGTGTCGGGGACGAGATCAAGACGCTTGACGACGAATTACGTGACGTCGAAGCGACATTGAATCAACTTCTCCTCGGTATTCCGAACATTCCACATGACAGCGTACCGGTCGGCTCTTCTGAAGATGACAATGTCGTCATCCGTGAAGTCGGTGATAAACCAGCGTTTGATTTCGAAGCGGTCCCGCACTGGGATTTGATGGAGCAATTAAAGATCGTTGACGTAGAGCGTGCTGGAAAGGTCACAGGTAGCCGGTTTGTCTTTTATCGTGGGGCAGGGGCACGTCTTGAGCGGGCATTGATCAACTTCATGATGGATCTCCATCAAGATCAGCACGGCTACACAGAAATCTTGCCGCCACTCATGGTCAACCGCGATTCAATGACAGGAACAGGACAACTGCCGAAATTCGAGGAGGATGCGTTCAAGATTGAAGAGACGAACTACTTCCTTGTACCGACAGCAGAAGTTCCAGTGACGAACATGCACCGCGAAGAAATCCTGACTGCAGATCAGTTACCGATCGGCTATGCCGCATACAGCCAATGTTTCCGTTCAGAAGCTGGTTCTGCCGGACGCGATACGCGCGGTTTGATCCGTCAGCACCAATTCAATAAAGTTGAACTCGTTCGTTTCGTCAAACCAGAAGAATCTTACGAGCAACTTGAATTGTTAACGGGACAAGCAGAGACAGTCTTGAAAAAGCTGAAACTGCCGTATCAAGTATTAAGCATGTGTACAGCTGATCTTGGATTCACGGCTGCGAAGAAATACGACATCGAAGTCTGGATGCCGAGTCAAGGCGTCTACCGTGAAATCTCTTCTTGTTCAAACTTTGAAGATTTCCAAGCACGCCGAGCGCAAATCCGTTTCCGCCGCGAAGCGAACGCGAAACCAGAATTCGTTCACACGTTGAATGGTTCTGCCCTTGCAGTCGGTCGGACAGTTGCTGCGATCTTAGAGAACTACCAGCAAGCGGATGGATCAGTTGTTATTCCAGAAGTGCTTCGTCCATACATGGGTGGTCTTGAAGTGATTCAAGCTTAAGTCAGAAGGGGGAATAATCCCCCTTTCTGTATTTTAAAAAGTTTTTTTAGAAAAGGTCTTTACACGTTAAAAGGCAGATGCTATCATAATTAGTGTCAGGAAAACAGACAGGTCATCATGATCTGGTAAGAAGTACGGAGGCGTACTCAAGTGGTTTAAGAGAACGGTCTTGAAAACCGTCAGGCGGCGAAAGCCGTGCGTGGGTTCGAATCCCACCGCCTCCTCCATTTTTATTTTTTGACAACGACATGCACGTTTTATAGCTTGGAGGCGTACTCAAGTGGTTTAAGAGAACGGTCTTGAAAACCGTCAGGCGGCGAAAGCCGTGCGTGGGTTCGAATCCCACCGCCTCCTCCACTTCTTTTTTTTTACCCAAAAATAATAATAATCATGGAGTCGTACCCAAGTCCGGCTGAAGGGGACGGACTCGAAATCCGTTAGGGGTCGTAAGGCTCGCGTGGGTTCGAATCCCACCGACTCCGCTTTTTATAAAGCATCTCAATTCTGAGGTGCTTTTTTGTTGCATCGATTTCTTCGTGCATGCTATGGTTGCCTACGTGAAAAACGAAGAAGAGGTGGACGAAATGAACGAACAAACAAAAGAATCGTTGCTTTCGCATTATGCGATGACGATGACATATGTAAAAGACTTAGAACAGATTTCAGAAGAAGCATGGCGGACATCGTATGCGGAAGGTAAGTGGACGGTTGCTGAGATCATTGGTCACTTATCACCATGGGATCGTTTCATGGTCGCAGAGCGTATTCCGTACTTGCTCGCGGGTGAACCATTCCGTGTTGCGCCGGATAGCCAAGCCGTCAATGATGAAGCAGCGAAGATGAGCCGTGAGCAACAACGGATCTTGACGATTGATGAGTTTTTAGTCAGCCGTGACTTATTGCGCCGTGCAGTCGAATTGATTCCAGAAGATCGCCTGCAGGACAAGGTCGTCATTAAAGACAAAGAGTTGACGATTGGCCAGTTCCTCGGAGCGATGACTCAACATGATTTACACCATATGGAACAGATCAATCAAGTGATTGGTTAATAGGAGGGAGATGCGAGACGCGTCTCCTTTTTTGCGCAAAAAAAGATCTGCCTAAGAGGCAGATCTGATCATTTATCGTGTATTGGCAATGCGCGCAACTTCAAGTTGTTTTTCAATCTTCGCGAGAATCCGGTCGATCGATTCTGGCTCGTTCAGTAAATCGTATTCGTCGATCGACAAGCGGAGTACCGGGCAAATCGTGAAGTTGTTGATCCAGTTCGTATAGCGTTCATACATCTCTTCCCAATATTCGATTGGAGTCTGTTGCTCCATCTCACGTCCGCGAAGACGAATTCGTTCAAGGACTTGCTCGAACGAACCTTCGAGATAGATCAAAAGATCTGGATGTGGGAAGAATGGTGTCATGACCATCGCGTCAAATAAACTTGAATACGTTTCATAGTCCGTTGGAGACATCGTTCCTTTTTCGAAATGCATCTTAGCGAAGATTCCTGTATCTTCATAGATTGAACGGTCTTGGATGAAACCACCACCGTATTGGAAAATCCGTTTTTGCTCCTTGAAGCGTTCAGCCAGGAAATAGATTTGGAGATGGAAGCTCCAGCGCTCGAAATCATGATAAAATTTATCCAAGTAAGGATTCGTATCGACTTTTTCGAGTGACGTCCGGAAACCAAGGGCATCTGCCAATCCGTTTGTGATCGTTGATTTACCGATCCCAACCATACCGCCGATCGTAATGACGGCATCTGCCGGGATATTGTATTTTTCGCGTAGCTTCAAGTTCATACGTGGTTCGCTCCTTCATATAATTCGTTCCGGATCGTCGTCAAGACGTACTCGAGATCTTCCGGTCGCTTGACGAAGTCGAGTGCATCCCCGTCGAAACGGATGATTTTGACTTCCGGATGTTTGGCTTGATATTCCGTGACGAATGTCTCATAATCCTCTGCCAATTGTTCGAGATAAGCACGTGACATATTTTCTTCGATTTCTCGTCCGCGTAGCGCAACACGTTTCATCAAGGTGTCGATGCTTGCGTTCAAGTAGATGACGGCATCCGGTTTCGGCATGTCCGTCGTCAGGATCGAATAAATTTGTTGGTACTTCTCGAGGTGCTCTACCTTGAGAGAGCGGTGTGCAAAGATTAAGTTTTTAAAGATATGGTAATCAGCAACGACAGAGCGTTGTTTACTGAGGTAATGACGTTCGATATCATCGAGTTGTTTGAAGCGATTGCACAAGAAGAACATTTCCGTCTGGAAGCTCCATTCTTCGATATCTTCATAGAACTTTCCAAGAAAGGGATTTTCTTCGACGATTTCGCGTAACATAGAAAAAGAGAAATGGTGACTGATGGCGTTCGCAAGTGATGTTTTGCCTACACCAATCGGTCCTTCAACCGTTATGAACATATACAATGACCCTCCGTTCAGCAAAGTGCAATTTATATTTTAGCACAAAGAAGTACGACTTGCTGAAGTTTCAAAAGGAGAATTTTTTTAGAGTGAGGAGTATCATCGATGGAACGACAGGAACACTATATGCGACTTGCGATCGAAGAAGCAAAAAAGGCAGAACAGATCGGAGAAGTTCCGATTGGATGTGTCATTGTCAAAGACGATGAAGTCATCGCGACGGGTTACAATCACCGGGAAACGGATCAACAGGCGACGGCACATGCCGAGTTGATCGCGATTGAGGAAGCTTGCCGAAAGCTCGGGAACTGGCGACTTGAAGGGTGTGAGCTCTACGTGACACTCGAACCGTGTCCGATGTGTGCGGGTGCCATCATGCTGTCACGGATCGAACATGTCATCTTTGGTGCCGTCGATCCGAAAGGTGGATGTTGTGGAACACTGATGAACTTGGTGCAAGACGATCGGTTCAATCATGTCTCACAGTTGACGAGCGGTATATTAGAAAAAGAGTGTGGGGAGATGCTAACGACGTTCTTTCGGGAACTACGTGCGAAAAAGAAAGCACGAAAGCGGGCAATGGGTTGCATCACACCAGATGAAACAGTATAATGAAAAAGCACTGAAACAAGGTGCCACTAAAAATCGATAAACCATTTGCCGTGCTAGGTGGGGATGTAGCGGTTCCCTGTCACTCGCAATCCGCTATAGCGAGACTGAATTCCATGTCGAGGGATATGATTGGTGTGGTCTGCCTCACGTAAGTAGCGTTGACGTTTGAGTCCTGCGCAACAGATACCCATGAACCAGGTCAGGTCCGGAAGGAAGCAGCCTTAAGTGGTGCTCTCTGTGTGTTGCAGGGGTGCTTGGACTGAGCAGGCTGCGTGAGTAACGCATGTTGAACATATTTCAGAATATGGTGCGCGGCAGTTTAATTTTTAAAGACAAGTCTACAGCCGGTTTCGGTTGTAGACTTTTTTAGGTAAAATAGAATGAGGAACTTAAAAAGAGGAGGCGCAAACTTGGCCTATCAAGCACTATACCGCGTATACCGTCCGCAACGTTTCGACGAAGTCGTTGGACAAGCGCATATCACCCGTACGATCCAAAATGCATTGATGGAGGGACGCATGTCCCACGCCTATCTATTTTCGGGTCCTCGTGGAACGGGAAAAACGAGTCTTGCCAAAATCATCGCTAAAGCGATCAACTGTGAGCATGCTCCGGTCAAAGAACCGTGTAATACGTGCCCCACGTGTCTTGCGATCACGGAAGGATCAAGTCCAGACGTCTTCGAAATCGATGCCGCTTCCAATAACGGCGTAGATGAAATTCGGGAAATCCGGGATAAAGTCAAATATCCCCCTTCAGAAGCAGCCTATAAAGTCTATATCATTGATGAAGTACACATGTTGTCGACAGGCGCCTTTAATGCACTGCTTAAAACACTAGAAGAACCGCCGGCACACGCCATCTTCATCTTAGCAACGACCGAACCACATAAAATCCCAGCGACGATCATCTCCCGCTGCCAACGTTTCGATGTAAAGCGGCATGAAGTCGATCAACTTGTAGAACGGATGCAATATATCTTAAAAGATCAATCGATCGAGTATTCGGATACGGCCTTACGATTGATTGCCCGTGCAGCGGATGGTGGCATGCGTGATGCACTGAGTCTACTCGACCAAGCGGTTGCTTTTTCAAACGGTGATTTGAACGATGCTGCTGTTCTTGAAGTAACAGGAGCAGTAGAAGATGAAGCATTACTAAACATTGCCCGTGCCTTGCATGAACATCAAGTCGACCAGTTGTTACAGACGCTTGAGACGATGCAACGAGCGGGAAAAGATTTAAAACGTTTCGTTGAGGATCTTGTCTTCTTTTACCGAGACACCTTATTATTGAAAGCCTCTCCTACAGCTGTCGACTTGCTAGAGCGTGCTCGCCCGACGGATGAGTTCAAACAATTCGTTGAATCGATTGAAGCAGAGACATGCTTTACGATCATTGATCAGTTACATGACTGCCAACAACAAATGCGATTAACGAATCATCCGCGGGTCCTCGTTGAGATTGCCTTCATTCAAATCGCGGAACAAGGAAGAACGACGGGGCAGATCGTCCAAGCGTTGCAGCAGGAAGTCCGCGAAATGAAGGAACAGATGCATCAGTGGAAGTCGAATGGTGTTCCAGCTCAAGAAGCGGCTGCACCACAAGCGCAGCCGAAGCGGAAACAAGGACGACCAACCGTTCGAATCGCCAAAGAGCGGATTCGCCAAATGCTAGAACGAGCAGAAAAAGCCCAGTTGCGTGAGATTCAGGAACGCTGGGATCATATCCTAAAGTGGATTCTAAAAGAAGATGGACCAATCTACTCGTTGCTTCATGAAAGTAAACCGGTTCTCTGCTCTGCGGATACGCTATTGATCGAATTCGATGACGGTAAGGGATGGCATTTCGAGCAAGTCATGACCAATGAACGAACACGTTTCGTGATTGAGGAAGCATTATATGAAATATGCGGCGTCAAACGCGAAATTTTAGCGATTCTCTCAAACGATTGGCATGAACTGAAGGCAGAGTTTGTTGCTAAGCGAAATAGTAGTAGTATAGAAGAGAAGGAAACAAAACAAGAATCGGAGAGCGATCAGTTATTGTCCGAGACGCTTGGTCGTTTTGGTGATATCGTAGAGTTCGAAGATTAAATTCGAGGAGGAATACAGATGCGCGGAATGGGAAACATGAATAATATGATGAAACAGATGCAGAAAATGCAAAAGGATATGGCAAAAGCACAAGAAGAATTAAAAGATTTGACAGTGACAGGTACAGCAGGAGGAGAAATGGTCTCAGTCGTCGCCGATGGTCATAAAAATATCGTAGATGTCATCATTAAAGAAGAAGTCGTTGATCCAGATGACGTTGAAATGATTCAAGATCTCGTCTTAGCTGCAACGAACGATGCTTTGAAGAAAGTCGATGAACTCGTCTCAAGTAAAATGGGGAAATTCACACAAGGTATGAATCTGCCGGGAATGTTTTAATTCGTAGGAGGAAACCACTTGCAATATCCTGAAGCGATTAGTCGTTTGATCGAAAGTTTTACAAAACTACCGGGGATTGGTCCGAAGACAGCAGTTCGTCTAGCGTTTCATGTCCTTGATATGGAAGAAGACGATGTCTTGATGTTCGGAAAGGCATTGGTCAGTGCGAAGCGCGATATTGCCTACTGTAGCGTCTGCGGGAATATCACGGATCAAGATCCTTGTTATGTATGTACAGATAAACACCGAAACCGTACGATCGTCTGTGTCGTCCAAGATTCAAGGGATGTCATTGCAATGGAAAAGATGCGAGATTACCAAGGGTTGTACCATGTCTTACATGGAGCGATCAGTCCAATGGAAGGGATCGGTCCAGAGGATATCAATGTATCTAGTCTACTGACACGTCTTCAAGCGGACGAAGCGATTACGGAAGTCATCTTAGCAACCAATCCGAACATCGAAGGAGAAGCGACAGCGATGTATCTATCGCGTCTCTTAAAACCGACGGGTATTCGGATCACTCGGATTGCCCATGGTCTTCCGGTTGGTGGAGATCTTGAATATGCAGATGAAGTGACGTTATCTCGTGCAATGGAGGGACGTCGCGAACTATGAGTTGGTTTCGAAAGAAGATTCGCAGTGAGTACGACGAGCGTTTGTTAGAAGAATTAGCAAAAGCAAAAGAAGATTATTTGATGAAACGCCATCTTCTAGAAATCAGCTATGATGACTATGGTGATTTAGAAGCACAAATGAAGTTAGCGGAATCACTGTATTTCTTCTATATAAGCGAAGCAAAAAGAAGACGCGTCTCATTGATGATGAAGTAAACCGCAGCCATTCTTGTCTGCGGTTTTTACATGCTCTAAAAAAACTATAAGTTATTTTAATAAAGTAGTTGCGCCTATCTAATTATCGTGATATATTAATTCATGTCCTTAAGAGGACGAGCGCTTACGGCAAACAAGTAAAAAACAATTTCAAAAAAGTTGTTGACTTCTTGTTTCAGACTTGGTATTCTAATTGAGTCGCCAAAACAGGCGCGGACGAACTTTGAAAACTGAACGATGAGGCAAAAATCGTATTCTACGGAATACAAAAACGAATGAAGCGCAAGCTTCGTCAATCGTG
>NZ_LMPV01000002.1 GCF_001423965.1 Exiguobacterium sp. Leaf196 | reverse complement strand
CACGATTGACGAAGCTTGCGCTTCATTCGTTTTTGTATTCCGTAGAATACGATTTTTGCCTCATCGTTCAGTTTTCAAAGTTCGTCGTGTCGTTTTCAGCGACTTTAATATCTTAACAAGTTATCAACCCGATTGTCAACAACTTTTTTTGATATTTATTTTTGTGTGTCACGACCATTCGCGGCACAAGAAGTAATATACCATGGCTTTTTGAATCGTACAAGCATTTTATTAGAAAAACATTTAAAAACTTTTGTTTACCCGTTTTTTGACTTGTTTATTCCTGTGTTGATTCCAAAAAGAACGCTCCGTTCCTTCTATACAGTATAGAAAGAACAGAGCTCTACTTATTAATTTTGTTGGTGACGCATCGTTGGGAAGAGTAATACATCACGAATCGATGGCGCATTCGTCAACAACATGACGAGACGATCGATCCCGATTCCAAGACCACCCGTTGGCGGCATACCGTACTCGAGTGCTTCAATGAAGTCTGTATCCATTTCATGTGCTTCGTCGTTTCCTGCTTCTTTTTCGACGAGTTGTGCTTCGAAACGTTCACGTTGATCGATTGGATCGTTCAATTCCGTGAAGGCATTCGCATGCTCACGACGGACGATGAATAATTCAAAGCGATCCGTAAAGCGTGGATCTTCTGGATTTTTCTTCGCAAGTGGTGATACTTCAACAGGATGACCATAGACGAATGTTGGTTGAACGAGTGTTTCTTCTACTTTTTGTTCGAAGAACTCATTCAAGATATGTCCCGTCGTCATGTGCGACTGGACTTCAACACCGTGTTCATGCGCGAGTTCAAGGGCACGTTCGTTCGAAATCTGTTCGAAGAAGTCGACACCTGTTGCTTCTTTAACGAGATCTACCATGTGCGCTCGTTTCCAACCGACAGATAAATCGATGACGTCTTCTCCGTAAGTGACTTGTGTCGTACCGAGTACTTCTTGTGCGACGTGAGCAATCAGGTTCTCTGTTAAGTTCATGATGTCTTTATAATCCGCATACGCTTCATAGAGTTCGATCATCGTAAACTCTGGGTTATGACGTGTTGAGATTCCTTCATTACGGAATACACGACCGATTTCGTATACTTTCTCAAGTCCACCGACGATCAAACGTTTCAAATGAAGCTCAATCGCAATCCGCATGTAAAGCGTCATGTCGAGTGCATTATGATGCGTGATGAACGGACGCGCCGATGCTCCACCCGCGATCGTATGCAACATTGGTGTTTCGACTTCCAAGTATCCGAGGTTATCAAGATATTGACGGATCCCACGAATGACTTTACTCCGCGCGATGAATGTCTCACGTGATTCTTGGTTCGTAATAAGGTCGAGATAGCGCTGACGGTAGCGTTGCTCGATATCCTTTAATCCATGATATTTATCCGGAAGCGGACGTAACGCTTTTGTCAATAACGTAAATGCTGTGACGTGAACAGAGAGTTCACCAACATTCGTCTTGAACACGTATCCTTGGATCCCGACGATGTCACCTAAGTCACATGTCTTATAGATCTCATACGCCTCTTCACCGACGTCATCTTTACGAACATACAACTGAATTTGACCTTGTACATCCTGAACATTCGTAAAGCCAACCTTCCCTTTACGACGTGTCGTCATGACACGACCTGCGATGGCAACTTCCGGTTTCAGTTCAGCCAATTCTTCTTTTGTATGTTCACCAAATGATGCACGAATGCTCGCAGTATCCGTCGAACGTTCAAAACGTGCGCCGAATGGATCGAGACCTTGTTCACGCATGGCGTTCATCTTACTGAGACGCACCTGCATTTGATCGTTCATTTCCATATCCTGACTCACTGTCTTCACTCCTTTTAATAATGGTTCACGACGATTCTCTCGAATAAAAAGCTGCCGGAATGACCGACAGCCCTTTAGAAAACCGATACGCTCATCTTCAATGCAACTAGCGTACCACAAAACGACTCTGTCCGACTATACTTTACCTGTTAGGCATACGCTACGTCTTCTTCGAGTGTCTGCAAGTACTGCTGTAACAGTTCAACGAGTCCCGTATGCGTGTCGATGTTAAATAACGCATTGCGAACGCGACCGTTCCCCTTCATTCCTTTCAAGTACCAGGCGACATGTGTCCGCATTTCGCGCACGGCGAGTTCTTCTCCTTTTAGCGCGACCAGTCGTGTAGCGTGCAAGAGACAAATATCAATCTTCTCGCGCGCCGTCGGTTCTGCCGGAAGCGTTCCTGATTCGAGATACTGGATTGTCTGATACAACATCCATGGGTTTCCGAGAGCGGCCCGTCCGATCATGACACCGTCGACACCAATCTCATCAATCATTCGTTTAGCATCTTGTGGGGTTTGAACATCCCCGTTTCCGATGATTGGAATATTAACCGCTTTTTTTGCTTCACCGATGATGTTCCAGTCTGCGACACCTTCATATTTTTGTGAACGTGTCCGTCCGTGAATGGCAACAGCCTTCGCGCCACCTGCTTCTGCCGCTTTGACATTATCGACACAATAGATGTGATGACTGTCCCAGCCGGTCCGCATTTTGACCGTCACCGGTTTATCGATCGCTTGTGTCACCGCATGGACCATCTCATAGACCTTATCCGGATCAAGCAACCATTTCGCTCCAGCATCACTTTTCGTGACTTTCGGGACCGGACACCCCATATTGATATCAATGATGTCGGCATTCGTGTTCGCTTCGACATATCGCGCTGCTTGAACGAGTGTCTCCTTTGAACCACCATAGATTTGAAGACTGAGCGGTTTTTCCCGCTCATCCACGTACAGCATCTGTAGCGTCCGTTCGTTCTCGTACAAGATCCCTTTATCGCTGACCATCTCCGCACAGACGAGTCCCGCGCCGAATTCTTTTGCGATCAACCGAAACGCGGGATTACAGACGCCTGCCATCGGTGCCAAGATGACTTGATTCTTCAATTTGACATCACCAATGTTAAATTCCATTATTGTTCCTCCGCTTCTAAAAGACCACCTAAGCGTCGCACACCGTTTCGTTCTGTCTCTGGTAACTGCTGGTACAATTGCTCGACACTTTGCCCAAGACCAGGTATGACGCATGTTGCTGCTAGTTCCCGTAATGGCGCGAGGACGAATGCCCGCTCTTGCATCCGCGGATGCGGAACGGTTAATCCTTCAAGGTCAATACGTTCTCCCCCATATAACAAAATATCTAAATCAAGCGTCCGCGGTCCATTTTTGAACAGACGCTCGCGTCCTTCTAGCTGTTCGATTTCCTGCAGTCGCTCAAGTAAGACATCTGCCTCGTCCGTCGTTTGAATCCCGACGACCATATTATAAAATAAATCCTGATCGAGATACCCGACAGGTACAGTCTCATAAATGGAAGAGACCTTTACATCATGAACAGACGATAAGGCTCTCAGGCGAGCGATCGCTGCTCTTAAGTGAGCCGCTTTATCACCAATGTTTGAACCGAGTGCAATGTAAGCTTCCTTCATGCATAGTCCCCCCGGAGTCGATTGATCTCGACTGCCACATGTTCATAATGACCAGCAATCGGCGGATCCGGTTTGATAACTTTGATCGATGCTTCTTCAATCCGCCCGTCTAACGCAAAGACTTCTTTTGCAATACGATCCGCCAAGGCTTCGACGAGTTGGAGCGGTTCTCCTTCGACGACACGTTTTGTCGCTTCATACAATTCAGCGTAATTGACACTTTTCGTCAAATCATCCGTCCGACCGGCTTCTGCCAATGCAAGTCCGATCGATAAGTCGACATTGAAGCGTTGACCGAGTTTCGTCTCTTCTGCAAATACACCGTGATACCCATAAAACCGCATTCCTGTTACATGAATTCGATCCACCGTCATTCCCCTTTCGTCGCAGCTAACATGATGTCCATCATCTGCGCTGCCCGTTTGACTTCTTTGACGTCATGCACACGCACCCAGTCACATCCTTGTTGAATCCCGTAGCAAACCGTAGCAATCGTTCCTTCAAGTCGTTCTTCCGTTGGCAATCCAAGCGCGAGACCAATCATCGATTTACGGGACGTTCCAAGTAAAACCGGATACCCGAAGTCCGTGACGATGGACAGGTAACGCATCAAGTACAAGTTCTCTTCCTGCGTTTTCATAAATCCAATCCCTGGGTCGAGCCAAATGTGTTCTTCCGCCACGCCTGCCTGTTTCGCTAACCGGATCGATTCCTCAAGGTCAGCCCGGACTTCCGCAAGCATATCTGTTCCATGCGCCGTTTCCCGGTTATGCATTAAAATGATTGGTACTTCATACTGCGCAGCGACCTTGACCATTGAACGATCGCCCCACTTCGAACCCCAGACGTCATTGATGATGTCCGCTCCTGCTTGAATAGCAGCTTCTGCGACGACCGGTTTATACGTATCGATCGACACGAGGACGTTCAGCTCTCGTTTAATGCGTTTAATAATCGGTAAAACACGAGCGAGTTCTTCTTCAACTGACACGAACGCCGCACCCGGTCGCGTCGATTCTCCACCGATATCGATCGCATCTGCTCCATCCGCGACAAGCTGACGCGCTTGCCGCATCGCTTGCTCGATATCAACATATTGTCCACCGTCCGAAAAAGAGTCCGGTGTCACGTTCAAAATACCCATGATGTAGGTCATGGTTGTTCCCTCCTTGTTGTCACATGTTCGACAGATTGATCGAAGAGTTTCATAATCTCCGCATACCCTGTTCCGTTTATTCCGGGGAAAGGGCGTCCGTCAAGTGACGAAATGGCGACCGCTTCCTGAACGGAATTCGTATAGATGATCTCATCTGACTCTTCGAGCTGTGGTAAATATGCCAGACGTTCTTCGACCGGTAAATGTTGCATGAGGAACTGACGGGTAATCCCATTCAATGCACCGGTCTCAAGGGGCGACGTATACCATGTACTTCCGTAACGCCAAAAGATATTTGACGTAATGCCTTCACAGACATGACCTTCCTTCGTCAAGAACAGCCCTTCTGCTTCTGGATTGAACAATTGACGTTTCGCGACTAGATTGTTCATGTAATGATGTGACTTTAAGCGATATGTCGTTTCCGGCGTACTGCGCGGCAAACGAATCGTCTCGAGTGCACGTTCCGCCCGTTTTCGCGGAGCGATTGGTTTCGCATAGATCAACACGGTTGGCGTATCGTAAGGGTCAATTGATAACCCAATCTCACGCGGACCAGCCGAAACATTCAACCGGATATAGAGATCGTTCGCCTCATATGCTTCATATAAATCTTGGATTGCTTGCCGTAAGGCTTCCCGGTCATACGCTAACTGTATCCCGAGTGCGACACAACTCATCCGCATACGTTCGATATGATCATCGAACAAAAACGGATGTCCGTTATACGTCCGAAACGTCTCGAATATACCCATCCCGTAGACGAATCCATGATCAAGTGGGGAGATTCTTATCTCTTCTTCTCGTTTGATGATTCCGTCATGCCAGAGATACATAATGCGTCAACTCCAAGAAATTTTTTAACATCTGTTTACCGTCTCGTGTCAAAATCGCTTCCGGGTGGAACTGGACACCTAAAATCGGTAACGTCCGGTGACGGAGTGCCATGATCTCTCCGCCGGCTTCCGCTGTCACTTCGAGTACTTCCGGGAATGTCTTACGTTCAACGACAAGTGAATGGTAACGCGTCACCGGTGTCGCTTGTGGGATCCGTTCAAAGATCCCTTGTCCGTCATGCGTCAGTGGCGAGACTTTTCCGTGCATCAATTCCTTCGCTCGGACGACTTTACCACCGAATACTTGCCCAATCGCTTGATGACCCAAGCAAACTCCTAGGATCGGTACCTTCCCCGCAAAGTAAGCAATCGCCTCTAAACTGATCCCCGCTTCATTCGGTGTACAGGGACCCGGCGAGATGACGAGATGATCAGGCTGCAACGCTTCGATTTCTGCAAGCGTAATCGCGTCGTTGCGAAATACCCGGATGTCTTGTCCAAGTTCGCCGAAATACTGGACTAAGTTATACGTAAAGGAATCATAGTTATCAATCAATACAATCATCGTGTTCCCTCCGCCGTTTCTTTTGTCACCCATAACGCTTTGGCTTTACTAAGTGACTCTTCGTATTCACGTGCTGCGTCCGAGTCCGTGACGACTCCAGCACCTGCTTGGACATATGCCATCCCATCTTTTGCAACGAGTGTCCGAATCAAGATGTTGAAAATGACATCATCCGCCCAACTGATGAAGCCAAGCGATCCAGTGTAGATGCCACGCCGGACCGGTTCCAGTTCTTCAATGATTTCCATCGTCCGGATTTTTGGCGCGCCGGTGATCGTCCCACCTGGGAACATTGCGGCGAGCACTTGACTCCCGGAGTGTTCCGGAGCCACTTCGCCTCTGACATTTGAGACGATATGTTGCACGTGGGAGTATTTCTCGATCACCATCAGCTCATCGACATGGACCGTACCATAACGACTAACGCGCCCTAAATCATTACGCTCTAAATCAACGAGCATCACATGCTCTGCCCGTTCTTTTTCGTTATCGAGTAAGGTTTTCGCGAGTCGTAGATCCTCCGCTTCATCCTTCCCGCGTGGCCGTGTTCCCGCAATCGGACGCGTTGCTAACGCATCACCTATTTTTTCGACGAGCAACTCAGGTGAGGCTGACACAAGTGTTAAATCCTCATCTGCGAAGTAACACATGTATGGAGAAGGATTAATTTGTCGTAATACATCATACAGATGTTCCGCTGTCGTCCCAAGCGGTTCTTGTTGACGGACGGACAAATTGACTTGGAAGACGTCACCATCCTCAATATACGATTTAATCCGGTGTGCCGCTGTCATGAACGCTTCCTGTCCGAAAGCTCGTTCTCGTTCGCCGGATGAACCGGTTGTTGTAAACTGCGGTCTATTTGTCTTGACGCACCAACGCGCGACTTCTTCTTCAAGAATCTGTGTTGCTTCCTCTGCTGTGTCTCGCGTCACGGCAATGAACAATTGTTTCGTTTCCTCATCAAACACGGCAACTTCATCGTACCAGTAGAACGATAGATCAGGTGTTTGTAGATCATCCATCGCTTGCTCCGGTAGCTTTTCTAAATAACGGACAGCATCATAACTGACATATCCGGCAAATCCACCAAAGAATGGCGGCATTCCATCCGGTCGGATGGATTCACGTTCGACGCGGAGTCGTTCGAGTAGATCAAACGGGTTTGCCGTCGACGTCTCGACTTTTCCATCTGTCTCAATCGTCGTCATCCCGTCCTTTGTCCGGACGTATCCGACAGGACGAGTCGCCGCCATCGTATATCGTCCGATTCGACCGCTTTCGAGCCAGACGTGTCCTGTTGTTCCAATCGTCTGTTCGACATACCGATTGTAGAATTGTTCTTTCGTCCATGGTATTGCTTTATATTTCGTCTGTCGCATACGCGTCCCCCACTTCACACTATTCTGCTCTCATTATACGCAAAAAAGTACACGGAAGCCGAATGACTTCCGTGTACGTATGATGGATTACTTCGATTGATCTGCTTCTTCCTCGACTTGATACAGCGGTGTACTTAAGTACCGCTCACCGTTCGAAGGAATGATCGCGAGAACATTTTTTCCTTTACCGAGACGTTTTGCCGTCTTCAGTGCCGCTGCAATCGCAGCACCTGACGAGATACCGCCTAAGACACCGTTCGTCTTCGCTGCTCGGCGTGCGTGATCAAATGCTTCTTCCGTCGTGATTTGCTCGACACCATCATAAATATCTGTATCGAGAATCGACGGTACGAATCCAGCACCGATACCTTGCAGTTTATGCGGCCCCGGTTTACCACCTGATAAGACCGGTGAATCCGTCGGTTCAACAGCAATGATTTCAATGCCTTGGAAAGCATCGCGCAACACTTTACCAGCACCCGTGATCGTTCCACCGGTTCCGATTCCCGCGATGAACGCATCGAGTTGCATGCCTTCGAACGCTTCGACGATTTCAGGACCTGTCGTTTTTTCATGAACGACTGGATTGGCACCGTTATTGAATTGTTGCGGCATGAAGTAACCGTGCTCTTCCGCTTCCGCTGTCGCGCGAGCGATCGCACCCTTCATCCCTTCAGGACCTGGCGTCAAAATCAATTCCGCACCATAGGCGCGAAGCAACGTCCGACGTTCCATGCTCATTGTTTCCGGCATGACGAGGATGGAACGGTATCCCTTCGCCGAAGCGACCATCGCTAGTCCGATACCCGTGTTCCCACTCGTCGGCTCGATGATCGTATCTCCCTCTTTAAGTTGACCTGCTTCTTCTGCCGCTTCAATCATTGATAACGCGATCCGGTCTTTTACGCTCGATCCAGGGTTCATGTACTCCAGTTTCAGATATACATCTGCATCCTCAGGACCCGTTAGATGATGTAACTTGACGATCGGTGTCCGACCGACTAAATCTAATACTGAATTCGCAATACGCATGACCATTCCTCCTCATTAGTGAACCGCTTGAATTCCAAGTAATCCGATAGATTAATTATCAGCGGACTGGATGAAATCTGTCAATCAAAGCGTTTAACTTCCGGCTTTTTTCCATCCTTTGTCTGGCGCTCGACCGCTTCTTGAATCAAACGATCGATTGTCTGCTTCTCTTGTTCCGTTCGCATCGTCTGATAGACCATTGCTCGGGTGATTTTTTCATCACCGACTTCGGCGATGACATCCTCAAGCGGACCACCAATACTGTCCTGAACGATTTTAGGAGAATCGACCTTAGGGAGCTCACCCATGAAGGCATAAGCGCCGGTCATGAAATTCGTCAACAATAAGATGAAGATCAACATCCACAAGTACTTAGGTTGTACATTCCCCATATCGGATCCCTCTTATGCTCTTTCGAGTGATTTTTCGCGAAGTTCCTCTAATTCTGGAACATCATAGTGATAATGCTCTGAACAGAAGTGACAAACAGCTTCCGCGCCACCATCTTCATCAATCATCGCTTGAATCTCATCTGGTCCAAGGGCAATAATCGCTGTTGCTAATTTGTCGCGGTCACACGTACATTCGAATGACACCGGAATCGTATCAAGATGTTCGTAGTCACCGAGAACGAGTTCTAACATTTCTTCGGGTGTTTTTTCCTCACCGACGAGAATGGAGATTGGTTTAAGAGCTCCGACACGTTTTTCAAGCGCTGCGATCGTCTCTTCCGATGCACCCGGCATCAATTGAACGATCAACCCACCTGCTGCAATGACCGATTCGTCTTCTGGGTAAACGAGAACGCCAGCTCCAACGACTGATGGACTTTGTTCCGATACAGCGAAGTAATACGTGAAGTCTTCGCTGATCTCACCGGTTTGAATCGGAGATTGACCACCGACAAAGTCACGCAACCCGAGATCCTTGATGACAGAGATGTTTCCGCGACCGACCGCTTCACCGACTTTTAATTTCGTCAGACCGTCTGCATTGACGTACGTATCCATCTCGACGCGGGGACGACTGACATATCCACGAACGACCCCTTTTGCATCGGCATCGACGATGATTTTTCCGATTGGTCCATCGCCTTCGACTTTCAATGTGACACGTGTATCGCCTTTTTGCATCGTACCCATCATCGCGCCGATTGTTAGTGTCCGACCGAGCGCTGCCGTGACGACCGGTGTCGTCTGGTGACGAAGTTGTGCTTCATAGACCGTTTTTGTCGAACGGATCGCAAATGCACGAACTTCTCCGTTGAAGCCTAACGCCCGTACTAAATAGTCATCTTTTAATTGTGCTAATAATTCTTCCCGTTTCATCTTATTAATCCCTCACTTATTTCGTTCGTAGATAATCCGTAATCCATCTAACGTCAAGAATGGATCGACGATCTCAATCATCGTGGATTCCTCGCTGATTAGTCGGGCTAAACCACCGGTCGCAATGACCTTCGCTTCACCCATTTCTTCTTTCATCCGGTGAACGAGTCCGTCCACCTGCGCCACATATCCGAAATACGTACCCGATTGCATCGCATGGATCGTATTTCGACCGATGGTTGACTGCGGTTTCGCAATTTCAATTCGCGGCAATTTTGCTGCCTTATTATAGAGTGCCTCGGTCGCAACCATCACACCCGGTGAGATGATGCCACCGTAATACCGTTTTTGTGCATCGATGTAACAGTACGTCGTCGCTGTTCCAAAATCGACGATGATCATCGGTCCCTCGTATTTCGCCGTCGCCGCTACTGCATTGACGATTCGATCGGCTCCCACTTCCCGTGGATTATCGACTTTTAAATCGAGTCCTGTCTTGATTCCTGGTCCAATCAAAAACGGACGGCGTTTAAAGTAACGCACACACATATTTTCTAGTGGAAACACGACGGGGGGTACGACAGATGATAACACGATTCCCTCGATTTCTTCCACGTTTAGCTCTGCGTCACGAAACAACGCTTTGACGAGCATACCGTATTCGTCCGTCGTCCGTGTCCGGTCTGTCGCAATCCGCCAATGCTCGATCAACTCTTGTCCTTGATAGACACCTAAGACGATATTCGTATTTCCGACATCGATGACTAAAATCATTTGCTTATTTCCCCGCTTCTTCTCGATTTTCATGCTTCTTTTTATATTCCGTTGTTTTACGCTCGGAATGATATACGTTGTGATTATACCATGCTCGTATGGTCACACCTACCGATGTGTATTCGCTCGGTCTGTAACAAAAAAGAACGGATTCGATGCGAGATCGAATCCGTTCCATCCGTTTACACTTGATCGTCGCGACGCGGCGTATCTGGTGTATCCGTATCTACATTTTGTCCTTCGTCAACGACTGAACCCATTTGCGTTGGAGACTCTGTCGGTTGATCGACGGTTGCATCTGTCGATTCCGGTGCTTTCTCTTCTGCTTTTGGAGTCGTTGCTTCTGGTTCATGTTTTTTGTATTCGCCTGTCTCTAAGAGATGGTGAATTTGTTTTTGATCAAGTGTTTCGACTTCAAGCAACGTCGTTGCAATCAAGTCGAGCTGATCGCGTTTCTCAGTCAAGATATCTTTCGCTTTTTGGTAACAGCGGTTGATGATCGCTTGGATTTCCGTATCGATCTCGTGTGCAATCGCATCCGAGTAATTCTGTTCGTTTTGGAAATCACGGCCGAGGAAGACGTTACCGCTTTGACCTGATCCGAATTGAAGCGGTCCGAGTTTTTCACTCATTCCGAACTCCATGACCATTTTCCGTGCAAGACCTGTCGCACGCTGGAAGTCATTGCTTGCTCCAGTCGAGACTTCTCCGAAGACGATGTCCTCTGCAACGCGACCACCGAGCAATCCAGTAATCTTATCTTCGAGTTCCGGCTTCGTCATGAAGTAACGATCTTCTTTTGGCAACATGACGACGTATCCGCCCGCGTTACCACGAGGAACGATTGTTACTTTGTGTACTTCGTCCGCATCGTCGAGCGTGACACCGATGATCGTATGTCCAGCTTCATGCCATGCGACGATCTTTTTCTCTTTCGGCGAGATGATCCGGCTCTTCTTCGCTGGTCCAGCGATAACACGGTCAATCGCTTCTTCGAGATCAACGATCGAGACCTTATCACGATCTGCCCGAGCGGCAACAAGTGCTGCTTCGTTTAGAAGGTTTTCAAGATCCGCACCCGAGAATCCAGGCGTCCGTTGTGCGATGGCTTTTAAATCAACCGTTGAATCAAGCGGTTTGTTCCGCGCGTGTACTTTCAAGACTGCTTCACGACCGACGACATCTGGACGATCAACCGTGATTTGACGGTCAAAACGACCTGGACGGAGTAACGCAGGGTCAAGAATATCAGCACGGTTCGTTGCTGCGATCATGATGATGCCTTCGTTTTCACTGAATCCATCCATCTCGACGAGAAGTTGGTTCAATGTCTGCTCACGCTCATCATGTCCACCACCGAGACCTGCGCCCCGTTGACGACCGACAGCATCGATTTCATCGATGAAGATGATACATGGTGCGTTTTTCTTCGCGTTTTCGAACAAGTCACGAACACGTGATGCCCCGACACCAACGAACATCTCAACGAAGTCAGAACCTGAAATCGAGAAGAATGGTACGCCAGCTTCACCAGCTGCAGCACGCGCGAGCAACGTTTTACCTGTACCTGGAGGACCCACGAGGAGAACCCCTTTCGGAATACGGGCACCGAGCTTCGCGAATTTACGCGGATCTTTTAAGAATTCGACGACTTCGACGAGTTCTTGTTTCTCTTCGTCTGCGCCGGCTACATCATCAAACGTAATCTTTTTCTTCTCTGTATCGTAGAGGCGTGCCTTCGATTTCCCGAAGTTCATGACGCGACCGCCACCACCGCCACCTTGTGCTTGATTAATTAAGAAGAAGAAGAGGATGAAGATGATGATGAATGGAACGATCGTCGTTAGTAACGCGATCCAACCACCATTCGTTTCTGCTGCCTTGAAGTCCATCTTGACTCCTTGGCTTTTCAATTGCGTGTAGAGATCCGTTAGTTCCGTATCAACAGCCGGTACGACTGTTTCATACGTCGAATCTTTTGCACGCAAATCTCCTGTCACATTATACGTCTGGCCTTCATACTGGAAGGTAGCCGTCTTGATTTCACCTTTTTCAACAGACTCGACAAACTGTGTGTAATTGATTTCTTTGCTTTTGTTCACTGGACTCTGCAAGTATTGCAGAAACAAGATCAAAGCTAGAAAAATGACCCCAAACACGAGGGTATTCTTCACTGCTCGGTTCATCTTATGCCTCCTCTCCGCATCCATCTCGTTTTTCTAATGGATGAATACGAATCCTGGCGCGACAGGGCGCGCTTTGTAATTGGTTTCATCTTATCATGGGACAGACGAGATTAAAAATAATTAGCCACCGTAGACTGCAGGTTTCAAGACACCTACATACGGAAGGTTACGGTATTTCTCTTCGTAATCCAGACCATACCCGACGACAAATTCGTGTGGAATGACGAAGCCGCTGTAATCTGCATGCAAGTCATTTTTCCGTCCTGTCGGTTTGTCGAGCAATGTCACGATTTTAACGGACTTCGCTTTCCGGTACTTGAAGAGGTCTACGAGGTAACCAAGCGTCAATCCGCTGTCGATGATATCTTCGACAATCAAGATGTCGCGTCCTTCTACCGATGTGTTCAAATCTTTTTCAATCTTGACTTCACCGGTTGATGTTGTCCCACCGTGATACGTCGAAACGTCCATGAAGTCCATTTCAAGGTGCATATCCATCTTTTTGACAAGATCGGACATGAAAGGCATTGCGCCTTTTAAGACACACACAAGCAACGGAAAACGATCGTGATAATCCGCTGTCAAATCGCCGGCGAGTTCGCCCACTTTATTTTGGATCTCTTCTTCTGAAATCAATACTTTTTCCATATCGTTCATCAAGGTCATGCTAGGTATTCCTCCTCCATAATAAACACTACATTACCATTCTATCATTAAATAAGATTTTGCGAGGAGTTCAAATGACCCGAATATTGCAATTCGATGTCCAATGACGGCTAAAATCACTCCATTTGCATCGACGACGACCGGCACTTGTTCCCGGAGATAACGTGGAACCTTCGCATCAATCAGAATTCGACTGACTTTTTTCGAACCAACAGCAAGTTGAATCCGATCTCCCGGACGTGGCGGACGTACCGTCAACGGAAACGTAATCGCGTCCAGTGGGATCCCGTGCGTTCCAATTGAGAAGCGAAGCATTTGTTCACCATAATGATACGTTCCCAAATTCTCCCCTACTTGAAACGGTAAATCGTCATTCATTGACCGTATCACACGATCTTGCATCAAAAAGCCATATGCACGTCGCATCCTCCAGTTTCCATAATACACTTCGTCCGAGCCCTTATCCACCCGAAGCCATGTAACAAAGTGACGAATCGTTTCGGAAGAAAACGTATCGCCCGTTAACGTCGGCAAGACGAGCCGTTGTAAATCCGTCGGCAATTCTAAAATACGTGCGACCGGAATTCCGTTTGTTTCCTTACACCGGTCGAGATAGGTCGCGACGAATGTTGCCTGCTCACGCATGATTTGCTGTCGCGCATGTGCTGCTGCTGCTGTTGCCTGTTCAAAACCAGGACGAATGTCTCGTAGTGGCGGAAGAATCTTATGCCGAATTTGATTTCGTAAATAGGTCGTTTCTGCATTTGATGCATCCTCTCGCCACGGTACCTCATGTTGCCATGCATAATCGAGTAATGCTTGCTTCGATTCATGTAGTAACGGTCGATGTAACCAGCCGTTACCAAACGGACGAATGACAGGAATCCCATCAACTTGTGCTTCTCCTCGAACGAGCTGAATGAGCAACGTCTCGATTTGATCATCTTGATGATGGGCGAGAACAAGACGCGAGCGTCCGGTCTCTTCCATGATGCGCTCAAAAAATGCATACCGTTCCTCACGACATGCTGCTTGAGAGCTCGTACGTCCTGCCCAGTCTAAACGCGTCATGAAAAACAAAATCTTTCGAGTTGCTGCCCAGTCTTCGATAAAATGTGCTTCTTCGTCGGATGCTGCTCGTAATCCGTGATGCACATGTGCAATTGCAATGTCATACCCTTCTCGATACAACCGATCGACGAGTACCATCGAGTCACATCCTCCAGACACTCCGACTAGGAGCGGTTCAAACGGCACACCTTCCATTACGACTTCACCCCTTTCCGTTAAAACCTAAAAAAAGCTATCTCTATATAATAGAGATAGCTTTTTGAGAATGACCCGTACGGGATTCGAACCCGTGTTACCGCCGTGAAAGGGCGGTGTCTTAACCGCTTGACCAACGGGCCAAAAAAAAATATGGTAGCGGCGGAGGGAGTCGAACCCACGACCTCACGGGTATGAACCGTACGCTCTAGCCAGCTGAGCTACACCGCCATATTTTTAACTCGTGCGTCTTAAGCACATTTTCTATAATACGGGCAGGTCAAATGAAAGTCAACGCTTTTTATAAAAATAATTTTAAAAAAATAAAAGATGGAATGAACGGCGTCATTCCATCTCTATTCTTATAAAGAACAGGTCAGCAAGTTATTGACGTTTTGCGCCGCGCCCGCCACGTTTTGAATCCGTTTGACGTTTCAATGTAGCAAGACGATCTTCACTATCTTTCAGGAAACTAGACATCAACGTATCGAACGATTGTTCTTTGCGCGGTGGTGGTGTATTACGGCCACCTTTGTTGAAGCCTCCACGATTACCGCCTCCACGCGGTCCTTTGTTATCGAACGAACGTGGTCCGCGATCTTGTCCTGCTGGACGTGGTCCACGATCGAACTGACGTGCTGGACGTGGGCGTTCACCTTCTGGACGATCGACGGCTTTTTTAATGGAAAGACCAATCTTACCATCGTTTTCAACACTTAAGACTTTAACGGTGATTTCTTGACCAACCGTTAATACATCATTGATGTCCTTAACATAAGAATCTGCCACTTCACTAATGTGAACAAGACCAGTTTTCCCTGTTGGTAACTCAACGAACGCTCCGAAATTCGTGATGCCTGTTACTTTCCCTTGCACTTTGCTGCCTACTTCAATCGACATAAATTGTATTGCTCCTTTTTAGTTGATTCGTTTCTTATTATACGAGTGATTCATTCTTTTTTCAATCAATCGGCAACCTTCAATTAGTCTTCAGGTGAAAAGTAGAAGATCGTTTCTCCTTTTTTCGAATAGAGCAACTCACTCCGGGCTAAGTTCGCCACATATTCTTTATCATTGAGACGATTGATTTCTTCTTTCAGACGAGCAGTCTCTTTTTTTGCTTTCGTCTGCTCCTGTTCAGCTACTTGAAATGACTGCTTTTGTTCTGCGATCAATTGCCGTTTTTCCATGTATGACCACCCCATGAGGGAAAAGATGAGCAAAAAGACGGTCAGACACAAGAAAAAGCGATTTTTGAGACGTCGACGGTTTTCAATAGCATTCTGACTCAATTGCTTCTTACGGTCATTGAGCGGCTTGATCTTTGGCGTTTGACGCCCTGATTCGAGCGGTGTTGGCATATCATCCCTCCTCTTTCTGAGTGGTCATCCCTGACACTCTTTAGTATACTTCCTTTTTCCGGTAAATTACATCGATTCTTCGGAATTCACCTTTTCTTCACGGATGATTTCATACATATCAGATGCTTCTTCTTTTTTCGCATGTTCTTTAATGCTTGAAATCGCAACTGTCACGATCTTATTTCCGAACCGAATCGTCATCTCATCACCTGCTGCTACCGTGCTACTTGCTTTCGCTACATTACCATTGATCGTAATCCGACCTTGATCAGCAACTTCTTTCGCAAGCGTCCGTCGTTTGATCAGACGCGATACTTTTAAAAATTTATCAAGTCTCATGACTGTTCCTCCTGCTTCGCTTGATGCCAGAGTGAATCTTGCTCTTCAAGCGTCATCTCAACGAGCGGTCGATCCGCTAGTTGTTCCATCCGTGTAAAACGGCGAATAAATTTATCATTCGTTCGTTGTAATCCTTCTTCTGCCGATAGACCGAGGTATTTTCCGACGAGTGTTATCGAGAACAGGACGTCTCCAAATTCTCCGAGTCGTTCTTCTGGGGCTGCTTCTTTCAATTCATGTAACTCTTCGATCACTTTTTCAAGTGCCCCCTCGACGTCTTCCCACTCGAAACCGACTTTCGCCACTTTCTTTTGAATGTCTTCTGCGCGCATCAAAGCAGGTGCTCCTTTTGTCACACCATCAAGTAAAGAAGTCCGCTCCGGTTTTTCTTGTGCTTTGATGTCTTGCCAGTTCGACACAACGTCTGCTGAAGAATCAACAGTCGTTTCCCCGAAGACATGGGGATGGCGACGAATCATCTTATCGCTGACGCTTCCGATGACGTCTCGAATATCAAAATACCCTTCATCTAGACCAATTTGTGCGTGGAGCATAACCTGTAAGAGGACGTCTCCTAGTTCTTCTATCATTAAGTTATCGTCCTGAAGGTCGATTGCTTCCAGTAATTCGTAAGATTCTTCGATTAAATGTCGTTTTAAGGACTCATGCGTCTGCTCTTGATCCCATGGACAACCACCTTCACCGCGTAATCGCGCGATAATCTCTTTTAAAGTCGCGAAGTCACGATTCAACGTCTGCTCATCCGTAACCGGTGGTACATAGACCGTCGTTAAGTTACTGAGCGTCGTCACATGATCGAGTTCATATAACGGTACGTTTTGAACGGTTTGCTGGCTCGTACCTGCTGCTGTGACAAGAGTGACGAGATGTTCGTCCGGATAACGTTCCATCAACTGGACTTTTAAGTCGCCAGCGACGAGCGCGTCATAGACTTGCCCAATCAGTAGATGTTGACGAATCTGTGCTTCATCGACAGCAAATGCCGTTGCATCAAGTAACTGGAATCCTTCAATCGGATCCACACCAAGTGCAGCGAACATCGGATCGAGAAAACTTTGTCCCCCTACGACATCGACATTGTCTGTCCGTTGCAACAACTGTTGCACGGTACTCTCAGCGACTAATGGATGTCCTGGAACGGCATAGATGATGTCCGTCGTTTCAGAAAGACGAAGCAATTCCTCGACGATTTCTGTATATACGTCTTCAAACCGACTATGTCGTTCATAAACTGAGTCAAATGATGTAAAGTTCATTCCCTCTGCTGCAAGTTCTGAAACGACTGGATGATCCACTGTCCGCAAATAGACAGGTTGTGTCGTGTTTTTTAATAATCGATAGATGCCAAACGGCAATTGTTCGAGTTCGCCGACGCCAAGGCCGACGATCGTAATTCGGTGTGTCATATGCTCCTCCTACGTTGGTACATCTGATATAACTTATCTCCTAAAGGCAATAACGCCCACTCTTGTTCTGATAAGGCACGAAAGCGTAACGCCATACTGCCATAAATGATGGCACCACCGACGACAAGAACGCCGACTTCGAGTGCCGCACCGATTCGTGTCTCAAGCTCAAACAGCTGGAAAAACGTCTCGATCAGATACAGAAACACACCCATGGTAAGCACAGGTAAGACCAGTCTTCGATAAAAAACAGTTCCCGCAGATACACGACCGAACTTCCGGTTCAATAAAATCCATTGCGCTGCCGCCATGACGGCAAAACCTCCAAATGTCGCCATACCCGCCCCGATCATACCATATCGGGGAATGAAATAGAGGTTCAGAGTAAGCTTCGCCCCTAATCCGATAAGAACACCAACAAGCGCATATTTCTCGGCATCAACCGACTGGAGACAAGAGACGATCATCATCGCGATCGATGCGGCAAATGCCGTCGCTGCGAGCCAAATCAATCCCGCTGTTCCTTGATCATTTTGATATAACGCAATATTGAGCGGACGCATCACACCCATTAGCCCGATCGTCGCTGCAGCGGCAATCAATAAACCGGAACGGAGTAATGTCTCGAGTTGTTGACGCATCATCTGTGGATCGTGTTTCCGGTATGCAGTCGACAAGGCTGGCACACTCGCAAGGCTCATCGACGTCGCAAACAGAATCGCAAATTGCAGTAACGGATACCCACGGTCGAGTATTCCTTTTTCGATTTTTGTTTCCGTCGTATTGCCAAGTAGATTGACGAACGTTAATCCATCAATCAATTGCATCAGCAACAAGGCAAGTGACGCGATACTAACTGCTACACCGCTTGTCACCAGCACTTTTCCGACACGTCTTATATGAATACTCGAAAATACCGGACGACCGATTTTCCCTTTCGCAAAGCGTAACAGGACGAATAACGAAACGATGCTGCCGCCAATCGCCGTTAAATGAGCGCTCGCACCAATCCAGTAGGGGTCCGCCTGCATCGAGACACCGATATACGTCACGAGCAACAATAGTCCGACACGGACGGCATTTTCAGAGACTTGGGATACAGCCGTCGGTCGCATCTCAAGATCTGCTTGGAACATTCCTCGTAGAACAGCAATCACGGGTAGTAAATAAAACGTACATGTTACCGCACGCAGGGGCACAACCAGTTTTGCATCCCCGAACCACCCAGCGAGCGTCGGGGCGATCCACCATCCGAGCAGACCGAAAAAGACGGTCATGGCAAGTAAGACATAAAAAATCGACCAGAGAACTTCTCGTTTCTCATCCGGGTGGTGAAGCGTCAACTTCGCCACGATGACAGGCAGCGCATAAATGCCGAGCGCTGCCGCAATCGCAAATAATGGATAGACGGTCTGATAGACGTACAATCCGAAATCACCAGCGAGGTTCTGATACGGAATCCGGTAAAAGAAGCTGAGCAATTTTGAGATATAACTAGAGATCGCAAGCAGTGCTGCGCCTTGCGCAATCGTTCGTCTATTCATCGCCCGACGAGCCGGCGATCAAGTTCCGCCAATAATTGTTCTGCCTGCATCGTCATCTGTTGCGTCGACTGTTTGTTGCGGTTGAGGGTTAAGACGAGTTTCTGCTCTTGTTGTCCCATTCCAAGACCACGTCCCAGTGGGACAGTCCATTTAACGAAGTCCGCCACATCGAGTTGTTGTGTCGATTGGAGCGATAAGACGATCTCAATTTTCGGATCGGTTTGTTTAACACGCTCGACACGCGCCCGTTCCGCGAAAATGCGCATCCGTGTCAACTGGATCAAACGCGCGACCTCATCCGGAAACTCACCGAATCGTTCAAGCATTTCCGTTTCGAGTTGTTCGAGACTATCGACGGTATCAACATATTTCAAACGTTTGTAGAACTCGATTTTCAGCTCGGAGTCTGTCATGTAGTGCGATGGAATATAGGCATCAAGGCTGAATGTGAACTCAGGAACGAATTTCTGGATGCGTTTTTTACCTTTCATCCGTTCTTTCCGCTCCTCGACTGCTTCTGCAAGCATCTGCGAATAGAGATCGAAACCAACAGAATCGATGAATCCAGATTGTTGCGAACCGAGTAAGTTCCCGGCACCGCGAATCGACAGGTCACGCATTGCGATTTTAAAACCGCTACCGAGCTCCGTGAACTCCTTGATCGCCTGCAGACGACTTTCTGCCACTTCCGTCAATCGTTTTTGCGGACGGTACGTAAAGTACGAGTAGGCGACGCGACTTGAACGACCGACACGACCACGTAATTGATAAAGCTGTGATAAGCCCATTTGATCGGCGTCATGAACGATCAACGTATTGACGTTCGGGATATCAATCCCCGTCTCAATGATCGTCGTACTGACAAGGACGTCGGCATCTCCTTCGAAGAAGGCGATTAGCTGACTTTCGAGTTCGGTTTCCGTCATTCGACCGTGAGCCGTGACAATTCGTGCTTCCGGTACGAGGGCGCGAATCTCTTCTGCCTTTCGCTCGATGCCCTCGACACGGTTGTAGAGGAAGAATGCTTGTCCACCACGTCCGAGTTCCCGTTCGAGTGCTTCCCGCATGACGATTCCGTCGTATTCCATGACGTATGTCTGGACTGGATAACGGTTTTCCGGTGGTGTCTCAAGGACAGAGAGATCACGGATTCCGATCATCGACATGTGCAATGTCCGCGGAATCGGTGTCGCTGTCAACGTCAAGACATCGACGTTTGTCTTCAACTGTTTCAGACGTTCTTTGTGTTTAACACCGAATCGTTGCTCTTCATCAATGATCAACAATCCGATATCAGCGAATTGGACGTCTTTCGACAGCACACGGTGTGTCCCAACGACGACATCGATCGTTCCCTCTTTTAACCCTTGTTTCGTTGCCTTCAATTCTGCTGGCGAACGGAACCGGCTCATGACCGACACTCGAATCGGCCATTCACTGAATCGCTCAAGCATTGTTTCGTAGTGTTGTTGCGCAAGGACGGTCGTCGGTACGAGCAACGCGACTTGTTTTCCAGACATGACTGCTTTAAAGGCTGCACGAATCGCCACTTCCGTTTTCCCGTACCCGACGTCACCACATAATAGACGATCCATCGGACGCGGACGTTCCATATCTTTCTTGATCTCGGCAATTGATCGCAATTGATCGACCGTTTCCTCATATGGGAAGGAAGCCTCGAACGCTTGCATGTTATCGTCATCCTCTGGGAAAGCAAAACCGACGGCAGCTTCACGAGCTGCATAGAGCTTGATCAATTCATCAGCGATATCCTCGACCGATTTTTGAACCTTCGCTTTGACCTTTTTCCATTCCGTTCCACCGAGTTTATAGATTTTCGGCTCTTTCCCTTCAGCCCCAACGTACTTTTGAATCAAGTCGATCTGATCGACAGGAACATACAACGAGTCCTCTCCTGCGTAGACGAGATGGAGATAATCCTGATGATTACCGGCTACATCAATCGTCTTGATGCCATGGTACCGCCCAATTCCATGATGAATATGAACGACGTAATCACCTGTCTTCAATTCTTGGTAACTCTTGATCCGTTCAGCGTTCGTCAGCTTCGTCGTCTGCTTCCGGCGACGCGCCGGTTGCTTGAAGACTTCTTCTTCTGTGATGACGACGAGGCGCGCATTCGTCATCTCGAATCCACCATGGATTCCGCCAATCAAGATCGCTGGTTGACCACGAGTGATGCCCTCTTTCGTTACGATCGAGGCTTCAACCCCATAATCGGATAACGTCTGGCGCATCCGCTCGGCACGTTCTCGGTTACTCGCTAAGAAGACCATCCACATGTCAGCGCGACGATATCGCTCGACTTCTTGCTTCAGGCGTTCCATCTGACCATGGAACGGCGCAATCGGTTTGATGCTGAAATGGATTGCCGCACTTTCCGGTACACCGCTCCGACGAGTCGGAAGGAGCGAGAGGTACAACAATGGTTGTCCTTCAAAGACATGTGTCATCGGAACGGACAGGACGTAATCACTGACGCTTTGTCCGCGTTCAATGAGCGACGCCATCCATTCTGCTTCCTCTGCATCCTGGACTTCTGCCGCTTCTTCAACCCGCGCGACTTCATCGACGATCAAGACGCTGCCTGTCACGTCTTGACGTAACGTCGACGTGTAGAGGATTGGTGCATACTTCGCGAACTGTTTCGGACGATCGCCGTTTTCTAACAACTCGACGTCGTAAGCAATCCCCTCTTCGAGTGCCGCGAGGACTTCCGTACTTTGGACGCGCTCTTTCGTCGCCTCATAAAGACGACGGACTTTTTCGCCAGCCTCCTTTAACTGATCCTTGGTCGCGAAGTGTTCGGCTGCTGGCATCAAACATGCTTCTGCGACAACACCGAGCGAACGTTGAGTCTCCGCATCGAATGTATAGATCGAGTCGATTTCCTCGTCGAATAGATCGAGCCGGTACGGGCGTTCAACCGTGAGCGGATAAATATCGATGATACTCCCGCGAACGGCAAACTCACCTGGTGTCGTCACGGTCGCTGTCCGCTCATACCCCGCATCAACTAAATCCTGGACGAAGTCTGGAATCGACAAGATATCGCCTGGCTTCACCTGTTTGACGTGCGACAAGAACGTCTCTGCACCCGGAACATATCGGCGTAAGCCAACGAGCGGAATGATTAGGATCCCGTCGTCCGTCGTCAATAAACGATGACGGGTTTCGATCCGTGTTGCCCGCAGTTCCGGACTCGCCCCATAGGAGAGTTCCGCGGCTAATGTCTCATCGACCGGATAGAGCATGACGTCTTCTTCCGGCACGAGTTCAATCAAATCATCGTACAACTTTTGCGCTTGGAACATATTATGTGTCACGAGTACGAATCGACGTTTCGTCTCCTGATAAATCCCGGCGACGAACAATGCCTTTCCACTATTCATCAGACCAGTAATCAACTGAGCGTTGACACCGTCCCGGAAGCGTTCCCGAACCGTCTTGATTTCAGGAATCGCTAATAAGAGTTCTTGTAATTGTTTCATCTTCTTCCTCCTAAAACACGACAGCAAAAACGCTTTGGAACCCCCAAAGCGTTGCGTTCAGTTATACCGATTCATCAAAGCGAGAAACGGTGTGTCTATAAAGTCCGTCGCTACATCGACAGACGCATTGAGTACGTGTTGCAGACTTCCTTGTTCCGCCTTCGAAAAATTCATTAACACCCAGTCGATGACTTGGATTGGTGCCGGTGGTCGACCAACACCGAGTTTAAGACGCTTGATTTCCTGCGTACCGAGGTGCTGGATCAACGACTTGACGCCGTTATGACCGCCTGCACTGCCTTTCGAACGCAAGCGCAATTTCTCAAGTGGTAAATCCAGATCATCATAGATGACGAGCACATCCTCGACCGCGATCTTGTAGAAATCAAGTAACGGTCGCACCGCTTCACCTGATAAATTCATATACGTCAATGGCTTGACGAGCACGACACGTTCTCCGTTTATCATTCCCGTTCCGAAGAGGGCTTTAAACTTCGATTCTGAAAGCGTGATCCCGTGTTTCTCCGCTAAGGCATCGATCGCAAGAAAACCGATGTTGTGGCGCGTATTCGCATACTTCGCGCCAGGATTCCCTAATCCGACGATACATTTCATATCGATTCCTCATTTCTGTTTAAAAAAGTAAACGAACAAGGGTCCGATTTCAATAAACCGGACCACATCGTTCGTATGCATAAGCAATCAGCTGAAGAGCGGGCTGATTGATTTCTGTTCGTGTACACGGATGATTGCTTCTGCAAGCAAGCGTGCCACAGAGATTTGTTTGATTTTGCTTGCACATTCGCGTTGTGTTAAATCGATCGTGTTCAAGACGACGAGTTCTTCGATCGCTGAGTTCTCAATTCGCTCCATTGCCGGACCTGAAAGAACAGGGTGTGTACAACATGCATAGACTTGTTTCGCTCCGTTTTCGATCAAAGCGTTCGCTGCAAGTGTGATCGTACCCGCTGTATCGATGATGTCATCGATGATGATGGCAATCTTGCCATCGACTTGACCAACGATGTTCATGACTTCTGCGACGTTCGGTTTCGGACGGCGTTTGTCGATGATCGCGATTGGTGCTTTTAATTGTTCTGCTAATTTACGTGCCCGTGTGACACCGCCATGGTCTGGAGAAACGATGACGAGTTCGTTTGGATCGATGTTCTTTTTCTCGAAGTATGAAGCGAGAAGCGGTACACCCATCAATTGATCTACTGGAATATCGAAGAACCCTTGGATTTGTGCTGCATGGAGATCCATCGTCACGACACGTGTCGCCCCTGCTACTTCAAGCAAGTTCGCAACGAGTTTCGCCGTGATTGGCTCACGTGAACGTGCTTTGCGATCTTGACGCGCATAACCGTAATACGGAATGACGACGTTGATCGTCCGTGCAGACGCCCGTTTCAGTGCATCGATCATGATGAGAAGTTCCATCAGGTTTTCGTTGACTGGTTGGCTTGTCGATTGAATGATGTAAATATCATCCCCCCGGACACTTTCTTCGATGTTCATCGAAATTTCGCCATCACTGAAGTGTTTGACTGAACTTTCGCTCACCGGGATTCCGATGACTTTAGCGATTTCCTCTGCCAGTGGTTTGTTCGAGTTGAGTGCGAAAATACGAATTTCATGTTCTAAGACAGTAGACATGTGTAGGTGGCCTCCATTTGTTTGGGTTTAGACGAGTAGAGCGACAAGTAATGAATTAACGATAATCGGGTTTCGTCGTTTGACGTTCCCTTGCGATCGCGAGACCGTTTTCCGGCACATCGTCTGTGACGGTTGATCCGGCAGCAACGAGGGCATTCTTGCCGACCGTGACCGGTGCAATCAAGTTGACGTTACAGCCGATGAAGGCATCGTCCTCAATGATCGTCTGGAATTTATTTTTTCCATCATAGTTGACCGTGATCGATCCACAACCGAGGTTGACGTTCTCTCCGATTGTTGCATCTCCGACATAGCTCAAGTGGGCTGATTTGCTACCTTCGCCAAATGTTGATTTCTTGATCTCAACGAAGTTTCCGACGCGTGTGTTCGCACCGAGAACCGCTTGCTGACGTAAATGCGCAAATGGACCGACTTGTGCCGCTTGACCAATCTTGCTATCCGTGACGACGGATTGACGAACAATGGCGCCATCTGCCACTTCACTGTTACGGATATCCGAGTTCGGACCAATCGTACATTCTGAACCAATGACCGTCTGACCGAGCAACTGCGTACCAGGATAGAGAACAGTATCTGAACCAATCGTGACGTCTGGTCCGATGTACGTCGAAGACGGATCAACGAACGTGACACCTTGACGCATCCAGTACTCATTCGTTCGCTTGCGCATCGACGTTTCTGCTTGTGCAAGTGCGACGCGGTCATTGACACCGATCGTCTCTTCGAACGTAGGTGCCGCATACGCTGCGATCGTCTCGCCTGCTGCCTTTGCAATCTCAATCACGTCTGGTAAGTAATACTCACCTTGCGCATTATCGTTCTTAACTTGCTTCAGCGTCGCGAACAACATCTCATTATCGAATACATACGTACCGGTATTGATTTCACGAATCGCGAGCTCTTCTGCATTCGCATCCTTATGCTCGACGATTTTCGAGACGTTTCCGTCTCCGCCACGCACGATACGTCCGTAACCTGTCGGATCGTCAGCGAGTGCCGTCAAGACGGTCACTTTTGCGTTTGTCTCCGCATGATGTTGTAACAATGAAGCCAGTGTGTCACTCGTCAAGAGTGGTGTATCGCCACAGACGACGAGCGTTGCTCCCTGTTCGTTCCCGAGTACGGGTTCTGCCATTTGAACAGCATGTCCTGTGCCAAGCTGCTCACTTTGAAGTGCGTATTCCACCGATGTGCCAAGCACTTCTTTGACGGATTCCGCACCGTGACCGACGATGACGACCTGTCGCTTGACGCCGAGCGTCGCTAATTGATCGACGACGTGCTGTACCATAGGTTTCCCAGCGACTGGGTGAAGTACTTTGTAAAGCTTAGATTTCATCCGAGTTCCTTTACCCGCTGCTAGAATTACCGCGAAATGATTCATCCTTGTCGCTCCTCCACGTAAATTAGTGTTGATTTCGTTCTGAAATAGTACACTCGTTCCAACTATAACGAAAATGGCATCGTTATTCAATGATGGGACGAAGCGGAATCGATGAAAAAACGAGAAAAAAGACAGGTTTTCCCAAGAAGAGAAAACCTGTCTTTTTCTTATGCTTGATCTGCCGTTTGGGCAGAAGAGACTTCGTAACCGATGCCTTCTTCTTGATCCTCACGTGCCGCATAGGCTTCGAGTACTGAATCTTCGACCTTTTTTCGCATTAATGCATTGATTGGATGAGCGACATCCCGGAAGATACCTTCTTGCGTTCGTTTGCTTGGCATGGCGACGAAGAGACCACTGTTCCCTTCGATGACACGCAAATCATGTACCACGAATTCGTGGTCGAGCGTAATAGAGGCAAGTGCTTTCATTCGACCCTCTGCTACGACGCGACGAATTTTAACGTCCGTAACGTTCATTTTGTCCGCACCCCTTTAACCGTTGTCACAACTCTTCGTTGTCTACTTCTACTTACGGCTTAAAACAAACAAAGGTTTAGTCTTTCCCAATCTTTTTACGCATAATTTCCAAAAGTTTGATAATTACAGTATAGTTACAATCCATGCGGCTGTCAATTTCAGGTAGTCTCAGCTTCTGAGAAATAGTGGTCGACGTTTCCACGCTTGACTTGGATTTGACCATGGTCGACGTCGACGTCCGCTAATTTCATTAAGCTGACGTATTCGTTGACCATCTTCTTCTCAGCACCTTCTGCCTCGATCAAAACACCAACACCTGCGACCTTTGCTTCAAACTCGCTTAAGAGACTCATCATTCCGCGAATCGTTCCGCCGGCTTTCATGAAGTCATCAATCAATAAGACATTCGCTCCACGTGGTAAGCTTCGACGCGCGAGTGCCATCGTCCGGATCGCTTTTGAAGAACCCGAGACATAGTTGATGCTGACTGTTGATCCTTCCGTAACACGACTATCTGAACGCACGATGACGAACGGTACACCAAGTTGCTCAGCGACTGCATAAGCAAGTGGAATCCCCTTCGTTGCGATCGTCATGACGACATCGACTTTCTTTTGGCTAAAGACAGATGCAAACACTTGTCCCATTTGTTTGACCATCTTCGGATCTCCAAGTAAGTCCGTCAAATAAAGGTATCCCCCCGGTAACAGTCGGTCTGGACGAGCGACACGTTCACATAGATCATCGATGAACGGTAACGCCTTCTTACTGCTCCACGTCGGAATGAACATGACGCCACCCGCAGCACCTGGTACTGTAACGAGACGACCTGTTCCCTCATGTTCTAACATCTCGCTGACGATATCTAAATCTTCACTGATCGACGATTTCGCCGATTTATAACGTTCTGCAAAAATCGTCAATGAGACGAGATGATGGGGATGGTCAAGCAAGTACCGCGTCATGTCGACCAATCGACCACTTCTCCGAATTTTCATTTGTTTCGTTCCACCTCTCCGTAATTCCGAATATTCAATAGTGAATATATCATTTTCATACGGATATTATCAATGGTTTTCGCCTAAAAGACGAACGACGTAGACTTCGTTACAAAAGCCGCGTAATCCATTATAGAGACGTTGTGCCCGATTTTCATGCTCCGTTAGAGCAAAGACCGTCGGACCACTTCCGCTCATCAAGACGCCTTCTGCGCCACAACTTGCCATGAATTCCTTGATTTGCTCGACTTCTGGGTGCATCGGCAACGTGACCGCTTCGAGAACATTACCGAGTGATTGGCAGATGGCTTGGAAATCTTGCGCCTTCACCGCATCAATCATTGCTTCGACGTTCGGACGTTTTGCCGTGTTCAAGTCGAGGGCACCATAGACGTCAGCTGTTGAAACACCGATCGTCGGTTTAGCAAGAACAACCCAGCATGGGGGTGGTGAGACAAGTTTTTCTAGCTTCTCTCCGCGACCCGTTGCAATCGCTGTTCCACCCATGACACAAAACGGGACGTCAGAGCCCACTGCTGCGCCGACTTCCGCCAACTCTTCAAGCGTCAAACCGAGTTGCCACAACTCATTTAATCCGCGTAACGTCGCTGCCGCGTCACTGGATCCACCAGCGAGTCCGGCTGCAACTGGAATGTGTTTCTCTAAGAAGATCTCTACTCCTGTCTTGACGTCGTATTTTTCTTTTAAGATCGCTGCTGCTTTATAAGCAAGATTACGTTCGTCGTTCGGAACGTAAGCATGCTGGGCATTCATTCGAATTTCTCCTGACGGCAGCTCCGTCAATTCTAGACGGTCTGCCAAATCGACTGTCGTCATCACCATATGTACATCGTGATAGCCGTCCGGGCGCTTTGCCGTCGCATCCAGGACTAGGTTGATCTTGGCCGGAGCCTTTACAATAATCGTCATCGTGCCGTTCCTCCTCTAGTTCGTTTCCTGTAGGAATTGTATCAACCTTTCCACAAAAAAAGAAGCGAACATTTTGTCCGCTTCGGAAGGTAAGTTTACGAATTCGCAAATTCGATTTGTACGGAGTCTGTTAGCACGTCGGCGTAGCTATAAGAAACTCGCTCGACATTGTGGCGCTCTGCGTCTAGCTTGACTACAAACACCGAAGGATACGTCTCAACGAGCGTTCCGATTCGGGTTACGACCTTTTTACGACCGCCGCTTGCTTTTAGCGTCAGTCTTTCACCAACATGTGTTTCGAAAACATGTCTGATTTCGTTCAACGTCTTTGGCATACGCTTCACCTCACTAATATTTATTATAGCATATTAAATAAATATTAGAAAGGGGAAATATTATATCTGTTCTAATCGTATCCGTCAACGTTTTTTAATTGGCAAAAGTGCATCTGCTAACTGTGCGAATTCCTGCAGGCTGAGCGTTTCTCCGCGACGACGTGGTTCAACCCCAGCTTCTAACAACGCCGCTTCGACCGCTGCTTTTTCCGTTTTCCCGAAGTGTGTCGTCAAGTTGTTTAAAATCGTTTTCCGACGTTGTGCAAAACTTGCTCGGACGATTTCAAAGAAGAGTGCCTCATCCTGTGTCTGTACCGCCGGCTCTTTTCGAATGTTCAAGCGGATGACTGCTGAATCGACGTTTGGTGCTGGAATGAAGACTTGTTTTGGGACCGTGAAGCAGACTTCAGCTTCCGCATAGTATTGAATCGCGATCGATAGAGATCCATATGCTTTCGTGCCTGGTTTTGCACCGATTCGTTCAGCGACTTCCTTTTGAATCATCATGACGAGCGTCCGAAACGGTGCTTTCGCTTCAAGGATCCGCATGATAATCGGTGTCGTGACATAATACGGGAGGTTCGCGACGACGGCAATGTCGGTGATGCCTTCTTGCGTGAACTCTTCAGCAACGATCGTCGAAAGATCGAGTTCAAGAGCATCACCGTGAATGACCTTCGTATGGGGATATGGTGCAAGTGTATCATCAAGAATCGGTAACAATCGTTGATCGATTTCAAGAGCAACGACTTTTTTCGCCTGTTTCGCCGATTGTTCCGTCAATGAGCCGATTCCTGGTCCGATCTCGAGTACACCACTCTCAGGCGTTAATCCAGCTGCTCCGACGATGTTTCCTAATACATTTAAATCGATTAAAAAGTTTTGCCCTAACGATTTTTTAAACGAAAAGCCATGTTTCGCTAAAATTTCTTTCGTCCGGTGCAATGTAGCAATGTCTTTCAAACTTCTTCCTCCTCTAGTTGTTTCAACGCTGCTTCCCATTCCGCCAGCGTGATCCGGATCGATGCGACACGTTTGACGAGTTGTTTTGCATTCGGTTCACCAATCGCAAGAATCTGACCGAGACGACGACGACGGATCGAGGCTGCTGGTCCACCAATCAAATCAGCTGCCAAAATCATCTCACGTGTCACTTCGGCAACCGGTGCTTCTTCCGTCTCATAGACAGCAGCGAGCGCCTCTTCGATTGCGGCAGGTGAGGCATGTTCAACACCAATTTTACCGCGCTTATCTTTTGCTTGAGCACGCGGAAGATAGGCATGTTTACAGCCTGGTACACGTTCATTGATTCGGGCACGGATACGATCTCCTGGAAAATCAGGATCCGTGAAAATGATGACACCGCGTCGTTCGAGGGCCTTCTCAATGCGTTGCATCGTCTGTTCATTAACGGCTGAACCGTTCGTTTCAATTGTATCGACATCAAAGACTTCTTGTAATCGTGTCGTATCATCTCGTCCTTCGACGACGATGACTTCTTTTAAGCGTTTCCGCATGATCTCTCCACCTTCTTCAAACACTCTCGTAATTGTACCTGTTTCCACGAAAAAAACAAGGAAGCGTCACGTGTCCGCTTCCGTTGCACTAGGAATGACCCAGACTTGCAGTTGTTTTCGACCGAACGTCTTTGCTTTTTGTTCACCATCGACTAAAATATCAATCTTATTGCCTTTAATGGCACCACCTGTATCGAGAGCGATCGCAAGACCAACCCCTTCGACGTAGACCTTCGTGCCAAGCGGAATGACCTTCGGATCAACCGCGATGATCGGCAAACCTTGATAGGTGATCGTATCGGTCACGTCATACCCGGTCGCTGTCAAGGCACGACCATTGTACAAACGACTGCCGTTCGAAGCTGGGTCGTTCGTATACGCTGTCGCTTCGACCATCAAGCTCTTCGCACTCTCAAAATCAAGATCCGCATCGGCTTTCGGTGTTTCAGTTAGCGGATTGGTCGCTTGTTTTTCGTTGAAGACGGGCGCTTCGATTGGTGTCTCAATCGGTTTTGTCCCGACTTTGACGACTTGTTTGATCGGCGTCCGTGTCACTTGGTCATCAATCAGTTTTTTCTCTTTACTAAGACCGTCAGCTAACGTCAATTGATACTTTTTCGTTCGGACACCCGGACGACCTGATGTCGTCACCAGTTGCTCGCCTTCCGGTAAGGTCGGATCCTCGACTTCTTCGATCTCAAACGGAACGAGTTGATCCTGTGTCAACATCGCACGACGTGTCGTGTTGACCGTAATCAACGTCCCTTCCGTCACGCGGGTATCGGGATTTGGAGCGACCCGATCTTCCTTTTGAAGACGGATTCCTTCCCGTTCTAACAATTCGCGGACCGTCGTTTCATACGTGTAGAGTTGTCGGGCTTTTCCCCCGACGACGAGATCAACGGGAAAAGCTTCGCGGTACCGCACCGTCATACCACTCGTCAATACAGCGTCAGAAGACGGATAGATATCATCCGTGTCGGCTTTCTTGATACCGCGCTCTGCAAGTAGATCCTTTACTTGACGCGCCTGCGTCCGGACGCGACGGGACTCACCGTAGCCCATGATCAATGTGATTTCTTTTGCCCGCTGAATGACGATTAATCGTTTTTTCGGCAGGTCGGCACTAAGAGCCGGTTCAATCACATCATTGTCACGCGTCGTAATGCCGGCTTCTTTGAGAACGCCATAAACAGAATCAGCCGTTGTCTTCACCTGCTGCTCTTGTCCATCAATCAAAACTGTCACGGTTCGTGGATGATCCATCATCCCATAGACGAGTGCAGCCGCAAGTAGCAGGCTGCATCCGATTGTAATGAACGTCAACGAACGCATCATGGCAAACGGAAGACCCGTTTTGCATTTTCCGTCGTTGCTGCTTCCACATCGGCATACATCATGCCACGGAGCTGCGCAATTTCTTCAGCGACGAACCGAACGTAAGCCGGCTCGTTGCGTTTACCGCGGTGTGGTGTTGGTGTCAGATACGGACAGTCCGTCTCAACGAGTAAACGATCGAGCGGTACTTCCTGTGCAACACGTTTTGGCATTTTCGCGTTTTTGAACGTAACAGGTCCACCAAGTGAAATATAGAAGTTCATCGCTAGGCAACGCGGTAACAATTCAGCACTCATACTGTAGCTATGCAAAATACCACCGACTTCTTTTGCATCCTCTTCTTCGAGGATTCGTAACGTATCTTCTGTCGCTTCCCGGTTATGGATGACGATCGGTTTTTTCTTCTGCTTCGCGAGACGGATCTGTTTGCGGAAAGCTTCCTGTTGGACGTCTTTCGGTGACGTATCCCAGTGGTAGTCGAGTCCGATTTCTCCAAGCGCAACGACTTTTTCATGATCCATCAATCGTTCGACCTTTTGATAGGCTTCCTCATCAAAATCAATCGAGTCGACGGGATGCCATCCGATGACCGCATAAAGATCATCGTACGCTTCGACGAGTTCCATCGCGCGGTCGATTGTCTTATGATCAAATCCGACGACGATCATCGGTGAAACGCCGTTTGCACGTGCCCGCTCGATCGTTTCATGAACGTCTTCCGCGAATTGGTCTGCATTCAAGTGAGTGTGTGTATCGATTAACATATCTTATTCGACTCCTTCTTTAAAAAAATGCCTGTGACATGAAGTCCACAGGCATCGGTTTTATTTTACGCTTGCGCCGTTTGCCATCGTTGATGGGACCGTCGCGAGTTCAAGTTTTCCTGCTTTCTCAGCAGCAAGGACCATTCCTTGGGAGAGTTCGCCACGTAACGTGACCGGTTTTAAGTTCGCTACGACGATGACCTTACGTCCGACTAAATCTTCCGGCTCATACCACTGCGCGATACCAGAGACGATTTGGCGTGTTTCTTTGCCCATATCGACTTGTAACTTCAGTAGTTTTTTCGCCTTCTTGATCTTTTCAGCCGTCACGACTTCACCGACACGTAACTCGATCTGATCAAAGACATCGATCGTCGTTTCCGGACGAATGTCTTCATCAGCCTCTTCGACTTCCTCTTCCTCCACACGTGCTGCAGAAGCTTGATGCATCATGTCGACGATTGCTTCGACCTCTTCTTTGACATCGAGACGTGGGAAAATCGGTGTCGCTGTACCAACTTTTGTTCCTGGTGTGATGTCTGCGAATTTCTCGAGCGCTGCCCAGTCCATCGCTTGTCCGGAGAGACCAAGTTGCGCGAAGATCTCTTTTGGTGAACGCGTCATGAACGGTTGCAACATGATCGCCACGTGACGTAAGACGCCGACGAGATGCACCATGACCGAACCGAGTTCCGCCGTTTTGGATTCGTCTTTTGCAAGAACCCACGGTTGTGTCTCATCGATGTATTTATTGGCACGGCTGATTAATTGCCAAATGTTCGATAGCACGACAGAGAATTCCATGTGTTCCATCGATGCTTCGACTTTCGTGACCGTTTCTTTTGCAAGATCCGAGAGTGTCGCATCAAACGGTGTCACATTGCCTGTATAGGCTGGGATCTCACCGTCAAAGTATTTCGTGACCATCGCGATCGTTCGGTTGAGTAAGTTCCCAAGGTCGTTTGCTAAATCGTAGTTCATCCGCTCAACGAATGCTTCAGGTGTGAACATACCATCTGAACCGAATGGAACTTCGCGTAACAAGTAATAACGAAGGGCGTCAAGACCGTAACGATCCGTCAATGGGATCGGATCAACGACGTTCCCTTTTGATTTCGACATTTTTCCGTCTTTCATCAACAACCAACCGTGTGCGAAGACTTTCTTCGGTAATGGGAGATCAAGTGCCATCAAGAGTGCCGGCCAAATGATCGTGTGGAAACGAACGATTTCTTTTCCGACGAGATGAACATCTGCTGGCCAGTACTTATCGAAATTACCATGATCGTCCGTACCATAACCGAGTGACGAGATATAGTTCGTCAACGCATCGATCCAGACGTAGACGACGTGCTTCGGATTCGATGGGACTTGTACACCCCAGTTGAATGTCGTCCGTGAGACCGCTAAGTCTTGGAGACCCGGTTTAATGAAGTTATTGATCATTTCGTGTTTACGTGATTCTGGCAAGATAAATGACGGATTCGCTTCAAAATACTCAAGCAGACGGTCCGCGTACTTGCTGATCCGGAAGAAGTAACATTCTTCGCGAACGAGTTCGACTGGGTGTCCACTATCGGGGCTCTTTCCGTCGACGAGTTGTGATTCCGTATAGTACGTCTCATCCGGAATCGAATACCAACCTTCGTATTCACCTAGGTAGATATCGCCTGATTCAAGAAGTGTCTCGAACACTTTTTCGACGACTTTCTTGTGACGTGGTTCTGTCGTCCGGATATAATCATCGTACGAGATGTCGAGACGATCCCATAAGACTTTAATCTGCTCGACGACACCATCGACGAATGCCTGTTCCGAGATACCTGCTTCTGCTGCTTTTTCCTGGATCTTTTGACCGTGCTCATCGCTACCTGTCAAATACCGGACGTCGAATCCTTGAAGTCGTTTGTACCGTGCCATTGCATCTCCAGCCACCGTCGTATACGCGTGACCGATATGTAGTTTTGCACTTGGATAATAAATCGGGGTCGTGATATAAAATGTCTTTGCCATGTTATTCCTCCGTTCTCTTATTTCCATCTTCATTATAGGCTATTATACGCTGTTACGGGACTGATGTCGAAATTCACTTTTTGTCGAATCGAAACATTTTTTGACATCAGACATCAAATTACAAAAAAACACACTCTATAGTTTCATTTCCTTTAAAAAGGGAAAATATATTAATAAATCGTTTCAAATATGGGTTTTTTGAGAAATAAATGACATTTTGATTTCAAGCTATTCAGATTGGTTGACTACTTTTGGAAAGTCTAGTATTCTACATTCTATAGAAACGATGTCGAATTTTGACGATTTTTCAAAAGAAAAAGAGATCCATGACATCAAAGGAGGAACAACAAAATGAAATCAACAGGTATTGTACGTAAAGTAGACGAGCTCGGTCGTGTCGTAATTCCAATCGAATTACGCCGTACACTTCAAATCGCAGAAAAGGATGCCCTCGAGATCTATGTCGACAACGAACAGATCATCCTTAAAAAATATAAACCAAACATGACTTGCCAAGTGACAGGTGAAGTATCAGAAGATAACTTCAAATTGGCTGATGGTAAATTGATTCTTTCACCAGATGGCGCACAACGCGTTCTCGTTGAATTAAAAGATTTCCTCGATCGTCATTACGCAAGCAACGAATAAACAAAAAAGGAAGCTCCTTAACGGGGCTTCTTTTTTTAATCTGCTTCGTGAAACGCGAGGTACAGTTCCTGACGATCCAGTCCTCGTTCTTTTGCGACACGCTTCAACGCTGCATTCGGCTTTTCGCCCTCTTCGATATACCGACGGATTTGCTCGAGCGGATCACTGTCTTGAATGACGGTATCCGGTCGTTCTTCGTTTGATCCTTCGACAAGGACGACGAACTCACCTCGAACGTCTTCTGCTGCCCAAGCGCGTAATTCACTCACACTTCCACGAATATACTCTTCATACCGTTTCGTTAGTTCTCGGGCTAACGTCACCTGGCGATCACCAAGTACTTCTTCGATCCCTTGCAACATCTCTTTCAATCGATGCGGTGCTTCATAAAAGATGAGTGTTCCTGATTCGTATTTCAATTGCTCTAACGCTTCGCGGCGTTCTTTTTTCTTTCGTGGCAAAAAACCATAATACAAAAAGCGTTCTGTCGACAGACCGGACGCGACAAGGGCTGTCAATGCAGCGTTCGCACCCGGAAGAACGATGACAGGAATATCTGCTGCGATCGCTTGGCGGATCAAATCGCTTCCCGGGTCCGAAATACCGGGCATCCCGGCGTCGGAGACGAGGGCAATTTGCTTTCCCGCCTCTAAATCAGCGAGTAGTCGTTCGCCACTTGTTTGTTTATTGTGTTCGTGGTAACTGACCAGCTTCGTCTCAATCGAAAAATGCCGAAACAGTTTCATCGTCTGCCGGGTATCTTCTGCTGCGACGATATCAGATTCCTGTAAGATCCGGACAGCTCGATACGTCATGTCTTCTAAATTGCCGATTGGTGTCGGGACAATATAGAGACCGACTCCTTGCTGTTGATAGCTACTTGTCGCTTTCATGAGGTTCCTCCTTGAATCAAACGCTCTTTCTGTGAACGTGTCAATTGTTTAATCGCGTATTCCCGCTTCATCGCTTCTGATTTTGTCGCGAAAATTTCCTCATGAACGAGGACGACCGGCAGACGGGCACGTGTATACTTCGCCCCCTTGCCTGCATTATGTGTTGCGATGCGTTGCGTGACGTCTACTGCGTAACCCGTATAATACGTATCATCTTGGCAACGAACGATATAGACTGCATGCTCAGACATCGAACAGTTCCTTCATCTGAGCCGCATACGAGTTGTCCGCTTCATAGACGATGAACGGGGAAAGAACCTTCAGTCCAGGTTTTGCATCCTTGATCCCCTCGATCAAAAGCATGTTCGCTTCCTTCCCTGCCTTCGGATAAATCAACTGCATCCGTTTCGGTTCCAAGCGGTATGTTCGCATCAAAGTGACGATATCGAGCAGTCGTTCCGGTCGATGGACGAACGCTGCCTTTCCGCCTTGTTTTAACAAATCAGATGCACCACGAATACAGTCTTCAAGTGTACAGAGGACTTCATGCCTTGCGATCGTATAATGTTCACTTTGGTTTTGGTTTGATGTCTCGTTGGCTAAAAAATAAGGCGGATTACAGGTGACAGCATCATAGATGCCGTATCCAAGACGTGCCCCCGCCTCTTTGACGTCACCATCAATCATCTCAATCTGGTCGTTCAGTTCATTCAAGTTAATGCTACGTCGCGCCATCTCCGCTAGTCGCGGCTGAATTTCAAGACCCGTGATCTGCCCTTTCGTCCGGTAGGATAAAAAGAGTGGGATCGCACCGTTCCCAGAGCAAAGATCGGCAATCCGCCCCTGTTGAATTGGAACCCATGCAAATCGTGCGAGCAATGCCGCATCGAGTGAATAGGAGAAGACGGATGGACTTTGAATGATTTTCCCTTCTTGTCCTAAGAGATAATCAAGTCGTTCGTCTGGTAATAGTTCAAACATGTCGTGCCTTCCTTTCCGAAAAAAAGACTGACTCATGTAGAAGTCAGCCTCTCAATGTTTCGTTAACATGGATAAGCAGAAGAGACAATCGCCGTCTTTTCGCACTTGTCCATAATGCAAGTTACAGATGTGGAACCCTTCCTGGTACAATCGTCCGAGATTGTCATAGCCCGCACCAACGCCTGCTTCCGCTTCTTCCGCTTCCGTGACCGGCTGTTGTTCATCGCGTTCGACTTTTTCCCGAAGATGATGATTCTCCAGATACAGATGTTGGTTCTCTTCCATCATGTAAGCCAGCTGATCCTTTAACACGCTCAGATGCTCAGTTAGCAAATGAATCTGTTGCTCAATCGCATCGACACGCGTAATGATTTCTTTTTTATCGACTCTCTCCACGCGTATGCACCCCGTTATTCTTTTGGTCGTTTTGGTTTTACGGCACCAACGGATAATAGTTCTTCCATCGAATACGTCAAGACGCGGGAACGATCCTTCAGTTCAATTTGAACGACTTGATCGAGGATGTTCAAGCCAACGACGCGTCCTTCGCCTTCAGGTACCGTCAAACGTTTTCCATAGTCCGGCAAGTCACGGCGCATCTCTTCATACGTATCGTTCTCATATTTTAGACAGCACATTAAACGACCACACACCCCTGAAATCTTCGTCGGATTCAACGACAGGTTTTGATCTTTTGCCATCTTGATCGAGACCGGTTCGAACTCACCAAGGAAAGATGAACAACATAAGACACGACCACATGGACCAATGCCTCCAAGTAACTTCGCTTCATCTCGAACACCGATTTGACGGAGTTCGATGCGTGTCCGGAAAACAGCCGCTAAATCTTTGACGAGCTCACGGAAGTCAACACGTCCTTCTGCCGTGAAGTAGAAGATGACCTTATTGCGGTCAAACGTGTACTCGACATCGACCAATTTCATATCGAGTTTATGTTCACGGATTTTTTCGACACATACCGCATGCGCATCAAGCGCTGCGACTTTATTTTCGCGGACGATCATTGCATCTTTATCGTCAGCAATTCGAAGAATGGATTTCAGTGGCAACACCACATCTTCTTCGTCCATTTGTTTATCGGCGATGACCACTTCGCCATATTCAATGCCCCGTACCGTCTCAACGATGACTGCTTGTCCTCGTGATAATGACTCTTGTCCAGGTGCAAAATAATAAATTTTGCCCGCTTCTTTAAAGCGAACGCCTACTACTTCTAGCATGTCGCTCTACCCTTTCTGTAAGTCAAACATGAGACGCTCAACTGTTAATTGGGGATTAACATTCGCTTCGACCCGTCGGACTGCGGCAAGCACAGCTTGTAACCAGCGGGTGATCGTCGTCTGGCTCTTGGACCCCATCTGTTCAAGTTGGGGTTTACTATTCGTATAGGTCATACCTTCCCACGCCGGATTCAGTTTCAGGCGTAAGACATCCTCGAAGAAACAAGTGACGAGTTCAAGACCAATTCGGACATCCTGACGGTTCTTGAATTGTCCCATCCATTTCTCTTGTACGAACAGTGGTAAATCAGCCGGACGATTCGCTAATTCCTCCATCAATTGTAACACTGACGCTCGCGCATTTACAAACCAGTCTTCGAGTAATGCTTCTTCTGCATCCTCGACTTTTGGATAGACACGCGCTGCCAGTTGCGTCAACTCGTGGTCCCGTCCCGTTTTTTCAGATAAAACCTCGCCAATCATTTGACGATCCGCTGGACGAAAACTTAATAACTGTCCCCGCGATCGAATCGTCGGTAAAAGGAGTTGAGGTTGATTCGTCAACAATAAGGCCACTTTTCCTTCTCCTGGTTCCTCAAAGAACTTCAGCAAACTGTTCGCTGCTTGGGGAGTCATCTTATGGGACTGTGTAATGACATAAATCTGACGATCGCCTTCAAGTCCTCGGAGTGAGAGATCATGCATCAATTGTTGAATCTGTTCTTTTTTGATGGTCGCGCCATCTGGTTCGATTTCATAATAATCGACCAAGTTACCACTTTCCATCCGCCGACAGCTACGACAGACACCACACGGCTCTACATCGACCGGGGTCTCACAAAAAAGGCTTTTCGCGAACAAGTGAGCCGCTTCAAGTAGAAGCGGCTCATAGTCTCCAGTGAAGATATAAGCGTGATTGATTCGATCGTTTCGTAACGAATTTTGAAGAATCGTCGAAATGACCGATTGTGTCTGTTCCAGTTCATGAAACGTCTGCATTAGAATTGGTGAAACCCTTCGATTGGCAAGACGAAGACCGTTGCCCCGCCTACCTGGACTTCAACAGGGTACGGGATATAAGAATCGGCATGACCACCCATTGGTGAGATTGGAGAGACCATCTGTTCACGACTCGAACAATTCTTTTTGATCAATCTTAACAGATCATCGAGACGCTCACTCTGTACACCAATCATGAACGTCGTGTTTCCCTCTTTAAGAAAACCACCTGTCGTTGCTAGTTTCGTTGCTCGGAAATCATGCTCGACAAGCGCTTCCGCCAAACGTAAGCTGTCTTTATCTTGAACAATCGTAATGACCATTTTCACGAGAATCTCTCCTTTTCTTCTAAATACGTAATGACATCTTCCACTAAGTCCTGATGAATCACTTCAATCGATCGATTGGCTTGTACAATCTGTACCCGTTCTGGGTCCGATGCCGCAATCTGTTTGAAACCATCATAGACACGGGCACGAAACGCATCATCTCGTTGCTCGATTCGATCAAGTGCTCCCCGGTCCATCATTCGTTTTTTAGAATCCGTTACCGTTAAATCAAATAAATACGTCCGGTCTGGCGCTAATCCACCTGTCGCAGAATCATTAATATGACGCACGAGATCAATCGGATGTCCAAGCCCATATCCTTGATAGGCAAGTGAGGCATCAACGAATCGGTCACATAAGATGATTGTGCCTGCCTCTAACGCCGGGCGAATCAATTCTTCGACATGCTGGGCACGAGACGCTGCATACAGCAGAATTTCCGTCATCTCTTTCATTTCTTCAAAATCAGGATTTAAAATCAATGAACGAATTTCGTTCCCAACGCGTGTGCCACCTGGCTCACGGGTCATCGTGACATTATAGCCCTTTTCTTTTAACACATCATTAAGCAATTGTAGTTGTGTCGTTTTCCCGGCACCATCCGGTCCTTCGACAGTAATGAACGTACCTTTCATCTTTCAAACCCTTCCTCTATGACGCGTAACGCTCCTTGTTGCAATTGTTCGCCCCCTTGCAAATGAACGGCTACGGTTTGATAATGTCGTAAACGTAGTACCTGTTCCGCCGTAATGCGTTCGCCTCTGACGATCAACGGAATGCCTGGCGGGTACGGAATAATGGTTTCGAGTGAAACATGACCGATACACTCATCCAGCTGACGGAACGTACCTGTTGCTTGTTCTAACTGTTCATAAGCACAAGCTAAAGCAGATACCTGTATTTTACCCATAATTGGTTGCTCGATATACCTTTTCAAAGGAATTCCTTCTGATTTCATCATTTGAATAGCGCGTTCGACACGATGAACCCAGTCATCCTGCTCAGACTTTGCTAGCGGACGAAGTGGCAAAATACAGACGACGTGATCTCCTAGAGCAAATTCCGCATCGAGTTGAACAGCTCGTAACGCGTGCAACAACGCATCTCCTGAATATCCCTCATACGTTAATGTCATCCGTGACCAATCATCGAAGCGAAGGACGGTCATATGATCGAACCGTTGAAGTGATTCGATAAACGCATCGTGACTAACCTGAATATCTGACATACCTTCAACTGTCCATTGTTCACGATAGGAACGGGCATAGTCTAATGAAGCCAGTAACAAATACGAAGGACTTGAGGTTTGAAACGCTTGGAGCGCTCGCTGTAACTTTCTTCTCATCTTTTCCGAAAATCGCTCGTGCATCCATGCTCCCATCGTCAGTGCAGGAAGCGTTTTATGGGCAGACTGGACAACAGCGGTTGCTCCTAATTCAAATGCAGAACGAACACCAAATGCTTTACCGAAGTGTGCACCGTGTGCTTCATCCACTAATAAAGGGAGTCCGTACGACGTCGTGAGCTGAACGAGTGACGTGATATCAGCCACTTCTCCGTAATATGTCGGTGAAGTGATAAACACGCCAACTCCTCCTGGATATTTCGTAAACGCTTCCTTTAATGTTTCACGTGAAACATGACCACTGATTCCCGTTTCTTTATGGGTATCTGGTTCAAGAAAGATCGGTTCGATTCCTAACCATTCGAGTGCATTAAATACCGATTTATGCGAATTACGCTGTACATAAACACGCTCTCCTCTTATTGCTACAGCTGCAAGCATCGCCCAGTTCCCAACAGTCGAACCATTCACAAGGAAATGACTCGCTTTTGCATCGTAGACTTTTTGAAGCAAAGCTATTGCGTCTGCAATAGCCTCTTCCGGATGATGAAAATCATCTAGACCAGGTAATTCTGTGACGTCCCATTTAAAAAAGTCAGGAAGAGGTGTCAGAGTTCCATTCTTATGTCCAGGAACATGCCATGAGATGGGCGTTCGATCTAAGTGACGTTGAAGTGCATGTACAATAGGAAGTTCGTGTTTCATGAAAAAGCTCCTTTTCCTTTAAAATAATTACACAAAAAGACCGACCTGCAATCTGCAGATCGGTCAAGTGCCTGGCAACGTCCTATCCTCACAGGGGGAAGCCCCCAACTACTTTCGGCGTTCAAGTGCTTA
>NZ_LMPV01000001.1:73439-1076806 GCF_001423965.1 Exiguobacterium sp. Leaf196 | reverse complement strand
AACAAGCTCAATAATCAGGTTTCAAMAAGAGGCTGGGACATAACTAGCTGAATTTAACGAGAAGAAGGAATTGCCATCACTCAGGATGTGCAATTCCTTCTTTTTTTATTGTCTCGCGTCAAGTTGCCCTTCGGGCAATGCTTTGGATGAGCCATTTTCTTAAATTTACGGCCATGAGGATGAAGCCGAGCTCACGCTTCACCTTCGCTTTTCCTCTCACAGAAAAGCGAGTGAAACTCAAATTAGCCTTCAGATATCCAAAAACTGGTTCCACGTCTATCTTCCGTTTCGCATAGAGGGATCCTGTTTTTTGATCTGAAAGCCATTTTTTCATCTGTTCTTTTTGTTCTTCCCATGAAGTGTTTATGTGTACCTGTCGGTGACGACCCTCTTTGGCCTTGGTACAACGGGAGCGAAACGGGCAGCCATCACACCCTTCGCTTTCATACACCTTGAAATCACGCGTGAATCCGTACTGATCTGTTCTCTTGGACATGTAACGGAATGTTACGTCCTGTCCATTAGGGCACACAAAACGATCCGACCTTTCATCATAAGACCAGTTTGCTGTGTTAAATGGATCATTGCGCCATTTTCGAGACTTTTCTTTTTCGAACATCGTATAAGGGATGAGTGGAATGCGCCCTCGGCGCATCAGAATATCCTGATAATTCTCCTGACTCCMATAGCCGGCATCCGCAACGATATGCGGTGGTAGTGGTAAATATGAGCTGATCTCATCTAAAAAGGGGAGTAACGTCCGGGCATCCGTCGGATTCGGATAAATATCATAAGCGAGTGTGTACTGTCCTTCGGTCGCGATTTGAACGTTATAGCCTGGCTTGAGTTGTCCATTTTGCATATGATCTTCCTTCATTCGCATGAACGTCGCGTCTGTGTCTGTTTTCGAATAGCTGTTCCGTCCAGCGAGCGTCCTCTTTTGGAGGGCGTATCTCTGTTTCCGTTCGATGAAATCTGTAATCTCCTTTCGAAGGAGACGTGGTTCCTTCCGTTCAGAACGTAGACGTTTTCTGTCTTGGGTATCCGAACTCGCCTCGATTTTTTGGTTGATGGAAGCGATATGTGCGTCTAAAGCTTCACCCATGTGTTCGAGTTCTGAGAGAGTGAGCTCGTTCGGGCTTTCTCGTTCAATTTCCGGTAGGATGTCTTGTTCGACGAGGTTGTCATAGATACGATTCGATTTGTCCACGAGAGACGAACTATGACGTTCGATCGATTTCCGCCAAACAAAGGTGTATCGGTTCGCATTCGCCTCTAGCTTTGTACCATCGATAAAGATGGCTTCTTCATTGATTTCTCCCATCTCGACGAGATGGCAACGGAAGGTAACGAAGGCTTGCTTCAAGATTGGAGTGACTGCGGGATGCACTCGAAAACGGTTGATGGTACGATAGCTCGGCGCATTCCCTTGCGCTAGCCACATCATCCGCAGACTATCGGATAGTAATCCCTCAATCTTCCGACCGGAGAAGACCGACTGTGTGTAGGCACATAAAATGATTTTCATCATCATCCGCGGATGATAAGCAGGGCATCCCGTTGTCCGCATGAAAGGATCGAAAACATCATCCGGAATGGATTCGACGAGATGATGGACAGCGAACGCGATATCATTTTCTTGAAGACGAACTTCTAAATCTAAGGGCAGAACCAGCTGGTTCATGTTATAATCTTTAAACATAAGGGCACCTCCGATGGTTATGGTTTGGTCACTTTAACTTTATCAGAGGTTGTCCTTATTTGTTTATTCAGAATCGGTTTTTCGTCATAGAACAAGGCCCTCGAAACGACTACACGTTTCGAGGGCCTTTCGTTTGTGAAACTGAGTTATGTCCCAGCCTCTCTCCTCGTTCGTGAAGCCACTCCCCATGCCTGTCACTTTAACTTTATCAGAGGTTGTCCTTATTTGTTTATTCAGAATCGGTTTTTCGTCATAGAACAAGGCCCTCGAAACGACTACACGTTTCGAGGGCCTTTCGTTTGTGAAACTGAGTTATGTCCCAGCCTCCTTTTTTTGTTTCCTTAGCATAACTCTTCCATAGGACGGGTATAAGTCAAATGGACCAAAAAATTCGGAATATTTTGGATAGGGAGTGATTGACATGCTATTTGAAACGACATCGTACTTAATTGAAAAATTCGCAACCGTTCGCAACCAAACGATCGCCTTAATCGAACCGCTCGAAGCAGAGGATTTCATCATTCAAGCTAGTTCAGACGTGAGTCCGCCAAAATGGCACATTGCCCATACGACTTGGTTTTTTGAACGGATGATACTACAGGAATATAGTGAAAACTATCAAGTCTTCCATCCGAAATACAATTATTTGTTTAACTCGTACTACAATTCAATCGGACCTTATCAACCTCGTCAACAACGGGGAATGTTGTCACGTCCGACCGTCGAGGACATCATCGCTTATAGGGCATATGTCGATGGACAAATGATCGAGTTCTTGAAAGAAGAACGGACTCCAGAAGATCAACGAAAAATCGAAGCATTGGTCGAGATGGGACTACAACACGAACAACAACATCAGGAATTGATTTTGATGGACGTGAAGTATAACTTTTTCACGAATCCGTTATTACCTGCCTATCAGTCAAAGTCGTTAGAACCGGACGTGCCTGAAAATGCACTCATGGAAACATCCTTTATTCCATTTGAGGAAGGACTCGTCGAGATTGGTCATACAGGAGACGGTTTTGCGTTTGATAACGAGAGTCCGCGCCATAAAACGTGGCTACATCCGTTTGAATTAGCGACACGTCCTGTCACGAACGGGGAGTATTTGGCATTTATTGAAGCAGGTGGCTATGAAAAGTCAGAGTATTGGTTATCTGATGGCTTTGCGACGGTTCAAAAAGAAGGCTGGAAAGCGCCATTATATTGGATGAAGGATGACGCGGGAGAATGGACGATCTTTACGATGAATGGCGTCGAACCATTGAGGCTCGACGAACCAGTCTGTCACGTTAGCTTTTATGAGGCGGATGCTTACAGCCGTTTTAAAGGGAAGCGTTTGCCGACAGAAGCGGAATGGGAATGGGCTTCTCGTCAAGTCGATTCCGTTACGAAGCGCAACATGATGGGGAACGGTACGTTTCATCCAGTCGTAGTCAAAGAGTCAGAGACGACACTTGCGAGCATGTTCGGTAACGTCTGGGAATGGACATCAAGTCCTTATAGTTCGTACCCAGGCAGTAAACCACTCGAGGGAGCACTTGGAGAGTACAATGCGAAGTTCATGTGTAATCAAATGGTACTTCGTGGAGGAGCGTGCGTGACGCCTGATGATCATATTCGCGAGACGTACCGAAACTTCTTCCCACCCGATAAACGCTGGTTATTTGGCGGCTTCCGATTGGCGGGTGATATGTGATGCGCGAGACGGTCATTGGCTACGACTTATACACTCCGCAACAAAACATGCGTTTAGAAGTCATCGAAGGTCTGATGCGCGAACAAAAAGTCTTACCGGCGAAATATTTTTATGATCATATCGGCTCCCAGTTGTTCGAGCAGATCACGCAACAACCGGAATATTATCCGACACGAACGGAACTTGCTATCTTGGAGCAACACCGAGCGGAAATTGCTCAGAGTATTGGGGATGTGCATACGCTGATCGAATATGGAAGTGGAAGCAGTCGTAAAATCCAGATGTTGCTTGAGACGTTTACGCACTTGGATACGTACATGCCGATCGACATCTCAAAAGACTTTTTGATGGAATCTGCTCGTCAATTATCGGAGCGGTATCCTGCATTGCATATTAAAGCTGTTTGTGGTGATTATTCACAAGCCATTTCCTTACCGGTAGAGGAGTCTCAAAAACGGGTCATCTTTTTCCCGGGTTCGACGATCGGGAACTTTGAACCGGAGGAAGCGATGCACTTTTTACGTCATTCATCGCGGATCCTTGAAAGTGGAGATGGATTCTTGATCGGCGTTGATCTAAAAAAATCGACCGATGTCCTTGAACGTGCTTATAACGATGCAGCCGGTGTCACGGCAGCATTCAATTTGAACATGTTGACGCACTTGAACCAGATGCTCGATGGAACGTTTGATGTGACCCGATTTAAACATCATGCTTTTTATAATGAAGAAAAAGGACGAATCGAAATGCATCTTCGGAGTCAACTTGATCAATTAGTACAAGTCGGAGACGTGACGGTTCCGTTTAAACAGGGGGAGACGGTTCATACGGAGAACTCTTATAAATACAGTAAAGAAGAGTTTGAGACACTCGCTCGTCAAAGTGGTTTTCATCCGGTCAATTGCTGGATTGATGATGACAAACGATTTAGCGTGCATTATTTAGAAAAAATGTAACGGCGTCATAACTAAAAAACACTCCTACACGTAAGCTTCCGTTAAAAGCATGACTGGGGAGTGTTTTTCATAGATTAAAGTGTCTTATTCGATCCGTGCACCTTCCGGAATCGGATGTTCCGGCACGACGAGAATCGGCATCCATTGCTCTGAACGCCCAATCTCAAGTACTCGTCCGGACTCTTCTGGCGTACGACCAGGTACGTTGAGTACAGCAATCGCTTGTTTTCCAAGCAGCTCGTGGACATCAGGTCGTAGTGAATCCCAAGCGAGTGAAAAAGAACGTGTAAATCCGTCGAATTGTAGCTCAAGCTGAATTGAGCCATCCGTGCGATTCGAAATCGACTGGATCGTACCGACACGAATATCTAAAGCATCAAATAATTCAAGTGAAACTACTGGTTTCATGGACAATGACGTACTTCCTTTCAAAAAGCATAAAGTGAGTTAGGAGTCGAAAGAGACGTATGTCGGCTCATAGGTCTGCCATTCGATATCAAGCGTTTGATGATTTGCAAGCTTCGCTAATTGGCTACCGAGATAAGGTCCAATCGTCAAACCGGATGCGCCGAGTCCGTTTGCTAAGAACACGTTTGGATGATTTTGAAGCGGTCCGATTACTGGTAACGAGTTTTTTGTATAGGGACGTAAGCCGATACGGAGTTCATCAATTGTCGTTTCCTCGAGACTTGGTAAGACAGGTAAAGCACGATTCAATAAAGCATGCATTCCTTTGACGGTCGGCTTTAAGTTGTAATCGGTCTGTTTCTCATGTGTCGAACCGACGATCAGTTTCTTTTCGTGGATCGAAACCAGGTACAATCCGCGTTGTCCCATGACGACAGGCCACGTCGTTGATGTAGAATCCGTCAAGTCGAGTTGTAGGATTTGTCCCTTCTCTGGGTGCAAATCGATTTTAAGGTCAAGCGGCCGAAGAAGGTCATTCAACCAAACGCCTGCCGTTAAAATGAAGTGGTCTGCCGAGTACTGTTCGTTTTCCATGGTTATACCGGTGACGACTCCTTTGTCTACGACAAGAGAAGCATCTCCTTCTAGTACAGTCGCACCGTGTTCGACAGCCCCACGGATCATAGCGGCACATAAGGCACGTCCATCAACACGTGCACCGCCAGAGACGAATAAGGCATCTTCGATCTGTTCAACGAGCGGAAACAGCGTTTTGACACGTTCTTGATCGAGTCGTTCGATCCGTTCGATGGCAGGGGCTTCTGGAAAGCGGTTTTGCGCAATCGTCTCCATCTTATCGATTTTTGATGTTTCGTGTAAGGCGATCGCTCCAACTTGCTGATAACCTGTGCTCGTCTCGCCGAGTGCTTCGAGTTCAGGAATCAATGTCTTGTAAAAATGAGCACCGTTATTCGCTAACTTGTACCATGCTTTATTGCGTCGTTGTGTCATCCATGGACAGATGATGCCCGCTGCCGCATGGGAGGCGCGACCGGGTTCCTTCCGATCAACGAGTAAGACGCGTTCACCAGCCTTTGATAAATGATAAGCTGTCGAGGCACCAAGAATTCCGGCACCGACAATGATATGGGTGTACATGAAAAATTCAACTCGATTCTATTCAATTGGAATATCTTATATTGTAGCAGTAGAAGATCCGGGCGACTAGCAAGAGTGAGAATCGGATCGGTAGCACATCGAATAATGGGAAATGATGGGGAAAGTGAACTTTTTCGAAACCAATCACGTATACTAAATATACAGTTTCTATAAACTGTGAATTAGATGATTAGAAACAGTTGAATTTGGAAACATACCCTTATAGGCATCATGTCCTGTCATCATTGACTTTGAAACGGTCCATCATGAAGGAGGGGAAGGCAATGAATATGAGTCAAGCCATCGTACGCAAACGCTACACGGATCATACTTTATTTTATTCCGCCATCCTAATCTGGAAATTGCTATTCTTCCTGCCACTGCTCATGTTCGTCAACAGTGGCACGGACCATGTGTTTCAAATGTATTTCGTACCGTATCTAACGGTCATCTTGTTGTTTCGCGTGATGACCTACTTCGCGACCTATAAAGCATCTTTTATGGAGATGACGGAAATGGGTCTCTCGCTATCTTTACTCATCGCAGATGTATATTTGATTGCTTTGTTCGATATTCCACTTCCATTTGCCTTGATTATTCTGTCACTCGCTTTACTCCACTTCAGTGCAGCGTTTAGTCGTTTTCGATGGTTCCGTCGTCGTCTCTGGTTGAATCGACACCTTGAGATCCTCAATTATTTGACGGATCACGGTGAAGTTCCGATTAAAATCGCCGTCATGGCAGAAGATGAAATGCTTGTAACGACGAAAAGCGGTAAAGAATTTACGTATCGTCAAGTATATTGGAGCGGTTTTTATATTGAACATGGTTGATCGTCTATAAGAAAAAGGATTCCCTTTCTGGAATCCTTTTTTGTTGCATTTGAAATAATATAGTACGCTTAAATAATAAAAGGGGGGAGAGGAACTTGATTCGTTGTATATTGATCGATGCGAACGATACGATCATTTTGACAGATGATATATTTCGGATACAAGAGCCGGGTATCAAACGCTATTTCGTTGATTTTAATCAACCGACAGATACAGAAAAGCAAAAATTGATCGATGCCTTTGATTTTCATCCGCTGGCGATTGAAGACTGTTTTCATTATTTACAACGTCCGAAGCTCGAGTATTATGCGGATCATAGTTTTTTTGTCCTTCATGCACTTGATGAAGGAACGTTGATGAGTCGTGAAATCAATTTGTTCGCAAGTGATCGGCATCTTGTTAGCTACCATGAGCAATCCTCGCCGGAAATTGACGTCGTGTTTGAACAATACAGTCATTGCCTACACACACAAGAAACGGTCGATCTCGTACATAAAATCATGGATAAGATCGTCGACGGTTATTTTCCGATCGTCCATGCGACAGAAGATGAATTGTTTGCGCTTGAGGAACGCTATCGATCACGCGGAAACGATCGTCGGTTGATGGAAGAAATTTTCGAACTAAGAGCGCAGTTACTTCGAATCTCGCGGACAGTCATGCCGATGCGGGACTTATTGTATCGGGTCGTCGAATCGAAGCGGTTATCGATTCATCCGAAGAAGCAAGCATTCTTTCGCGATTTGTATGATCATTTACTAAAGTTATCCGAAATGATTGAATACAACCGATTGATGACATCTGAGTTTCGGGATAACTTCATTTCCCTCAATTCGTACCGGATGAATAGCATCATGAAGACGTTAACGATCTTTACGACGATTTTCATGCCGTTGACGTTCATCGCTGGTATATATGGCATGAACTTTGAACATATGCCAGAACTGACCACCCGGTATGGTTATTTCGTGACGTTAGGGGCAATGGGACTCCTTGCTTTAGTGATGATTCTGTTCTTCAAAAAAAATCGTTGGTTTGATGAATAAGGAGAGATGTAAGTGGATATTCGACAGTTACTTTTTTTTACGACAATTGTCGAGCAAGGCTATAACTTAACGCGTGCTTCGAAACACTTGTCGATTTCGCAACCGGCGCTTAGTCAGATGATTCGCGACTTCGAACAGCTGGAGCAAGTGGAACTATTCATTCGAAAGCACGGACGGTTGACAGGGTTATCGGAAACGGGACGTCAATTGTATGAAGATGCGAAGATCGTTCTGACACGTCATCAAGCATTGATGGGGCATCTGCGCGAACGCTCAAACGTCGTCCGAGGGAAAGTCCGTCTCGGAATCCCGCCTGTCATTCTCCCTGTGTTATTTTCACAGTTAATCCCGAAGTTCATGGCGGAACATCCTGGGATTGAACTCGAAATCATCGAAGAAGGGGCGTTTGAACTCAAACGTCGACTGCTACTTGAAGAACTCGATTTGGCTATTTTGATCGAACCAGGTGAATCCTATGGCATTGAACGTTTTCGATTGATTGAAGATGAAGTCGTCGTTGCCGTTCGCCCAAATCATCCGTTTCAAGCAAAAGAAGCTCTATCTTATAGTGATATCGGAAATGAACCACTCGTCATCTTAAATGATCGATTCATGTTACATCATCAAATACTATCGGAGTTTCGCAAAGTGCAGCAAGAACCGAATATCTTCTTCATGTCTGGTGCATGGGACTTGTTGATCGGGATGGTTCAAGAACTCGACGTCATCTCGATCCTACCGGAACCGATTCTGCGGTTTCATCATGCGGATGACATTAAAATCATCCCGTTCGAGCCGCCGATGTTATGGGATGTCTCGTTGAACCGACTTGTCGGGACAGAATTACGCCCAGTCGTCCGGCACGTCCATCAATACATCGTCCACTATTTTCAATCGTTCTGGCCAACGCCTGTGCGGTGAAGAAAATACAAAAGACCGGAACGCGTCGCGCTCCGGTCTTTTGTATGGATTGATCATGTTTCATGACGTGACGTGCTGCGTCAGATTGCGAATCTTTGCGGCAGCTTGTTTATAAGGTGTCAGTGTCTCTTGTGCCTGTAACGTCGCACGTTCACTCTCGAGTTGTTCGAGTGCTTGGCGTAACAGGTGCTCTGAAAGGGATGTTAAAGAGACATCTAGATGTGCCGTCGCGACTGTCAGCAAACGCTCTTGTTGAGCAGTAGTGTATGCGAGTGCTTCTTGTTTAGTTAACGTCGCCAGTTCTTCCTTCAGTTGTTCTTTCTCATTCTTCTCAAAGAAGGCTTTCGCATTCCGGAAGTGGCGTTTGACACCAATATAAGGGGTTGCATCCTCGAAGGGTCCGTCGAACGTCATTTCGTTCAACCGAGAGACCGTGACAGGCGCGAGCTGGAAGGATTCGTTCCATTGCTCAAGCAACTGTTGCTCCTCTTGCTGACGACGGACTAAGGCCGCTTCGAGCCATTGGTCGATGCGGAAATGCGTGACCCGGAGCTCCTGCTCAAAGTCGAACCGTAGGAATGTCAACAGTTCCGTCAAGGCCTCCTGTAGTGCTACTCCTTTACTCGTCTGAGCAAAACGAACGGGATTATAGGCTTCTTTGAAGAAGTCAGGGAAACGGTAATAAATGCGTTGTACGACATGGTGCAACAGTTCATGAATCTCTGCTTTGAGTGCAGGTTCGATCAAAGTAGCACGATTGTCCTCGAAACGATCGGTGACCTGCTGTTCTAAAGTAGACAGTTCAGCCAGCCGTTCTTCTTTTCGCAGGAGGTTTGCTTCAGTCGCAACGATGAACCTTTCGAGGCGCTCGACGGTCTTTTCCGTCTGCTCAGACAACGATACTTTAGCAAGACCGGTCAAGTCCTCCGCTAGGAATTGATGAAATGCTTCCTCGAACTCGGGTAAACCGGAAATTGAATCCATTCGCTCTTGCTGCTTTTCGGCGAGTCCTTGTAAGCTCGAGACTCCATACAGTCGGGGCGACCGAATCCCGAAGCGTTGCAGTTCCGTAGCGACATAGTTCAAGACATCTTGACGTTCGCTTTCTGAAGCAGCGAGATCAATCGCATTGACGAGGAAGAACATCTTATCGAGTTCGAATGCATCTTTGACACGACCGAGTTGAATCAAGAATTCACGGTCAGCGCGAGCAAAGGCATGGTTGAAGTACGTGACGAACAAGATTGCATCCGCATTTTTGATGTAATCGAAGGCGACATCGGTATGACGGGCATTGATTGAATCCGCTCCTGGTGTATCAACGAGTGTCACGCCGAGACGAGTTAAGGGACTATCATAATAGAAATCGATGACATCGACGAAACAGCTTCGTTCTTCCTGTGCGACATATTGTTTAAAAGCTTCTTGATCGACCGTCTGGACGGTACCGATGAATGATTGAACGGTTGGGAATCCTGTCAAGAAAGCACGCAAGAACGGATCCGTCAGCGATGCGGCACGTGGTAAGAGCGTATCGTATGCCTGTTTCGTTGACTCGAACGTCATCGTTGCGACCATCGCTTCATTTAAGTCTTCAAGCATCGCTGCTTCCGACTTGAATGTGACTTCTGCCACGCCGTGCGAGTGTGTAGTGTCAACGGGATGAATCCGGTTGATGGACGCGGTCGTTGGGTTCGGAGAGACGGGTAGTACCTTCTCTCCGAGCAAAGCATTGCAAAACGATGATTTTCCGGCACTGAAGGCACCGAATAAGGCAATCGTGAACGATTGGTGTGTCAGTCGATCCAATTTGTCATTTAAATAAGCGACGGCTTCTTCAAAGCCCTGTAGACCATTCAGCTGCTGACGGATTTGAGCAACATCTTCTGGTGCAAACCGGACGGATTGTTGCTCACTGATCGTCTTCGCGAGCTCAAACGCAGTTGTTTCTGTCACCGATTCATACCCGGTAAAGGAAACGATTGTCGCTTCTTGCTGAATCAATTGCTCTTCCCAGACTGAAACTTGTGTCCGAGCCTGTTCGAGCTGTTGGTCAGATGGATTGGCAACTCCATACTCATATCGCTCGAGTGCTACGGTAGCCTGTTGCCATGCTTGAACGTTGTCCCATTTATGCTGTAGTGACGTTTGTTGTTGCAATAGCTCAGCTTGTTCTTTCGGGAAAGTTGATGTCAACTCTAGTCGAACATGCTCCCGCCACGCATTCGTTTCCTTGACGAACCAAGCTTGTGTCTGTTCGGCGACACGATTCGTGAACTGGAGCACCGATTCACCCGTGATCGTAATGCCAGTCGGCAGGGCACTCTCGAGTACGGAAAGCGGCGGGGCGAGTGAAAGCTGATCGATCGCGACGATATGCATATCCTGCAGGAGACCAAGGTCGCGTAACGATTGTTTCATCAAGTTACGTAAATGGAGCGAAATCTCGGAAGCGGTCACCGTCTGATAGGCACGCAACACATCTTGTGCAGTCTCTGCTTGAGCCGCTTCCGTTTTTTTTGTACTTCGGAACAATCCGACCTTGAAGTCGCGTTGGCGTGACTCGAGGAAACGACGCATCTTCTCGCGTAATTCGAACGGCATCAATGTCGCATTTTTCAATAGTTGATCTCGATGCAACGAAAACGTTTGTACCCAGCGGTCCGGCTGACGTGCTTCTAATTGTTGCGAAACGTGGGCTAATTCGGTTTCGATCGTCTCTGGATCACGTCGTTCAGCGTCATTCAATTGTTCAGCCATCGTCTCGTGGGCTTCTGAGACGAGACGTGTGAGATAACGTGTATGCTCTTGATGAAGACTTTCAAGCGTTAAAGCGGCAGAAGCCAACAACTTCGGTTGAGCATCACGAATGCTTTGTTTGACGAGCTGTTCGACTTCCATGAAATCGTTATACGGATGATCTGGTTTCCGCAGGCTTGTAAAGAAGATCCCTTTCGGCGCGACACCATGTTCAGCGAAAGATGCATGGACCGAGCGGCGGAAGGCGTCGAATGATAGTTCATCTTCACGATGTTTATCGATTTGATTGACGATTAAATATAGTTCCGGTACGGCAGCTTGTAATTCATTCGTCACCATGAAGTTCAATTCAGATTGAACATGATTGTAGTCCATGACGTAAAACAAGATGTCAGCCAAGTGAAGGGCGGATTCCGTTGATACACGGTGGGCATCATCGACCGAGTCGACGCCTGGTGTATCCATCAAGACGAGACCAGGAGGCAGATCGGACGCAGCATGCGTCAAATCGATTTGACGGACATCACCACTCTTCCCAAGTGTTTTAAGATGCTCCTCTTGCTCTGTTGCTGTCAGACGAACAGAAGGCTGTTCATGAAAGTGAACGATCGCTGAATCAGTGTCCCCTTGTTGAAGTGTCACGATGTTCGCACTCGTCGGAATCGGACTTGTCGGTAAGACCGATTCACCCGTCAAGGCGTTGATCATGCTTGACTTTCCAGCCGAGAAATGACCAGCGAAAGCAATCGTGAACTCTCGTTTCAATAGTTTCATAGCGAATTTATCTAGTTTATCTAAACGGAGTTGATCCGTTGAAGGTTGAATCAACGTGGCGAGTGAAGCTGTCGCTTCGAGTTGGTTCGATAATCGTTCCTCAAATGAGCGCATGCAATGAAACCCCTTTCTTTCAGTCATCGTTCAGTGTATCACGATTTTTTTAGTTTCGTCATCCTTCTGCAAGCGACAAAAAACGATCCGCCAAGGAAGAGGCGGATCGTTTTAATCGGGATCAAGATGACGGAACGATTTCGTCTGCGTGTGTTGATTCTTGTTCCGTCGAATGAATTCGACGCAATAAGTGTAATTTAAAGAGATACATGACGAGCAAGTGAACGTTCGCCTGCGTCACCTTATAGAGTATCCACGGTAAAGCAGGGACGAATTCGTGAATGGCAATGATACATTCCTGTGTACCGGGAATTTGCCGAAATTCAATCCGACCCCGGCTATCTTCCTCGACTTTTGCGAACAGTCCGCCGGTAATCCGGTATGTCGCGATTTGTCGATCACGAACCGGTTCCTTCGTCAATTCAAGTAGGGGTTGTTCGTAAAATGGAATGTTTATTCCAACGACTTGATCGTTCATAGTTGATGATAGGAAAGGACGCGCAAACGAAGATAACCAATCCATGTAATCGTCAGCTGCCCAGTCGGCATCGCGATCCTTCGGCAAAAGAACACGTTGAACTGAACGAACGTCAAGGGCGTCTGGTGTTGAAGACGACGAGGAAGAAGAACCTTTTTTTTCTTCCTCCTCTTTTAGCGCATCACGGACCGATTGTTCGAATGTAATTTTTCCGTCACTGATCCCTGGAACCATTTTTTCTGGATCTGCAACCATCTCATGAACCATGCTTTCAACGAGTGGATAGACGGTTTCTTTTGGTTCTCCAGACACGAGCGTCACCCAAAGTCGAGATAATTTAACGGTCAATAAAGGAATATCGATGGTCGGTTGTCGTTTTCCCATGATGTCAGCAGTTCGAAGGATCATCTCTTTATAGGTCATCGCTTCCGGTCCACCGATATCGATTGCCCGGTCTTTAACATCATCGCGATCGACACTTTCACCAAGTGCATGAATGACATCCGGTAAAGCGACGGGGTGTGTCTTGTTACGTGTCCATCGTGGGAGTGCCATGACGGGGAGGCGTTTGACGAGCTTCGATAAGATTGGGAAAGATGAGCCTTTTGGACCGACAATCAATGCGGCACGGATCGTCGTCACCGGTGTGCCATAAGCACCAAGAACGCGTTCGACCTCGAGTCGGCTCTTTAAGTGACGCGATAGATTTTCTGTTTCCTCAGGAATGATACCACTTAAGTAAATGATTTGTCGGATACCATTTTCTTTTGCTGCACGGGCAAAGTTATCGGCTAACAATAAGTCCATGTTTTCAAACGATCCTTGTGTCAATTTAGCAGAAGGCATCATCGAATGAACGAGATAGACAGCGATGTCCGCTCCTTTCATACCAGCAATCGTATCGTCTAGAGAAAAGAGATCGCACGATCGCCATTCGACACGTTCCTCATTGTCCTTATCATCGCCGTTTCGAGAAAGGGCAATGACGTCATATTTTTTCTTCAGTTCGTTCAGTAGATTGTGACCGATGTAACCGGTAGCTCCGGCTAAAGCTAGGCGCGTTGGCATGGATGTAAACTCCTCTCTTATATCTGTTGTAATGTACCCCCAATCGTGTCAGTTCAATCGCAAGAGGATACGCTGAGATGATTCAGTTGGATGGAATAGGGAATAAAAATATAAGGAAAAGAATCAACAGGAAGAATGAAAAACAAAGGAGGCTTCAACCATGCAGACGATACAATTCATGCAAGCGGAACATGAACGACGATTCGATCTGTTGTGGAGACGCTTAAAGCCGAAACAACGAGAAGATGCAGCGATGGTCTCGATGCTGTATCTCGCAACAGGACAGCCACAAGTGCTCGAACGATTCTCGGATTATTTCTTTCCGGATAGTGGTGAGTTTTTTGATCGTGAATTTCTGTCAGAACCCTATCCAAATCCAGCGTTAGAAGCAATCATCCACTTGATCGTACAATTATATAATGGGCGAACGACGATAACGATCATCGAGTTGATTGAACGATTGGATGAACAACAGATGTCGCTTGTACTCGAATCGATTAAATTACGGGCTTACGGGTGTCAGATGCTACAAAAAGTTGCGAAATCGTAATGGTACACGTATATGAATCCGATCGACGAAGAGATTTCCTGATTCGTCGGTCGGATTTTTTATGATGGAAGAAAAGTTGTAAGTTCAAGAATCGATGAGAAGATGTTCGTAAATCAGAGTTCAATAAAATAAATCGTCCTGAAAATAAAAGCTAAGTTTATTCACGAAGAACTAATTGAGGTGGGCGACGACTGGAAATAAGATGAAAGTATCAGTAAAAGGTGGTTTATCTATGGAAGGAGTGACATCATGCAGCTCAAAGAATCGATTTACTTTCACTCACCGATCTTCATCCAAAACTTGTTGACGACTTTACAAGGACGTCGCCTGTTCCACGAACGATATGGTCCAGCCTATCAACAACGCCTACAAGAACTGAAGCAGAAGTTAGGACGACCGAATGACATACGGGCGGAACAGTTGCATCGATTAAACGACTTCCTTTCTTTTTGCCAAACGCATAGTCCGTATTATCAGGAATTGTTTTCCTCTCTTGCGTTAGAGCTCCCTCTACGATCGATTGACGAACTAACACAAATTCCTCCTTTGACGAAAGAAATCTTACGACAACAAAATGAGGATGTCCATGCGCGCGTCCATGCTCCGATTCTCGGGAAAACGGGCGGTACGACCGGCAAATCGATTCAAGTCCATTACACGAAAGAAGACATGCAAATCCGCATGGCGCATCTCGACTTTTTCAAATGGACACATGGCGTCGATCAAGGGATGCGCCGTGCGAGTTTTACCGGTCAAATGCTTGCCTCGCCTCAACAAAAGGCACCGGTTTATTGGCGGACAAATAAAGTCATCAATCAAATGTTGTTCTCGATCAAAAACATCAATCCGAAAACCGCAGCTGCATATATTGAACAACTCAATCGGTTTCAGCCGGAATCAATTGATGGTTTGCCTTCAGGAATGATCGAAGTTGCACGATACGCTAAAAAATATGGTTTGACTTGCACATTTCGTCCAAAAGCGATTTTTCCGACGGCTGAGATGATGACGGCAGAAGAGCGAGCACTTGTCGAGGATGTTTTCTATGCGCCAATCTATGATCAGTATGCGTCTTCAGAAGGGGCTCCGATCGTCGCGGAATGTCCGTATGGCAAAAAACATTTACATTATGAGATGGGAATCATTGAACGCGATGAGGATGGCGAAATTCTCGTGACGAGCTTCGATACGCACGGCACACCACTTATTCGCTATCGAGTTGGAGATCGCATGACGCTCAGTCAGGAAACGTGTCCTTGTGGTCACCAAGGTCCGATCATCGCTTCGATTGACGGACGAGGACGAAGTTTCATCCAATTACGAAATGGACACCGTGTCTTTGAAGGGGAGCTCGCGGGAATCGTTCGAGCGTTCCCGAACTGTATCGAACGTGTGCAATATATTCAAGAGACGCGGGATGAGATTGTGTTATTGTATGTGCCGGATGAACGGTGCTTCGAAAAAGAACACGAGAAGAAACTCTTTTTCGTTCTTGATCGATTGTTTGAAGGACAACTGAATGTCGTCATGCGCGCCGTACCCGAAATTCCGAAAGAAATCAGTGGAAAGACGCTACTGATTAAGCAACAGTATGTATGACATACGAAAAGGTGAGATCACCGATGATCTCGCCTTTTCGTATGTCCTGAAACCATCAGTCGCGCGGACGCACCGGAATCCAGATGGCAGATTGATAATCGGCGGCAGACGGGTCGCCTACCGAATAGACTTCGAGTTCTGCATGAGGTAACGGCTCATAACCATGTGACGGAAGCCATTCTTGGTAGATGCGGTGCCACATCTCTTGAATGGCGTGCGGCATCGGACCGACAACTGGGAACGTCGCCCAAAGACTCGCCGGAATCGTCATCGTTTCCTGACCAGGCAGGACTTCAGTTGTCGTCGTCGCGATCCAATAATCCATCGATGCTTCGGTGAAATTGGAGCAGACACCAATCACACCATCAATCTGACCGTCATTTTGTTTGAACAAGGTAGCATCTTGACCGGAATGATTCACATCATTCCAAAACAATGGAATCAGTTGCTGTTGGGCACCATCTTGCGTAGGAAAATGTTTTCGCCATCCTGAAATCTGTAAAGCAGGCCGTTCGATGAGTTGATAATCCATTTGATCCAGTCCCTTCAAAGTCACCTGAATGCTCAGGCGGTTATAGGCGTGAACCCGACGTCGCTCGTTTCGCATCAACGTCGGGGAACAACCATGCTGACGTTTGAAAGCTTTTGTGAAAGCTTCCGGTGTCTCATAACCAAAACGTAAGGCGAGATCGATGATTTTTTCATCCGTCTGTGTCAATTGTTGCGCAGCAAGCGTCAGACGTCGCCCTCTGATGTATTCCGGTAAGGTCATCATCGCAAGTAAGGAAAACGTTCGTTGTAAAGGATATGCCTGCATCTGAGCCACGCTTGTCAAAACGTTGAGATCAAGCGAGTCTTCTAAATGATCTTCGATATAGTCAATGACGCGTTGAATCGATTCGAGCCACATCTTGTCACCTCCTTGTTTTCAGTATAGTAGAGCGTTGATCATCGGACCTGTCCAAGGTGATATCAATTTGTCAGGATGCATGTTCCCTTGTATTTGTCATATTCTTGTCAGGTACATAGGCTATCGTAGAGACATCGAAACCGTTACTTCCCTTGTGAAAGGACGTGATGACATGGGTATCAAAGAGCAGATCTACAATCGCTCTCCTCTATTTCTCCAGCACCTCTTCACAACCCTCTATGGGTATCAATTGCATCGCGAACGTTATGGACCGGTCTATCAAGAACGGTTTCGGATGCTCCTCGAACGAGAACAGTCGACGATCGACGTCAAAGCGGAACAACTTGACCGTTTAAATGACTTCCTTCGCTTTTGCATTGAACACAGTTCCTATTATCGTCAGCTCTTCATTTTGCATGGCATTCTTTTACCGTTAAAGGACCTATCCGAACTAAAACATATTCCGGTACTGTCAAAAGAAATATTACAAACGCACATGGAGGACATTCAAACAGATATTGTTGCGCCAGTTATAGGGAAAACGGGCGGAACAACAGGCACATCACTGCAAGTGCGATATACGATACCGGATATGCAAATTCGAATGGCCCATCTGGATTATTTTAAGCGACCCACGGTGTCTACCATGGCATGCGACGGATCAGCTTTACGGCACAGGATCTCGTACCCGAGCGTCAACAGACGGACGCCTACTGGCGGATGAATCGAGCGGCGAATCAACTCTTATTCACGGTAAAACGATTATCCCCGCGGACGATGGCAGCGTATCTTGAAGCCATCGAATGTTTTCAACCAGAAACAATCGATGGTCTTCTGTCAGCGATGATTGAACTCGCCCGGTTTGCGAAGCGAGAAGGGAAACGCTTGACGTGTCAACCGATTGCTATTTTTCCAACGGCTGAACGAATCGAAGCGGAAGAGCGCCAGGTCATCGAAGAAGTGTTTCATGGACCAGTTTTTGATCAATATGCATCGTCTGAAGGAGCACCAATCGTCTCGGAATGTCGACTTGGTCAAAAACATCTGCATCATGAGATGGGGATCATCGAACTCGATACAGACGGGGAGATTCTCGTGACGAGTTTTGATGCACACGGCACTCCCCTCGTTCGCTACCGGGTCGGAGATCGGATGACGCTCAGTCAGCGCACCTGTTCCTGTGGTCACCCGGGACCAATCATCGAATCAATTGACGGAAGGGGGCGGGCATTCATCCAAAAACCGGATGGTCAAAAGATTTTTGAAGCGCAACTGTCGAGTATCATCAAACATTTATCAAACAATATCGAGCGTATTCAATATGTCCAATCGACGCCGGATAGCGTATCGATCTACTACGTTCCTGACGCGGAGCGATTCAGTCAATCAGACGAACACCTTCTGATGGAGCGTCTGTACCGTTTATTTGGTCGTGATATCAAACTTGATGTCCAAGCCGTTTCATATATCGATGCTGAGGAAAGCGGAAAGATTTTGCTCATTAAATCAAGCTTAACAGGATAAAAGAAAGAGGTTGACCCAAAAAAAGAATGACGTGTCTTTTCACGCCCTGTCTTCAGGCGAGACACGAGCCAGTTTTCCTGTTTCATTCAAGCAGGAAAGCGGGTCTTGTTTGTCTCTGACAGCGCAAAGATGCGCTTTTTCCTATAAGAGTTGCGTGAAACGGGTCATTCTTTTTGTTATGAGATAAGAGTGGCAGATCATTATTTTACCACCCTTATCTTTGTAGAGACTGACTTTTGAGTCAGCCCCTTTCTAATTTCTTCTCACCATACCTCGTGTAAAAGTAAAAAACATCTCCGCTGATAGTATTTCTAAAGATGTACCACGTTAAAAATGTTAAAGTGCCTCATTGATTTAGATTTTTTTCGATATCCCTTACCTTTTGTAAAAGCCATTTTTTATTTTCTTTGTCTTTTACGATGATGAAATCTTCTGTTCCTTTAACAGCATAGATGGTGGATCCGACTGAAAAGAGATTCGATTGACTGTTCGCTTGGGGCATTTCGTATGTTTTTGTTTTCTTTAGTATCGTACTAATTTTTTCTCCTTGTTGTTTAGATGCGTCCAATTCAGCTTCTGTTCCGTTATATTCTTTATTGTTCACAATGACGATCATGGCATAACTAGTTTCATCCTCTATACCGGTTTGATTGCATCCGCATAAAAATCCAATGAACACAATGACGAATATCCTTTTCATCGGAACCTCCTTATATGAGTATTTGTTGAATGGTAACGTAAATTCATAATAGGTAAAGGTCGCTTCCTTTACCAAATATAAGGTAAAATCAGGAAAAGGAGGAATGTAGATGAAGCCCCAGATTTTACTGTTAGGCATGTTCCATCTTGATCGACCGGCAAATGGTGATCTGATTCGTCCAGTAATTTTTGATGTCGCATCAGAGAGACGGCAACAGGAAATCAAGGAAGTCGTCGTTCGATTGAACAGATTTCAACCGACTTGCATTGCTCTTGAAACGTCACCTGAACGCATAAGTGACCTGCAACATACATATGACACCTATCAACACGAGAGTGATTTAACCGCTAATGAACGGCAACAAATCGGCTTTCGCCTAGCCCGGATGGCAGGATTAGCACAGTTGCATGGAATCGATTGGAACGAAATCGTACCAGGCGTACCGGATTTAGGAATAGTCCGTTCACATCATCCGGAAGCTTTCGAGACAATCGTCACTGCTGAGATGAAGCGGACTGAACAGTTAGAGAACGCGATGGAGCAGTTATCCTTTTCCGAATGGCTCGATCGATTGCACGCTGAAGAGACGATTGCAGCGTCCGCTAAGGTCTACGATCAAATCGAACAGCTGGAAAACGGGCGGATTTGGATCGAATGCTACTGGCATGCCCGTAATCAAAAGATTGCCGATCGTCTACTGCAACTTGCCCAGACGACCGAGCGAATCGTCTGTTTGTACGGTGCTGCGCATCTTCCGCTATTAAGACAATATTTAAATGAATCGAACCAAGTTGTAGTGATGACATGGAACGATTGGAACAAGTATAAGGAGTGTATGTAAATGCTATTTCACTACCATATTTGGACACCACATTTGGAGGAAACAGAAGCCTGGTACACAGCACGCGGATTTCACGTTTCCCAGCGCATTGGGAAGAAAAATGGAGAATTTTCTTCGTTTAATCCACCTCTGACATGGAACGATTTTCGAACGGATAAGATTGTGTTTCGGATCATTGAAATGAAACGCGGGGCAGTGAACGTGACTATCGGGTACGGGAAGGTCATTCGCTTCGACCACATCGGATTTTTGATTCAATCAGATGACTTGCAAATGATCCTTGACCGTGCAGAAACACTTTCGTTTACAGTCCAACCGAATGAGCGTCGGACGTTCTTGCAGACACCATACGGATTACGGATTGAACTGCAAATCCATGAAGATGCGATTGCGGATACTGATGGAACGACACTTGAGCGTCTGATCCTAGCGACGCCGCTCGAAGGATTAGAGGCGGATTTAGCGAAACTGTTCGATCAACCGGTTCCGCAAATCCAAACCGTCCGCGGGGAGAAGACCGTCTTGCAAGAAGCAGTCTTTTCCGACGTATCGCTAGCAGGCACGGATCCGAACGGTGTTCAGCTCGTCTGCTCATAATCAACGAAGACTTTGATCGGGAGATCGGTCGATGCCATTAAGGCAGCGAAGCAGTTGGCGAGCTCCGAAAACGAAGTTTCTTGTTCGAACAAAGCAGGTAATGTCGCGTGACGATCGTTGGAAAAAAGCCAGTCTGCGTGCATATGGTAGCTCCAACCGTCACTCGATGCAATGATCTGAAGTTCCTTTGCGTGAAACGCGGGCGTCAACGTCAAAGATTCACGGTTGCCGTCCGATAAGACGCAGATTGCACCATGAGGACGGACAGCGGATTGAAGTTCGGCAAAGGCCGCTTGACGCCCGGAACATTCGATGGCGGCGTCATACGTGTCTGAATCCGGCGTGACGATGTGTGCCCCTAATTGACGTGCTAATTCAGCTCGGGAGGCGAGCGGCTCGATGATATCTATCTGGCGAACGTTAACGTAATGCCGTAAGTAATGTACCGTCAACCAACCGATCGTACCCATTCCAGTAACTAAGACTCTCGCGTCGGGCGTCAATGTCAGTTTTCGGACGCCTTTTGCCGCGTCACAAGATAGAATCAGTAGCAAAGCTTCACGTGGTGAGACATAAGCAGGAACCAAAATGACCTTCGACTCAGGTACGACCGCTTGATCTTAATGACCATAGAAGCCGACGACCCGATCACCGGGTTTGACGGTTTGGACCGCTTCACCAACAGCAAGCACTTCCCCATAACTTTCATATCCGGTCTCGAGCGGATAGTTATAGCTGGTTTCAGTCATGTCTTGTTCTAGCCATTGCGGAAGTTCGGCGCCGATACTAATGGCACCGGCTAGAGTGCGGACGTGGACGTCATGGATGCCGAGCGGCGGCAGTTCCCGAACGAGATAACCGGGCGTCTTCGGCTCCACAAGACAGCAGATCGTTGTAGTGTTCAACATATGAACCTCATTTCATTATTGGATTGATTACATATAAATTAAGCATATACCACTTTACTTGTAAAATATAACAATTCGAAACCAGAAATGAGGTAGAATAAGTAAGGGAAGGGGGAGGTCGAATGGAACCATTATTGATTTTGGCTTTGCTCGTGTTCGCATTCTTGACGTTTCGGTACAGTAAAATCCTTGTCCGAAAGGATATCTCTACCGCAAACAAACGACTCGCGATCGTCTTTTATTTGATTGCTGTCAGTGCACTCGGCGCTGTCGTCTATTTTAACGTATAAGGAGGATCATCCATGCACTCAACAACAAAACGACGAATCGGTGCGTATATCATCAACCAGGCTGTCTATCTCGGACTTTCCGTCGTCATCGAAAAAACGGTATTACGACGTGTGAAGTCAGAAGTCGTTCACGCCGTCGTGACACAACCGACGATCAGTTTTCTAGGAGAAGTCGCGCAATTAAAACTGTTGAATGGAAAAACGATTGGTGGTCAGATCTGTGGTATTCAGGTCGAGAGCGAGAACGGATTGCCGTTGACGACGAAACAAATCGTCCGTCGAACAGTTTATCGCGATACGGTCTCGTTGTTTAAGATTCGACCGTACTGGAAACCGTTTCTCGAGAACGGACAACGATTACCGGAAGATGACTTTGCGAGAACGATCGTCCACTTGAACCAGGAGAAGCTAAAAAATGAAGCTTGATTTTCATGTCCATAGCGTCCGCTCCTCTCACCCAACAGGAGCCATTCTACTCTACCATGGTTGGGGCGGTACGGCTGTTTCTTATCTAGAGTTTGCACGACAATTATCTGAAGAAGGGTTCGATGTCTTTATCCCGGAACTTATTCGACACGATCAACGTGAACCGTTTGATCATCCGTTTGATCCAGAAGTATCGACGACCTATTTTTGGACGGTCGTTGAACAATCGATCAAGGAAGCGACAGCTATCATCGAACAATCAGGCTGGCATGTTTCAGATGTGATCGCGATCGGCGTCTCGATGGGTGGGTTCATTGCCCACGGAATCATGGCGCATTTGCCGATTAAAGCTCTCATTGCGATCAATGGGGGCGGTGCCTTTCTTGAAGCGGAGCATCAATTCCGCACGCGCGACGGACGACCTGCTATCAAAGAAACAGATGTACCATGGAAGATCGATCCGATCGATGTGATGGATGAGCGTCCGCGTTTGCTCCTGCACGGGGATGCTGATGACATTATTCCACTATCAATCCAGCAGTACTATCACGTAACAGCAGTTCAAGCAGGTATGACGCAAACGACTGAATTATGTGTTTTTCCGGGTGTGAATCATACTGTGACGGAGGCGATGATCGAACAACTGATTGTCTGGGTGAAGCAAGTCAAACTTCAAGGGGCGACAGATGGACTATATACGTTTTCTCCGCAGTAAGGTCGGTCAGGAAAAAGTGATGTTGAACTTTGCAGGTGGCATCGTCTTCGACGAAGAGGGACGCATTCTTCTACAAAAACGGCGGGAGCAACAAGCGTGGGGCTTTCCCGGCGGCGCACTGGAACTCGGAGAGTCGATTGTCGAAGCAGCCAAGCGTGAGATTTTCGAAGAGACCGGAATTCATGTCGCGATTGAACGTTTGAGTGGTGTTTATTCGCAGTACGAAGAGATTTATCCGAATGGGGATGTCGCCCAACCAATCGTTCATTTTTTTGTTTGCCAAGTCAATGGAGGACAGTTAACGATCGACTCCAATGAATCATTGGACATTGCCTTTTTTGAAAGAGACCAGATGCCAGAACTCTATAGCGACTTGCATCAAGTCGCCTGGAACGATTTTTTGACGGAAATGGGTCCGGTCTTTCGATAATGAAAAACATCCTTCTGATTTTGACGTCAGAGGGATGTTTTTGCATGCTACACGTTTAGCGTTCGAATCCGCCTTCGGAATGAATGACTTGTCCGGTCACCCAGCCACCGTCTGGACTAACGAGGAATTGAATCAATCGTGCAACGTCTTCCGGCGCACCGATTCGCCCAAATGGAAAACTAGGTTTAAGCGCTGTCCGTGTTGCTTCATCCATCCAAGTCGAGTCAGTCGGACCCGGATTGATGGCATTAACGGTGATACCAAGCGGTGCTACGGCTGCCGCATACGTTTTCGTAAATGTTGACAATGCACCTTTCGTAGTAGCGTACGCAATCTCGTCAGGCATTGGACCGAGATCTTGTCCGGACGTCAATTGGATGATACGACCGGAAGTTAGATGTGCTTCAGCAAATCGCTTTGTAAAACGTGTCGCGAGTAATAGCGGTGCCCGGAGATTAACGGCATAGTGTTGGTCGAGGCTTGCTGCATCGAGCGTTTGCCAATCTGTCATTGTCGAATGAGCAGCGTTATTGATCAGGATGCTTGGTGCTCCAACATCTTCTATGCGTGCGAATAACTCGTCAGCAGCATCTGATTGACTTAAATCAAGTTCAATCGCAAGGACTCGGGCACCTTGATTTTCGAGTTCGGTTGTAAAACTAGCCGCCCAATCCGCTGTTGCTTTAAAATAAGTAAAGACCAGGTCATGTCCGGAAGAGACAAGTTGGCGGCAGATTGCAGCTCCGATGTCGCGTGTCTGACTGGCACCGGTCACGATGGCAATCGATCGTTTTGTCATATATATGCTCCTTTTAAGTAGATGGATTTGTAAAAACCAAATGTTTACAGAATCAGTATAACGGAATGAAGAGAAGAAGAGAAAGCGTTATCATGATTTAACATACTAAATAATTGCATGTTTATACCCAAAGTGTGGTAAAGGAAAAGTGTACAAAATCATTCGTTAAACAGGTAGGGAAGGGTGAATCAATCATGAAAGCAATCGTCTTATTCGATGGAGAATGCAATCTCTGTGACGCGAGCGTCCAGTTCATCTTAAAACGAGACCAGGGGTACCATGATTTTGCATCGTTACAAGGGGAGACAGGGCAAGAACTCGTAAAGCGCCACCATCTCCCGGAAACGATTGACAGTGTCGTCGTAATTGACCGGGGTGTACCGTATATCAAATCGGATGCTGCGTTACGGATTGCCGGTCATTTAGGAGGTGGATGGCGTCTGTTGAGAGTGCTTCGCATTGTTCCACGTTCACTCCGGGATCGCATCTATGATTTCGTTGCAAACAATCGTCATCGTTGGTTTGGACAAAAGCAGCAGTGTGCACTGCCATCTCCGGAGACACGTGCTCGATTTCACGACTAAATATGAAAAACCGCGACGAATCGGTCGCGGTTTTCTTCTGTTCATTAGTTGGTCACATGCAACCAGTGACAACTTGGCAACGGGTTGCCGAGGAAACTTAAACCTAAATCATGGGCTTGGTGGATTGTTTCAAAACAATCGTCTCCTTCATCCAGATATACTTCATGGTGCGGTGATTGGAGATGTGTTCCTGCGATACGCCAAAGATTTGAATGATGCGCTACCTTGATTTCGTAGTCGATATTAGGTGAGACGACGAGCGGATTGCCGACAGAGTGGTGGAGCGTATATCGTGTTGGTGATTGATCTGATAAATAGACCCGCTGAGTCGACGCTACATCTTCTCGATATAACTGATGACGAGCATCAAAAGATCGGGTAGGGTTTGCTTGTTTTGATAGTTGATGAGTGGTTTCACCATCAAATGTCAGGACTTCTGTAAAGGTGCGATACTCTTTTGAAAAAGGCGAATATTGTCGCGCATCGCCTTCGAAATAACGATGCGGAGAAAACGGATTCGGGTTCATGAGAATCGGAGGAGCAATGAACGTCAGTACACGCAATCGGTAAGAAGAAACCTTCGTATGTGAAGCGGATAGCGGGTACAAAGAAAAATAGAGCACGAACTGTTCGAATTCTCGTTCCCGGTCTTGTTCCTGTTTTATCTGATTCGTAACGCGGGCGAACGTCTCAATCATTCGTGCGAACGGCATCGATTTTCTGGAAATAGGACGGAGCACCCGGATTTCGAAACGTGTAAATTGTTCAGGGTTAATCGTTCCTTGCCATTCAGGTGACGCAGTTTGACCTAATCGATGCCCATCTTGAAATACCGTATAATGCGATACCTCTGGGATTTCACCCCACAACAGTCGGACAGCATGATCTTGTTGGATCAGGACAGTCATTTTTCGGTTCCAGAACAAATCATCTGTACTTGAAACAAGAGCGGTGACGATACGTGTCTTCGAATCTGAATCGATCAGTTCGAATGACAAAGGCTCAAATAAAGGAAGTGTCTCCGTTTGATAGCTATTCGAGTTCTGAATGAAACACGGTCTACCATTTAATAAGAGACGGACGTTACTTGTCCCTTCCCAGGTGAGGCAAACAGTTTCTCCACTTTGTTTGATTTGAATATGATTGATGTCAATCATGAGACTGATCGCTCCTTACACGAATTCTGAAAGAAAACCCCTTCCACTTCAAAATCAGAAGGGAAGGGGGAACGTCATAGTAAGCCTTTAGCGACTTCTAGTTTTTCTTGATCGTGTTTTAATTGTTTTTTCAAGTCATGCGCGTGATACATCTCATGATCGATCATGTATCCGGCGATTGCTGCGTGAGTCTGAATGGCTTTGTTCAACTGTTCAGTCAAGACTTTTCGAACGTCAGGAGAAGCCGTTTCCGTAATTGCAACAGCATAAGCGCGGACAAGTGATTTGCTGCTGATCAAGAAGTCTGTCGCAATCAACTCGTCGCGTTTTTTACTGGGACGGCTAATGGATTGAAGAGCTTCATTCATGCAAACCGCCTCCTTCATGATCTGCCAATAGCTTTTGTAAATCGTTTAATGCTTGTTCGCTATCTTTAATGTCTTGAGCAATCAATTTTTCAAGCGTCTCATCTTTGACGAAAGAACGTACGGCAACAGCTTTAACGAGACAGGCTTGTTTCATCGTCATGATTTCATGGATTTCGAGTGTTTCATGGATTGCAAGTGGTGATTTAGCCATCGATCTCACTCCTCATCATGTAACATACGTTTGACAGTATCTTTGACGTTTTGCATTCCTGTTTTTTCTGCTAGGTCGTGGTGAAGTTTGTGTGCCGGTACCTTCATTTTCGGAATATTTCCTTGCGGTGCAGGATTTTCTAGATGAACGAATTCACCGGTTCCATCCTGCGCTTCCCCTTGAGCCCAGCGACCTTCTTTTGAAGCTGTGCCTTCCGATAGGTCCCAGAACTCATAAGCATGCGGTTGCGCTTCCATCTCATCTTCCGGTGCGAAAGTAGCAGGCACGACAACTCCGTTTTTCGTCTCCAGTTCTTCGATCGCAGCCATCCATTGATACTGGTGATACCGGTCGCGAGCGAGCATCTTACGGAAGGTAGCGCGAACGCCTTCATCCGTCGTCATATGATAGAGGCGAGCGACCTGAAGACGACCTTGTGATTCAGCATGTAGATTCGAACGCATGTCTGCCAATAAGTTACCGCTCGCGACGATATAAGATCCGTTCCACGGAATGCCGTTGGCGTTCGATGGCAGTCCACCGAGACCGCTGACAAGAAGATGCTGTGGATTCATACCCCCGAGAATTGCTGCCGTCGCTGGATCTTTGGCAGCTTCTGCCTGATCATCCGGTGACGCCCCGTCGAGCAATTGAGAAATGAGGGAACATAGCATTTCAACGTGTCCGATTTCTTCCGTCCCGATATCCATCAACATATCCTTGTACTTTTCTTCACCACGGCAATTGAAGCCTTGGAAAAGATATTGCATCATGACAGTCATCTCACCGAATTGTCCACCGAGTACCTCTTGCACGGCCCGAGCAAGCTTTGGATCGGGTCGATCAACCTTGACTTCGAATTGTAATTCTTTTTGATGGCGAAACATGAAAAGAACCCCCTTTAAGTTTTAAACATATGCGATTTACACATGTTATATACCTTATTCAGTTTCTTTCAAACCTGTTTTACCTTATTTTTCGATAGGTTGAAGTGAACGTTTAATCAAAGAATGACTTTTTGGATCATTGATCCATTCAGTGATGTTGTTAAAGATGAAGGATGTCTCGTTCAAGATGGACCGTCGCCACTGTTTATTTTTAGGGATGTAAAGTGCATCGAATCGCTCTCTAATCCGTCGAGGGGCAACTGCTTGATTGAAAAAGAGACGATTTTCATCGATCGTTGCTTTTAACGTTCGGAGCAGGGCAAAAGGATGCTTTCCAAGCGTTCCACATTCTACGGTTAAACCTAAAAAACCGATGTGTCGCTTTTTTGTTTCTTCATACAGATAGTTTAACCATTCTCCTTCAATTGCATAAAACTGTTGATCTCGTGGTTGATCGACGATCGGATAACGTGTGTATACTTCTACCTCCCTAGCGTGTCGTGGATCTTCCGACGACATGACGAGTTGGACTTGACCCGCTGGTCCATAACCCGTATGGCAGTCGAGCATCACGACGTTTTGGTAAGCAGATAGTGTATCGACGAGCCGACTTAACACATCGGAGAAGTAAGCGTCTTGCGTATGTCCGCCATAATAGAATCCGGTCGGATGCTTGAATTGTCCAAGTGTCGCAGCCTTTAAAAAAGCGTGTGGACCTAGACGAAGCAAGTCGTATAAGACATGCAGTGTAAACGGTATATAATCCAGACGCCGTCCTGAACCTGACCGTTTTATAAACAAAGATTGCAACTCATCAAAACCCGGATTGCGTAAATCTGCCTTTGAAAAATCGTGAATCGCGTTTCGATTTAAATTGAGGTTATGCTGTGTTTCTTTTCGATGATGTTTCATCCCATATGCATTAATACCATGGATCAGCAAAATATCGACTTCTCCCGTATTTACCTGTTTCATATGGTCTGATAAAAACTAAAGCTGCATGGCACTCCCTGCGTACCCTTCGATTCCATGTAATCCACTGGTTAAGATCAGTAATGTTGAATTATTACCGGACTGGCCGTGCCACCAATCGGAATAGAGTGACGCTTGTTGTTCCAGTGAATCATGCGTTAGCTTCGGATAATGCTGAGAAAGAATGTGCTGTGGAGTCTCATTGAAACGTTGGCGTGCTGATTCATACGTTCCAGAAAAATAATGAAGCATGGTTATTCCTCCTTATTCATCAAGCATGAACTCGAGGAGCAATCCAGTGATAATGTCGAACTGAGAATTTCTAAGGCATGATCTTTTGCGACAGCGGTTTCTGCTGCGGTACAGTCTGCAGGGACATGAATGGCATATTCCCGCATATAGGCGTCATTTGCTGTAAATAAGATACACATATCGGTCGTTAGCCCGGTGATAATAAGACGCGAGACATCCAAATGCTTCAATAAAATATCGAGCTGAGTACCGAAAAAACCTGAGTGCTTGGGCTTGATGATGAAGTAATCATCCTCTTCTGGATGGAGTGCTTCGATGAGTACATCCCCAAGACCTCCGCGGCACTCATCAATGATTTGATTGACATTTTCCTGCCACAGACCAAAATTGTCATTGACGTAAATCACGGGAATATTTTGACGTTTACAATGTTGTTTTAATTTTGTGAGTGGTGAGAGGATAGGGAGCGTTTGTTGCATTAACTGCTCAGCTCCTTCAAAATCCATCTTATTAATGACGTCAATGATCAACAATGCTGTATTTTCTTGAACAGTCATGGTGGACTCCTCTCATAAAAAAGTAATCAAATAATGATAAGGCGAATAGAGTTGGGCTTTAGAGATAAAAATCTCGGAAGGGGAGGCTGATTCACGGGCTCCCCGGACATCAATTAAACAGCGATAAATAAGTGATTCCAATTCAGCGATGAAATCAGAGTATTGATACAAAGCATCATTCAATCGTCTTTTGCGGTGATCCTCCATCAAGACGATGCAGGGGTTGGTTTCTTTCAGTGCCATGGCACTGAAGACAGTTTTATGCTGTTTAAAATCTTGATTTAAACAGTGAACGATTTGATTTAAATCAGCTTCCACGTTCTTCACTTCCTAGTTGTAGATTATTCATACTGTTATTGTACATGTTATTGGTTGTGTTCCACTCTTCATCACGAGGTAAACGGATAAAAAAGTCAGATCCTTTTCCGATTTCTGAATGAACGGTGATTCTCCCACCATGCGTTTCGATGATTTCCTTACAAATCGGTAAACCGAGACCTGTTCCTTGAACTTGGAGGTGGTCTGCTTGTTCCACACGGTAATACGGATCAAACAGGTAGGGAAGATCTTGTTTTGGGATACCATATCCGTCGTCGCTAATGGTGATGACAATTTCAGCTTCACAGCACGCTAACGAGATTTGGATATTTGAATCAACGGGAGAGTATTTTATCGCATTATTCAAGATGTTTAATAAGACCCTCCGGATTTTTTCTGGGTCAGCCGTAATCAGGCAAGGACCGTCAGTTTGGATTTGTAAATGATGCGTTGATGTCGCAACGTTCAACCACTCCGTTAACTCGATGAGCATATGTTCGATGCAAAATGATTCTAACTGATAGGATTCTTTTTGATGACTAAGTCGCTGATAATCTAGGAATTCGGTTAACAGTTGACTGAGTCGCTGTGTCTCACTCCGCATGGTTTCTAAATATTTTCGCTGTTTTGAAGGAGATAACGACCGGTGTAACATTAATTCACTGAATCCTTCAATGGAGGCAAGTGGCGTTCGAAGCTCATGTGATAAAACCGAAATGAAGTTTTGCTCCTTTTTAGCATGGTTGACTTCAACTGTGCGTTCACGAAAAACAAATAGAATACCTTGACGTTCGGGTAAAAATTCTGTGTAAAGTCGTAAATGACGATCGTCTGGCATTGAAAAATCCTGAGCAGGAACGACTGATGCGTGGTCAAAGCCTGCTTTGATTTGTTCGACATATGCATATAACGCCTCTGTTTCGAGAATCAACGGTTCGAAGGCTTCGATGACGAATGCTAAGTTTTCAGATTGGTTTTCAGAAGGTGACCAGTTCGGAAATAATTGATGAAACATGCGATTCGTAAAGACATTCGTATTCGTCACATCGACGAATAAGATAGCTTCTCGTAAACCATTTAAAATGCGCTGAATCAATTGATGGTGTTCTTTTATACGAATGTCATCAAGCAATCGCATCAACCCGATATTTAATAAATGAGTCGTTTTCTGAAGTGCAACAGTCTCAGTAAAACGATGATGAAATTGTAACGTCAATGAACCAATGAATTTTGACGGACTGTGTAAAGGGAGAGCACATAACGTCAACTGCTCCTTCTCGATTAGATGGATGGATGTATCTAGCTCGGTCTTCGCTTCTAACTCCAACCGTTCTTTGTCATAAATTGGTTCGTCTGATAGTGCGATATGGACAGGTTCAAAATTCTCCGACTGCGGTGAAAAATAGATATGAGCCGCCCGAAAATGACTACCGATTACTTGTAGCCAGGTGTGAAGACCTGAAGTAGATTGATGACGCAAAATTTGAGTGGCTAACTGATTTTGAAATTGAAGTTGTCGCTCGATTGTTTTTTGTTGGTATAAAGACTCTTGAAGTTGTAAATTAGCAACTTGTGTTTGCTGGTGTTCAAATGCGAGCAACGTCGTCATTTGTTGCATCGATCGCCCAAGTGTACCAATCTCATCGTAACGGTTCTGAAAATCATTCTGTACCAATCGATCAGGCTGTTTCGTTTGATCGACGAGATCGAGTAAATCTGTTCGAAAAGACCGCACAAGTCTTAAAATCAAGTAACTGAGAAGACAAAAAGCGATGATCATCACACCAAAGGCGTAGCGTAATACTTCAGCGGTTCTTTGTTGTAGCGACTGCTGTGCGTTTTTCTCTTCATTATGAATCATTCGAAAGTAGTCGTTAACGACGAAGTCAGACTGCTGAACCAGCTTTTGATTATCCGTACGTATTTGCAAAGTGACTTCCTGTTCCAAAAATCTCGAAAATTGAACGATTTGACGCGAAAATCGTTCGTCTGATGGATCTGAATGACGTTGACTGAACGATTCAACGTTTTTTTGTAAACGTTTCAATCTTTTATTGATTTGCTTCAGTTCATCTTGATCATTAAAATCAATTTGTTGGACTTGGAGATTGACTTGTTGTGCTTCATTCCAAAGCGTGCGAGCTTGCGTTTTTTGTAATGTGATCTTCTGTGATGAAGTTCGGTGTTGCTCTAGCTCTTTTTGAGCGAAGTAAAATGTTAAGACGCTGATGCTTGCAAAAATTAAGAAATTCGAAAACAATAAAATATAAAACCGATGGAACATACTTGATGAGAGCCAATTCATGACAAGACCTCTTTCTAAAAAATAAATAAACAAACTTTAAACGTACATGTTTAAAAGAATCTTATCATAGACTTGAAATAACTAAATGGTTTGCTTCATCAAATTAAAATACCATTTTACTTTTTCCGAGAAATGCCTAGATTTTGACACTTCATATCCTTTAAGATAAACGATATACATATGTGCAAAACCACTATAAACAACACTTTAAGCCATACTATTGATTGTGAAAATGAGTGAGCTTCTGTACTATGTCTATATAAAGGAAAGAAAAAGAAGGTGAAATGGATGAAGATGACTCGCTCTACGGACTATGCCATTCGTGTGCTTATTTTCGCAGCGTCGCATCCGACTCGGCTCGTGCAAATTCAGGAAGTGGCAACCCATTATGATATTTCTAAAAATCATTTGATGAAGATTGTCCATTCATTGAGCAAGTTTGGTCTCATCATTTCTGTACAAGGTCGTAATGGTGGGTTCAAATTAGCGAAATCCCCAGAAACGATTACGTTAGGAGAAATCGTTCATTTATTTGAAGAAGTATCCTATCTTGAAAATGTGACAGTTCCAAATAAAAATGGTAGTTTGCAAAACACACGACAAGCGTTCGATCAAGCATTCACGTCCTTTACGGACGCGCTGCAGGCATATACGTTACAAGATTTAATCGCGCCAACGATGAACGATTGATGGAAGAGTCAGAGAGGAATAGATGATCTCTGGCTCTTTATCCGTGTACATATTCCAGTCATGCAGATTTTTATCAGATGATCATATTAAATATGATTATAACTAGTATCTTTTATGTTACTATAAACAAGATTCGGAGGCTATTCGAATCTTAGTTTTGAAACAAAAACATGTACACTTTGTACTTGTTTTTGTGGTATAACTTTACAGAAGGGAGGTTTTTTTCCCAATTCACCTGCTTGATTTCATACAGGACTCTTACTGTCCATTCACATAAAGGATTAAAGGCATTCGTCCGTTGATCCATGCAAAAGGGAGGGTTTCGGTATGTCCGAAATGACCATCGAAATGTTCGTTCACTTCGTTCAACATTTAGTGCATTCTCCACGATTCATCGTCCAGCGTCAGCATGAACATGAGAACGCCTACATGTTTGAAATTCGAGAGTTGAATCTATCGCGTGTCTCAAAAGCCGTATTGCTTCATAAAACAGTTGATCTTCTCCAGGAAAAGACGTCAGAAGATACTCGCGAAACGTTGACGAATGAACTGGTCACTCTATCACAAAAGACATTAATGAAGTCAGATACGATTGCTACACTTAAAGTGGAGTCTACAATAGATGACTCATTGCATCTTACATTTTCAGAAGACAAAAAGATCTGGTTTTCTGGAAATCTTGATACAGAAGAAGCGATCAATCGATTCACAGAACATTTTCAAAGCGTCATAAATGACGATCGAACGTCTTATTAAATAAAGCAGGTCGAGCCACATCAGTGGTTCGACCTGCTTTTGTCTTATCTTCTGCAGAGCATTAAGACGTTGCCGTTGGAATAAAGTAAGCAAAATCATCGAAACATTTAATGTCATAAATGATAAATGCTTGTAGTGGTCGGATGAACTGATAAGATGCATCAATGTCCGTCGTATAATAATTAAACAAGGCATGTGGTTGTGGTGAAGGAGGATGTCGATCTATTGCGTCATTCGTGTGATCATCGAGCGTTAAACGAGTTGGACCTTCGAAGGGATTATTATAGACAGTTGACGTGACACATAACGAATCAAACGGCAGCTGAAGTAACTAGTGATACCAAGCGGCGAAACGTTTTACATCTAAAAGACAGTGTTCAAACAGTGCACAATGAGAGGAAACGAAATCGACATAATAATCTCATGCTTCATTTTTCATACATGTTCATTTCAGCGAGCATATCTTAATCCCTATAATTGGAATATGTTATGATGTATCAGGAAAATCATTTACGAATTGGAAAGGAATGATGATATGGAAACCATCATCTGTACGACGTGTGGTGTCGAACAAATCAATCCGCATCGCGAAACGTGTCCGATTTGCTTAGAAGAACGACAGTATGTCAATCCAACCGGTCAAACATGGACGACACTCGCTGCCATGCAAGCGTCAGGAACGTACCAAAATATCATTATGGACGACGGAGCAGGTGTCTATGCGATTCAGACGACACCAGCATTCGGCATCGGTCAAACGGCATATCTCGTCCAAGGAAAATCGTTCAACCTGTTATGGGACTGCATTACATATCTTGATTCCGCAACGAAAGAGCAGCTTGACGAATTAGGCGGGCTTCAGGCGATCGCTTTATCACATCCGCATTATTACGCGACACAAGTCGAATGGGCGGAGACTTTTGACGTACCGATCTATATTCATGAAGACGATGCGTCGTTCGTGACGCGACCAAGTGAGCGCATCGTATTCTGGAGTGGTGAACGCTTGGAGTTAACGGAAGATTTGATGTTACATCGCGTCGGTGGTCACTTCAAAGGAGCAGTCATTTGTGAACGAAAAGACGCATCAGCAGGGCTATTGTTGACAGGAGACATCATTCGGATCGTTGCCGATCGGGCATGGGTCAGTTTCATGTACAGTTATCCGAATGTGATTCCGCTTCCGGCAAAGACGGTCGCGCGCATGGCAGAAACGTTACGTCCGCTTCACTTTGAAAAATTATATGACGCCTTTCATCGGAAAATCGAAACCGGTGCGTCTGAAGCAGTGGCGCGCTCTGCAGAGCGGTACATTGCTGCCTTGAACGGGGACTGGTTCACGACATGAAGTCGCGCTTGATCGTCATCCGCGGGAACTCCGGTAGTGGAAAAACGACGCTAGCTAAGGCATTACGATCGGTCTTACCGGATAGTATCCTGTTTTCGCAAGATGTCATCCGTAGAGAAATGTTGAACGCAAAAGATGGACCAGGAAATCCGGCGATTCGCTGGATCGAGGAGTTGGTCAAACTTGCTGACGGACGTCATGCGACGATTCTGCTAGAAGGAATTCTCGCACAGGATTGGTACGGTGAGATGATTGACCGGTTAGAACGCCGCTTTACTTCACGGTACACGGCGTATTATTTTGACGTCTCATTCGAAGAAACCGTCCGTCGCCATGCGATGCGGCAACCGACGGAGTTTTCTGAGACGGATATGAAACGTTGGTGGATTGATCAGGATCACCGCCCGACGGATCGTCTGATTGCTGAGAATAGATCGATAGCATCCGTGATTCAAATGATAGAACAAGAGCAGATGGGAGAGATTGAATGACACATTATATTTTTGACATGGATGGAACGTTGTTTCAAACGAATGCCGTGCTTGCGCATGCGCTAGAAGATGTCTTTCATGAGTTGCGTCAGACGGGGCGCTGGGAAGGAGAGACTCCACTCGCGCTCTATCAGCAGATCATGGGCGTCTCGTTACCGGAAGTCTGGCAGACGTTACTACCGGACTTTTCACCCATAGACCAACAGGCTGCGGATCAAAAGTTTCGACATGGCTTAGAGCAGGCAGTCAAGTCCGGGCATGGTTGTTTATATCCAGGAACGGTCGAGTTGCTCGCTCGTTTGAAACAAGCGGGTCACTCGGTCTATATCGCTAGTAACGGATGGCCGTCCTACCTATCAGCGATCGTAACGACGTATGGTCTTGAAGCGTATATCGATCATGTCTATAGCATTGAAGACATTCGTTCCGGTGATAAATCAGCACTCGTACGAGAGATTTGTAAGACGCACGATATCTCGTCCGGATACGTCGTCGGTGACCGTTTGTCCGATTTCAAAGCAGCGCAAGCGAACGGACTAGTAGCAATTGGTTGCCAGTTCGATTTTGCGCAAGAGCAGGAACTCGTAGTTGCGGACCGAATCGTAACAGAGCTGAGTGCTGTCTACTAAAAAGAGCCGTCTTCTGCGGAAGACGGCTCTTACTTGTAGCAATTATTCTGCCCACCAGAGGGCATCGTCTGGTTTTTTTGCGATCGACGCGACTTCTTTTTCACTCGATACAGTCGGATGCGATCCTTTAAGTGCTTTACCGGCTGTATTTTTAAAGAGGAAGAAGAACGTGACAAACCCGATGACGCTGACTGCTGTTAGATAGAAAGCAGGAGCGAGCGGATTTTGCGTCTCATGGACGAGCCAAGTCGAAACGAGTGGCGTCGTTCCACCGAAGATCGAGACCGAGACATTGAACGTCACGGATAGTGTCCGGTAGCGGACATCCGTATAGAAGATACTTGGTAGCAGACTTGGCATCGTTCCTTCAAAGATCGCCAAGAAGAATCCGAGGATGAAGATTCCGATTCCGACGAACAAGAGTGGTTTAAGACCAATCAAGAAGAACGACAGGATCGAAAGCAACGATAGTCCTGCTAACGCGAAGAGGACGATATTGCGATTGCCTTTTTTATCACTTAGTTTTCCGAAGAAATAAGCGAGTGGAATCATGATCACCATGACACCGGTGATGAGAATCGTACTTGTCGAACTTGACATACCAATGACTTCATCAAGGTATGATGGCATGTAGGACAAGAGCATATAGTTCGTAATGTTGAAGAACGCGACAGCAATGAAACAAAGGATGATATCACGCTTATGATCGCGTAAGATTTCGCGGAATGTCGCGGGTTCTTCTGTATTTTCATTAATCTCATTTTCGAAGATTGGCGACTCATCCAAATGACGACGTAAATAGAGACCGAATAAACCGAGTGGTGCTCCAAGGATGAATGGAATCCGCCATCCCCAAGATGCCATTTGATCATCTGATAAAGTGACAAAAAGTGTTGTAGCAAGTAATGAGGCAAGAATGTACCCACCGAGTGTTCCGATTTCAAGACCACTTCCAAGAGCACTCCGTTTGTTATCAGGTGACGACTCGGCAATGTAGACCATTGCTCCGGCATATTCTCCGCCAGTCGAGAACCCTTGTAAGATGCGGGCTAATAGTAAAAGGATGGGTGCCCAAATTCCAATTTGATCGTAGGTCGGTAATAATCCGATGATAAGCGTTGAACCGGCCATCATAACAATTGTCGTCGTTAAGACAACCTTCCGTCCAAGTCGATCTCCGATGCGTCCAAAGACGATTCCGCCGATTGGTCGCATTAAAAAAGCGATCGCAAAGGTCGCAAAAGTAAAGACAAGCTTCAGTTCATCATTTTCAACAGCGCTAAAGAAGTTTTGACTGATGATGATTGCGAGATAGGAATAAAGACCAAAATCGAACCATTCCATCGCATTCCCAATTCCGGTCGCGTAGACACTCTTTTTGGTTTGCTGCATGTCAACGACATTGACTTTTTCTTTTCTGAATTTCATAAGTTCTGTTCACTCCCTTTGATAAGTTTGTATCGTACCATAGGGAGAAATGAAGTCAAGTTACCAATGGGCTTAACCAATTGAAAATGACTGAAAACGGCTCTATGCCGGGGGTTGTCAAACCGTTGATGCTCTAAGGACGAACAGGGGTGTGCATTTTTTATGAAAAAAATTGAAATTTTTTTAGATGTTTTCTTAAAATCGAAACTATTTTCATGTGTTTTCATAATTTAAAAAATCAGTAATCCGCCTATAGAAGGAGGGCAGGAGGACCATATTTTGGTAAGTTAAAAATGCAGATGGAAAAGTGAAGGAGGAGTACATATGAAAAAGAAATGGATCGCAATCCTGGTTATCGGTCTCATTGTAATAATCGGTGGTTGGTATGTCAGTTTTCAAGAATCACAAGTATCTGGTTTTCCGGTGCCGCGATTTGCTACGGCAATTGAAAAACAAGGTGAGTGGAAGATCAAAACTCGACTTGTCTCGGAAACCGATGGACCGGGTTTACTGTATGGAACTCGGATCCGACAAGCCGGTTGGGAAGAACTCGATCGTGAAGGCGCAACAGCGTGGTATGAAAAAGACGGGAAAGTGGTTGCCTTGACGACGTTTGATGGGGAACTGTACCTCGAAAATTCTAGTAAAGAAGAGATTCGATTATAAAATCACAAAATGAGGCCATGATTGGATCATTGCTGTAAGAACTTCAAAAGGATTGCATGGCACTGGCTCATGCAATCCTTTTTGTCTTAATCGTCTTTAGAAGAGGAGAGTTGTTTATGGGTCTTAGAATCATAAATTTTATAGGAAATCGGGAACTGATGATTCTTCGTTGAAATGACGCGACAATAATAGGGCACGTCTTCTCCGTACGCTCCTAATTCCGGATTTTCTAGGAAGGTGAAATCCTCATAATCCTCTGTTGAGTCGAAAATAATAGAAATGGAGTGAGTCTTACCCGAGTTTTCCTCTACATAACAGTCACCTTTGATGACAGCATGGTTCTTGAAAACGATCTGCGTAAGGCTAGGAACCGTCCAGTAGAGTAGTCCAACTCCAAATAACGTGATCAAGATGAATTGAAGTTTGGTTTTAAATGATTCTGTTGAGTCTTTCCATGTACTAATCGTAAAAAAAACGCCGCCAAAAAGTGTAATGATTCCGAGGATGAGCATTCCATAGTATTGAATAAGTTCACGATTCATCCAAGTTTGCTCCGTTCCTCATAAATATAGTCCGTTCGCCTGGACGACGAAGTGTGAATGTTCGTAGTGGTAGGTGATGACGGAATAGTCGAACGGACGACCGTTCGTTAAGTGAAAGACTGTCTCGATCGTCAATCCAGGATCGCCCTCGGCGAGATCCAGATGACGAGCCGTCTCTGCGCTTAATTTCCCGACGTGCATGTACATATCCGAGAATCCAATGTTCAATTGCAGTGCTGTCTCTAAATATTCGAAGATCGATTGTTCGACGATTTCGCGATTTAAGTACGGAACGATCGATTGACGATAATAAGACTCTTCGAGACAGAGGATTTTGCCGTCAATGAAACGGATTCGCTTAACGTAATAGACTGTCTCACCCGATTCGATCCCAAGATTCTTCGCGATATTATCCGTTGCATCGATTGGTTCGAGTACGAGAACAGTTGACTCAATCGTATGACCGACGAGATTCTGCTTGAATCCTTGAGTCGAGAACAATCGAATATAGCCGGTCCGATTCGTCTTACGGACAAAAATCCCGCTTCCACGGACTTGAAAGATGATGCCTTTTCGTTCAAGCAATTCGAGTGATTTTGTCATCGTCGTTTTACTGACAGCGAACTGCCGGATTAGTTCTTCGAGGATGGGTAGTTTGTCGCCTTGCTTTAACTCATGTTTTTCTATGTATTGCTCGATTTCATCGGCAGTTTGCTGGTATTTCAGCATAGGACACCTTCTTTTCTCACGAACTGATTTCTAATGTGAGTTTAGCATATTATTGATGTCTCCAAAATAGAATAGTTAATTAAATTATTTATGTATTGATTAATTGTGCATGTACAATTAAAATGAAAGGGTATTCAACGCGTCATATTCAGGGGAGGTACACAATATGGGCAAGGTTCGCGATTATCAAAAACTGGCGCACTCGATTTTAGAAGCGGTCGGAGGAGAAGAAAATATCATCAGTGCTGTTCGATGCGCTACACGACTTCGTCTTGTCTTAAAACGTTCAGATCCAGTAGCCAAAGAAACGGTCAGTGCATTACCTGGCGTCATTACGGTCGTTGAGTCTGGCGGGCAATTTCAAATCGTCATTGGTCAACACGTTGGAGAAGTCCATCAAGAATTTGTGAAACTCGTCGATCTAGAGCAACCGGACACGGAAGAGGCACCGAAAGGGACGGTCCTTAACCGAATCATAGCGACGATGTCAGCCGTTTTTGCACCGTTCGTTTATATCTTAGCTGCAGCAGGGATTCTGCAGGGAACATTGATTTTAGCCACACTTGCTTTTCCGGCATTCGCGAAGACGGGCACTTATGAAGTCTTCAGCTTTATCTCGTGGGCGCCTTTTACGTTCTTGCCAATTTTCATTGCCATCACGGCAGCGAACCATTTTAAAGTCAATGCATTCATTGCCGTTGCGTGTAGTGCGGCACTGGTCAGTCCAACATGGGCAGACATCGCGGCGCGCATTACTGCAGGTGAATCCATCACGTTTCTAGGAATTGCTTTATCCGGAACAACTTATACATCATCGGTCTTACCTCCATTATTCCTCGTCTGGATTTTGTCCTACGTCGAACGATTCCTGAACAAGACGATCCACGAAGTCGTTCGTCCATTGTTCGTGCCATTCTTTAGTATGGTGTTGATGGTTCCATTCACGATTCTCTTGATCGGACCGATTACGACACTTGGTGCAGAAGGGATTGCAAATGGGTATAACTACTTAGCAGAGAATGCTCCTGCGGTCGCTGGTCTGATCATTGGTGGCTTCTGGCAAGTCATCGTCATCTTCGGTGTCCACTGGGGTGTCACGCCGATGGTGCTTGCGAACTTCGAACAATATGGTCGTGATTCATTCCAGGCGTATCAAACGATTGCCGTCATCGCCCAAATCGGTGCTGTCATCGGCGTCATCTTAAAAGCACGAAACAAAGAAACAAAAAAAGTCGGTGTCTCAGCAGGACTAACAGGTATCTTCGGCATTACAGAACCAGCCATCTATGGTGTGACGCTTCGTTTTAAGAAACCGTTCATCTACGGTTGTATCTCTGGTGCGATCGGCGCCGTCACGGCGAGTTTCTTTAAACCGTATTACTTTGCTTACGCCGGATTACCGGGACCATTGACGCTCGTCAACGGAATCGATTCCGACTACCCGTCGTCCATCATCGGTTTATTGATCGGAACAGCGATTGCCTTGATCCTGCCGATTGTCTTGATTCAAGTATTCGGTTTCGGTGAACAAGCAGGACCAGTCGTCGCAACGGAAACGACAGCGACCCCTGTTGTTGAACAAGAAGTCAGTGCGACACTAACGAACGAAGAGACGCTACGTGCACCGCTTGAAGGAACAATCGTTGCCTTATCGGATGTACCGGATCCCGTCTTTGCTTCGGGGGCAATGGGTCAGGGAGTAGCGATTCGTCCAACAGGCAATGTGGTAACCGCACCATTTGATGGGACTATCGTCATGATTGCCCCGTCCGGCCACGCAATCGGGCTACGGTCAACGACTGGCGTTGAAGTTCTGATCCATGTCGGTCTCGAGACGGTGACGCTCGACGGTAAACCGTTCACGTTACACGTCAAAGAAGGTGAAGCTGTGACGATCGGTGACCGCTTGTTGACGTTTGATGCGACAGCAATTGAAGCGCATGGACTCGAGACGATTACGCCGATCATCATCACGAACACCCAAAGTTATGCGCAAATCTTACCGACGGACGAGACCGCCACGACGGCAAACACAAGGATTTTAACAATCATCAAGTAAGAGAAATAGAAGGAGGACATGAAAATGAAGACATTACCAAACGATTTTCTATGGGGCGGTGCGCTAGCAGCGCATCAATTCGAGGGTGGCTGGAACGCTGGTGGCAAAGGACCGAGTGTCGTTGATGTATTGACGGCAGGAGCACACGGCGTCGCACGACGTATCACGGATCAAGTAGAGGAGAATGAATTCTATCCGAATCACGAGGCGATTGATTTTTATCACCGTTATAAAGAAGATATCGCCCTGTTCGCTGAGATGGGACTGAAATGTCTCCGGACGTCAATCGGTTGGAGCCGGATTTTCCCGAACGGAGACGAAGCTGAACCGAACGAAGAAGGACTGAAGTTTTATGATGACGTCTTTGACGAACTACTCAAATACGGTATCGAACCAATCATTACGTTGTCACATTTTGAGATGCCGCTTCACCTTGCGCGTGAATATGGCGGTTTCCGTAATCGGAAAGTGGCATTTTTCTTCGAGAAATTCGCAGAAGTCTGTTTCACGCGCTATAAAGACAAGGTCAAGTACTGGATGACGTTCAATGAGATCAATAACAAGATGGATGTCAGCAATCCACTGTTCCTCTGGACGAATTCAGGTGTCCTCCTCGATCCGGAAGAGAACGCGATGGAAGTCATGTATCAAACGGGACATCATGAATTGCTCGCAAGTGCGCTTGCCGTCGCAAAAGGGAAAGCGATCAACCCAGACTTCGAAATCGGAGCAATGGTTTCGCACGTACCAATCTATCCGTACTCATCGCACCCGGAAGATATTCTACTTGCTGAGACATCGATGCGTCAGCGTTACTTCTTCCCGGATGTTCAAGTCCGTGGTTATTATCCGTCTTACGCATTGAATGAGTTCAAACGAGAAGGATATGACATTCCAATCTTAGACGGTGATGCGGAGATTCTTCGTAACGGAACGGTCGACTATCTCGGATTCAGTTACTACATGTCGACGACTGTCAAACATGATGCCGTCGTCAATAATACAGGTAACATCGTCAACGGGGGTCTCGCACAAGGTGTTGAGAATCCGTACATCCAGTCGAGTGACTGGGGCTGGGCGATTGATCCGGTTGGTCTTCGTTACGCGATGAATCGTCTCTATGACCGCTACCAGATTCCGTTGTTCATCGTCGAGAACGGCTTTGGTGCGATTGATACAATCGAGGATGGTCAGATTCATGACACGGCGCGAATCGATTACTTGCGTGCGCATATCGAAGCGTTCAAAGCAGCCGTGCTCGAAGATGGCGTCGAGTTGATCGGCTACACGCCGTGGGGCGTCATCGACATCGTCTCCTTTACGACGGGGGAAATGAAAAAACGCTACGGTATGATTTACGTCGACCGAGATAACGAAGGCAACGGATCGATGGAACGGATGAAGAAGGATTCGTTTGACTGGTATCGTCACGTCATTGAGACGAATGGTACTGCGTTACACAGTTCAGAGACAGCAAAATGATGAAGCAAGGGGTAACGGAAAAATCCGTTGCCTCTTTTTTTAAGGATTGGAATGAAAAAGAGACGAGGTATGCCACACTAAAGAAAAACGGAGGATAAATAGATGATCAAAAAACGATATGCTGATCGGTGTGACTGGGATCGTATCAAACAGCGACACTATGTTCAAGAGCAGGTCGAGAATGAAGTGTTTCAAGGGCAAGTGACGCTTCTTCAACTTATTGAAGTTGCTTCACCATTAGACGTCAAGTATGGCGACGAAACGATTCAAATCGCTGACGCTGGTTACGTTTGGATACAACAATTTCCAAGTGATGCACATTATGCCGTGACCTCGATGTTTGATGCTTCAGGTCAGTTGGTGCAAACCTATATTGATATCTGCCTTCGTACTGGAATGGAAAACGGACGTGTCTACTGGGACGATCTATTTCTTGATCTGATTGCTTTGCCATCGGGAGAAGTCTTGTTAGTCGATGCGGACGAACTGGAAGTAGCACGGGAGCAAGGGACGGTCTCACAATCAGACTATGCGCTCGCTTGGGCAGAAGCAAAGCAACTCCAGAACCAACTACAAGACGGGTCTTTTCCGCTAGTCGCGCATGCAGAAGTGATGAAAAGGCAGTTAGAGCAGCAACTCAAGTAGGGAACCCCGCGCTGACGGGATTCCCTGTTTTTTAGGCATGTTGTTCTTCTTTCACTTCGTCCGTTGTAAAGTACCGTTGCTTGCTCGGGAGGAGAACCAATCCGAGAAAACAGATTGTCACCAACACGAGTAAACCAGCGAACAGGATCGTACTGAAGCGAATCGACCAGATGTCACCGAGCAGACCGATCGCGACGATTGCTAGAATCTGTAGCAGACTGATACCGACTCCGTAAAGACTCGTAAAGCGTCCCATCAAATGAAGCGGAATATTCGTCTGTTGGAACGTCAGAAAACCGGTTCCTGCAAATGCGTGGAAACATCCGAGCAACAAGAAACCAGTACAGACGATTGAAAACGAATTTGCACTTGCGTACAGCATATAACCGATAGCGACAAACGTATAGCCAATCGTCAGCATCGTCCGAACGGAAAGGGTTTTAGCGTAGCGAGCGACAATCCAGCTTCCGGCAACAGAACCAATCCCCGTTAGGCTCATGAGTAAGCCGTAGTCTGTTTCTGATAAGCCGATGCTTCGCTGTAAAAAGACGACTTCTTGCGTATCGAGTGCAAGCGTCGCAATCATCATCAGCATCGCGAGGACATACAATCCAGTCACATAATGCGCGTCTTTACTGAACTGATAGACAAGCCGCCAATCGGACAGGATGTCTTGTAGCTGCATCCCTCGATCGACCGAAGCGGAAAAACGCGGCAACCGCATCAACAGAACCGCTGATCCGAGGAATGAGACGGCATTGAGCCAAATCGCAACGTCAGCAGAAGCGACATATAAGAGTCCACCAGCGAGAGCCGGACCAATTAAAAAAGCACCAGACGTGATCAGACTACGATAGGCATTAAATGATGTCCGGTCGTCTTTCGGTACAAGCGTCGTGATATAGGTTAAGGTCGCTGGTTCGACGATAGATTTAATGACGGCTAAGGCAAGCAAGTTGATATAGAGCATGGATAGTGGTAGAAATGGCAAAATGCCAATCAAGATTGCACGGAGTAGATCGGTCTGAATCAATAAGCGACGTAAGTCGGATCGGTCGACCCAACTACCTGCGAACGACTTGATGACGAGTGAGACGACCGGGCTGATGATCCAAAGCGCAGCAACAGCGGACGCGGAGCCGGTTAAGCGATAAATATAAACGTTAATCGCAACAAGATAAATGAAGTCGCCGAACTGTGAGATACCGAGAGCGCTTAGGAGCGTCCGTTCACGAGAAGACATGACATCATCCTTTCTTACATCATTTTCCAATATTATACCAGAAAATTCTGATAACATTTTCGTATATCTCTATACTTTTTTCTGGTGAGTGGGTATACTTGGAAAAAATCGAAGAAAGAAGGACTTGTTTATGATATCAACCATCGATTTATATCAAGCATTACCTGTACTTGAAACAGAGCGACTCCGTTTGCGTCCAGTTCGCATAGAAGATGCAACAGATATCTATGCCTATACGAAAGACGAAGAGACGGCACGATATGTCAGCTGGTATGCCCATGAGACACTCGCCGATTCGGAGAAATTCGTCGAATACATCCTCCGACAATACGAACAGGGTAATCCGGCGCCATGGGCGATCGAAGACAAAGCAAGCGGTAAAGTGATTGGCACGATTGATTTCATTAAAGTGTCATTTGAGCAACACCAAGCAGAACTCGGTTATGCGCTGTCGCGCGACAACTGGGGAAAGGGTTTGATGCCGGAAGCAGCAGCGCGTCTTGTGCAGTACGGTTTCGAGACGCTCGGTCTTGAACGTATTCAAGCACGCTGTTTTGTTGCGAATGACGGATCAGCTCGTGTCATGGAAAAGATCGGCATGACATTTGAAGGCGTCTCTCGGAGTGCTTTGTACGTTAAAGAGCGTTTCTGGGATTTAAAGATTTATGCGATCATACGTAGTGATTATGAAGGAAGGTAAGAGATGGGTTCACGGCTAATGCATGCCTATATCGGACAACGATTGATTATGTTGCTACCGGAAATAGAGCCTGCTCGATTCCTTCTAATAGAACGATATGAAGAACGAACGCATCCACTCAGCTTAGGATGCGTTTTTTCTTTATTCATTTTTTAAATTTTAATTCAAAGCAAAACACTCGGAATAAGTTTAATTTTATGATATATTGGAAATAAGAAAAGTAAGGAAGTAAGGAATACAAGAAAAACACAGGAAGAAGGAAGTTCGTAATGGAGCTATCAAAGTTAACGTCAAAAGGACAGATCACCATTCCTAAAAAAATTAGGCAAGCCTTGCAAGTGGAGGAAGGAGATCGCGTGGCATTCATTGAGGAGGACGGATTTGTCATCATGGCGAAAGCGGATTTGAAACAGCTGCATGATCTTCAAGATATATTGAGTGATGAGACGTTCAAGGCGCTCATCCACAAAGCGAATCACCATTTGTAAAATTTAAAAATAGGAGGAAATATAACATGGATATGCGAGAAGTAGATTTACCAGGAATCGGACGGAAGTTCGAAGGCATCACGACACGAGGAGATAAGGTGGTCGTCATCGTTCACGACGACGGACGTCGAGAGGTCCATCATTATGATGATGATGATTTTGATGAGAGCATCTCGAGTGTGACGTTTAATGACGCAGAAGCTCGTCAAATGGCAGGAATTCTCGGAGGACTGTCCTATAAGCCGAAAGATCTCGAGAAAATCGAATTAGCATTTGATGATCTTGTGATCGAATGGTTTAAAGTTGGTCAGGATTCAAAAGTCAACAATCGAACGATCGGGGAACTCGATATCCGCAACCAGTACGATATCTCGATTATTGCCGTGCTCAAGCATGACCGTTCAAAATCGCTGAATCCTGGACCAGAAACGCGTCTTGAAGTGGGAGATACGATCGTCTTATCAGGTGAGCGTCAAAACGTCCGTCACATCACGAAAGCATTATTCTCAATCGAAGGAGGCGGATAATATATGGATCATCTCATATTTGAAGTCGGTACCGCGCTTATCTTAGTGGCGATCGCGGCGCTGCTCGCGAATAAACTTAACTTCTCGATCATTCCGTTTTTAATTGTTTTAGGAATGATTGTTGGACCGCACGCTCCGACAATCGGGATACTAGACTTCAAGTTCATCGAAAGTGCTGAGTTCATCAGTTTTCTCGGACGAATCGGCGTCCTGTTCCTCTTATTCTATCTCGGACTCGAGTTCTCGATTGGTAAATTGATCCGGTCTGGGAAATCAATCGTTACGAGTGGAACGATTTATTTATCCATTAACTTTACGGGTGGTCTACTCTATGGATTCATCGCTGGGTTCCCACTTTACGAAGTGTTGATCATCGCTGGAATCATCACGATTTCCTCGAGTGCGATCGTCGCAAAAGTCTTAGTCGACTTACGTCGGACTGGTAATACAGAAACAGAATTGATCCTTGGGATCATTATGTTCGAGGATATCTTCCTAGCAGTTTACTTGTCTGTTTTATCAGGACTCTTGCTTGGTGATGGAACAACCTTAATGTCTTCTGTCACATCGATTTTGATTGCTCTTGGGTATATGTTGTTGTTCTTTATCATTGCTCGAAAAGCAACACCACTCTTAAACAAAATGCTAAAAATCGCTTCGGATGAAGTCTTCATCATCGTTGTCTTTGCTGCCCTGTTCTTCGTTGCTGGTTTTTCGGAAACGATTCATGTCGCAGAAGCAATTGGTGCCTTGTTACTCGGTCTCGTTTTCTCGGAAACCGATCAAGGAGAGCGGATCGAACATCTTGTCGTCCCGTTCCGTGACTTCTTCGGTGCCATCTTCTTCTTTAGTTTCGGATTGAGTATCGATCCAACGATGCTCTTAGATGCTGTCTGGCTCGCACTTGGTGCTGTCGTCATCACGATTGTCGGAAACTATGTCGCGGGAATGATTGCAGGACGTAAAGCAGGACTTTCGCATAAAGCTTCATCGAACATCGGCTTGACGATCGTCTCGCGCGGGGAGTTCTCGATCATCGTCGCGAATCTCGGAATCGCCGGTGGATTGATGGATATCTTGTCACCATTTTCGGCTCTGTACGTCTTGATTCTCGCGATTCTCGGACCACTGATGACAAAGGAATCGAAACGCATTTACAACGTCATGAATAAAATCTTCAAATGGACGGAACCGAAAGAGAAAAAGACAAAGAAAAATGCGTAATACGATGTAAACGAACAGCCAGTTCGGATTTCTCGAACTGGCTGTTGTTTTGTTTAAGTCAAGACATCATATGTCGCCATCAGGAATTGTCCCGATTGACGACTGTCCTTCAAGTGAAGATTCGTTTCAACGGTTCCTTCTGGAAATAACGGGATACCCGTTCCGAGAATGACAGGGGCCATCGCGAGTTCGATTGAACTGACGCACTGTAACCGTAGCGCTTCTTGAATCAATTCGCCGCCACCAACAAGCCAGACCTTGCCATCAATTGTCGGTGTGATCCGCTCAAGTAATTGATCGAGCGGTTCATCCGTATAGGTGACCGTCTCTGACGTTCGTTGCGTCCGGCTGTAAATATAACTTGGAATATCCGCGTATGGATACGTCTCGCTGAGTTGAAGGACTTCCTCATACGTTTTTCGACCCATGATGACGGCACCAATCTGTTCATAAAAAGTTTGATAGCCATTATCACCGTCTCCAGCAACAGCAAATAACCAGTCGAGGGAACCATCGTGTCTAGCAATTTTTCCATCAAGACTACAAGCGATATACAGTACGGTCGTAGATTGAGACATTAAAATTCCTCCTTAGGATTTGTGTGACTTCATCTTAGCGTATAATGACGACAAAAGATGTCGTCATTTGAGGAGGAACTTTATGAATACGAGACAATGGCGTTTGGTCAGTTTATTAAACCGGGGGGAACACTTTTCTGCACGTATGCTAGCGGAAGAATGTAAGGTATCGATCCGGACGATTCAACGAGACATGACGGTTCTTGAAGCAAATGGTTATCCGATTTATAGTGAACCGGGCGTAGCCGGGGGCTACCGGATGCTGCCGCACCGGAATATGCCGCCACTCGTTTTGACAAATGAAGAGACGATTGTCTTGTTCATGCTACTCGAATGGGTCGGTCAGATTCCAGATTTTCCGTTCGGGACGATCCGCCAGGAAGTCGCTGAACGCTATGCGAACGAGTTACCGAAGATGACGGAGCAACAGATTGTAAAATGGAAAGACCGCTTTCGATTTCAAGCGGTCGATACACCACCGTCACCGCGAAATCCTGCGTTACTCGACCTTTTAGAGAGCGGACGTATGGGGAATATTCTCTATGAGACGACAAAAGGTCAAAAGTCGATCGTAGTGGATCCGATCGGCTTATCGTTCGAACACAATCGCTGGTATTTTTATGGACGGACTGACCGTGGATTTCGGCAGTTCCGTGTCGACCGAGTTCTAGGTGTATCGCTTCATGAGTTGCCTGCAACTGATTTGACCTTTTCTGATTTAGAAAAGAACATGACACATGTACCGATGACGACGGTGAAACTAGAATTAACTTCTTTAGGTGAACGAATGCTCGAAGGCATTTTACCTCTTCGTCGTGACCGAACATGGCAAATTCCGATTCGCGAGCTCACTTTTTTAGGACGACAATTGATGCGGCTCGGTCCGGAAGTTCGAGTCATAGAACCGCAGGATCTCCGCGAACAATTGATTCGTCAAGCAGAAAAAATGATCGCTGTGCAACAGTCCGATAAGCCGTTCGGACAGAATTGATCAAAAAACTATGTTACGATATAGCTAGAAAGAAACAATAGAGGAAGGGGTCTTCCATGGAAACACTATCACTGATTTTATTGATGCTTGCGCTCATCTTACTGACGCAAGTCGTCGGACATTACATCCGTTTCATCCCAACGGCTTTGATCCAAATCATTGCCGGAACCGTCGCCGCTCTCCTGATGAGTGGCTTGACGATTGAGGTCGAATCCGAATGGTTCCTCCTGTTATTTATTGCTCCGTTACTTTATAACGATAGCTCTCACTTTCCGCGCGAAGATTTGTGGCGGATGCGCACAGCGATCTTCGGTAATGCAATCATCCTCGTCTTATTGACGACGATCGTCGGAGGATACTTCATCAATTGGTTGATTCCGGTCATTCCAGTCGCTGCTGCGTTTGCCTTAGCCGCAATCTTATCGCCAACGGATCCAATTGCCGTCAACGGAATTGCAAAACGTGTCCAGATTCCAGAACAAATCTTGACACTCGTTCGCGGAGAATCGCTGATCAATGATGCATCGGGATTAGTCGCGTTCAGTTATGCTGTTGCCGCTGTTGTCACGGGTTACTTCTCGATTCAGAGTGCGACAACAGAGTTCTTTTACATGTTCTTCGTTGGAGCCTTGATCGGATTGTTGATTTCGCTCACGATGAACTTTCTCAAGGTACGCTTGCGTCGAGCGGGTATTGAAGATGTCGTCTTCTACGCTTTACTGCAAATCCTGACACCATTTATCATCTTCTTCGTTGCTGAAGAAGGATTTCATGCATCAGGCGTCATCGCCGTCGTCACAGGTGGTATCTTGCATGCCTTGATCAAAGAACGAACAGAAACGTTCTTTGCGCAAGAGCAGACGTTGACGGATAACATCTGGACGATGATTGCGTATACGTTAAACGGGATTATCTTCTTATTGCTCGGTTTGACGTTGCCAGAAGCGACACGCGAGATTTTTGCGGATGACGCGATCAACAACTGGCGTCTCATGCTATATGTCATCGAAATCGGTTCATTCATTCTCGCGATCCGTCTCGTCTGGACGATGTTCTTCAATTGGTTCGATCATCGGTTCTTTAAAAAAGAGGACCGCGATCATCGTCGACCGTCCTTCAAACAAGATTTAATTACGACACTGGTCGGGGTTCGCGGAACGATCACGATGGTCGGGGTCTTGTCATTACCGTTCTTGACGGAGTCCGGCGAAGCCTTCCCGGAACGCTCATTGATTATCTTCCTTGCAGCGGGTGTCATCATCTATACGCTCGTTCTCGCGACGATTCTCTTACCGGTATTGAACCGTGGTGAGGCGGCAATGCCGATCGCACTCGACCTGAATGCCCAAAAACAACGGATGATTCGCCGGGCGATCTCAGAGATCAAACAAGTGACGGACGAAGACAATGCGGTCGTTGCGTTTGATTTACTCAATGAGTATCATGTGATGCTCCGGTTGTTGCGCGCGCAGGAAAAAAGTCAAGAAGAGCTCGATCAATTCAATGATCAGTTGAAGGCACTTCGTCTTGAAGCCGTCCAGTGGGAAAAGGAAGAATCAAAACGTTTCGTCGCTGAGAACAAGGTGCCGGATCTGCTGAAAAAGGATGTTTTCCGCTCGATTGAAAATCGTCGCAAGGCGATCGGTAAGGATTCGCGTTTCCAGATCGTCCAGCCGATTCGTAAATTGTGGTGGAAACGGAAACGATCGAACATGTCGTCGGATGCGTTAATTCAAATGACGCAAGTCGAGCATGATCTGTATGAAAAGGTCATGGGCACAGTCATCGAACGTCTCGAGAATTGCCGCACGTCTTATCCACCAGACGTCGTTCAAAGTGTGCTTGAGTTCTATAAACGACTTCGTTTCAAACATACGCGTTGGTCATCACCAATCGGTGGCAAGGACGTCGATCAGCAGAAGGAAGAGCTCTGCTTGAAAGCCATCGAAGTCCAGCGTCTTGAAATCGCCAATATGTCAAAAGAAGGGGATCTCTCGAACGAAGAGGAGAAGGAGTTACGCCGCTTCATTCACTATATCGAGAGTGTCGTTCTCTACGAATACGTTGAATAATATTTAAAAAAAGACAAGAAGAGCAAACTTTTAATGCTCTTCTTGTCTTTTTTTATATCACGACTTGAGTGCCAACTTCTGAAAAAATAAAACGAGTAACTGTATGCGCATATGGATGGATTTGTTCTATAAAAAATTCTGCCTCTTGAAACGTTTGGAAATGTAATTTTAGCATGAAGCAAGAATCACCAGATATTCGATAACAAAAGTCAACGTTAGTAAGTTGCTGAATATGATTTTTAAATGAATCGTACCGTCCTTCTTTAATGGTTGCTTCTACTAAACATTCAATAGGAGAACCTAGCTTTTCGTAATCGATTTTTAAACTGTATTCTTTAATGAGTCCAAAAGATTCCATTTGTCGGACACGCTCTGTTACGGAAGGAGCTGATAAATTAATTCGTTTAGCTAATGAACGCATCGACAGTCGACTATCTTGAGCCAGTTCATTTAATATTTGTCGATCAATCATATCGATTTTCAAATGTAAATCCTCCTTCAAAATAAGTTGCTGGATATAAAGTATTTTTTCAATATTTGTTTCAAATGAAATGTGATAATTTTTAATCATTATATAAAATTATTGTAGAAGGAGTGAATAAAATGACAAAAATACCTTTATCCCAAATAGGAGAAACACCATTTCAAAAATTACTAGGTCATAATCCTAAAATCTTATCCAGTTGGACAAGGCTAGAAAAAGATTTGATTGAAGAGGGAGCCTTAAGTTCGGATGTGAAAGAACAAGTTAGAAGAACATTAGCGCAATCAAATGGATGTGCATATTGCAAGGCAAAAGGAAAGCCAAAGAAAAAAATGATGGATGAAAAAATGATTTTAGCAACTGGATTTGCAGATCTTTTTTTAAAGGTGAAAGGAAATATCCCTGATTCAATATTTTTACTCATGAATGAAACATTTACTATTCCAGAAATCAGTGAATTATGTGCATTCATTACATTTTGTACAGCATCTCAATACTACGGAGCAATCATGAATTTACAGCCAATTGATAGTCCCTGATTTTACTTTTTTTACACACTTTTATATTTTTTCTTTAGTGCATTCTGAACAGTCCATCTTTGATGTTCATGAAATAGATGATCGATTGCATCAGACGGATCGATCCATTGTAAGACATGATCATCCTCGATTGGACTTTGTACTTCCTCTCCAGCATCACAACGATAGAACTGCCCTTCGTTCAAATAATATGTCGTTTCATTTTGTGAATAGAAATATTGATTGGCTCGTCCGATGAAATCACCGATATTGACGTCCATTCCCGTTTCTTCAAGTACCTCTCTTTTTAAACATTCTTCTGGCGTCTCATTGGCCTCAATACCGCCACCCGGAAGAAACAACTTGCCGTCCTTTTTTTGAATGACGGCGATTTTACCTGTTTGAGGGTCGCGCATGACCGCATAAACAGCAGGTCTCGTGATGTAGTGTTGGTTCTGTTCTTTCTGCCCGAAGGTGATGACATCCATTGTTTAATCACTCCTTTTCGTATAATCATTTGAATTCAATCATACCTTACAAAATAGTATGTAAGCATCAGCCGTACAAAAACCCCTCATTTCGATTTAGAAATGAGGGGTTACCTATGAATAAAGATGGTTCGTTTCAAACGAAATGTCTGATGGATTAACCGAGCGACAAGTATTTGACTTCGAGATAATCTTCGATGCCGTAGACGCCACCTTCACGGCCAAGACCACTCTCTTTATAGCCACCAAATGGGGCTTGTGCAGCTGATGGCGCACCATCGTTCAGACCGACGATTCCGTATTCGAGTCGTTTTCCGAGCATCAATGCTTCATCGATGCGTTCAGAGAACGCGTAAGCCGCAAGTCCGTATGGTGTGTTGTTCGCCCGTTCGATGACTTCATCAAGTGTCTCAAAGACAGAGATCGGTGCGAGCGGACCAAACGTCTCTTCCTGCATGCAAAGCATATCTTCCGTGACATTCGCAAGCACGGTCGGTGTGACGAAGTAGCCGACCGATTCGTCAATCGTACCACCAGTCAAAATCGTTGCTCCTTTTGCGACAGCGTCATCGATGTGTGCTTTGACTTTTGCAACGGCTTTCGCATTGATCAATGGACCAACTGTCGAGTCAGCGTCCATGCCGTTCCCGACTTGTAGTTGTTTGACGGCTGCTGTGAATTTTTCCGTGAATGCATCAAGGACAGATGCTTGCACATAGAAACGGTTCGTCGCGACACACGCTTGACCACCGTTGCGGAATTTTGAACGCATTGCCCCTTCGACAGCTTTATCGAGATCCGCATTTTCCGTGACGATGAAGGGTGCGTGACCACCGAGTTCAAGTGATAGTTTTTTCATCGTATCGGCTGCTTGACGCATGATCAATTTCCCGACGGCTGTTGAACCTGTGAACGTGATCTTCCGGACACGGGAATCGGCTTGCCAGACACCACTGATTGTTGCCGCGTCACCTGTTAGGACATTGATGACACCTTTAGGGATACCTGCTTCTTCTGCTAGTTCAACGAGGCGAAGTGCCGTAAACGGTGTCTCTTCCGATGGTTTAAGGACAATCGTACAACCCGCTGCAAGAGCCGGTGCGAGTTTACGTGTGATCATCGCTGCCGGGAAGTTCCACGGTGTGATTGCTGCAACGACACCAACCGGTTCTTTTTCGACGAACAGTCGCTTTCCTGGAACGGAAGCCGGAATCGTTTCACCGTAAATCCGACGTGCTTCTTCAGCGTACCAACGAACATATTGATTGCCGTAATCGACTTCACCGAGCGCTTCGACATACGGTTTCCCTTGTTCCGTCGTCATGATTCGGGCGAGTTCCTCGCGGTGTTCATTGATCAAGCGATACCAGGCGTCGACTAAATTCGCACGTATGTCTGCGGTTTCGTTTGACCACTTCACGAATGCTTCGCTCGCTGCATCAACGGAACGTTGTGCGTCTTCCGCTGAACTGGCCGGAACATGTCCGAGTAACGCTTTCGTTGCTGGGTCATAGACCGGAATCGTTTCTGACTTATCGTACCATTCCCCATTAATTAAGTTCTTTTCAATCATCTTGTTGCACCTCCGTGAATTTCGTTACGTTCTTTATTAAACACCTCAAGACGAGTGAACGGAAGTTCCGCTTTGGATGGACAGTCATAACGAAACGGAATGACTCAAAAAATAGTTAATCGACTGAACAATAGGGAACAGTTAAAATAATAGAGAATGAAAATGTCAAAATTAATGAAGGGGTCGAAAGACATGAAACGGAACTGGATCATTAGCGGTGTGGTGCTAAGTTTACTACTAAGTGGATGTGGGGGAAGCGAAGTCGCCGAGAAAAAGTCTGAAAAACCACGAGAAACTGAACAAAAAAGGCAAGCTACTCAGCAAGCATACATAGAAAAGACGATACAGCGTGCCGAGCGTTACGCTGCCCAGTACGATTATGAGCGAGCAATCAAGGTATTAAAACCTGTACGCACAAAAGAGACGATACAAAGAACGAAAGAATACGAACAGAAAAAGCAGGCGCTCCTGCCTGTGACGAAACCTGTGCCGCATCTCTTTTTCCATTCATTGATTGCCGATCCAAAACGAGCATTTGACGGCGACCGGAAGGAAGCAGGATACGATGATTACATGGTGACGCAACAGGAGTTCGAACGAATCTTAGATGCGTTATACAAAAACGATTACGTACTCGTTCGACCGACGGATTTAGCAAAAGAGATGAACGGCAAGATCGTCGAGACACCCGTCCGTTTACCAAAAGGAAAACAACCGCTCGTTCTTTCTCAGGACGACGTCAATTATTATGAATACATGGAAGGGGATGGATTTGCGAAGAATTTGAAAGTGAAGGATGGTAAAATCGTCAACGAGATGGTCGGAAAGCCGGATGGTGCTTATGATCTTGTACCGCTCGTTGATGCGTTCGTCCAGTCTCATCCTGACTTTTCCTATAAAGGAGCAAAAGGGTTGCTCGGTATTACAGGTTATAATGGGGTGCTCGGGTATCGTTCCTCCTACAACCAGTACGGACACAATAAACAGGTCGAAACGGCACGAAAACAAGCGAAGCAGACCGCTGTCGCATTAAAACAGGACGGCTGGCAGTTCGCGAGTCATACGTACGGACATATTTGGGTCGGGAAAGAATCAGTCACGACGATTCGCGCGGATCTTAAACGCTACAAACAAGACGTTGCACCGCTGATCGGAAAAACGACGCAATTGATTTATCCGTACGGCAGTGATGTCGGGGATTGGCACGATTATTCGGGTGAGAAATATCGTTTGCTCATCGATAGCGGTTTCCGCTATTTCTTTAATGTGGATGCGAGTCAACATGCGTGGAAACAAGTTGGTCCCGACTATTTCCGTCAAGCCCGAATCAACGTTGACGGGATTCGTCTACGTCAAGCCGTTGCTGGAAAGACGAGTGTTCTCGATCCATTCTTTGATGCGAAAAAGGTCTTTGATCCAGCGCGATCGGAACGGAAGTGAGTGATTGAAAACTAGTTAATCCATCGAGTAAAGCAATTAAAACGGTAGTGGCTGCGTCCCGTCCTGATCTGTAAATTGATACGTCTTCGCGAGATCGGCAACGAAGACGGCTTGTCCAGAATAACGGCTAACGGCGTCATCCGCCATCAGCGTTGTAACGGCTCGTCCGATATAGGTCGTCGATTCAGTCGCAGCACTCGCAAATCCAGCATCGACGACCCGTTCAGTCCGCATGAAACCGGGGCAGAGCGCGATGACAGAAATGGTCGTCTGAGCTAACTCCTGCGCCATGACGTGTGTCATTCGATTAATCGTTTGCATCGCCAAATCATAATAGAGGTTTCCGGCCACCTGATCTGGAGTGAATGACGTCAAATTGATGACGAGCGCAGCTGGACTTTGTTGTAGCAATGGCATCGTAGCCCGAATCGTCCACAAATACGCTTTTGGTCCGGCAGACATCATCGCGTCCCAATGTTCCGGTGGTCGCTCCCAAAACCGTCGTCCGGTTCCAGACGGCAAGTGGCTTTCCGAACCACCGAACACGCAGTTGACGAGGAAATCGATTCGACCATGTTGGTGCTGAATCTGCTGAATCAGACGATCGATGTCCGTTTGATTCGTATGGTCACAAAAGACTGGGATGCCAAGTCCGCCGCGTGCTGTGACACCAGCAGCTGTCTCTTCGATCGTTTCGCTTCGTTGATCCGTTGTCTGTTCATTCGTACTCCGTCCTGTGACGTAGACAATCGTTCCAGCGTCACCCAAGGCATAAGCGATGCCACGTCCGGCACCACGCGAGGCGCCAGCGACGAGTGCAATCCGTTTTGACATGATGAAACTCCTTTCAGATACGAGAAGACGGATGGGCAGATGCGCATCCGTCTTCTTCTGTCTTTAAAAACCTTTAATCGTCATCCCACCATCGACATAAAGCGTTTGTCCGGTCACGTAACGGGCTGCAGCAGACGATAAGAAGACAGCTGGTCCAACCAGTTCTTCTAATTCACCGACCCGACCGAGCGGTGTCACGTCAACGATCTCTTGCAGGTATGTAGGATCTTTCAGTAATGGTTCCGTTAATGGTGTCTTAAAATACCACGGTCCGATCGCATTGACACGAATGTTTTGTGGTCCCCATTCAAGCGCCAGTACTTTCGTCATCTGAATCATTGCCGCTTTCGTCGTCGCATACACGACGCCGGTCCGTAAGGCGACGTGACCAGCAACCGAGGCGATATTTAAAATGCTTCCACCTGTCTCCTGCATCCGTTTACCAATTTCTTGAGCAAAGAAGAACGCGGATTTCAGATTGGTCTGCTGGATCGTTTCCCACTCGTCTTCCGTCACATCAAGTGCCTTCGAACGAATGTTCATTCCGGCATTGTTGACGAGCCCATCAATCTGCGGTACTTGTTCGTAGGCACGAGCTACCGTCTCGACGACTTGTTTCCGGTCAGTGATGTCGCACGGGAATATGTAAGCCGTTCGACCGAGTCGTTCGATTTCTTGTGCCGTCTCTTTCAAATCGCGTTCCGTCCGGGCGACGAGAATGATGTCGGCACCTGCTTCTGCCATTCCGATGGCGAGCGCACGTCCGATGCCTCGACCAGCTCCTGTGATGAGAAATGTCTGATCGGTTAACGAAAAACTTGGAAGATACATGATGTCACGTCCTTTTATTGAGAGTCATCACTTACTCTAATGAAAAATTGACTGAAAAGAAAGAAAAATCACTCCGAGCTAGAGTAGAGATGGTAAAATATTGAAAAGGAGGGATAGGATGAAGCGTGGGTTAGTTGTGACATTATGTATAGCAATCGTAAGCCTTGCTGCGATTCAACTGGTCGGTACGGAAGTCTATCGTTATTTCTTTTATGATCCGGCAACCTATCAAGCCAGATTTATGTTTGATGGAAGCGGAAAAGAAGAAGGGAAACCGACCAAACAAAAAATCGACATTCAAAGCGGGGGATTTACGGATAAGGATGCATTAGGAGTTGTTACCTTTTACGGTGTCGTCGGTCTTGTCATACTACTGATCGTCCTCTTCAGTGTACGTTACTTCTTGAAGCGTCTGCAAAAACGACGCAGACGAGAGAATGTAATCGACGATTTAATGGAGCCGCCGCCAGTGTTTTCCCCAAATCGTTCGATACGACAAACACTTGTTGGTGAAGAATCAGAGTCAGAGATTCGCCGTCTGTTACAAACGTTCGATCGAAAACTGACACGACAAAAACGCCGCCGCTCCGAAGAGACGGTCGGCGAATGGTTACAGCGGATTGATGTCACGCTCGATCCATCGATCTATCATCTCGTCCGGTACGGTGAGACACCGGACTCGGCGATTTCACAAGATCAGGTCGATGATCTAAGACATGAACTACAAGTGCACCTTCAGCGCGACTGACCGAGTAAATCAAGCAGGATCGCATGATGGGAGGCGTCTCGTGAGACGAGTGACAATTTGCGGACGACATCAAACCCATCGACCGGTAACGTCTTGATTTCAGGGGATAGTCCGTCTTGAAAAATCTCCGGTAACAGGGCGATGCCGAGCCCGGCGCGAATGAAACCGAGGACGCTTGATCCGAATTCCATCTCGTTTTCTGCCTGATAGACGGCACCTCGTTCGATGAACGCGTCTTTTAGGATGTTCGTCGAATCGCAATCAATCGGAAGCGATAAAAAAGAGGCATTTCGAATTTGATCAAACGCAACTGACGTGCAGCCCGCGAATCGTTCATCGTCTTGATGCACGTAAAGCAAAAAAATCTCCGTATATAAATGCGTCGTATGATACGGATGGATATGATGACGATCGTCGAGTAAAACAGCATCGTATCGGCGTTCTTCAAGCCCTTGCATCAAATCAATTGTCGTATGCGCTGTCTTCAACTTGAGGTCTGGTGCTGTCGCGTGACGTGAGACATGACGCGGTAAATACGTCATCGCGACGCTCGGCCATGATCCGAGCGTCAGTGTCGTCCGTTCATCGATCGTACCAATCCGCCGTTTCATTTGATCAATTCGGTCAAGGAGTTCACGGCTCTCTTCAAAGACGATTTCGCCTGCAGGCGTCAACGTGACACCATGTGCTGATCGATGCAACAGCGAGACTTCGAGCGCACTCTCAAGACTCTTGATTTGTTTACTTAATGCCGGTTGCGTCATATGCAGTACTTCGCTTGCTTTCGTCAGGCTTCCGGTTTCTGCAGTGACGAGAAATGCTTCCATCCATTCGGTCTTCATTGGTTCACGCTCTTTTCATACAGGTTGTCTAGAACGTACGCCATTTGAACGCGTCTGACAATCATTTTGCACTTTTTATATTCTTGGTTTGGAATATTCTGAATTGGGAATATATAAAATAAAGAGGTGAACGGATATGAACGAGCAGATGTCCGCACGATTTTCAGCACTCGGCGACCCAATACGATTACAACTCATCGAAGCATTACGAAAAGGTCCTCGCTCCGTCAATGAGTTAGCCGATCAACTACACTTACGCCAACCGCAAACCTCGAAGCACTTAAAGCTGTTGCTTGACGCAGAACTAATCACTGTCGAGCGGCAGGCGAATCGTCGCTTGTATAGCCTTCGTCCAGAAGCTTTTCGAGAACTTGTCACGTGGAGTAACACAATGGCTCAGATGGAAGCACGCATGTATCGTCTAGATGAACATTTGCAGCGGATGCAATCATCCGCGAAGGGAGACGAGACGAATGAAAAAGGAACTGAAGACATCGATTGATGGTAAGGTGCTACGAATGGAATGGGTTTGTGAGGCACCGCGAGAAATCGTCTTTGCCGCATTCACGGAAAAAGAGCAACTCGAAGCCTGGTGGGGACCAGAAGGCTGGGAGACGACAATCAAAACGTTCGAATTTCAACCGGACGGCGTTTGGCATTATTGCATGCGGTGTGTCGATCCAACACAAGGTGATTTTTATGGCATGGAGTCGTGGGGGAAAGCAATTTTTAGACATATCGATGCCCCGAACACCTATAGTCATGCCGATTACTTCTCCGACGCGTCAGGAGCTATCTCTGAAAATTTACCAGGTAGTGAAAATGTCACGACATTCATTGACCATGGAGAAACGACCTTGATTGTCTTTGAATCGACCTACGAAACGGAAGCAGCTGTGCAAGAAGTGCTGGGGATGGGAATGAAGGAAGGTTTCACGTCGCAACTGTATCGCCTAGATCACCTATTGACGAAACAGTAAGAAGGAGTCGATGTTTTGGTGCGGAAGATCGGTTTGGCTTTATGTATCCTATTCTTAGTAGGTTGCGGAAAATACACGATGGAAGAGGCAAAGGAGAACGGCGACATCATCGTCCAGAAAGGTGTTGAGAACAGCGACCGATTCGAGTCTTTTTTGAATAAGTCGAAGCAAGGAAAATCAGATCAGATTCGCATCACAGCCTACACGACCGAGGGAGATCCGATTGTGTATGACGTCGAGTATGACGGCAAGACGTATCAGTATTCGTCTGATGCATCACGTGATCAGTTCGGTTCAACAGACGACGATCGAAAGAATGAAGTCTGTCAGCAACTCGATAAAACGATCGTGAAGCAAGAGGCAATCTATACGTTAAGTAAATGCGCTGAAGGAACGGATCATGAATTGCTACGATTACCAAAACAATAATCAAAAAGGATCGTGTCCCGTCGAATCAATCAGCGGGCACGATCCTTTTTATTCGCTGTCAAGCCGTCGTAAGGCTTCGCGCCAACTGGAGAAGCGTTCAATCAACAATGTCAGTGAAGGTGCTTGGTGCGCACGCGCCCACTTGGCATATTGCTGACTCGTCAGAAGCGGTCCATGTGTGGCAGCAGCTTGTTGAAGAGCGTCTAAGCAGTCTTGATCGGTGAAGAAGCCGTTCGAGGTGAGGTCGAAGTGTGCCAAGGCATTTTTCCAGGTGCCGAAACGACGAATGATCGTATTCGCACTCAGCATTTCTGGGTGTAGATCCCGCAATTCCGTATAGGAGCGAATCGTCATGTTCGTTCCTTTTTGTGCGACATAAAAAGCGACGCTTTCTTCGATCGACCACCGCTTCGTTCGCTTGACCGCGGCGGGACGGTTCAACGTCATGCGTTCTTTCGTCGATAAATGGGAAGTCTTGACGATTCCAGCTCGTTCTAACAAGTGTGCCCACGAACCAAATCGGGCATTGATTTCTTCAAGCGAAGGGTAAGGAAGTTGAGCTGCTAACTTTTGATAATGGGTAGCTTTCATAGGTGAATGGTGCATTTGATGAAGACCTTGAATCAAGCGGATGATCTTCTCATCCGTTGCTAAGGTGGAAGTGGAAGTCGGATGTTGACGCATGCAAGATATCTCCCTTTTGAATGGTTGTTTCAATTACAGGCTAGTGTAGCATGAGCGATTGCGAGAACATACTAACAATATCGTAAGGTAAGAAAAATAGCGTATTTTTATCCAGGAAATACAGGAAAATCAGAGCTGAAACACGAATACAATATTATAGAAGAAAAGAGGGGGAACTGATCAATGACAGAAACACAGACGATTGATACGATGGAGGATATTTTAAAGATGCTCGACGCACGATTGCGTGAACCAGAACCGTTTTGGGACAAGTTCTATGAAGATCGGACGAAACCGGTCCCGTTTTTTAAGAACATTCCGGACGAGAACTTAGTTCGCTACATCGAAGAGGGCTGGCTCTCGCCTGGTGACGCATTAGATCTCGGAACAGGACCGGGGCGAAATGCGATTTATCTCGCAACACACGGTTTCTCGGTGACGGGACTGGATCTTTCAGCAAACGCGTTAGACTGGGCAACAGAACAAGCGCAACAGACTGGAGCGCACGTTGCGTTTCGAAAGCAAGATTTTCTAGAGACGACCGAACAGAATACATATGATTTCATTTACGATTCCGGCTGTTTTCATCATATGGCGCCACATCGACGTGTGACTTATGTGACGCGACTGAAGGAGATGTTGCGCCCAGGAGGATATTTCGGATTGACGTGTTTTGTTGCGGGCGGTCCGCTTGGCGGCGCGACGTTGACGGACTGGGAGGTCTATCAAGAAAACAGTCTCCAAGGCGGACTCGGCTATACGAAAGAGCGATTACTCGCCATATTTGATGCATTCGACGTCATCGAACTAACGGAAATGAAACCCGTCGACAATCCAGAGGCATTATTTGGTCATGCTGGACTGTGGACTGGTCTGTTTCGATTAAAGGATTGACTCGTCCGGCATTCGAGACATGAACCAATCCACAAAGTAGTGGACATCCTCTAGCGAAACGATTTGGTGTGTATCGTATGCGGTGAACAGTGACAAAAAGCGCGGTTCGTCAGGGAAATAATGAAGCAGGATCGGACGGAGTGTCTCTAGGTCATGCACGAAGCTTTGATCGTCTTCTAGAATAAGGTGATAGGTGCTCCGAATAATCCGTTTCACGATCGAATCGGAATGAAGCAGAGCGACCTGACCGGTTTCTAAGAGAAATAAATCCGTTTTCAACTGCTCGCATACCCCACTGTTTAATGCGAAGCCAAGAGCGCGTGTCGGACGAAGGGATGGAAATCGACTTTGGAGATTTTCGCCTGCCAAAAACAAGTTGACGGATTTCAACCAGACGCCCCAGCGAAGTGCTTCGTCATCCCGTATGACGTCGCCAAGCAGACCGATGTCATAATCGATTTTGGTGACGAAGGGATAGTCCGTCAACCAGTGTTCCGTCTGTTTATCTAACTGCATGTGTTCTTCTTCCGTCAACGGTTCTGTCAAAATCAGTGTAAAATCGAGGTCGGATTCAAAAGGACGCGCCGTTCCTTTGGCGACGCTGCCATACAAGTACACGCCATGAAACGCGGATAAGGTTTGTACATAGGCGACGACGTCCTGAATCACGGCACGATAACGGACAGGAATCGTTTCAGCGGAAGTTGGATTGTGGATGTAGCCATTTTTCGTGCCCAATGTCGTTGGATACTGCATCTGTCTTCCTCCTCATCCTTCAGGAATGGATTGATAGCGATACCATTTCTTGTTTCGCTGCACATATAGAAACATCGTATCATCTTTTTCTTGATAGATGACTGTACCGCTCATAAGATGAGTTGCCATGCCGTCCTCGAGCGTCTTTTCGGGTGCTATTTTTTGAACACGTGGACCAGGAGTCAAGAAAAGATCGGAGACGGTTACGACCTGATCTAGTCGATACACGCGATCGTTCAAGCGGATGACGTCTTGATCTTGTTCAATGGCTTCTGCCGCGATGAGGTCCGTCGTTGTCATCGTCGTCTCCGCTAAGCATCCACTGAGAAAAAGAATGATCAATAAGATAGTAGCTAACACTTTTTTCATGAAAATACCTCTTTCTCTGGTTATATATCGTAATTTACGATATATTCGGATTATACGATATAAGGGGGAGTATTATGATTTCAGCTGATTTTGCAAAAATTTATTATCAACTACATCCACGGTTCGAGGAAAACCTGTCTCACCAAAGTGTGCGTATTTTGCAATATATTCAATTTGCGGTGAATCCGACGATCAAGCAGATTGCCGAGGCATTTCGCCTCTCACATAATACGACGTCCGAGCACGTCAAAAAGTTGGATAGATTAGGCTATATCGAAAAAAAACGGAATCCAGAAGACCAACGCCAAGTGACGATTGGTTTGACAGACTTAGGAGATACAATCGTTCGTCGTCATACGGAACTTGATCCTGAACGGTTAAATCAAGTCCTTGCTACGATGTCAAAAACAGACCAACAGGCGATTGAACAGGCGTTTCGATTGTTGCGGGAGGCGGCAGATGACTGCTTTTCTCGTTAAGGTGCTGTCGAGTGCACTGGTCATCGGTCTCGTCACGGAAGTCGCCCGGCGTTCACCGTCACTGGGTGGTGTGTTGTCTGCATTGCCCGTCGTCAGTCTAATTAGCTTTGCCTGGCTCGTTAAACAGGGAAGTGAACGGGCAGAACTGAGTACATTCTTAAAGAGTGTGTTACTCGGATTACCAGCGACGTTCTTATTGCTTGCCGTCTTATATGGATTGATCCGCTTAGGCATTCCTATTTTTTACAGTATACTCGGTGCAACGAGCTTTTTTATTGCTTGTTGGTATATCCAACGTTACCTACAACAGTGGTGGCAAACCTAAAAAAGGAGACAAAGTAATGATAACCCTTCAAACAAAGCGATTGACGATTCATCCATGTACAGCGACAGACGTAACGCGTTTACAACAACAGCAATACGAGAACGGACCTGAAGTACAGCATCACTTGACGTTACTCGCGTCAGATCCATTGATGCTGTACTGGGGAAGTTGGCTCGTCATGACAAAAGACGGGCAGGTAGTCGGAGATATTGGATTCAAAGGGAAACCAGACTCGCGACAAGCAGTCGAAATCGGTTATGGTTTGTTACCAGCGTTTCTCAATCGAGGTTTTGCGACGGAAGCCGTCCGAGCCTTGATTGATTGGGTGTTCGACCAAACCGAAGTGAAGGCTGTACTCGCAAAGACGGATTTGACGAATCAAGCATCGATCAGGGTGCTTGAAAAAGCGGAATTGATTCAGATTGGGAGCGACGATCGGTATATCATGTGGGAGCGTTTGAAGTAGGTGTAAAGGAAACTTGACAGGTGATGCGTTATTTACATATAGTGGAATAAGCGAGGTGGAACTATGAAAAATCATGTCAAGAAGATGCGCGAGGAACGAGGTTGGTCGCAAGGCGAACTGGCAAAACGATTGAACGTATCGCGTCAGACGGTCATTTCCATCGAAAAAGAGCGGTATAATCCGTCACTTGACCTCGCTTTTGCACTGGCTGATTTGTTTGAGCGGCGAATCGAAGATATTTTTACACCGAGTCGAACGAACGAGGAGGGAGCGGAATGATGCGAGTCAATGTGTTACTAGATATTTTTTTAATAGGAGTAGGTCTGTACTTAACAATGACGGATCCTGCGGCTAAAACACTCGGAATCATCCTCGTTTTAGCAGGTGTCACGTCACGTATCACAGGAACGGTATTCTCGCCAACGGAACCGTATGATGAGCGTCAAGGAACGATTAAAATCCGTAGTGGACATATCGCTTATCTCGTAAGTATCGGATATCTTTTTTTGATTTTAGTTCTCGTCAATTTATCAATCCTTCAAGACATTCAATTTGCTCTGTTGCTAGCATTAGGAGGACAAGTCTTGTTCTTTCCACTTATACTGCTGTACGTGAATCGAAAGATGTGAAGAAATGAATGTTTATAAAATGATACTTGTAACCGTTATCAACAATGGTATAGAATGTAATGGAATAGGGATTGTTACTGGTCAAGCAGGCGAAACCCAAATCAGCGATCACTGGAACCGTGAGTGACGTTTGATTTGGGTTTTTCTATTTTTCCTGATTTGAAAGGAGGTCACCGATGATCATTCACCAAATTTTCAACAACAATGTTATTAGTGTATTTGACGAAGTAGGGCGTGAGCGAGTCGTCATGGGGAAGGGAATCGGATTTAAGCGGAATTCAGGACAGACGATATTAGCCTCAGATGTAGAAAAAGTCTTTTATCTCGATGATGCAGGTAATCATGAACGATTTAAATTATTACTTCAAGAAATTCCTGAAGAAATCATCGTTTTGACTGATGATATCGTAACGATTGCTAAATTGACGCTTGGAAAAAAACTCAATGAACTTGTCTACATCGCTCTTGCCGACCATTTGCATTTTGCATTAGAACGTCATGAAAAAGGTTTAGAAATCAAAAATGTATTGCTTTGGGAGATTAAGCGTTTATACCAAGATGAGTTTAATGTAGGTTTGCAAGCACTTAAATTGGTTGAAGAAAAATTCAATATTAAATTACCTGAAGACGAAGCAGCCTATATTGCACTTCATATCGTGAATGCTGAATTAAACGAAGAGATGCCGAATATCGTTTCAATGACAAAAGTCATTCAAGAAGTATTGAATCTCGTAAAATACCACTTTGCACTGGAGTGGGATGAGAATACTCTCGCCTATCATCGTTTTGTTACTCATCTCAAATTTTTTGCACAACGACTCGTGACGCGAACCGAATATGAAGGAGATGAGAGTGCGCTTTTTGATCTAGTGAAAATGCAATATCCCAAGTCCTATGTTTGTACTGAAAAAATTTCTTCCTTTATTCAGACAAAATATGATTATCGGTTGACGGATGAAGAAAAATTATACCTAACGGTTCATATCACAAGATTAATTAAAGAAAAAAAGAGTGGTTGACATATAAAAGTAAAAATGTTATTATTTGTTTATTAAATATATATATTTGCTGGGATTGTTACTGGTCAAGCAGGCGAAACCTAGGTGAAACAAGACGTATTTTCATGAAATACGTTACTTGTTCTCATCTAGGTTTCTTTTTGTGTCTATCAACTATGGAGGTGTCTTATGAAATACGATCAATTAGCAAAAGAAATCATTGAATCTGTCGGAGGCGAACAAAACGTTAGTTCACTTGTACATTGCGCGACTCGACTACGTTTCGTACTTAAAGACAAAGCAAAGGCTGATAAATTAAAACTTGAAAAACTAGAAGGTGTCATTGCTGTAAAAGAGAGCGGAGGGCAGTTTCAGGTCGTTGTCGGAAATACAGTACCTGAGGTATATCAAGCAATTGGAAAACAAACAAAGCTGATGGAGGAGTCGACAGAAACTAGTAAGACAAATGAAAAAGGAAACATTCTTGGTCGAGCAATCGATATTATTTCAAGTATCTTTACGCCATTGCTTGGTGTCATGGCGGGAGCTGGTATCTTAAAGGGTTTACTTGCGATTGCGACGAATGCAGGTTGGTTAATTCCTACTGAAACAACGTATATCATCTTAAATGCTACAGCGGATAGTCTCTTTTACTTTTTACCTATTTTGTTAGCGGTTACATCAGCACGAAAGTTTGGTGCCAATCAATTTGTTGCCATGACAGTAGCGGGTGCTTTGATCTATCCGACAATCATTCAACTGAAGACGGATGCAGTCACGACGACATTCTTCGGTATACCCGTGACGATGATGTCATATACATCTACGGTCATTCCAATCATTCTTGCCGTTTGGGTTATGAGTTATGTTGAAAAATTCTTCAATCGACATGTCCATGAGAGTGTTAAAAATTTTGTTACACCTTTGATTGCTCTCATTACAATCGTTCCATTAACGTTAATCGTGTTTGGACCAATCGGTGTTACGTCAGGCGACTTGATTGCTGCCTTCATTCTAAAGGTATTAGCATTTAACCCAATTTTAGCAGGGGCGTTCATTGCTGGTGTATGGCAAGTCCTCGTCATTTTCGGTATTCACTGGGGAGTCGTTCCGATTTTCATCAATAACATTGCCACTAAAGGATATGACTATATCAAACCGGCAACTGCTCCAGCAATTTTTGCACAGGCAGGAGCATCATTCGGTGTCATGCTTCGTTCAAAAAATAAAAAGTTAAAAACATTAGCAGGTTCTACGGGAATTACCGCGTTATTCGGTATTACAGAACCTGCCGTATATGGAGTCACTTTACGCTTAAAGCGTCCTTTCATTGCAGCTGTCATTAGTGCAGCAGTGGGTGGAGGGATCGTAGGGCATTTTGGAAGTGTAGCAGTAGCTTCTGGTCCTCCGGGATTATTGACGTTACCTGTCTTCATTGGCGATAGTATGACAGCATTTTACGGGTTGTTAATTGGTGTCGGTGTCTCATTCTTTTTATCGATGGTCTTAACATACATCCTTGGATTTGAAGATGATCCGATTGAAAAAGAAGCAGAAAAAAATGTTCGTGCATCAACAGATATGACGATTCCAAGCCCAGTTTCAGGTCAAATCGTTTCTCTCGAAAAAGTTTCTGATAGTGTGTTTGCGAGTGGAGCGATGGGACAAGGTTTCGCAGTCGTTCCGACTGAAGGAAAAGTAATCGCCCCAGTGTCAGGTCAAGTAACTGCTATATTTGCAAGCAAACATGCGATTGGTATTCGGTCAGAGGACGGAATGGAGATCCTCATTCATGTTGGGATTGATACGGTACGCTTAGATGGAACTCACTTCGAATTACACGTCACACAAGACCAGAAAATCGAACCAGGGGATGTATTAATCACTTTTGATGTGGAATCGATTCAAGCAGAAGGTTATGACATCATCACACCTGTGATTTTCACGAATTTATCAGAAGAACGACAAATTACGATTGATCAAGATCAAATTTCAGTAAGTGAATACAATAAACCTGCTTTTGCATAAGAAAGGATGAGACGATGCAATTTCCAAAAAACTTTTTATGGGGTGGCGCTATTGCGGCCAATCAATCAGAAGGTGCCTATTTATCCGATGGGAAAGGATTATCTTCCGTTGATTTAATTCCTAGTGGTTCAACTCGAAGAGCCGTTATGAAGGGAGAATTATCGCATTATGAGCCCCTTCCAGAATTAATTTATCCATCCCATGAGGCGATTGATTTTTATCATCGTTATAAGGAGGATATCGCTCTATTCGCTGAAATGGGGTTTAAAGCGCTTCGTTTATCGATTTCATGGGCACGTATCTTCCCAAAGGGTGATGAAGAACAACCAAATGAACAAGGATTGAAGTTTTACGATGAGGTGTTCGATGAATTATTAAAATATGGAATTGAGCCAGTCGTTACAATGGCACACTTTGATGTACCCGTTCATTTAGTAGAGCATTATGGAAGTTGGCGTAATCGAAAAATGGTCACATTCTTCGAACGATATGTTGAGGCGATCGTATCTCGTTATCATTCGAAAGTACGTTATTGGATGACTTTCAATGAAATAAATATGTTGTTCCATCTTCCTTACATGGGAGCTGGATTAGTATTCGCAGAAGGAGAGAATCGACAACAGATTCAGTATCAAGCGGCACATCATCAATTGGTAGCGAGTGCGCGTGCCGTGGAAATTGCTCATACGATCAATCCGAATCTTCAAGTAGGGTGTATGTTGGCAGCAGCCATGACGTATCCTTATACCTGTAACCCGGATGACGTCGAAAAAGCAATGGAACGTGATCGTGAGAATTTCTTCTTCATTGATGTACAAGCTCGCGGTGCCTATCCGGGTTATGCATTAAGACAATTGAAAGAGGCTGGTATTGAAATTCAGATGGAACCAGGTGATATTGAACTATTACGCAACCACACAGTGGACTTTATTGGTTTTAGCTATTATTCGAGTCGCTGTATCAGTACGGATCCAGAAATACTGGATAAAATGACGGCGGGGAATGTGTTCCCGACTGTCAAAAATCCATATTTGAATCAATCAGAATGGGGATGGACGATTGATCCGAAAGGACTTCGTCTAACGGCAAATCAGCTATACGACCGTTATCAACTTCCCTTATTCATCGTCGAAAATGGCTTAGGCGCATTTGATGAATTGGATGGAGAAGGAAACATTCAAGATGACTATCGGATTTCTTATTTAACAGATCATATTCGAGCAATGTACGAATCGATACAAGACGGAGTAGAACTCATCGGTTATACGAGTTGGGGATGTATCGATCTCGTCAGTGCGTCTTCCGGTGAATATGCAAAACGGTATGGCTATATTTATGTAGATCGTCATGATGATGGTAGCGGAACGAATAGTAGACGGAAGAAGGCGTCCTTTGATTGGTATAAAAAGGTAATTGCATCTAATGGTGCCTGTATAGAAGATCAAAAACATATTAAAATTAAATAAAAGTATAGCTAACGATGCGGATCTAGAAATGCTTAGATTACGAATCGTTAGCTTTTTTTAGTGTTATTCGTATTTTGTATTAAGATTTTTGCAGTATTCTTAGAACAGAGTGAACAGCATGGTACTATAACTATAAAATAAATTAAGGCGATAACCCTTCTTAAATGGTTATAAAAAAATCTAAGCAGGAATAATAAAGATTTAGCTCTCAATCGCAAACGTATCGCGCAATTCAATGATCGTTCCTTCCGGTGCTTTTAATTTACTCAGATGTCCATCGACGACGAAATAGATGTTGCCACCGTGTTTTGGTAAAAAAGGCATCCCGAGTTGTTCCAGTCGTGTTACTTCCTCTTGCAAGTCGTCAACATAAAGGGCGAAATGAACAGGACCCGCTGCTTGTTTCGTGTAATCGGTGAACGGTTGACCGGATTTGGGTGTCTGTAACTCGATATAGAAATCACCGAGTCGTAACCAGCTGTTAAAGTCGCGGTCATGAAAATCGGGTGTTTCTTGAACGAGCGAAAAGCCGAGCTGTTCATAAAATTGTTTAGACGCGACGTAATCCGTCGTCTGAATACAGATGTGATGAATTTGTTTCATACTAAAACCTTCCTTCGTGTTCAATGAAATCATGCAGAACTAGTGTAGCATTTCGCGGATCAGTTGGAGTGATAGAAATGGAGAATACGATGCAACATGCCATAAATTTGATATGTGAACGTTTTTCGTTAGGGCAAACGATCAGCGAACCTGTCCGATTGACGGGTGGTCTTCTGCATGAGTCGTGGCGACTACAGACAACAACAGGATTCTATGTCTTAAAACGATTGAATCCGGAAATCATGCGACGCTCTGAAGCACGAAACAACTTTAAAATGTCAGAAGACGTTGCGATGCAAGCATCTCTTTACTTAGCAGCATTACCAGCACGTCGCGTCAACGATCAAGTGGTACAGACGATTAATGGTTCTGATTACCTTTTGTTTGATTGGGTCGATGGCGAGACGTTATCAGCCGATCAAATTCGACTTCGACCGGCACATGCACGACAAATCGGAGTTCAACTAGGAAGGTTACACGGTCTTTCCGTGGCGACGACTGGTTTTTCACAGCCGGATACCTCCAGTATGCCAATCGATTGGAACGATTACCTAGAAGAAGGAAAGCGACAGCAATCAGACTGGCTACAGTTGCTAGTCGAAGAGCAGGAACAGCTACAACGACTGGAACGATGGGCACAGGAAGCAAAACTTCAACTATCTACAGACTGGATCGTCAGCCACCGTGATCTTGATCCGAAAAATGTTCTCTGGACAACAAATGATCCGGTCTTGATCGACTGGGAGTCTGCAGGGTTGATTCATCGTGCCGTCGATTTATTTGAGACCGCCTGTTATTGGTCAAAGCGTAAAGACGACACGTTTGATCATGATCGATTTTCTGCTTTCCTTGACGGCTATCAAACAGAGCAATCTTTGCCTATCGTTGACTGGGTATACATCATTGACATCAGTGTCCAAGGGAAGCTAGATTGGCTTCGATTCAATCTGGATCGCTCATTCGGGAAACATGGTATACCTGAAGTGGAACGGATGCTCGGGACAGAACAGGTTCTTTTGACGATAAAAGAACTACAGGTTCACGATCGGAATCTCTGGATTAAGTGGATAATAGCAAGATGATCATAAGAAAGAGGCACTGAATCATTCGATTCGATGCCTCTTTCGTTATTAAAACGACTTGACTAGAAGTTCAACGGTTGATTCAGGAGTACGAAACGGAACATACCCTAATTGCTTGATGCGATCATTCGAAAATGTCGCTTGTTCCGCTGGACGATCTGGTGCTTTAAATGGTTTACCACTTGCTTCAATCAATTTCATGCGGAAATCTGTTTCTGGCAGATTAACATCAATCGCATTAAAGATGTCCCCATCTTGCGCATTTGTTGCAGCAAGAACAATCATCTCGACTAGGTTATCCGCATGGATCCACGGAACGACGTCTTCCGGGTGTACCCAAGTAATGAGATCTGCCACTTTCATCCGCTCGACTTGTCGATCCCCCCAGTAGGATTGTTCCTCGGCACAAATAGAACCAGGTCGGAGGATGATCAAATCAGACTGCGGCGTACGCTTTTGTAACAGCCGCTCGGATGCCTGCTTCGTATGGATGTAGACATGTTTTGATGCTGGTAACGGCGATGTTTCCGTAAAGTGTCCACTTACCACTTCTCCGTAAACAGAAGTCGTCGAGATATGTATGATGCGCTTGACACAAGCATTTGTTGCAGCATCGGCGAGATGTTTCACACCTGTGACGTTTGCTTCTTCCGCTAAGTCGGGGTCATCCCCAAGGTAGGCAGCACAGTGGATCAAGAGATCGACGCCTTGAAGTGCTGCAAGAAGCGAAGCCGGATTACCGAGCTCACCAATGATTGGAATAACATCATTTGTTGAATAGTGATCCGCCTGTTCCTGAGAACGATAGAGTCCTCGAACTTCACACGCTTCTTTAAGAAAACGTCGCGCGACACGTGAGCCAAGCGTCCCGGTCATCCCTGTAATCAAAATCGTACTCTCGTTTAAGTTCATGATGCTTACTCCTTTGACTCCGTCTTTTCAGCGAAACATTTCTCACAAATGAAACGACCTTCGCTTTTTAAGTAAGCTTTTACTTCCGTCATCCCGCGATGTTTTGGATAACGCATCTGGATATAAACCTTTTCGTTTCCTTCGATCGTTTTGCCACAATGAATGCATGTCGGTTCTTTACCAAACATCCTATCGCTCCCTATATATTTTTATCTTCTACCTTATCGTAAAGGAAAATTAAGGGTGTTGGAAGAATAAAGTAAAAAAAGGAATATAAAGGAAGGTGTCTATGATCTTCATTGCTATTTTTCTCGCCGTCGGTGGAGTCGTCTGGTTCATTTCAGCGCGCAGTCAGTCGAAACATCGTTCGCTCGATGATCAGGAGTATACGCTGAACCAGCACGACGTCCATCAGCAGCAAAATCATCGTGATTTTTGAAGGCATGTCAAGGAGCATCCGGTCGATTGACTGTATGCTCCTTTTTAGCGATTGCGTACATAAAGGAAATATTTCGCGTTGCTCCAAATCAAGGCGATAATCAATAAACTGATTGCGAAGATCTGAGACTGTCCGGTTTCATACGAATAAATGACCAATACGACGATGACACCTATCAATAGGAGTTGCAACGAAGATTGTGAACGAATGAGACCTTCTAACATGACGTGTCGTTCTCCGTCATCTGAGGCGGCAAATAGCTTTTTGACATAGTTTGTTTCCGAGTACTTTGGGAAATCACGGTTTGGGTAAATGTAACGCATAAGATTAAGATAATAATAGGATGCAAAACTACTGATGATGAAAAAGAGACCACTTAGTAATAAAAGAAGTCCGAAATGATTTTCGATGATGCTAAAAGATGCGAGACCGATGCTGAGAAGAGTAGAAACCTGAACCATCATCATGCCATCCGCATAGTATCGATTCACTTGACCGTCAATCGCATCCTCGTCGTCTGAAGAAACAGAGCGTCGAGTCAATTGACGAATTTGCAAATAGCGCACGATATAACTGAAGGTAAGAACCGTCAAGATAACGAAAAGACCAGTGAATATGTAATTAAGATAGAGCGATAGTTCAAACTTTGACAAGCTGGTATGTTTAAAGACAGACATGACGATATAGCTACTAATGAAACCGAGCAGTGCTGCGATGATGACTTTGCTTGCTTCTTTTTTCATATTAATTCCTCCTCCTCGAAATAAAAAATTTCTTCTAACGGCGTATCAAACACACGAGAAATTTTGACAGCAATCAATAGCGAAGGCATGAATTCTTCACGCTCGATTAAGCTAATTGTCTGGCGTGAAATGTTTGCACGCCGCGCCAGTTCAGACTGATTCCATCCGTGACGAGCACGTAATTCTTTTAAGCGGGATTTCATATAGGGATTCACCTCCTATATAATGTAACTTATCATAGTCTTTTTGACAACTATAATAGTCAAAAAAGATAATATGATGGTCATTAATATGTAAATCAATCATATCGATGGGATAAATTGTATACTAGAATAAGTCGAAAGGAGATGTGAAACACATCGATGAAATCTCAGTCATCTGTAAACGATGTTTTTTATCATGATGAGGATGTTGCGTGCCGAATCGCTTCGGTTCTACAAATCGAAGAGACACTACTCAAACAAAAAATCACCTATCTCCAAGACGTGACAGACTCGGACGCAAGTAATACATACGAACAAGGACGTCAGCAGCTATCAGACAAACTCGATACGTTAAGACGTTCGGTAAAAATGAATCTTATCTCTCGCGACGATGTCGCACTCCGAACGCGAGCACTCTGGAAACAGTCACTCAGAGCGACGCGTGTAACGGAAGAGGAAGCGCGTCTCGTCCAAGAGTATCTCCGGATTGAGGCAACGATGCTGACACAATCAGGAGAAGCGGTTTCTGATCTCTATGCCGCCTTATTTGATGCAGATGAGCCGACACGGAAACAAGCATTCTTATCGATTGAAGAAGCATTCCGGACGAATGAATCCGTCATTCAACGATTATTTTCGCAACTTGTCGACTTGCGACAAGTGCGTGCTTCTGCAAGCCATCAGGCGGGTTACGAAGAATTGGCTTTTTCGGAGCTTGGTCGTATCGATTATTCAAGCAAGGATGTCGATCATTACGCCAGCATCGTTCAAACTTATTTCCGACCGGTTAAACAGCAATTTCAGCTCGAGCAACAAATGTTTCTTGGCAAACAGGCGCTCCATCCGTGGGACGTCCGGCAATCGGCCTATACGCAGATTGATCATCGCATAACCGGTTCTGACGCTTCATTTTTAGATAAGGCACAAGCGATTCTTGAGAGCGTTCATCCGTCTTTTGCTGACATATTACAAGAAATGCGCCAAGCGGTTCATCTCGATATCGATGCCCGTTCAAACAAAGCTGGAGGAGGATTTTGTGAGTATTTACCCGTCGAACGTCAATCATTCTTGTTCATGAATCGTATGCAGACATTCGATGATCTCGTCATCTTCATGCACGAGATGGGGCATGCCGTCCATCACGAGGCAATGAAAGAGACGTATGATGGACTTCAACCGATTCCGCTCGAAGTAGGGGAATTCGCCGCCATGTCACTTGAGCTGTTGACGATGAACGAGTGGCACCAAGTGATTCCAAATAAAAGAGACGTTGCTCGAGCGAAACTCGAACAGATCCGTTCGATAGTGGAGTTCTTGCCGCAAACGATCATCGTTGATCGTTTTCAGTCGTGGCTCTATGCTCACCCGGACCATCTGCCGGAAGAACGACAAGCTTCTTTTGCACGTCTCCGGGAGACGTATGATACGGACGTCATCGATTGGTCGGAAACACCCGATTGGAAAGGCCACGAATGGATGAGTGTCATCCATCTCTTTGAGACGCCGTTTTATTACATTGAGTACGCGATTGCTCAGATTGCCGCTCTTCAGTTGTATCATCGTTTCACGAAAGACCCTGACCAAACGTTGAAAGACTTCATCGCAGCCTTGGCGCTTAGTCAAACCCATTCGGTTCAAGACATCTATGCGAGAGCGGGTGTGTCCTTCTTACCGAGTGATGCGGAAATGAAAGAGTTGATGACGTTCCTAGAAGGTCAAATTGAAATTTGGACAAATGAGTTAGAAAAGGCATATTAAAAAGAGAAAAGCTTCAGTCTGGAACAGCAGTAGTACAAAACGATAGGAGGACGAACATGAATATCCGTAAAAACATCGTCTATGCGACATTATTCAATGCCACAGGCGATCAATTATTGATGGTCGAGAATCGTGGCGATCACGGTGATTACTATACATTGCCCGGTGGGACGGTCGAACGAGACGAAACGCTACATACGGCAATCACGCGCGAAGTACTGGAGGAGACAGGATATCATCTAACGCCGGGAAACATCGTCCATGTGGCAGAAGCATTCTTCCCGCAAGCGGGGGAACATTGTCTCTTTTTCTTCTTCGCGGGAGAAATCACTTCCGGTCAGTTAAAAACGAATGTTCCGGAAGAGATTTCCGGACTCGTCTGGATGGACCGTGAAGAAGCGTTCAAACACCTCAATTTACCGGAAGCGTCAAAAGAATCGCTCTTTGCTGGTCGAACGGTACCGTATGATTTTGCCGGAGAGATCATTCACGCGTAAGGAAGTGTTGCTTGACGTACTAAGTTGACAGGTTTTCGGGTACAACACTACAGAAGCATTACCCGAAATTTGTAGAAAGTCAGGTGAACACACAGTATGTCGATTCTTACGTTTCACGAAGTCAGCTATCAACACATCTTACACGAAATAACGGGTGAGTTCCGAGAAGGTGTCATTACGACGCTCGTCGGACCGAGTGGTGCCGGAAAATCCACGACATTGAAACACATCAACGGACTTATTTCTCCCGATCGCGGCGAAATTTGTTTTCGAGGCGAACCACTCGAGCAGATGAATCTGCTCGACGTCCGCAAACGGATCGGAATGGCGTTCCAAAGCGCGCCGATGATTCCAGGTACCGTCTACGATAATATCAATTTACCGAAATCGATCTTCGGGGAATCGTTGCCACGCGAGGAGGCGGAACGCTTGCTACAACAAGTCGAACTATCCGTCGAACTTGAGCGACCGGTCAAAGATTTGTCCGGTGGCGAACGAAGCCGACTTGGAATCGCACGGACACTCGTCAATCGTCCAGACGTCCTGTTGCTCGATGAAATCACGGCAAGCCTTGATTACCGGATGGTGCAGGAGATTGAGAAGCTGATTCTCGATTTACAGCAGGAGTTACAGACGACGATCATCTGGATTACCCATGACTTGGAGCAAGCGAAGCGGGTCAGCGACGACGTCTGGTTTTTAAAGGACGGGCGATTGATTGAGTCTGGTGATTTTAAAGAGCTCGCTTCAAGTGGTCAAGCAGAGACGCAAGCGTTCTTGAAGGGGGAATTGGTATGAGTTACCTTCAACTGGCGACTTCGCTAATCTTCATTCTGATTCCTCTCGTCTTAGCGCGGACGTTACGGCTTGGTTTAGAGAAGGACATCATCATCGCAACCGTTCGATCAATCGTCCAACTCTTGATCATCGGTTACATTTTGACGTTCGTCTTTGAGAGCGGCAGTCCGGTCTTCATGCTATTGATGGTTTTGTTGATGATTGGTGCAGCGACACTGAACGTCATCCGTAAAGGGGACGGGATCCCTGGTATCCAGTGGATTATTTTGTTCACGCTGATTATCGTCGAAGCATTGACGATGGGCATTTTGCTTGGGTTACAAATCATTCCATTCGAAGCCCAGCAAGTCATTCCAATCAGCGGGATGGTCATCGGGAACTGTATGATTCTTTCCTTACTGTTTCTCAATAAGTTCAAGGACGAGGTCGAACGGAGCGACGAGGTCATCGAACTGATTCTCTCACTTGGTGGGGATGCGAAGACTGCGATCGATACGAGTTTAAAAGGAGCAATCCGGACGAGTATGATTCCGACGATTGAAGCGCAAAAGACGATGGGACTCGTTCAACTACCGGGGATGATGAGCGGTTTGATCATCGGTGGAGCGGATCCGATGGAAGCAGTCCTCTACCAACTATTGATTCTATTCCTGATTTTAACGACGGCAGCGATGGCATCCGTCCTCGTCGGCTTTTTATCCTACCGCCGACTCTTCAATGAAAAAGCACAATTCATTGGATTGACCTATAAGAAAAAAGACACATAAGGAGTATGACATGCAAACCTATCCTATTACAGAAGCCGACCTGCAACTGGTCGAACTAGCAACCGAAACGATTCAAAGCCGCTATGCTGACGACAAACATCACGTCGCAGCTGCTCTCCGGACGAAAGATGGCGCGACGAAAGTGGGCGTTCACGTCGAAGCCTATATCGGGCGGGTAACAGTTTGCGCGGAAGCCATCATGATCGGTTCCGCCATCACGGATGGATTGACAGATTTTGAAACGATCGTCGCAGTTCGACACCCCTATTCGGACGAGGCGGACCGAACGATTCGTGTCGTCAGTCCGTGCGGCATGTGTCGCGAATTGATTTCCGATTATGCATCGGACGCATTTGTTCTCTTGATGATCGACAATCAGTTGACAAAAGTCCAGATTTCCGACTTGATTCCAATGAAATATGTACGCTCATGAAACAGGAACTCTTCATCAAACGATGAGGAGTTTTTTGCATTTACTTCTAAAAAATCCTTATATTGGTTATGATGAAGGCGGAATAAATGAGGAGGGATATATGTGTCAGCTTTATTAGAAGTCGAACGATTATCAAAAACCTATACGCGGGGAACAGAGACGGTTGAAGCGCTAAAACAAGTTTCCTTCAAGTTAGAAGAAGGTGGCTTCATCGCCATCATGGGTACGAGTGGCTCTGGAAAAAGTACCTTATTGAATATTTTAGGGGCGCTTGACGCGCCAACAGGTGGAGCGTTGACGCTAAAGGGAAAACGGCAATGGAACATCTTCACTGAACCAGCAGCCACGCTGTATCGTCAGCAACACATCGGGTTCATCTTTCAGTCGTTTCATTTACTCGATGACTTGACGGTCCATGAGAATATTGCTTTACCGTTGATGTTAAAGGGGATGGATGAAAAAACGATCAATCAAGAGGTAGAAATTTGGCTCAACCGTGTCAGACTGACGAAGTGGAAAGACCATCGACCGCAAGAACTGTCTGGTGGACAACAACAGCGCGTCGCGATCGCGCGTGCCTTGATCAGTCGACCGCCAATCATCTTAGCTGATGAACCAACGGGTAACCTCGATTTTAAGACATCCGCTGAAATCATGCAGTTATTGCAGGAACTCAATCGGGAACAACAGACGAGCATCTTGCTCGTGACGCATGATGCGACCGTTGCCGCTCATGCGAAACGTGTACTGTATTTCCATGACGGACAGATCGTCGCCGATCAGCCGTCGACTGGTGACGTGGCGCCAATCTTAGAGACATACGAACAGTTCGTGGGGGCCGTATGAAGCGACAACATCTCTTCCGTCTTTCCCACCGATTGTACCGTAAAAGTCCTATGATTTTAGTGACCTCAATCGGAAGCGTCATGATTTCGATTGGTCTCGTCTTAACGATGATGATCTTTTTGTTACATAATCAAGCAACAATCGAAGCAGATCGACAGCTGACATACGGTCGAGTCGATCTGACAATTAAATATGCATCTGAAGACGAGCGGACGGAACAGACCTTGCTTGAGCAACTCAAGAAGGATAAAGGTATCTTACGAACAGAGCCGACCTTACAGACGACAGAGCGGATTTCTGGTCAAACGATGGCCGACGTCGAAACGATTGGTGTTCAGTCAGATGCGTTAACGAAAAGTCGATACCATTTCACAAACGATTTAAGTCGGGGAGAAGCGATCCTATCGGCTAGACTCGCGACGGCGCTTGACCGTACTATCGGGCAATCGCTGCGTGTCGGGGAAAAAACGTATCAGATTCGCGAGATTCTACCGGACACCAAAACATCAAAGAACGCGCAAGATCAAGTCCTACTTTCGTATGCTGATCTGCAGAAACATCACACAAGCGAATTTAAAGCGATTTTGCTCGATGTGAAAGAAGGGACGGATGTCGTACGCTATGCCGATACACTCGTCCAATCGAATCCGAAGCTTCGTATTGAACTTTCGGAAGGACAAGCACTCTCACCGACACTGAACGGCTACATCGGGATCTTGTCATTGCTGATCCTTGTCGTGTCCGGCTTCATCTTGATGGCGAACTTCGACTTGTATTTACGCAAACATGCTATCCAATTTGCCATCATGCGGACGCTTGGGGCGACAACCGGGCAACTGTTTCAGTTATTCCTCGTTCAATCCGGCTTGATTGTCTTATCGGGAACGGTCCTCGCAATCCTGAGTGGTATTTGCTTACCGTTACTTGGTCAACTGGTATGGCCAACGGAAGGGAAAATGATCGTCTCCCTCATGATCGAACAAGGAGCGTTCTTGATGCTCATCACGTTAGGTAGTGCCTTATTGATTTTGATGTTGCTCGCGAGCACTGCTTACCGAAAACGAGATGTGTTACCGCTCCACGTCTTACGAGAAAATCTAAAAACCGCGTCACGACCGACACGACGAAAACGTCTCGTCCTTGCTAGTAGTGGGTTGACTGCTAGCTTGATCTTGTTCGCAGAAGTGATCGCAAGCACAGAAGGGGCGCGGGCGATGACTTGGATCGGTGCAACCATTGCCTTTTTACTAACGATGTATCTTGCGACGCCACTGCTCTTGAAGGGAGTGCTCCATCGAGCGGAGCCGATCGTTCGTCGGTTAGCGGGACCGACGAGTTTCGTCGCCTTCCGGGGCGTGTTGCCACAACTACGGAAAAACGCCTGGTTGATGCTGATCGTTCAAGTATTGATGATTATCGTCGTCATTGGATCGACGTTCCTTGAGACGGTACAACAAAACGAGCGGAACTACATCATCAGCCAATATCCGACGGAAGTCGTCTTACAGAGTCGCTTGGATGAAGGATCGCAAGGGAATCCGCTGCAATTGATTCGACGAATTGAAACCGAGCTACCTGGCGCAAAAGCGACCTTCCTATCGTCTCGAAGTTCCTTTGAATACCAGTTGCCTCAAGAAGATGTCTCAATCGAGTACGAAGTGACGGACTATCGTCATCTTGACGTCTTAGAGGGAGAACAGACGAGTGACACAGACGGAATCATCATCTCACGTACCTTCGCTAAAAAACACGGTCTCCAAAACGGCGATACGTTGCCGCTCGGTCGATGGGACGGGGAACAAGAGCGAAGTGTTTCGCTCGGTCAATTCCGAATCGTTGGAATCGAAAAGAAGATAGCACCAGACATCCTCGTGGATTGGCGGAACGAGGAGCTACGGCAACCAAACGATCACATCTTGAATGTCTTTATCGACGTTCCATCCGAGTTAAAGAAGGCGCAAGTGACAAAAAAATTATCAGAGATCACGCAAAGTTATCCGACATTGCAAATGAATCGACTATCTGACGCGCTTCATGATGCGGAGCAACAAACGACGGAACGTTGGTTCGTCTTCATCATTGCGCTTGTCGTCATGAGTGGATCCGTCTGGTTCGGACTTGCAAACGCCTTACTCAGTTTCGTGAGTGGAAAACGAGGCGAGTATGCCTTGCTACGAACGATTGCGCTGACTCGAAACAGGCTGCGTCAATTGACACTCATTCAAATGCTCTTGTTCATTGGGAGCGGCATCATCTTTGGACTGATCAGTGGTCTTGGTGCGACAATCTTCGTGACACGGATTGATGATACAGGATCATTCTATCTCAACGTCCCGACGATTGCTGGAACTATTGCCGGTTTGGTGGTGCTTGTCCTAGCCATCGCTTGGTTCGTCACCCGACGGAAGCAGGAAAACCTCGTTCACGAATTGAAACAGTAAGTATGGGCAAGTGAACCGGGGGGATCGAAATGCGAAAAACGATCGGGGCGATTCTATTACTTGTAGTGATTGGCGGTGTTGGTTGGTGGATGATCGCAGATGAACGGGATGCAACCTATGAGCAGATTGTTGAAGTGCAAGTCGTTCGGCACGTGACGAAGCAGTTCGGGCGCGACAATATCGCATCAGTCAAACCGTACTTCGTAGCGTCGGAATCATCGAAATCACGTCGTCATCAGATTGCCGTTCAATTGAAATCGGCACCGACTGGAGAATACCGGATGTACCGAGTATTTCAGAATAAGGTCGAATACATCGGTCGATCACGAACCGTTCGATCAGATTAAACAGGTACGTTGAATCAGTTGGGGGATTTAAATGAAAACGAAAGCCGAACGTATCGCGTTCATTCAAGAAGAAAAACGTCAACTCGTTAAACCACGTTTGTACAGCTCGTTACTGTACGGCTTTAGCATCCTGTTGGTCGTCGCCAATCGGGATATGTACTGGCCACTATTTTTATTATTTGTATCACTAGTCTGGATTGCGCGGATCCACTCGCAAGAAGTCGAACGTGATATGGCATTAACGATAGAACCAGAGATGAAGAAAATCATTCAATGGCAGTATGTAACGGATTTTCTGTTCGTCATCTTAATGGGATTATTCTTTCCAATACTGATCGTATTCGATTTACCATTTTTCCTAAGTTTTGCCGTCTACGTCGTGTTTGCTATCGCTTTGCTCGTATCAGATATGCTACTTGAACGAAACGGAAAACGTCTCGATGTCGAGCATCCGACAAAGAAGGAATTGCGGACGCATCCGAAGTCGTGGAAAAAGATTTAATTCGTGGAGCCGGTCGTTGAACCGGCTCCTTTTTGAGCATTCCGGTCGCTTCAGCGTGCGAGACTGCCGTATGATGAAAGGGCACATGAATAAGGAGGTCCTCGTATGCTTGCTATCATCATTGGATTTATCATCGGTTTGCTCGTACCGGTTCAAACGAGTGTCAATACACGATTGCGAGGCGTCGTCGGTTCGCCATTCCTCGCTTCGCTGATTTCCTTTTCGATTGGCTCACTATTCTTACTGATTCTTGTATTGCTGGTCGACGGGAACCTCGCAGGTCTCACGGCTGTTGCCGATGAACCGTTCTGGATTTGGGCTGGCGGGATACTCGGTGTCATCTATTTGACCGGGAACATCTTGCTGTTTCCTCGTCTCGGAGGTGTCCAAACGGTCATCATGCCGATTTTCGGTCAAGTCATCATGGGACTGTTGATCGATCATTTCGGATTGTTTGAAGCGAACATCACGACACTTTCATTAACGCGGATCATCGGTGCAGCGCTAGTGTTACTCGGTGTCGTCGGAACAGTCGCGCTCGGTGATTATTTCGCACGGCGCCACAAGCAACAGGTGGTATCAACAGAAAAATCATTGTTTCTCTGGCGTCTGCTCGGGATTCTGACTGGTACGATGGGTGCTGCTCAAACGGCTATCAATGGTCATCTTGGGAGTGTTCTCGGTTCAGCCGTGAAAGGTGCCTTGATTTCGTTCGTCATCGGAACGATCGCATTGTTGTTGCTGAATCTGATTTTACGAACGAAGTGGCAAATTGATCGCTCGCAACCATTACCTGCCTGGATTTGGATCGGTGGATTGATCGGTGCATTGTTCGTTGCCGGTAATGCCTTCATCGTTCCGCTCGTCGGTACAGGTCTCGCCGTCGTGATCGTCACGATTGGCTTACTGACCGGCAGTCTGTTGATTGATCGTTTCGGTTGGTTCGGTGCAAAAAAACAACCGGTCACAGGTGTTCAAATCATCAGTCTGCTTGTCATGCTTGGAGGTATCGTGTTGATCCGCATTTAAGAACAGCTCGTTCGAACGTATGGATAGATACGTTGAGAACGAGCTGTTTGTTTAATCGTTCTCAATAAAAAGCAGGAAATGATTTCCTAATCGATGAATTGAGGTAAACTGAAGAAAGAGTCATCATTTAGAAAGTAGATTCGGAGGAGAAATGCATGAATCTAGTGGATATCGAACGACGATTACGAGAAGACGATGAATTACAACAAATGCTAGAGATCGTAGAACGACTCGATTTATCGGATTGGTGGATTTGTGCTGGCGTCTTACGCTCGAAGATTTGGAATTTCGAACGACATGAGACGTCGGATATCGATATCGTCTATTTTGATCCATCGGATCTGTCAGAAGAGACGGAAAAGCGACATGAACAATACTTGAATTCACAGATGGATTTACTGTGGTCCGTCAAAAATCAGGCACGTATGCACACGATTAACGAGTTACCACCCTATACATCTGCACAAGATGCGATTTCACAGTTTCCAGAAACCGTCACGGCAATCGGCGTGACGAGACGACCAGACTTTGAACTCTATCTTCCATACGGGGCAGATGACTTTATGGATCGAATCATTCGCCCGACACCCCATTTTCAAATCGATACCGTGCGTCATTTGATTTTTCAGCGACGGGTGATCGAAAAAAGATGGCAAGACAATACAGGTCTACATATTTGTATATGAAACAGGAAGGAGCTTATGCCATGAAACGACTCAAACCTAAAAAGCAAATCACTCTTTTCGTGTTAGGACTTCTTTTTATCAGCGGATGCGCACCGGAAAAAAATGTCGAGGTGAAAGAAAAAGTTCAAGTGGATGGCACGAGTTTGTTCGATGGTGGATCCTATCCGACTGCTGCAGAGACGGCCGAGCATCAATTTAAGTATGACTTGAGTGACAAGTCAACCTATACGTTAAAGAAAGGTGATTTCCGAGTGGACGCGCGATTCGGCGACTATAGTCTACTGCTAGCAAGCATAATCGAAGGACGATACGATACGCTGATGATTTATGAAAAGAAGTCGAACTGGATATTAAGAAGTTCGATGGAACTCATTCGAGATCAACCAACAAAAGGTGAGACGATCGCAGGGAGTCTATCGTGGGAAGGGAATAAGAAAAAATGGCGACGAAACTTGTAACGAATCGTCATTATACAGTGATTGAGACTCGACTGGAAAATGAGCGTATTCCAGCTCGATTCGGAGAACGAACACGCACTATCAATGGGTTGAAAGTACATATTCAAAAGCCAGGGAAACAACTTAATCTTGCCTATCGAAACGGGACCTCCGTCATCTGGCTCATCAGTGATCGACCAGAAAAAGTTCTGCTTCGACTCATCACGGCATCTCCAGACAGTCCGATTTCGAAGCTATCCGATGACTTTTAGATCCGCCATGGGGGATCTTTTTTTATTTTTATGACCCGGTTGGAAATTGTACATGGTTGAGGTCGAGGAGCGTTTATCTGTGAAGCATAGAGGGAATCTTATTCATGCAATCATATGTTGAAAATAATGAAAGCGATCGATGGTCGTACAGGTGAGGTGAGTTGTTAATCGTAACGCATTCATAGAAAAGGAAGTGAGAACTTCATGCGATTCAGAAGGGAACATGTCAATGTCGTTGATCCGGCGCAAACGAAAAAAAGTGTTTATGCGACCGGAATCGGCAATGCGATGGAGTGGTTTGATTTTGGGTTGTACTCCTACCTCGCTGTCATTATCAGTCAAAATTTCTTTAGTGGTGTAGAAAATGATGAACTGAAGCTGGTCTTTACGTTTGCGACGTTTGCGATCGCCTTTTTGATGCGACCACTCGGCGGATTGATCTTTGGACGAATGGGCGACCGTCTGGGACGAAAAGTCGTCTTGACGACGACGATCGTCATGATGGCATTTTCGACTTTGTTAATTGGTCTGCTACCGACCTACGATCAAATCGGTGTCTGGGCACCGATTCTTTTACTGTTAGCAAGGATCTTGCAAGGCTTTTCGACCGGTGGTGAATATGCTGGTGCGATGGTCTATATCGCCGAGTCTTCACCCGATAAACACCGGAGCGCGTACGGTAGTGGTCTTGAAATCGGAACGTTAGCCGGGTATATTCTTGCTTCCGTATTAGCGACGATCTTGTTCGTCTCTCTATCAGACGACCAAATGTCATCTTGGGGATGGCGTATTCCCTTCATCTTAGGCGCACCACTCGGATTATTTGGTCTTTATCTTCGGCGACACCTGGATGAGTCACCGATTTTCGAGAATGAGATTGATGAGAGTGAACAGGAACAAGCGACGTTTCGGACGATCATCCAAGAACACCGGAAAGACATCATCGTCTGCTTTATCGCCGTTGCTTTCTATAACATCACGAACTATATGTTGTTATCCTATATGCCGTCTTATCTGGATGAAATCATCGGTCTACCGAGTGCAACGAGTACGATGTTAATCACCGGTGTCATGATCATTATGATTCCGCTTGCTTTATCGTTCGGGCGCTTGAGCGATCGGCGCGGCAATCGACGATTGGTACTGCTTGGATTGACGGGGTTAGCCTTAACATCAATCCTCTCATTCTTCCTAATCGGGCAAGACTGGTTGTTATTCGTCGGCATCGGGATCTTCATTATTGGTTTCTTTTTGTCAATTTTCGAGGGGACAATGCCAAGTCTGTTGCCAAGTATTTTTTATTCAGATGTGCGGTACCGGACGCTTTCCGTTACCTTTAATATCGCAGTGTCGATCTTTGGTGGGACGACCCCACTCGTCTCGACCTGGCTTGTGCACACGACAGAAGATCCACTCGCTCCAGCCTATTACCTGACAGCCGTCAGCGTCATTGGCTTCATCACATTCTTCTTTTTCTTTGAGAACACAGCAGGTAAGGCGCTCAAAGGATCACATCCGACGGTTGCTTCGGAACAGGAAGTACATGAAGTCGCAAAAAATCCGGAAGATGCGCTGTGGTGGAAAGAAGACGACAAAAAAGAATGACGATAATACGAACAGTCCCTTACTCGATGGAGTGAGGGACTGTTGTTTTTCATGAATTTGTGATGCAACGTTACGAACGTTTAGCAGACTGAAAGACATGTCTAAGAAAATCAGCAATCCGTTGCCAAGCCTGAAGCGCTACGTTTGCGTCACCGTGATGCGTAAAGGCATGGGGTTGTCCGGCAAATTCCTGGTGTACGACGTGAACACCTGCTGCTTGAAGTCGATTAGCATACTGCTGAGCTTCCTGCGCCAGTGAGTCGTGCTCAGCCGTCAAAATGAGTGTCCGCGGTAGTGCTTCAAGTTGAGCCGCATAGAGTGGCGAAGCAAGGTGATGATACGCATCTTCCGCACGAGCGATGTACATCGCATTGAACTGGCGTGCCTGCTCAGTAGGTATGGCTTCTTCAAAAAACGGTTTGTCCGCTGGGTCCGTTGCGAGATCGAGCGGAGGATAGTCAAGGATTTGAGCGATGAGCGGAACCGGATGTGTCTGCTCGGCGTTCCATAACGATATGGCAGTAGCGAGGTTCCCACCAGCACTATGTCCCCCGATCGCGATGCGCGCAGCATCGAGGTGTAGCGTATCAGCATGTTGAAAAATCCACTGGACGACCTCATAGGTGACGTGGACTGGAATGGGGAATGGATGCTCCGGTGCTAATGGGTACTCGATATTAAAAACATGACAGTTGACGGTCTCAGCAAGAAACAGATTCCATGGTTTGTCCATCTCTGGCGTTCCTGTGATAAAACCGCCACCATGGAAACTGATGAATCCAGGTAATATGTCTGCTGCATCGATCGGCGAGTGCAGCAATACTCGGACATCGCCGATCGATGTCGGCACCTGTAACGTACTCGTTATAGCTTGCGGTGGTTGAGGGGGTGTGACTTTAGGACGTTCCTCTCCCGAGCGAATCTGTTCGGCAAGGTCAATCATTTGTTGACGATTCATCGAATTCCTCCTTTATGTCTATCTTCATCATACCGAACGGATTGGTTGATTTCTCTTTTGGATTTGTTTTCTCTAGGTACAGGAAAAAACAGCCAGGTTTTGATACACTTTTGAAAGAAACTAGAAACCGAAAGGATGAAATAGATGCCAACACTTTACATGACGCGTCATGGCGAGACGGAATGGAACTTAGAAAAACGAATGCAAGGCTGGGAAGACTCTCCCTTAACAGCGAAAGGCAGACAGAATGCACGGGACCTCGGTCACCGCTTACGTGAAGTACATTTAGATCACCTTTATATCAGTCCGATTGGCCGCGTCCGAGAAACAGTTCGGATGATGGATCTTGATCCGTCGATTCCAGTCACCGTCGATGATCGATTACGAGAAATGCACATGGGTACTTGGGAAGGACGGACGGCAGCGGAAATTGAAGTGGCGCACCCCATCGCTCATACTTCGTTTTGGCAAACTCCACACGCATACATACCGGAATCCGGGGAGTCGTTTGACGAGGTTCGTGAGCGCATCCTATCGTTTTTGGAACGACTGGCTGACCATAAGGAAGACGAGAACATCTTGATCGTTACGCATGGCATCTTCCTGAATATTTTGCTAACACATCTCCATCAGAAACCATTCGCGACATTATGGGATCCGCCCTTCATTCATGGAACCAGTTTGACGATCGTCGAATACACGGATGGTGAAGCGTTAATTCAACTAGAAGCCGACATGTCACATGTCATAGAGAACTAAAAGACGGCGGATTTTTTTCGGTTCGCCATTCGATTTATCATGACTTCGTCAAATAGATTAATATCGCACCTTCCTGTTTTCTGACGTTTAGGTGAGGGGAAGATAACGTGTCGATCGAGCGACTGATGATCGTCTCGCCGGTCGTATAGCGTTTCAGTAGTAAGGGATAGAACGAAACATTCGTCTGTTTTTGATCATTAAATTGACCGCTGTCAGTTTGAACATGCTTTGGTAAAGTGTATATCGTTTTCTTCTCAGGAAAGCCATTTTTCGCCTCAAGAGAATAGGTGAAGGCATGCGAATCATTTAACAGATTCAAATCATATGTTAATTGGAACGGTGTCTGGTCGTATGTACCGGCAGGAATCGATTTGTCGATCAGCACTTCGGGTGATGCTGCGTCATCGAATTGTACCGCCTTAAGATGTAGCGGACGATCAAGTGTACCAGTAAAGAAAAAAGTCTGTTGTTGGAACGCCTCTTCCTTAGAGGTAGCTGGAGTAATCGAGAAAGAAGACTTTTTGATCTCGACAGTTTTTTTGGGAAGGACGGTTGCTTCCGTTGCACAACCAGCAAGCAAGAAGGGAAGAGTAAATAAAAGCGCATATTTCATGACGTGTTCCTCTTTTCCATAGTCATAGTAAATCGGGTTAAAATTAAAAATATTCAAAAAATTAGAAATGATGCCTATATTGTACCAGGAATCATACTGTCAAATATGTCAAATAAAGGAGGAAAACATGAAAGGGAAATGGTTATTAGCGACCATACTGCTCGTCGGTTGTGCCTCGACGAGTGATGAGGCCGAATCGACGGCAAAATCGTTATACGTCGCACCGAACGGCAGTGACGAAAATGCAGGAACACTAAAGCATCCGCTTAAAACGGTACGACAAGCGACAAAAAAAGCGACGGCCGGAACGACCGTCTATCTGCGTAAGGGAACGTATCACGAAGCTCTGAATGTTACACAGAGCGGAACGAAACAACATCCGATTATCTTTCGTAATTACAAACAAGAACGGGTCGTCTTAAGTGGGAAAAACATCAAAGATCGAGATGACGTTTTACCGATCATAAAAATCAAGAATCGGCAATACGTGACCATTCAAGGGCTGACGATCGTAGCCGTTCAGTCGAAACGAACGGACGCGACGCCAATCGGCATTTTGGTCACGGGATCAGGGTCACACATCACGTTAAAAAACAATACGGTTCGCCACATTAAGACGCTCGCGAAAGAAGGAAATGCACACGGGATCGCCGTCTACGGATCGGGAGCGATTCGTCACCTGACGATCTCCGGAAATCGAGTCGAACAGAATCGCCTTGGTTTCAGCGAAGCACTTGTTTTAAATGGAAATGTCAAACATTTTCGTGTGACAAAGAACGTCTTACGGGATAACAACAATATCGGTATTGATTTGATCGGGTATGAAGGCATCGCCCAGTCGAAGAAAGACGACTATGTCCGCGAGGGCATCGTATCGGAAAATCGTGTCTACCATACGTCGAGCTACGGGAATCCTGCTTACGGGAAGGAATACAATGCAGCCGGTATCTATGTCGATGGTGGTAAACACCTAACAATCGAGAAGAATCTCATCGAAGCGAGTGATATCGGGATTGAAGTGACGAGTGAACACGCGGGACGGTATGCAGAAGATGTCATCGTCCGCCAGAATGATGTACGGCGAAACATCTACACCGGGATTGCGATCGGTGGTTATGACACGAAGCGGGGTGGTACAAAACGTGTCCGGATCGAGCAAAATCAGTTGATCGGGAATGATACAAAGGGACTCGAGGGTGGTCAATTGCTTGTCCAGCATGACGTCCATGACAACATGATCATCAGAAACACATTCGACGGTCTTTTAAGTGTCGCCCATTACTTTAAGACGAGTTCTGGAAATCAGTTTGAAAAAAATACGTTCAACCATACGAAACGTTTCATGTGGCGCGACAACTCCTATAAAACGGAACAAAGCTTCTTGAAAGCAGTTCGAAAGGGGGAATGAGGATGAAACTTTCGGAGCGACTCCTCGCTTACTGGATCAATATTCCGAGACACTGGCGGCTCGCAACGTTGACAGCCTTCTTATTAACGGTTTGGACGATCGAGGGCATTCGTTTTTTAACAAGTCCAACATTACGCCTCCCGACCTTTACCGATGCAATCATCTGTCTCATACCGGCAATTCTTTTGTTTGTGATATGGAAAACAAAGAGCCAAAATCACCTCTGAATTAATTGGTTGAAACAAGGAATTTGTTTAGGCGTTCTCGAAAAAAGGAGGGAACTTAAATTATAAGGAGGAAGAATAATGACGAAACTAACGATTCAAGCTGTGATTGACCGTCCGGTCGAGACAGTATGGGAGCTTTGGAACGCGCCGGAAGACATCAAACGCTGGAACGCAGCGTCTGACGATTGGCATACGACGGCGTCAAAAAATGATTTGACGGTCGGTGGTCAATTCACGAATCGAATGGAAGCAAAAGACGGTAGCATGGGATTTGATTTCACGGGTACATATGAGTCAATTGTGCCCCATGAACATATCGCCTATGTCCTTGAGGATGGTCGACAGGTGACAATCGACTTTTCTCGAAACGGAGACCAAACAGAGATTGTTGAATCGTTTGATGCCGAAACAATCAACCCGCCTGAGATGCAACAAGCGGGTTGGCAAGCGATTCTTGATCAGTTTAAGGCGTATGCTGAGTCGAAATAAGTCGTTCGCTTCGTAACTTCCGACCACGACGGTCCGTCAGGGCGGGAATACCGCCGCTCTCGTACCGCTGAACCCAGCTATACAATTGTTGATACGATACATCATGCCGTCCGGCGATACGTTGGTAGTCCTTTGCGGCTGCCAAACAATCGAGGACGGCATTCATGCGTTGTTCCATGTTTATATGTCGTAATGCTCGCATGATATAGCAGCTCCTCTTTAAGGTCATTTCAGACCAGAATGGGTGATTCCCTTGACGAAAAAACGATTTGCCCAGATAAAGAGTAATAGCGCTGGCAAGGTTGCGATGACAGTTGAAGCCATCATGGCTGCTGGATTGACAAAGTTCGATCCTTGGACGAGTGTAGCGATGCCAAGTGTCATCGTTTTCATTTCTGCTTCATTCGTTACAAGCGATGGCCACAGAAAATCATTATAGATCGCAAGGAAAGTGACGATTCCAAGCGTCGTGATGATAGGGCGCAAGGTAGGTAGGATGACTTTCGTCAACACCTGCCATTGACTCGCCCCATCGAGATAAGCGGCTTCTTCTAAATCTTTCGGAAATGTCCGCAGAAAGTTATAAATCAAAAAAACGCCAAGTGTTCCTGCAGCATAGGGCACGATGAGAGGAACATAGGAATCAAGTAATTCTGCTTGTCTAAAGAGATAAAACGCTGGGAATAATGTCACGATGCCTGGAATCGTCAAAGCGATGACGACGATGGCAAGAATGATTTTACGACCTGGAATCTGAAGGCGTGCTAGAGCGTATGCGGCTAACACGTCGACAAATAAAACAAGTAATGTTCCTAGGACAGTGACGATCGTCGTGTTTAACAACCATCGAAGTAATGGAGACTCGCTACTAGCGTTTAAGATGAGACGGTAATTTTCAAGCGTCCAAGATTTCGGTAGTAGGCTGGCGCTTTCCAGTGAATCACTTAACGTTTTAAATGATGTTAATATCATCCAGACAAGCGGAAGTAAAAAAATGATCGATAATAAGCTGGCTACGGTCAACAACAGGATCGTCGTCGTTTTTTTGTGTCTCATGTGATCTTCCGCTCCTTTTCAGCATCGCTCTTGATAGTAATGTCTGTAGCTGAAGAAGTTGACTTCTTTTGGGCAACGGATTTCGATAAGACAGGTTCTTTTTTTGTTGCCATATAGGATACAAAGAACTGCATACCGGTAATGATCATCATAATGAATCCCATTAAAAGTGCCATCGCTGCTCCCATTCCTAACTGATTCTGACCGAATACGGTCGTATTGATTCCCATGATCAATGAGGTCGTCGATTGCTCTGGTCCTCCTCGGGTAATCAAAAGCGTCTGTCCATACAAATTAAAAGAAGCGATTAACGTCGTAATGAGGACAAAAAATGTAATTGGTCGAATCGTCGGTAATGTAATGCTTATAAACTGATGCCAGGGAGACGCGCCGTCTAAGCTAGCTGCTTCGTATAACGTGTGATCCACTTCTTCCAGTGCATTCAAGAAGAGTAACATATTGAAGCCGACCGTCCACCATACAGTCGCAATGACGATGACGACCCAGGCAAACGGTTGATCACTCGTCCAATTGACTGGTGAGTTGATGAGGTGGAGATCAAGTAATAATCGATTGATGAATCCACCATTCGTCGCAAACAACCAAAGATAAATGGCAGATACTGCTGTCACCGAGATGGAGTAGGACATGAAGAAAATCGTCCGAAAGAATGTTTTAAATCGTCGTGGAAGATGACGGATTAAGAGCGCGAGCAATAAACTACAGATAACAAGTAACGGTACGCTGTAAACCATGAACCATAATGTGTTCGTTAACGTTGCTAAAAAGAGACGTTGATGTACGGTCTCATTAACAAGTAAATCCCGATAGTTCGAGAGACCGACGAAACCATTTTCTCCAAAAGACAGTCTGAAATCATGTAGACTCATCCAGATGCCATACACTAGCGGGAGTAACCAAAATAAAACGAAACAGATAAGGAACGGAAGTAAAAAGAGCAATCCGAACCAACGTGATCGTCGTGTCAAATACATTGGTCTCCTCCTTTAACTCACTTGGATTTAGCAATTTCTTGAGCCTGTTTGGTCGCTTTTTTCAGTTCTGTCATCAAGGCATCTTTCGTCAGATTACGATCACTCGTTAATTTTGCGAACACGACTTCGTTCATATACCGCATCTGCTCATCAAACTGATAGACCCGGGGTGCACGAACATAATCTTTCAATTGCTTTTGATTTTCAGCTGCGAGTGCATACCGGGATGGATCATCAGTAATCAATTTTAATGTCTCTTTGTGAGAAGGGGTTTGACCCGATTCAGCCCAATTGGCTAAGTGTTTCGGAGTGTAGAGGTATTTAAAGAAAGAAGAGATTCCTTTCTTGACCTCTTGATCCTGAACAGAAGAACTGACGGCGATCGTATGGGCATTTCCTGTCGTAGCTTTTGATTTGAATAAGAGGGGCATTGGTCCAATGCCTAATTGATCTTTATATTTATCCTTGACTGCCGAATAATACCAAGGACCCGTAAATGATACGGCGGTCTGATTGGCGTTATTCGATGCAGTTTTCATGAAAGATTGGAATTCGCCATCTAGACCTAATTTTTTAGGTGAACTTTGATCGACGAATATCATATCATGATATTTCATCAACGCATCTGCATAGGCAGGTTGCGCAAAATCAAGGTAGCCATCACGTTCGAGTTGAATGTCATTTTGTGCAGCCGCGACAGTTAGATAGAATGGTGTCAGTCCACTTGATGGAAGACCGAATGCGTAGAGATGATCATCTTTCTTTTGAAGTTGTTCATTCAATTGTTCGAGATCAGCATATGTTTTAGGCATAGATTTAACTAAATTTTTGTTATAAAACATCGTGAGTGGATGAATGTCTAACGGCAGGGCGTACATTTTATTGCCAACTTTGGCAGAGTCCACTCCAGATGTTAAGAAATCATTCTCTTTGATGTTTGCTTGTTTCATATAATCGGTAACAGGCTGAATCATTTGATCCGACTGATACGTTCGTAAACTTGCTTCATGAATGACAACTAAATCGTATTTTCCTGATTTGAATTTCGTATAATGATCTTTCTCTTGCGATTGGACCAATTTATACTTTTTCTGACTTGCATTGAATCCTTTGACGATTTTCGTCATATATTGACCATCGCCACCTGTGAATCCATTGATGAACTTAATCTCAATCTTGCCATCTGCATTCTTACCGTCACCACATCCTGTAAGCGGTAACAATAAACCGCTTAATAAAAGCAGTGGAAATATTTTATGAGTACGCATGTTTCATCACTCCTTCTACAAAATAAGAACAAATGCAATAAATACATGTTTTCAACTAACATTGATGGTGTTGCGCGATGTCATGCAGAAGATCCGTGAACTCTTGCATGGACTCACCTGGTCCAAGAAATAGCTGGTAAGTCCGAATGTAAGGACCATGAATCAATATACGTTTTTCGAGTGTTGGTAAATGGAGTTGATAATGAATTTCTCCAACCTGACTGACCGACGCACTATCCATCGGAGATACCGTCTCTTTAAAAGTAAGCGTCAATTTAGCAGAATTGGCAGTCATGTAATCAATGTGCATTCCGAAATTCTCTTCTGAGAAATGGTGCTCGACAAGATTGACAAAGTGGGCACCACTAAAAAACTTCATAACACCCACACCTCCTTTAACTATGTATATCCTGTACATGTTTATTGAAAACCTGTATTTCAAATATTACAAAAAAACCACCTCAATAAAGAGATGGTTTGCGTTATCCTGCCAGTTCAAGCATTTGAACGAACGCGACGTCTGGATCAGTCGTCTCAAATCGATTCAACCACTCCTTGAAGTCACCTTCATACAAAATACGACCTTGATGGAGGAAGATGACGTGGGCATCGGTATGTAATAGATCGTGTAATTGATGGGTCGAGAAGAGACACGTTTGTCCACTTGCGGTCATCTGCTCGAAGCGTCGCATGATATGAAGTCGTGTTGCCGGATCAACTCCGCTCGTCGGCTCGTCAAAGATGTAGAGCGAACGTGGAATTGTCGTCAACAGTGTGACGAACAACCATTTCTTTTCGCCAGCGGACATCTTGCCGATTTTCATCTCCCAAAGATGAGCGAATAGATCGAGCTCTCGTGGCTGTTTCAGATGGTGCGTATAGGTCTCTTGCTTGCGATATGCTTTCAAGCGGGCGAGCCGACCGACGAAGACGGCGACATCCTTGCCTTTTAGTTCATCCGAGTAATAGATGAATTGTGTGAGATACAGAATGTCTGAAATATGAGGTAAATCAAGTTCACCAGATGTAATCGGTAAGGCACCGGTCATGCAATCAAACAGTGTCGTTTTGCCGGCACCATTCATCCCGATCAAGACGTTCAGTTTTCCGGGAATGAGCGAAAAGGAGACATCATGTAACAGGTCTGGTGATTTCGGATAGTTGAAGCGTATGTGTTGGACGTGCATCTGAATCCTCCTATCGAGTCAGCAATGACATGAGATTAAAACGTTTGACAGAGAATAGACCAAGTAACAGATAAACGACGAGTACGACGCTCAAGATAAGGAACGATGCTCCCGTAACGTGCTCAGAGACAGCGAGACCGAGTGTTTTCATGACATAAAAAGGATTCAAGTAACTGTACCAACGATCCGGTTGACTACTCGCGAACAAGAACAGTGGATACATGACGATGTTGAGCAATGTCGACATACTCGAAATCTTTGCCGGCAGCATTGTCAAAGCGATGCTCGCGAAGGCGAGCGGGATGCTTAGCACCAAGACGAGATAAGCGAGTAACAACGTTAAAGGTGAGAAGAAGTCGAACACAAGCATCAGAATCGTCGTAAAGACCGTTAAACTAACGGCTGCAAATACGAGCTGAACGAGAACGAGTGCGAGAATACAACCAATCTTACTACCGGAAATCATGATATACGTCTTCATCAAACCATGTTCCCGCATCCTGGCAAGTTGGAGACCAATGCCGTTGACATAAATCGAAAGTAAGATATAGCCCCAAAAGAGTGCAAGAAATGATAGGAAACTGCTCTCTGTGAAATCGAGTCGTGACCCGAAGACGAACGCGAGAATCAATGGGAAGATCAACGACCAAAAGACCGGAATCTTATCCGTCAGCATGATTTTTAAGTAAAGTATGAAGTAGCTAGGAATCGAGTACATATGTGCCTCCCGTTCATAAAAATATGATGCTGTCTATTTTTATACGAATAAAATTGGATAAAAGTTCCTTAATAAGTGATTTGTTAATAAAAGTAAGCATATCAAAAACGCTTAAATATTGTAAACTGAAGCAAAGAACAGGAGGTGTCATGATGAAGTATCTCTTAACTTCAGGTGGGGTACAAAATGCATCGATTCATCAAGTGTTACTGGAGATGCTCGGAAAACCGATTGAAGAATGTCATGCCATTGCAATCACGACAGCGTCTTACGCACTAAAAAGGGGGATGGACCTCGCTGTCAACTTCATTCAAGGAAAAGATGAGGCACCAATGGTCGATGTAGGATGGAAGTCAGTCGGTCTGTTGGAATTATCAGCGGTTTCAGTGGTTGATCCAGCAATTTGGCAACCAGCGGTCGAACAAGCGGATGTCATCCTCGTCAATGGTGGGGATCCGCTATTTCTACATCACTGGTTCGTCGAATCGGGCTTTGATCGACTATTACCGCAACTGACCGGTGTTTATGTCGGGATGAGTGCCGGTAGCATGGTGCTCACTCCCCGTATCGGAACGGAGTTCGTCGAATGGCAGAAGACCCCGGAGCAATCGGACGCAACACTCGGTCTCGTTGATTTTTCGATCTTCCCGCATCTCGATCACCCGCAGTTACCAGACAATCACATGCAAGCAGCAAAAGAGTGGGCAAAGAGACTGACGAATCCAGCGTACGCGATCGACGACACGACAGCGATCCGTGTCATTGGTTCAAACGTCGACGTGATATCCGAAGGAAATTGGGTCAAATTGCAATGACAACGATTTATTTCGTCCGACATTGTGAATCGGTCAAAACGGGGAGTGATCGTGAACGAGGTTTAACCGATGCAGGTCAACAGCAAGCACAGAAACTAGTGGTGTTCTTTAGAACGATACCGATTGACGCCATTTATTCGAGTCCAATGCGACGGGCGATGGATTCCGTTCGTCCACTTGCAAATCAGAGGAACATGCAGGTCATAACGGTTCCATTTCAAGAGCGACTTTTTCAACTAATCGATGAACGATTAACGACTGAGAGACTCGAGGAAGTATTGAGACAGTCATTTTTAGACGCCGATTACTCTGAAGTTGGTGGAGAGTCGAATCGCATGACACTTGATCGTGCTGTAGCAGCCATCGAAAAGCTCCATGACATGCATCCGAATCAACAAGTGGTTGTCGCGACACATGGACTTGTATTGGCGTTAGTTCTTGAAAAATATACTGGGCGAGCGGCGAACGAATGGTTAGATGCCATGTCGAGTCCAGCGATTCACCGGTTGACATTCGATGCCCTCGGGAAAGCGTCTCATGAACAACTATAGAAAGACGATTAAATTTGACCGCTGAAGATGTAACCGAGAAAGAGTAGTAGCAGCACGCCGAGCGGAATGGCACAGGCGAGACTGACATATTTAAGAATCCCGGGCTCCCGTCGTCTGAAGGCGACGATCCCGAGACCGATTCCGAACAGATAGATGGCAAGTCCGATCGGAATCGTAATCATCGAGTTTAGACCGAATGGCCAGTTAATCGGTGGGAAAATCATATAAGCAATGAACAAGCCGAGTAGACTGAAGAAGATAGAGGCTTTAGCATATGTCATGTGAGAACTCCTTTTAGTTAAGTCTGTAAACAAGGAATTCGAATCACAGACACAAAATCCTGCTCTCACCAGTAAATTTCCAGTTTGTCTTATACATGAACGGGAACTATATCTAAAAGATACTATCTTTTAGATATAGGAGGGAACGATGCCAAAAGAAAACATGACACGTTATGCGATTCTTGGACTCCTCGCAAGTGGTTGTACGTCTGGTTATGAGATGAAGCATACGATCGACACGAGTTTGAACCACTTTTGGAAGATCAGTTTCGGCCAAGTCTACCCGACACTGAAACGGTTAGAAGCGGAAGGATTGATCGTGGAAGAGGTTACGGATGGGGAACGAAAACAATTCTCCCTGACGGAAAACGGACATGTGGAGCTCGAGCGTTGGGTCGCTGAACCGTCCGTTGATTTGCCAGTGCAACGAAACGACTTATTGTTGAAGCTTTATTTTGCCCGCCATGTTTCAAAAGACGTCACGATGCAGAAGATTCAGGAGCATGCACGCTTGCTCGAAGAGCGGCTCGAGACGTATCAAGCAATTGATGCGATGATTCGTTCTTATCCTGACTCAAACGACGCCGTTTATTGGTTGCTGACGCTTGATTATGGCATTCGAAAAACACGGGCGTTACTCGACTGGTGTGACGCTTCTCTTGAGACCCATGAAGGAGGAAATTGACATGAAACGGATCATTGCGACTCCGAACAAAGACGTCGTCGTGTTCATCATCGGGTTACGGATCAATCGCCTGCGCTCCGTCCGGCAATGGTTGCCGACGGTCCAAGCGATGGGACCGATGCTGCAAGAGTGTTATGCGAACGATGTCGGACTGATTTCGCATGAGTCCCTTGTCGGCTGGCGATCCGTGACGTTGATTCAATACTGGCGTTCAACGGAAGAGTTGGTGGCATATGCCCATGGTTCGCGCCATTTGACGGCGTGGAAACGATTCAATCAGAAGGCACGGACATCAGAAGCGGTCGGGATCTTTCACGAGACGTTCGAAGTCAGCAATTATGAGTCGATGTATGTCAATCTTCCGACACGTGGTCTTGCGAAAGCACTTGGCGAGTCGGCGATCAAACCGCATCAAGAACAAGCGAAAGGACGATTAGCCGAACGACAGTCGCAAGAGACGATCTGAATAGACAAAAGACGGGTGCCGAGGCATCCGTCTTTTTATATAGTGACTGGCGTGGCGGGTTCGAGCAGCTCCCCACAGTTTTGACAAATATGATCGAGCGTTTTTGTACACGGTTCGCAAAACGTACAAGCATGTGAACATTGATAGACCGTCGTTTCAATCGTTTCTTGGCACCGGACACAGGTTGGTTCCATGCGTATCATCTCCTATTAGTAGTATAAGAAATACTATTCAATGAACACAGCAGCAGAACAAAGTAAAAGGCTATATTTTCCTTTGATTCCATGTTAATTTGAAGAAAGTGGTTTTGAATCAGAAGGAGGATGGAAAATGGACCAAATTGATCAACAGATTGTCCGGATTCTGCAAGATGATGCACGGATCCCATGGTCGGAACTCGGACGACAGATCGGGTTATCGGCACCAGCCGTCATCGAACGGGTCCGAAAAATGGAGGACGCGGGAATCATCGAAGGATTTCGCGCTGTCATTAATCCAGAAGCACTCGCACAAGAGTTACTCGCGATCGTCATGTTTGAAGAGACGCGGTGTGCGGGTTTGATTGAATTTTGCAAAGGGCATCCGGAAGTCGTCGAGTGTCACCGACTGACGGGTAGCTATAACTTCATGGTCAAGTTGCAAACCGCGTCTGTTGCAACACTAGAACGTTTTCTCGATGACGCGTCGGTTTACGGAAAACCATCGACCTGGATTCGATTGTCGACACCGGTTCCGTTCACGGGGTATACGATATGACGGAGGAGACCCGTCTAAGCATCGAGCAAATGACGGGAACAATCGAGGACGTCGAAAAACTCGATGAGCAAGGGGGGACATCGACGGTCTACCGAGTTGAAACGAAAACAGGAACATACTTACTAAAAACTGCAACGAAAGCGAGATATCAAGAATGGCTCGCTGAAGAAGCAATCGTCTTAGAAGAATGGATACAACGAGAACCAGGGTTCCTACCTGAGTACGTCGGCTTTTTCAAAGACAGAACAGCACCGCACAGTCATCTCTTGATGGGGTGGCGGGATGGAATCACGTTGACGAGAGCATTAAAACAGGCGACAAGCGAACAACGGATTTAGCTGTGGCAAGCGTTTGGAACCTATCTCTTCCATTTTCATCAGCGAGCGACAGTAGGAATGTCGGATGTTTGGTTAACGGAACGACTCATGACGGCAGAACGTTATGTCGCGTCTGGTTTGGCGTCCGGAACGATGGATTTACTCGATCGTCTAAAAGAGACTCGTCCACAACCGATCGATGTGTGCTGGATACATGGTGACTGTACGACGGACAACCTGTTGGTCGCGACGAACGGAACGATGTCGTTCATCGATGTCGGAGCGATGAGACCAGGCGATCGACGGTATGATATCGCACTCGCCATCAGTACGATCATCAATGATAGAAAAGCCCTTAATGCCTTTTTTGAAGGCTATCGCTTTGAGCAACTGCCCAGATCAGAATTTGATTATTATGAACAAGGACTGTACACCTTTTTCTAAAAAGACACTGCAAAGGAGAAATAAGATGAACCTCATGCTAATCGGTGGCGGACAACTGATTGCGCCGTCTCATCAAGTCATCAATCGTCATGTCTTTCAACTGACGTCACACGTACCGCATATCGTCTTCCTGCCGACGGCAAGTCGGGACGAGCGATTGTACCAACAACAATTTCGAGATACATATGAAGCGCTTGGAGCGACTGTCTCGATCGTCACATTGTTTGACGATAACCAAACGATTGATACACAACGACAACTATTACAGCACGCCGACATCATCTATGTCGGCGGTGGTAATTATCCGCTACTCGCCAAGACACTTGAGAACTCTGGAATAAATGTACTCCTCAAGCAAGCCATCGATCGCGGCGCCTGGTACGTAGGTGTCAGTGCTGGGGCAATCTATCCGATGGAATCCGGGATTCGCACGACAGAAAGTGGTAACGATTACTGTCTTGATACAGGACAAAGCTGGCTGAGTGGCTGTCTCTGTCCGCATTTAAATCAAGAAAGAAGGGCAGCCCGTTTTCAGGAACATTTGTCTCAAATGGATAATGCGATCGGTTTACCTGACGATACGGCGTATATTCAATCGGAGACAGATCACTATCTATTAGGAGAAGGGCACGTGTTTTGCTTTTAATGATGATGAACGCTTCGAAAATCCGTTGTGTTTATCATCATGATATAAAGTAAATCAAAACAGTTGACGAAAAAAAATTGAGATGGTATATTTATCTCGAATTAAAGATATATGAATTAAAGATACAAAAGAGGTGAACGAAATGACACGACCGAACCCGAACTTGAAAGCATTAATGGTCATGGTGCGCGCAGTCGACGCGTTACATGAAGTCATCAAGAAGGACGTTGCGCAGTGGGGACTGAACCCGACGGATTTTTCGGTTCTTGAGTTGCTGTTTCACAGGGGCAGGCAACCGATTCAATTGATCGGAAAAAAAGTCTTGATTACGAGCAGTAGCATCACCTATGTCATCGATAAGCTCGAAAAAAAGAATTATGTCTTCCGTAAAGCATGTCCAGAAGATCGGCGCGTGACATTTGCGGAACTGACCTCTAAAGGGCAACAACTGATGGAAACGATTTTTCCGGAGCACGAGCAAGCGATTAATCAAGTATTTCAAGGGATAGACCCGTCTGATCTTGAAGCTTTCATCGAGACAGCCAAAACAATCGGTTATCAAGCAAAAGGTAAATAAATTTTTTTAGACTGATATCTCGAATTCGAGATAATAATGATTAGAGGAGCGATTTTTCATGAATGAACTAAAAGGTATCCACCACGTTACAGCGATTACGAGCAGTGCTGAGAAGAATTATGACTTCTTTACCAATGTCTTAGGTATGCGATTGGTCAAGAAGACCGTCAATCAGGATGACATCCAGACGTATCACTTATTCTTCGCCGATGATAAAGGATCTGCCGGCACGGATATGACATTCTTTGATTTCCCTGGTATCCAAAAAGGATCACACGGGACGAATGAAATCTTCAAGACGGCGTTCCGTGTCCCAACGGATGCCGCACTCGAGTACTGGATCAAACGGTTTGACAAATACGACGTCAAGCACCGTGGTATCAAAGAACAGTTCGGTAAACAGACGCTCTCATTCGTCGATTTCGATGAACAACAATATATGTTGATTTCTGACGAGCACAATCAAGGCATCGCATCCGGCACACCGTGGCAAAACGGTCCGGTGCCACTCGAGTTCGCAATCACGGGACTTGGTCCAATCCACATCCGGATCGCGGAATTCGACAACTTAAAAGCGGTACTCGAACAAGCAATGTTGATGCGCGAAGTCGATCAAGCTGGTTCACTGCATTTGTTCGAGATGGGTGAGGGCGGAAACGGTGCCCAAGTCATCGTCGAGCATAACGTCGTCCTGCCGAGTGGACGTCAAGGATTCGGAACAGTCCACCACGTCGCCTTCCGCGTTGAAGATACGGCTGCCTTACAGGAATGGATCGAGCGGATGCAACAGCTACGCTTCAACACATCGGGCTACGTCGATCGGTTCTTCTTCGAGTCCCTTTATGCTCGCGTCGCGCGCGGTGTCTTGTTCGAGTGGGCAACGGATGGTCCTGGTTTCATGGGTGACGAACCTTACGAAACGGTCGGGGAGAAATTGTCGTTACCACCATTCCTTGAGCCACAACGCGCACAGATCGAACAAATGGTCCGTCCAATCGATACGGTCCGGAGCACTCGGACGATCGAAAAAGAATATCTTTAAAAGAAAAGTAAGCTGACAGCATCTAAACATGAGGAGGAAATGAAAATGGAGAAATTAAACATTGGGATCATCTTAGGATCAACACGTGAAGGACGCCTCAGCCCACAAGTCGGGAACTGGGTCAAACAAGTCGCTTATCAACGGGGTGACGCAAACTACACGATTCTTGATATCGCCGATTACAAATTACCACTCCTTGGTGAAAAAGATGGGGATGCGTCAGGTGCTGCTGCTTGGTCGAAGGATGTCGCGGTGCAGGACGGCTTCGTCTTCATCGTCCAGGAATACAACCATTCCATCGCAGCGTCACTCAAGAACGCGCTCGATTATCTACGCGTCGAATGGAACAATAAAGCGGCAGGGATTGTCTCTTATGGTTCCGTCGGTGGAGCGCGGGCAGCTGAACATTTGCGCGGCATCTTAGGAGAGTTATTGATTGCCGACGTTCGGGTGCACCCGGCGTTATCGTTGTTCACTGATTTCGAGAACGGATCGAACTTAAAAGCGGCAGCCGTTCAAGAAACGTCGGTCAACCAAATGCTCGATCAAGTCATCCCGTGGGCAACGGCGTTAAAAACAATCCGCTAAATCGTGATTGATCCAGAAAACCCCCTCATTTCGAGCTGAAATGAGGGGGTTTTTTATCGTTGTCATGTACAACACGACGTGACGCGGCGCAAATTCTTTTCTTGAATGTAAAGCGTGTGTTGACGGACTTTATAAGGAATGTCAGCCGCTTGAAGACGCTCAAGATAGTGACCAGTCGGAGCGACTGTCCACTTCACATAGGATGTTGCGGCATTTGGTGAGGCGAGACAGATGAGTAGTAAAAGCGGAAGGAGCCATTTTCGAATCTTCAACCGTATACCTCCTTTATTATTTCAAATACTATATTAATGATTTTATTGTTTGAGTCAAAAAATAAAAATCGCGACTCACGTCAACAAAAAATAACTGACCATCAAACCGACTAACAGACCACTAAAGACGAGTCGATAGACAGGTGAACGATGGGTACCTTTGTTTCGTTTCACTTGATAGACGATGAAATAAGCCACACTGATCACTATGATGAGGATGGCTAGTGTACTGAGTATCGTAGACATCAGCATTCCTCCTTATCGTAAAATCTTAGATAATGCTTTTCCTTTTGCCAGTTCATCGACAAGTTTATCGAGAATCCGGATGTTACGGATGTGTGGATCCGTTAAGTTCTCGACTCGAATCCCGCAGATGACACCAGTGACTAAAAATCGACGTTCGTTCAAATCGGGTGCGTGCTCAAAAAAAGCTGCGACGGTTTGGGTTTGTTTTGCTTGTTCGAGTGAAGAGTGCGAATGCCCCGTTAACCAGAACAGAACTTCATCGAGCTCCTCTTGCGTCCGTTGCTTGCGCTCTACTTTTTGTAGGTATACGTTGTACAGCTGTTGCATCGGCATTTGAAATACTTTTTCATAACTCATCTGAATCGCCTCCTTTCATGGTAACATATGGGAAAAGATCTTGTGTTAAGGATTTCGATTTCCTTTTGGAGGTGCAGGATGAAATGAGACGTCGAATGATTGGAATGACTTTCATGATATGCGTATTGCTATTTTTAGGCGTCGTTGGTGTAAAACTGTCGTATCAAGCATTAGTCGATCCTCCGATCGATCAGTCGACGGGAAACTGGGTACATGTCCCGAGCACGATCTTACCGACTAAAAAAGTCATCTATGCGAAAAAAGATTTGATCACAAAGGCACTGAGCTCTTCGAAAAATGGGCACAAAGGATATCGGAAAGAGCCGGATAAGAAACCTGTTGTTAAAGTGGGAAAGGAATCATGGACGGATGCAATCAATCAAATCACTCGCGTGGCTCCTTGGATTGTCGCTCTAGTGATGATCATTTATCTCTATCGTAGACAACGATTCAACCGCATGCAGTGGTCATTCCCCTCGGGGCATCAAAGGAAGCGAACCGATCTATCGCTTCCGCTAACGCCTGAAGTCCAGCTCTCCTTAGAAGACAGTATTCTTGATTCGGAAATTCGTGAAGCGGTGCGTACGTTCAATCGGTCACTTGCTCCAGCGCAGCGACGGCGGACACATGAGACGCTGAAGGAGTGGTTGACACGCTTAGAAGTCACGGTTCCGAGTGAGATGTATCAGCTCGTCCGCTATGCCGACGTGGAAGAGCAGACACTCGATCCCTCTCGACGGACTGCTTTCCTCGAACAGCTTAAGCAAAATCAGACACGGCTCGTGTAATCAGCCGTGTCTTTTTTGGTGTCCGCGATACTTGTTGAGGGCGAGCATATTTAAGAGGAACAGTGCTGCGCCGTAAAGGAATAATCCGAGCCAGTACGGCCAGATGCCTGACCACCCGTTGCCGTAGACGAGCACCTCTTTGATCGCACTCGCTCCGTAGAAAATCGGTGTGATATATCCGATGTTACCGAGTCCGTACGGGATTAAATCGAGCGGAATCAAACCCGAGAAGAAGATCTGCGGAATGATCGTAAAAGGAATCAACTGGACGACTTGTAATTCAGACTGGGCAAAGATCGAAATCGTTGCCCCGAACAAGACTGCGACAACGGCAAGTCCAAGCATCGTCAGAAAGACCCAGATGATCGAGCCTTCAGATGGAAGATCAAGAACGATTGTCGCGTACAGGACGACAAGAATGGCTTGGATGGAAGCAAAAACGCTATAACCGAGCGTATAGCCGAAGATGACGTCGGTTTGGCGAATCGGTGTCATCATCAAGCGCTCGAGTGTGCCACCACTGCGTTCCTTGACGAGTGCCATTGCTGACAAGATAAAGACGAAGAAGAATGAGAACAGCGATAAAAAGACGAAGCCAAGCGCATCAAAGGTCGATTGATCGACATCTCCGTACAGATAGTTCGTCTCGAGTTGCATCGTCGGTTGCAGCGATGCCAGTCCAGCTTGAATCTCGCGTAGTGCTTTCGAACTTTTCGTCGATGGTTCGCGGAGACTTAAGGACAGCTGATTGTCGCTCATCTCTAAGACGACGTCGACCGTTTCGTGATCTTTAAGATAGACGTCCGCATCACTACCGTTATACGTTTTAAGCGACAGATCCTGCTTTTCGATCGCTTGTGAGACTGGAGCTGGTACATCCTGGTCAATGGCGACGACTGGCGTGTAGTCATTGTTTCCAAGTAGGAAATAGATCAAGGTGAAAATTAATAACGGAGCAAGCAAAATCAGTCCGACGCTTCGTTTATCGTTCAACGTTTGACGGATGACCCGTCGTGCGAGTTGCCACATCACGTCACGTCCTTTCCAGCGAGCAGGAATAGTTCTTCAACTTTTCCGTTTTCCGTCTGTGCGAGCAAACGGTCGAGCGGATCATAAGCGATGATTCGACCGTTATAGATCAATGCCGCCCGGTCACATTCATTGATTTCATCCATGACGTGGGTCGAGACGACAATCGTCGTACCTTTCGCACGAATCGCTTGGAATTGATTCCAAATCTGTCGGCGTAACACGGGATCAATCCCGACGGTCGGCTCATCCAGAAATAGAATACTTGGACGATGTAGGATTGAGATGGCAAGGGACAATCGTTTCTTCATCCCACCGGAATAATGACGGACGAGCTTTTTTTGATCATTCGTCAAATCGACGAGCGTCAACACTTCTTCGATTCGTTTTGCTAAGTCCTGACGAGACATGTTGTATAAGGAACCGAAAAACTGTAGGTTCGCAAGACCAGATAAATCCTCGTACAAAGCATCGTTTTGTGGCATGAAACCGATCTCTGATAACATCTTAAAGTTCGGCATCAAGGTGTCACCGACTTGAATCGTCCCAGCATCTGCTTGAATCGCGCCGATCATCAAGCGAATCAACGTCGTCTTACCGGAACCTGACGGACCAAGCAAGCCACAAATCTCACCAGACGGAATCAAAAGATCAATTTTTTGGAGGACGTCCTGTTGATGAAACGATTTCGATACACCGTGTAGTTGTAAATCCATCGTATTCTCCCTCCTTTTTATAAAATAATTATTGAACAACGTGTTGATTAATTTCATTATAAAAGGGAGAGAAACTGGGAGCAATGACCAATTGAAGTCCATCTGTTGCTTAAGCGACATATCCTGACAAACTGTTGAAGAAAGAGGCGATTTCGATGAAAAAACAGGATTTACGCGTTATCCGGACCGACCGGAGGATACGCGAGACGTTCCTTCAGCTGATCGACGAAGTCGGCTTTGACGCCGTGACAATCAAGTTATTGACGGACCGCGCTGAAGTCAATCGCGGGACATTCTATCACCATTACGCCGATAAATACGAATTGCTCGAACGGATGACGAATGAAATCTTTGAAAAGATCGAAGCGACATTTGAACGGGAGATTCCCTTTGTCCTAATCAACAAAACGGAGGACTCTCCGTACCGGCGAATCATTCCGTTTTTGATCTTCCTCTATGAGAATCGGACGCTGATGCGAATCTTGCTCAGTCCGACGAGTGACGGGATGTTTCGGAAGCGCGTCCGTGATTACATGCAACAGATTCTTTTTTCAGGGTTACACGAACAGGGGGAACGACTCGTTCCAGAAGACTATCTCATCGCCTATCTTTCTGCTGCCCATCTCGGTGTCATTGAATCGTGGTTGAGTCATCCGAATGAGACGACCCCGGAAGAGATTGCCCGGATCATCTTTACGATTTCGATGGAAGGACCGTTTCGAGCGGCAGGGTTCCGGCGATGAACTTACAGGAAGTATTAGCCTATATCGTCAAGGCATTACAACAAGAGCAAATTCGCTTCGGCATCGGTGGTTCATTGCTGTTAGCACATCATGGACTGCCTGTCACTCCGCGCGACATCGATCTCGTCGTCGCACTAGAAGACGTTGAACGAGCCATTCAATTGTTATCGGAGATGGGAACTGTCGTCGAACACGATGAGACGTCATTGTACGCGACACAAGTGTTTCAGGAATTCATCATTCATGATATTGATCTCGATCTGATGAGCGGACTGCGGATTCGCCATGATGAGGGAATCTTCGTCTATCCATTTGCTGAACAAACGATTAATGAGACCGGACCTCCATTTATGTCACTCGTCGATTGGTATGTCATCTATCAATTAATCCCAGGACGAGAACAAAAAGTCGTGATGATTGAGCACTGTCTTGCTGATCAGGAAGTGGACCGAGAACGACTCGAACAACTGAGACGACTTAATCTCCCGCAAGACGTAAACAATCGGATAGATCAATGGCTGAACTGACTCATAAGTCGCGCATTAAAACGACTTCGTTCGTTGCCGGTAAGTAGGCATGATTCGAGTCAAGCAGTCCGCAGAGAACGTACTGATCGAGCGTCTGGTCGAAAACATAATAGGGCTTTAATGTCACATAAGGCATGAGTGCGTCACGTATGGCTTCTTTGGGCACGCTATTAGGCAACGGTTGTGACGAGTCATGGTAGAGCGCGATAATCGACTCGTTATCAACGAGTAAGCTGACTTCGTAAGTTTCTTCAATCAGGAGAATCGTCAAACGACGTTTATGAGCGAGATTTGGGTCGTCATGTGTCCAGCGTACTTTCACGTTAATGAATGGAAAATCCCGATAGATTTCCTGAATCGTCCACGCTCCTGACTCTTCAGGATACTCCGCGGCGATGACGTCTTTAGCAATTGATTGACAAGTCGTCAGTGTCTCATCGGTCAACGGTCGGTAATCCGGATGTGATGTTTGAGCTTCGGCATCGAGTGCCGTGGCGGCGTCTCTCCGCTTAATCAATTTGCGCGTGTAGGAGAACATAGATGGCTTGTCCCATGTCACGATCTCGTTCAGGGCAACGGACGAAGTGTCTGGATCACTAAAGGGATACGTATGCGAGCCATCTTGAGAAACAAAGATTTCTTCGATTGTATGCGCCTGTATTCGTTGTTGCTCACCAGGAGCTGAAAAGAACCGTATCTGTTCTGTAATGATCGGTGTGATTTGAACAGGTGACAGTGAAAACGATTCAGTCGGATAATTGTTGCTCAGGGCGGGGGTTCCATACACACTGAAAAAATCAAGCGCTCCGTCGTCCGTCAATTCAAGCGAAATGATAAGACCAGGGAAGAGGCGAATCCCGTTATGACAGCTGACATACTGATACAGCGAATCTTGATGCGTAAGTAACATGAATTGCTGGTCGAATGTCATTCCTAATTCTTGCTCAAGCCAATCAATCCGGATGTCTGAATCACGTAAATCATCTGGAACCGAATGAATCGTGACATCACCATGTTTGTTGATTGATGTCGTTCGTCGTGTAGCTGTATCGACTTGGATCTCAATCGTACCGTCTGGATAACTCTCGTCTTCAGACCATGGACCGTGCAGAATTGGGAACCAACATGTCTCAAACGAATACTGAGTTTCACCATGAATTTTTTCGCGGTGATAGAAGGATTCATGTAGGAAATAATCGTTCAGTTGATATTTATCTTGGATATGGGAGATTAAATCTTTCGTTAATGGATGCAATGTGTTCACTCCTTTATTATATGAATTCACTTTAAAGATCTCGTAATAAAATGACCTTATTTGTTGCGGGTAAGAAAACATGATTCGAGTTGAGCAAGCCACAAAGAACATAGTGACCTTTTGAAGCGTCAAATACATAACGCGGTGTGAGAGACAAGTACGGATGTAGTGCGTTGAAAATGATGTCTTGCTGATGATCTTCGAGCTCCGGTACGGTAACGGAAGCAAACACGGTTTGGAGTTCCTGATTGTCGACCAAGTCAATCCAGTGAAGTGTTTTTGCGTCAAGGAGAATCGTGATGCGTCGATGCTGATCGACATAGGACGTCGGATGCGCGTGTGACAACGTGACAGCAAGGTAGGGATCTTGTCGGTAAATGTGCCGAAGCATCCATTGTCCGGAATCGGCAGAATACTCGTTTTGTATGATGTCTTTGATCACGGCGCGACAAGCGTCCGCAGTCTCCTGCGGAATCGGACGAAAATCCGGATGTTCGGTCTGCGTGATCACGTCATTCGCGGTCACGGTTTCTCCAGATTGAAACGGATACCGTTCATGCGTCTTAGACGATAAACCTGTCCAAGATAACACATCATTCACTTCGATGGATGATGTGAAATCTAGTTTACTTGGAACAAGGATAGACGCTTCTTGCGTCACGAACGCCTCAGCGACGGTATGCGCGTATTGATTTCCTGTTTTAGGGTAGGAAAACCATTTTATTTGTTGTTTGGTTAGCGATTCAATTTCCTCAAGTGTTAAGGTGAAAGATTTTGATTCCACTCGGTGATCAAGCGGATGAGGACCGTATATGAACAACTCGTCGAGTTGACCATTTTCCGTTAACGTCAGATGGATGAAGCAACCGGGAGACAGCCGGACTCCGTCGTAACAACTCACATAACTGAAAAAAGTTTCGTCGTCTTTTTCGAGTATGAAATGTGTACCATGGATCATGCTGGTTTCTGACTCGAGCCAAGCGATACGAGTGCTGATATCACGTAAGTCGTTCGGTACGGAATGAACCAGGATCTGACCGTGTAAGGATAACGTTGTCGTTCGTTTCGTGACAGGATTTATCGCAATCTGCACCGTTCCTTCAGGAAGCATCGTGCCATCCTCTTCCTCGATGACCGATGTACCACGCGGAATCCAGAACGTTTCGAAAGAGTAACCGGTTTGGTCGTTCATTTTGTTTTGCGTGTAGGACGATTCATAGAGCACATAATCAGTTAAATGATATTTCTCGAGCATATAATCAGTCAGCTGTTTCGTTAAAGCATGCATCGTATTCACCTCTATTTCGTACGTTCAGTGTAACGTGAATCTCCTTGTGATGAAGCGGAATTGAAAATTATTACATAATTGTAAGGCTTAGAATATAGATTAATGTAATATTATAGTGAAATAAATATAAGGACCATTGAAACGTAGGAGGAAACAAAAGTGTCAGATTTTAGTCTAGCAATGAATCTTTTATTTGGGAGTGTCCATCTCATTCTTATGGCGATGGCGATCCCATCAATCATCTATGCACTCTATCTATTACGAAAAATCGCTAACAAATGATTGCAGGAACTTTTTGGTAAGAACAAGAAGACAGTTTAAGTACCCTCGCATCATCAAAAGGAGACGGTAGCATGTCATTTTGGACATGGTTTGCAATCTTATTTGTGTTAGCGAACAGTATCTTCGTAGCTTCTCAATAGAAACGTTCCAAGAAATAACAAAAGGCGCGACTTCCGTTTACGGAATTGCGCCTTTTCGTTTATTCAGTTTTGCTTGTCGAGCCAAGCGATTGCCTCTGCCAAGTCGTCGGTGATATAGTCGACGTTTGCTTGATCCATCCGGTCAGCGTAATCACGAATGGAGCTCTCTCCGGCACCGGTTCGGACTAAGATTTTGATACATCCGGCGTGTGCAGCTGCCACCATATCACTCCAGCGGTCCCCAATGACGACACATTGCTCGAGTCGGAGATCGTGTTTTGCTTGTGCTTGCCATAATAAATTTGGTGATGGTTTGCGACAGGTGCAGTGATCTTCCGCTGCATGCGGACAAATCAGCGTATCATCAAAGCCGAAGCCCTGTAATTCTGTTCGAAAATCCTCTTCACGCGCGAATCCTTTTGAGATACCAGGTTGATTCGTAAACGCAATCAATAACATACCTTGGTTACGTAAGCGTTCTATTAGTGAAGCGACGTGAGGGAATAACGTAAACGTTCCGGGATAGTGGACGGTGTTATCTCCACCAATCGTTCCGTCTCGGTCAAAAAATATTGCTTGAATAGAATTCATGTGCACAACTCCTTAGTTTACGAAGCATCTTTCAGTTCTTGGTACGGTTGAACACGTGCTGCCAATTGTGCTGGGATGAAGGCGGCGATGACACCGAACAAAATCGGTAAGGCAAGCGACACGCCAATCAGCAACGGTTCATTCCACGGGACGAGATCATACAGGAAGTAAATCGTCGTATAAGCGACAATCAGTCCGACGATGCCGGAAATCAGACCAACAAGGAATCCTTCGAGCACGATCAACTGCCGGATTGCGCCGTTCGTCCAGCCGAGTGCTTTTAAGACGGCGAGAGATGCGCGGCGATCGGTGACGTTTTGCCACATGATCTCTCCCGTCGTTAAAATAGCGATCGTGATCGCAACACCCATCGTCACATAATGCATTGGTCCGACTTGCAGAGCGACGAATTGACCGAGCCATGATGTATAGAGAACACCTTGTAAATGGAACGTGACGTACAGGAAGAACGTCAGCAAAGCCGTTGGGAGAGCGATCGAGAGAACGGACAAGCTATTGCGTTTCCATTTCCCGATCAGTTCCTTCAGTGCGAGCGTCATCGTCGAGCGGAGCTTCAGTCCGACGCGAGCTGCCTTCGCATATTCACCGGTCTTGATCGCTTCATATGGTGAGATCCGGCGAATCGTCCACGCCGACCAGACAGCACCTGCAAGGTAGATGACGAGACTGAATAGGGCAATCCAAACAAGACTCCAGCCGTTCATCGCTTCGTTCCGAACGAGCGAGAAAATGCCTTCGACGATTAAGGCAATCGTCGAGACGAATCCGGCTAGGATGGCTGCCTCAATCAAGATGATTTTATAGAGATCCTTCGTCCGCCAACCGAGTGCGAGCAAAACAGCAAACTCTTTCCGGCGCGCGAGCATCGAGACGTAGCTCGTTGCAAGGACATAAACGATGGCGACTGCGAGCATCGCAAAGATGACTCCTGAGAAACCGACACTCGTCTCACGGAAAATCGTCATCGCGGCACCGATATGGATCCACGGCTGTTCGATCCAGCCGAGTGTCTTGCCGTCATCAACGACTTTCGTGACGACCGGTTGCGGAGAGGAACCTTTAGTGATCGTGACCATTAAGCCAGTTTGCTGTTCAATTTGTTGTTTCACGTCTTGGAGTAGTTGCTCCGATGCTTCACTGACGGTCGAAGCGCCTTTGATTTTAAGGCGAATCGAAGAAATGGCTTGTTCACCATTGACTGCTCGCGCGCTGTCAATCGTCGTCAGGATGTTTGGAGAACTCGTCAACAGTCCGACGGGATTACCAGACGTATCAATCGATTTCGCTGGGTTGACAGGTTCCCCCTTCGCATCTAAAACAAGATCGGCAGACGAAGGACGATAAGTTTCCATTGGTAACTCGTTCAGCGGGTCTTTTGAGACCTTGATGTTTTTCGGATCGTACAGACCAACGACTTTAAATTGTAAAAATGGAAAGCGGACATTAGATGAGCCTGGTTCTGGTTTTTTAACCTTTTGTCCCATCGATGTGAGGGAGCGAAATCCTTTATCTGAAATAAGTTCCTTCTCAACACCGATTCCTGAAATTCGTGTCGACGTCGCGGATACTTCGAAAGCGTTGCTCCATCGGCTTGTAAATGGACTAAGCGTTGATTGGAATTGAAGAGGGCCAGATTGATAAACCAATTGTCCTCCTTCTGCATATTCAGAATCCGTTTGTAAGCTGTTCGTTTTTTCAACCATCGTTCGCAGATAGGTTTCTTCTACTTTAGCGGTTGGGATGGAAAGGTGTTGAATACTCTTAGCGGGATAAGAGGCAAGAGGAGAATTGATAATAGACCGTTTTGGTTGTGTTTTGATGACCTTATCAATTAGTTTTTGCTGGTCTTGTTCGGTTTGATAAGGAGCATCGAGACGTTCGATATCATAGTCGTAACTTCCTCCCTTATTAAAAGAGTTCGGATTCACTAAGATCGGGATGATATTTTGATTATTAGCCGCGTCTGACTCATGGTGATCAGTCGAATTGAAGTATCGGGATTTGTTCGTCGTACGTACACTCTTGTCCAGACCGACCAACCGTGCTTCTTCTTTTGGATCAATACCGACGATCAGGACTGGATTTCTAGCGACAGCCGTTGAAAAACCATCAATTTGTTCAGAAATGAATGAAGCGTTCTCAGGAACTTGAACTTTTGTTCCTTGAGCAAGATGAAGCACAGTTTTTGATTGTTGCTCTTTCTTGAAGCCGTTTTGAATATAAGTGGTTTCTGTAAAACGATAGATTCCCGGTGTGGAAGGAATTTTAATCGCTTTTTCAAAGGAAACGTTAGACATGACATGCCCCATGACAGCGACCGGAGCTGCAATTTCAATGTCGTTCATTTTCTTGATGGTTTCGTATTGTTTAAACGAAATCCCACCATTGATCCCATTGAGATAATTCGGTTCGAGTAAATTATTTGATTCCGTCGACATCTGGCTGCCTTTTGGTCGCACAACGATATCATAAGCAGACGACCATTTCTTTTGTAACGTCTGTTCGACCGTTCCTTGACTGGAGTCGGTCAAGTTGAACATTAAACTGAGCCCGGCACTGATGATCAGGGCACCGACGAGCGTCAGGGTGAATTTCCCGCGCTGCCGAAGCCATTGATTGATGACGAAGCGTAACATATGTAGTCTCCTTTGTAGTTTAGTGGGAGAGCTTTGTCTTTAAATAACGCGCAAGATCTTGTTCGAAATGATGAATCGCTTGTGCATCGAGTGCTTCTACTTCTGCTTGCGCCGCGTAGCGGGTGACGAAATAAGGTGAGAGTGGCGTCACCAGGTGAATGCGATCTGTCCAGTCTGTCAACGATTCATGGCTTCGTCGCTTGAGGGCGAGTGGTAAGCGTTGATTAAAATCAAATAGCATCAGGCGTAGTGATTGTTCTGGCGGAGTGAGTACCGACTGAAGATTTGTTTGCCGAATGGACGTTTCAGACGATGCTTGGATCCAGCGGGTTGATTCACTTTCAAATTCTCGTGGTAGTGATGAACGTCGCCGACGATGAAAAATCCGGTATCCTACGAAAGCAACCAGTACAAGTACAGCGGTGAAGAATATCATTTTGTTAGAGGAGGATGTGCTTTCTACAACATTCATAATCGAAAATGGAGGAAGGTCCTTTACTTTTCGATCGCGTGGTGTGCCACCCGTACTTTTATTTTGATCATCGGACTCACCTAAATCGATGCCGTCTTCTCTCTCATCGATTTTGTCATCGAAATTACAACTATTTTTTGTGAAGAATAAATTGGATAAGTCGTTATGATTACATCCCCTCACGATCGTCGTCTCTTGTTCCGAGAAGTCCGCATTCCGAAACGCTTCATACGCAGACTGCGTCGATACGGACAACAATAGAAAAACGACAATAGAGCCAATGAAACTCGCAATCAGTTTGCTTCGAAACGTTTGCATCGCAGACACCTCCTCATAAACAGTACTTAGACACTTTGCACCGTGCGTTTTCGGCGGTCTTCGACGATCCGACCATCCTGCATGAAGAGAATTCGGTCAGCGCGTTCGGCGAGTTCTAAGTCGTGTGTGACAAATAAAACGCCACATTTGGCTTCACGATGCAGTTCTAGCAACAGTTCAAAAATCGCGTCACCGGTCATGGAATCAAGATTACCAGTCGGCTCATCTGCAAGAATCCATTGCGGATGATGCAACAAGGCGCGGGCGATTGCCACCCTTTGTTGTTGCCCGCCGGATAGTTGAGCAGGTAAAGCATTTCGTTTGTCGTCGAGTCCGACCCGATCGAGCAGCTCGAGGATTCGCTCGTCTTGATTAAACGACGTCTTTTGTTTTAACAAGGCGACCTTTAGGTTTTCAGACACCGTCAGTGACGGTAGGAGATGAAACTGCTGGAAGATGAAGCCGATCTCTTGCGAGCGGAATTGTGATAACCGTTTGTTTTTCCAAGACGTAATGTCCTGTCTGTCATAGAGAATCTGACCGGACGACGGACGATCGAGCGAACCAAGGAGACTAAGGAACGTCGATTTTCCGGACCCGGACGGACCGACGAGTGCCGTTACTTCCGATTGCAAAAATTGTCCGTTTAGTTGATGCAAGACATCGGTCCGGGCACCGCTTCGCTCGAACGAGTGCGAAACATCTTGAAAGGTAATATTCATGTGACCACTCCTTTTACATAATTTGGTTAAATATAGTGTATTATTTTTAGAAAATTTTGTCTATTGTGTTTTTATTTTCGAAATCCTTACTCATTTATGTTTTTCTTATAACTTCTCTCTAAGATTGGATTAACCCCAATCTAGGGAGATATTTAAAATGAAACGAAGACGTAAGAAATGGCTATGCATTAGTAGAAGAATCATGCTGAAGCTCCTGTGAATTGATACCACCATCTTTTTAGGACGATGAGAGGCGTAAGGAACGAAAAGAGTAGTGGAGTCGAAGACATTAAAAATATTCTTCTACTTCTCAGGAACGACAGTGGACGAAGAAATTACTTCGACTTGTCCTTGATTTACTTGGCGTGTCCGTCGATCCTCAAACGAATTATCGCTTCACCTGAAGATGAGGTAACGATTGAAAATCATCCGGATCAAGGAACTAGCATGACAATTATGTTGATGATGCACGAGCTTCAAGCATGATGACATAAAAAAGAAGCACGAACTCACACGAGTCATCGTGAAAAGCAGCGCTCCTTTTTTATGTTTCTAGTCTGATATGAATTGCTCGTAATTGTTTTTTCAAAGCCGTTCTCGCTAAAGGTTCACCCTTTCCTGTACCAGGCTCAAAGGCATAAGGGCTAAAGACTTTAGCACCTTCTTTGAGCCAGTTTGAGCGATACAAGTCATGTGTCTCACTTCTCGATAAAAAGATACCGTCCTCGATTTCGACATTATCGTCTACTCCGAACTGAAAGCCGCAGCAAGAACAAATTTCAAACGAAGCGTCACCATTTTCGTCATAAGCAACGTCGTCCATTTGCGCATATCCGCAGACGGGACATATGTATTTCATGAAAGCACCTCATTGTTCAAGAATCTTTTGATACGTGTACCCTTTTAAGATATCTGCTTGATTCGTATAGGTCCAGTCAGCAATGGACTGATCTGGATGCGACTCAAAATAGTGATTGAGGATATCACGTCCCAAAATGTAGTTACTCCAGCGAGGAATCTCTTTTTGTTTGTTACCTACGACGAAGTCGAGTTGTGATACTTCATAGCTGTTGACCAGATGTACGACATGTTTCTTCGTTGCTTCATCCATTTCGACATTCCATGGAGGCGAGACGCCTTTGACGATTCGGTCGGCAAAGGCATCTGCCTTTCCTTCGACGATGACGGAATTAAGAGTCGTACTTAAACTAAAATCAGGTGTATCCTTGAGGACTAAGTGATGATATTCGTGTGCCGTCGAATATGCCAGGATGTCTTTATCGTAGTTTGTATCCAGATAGAGAATGAATGCATCTTTATAGGCTGCTCCTGTAACACCTTTCATTGACTGAAGATCGAAAGAGGATTCAGGATTAACCGGAGCGACGATGATGGTACTTTTCTTTTTGGGAAGGATCTTATGAGAAGCGATGTAATTTTTTTTAATGATTTTTGTAATGTCATCTTGTTGTTTCATCAAGTTCTCGATTTTGTCGAGTAGCTCTTGTTCGTACACGGTTGATTGCAACATTGGGAAACCTTTCAAGTCGGCTGTCGCAAACTGCTCCTTTTCCCCGATTTTGTCGATATAGCTTAAGATATATTTCGCATAATTCTTTTTATCTTCTTCAGGATCATTGTTTTTTAAGGACGATTGTAGATATTGTTTGTATGGTTCATAAAGAAAAACAATGTTCAATTTACTTTCGGCATCGATTTTTACAGATTCGTATTTTACTTTTGTACTCTTTGATAACAGTTCAGTAGTGGGTTGTGTTGTCTTTTGCTCCTCTGTACAAGCAGATAAAAGCAGAAGGGGAGCAGTTAAAAGTAATATCAGTGATTTATTCAATATACGTTCATCCTCCTTTTTTATGATGTAACAACTGCTTTCTATATCAATACTCTTTCGTCATATGATCAACGACGATCGGATCGCTGTAGGACAAAATGTAAAAATCCTGTTCATGCGTCCTGACAGCAAATAAGTGCAAGTCTCCCCGTTCAGTATAGACTTCATCCGTTTTCATAAACTTCGCAGCAAAATCACCGAACATCGATTCTTTTGACTTCACGACTGGATACGGGTTCCGAAGTTTCTCGTCGATGATGCCATGCTCTTGTAACGTTCCTAGGAAGACGGCGTACTTTTTAAAACGCATCAAAAAGTAATCACGCGAAGGATCGTTGATTATAAGCTTGAACGCTTCGTCAGCCCCATAAAAATAGAAATCAATCGCATAATGATCATTTGCCTTTAGCGACATCTTATCCAGTTCAAGTTCGTATTCTTCAGTCGTCAGTAAAAAATCAAGATCAATCGTTTTCACGGGAAATCACTCCTCTATGAAGATCACGGACATCTAACGTGAAAGATAAACTGTTATTTTTCTGATGAATCTTTATCGATGAACCATTTCGTACCATGTTCCGCGATGAAACGATGTTCTGCTCGATAATGTGTATCGTGACCCTCTTCTTTCATCTTCATGAAGGCAACATCGCCGTCGACAGCTCGTTGATCAATCAACAGATATAGCGCTTCGACGCGCAACAATAACATCGGTAGCAATTCGGAACGCGGACCTTCATAACCATAAGCATCAAGGAATCGACTCACTCGTTCGGCGAAGCGTGCATCATCTTGCTCCGGTGAATAGGCAAGAACGGATCCGTCAGGTGCTTGGCGTCTACTGCTGAGCGGGACGAACGTATAGAGCGCGTAGACGATATCCCATGCACGTGGTCCGGGTGCTGCAAAATCAAAGTCGATCACGCCACTTAGACGTTGATTCTGAAAAATCGTATTATAGACAGCAAAATCATTGTGACAGATGACTTCGTATGGAATAGGGGTGTTGATCAATGGCTCCCAGTCACTGGTTTCGAAGTCGACTGTAGCGTCATGATACTGGCGCATCAGATGTGCGACATCGTCCAACACATCGTCTTGCCACATGTATGCTTTTAGCGGATAATCGGCCGTTTCGCCAGGGAGGAAGGTCAGGATCTCTCGATTTTGTTCATCGATGCCGACGAAACGCGGAACACCGGATAGATGTTTCGCTTCTAAATGGCGTAATAGACGGTGAACATTTGGACTGTTCTCATTTTGTGTACGATAGACATAGTTGCCTTTTTGATAGACAGCAGAGACATTTCCGCCAGTCAATCGTTGTTCTTCAGACATGAGTGTTCCTTCTTTCTTTTGTAATCGGTTACATATCGGCTAGTCTTTTTGCATGCGTTGATGAAGAAGCGAGTGCTTTACGCACGATTGTCATGTTCTTCAATCAGTCGACACCGCATCGAAGAGAGCATCAAGCGTCGGATTCGTGACATGGTCGAGGAATGTGTCAACGTCTTCCGTCGAACGAAGACGAACGATTTTGTCCGCTTCACCGGAAACTGGCGGCTCGATTCGTTGACGCTGATAGATGTCGTAGTACGACGAGTCGCCACGAATTTCTCGTCCATCGCGTTTGGAGTGAGTCAGTCGGTTTGAAAGGATGGCTTCGGGTAAATCGAACCAGACGAGGATCGAGCGGAACGTCGAACGGGGAAATTGATTTAACAGCTGTTTCCGACCGGTCCGTGTAGTGTTGGCATTACATAAAATGATTGTCTCAAAGGAGGAAGTAATCGCCTTCTCGATCAACCATCCCGTCAAGTCATGTTTGATCTGATTCGATCCTTCTGTTGGAACGAGGTCTGGATAATGTTCGAGCAAAAAACGTGCTTGAAGATCCTGATCGATGACAAGGCTTGCTGGTAGACGTTGAGCAAGCTGTCGTGCGAACGTCGTTTTCCCGGCATGGGTCGGTCCAATCGTCAACAGGACGGTCCTCATGACGTCAGTTGTTCTTCCGGTAAGCGATCGGCGAGAATCTGCGCGAGCCAGTCTTCTTTCGTTCCGAAGCAAGGAGTCGTTCGCCCGATATGATAAAACGTACTGGCCAATGGTCCGGTGAAGTAGGTCGCATTCGGCATACATAAGTAAATCGGGCGATTCGTCGCGAGCGCAATCCCGAGTTCGACGTGACTACTTTTTCCTGCTGGTAACACGAGGACGAAGGCGTCCGCTTGCTTGACAGCCTCGAATTCCGCAAGACCAATTTTTCTTAATGCTTCAGAATCTTCTGCCCGGTCGTTCTTCGTCCAGTCGTATGTTAAATCGTGACCACGCAAGCGGAGTTCATCCCGGAGCCAGCGGACGGTCAAAATGTGGTCAAAGCGAGAAGCGATATAGAGTTTCATTCGTCGTACATCCTCCTTTTTTATCTCTCTGTGTCCCATCCTATCGAATTCATTCACTCAAGAAAAGGGAATTATAAGAAAAATTTGAAAAAAATGAAACTTTTTAAATGTGTTGCGTATCTAATAAGGGGTGATTGCAAAAGAGGAGGATGCCGATGTGTTTCGAAAGTCAGGTGCAGCATTATCCGATGCTGCTTTTGAAGCAGCTTTATTCGCAGAAGAAGACTATGTGTATCGCATTTCCTTCATTTATCTGAAAGAGGAGACGGCAGCGCTTGAGAACGTCCAAGAGGTCGCGTACCGGGCATGGCGTGGGCGAAAGAGTTTACGGGATGCTTCGTATTTTAAGACATGGTTGACGCGCATCACGATGAATTGCGCTTTCCAGCAACATCGAGCGTCGTTTCAGCCACTCGCGATCGAACCGAGTCAAACGACGTCGTTTGAAGAGCGTCTCGTCGATCGCTTGTACTTGGACGATTTACTGGATGTCCTTGAGCCGACCGAGCGCTCGATCGTCTACTTCCGGTATGAAGAAGATTTGTCATTGCAAGAGATTGCGCAAACCTTCAATGTGCCACTGAGTACGATCAAAAGTACGTTGTACCGCGCACTCGAGAAAGTACGACGACAGAAGGGGATGAGTCTATGAATCACGAGCCAAAATTCTTGATCGACGTACCGTCATCCGTCAGGCAACGAACAATTCAGGGTATCCGCAAAGCGAAACGGCGCCGGCGCTCGGTACAAGCTGTTTGCCTCGCAGCAGGTCTGACGATCATCGGCTTTAGTTCCTTGCATGAGACCGTTCCCGAGCAATCGTCGCAATCGATGGTAGTCGGCATGTATTATGATGAACAGTTTTACACAATAGCAAAAAGAATCACGGATCCAGACTGGCAACAGCTGAAAGGGAAGCGAATTGGCGTTACTGACGATGTCTTGACCGATACGCAACTGGAACAGGACACATCTGATTTTGCGTCGAACCTTGATGCGTTTACCGTCTATCAAATCAAGGTCGATCCGGTATCCGAGCACGTGCTGGTCGTTGGTGAGGAAGAGGGCCGAGAACGGGTAATGATTTTGTCGCCAACACAGTAAGTGAACAGTGGCATTCGACTGGAACACGAAACAGCCCATCACTTTTATCAGGAGATGGGCTATAACGTGACGAGCACGAGTTAATCGAAGTCGTTCACGTCATCGAGATTGACGGAATCCATAGAAAGCACGAAATCCTTGCTCTTCATAGAAAGTAGCGGATTGACGAGTTGCCAGTAAATCAATTCGTGTCGGGTAGGTGTGCTTCAGGTGATCGAGCAACCGTTGTCCGTACCCACGCCTGCGTGCCTCGCGGCTGACGAGGAGCTCGCAGACAAACGTTGTCACCGAACCGTCCGTCAAAGCACGGACATAAGCAAGGACTTGTCCGTCGCACTCGAGGACGTAAGCGGCATTCGCATTGATCCATGCTTCACGCGTCCGCTCTTTCTCAGCGACGAGATCCTGCCACCCTTCTAATTCGTTCAAGCGATGAATCTGCTCAAAATCTTCAGGTTGGAAACGGCGAATCTGTTCAGTCATAGATGAGTCTCCTTTGGAATAAGATTGTGTAACGGAAGCGGCAACTGGTGCCAGTCCGAAAATTGAGTGTCGGTCAACGCAACATCGCCCGTGCGCTTCCAAATCGTCTGCATACCGAGCGCTCGCGCCGGTAAGATATCGTGATCGTAGTTGTCTCCAACAAACAGCACCTCTTCTGGACGAACACTTAAACGTTCTGTCACACGTAAGAAAAACCCCGGATCCGGTTTACGTAAGCCTTCTTGCTCCGAGGTTCCGATCTGCGTAAAGGCAGAAGTGAGTCCAATCGCGTCAAGGACGGCACGTTGAAACAACGTTCTACCGTTCGAGAGCAAACCAATCGGTAGCTCGGGCGGTAATTGCGCAAAAAAGGTAGTAACGCCAGGAAAGCTCCGTGCGAAAGTCGGATAACGCGTCACGTAGTCGTGTAGCAGTACTTCAATAGAAAGTGACAACTGAAAGCGAGTAATCATTTCGGCGTAAACGACATCCTTCCAAACCCGTCCGCCTTGATCAAGCTCTAAGAAGACGCTGACGTATTCGTCTAGCGCAATAGGCGAGATTTGAGCTGAAAAACGCTCATATTGGTTCTCGAGAAAGGAGGGAAGAGACCCGCTCCGGTCATGTAATGTCTCGTCTAAATCAAACAATAGCGCACGAATCAAGATCAACAACACCTTTCATACTATAGAGGAGTGATTTCATTGGAACGAATGATTCAGCAACAAGAGAAACAAGTGACGTACTATGATAACGGTTCAACAGGTCGACCATTGTTGTTATTACCCTCGCTCGGTGGGACGTATCAGGACTGGTCGGACATTTTGACAAATTTAGTGCCAGACTACCGAGTCGTCAGCTTCCATCCGCACGAATGGTCGGACGATTATATGGACGGAACGACCGGCATCTTACGCCAAATCGACCAGTTTCTCAGCGCAACGAATATCACGATCCCGGTCACACTCGTCGGACATTCCTACGGTGGTCTCGTCGCACAAGCTTTCGCTTTACATTATCCGGAACGTGTCGCCGGTCTCGTCCTTGTTGAGGCGACGTCCGTTGACTTAGAAGAACTTGATCAGCTCGATACACCGACGCTCGATAAGGAAGGGGACGACGCCGTCTGGATCGAACGATTCGCGGAATTAGCGACAGCAACTGATTTACGTGACCGTTTCCCGGACGGGGATGACCGTACGGATTGGAACCCAGCGTATTACCGGGCGATGCATGCGATCATTTCAAAGTGGAAGAGTGATGCGAAGGCGCTTCAGCCACTCATGCGTGACCTTGGGTTCCCGATGACCGTTCTCGGTCGGGATAAAACGAACTCAATCCAGACGATGATAGCAGCCGGTTTTCCGGAAGATGAACTCGAACGAATGGAAAATAAATGGCAGGAATTAATACGGCGACAGGCGAATCTATCCTATCAGGCGAACGTGACGTTCGTTCCGGGAACATCGCACCTGATGAATCGCGATCGTCCGGACGTCATCGCAAACGCGATATTGACACTACATCAATTTAAGGAGTTTACCGTATGACACGTATGTACGTATTGCATGGTTTAATGGGGACGGCAGCAACACACTTTGCACCACAGCTATCCGCTTTAGCGGATGATTTTACGTTCATTCCGATTGATCTGCCTGGTCACGGAATGACGACGGAGCCGGCAACGGAGGATTACTTATCACAAGCAACACGTGCCATCCGCGAACGGATGGCACAGGAAGGTCCAGGATGGATTCTCGGGTTGTCGCTCGGCGCGACGCTTGCGATGCAACTGGCACTCGACCCACCGGACGAACTCGAAGGTGTATGTATCACGGGTTTTTCACCATTCATTCCTAAAGCGATGGAACCGCTGATGCGCGAACAACGAGAGTTTTTCCTTAACATCGATCAGCAAGCACCGGAAATTGCCGACCAATTTGAACAGTTGCATGGTCCTGCCTGGAAAACGACAGCACGGGCAGTCCTCGATTTGATGACGTTCCGTTTCCCGGCACTGACGGAAATGATGTTGCAGTCGATCACCTTGCCGGTCGTCATCCTAAACGGAACGAATGAAACGTACGAAGTCGACGCAACCGCGTTCGTTGCGGAACACGTGCCGAACGTCATCGTCTTACCGGTCGAGGAAGCAGGGCATACGGCAAATCTCGATCAACCAGAACGCTTCAACGCCTTACTGCTTCAAGCGCATCAATCCATGCTGGCGACCTAAGCGTTTTTTCATCTTCTCTTGATACATCCGTGCATCTGCCTCATGCAGGACGTCGTCGATCCGGCGTCCTGTTGTCGCATGAACGGCACCGATCGCGAGTCCAATCTCGTGCGTCGCGAACGTCGAGCGGACGTGTTCGACGAATGCCTCAAACGTGTCAATCGACGGACTATCGTCGATCAAGACGAATTCATCACCACCGATCCGGTAACCATGATCTGTTAAGCGGCGGATGCAAAGTCCTGTTTGTTCAAGCAAGGCGTCACCGACCGCGTGACCGAACCGGTCGTTAAGATCCTTTAGTTCATTCAAGTCAAGCAGAATCAATCCATACGTCGCCTTCTTTTGATCGAGATCGCGGACAGCTTCGTTGAAGGCATGGCGATTCCCAAGCCGTGTCAAGGCATCGATACGGTATTGATCGAGTAATGCCTGTTGTGATTTCAACTGTTCGTCAATGTTACGGATCACCCCTTGGATGGCAACGATCTGTCCATTTTCGCGAATCGGTGTCGCATATTCTTCGAACCAGACGTACGTCCCGTCATTTGTCCGCCAGCGTTGCCGAAACGGCTGATCGTAGTCACAGTCGCCCGAAATCTTCGACATCAAGACTTCGATGTCTTCCGGATGAATCCGCGCGAAACACTGATCCGGATCCATATAGCTGGCTGCTGCCACTCCCTTGCCGATATGGTCATCGAGGGACGGACTGATATATCGGAATCGATATTCCGGATGGACTTCAAACACGTAGAAGATATCTTTACATAACGCAATTGTATCCGGTTGTTGCTGGTGGAATAACCGGAAACTGAGCAACATTAAAAGACTACCTATAACCAATCCCAATACAAATATGACGTCCACCTCCTGTACTCAACGTCCATCATATCACGATTGGGTATTATTCCCTATTATTGTGAAAAACCGCTTCGTTTAGACTACGAAGCGGTTTTTGGTTTATTCCAATTCAAGTAAAACACGGAATCCGCGGCTCGCATAATAGGAATCCACTCCGTTGTGATAGATGAATGTCGTCTCATAACGACGATCTCCAAACAAAGCGCCACCTTTTTGACGAATCACGTCTGGTGTTGCGAGCCAACTGGAGGTCTTTTCGTCAAACGAAAACTGTGTCTGAAGTTCTTGATATTGTTCTGGTGTCAACAGGTCGAGATCAAGTGCTTCAATCATTGACTCGACGCTAGCTTCGGGCGCATTTTTCTTTCGACCGAGTCGAGCGACTTCGTCAAAACAAACGCTTCGTCGACCAGCTGGACTCTCTTTGACCGTATCGATGATGACGAATCGTCCATCAAGGTTTACGATATTCGGTTCTCCTCCTGTTTGTTCCATCCAAGCGAGTGCTTCTCGTTTTGAAGGTGTCAGGCGTGACTCGACCTCAATAAACGAAAGACCATCGTGGTAATCAGGTGTAGCTTCAAAGCGATCACGAAACACCGTTAATTGTTCATCCATCGATAAAACCTCACTTTCTTAGTCCGTTTTTTTCATTATTCTATGAATTCGTTCTCATTGCAATCGTACATAGACTGAATAAGTCAATCTGAAGATAATTGACAAATGAAATCGAACTACCTACACTAATTGTACATATTTGGTTTCTGTCACGATCGCGTGTACAGGAATAACATTCAGGAGAGGAGCCAACCGTATGCGCTGGATCAGTTATGCGGCTGTTGTGACGATTCTTTCGTTCTTAGCGTTCACGGCGTATTCGTTCCTGACGACGATTGACTTTGAGATCGTCTATCAGTTCGGGACGTTTGCGATGACGTTATCCTATTTTATCTTTGGGTTACCGATGTTATGGATTGTCCGACATTATCCATTGCCCCTTCGGCTGCTTATCTACGTGACGACGAGTAGCGTCGTTCTGTTTTTGTTCATTGGTCTATATGAAGTGTGGCACGAAGCATCGCTGTCTCCACTACCATCAATCGGTAGCATGATTCAGTTCACGACTCTTGCATGTATATTGTTCGTCTTACCGTATGAGATCGTCTATCGTAAAAATTTCGTTTCTATTCAACCGAGAGTTTCCTGACAGTATTCTTGTTCCATAAGAGTACTGTTTTTTATTTCCTTTCATTTAGAAGGAATTACCAATCTATTCTTGAATAGTACGTTATCAAGAATAATGGAGGGGTACATATGGAAGGAACATTTCAATGCAAACAGATGGGAAAATCATTTTCAGGAGACGGCGTCGAGACACATGCGTTACAAGACATCGACGTGACACTTGAGGCGGGCGACTTCATTTCGATCATCGGACCTTCGGGATCTGGAAAATCAACGTTACTCAGTCTAATCGGCACGCTCGATCGACCGACGAGCGGGGAGTTGCATTATGACGGGAAACCAATCAACAAATTGAACAGTAAAGAATTATCCGACTTTCGCTTCGAAAACATCGGCTTCATCTTCCAGCAGTTTCACTTGATTCCGACGCTGACGGCGCTTGAAAATGTCATGGCGCCACTGTTCGGTCGGAAAGTACCGTATGATAAAAAAGAACGCGCCGAGCAGTTACTCGCGCAAGTCGGTCTCGCCGATAAAGCAGGCAGTTTGCCGTCGCAACTTTCCGGTGGACAACAACAACGGGTCGCCGTTGCCCGAGCACTCGTTCATGAACCGAAATGGTTGCTTGCCGATGAGCCAACAGGGAACCTCGATACAGATACGGGAGAAATCATCTTCAATCTTTTACGGTCATTAAACGAAGAGAAAGGGTGTGGCGTCTTGTTTGTCACCCACGACCCGGCACTTGCGGAACGGGCGAATCGAACGATCGAGATGCGAGACGGCGTTATTATCGAAGATCGTCTCGTCCGTTTCTGAGCCTCGTTTTTGAACTCCGTTCCTCCACCCTTTACACTTAAGAGGGTAGAGGAGGAATGCGTGATGCGACTAGGAATACTGGATCAAGTACCATTGCATGAGGGCGATACGGTCGAAGCGACGATGGAAGCGACGGAACGACTCGTCTTAGAAGCCGAGCGACTCGGTTACGAACGGTACTGGTTCGCAGAACACCATAATACGAACGGTTTGCTCAGTGCATCACCGGAGTTGTTCATTGCCCGAATGGGTGCGCAGACTTCAAAAATCAAACTTGGTTCAGGTGGAGTGTTGTTACCGCAATATCATCCGCTAAAAGTGGCCGAGAGTTTTGCAACACTCGACGCCTTTTATCCGGGACGGATCGAACTTGGGATTGGCAATTCTCCAGGTGGAAGTGAGCGGACACGACTTGCTTTGACAGATGGTGAAAAAAATCGAGCAGCTGAGTTTAATCGACTCGTTCAGGAAACGGCTGGATTCTTGACAGATAGTCTATCAAATCGACACCCATACCGGATCGTCAAGACGACACCGCGTGATCGACAAGCGTCTCCGATCTCAATCCTTGGTCTGTCGCCACGTAGTGCGCAAATTGCTGCAGAACAAGACCGTGGTCTCGTTTTTGGTCACTTTATTAATCCAGATCGTTGGGAAGAGACACTTTCCACTTATCGTGAGGCAGGAGGAACAGACGTCATCGTCTGCATTTTCGTCATCTGTGCCCCGACGCAAGAAGAAGCAGAACGTCTCGCTCGAACTCAAGATGCCTGGATTCAAGGCGTTCGACTCGGAAATTCAATCGTTCCGTCGTTTGCCTCGACTGAAGCAAAAATCTGGAATGACGTTCAAGCGGAACGTATCCATAAAGATCGACGGCGAGCGATTGTCGGTACACCGGACGTTGTTGCGCAGGAGCTTGAAGCATTAGCAACGCGTTATCAAACAGATCAGTTTTTACTCATCAACAATGCCTTTGATCAAGAAAAGCGATTGCAGTCGTACCAGCTCATCGCGGAGCGACTTCTTTAAACAAAACAGGACCCCTCATTAGCTGTTTTGCTAATGAGGGGTCCTGTCTACATTCAATTAAAGTTGCGCTGTCGGACGAATTAAGATCTCGTTGACCGCGACATCTTCTGGTTCGTTGACAGCATATGCGATAGCACGCGCAATCGCGCTTGCATCAATGGCTTTCAAGTCACCAATTCCTTGTTTGATCTCTTCATCCGAGATATGGTCCTTCAATTCCGTATCGACCGCTCCCGGTGAGATGATTGTTGCACGGATGTGATTGTCGACCGATTCTTCCTTACGAAGACCTTCCGTGATGGCGCGCACCGCGAATTTCGTACCGCTGTAGACGGCGCTCGACGGCATGACTTCATGACCGGCGACAGAAGAGATGTTGATGACATGTCCGCTTTTTTGTTCGCGCATATACGGCAGGACTGCTCCGATTCCATGGAGTACGCCTTTAATGTTGACGTCGACCATCGTGTTCCATTCGTCCTGCTGATTCTTATGGAGGTGCGATAGTGGCATTAATCCAGCGTTGTTGACGATGACATCAACAGAACCATACTTGTCTTTCGCAAGTTTTGCGAGTGCATCAATTTGCTCACGATCGGTAACATCCGTCACTTGATAAACGGCTTGACCACCTTCAGCTTCAACCGCTTTGACAAGCTCTTGCAAACGATCTTCCCGACGTGCAGCAAGAACGAGTTTTGCTCCTTGTTTCGCAAGCTCTTTCGCGGTTGCTTCCCCAATACCGCTTGATGCCCCTGTAATGATGACGACTTTATCTTGAATCATCTGAACTCCTCCTTCTGAATAACGTACTCCTTGAGAGATATTGCCGCTTTTGTTGATTTAAAAACATCACGTAGGAGGTTTGTCTATGAAACCTTTTTTATTTATTGGATTGATTGTGATTGCGATTGCAGTCGGATGGTTTTTTTCACGTGATCCATTTCGACATCAACCACCAGAACCTACCGTGACAATCGAAAACCGTGAAGTAAAGGTATATAGAGGTACCTATAGTTGGTCAGGCATGTTTCGCGGAGAAACAGCTGATGCAAAGGCCGAAGCCGTCGATTTAGTAAAAGGTGATTCGAGTACGCGAGCAAATCCTGAAGATCGATTGACGATTCGTTTTGAAGACGGACCAGCTCCGAAGTCCGTCGCGATTGTCTTATGGTCGGTCAAAGATCATAAAAAGATGGAAACATATAAGAAGATTGAGCGGATTACCGTTCCTTCGACTCCCGGAAAGTATGTCTATCAGATTAAAGCCGATTGGAAAGAAGGTAATGGCGATTTTGCCTTTCCAATTGATGTGAAATGAATAATGGAATAAAAACATATTGACAGGATATATGTTTAGTGGTAAATAATTCGAATGCTGACCTCTTCTTAAGGTAGAAGAGGTTTTTTTCGTGAAATATAGTAAATAAAGTATTAGTTTCGACTTATTTAGTCTGAATAAACAGAATATATGAACATTTGAACGAAAGTGTATTTAAATGTTTCGGGTTCTAATGAACGGGAATAAACACACCATACACATAATATTTCATGTGTTGAATCACCTAGGTGAAAGAAGTCAATAATCGTAAAGGAGAGGTGCAGATGAATGGGTTCAATCGATTCTTACTCGTCATCATAGGCATACTCGGACTAATCAGTGTCGGGCTGCTTGTGCTCGGTGTGTATGATGTTCCACGGCTTAGTTCGTTAATCGAGCAGTGGCAGGATCAGCAATGGTATAGCTATACCGTTCTATCCATTGGAGGATTTTTAGCATTCGTATTCGTCATTCTATTATTCACAGGATTATTTAGCCGCTCGAAAGGTCAACGACTGTTGATTCAAACGGGTGACGGAACGATTACGATTTCGAAGGAGACGATCGAACGGACGGCTTTAGAGTCGATTCGTGGAATCGGTGGTGTACGGACACCGCGTGTCCATGCCGATATCCATTCGAAAAAAGAAACGGTCGCTTTAAAAGTCGACTGCTCGGTCTTTGGACAAGATGGGTTACCGACGATTGCGAAGGAAATTCAAGAACGAGCTAAACAAGCTGTCGAATCCTTACTTGAGTTGCCAGTAACGAGTACGAAAGTCACGATCAGTGACACGAAAACGAAAACATCGGAACGTGTCGTCTAAAGGAGGAGAGGGAACATGAAGACAAGAGAAGCACTCTATCCGTATCGGTTCCGACTGATCGGGGGACTTGCCGGTCTAATCCTCGCCATCTTATTCCTGACGATTGGCTTTGGTCCGACAATCCTTATCGTTGCCTTCGCAGCAATTGGATTTTTAATTGGAAAATGGCGCGATGGTGCACTCGACATTGAAGGGTGGATTCAGTTCTTTCAACGGGACTGATTCATATATAACTTACTAAACATTTAAAAGGAGAGATTTCAAATGGCAAACGAAGTAAACCCAACAACTGAAAACGAAGTGGTACGCGAGAATAAATTGACATTCGAAGATCAAGTCATCAAAAAAATTGCTGGGATCGCGTCGAACGAAGTGACAGGCATCTTGTCAATGAGTGGTGGATTCATGAGTGGACTGACGGATCGTCTCCGGAGCACGGAAGACATCACAAAAGGAATTGGTGCCGAAGTGGGAGAACGTCAAGTTGCACTCGATTTGAAAGTCATCGTCGAATACGGCAAAAATATTCCGTCAATTTTCCAAGAGACAGTCGCTAAAATCAAAAAATCAATCAGTGACATGACAGGCCTTGAAGTCGTTGAAGTCAATATGCATGTCGAGGATGTCATGACACGTGCCGAGTTCGAAGCTAAAAATAAATCGAACAACGAACAAGAAGAAAAAAGCCGCGAACTGCAATAAGCAAGTCGAAAGACCCGACAAACTCGTCGGGTCTTTTTTCATGTATTCATCAAATAACGTAATTCTCAAAAGTAGCGGTTAGATGGGGTACGATAGATATAAGAATGATCATTTGTTTAAGGAGGCATCACATCTTTGAATCAAAACGATTCGTATTATATGTGTCCCGTATGTGGATGGAATAAACTCGAAAATCCGCCATATTATGAACACTTTGCGGGGAGTAACGAAATTTGTCCATGTTGTGGTTTCGAGTTCGGTGTGGATGATTTCGACTGCGCGGAAATAGACATGGAACAGTTGTCAGATGAAGAAATCGTTAGACAAGCACATGAAATCTATCGACAAAACTGGATTGATAGTCACTTTAGATTATTTGATCCAAGTATATTCCAAGCATCGTTGAAAATCGGACGGCGACTACGTGCTGAAGTCGCGATGAACCAATTACAACGAACTAGCTATAGGACCTGACGAAACTCGTCGGGTCTTTTTTTCATGGAATCGACATGACGTTTGATACATTTGATGATGAGAACGGGAATAGATTAGTATCATGATAGACGAAAGGATGATTCAAGATGCGACTAACAGGAAAAACGATCATCGTCACCGGAGCCGGCTCAGGAATGGGTGAAGCCATGGCAAAATTGTTTGCACAAGAAGGCGCACGAATCGTCGCAGCGGACATTCGGTTGGAAACCGTTGAACGGGTCGTCTCTGACATCAAGGAAGCGGGCGGAGAAGCGATGGCTGTTGCGAGTGATATCGCACAACAAAAGGCAGCAGGACAACTCATCAAACAAGCAATCGACGCTTTCGGTAAACTGGACGTTCTCGTCAATAATGCCGGGATCATGGACGGGATGGAGGGCGTGGCAGACATCTCAGATGAACGTTGGGATCATATCCTTGCAGTCAATACGACAGGAACAATGCGTCTGATGCGCGAAGCGGTCAAACATTTCAAGGAAGTAAAAGGTGGTGTCATTCTGAATAACATCTCGATTGGCGGTCTGAATGGTGCCCGAGCAGGAGCAGCCTATACGGCTTCCAAACATGCCGTCATCGGTCTGACGAAGAATACCGCCTTCTTTTATGCCGGAGATGGTATTCGCTGTAACGGAATCGCACCTGGAGCTGTCGAGACGAACATCGGACAATCGATGTCGAATCTGAATGAATTCGGGATGGGGCGCGCGATGCTTGGCATGGGTCTCAATCCACGAGCCGGTCAGCCGAATGAAATCGCAAATTTGGCATTGTTTCTCGTGTCCGACGAGGCGAGTTTCATCAACGGGGCAATCGTCGTCGCAGATGGGGGATGGAGTGCGTATTAAAATGAATACTTTATTTACTAGATTTTAATTTAAAATAGCAGGAACTTGTCGATATAAGGGATAATATGACAATAGGTAAACCATGACCTCAGTTTGAATCCAGGGAGGAATCGGCATGTCGATGCATGAGCAAGTAACACAGGTCACCGACACACAAGTCATTCGGGCAATCGAACAAAATCTAGCCATCATTCGTTTTGATGATCGACGCAAAGTCGCATACGTAAATGAGTTGTTTGCCCGGACGATGGGGTACGAAGTGGAAGAGTTAATCGGTAAATACCATCGTGATCTCTGTTTTCCGGCTTTCGTTAATAGTCCAGATTACGAGTTGTTTTGGCGAAAATTGATGCAAGGCATCACGTATCAGGATAAGATTGAACGCCGGGCTGCTGACGGACAACAGAAGTGGCTCGAAGCGACATATATGCCGATTTACTCGGATGACGGACGCCGGGTCGTCGGGGTCTCGAAAATTGCATCGGACATCACGATTCGCCAGCAGGACGTTTTACGAATGGCGGCCGAACTCAACGAGACATCAGCCTTCTTGACGGTCAAATCGGAAAGTGGTCGACAAGACGGTTTGAACGTTCTTGCGACTGTCCAACAAATCGAGTCGGAATCCGTCGAGAACTTATCGAGTCTTGTCGCCTTGCGTAAAGATGCAAACTCGATCACTGACATCGTCAAGACGATCCGTGAAATTGCCGCGCAGACGAATCTACTCGCCTTGAATGCGGCCATTGAGGCAGCACGTGCTGGAGAACATGGACGCGGATTCGATGTCGTCGCGACCGAAGTCCGAAACCTGTCGAATAAAGTCTCGCATTCGATCGGAGAAATCAAGGAGAATATCGAAGGGATCGTTGAGCGGATCAAGGAGGTCTCGCACAGTATCGAACGGATTTCAAGCAAGGTAAAGGACAGTACCGGTCAGCTTGAACATACGGTGAGTGAGTTCGATCAGTTGGCTGATTCTGCGAAACAACTGGAGCACCAGGCCAAACAATTCGTCGATGTCTTATGAACGAGTGACACTATTTAAATAGACTTAAGAAGTCAGACCCTAGGTCCGGCTTCTTTTTATGCATTTACAAAAAAATATGGCAAACAATTAGCAATGCAATGCTGTTATAGAGGTAGAAAAAGAATACGAAAAGATCGCAAATAAAGAAAATATCACACTATTTATTTCACTTACCAAATTTATTCTTGTAAAATTAGATACAACATGAAGTTTAATCTATACAATTGGTTCATGCTACTAAAACCATAGTGTTTAGAAAAAGAGTTTGATATCCTTAGGGCTTACATACCTTGTATGTTCGAAAATTATTTTGAAGGGATGTGAACCAATGATTTTTGAACTAACTACTACATCATTTGTCTTACATATGAAGGTCCAACTAGTATGGTGAGTACTCAACCGAACCACAAAACGTTTTGGTTACTTGCCTATCCGCTCATTCTCTCAAGTATTGCGACACCGTTGCTTGGTGTGACCGATACCGTCGTCATCGGTCAATCGGGTGATCCGCGCGCGATCGGTGGCATAGCTGTTGGTGCCGTCTTCTTTAATACAATCTACTGGTTGTTCGGCTTTTTAAAAGTCAGTACGACAGGATTCAGTGCTCAGGCAAGCGGCGCGAATGACGCCCATGCCTTACGGATTTCGCTCTACCGACCGCTGTTCCTAGCAGCTTGTATCGGTTTGCTCATTCTATTGTTTCGTCAGCCGCTCGAGCAGCTCGGACTCTATTTACTTGCACCACCCGCTGATTTGCTGGATGCGGTCAAGACATACATCTCGTACCGGATGATTGGCGCACCATTCGTCTTGATGGGTTATGCGTTACTTGGCTGGTTAATCGGAACGGGACAAGTCAAACATGCTTTGTTCGTCCAATTATTCAGTATCGGGGTCAACGTCGTACTCGATATTGGATTCGTCTACGGATTGAACACCGGTGTTGCTGGAATTGCGCTTGCGACCGTCATCGCGGAAATCAGCATTGTCGCCTGCAGTCTCTATCTGATTCGGAGTCATTTGTCGATGACGCGCGACGAACTGCGTGCCTTGACGGATTGGCACGCCTACCGTCAATTCTTTCGTGTCAATCGAGATTTATTCATTCGAACGATTTTCCTGTTACTCGTTACCGGCTGGTTTACACGAGCGGGAGGACAATTCGGACCAGATATCCTTGCAGCCAATGCGATCCTACTGCAGATTCAGTATCTGATCTCCTATTGGTTCGGTGGACTCGGTCATGCGTCAACCGTTCTTGTCGGTCGGGCGAGAGGGCATCAAGATCAGGAAGCATACCGGACGAGTGTCCGTTTGGCACGGACGTTCGGATTCTACTCAGTCGTGTTCTGGTCACTTGTGCTCCTATTCCTTGAAACACCGCTGCTTCAGTTGTTCACTTCAGAAGAAGCGATCCTAGACGCGGCGCGCGACTATTATCTCTGGATCATCATCCTACCGCTGATTGCCGGGTGGGCGATGATTTACGAAGGAATCTTTGCTGGTCGTGTCGAGGCAACTCCAGTCCGGAACTCGATGATTCAAGCAGGGATCGGTTTTGCGATTGTGCTGCTGTCGACATCAAGTTTTGACAATCAGGGAGTCTGGGCAGCATTTCTGACGTTCTTTTTAATTCGCTCCTTATCGTTGGTCCTCGTAGAAGCGAAACAATGAATAACCCGAAGTTCCCTCATGCAGATGAAGGAACTTCGGGTTATTTGTCGTCAATCGCTAAAGGACGGACGAATAGGGCATTCAAGTGATGGACAAGGACATGACGCAATCGTTCTTTCGGGAGACGTTCTGGTCGAAACAGCGCATGAAAGGCTAATCCATCAACGAGTGCTGCGAGACGTTCGCTCTCAAGCTCGATGTCTATATCTGCTCGGAACGTACCGTCCGGAATCCGTGTCAGTAATACCAGACACATGTGGTAAATGTCGTCTGGATTCTCTGTTGATTGAGACGCATATGCAGACATCATGAATTGGAACCAGACCTGCATCTCAAGCTGATGCTCAGGTGCATACGGCAAGACTTCTAGTAAGACGTTGCATAACGTCTCTTCTGGTGTTCCTCCTCTCTCGAAAATGGTTGTAATGCGTTCTTGGACCCGTTCTTGAACGAGTTGCATCGAGAAACGGAGCAATTCCTCTTGGGTCGTGAAGTAATACCGTAAGGCACCAAGGGACAGACCTGCTTCCTTGGCGATCGTCCGGACGCTAGCTTGTTCGATACCGACATTAGAAATCGTGCGCCACGTTGCTTTTGCGATGAGGCGTTTTCGTTCTTCGTGATTGACTTGTTTTGGCATACATTAAGTATATCAGCTTTTTTAGCACGAATGTATTAAAAAGACTAGTCAAGTGACGAATGTGATGTTATCTTTATAATACAGTCGTATTAAAAAAGGAGAGGATCACGATGCAACTCGTCGCTTGGGCAATCGTTTGTTGTGAAATTCTATTTTGGGTATTCATCGTCGCAGGACTGATCGTGCGTTATGGATTCAGACGAGAGAAGCTCGGTTTTCGATTGATGGCGATGTCACCCGTGATTGATATCGTCTTACTGGTCTTAACAGTGTTTGACTTAAGTCGCGGTAGCACAGCTACGCTTGCACACGGACTTGCTGCGATTTACATCGGCGTATCGCTCGCATTTGGGAAGCAGATGATTGCTTGGGCGGATAGGGTGTATCGCCGGGTGATCCTCAAGGAACAAGTAGCAAAAGAACGCATATCGCGTGCGCGACGGGAACGCAACGGATTCTATCGGCACATCCTGGCATTCTTGATTGGTGGTGCCTTACTCGGAGCAATGATTCTCTGGCTCGGAAATACCGAACAAACCGAAAGCCTCTTGCGGACGTTACAACTGTGGGGACTCGTTCTTGTGATTGATGGCGTCATCTCGATGAGTTATACCGTTTTTCCAGCTCGCTCTAAATAAAAACGAACCTTGGCTGTCAGCGGTCGACAGTGAAGGTTCGTTCCCGAATCGTATTCGTATGTACTTCTTTCCGGGCGTCGATTGAATCCAGAATGTGGATGATGTAGCGACGTCCTTTTTTATATCCAGTACGCGGTGGTTTGATTCGGATTTCTTTGCCGTCTAGGACTTCAATCTCCGTTTGCATCCGCTCACCATTTGAATCCGTCACGGTAACCGTACGGTTTGAGACTTGTTCCTTACGTAGTCCTTTCGCGTATTCGATGTCGAAAGTATGATACGAGGAGATGGAGCGGGCACGTGATTTGAAGTGTGGCTCGTCCGTCCGTTCGTCGAGAGTGCAGTAGCAACCCGTGAACAAGAGGCTCGCCGAGAGGAGTATCGAAAATAGATGTTTCACGAAAACGCTCCTTTATGTATTTGGTAATTTTAGTATAAGACAAATTTTAGGTTACGACAATCCTTCTTGAGACCGAGTCGTTGACATCTATTAAAATTGAACAGGTCCATGCTATAATCGACCGAGAGAAAGGAAGCGATACACCATGCCAGTACAACCAGACCAACGTGAAATCATCGTCTCGATTCGGACGAGTTATGACTTTAAAGCTGATACCGGACGCGCAATCCGTGTCATCGAGTTTCACGGACGCCGGACGACACTGTTCGATACGTTCGAAGCGTCGTCACCAAAACGAATGATTTTGATCGAGATGATCCGCGCCGTCCAATCTTTCAAGGAACCCTTCCACATCATCTTCAACGTCGAGTGTAACTTCGGCTTCAAGTATTTGACGGATCAGCGGAAATGGGAAAACCGGGACGTCGGGAATACGTTCCTCGACTTGATTGAACAAGGCGGTCATACGTATGAATTACGGGATTGTTCGTTCTATGAAGGCGGTAAAGCCCTCCAAAAATGGCTCGGCAACACATTAAAGCAAAATAGCTGACAAAAAAGGCTGATTCCACAATGGAGTCAGCCTTTATCCGTTGCATCGATCGTCTCGCTTTCGAGATATCGATACAATGTACTTTTACTAATACCGGTCTGTTCTCGGATATCAGCGAGCGAATACTCTTTGCTTTGATACATCGCAATCGCGCGGCGGACATTTTCATCGGGTTTGCGCGGTCGACCGGTCTGTTTTCCTTGCTCTTTTGCTTTTGAGAGTCCGGCACGCGTTGACATGCTGATGACATCACTTTGCAACTGGACCAGGTGGTTGGCCGTTTCAAGGAACGACAAGGATGCACGCTCGCTCGTGCGAATCTGTTCGCGGAGTGACCAAAGCGTCGCGCCACGTGTCTCCATTTGCTCGAGCACCTCAATCAAGTGCCGCGTCGAGTCTGCTAGGACGTAGAGATGCGTGACGATGACTTCGTCTCCCGCTTGCAGCGCCTCAAGCATCTGTTCAAGTTCCGTCCGGCGTTTGGCCGAATCATGGGTCTCGATGATACGTGTCGTCACATCAACCTTGTCGGCTTCCGCTTGTTGCGTAGAACAGTCTGGATCATCCGGATAGGGTCTCATATAGAAATATTGCATGGATGGAGCTCCTCTCTGTCGATCACGATCGACGTCAGTTCCTCATCAGTATACCGTATTCTCACCTTCGTGCCGTAGAAAACCGAAAACATGCCTTTCTTCTCATGTTCGGATCGACTAATTTGTGGTAAATTGAGTGGAAGTCAGTTTCTCGGACTCATTCTTATACCATTCATTCTTTTTAAATGAGGTGCTCATCATGAACAAAGAAGATCATCAACTCGCCCGTCAGCTTTTGACGACCTATTTCATCGGAACACAATTGGCGACGGTTCATGTCGCAGGCTACGTTACGCTCGAATTCATCAATTTGTTCGATACGACAGCGCCTGAACTGCGACTTCGGATCGAGACGGACCGTCTATTTTATGGTGATGTCGAGACGACACAGAATTGGGTCGTTCGCCATGCGACAAAGGAAGAGATGCTACACTTGATCGTCTCATTGCACGCGGAACGGATCACGGGTGTCCGGATCGGCAAGACGGCACCACATTTATTCTTGACCTTCAGTAACGGACAAACGCTCGTCCTGAATGGATCGGATACATATTACGAATCGTGGGCGATCGATATCGGTCTCGCGCCACACCGAGCCGACGCGACAATCGTTGCCGTACCGGGTGACGAACTAGCCGTCTTCTCCGGGATTAGCGAACAAGTTGAAGACTAAGTGGACACGCATGGAGTGGTGTGATTGGATCATGCCGCTCGTCGCGTCACGTTATCCGGATCATTGTGCCGTCTTACTTGCCGGTAGTCATACGCGAGGACAAGCGACCGTACAATCAGATGTCGATTTAATCATCTTTGAAGCAAGGCGACGGCAGGCATATCGGGAATCGTTTACCTATGACGGTGTCCCGATCGAAGCATTCGTCCATTCCTTTGAGACGATCGCGCATTTTTTCGAGAGCGACCGGGAACGTGGTCGCCCGTCCCTGCAACGCATGATTGCTGACAGCTGGACGATCGAGGATCATCCACACCTTGCCTCTATCCGCAAGGAAGCCGTTCAACAATTGGCGGATGGACCTGTTGCGTGGTCGAATCCGGAGCAACAACGCGCGCGTTATTTTTTAAGTGACTTGCTCGACGACTTCGAGAGTGTGACGAACCGCGCAGAAGGTCTAGCGATTGCATCACGTTTATATGAACAGAGCATCGAATTCGTCCTTCGTGCCAATCAACGCTACATCGGACAAGGGAAGTGGACAATTCGTGCTCTTGCGGAGTTTGACGAAGAATATGCCAGTCGACACACAATGGCTTTTGAGTTGTATTATCAGTCGAATGACCGCCGAGTCGTCATCGCGTTAGTCGACGATTATCTCACACCGTTTGGCGGGCGTTATTTTGACGGCTTTATGCTCGGCAAAAGATAACAAGCATACAAAAAGAGACACGTTTTCGGTCGATGATCCGAAAACGTGTCTCTTTATCGTTCGCTTCTGTTTAACGCCAATGGGACGGACGGAGCAAACGCGGCGGTAACTGTGTCGCCGCGTTGCCGATCGCGGCATTGATTTGTGCTTGTGTCAAAAAGAGCGCGTCTGTCAAATCCGCGTCTTTGACGTTACAGTCTCGCAGATCAGCCCCGAGAAAGTTGACACCGCACAAACGGCTATTCGACAAGTTCGTCGCCAGCAACCACTGGTTCTGAACGCTGGCACCTGAAAAATCTCGTTCTTGTAGCTGTTTTCCGACCCAGTCGCGTGGTGTCTGGTCGCGTCTTCCGCTATACTGAACTTGAACACGAGAAGCGATCATTTCAAGGAGGGGTCGGACGGTTTGACGGATTGACATCATGTCAAGCCGTGCAAATTGATCCGCCGGTAAGGCAGCGTATCGGGTCAATGCGGCAAGCGTCTCATCGAGTTGATTGTGGATGTCACGCGTGACATCACGTTTTCCGTCCGTTACGTACCACATCATCTCAAACAAGTGAACCATCTTCGGGAAGGCAGCATAAATCGCTTGGCGTCGCTTTGGTGCATCATCGCCTTGAAACGTCCGCTGTGACAAATGTTGCCCGGCACCAAAACAATCATAGACGGTACAGCCTTTGTAGCCGCTATCGCGTAACCGGTCATGGATGCGGCAGCTGTAATCCGCGTCAAGATTGCGACACGGTGTCGCTTCCGGTTTATCATGACCGAAATCACTGGATTTCGAAAAAGCGAGTGCCGTACAACATAAACCAAAACAATTTGTACAATCAATTTGGAATGTAGGTTCCATCGTATTCACCTCCACTACTACTATAGCAAGAAAGGAGTCCGGATATGCTGCAATTTCAACTCAATGAAAATGAAGGCGGACAAGATTGGATCAGACAACAGGTGCGACGCTATAACGTCGAGACTTCGCCGTTTCATGCCATAAAACGGTCAAATGGAACACAAGCCGTCACTCTGCTTGCGAAGCGAAACGATCAACCGATCGGTGGCATCACAGGAGATGCGTATTGGGGCTGGTTACATATTGAATGGTTCTTTGTCGTCAAGGAGGAGCGGGGAAGTGGACTCGGCACGACGTTATTTCATCGATTGGAAACATGGGCACGAGAAGCAGGAATCGACCGAATCCGTGTCGAGACCTTTTCATTTCAAGCGCTCTCGTTTTATGAACGAAAGGGATTCATCGAAGTCGGGCGAATCGATGATTATCCACCGGGTGCTAGCTATCACCTGCTCGTCAAGCAGGTCGACCGATGAAACGCCAACTTCTTTTTATCTTAGTTATTGGATTAGTACTCGGAGCATTGACGGGGATGTACCAGCGTCCAGAGACCCCTTCCTTCACTGCAAAAACGGTCACGAAGTTATATAAACAAATGACGAACACGTCGATCGAATCGCGTGATGTCTACTTCGTCGAACGATTGTCTGAACATTATGCCGTCGCATATCTTGAAGCGAAACATGATCGCTTGTTTCTGCTCCTGCAACAAACCGATGAGGCACAACGAATCGATCGAATCATTCGCACCAAGCAGACGACGGAGGCGGATTGGTTCGAGGGACGGTTACTTGCGACACCGGAAGGTCGGTATCTCGTCGCCTACGGCATGAATGGCTCAAAACAAATGAAAACGATTCGGTTCGAGCCGTATAAGATGACGGCTGATGGGGAAGTACCATTACGTCCGATGCAGCGCTCGTTAACCGTCGCGGGTCAGGAACGTTTCCATACCATCCAACCGTTACCGGATGCCTTCCCGCATTCGCTCTACTTCGAAATGATCGCGACGCGTATGGATGGAAAAGAGACGATCCAACGCTTGACGTCATTAAGCGAAAACGCATCTGCGTTTTCTATGACCCGTGACTTTTAGTATACTGAAGACGAAAAAAGGGGGAAAAGAACATGTGGATCGTTATGAATCAGCTACACGTCGTGAAGGGCGCAGCAGATCAAGTCGCAGCGCGTTTTAAGACGACGAAGGGAATCGAACGGATGGAGGGGTTCCACCGGATGCAAGTCCTCGTCGATATTAGTCAGGAAGAAGAAGACATCGTCACGATCATGACGATATGGTCGAATCAAGCGGCGTTTCATGCATGGCAGGAGAGTCAAGCGTATAAAGGGGTTCACCATAAACGAGATAATGGAACGTCCGAAGTCAAACCGCTCGTGACGTCGAATACCGTCACGGAATATGCGATCGTCGCCGACCATAGCGCTGCAACAGAATAAATACAAGACCCCTGAGAGGATTCTTCTCGGGGGTCTTGTGTGTAATAATACATTAGATTGTTTTACCGTAATCTGGGTATATTCTAACAAACTAGATGAAACGAGGTGGCATCGCATGGTCTATCGTAAACCTGTCGTCTCTAGCCTATCCGTCCTCGGTGGTATGATCCTGCTCTTCGGTTTCTTGACGAGCGGTGGCTTCATTTATCTCTACTTCTTCGTCTTACTGTTTGCTTGCGTCTCCTTCTTACGTGAACCGTTGACACGTAAAGAGTGGTTGCGAGAGGGGATCGCCTTCATCTTCTGGTGTTCCTTGATTTATTTACTGCAACACTTCGTCTACATGACATAAGTCATTTTTCATACTGCTCGAATAAAGGGAGGATGATGTCACGACCCGTTGCTGATAAGTGAATCGACACGTCACGCTTTGGATCCTTTAAGTAGATGTCAGTCTTTTTGACGCGTTTATCAAGATAGACTTCGTACTGTTGACCAGTCACGCCTTTTCGGAACGTCAAGTATTTCCACTTCGCCCTCTTGCCCCGTATATCAGCCTGTTCACTCGTCTTGATCGCTTTTTTTAATTTCCCGGATTCATCACTTGTCATCATGATCATGTTTTCCCAATCAATATCTTTTTCCGAAAAATGATTTCCTCGATCATCTTCTTCAAAACGGATATGCGAAAACTGTTTTTGATGGAACAGTGTCTCGTTTTGGTTTTCCGCAACGTCGTCGTCTGTTGTTCGATCCGGTCCTTGGACTTGGAGTTCAGTCGGTTGTTGCATCGTATGGCGAATCGATAATTCGTAGCGGAATTCGCGTCCGTTTTTCTCCGTTGCGATGACCGTTCCATAATGCTCCGGCGTGCCGTCACCCGGAACGAATCGGACCTTTCCTGGTTGTTTCATTGAATGGACCGGGTGTTCCACACGGCGTCCACCATACAACTGCGGTATACGAACCGAAACGTCGTATGTCGAATCGTATTGTTGATTGTAGACGAGATAGAGATTGACATCACGGGTGAACGGTGTCAGAGAATTCGCGTATGCGAAAGTCGTCGTCCGTGCATCTTTTTTTGTGACATCCGTTGCCTCGATGACGAGGTAACCTGATCCTGGAAGTTCTAATTTTCGAGCAGAATGGTCTGCGATTTTCTCATCAGGATTGAACCAGTCGTCTTTTTTTAATACAACAGGCTTCATGCTAAAGTTCTTCCGTTGTGGAGTCAGAGTAGTCTTCTTGAAGATGTCTTCTTTCTTTGGTAACGGATAGTACCCATTTTTAGATGATGTCTGACAATATAAATACGTCTTTTTCCCAGCTTTCACGTAACGAACGGTTTGACTATCATAATCTTCGAACGGATTCGTCATCATGACGGAATAGATGTTACCGACTGCGTAATTGACGGGTGCATCGCTCGCTTTAGATGCACACGTTTTTTGAATGACGGTTCGCTCTTTAGCTGACAAAGTGCGAGATTCTTTTTCGTTGAATTGCCCTCCATCATACATTTGTGATAAGTAATCCCATTTAAAATTCGGGGCGTCACTTTGGCAACCGCTTAATGCTAGTGTCGCTCCAAGTGTTAGTCCGATCCAGTAACGTTTATTCATTGATTGAGCACCTCACTAAGTGCTTCACTTGTCGTACCTGACAGCTTCGCACCTTTCATTGATCCCAGTTTGACAACATAGATTTCAAGCTTTTTAGCTCGTTTGCGTTCGAATAGTTCGAACGTTTGACTTTTTCCTTTGCGGATCAAGGTCAATTTTTTCTGTTTCAGCTTTGTTCCTTGTGGCTCCATCACATCGGTCTCTTTTAATTCTTGAGCCATTTTTTTTGCTAGTTTATCTGGAATGGCCGAGATGAATTTAAAATCGTTATCGACGAGCTGCTTTGGTGAGTCGTGAATGTAGCCGACATATGTGGTTGGTGATGCATCAAGAAAGCCATATTTGTAATTCGCAGGTTTTTTGTAGGTCTGATTGAGACGCATATATAGCGATGTTTCTTGAACGATTTTGCCTTCTTCTTTCTTCCAAACAGTCGCAAAAGGAACCGTCTGACCCATTGAAAGCGTAGCAGGAAGTTGCTTTCGCTTGATTTGATATGATTGCCCCATTACATGGTCTTGAATGACGGATGGAATCCCAATACGATCACCACTGGTCATGAGTTCAATCGATGTGTGCTGCAAACCACTATTCGGAATGACACGAAAAGCTAAATTCAATTCGGAACCGACTCGGGACTCGGTCGTCTCGAAGAGTGTTTGTTCTTTATCCTTATTTTTGTCTTTCATGAAGAGAACGAATTGCCCTTCCGGTGGTAAGGACAATTGATACGATGGGAAGAGGTAACGACCAAGTCCTTTCGTGTCTTTACTTTCTTCATTTTCTTGTTTTTGTTGATTCGTCACTTCTTTTGGGACAGGTTTAAAGCGAACGTCTGTCGATTTAGCTTTAAGCGGTTGGTTCGACCAATCGACGAATGGATAATCACTGCGCTTGATTTGGTGGATCGCATAATCCGCGTGGCGAATCGGCTGACACGCCAGATAGTCCTTTTTTTCGTCTGACAGGAAACGGACGTGCTGGAACTCGCGCCCTTGGACACTCGGAGGCAGGAAGTATAAATCAAATCCTTCGTGTTGCACATATCGATCAGGCAAGCGCATCATATCTGTTTTTTGCTGACAACCCTTCAACAAAGCCGCCGTTTGTTTTTTCGGGAGATCCGGTATCTCTTGACCATCAAAGGTAGTCGAGATACCACCCCAGTAATTGGCATCATATGTAAGATCTAAGTATTGTTCTTTTCCGCACCCAGCAAGGAGAACTGCTCCTGCGAGAATACCAGTATGTATATAGCGTCTCATGAAAACCCTCCTCTATACGATTGTCTGTATTTTACCATATTTTCTATAATAGACAGAATTTTCTATAACGCTTTAACATCAAGATGTTTGACATCCCTCGACTCGGGAATAATAGATGCATGCATGGTCAATCTATTACTATGGGGGTTTTATGATGGGTACATTCATTCAAGCAGTTGATGGCACGAAGATTTACGTTGAGGATGTCGGATCGGGTCAACCAGTCGTCTTTTTACACGGATGGCCGGCAAACAACAACATGTTCGAGTATCAAAAGAACCTGCTCGTCGAAGAAGGGTACCGTTACGTCGGAATCGATTATCGCGGTTATGGTAAATCAGATGCACCGGCAACGGGATATGACTATAAGACGATGGCGTCCGATGTCAATGAAGTCATCGAACAGCTGAAATTAACGAATGTCACGTTGCTTGGCTTCTCGATGGGAGGAGGAATCGCTTTGTCCTATCTCTTACACTACGGGGACTCAAAAGTCAGCAAGCTCGTTCTCGCAGGAGCTGCGGCACCTGTCTTTACACAACGCGACGGTTACCCATATGGGATGACGAAAGAAAAAGTTGATGCGTTGATTGCCGATACGAAACAGGATCGTCCGTCGATGCTCAAAGGATTCGGTGAAATCTTCTTTGCGAAGGAACATCCAGAACCGCTACAACAATGGTTCCATGGTCTTAGCATCGCCGCTTCGTCACACGGTACGATTCAGTCAGCAATCGCCTTGCGTGATGAAGACTTACGTGGAAAACTCGAGAACATCAAAGTCGATACGTTGATCATCCACGGTAAAAAAGACCAAGTCTGTCCGTTCGAGTTCGCGGAAGAAATGCAAAAGGAAATCCCACATGCGCGACTCGAAGTCTTCGAAGAGAGTGGACACGGGATGTTGCTTGACGAACAAGAGAAGTTCAACGAGACATTACTGACGTACGTTAAAGGAAATCAAACCGTCTAATCCAACAAGCCATGGACACGCGTCCATGGCTTGTTTTTGTGTACAGAAAAAGTGTGCGCCGGCGCACACTTTTATGAGCGATACTTCCGCATGAACCGTTGATCGATCCAGCGCTTCAGGTACCAACCGAACGGGTGCGTTGAATAATGACGACCATACAGGGAAACCGCATGACGCGATCCCATCGATAAAATCGTCAAATAGTTCGTTTGCGGACGATAGGTTTGCAATACCTCTTCCTCTAGGTATCGTAAAAGGTTCGTAAGCAAAATTGGCGCTTGTCGGACAGCTGTGACACCATTCTTCGGAACGTCGGGGTAGGCGATGAGGGTCGCCGCGTCACCCGCAGCAAACAAACTTGGATGATCGAGTGCTTGTAACTGTTCATTGACGAGTAAAAATCCGTCTTCGGTGAAAAGATTGCTGTCTGCAAACAATGCCGGAGCTTTGGCACCCGTCAAGCGGACGATTGCATCTGACTCGATTGGTGGATGATGCGTAAAGCGGAATGGTAGTTCGTCATCTATAGGACGTTCCCGGATCCAGTACACTTCGAGTTCTTTTAACCGTCTCGTAATGGCTTCCGCTGCCGGATGACGAGAAAGGATATCTGGATCCGTGATCAATGTGATCGGTACACCCGCCGCTCTCAAGGACGCCGCCATCTCGACGGCAGCTGCTCCGCTCCCAATCACGACCGGACGCTTTGCTTGTTGCAGTCGCTTTAATGTATCCGGTAACCGGTAGTTCGGTTTAATCGATAATCGCGTCGTATCTTCCGACCAGTCGAATGAACCGATATTCGTTGAGACGACGTCATAGGTGTAACGTCTGCCGGATGCACCGAAGACGACCTTTTCAACAGGGTCGACTTTGATGACGGTCTCCTTGATGAATGGTTTATCATAGGCACGACATAAGGCGGCGACGTCAATACGCATCTCATCCATGTCGTATGTTCCGTCAGCAAGCCCAGAGTACATGCCCGAGTAATATTGGTACGTCGAGGCGTTCAGGACCAGCCACTCGACGTCTTCTGTTGGTCCGTGTGTAATGCAATGCAGGTGAGCGTGACCTGCACCAATCAAGAGGATACGTTTCATGTCGTTCTCCTTCAATCTGTCTTGCTAGAGTGTACCCGGATACGGGTGGCGGTAATCATAGCCAAAAGACAAGACTGATGAATAGGAGGATGACCACGAGATAAATAATATCCTGACGCTGAACGACCGGTACCTCGTAATACGTTCGCTCTGCTGAAAAGTGACGGGCTTCGAGAGCAATCGCCATCCGTTCTGCCCGCTGGATCGATCGTGAGAAGAGCGGTAAGCCAATTGAAAGAAATCCATCACCAGGAAAGCGACTGTGCACATTGCGAATCATCCGGACTTGCCGCAAAACGCGGACTTCTTCGACCAGTTGCGGCAGAAAGCGAATCCCGGCAAGGAATCCGTAAGCAAAGCGGGGCGATAACTTCGCCTGATGGATCAAGCTCATTACGAAACGGGTCGCGTCGGTCGTCGTGACGAAAGCGAGGCTCAAGCAGACGAACGTGGCCATCCGCAAGGCAAGTAACCAGCCGTGCGCGACGCTTTCCAACGTGACATGAAACCAACCAAACGACCAAAGAGTATTCGTTCCTTTGCCGAAAGCCGCCATCATCCAGAACGTCAATAAGAATAATAGACTATACGGCGCAAGTCGCTTCAAGAAATCAAAAGGACCCCATCCGGAGAGGAGTAGCATTGCGATAGCAAAACTCAGGAATACTAACGTTTTGACCCAGTCATTCGTTGCAATCAAGGCAAACATGATCAAAAACAATCCGCTTCCCTTAATGACGGGATTGAGTTTAGCGAACGGGGACACGTTCGTTTGCATCACGTTTCACCTCCTGGAATTGGTACGAAAGTGGACGTTGTAGCTGACAGCGCTCGAGTAATGGAACGTCAGCGAATAACTCGCTTGGGCGACCGTCAAAAGCAATCCGTCCTTGCTCCATGACGAGGACACGATCCGCATACCGGGCGACGAGCTCCATATCATGCGTCGCCATGACGAGTGTCGTACCGTTCTGTTGTTCCATCTGTAACTGTTCCATTAAGCGTCGTGTCGTCAATCCATCTTGTCCGAAGGTCGGTTCATCGAGCAACAATAAGTCTTTCGTTTGTCCGAGCATCGTTGCGACGCTGAGCCGTCGTTGTTGCCCCGTACTAAGAGCAAGTGGTGACTGCTGTTTGACAGATGTCAGTTCTAGACGTTCGAGCAACGCCGCGCGCTTAACGTTCGTCGCTGCCCGGTGGCTCCAGTCGATTTCCGCTTCGACCGTCAGCTTAAGAAACTGCAGATCCGGTTGTTGAAAGACATAGCCAACGTGCTCATAAAAGCGACGCCGGGAGTAACGATGAACCGGACGTCCCTGGAGCTGATACGTTCCACGATTGGGAAGCAACCGCCCGAGTGTCGCAAGCAATGTACTTTTCCCGGATCCATTTGCCCCGAGCAGCATCACCCATTCTCCTGTCTGCAGGGAAAATGTCGCATCGGTCAGCGGATATGGTGCTTTCGTCGATAATGCAGCGACGTGTAACAAAGAGCGACCAGCTGTAGCGACGGGGGAAGGCACATGAAGTCGCGCCGCTTGCGGTCCATCTATGGGTAATGTCTCTAACGTATACGGATACAAAGAGGGAACGGCAATACCTTTCGTTTGAAGCTCTTTGTAATCCTGGGGGAACAGATCCCGTGGATCTGCTGTCGCAGTAATCGATCCGTCCTCAAGCAAGACGACCTGGTCGACGTACGACAAACAGACATCGAGTTGGTGTTCGATCAAGACGATCGTTAAATCGTGTTCTTTTTGAATCCGAAAAATCAACGCCATCAGCTCATGTTGTCCGATTGGATCAATCTGAGCCGTTGGTTCATCGAGTAATAAGATCGTCGGCTCAAGTGCTAGGACCGCTGCGAGCGCGAGACGCTGTTTCATTCCACCGGATAGACTCGCGATCGGTGTCGAGAAGGGGAGGGGGAGACCGACGAGTGCGAGTAAGCGTTCAATTCGTTCATCCATCTCCACGCGCGGAATCGAGCGATTTTCTAAACTAAAAGCGATTTCGCGTCCGATCGTCTCCATGCAGAACTGTTCTTCTGGATTTTGAAACAAGATTCCGACCGAACCGGACCGGGTAACGGTACCAGTCTGTTCGACTTCAATCGTTTCCGGTGTCAGTCCGGCAAGGGCATGAAGTAATGTCGTCTTGCCACTACCACTTCGTCCGAGCAGAAGGGTCATCCCTTGCTCAATCGTCAGCGATACATGATTGAGCACCGATTTCATCTGACCGGGATAGCGGATGCTGAGGTCGTCGACAGTAATCATGCGATTTCTCGTTTCGCACGTCCTGCCGCAAACCCGTTCAAGACACCAGTCGCAACAAGGCGACGGACGAGAATGGCTGCAAGCAAGCCACCGAGTAATGCGCCGCTGATCAATTGTAAGCCAGTTGTCGCAAGCAACGTCGACGTTGTGTAGTAACCGAATCCGTTCGCGATTAGACTATAAACGATGCTACCAATCGCGGCTCCGATACCCGATAACATCAAGGTCCATGTGTCATAACGACGGTAACGCGTCATCGCGAAGACGAGTTCCGCACCAAGTCCTTGGCAGACTCCGATCAGAAGAGCGGATAAACCAAAATGACTTCCCGTGAACAATTCGACGGCTGCCGCGACGACTTCCGCAATTAAAGCGGCACCTGGCTTTTGAATGATTGCCGCGACGAGCGGACTCGCAATGATCCAGATGCCAAACATCCAGTTGGCACCGACAGGACCGAAGATCGCTGAGATCGGTAACCAGAGTGTTGACCAACCAAGATAGATGACGCCGCAAGCGACGGCGAGCATCATCATGACCATGATTTCTTTCATTTTCCAGTGTTGCATTAGATACGTCCTCCTTTGAATGGGGGAGACGCCAAAAAAGACCGCCCTCCGTAAAAAAGAGAGCGGTCCTCAGAAAAACTGCGCGCAGCAGGAGTCATTGGATGTGATCGCTCCACTTTCCTACGCTAGTATGAACTAGATCAGGTTCGAAGGGTCCGAAGTGAATCGTCTCAGCCAATTGGGCTCCCCTAGTGGATATGGTAATAGGTGATACGCTGTTCACTTTAGGCAATCCAGCGTCTGTTGTCAAGACACAAAAAAAACGATACGCCGCAAAGGGCGTATCGTTAAACGACTTATTTATTGTCTTCGTTCTCTTCAGCTGTTTCTTCTGAAGACGTTTCTGTTGCTTCCGCTTCGTTGTCTTCGCCAGCTTCTGCTTGTGCCTCTGCTTCCTCGATTTCTTCAAGATCCTGCTCGAGTGTCGATTCGACGACAGCTGCGACTTGAATATCGCCTTCTGTAACGATGCGGAAATCTTTTTGTTCTGGAAGATCGGCTACAGAAATCGAATCGCCGATTTCGAGGTTCGTGACGTCGACTTCGACGTTCTCTGGTAATTTATCTGGTGTAGCGGCGACTGTTACTTTAAAGAGTGTTTGTGATAGGAAGCCACCAACTTTTGCACCGGCTGCTTCGCCAACAAGTACAACGTCTGCTTCGACTTCTGTTTCTTCATCCATTTTCACGGCGATGAATTCAACGTGATCGACTGTTGGTGTGAAGACATCCATATCACGGCGATTGATCAAGACGTTAATATTTTTACCGTCGAGTTTGAGTGAAATCAAGACGTTTTCACCGTTTTCTCGGACGATTTTAAGCAATTCTTTTTCTTCAAATGCGATTGGTGTACTTTCCACTTTGTAACCATACACGACGCCAAGAGCTTTTCCTTCATGACGCAATTGTTTACGGAGTGAGCGTGGACGTACCTCGCGTTTTTCGGCTGTTAAATTAACTGACATGTTCATTTCCCCCTTGAATTTGGTATAGCCCTCAAAAGGTAATGAATGTAGGAGCAGGACGAATCCTGAACAATATGAATCATGCTAAGACAATCGGTTTCAGACTCTCATGAATCTGACGCTTTCGTGACTTTGCATTTCTCTCCCAGGTCATTACGCTGATATTGAGAAACATGTGTGAGTAAGTCACCGGTTTGATGCGGTGCTAATGAGTTTATACCCCTGTGTTTTAAATCCATAAACCTCTTTTTTTATCTTTTTGAAGTCGAAAGACCTCCAAACCGCTTGAAATCAGGGGTTGAGAGGTCTTTCGTTTTTTTCATTCTTTATGATGATTCGTTGATTTTCACGAACTAAAACACGAACGAGACGTTCAATTTGCCGCATCGTCGTCTGTCCCATCGTCGAAATTTGTAGCCACTGATTGTAAACGAGATAGTCGCTTTCGTACTGGACGTGATACCCCTGAATGCGCAGAGCGTCGCCTAAATCAGTTGCGGACGGATGAACGATCGTCAGTATTCCCGGCGCTTGTGCTTCTTGTTGTGCGAGGAGTTGGAATCCAGTTGCGCGGACGGCTTGTTCGAGATAGGTCATCTTGATTGCTGCTTGATTAAGATCGAGGGCATCAAGCGCTGCCTGACAGGCAAGCAACAGGTTCGACGAGCCGGAAAAGGCAACCCCTTCTGCGTAGAGTCCTAAATCCAGATAACGGGGAATACAGAGAGAAGGTAGGACGCGATCTGCGTGACCAATGAACGCAAGACCCGGTAAACCACCAATCGCTTTCCCGGAAACAGTCGTGACGAAAGTGCAGCCATCGTATGAGAAATGTCCGGTTCCAACAGCGCTGATCGCATCGACGACGAGTGCGGTTCGTTGATCTAACAGCACTTTTACTGCATCAAGATCATAGAGAACACCCGTTGACGTCTCACAATGCGTCAACCAGATCCAGTTGTATGCCGTTTGCCTCAATTGATGAGCGAGTTGCTTCAAGTCGATCGGGTGACCGGGGGGAAGCGTATGGACATCAAAAGACTTGCCGGCACGTGCCGCGTGATCAATCAAGCGTTGACCGAACTCGCCGCCGTTCAGGATCAATCCATGTCCAGTGAGTTGTTGCGCGACAATATCATTGGCGAGCGTACCGCTGCCGACGGCCATCGAGACATGTGGCAAATCCAGCAACTGACACATTCGGCCACGTAAATCTTGATCGAGCTGCCGCATCGAGGCCGTCCGGTGTGGACGCGGTGCTTGTTGCGCCGCTTGACGGACCGTCGGCGCAACCTCGACCGGACCGGCTAGAAAATGCAGGGGACGTAAGACATCCGCGATGACGGATCGTTCGTATGTTGCGCGCGACAACAACATCGGTACAAACTGGGCGTCACCACTACCAAGCGTAGCTGCAATCGGTGTGAAGCCGAACCGCGCGTATAGTTTTGCTTCCCGCGTCGTACCACTGATATAGACATGATCAATCGTCTCCCGCTCGAGGTAGACCATTAAAAAGCGCATCAATTGCATGAACGTACGACTATTGCGGTATTCGGGACGAACGCTAAGTAAGCGGATTTCCGCTGGGTCCGTCAGTGTCTCTTCTAGCGTCACGCCCTTTTCCTCAAGCGAAAAGGGACGATGCTTTCGAATGGCGATCATCGCGACGAGTCGATCGTCTTCCTTACCGATCAAGTAAGTGTTCTGATCATGGAATCGATCAATTCGTTTCCGTTCGATGTTCGGTTGATGTTGCGGAATCTCTTCTGTAAAGGTGAGGTAGTTCAATTCATGGATTGCTTCCGCGTCGTCCGCAGTTGCAATGGAAAAGTCGATCATGGAGACGTCCTCCTTATGTAATGGCTGGCTTGTGGAGTGCATCATGAGCCCGCAGGACAAGTAGACTTACGGCAACGGTACACAAGATATTGACTGACCCTGCGTCTAAGAAGACGGGTAGTAACGGAAGTAAAACAACCGGAATAAGGCCCGCTTTGACACTATCTTTCGTTACGAGATAAGACAAACCGAGTATGCCTAATCCGGCAAGATATGCCCATGGCGTGATAGCGAAGACGATTCCGGAAAATACAGCGTACCCTTTACCGCCGCGTCGTGGGTGAAACAACGGAAACAAGTGACCGATGAGCACGGCGAGGGCGACCGGATAAAACGTGTCAGTGATCTGCAACGCAAAGACTGTCTTCGCGGCATCAAACAGATAAACGAATAAAAAAGCCGGAAGCCCACCGGCACGATGGGCATTGCGGGCACCGATGTTTCCGGAACCGACCTGTGCCAAATCGGTACGACTAATGTACTTAAAGAGCGTACCACCTAAAATACTACCGATGAGATAACCAAGCAGGAGATCAAGGATCACCGTTGTTCCTCCTTTGTCGTTACGAGATGAACGAGTTCCTTGACGGTCAAGGCGTCACTGTCTGGAGCCGTCAGGACGGCATCGACCATTTTGGCTTTTCGATCTTGTAATTCCGTCATCTTCTCTTCGATCGTTCCGCGTGTCAGCAATTTGATGACCGTCACGTCAGACTGTTGTCCAAGCCGATGGGCGCGATCGGCTGCCTGTTGTTCGACGGCCGGATTCCACCAGCTGTCAAAGAGGATGACGGTATCAGCGGAGGCGAGGTTGAGTCCCGTTCCGCCAGCTTTCAGCGAAATCAAGAAGAGATCGACTTCACCGTCATTGAACCGGTCGCATAACGCGACCCGGTCTTCGAGCGGTGTCTCACCCGTCAATAGGAAGTGGGGGAGGTGACGTTGCGCGAGATCCGAACGAATGCGCTCGAGCATTTGCGTATACTGCGAGAAGATCAAGATCCGTTTTCCGGCTGCTCGTTTTTCTGCAATCAGTGAGAGCAGACGCGTTCGTTTCGTTGCTTCCCCTGTGTACCCCTCGACGAATAATCCCGGATCGTTGCAAATTTGCCGCAAACGCGTTAAGCCCGCCAGTAACTTCAAACGATCTTCACGTTTCGTTTCGTCTAAATGCTGCAGCGTCTCGAGTTGCAATTTGGCGAGATACGACGCATATAACCGTTTTTGATTCGGTCCGAGCTCGACATAATGATGCTCGATCTGCTTCTTTGGTAAGTCCTGTAAGACATCTTTTTTCTCACGCCGTAATAAAAATGGTTGAATGAATTGTTGCATGTCATCAAACGACCATTTCTCAAACGTCGCTAAATCCGGCAGTAATTCCGGAAACAAGACATGGAAAATCGACCAGATATCGCGCGGTCGATTCTCAAGTGGAGTTCCCGTCAAGGCGAACCGGCGTTTTGCTTGCAGATGTCGCAGTTGACTGACCGTTTGTGACTGCGGATTCTTCAAGTGCTGTGCTTCATCAAAGAAAACGACGTCATATACAGGGTGGCGACGGACGTCGGTCCGAAGCGTCGTGTAGGAGACGATCGTCACTGTGTTTTCAGCCAAGTACTCCAGTTCGGAAAGTCGGCTAGTTTGAGAACCCGTCACGACATGAACCGGTCGACCGGGTAAAAAGCGCTTCAGTTCCGCCTCCCAGTTGCGGAGCAGTGATGCTGGTGCGACGATCAGTGCACGACTATCCGAAATCGTTGCTATATAACCAATCGCTTGAATTGTCTTTCCAAGCCCCATCTCATCGGCCAAGATGCCGTGACATCCTTGCGCGTCCAAATTCTTTAGAAATTGAATGCCCGTCCGTTGATATGGATAGAGTTGTGACTCTAATGAATTCGGCAAGTCGATCCGGAATCCTTGTCCGGATTTCAATTCGAACCATTTCTCGAGCAAATCGGCATGGAGATGCAGGATGGAGGCACCGATCAGATGCTTCATGTTCCGGACGGCAGGTAAGACGAGTCGCCCGTCGCGTAAGTCGCGTTCACTCGCTTCCATCTGGGCGAGAACCCGTTGCAACTGCTGAAAGGCCCGTGCCTCTAAAGATACGAACTGTCCGGATTTCAAGCGGTGATAGCGTTTTTGTAAGATGAGCGACTTCAGGACACGTTTCAGTTCGTCTTCCGGAATTCCGTCCATCGAAAAGTTGAACACAAGCCAGTCGAGGCGGTCTGTCACGTCGACTTCGATCCGCGGATGAAAGGGTCCTTTTGGTAACGTCGTTCGGATGGCTTGCGTTGCAAATAACTCCAGTTGACCGAGCGCAACCCGTTCGTCAAGCAGACTCCGCAAAAAAACATACTGCGCGGCATCACTGGTGATGACATAGTGCGAATTCGATGGTGTCGCTTGGAATTCACGTAAATAGCGTAAGACACTTTGCTCCGTTACCTGATCCCGTCCAGCATAAATCGTCTCATCGAGCGGATTCAGCTGAATCCCTTGATAATCAAACGACACGCGGACTTCAACTTTCTGAGCCGTTCGATCGAGATGAAGCTTAACGATCGGCGTACCGGAAACAATCCGTTCCTGTAAATCAGGACTGAACGAAACATCCGCAACCCGCTGCAAATACTCCGTCTGTCCAAGCAAACGATCGAAGTAGGGCAGGGACAGTTGATGCTGCTGTTTATCCGTCAATCGTTTGAGCGTCACGACGGGTCCAGTCAGTTCGAAATGAATCGCCACCCGACGATCAGGTGTGAGACTGCGTAAATAGTTGCGCGCGCCTGCGTCGTCGACTTGAATTGCCGTAAAAGGGCGGATTTGCGGCGAGAGCGGTGTTGGTGTGCCGTGTGCCTGCACATGATGCATCGCCAGCAAAACAGCGACGATGTGTCCACAAAATGACGTATCCATCGCAAGCGACGGACAGTTACAGCCAGCGTCGACGCCGTGCTCCTTGACGCGGACCGTCACCGTGAATCGTTCCTCACCGTCTACGCTCGCTTCAATTAGCTCGTCACCCATCCGGTAATTGTGTAACGTGACCTTTCGGGCAGCGACATACTTCTTTCCCCGTCGAAAGGCATAGGCATCAGACATCTGTTTAATTTTACGTTCACTGAGCCCGTAATTCATGAGATCCCTCCTTTAGTTAACATAATATTATTATCGTTCACCATCAAATAAATCGACGGCGCGTTTTTTCTCCGAATCACCGATATGGGCATAGACCTGCGTCGTTGCGACGGATTCGTGACCGAGTAACTGCTGGATCGTCAGGACGTCGACCCCGCCGGTCGCAAGTCGTGTCGCAAACGTATGCCGTAGTTTATGTGGCGTAATTTTTTTGCGCTCTAAAAAGGGGAGGATTGGCTTCAGTCGTTCCGTGTGCCGCTGCAAAATATGCTGGACTGCCCGTGGGCTGAGTGGTTTCCCGTGTTTTTGGAAGACAGGTACGGCGCCGCTCGTTGGCATCTGATAATGGATCGCGTATTTGCGTAAGGCAATTCGTGCTGGTTTCGCAAGTGGAATCAATCGTTCTTTATTGCCTTTCCCGATGACGCGGAGCGTATTTTCGTGGAAATCGACATCGTTCCAGACGAGTTGCGTCATCTCACTTAAACGCATCCCGCTATAGCCAAGTAATTGGAATAACGTCACGTCGCGGACACGATCCCGTTCATAATGCGACGCTTCACGTGCATTCATCTCAACGTTTGATGGTAATAATTGAATCAATTCGTCCCATTCGCGTTTTGTCAGATAAACCGGTTCCCGTTTCGCTTGTTTCGGTCGATTGACTTTGGCGACCGGGTTTTCCGACAACTGACCGGTATCGACCAAATAACGAAACAGTGACTGTAACGCTGATAACTTCCGGTTGATGACGCTCGGTGCATTTTGTTTCGTTAAGGCAAGGTATTCGGCGTAGGCTTCGATTCCTGCTGCATCGATCTCGACGAATGCTTCAAGCGGAATATCTCGCGCTGTTACCTCTTCACCTGACGCCGCAGCGACGAATTGGAAGAACGCTTCATAGTCATAGACGTAGCGGCGCATCGTTGCTAATGAGAAATGTTTGGCTGCTAACTGATCTAAATAGGACTGAATGAAGCGTGGCATCCGCTCATAACCGGGAATCGCTGGTGCTGTAGCCGAAACGGTCGTTTTATGTATTGTTTTTCCTAGGTTTTTAAATAAACTCATCCGACAATCACCCCTCTAGTAGTAGTATACCAAACGTTGATACGTCAGGCACTTGTTTGCGTGAAATAGTTATTTCACGCAATGTTAAATTGTCAGACAGGGAGCGCTCAGTTGCATCGACAATGCATCGGATGGGTCGTTGGTCAACTCGATGCACGTGAGAATTTAACCTATTTTTAGAGATTTAAGGGTTGTAGAGTCTCTTTAATAACAATAATAGTATTATGTAACCTAAAAACAATAAAAAAGAATGAATAGTCAATTTCGCTCTCAGTTGCATCGAGAAGACATCTGATGGGTCATTGGTCGACTCATTTGATTTCAAGACGATTTCTGAAAAACGTCGAAAACGTGTTTGATTTCGCATACTTCATCTTGGTTCGGGTATAGAGTGTTAGGTAAGAGTTATTTTCATAAGGGGGAGTTCTAAATGATTACCGATCAACAAGCACGTCAGTATTTGAAGGACGCGAAACGAATTGCGGTCGTCGGTGTCTCAAGTGATTCTGGGAAGACGGCGAACTGGATTGCGGACTACTTGGTTCAACACGGGTACGAAGTCATTCCGGTCAATCCAACGTTAAACGAGTGGAACGGTCAAAAAGTCTATCCGAGTGTTGCAAGCATTCCAGGACACATCGATATCGTTGACGTTTTCCGTCGGTCTGAGTTTTTGGCGGATGTCGCGAAAGATGCTGTCGCTCACGGTGATGTCGGGATGATCTGGAATCAACTTGGTCTCTCAAGTGTCGAAGCAGAGAGCCTGGCGCTCGGCGCTGGCATTCCATATATTGAGAATCGTTGCATCAAAATCGAACATCAATACCTGTAAGTCATCGCACGACTTTAGGCATCTTCACCCGTTCGTGAAGGTGTCTTTTTTCATGCCCATTACAGGTTATGCTTGTCAGGAAGCAAGAAGATGCCTACAATTAGAGACAGACTACTTGAAATAACGAACGAACGTTTGTAAAAACGACGTCGTAATTTCGAATTTTGAGGTGAATTGAATGGCGACAGACTTAAATAACTACAATGATGATGCCATACAGGTGCTCGAAGGACTCGAAGCAGTCCGGAAGCGCCCAGGTATGTATATCGGTTCTACCGATCACCGTGGACTTCACCATCTCGTCTACGAGATCGTTGATAACGCGATCGATGAAGCACTCGCAGGATTCGGGGAACAAATTGATGTCACGATCCATAAAGATAATGCGATCACGGTCCGTGACCATGGACGTGGGATGCCGACGGGGATGCATGCATCGGGAAAACCGACTGCTGAAGTCATCTTCACGGTCCTTCACGCTGGTGGTAAGTTCGGTCAAGGTGGATATAAGACGTCCGGTGGCTTACACGGTGTCGGGGCGTCGGTCGTTAACGCCTTATCAACGGATTTGAAAGTAACGATCTTCCGTGACGGGAAACAATATGAGCAAACGTTTGAAAACGGCGGGATTCCGAAGACGACGTTGCTTGAAACGGGTACGACGCGCCAAAAAGGAACGAGCGTCTACTTTAAACCAGATGGCTCGATCTTCAGTACGTTGACATACAACTACGATACGCTTGCGGAACGCTTACGCGAATCAGCCTTCTTGCTAAAAGGTCTGAAGATTACGTTGACGGACGAACGGTCCGACAAACAGGACATCTTCCAGTACCAAGACGGTGTCAGCGAATTCGTCCAGTACTTGAACGATGATAAAGACACGCTTCATCCGACAGTTGCATTCGAAGGAACGGAAAACGAGATCGAAGTCGATATCGCCTTCCAGTTCACGGATGCGTACTCGGAAAACGTCCTTTCGTTCGTCAACAACGTCCGGACACGCGACGGCGGCACACATGAAGTCGGGGCAAAAACAGCAATGACACGGGTCATGAATGAATATGCCCGGAAAAACACGCTTTTGAAGGAAAAGGATAAGAACCTTGACGGAAATGATATCCGCGAAGGGTTGACGATGATCGTCTCGATCCGGATCCCGGAAGAATTCCTCCAGTTCGAAGGGCAAACGAAGTCGAAACTCGGCTCACCGGAAGCGCGGACGAGCTGTGACGCTGTCATCAGTCGTCGTCTCTCGACGTACTTGGAAGAGAATCCACAAACGGCGACGCTGTTGATCAAAAAAGCAATTCGCGCTGCGCAAGCCCGGGAAGCGGCACGGAAAGCGCGCGAAGAAGCACGAAACGGGAAAAAGAAAAAACGTTCGAGCATCTTGAACGGAAAACTAACACCTGCGGCTTCAAAAAACGCGGACAAGAATGAATTGTTCCTCGTCGAGGGTGATTCTGCTGGTGGTTCTGCAAAACAAGGACGAAACCGGACGTTCCAAGCGATCCTTCCACTTCGTGGTAAGGTCTTGAACACAGAGAAAGCGAAACTTGCCGATATCATGAAGAATGAAGAGATCAACACGATCATTCACGCGATTGGCGGCGGTGTCGGAGCTGATTTCGACTTGTCAGATTGTAATTTCGACAAAGTCATCATCATGACCGATGCCGATACCGATGGCGCGCATATCCAAGTCTTATTGCTGACTTTCTTCTTCCGCTACATGCGCCCATTGATTGACGCTGGGAAGGTCTTCGTTGCTTTACCACCGCTCTACCGTGTCTCAAAAGGGAAAGGCAAATCGGAGAAGTTCGAATACGTCTGGGATGAAGAGACACTTAAGAAAACGACGAAGAAATTCGGTAAAGGTTATATGATCCAGCGTTACAAAGGACTTGGGGAGATGAACGCACCGCAACTCTGGGAAACGACGATGGATCCCGAGACACGGACGTTGATTCGGGTTACGATCGACGATGCTGCCGTAGCGGAAAAACGCGTCTCTGTCCTGATGGGAGATAACGTCGGACACCGCCGGACGTGGATCGAGGACAATGTCGCCTTCGGTCTCGCAGAAGACCTCTCGATCATCGAGAATGAGCACGTGACGAAAGAGAGTGTGAACGAACATGTCTAATCTACAAAACATCCTGAACCTGTCGCTCGAGCAAGTCGTCGGCGACCGGTTTGGTCGTTATTCGAAATATATCATTCAAGATCGTGCCTTACCGGATGCCCGTGATGGTCTGAAACCAGTACAACGTCGGATCTTGTATGCGATGCATACGGAAGGAAACCTGTTCGACCGTGCTTACCGAAAATCGGCGAAGACGGTCGGCGTCGTCATCGGTAACTACCACCCGCATGGTGACTCATCGGTCTATGAAGCAATGGTCCGTTTGAGCCAAGAGTGGAAGCTCCGTTACCCGTTGATCGATATGCAAGGAAACAATGGATCAATCGACGGCGATAGCGCGGCAGCGATGCGGTATACGGAAGCCCGTCTGTCGAAAGTCTCAAGCCTCATTCTCGACGGGATCAATAAACAGACCGTTGATTATACGCTCAACTTCGATGATACGACGGAAGAACCACTCGTCTTACCATCATTACTGCCGAACTTGCTGATGAACGGTTCGACGGGGATTTCCGCCGGTTACGCAACCGAGATTCCACCGCACCACGCGGGGGAAGTCCTTGATGCTGCGATCGGTCGGATTTCCGGTACGGTTCAGAACGTCGATGACTTATTGACGCACATGCAAGGCCCTGATTTCCCAACTGGTGGTGTCGTTCAAGGTCTTGACGGCATCAAAAAGGCGTTCGAGACAGGACGTGGGAAAGTTATCATCCGTTCGCGTTCAACGATTGAGACATTGCGGGGCGGTCGCCAGCAAATCGTTATCACGGAGCTCCCGTATGAGGTCAATAAAGCGAACCTCGTCAAACGGATGGAAGAACTCCGTCTTGATAAAAAGGTTGAAGGTGTCGCCGAAGTCCGTGATGAGACTGATCGTGACGGTTTACGGGTCGTCATCGAGTTGAAAAAGGAAGCGGACGCGGAAGGTGTCTTACACTTCTATCTCAAACAAACGGATCTACAAATTGCCTATAACTACAATATGGTCGCGATCCACGAGCGGACACCGCGGCAAATGGGCGTCTTGACGCTCCTCGATGCGTATCTCGCACACGTCAAGGAAGTCGTCATCCGTCGGACAGCGTTTGATCTTGAGCAAGCGAAACGCCGCCAGGAAGTCGTCTCCGCCTTGATGACAGCGATCTCTGTCCTCGATGAGACACTTGCCTTGATCCGTTCTGCATCGAATAAAGCAGATGCGAAGGACAAGCTGATTGCGCGGTTCAACTTCACGGACCGTCAAGCGGAAGCCGTCGTCATGCTTCAACTCTACCGGTTAACGAATACCGATATCGTCGAGTTGCAGGAAGAAGCGGCGAAACTCGAGAAGGAGATCGCTCGTCTTGAGAAGATCCTCAACGATGAAAAAACACGTAATCGTCTCATCATCAAGGAATTGACGGTCTTGAAAGAACAAGTCGCGGATAAACGTCGCTCAACGATCGAAGCGGAAGTAGAAGAACTGAAGCTGAAGACGGAAGTCATGATCGCTGTCGAGGAAACGATGGTCTTCCTGTCGAAGAACGGTTACGTCAAACGTTCATCACTCCGTTCATTCGGTGCCTCGAACGACTTACCGGACTTGAAGGAACAGGATCGTCCGTTGCTCCAAGGGCAAGCGATGACGACCGATCACTTGATTGTCTGGACCGTTCGCGGAAACTACTTGCTGATTCCGGTCCACCAATTGCCGGATACGAAATGGAAAGATGGCGGTCAACACGTCGCGAACCTCGTCCCTCTCGAACCGGGTGACCGGGTTCTTTCAGCTGATCTCGTCCGCTCGTTCGATGAAGCCCATCACTGCTTGTTCGTCACCCGTCAAGGGATGGTCAAACGCTCGAAACTGAGTGATTACAATGCACAGCGGAAGTCAAAACCACTCCAAGGCGTCCGTCTGAAGGCAGACGACGAAGTCTTGTACGCTCAGGTCTCGACGGGTCAAACCGACTTGTTCCTTGCGACACAGAACGGTTTCGGGCTCTGGTTCACGGAAGATGACGTCCCAGTCGTCGGTGTCCGGGCTGCCGGTGTCAAGGCGATCAACCTGAAGGATCAGGACGTCGTCGCGGGTGCGATCGGCTTCAAGGAAGCGCCGCAGATCGTTCTTTTGACGCAACGGGGTGCCTTGAAAAAGATGCGTCTCGCGGATCAGTTCCAAGTCTCGAGCCGTGCGCTCCGTGGCTTACAGTTACTGCGTGATTTGAAGGCTAAACCACACCAAGTCGCAGCATTGATCGATGTCACGCAAGCAAAGGAATTAGTTCTCAGCGGGAAAGAGCAGGAGAAAACGATCCAAATCGGTTCGTTATCGTTCCTCGACCGCTTATCGAACGGTTCATTCGCCTATGATGAAGAGAAATTCGGTCCATTGCTCGACTGGTATACACGATAAGCGATGCTCCTCCGGATAACGGGGGAGCTTTTTTAGATTTAGCAGTGCAGGAGAGGGAATTTTGAGACGAATGCTCGGAATTTTGAGATTTATCGCGAGAAATATCGTTTACAAATTGAAACACTGACCAATAACGGCTACAATAGAAGAAATAGTCAGGTCACGATTCGTCACGAACAAGCGTCGGGTCACGCGTCTCCGCAGCTTTGCTTATAGCGTCAATTGATCAAGCAGCTACGGGACCGTCCCTTTAGCTGCTTGTTGTGCAATCTGCCGACCTTGGAGAGGTGATGAAGATGAAATTCAGACGTCGCGAAAAAGTAGCAATCTATATCACTCGGGAAAAACCTAACGGATGGGAACTACTTGTTTTTCATCCACAATCGGCTCCTGAGAGTGATTGGCAGATTCCTGCAGGTACGATCGAAGATGCTGAAATCGCAAAAGAAGCGGCTGTCCGTGAGACGCTTGAGGAAAGTGGTCTCTCGTTAGCATCCGTCCAGTACATCGGCGAAGAAGAGATGCGCTATCCGGAGCGAATGCGGGTGCATTACACGTATTTCTATCATGCGCACATTGAATGCCAAGAGAACCGCTGGACGCATTGTGTGGCTGGTGACGGTCAGGATTGCGGTGATTTCTTTGATTTCGCGTGGTTGCCGCTTGAACGGATCACGCAACTCGAACGCCGCCATCATATATTCTTGGATCGTTTGATTCATCGATTGGAACGGACACGTCCGTATGATTGTCGAAAACACGGTTAATCCCGTGTTTTTTTGCTTTGTCTCACTATCTTAAGTTTACCTTGATTATGAGACAAATTCTTATAACTATTGATAATATATGTTATGTTAACTTAAATAAAAAAATGATATTTTAGTCAGATTCATTTATCCCCCCTGCCACTTAAAAATCGGTCTATCGTCCTGTTGGTCTTCTTACTTATTCTTTGTTACTCTAATAACAGTAACACTGCAAATGTTACCTTTTTAACGGTAACAAATTAAATGTTTCCATTATTGTGGTAACAAATGAATTGGAGGAATCGTCATGCAAGCTGTTGCTTTGTCGTTTGATGTCAAAGGCTCCCGCGATTATCCGAGCAAAGAAGCGTTACTTCAAGCGCTTCGTGTACTCGCGAACGATTTGAATACAGCATTTCCATTGAGTATTGTTCCGTTTCAAATCAAATCCGGCGATAGTTTACTAGCGGTATTCGCGGATTATCCGGTTAGTTATCCGGTCATTCTGCACTTATTGAATCAAGAATTGCCAGGTTACATCGGGATTGGATTTGGTCAATATGAGACGATTTCGACGACGCGGGCTGAAGAAGCCAATGGTAGTGCGATCATTCATGCTTTCGAAGCACAGGAATTAGCGAAGACGCTTCCATCGCGGATTGCCTTTGCTGGACCGCCCTACTTACCGACTGCCTTGCTAAACGGTTATCTCGAAATGCTGTATCCGGCTTACTTCGGGAAGACGGACCGTCAGATTGAACTGCACCGGTTGATGGATCGATATCCGGATGATACGTATGAAGAGATCGGACTGAAGATGGGCTTCAAGGAACAAGATGCCCGCGTAAATGTCGCAAAACTCGTCTCCCGCTCGCAGCGTAAGCAACGGAAGCGTCTTGAAGCTGCCTTGACCCAGGCACTGGAGCAATTCCAAGTCTGGGAGGCGATTCGGTGACCGTCTTACTTAGTCTTTTACTTGTCCATCTACTTGCTGATTTTCCATTACAGACGAAACGAATGGCGCAACTGAAACATCGACACCAACGCATCTTACTCCAACATCTTGCCGTTCATGCGGCTCTGATGCTACTTGTGCTTGCGTTCTTCGTCATCCAACGGGAATTGACCATCGACATCGCCGGATGGCTTGGAGGCAGCATTCTCGTGTTTCATGCCCTACTCGATGCTTCCCCGCTCAAACGCCGCGTCAAACAAGCAGTAGCGTACTGGATCGATCAAGCGTTACATATCGTTGCCATCATCGCCTTGACATGGGTGTTTGTTCCGATTGATTGGTCGTTGTCGTTCTCGCGACCGGAGCAGATCCTGTGGATTCTTTGCTTTAGTTTAGTGACGACGGAGTTACTCGGTCACGGAATCGCCTTGATGCTCGCACCATTCGCGCCGCGGTTGATTGAAGCGCATTTCGAGCGGACAGTGACACGCAAAGAGCAGTTAGACGGCATCTCGCGGACCGTCACGCACGAAGTCGAAGATTCTGCGCGCAGTTATACGACGGAATTAAGCGGGATCGGACGTTATATCGGTCTCGTCGAACGCGCAATCATCACCCTGCTCGTTGTCACGAATGCAACTGGAGCCATTGGCTTCATCATTGCCTTGAAGGCATTGGCTCGTTTTAAACAGTTTGAAGATCGCCGCTTTGCGGAATATTACATCATCGGGAGCTTGCTCAGTATCTTAGGAGCGATTTTATGTGGACTGGCAATCCGTGTCGCTTTGTAAACGATGAATGAAAGTGAGGGAGACGGTTTAATCCGTCGTACGACATATGAAACAAATTGGATTAGTCAGGCATCACCGGGTGACGGAAGGATATCCGACGAAAGGCTGGATTAGCGCTAGCGATATTGAAAAATGGATTGAACGGTATGATACGTCAGAGATCGATATTCAACCGGTCGAGCTCGGTCAGATTGACTGGACAGTCTGTTATGCCAGTAGCATGCCGCGTGCCGTCCAGACGGCGCAAAGCGTTTATGATCAAGAAATCATCGTGACGGATCTGCTGCGTGAAGTGCCGTTTCCGACGATTCGGTCGAATCTCCGATTACCGTTCCTCGGCTGGGCGGTTCTCGGTCGATTCGCAGCCCCGTTCAGTAAACGAATTCAAGCCGAAATCAAGGATGCGAATGAACGGATTGAAGTGCTCTTAAATCAATTAATGTTCGAAGACGACGAACGGGTTCTACTCGTCGGTCACGGCGGCATGATGATTCTGATGCGCGCTGCCTTAAAACGACGCGGTTACAGCGGACCACGGTTCGGTCATCCGCGCAATGGCATGCTGTATCTGTTCGAGAAAGAGGAACCGACATGTTGAAATGGGGATCAACGATTCTATTAGCACTCTGTTTAATCGTCATCTTCTATACGACACGGGACGAAGCACCCCCTGCCCCGACGGCAGGACAGATGGAGATCTATGGTTTTGACGTCGGTCAAGGAGATAGTACGTTCATCCGAACGAAGGAAGATGCGATCTTGATTGATGGTGGGAATAACGGCAAAGGCGAAGATGTCGTCCGCTACCTACAAAAATTGGGTATCAAACGCTTAACAGCGGTCATTGCGACACATCCGGACGCCGATCATATCGGTGGACTCGATACCGTCCTCGATGCCTTTCCAGTCGACAGCGTCTATGCCCCGCGAGTCACGCATACGACGGAGACGTATCGCGATTTCCTCCTTGCCGTCAAACGCGAAGGAGTGACGATCAAGTCAGTTAAGGCAGGTCTTAAAATACCGAGTGAAGCCGCACGCTTTACGTTCCTTGCTCCTCTAACAGACGGGACACAGGATCTTAACAGCTGGAGTGCCGTCCTCCGGGTCGAACATGGACAAGACCGCTTCCTCTTCATGGGCGACGCGCCGATCCGAACTGAACAACAATTACTCGAGTCAAACACCGATGTACGTGCTGATGTCTTAAAGCTTGGACATCACGGGGCAGACACATCGTCCTCCCTGCCCTTCCTACAGGCTGTATCACCAAAACGTGCCTTGATCTCAGCCGGAAAGGACAATGCCTATCGTCATCCACGTCCTTCCGTCTTACAAGAACTGAAGGCAGAACGGATTACGATTGACCGAACCGATCAAAGTGGAACGATTCAGTATATCTCGACTGGTGACGGTATCAAGGAATCGAACCGGCCTGATTTACGACCGGAATAACTAGACGCGGAGGTGTATCAGATGCGATTGACCGTAGCTGATTTTGAAGATGATCTAGCAATTTGTGAGACCGACGACCGTGAGACGATCACGTTACCGAAAAGTCGTTTACCGCGCCAAGCGACGATTGGCGACCGACTCGATTGGAGCGGACGCTCGATTCGAATCTTACGCAATGAGACGAACAAGCGTAAAAAAGAGATCACCGAGCTGATGGATGATCTCTTTAAAGAATGATGGGATTCCCTCGGTGCGCTGAGGGAGTCTTTTTTAATCAAGTAGACTGATGATAAGTCCAGTGAGGATGCTTGCTGTGAATAAGAAACCAAGCGTATACGTAAGCAAACGTAATCCGATTGGGAGTCGACGGATCGCGGCAAAGGCACGACGATTCGGGGGACCTCCGGAAACGACGCGTTGGTAATCATCGAGCGGACTATGGACGACGTCATGTTGAACGACTGGAGTTGTATCGGATTCCGTAGTGTATTGTTTCATGAGTCCATTCCTCCTTATCTTAGCAACCCTAAATACATTATTCGATAAATGACTTCCTAATCCTGTTTCAATGTTTTTGATATTTCACGAAACTTTTGGATGAAAATGGTAGTATAAAAGGTAGACGTATTTCTAGACCAATCGTTTTAGGAAAATCACTAGCGGTTTTTTCTGAATTTTCGTACACTTTAGAAATACAAAGCATCTTAAAGGGGGAATCGTTTATGTTTCAAACGTTACGGACATCACTTAAGCAATCCATCCTTGGTCAGGACGATGTGATTGATCATTTATTGATCGGTTTACTTGCCGAGGGGCATATTTTACTCGAAGACCGTCCCGGGACTGGTAAGACAACACTAGCAAAAGCGCTCGCGCAGACACTCGATGCAAAATTCTCACGTGTTCAATGTACAGCAGATACGTTACCGACGGATTTACTCGGAATGGAGCTGTTTAACCCACTCACTGGGTCGTTCGAACAAAGGTTTGGTCCGCTGTTTGCGAACATTGTCCTCGTTGATGAGATCAACCGAACGACTCCACGGACCCAGTCCGCTCTCCTTGAAGCCATGGCAGAGGCACAAGTGACAATTGGTGATATGTCGTATACGCTACCCCAACACTTTCTTGTCATCGCGACACAAAACCCGTTCGACGGACACGGCACATTCCCGCTCCCCCATGCGCAACTCGACCGCTTCTTGTTCAAGTTGTCGTTCGCTCCCCTGACGCGTCAAGCGGAAAAAGCATTGTTACGTGGAGCGCATCTGACCGCAGCCGATCTACACATTCCACTTGAACAACTCAACGACTGGAAAGAGGAAGTGGTTGCTGTCACGATTGAGGACAGCGTCGAAAATTACTTACTTGATGTCTGTGATGCACTCCGCGCCCATCGTGACGTTGAGATTGGACCAAGTCCACGAGCGACACTCGCCCTTTTAAAGGCAGCAAAAGCGCGTGCTTGGATGCAAGAGCGGACGTACGTCACACCAGAAGACGTCAAACACTTAGCAACGCCGCTTCTCGCTCACCGACTCGTCCTAACACTTGAAGCGACGCTGAAGTTGTCGAACGAACGTCTCGTCCAGCAGGTTCTCGATTCACTCACCGTCCCGACTGAGGTGTAATCATGCAATTGATCACACCAAAAGCCTTTAACCTCATCATTCTCACCATGACGGGCGCAAGTGGGATCATCGTCGGACTCTATGGTCCTGTTTGGATGGCGGCTTTATTATTTGCCTATACGATATACGGCTGGGTGATGCCCTATTATCTTGAATACGTCGCGAAGCGGATCCACGTCCGCCTCCTTGAGACAGTCCGTGCTTTCCGGGAAGAAGCGATCCAGATTCCGTTCGAGCTGACGAATCCGACGAAGTTACCGCTTGGACGGATTACGATTTCCGGTCTACTCGGGGATCAAATCAAGCTTCCTGACGCGAGTAGTCAGTTTTGGCGTCAACACATGTATGTCGGTAAACAGACGATCGTCCCGTTTTCAATCGATGTCATTGCCGCACAGCGAGGAACGATTCGGATTCAATCGTTTGACATCATGATCTCGGATCCGTTTCATCTGATGACGATCTATATCACGCTCGACATCCAGGAACTTGGGCATGTCTTCCCGGACTTCGCGCCAGCGTCCGTCGAGTGGAACGAGCGAATGATCCCGGGTGAGACGATTGATCGTTCGAGTCCGTTTTCGGATCGTTCGAGTTTTCATTCAGTCGTTCCCTATTCCGGAGACGCGAAATCGATTTATTGGTCTGCCTATGCAAAGACAAACGAACTGTACTCGTATCAATATGATCGGAAACGTAATCATGATTATGCCGTGATCGTCGATGGTCTGTCAGCAGACGGGCTCGCCCTCCGCTCTGACTTCGAGAAACTCTTATCGCGTGCCGCAACAATCATCCGCGAACTCGAAAAACAAGGCGCTTCCTACAGTCTTTGGATCTCGATGGTCAATCGAACGGGTCAGTGGTATCATGTCCCGTCCGGTACGGGGAAACATCAGTTCCTGCGGACGATGGAATGTCTTGCCCGGATCTCGGAATATGACTTACCACTCGAGCGCCGCTATTTCACGAAACGCTTACAACGGAGCGTTCCGTCAACGACGGCAGAGATCCATCTCGGTCATCGGCAGAAAGGGGTGAGCGCATGATTCTCTGGTGGATTTTCCTAGCGAGTCTGTTACCCGTTCCGTTCTATCTAGCACTCGTTTTCCCGGCACTTGCCTTCGTGCCGCACCGCTCGCTTCGGATTGGACTACAGCTACTCGCAGCGGGATTACTGTTCATTCTATCTCCGGTTGCTTGTATTTTAGCTCTTATCTTCGTCGCCTGGACCGCATTTCTTGATACGGTCGAGTCAGCTTGGCGTTACGCCGCAAGTGGACTGATCGTCGGTGGCGTGATGATTCTATTCCCAGGTGTGACTCCACCGCTGGGTGCCTTTTTGCTCCTCTTCCTTGTCGTCGCGTATCCATTCGTCGTCACCTATATGACAGAATGGCGACGTATCTTCTCAACAGTTGGTCTGATGCTGACGTTAGGGCTCCTTTTAGCCGGTCTTTTTCGATTGACGAAGGAAGCACTCGTAGGGTCTGTGACGAATTCGATCCGACCGCTGTTTGAAGCATTTGGCTCCCTCTTCCTTTGGACGGAGCCACTCGGACGAAAAGCGGACAACATGACGAACCGCGCGATGGGACTTGAAAACATCAAAAGCGTGGAAGACGTCAAACAAGCAACGGTCCAAGCGGGAACGTCACATTGGATTTGGATCGTGACGGCAATCGTGACTGTACTGTTCGTTGCAATCACGCTGTACGTCATCCGGAAGCGAAAAGTCATTCCGATTGAAATGGAACAGACTGTCAAACGTTCCAAACAGGTACGAACGCATGCTCCAAAACGTTATAGTCATCACCCGTTGCTGAAGATTGCTTCGCAACTTGAACAAGCCTTCCCAAGACGTCATGAGGAGACGACGCTTGAGTGGTTGATGCGGATTGAGTTCCCGGATGCGTCATCCAATGCGCGTTTAATCGACGGGATTGAATTCAGTACAAGCGAACCCGCCTATGATATCCAAACGTTCCGGCGTCAAGTACGCGAACAAATCGAACGTTAACAAAAAGCCTTTGCTCGTGGAGCAAGGGCTTTTTGTCGCATTAAGTGCGCATCAATTGATTGCGTAGTGTCGTCGCAAGTCACCAGTCGCAGAGATGGTTTGATCCACCATCGCGCCACCACAACATGTCAATATCCGGGAAATCGTCTTAGCGCCAACAAAACATTTCGATGGACGAAAAACAGACCGAAGCGAAAAGAAATGAGTACACTTTCGGTCTAGTTTCCTTCAAGCGTTAATTTGCCAGGTGGCTCTGTTCAATCGTTTGAAAAATCGATTGATAGATCCTCAGTTGCTCCGAACGATTCGGTCGTTCGATCCCCTCTCCGAACAACCAGGTCGTCTCTTGCGTATCGTCATAGAGCATACCAGCTGCAAACGTCGGATTCGGCACCGAGATGCTTCCCTCATAGGAGAGACTCGGATCAAGAAACGGTTCGATGGATTTTTGAGAGCCGATGAAGAAAAATGGAATATGTGCTTTCCGGTAGACGGCGGCATAGTCACGTCCTGCTACCTTATGTAAGTACTCCGGCATGATCATGACGGCGTCATATTGACGTAAATCTCCTTTGATTTCCTGCAAATCAATTGAATGGAAGTCCGGAGATTGTGTAAGAACCGGAGCCGTTCCGACGACAGCGATGGTGAGATCGATGGTACTAGCTTTTGGCGTCAACGTCGATTTTTTCAACATACATACGGTAAGCAGTAGACTGAGTGCAAGTAAAGTCATGACGGTTCTTTGGCTCATCTGTCCCTCCATGATTTCCTGATATTAGGTCTTTCACCTAGTTTCTTTATACCATAAAAATGTGTGGCGTTATGTTTTCGAACAATAGGGAAATCGCGCGAATAAAGTGTCAACGGAATCCGATAAAAAAAGACTCCCTAGTTGGAGTCTTCTTACTTTTCAGCATCGATTTTTGAAGCCTTACGCGCAATGACGACAATAAAGACGATGGCACCGACAGGAATCACGAGCGGCATCCAGTCGAGGATATACTGTGCGTTCATCGTATCCCCCCTTACCTAGCAAGCTATAAGCGTAGCATATGCCAATTGCTGGGGAGTTGCAAGTCACAGTCGGGGTAGAAGCGCGTAGGCAACTGAATAATAGATCAAAACACTTGTTGAAAGCATATACCCGATGAATAAAAGGGGGGTAAATTTAGGTTTCATGCGCCGTTCAATCAAACGTAGCGATCCGATGGTGACAACAAGAGCGATAACCGGACTGAATCCGAACGCGACGATGTCGAGTGATGTCATGACATCTTCTGGTAACACGAGATGAAAGACAAAAAGTGAGAATAAGTACCAAGATGTATAGGATAAACAAACGAAGAACAGGAAAACACCTAGTTTCCGCATCCCGTTTGATCGGCTTTTTTCCATCTGTTGCATGTCGTTCCTCCTACATAAGTATCAGATACCTATAATAGTAACTGGAACTATTCGCTTAAAATATTCAAATATGAATATCCGACAAAAAACGACATTTTTTTATTCAATAATTAAAAAAGCAAGATCCATGGTCAAATGAACCTTGCTTTACCTCTTAAAGAGCAGGTGTTTCGACTTGGTACATCGTCGCAAGACCCGCTACTTTATTCTTGAATGTCTCTCGGCGTTCGACAGGTGCGATGATTTCTGCTTGGTTGCCGAACTGGATCAGCCACATCATGAAGCCGTCAGAAAAGAGCGCATCGACCTTAACCTCGAACCAGAGGTCATCGAGACGACGACAACGGATATCGGTTCCGAACCGGTCAACGACGGTCGGCATCAGACTCTCCTGGAATTTAAGCGTCAATTGCTCGTTCTCTCCTCCATACATGTTGAACATATTACTTAAGTAACTTGGCTCGACATAGACCGGTTCTTCCATCGGTTCGAATGCTTTACAATCAACGATTCGGTCGACCCGATACGTTCGAACCTCTTTGATCCGTTCGTCTCTTCCGATCAAATAGTAATTACCGTTATCCATCAATAGATGTGCTGGTGAAACGAGATAATGCTCGCCATCCTTGCGTAACTCGAACTTTCGCGTCCGTTCGTTGAATTTCCCTTGGTACTGGAAGCTGATGACGAAACCTTCGCTGATTGCTTTCTGAATCGTATCGATTGAGCGGGACGTCATCCCTTTTGGTTTTTTGACAGTATGTAGGACCGGCTGAAGTGACTCCGCCATCTTATCACTCGTCAGGGATTGAAGCGTCTTGACGAGAGATGTTGTCTCACTTTCCGAGATGAACTTCGCACTAGCGATGGCATCGACGAGCAATCGGAGCTGATGATGTTCAAAAGGACGACTGACGAGATGATACGGAATGGCAAGTCCATTCTTCGTCTCTTCCGCCACGACGTCGAAGCCTGATTTAGCAAGTGCTGCAATATCATCCTTTAACGATTTTCGGGATAGCTTCTCGATTAAGCCTCGTTTCGAGAGTTCCATGCTTAATTCCTCAAGCGTCAACGTATGATCTTCATCCGACTGACGTTCGAAGATTTCTCGTACAGCAAGTAAGCGGTCACGGTTTGTTAATTTTTCGTTTGACACTACGCATCCTCATTTCCTAAGTCACAATGGTTTGGTTATACTTTACAGTATACATGAAAAAGAAAATTAGATTAACAATAAAATGGTAAATATTAAGAGATAGGAGAATTTGGATGCATTGTATCGCAGAATGGAACGGTCAGCGCTTTGATTACCGGGATAGCGGAAGCGGTCCCATCATTCTTTTAATTCATGGGACGCAGTCGGATTATCGGGAAATCTACCATGTCGAGAAATTGATTGCTGCAGGGTATCGTGTCATCGTACCATCGCGTCCGGGGTATGGGCGAACACCACTTCAACTCGCAGATAATCCAGAGGCGCTCGCGACATTTTACGCCGGGTGGCTCGCATCCCGTCAAATCGAACACTATACCGTTTACGGCATCTCAGCCGGAGGACCGACGGCGATCGCCCTTGCCGGAATAGATACAGGTGTTCATGCCCTCGTCTTAGCGTGTGCGATGACGCATCGGATATCCCTTCCCTACCACCGACTTTTGATCCAACCGGTCTTACAACGTCCTTTACAGTTCATCCAGTGGGGGCTTTGGACATACGTGAAGGATAAGATTCGCAAGTTTCCTGAAGAGGCAGCGGTTCGGATGGTTGAGATGACGAGTCTTTTACCACGCGAAACGATCCGTACTCACATCAGTGAGACGGATGCTTCGTTGTTATATGAGGTCGGTCTTCAAAATGGTCCAGGACGGGGTGTGTTGTTCGATATCACGCAAGACTTAGGACAAGAGCGACTCGAAGCCGTCACGTGTCCGGTTTTGATCGTCCATTCAAAGTCAGACCGTGCTGTTCCGTTCGAACACGCCGAACACGCTCGACGAAGCATTCCGCATGCACAGTTCATCGAATCGAAGAGCCCCGGTCATCTCATTTGGATTGGTCCATCCGCGCGTCGGGATGAACGCATGATTGAACGCTTCATCGCTTTCAATCAGATGACTTGAAGCCGAAGCCGCATCTTCAACTTCTCGTCGTCCTCCTCGATCGCAACCAGTCCCCGGTTCTTCAGTTCACCGATCGCACGACGTGTTCGATCTTGATTGAGGCGGGCACAGCGGGCAATCTCGGCGATCCCCATTCGGCACGATAATTGATTGGCCTTGATTTTTGATGAAGGCTTCGCAACGGAACGTTGTAAAAGTCGCCAAAAGACGTGTCGGGCATCTTCCGACAAGGCGTAGGCGTTCTTCTCGATCACCGGTGGCATATAGCGGACATCTTCTCGAATTCGGCGAATCAGATAGAGACTGAGCCATTCTTCGAGTTCCGCTAGAATCCGTGAGAACTCGAACCACCAGAGCTGCTCGAGTGCCTCCTCTTCTTTCGACGCCAGTTGCCAATTAGCAGGAATCTCATCAAACTCTTCCTCGAGCCAATCTTCGTAATCGAGAGCCGTCTCATATAAGACTTGTGACGGAATCTGTTCGAGCGACGTCCGATGTTTATAGATATCAAAGCTCATCCGCCGAAAATGTTCGACGGATGCAGCCACTTGGCTCAAATGAATCAATTGTTTCGTAATCAGCCGCGCCAGTCCATCCATTTCGAGGTGGATGGCATATAAGTGTTTTTCTAGCGCAATGAGCGTACTTCTCTCCATTCGACAGTTCCTCCCCTATTTGTTTTTCGTCTTCTTGTCTTTTTCCGCAAAACCCTTATTCAAAACCAATTGTGAGCATATCGGTGTATTGACAGTGAAGTTTGGAATAGAATAAAACAATCGAATTCAAAAGGAGATGCACGATATGTATACGATTTATGGTAGCTCACGTAAAGGAAACAGTGAATGGCTCGGTGAACAAGCGTTGAAAGGCATCCCTCATGTGGCTGTCGATTTGGCGAACGTCTCGATTCAGCCGATTGAAGACCGCCGTCATCATGGTGGCTTTTTGCCGATCGGTGATGATTATCGCCGAATCGTCGAAGCGATGCTTGAACACGATGACATCCTGTTCATCACGCCGATTTACTGGTACTCGATGTCGACGAAGATGAAATTATTCATCGACCGATTCAGCGAGTCACTTCGCGACGAAGAGCTCGACTTCAAAAGCCGAATGGCAGGGAAACGATTCCACTTGATTGCCGTCGGTGGAGACGATCCGCGCGTCAAAGGACAGGCACTCGTCACGCAGTTTAAGCATATCGCGTCGTTCCTCGGTGCGACGCTTGAGACAACGATTCTTGCCGAAGGGAATGCACCGGGTGAGGTCGAGCACGATCAAGAAGCAATTGTGGCAATCGAGGCGTTTCGCGAAAAAATGTCAGGTGCACGTGTTTAAGCACGGATCTTGAAGGGAATTATCTGAAGCAGAGCGCACGACTGTCTAGCGTACGACTCAATTCAGGAGGTGGTCAGCCATGTTCGCATCTAAAAAACGATCGAATCGCAAGTGGAAACAACTGACTTCACGCCAGCATATCCTTCATCTTGAACATTTGTATCAATCACGCGAAGAGACGAGTGTTCGTGATCGCCTCTCCTTGCAACACATCATGGAACGTGCAGTCCGGACCGGACAGACGGTCCACGTCCGATTGAAACAACTGGATACGGTATCCGGTTCAATCCAAGCGATTTTTCATGACCGTGGAACGATTGAACTCGTCACATCGACAGGTATGCGCCGAATGGTGCGAGCGTCGGACGTCATCGATATCAAGTGGAAGGCAACCTAACAGCATTCAACCCCTTCTCGATGAGAGAAGGGGTTTTGATTTATATGAGTCCTTTGCCACCGAGCGGTTGATCTTCCAGTACACGTTCAACATGTTCAAGTAACGGACGCGCTTGCGTAATCAAGTGCTGCGTCACCGGTAAAGTTAAGGATGCTTGATAAGTAGCCGCATCCGTCCAAATTTCGCGAACATGCAAAACATCTGGCTCGTCAGAACGACTGATGATGTAGTGCAGGCAGCCCGGATGCGTCGCAAGAGAAGCCGCAGCTTCAAGCAACAGGGCAATGACGTTGTCGCGTTGTCCGTTTTGAGTCGTAAATGTCGTCCATAATCCATACATCATGAGGTACCTGATAACGGTCGAACTTCCGCTCGCCAACCGTAAGATTCCCCTTCTGCGACTTGAGTCGTCGGATGAAGGAAAGCTAGTTCCATCGCATGATCTAAATCACGTGCTTCAAAGACAATCAAACTGCCAATCTGCTCTCCATGCGTTCGATCCGGCTCTACTTTCTTCTGTACGACCCCATCCTGCCAGTAAAATGCTTGTGTCGTAAGACCCGGGTGCCAGTCTGATAGGACATCGACTTGTTTATTGAAGGTGTTCATCAACGCATCACAACGCGACATCAAAGCATCGATCTCTTCCTTCGATATAGCATCCATCCGCTCAGCATCGTAATAACCGACATATAAGAATTGCATTGTCTCTCCTCCTCTCAATTTTCCCATTCCCTTCCATGAGAAGGCTAAACAAAAGCCTCCTGTCTCTACGCTGAGAAACAGGAGGCTTATGTATCATTCATCTTTTAACTTGACGTTTTGATCGGCTGGTAACGTCGTCGTCGTTTCCTCGTCTTCAAGTTTTGGTACGCCAGCACCATAATCGGTTGCTTCATCCGTCACGTAAGACGCCGCGAACGCTGGATTCAGTAAATCAGACTTCGAACCGACGATGACGATCCGCCCGTGTCGGACTTCATCTTCTAGATCCTCAGCAACATCCTTCGTCATGCCAAGCTCGGACAATTGAGCAATCCGATCATTACGGTTACTCCGGACGGCTGATAATAACGTCTCGAAGAACGACTTCTTCGTCACGCGGTATGGTAACGTCTGTGTGTCATTCGCGATGCGTTCCGCGAGTTCTTCGTCTTTTGCAAAGATGTAGATCTGTTTATTCGAATAGCCACTTGATTTGAGGCTCGTCACTTCTGCGTCGACAGCGGTCATGTTTCGCACGATGCGTGTTTCAAGCATAAAAATCCCTCTCTTTCATGCAGCAAGCTGCTGATAAGAAGTTATACCCGAAACATAATAGTTGAAACCTGAAATTGAAAAATGGATCAAGCAGCAGTCTGGATTGCTGCTGTGCGCCGCTTTTGCCAGATCGTAAACAAGGCAATCAGAATCATCAGGACGACTTGCGGGATAAGCGTCTCGAGCGTTGGGTAGAAACCAATCCAGCCGGCGGTTCCGAGTCCATTGATCGGACGAATCGGTAGGACGTTCGTCAGTTGCAACGCGTGCAGACTCGTACCGAGAATCTTGAACGCCATCACATAAATCAACCAGGACGCGACTTGGAACAGACGATGGATCGGTAAACGAACACCAATCTGGATGACCGCATACGAGACGAGACCGATGATGACGATCGCGAGTCCGATTCCGGATAACAAGGCAGTTTTCGTCATCGCTGGTGCCATTCCGATGTAGAACAACAACGTCTCGGCGCCTTCCCGGAAGATCGTTAAGAAGCTGACGAAGAATAAGGACGTCGTCGAAAGCGTCGATAAAAAGTGTTTTCGTTTGGCGACGGCGCTTTTCGAGTGCAACCAGTAGCCGACGAACAGCATGACGACGACCGCGACGATTCCCGTATAGCCCTCGATTTGTTCGCGACCTGTTGCTGCGAATGAGGCTTGAAAGACTGTCTGCAGGATGAGGGCTAACAGACCACTTGCGATCAGACCAAGCCCGGCACCTGCCCAGACCTTACCTTCTTGTTTGGTTCGGCTTTTCCGTGCGAAGGCAACAAGTGCACTGACGATTAATAATGCTTCCAAACCTTCCCGGAGCATCACGAGCATCGCGTCGATGAACGTATAATGCGTCTTTGTTTGTAATTGTGCAATAGCATTCTCGAACGACTGGAGTTCTTGTGCCGTCTTTTGCCGAGTTTCCGGCGTCAGCCGAGCAAGTAGCAGTGGTACGTCTGATTCAAGCTGGGAATAGAGACCTTCATTTCGTGTCCGGACCTCACCTTCGGCTCGCGGCCAGGTCTTCAGAAACGATTCGAGTGCCAGCTTCGCTTGCGGCAAATCACTTGCTGCAAGCGCGGTCTGCGCCTCTTCAAGCGGTGTCAGCAGTGACTGCAGTCCTGTTTTCTTCGCTTGGACTTGTTCTCCGTCGAGGAAGGACTGGACTGCATTGTCGAATTGATCAAGTGCCGCCTTCCACTCCTTCGTATCCGCAGGCTTTCGCGCCGCGGCGATCCGAATCGAGGCAAGCGCCATCTCGATGTTGCCATAGTGACCGATACTGTCATTACGGACAAGACTTTCGTGCGTTGCCCATGCGGTCAACAATCGTTGTTCCGCTGCCGGACGATCGCTCGCTTTGACTTGACGCATCTCGTTCGTAAGCGAAAGTAATTGCTTCACCTTTGCTTTCGCAACCGGATCTGTCTTCGGTTTCGTTGCTTCTTCCTGCTTCCGAACGGCAGCAGAGAGTGCCGTCAGTTGCTCGCGGACCTCGGGAAACGTTGCCGACCGTTTTGCATCGACCTGTTTGACGGTTTTCGTGATTGCTGCTTGTTGATCAGGTAAATCTTGAGCAGCTTGCCCTAATTCTTCGATGGCTTGATTCAGTGCCGTGCGATCTTCACTTGCGACGGCAGACAGCGCTTGTCCGATTGCGACATAGAGATCATCCGTCGAAGCAGCATGGGCAGGCACCGCGTGTTGACCAGCTACAAGGAGTACAAGTAAAAGGACAAGATTACGCAAATAACGCATCACCGATGTAGCCTCCTTTCGAGATCCCACCGAAGCAGGCGAAAATGGCACTTCCACGGTGCGTGATGTATTCATTCAGTCGATCCTGCGCGGCAAGACGGCGCTGAATCGCGATGAATTGTTTTGGCGAACGCTGATACGATAAAAAGAGTAGTCCAGCATCGAGGGCACCTGTCTTCTCATCAATGCCGTCTTGATAAGAGTAGGAACGGCGTAGGATCGCTGTCTTCCCGTCTCCATGCGCGACAGCGGTATGCGAGTCAACCGGTAAGGCAGCTTCGCCACGAGCTTGTCGTTTCGCTGGGGTGACGGAAGCGAACTCGTCTGTTGAGCCGAGCGGTGCCCCGGAAGCACGTTCGCGTCCGAAAGTCCGTTCCTGTTCCTTCAGGATCGTCCGGTCCCAAACCTCGAGATGCATCTGAATGCGGCGGACGACGAGGAACGAGCCGTTCGTTAACCACGGCGTCCCGTCCTGCCACTGACAAAAGAGCGATTCTTTCCGGACTTGTTGCTTCGAGACGTCGGGATTTCCCGTGCCGTCCTTGAAGCCGAATAGATTGCGCGGCGTCCCGCCAGAGGCATCTGCTGCTTTACTGCGCTGGAAGCCAGCTTGCGACCATCGCATCGCGACCGTTCCGCGCCCAACACGGACGAGGTTACGAATTGCATGGAAGACGACTTGCGCATCATCACCGCAAACTTGAACGACAAGATCACCTCCGCCCCATTTTTCATCTAAACGATCGAGATCGAACGTCGGCAACGGTTTAAGCGCCTCCGGTCGTTTATGCTGAATACCAAAGCGACCGTCAAATAGACTTGGACCGCACCCGAACGTAAACGTCAAATGACCGGCAGATAATCCGTCCGCTTCCCCCGTATCTTCCGGTGGGACGTAACGGGAGTCGGAATCGCCATATGGTAACCCAGCCGCAAGTCGGGCACATAACCGTGTCCAGCGTTTTAATAAATCAACGAGTTCATCGCGTCGCTCCGTCTTGATATCAAACGCTACGACTTGGACGTGGTTTTGTGGTGGTGTCAAAATGCCTGCTTGATACGTCCCGTAGAACGGCTCTTGATCACTTGCTTCAACAGTTAATGTCCGCGGAAGAAACTTCTCAAGACCACTGGCATACAGGGCGGCCCCGAGACTCGTCAAGCCTGCGACCTTCAGGACATCCCGTCGCGTGACGCCTTCTTGTATTGGTTTCATGCTTATCCCTCCAGTACGATGCCCATCTTCGAGAGCGGTTCCGCGAGTTCATTGATTGCGACACTCATCTGTTTGACGTCTTGTTTCGAGAGACTCGTGTAGAGGACATACCCGTCACCCTTTTTCTTCGCGTCAAGTAATGCATGGACATCCTTGAAGCGAGCAGCGATCTCTTTTGATAACGTCGCATCTTGTTTCTTCAGCGCCGGGTTCAACAAGTCATAGATTTTTTCAGCCCCCTCGACGTTTGCTGCGAAGTCATATAAGTCCGTATGCGAATAACGGTCTTCTTCGCCTGTCACTTTTGACGTCGAGACTTCGTTTAATAGATCCGTCGCCCCCGTGACGAGTAATTCCGGTGTCACCTCGACCGTCTCGACCTTCGCCCGCAGTAAATGAACGTCTTTCATCAATTGCTTCGCGTACGCTTCATAGCCTTTTGTCGTTCCCTTTTCAAACAACCCTTGTTCGATCCGGTGGTAGCCACCCCACTCCGACGCTTTGACATCGCCTGCTCGCGCATCGATTTTCGGATCGAGATCACCGAACACTTCCGCGATCGGTTCCGCGCGTTCGTAATACATCCGCGTCGGTGCGTACAATGCTTTCGCTTCTTCCAGTTTGCCCGCTTGAACGGCATCGGTGAATTTTTCTGTCTCACGAACGAACGTATCGATTTCATTGATTGCATACGTCCGGTAATCGGTGACGACCTGATCGAAATTCTCCTTTTTCGGTGCTGGTTTCTCCGCTTGTTTGGCTTCACTACAACCCGCTAAGACGACCGCGAGTGCGCCTGTCATCAACAATGCTTGTTTCATCTATCGTTCCCCCTGTAAATGGTTAAGTCAGTTCCTTCATCAGTATAGACGACAATGATAATCGTTATCAATAAAAATTTTTGCGTAATAAAAAAAGCTTGAATTAGTCATTTTTGACCAATCCAAGCGCTTTGTCAGGTATTTTTTTTTCGTTTTTTGAAATAGGTCCGTGAAATTATGAACGTGACAATCCCAAAGCCAATGAAGACGAACGCTTTTTGGAACAAGGTGAGGAATGACAAGTCAAACAATAAAAGCTTGACGGCACTGATCGTCAGGAGCAACAACCCGGATAACCGCCATGTCGACGACGTCCGCATCCGACCAATCGCGACGAGCACGAGGGCAAGGACGATATAAGCCGCGGATAACGTCGTACTACGCGCTGTCTCTTCAAGACCGCGATAGAACGGTAACTCCATGATGATCAACGTATAGGTCGTAAAAACACCGATCGCCGCTAGGACAAGTACGAGTTGCCACGACCCTTTCCAGCCCGGATCACGATGTGTCTGAACGAGGAGTAAGACGAACGCCGTCGAAGCTAGGACCATCGCTAGAACGGTCAAGGCGTAGGATAAACCTAGGTTTTGATAGGTTTCATAGTCAACGACAGCCGAGAAGATGAAGACGACATACAGTCCGACGTTAAATAACCGTTGGTGTGGCATTCGCGCTCGTGGAACGAACCAGAATGCAGCGATTAATCCAGCAATCAAAAAGTAGCGCAGTTGATACGTCCAGCTGAGGGCATCTGCCGGAATCAAGAGGACGGCGACGAGTAAGGCGACGTGACCGACACCGTTTTGAGCGGAATCCTTCAATCGTTCAGCGAGCAGGTAGGCAGTGCCAGCGAACAGAATCGCGATCAGCGTACCGAACGACCAGTCAAGGATCAGTAACGTCAGTAAGACGACACCCCCAGCGAGCCAACTTGGGACGTTCTTCTCAAACTGAATCCGTTTTCCGACGAAGGAAGTCGCACCGTAGCCGAAGAATGTCGCAAGTAAGAGAGACCATTCATCAAGTCGTGGTACCTGTTCATCAAGCCAGTAGAGCTCTAACGAGAGTAGACCGAACGCGAGTGCGATCGTAAAGATCACCCAAGCGAAGACAAACGCTTTTTTGGCCTTCAGTCGGTCAACCGCAAAGAAGATCGCTGCGAACAAGACGACTTCGTACAATAAGAAGAGCGGTAAGTTCGGGTCGTCCGATAATTGTAGATACGGTAATAAGAAGCCGGTGATGGATACGAGGACGAGCAAGGCTTGCGATCGCATCCAGAGCATCAAACCGTACGCGATGAAGACGACGACGAGCTCAAGTAAGAAGGCTAAAGATGGTGGATAGAATTGATATAAGGCCATCCCGGCGAACAGTGCCGCCAAGGCGACGATCGTACCGGTCGCGACGAGTCCGACCCCGAGCTCACGTCGTTTCTTCTCATACTGGTATTCTCCAAGGGCGATGACGAGTAAACCGATCAATACCCCACTTCCGATGCGGACAGGCGGACTGATCAGACCGGCAACCGAGGCGTAGGAAAAGAGGAACAAAGCCCCAAGTGCGGCGAATATGGCTCCAATCCGGGGTAACCAAACGGTCGCGATGACCTGTTCCCAGTCTTCGCGGGAGCGTTTTTCCTTAAATGTTGGTGGAGGAACAACCGGTTTTCGTTTCGTATAAGCAGGGCGCGGAGCTGGGCGGGCGACCGTACTCACTTCTGGTTCGCTCGGTTCAGGTGCGACAGACGAAGTGTGCTGTCCTTCAAGGGCAGCCACGCGTTGGCGTAACGCTTCGACCTCCTGCTCGAGACGCGTGATCCGTGGATCTTCCATCTCTTCACTTCCTTTCATGGATACATTGTCATTCTTTTACACACCTAGCAGGTGAACTCCTTCATTTTACAGTAGTTTTCGTATCAATATGCCTGAAAATGACAAAAATCCGGTCGCGTCGGGGCGACCGGATGAGGAATTAACGAACAGATAACGCATATTGTCCCGTTTGATTGAAAACGGATGTGAACTGCGAGCGACTGACACTATACTTGCCACGATATGGATCTGAAACGTAGAACGAACCGCTCGAGACACCCGTCACAAGCATGACATGATAATTACGGTACCCTGTGAATGTTTTACCGTCTGGTTTAATCCAAGAGAAATAACCGTATGGATTTTTGAAATCGACCGTTGCCCAGACGATGACTGGGTTACCGCTACGAATCTCACTCTCAATTTTCGAGACGCCTTGTTTTGAGATATCAACGGACCCGCTGCGGTATTTTTTAGCGAGAGGTAGAATTCCTTTCGGATAGATGCCCCAGTTCTTGTAGTAATCGAGCGTTCCGGCTGGATTCCCCGTGAACATTTTTTGTGGATCTGCCCAGTAATACTTCCCGTTCTTATACGTCGCGTTCTTCATGCTTTTCGGCATTTGATTATAGAGTGACGCAGCAGAAACGGCTTTTTTCTTGTATTCGAGTGCCATCTTCAACGAGACGAACTCACAGCCAGATGGATACCCGAGTGAATATTGGTTGTAGTACGGAACGTTTAACTGCTTCGTCGTCGTCGATGGTTTTGACTTCGAAACGTATTGCGTCGAGATATAGCGGTAGCTTCCCTTGTAGAGAATCCGTGTCCAGCTCCCTGACGTGCCGTATGTCGCAACGGCAACCCCTTTATTCAGCTGTCCTACGACTTTATACTTCGTTCCAGCACCCGTCCGGACGTTGAGTGTGCCGACCGTCGTATACTTCGTTCCTGTCGACGTATATTTCGACGAAGACGATTTGACGTAGTTCTTGTGTATGTAGCCTGTGCGGGATTTGTAGCTGATTTTATACCAGCTGCCGGACGTTCCCTTTGATGTGTAGACGTTCCCTTTGTAGACGTTACCGAGAATCTTACTCGATGTCGACGGTTTCTCGCGGACGCGTAAGACATCCGTCGTCACGGTCAACTTCGTCGCGGCCTCAGCGATCAACGAAGGGCTGAGTACGCCAACGATGACAACCGCTACGAGCAATGCGGATAAGAATCGTTTCATGATAGACCCCCTATGTTTTGATTTGGTGAGACATTCCCTTATTCCCAACTTTTTGAAAAAATAATCAACATTTCTTTAGAAAAATCTGAAAAATAAGGAATGCACCTGTTCTTTATATCAAAAAAACCCGACCATGCCTATGGGCACAGTCGAGTTGTCATCAACCTGCAATCAAATTAAAATTTAATTTTGGATCGTCAAGATATAAGGTGACGGTTGCGCAAAAGCTTGTTCGAGCAGGTGGGCAACAAACAAGGTATCTTCTTCTTTCACCGGAAGCGGTGCATCTTCGACGATACTGCGGTAAAAGGCACGGTACAGCTTGCCGTAATCACCGACGGGACTCGGTATCCGGACGTCTTGTAAGTGACCGTGTTCATCATGATAAATCAAACGACCGTAATCGTCTTCCGAATCCTCACCGAACCCCTCTTCTCCCGGGAAGTAGTTCGCTTTCAGGTCGAGCTCTTGCCGATCGACGTGTTGTTTGATGAACGTGCCGTTCGTGCCGTGTAACATCCACCGGGGTGCCGGGGCAAGTGCGACATGACTCGTCCGGACGCTGACCTTGAGCTCCGGATAATAGAGATCAATCGCAAACGCATCATCGGGATTGTGCGGCAGTCGAACACTACGCACATCAAAGGCGACCTTGTCCGGTTTTCCGAACAAAGCTATGATTTGATCGAGCGTATGGACGCCGAGTCCGTAAAGCGCACCGTTCTCATGGCGCGCATCAGCTGACGCTGCTTCGGGACGAAACAAATCAAACTGCGAGACGACTTCGACAAGTCGTCCGAGTTTTCCGGAACGGATGATTTGGGCGACGACTTGGAAGTCGCTGTCGTAACGGCGGTTTTGATAAGCGAGAATTTTGACGCCTTGCGCATGTGCTTCCGCAAATAAACGCTTCGTCTCCTCTTCAGTCACGGTAAACGGCTTTTCGACGAGAACATGCTTTTGATGTTGCAAGGCGAGCAACGCGTATTCGAAATGGGTAGCCGGTGGTGTATTGATGACGACGACATCAAGTGCCGGGTCAGCGAGCATCTCAGACACATCCGTCGTAAAACGGGCATCCGGCAGTCGATCCTGATAGGATGCGAACAGCTCCGGTTTTTCCTTCCGATTGTAAATCCAGGTGACGTGATAGTTGTCCTCGATCATCACGTACGGTAAATGGTAACGGGTCGTACTTTTGCCAAAGCCGATGAAGCCGATATTCAATCGCATCCGATCACTCCTTGAACCGTTCTTTTTCTCTTACCATACCAAACGAAACGACCGTTGTCTTGATTGAACCGCTTCAAGCCGTCGCTTCGATGCGTTCATACTCATAAATCGAGAAGCCGTCCCGTGTTCCTTGATGGACGAATCCGAAAGACGTGTAATACGCGTTGAGAAACTCGTTTGAAGCGACACAGTCGAGTCGTAGGATTTCTCCTTCGTCCTCTGTCACTGCAATCGCATGTTCCAGCAGTTTCCGACCGACTCCACGTCCTTTTGCGCGGTCGCTGACGACGATTCGATGGATATACAGACCTTCTACATCATCCCACAAGGATTGATCCCATTCGAGCGAAGGAAGCAGGGCAACGGAACCAAGCAGCTCGTTCTGATCCTCAAAGACATACAGGCGACCGGCTTCTAAATCTCGCACGACGAGTTGCTCGATGTCTTGCTCAAGATAAGCTGACCACTGGCTACTGCCACCAGCTTTAAGGGAGAGCGCTTTTTGCTCAAGTAGGGTTGCGATGTTTCGAACGTCTTTCGATGTAGCTTGTCGTATCATGTTATTCCTCCTGTTACAAAAAAATTCTTCTCTATCCTAACGAATGCGAAGCGAGAAGAAAACCTTTTTGCTTCAAGATTTCATGTTTGCCCATTATTTTGTGATTTTTTTCATATTCCACAATTTTATTTCGATGTAACGTAATCTTTAGGAGTGATCTGACCCCCAGTCGTCACAACGGTAAACGACCGGCTTCCCACGAGCCGGTCGTTTTTTTGGCGTTCAGGATAATTCGACCCAGCGGCGCGACAAATTCCGTGCTTGTGCCCGGTACTCGTCATCTTCGACGATCGGATTGCTGAGTCGAGGAGCGGAATCCGCATAATAGCCGCCGTTGTCAAGTGGGTCGTCGGTTGTTGCGAGATAGAGCGCCGTCTTCGCACCGTATTCCGGTGTATAAAGTTTTCCGGTCCAGTATCCGACTTGCGCGACTGGTTTGAGTAACGTCTTCATCACTTTGCCGTACTTGCCGCGATAGAACAGATCCGTATTGACGATCCCTGGGTGGACGCTGACGAACGTGATCCGGTCACCGTGCTTTTCAGCTAGCTCACGCATATGAATCATTTGCAGGAGCTTCGATTCGCGGTAAGAACGCATCGGGCTGTAATGTTCTTTTTTGACGTGCGCGATCGCCTCAAGTTCGACGTCGGTCCGGATCAAGCCGCCTTCACCGGCGAGAGAGGAAATCGAGATGACGCGCGGATCTTGTCCTTTTTCGAGTAAAGGTAACAATCGCTCGATCAAGTAGAAGTGACTCAAGTAATTGACTTGGAATTGCGATTCAAAACCGTCCTTCGTGACATGATACGGCGGTACCATGACTCCAGCATTTAGGATCAAACGGTCGATTCGACCCACCATGTCGAACAGGCGATCCGCAAAACGACGGACGGAGTCAAGTTGATCCAGTTGCACAATCTCGATTTCCAGTTGTGTATGCGATACACCGTTTTCCCGCAACAGTTGAACGAGTGCCGTCGCTTTTTTCTGAGACCGGACGGTCGCGATGACACGATCTCCCCGCTCCAGTAATTCTTGAATCGTGACCATTCCCATACCAGAATTGGCACCCGTGACGATACAGATGTTCATCCCTCTTCCTCCTTGATGTTCCATTTTGAACGCACTAGTCCTGCTTCTAGTTTTCCTTTTTCTATTCGTTTATACACCTTATTTCGGTGTTATTTTTCGAAATTTTCGAAAAATAACGTATACTAAGAAGAGAGCATGTCATCAAGAAAGAGGTGGTGGGATGGAAGAAGGTACGATTTTGTTCGTCGCAGGCACACTATTACTGATTGCAATCATCACGACGAAGTTCGCTGTCCGGTTAAATGTACCGACGTTGATCCTATTCGTCGTTGTCGGTATCGTCGCCGGGTCCGACGTTTCAGGAATCATCAACTTCGGTGATTTCGAACAAGCTCGTCTCTATGGGACAATGGCGCTCGTCTTGATTCTATTTGACGGTGGCTTGCATACAAAATGGACGCATTTCCGAAAGATTCTCCCTGCTGCCCTGTCGCTCGCGACCATCGGAGTCCTCGCAACGACAGGAATCATCGCTTTCGTCGCACATTATCTGCTTGATTTTTCTTGGCCGGTCGCGTTATTGATCGGCGCACTCGTCGGCTCAACCGATGCGGCGGCTGTCTTTTCTCTGTTAAGTGGACGACCGGTCGATGCTAAGGTCAAACATACGCTTGAAGCGGAGTCTGGAACGAATGACCCGATGGCTGTCTTTCTAACGATCTTATTCACATCGTTTGCATTGGCACCGGAATCGTTCTCGATTGGTGCGGGTATTCTTTCCTTCATCTACGAGATGGGACTTGGGACACTAGTTGGTCTTGCGATCGGGTATCTCGTCACGCAACTGCTGAACCGGATCGAGTTGCCATCGTCCGCCCTTTATCCGACGCTTCTGTTCAGTGGGGCGCTCTTCTCGTATGGTCTCGCGACGATTTTGCACGCCAGTGGGTTTCTCGCCGTCTATCTGACCGGAATCTGGATCAACAATCATGATATGATCTACCGCGAGACGCTCAAACGATTTAGTGGTAGCTTGTCGCATCTAGCAGAGATCGGCATGTTCATCATGCTGGGACTGCTCGTCTTTCCAAAACAATTACTCGATCCTCGGACCTTGTTCGTCTCGGCCGTCATCGTCCTGACGTTAATCCTGCTCGCTCGTCCACTTGCCGTCGTCTTGTCGTTGCTTCCGTTTCGGTACACGGTCAAAGAACAGAGTGTCATCACGGCAGCCGGATTACGGGGCGCCGTTCCAATCATTCTCGCGACCTATCCGCTTTCGAGTGGTCTTTCTGAAGCGCCGCTTCTTTTCAATATCGTCTTCTTCACCGTCATGACGTCTGCTCTTTTGCAAGGAACGGCCTTGCCGTGGATCGTCCGGCGAATGGGGCTAGAGACACAGCGCGACACGACGGTCGAACCGTTCCTGAAATTCATGACCGTCACCCATCCGCAAGCGGAGATCATCGAGGTCAGGGTCTCGACAAACAGTGTGATTGCCGGAAGAACGTTACAGGATATCGAGATGCCCCAGGATGTGCTCGTCGTTGCGATCATTCGTGAAGATGAAATCCTGACGCCGCGTGGTCAGACACGTGTCCTCGTAGACGATCAACTGTTGATTTTAACACCTAAACAAGCGGATCAGGACGTGCGACGGTTGATCGCGTCACTCGGAATATAGATCATTTAACACATCCTCCAGTAGGGTGTGTTTTTTGATGTAGATTGATATACTCAAAAAGGAAAATAAAGGAGGAACCTTGATGTTAAACCGATTACTTGCCGTCATCTTGACTACCACGCTCGTTTGCACCGTCCTAGCATACATATCCTATACACCGCTCCGAGATCGGACATCGGATACGATGTATGAATCATTCGGTTCAACATTTTTGTTTTACGTCTTAGCGACCTTGCCGATCATCTTGCTGTCCGGCTTCTTACTCGACTTCCTTATCGGCATGATCATCAACCGGTCATCGACGACATTAGCGTATGTGCCGACAGTCCTCGGTTACGGAGTGTACGGTATCGTGATCGCGAGTCTCCTGATTCTCTTGACGACGAAGGACGCATTTGACCTGCCGCTTTCTTTTACGATCGCTGCTCTGACAGCAATGATCTATTACAGTCTGTCCGTCGTCTTTAATCGATTGTCACAGCACGCGCACTAAAAAAACGAACAGACACGTCTGCTTGCTCGCGGACGTGCCTGTTCGTTTTATTCTACTTCCGTTCGTTCAATCGTGATGACACCCGGTGGACGATGCGGGAAGGTCAACGTCAGACCGGCAAAGCGACAAATATCATCTTCGTTCGGTGCCCGGTGCACCCACTCGATCGTCTCTTGCCTTGCTAGCGCGTGGCGGATCCGGTTATCGGCTTGTGTACGCGAGATGCCGCGGCAATCAACGTTCGTGATATACGTTGCTTCGTCCGACTCGATCTGTTGCCAAATCCCGAGGATCAGTTGACCAATCGGACCGACGGATTGACCATCCGGTTCTTCACTGCTGACGGCAGCATCGAGCATTTCGATGACAGCGTCACAAGTCTCACCGGAAGCAAGCAATCGCGTCGATCCTTGTTGTAGAATCCGGTAACGCGTCACGCCGTTCTCGAGCCACAAGCGCTGTGCGAATGGATTGACCGGAACACCGTGGAAAAATGTCTGCGTCCCGCGCCAAGCAAAACCAAATGATGGGTCGTACGCCTGAATCGTCGCCATGGCACGATCATGGAACTTAGCGATCGTCTGTCGTTCCGTTTCCAGTAAGTTTCGGATCGCCTCTTCATCCTCTAACGGTACCGACTTTGGTGTCACAGTAAATAATTCCGATTCCGGTAAGCGGTGTGGGGACAAAATCGTTCCGTCGAAACGATAATCGTTCGCCGGACGTCCAGTACGCCCGACGGATAAGCGCCACGTCCGTTCTTCCGGCATGAAGGCATAACTTTGATGGGCGAAAGGTGGTGCGACGAACAGTCCCGGAAACGGATCGAATGTGTCGACTCGCAGGACGTCACCGTCATACCAGCACTCTTCGATCAGACGGACGAGCCGTCCGACGGGTGCATTACGGTCCGTCAGGTAACGACCGGTATTCGCATGAAATCCGAGTAAGAACTCGCGCTCTTCTTCTTGGAACGTCACCATCAAGAGTTGGAACAACGAGGCAATCTGCTGCTCGACGAGTTGCGGATCCTCCCCCGTCTCTGCCTCAAACGCGACCATCTTCCAGCCGGACCGTTCATAGAGATGAATCGTCACCGGGAAGAACAGGAAGGCACCATGTGTCGCTTCGAGTTTGACCATGTCTTGCATCGCTAGGCGTTCCGTCAGTAAGGAAAAGCCCATTCGTTCGAAATGATCTTGCAACCGTCGTTTCCAATGTGTGAACTCCACGCAACCATCCCCTCTCGCGAATTATGCGCCGCGTTTTCGTAACGGATTCTTTGACCAGTAGATGTAGAGACCAACGAGTCCCGCGATGCCGATGAGATAAGACGGCATTCCGCTGACTTGAATCAAGACGTCCGGTGCCGGGAAGACCGTCACGAGCAGTGCCTTATAGGTTGAGAATAAAATGAAACTGATGACGAATTGAATCCAGACCCGCGACTTGACTTGTTTGATCTTAGGTGCCGTGATGACTTGTGACATCGCATCGATCAAGAAAAGAGCGATGATTGAGAAGAATAAGTAATCGATCAGGGCGAATTGGAACAATCCGTCGATCCCTTCGATGAAGATGAACATCAGAATTGAGGAGACATAGTTTCGTGTCCAGCGTTTTTGCGTCTCCATCCGATGTCGTTGTGGTAACTCAGCGATCATCTGATCGAGGCGTGCTTCGACGGATAGACCGTGAATCTCTTCGAATGGACGCTGCTTCCGCTGGGCTTCGTAGATATCTGCCCGCAGACGGTCTTCAATTTCCGTCCGGTCCGGTTCTGCAACGTTCAGATTCAATCGTGGTAAAACGGTTTCTAATAAACGTGTGTTGGCTTTCGTTAATTTCAATCGATTTCCCCCTTTTTCATGTTTAAGTATACTGGGTTTTTGGGAAAAATACGTAGTGGAAGTAAAAGATTGCTTGACGAAACGATGAAGAATGTTCAGAATTATTAAAATATAGTGTCGGAATCAGACAGAAAGGACGTGTCGAACCATGCGTCAAACATTGACGAGCGCCGCCTTGATCACCTTACTGACAAGTGCGGGCATCGCCTTCCCGTTGGCTGAAGCGAAGCCACCCGTTGACCAAGAACCGGTCGAACTTGATCAGCAGCAGGAACAACCAACTGAAATAGAATGACAACACCCCGCGCTCCAAGAGGAACGCGGGGTGTGTTATGTATCGCTTGGTCGCGTGGCGTGTTCCTCAATCGTGACCCTCCACGTGACGACGGTCGTGCTATCGCGTACGCCCAACGCTTCAATCGTCGCAAAGAGTTCTTCGACACCCCCTGACTGTAAGGCTTTATCGATTTGCATTGCTTCGACATACGGTGTACCTGGGCATTCAAGCAAACCATCCGTCGTCACGAACAATTGGTTCTCACCTTGCCGCAACTCGCGGATCCCACGCGCGTAACTTGGTACCGGTAAGGCAAACGTATTTGCACGACCGATCCATTCATAGAATTGACGCTGGTTTAAAGCAGCTTGTCCCATGTTCATCAACTCTGGATGAAACAGGTACAAGACGACGTCGCCGACCGAGAACCACCAGATGAACCGTCCTTTGCGGACCGCAATCAGACACGCCGTCTCCCCTTGCAACATCGCACACGCCGCTAAAAAGTCCGGGTCTTGAAATAGATCCAGCACGGTCGTCTCGATCCGTCGGAATGCTTCCGTAAGTGGTGCATCAAGATTAGTCCGAATACGCGACTCGTGTTGTGCCAACTGCTCTAAGACAAGTGCTGCACTATCCGCTGTCTTATGAGCGTCTAAGACGACGGTCATCTCCCAATCGTCGCCGATCAAGATGGCAGCCCCGTCTTCGTTTTTATATTGACCGCTTCTTGAGCAGCCTCCGAATCGACCGAGCGTCACCCGACCAATCTGGTCAATCTGCTTCGTGTCAACGAATGGTTCGTCGGATCCGACCCAGTAGTAGGATGATTGTGTCGTCTGCATGCATCAGTCTTCCCTTCTTTACATCTCCCGCAAGTACGGTTGCAGGAATAAGCGTAATCGTTTTTCGTAGTTATCCGGGTCCATCGTATACGTCTCGTCATGACCGGCATCACGAACCGGATACAATTGCTTTAATCCCGTTTTTGCTTGGTACAGCTCGTACATCATCCGAACCGGGACCAGGTCGTCCTTCATTCCATGAATGAACATCGTCGGAACCCGACTCTTCGTTGCTTGGCGCGTCACCGAGACGTCGCCATAAAAGAAATCTTGCTCGCCTTTATTCCACATGCTCGCGACCGTCAGAGACGGCAGTGCCGGGTAACGGATCTGTTCATCCGCGAGTAGACTGAACCAGTCGTCGAGTCGGGCGTAAGCTCCTTCAGCAACGATCGCCCGGACTTGTGTAGGTACGGTCTCGCCAGAAGCGAGTAAGACGGTCGATGCGCCGACACCGAGTCCATGATAGACGATCCGTGTATCGTCTCCGTTTTCAGCAAGCAAGCGCTTCGTCCATTCCAAGGCATCCAGTCGATCGAGCCAACCGTAATTCCGGACGCCACCGCTACGATCCTGACCACGCCGTTCGATGAGTAAGACATTAAAATCCGCCTCATGGTAATAGCGGGCAAGTGCATAAACACCGGTCTGTGAAAACATCATCTCATCCGGGACGAGGAGGACTGTCTGTTTGCTACCGTCAACCGGTAGATAACGACCGAAGCGGACGAGCCCGTCCTTCGACCATTGCTGTGTCTCGCTCGTTTGTTTGAACCATGTCTCGTCTTTCGTCACCTGTCCGTCCGTTCTCGTCGTCTTCAGAATCGGAGAAGCGTCCGACTGACCGATCAATGTTTCTTGCATCCGGTATCCATCATAGACGATGAACAGTAGCAGACACGTGACGAGCAACACGATGCCGATTCCCCATTTGCGCATGTGCTTCGCTTCCTTTCCGACAGTGAGTCTTTCCTTATTCGTCGTCGGTTTTCACTTCCCCTGCTAACGGGGTCGAAAGGAACGATTGTTTATACCAGCGCTGTAAGGTATCGATATCCGTTCGTTCAAAATAAAGCGCGTTAAAAGCAGTATTGCCCCGTAGTTGAATCTGAATTCGGGCAATCTCCTTTGCTTCGAGCCAGCGAGAAACGGACCAGGTCAATTCCTCGATTTTCAGTCGTGGCGTATAGACGGTCTCTTTTTGGACCCATTGTTTGCGTAACATCAAGAGATCGTGGCCGGTTCCGAAACGGGTCTTTCGGTAACCGCTGCGCACAGCGAAGTAATAGAACGGTAACCAGATGAACAGAAGCAAGATCAAGAAGCGCCATGAGGAATCAAGAACGATGATGACGACACTGCTTAGTGCAGTAAACAACAGCGCATAACCGAGTAACGGCCAACGAACCCGGTAGCGAAAACCGATCGGTGCGACTTCATGCTGCGGGCTGAACTGTCGAAAGCGCGGCAGATATGTCGCCAGAAACGGATCAATCTCGTTCGTCCGGATGAACGGATGGAGCAACAGTCGCTCCTTCTCTCCGGTCGCCGAGATGATGTGCAAGGACAGGCTCGCTCGTCCGATCAAACGCTGAATCCAGCTTTCCTGAATGACGAGGGCTTGAATCTTATCAGCATGAAACGCGACCTCGGTCCGGTTCAACATCCCGTACCCGATCAACAATCGGTTGTGTTGCAAGACGGCACGGTACGAACCGTATTTCAAGATATAGACGATGATCGAGCCGATGTAGATGACGAGTAAGACGAGTACGCCAAGTCCCGTCAAAACGAACAACGATAAATGAGCGAGTTCTGAGAACAGTCGATCGACATAACGTTCAATGAACTGATCGATGAATTGATAGGCGGTCCCGATCCCGACGAGCGCTAGTCCGACGCGTCCCGACAAGGCACCAGCTAATGCCAAATCGCGGACAGGGATCGTATAGGCGACTTCCGCCTGCTGTTCTTCGACGACGAGTTGCCCCTCATTTTTGATCGACGACTTCAGTTCTTTCGCAAAATCAAGACGGATCCCTTTTAGTTCGACTTCCGGTGTTCCGCTCTCGGACGATGTCTCGACGGTCAACGTCGCAAGACGCAACAGTCGTTCGATGACGTTTTGTTGAATGCCGATCGACTCGATCCGTTTACGTTGCGTCGTCCGTTCACTTTTTTGGAAAATTCCTTTGCGGACCCGAATCGTCTCGGCATCAATCGTGAACGTATAGAAATACCAGGAGGCGATCCCGTATAAGAGGACGAATACAATCCCGATACTGATCCCGATCCACGTATAGGTGTTGATCTCACCTTTTCGGATCGCATTTAAAATCAAGGCGGCGAACGGAATCAGGAGCGAGCGGATGATCGAGATACTCGACATCACGATGAACAGTGGGTGGACGCGCCGGGTCATAACGATTCCTCCTCCCGCTCCTCGAGTTTCGCGAAGCGTTCGACTTGTGTGCGTAGCGCGTCTCCTTGCGCACGATCGAGTCGAGTTAACGTGACGAAGCCGGATGCCGTTCGAATATCCAGTGTGATCAAATCATAGCGACGCAGGATCGGTCCCGTTTGGCTATCGATCAATTGCACCTTGACGAGCGGCACGGTGACTTCGCGGCGGAAGAAGATGCCGTTGCGGACGACGAGAAATTCCTCATCGATGCGATAACGCATATACTTCAAGCGAAGAACGGGTATGTAGACGATACGGGGAATGAAATAGATCAGCCAAAGCAGACCGACGATGCCCATCCACCAAGGTGTCAGGTCGAGCCACATGACTTGAGTAATCGTCGTTCCGATCAAGATGACGGCGATTAAGCCATGTAACGGCAACAATCCGAGCCGTTCTGCTCGAATCGATCGTTCTGGCAGCGTATGCCATTGTACAGTAGACATCAAAAAACACTTCCTTTCGTTTCCATTTACGGTTAAAAACGTCGCTTGGTTTCAGACAGCGGTTGACATTTTGTTTGAATTCATCGCATATATAGAAGTGAAGAACTGTAACACCAAGGAGGAACCATGTTAACTTTTGAAGAAAAACTACGAATTATCGAGACCTTCCCACAACTCGTCCGAAAAGATGTCTCGCTGAAGCGCGTCAATTTCCAATTTCCGGACAGTCAGTATGAGAAGAAGAATCTCGTCTATCATTTACATCCGAACGGTAACGGCTTCGTCTATGCCGCTGGTCTACCAGGTTATGAAACGGACGAAAAAGGGTTCGTCAACATCCGTGAATTCTCAGAGCCTGCTTTAATTCTCTTATTAGAAGATGCAATCAAAGCACTCTCAACAGTCCAATCGGTCGAAACACTCGAAGAAACATGGGTCAACGATAACCAGTTCGAATTGACGTTGCTCAATGAAGACATCGACACGTGGCTCGTCTACGCCGGTGATCTTTTAGACGGTGCATTCAACTCGTATAAGGAAGCAGCGAACTATCTTGAAGAAGAAGGCTTCCGCCGTAAATAAGACAATGAGCGATCCGGTTAATCCGGGTCGCTCATTTTCATGACGAGACGATTCAGTGCCGCTTTGACGACGCGTAAGTCTTCTTCATCGACGTCGAGTGTTTGGACGAGATCAAGCGGAACGGTCTCTGCTTGTTTCCGTAACGCACGACCGGCATCTGTCAAAAAAATCTGGATGTGTCGTTCGTCTTCCGGCTTACGGACGCGTCGCAACAGTTCTGCTGCTTCGAGTTTCTTTAGTAACGGCGTCAACGTACCGGAGTCAAGATGGAGCCGTTCGCCGATGGCTTTAAGCGATTGTCCCTCCTCCTCCCAGACGACGAGCATGACGAGATATTGTGGATACGTCAGACCGAGGGGTTCAAGTAACGGACGATAACGACGCGTGATCTCACGCGAAATCGCATAAAACGGAAAACAGAGTTGTTCATCTAAAGCTAACGGGTTCATAAAAAATTCCTCCTATCGTGAGCAAACGAGTTGCATTTCGATTTAAATTGTATACAATCTAATTGTAAGCTACTTATTTGAATCTAACAACGAAAGGGAGTTACACACATGAAACCAATGTTCACATCATCTGCAACAGCTGTCGGAGGTCGCGACGGACGCGTCGTATCGGAGGACGGAATCCTTGACGTCGCCCTCGCAATGCCAGTACCAGGATCGAAAAAACAAGCAACGAACCCAGAACAACTCTTTGCTGCAGGATACTCTGCTTGCTTCGACTCTGCCTTGAACATGGTTGCTCGCAAACAAGGGATCAAACACGATGGCAGTGAAGTCACAGCACACGTGACATTAAACGAAGCAGCTGACGGATTCATGCTTTCCGTCGAACTCGATGTTCTCGTCCGTGGGATCTCGGAAGAAGCAGCGGCTGAACTTGCGAAAGTCGCGCATACGGTCTGCCCTTACTCACGTGCAACTGCTGGAAACATTCAAGTCGACGTCTACACACGTACGACTGACGCAGAATAAGTGTAGCATTTCTAGCCAGCCTGAGGTTTACTCTCGGCTGGTTTTTTGTTTTTATAAAAAACAATTGGTATGTGAAATAATTTTATATTTGCAGGCATAGCGGTTGCTCTCGCGCAGAGAACAACCGCTCCTTTTATAATTGATGGACTGATAAGATGACGAGTTCTCCGGACACAGTGACATAATAGGCATCTTCGAAGCGATAGCGTTCATTATGTTCTGCGTCATAGACGGTGACCATTGGTTCCGCGTTGTCTCCAACCGCTTCGTGTAGATAGAAACGTCCGCGTAAGACACGTTCGAACGGTTCTTTATCAAGGAATCGGGCACCGTTGCGTAAGTTGATTACTTCATGATGGTGCTCGGAACGGTCATTAACGATGAAGATCGTCGACTCAACGTCATCGTACGTGAAGTCAAGCGGTTCATAGTCACTCCACTGGATCCGGGCGACCTCTTCGACACTCGCTTCCGTATCGATCCGGTAAAAGATTTCTTCGTTCAGACGATCGGTATAGGCACTAAAGATAAGATGCCCTTCTTGTTCCCCGAGATATTGGACGGTGTCCCCTTCCCCGTCTAATTTCAATAGTGTCGCAAACGATAAATGCTCGACACCGTGTTCGATTTCTTCGATCAAGGTCGGCAGCGGAGCAATCAACAAGCTTTCGGAGTGATCAATCGGATCTTCTGGTGAGATGACACCACTTTCAAGGGCGTCATAGAACGAGAACTCATCGAGCCGAGCGTTACAGACGATGTACTCCTTCTCTTCGAGCGTGACGAGAAAGAAATAGAGTTCCCGGTAATTCTCCGTCATCCCGTAGAGCCGTGGATCGCGAATCGTCTGCCGTGATTCGTCCTTGACGTCATATAGAAACGCGGACGTCGTATCGGTCGTTTGTAAGAATACGAGATAGTTCTCATTGAGCACCCAGTAGAGCGTCAAATCCCCTTCGACATAAAACGACGCAATCTGCTCCCGTTTACCGGACAAGAGATCGATAACGAGCACTTCCGTCTCCCCGCCCTGCTCTTGCGTATGTTCATTCAAACAATAGACTCTTCCGTGCCGCACGAACGGTCGGGTCGGTCCGTGATCCGTCAAGGCTTCTGGCGTTAGATCGACCTGTTCTTGATCTTCAAGATCATATCGGCTGATGTGGTAACGGGCGTCATCAAGACGACGTCGAAAATAGATCGACGATGGTGTGACATGCAAGACATCCATATGATCGGCGGGTAAAGCACGGGCATCCACTATTTCCATGATTAATCTCCTCCCGGACACGTACTACTTGTCTTTTTCCCACGAATCGTACTGCTTCAAACAGGGTCTTGCTGTGCGTTTAACGAAGCAGAGTGCTACAATATGGCTAGATGACTACAGGATGAGGAAGGTGCGAAACGGTGCAATCACAAGATTTAAATACGATGATGCTCGAATACGTCAATGATAAGGAAGAATATGATGCCTATGCCGACAAGTTGAAGATGCTCTTGTCCGAGTTGCTCGACGCGGCAGGCATCAAATACCACTCAATCGTCGCCCGGACGAAAGACTCCGAGAGCCTGTATCAAAAGGTCTTACGGCAACCGAATAAATACCGTTCGCTCAAGGACGTCCATGACTTGACCGGGATCCGGATCGTCACTTATTTCCATGACGATGTCCGGGAAGCGGCACGCATCATCGAGAATGAGTTCGCAATCGATCGCGATCAATCGGTCGATAAGTCGACCTTGCTTGATACGACGGAATTTGGTTACCTCTCGGTCCACTTCGTCGCGTCACTCAGTGAACAGCGGCTTGCCTTGAGCGAGTATGGACGTTTCAAGGACTATACGGCTGAGATCCAAATCCGCTCGATCCTGCAACACGCTTGGGCGGAGATCGAGCATGATCTCGGATATAAAAATCCGAACAGCGTCCCGGCAGAAGTCCGGCGCAGCTTCAGTCGAGTGGCAGGACTTCTAGAGATCGCTGATCAGGAGTTCGTCAACATCAAGAAGCAATTGAAACAATTCGAAGATGAGACGGTCCAACAAATCTTGTCTGATCCCCATCAAGTCCGGATCACGGCAGATAACTTGAACTATTTCATCGACCACTCCCCCGTCATCAGCGAGCTCGACAAACGTCTCGTCACGTCACAAATGATGCTCGATTCCGATCAACAGTTGATCAACGAACTGATCCGGATGTTCCATTACGTCGATATCCGGACGTACGGTGAACTGATTGAAGCGGTCTCGACACATAGTCCGCTCGCCTTACGTTGTGCAAAGGTCATGCCGAACCCATTCTTGCCTCGTCAAGGAATCGGGATCGCCTATATCTGTATGGCATTGACGATCGCTGGCGAAGATACGCATCGCATTGACTACTTCTTCCGCCGTTTCTATCCGGAGTTACGTAACGTCGAAGAAATCGTCGCTCAAGTCGCCCGTGTCGTCGAGTCAGATGATTCAAGAGAAAAATATTGATTAAACTAAAATTTTTCACTATACTAAATCACGAGTGAAAGAAACTACGGTATAGAAAGAGTGAAGGATACATGGCAACTACACTAGAAGTAGCACTACGCGATCAGTTGATCGTTGATACGGAAAAAGGATTACGGATGAACTACCGCGCGATCAAAAAGGACGTGCGTAGCATGTTTACGACTTACTTGACACGTAACGAGTTCTTCATCTTAAAATCACTTTGTGCGAACAGTCCTCAAATTGCTTCAGCGCTCTCACAAGAGTTCCAGTTTTCAGCAAGCATGATTACAGCTCTGGCAGACGAATTGACGAAAAAAGAGTTGATCTCACGTGAGCGGAGCGAGCTCGATCGTCGTGTCGTCGAACTGCGAGCAACACCGAAAGGCATCGAGCTTTACGAAAAACTCGAGTCGATGAAGATGGATTACCTTGCAGACGTCTTTGAGGACTTCTCGGATCAGGAACTGGAGTTGTTCCGTTCGCTCTTAACGAAGCTTGAAAAAACAGTCTAAGCTGTTCGATGGAACGGATCCGGTCAAAAGCGATCGGATCCGTTTTTTAGTAATCGATTAGGAGGAAACACGATGTTTGATTTCGAATCAGTGCAACACTTACGAAAGACAGGGCAGTATGAAGCAGCAAAGGAACTCGTCCGTCAGTATGTCGAAACAGCCCCTAACGATCCGACGGTCCTCTATCAGATGGCCTGGTGTCATGATAGTCTTGGTGAGGAACAGGCTGCTGTCCCCTACTATGAACAAGCACTTGCGCTCGGTCTTGCTGGTGAGGACCGCTTGCAAGCTTATATCGGGCTCGGCAGTACATACCGCGTCATCGGTCAGTTCAAAGAAGCATCAAGCGTTTTCCGAAGCGCGTTGCTTGAATTTCCAGACGCCCACGCCTTACAAGCATTCCTCGCGATGACGGAGTACAACCTTGGTCAAGTCAATCAGGCTGTCGGTCGGTTACTCAAGAGTCTTGCTGCGACGTCGTCGGACGCCTCGATTCAGACATTTAACCGGGCACTTCGTTATTATGCCGATCATTTGGACGAGATCGACACGGAATAAAGCAACAGTTGACGATGGATTGGTTCGCACAGCATAATGTAACAGCTAAGCGGACTCGCTTTTGGCAGGAAAGGAAGTTAATGATGTCATCAAAAAAAGTATGGACAGTAGAAGGTTATGAAGAACAAGGGCAAGAAAAACACGGCAAGGCAAGTAAGTCAGAAACATATACGACTGAAGCGGATGCTAAGAAAGCCGCTAAGAAGATGGCGGATCAAAACGATCATCTCGACGTCTACGTGATTTATACGAATACGGTAAACGGTAAAACAGAAGAACGGTTCTTCAATTCGAACGGCAAGTATAGTGAAGAAGGATTCGAATGGTAATCTCCCTTTTCATTTAAAGGTCCACTCAAAAAAATGGATTCGATTCTCTTCAAGTGAGAGACGAATCCATTTTTTTAGTCATGGCTTTGCCTCTCATACCAAAGCGGTATTTCACACTGAAACCCATCGTGGTCTCGGATGATCCGCTGAACACGTCGTTGCATTGCCTCCAATCCGTCTACATCGAACCGTTTTGCCCAGACGAGAGACGAGAAGACGACCATCGCCATATAGAGGCTGTAGATTTTCCAAAAGTTAGAAGGTACTTCGTTCTCAAAGTATCCATCGATCATGTGACGGGCAAAGACGGGACTCGTCTCGACTTGAAACAACCCACATTTGACGAAGTCATGCCACGGATCGCCGTAATCATGGTTCCCGTAATCGAGGAAGGCACAGAGATGTCCATTCTCAACAAGAAGATTATCAAGATGGACATCGTCATGTTGCAGTTGATTCGGACGCTCAGCTAAAAGGGAGAGCCTCAAAAGGATGAACCGATCGAGTCTCTCGATCCACTCTGGCTCAAGCAACCCATCAACCGCTGCGCGATAGCGGTCATGTTTCGCCTGACAACGTTCCTTCCATGCCGCCGTCCCGCTCGGTGCTATCACGTCATGAATGCATCTCAATGCTCGCCCTGCCTCCTGACCGAGTCGAGGGGCTAATTCTGGTGACTCGAGAAGCACGCTTCGAACGGTTCGTCCGGGTAGGTATGGATAAATGCCGTACGCGGTCGTCGCAGTCCGTCCGGTCGCTAGCGGTAAGGCGTGAGAAATTCCCTTTTGTTCTGGGATCATTAAAGCCGTCTCACGTTCAAACTGACGACTTAATGGGTCCGTCACGACCTTGACGATGTAGTGTGCTGTTGCCGTCTTGACGGACCAGACGGCTTGGTGCGAGTGTCCGGTAAGCCGTCTAACGCTATCGATATCAGTCAGTAATGGATGATCTGGTAGCATGAAGACTCCTTTCTGAAGACAAAAAGAGGACGCTTACTTGCGTCCTCTTCGTCATGCCTGTGGGATATAGCTGGCAATGATCTCAAGCAGATCGGCATACGCCGTTTCGAAATCGATGTTTTCGATCATATAATCGTAGTGATCGCGGTCTTTCCACGCTTCCTCGTAATCGACGAGTCGCGCTTCGAACTCCGGTGTATCACCGCGCATTAACAATCGCTCCTTCATCAAATCGGGTGGGACCGAGACGAAGATCGTGATGACTTGGTCACCAAACAGACGTTTAAAGTTTGCTGCTCCTTTTGGATCGATGTCCTTGATGACGATTTGATCCTGCTCGAGGACATCGACATACGCTTGCCGTGGTGTTCCGTACCACGCGCGGTGAACATGGGCGTATTCGATGAACCCGTTCTCTTGGATCAGTTGCTGGAACGTCTTGACGTCGACGAAGTGATAGCTTGCTCCATCAATTTCCGTCGGACGTTTCGGTCGTGTCGTCACGGACGGGATGAACCGGACGTGTGCGTATTCCGTCCGCAGACGTTTGATTAGGGAAGACTTTCCGCTGCCCGATCCACCAATCAAGAGAATGATTTTACCTGACATCGTTTTCCCCCTATTGTTGTGTCGTGAAATAACCTGTAAAGCGGAGCGCGAACTGTTCTAGTTCACTATCAACGACCGTCCCGTATATTGGTCGGATGACGATCAAGTAGCGTTCATACGAGATGATCCGGGACGTCTCATTACGTGTCATCTGGACTTGAGCTTCCGGGTAACTCTCAACATAGTACCAATCGACCGCAATCCGTTCATCGGATGGGGTCTCATAGATCCAAGTCACCGTCGTTCCATTAGCAGGAAGGGTGCTTTTCAAGGTGAAGCGCTGAATCTGCTTCAATTCACGTTTCGCTGATGCAAGTCCTGCCTCATAATCCGCAGGGCGCATCGGTGTCGTCGTCACTTGTTTCGGTTTTGGTTCCGGCAAGCGGGCAAAGCCGAGCTGGAGACCGACGAATAAAGCGACGAGCGACAAACTGATGACGAATACGTATTCCTTGCGCATCCCTTCCTCCTCCTCATCCTTCGAGTGTGTCGCGCATTCCTTTTGGATCATTGACGATGACGGCGTCAACACCGATCGTTTGCATCTGACGGACATCGTCGATCGTCTTCGGGGTATAGACCCGAACCGTGACGTCTTTTGCGTGAGCGAACGCGACATCCGCCTCCGTCACGCGTCGGTAATCGGGATGAATCCCTGTCGCACCGATCCGGAGGGCTTGTTCTTCCGGATGATAGATCGGATACGGATACAGAATCGCCGTCTCGACGCTCGGGTCAAGCTTGCGAATCAGAGCAACCGAATAATGGTTGAACGAACTGAACAACAACCGATCCGTCGAAATGCCGTGCGCTGCACAGCGTTCAAGGACATACGCTTCAAGCCCGTCATAGCGGATCGTATCCGTCTTCAGCTCGATGTTGAGCCGCAGGGTCACTGGTGCAAGGATTGCGAGTACTTCGTCAAGCGTCGGAATCTTCGTCTTGATTGGTTCCCCTTTGAATCGTGCTCCAGCATCCAGCGCCTGCAGTTCGGCAACCGTCATGTCGATGACGCGCCCCTTCCCGTTCGTCGTCCGGTTGACGGTCTCATCGTGAATGATGACACCGACACCGTCCTTTGAGAAATGGACATCGAACTCGACCCCATCGACGTCGTCTTCAATCGCAGCAGCGATGGCTTCGAGCGTGTTCTCCGGAAAACGGTCACTGACGCCGCGGTGTGCAAACCATAACATCAGAGTGCCTCGACGACACGCGTGTATTTCTTCGTCAAGTAGTTGACGAGGGGTGCGACCGAGATCGATTGACCCGTTGCTGCTTCGATCAGTTCAGCCGGTGTCTTCGATTTCCCGTGACGGTGAATGTTTTCTTTCAGCCAGCTTTTGATCGGTGCGAGTGTACCAGCTGCAATCAGACCATCGACGTTTTCGACGTCACGACGAAGCGCTTCGTTCAATTGTGCTGCATAGACGAGACCAAGCGCGTAACTTGGGAAGTAACCAAACGAGCCTCCTGACCAGTGGACGTCTTGTAAGACCCCTTTATCGTCACTCGGGACATCGACGCCGAGATACTCTTTATAGAGACGGTTCCATTCTTGCGGGAGATCCTTCACTTCGAGTTCTTTCGTCATCAGGCGCTTTTCAAGCTCATACCGAATGATGATATGAAGGGCATATGTCAATTCATCGGCTTCGATCCGAATGAGTGACGGCTTGACTTCGTTGACCGCTGCGTAGAAGCGTTCAAACGGAACATCAGCAAGCGACGGGATTGCTTGTTGTAGACCATGATAACGTGCTGATAAGAAGCCTTGATTACGTCCGATGAAATTCTCGAAGAACAGTGATTGTGATTCGTGGATCCCCATCGAAGCACCTTCACCGAGACCGAGAGAATCGAGTTCCGGTTCGATACCTTGCTCATACGTCGCGTGTCCGGCTTCATGCATCGTGCCGAAGACGGAGTTCCGGTAGTCGTTCTCATCATATTTCGTCGTGATCCGCGCATCCTTCCGGTTGATCGTCGTTTGGAACGGGTGAACCGTCTCATCCAATCGACCGGACGTGAAGTCATAACCGATATCACGGAGCCATTCTTGATTCAAGGCGATCTGTGTCTTGCGGTCCGCTGACCAATCAAGCGTCGGGAAGTCTTTTCCTTCGAGCTGACTGAGCAAACCAATGATTGCTTGACGGAGTTCCGCAAACAATGGATCGAGTGTTGCGACCGTCATCCCTGGCTCATAGTCATGCAGGAGCGCGTCATACGGGTGCGCGTCATAACCCCAATACTCAACAAACTGGCGTTCCATCGCGACGATTTTCTCGAGATATGGTTCAAACATCGACCAATCATTCGCGTCCTTCGCCTTTTCCCAGACACTCTCGGCTTCCGAAATCAACGTGATGAACGTTTGATACTCGGCTTCTGGAATCTTCGAGTCGCGATCGAATGCTTCTTTTGCTTTCGCGAACGAGATCGCTTCGATGCCCGTCAGCGTCTCTTGCTCCATCGCTGCCAGTAATTGTTGGTACGTTTTTCCTGTCCGGCGACGGAAGCTCTCTGTTGAGAGGAATCCGATTGAAGCGGAACGGTTCGCTGCACCTTGATCCGGCATGTATGTCCGCATATCCCAGTATAGTAATGCGACGGCTTCTTCGTATGCGCGAAGACCATCAAAATGGTCGCGCCATTGTTGTGTCGTTGACATGATTAGAGACCCCCTTGAAGTATGTAACAGTGTAGCATTTTTAGCATATCACAAAATGTTCAAAACTTTCACACACGAATGATTTTTGAAACTTTTCCCGTCAGATGAGCGTATAATGAACATACGATCAAGCAGAGCGAAAGGAAGTGGCAACAGTGAAGACAGACGCTGAGTTAGCCGATTTGATTCAGTTGAAAGAAACGGGTCCGGTCTGTACGATCGAACATCTCCCAAAAGAGCTCGACTGGATCGGCACCGGTCGTAGCGCCTATGTATTCCGGGTTCGTGGCACCGACCGCGTCATCAAGAAGTTCTATCCGTCATTTCGTCCTCTCGCTGAGTTAGAAGGCGGCATTTATGAACAACTGACGACGTTTTCGACGTATGCGAGGATGTTCGAATATGGACCCGATTACCTTGTGCTCGAATACATTGAGGGACAAACGTTATTCGAATGCCTCGTCAGCGGGACCTATATTCCAGAATCCGTCTTAACGACAGTCGATGCAGCGCTAGCAGAGGCACGCGCCGTAGGTCTTAATCCATCAGATATTCATCTACGCAATATTTTGTTAACGGCAAATGGAACACGGATCATCGATGTCGCAAGGTTCCGTCAAACCGAACCGTGTACACAATGGGATGATTTGAAGAAAGCCTACCAGTATGTCTATGCAAAACCGTTCTTCCCGAAAAAACTGAGCGAGACGTTCCTCAATACGATCGCTGATGTCTATAAGGGACGCTTGTTCGAATCGATTCGAAAGACCGGTTAATTGAAAACGCGATGCTCCTCCTTGTGAGGAAACATCGCGTTTTTTCGTTGATTATTGGATGCGTTGTGAGACAGCATCCGCAAAACGAAACGTATTCTTACCGTCTTTTTTTGCGGCATATAACGCACGGTCTGCCTGTTGAATGATCGTTTTTAGCGTAATGGTTTCATCATCAAACAGCACGATCCCGATGCTGGTCGAGACAGCATATGGCGTCTGCCATGTTCCAAGTTTCTGAAGGAGCTGCTGCGCAATTCGTTCGTACTCCTTTTTCGTCTTCTGATGGGTGAAACGAATCAAGAACTCGTCTCCCCCGATCCGGACAGAAAACGCGTCTTTATAAGAACGTGTACTATCCTGTAGTCGTTTCGCGACGTCGATCAAGACTTTGTCGCCGGTCTCATGCCCATACACGTCGTTCACTTGCTTAAATCCGTCGAGATCAAGATAAAACAGCGCACCGGAATGTTGCTGTTCCGTTTCCCACTGTCTCGTCAAATAACGTCGGTTATACAATTGTGTTAGCGTGTCCTTCCAAGCAAACTGTTCGAGCTCAAGGTAATACGAAAACAGTTTCGCGATCCGTTGGAGAAGTTGAATGCTCTTCTCTTCGAATCGACTTGCTTCATCATGGACAGCGCACAACGTACCAAAGGTTTGACCATTCGTTAAACTGATTGGAATCCCGAGATAGGACTCGATCTGTAACGCTTTTAATGCGTCCTGCATATCTTCTAAGCGCTCGTCATCGCTAATGGACTCATACCAGATGGGTTCGTTCTGTTCGAAATTGATGTGACGACAAAGTGTCTTTTCCATCTCAAACACTTGTCCTGCTCGAATCTCGATTCGTTGATGATCATTTGAGAGTCGTAAAATCATCTGTTGGTTTTCTTCGATCGTCGTTAAATATAACAATTGATCAGGTAGAATCTCTTTCGCTAATTCCAATACATCATCTGCCAGTTCGTTAAAATTCCGATACAGTGTCATTTCTTGCAACGTATCACACCTCATTCGTTATTCGTTCTTTTTAGATCATATGTTTCACGAAGCAACCCATCGATTGCACAATCCTTATATTTTCCAGTCGCATTGCGAATCATCACCCATACAGTCCTTCTTGAATCATACCGACTTTCTGCATGATTCCTCCTGGAGCTTTATCGATATTATGGGCGACTGAAACCTTATAAAGGAGCAATTCTTGAAAACCAAAGACAAGGACTGCAGCTAATGCCTCGCTACCATTTCCATTGTTCCACAATCCGTTCTAAACATCGCTTCCGTATCAGCCAGTCGGATTTTTCGTAATCGGAGCCGTTTAGTATGTAATGCCGTACTCCCTTGAAACCGATTCATTTTATTTTAACAGCAATAAGGTATTTGAAATAAAATCATTTTGAATAAACAAGTCGAAAGACGATCATGCTTGCGACAGCTACTAGACGTATATTCGTCTCACAATCAAAGTCAAGTTGCGCCCCGTGTCATGAACCCGTCGCAATGCAGTCCCCGTTTTGATAAACGCCGATCTTTCTTTTGACTGTTGAGGAACGAATTTGATACTCCTGACCGGCATACGAGACGAGTAAGACTTCTTGTAGTCGCAATTGCTGACGAAGTGCCGGATCGGTACGGATTGTACCGACGTCACGTCCATCTTTACGAATCACGAAATGTGTCGTATTGCGAAGCCATTCCGTTCTCGTTTCTTTAATTTGCAGAAGGGTTCCTTCTCCGTCGAACGTTACATCGAGGAAAAACGATTCAAACTTCTTGAAGCGCACAAGGATCGCCTGCCACCACGTGGCATAACGTCGTGAGAACGTCAGCCATTGTTCATGCGCGAGAAAAACCGTATTCGTCTTTTGGGTCGCCCGGTCCGCTAAGTGAACGGACACCCCTGCCTCTCGTCCACGATAACGCAAATCACGCCGGATTTGCCACCATTCGACTCCACCGATCAAGAAAGCGACGCCCGTTAAACCAAGTAATCCATACAACTCACGTGGAGCAAGTTCCCCTGTCGTCAGGTAATGTCCGATCAAAGCGAAAAAGCATAAAACAATCAATAATAGACTCTGCACCATAAACCTTTCACACCTCCAACTTTATTTTTCCATAAAACGTCAAAAAAGTCCTCCTTTCACATGGAAAGGAGGACTAAATCAGAGGGTCGCGGCGACTTCTTGTAAATCATCCGCTGTCTCAGCAATCGCTTCTGCAATCTTACGCATGCCTTCGATCGTGCCGGCGACATCCTTCGTATCAGTCGATAGTTCATGAATTTGCCGCGAGACATTGTCGGTCTGTTCCGAAATCCGTGAAAAGGCACGGACGACTTGTTGCATCTCTGTCGTCGTCCGGACGACCGCTGTCTCCGTCGTTCCCATCCGCTCTGAGACGACGAGCATCTTTTGCGTAATCTCTTGGGCGATGAGCGACGTCTCTGTTGCCGACTGTTTACTCTCTTCGGCAAGCTTCCGAATTTCTTGCGCAACGACGGTGAACCCGCGTCCCATCTCCCCGGCACGTGCCGCTTCGATTGAGGCGTTCAAACTGAGTAGATTCGTCTGATCAGAAATCGTCGTCACCATCCCAGCGATCCGTTCGATTTCCTGCGACAGACGGGACAGTTCAGCGACTTGTTCGGTCGTCCGTGATAAATCTGCAACGACATGCTCAAAGCGCCGTGTCTCTTCTTCAACCAGGACGACACCCGCTTCTGCTTCACTGACCGCTTCCGTCAACTGGATCGAAATCGCGTTTGTCGTCGTTGAGACGTGTTTAGCGTGCCGTTCAATCTCTTGGAAGTTTGCTGACGACTCCTCACTCATCGCAGCGAGTTCCTCGGTCGATTTTTGAACGCCATCCCCGACGTGTTGTTTTGCTGTCGCGATCGCTTGGCGTTCTTCATCGATTTGATCCTCATACATCGTCATGACGATCTGTTGTTCGAGGTTGAATAGTTTTCCCGCTGCCCGCATGATTCGGACACGCTCTGCTTCCGGCCAAGCACTGTCGTCAATCTTCTCACTGAGAACGTTCCAGACTTTCTGGAAGGCAGCGATGTACCATTTATTGTGCAAACCAATCCGAACATGCCGTTCAGCAATCCGGCGCCGGGCTTCGATGTAGTCCATTGTCACCTGACCATCGAACATTTGTAAGATGTGCCGAGCGAGGGTGCCTTTCAACCGTTCAAGTGTCGAATGTTTTTCAATCAACTGACGGAGAGACGGAACCCGGACTAACTCCTCGTAGAACGCATCGACCATGCTCGGCATCCAACGGGAAACATCCTCGCGGATGACTCGTGCAATTTGTAAATCGATGGCGTGTAGACCGATTAGACGTAATTGTTCATGTAAAGATGCTGGAACATTCAATATGACATGAGTGCGTTCGACTTCAATGAGCGCGTCAAAGGAAGGTGAAGGTGATTTCTTAAACCAATTCATATATTCATCTCCTTGTTTTTAATTTCACTTCACCTCTTATATCGTCACCGTTGATTGACCTTTAAAGGGAAACGTTAGTCTCTTTCTACATGTCATGGTAACTACATGTTGGAATATTCCGTATATTTTGAAGTTCATACGATCATTAATCATGTAACTGTAATACTAGGTTTCTCTTTGTTACTTTCCGGAAATATAAGAGCTATGCGCGTAAGAAACTTGAGATGAAGCTTTGCTATTCATGAACATCTCAAACTTGAAAGATTAATTTTGGGAGAGGTAGTGCTGATTATGGAAAAAACAAATAAAGGCTTTTCATCCCACTTCCGAGCGGAAGCGGACGGTGCGGGTCGTAACATTTCATGGAGTTCAATTTTTGCCGGTGTGGTATCATTCTTATCTTTATTAATTCTTTTCAGTCTGATTGGATCGGCGATCGGTCTCGGCGTCACGGACGTCACGTCGAATAACCCATTCGATGGCGTCGGAACAGGCTTGATCATCTGGGCGATTCTGTCATTGCTCATTTCGTTATTCGTTGCTGGATTCGTCTCTGGTGTGACGTCAGCTCGAGCCGGTCTCATTCACGGATTTTTGACTTGGTCGACGAGCGTCATCCTCTTGTTCGCTCTCTTGACGTTTACGACCGTCAATACGTTACAATCGGTCGGTTCATTACTCGGAACAGTCGGTGGAGCTGCCGGTAGCGGCATCGGGTCTGTCGCGTCGACTGCAAAAGATGCTGCCACGAAAGGGTTCGACTCCGTTACGAAGAACGTCTCAAATATCGATACGAAGGAACTTGATGGCAACGTCGAAGAAATTCTTAAGGATACAGACATCAAAGAATTACAACCTAACTACCTGCAAAGTCAACTGGATGCTGTCAAAGATGACGTCACGTCTGCCGGTAAAGAGGCTATTACGAAACCAGAAGACTTCGACAAAATCGTTCAGGATCTCGGTGATTCATTGACAGCACGATCTGAGAAAATCGAGAAATCCGTCGATGAAAAGAAAATCGCTGACGCTGTTGCGAAGAACACGGATCTTACAGGCGCCGAGGCAGATAAAGCGACGCAAAACATTGTCGATGGTTTAAACACGGCAACAAAAGAAACAACGCAACAAATCAATAATGCGAAACAAACACTTGACGAGACATCAGCTGACTTGAAGAAAACGGTTCAAGATGTTCGTCAGCAAACGGAACAAGCGACACAAACGGCATCGAAAGTTTCGATCTGGGCGTTCGTCGGTCTCCTTCTGACACTGATCTTCACATCATTCGCTGGGATTGTCGGTTCACGCGTCGCAACACGTGGTCGTGTCATGAATAAATAATGATTCCTTATAAAACTGATTCCGCCATGGCGGAGTCAGTTTTTTTGTGCGGTAGGACACTCTCATTGACTGTCCATGAAATTTCCTGTTACAGTATTACCTAACGACCGTTAGGAAGGTGATTTATCTGAAAGCGCAACAATTGTTACAGACGAGCATCCATCATTTTGCAGCGCATGGTTATGAAGGAGCATCGCTACAAGAGATCGCAACAGAAGTCGGTATCAAAAAACCGTCCATCTACGCGCATTATAAAGGCAAAGACGACCTATTTTTGCAAGCGACGACATATGCCTTGCAGGAACAAAAGCGTCGTTTCGCTACGTATTTCACAAAAACACGACAGCAACCGCTCGAGCAATCCTTGCACGGCTTCTTCGATTGGTTCATTTTAGAGCAGCAGGATGATGTCCTGATGCGATTCATCCTTCGGGCAGCCTATTTTCCACCAGAAAAACTCGAACAAGAGATGACAGAGCGCTTCAACCCGTTCTTCGATTCACTGCATGATTTATTGACGCGTCTGTTACGCGAACGTGACCGAACGGAACAGATTCTCTATTCGACGGACTACAAAAGTGCAGCGCTTGCTTATTTGACGGTTGCTGAAGGTACGCTGACAGAACTTGTCTATAACGGCGTCGACGCCTTTCACGCTAGACAGCAAGCCGTCTGGCCAATCGTCTGGCGTGGCATGTCGAAAACGATTCCAAACAATTGAGGTGACCTATGCAAAACAATACATTGATTTTAAGTACACTCCTGCTCAACTTATTCATCGCTTTTCTCGGAATCGGACTCGTCATTCCTGTCACACCGACGATCATGAATGAGTTAAGCATCTCCGGGGCGACGGTCGGTTACATGGTATCTGCCTTCGCCTTCGCGCAATTGATTCTGTCCCCGCTTGCAGGACGCGCCGTCGATAAGTACGGACGCAAGCCAATGATCATCATCGGTTTATTCATCTTTAGCATGTCTGAGCTCTTGTTCGGTCTCGGTCAACAGGTCGAAGTCCTGTTCGCATCACGGATTCTCGGTGGTGTCAGTGCGGCCTTCATCATGCCAGCCGTCACCGCTTTCATTGCTGACATCACGACGAACGAAACCCGTCCGAAAGCGCTTGGCTATATGTCTGCCGCCATCTCGACCGGTTTCATCATTGGACCCGGGATCGGCGGGTTCCTTGCTGACCTCGGCACGCGGACGCCGTTCTTCTTTGCTGCAGCGTTCGGTCTGACGGCAATGGTGTTATCTATCTTTACGCTCAAGGAACCTAACCGTCATTATGAGGCGACGACCATCAAACAACAGACGGGTTTTCGGAAAGTATTTAGTCCACTCTATTTCATCGCTTTCCTAGTCCTATTGATCTCGTCGTTCGGTCTCGCCTCGTTCGAGTCCTTGTTCGCGCTGTTCGTTGACCGGAAGTTCGGCTTTACGGCGAAAGATATCGCGCTTGCGATCTCCCTTGGTGCGATTGTCGGCGTCATCGTCCAAGTCGGGCTGTTCGATCGTTTGACACGTTGGTTCGGCGAGATTCGCTTGATCCGATACAGCTTGATTGGTTCGACGTTGCTCGTCGTCTTAATGACGTTCGTGACGAACTATGTCTCGATCATTCTCGTGACGATGGTCGTCTTCGTTGGCTTTGATTTGATGAGACCTGCCGTCACGACCTATCTTTCGAAGATTGCCGGGGATGAACAAGGTTTTGTCGGTGGAATGAACTCGATGTTTACGAGTATCGGGAATATTCTCGGACCGATCGTCGGCGGATTATTGTTTGACGTCAACCTAAACTATCCGTTTTATTTCGCGACGATGATGCTTGCGGTCGGTATTTTACTGACATACTTCTGGCATGCGCCACGTACTGAAGTAACTGAATCGGATCGTTTGTCTTCTTAAAAAAACAGCCCCGTTCCCATCACTGGAAGCGGGGCTGTCGTTATGTCAGCAATCGTTCGTGTAATTGTTCAGGTCTCGGTACCGTATAGGTCGCAACCGTCTCATTTGATCGTTCGTTGATCAGACATGTGGCAATACCCGCACGATGTCCCGCTAAGACGTCGAGTTCCCGGTCCCCGATCATGATCGTCTCGTCTAGAGCCATCTGATGCCGATTAATCAAGTACGTGACAGCTTCCGGATCCGGCTTACGGACGAAGCCATGTTCTGCAGTCAGGATGTCTTGAAAATGATGCGTCAATTCGTGTTTTGCAAGCAACGCATGAATGGATGTTCCGCGATGGGTGACGATATGATGCGTCGCACCACTTGCCGATAATGTCTCAAGCAATTCATGAATTCCCGGAAACGGACCGGACCGTTCGCGCTCAATCGTCGCCTTTTGTTGTTTGTAGTTCGTAATGAACGCTTCGGACACCGCAAACGCCCCATACATCGTCTTTGCCGAGATCGCCATCAGCTCAGCGACACGTTCTCGATCGACCGATTGCCCCTCGCTCTCGAGCATGTCCACAAAAACATCGATCAACACTGGATATGTATCGAACAAAGTGCCATCAAAATCCCAAATGAAGTGTTTCAACATCTGCCTCTTCCTCTCCCACTTTCTTTACTCCAACAAAGATGGCTTGTCCGTCCATCTCGACCTTCCAGTCGTTGTGATTAAGTCCTTCACCGGAGACATGGATTCTCACCTGACCTGATCGTCCTATCTCATGACCTTGCTCGACAGTGATCATCGTTCCTGAGACGGATGGCTTCATGAATTTTCGGTAATAGACACCCATCACACCACTCGCCGTTCCTGTTACCGGATCTTCGACGCTACCTGATCCCGTTGCTGAGAAGTGACGCCCGTGTAAAGTCGCCTGCGCATCATATGTATCGAAACAGATAGGGTGAATCGATGCTTGAGGATAGTCAGTCAAAACGGATGCAAATTGTTGATGATCTGGCATCATCCGTTGAAAATCGACGAGATGACGAATCGGCAACACAAGCGTCCAATTCCCGGTACTTCCATAAACGACCGGAAATCGTTCATCTAAATGTTTCATTTCTAATCCAATCGATGCTAAGACTGCCTCAACGTCACCATCAAATGGGTGCAGACAAGGTCGCCCTTGTCGTAAACGAAACATGCCATGCGCTAAACGAATCACAGGCAAGATGCCTGATTTTGTCTTGATTTGACAAGTTGCAGGTACACCAATATGTGAATCGATCGCCGTCAATGCAGCGATCGTACCATGTCCACATAAGTCCATCTCCCGTTCCGGTGCAAAGAAACGCATTTGATAATCTGCCTGCTCGCAAGAGAGGATGAATGTCGTTTCCGTGAATCCACTCGTCCGAGCAATCCGTTGCATCTCAAGCTCCGACAATCGATCGGCGTTTAAGACAACTCCGGCTGGATTACCGGTTCCTGGTGTCGCCGTAAACACATCATAGTGCAATATTTCAATCATCTGTCTCCTCCTGTCCAGTTTTCAGATCACACACCGTGTTGTTATGTATCTTTGATTTCTGACATCTTGATTTCATTTTTATAAGATAAGTCTAACAGAACAGATGAAAAAACAAGGACGAGACGCCCTTGCCTTAGGATGATTGCATTTGCTGCCAGTCGTCTTCTTCATAAATCGACTGGACCCATTCAATCGGTACATAGAGGGACCTTGCAATTGCTTCGTCTGTTTTACCCAGTTTTCGCAACAGATGGACGATTCGAATCCTTCGTTCGAGCTCCCGGTCATCCGGTATCAGTTCAGGCATCATCTTCTCTTCTCCTTTCCACTGAATCGGCGATGGTGTTTTCATGATGATACCCGATTATTATCTGAATATTCCGATTGGTGCGTAGAAGCAAGGATTTTTGATAAAGTTCCGAGAAAGATAACAGTCAGGAATTCGATTCATTTTGACGAATGACTAGAAGGTAGACGCACCGATCACGAAGTCATGCGTCAAACAAACAGATGAGGAGCATCTATATGATTAAATCCAAAAAACGGTTTCAGCTAGCGATCAGTTTGCTATTGATTGGTGTTTTTAGCGGGATCCTTTTCGATGCACTGGGCTACTTTCCGCACGCGACAGCGTATCTATTGAGTATTCCGATCGCTTCCCATGACACGGAATTTCTTTTAGGATGGATCGTTACTGGTGTCACGATCGCAGGGCTTGTTTTGCTTCCCTTGTCCTTACGACGACATCACGTCATTACGACGTTCGTATGTCTCGTAGCCATCATTGTAACGCCGCACGTCATGTAATGTTTGCAAATGGCTCGCTTCATTCCCATTGCAATATAAACCAATTTGAATGTATCGCTTACGACTAAGCCAATGTATCGTCTTGATTCATTGGCTTTTTCCCATTTAAAAAGTAAAGTTCACTTTACAAAATGTAAAACAGGCTTTACAATATAAACAACGGGAAAGGAGGTCGCTGGATGAAGCTGACGAATCAAGTCCGGATTTACCGCCAACAACAGAAGTGGACGCAGGAACAGTTCGCTGAACGGATCGGCGTGACACGCCAGACCGTCATCTCGCTTGAAAAAGGCAGCTATACGCCATCCTTATTACTTGCAATGCAAATTGCTCGCGTCTTCGATCGACCAGTAGAGGAATTATTTCAATTAGAGGAGGAGTCTTGATGAACCGCGTCATAACCCAATCTGTTTTAAATTGTTGTCTCTATTTTTTAGCTGCGTCTCTCATCAGTGCGATTCATGACAAACTTCAATTATTTCAAGATGATCCTGTATCCGGTACCGGTCTGTCGTTTGAGCTCGATCTCAGCATCATGCTACCACTGATCATCATCGCTATTGTCGTCTCATGCATTGGCTATCTCTCACGAACGGATCGCTCCCGGTCATTTTCAAAATGGTCGACGTCAACAGCAGAATTCTCTGACTCGGACGAACGAGAGGCCCTCATCACTGGTAAGGCGACCCGCGCAGCGTACGTTGCTTTTTTGATCAGTCTTCCTATCCTGATGATTGCCTTTTTGTTTGAACAGCCACTACTTGAACGGTATCCTTCGTTTCCGTTTTATGCGATCGCGCTCGTCCTATCGGTTGGAACACTTACCTATATGACCGCTTGGATCGTCCACGTTCGCCGCTAACATCGTTTGACGAAGGACTATTGAGTTTGCGCCTGCTCCGGATGGTCCGTCAGTTGACCCTATTCGTGATACACCGTTTCCCTAGCATATACATGTGACCGATTACAATCCGACAACAATGCCACAATGATGGCATATTCTATCTAGATGGGAGGCTAACATATGCAAACGACGCACCGCTCATTTAATACGCAATGTTACCACATTCGTCCGGCTCGTCTTAGTGATGCTGAAGCACTTGCTGCACTACGTCAAGCACTCGACGCGGAAACGGAGTACTTCGACCGGATGCCTGGTGAGGACGTGATGACGGCGACCGATTTCGTTGATCAGTTACACCATTCATCGGTTCCGGATCAAATCCTCGTCGTTGAACGGGAGGAACAAATCATTGCTTACTCCAGGTGTCGTGGATTTGCATTAAAGCGCTTTGCCCATAAAGCATCGTTCGGCTTAGGTGTCCTGCGTTCGGATTGGGGACAAGGAATCGGCACCCAATTGACGATCCGGATGATCGCCTGGGCGAAGACGCAGTCGCTTCTGAAAATCCAACTCGAAGTCGTCGAGACGAATCACGGGGCGCTCCGACTCTACCAACGTCACAGTTTCCTAGAAGAAGGACGACTACGCCACGACCGGTTGCTGTCGGACGGCTGTTATTATGATACTGTCCTGATGGGCTTAGCGTTATGAGTTTCTCATTATCGATCGCGACGTATAACATTTGGCATTATCCATACAAGCGTCAGGAACGGTTTGCGGCATTGTGTGCGGAAATCAATCAGCATCAACCGGATGTTCTTCTTCTGCAGGAAGTGATGTCGACGTTTCATCCGGATGAACCGTTCGTCTCAATCGCCGAACATCTCGCAGAGGCGACCGGTTATCCTTATTGGATGATGGATCCTTATATGGATTCACCGGATGAAGGACTTGCCATTTTAACGAAACTGCCGTTTGAGCGAACGGATTCGAGTGCCGCCGCGACAGCAAACATCAACCATCACTGTGCGATTCGGATTCCGTTTTCGATTGAAGGTGTCCGTTTTGCCGTGACGAACATTCATTTCAACTGGCGTGCTTCAGACATTCGACTCGATCAACTTCGATTCGTCAACGAATGGATTGCCTCACAGACGGATGACGCGACGATCGAGTTCCTTGGTGGTGACTTTAATGATTGTCCAAATTCTGCTCTGCATCAAGCAACGCTTAAGGAGTGGGTCGATCTCGCTGGTTGTTTTGCCATGCGGACCGGTCAACTTGCTCCTGTGACACTTGATCCTGTGACGAATTCGTATGCTAAAAAGAATGACGGAATCACGACACCTGCCCGGTACGATTGGTTATTGTGTCAACGCTCACCGGCACCAGTGACCTTACAACGCGTTCAATTGATCGGACATGAACGACTGCCCCATCACGTCATACCAAGCGATCATTATGGTGTCCTCGCCCATATGACGATTCACTAATACAACGAGGCTGACTCAAAAAAGAATGACGCGTCTTTTTACGCCCTTTCCTCAGGTGAGACACAAGCCAGTTTTCTTGCTTCATTCAAGCAGGAAAGCGGGTCTTGTTTGTCTCTGACAGCGCATAATGCGCTTTTTCCTGTAGGAGTGGCGTGTGACGCGTCATTTTTTTTTACGAGATAAGGGTGGCAGATCATCATTCTGCCACCCTTATCTTTAGAGGACGACATGTGAGTCAGCCCCGTCGTTTATTTTTTATATTCTTTTTCTGTTCCGTCCGAGAAGTCGATCTCCACCTCGAGGCGGGACGCATCTTGAATCGCAAATACACGCTCCACTTCTGCAATGACATCTTTCTCAGATGTATCCGCATCTACTTTTAAGTTCTTGAACTTCGCGTCGAGTTCCGTCATCGCCGCGTCCCCGCGTTTGTTTTCATCTTTATACTGGTATTCGGCTTCCGTGCCGTCATTCTCTCGGTCATAGCTGATGTCGATGGCGTCCATATCCCCATTGACGTCCGCTTCAATCGATAAACTGGTGAATCCATAATCCGTATCTGCATTTTTCGTGACCGCATCCTTATCTTTCATCGTATTGTCGGTCGTATTCGAGTTTGTAGATCCGTCCTCGACCTTGTCCGACGCCGTTTCGTCGTTCCCGCATCCTGCTACTATTAGACTCATCGCAAATAAGGTCGCAACACCGTATCCTGTAACATATCCTCTCTTCATTCCATCACATTCCCTTCTGCTGGAATCGGGTGCGCTTTCAATAGCCGAGCAAGATGCAAAAGATTGGCAGCTAAAAACTGGGCATGCCGTTTCGTGAAGTCATTGTCACGTCCGGCTTCGATGTAAGACGGTCCAGGTCCCGCTTCACCGACCCAGTACGCATCGACATTGGGGGGAATCGTGAATCCAATGTGCGACAGACCGTATAAAATCGACGCGGACGCGTGTTTCGCCCCATCCTCGTTGCCGGTGACGATGACACCACCGACCTTGTTATAATAGATGGCTTGTCCAACGTCGTTCGTCAAGCCACTTCCCCCGTATAACCGTTCGATGACTTGTGTCGCGACACTACTTTTTTCACCGAGCCACAGCGGCGTCCCGATGACGACGATATCTGCTTGTTTGACTTTGTCGAAGAGTGCCGGCCATTCGTCGCCGTTCCCTTCATCTTCCGTCACACCGAATGCGACTTGATGATCGACGACTCGAACGATTTCTGAATCAACGTCCTCATGCTCCCAGTACGAAATCACGTCGCGAATCAACGCTTCCGTGTTCGATGGTTCTTGTGATGCTTTTAAAGTACAGTTCAAAAATAAAGCGCGTACCATCCGTTCATCCTCCCCTTTTGAATTGACATGTTCCTCGTCCTTAATCCTTTCCTGATTCCGATCTTAAGTAAACAAAAAAAGCCTCCGCTTTCGCGAAGACTTTCCTCGTCAGAGACATGACTTGATGTGTTGATAGTTTTGATTGCCACCGGATAAGTTACAGACGTCCCTGAACCCGAGATTCTTCAAGACGTTCTGTGCCGCGTTTCCTGTGACACCTTTATTGCAGTAAACGATTGTCGGTACCGTCGGATCAAGTTCCTGCGCCCGCTCACGTAACTCACCGAGCGGAATATGGATTGCCCCGTCGACATGACTCTTCTCGAACTGAGCGCGTGAGCGCGTATCGATGATTTGGAAGACCTGACCCTTAGCGACCTCTTCCATCAAAGCATTCGGTGTTTTCAGACGGGCCGTTCGTTTGATCGCGTTATCGAGGGCCATCCCGGTGTAAAGAATGGGGTCCTTCGTCGTCGAGAATGGCGGCGCATAGGCCAGATCAAGATGGAATAAGTCTTCCGCTTTTGCCTTGAAGCTGATTGCGGTCGCAAGGACATCAATCCGTTTATCGACCCCTTGCGGACCAACGATTTGGGCACCGAGGACACGACCATCGTTCCGATCTGCAATCGCCTTGATGACCATTTCTTTCCCGCCGAGATATTCCGGGCGATCCGGCTTGATGTTGTGTAACACTTCGATATCATACCCGGCGTCGCGGGCTTCTTTTTCAGTCAATCCGGTCTGGGCGACCGTCAAATCGAATGCTTTAAAAATTCCCGTTCCAAGGATTCCCCGGTGTTCAATCGCTTCACCGGTGATGACCATCCCAGCAATCCGCCCCATCTTGTTCGCCGTCGAACCAAGCGGGCGGTAAAGGGGTTGACCGGTGATGAGCGAAAAGCTCTCGGCGACATCGCCGACCGCATAAACGCCTTCGATGTTCGTCTGCATCTGTCGATTGACGGCGATCGCACCCGTCTGCCCGATCGTCACACCGATCTCTTGTGCGAGTTGCGTGTTTGGTTTGACACCGACTGACAGGATGACGAGATCCGTCTCGATCGTCTCGCCACTTGCAAGAACGACTGCACGAGCCGTTTTCTCCCCTTCGAACGAAGCGACGGACTCACCGAGTCGCAAGATGACGCCGTTCGCTTCAAGATGGTCACTAACGCGTTTTGCCATATCAACGTCTAGCGGTGGCATGACTTGCGCCAACCGTTCGACGAGTGTCACTTCGATTCCGCGATATGTCAACTGTTCCGCCATCTCGAGTCCGATGAATCCACCGCCGACGATGACAGCACGTTTTGGAGCTTGCGCGTCGACGTACCGACGAATCGCATCTGCATTACGGATGTTACGGACCGGGAAGACGTTTTCGAGATCGACGCCCGGTAGCGGCGGAATGATGCTAGAGGCACCAGTCGCGAAAACGAGCGTATCGTACGTATCCGTGAATGTCTCACTCGAATCCAGATGACGGATCGTCGCTGTCTTCGTCTCGTGATCAATCGCTTCGACGTTATGACGCGTCTTAACGTCGATGTTGTAACGTTTCTTGAAGAACGCTGCGTCGCGTGGCGTCAATTCATCGAGCTCAGCGACTTCACCGCCGACGAAATAGGGAATCCCACAACCGGAATAGGAAATGTCCTCGTCCCGGTCGTAGATCGTGATCTCTAAGTCTTCGCTATTACGGCGTGCCTTCGCCCCAACTGATGTGCCGGCAGCGATCGAGCCGATGATAAGTAGTTTCGCCATATTCATGTCCTCCTCTTAATAGAGTAATAAACTGATGTAGAGTCCGAGCAACGCAATGGCGAGCGTCGGAATCGTCAAAACGGTACCGATTTTAAAATATTGTCCCCAACCGATCCGGACCCCTTTTGAGCGCAAGACATGGAGCCACAGTAAGGTTGCAAGGCTTCCGATCGGTGTGATCTTTGGACCGAGATCGCTCCCGATGACGTTTGCGTAGATTAAGGCGTCACGAATCGCTCCCGTCGTTGCCGTATGCTCGATTGATAACGCATTGATCATGACGGTCGGCATATTGTTCATGACAGAAGACAACAGAGCGGCAAGGAAGCCCATTCCAAACGTCGCCGATACGAGGTTCGTCGCCATCCACTCGATCAACTCCGCAAGGACTTGAGTCAGTCCCGCATTGCGCAGATCGTAGACGACGATATACATACCGAGTGAGAAGAAGACGATCGCCCACGGGGCACCGGCAAGGACCTTCTTCGTCGGGACACTCGGTGATTTTTGCGCCAGGAATAAGAAAAAGACGGCGATGATGCCAGCAACGAGACTGACCGGAATGCCGATCGCATCACTCGTAAAGTACCCGACGAGCAACAAGCCAAGGACGATCCATGAAGCACGGAACATCCGCATATCGCGAATCGCAGACGTCGGATTCGCCAAATCCTCGACGGCATAGACTTTCGGGATCTGCTTCTTGAAATAGAAGTACAAGACAAGCAGACTACCAGCGACCGAAAAGACGTTGACGAAGACCATCCGTGCCGCATACTCTGTAAAACCGATGTGAAAGAAGTCCGCCGAGACGATGTTGACGAGGTTCGAGATGACGAACGGAAGACTTGCCGTGTCGGCGATAAAGCCGGAGGCGAAGACATATGCCAGGACGACCGCATCCGGTAACTTCAAGTGACGGACCATCGCGAGGACGATCGGTGTCAGAATCAAGGCAGCCCCATCATTCGCGAACAAGGCCGAGACAAGGGCACCGAGTAACGTCATGTAGATGAATAGTTTAAGACCGCCACCGCGGGCGATTCGGGCCATATGTAACGCGGCCCATTCAAAGAAGCCGATCTCATCTAAGATCAATGAGATGACGATCAAGGCGATGAAGGTGAACGTCGCGTTCCAGATGATCCCCCAGACGGTCGCGACGTCTCCCAGTTCGACAACGCCCGTTAAAAGCGCGACAATCGCCATCCCGATCGCTGAGTATCCGATACCTAGCCCTTTCGGTTGTTTGATGATCAAAAATAAGGTGATCAGAAATATTCCGATCGCAAGCCATTGTGATGCTGTCAATTGATTCACTTCATTTCTGTTAGATTTCTAATACGGTACAGGAACTGGAGCGCACATCTGCTGTATCCAGCCGTCTTAGCATCCATTCCAGTTGACCGTAATAAGGATGTTCCCGATTTAAGCGATAATAGATCCATTGCCGATCGCGGCGTTCGGAGATGATCGCTTGTTCTCGAAGTCGTTTTAAATGTCGACTGATCGCGGGTTGTGAAATATCGAATGCTGCGGTCAAATCACAGACACAGTGTTCGCGCACCTGTAATCGACGTAAGATATCCAGCCGTACCGGATCACTTAACCCTTTGAGATACTGACTCATCGTTTCTATTTCTGGATCAAATCGTGTCATGAGTTTCCCGTCCTTTCTTCATCAGGATATAATATAACCATTTGGTTATACAACAAGAAATAAAAAATCGATCCCGTGTTTATACGGAATCGATTTTTTCTGCTAGCTCTATGATCACACCTTCAGGTCCTCTTACGTAACATAGGCGATACTCATTTTCGTAATTCGCGACTTCCCCAATCGGTTGATATCCATGATTCGCTAACCGTTCGAGGATTGTATCGAGTCTTGTCACTTCAAAACAGAGATGACGCAATCCACTGGAATAAACGTGCTGAACGACAGTGGACGTCTCAACTGGTCGTTTGAACCGAACCAGTTCGAGCCAGATTGCTTCACCTGGTAACCCAAGAGCGACACATTCCGTCTTTGCCCCGTCTAGATTCAACAAACGATCGAGCAACTTCCCTTCCATTTCCCATCGTCCACGTACTTCGAGCCCGCAAAGCGAAAAAAAGTGAATCGCTTCTTCTAGGTTCACGACGTTCAGACTGATATGATCCGTTCGTTTAATTGGCATCCGTCATTCCTCCTCAAGTGTGTCAAAATGTTTTCAAAACGTTGATAGAAAGCACATCTAGAGCGTTTCGAAGTGGTGGCTGAAGTTTGTATCGTCAGTTGCTATTTCATGAAACAAGCCGTTGGTGACTCCGGATCATTATCGAAAATTGATGGCTTTCTGACTGAAATCCTCTACATCGACTGGCTCGTGACGACCCCGCTCCTCTTGAATATGTCATCAGTTGTATCGCTTAGTTATATATCACTTAACTGCTGTTTACGAATGTCACAAAAGCTGCTCAAGATAACCCGACACCGATTCATAAAGCTTTGTTTCAGATACGCTTGTTCTGCATCCCAGTAAGAGAAATAGAAAAACAATCGTCATCCCTTCGATTATGAAATTTGGTACCATCTCATTCACTCCTTTCGTTCTATCCTCGACTAGAAAACCGTGATATGATCAATTCCTATGACAAAAAATAGGAGGTCTATGATGCGAAAAATCATCCTGATTGGTTCTGGTGGGTCCGGTAAATCGACGCTTGCCCGCGAGATGGGCAAAAAACTAAGTTATCCCGTTGATCACCTCGACAGCTTATTGTGGCGTCCGAACTGGGAGGCGGTTTCGCGTGAGGAACAACGCCAGATTCAACAAACACTCATATCGCGTGATCCATGGATCATCGACGGTAATTACGGTGGAACGCTTGACTTACGAATCGATGCCGCTGATACGGTCATCTTCCTTGATCTGCCGCGGACGCTTTGTCTGTACCGTGCGCTGAAACGGACCTTGCGCTATCGTAAGACCGGCCGACCGGATATGGCGGCAGGCTGTCCCGAGAAACTGTCGCTTGATTTTCTGAAATGGATTTGGCGGTTTCCGATCGATAAGCGACCGAGTATCCTTTCAACGCTTAAAGCGACGTCCGATAAACAAATCGTTCATTTGCGGTCCCGCCGCGCTGTCAAACAGTTTCTTCAATCACTTTCATAACATCCGTCCATCTGTTACCTTTCGTCATCCTTAGTGATGTACATACGACGAAACAAACTTACTCTCCTGCCCGTTTTCCAGTCATTACCACAAATAAAAAAACGACCATGACGGTTACCCCTCATGGTCTTAGTGCAATATCTTACACGCTGAATCTGCCTGTGACTTGTTTTAAATCATCCGCCATCGTCGCGAGCGATTGCGATGCAGACGAAATTTCTTCCATCGACGCCATCTGCTCCTCGGTCGAAGCGGAGATGTTTTGTGTCCCGGCAGCGGTTCCTTCCGTCACCGCTTGAATCGTCCGCATGACAGAAGCGATTTGTTCACTCGCTGCCGCCATTTCCTGAACGGCGCCGGACACTTCTTCGACGTGCCCTGTCACGTCGGTGATCGCTGTCTCGATTTCCGAGAAGGATGTCCCTGCCTGATCGACGACGGCAATCCCGCTCGTCATCTCGGTCGAGACCTTCTCCATCGAGGCGACCGATGCTTCTGTCTCTTGTTGGATGACCCGAATCAAGGACTCGATCTGTTTTGCCGAGACCGCCGATTGTTCCGCAAGCGTCTTGACTTCCGCTGCGACGACGGCAAATCCGCGTCCTTGTTCACCAGCGCGTGCTGCCTCGATTGCTGCGTTTAAAGCGAGGAGGTTCGTCTGTGCCGCGACACCTTTGATCGAATCCGTGATTTGACCGATTTCCTGTGATCGGTTGCCAAGACCATCAATGACTTGGCTGAGACGCGACACGTCTTCTTGAATACGTCCCATCTGCGTTCCGAGTGATCCGACGACCTTCCCCCCGAGTGCGACTTTTTCCATCGCGTCCGCCGTCCGTTCCGTCATCTGTTGCGCATTGCCGGCGACGTAGCGGACGGACGTCGTCAACTCTTCAATCGTCCGTGAAGCATCGGACACTTGATGCAGCTGTTGACTTGCACCGCTTGCCATCTCTTCCATCGTCACAGCGACCATCTCTGTCGCTTTCGTCGTTGATTCCGCATTGACGCTAAGCTCATCCGACGCAACGGCGACGCGGTCTGCCGTTCCCGTAAGTTCAAGGACGACTTGTTGTTGTGAGGCGATCATTTCATTAAACGATGTCGTCAATTGACCAAGTTCGTCTTTCGAATCATAGTGACCTCGGACAGTCAAGTCACCTTTACCTGACTGATTCATCCAACCCTGCAGTTGACGAATCGGACGTGTGATGAGACGTGTGATGTATAAGGCAAGTCCTGCAAACAAGAGGACCGCCAGTAAAAAGATACCGAGCATTAAGTAAAAGGCGGTTTGTTTTTCCGCTTGATTCTGGGCATCTAACATCTTCGCTTGTTTCGTCATTGAGGCCATTAATGCTTTTGCCGAGTTCGCGACGTTATCCCGGATTTGTTCCAAACCATCGGAATACGCCGTGTAGGCTTCTTCCTCTTCATTTCGTGTCGCCGCATCTTGAACGAGCGTCATCGAGTTGTCGTAGGCGAGGACATTATCCTTCAACTCCTCGAGTTGTTTCTTTTCTCGCGCATCAAATTGTCCCGTTTTTTCAACCTTCGTGACCGACGACCGAATCTGAGCCTGTCGCGTATCGATATCGGCTTGGAGTTCCGTGATTCGTGCTTCATCCTTCGTTAGGATCATCTCCACTAAAAAGGAATCGAGAGCCCGTGTATCGATCCGAATCTGTGCCACTTCTTGGATCGGAATCAAGTTCTCCTGATACATCGCTCGGGAAGCGTTTGACATCTGGTTCAAGAAATAGAGTCCTGCTCCCGCAATGAGTAGCATCGCAACGACGGCTGTTGCGATCAAAGCTTGTATCTTCCGTCTGACTGACATATGTTTCATTCCATCCCCTCCCGTTTTTGTTATCGGTTCAGGATTGAAAAAGTTGACTATTTTTTCAATATTCCCATACTTTAGATGTGCTTTAGTAAAGACTTGCCATACGACTTTCTCCCTTGCGTTCGATATAATCAGCATACAGCAGTTGAAGAAAGGATGAGTCCCATGCAACGAGTAGCCAATGAAATCACGCAATTCCGCGGCAGTCATTATGAGTTCGGTCGCGAACAAGGGCGTTACGTCAAACGAAATCAGTTGCTCCATAACCGAGAGGACAACTGGAAAATCCGTGTTCCTCGCTTTCAAGTCGATCCGGTCGAGACGAAGGAGATGTTCCTTCGGTATGCTCCGCACATCTGGGACGAGTTGCTCGGACTGCAAGACGAACTCGAACTATCATTACCAGACACCTTACTCCATTTCGGACATTACCGTGTTGAAGGTCCTAAAAGTGGTTGTTCGATCATGACCGGTGATAATTTTCTCGTTCGCAATTATGATTATCATCCGATGACGTACGACGGACGATTTTCCGTCTTTCAACCGAACGATGGCGGTTCAGCGATCATCGGCCCGGCATCTCGGGTGACCGGTCGAATGGACGGGATGAACGAACATGGTCTTGCGATGGGTTATAACTTCATCAATCGTCGGCGGCCGGGAGATGGATTCGTCAGCTTCATGATCGGACGGATCATCCTCGAGATGTGTACGTCGGTCGACGATGCGATCTCACTCGTCAAAGAGATTCCTCATCGCGGATCGTTCACGTACGTCGTCCACGATAAATCCGCGCGTTCGTTTGTCATCGAGGCGACGGCACGCGACGTCCAAGTGCGGGAATCGAACATGTGTACCAATCACTTCGATTTGCTACAGCACGAAAACCGCTATCACCTGGATGACTCAAAACGTCGGATGATGGAGCTAAAGACACATCAACATATGATTCAAGATGCAGAGTCTGCTTTTCGACTCCTGAATGATACCGATAAAGGTGTCTTTGCTGATTTGTATGCGCAGTGGGCAGGAACGATCCATACGTCTGCCTACTTCCCGGAAGAGTTAAAGGTATGGTTCGCGCTCGGTGGTGATCAGGAACCGGTCACGTTCGACTTTGCTGACTGGCTTGCCGGCAATGACTTTACAGCAAGTGAAATCACAGGAGAACTTGAGACGACCATCCAGTTTGCAAATACACTTCAGACATGGCGTTAAACGAAAAAGATGCCTCCTGCTTGCGCAAGAGGCATCTTTTTACTGGGAAACGTCTAGTCGTTTCGACATATAATAATCCGTTTTCTCATACCCAAGCGAGTCATACACATGAATCGCCCGTTCGTTATGCGCGAAGACGTGTAACGAAATCTTTTTGACGTTCATCCGTTTTAACATCACTTCCAGTAATCGGAGTGCTTCTTTGCCGTACCCTTGGTTTTGTTTATCGGACGTAATCTTGACATCGAAGATGAAAGCGGAACGTCCGCGTGATTCTTCTTTTACGTGAACCCAGACCATTCCAATGTCGCTGTCTGTCTCGTCACGAAACGTAAACAAATAATGATCCTTCGTTTTCAGACCTTCAGGCAACAACGTCGCAAACTCATCTGTCGACTTATTATGCGCCTCGTTCTCTGACCACGTACCGGCGCGACACTTATCTGCCGCATACTCCTCGATTGCCACGGGTAGATACACCTCATAGGTCGCTTGTTTCATTGGCTCGATGCGCATGCTGCTACCTCCTGCGTTTTCGTCCAGTCCCGTCGTAACATCGCATAGACCTGGAGGTCGTGATAAGTCCCGTACAATTTCTCAGCGTCCCGTAAGACGCCTTCTTCCGTGAACCCGAGTCGTTCCGGGATCCGTCTGCTCCGGACGTTTCCAGTCGCACACTCGATGACGACGCGGTTCAAGCCGAGCGTCTCGAAACAATAATGCGTGACGAACCGGACGACGTCCGTCATGACACCTTTCCCGAGTCCTTTTTCTCCTAAGTAATAGCCGATCGACGTTTGCCCGAGATGCCGATCGATTGCATGCAAACCGATCGTTCCGACGAGCTCGTCCTGAAGATAGATGCCACACGTAAAGCCGTTGCCATCGGCGAACTGTTGCAGCCATGCTGGGATGACTACTTCCTGATATGTAATGGTATCTGTTGTACCATCAACCCAACCGAGCCATTCGCGAAGATGTGAGCGATTGGCATCGACGAGGGCGAATAATTCTTCCGCATGGTGCCGTTCGAACAATTGAAGCGATACGTGATCGGACACTTGTAACCTGAACATGACCTCTCCCCTTTCTAGTAACTGTTGTTTGACGTCACGACGTCGTTTCCCTGCTAGACGTCACGTTCCATTCCATCCGTCTTGAGCGGACAGACATTCCGAGTGCCTCGTAAAAGGCGATCGCTTCTTGATTGGCGTCATCGACGCCGAGTTCGATCCGGTCGCAACCAATTGTTTCCGCATGCGCGTAAGCGGCTTGCATCAATCGCTTGCCTACGCCTTGCTTCTGATGCGTATCCGCAACGACGAGACTGATGACCCGCAAGTAATGTTTATCAAAGACGAAGCCGCTCCCTTCGATGATATCTTCCTTTAAGACGATCACACCGGCAAGTCCTTTGTATTCCGCGACGAAGATTTCGAAATCTGATCGGTCGAGTTGCGACAAAAATAAGTCTTCCGAAACCGGCATCTCGTGCGGACGGTAGTGATCGGGGCGTAAAGCTACATGCTGCTCATGAATTTGTTGGAATAGCGGAATCAACGCCTGAAAATCGTCAGGGCGGGCAGTACGGATATTCATCAGAAATTCGCTCCCTTTTCGTTTTGTAGTATATTAACATATTATTCCAAAGTGTAGGGGTACTTTTTATACAAAACGGCACTCCGTTTATCGGAATGCCGTCTCTCACTTAAATTGCTTTTGTAAAATCTCGCGCTGTCTCCGTTAACGACGATGCTGCACTCTGCACGTCATGGAAACGATCAACCGTTTCCGCAACGACGATGACGCTTGCTTGTGCATCGGTCGTTGCTTGCGTCATCGCACGGGCAATCCGCTGTAGTTCATCGTTCATTCGCTGTGTCGTTTGCCGGACATCAACGACGGCTTGCTCGACGAGTTTCGAGAGATTGCGGACCTCTGTCGCGACGACATTGAACCCTTTCCCGTGTTCACCGGCTCGTGCTGCTTCAATCGAGGCATTGAGTGACAAGAGATTCGTCTGGGACGCGATCGTTTTAATCGTCTCGGTCACTTGGGCGATATCTTGCGCCTGGCGCTGCAAGCGTTCAATCGTCTGATGGTTATCACGGGTCGTCTCAGCCATCTGCTCGATTGTTTGCCGTAACGCTTTGCTCTCCCGCTCGCCATGCGTCGACCGCGTGCTCAGATCACTGGCGATCGCATCAAACGAAGTCGCGAATTGTTGAATCGTCTGCTGACGATCGGTGATATCAGAGGCGATCTTCAAGACACCGGTCACTTCTGTTCCATCGTATATCGGCATATAGGTCGCTTCTAGCCAAATCGATTGACCATACGCATCGATCCGTTCAATTTTATCCGCCGTACTGAAGCCGCTGAAAAGCTTCTGCCAAAATGCTTGATAATTGTCGCTCATTGCGAACTCCGTCGTACAGAATAGATGATGTTGCATCCCAATCATCTCTTCTCGTTTATATTTCATCGTCTTCGCGAACAAGCCATTGACATCAACGACACGACGTTGCCGATCGAATCGAATCATCGCGACGTTATCGCGCAAGGAGGCTACAATATCTTGGGATCCCAGGTCGGTTGATAGTTGTGTGGTCATGATTACAAGCTCCTCTCGCCATCTACCTCCCGTTACAGGCTATCCAAGATATTACAAATCGGAATAGTATGAATTAAAGATATATGACTAAAATTTTTTCACTTCTTTTATTATTATCCAGAGAGAGTAAGAATGAAACATGATTTTCAGTGGATTTATTTCTTTCCTCTTTTTTGTTGTCTATATTTCCCGACCTGCTATACTTAAATCAAAACTTATTAAAATATTTTAATAAGTAATCCAAATTGGAGGTTTATCCTTTGACTGAAGTCCTCTCTCGTACGCGTCACGCTTTTTTGATCGACCATCTCGATACGATTCCGGTGATTCGGAACGTCCTAGACGTCAGTTTTCCGACTGCGAGCAAACAGATTGATCAGATGATCACTGCTCGGGAAATTGAAGAGACACCACTTGAATTGGTTCGCGGTGGTCGTCCGGCAAAACGGTATCGCTATCGCGTGAATCACTTTCACGGACTCGCTCTTTATCTCGAACGGACGTATCTGCAGTATCGCATCCACGACGTCGGTGGACATGTGATCGCAACGGATCGCCTGAACTTCGATTCGACGGATCATGGATCTGTTTTATTGAGCACGCTGACAGCATTACTTAACGATCATCCACGTATTCAGACGCTTGCGATTGGTGTCGCCGGTGCCGTTGATACGACCGGCACAATCCTATTCGCCCCGGATTATCCGACGCTAGACGGTCGCCCCTTACAACAAGAACTGACTGAACGGTTCGGGCGACCCGTCATCGTCGAAAATGATATGAACGCTGCGGTCCGTGCGCAAGCTTCTGATAACGAGACGACCGTCTATATGTATCTCGGAACGAACGGACCGGGAGCCGGTGTCGCCGTTTCAGGTCATGTCGTCCACGGAGCGCATCACTTCGCTGGAGAGATCTCGTTCATCCCGTTTGACGACAAACGAAATGTCGGACAAGCCCTCGCGACGACTACACCACACTCAGACGACTGGTATGAGGCGTTAAGTCGAATCATCCTCTCGTTTAGCGCCACCTTAAATCCGGATGTCATCTTGTTCGCAGCGTCAGATGTCTCGGATGACGGGTTAGCTCGATTGACGGATCGATGCGCCAAGCGCTTTCCGCTCAGCAAATTACCTCAGTTGCGAAAAGGCGACTGGGAAACCGATTATTTAGATGGTTTGATGCAACTCAGCATCCAGTCATTCATTGAACAAATTCCGTTAGGAGGTCTCGCCCGATGACCCGTCTACTATTACCTTTGATTTATCTCGCTTTTATCAGTCTTGGTCTTCCAGATGCGTTACTCGGTACGGCGTGGCCTGTGATGCGGCTCGATCTCGACGCCCCGCTCGACATGGCAGGTTGGCTCTTCATGACGATCGCTGCCGGAACGATCGTCTCGAGTCTGTTTAGCGGTCGACTGATCGAACGTTATTCAACAGGTCCGATCACGGCAGCTTCTGCCGGTTTGACGGCTCTGGCATTGATTGGTTTTTACGTTGCTCTGTCCTTGATTTGGCTCTTCGTCCTTGCGATTCCGCTTGGACTGGGCGCTGGAGTCGTCGACGCGGCGTTGAATCATTTCGTCGCCACGCATTATCAAGCGCATCATATGAACTGGCTCCATTGCTTCTGGGGCATCGGTGCGACGGCTGGTCCGCTCATCATGGCTGGTGTATTGCTCGATTCCGGCTGGCGTTTTGGTTACCTCGTCGTCGGCGCATTGCAACTCGTCTTGATGATTGTCTTAATCGTCAGCTTACCCCTCTGGAAGCGGGCTCCGAAACATGTGTCTCAACAGGTTCAGACCGTGAGTACGTCGTCAGGAAAACCACGCGGATTGATTGCCGCTCTCGCTGCCTTCTGCTTTTATTGTGGAGCCGAAGCGGTCGTCGGGCTGTGGGGCAGCAGTTATCTTGTCCAAGTCCGGTCCTTTTCCGTAACATCAGCAGCGACGTGGATTTCCGTCTACTACGGAAGTATCACCGCGGGGCGCTTCATCAGTGGTTTTCTATCGCTGCGCTGGTCGAATCGTCGTTTGATTCGTGTCGGTCAATGGACGGCATTCGTCGGAGCCACCTGTTTCATCCTCGCACCTGCTGCCTGGATGTCGCTTGGTTTCGTACTTGTCGGGCTTGGTCTCGCACCGATTTATCCGGCAATGCTCCATGAGACGCCGGTTCGCTTCGGGGAGGCCGCGGCGCAACGGCTGATGGGGGTACAAATGGCATTCGCCTATACCGGTAGTACCTTCATGCCGCCATTTTTCGGATGGCTGGCGACGTCCTACTCCTTATCGTTGTTCCATTGGTTCACGATCAGTCTCATCTTCTTGATGCTGATCGCTACGGAAGGATTGAACCGGATGTTATTCAGACAGCGATTGGCAAAAGCGTCTTGAAAAAAGGAGGAATGAAGATGAAGATTGAACATATCGCCCTTTGGGTGGCAGATCTGGAAGGGATGCGTCAATTCTACGAAACACATTTTGATGCTACGACAGGCGAGCGATATCATAATCCGATGAAAGGGTTCACGTCATATTTCCTGACGTTCTCGAGTGGTGCGCGTCTTGAATTGATGCAACGGACGGATATCACGGAACGGACGATGAATGCGCTCGGTTATGCCCACCTCGCCTTTACGCTCGGCAGTAAACAAGCAGTCGATGACTGGACAGCTCGGTTACAGGATGAAGGTATACAACATCTTGACGGTCCTCGGACGACGGGTGACGGGTATTATGAAAGTACGATCGCGGACCCGGAAGGTAATGTGATTGAATTGACGGTCTAATAGATGAAACGAAACAATCCCTCATTCTGATTAGAGTGAGGGATTGTTTGTCGGTCGATGACTGTTCAATTGTTTTCTGCTTGTTGGTATTTCTCTTGACGAGCAGACTTCCGACGATTGATCATTCGTTCAAATACGAGAAGAGACCCTACTGGGTAGAACAATAAGAAGATTACTTTCAATAGAATCTCCGTATCCATCCACGCTGAAAATGGTGGCAAGATGCCAAATAGAAGAAGAATTAATAATGTCAGAACTCCTCCTAACAGCAGGTGCAGGACGATCGACCATCTACGCTTATGCTTTTGCTGACTCACGATATATTCAATCCCTAATGATAGCGGTGTCCCGATCCCTAAAAAAATCAAACTCGTATAAAAGACCGTCACGACATAGACCTCGATCAGAACGAATATCGTCATGAATAGATTTTCTTCAACACTCCCGAGGTTCACTGGATTCATCAATAAATAGATGAATCCAAAATGAAGACTCATCAACAGAATTGCCTTCATTTTCTGCAATACTCGCTTTTTCATAGATGCCTCCCCCTTTCGAAAATAGTAAAAGACAGTAAAAGCCTCTATGAACTGAGGTTCCTACTGTCTTTATCGCTCGATTCACCTATCTTAACATAACGTATAGTTCTGTAAAACATTGACAACGTTCGTTTAATAATTCATCCATTACATTTCAGAAAAACAGTCGCTCATCCTAGTACATTTATTTGGTAAATATGTAAATTGACTAATTTTTCAGTTATTAACTTTCTCTTTTCATTTTGTCTATGGTTATAATTAGGTAGGTATTGGATTTATTTACTTACATATGGAATTTAAATCGTCATTAAGGAGGTTTTACGTATGACCAATTCGTTACACGCATTCAGTCATACTTCACTTCAGTCGATGCTTAACGCAAGATCGACTCATCGAAATCCGTTAATAACGAGACCGTACATTCAAACGCAGGAGGTTTTTGCCGATGCTTAAGTTCATCTGGAATTCCTGGTGGCGCAATAAAGAGCGCTTCATCCTGCTGCTCGTCGGTGTCCTGATCGTCAGTACCGGACTGAGTTATTTGATCGGTACGACGCAAGCCAATAACGGAACCGTCGTCGATGAACTGCAAAAGCGTTGGGGCTCCTCTTACGACATCGTCGTCCGCCCGGAAGGCAGCCGCAGCGTAACGGAAGACTTGAAGTTACTCGAGCCCAACTATATGAGTGGTCTCGATGGTGGGATCACCCGCAAACAATACGAGACGATCAAAAAAGTCACTGACGTCGAGGTCGCTGCCCCGATCGCGATGATCGGCTACAATCAAACACTTTCGAGTATCGGTACGCATACGATTGATCAAGAAGGGATTTATAAACTGACGATCAAAGACACGCAAGACACCGGGTTACAGAACGAATCCTCGAGTGGCGTCACCTTCTTAGCAGCAGGATGGGAACCTACAGGGGATGCAAAAAAATCAGGGGTGTCTCCCCTCCTCCTTGGAAAGCAGCCTCTATATGAATACGGGAGTCAGGTGATGATTGCAGGGGTTGATCCCGAAGCGGAAGCCGCACTCGTCGGCTTGGACCAAGCGACGACAAAAGGAACCTATAGTAACTATTTTTCAAAAGATGATCAGGTCATCTCGTTCGGGGAAGACGGTGTTCAAATCCCAATCTTGTTGAACAATCGTGAATATGTCGATGCGTCACGCATCTACACGTACGAAAAAGTCGAGCTTCCGTCTAAAAAGAAATCCATCAACGACATGGTGCAATACGTCGAACAAAAAGGCGGAAAAGAATACTTAGACTCCTTACCGACAAGCGATGCGAAACGTTATACGATCACGACACAAGATGTCCAGAAGAAGCTCGTCAATGATATTTTGAAACACACGTTACCGACCGCTGAAGAGACGAACAGCAACTCCTTTACGTGGATCGTCTTAAAACCGTCTCCGATCGACTACCGTTCGATCAAAAGTCCTTACGCTTCACGTTGGCCGTTCACTTATCAAGTCCAACCAAAACAAGTCGACCAAGATTCCTTGCTCGCTAAACGCAGTATGTACCGGGAAGCGCGCATGTTTGGAAAAGATAGCGTGGATTGGCCCAAAGTCAACTTGAACTATATTGGGGTCTTCGATCCGAAGAAATTGAATATCTCGAAAGACCCGCTGACAGAACTGCCGATGGAGACGTACTTCCCGTCAAAAGCCCAGTGGGTGATGGACAAGAATGAACGTCCCGTCAATCCGGTCCGAGACGTTAAACCAACGAATGATCCGTATGATTTCCTGACGAAACCACCGTCGATGCTGACGACGCTCGATGCTGCGTTCAAAATTCGTGGCGACAAAGCGATTTCAGCCATCCGCGTCAACGTCAAAGGTGTCGAGACAATGAACGCTGCTAGCGAGAAAAAGCTCCAACAGGTGGCGACAGAAATCGAACAGAAGACAGGTCTAATCACGGATGTGACACTTGGTTCCTCGCCGCAACTCGCTTTGACCTATTTACCGGGGCTAAAAGACGAATCAGCGCTTGGCTGGGTTCAGCAACCGTGGATTAAGCTCGGCTCGTCGATTGCGATCTTTCAGGAAGCAAAAGTTGGGATGAGCTGCATCATCGCCAGTGTCATCGCCGTCGCACTCGTCTATGTCTTCAGCTCGAATATCATCTTGCTCTACGCTCGAAAGAAAGAGTTCGCGATTTTACTATCGCTCGGTTGGCGCCCGCGTCAACTCTCGAAACTGCTGTTCCTCGAAGCAACAATACTTGGTACATTTGTCGTCTTGATTGCTTGGACGATTCTCGGTTCGTTCTGGGTCACGACGGACAATCCGATTGCAATCGATCGGATTCTATTGATCGGTCTTGCTGGTTTACTCATTTACTGGGGTGGAACGCTCGTACCGATGACGCTCATCCGACGCATCAAACCGTATGAAAGCATGCGTTCTGGTGAAGTCTCAAAAGGTCGTCGTTTCGTCCGCGCGCGTAGCGTGCTTGGGATGAGTACCAATCAGCTTGTCACGTACTGGCAACGGACAGGACTCTCGGTCGTCGCGATTGCCTTACCGACGAGTCTGTTCATCTTCTTTCTCTTCATCACGTTCCGCTTAAAAGGCGTCTTGTACGCAACGTGGCTCGGCGAATATGTCGCGCTTGAAGTCGGGACGATGCATTACGTCGCGATGGGCGTCGCTCTATTAATCGCTATTCTAACGACGACCGAAATCATGTGGCAAAACGTCAATGAACGGAAGAGTCAGCTTGCTGTTCTTAAAGCGACAGGCTGGCAAGACGTGCAAATCCGTTTACTTGTATTGAGTGAAGGGATGATGACGGGACTCTGTGCTGGTGTGATTGGTCTTTTGACTGCACTTGGAATGATCGGTTTCGTTTACGGACAATTCCCGGTTCAAGAGCTCGGTTTCCTTAGCGTCATGCTCTTGATTCCTGTGATCACTGGCGTATTAGGTGCCTTACTTCCTGCTGAGCGCGCTGTCCGCATCACACCGAATGCGGCACTCGGTAGTGTCGTTGAAAATACACAGGCGACAGAACGACGTTTCAAATGGGCTCTCGGATCGATTGCTGCTTCCTTGTGTATCGGGGTTGCGAGCCTGTTCTTGTTCGCCTCAACCGAATCCTCGACGACTACACCACAGAGTGCGCCGCCGAAACAACAGACGAGCGGACAAAAATTAAGAGACTTGGCTTCGGAAACAAAAACATCCGCTGACAAGAAAACAGACGATCAAAAAGCACTTAAAAAACTGATGAAGAAAGGGGTTATTCAAACCTATCCGGGTGATCCGGAAGCTACATCTGAACTGTTCTATGCTAAATCACTCATTCCAACACCAAAAGAACTTAATCTAAAGGAAAAGACCGGTTATCGCTATGTCACGATTCCTGTTGTTTTGTACGATCCATACACCACAGAAAAAAATGCATTTGGGATTTACCGACCTGGCACATTTACGATAACGTCACTCGACGGAAAAGAATATGAAACCGTTGATTACGTTAATCATAATAAGAAAGCGTTCAGGAATAGTTATCAATACTTCTCTCCCTATAAGTCAACCGTCGATTTGGTCTATCAAGTTCCTGTCGACCAGAAAATATTCGTTCTCTTTGCGGCAGATGATGCATTCCCAAAGGATACGACAGTAAAGATTGAACTCGATTAAAAACGATATATGAATCGAGCGCATAACACGTAAATGAGAGTAGCCTCTGTTTCATCATCAATGCAGAGGGTACTCTCATTTTTCATGAAAAAAACGATCTCTCTCAAGATCGTCTGTATGTGAAACTATATGTACGACTTTACAGCGTATCGTGGACTCGCATTCGTTCTAGTTCTTTTTCTTGATTCTTTTTTAAAGCTTTTCGACCACGCGACCATTGTTCCCAAAGTGAAATCAACCCGATTCCTAAAATCAACACGTAGGCTAATAGGCTATTATATCTACCATCAAAGTAACGCCACGTCATCACGATCACTAAAATGATCGGCATGATGATGCCGAGATATGGATTGTGACGACTCGATAAGAAATACTGTATTCCTAAACAGATACTGATAAGTAAAGCAGAAACGAAGAAATTCATTGATTGTTACCCCTCTCAAGTCGATATTTTTCGATGATTTTTTTGGCATCCTCAATCGTGATGCGATCCTCGATTGCCATTTGTTTAATATATGTGATGAACGGTTCATTCTCGATTTTCTCATTCACTTCGATTTTCTGAATGATACGATCGACACGAATTCGGACGGTCGGATAGGACACATCATAATGTTTTGCTAGTTCCTTCAAGGAACCTGAGCTTACGATGAATTTTTTCACGAATTCCACTTCTTCCAATTCTAGAGATAAAATCCAATCGGGAACATCATCTTTCTTCATTTACCATTTCCCTCCCATGTATTCACAATAGCATTTATTTAAATAAAGTTAAAGTATTTTTGATTTTAATTAAACATTTAACCAATAAAAAATTAAAATATATTCATTTTCCCACTTGTCATAGAGATTCAAGTCATGGTAGTTTAGGAATGTCAAATCGGAAAAATAAGGAAAAGGAGTGTTTTACTTGAAAAGAACAACAGAGTACATATTTGCAGTCATTGGTATCGTTTTGTTTGGATCATTGTGCTTAGGCGGTTTTCTATTGTCTGGCTCGATTGCGGATCACGCTGGCATGAAAGATTTGGTCGATCAATTCATTCGCGATGAGAACATCACGGATGTCACGGCTAATCAAATCCTCACATCCTTTCAACAATTCTTCTTGTACCTTGGTGCCGTCTCGCTCTTATGTACATTAGGAGGCATCTTCTCAATCGTCCGGATTCGCAAAAACGGTTCTGCTGGAAAGCTATTGATCATTACAGCGATTCTCGGGGGAATCTTTACGTTACTCGCCGGCGCCTTCGGTTCAATCGCTTACTTGATTGCCGGTATCACGAATGTATCAAAGAATAAGAAGCTAGCGCGACAATATTAATCTTACTTAGAGAAAGGTGCGTCTACATATGTTTGCCATTACGCTTCGCGAATTCAAATCACTTTTTCAAAGCATCCGCGCCATCCTGATCATCGTCGTCTTGTTCGGCGTGACGACTGGTTCTGCTAAACTCGTCAGCCAGTTCAAAGAGCAACTCAGTGATCTTGGTCTAGGTAACAATGCGTATATCATCGGATTGATGTTACTTCTGTTTTTAGCTGCTCCTTTATTCGTGACAAGTATTTCTCATAGTAGTGTCAATAAAGAGATCGAGTCGAAGACGATTCGTTTTCTTGCAACAAAAACGTCCCGTGAAAACATCATTTTCGGGAAGTTTTTAGGCAACGTATCGTTTTGGGTCCTCTGCCTGACAGTTGCCTTCATATTAATCGTTCCGTTTTCAAAGTCGTTTCATTTCGTCGATTTGATTCAAAGCATCATCTTCGTCTCTTATTTCATTGGATTGTCGTTGTTTCTTTCAACAGTCGTCAATAATTCCTCGATGACGATGTTCGTCGGAATCTTCATCTCGATCGCGCTTCCGGTCATCGGGATGTGGAGTCTTATTTCGAAGAATGTCATCGTTGATACGTTGTCTTACTTAACGCCGTATTATTACTATACGCAAGAAAACACTGCTTATACTTACCTTGTTTTGATTCATATCGCTGTTTTCGTCTTGACGACTCTGATTATCTTTAAAAGGAGAGATCTCTGATGTTAGCCCTTCGTGCAACCAATCTAACGAAACAATACGGCAATAAGAACGTCGTCAACCAGCTGAATCTCGAGATCGAGCAAGGGGCTATCTTCGGATTCCTAGGTCAAAATGGCGCCGGTAAATCAACGTTCATCAATATGATCACTGGACTGGTCCGCCCGACGTCCGGGACGTTCGAGTTACTCGGAGCGCCGAACGATTCCTTGAAAGATGTCCGAACACGGATAGGTGTTCTACCGGATTACTCGACCTTTTACGAAAACTTCACGGCGCTCGATCACTTGAAGTATTTCAGTAAAGTCCTTGGTCTGAAGACAACAACGGATGAGTTGAAACAAGTCCTCCGTGAAGTACAACTCGAAGACGCGATTGATATGAAAACGAAGAACTACTCGTTCGGGATGAAAAAAAAGCTCGGCATCGCCCAAGCTTTAATCAATCGACCGGATATCTTGTTTTTAGATGAACCGACTTCTGGCGTCGATGCCAACTCGATTCTCGGAATTCACTCTTTGATTCGCAAGATTGCAGCAGACGGAACGACGATATTTCTAACGTCCCACAACTTGGACGAAGTCGAAAAACTATGTACGGAGATTGCAATCATGCAGGACGGATCAATCCAAACGCAAGGTACGATGGAAGAGTTACGGGAACAATATGAGAAAAACATCACTGTTCATGTCAAACATGCGTTGCTCGACAATGAGATGCAACTACACTTGCAGTCCAAGTTGTCGACGCTTGCGAAAGACGTCAATGTCTCCCCGACTCAGTCAACGTTCATCGTCCAAAGTGAACAGGATATTGCGACGATCAATTCTTATCTTGTCTCACAACAGATCCATGTCTATCGACTCGAAGTAGAAGAAGCGTCCTTAGAAGAAATCTTCTTGAATCTAGGCACAGAAAGTCGCTCGGCTTAAACACTCGTTTTGAATCGATACATTATGAATTAAAAATCAGGCTTCCTAGCATCGTGAATATACGATGTCAGGAAGCCTGATTTATGTAGCTCAATTCTATTTTATATAAGATACCACTTTAAGGACCCGTACCGCAGGAAACAGCATACTTTTCCGCGTTTACCTTCTTTGAATAACAGATAAAAGGTGTTCCTCCCGTTTCACTTTTCCAATCATACCAAAACATATGGTACCGTTCTGCAACAGGATCTTGTTCCGTAATGACCGCAAAGTAATTTTGATAGTAATAGCCTTGTTTGTATAGTTCGTGTCTAAGAGCACCTTTAGGCGTAGCATCCGTAAACAGAATAGGTGATAGTACCGGCATGAGTAATACAATGAGGGCTATAACTCCTAAAAATAGTACCAATACTTTCTTTTTCCTTTTTTTCTTAAAATTCGATTTACTCATTTTTATTCCCTTTCCTTTTTTGGTTTTTTTTGTTATATAATAACATGAATCAAACAATAGAAAGAGGTCGCGATCGTGAAAAAAACTATTTTTTCATCCCTCACTTTAGGTGTCATCCTATATGCTGGTTTCTTATGGAGTAATGCGATTGCCGATTCTAATGTTGCACAAGAAAAATCTAAGAGTAGCATCACAGAGGAACAAGCCTTCAATTTTTTCACTACAGTGCTTGAGCAACAAAAAGCAGATTTCTTGAACAATACTCCGTTAGCGCATACTAACCTTTCAAAGTTATCTGAAGGGGACGAGGCCGTATTGATTTTTCTATCCACTACGGAAGTCGATAAAATTCAGCTGAATTCATTCAAATACAACATTTCTGATGTCAAAGTCTATTCAGAGAATCAAAAAAATTATGCTGAAGCGTATGTCACACGAACTTTTAACTTCGGAAAAAGTGGTCTTGAAACGGGTTTAGGTGATCAATTGGTACTTGAAATTCCATCACATGTAGACGATCAAAGCACATCGGTTTCTTCGAGTAAATTAACCATTGAATCGAATCCAAACGCTAATAACGTTTCAGTTGATGAATTTTTAGAAAAGTATAAAGAGGAAATAGAAAAATCAAACCAACTTGAAGCCAAATAAATATAGAAAGATGTCGCCATGATTCGTCAAGTGCGTACTTCTTTCCTTTCATAAAAATGGAGTCCTTCGCGTAATCGCTAGGACTCCATTTTGGTAGATCGAACATCATGCCGTCCGTTCTCTCCGTAAAAGATACAGGAAATACGGCACACCGATGATCGCTGTGATCAATCCGGCTGGTACTTCAAGTGGTGGATGTACCCCTCGACCGAGTGCATCCGCCACGACGAGTAACCCTCCGCCGAGCAACAGCGCCATCGGCAACACAGCAAGATGCTTATGACCAACGAGACGCCGTGCCATATGTGGCGCAATCAGTCCGATGAAACCAATCGCACCGACCGTCGCGACGGCAACACCAGCTAGAATGACCGCGAGCGCCAAGAAGATGTGCCGCGTCCGCTGAATTGGTAATCCGAGACCGATACTGACTTCTTCACTGAGTGATAAGACATCGAGTTGACGATGGCGATAGAAGATGATTGCACCAATCACGACGAGCACGGGCGCTAAGATCATCACTTCCTGCCACCCTTTCCCGAACAGACTCCCAGCGAGCCAGACGAGTGAATCGTTCGTTTGGAGCGGAAACTTGATCAACAAGTATTCCGTCCCGGAAGCACAAATCGCACTGACCGCGATACCAAGTAACGCAAACGAACTGCGGGAGACATTCCCACCCCGCTCAAGCATCATCAATGCCAGCATGACGAGTGCTGCTCCGATAAAAGCAGCGATTGGTGTTAACAAGAGCGGACCATCCGGCACGAGGGCAATCGTTAAGACGGCGAACAGTGACGCACCATTCGTCACACCGATCACGTCAGGCGAAATCAATGGATTACGGATGACACTTTGTAAGATGACTCCGGCAAGTGAGAAACTCGCACCTGCTAAGAAAGCAAGAACAGCTCGCGGCAGACGGTAATTTTGGACGATGAAGGCATCCTTTCCACCAAAGAACGACTGCCATAGTTCCGATAACGATAACTGAATCGAGCCGACCGACAGTAAGGCAAAACTCGCGAAGAACACGAGCACCGCAACAATCAAAATCCGACGCATGTCTTTCATCGTAATCCCCCTTTCATCTGACGACGTGCCAGAACAAGGAAGAATGGTGCACCGAGCAATGACGTCACGATGCCGACTGGTGACTCATACGGATAGGCGATGAACCGCGCGAGGACATCGGCATACGTCAGCAGAAGTCCACCGATGACGGCAGCGACCGGCAGAACGATCCGGTAATCTTCCCCGACGAGGCGCCGCGTGATGTGCGGAACCATTAATCCAATGAAACCGATCGCTCCGGCGACGGCAACAGTGACGCCTGCGAGTAAGACGACGCTGATCCCAGCAAGCAAGCGAATTCGCGTCACTTTTTGACCGAGACCGACCGCGACGTCTTGTCCCAGTTGGAAGACAGCGAGCGATTTCGCGAGACTCGCCGCAAGAAGCAAACCGGCAAGCGACCACGGTAAGACGATCCGTAGTTCAAGCCAGCTCGCGTCACTGAGCGAACCGGACAACCAGTACAAGACGTTCGTGATCCGGTCGTTGAACAAGATCAAGCCTTTCGTCAGCGACGTCAACAAGAGATGGATCGCCATCCCGACGAGGGCAAGTTTTAATGCTGTCATCCCGCGAACGGAGGCAAACGAAAAGACAAGCACTCCACCGACTAAGGCACCGGCAAAGGCGAAGTAGATCAAATTTGCCGTTCCGAGCGACGGAAAGACGAGAAGGCTTAAGACGACGAGAAATGACGCACCGGCATTGACACCAAAGACTTGCGGTGAGGCGAGCGGATTTCGTGTCACGGCTTGCATGATTGCCCCTGCAACGGCAAGATTCGCTCCGAGCAACAATCCGAGTAAGAGCCGCGGTAAGCGCAGATTTGTCAGGACGAGCCCTGCTTTTGATGTCGTGCCACTGATCCACTCTTGGACTAAGTGAATCGGATTCATCTGTGTGATGCCAAAGAACAGGCTACTATAAACCGCCAAGCAACCGAGTAATAGAAGTACAAAAATCAGACGTTTCCGCTGCACCGGATGGTTCCCCTTTCATCAAGACGAAAAGCCAGATTGCTCCGGCTTTTGTCGTTCATTATTTCTGTTGTAACAATTGAATCGCTTCGTCAACGATCTGTTCTGCAGCGTCAAGTCCTCGATAGCGTGTCCAGAGGTCACGATTGACTTCATAAACTTCTTTGTTCTTAACCGCTGTGATCTGATTCCAGAGCGGGTTGTTTTTCCACTCCTTCAGCAGTTTCGGATCGGCTTCCGCCATGAAGATGACGTCCGGATCCCATTTGACCATCTGCTCTAACGTAATCGTAACGGTAGGTTCCGCTGTTTTCGTAACAGCGTTCTCGATACCGATCTTCTCGAGTAATTCACCATCAAACGACGTCTCACCGTGTGCCGTCAGTGAATCGGCGCGGAAGACACCAACCATTACTTTTCGGTCGTCGTTTGGATCCACCTTTTTCTTCGCTACATTCAATCGTTCTTCATGCAGGGCAAGTCGGTCATCCATCTGTTTAGTTTTCCCGACTGCTTCCGCAATCGTCTTGAACGATTCGATGTTCTCTTCGTACGTCGCATTCCGACTCTTCAAGATGATCGTCGGTGCGATTTTTTGCAGTTGCTTGTAGATTCCTTTATGACGGTTGAAGTCGCCGATGATTAAATCCGGCTGCAAGGAACTGATCACTTCAAGATTCGGTTGTTGACGTGTACCGACTTCCGTGAACGCGATGTCTTTTCCGAGTAATCCGGAGACATCGGTCTTATTTTCTTGTGCGATTCCGACTGGTATAATCCCAAGTTCGTCTAACGCATCAACGAATGAGTATTCAAGTGCGACAATCTTCTTCGGGTGCTCCGGCACTTTCGTTTTTCCTGCCTCATGCGTAATCGTCCGCGTCTTTTCGTTTGTTTGTTCTGCTTGACCTGAACAGGCCGCAAGCATCAAACTGCTCAACAGGAGGAGCGTCAACGCTGTCATCCAAGTTTTCCGTCTCATGATGAGACCTCCTTTAGTTCGTGATTCGACATTGAGAATCATTCTTAATTAATCCTGTTTCAGCATATCAAAGATTCCCATCGAACAAAAGGGTTATCCTTATTTTCAGATAATATATGCTCAAATTCACATTTTCTGAAGCAATATGGGATAATCAGTTAGTAGATAAAGGAGGGATTACAGATGGATTGGATGAAAGACTTGGAACAACGGCTCGGATTTTCGCTTGAGACGATCACGTTTGATCAGTTACCTCGCTTACTCGAAGCCTTTGCCTACCAGTTACCGTTTGAGAATACGACTGTGCTTGAGAAACGAATCCGTCCGTTTAACGACGAGCGCTTCATTGAAACGTTTCTGACGGAGCGACGTGGTGGTGTCTGTTATGACTTGAACGGACTGCTGCATCGTGTCCTACAAGAACTGAATTGTCCCGTTCGCCTCGTACAAGCGACCGTCTATGATCAGAAATCAGCAGCCTGGTCAGCGACGGGACCGACACACGTTGCAATCATTTGGAATGAGACACACCTACTTGATACCGGCTTCGGTGTCAATTTACCGCTCGTTCCGGTTCCGTTGAGTGGGGAGACGGTTCATTCCGCTAGCGGTAGTTACCGGATTGGCAAAGGTGATGTTCTCGAAATGCAGCGGACAGGACAAGCCGAGTTCGTGACTGGCTACAAGTTCGACCGTGAGAAGGCAATTACAAAGGGTGACTTATCGAAAATGGAACAGATCATCCAGCAGAGCGAAGCTTCACCGTTCAACAAAGGTCGTCTCATCGCAATGCGGACTCCAAGCGGTCAAAAGACGTTGACCGAGCAGACGTTACGAATCGAAGACACGACGACGACCGAATTGCCGGTCGCAGGTCCCGCTCAATTCGAGATGCTGTATCAGTCTCACTTTTTAGGACAGGAGTAATGAACATGGATCGATATACGCTTTGTTTAATTCGCCACGCGGATAGTTTTTTACTCGTCAACCGCCAAAAACGACCAGCGATGGGCATGTGGAACGGTGTCGGCGGCAAGATTGAACCGGGCGAGACACCGGAAGTTGCTGTCATCCGCGAGACGTTCGAAGAGACCGGCATCCCGTTAGATTCGGTGACACTAAAAGGCATCGTTCGCTTACACGGGGAAGAAACGTCTGGCATGTATCTCTATCTTGCTGAACTAAAAGACCGCCCATTTCCGACACCGGTCATGACGATCGAAGGCATCCTTGATTGGAAAACACTCGACTGGATCTTAAACGATGAAAACATGGGAATCATCAGCAATCTCCGGCATTACTTACCGGTCGCTTTGTCAACGGATCAACCGTTGTTGCATGACTTCCATTACGATGGACATACAATCACTGCTTACGAGACACACGAATTGATCGAGACATAAACAGAAAATCCCCACTCGTCCGTTATCGGATAAGTGGGGATTTTTCATGAGAACAGATGGAGACCGGTGACGATAACTGCGACGATGACGATTCCCGGTAACAAGTTCGCAACACGAATCTTCGTGATGCCAGCGAGATTAAGACCGATTGCCGCAATCATCACCCCACCAGTCGCCGTCATCTCAAGAATAAATTCCTGCAGTGCGGCGTCGGGAATGAATTTCGTGATCGCAACAGCACTTAATGCAATCGCCCCTTGATAGAGAAAGACGGGAATCGCTGAGAACATGACACCGATCCCGAGCGTTGAACTAAGGACGAGAGCCGTAAAACCGTCAATCAATCCTTTCGTATAAAGGACGTCGTGATCCTGGCGTAGTCCACCGTCGAGGGCTCCTAACACACCCATCGCGCCAATGACGAAAATTAACGTCGCTGTCACGAATCCTTCCGCGATGTTCGACGGACGACCACGACTGATCTTACGTTCGAGCCACACTCCCATCCGGTCGAGTTTCTCATCGAGCCGAAACCACTCGCCGATTGCACCACCGAGAACAAGACTACCGATGACGATCAAGAAGTTCGTGCTTTTCATCCCCATCTGCATTCCGAGCACGACGACAGCAAGTCCAATCGCCTGCAGGACGGTCTCCTTCATGCGTTCCGGAATCCGGTGGAACATTAATCCAAGCAACGTCCCGATGATGATCAGGACGGTATTGACGAGTGTACCTGTTAAAACCATCTGACAGCCTACTTTCTCAATTGATTTTTCGTTTAGCGGAACGAACGACGGTTCGCTCTGCCTGATTCAAACTATGCAACGTCATCCCGAGCATGACGAGGATGATTCCGAGTGTCGCGAGTCCCGTTGGTAGTGCCGCGTGAAGGAAAAGAATCTCTCCGAATACGGTAAAGACAATCTCGAACGATTGCGTTGCTTCGATCGCTGCTAACCGAACCGGATCTGTCCGAACGAGCGACGTCGCGTAGAAGAAAAGCGACGTTGCGATGACGCCGGAGAACAACGCGACGAATCCGGACTGGGTCACTTGATTGACACTCGGCAATCCGACCTGTATGTAGGCAATCACGGAAAGAACGATCCAAAACGGTAGACTGGCAAGTGTCATTCCGAGAATCCGTTCAAACACATCGAGCTCGTTCCCATAGCGTTCCATCATCTTCCGGTTCCCGAGTGGATAGGCAATTGCCGCGACGAGGACCGGTAAGGCACCGAACAACAGTGACTGCAGCGATAGGCTTCCCGCGACCGATAGTTGCATGACGACGACACCGAGGACGATCAGGACGGAATACTTCAGTGCTGACCACGGGATCCGTTGGTTGAACAAGGGGGCAAGCAACGGTCCCGCTAAAATCGTCAACTGCCATGTCCCGGCAATCAACCAGCCTGGTGCGTAGTCAGCAGCAAAACAGATGCTGCCGTAGAACAGTCCGAAGCCGATCGTTCCATACAGTAACCAAAAGCCGATATCGGCTCGAAGCGCCTGGAAGACGCGCCCGATCCCCCGTCGCATCATGACGATGACGATAAAGAACGGCAACATCAGGAAAAAGCGAAGCGATGCACTATAAATCCAGTGACCGCCTGCCCCTTGCATCGATTGATTCAAGATGAAGGTGACGGCAAAAAACATTGCCGCTAAAATTCCATAAATGATCGGTCGCATCAGCTCTCCTCCTTTAGTGTCGAGACGAGTAGACGTCCGAGCCCGTTCCAATTATGCTCCGTCGCCTGGACGAGTTGCTCGACATCCTGTTGTTGACATGCATCTAAAATCGTTGCATGATCGGCAATCGACTGGCGTCCGAGACGATCAAACTGAGCATATTCGAGCCGGCGGATCAACGGGGTCAACCGACGGATTGTCTCTCGTAGTTGATCGTTTTGACTGCGCTGCACGAAGACATCGTGAAAGGCATCGTCAAGTGCTAGTGCCGCCTCTGTATCCTGCTGATCAATTGCCGTCGTGAATTGTTGATGAATCGACTTTAGACTCGTTAGATCGTCATCCGTCAGCATTGGTCCTGCTAAACGCGCCGCTAACCCATGCAGTGTCGCAATGATTGGATAGGTTTGCTGTGCCTGTTCGGCATCGAGTTCCGTCACGATCGTCCGTGAACCCCGTTTTGCTAAAATCAATCCCTCCTCTTCGAGTCGTTTCAAGGCTTCGCGGACCGGTGTCCGACTGACACCGAACGCTTCCGCGAGTGCTTGATCGTTCACCTTTTCTCCTGGGGCAAGACGTAAGGTGATGATGTGGTGTTGCAAGCGTCGATACACTTCCTCACTTAAAGGAAGTCGTGCAATGGCTAAATCATTTGTAGGTTTCATACAAGTAATATATTACATATCAATTCATCGCGAAAGCACCATCCTAAAATTCATTGGATTTATTTTACTCACTACCTTGCAATACAAAATAGCATAGCGTATCATTACCTTGTAATACCAAGTAGCGAAAGGAAGATGCGGATGTCATCGACGCAAATGTTAAAAGGAATTCTCGACGGTTGCTTACTCGCACTGATTGCGGAAGAAGAGATTTATGGCTATGAACTGGCGACGAAACTGAAAGCGTACGGATTCGCCGACATCAGTGAGGGAACGATCTATCCTCTATTGATTCGGATGCAAAAACTGGACTGGATCGAAGCAACCTCTCGCGTCTCCCCGTCCGGTCCAAAACGAAAGTATTATTCGATCACGACGAGCGGTGTTGAAGAACTCGCCGCTTTCAAACAAAGATGGCATCACCTTTCAACGAGTGTCGAAAGCATTTTAAAGGAGGACGAATGAGATGACCCTATCGACGGAATCAACACGATTTTTGGAAGACTTAAAGGTATACCTACTTGCTTCGGGTAAAAATGAATTGGCGACGAACGAGATTGTCAAAGAACTCGAAGATCACCTGATCGAAGCGGAAGCAGACGGAAAATCCGTTCGCGCGATCACGGGTGATAGTCCCGCTGATTACATCCAATCGATTTCTAAAGAGATGGCATTTGATCCAAAAGAAGCGTTTTGGATCGTCTTGCAAGTTTTTCTCGGCGCATCCAGTTTTCTCTATCTTCAAAACCTCTTGAATGGTACAACGACGTTCAGTATCTTGCTCGTTGGCGGTTTCCTGTTGATTAGTGCCGTTTACCTGACCACCTTGGCGTTTCTCTTCCGTCAAGATGCTTTACGTGATGGAGCGCGCCCTCTTATCATGCGTTACGGCATTCATGGTAGTATTCATTTTCTGTTAATCGTCGGACTATTGATCGTCAACGGACTTGTCGATTCACCAAAGATCACGTTATCCCCAAGCGTCAGCTGGATGATTGGTGCCCTATTGATTCTCTGGATTCTCGTCACGGCATGGAAGACGAAGACATGGATTTTGCCGAGTGCATTGCTCGTCTATTTTGTTCCCCAAATCATTCTCCGTTCTGTATTTGATTGGTCGGAATTGACCTCTGTACTCGTCGGATATGCTGTTGCTGCCATTACAATGACAGTCGCTTTTATTCGCGAATCTAAACAAGATCAGTCAAACGTCTCAAAGCACTGAAGCAACGATTTGGTTCTGATACTTAAAATGACCTCAGCGCTAAGATCATTTTTGTATATCATTGAGAAAAAATTGAGGATAGAATTAGAATAAAATATATTAAAAAAGAATAGGTGGTTGTAAACGATGAATCAATCTGTGAAAGATATTCAACATTCCATTAAGATCAACAATCCCATTGAACAGGTATGGGCGAATGTCTCGACGGCTCGCTCTTTATCTAAATGGTTTATGCCAAACGACCTTGTCGCACAAACAGGATGTGTGTTTCATATTCAATCTCCTTTTGGTCCATCTCCTTGCACGGTATTAAACGTACAACCAGAAAGAGAATTATCGTTTAGTTGGGATGAAGATGGATGGATCGTGACCTTCTCCCTAACTCCATTGAACGACCTTACCCTTTTCACTGTGACACACAGCGGATGGAAAAACGCTGATGACCTTGTGCCGAAAGCAAATCAGCCACAAGGTCGTGTCCGTAACTTTATGGACCAAGGTTGGGATGGGATGCTTCAGAAATTGAAAGCAACATTTTAAAGGAAGGCATGTACATTTTTTTACGACAAAATATAGACTGTGATTTTAAAATACATTCTCTTGTAATTTTTTTAGATCATTCAGAGATCAACAAAAATAAAGAGAGTGTCGTTATGTTCAATCGATTTAGTAAAGAACAACAACAAATTATCCAGTCTATTTAAGATTTTTTCTTAGAAGAGCGCAACGAAGAGCTGTCTGAGTTCGCCGCAGAACGTGTTTTTGATTTCATCAAAGAGTCAGTTGCTATTCACTTTTATAATATTGGAATTCAAGACGCTCATGCGGCTGTGTTAAGTCATTCGCGTCACTCGACGATGAATTGTTAACGCTCAAGCGTCCCGTATCTCCATAATATATTTTTTAGCAGAGATCTTTTGTCATCCTCTACAAAAAAGTATGCGCCGGCGCATACTTTTTTGCTCTTTAGCATTCACTTTCAACTATGTTTCATTAAAATGTATCTCATTATTTTTTTATCGAACCATCCATTGTTCATTTTATAGGATGACGGATCATTTCAGTCGAATGTATTGAATCATTTTGTAAATAAAGTATAAAACGACTATAAAAATAAAGACGTTTCCTAGCATACTTATGGCTGCAACCTGATTCATTTTTTCCCACTCTCCTTCTTATTTAGATAAGGACTTTATTTGAATTGAACCGAATTTTAACATACTTCCTTTTCCATACGTAACCCTTGATTTTACATTTTTATGATTCATAAGTAATTTTCATTTTTTTGGTGTTAGCTTCCCGACTTCAAAGTGGTAGCTGTCTTATCGCCGAATAAATTCTTAAAGAAATAGGTCAAAATTACATATTGAATTAGATTCACAACTCAAACATATCTAATAAGATAAGGAAAACCACAAAAAGTATGCGCGATGCATACTTTTTTCTTTGGATTTTGATTCAATTCATTACGAAGTACTTTTTAATCTCTCCATAGAACGAATAAATCAATTATACTAAACGTAATTATTTGTATGGAATGACGGTTCAAACTATAGTCGTGCTTAATACAAAGGAGAATTTTTTGAAACTCGAACGATTACTGACTATCATATTTAAGTTACTGCATCGCTCTACGATCTCGGCCGCTCAATTAGCTAGTGAATTAAATGTCTCTCAGAGAACGATTTATCGAGATATCGAAACCATTAGTGCAGCTGGAATTCCCGTTACTTCTTATCATGGAACTAATGGAGGTTTCGGTATTATTGAGAATTATAAATGGGATAAGACCTTTTTAAATGCGTCTTCTATGGTCGATGTTCTATCTTTAATGAAAAGTTTATCAGCGCAATTACATGATCAAGATTTAAAAAATACGCTAGAACGGCTATCGATTCTTACGACAGAAGAACAAAATAACCATTTACACATTGATTTAGCTGATCAATCCATTGAGCCTACTTTCTTAATTGATCTTCAAAAGAGTATCAAAGAATCAAAAAGAGTTCTGTTTCAATACATCAGTGCTCAAAAGGAACAGACCATTCGAGAAGTAGATCCCATTTTTCTACGATATAAATTTCGTACATGGTACCTTTATGCTTATTGTTATTTAAGAAATGATTACCGCGAATTCAAAGTGTCACATATGCTCAACCTTCAAAGACTTTCAACATCTATTCAGGATAACCATCCCATTCCTGGAGACAGAGCTGTCGTGAAACCCGCACGGGAAAGTATCACGTTAAGAGTTCATCCTGAATCCATTCATGTAGTCTTAAACCATTTTCAGCATCAATCGATGGTTTTTGAAGAAGATGGTAGTGTTACGATGACTTTATTGTTACCTTCACCTTTACATGCGGAATGGTTAATCAACATTTTATTAAGCTTCAGATCAGGTGTAGTTGTTATTCATCCCTTGTACTTACAAGACATATTAAGAAATGAAGCCAAAAAAATAGTTAATCTATATGAGGATATATGACACTCAGATGTCATATATCCTTTTTTATAATGAACGTAGTTAGACAGTTCTTACTACAATTAAAGGAGCGATTTGGATGAATGCCGGAAAAACGATGTATGAATATCACAACTGGGCGATGCAGTTGATGTTAGATCATATGGATGCATTACCTGAAAATCTATTAAATAAAGAGGTGAAAAGCTCTTATCCGACAATCGCTAAAACACTTAGTCATATTCTTGCAGTTGATACTATGTGGATTCATTTTTTAGAAAAAGTAGAATTTCAACAAGCGCTACAAGATGCGATGAGTCAATTACCATTAACTGATGCATATACAATTGAAGAATTCAAAACAGCATTCAAAAATATAGCATCAAAGTATCAACTATTTATAAATCAGAACTCAAATCTTACTATGACGATACATGTGGATAATCCTTGGTCTGGTCCACGGGAAACGACTTTTGAAGAAATTCTTTTACATGTAGCCAATCACGGTACGTATCACCTGGGGAACATTACTACCATGTTAAGGCAGCAAAATGAATCCTCATTGATGATGGATTATTCTCTTTTTTGGTATGAAGATATGAAAGTTAAGCCATAACAGAATGTATTCGTTTTTAATGTCTATTTAGACATCACTATATAAAATAAAAAGGCGTGCACCGGTGCACGCCTTTTTATTTTATCTATTTATCAATTCCCTTGTATTGCTTCATACCGCTCACGCGTCCAGTTATAGACATGACTCGTTACGGTCCGTCCGTCGATTCGCTCTAATACGAATGGTCGGTCAAGAACAGGTTTAAAACCGAGTTTCTCAACGACACGGCGTGACTGGTCATTAAAATCAAAGTGACCACACCAAACGACATCGATCGGCAGTTCCCGGAAGATGAAATCAAGTATTGCTTCAACGATTTCCGGCATCCGCCCTTCTCCCCAGTAGTTAGGCGCGAGGACATAGCCGATCTCGACTTGACGGTCATGGGTGATTGAATCGTCCGGCCGACGATTAAAGTGAAATCCGAAGCTCCCGATGACTGCCCCCGTCTCCTTATCGGTCACGGCATATTCACCAGGTGACGCTTGGAAAATGCCAATCACTTCCTGGCTTTCGTCAAGTGACGCATGCGGCGCCCAGCCTGCTTTTGGTCCAACATTTGGATCCTTCGCGTAAGCATACAATGCGGCTGCATCGTTTTCTTGCCAACGGCGTAACAGGTGCCGTGGTGTTTCGATAGTATCTGGTAAGTTCATCTGTATTCCCCCTTATTAAGATACGTTTCGCTCTCGTTCGACCGATTCCTTCACGAACAGACTCGTATAGACTAATCCAAATCCCGTCAAGAGGATCAATCCGAGGTATACACTCATCATCGACGGGATCAAGAATGTCCCGACTAGAATCGTCGACCGAGAGAGTAAGTCTGCTCCAGCAAACGACGTTCCGGCGAACGCTGAGTACGCTCCGCGTTGATCCGCCGGCATCATGTTCGCTTTTTGTGTGTTTAAGACCGGAGAGTAGAGCAACTCGCCAATCGTTGCGATGAAGATGAAGACCATCAGTGCCGTCATACTGTTGGCACTCGTCACGACGACGTAACCGATCGTGTACAGCATCAGACCTGCAGCGAGCGTCCAGCGCGGAGACAGACGCTTCGCAAGCCGCTGGACGATGAACGTCAACGTGACGACGAGCAACGTATTTTCGATGTTGATGATACTCATCATCCGAACCCCGTTGATCGACCACCCGGTAAACGATAGTGGTTCAAACGAATCAGCGAGGCGGACAGCGACGTAACTCCCCATCGAAAACTCAGCCGCTAAGATACACATCGAACCAAAGACGACCTTGACGAACGGACGGTCCCGCCAAGCGAGTTGATAGCTTGTAAAGATATCCGTGATGACACCACGTAGTTTCTGACGTTGCCACGTCCGTGGTGTGTCGTCGAGAAACAGGTAGTACGCAATCGGTAAAACGGACGACGTAAAGCTCAAGATCCAAAACAACAGCAATTGATTACTGACGTAGAGCCAACCTCCGAGCGCCGTTCCGATGGCGATCGAGAGATTGATCAACCAGTAGTCGAGCGCGTAGACCGCTTGGCGGTTCTCCTTCGTCGTCGCATCGATGATAATCGCCCCCATTGCCGGACGACCAAGATTACTCGTCACCGAGAAGACGGCGTAAATGACCATGAACAGCAGCATCCAGTCGAGCGTCAACGAGATCGCCATCGTGATGAACGTCAACGCCGTGAGCGCAGATGTCGTGACGAGTAGGCGTTTACGAGAGAAGCGGTCGGCGAGATATCCGCCGAGTAGATTGGTGATGAAGCTGACGAAGACCATCGCGATCAAAAACGCACCGGCGATGACTTCGTTGAATGCCTTGACGAACAAGAGAGCCATGAACGGCATGATCGAAAACGAGACAGCGCGGTTGAAAAACGATGTGATGAGACGTACTTTAATTGGTTTCGGTATTTCTTTCCATTTCATATTGTCACCTTCCATTCTCTACCTGTATCATAAACAAGACAATACATAAGAAAAATGGACGTCATATAAAAAAGATGTCCCCTTTTAAGGAGGATGAACATGATGGATGCTTATCTTTTTATGTTATGGAAGACTTGCCGAAATGGACATTATCCGATCACGACACTCGCGGAAGCGATCCATTTAAGTCCTAAACAAACAAAACGATATCTCAATAAATGGCAGGAAGAAGGCTGGATGAATTACACGAGTGGTCGCGGACGGGGCAACTTAAGTGAACTCGTCTGGTTACGCCACGTCGAACGGGAGTATGCGAAACGGATGCTCGAGCGGATCGACCGTGATTCGATCGAATCAGTGACGGAAGAACTGTCGTGGGACTGGTCACCGGCACAAGCAGGACGCTTCATGCGCCAACTCGAGCGAAAGTTTGGCTATACGCAAACGACATCGGACGCCTTGCTGATTCCTCGGAAACGCAACTTCTTGACGACACACCCGTTAGAAGCAGCTGACATTCATAGTGCTCACCTCGTCCAAAACGTCTTCAACCGTTTGTTTACGATTGACGTCGACGGCAACATCCAAGGCGAACTGGCACATCACTATGCCTGGAATGGTCCGATGCTCAGTCTCTTCTTACGTAAGGACGTCCGCTTTCATGACGGTTCCCTCCTGACGAGTAAGGAGGTGACGAAGAGTCTCCGTGCTCTGATCAACTATCCGGCTTATGCCTCTTCTTATCGGCACGTCAAACATATCGTCTCAAACGGTCCGTACCGGGTCGATCTCACACTCGATCAGCGCAGGAGTTCGATTTTGCCGCAGCTCGCCTCGATACATACGAGCATCATCAAAGATGGCATTGGAACGGGACCATTTCAACTGACGCAACATGACGATAAGAAAACCGTTCTGACGGCATTTCCGAATTACTTTGGCATCCGCGCCCTGCTCGACCGAATTGAGTTCATCCAGATGCCGGAGCAATATGACCCGGTCTACCGGACATCAGCATCTGACTCCAGTCCGATTGATACGATCGCGACGCAGTCCGGATTTGGTCTCGTCTTTCTCCATCCACGCGCCGGTGGTCCGTTTGAATCAAAAGCAGCGCGACATTATATCCATCGGCTCATCAAAGAAGTCCGTGATGGCATTCATGACTTCCATGAACGGACACAACCGAACGACTCTGGTTTTCTTGAGTCCTATAGTCCATCGTATACCGTCCCGGACGGTCCTGCTGTTTTGTTCACGCAACCGATCCGGATCAAGTTGACTGATTTTACGGACAAAATAACACGTTGGCTCTGTCAGCGATTTGATCAGGACGGGATTCCGTATGAGTTCGTCGAAGTCGGATTCGAAGAGAGTATTACGGATTTTCATGTCTACGATACGATCGATCTCGCCATTCATGCCGAAGTGTTCGAGCGGAATGTCCAGTACGCCTTCTATCAGTTCATGACGAATACTTTTTCACCACCGATCCGGCTATTTCAGCAGATGCCCGAGATGCTGACATGGATTGAACAATACGATACAACACCGTTCGAAGACTGGCTTCCGATTCATCAAGCAATCGAACGCTACTTGATTAACGAATCGTATTTCATCCCGTTCTATCACGATACACGACTAATTCCGTATCCGATCGAGCTGCAAAATATCACGATTGATTCATTCGGTTATTTTGATTTCTCAAAGCTCTGGATATCCAATCAATCGTGACGAATCCTTGTCGATATTTTGACTTGCTTGTGACAAAACGCACGAAGTTCTTTAATCTAGTATTTTAAATGTTGTATTAATGACGAGGCTACGAAATACTAAGACTGTGTTCATTACTTAGTGAAAAGGAAGTGGTCTTATGTTATCAACCTCTACCATTCAAATCGTTCAATCAACCGTCCCGGTCCTTGCATCGCATGGCGCCGCAATTACGAAAGTCTTTTATCAACGTTTATTTCAAGCTCATCCAGAACTCAAACATGTCTTCAATCAATCGAATCAACGGAGTGACCGACAATCGCAAGCACTCGCTACAGCCGTTTATGCCGCTGCTGCTCACATCGATCGACTCGAGACGTTAAAACCAGTCTTATTACCAGTGCTGCATAAACACCGGAGTCTACAAATCAAGCCGGAGATGTATCCACTCGTCGGTCAAGAATTACTCGGAGCGATGCAAGACGTCTTAGGGGAAGCCGCAACGCCTGCAATCCTGCAAGCGTGGGGTGAAGCGTACGGGGAGATTGCCGATTTGTTCATCACACTCGAAGCCGAACTATACACGCAGGACGAACAGGCGAAAGACTTTTCCGGTTATCAGTCCGTCAAGATTTCGGATATCCAGGAACAAGCAGACGGCATCCGCTCGCTGACTTTCAAAACGGACAATCCGCTCCCTGATTATCGAGCAGGGCAATACATCACGATACGGATTCAAGATAGCGACGGCTTATGGCACAATCGTCAGTACAGTCTGACGACGGCATCAAACACGACGACTTATACGATTGGTGTCAAACGAGAAGGCATCGTCTCGAACTACTTACATGCAGCTCGAATCGGTGACACGGTGTTAATCAGTGCGCCAGCTGGGGCCTTCACGCTTGATGCATCAGGTGAACCCGTCGTTCTGATTGCTGGTGGAATCGGCATCACACCGATGCTTGCGATGGCAGACGAATCTTTAGCTGCTGGTCGACAGGTAACGTTACATCACGCCGTCCAAGACGAACGCAATCGTCCATTTAACGAGCAACTTGCCTTGCTTGAGCAGCGTGGCGCACGCGTCATTCGCTACGCAGAGCATCAGGCGACGGATCAAGTAGGTCGCCTGCCGAAAGACGTTATCGCAGGCATCACGGATCCGACATACGTCTGTGGGCCGGAAGCGATGATTCAATACGTCATTAAACACTTCACGGCGTCACCAGATAAACTGCATTACGAAATCTTTGGACCAACGCTTGCTTTTGCCGCGGAAACGCCAGTCACGCAGTAAAAAACATCCCGCTCTCTTTGATACAGGTCAAGGAGAGCGGGATGTTTGATTAGAGTGGCAATCGTTCTGACAACGAACGGACCAAAACGACATCTGTCGCCATCCGGTTATCCCGGCGCGGTTCATCGACTGGTTCAATCGTCCAGTTTTTCGCGTGGAGTGTATTTAAGGCATGCGCTAAATCGTACATCGAATAACGATCGTTTCCGTTCAACTGATAAAGCCCCGCTTCGCGTTCAAGTAAAATCGTAACGAGCGCTTCTGCTGTATCTTCAAGCAACGAACTCGACGGATACCAGTTTCGACTTGCTTGAATGACACCGTGTTGCTTCATCTCGTTCGTGAAGAAGTCGACCATGTTGTTCGAACCTGCCTCCGTCCCGATCTGCCAGCCGATTCGGACGATTTTTGCTTGAGGATCAATTGCTTGAATCGCTTGCTCGCAAGCAATCTTATAGGCACCATACTCATCGGTCGCATCCGGTACAGCGTCCTTTTCAATCGGTGCTGGTACGTCGTCCGAAAAAACAGATACTGTACTCGTGAAAAAGAACGGAATCTGATATTCCTGGCACAAACGGACGAGCGCTTCCGTCCAACTGACGGACCCCATCCCAATATGTAGGAAATAATCCGGTCGTTCCGTTTCTAAAAACGTCCGCATCTGAGACTCGTCAGTCGTTGAGACTTTCGTCCGATCCCACGCGACTGTCTCGATATCGTGCTTTGCTAAGACGTCCGCAACGACAGGCGCTACCGTACCATTCATGCCTGTAATAATCGCTTTCATGATGATCCATCCTCTCTTGTCATCTACTCATTTTGATTGATGTCTAAACTTTGAATCGCTCGACCTATCGCTGGTAACGAATAAGCGAGATCGATCCATGTATTCAGTACCTCTTCATAGTATAATCCATCGTTTCGCATGACTTCCTCAGTGTTATGACGATCCTCCTCAAAATCTAAGACAAGACTCATCAAATCATAGTGATTGCTTGAAAAATCGTTTACTTCCCAATACAGATATTCTTCTTCTTTGACGGCAGGCAACTGCCTCATTTCGGTCTGGAATTGTTCACTCGCTTCACCATATCGATTTCGTGTCTCGTCAATCGAGGAAGGATACACTTGAAAAGGGGTTTCGTCATATAAATGCTTCTGGTAAAACCATTCCCAAATGATCTGCCAATTTTGTCTCAGCATGAAAAAATACTCATAGTTTGTATCCCAGTGACTCCAGGCAAAATCAAACGAGCGAAACATGGTTTTGTCAGCCGTTCGGGCACGAAATACTACCTTATCCGGTAAACGCTCTTTCAGTAATTCGTGTTCTAAAAAGTTTTCGTTGCTACGTATGTAAAATTGCTCGATTGTTTCTCTTCTTTGTTCGACGATCCAATAAAAGAAGATATCCAATTGATCGATTTGTAGCGGACTCATTTTCTTCATGTTGTTCATTCCCCATAATCAAGACATCATACTCACTTCACTAAAAAAAGAACCTGAACAAGGTGTTCAAGTTCTTGTTACTTTCATCCTAATTTTACTCCGAAACGCCTTCCGTTGCCATTCGACGCCATAGTACATTCAAAAAGACCGTCATCCCACTGATCGGAATCAAAAACAATAATGCCGTGATCCATAAACTCTCCATCGACTCCACTCCTCATCGTTCATTTCTATCTCTAGTGTATATAAGCGCGAAACCGCTTACCTCCACCTCAAGGCGGATATTTCATCCGACCTTGTCCTGTCGTGCCTCGGTAAAGGAAACGTTACGATGAATGAGTAACCAGATAGCTGTCAACACGAGACCACTTAAGGAAAACAGTAGGAAAACAAATGAGATGTTAAAGAGCGACGTCAAGTACGATGATAATCCGTAACAGAGTGCAGAACACGCCGTTGATGTTGCGACCATCGCCGTTCGAACCCGTCCAAGCAAGTGCGCAGGCGTCGAGCGTTGTAACAATGTCGCAAACGGAATCCCGAACAATGTCAGCGCCATGCCGAGTAAAACGAATCCGCCAATCGCAAGGGGCACGGACGACATATAAGCAACGATTGCAATCGCGAGTCCTTGCAGTACGACTGCGATCCGAAACAGCTTATCCTGTCTGATCGAGACGACCCACTTGCCGTAAAGGAGCGACATCGTGATCCCCCCAATCACCGTCGCTAGCTCAAGTGCAGAAAACGTCTGGGCATTTCCCGACAAGACATCCTTGGCATATGGTGCAAGTAAAGTATTCATCGGTGTGATCATCCAGTTCGCAAGGATCGCACAACCAAGGATCCATTTTAAGCGACCGTCACGCGCGACGTAATGAATCCCTTCGAGTAACGCTTCGCGGTACGATCCGACACGCGCTCCTTCTGCGACCTGTCCCGTCATGTGTCGGACGAGCAACCAGGCAACGAGATGCAGTCCCAGATCGAGCCACAAGATACTCGCAATCGAGAAGTGGGCAACCATCATCCCACCAAGTAAGAATCCGCTTAACGTCCCGATCCGTTCGATTGTTGCGAGATAGGCATTCGCTTGCGGCAATTGGTCATCTTCGACTAAATCAACGACCCACGTGAAGACAGCATTTCCACCAACGATTTGCAGGATCGTCTGAACGACGAGCAAGCAAAGTAACCACGGTAAGACGACGTCTGTCAGACCGATTCCCACTAACGTAATACCAAGCGCTAGCAAGCGAATGAGTAAGGACGTTTGATACAACGATGCGCTGACGAAACGGTCAATCCACGGTCCAACGAACGTTGAGACGAGAAAACGAATCAAAAACACACCTGTTGCAAGCAAGGCGACACCAGAAGCACTAATCTGTTCCGCGCTCAACCAGTAAATCGCAATATAAACAAAACTCGTCCCGACAGTCGATAACAAATCGGAGACATACATAAAACGAAACGCACGTGACATGATGCTTTATTCCTTTCCTAAAACGACTTCTTGTTCATCTTACAATTTTTCTCAATTGCTGCCCATTCTTTTTTCGTCATCACATCGTCATCGTCTGTTAAGGCATTCTTACCCATCTGTAACAGAGCCGACATGTTCATTCGCTATACTAAAACGCATAGGGAGGTGAAGATCCATGAAAACGCAAACGCGTTATGACTACGAAACCGAACAGGAACAGGTCGACGTCCCGTCTGAGGCACGTCTAGGCTACTACTTTCTTTTGATTGTCCTGCCGCTTGGTCTCGCGCATCTTGTCCAGTCGCTTGCTCCTTCGCCGGATCAACACCACTCGTCCGTATTGACGGGTTTGACGTTCTTATCCATCGTCTTTTTCATGTACTTAGGTAACCGAGCTGCTGGAAATGCCAAAACGACCTTTTTCGGATACTCGATGTTCTTGAGTATCAGTCTGTTCGCGACGCTGTTTCTACCAACGGTGCCGATCATTTGAGCATAAGCAAACGAGCACATGTCCGACTTTGGACGTGTGCTCGTTTTTTAATGCGTATGCGATTCGTGTTTGCCGTCACAATACAACGTATTGCCATGTGCATGTTGATCCGTCTCGACCTGGATGGTCGCGTGGGTAATACCGACATGTTTTAAGTCGTGATCAATCTGTTCGCGAATCGACTCCGACTCCCGGACGGTCATGTTCTCCTTGACGACGACGTGACACGATAACGCGTTATAACCACTCGTGATCGACCAGATGTGTAGATCATGTAGTCCAAGAACGGCTTCGTTCGTCTGAATCGTCGAAACGACCTCATCAATGTCGACATCACTCGGCGTTCCTTCCATCAAGACGTGAACGGACGCCTTCGTCACGTAATAACCGCTCCGTAAGACGAGGATCGCTACGATGATACTCGCAAGTGGATCCGCCCATCCCCAACCGAAGAACAGGATCAGCAAGGCGGCTACAATCGCACCGACCGATCCGAGCATGTCGCTTAAGACGTGCAGATACGCACCGCGCATGTTGAGGTTATGTTCGTGCCCACCGCCGCGTGTCATGATCCAGGCAACTAAAATGTTGACGAGCAACCCGAGGACACTAATGATCAGCATCCCCGTCGTTGCGACAGCGGGTGGATCGATGAAGCGTTGAATGGCTTCAATGAAAATATAGAGAGCGATGACTATCAGCGTCACGCCATTTAGGATTGCGGCTAAGATTTCAAAGCGTTTTGAACCGAACGTCTTGTTCGCATCCGGTGCTTGACTCGAGAACTGGAAGGCTAACAGGGCAATCGCAAGTGAAATCGAATCACTTAACATGTGCCCGGCGTCTGATAATAATGCCAAACTGTTCGTCCAAATTCCGCCGATGACCTCGACGATCATGAACACAGTAATGATCAGGAACGACAGGCCGAGTACCTTTTTATTGTCCGTATGATGATGGTGATGATGATCATGTGCCATGACATTGCCCCCTTTTACCTTTCATTCAAACGTCTATTTGAATTATAACGTGCCACTGTTCTTTGGTCAACGGGCTCATCCTTTATATCCCACAAGCGCTACCGTATGAAACGAACGAATGACTGGTCTACGTTTCAAAATGACTGATTCGAATCCCCTTTTGTTTGAAAGCGGGATGAATTCCCGTTCGATCCGCTCATGTAGTTCTTCCCCCTATTCCCCTGCTTTTCCATCACAGTATGTTAAAACGAATCGTCCGCCTGGTCGTAAGGCTCGATACATTTCTTGGAGCGTTCGATCGACGGATTCCCAAAAATAGATCGTACGAATACTATAAATACCTTCGACCGTCTCATGCACTAACTTCAAGTGATTCAGATTAGCTAGCTGAATCGTCGCTCGGTTTGCTTGAATGGCTTGTCGATTACGAAGCGTCGCAGAACGAACCATTGTCTTCGAAGAGATCAAGTCCCGTAACATGCGATGCGTCCGTTTGCGAAAGGAGAATGATTAAAAAGTAAATTTCCGATATCCCTTATCACTGAAACCTAACACTATGAAATCATAGAAACATGTAATACTATACATAGACGTTTTTTTATGGAGGGAGTCAGCAAATGAACCGTTTGAAACAGTTACAGATTGTCTTGTTAGTGTTAATAACGATTTGTGCTTTTTTCTTCTGGGCAGGACATGGATTTGAAGTAAGTTCTCATCAGATCAGCGGAAACGGCAATCCAGGAATTTTATTTGCTTACATCATCGTTTTCCTGTTTCCACTTATCGTATTAGGAATCATCGTTCTTTTTTATTTGATTGACGCTCGTCCCCTCTCTTTGATAACTACGATCATTTTAGCCGCTATCTATACTTACATCGGTTATTTTCATCAGCGGGAAAGCTACGTTACATATCAGCATCTCAAAAGACAACAAATGATTAATGCCGGATTAGCTTTAGATTACATCGATGATGTTTTAGTCGGATTCTCCATTTATCTAAACTCACAATTTTTTAATCTGAACACATTTCTGATATATATCTGTTTGGTATTAATGACCGCGTCCGCTTTGTATCTTCTTCTTTCTACCATGATTCGTTTGATACAAATAATTCGATTTCGTTAAATGACGCAGACGAGCGACCTTTTTCAAACGACTTTTATATCTATACCATCAAATTGACGGGATGTGATCGCATGAAAAAAGAAGTACGTCCACTAGTCTATACCCTTGTCGTTCTCGTCATGCTAATTGTCGCCTATCCAACATATCGATTAGGATGTAAGGTGATTACGGAAATCAAGATTGAACGTTTGTTGGCTGAAACAGGATACGATCAGGATATCTCTAAAAAAGAAACGGTCTATGATTCAAAAACTGGAAGATATGAGATGAAAATCACATACACGAATGAACTGGATCATACATACTACTATGAAATCATTGAGGGGCATGTACTGACGACCGTATACGACCAGCATAATGTTGAAGTGACTGTCCCTGGTCAACATGAATTAAAGTAACTTGTCTTTTCAAATCAAAAACGAGGCCTCTCCACGAATTTCGTGAATGGACTCGTTTTTGGTAACTTAACATTCTTCTTTCATGTTCAATGATTCTGCCGAGCGGATCGTAATCTGTTTTGCAGCATCATCGATGGATATGACACAATCCCACGTCGGCTTTAATTGCAGTGTGCCTTTTTGATCCAACCACAAGACTGCAGTTAGTTCGATGAAGTTTCCCATGACTACCATTTTTCTCGCCTTCTCATCAATGACGGCATATAGTTCATCATCCAAGCTGATTTTCCAGTCAAAGAATTCATTCTCATTCATCCTTTATCTCTCCCAATCCTTCATACACTCTCAAAATCATTCCGCTGTAGTAAACGTAATCTTCCATTTCTTCCGCGCAATCAATACAACGATTAGCGAAATCAACAGAGATATTTTAAGCGTTGTATCATCGATAAGGTGTACTCCGTAATGAAGCGAAAAAAGTACCGTTAGTAGAGCAACGACGCTTCCTAAAAAGATCATGTTTTTCATTCTATCACCTCGTTTCTTCAATGGATTTAACGTGTTGTCAATCCTTTGAAATATACCGTCCTTCTTGTTTGTTCGTAATCTGTACGCCGTCTTTATATCCCGTAACGTCAATATGACTCGATCCCGATTGATAAATCTCATATTCATTATTCGGTTCATCTTCGAACACGACGCGTGCGAAGAATTCACCTGTGCTCGTATCATAGCGAATTTCTTTGTTCTTCACGTGTGTCATATAATTCTGTCGCGTCAGATAGTGATTGATTGACTGAGTGACCTCTTGTTTTTCATCATAGTACAACGACTTATAGGCTGAAGCACCGATGATGCCGACTCCTAGAATCATCAATAACGTAATCGATATAAAGGTTCGTTTCATTTCATCACTCCTGAGTATTGTTTCTGTGTCATTCTTCGTATTAGACATTCTCCTTGTTTTTAAAATGTCGATATGTATAAACTAATAGAAGAACACAAAAAAAGGAAGTTATTTATGATAAAAAAATCCATAAAATACTTTTTATTGTTATTTATGTTGATTTTTCTTACTTTGAACTTCTTAAATGGTCAAGTGATTGATAATGAGCGATTAACATTAGCCGTGAACATTGCAATAGTTCTAATGGCGTTATTCTTTATCAGCTTGAGGTTCTCAAAACGAAAACGTAAATAGCATGCTTACGCCTCAAAAAACGTATGTAAAGGTGCTTAAATCGTGGGACAATTCATGATTTTCGGCGCTCTAATAAATCTTTTGATTATCGGCGCAGTCGTCTATGTCGTATGGAAGTTAGCAAAGAAACTCTTAAAAAAATAAGTAATTGATGTCTTTTTTGATGCATTCATGAAATTCGTATATATAATGCTTACACAAGTAAGGTCCCTTTCTCAATTGAAAAAGGGACCTTACTTAGTTTTTATCCCGCGTAATTGAACAATGGACCACGCAATTCAAATTCATACGTTTCGCCGTCGACGATGCCGACGATTGCGTCACTTTCGATTAACTGGTGCAGGAAGCCTGCCATTTCAGCCGCCGTATGATATTTCTTAACGTTCTTGCTGTAGTCGAACCCTACTTCCCCGCGCGAACGATCGGCGAACTCTGTCTCGGTCGCAGCTGGTGCGAGCACTTTCGCCCGGAGTTTTGCGCCGCCTTTTTGCAGTTCTTGCGCGAGTCCTTCCGTATAGGCACTGACATAGAACTTCGTCGCGCAATACGTGACCGCGTTCGGTACAATCCGGTAGCCGCCAGCTGACGAGATATTGACGAGCGTCGTTCCTTCGACATCATGATGGTCGCGGACGAACAGGCTCGACAGAATCGTCAGTGCCTCGATGTTCAAGCGGAGCATCTTCTCGATTTTTCCGAGATCAATGTCCTGGACGAGATCAAAATCACCAAACCCAGCATTATTGATCCATGTTTCAATTTCAAGTTCTTTTAAGCCTTCATAAAGATCATGAACGTTTTGGTTATCAGAAAGGTCGATCGACTTGAGGATGACATCACTGTCTGGTGAAATCTGTTTGACTTCATCCCGAAGTTTTTCGAGCTCTGACGTCCGGCGCGCGACGAGGACGAGTGACTTTCCTTTTCCTGCGAGTAGTTTTGCCGTCTCATACCCAATTCCTGAACTTGCTCCTGTAATGACCGTGTACTTCATCTAGCATATCCCCTTTTCGATTTGATATAGTCAGAGTCTAATCCTTAGAGTGAACTCTAAGTCAAGTAGAAAGGTGAGATTCATGTATACGATTTCTGAAATCAGTCGACTGACGATGACGAGTGCCCATACGATTCGCTATTATGAGAAAGAAAGATTACTGTTTCCGAAGCGCCAGAATGGTCAACGACGTTATGACGACCAAGACGTGACGTGGCTTCGATTTGTCCTCCGCTTACGTGAAACGCATATGCCGATCGAGCAAATCCGTACGTATGTGTCACTTTTTCTTGCTCACGGCGAGCAGGATACGACTCGCGAACGCCTTGCGTTGCTTGAAGCACACCATGCAAACGTCTTAGCTCAACTGGCAGCATTACAAGAAACGGAGCGAATGATCGCAGAAAAAGTCGACACCTATCGTCGCCTCCATCCTACGATTCCCGCTCCTGATGTCATTCAATCCTCTGAGAACGCCTCCGTCAATTGACGAAAGACGCTTTCGCGTTCGTCAGTCGTCAATGCAAGAAAACTATCGCCGATATTGATTTCCGTTGCGCAGCCTTTTTCTTTCTTTACAAGATAGCCGGCGATACCAACTTTTCCGTGCAACTGGATTTCAATCAATTTTTCCTCGACGACTGCTTTATCTGCCTCAAAGTAAAGATGAAACATGTTTGAGACCGGCTCAAGGGGACGAGTCGAGATGCCTGGTATCGCATTCAAGCTGCTCGCTAGTGCTTTTGCGGCTACATAGTACTCCGCCATCCGGTCTTTTCGTTGTTCATAATAATGATCCGCGGATAGAATATACGGATAGAGACTAATCAAATCACCGCCATAGCGACGTTTCCAGATGCGAGCCTCGCGACAAAATGCTTCCGGTCCGGCTAAGATCGCTCCTGCGACGCCGCCAAGACCTTTATAAAAAGAGATATAGACACTGTCAAATAACTCTGCGATTTCTTTTGCCGATGCCTCATAGTACGGTAAGATTTCAAGTAGGCGTGCCCCATCCAAGTGCAGACGAATTCCTTGTTCCCGTGCATATGCACAAATGATTTCAAGTTCCTCACGCGACGGAAGCAGTCCGCCGAGTTCGCGTTGTGGCAGTTCGAGTAACAGGCAGCTGACGTCCGGCAAGGCTTTGACGTCGTCTATCGTCATTAAGCGATCGACTTCTCCGACTAGTACTGGTTTAATCCCGTGTAATTCCTTCAACCCATCCTGCTCATGAATCTCGAGGTGACAAAGGGGATGGTAGGCAACCTTACGATTATTCCGTTCATCAGACCAGATCCGTAACGCAATTTGTTGCGCCATCGTACCGCTCGGAAAAAAGATCGCATCGTCGTGCCCGAGTAAGTCTGCTATCTTACGTTCAAACGTTTTAATCAATTCGCCGTTTCCATACATATCGCTTGGTTGATCGGCAGAAACGGTTTGCAACGCTTCTTGTAATATTCCGATGGTTCGACTTCCGTGTCCATCCAATCGTTTTGTCGCTTTTTGGTAACTCGATCGTAAATCCATACTATCCATTCCTTTCTAAATCAATGACTATTTTTTGAAAAAATCAAAATATTCCATCTCCACTTTTGCTATACTGTGTAGCGAACGTCTGTTAAACGTACTCGTCAAAGGAGGTGTCCCTATCGTGCAAACGCTCCGCACTCGCCTGTTGCTTCTTATTCCAATCGTCTGTCTTCTACTGCTTGCCATCCAACAATTCGTCCCGTCATTCTACACGTCACTACTTGGACGAATCGATCCAGCAACAAATACATACTGCATTGATCGCTGTGGTCCGAAAGCATCGATGTTTAGTGCAGTCGAGGAAGGAACCTCATACGGCGGAGACGGAAGTACTGTCACGATTAGTGAAGCCGATCCACCTACGCCTTGGTTCCGGACCGGTTTTGACTCTTCGGTGACGACACCTCCTTATCTTCTCATCTTATGTCTCGTTCTCCTGTTTTGTAGCTGGTTTTTATGGCACTATCTCCAGTGGTTGCGTCGTCCGCGACTTGATGCATCGGGTCATGTACTTCCACCACGCTTCCCGATTTTCGTTTATGAGACAAAAGACCTACCTGCTGACTCGATTCGAAAACAACTCGTTCGTTTTAATGAGCAACTTCCGTTTTCATTACAGCGCAGGACACATGAGACCGTGACGGAATGGTTCGAGCGAATCGCTTTTCCGTCACCTGTTGATCCGCTTTATTTTGAAGTGCGGTACGGAAAGGTACCCGTCATCTCCACTCATCAACTGACCTTCTTCGTCCAAGCTATGGAACAATATTTAAAGAAATGCCATGTCCAGTCTTCGATATTTTGAATTTTTCTCTCCTTCCGCCTTGCTCATTGAAGCTTGGCGTTTTTTTGGCGGAGTTTAAGAGGATTTCTTGAAAATAGATTTTGGATGATTTCAAAATTCGGATTGACTTTTTTTCAAAATCAGACGATTAGTTGCCAGAAAAATGGGTAATATAGACTATAGTAGAGAAAGAGTTGATTTATCAGGAGAGTGAGGTGAGAAAAGTTGATCAGTGCACAAGAAGCCTATTACATTAAGAAGGAATTGAATGAAAAATTCGAGGATCCACGGATTTCCTGTGATTTTTCAATCTTTTCGCTTGAACCGTTTCAACTTCTCTTGCACGTACAGGAAGATGTTGATGAGCTCAGTACTGAATTACGATATGGCTTAAGCCGTAAGATTCGTTCCCAGCTCACACAACTTAATGCGCGTGTCGGTGGTGAACCTGTCAGGACGGTTTATGTCATATCGGCGCCTCTCATTTCCGATCGATCGTATTGCGTCATCTTACAATGAAATGAAAAATCCCCCGTGTGAGAAGCAAACACTCACGCGGGGGATTTTATCGTATTCACCCTGCCAAGTCCCCAATCTGATTCCGTCCGTTCTCTTTCGCTCGATACAGTGCTTGATCGGCTAGGTCGATGATTTCCTTTTCTGTCGTCTGTGCTTCGGGTACAAGTGACGTCAAGCCAAGACTGACGCTGACCCGGCAAAGGGGTTCGTACTGCTCGTGTGTGATGTTCAAATCAAGAATGTCCTGTCGAATCCGTTCTGCGATATGACGGGTTTCTTCTATGCCACGCGTCAGTAAAACCGTGAACTCCTCTCCTCCGTATCGTGCGACTTGTCCATGCCGAGCCTGCCGTTTTAAGACGCGAGCCACTTCCTTCAAACATTCATCCCCTTTTAAGTGACCATACGTGTCATTGTAGGACTTGAAGGCATCGACATCAATCAGTATTAAGGAGAGCGGTGTCTGCTCTTGTTTGGCTTCTTCGAGAAGCTTCTCCAATCGTTCATCGAACGCTCGCCGATTCGGGATGCCAGTCAATGCATCATGCAAGGAACGATGAATCAAGACTTGTTTGCTACGTTCCATTCGAAACGTCTGGATGAAGGCGATCAAAACAAGGACAGCGATGCTCGCGACGACAACGATAACCCATTTCGCAGCACTCGATGCTTGCTCGGAGCGTTGTGTTGCTTCCGCAATGATTCGGTTGACGTCTGTCCGCAAACGGGCATCAATCGGTCGGAACGTTTCGATGAACTGCATTCCTTGATATCGTCTTGCCTCTGCTGAAGCTCTGTCACCGTCCTTGACGAGTTCAAATTGTGTGTCGTAAAATTGCGTCGCCGTCTCGATACGGGGAATTGCCTCCGTCCGAACGAGTTTTCGCATGATGGGATGGTTCGCATCGAGCCGGTTCAGCCGCGTGATCGTTTGATCCAGCTGATTAATCGTCCGTTCATACTGTGCTAGATCCGTTTTGTTCGGTGAAAGGATGTAACTCCGGACACTGAGTTCTAGATTCAACAACGCTGGAAACAGTTCTGCTGCTTCCGTCGAGATCGGAATAGCTTCTTTTAAGATACGGGCGTTTTCTCGTTCGATTTTTAGGAAAGCTTGATAGCTCCAAACACTTGTAAATAAAAGCGCACAGAGTGCCAAAAACAAATACCGTTGCAACGTTGACCATTTCACAAGAAGACCGACCTTTCTTTCTCTATCTACTCGACTAAAGTCTCTTTCTTCTATCAGTATCTTGAAGTCAAACAATTAGTCATTTGTATGAAATAATGCCCGTTGCTGACACAATCCAAACGCTTCCCGACCGTTCAATCGGTTAAGGATGTGTTTTCCAGCTTTTCTTGCGACTGACGTCGTCTTAATGCCCGCTCGGTCACGTCGTTATTCTTCCACCAAGCGACGAACAAACCGATTACCCCAACCAGACCGGTCACGAATCGTTCGACGTCATTCGATGACACCGGTAAAGCGGTAAATCCGAGCGTCGGTAAAAATAACTCTAGAAAGACATAGAGCGGTATCATGAGGCGGAGCCATGCTTGAAAACGAATCATGGCGACACCGGAAAGAGACGACGCCATGTTTGCGGTCCAACAATCCCGTCAATCGCAAGTCGAGATGTCTGCTGGAACGCTTGGATGGCTCGCGTCAAACGTATATCAAAGATTCCTGTCACCATCAGACTCAATCGCTTCTCAATCGCTCGGACGAGTTCCGGTGCTTGAATTCGTTCGCGTAGATAGTGTCCTGGTTTTGGCACGTGATGCCGCGCAAGACTGACATGATCGTACAATTCAAAATGTGGATAATCGGGAAAACGTGACCAATCGCCTCCCCAGTCCATTCCGCGCCGTTTCATTGCCGCAACGATTCGACGAAGTCGCGCGTCCGGTGGAGAAAGAAATAATGCACCATCTTCGTAAAGGAAGACGTCAATTGCAACACCAAAATTATGGTTTGATTGTCCACCACGGGCTTGCGTCACGATCGGTCCTTGGGTCGTCCGTCCTTTTGCGTATAACGCGTTCTGTTCCGCAATGCTCCGAAAACTTTGGGCTATACCGAGTTTGATTCCATGCGGATAAAGCTCTTGAATCACGTCACGGGCAATCCGGACGACCGACGGATGCATGCCGGGAACGGTTAGTTTTTGATTCGCGCGTCGCAGTAATTCTTCTAGTTGCATCAGGCTCCCTCCCTGGTCAATGTATGTAATAAAGCAGCAATCTCGTCATCGTCAGGAATGACTTGTCGTTCCTGTTGTTTTGCCTCATAAGCGCGTTGTGCTTCTTTTTCACGTTCTACCCAATTCGGTAATTGAAATAATGAATTATTCCTTCTCGAACGTTTGGTTACTTGTTTCGGACGTTCTGACGCGGATCCGGTTGCAAGGCGCTTAACGACCTGTTCAATGTAACCGAAATGACGACTGTTCGCCCGCCCCGCTTCTTCAATTGCGTACTGGATTCGCTCGATTGGATGTTCGTTCGCAAGCAACAGCAACTCTTGTTCGATTCGTGGTGACACCTTTCCGAGATTCGACTCATACTGCTGCACCAGTTCCTTTTTTAAAGACGTCTTCTTCAAGACTTCTTCTTCGGAGTCAGCAGAAGTCTCGGGGGCAGTCGTCTCGTGACTCGCCGGGGATGGCGTATCGACATGGGGCAGGACACGATAAGCATTTGAGGTCTGTCCTCCGTGTTTCGTGAACCGTTCGACTTTCTCGATCCAACCACTTGCGATCAAGGACTGGATACACGACTTGACTGTCGATTTACTGCACGGAACAGCATCGGCAATCGTCTGATAGGACGGAAATGCTTGACCGTCTTGACCACTGAAGCTTTCAAGGATCAGGTAGATCATTTTTTCATGGACGGACGCGAATGCCGTCCCGCTCCGTAAGAGCGTATGGGGAACCGGAAGATATGAAGCTTGCATGGTGATTCCTCCTTTCTAGGAAATATGACAGGAAGAAGTCGAAGATTGTTCGAAAAGAGTGAAGAAGATATTTTTTGAGAGGAGTGACAGGATGAACGAACTATTCACCTATTATCTACAAGAACTTGATCGCTATCAGCCGGAGGCGTTGATTCATCATCTCGACCGTGACACGTGGTCGATTAGTCAAATGTACGATCATTTGATCGTCGTCAGTCATGAATATTTGGATGAAGTCGAGTCGTGCCAGTTCGCACCCGTAACCACGTCCGGGAAGTCACCGTTCGGTGAACAGTTATTTGCTGTCGGTGCATTTCCGGCGACACCGATCCGGTTACCGGATGCGATGAACGCCCCACCGGATGAGACGGATCAGGTTGAACAAATAAGGACACGTTGGTTGCAACTGATTGATCGTCACGTAACGCTCGCAACGATTGCTCAGGCGACACCCGTTGATCAAAAGACGCAACACGGTGGGATGGGCTGGTTGAACGCTGCCGAGTGGTATGCCCTCGTCTCGTACCATCTCGCGCATCACCGGCATCAAAAACGACGACTCGACGCTGCGCTAGCCAATTGAACATGAAAAAGCGCTCTCCGCATGCGAAGAGCGCTTCGATTCATTTTAAGACATCCCAATTCGAAAAGTGTCGTGCCTCAAGATCGAGTTGTTGTTCCTCAATCCAGCGGAATGCTTCAAGTACGAGCGGTGACGCATTGTCGATTGAAACTTCACTCGCCTTGACCCAACGCGCACCGAGTGAGTCTTGTCCGACGAATTGCTCGGGAATGCCAAGCGTTCCACCGGTCTGTCGAACGAGATAAAAGACGGCGATATGATGGACTTCATCGAACTCCCGCCAGTCCCACGGGAGCTTGAAGTCAGCGACGCCGATCTGTCGTTCGAGCTCTACCTCAAGCCCTGTCTCTTCCGTAAACTCACGGCGCATCGCCGTAGCGAGCGTCTCCCCTTCTTCTAGGCTACCCCCTGGTAAATCATAGCGATTGATGTACGGTCCACCATTTTTATCGATGACGAGTAAAGCATCCTCTTTCATTAATAAGCCATAGACTCCAAATGCACGGTGACAACGAATTGTTTTCATTCATCATACCTCCCTTTACTTCTCTTTTACATTTTTTATTTTTTATCACAATGACACTTAAACATATTGATATCTAAAGAACGCGATAATGCGGTTAGCTTTATATTAATCGTTACAAAATCAGTCTAAAGGCTTACGTAATAGTTCGTATTTCATCATACACTTTACATATATCATTAAATGAAAAGTCATATGGAAAGAAGGATTGCTACCATGAATCCCCCAAAGTTAAGTGTTTTTTTACTAAAGTCATGCCTATTTGTACTATCTCTTGGTCTACTGGGTTTAGCGGGCTATGCAATCCCTACATTGCTGAACGGAATCAAGAGTTCAATCATTTTTGAAAAACCAGGATATGTCGTATTGATCGTTGCTTATATTGCTCTTATACCGCTATTGGCTTCTATTTTCCACGGTTTCCGTATTTTAAGCGCCTTTACAAAAAGTCAGGACGCGGCTATTCGTATTTCTTCATCGTCGAATAGCATTAAAAAGGCATTCCTCGTGATTGCTGTTTTAGCGATTTCTATTCTTCCCGTATTCTTTTATATAGGTCAGTTAGATGATGCTCCTGGATTAGTGCTTGTAGGAATAAGTATCGTCATCATCCCACTAGCCATCAGTGCCTTTTTTAATTGCATGCAATACATGATGAAGAAACATATTGTTACTTCATGAATGAATCGTTAACAGATAAACGAATGTCCCTTAAAACGGCTTGAATTCGGTACTTTACCGGACTCAAGCCGTTTGTTCGTTGTTTAAAGTACGCTTGGATCACAAACGAAGGTTCAGCGACTTCCATAACGTTACGTAGACGACGATACTCTCACTACAGGATATTTCAATGAACTATATCGAATTACTCTACTAAGACGAGACAAACAGGTGGACCCCTAGCTTTAATGATAGAATCAAGAGAGTCAACGTATAGACCGACTCAAACGTCTTGCGACAAAAAGCGAACAGACTAAATGCGTGATATCGTGGTTTTTTTATTGGGTATCCTTTCCATCATTCATGTTCATGACGGTCGGGATGAAAGCATCTAAATAGCCGTCAAACGGAAACTGTTGCTGCGCGATCCGTTCTTGAAGGTTCAGCAATGACGCACGGGTTCGTTCAATCAATTCGACCGGATAGTGATAGAGCCGTTGGTTCTCCATAAATTCGTCCTCGTCGACGACTTGCCACACTCCGTTTCGATAGACGAGATCAAGATCCAGATCGATGAACGATAATGTTTCATCTTGAAGGACTGACGGAAGACAGATATTGCAGTAATAGCTCATCTCTCCCGTCCGTTCTATATCGAGACCAACCGTGAAATCAGCTTCAAACGGATAGAATTCGAGACTATAGTTGTCGTATGTATAAACGGTTGCGCGACGATGATGATGAAGCGTCCGCCCTGGAATATTCGCGACGAGTAGATAGTCTTTTGTCTGCTTTAGGACATATCCATCCCACGAATAGTGCGGACGTCCGTCGAGTTTCCGTGCCTCAATCATAAGACGTTTTAATTTCACTTCATCCCTCCCTTTTCCTGAAGCTCTCTTATTTTACCAAATACTTTCAATAGAGAAAGACTTTTCCTGAATCTTTAAAATTTTGAGTCTCTCTCGTTGACATCCCTTATCAAACTGCTATCGTGAAAGTATCATACTCAAGGATGTGGAACTCATGTTCATTGCCGAGTTGTTATTGAATGCCTGTATCGCCTTCACCGGCTTTTATTTAATCGCTAAAATCATCTATAGTCAACGCCTCGCATCGAGCAGAATGAAGTCCCTCATCGTTGGTCTTGCGACCGGACTACTCGGTGTGCTATTGATGTTTAAAGGAATTGCAGTCAATGAATCGTTACGGATGGACTTACGTCATTTACCGCTCGTCCTGCTCGCTTTTTATGGCGTTCGCTCGCCTCTCATCATCGCGACGCTGATCATCGGTTGTTCTCGATTTTACTTCGGCTGGACCCCGCAATCAATCGTCGCCTTTCTCGCAGTCCTCGGCATCAGCACCGGGATGTACTTCATTCATAAGCGGTTACTCCATCGACCGCTCTTGCAAAACCTGATCATGAACGTCTGGTCATTGTTCATGATCTCGATCGCTGTCTCGATCAATCTCGGCTTCAGTGACGCCGCTCTTCGTTTACTTGCTTCAACGTGGACGATCGGACTTGCGGTTGGACTGTTATCGAGCCTCTTGACGATTGACTTTCAGTTGCTCAACGAACAGGTCCAGCGTTATAAACAATCAGCAGAACTCGATCACTTGACAGGACTGTACAATCGGCGTGTCTGGGACGAACGGACGACATTGCTTGAAGCAGAAGGACGCGTCTACAATGTGCTCGCGCTCGATATCGATCATTTCAAGCATGTCAACGATACGTACGGTCATGCGAACGGTGATCTCGTCTTGCAACAGTTTGCACGGATCTTGCAGGAAGAGACACGTCCGCATGATATCACTGCTCGAATTGGCGGCGAAGAATTCATGGTCCTCATCTATGATCTCACGCCTCCAAAAGTCACGAAAGTCGCTAACCGGATTCGAGAACGGATCGCGAACACACACTTTCAGCTCGACGGATCCCCGTCGATTGCCATCACGGCATCCGTCGGGATCGCTCACGGGAAACATATCGCCATTCAACGAATGAATATTCTTGCGGACGATGCATTATATGCCTCAAAGGAACAAGGACGAAATCGTGTCATTCTGTATGAAGCGGATGACGAGGCAGCCGTCACGACAAACGAACGGGAACCGGTTCGCTCATAAGAAAGGAGTACTCGCCTATGTTAGAGCGAATGAAACGCATCGCTAGACGGATGAAGCAACAATTATCAGTCCTCTCTTATGCAATCGAACATCCTCGTTTACCTCGTCATATCAAATGGGGAATCATCGCCTTAATCGCCTATACTGTCAGTCCGATCGACTTGATACCAGATTTTCTGCCTGTCATCGGTCTTCTCGACGATCTCTTACTCGTTCCACTCGGTATCTACTTCATCATCCGTTCGATTCCTAGAGAAATCTTGACACAAGCACAACGGCGACTTGAACAACAAGGAACTCGTTCCTTTCCATTGCTCCGACGTTATGGTCTAGCGTTCGTATTAGGTTGTTGGGGCATTGGTATAGGTCTTGTGATATGGTGGATAGTGTAAAACAAACCAAATCCATCCATAAGGAGTAGTTCAATGAAAAATGAGTTTGAGTTCATGACGACATCGGAAGCAATTCTATTCGTCAGTTCCTTTTTCATGTGGCTTTACATTGGTCGTCATTTCGTCATGATCACGACGTTCGATGACTTATTTTTGACGCAATCTTGGTGGTTACTATTTCCGGTCATCACCTTCATCCTATTCTTACGTTCGTTCGTCGTGCGGCGCTTGATTCTCCATCATAGTCAAGAAGATGAGGACTTGTCACGCGAAGCATAATCCATGCAAAAGAGGAGCTATCCGGCACCGGATAGCTCCTCTTTTTTTACGTTTGATCAATGCGACGAAACTGTAAGCCGCGTGCTTTCCAGTTCGGCAAGAGTTCACGAAGCGCTTCAATCGTCTGCACGGGTGCTTGTGGGTCCGCGCCGAACGTATCCCCGTTATCGTGGAGCAAGATGATATCTCCTTCTGACACATTCGATAGTAGCCTCTTGATTTTTACTGTCCCGCCTTCTACCTTCCAGTCTTCCGCCATCTTCGACCAGAGAATCATCTTGTAAGCGGTTGGACAGAGGACATCTCCGGCATTGAGTGCACCCCACGGTGGACGATAGACCGTCGGACGTTCACCGGTGATCCGTTCAATGATCATAGCTGTCCGCTCGATTCCTGCCCGGACCGTCGACGGTCGCATCGACCAGTTCGGTCGATGGACGTAATTGTGGATACCGAGTTGATGCCCTTCGTCGTGTATCCGGCGAATGAGGTCCGGATGTGCTTCTGCTTTAAGACCAACGACAAAAAACGTCGCCTGAATGCCTTCTTGTTTTAAGAGATCGAGCAGTTCTGCCGTATAGACGGGATCTGGACCATCATCGAACGTCAAAGCGACGTATCGTGAGTTCAGTGATTTTGTCACGCGCCATCCAAAGACGCGTGACGCCACGTACGGGACGACCGTATAGGCGAGTGTCGCGAGAATTCCTGCTGTGATAAGACGTGAACGCATAGAAACTAACTCCCTTTTATTCATTTACTTTTCGGCGACGGTCTTGCAGGCAACCCGCAATCCGTTCCGCGAAGAACCGCTGATCGGCTATGATGCGATCATTTTGATACTGCGTGACTGCTTGTTGCCAAGCATGCATGACGTCTGGGTTCTCAAGCGTCCGACGGATGACGTCCGTGAGTGTATCCGTTTGATCAAAGGAAAACGCGAGCCCTTTCTCCATCAAATACGTACGATTGATCTCTTCTTGTCCCGGTAGGACGTGCTGAATGAACAGCGGTACACGTTTTTCAAATGCTTCACTGACCGTCACGCCACCCGGTTTCGTGACGATCGCATCCATTCGTTCATACAGCTGATTCATCTCATCCCGTGAATCGATATAGGTGAGCGGATGGATATGTGGATGACGTCGCGAAGCTAGTCGTTTATACAATGTTTGGTTCTTCCCACATAAGACATGGAAATCTGCTTCTGGACACTGTTCGATCTGCGTCAGTAAGGTCTCGAGTTGACCTAGTCCACCGTTTCCGCCTGCGACAAGAATTTGTTTGCGTGACTGCGTCGAGCGAAAAATGGAACCGCCAGCGATTGCTGGATGGACGGGGATACCCGTCACGAACAAGCGCTCAATGGGTACAGCATGATGCTCGTGCAATTCTTGCCTTGCCTCACGATTCGGCAACAGATGATACTCGATATGCGTCTTTCCCCAGACGCGGCTGACGAATAAATCGGTATAGGCATTGATGACCGATACGTCACAAAGGTTTCGTTCTTTTAATTGATTCAAGAGATAGGAGGGAAACGCATGTGTACAGATGATGACGTCCGGTTGTTCCGTCCGGATGATCCGTAACATCTGTTGTTGGAAATAATGCGACGTCCACCCTGTCGACCGGGCATTGCTCGAACGTCCGGCAATATGCTGATGATAAAAACGGCTATAGCCGTTTGAGAAGTGTCGGATCCAGTTCAGGTAAAACTTCGATGTCACCCATTCCGCAAACGGGCTGATCGTACTGAGCAATTCTACTTCCTTGACTTCAACCCCTGGACCTTGCAGTCGTTCGGCGATCGCTTCGGCAACCAGATGATGACCGGATCGCATCCTTAAAAAAGGAAAGATCACTATTTTTTGCATCGTTTGTCCACTCCTTCAAACTGTTCCGACGATCCTTCAAAAAAGAAGTAACGTTTAATCTTCTTTTCCCGCTTCGTTTTTCCCTGAAACGACGCGTTTCTCAAGTCGCTTCCGCTTGAGCCATTTCACGAGCACTCCGAGCAGGAACAATACGAGTAAGGCAAGTCCGAAATACGGTACGACTTCCGGCTTGATATGAAATGTCTTTCCTGCAAAGTGACCGAGTAAGACAAAGGGGACGACCCACAGCGCGGAACCGATTGCTGACACAAAAAAGTACCGACCGAACGAAATCCGCTTCATGCCCGCAAAATACGGATTGATCTGCCGCACACCCGGAATGTAAAGACCGCCGATGATCGTTCGATTGATTCGTTCCATGTAGCCATTTGACACCCGCTCCCAGCGTTCCTTCGTCAATCCGAGGAATCGACCGTACCGTAGGACGGTCGGTCCGAAGAAGCGCCCCGCTCCATATGCCGTCAGCATACCGACGAACGTCCCAGCATACGCAGTCAAGATCGAATAGATTAAACGTTCTTCGTTTTGACCACTTAAGATGCCGATCAGGACGAGTAAGGATTCTTCCGGTGCTGGAATCCCGACGATGCCAAAAAATAAAAAAATAAAAATAACGCCGTATCCATAGGCATCGAGATACTGATTGACCGTATCCATGTTCATGTCGTCACGTCCTCTACTGCTGTCTTTCTGTACTGTTTCAACGTCTTCTGACTATGTATTCGTTCCTGTTGAAGCAATTCCTTTTTTAGAAAAATTAAAACCTGGTTCATTCGAAAATTGACCTGTTCTCGCATTTCTCCTCGTGACAATGCTCAGTCTGTAGGAGATGATGAATAGAGTGAAGTAGATCTCTATAGACAGAAGGAGGATGACGATGAAAGAGACTGAAAAGCTGACGATTCAACCGCTATCGTTCGAGAGCATTCCATTCGTCAATCATGCCAACGATTCATTCCCGATCATCGGACGCATCGTTCCGCAGTTTTCTGGTACCGCATGGTCTTATACGGAAGAACTCTATGAAACCGCTACTGAAACCCGTTTCCCTGACGATCGACTCGATTGGGCGACGTATATCGAAAACGAGAATCGAATCGTCCTCCTCGCCTTTTCCGGCACTTCTTGTGTCGGACAGATTCGTCTTGTTCGTGACTGGAACCGTTTCGCCTACATCGAAAACATCGCGGTCAAACAAGCGTTTCGTAAACTAGGTGTCGGACACCAATTGCTTGCCGCTGCGTCAAAATGGGCACAGCAACGTGAGTTGAGTGGTCTGTCACTCGAAGCACAGGACGATAACTTGATTGCTTGCCGTTTTTACGAACGAGAAGGTTTCGTGCTCGGCGGTGTCGATAGTTTAAAACAATTCGCCAATCCACATATTGACCTGACATTGTATTGGTATAAACTATTTTAAACGTCAGTCGGAAAGGGCTTATCTCATGTTATCTATCGTAAAGAACAGTTTCATTTCCGCGATATTGTTCGCTTTCTTGTATGCACTCATTGCTGGGTTTGAGATGGGTGACCCAGCAATATACGGCACTTCCTTAACTGACTTCTTTATGATTGGTCTATTGTTTGCCGGTCCCGCCATTTTGATCGGTGCACTCTTAACAGAAGGGCTTCCGCGCCTGTTATTTCGTTCGGATATTTCATTTGCACAACGGGTCATCCTCAATCAAATCGTCGCGTTATTCGCAAGCATCGTCCTCTATCTGCTCATGCAACCAAATTCGTTTTCGCTCGTTCTCATCTTATTCTGTTCTGGTGTAGCGTTGATTTATTACACCGTCTCCGAGTCGGCGCGAAAGTATCCGTCATTCCTCCCCTATCTGTTCGGGTGGCTCGGTCGGACCGTCTTCAGCTTTTTTCTGTTTCTCCAATTGTTTGGCTCGATGACGATGATGGTTCCGTTTTTGTCTTACGCGGTGCAGCTCGTCAATGAACAGTTGGATGCTGTCATGCTATTATTCTTCAGCGGTACCTTGATTGCTGACGCTCTGTTAGCTGTCCGCTTCACGAAACGTTCGCTACCGTGGATGAGGCATCTCCTCGTTCATCAAGGTACGGTCTTCGTGTTTGCCGGTGCGTTCATCTTGTTCAGTTCACTTCCCGCGCTATTTTTCATCGGAAACGTAGTCGCTACCTTTTTATATGTAATGATCACCCGTCTATTCATCCTCATGAAGACTGGAAAGGAGGAACACCATGATCCGTCTGTCATTTCGACTTCTGATGAGTAATTGGATTTTTCTGATGGTTTATCAACACCTTCCGTCATCACCACGACTCATGCCCGATCCGGACGTCGGCTATTATCCAGGTGTCTTTGAGACCTTGCTGTCGTTTGTGATCGTCATCACGGTCGGTGGCATCCTGACCGACGCGATTCGTTACTTCCGATTTCGCTCACGTCCACTACCTTGGATAACACACCTCCTCCTGAATCAAGGCATCGCTTTATTACTCGGTGGCGTACTGTTACTTGTATTCAAAGGTCTGTTTCAATCGATCTATTTTCAGGCAATCGCGAGTAGCGCCGCTTTCCTTTACTTTTTGATGACGCGTTTGACATTGTTATACAAGAAAGATTCAGCTGTTTGAAATCAGCCACTTTCTTACATTTTTGTTAGGTAAAACAAGAAGACCTACGCTTTATACTAAATGTATCGTTTAGTAAAAGGAGACATGCCGCATGTTTCGTCAAAAATCGCTTCTGTATTTACTCATTTTTTTGTCCTTCGGTTTAGCTTTCGATACAATCACAGGATCGTCTCTCGTTCCGTTCGTCGAACCTCTTCATCTCTTGATGACTTCTCTTGCGTTGACGATCACGACCGCCTGTTTGACACTGTTCTTTCTGCTTTACTACGGTCTTCGTCCGCATCTCGAATTACTGATCGTCCTCCCCTTTTTGATTTTGACGAGCGGCATCACGTTCTTCTTCGTCTTCTTGAGCGCAATGACTGTCATTTAACGTCACCAAAAAGCCCGTCTTCTTTAAGGAGACGGGCTTTGATCGGTCATATGTAGATCACGGTTTGGCATGAAGCTCTAGCAACGGATCGGTGTCACTCGGCCAATTGATTTGTCCTGCGTAATGATCCTCAATCGTCGCGACTGGTTCGGAACGTTCGAACCGAGACGGTTGCGTCGACGTCGTACAGACGATCAAGACAGCTAACAGACTGATGATACTAAAATATCGTCGCATCATAATGTATGCTCCTTTTGTTATTTCTCTTCTCATTTTAAGCAAACCGCGCCACTTCGCCATCCGTCCTCCGCTGTATCTCTCACTCCGCCCATCAAAAAAGACCGACTAGATACGTCGGTCTGACAACGTTATCCTTGTTCACCAACGACGGAAAACCGTTCGTTGAGGTGTTGTCCCTTTTCAAGCTCATCCACTACAGCAATGGCATAATCCGCGTAACTGATGTAGCTCTCCCCTTTTGCATTTAGAATCATCTGCTCGCCGCCGACCGAATACGTTCCTGTTCGTTTACCGCTCGGATCAAAGAATCCAGCGGGGCTGAGATACGTCCACGTCACGTCTTGCTGTCCTTGTAGTTCGATCAGATTTTTCCCCATGTTGGAGGCTGTCGGATAATACGCTTCCGGGAAATCAGGTGTTTCCATGACGCGTGTCGAGTGACTCTCGTCAACGAATAGACTACCAGCACCACCGACAACGAATAGGCGCGTCGTACTACCTGCTAACAGATTGATCAAGTGACGCCCGACTTCGATATGTTTCGTCTCCTCACCGGGTGCTGCGTTAAACGCATTGACGATTGCGTCAAACCCGTTCAAGTCGTCTTTCGTCAGCGCGAGGACATCGCGCTCGAGAATCGTGACGTTAGCCGTCACTTTTGCCGCATTACGGACGATTGCTGTGACGTCATGCCCGCGCTCGATTGCTTCTTGTAGAATCAATTGCCCTGCTTTTCCTGTTGCACCGATAACTCCAATGTTCATGATGATTCCTCCTTTTGATATGTAACTACTCCGATTACATGTAACCAATATAGTTACAAATAAAGTGTTTGTCAACATTATTGTCTCTATTCCCCGTTTCTTGCCAAATGAACAATACGACGTATAATAAGAGAACACTGTTTTTAAGAAGGAGGGGTCATCCGTTGGCCATCAGTACACGTTTTTCCGTCGGCATCCACATTCTCTCGTTGATTGCGACCGACGAGAAAATGACATCCGACTTGATTGCCGGCAGCGTCAATACGAATCCGGTTGTCATCCGTAAAATCATGAGCATGCTCAAAAAAGCCGATTTGATCGAAGTTCGTCCGGGTGTTGCCGGTGCACGGCTCGCTCGTCCTTTGTCTAGCATCACGCTGCTTGACGTTTATCACGCTGTCGCTGTCGTACCGGACAAGGAATTGTTCGGCGTCCATGCAGCACCGAATCCAGACTGCCCGGTCGGACGAAACATCCAATCGACGGTCACGCCAATCTTCGAGCTCGCGCAATCCGCCCTTGAGAAAGTGCTGGCTCATGTCACGCTTGATGATATCGTCAATGAAATCGAACAAAAAGAAGCATCGTCCTCGAAAGGATGATGCTTCTTACTTTAGAAAAACCATTGGTATAGCAAATATCCTCCACCAAGGATTACGACGACTGCAAGCATCTCAAGTCCGCGCATTCCGTCGTTTTGTCCACGAGGTACGGCACTACCAAGACCTTGATCAACACCATCGCGTAGATGATCGAGTGTTTGTTTCTTTTCTTGTTTGTAGCGAGACAATCGAATAACCCCCTTTTTACATATTGTACCATTATGTCCTTCTCTTGTATGATGATATTAGTTGATTAAATAAAGAGTTCATCATCAGCTGTTGATGTTGAAATAGCGAGTTTCAAAAAACGGAATGAGTAAGATTGATTTGTTAATCGATAATCGTGTCCTTCCCTTCTGCTCGTAACCGCTGAAGCGATGCTTTCATCGTCTCAATCTCTTCGTCCGTATGCCGTTCCCACGTTCCGAGTTCAGCGATGATCTTCACAGGTTCAGTCGAACGATACGACCTGGTCGGATTGCCTGGAAATCGTTTGTTCGTCAAATTCGGATCATCTTCATACGCTCCGAGCGGCTCGACGAGGTAGATGTGCTCTGGACCGTCAGATTGTGCGAGCTCCGCGCCCCACTTCGCTGCATCGAGCGTTGCCGTGAAATAGATATGTTGAAGCGGATGTACTCGAAAATTCGATGCATGTCCCGGCTTTAATTCGTCACCGATTTGAAGTGTCGCTTTCGTACCATGGAAAAATGGACCTTCGACTGTTTTCATATACTCGCCTCCTGACTTGATACATTCAGTATAGACAGTAGATTCATCGAGATGTAGTCTGTTTCAAAACGAAATTTCAAGGTATACTTATAGCAAAAGAAGACAAATTTGTCGTCAGATTGTAACTCGTTTTTCATCTACCCGTCAGGCATGATGGGATTAGTCATTTTATATAGGAGGTCATCCGTTTAACGTGAAGTTCTTTAAAGCTTTAGCGAAAACCGAAGAGGCTGTCTGGATTCCAGAAGCCGAGTGGCAAACCGTTTGTAAGCAAGAAGGATTGACAGTGCCGAATCATCCACAAGAACAAATCGTTGGGCTTGCATATAATAATCAACACCAGATTGTTGAGGTCACTCGAAACTTGCGTCTCCCTTCACTAAGTTATTACGTTACGATTCTTGAACCACCGAATAGTCGGTCGCTTGTCTCGAAACGATCCTATTTGACCGTTCTTTATGAAGGTACGAAACAGACGGAAAATACAGAATATGGTACGTTTTCTTTAATTGAAATCAATGTCAGAGAAGAAGGTCTTGGCGAACGCGGTTTGTTGCTCGAGGCTTTGATTCAAGACATTGTGAAAAAATTCAAGTCTTTTGTCATTCGTGGCGACTATGCGACGATCACCTTACAAGGACGCGTCTCTGAGAAGTGCTTTACGAAATATGGATTCCGATTGAAGGATTCGTATCTCACGTTATCAAGCGGTATACTTCCTGATCGGATTTGATTCGATCAGGATTTTTTTATAGGTATATCGAAATAATGGAAAGTGATGGTTTTTCGCTCAAACTAGTAGCACGAGATATTTTTAATATGGTATGGTGAAACTAGTTCAACAGCAGTACATTCTATATTTAAGAGGTTCTCCATGACAACAACTACAGAGACATATCCAATGGCATGCTGGCATACAATTGCGACCTATCATAATCAACAAATCAAGCGCGTCAACGCTTTCTTAAAACACTGGGATCTGTCCCATACGAATCTGGAAGTATTACGTTGCTTACACACGACCTCATGCACGAGTCAGAAGGAAATCGCCGAACGGATCCAAGTGACCGATGGCACGATTTCACACGGAATCAAACGACTGTTCGACCGGCAACTGATCACGCGTCAACGGAAATGGAAGACGAACTATCTTCTGCTGACGGAAAAAGGAACAGCCATCCTACAAGAAGTGGTGCCCGCCTACGAACGTTTTCAACAAGAACAATTCGCCGCTTTGACGGCTCGACAACAAGAAGAATTGATCCGTTTCTTCGATAAGCTCAACCCTGCGTGACGAAAGAGGAGGAAAAAATATGACCTTCACATTCGAATCCTCGATGCAGCACTGGAACGCCATTCAGCGACTCCATGGCCGTTATTCGAAAGAAGTCAACGATGTGTTGAAACCAAAAGGACTCTCGAAGTCCCAATTCGATTTATTGATGACCTTGTATCACCAAGAAAGTGCGACGCAAAAATCACTTGAACGAACGCTTGAACTCTCAAGTGGCGCCATTTCACAAACGGTCAAGAAATTACTTGCTGAACATCTCGTCATCCGGAAACGGATCAATCGAGAAAAGCGGGTTTTGTTGACAGAACAGGGAACGAAGTTGATCCAAACGTCCGCTCCTGAAATCGAGGAAATCGATGATCGTTATTTCCGCGCCTTTACATCAAAGGACCACGAAACGTTTGATCAATTGCTGCATAAGATGCAGAGCGATCATTTTTAAATGCTTCTAGTCGCTAAAACTTTGCAAGTCCTTCTCTCTTCTGCACAGTACAGGAGACAGAAGGACTCTTTTTGTTGTTCATTGGTAACATCATGTCGCGCGATTTTTTAATCTGACTCAGATATTTGCCATTCCTCTCGAGTCCACCATGCGATCAAGCTCGCTATTAATAAGATGCTTGCCCAGTAAATCAAGAAGGTATTGCCGTTAAAGTATTGACTGTTCATATAGGGCGAAGGCATCGACGTAATACTCGTTAAATAGTCCCCATCAATCGTTCCACGATCTGCAATGACTTGTTGTTTGACCAACACTTGATACTGGCTGAACTGTTCGATTTGATAAAGGATGCCACACACAAGATAGATTGTCGTGCTGGTGGATAGACCAATCAAGGATAAAAAACGTAACTGCGCTTCTCTTATCCATTTCAACATCAGAACGATCCCAATCGGAAAAAGTAACAGAAGTAACAGAAGCGGAAGAAACCCTAGATTCCCATTGCCACTAATTTGTTGTGGATATATTTGCGTCGAGCGACCCAAGGATACAAGAAGTCCACTAAAGATGCTCAATGCTACTATCAATCGGTCTATCTTCACGATTCTCATCCAATCATACCCTCCTTTAAAAAGTGTTCCTAATCAATATGACTACCTTCATTATACAAAAAGGGGATATTTGAAATTTCCTTTTTCAGGAATCAAGGAAATGTGTTATCCGATTTTGATTATTTTTCAGATTGCTTTGAATTTTACTCGATTCTACTGCTACCATCGAATCTCGTGTTTATATTTATACTCCTGTATAATCGTTGCGCGTCCCTAGTTGTCCAATCTGATATTTCATTATATACAAAACGCGCTGTTTCGTATCTTCTCCTAACCTCTTGGACAACAATCAGGAAATCAATTCGGTATTCCATCATGTCCTTAAATGACTTTTTGCATACAATCAGTATAGTTTCTGTATCGTCTCATCCGCCGAACACCTTCACTTTCCGGATTGCACGTATAAACATGACTCTCAAAATGACGAAAATCTGATCAAACACTCGATTTGAATCAATAATGCTTGCGGGATTCCGCTTGCATCGATCTCTCCCGCATAAATCGAAACCGGGACGTAAACGAGCGAAGCAAATAGTAAGTGCAGCCTAATCGAACGTTGTCTATCAGAAAAATTCAAGATTCTTCCTTCTCTTTTGTAAATTTTTCTCGATATTCTGACGCCGTCGCGTAATAATAGATGAAAAGGAGTGGTCTGACCATGCTATTACGTCATATGACACATCGGCATCATATGAAATCCATCGTGTCACGCGGAGGATTATCGCCGGCATTCCAAGTCGACGCACCAAAAGGCTGGATCGCGTTTGAAGTCGATCCTCCAAGCGAAGCGTACCAAATGCACTTTCATCAATTAAAGAGTGAGTGGCAAGATGGAGATATCGTCACCCTCGAATTCGACGGGGAGAGAATGCAAACAGCAGGCTTTGAAATTCTGCACTCGAATGAAGATGTCCGTAATCAAGATGCAGAGAGATTAGGGGTATCCACCAAGGAAATTGGCTCGTTTGCATTCATTCATAATTTCGTCTCACTTGATTTTCTAATCGAGTCTTCACGCGAAAAAATCTCAGAGTATTATTGATTTAGAAGAGAACCTGTTATCTTTTTTTAAAGATAAGGTAATTACGATACTTTAATACACCTTTAGGGTATCGTTGGTTGTATAGAATAAATATTTACTAAGTAAATCATTTTATTATAATTATCTTTCAGAAACCATTCGAGAGGAACACGAACATGTGGAATACATTGAATCATCTCATCCTCAACGTCGCTTTAACCTTTTTCTTCGTGCTCATCTCTCTATTCTTTTTTAAGCGGTTTCAATTCCGAAATACGCTCGACAGTTGGCTGAAAAAAAATCTGTTAGTGCTCATTCTTGCAACCGGTGCCGGCTACTGGGTCATTCACAATGCCATCACCTATGAGGGATTTCGTTTCGATTTGTCGATTACTTTAATCGTCATCGCCTTCATCTATGGAGGCATCAGTAGCGGCTTCATTACGACGCTCGTCTTCGCTTCCCTTCAAACGTTTATTTTTCATTCCAATCATGCATTCTGGCTTGTCGGTACGTATCTAATCGTCAGCATCGTTGTCTTATACTTACAAAATGAAGCACCGGATCGCTTTATCTCGTTTCCGATCATTTTTTCAATCGCACTCATTCTTTGTTTACCATTCGTTCAACATGTTCGTCCGAATGACGTGACGGCGATGACGGTATTTCTCGTCGGAAACGGCTGTGCCGGTCTCCTGCTACACAGTATTCTGCATCAAGTCCGCTGGCACTTCCATCAAGTCCGGATGCATCGGCGTCTCGCCTTGACGGATATGTTGACGGGACTTGATAATAGGCGCCATTTAGAAGAGACGGTCCAACGATATAAATCACAACAGATGAACTTTTCAATCATGATCATCGATGTCGATCATTTCAAACAGGTCAATGATACATACGGTCATGATCGAGGGGATCATATCTTACGACAAATCAGTGCCTTGCTTACGTCCTATTGTCCCCCTTCTTGTGTGCTTGGGCGATTCGGCGGTGAAGAATTCATGATGCTGTTACCGGAATATTCATTGCCTGAGACGCGTCGAATCGCGGAACAAATTTGTGAAGCCAGTGCCACGCGAACGTATGAGTTATCAGCGACGGAACCGTTACAAGTGACGTTATCGATTGGTGTGTCTCGCCAAACCCATCAACCGTCTGAGAGCTATAATTTTCTGCAGACAATCCAGCAGGCAGACGCCGCTCTCTATCAAGCGAAAAAGAGTGGTCGGAATTGTGTCTTTCATCATGACCCATTACGTTAAAGAAAAAGTGCCCCCTCGCGTGACGTCGAGGGGGCACTGCTATCTGAAATGGAGGAACGAACGTGGAAATCACGAATGTCTTACGCTTTACCAATCGCGATGGCTTTCGACAGTGGCTGACGAACAACGCAGATCACGCGACCTTCTGTTGGGTGATTCTCAGTCGAAAACAGACAGGAGAAGGTTTACTCTATCTTGATGCCGTCGAGGAGGCACTTTGTTTCGGCTGGATTGATGGAATTGTGAAGAAGACAGCGGACGGTGAACTGGCGCAACGGTTCACCCCGCGTCGAAAGAACAGTAACTGGACCGAACTAAATAAGGAACGGGTCCGTCGCTTAGAACGGCTCGGTTTGATGCAACCGTCCGGACGACAGGTTCTACCGGATATGCGACCTGATGCGTTCGTTATTGATGACGTAATAAAGACGCGTCTACAAGAAGACCCGGTCGTTCATGAACAGTTTAAACACTTCCCGGAACTCTATCGACGCATTCGGATCGATACGATACAAAGTGTACGCAAAGATTCCGTCCTCTATGAAAAACGTCTGCAGACCTTGATTGAAAAAACGAAATTGAACCAGATGTACGGTCAATGGAATGACGGAGGTCGTCTCTTACTCGAAGAGGGTCCGGAGACACAATCCGTTGCTGATTGGTCAGACCGCTAAGAAAATCTCTTCTAACGATTGGCGTGCGATTTGCACCTCGTACACTTTGACATCTTGTTTCGCAAGCGAGATGAGTAAATTCGGAATATCTTCTTTTGACGTTAACTCAAGTCGTGTACATTCATCTGTTTGCGACAAAAGTCGAGCGTATGCTGGCAGATGTGATGGCTTTAACCGTGGAACAGTCCGAATACGGGTTTGAATTTCCTGCCTCATCGCTTCTTGTAATGACGCAACGGTTCCAGAGCGGACGATTCCACTGGCATGCGCGCGGTACGACGGCCGCTGCGATCATACGTGCGCTTCACCATGATGATGTCCTTGATTTTCTCCCGGATGTTCCACTAACAAACATTCAGTTGTACGTCGCAACGTTACCTCCAGATCAAGCACCCATCCGTCAGCAGGCGACGAATCTATTACATGAGATGACGCAAGCAACCATTCACCATGTGCCGGGTACAGGACATATGTTGCACTGGGATCGTCCCGATGTCATCATCGAGGCGGTTCGGCATCATTGGTCGTTCGATAAACAAGATTTGATCAATAATGCTAGAATAGAATAATTTATACGTGAAAGGTCGATGAACCATGAAAAAATTTCGCGGTAAACGCCGTTATTTTAAAAATCTAGAACTTGAGTTCAAAAGCTTCTCTTCTCCTTCCTATATCGATATAGACGATTGGTTTAACGACTGGCATGTACACCCTGACTTTTATGGGCACGGCAACGCGAGTCTTCGTATTCGAAAAGCCCATCTTCGGATTACGTTGGGCGCTTTGCAGGACATGCGGCAACACCTAGCGAAAAAACAGATTGAACATCAGATATATATGACGATTGCCCTCGAAGATGCTTCACAAGACGCACTGCATGTCCACACGTCGAATCCATACGGGACTCCTTTCCCACTCGAGCGGGTTCAGTCTTTCCCTCTTTCTTTACATGTTCCGACCTGGGTAACGGAACTCTTTCCGAGCAACCGTTATACGATTCATGAATCACAAGAGGAATTTGTTGACTATACGGAAGATGAGCCTGTCAGCTCGATCGTCACGCTTTTTTACATCGTACCTAATTCCTAAATGGAGATAACCTTGCCAAATTTACTGGCTTGTTTGACGTATGCTTGAACTTCTCGTACTTCAGCGAGCGGAAACGTTCGATCGATGACGAACGGAATCGTCTTCGTTCGAACCGACTTCTTGTCTGTAAAGTCATGAGAAACGGACTCTCGAAATTTAAGAAAGGAATAGCCTTTCTTTTGAAAGACACCTCCGCTTGCTTTGTTTTATTTTGATAAAATAAATAAAAACAATTGGAGGTGTCTCATGAAACGTACTTTAGTGTTAGTCGTTCTTCTTATTCTAGTCGTCTGCATCATCGTCTTCGAACCGTTCCGTGGTGCGCCGCCAAACCCTGACGTCGAGGCAAACGGAAAGGATGTCCCGACCGTCCAAGGCTCTTATTGTTGGGATAGCTTACTTCGCAGTCAATGTGTCGATAAGACGTACCGTGACGGTCTTGATCTAGCAAAGGGAAAAACGTCAGTTACCGTCTCTGCCGGAGCCCCCGTCCGTGTCGAATTATCCGGTGATCTTAAAAGCGTGAAACTGATACAGTGGAACGATCAAAAACAAGAGTCTCGCGTCACTTTGAACAATGACCAGTTCAATGCTCCAACAAAGCCTGGTATCTATGCTTATGAATTAAACTCCCGCTGGAAACAAGGAGACGGACAATTTGGATTCATATTAAACGTTCAGTAATCACAATAACCCCTCTGTCGTCTCATACGTCAGAAGGGTTTGCTATCATCCAGTTTGACGGTACAGTTGCAAGATTCCGAGGACAGTCAAGATGAGATGGCCGGTTCCGATGAACAGAAAGACCGGGCGAATCAATTGATCCTTCGTTTGTCGCGTGATGCCTTCGAAGAAACAACTGACGATGAAGCCGAGGACTAAGATTCCGCCATACATGAAGAGGAACGAGACGAGAAGACCGACGGGACTTGAGTGCGTTAGTGAAGGTGCTAGCCACAAGATACTACCAATGAATACGGCAAGCATGAGGGTACCCAGTACGATCCCGATAAGTGGATGGATCGTGTTCAGTCGCCGGATCACATCATGATGTTTGACAAGACGCTCCACTACTGTCATCGCTGACAGACAGGTCAGTAAAAATAAGATTAAGAAATAGATTGCTTGCTCGATCGGATGGAACGTCGTAAAAAAGACAGCTCCGCTAAGAACCAGGAGTGGAGATATGAAAAAAATCAAACGTTTCACTTTTTTCCCACCTTTCATACACCTTTCTTTAAAGTGAACACATAACTAAGACAAAGTGAACACATAACTAAGACAATGTAACATATAGCACGTTACATATTTTACCACTTCTATCATTTTTCAAATTTTGATACCTATGTACTTTTTTCAACAATTGTAAAAAAATGATAAAAATTCTTTACGATTTCATTTGGCATATGCTAGGATGAGACAAATCATATGAATCAAACGCATTGAAGAGAACAGTACGTCATTTCGATTTTTCCTAGAGAGCTCCGATTGGTGGGAAGGAGCAAAAGTCATTGACCGAACCAAGCCTCTGAGCAGCACGGTGGAACCGAATCGGAGATATCGTGACGGGTGCTCCCGTTATCGAGCTCAGGTATTTGCCGTTTAAAAGCGGTCGTACCGATGAAGGCGGTACCGGTGACGGTTTCGCGAACAGGGGTGGCACCACGACACGCACAGTCTCGTCCCCAAGACCAACGTTTTGGAGGTGGGATTTTTTTATTGGCTTAAAACACAATTAAAAAAGGAGTGTGTCATATGTCGAATTGGAAATACCCTGGATTGCTGTTACTTGGTGTCGGTGTCTCGAACATTGGAGCTTGGGTCTACTTCATCGCCTTGAATTTAATCGTCCTCGAACGAACGGGATCGGCGTTCGCCGTCTCCGTTCTCTATATCCTGTTACCGATCTCCGCGCTGTTGACGAGTCTTTGGTCCGGCAGTGTCGTCGATCGAATCAATCAACGTCGCTTACTCGTAATGCTTGACGTCGGGCGCGCCGCGCTCGTCTTTTCACTGACATTGATCGATTCATTGTATGTTCTCTATGCGCTCGTCTTCATCCTGAACATCGGTAACACGCTATTTGAGACATCCTCATTGATCTACATGACGAAGCTCGTGCCAGAGACTAGTCGCCAACGGTTCAATGCATTAAAGAATTTCATTCAGTCGGCCGGTTTCATTCTCGGACCGTCAATTGCCGGGTTCTTATTTTTGGTCGGTTCCCCAGAAACAGCAATCGTATTGAACGCGGGAGCACTGTTGTGTTCTGCTACTTTATTGTCCGTCTTGCCTGACGTCCGCTTGGCGGCGACTACAGCAGTCCCCTTTTCACTCCGAGTGATTCTTAAGGACTGGAAAGAAACCTTTCAGTTTGCACGAACGCGGCGCTATATCACGCTCGTCTATGCCTTCTATGCGTTAATGATCGTCCTGATGAGCGGTCTCGATTCGCTTGAAGCCTCGTTTGCGACGATCGTTTTGCAGATGGATGAGAGTACGTATGGATTCCTCGTCAGTATCGCCGGAATCGGCATCATCTGTGGTTCCGCGGTCAATGCAACCTTTACGCATCGCTTGTCGCTCCGGTTCTTGATCCAGTTTGGGGCACTGATGACGCCTGTCGGTTACTTGATCTTTGCCTCGGCGACGTCATTCTTGATTGCAGCGATCGGCTTTTTCTTGCTAAGTTTTGCCCTTGCATTCGCAAACACTGGCTTCATGACGTTTGCTCAAACACACATTCCGGTCGAATTGATGGGACGGTTCCTCAGTAGCATCCACGTTGTACAATCGACTGGTGTCATTCTACTGACTGCCTTGATCGGTCTATATGCCGAGACCTCGATCCGCTTGACGTATACCGTTGCTTCAGTTGGCTTCCTCCTGATTGGTGGCTTGATCGTCTTCATCGTGCAAGACCGAACGAAACGTCAATATTTTACGACCGAAACCGATGAAACGATTAAACTTTCGTCATGAGAAGGAAAGGAAGATATTCATGCAGTTGACTGGAGAACGAATTTTTCTACGACTGATTAACGTGACGGACGCGCACGTCTTCTTCGAACAAACACAAAATGAGACATTACGTTACCTGACCGGAACGACAGTGACGTTTTCGCTCGAACAGATTGAACAGCATATTCTCTCGATTCAAGCTGATGCGACGCGTCATGATTTTGCAATTTGCCTGACGTCGGGTGAGATGATTGGTGAGTGTTCGATACTTGATATCGATTTGGATTCAGGAATCGCTGGCTTTCGGATTTCACTGCGTGCCCTCCCCTGGACCGGTCAAGGATACGGGACAGAGGCAATCGCGTGTATCTTTCGATTTTGTTTCGAAGAACTTCAGCTGAGTCAACTTGAACTCGAAGTGTTTTCGCACAATGAACGAGCAATTGCAGCTTATAAGAAAGCCGGTTTTCAAATCATTGAAATGATTCCTGATGCTTTATTGTACGATGGCGTTTCGTTTGACGAAATCATCATGCGGAAACGGAATCCACGCGTTGTTTAAAGAGTCAATCCTGATGTAGCACCTACTCCGTGAGGTGCTATTTCTATTTCCTTAAAACTAATATCCATAATTAACAGATTTTTTAGTCAATTCACTTTTATTTGTATATAATGGAAAAATAAAAAGAAATATATGGATAAAAGAATATCTTATCGAAAGGCATCTTATGCAATGCTCAATTAACCAAATCGAAATGAGGTGGAGAACATGCTGAGATTCATCTGGAATTCCTGGTGGCGTAACAAGGAGCGGTTCATCTTGCTCCTCGTCGGCGTCCTGATCGTCAGTACCGGACTAAGTTACTTAATCGGTACGACACAAGCAAATAACGGAACGGTCGTCGATGAACTGCAAAAACGCTGGGGCTCATCGTACGATATCGTCGTCCGTCCGGAAGGCAGCCGGAGTGTGACGGAAGACTTGAACCTGCTTGAACCGAATTATATGAGCGGACTCGACGGTGGGATCACCCGCAAGCAGTACGAGACGATCAAGCAGATTGCTGATGTCGAAGTCGCAGCACCAATCGCGATGATTGGTTATACATCGACATCGAGTAGCGTCGGTACCCATACGATTCAAGAAGAAGGGATTTACCGCTTGAAAATCAAGGATTCTCAAAATACGGGACTCCAAAACGAATCTTATACCATGACAATGTTTCTTGCTGCTGGCTGGGAACCAGTGGATGATGCAACGCGCACAGGCGTCTCCCCTTTAAAACTTGGTGAACAACCCCTCTATGACTATGGCTCAGAAGTCATGATTGCCGGAATCGATCCTGCTGCTGAAGACCAGCTCGTCGGTTTGAAAAAAGCGACCACTACCGGAACGTATAGCCGTTTCTTCAGCGAAACGGATCTTCCCGCTTCGTACGGTGATCAAGCGACGCAGATTCCGATTCTATTGAATTCTCGCGAATACGTCGATGCGATGCGCACCTATACATATGAAAAGGTAGAGCTTCCGTTCACTGCAACAGGCGTTGCAGACATGGTCCAAAAGATTGAACAAAAAGGTGGGAAAACATACCTGAGTAAACTACCAGTAGGAGAGCCTACCTCTTATTCGATCACGACTCAAGACGTCCAAAAAAAGCTCGTGGACGGTATCCTTAAAAACACCTTATCAACAGGTGATGCGAACAATAGTGATTCACTGTCTTCCATTACTTTGAAACCTTCACCGGTTGAATACAAAACAATTAAGAGTCCGTACGGTTCCCGTTGGCCCTTTACCTACCAAGTTCAACCAAAAGAGGTCGCCAAGGAATCCTTACTCTTCAAGCGAAGCATGTATCGCGAAGCACGTGAATTCGAAGGTGGCTTTAAAGGCTGGAAACAAGTCCATCTCAACTATATCGGTGTCTTTAACCCACGTAAGCTCGATGTTTCAAAGGATCCCTTGACTGAGCTTCCAATGGAAACTTACTTCCCGGCAAAAGCACAGTGGGTCATGGATCAAAATGATCGTCCGGTCAATCCAGTCCGTGACGTCAAGCCCGCCAACGACTCCTATGACTTCCTGACGAAACCACCATCGATGCTGACGACACTCGATGCTGCCTTTAAGTTACGCGGGGATAAAGCAATTTCTGCGATTCGCGTCAACGTCAAAGGAGTCGAGACGATGAACGCAACAAGTGAGAAAAAATTGCAAGCTGTCGCACAGGAAATCGAGGATAAGACGGGTCTGATCACGGACGTCACACTCGGTTCCTCCCCGCAACTCGCCTTGACGTATTTACCCGGTCTAAAAGGAGAATCGGCACTCGGTTGGGTCCAGCAACCGTGGATCAAACTCGGGTCGTCGATCGCAATTTTCCAAGAGGCGAAAGTCGGAATGAGTGGCATCATCGCGAGCGTCATCGCTGTCGCGCTCGTCTACGTCTTCAGTTCGAACATCATCTTGCTCTATGCTCGAAAAAAAGAATTCGCGATTTTACTCTCGCTCGGATGGCGTTCACGGCAGCTATCGAGACTCCTCTTCCTAGAAGCGACACTTCTTGGAACGCTGGTCGCACTCATCGCCTGGGTGATTCTTGGATCATTTTGGATAACAGCGGATCATCCGATTGCCCTCGGACGCATCATCTTGATCGGATTGTCCGGGCTTTTGATCTACTGGGGCGGGACGATTGTTCCGACGTTACTCATCAGACGCATTCAACCATTTGAAAGCATGCGCTCTGGCGAAGTCTCAAAAGGACGTCGTTTCGTCCGAGCACAAAGTGTTCTTGGAATGAGCATCAACCAACTCGCGACTTACTGGCAACGCACGCTTCTGTCCATCATCGCAATTGCCTTACCGACGAGCTTGTTCATCTTCTTCTTGTTCATCACGTTCCGACTGAAAGGCGTCTTATATGCGACATGGCTTGGTGAATACGTCGCGCTCGAAGTCGGTACGATGCATTATGTCGCAATGGGCGTCGCCTTACTCATCGCCATCCTGACGACGACCGAGATCATGTGGCAAAACGTCAACGAACGAAAGAATCAACTCGCCGTCCTGAAGGCAACCGGTTGGCGCAACGGTCAAATCCGACTTCTCGTCTTAAGCGAGGGTGTGATGACTGGACTCTTCGCTGGAATCGTCGGTCTACTTGTTGCCTTAGGAATGATTGGCTTCGTCTATAATCAGTTCCCATCCAGTGAACTCGGTTTCTTAAGTCTTATGCTCCTGATTCCGGTGACGACTGGTGTGTTTGGTGCCTTGCTTCCTGCCCAGCGTGCTGTGCGGATCACACCGAATGCAGCCATCGGTGGCGTAAACGATAATCAACAATTGACCGAACGTCGCTTCAAATGGGCACTCGGTAGCATCGCTGCTACGCTCGTCATCGGGACGACGAGTTTATTCCTCCTCGTTGCACCTGAAACGAGAACGGCTCAAAAAGAAATAACGACACCAAAAGTACAAACGACCGGACAAAAATTAAAAAATCTCGCTCAAGATCCTGACGATAAAAAACATACTGCCGAAGACAACACGGCACTGGAGCAATTGATGAACGCAGGCGCTATTCAGACGTACCCGGGCGACCCGGCGGCGAAGAATTATGACTTCTCTGTTAAAAAGCTCGTTTCAACACCAAAAGAGTTAAAGCTCAAGGAGAAGTCAGGATATCGTTTCGTGACGATTCCAGTTTTCCTTCATAACCGGGATGAATTAGCTGCAGATTCGTTTTCGTCGTATCGACCACAAACCTTCTCTTTGATTGCTCTTGACGGAAAAGAATTCACTCCCGTCGATTATGTCAATCACGATAAAACGGCTTGGGTAAATGCATTCAAATACATCAATTCGAAAAAATCATGGGTCGATCTTGTTTACCAAGTACCGGTTGACCAAAAGGTGTTCGTCTTGCTTGCAAAAGATGAGGCCGTCGAAAAAACGACGACCGTCAAGATCACACTCGACGATATCAAAAAAGCGAATGCGACAGCTACTAATCCTTCAACAGAGGAAACGGAAAAATTAAAAACATTGATGAAGCGAGGTGTCACGCAAACAACTCCCGGGAATCCGAAACATCAATCTGATCGTTTTCATGTCGAGGCATTGATTGACACACCAAAAGAACTGAATCTAAAGCAACGTGCTGGTTATCGTTTCGTGACGATCCCTGTCGTCATGCAAGATACAGGGGATGATCTGGGAGGATTCATCACTTATCGTCCCAATCGGTATGCCTTGACAGACTTGCAAGGAACCGATTATGAACCGATCGATTATGTGAATCGCAATGAGAAAGCCTGGAAAAACGGTTTTCAATATTTCGCACCGTACAAGTCACGAGTGGAGTTGGTTTATCAAGTACCAATCGATCAGAAGCGATTCGTTCTGTTCGCTTCTGATCCAGCTTTTCCCAAACCAACGACCGTCAAAATCGATCTGACGAAACAATAATTTAATCACTAGGAGGAATTTGACATGGGTCGTACCATCATTGAAAGGAATCGAGGTTTTGTCGATGCTTAAATTCATCTGGAATTCCTGGTTGCGCAACAAGGAGCGGTTCATCTTGCTCCTCGTTGGCGTCCTGATCGTCAGTACCGGACTGAGTTACTTGATCGGTACGACGCAAGCCAACAACGGAACGGTCGTCGATGAACTGCAAAAACGCTGGGGCTCATCATACGATATCGTCGTTCGTCCGGAAGGCAGCCGGAGCGTCACAGAAGACTTGAACCTGCTCGAACCGAACTACATGAGTGGGCTCGACGGCGGGATCACCCGCAAACAATATGAGACGATCAAGCAGATTGCTGACGTCGAAGTCGCAGCACCGATTGCGATGATTGGGAACTACAATACGAATGCTGAAACGGATACCTATAATTTCAAAGAACCGGGCATTTACAAAATTTCGTTTACGGATATGCAAGATACTGGGCTAAAGAAAGAAACAGAATCTTATTCATTCTTTGCCGGAGCCGGTTGGTTCCCTCCTGAGAGTGACGGATTGAATCGAGATGTTTCACCGCAAGAATTAGGCGAGTTTCCTATCTACGGTTACGGGAGCGCAGTGATGCTTGCCGGGATTGATCCGGAAGCAGAAGCACAACTCGTTGGACTCGATCAGGCAACCAAAAAGGCTACGCATAGTCGTTATTTCACGAAAGAAGATATTGTCAACGATTATGGTGACGGTGTATGGGACATCCCACTAATCATGAACAGTCACGAGTACGTGAATGCTTCGCGGACCTATCGCTACGAGAAAGTCGATATCCCGCTCGTCAAAGATTCAATGGTTGAAACAGTACGCAGTATCATGAAAAAAGGTGGCGAATCCTATCTCAAAACGCTTCCTGTCAAAGATACGAAAGAATACTATATTTCGACAGAGCAAGCATCAAAGCAACTTATTAAGAACATTCTCGAAGATAAGGTTCCGGAAAAAGCAAGTGGTAGCTTTGACTGGATGTTTTTAAAGCCATCGTCTGTCGAGTATCAAACGATTGCGAGTCCCTTTGCCAAACGTTGGCCGTTCACCTATCAAGTAACACCTCAAGAGGTCGATAAGGACGTCCTCATTTCGAAACGATCGATGTATCGAAAAGCACGTGTCTTCGGTGACAACACGGGTAACCTTGATAAAGTACCGAAAATGCATTTGAACTACATTGGTGTCTTTGATCCGAAGAAATTGAACATCTCGAAAGACCCATTGACGGAACTGCCGATGGAGACCTATTTCCCGGCGAAAGCCCAATGGGTCATGGACAAGAATGAAAAACCGGTCAATCCGGTTCGGGAAGTTAAGCCGACGAACGATCCGTATGATTTCTTGACGAAACCACCATCGATGCTGACGACACTTGACGCTGCCTTTAAGTTACGTGGTGATAAAGCCATCTCTGCCATTCGTGTCAACGTCAAAGGTGTTGAGACGATGAACGCGACGAGTGAGAAAAAGTTGAAAGCTGTTGCTCAAGAGATCGAGGACAAGACCGGTCTGATCACCGACGTCACGCTTGGCTCCTCGCCACAGCTCGCGCTGACATACCTCCCTGGATTAAAAGGTGAATCGGCACTCGGTTGGATCCAGCAACCGTGGATCAAACTCGGTTCATCGATGGCCATCTTCCAAGAAGCGAAAGTCGGCATGAGCGGCATCATCGCAAGTGTCATCGCTGTTGCGCTCGTGTATGTCTTTAGTTCAAACATCATCTTACTCTATGCCCGCAAGAAGGAATTCGCGATCTTACTGTCGCTCGGTTGGCGTCCACGTCAGCTCTCGAAGCTTCTGTTCCTAGAAGCAACGTTACTCGGCACACTCGTCGCCTTGATTTCTTGGACGATCCTCGGTTCGTTCTGGCTAACGACGGATCATCCGATTACCTTATCACGGATCATCTTGATTGGACTTGCTGGTCTATTGATTTACTGGGGCGGTACGCTCGTCCCGATGACGCTCATCCGCCGGATTCAACCATTCGAAAGTATGCGTTCTGGTGAAGTCTCAAAAGGTCGTCGCTTCGTCCGGGCACAAAGTGTTCTTGGGATGAGCATCAACCAACTTGCAACGTATTGGCAACGGACGATCCTCTCGACAATCGCGATCGCCTTGCCGACGAGTCTGTTCATTTTCTTCCTATTCATCACCTTCCGACTGAAAGGTGTCTTGTATGCGACATGGCTCGGCGAATACGTTGCACTCGAAGTCGGCACGATGCATTATGTTGCGATGGGTGTCGCTTTACTTATCGCTATCCTGACGACGACGGAGATCATGTGGCAAAACGTCAACGAACGAAAGAGTCAGCTTGCCGTCTTGAAGGCAACTGGTTGGCGGAACGGTCAAATCCGGACGCTCGTCTTAAGTGAAGGATTAATGACGGGACTGTTCGCTGGAATCATTGGCTTACTGATCGCTCTTGCGATGATCGGCTTCGTCTATAACCAGTTCCCAACAGGTGAGCTCGGCTTTTTGAGTATTATGTTGTTGATTCCTGCCATCACGGGAGTTCTCGGTGCCCTCTTACCCGCTCAACGCGCCGTCAGCATTACACCAAATGCTGCGATTGGAAGTGTCGCAACGAATACGAAAGCGACGGAACGACGTTTCCGACTGGCCTTATCCGCAGTTGGTGGTGCCCTTGTCGTTGGTGTCGCTTCCCTATTCTTCTTTGCTACGACAGAAGAAGGACCTGCGTCCACGAAACCGGTACAAACAGCTGCACCAACGGTCAAGACGACAGGAACGAAATTGGCAGATGTAAAAGACAAGAAAAAGAAAGCGTCCTCTACGAAAAAAGTCAATTCGAGCAAGCTCGATCAACTAATGAATCGTGGAGTCGTTCAAACCTATCCGGGAGATCCTAAAACAAAAAGCAATATTTTCCATGTTGATAAAATTCTCCTATCACCTCCAAAGGAGTTGAAATTACCAACTCTTGATGATGAACAATATGTTACCGTTCCCGTCATCCTTGAGAACTACAAGGATAAAGACGCAGATGGCGGATATGGTATTTATAAGCCAAATCTATTTACGTTAGAGGATACAAGCGGTAATGTATACGAAGCTGTCGATTATGAGAACCGGAACCCAGACGCTTGGAAGGACGGCTATCGCTATTTCCCACCTTTCGTTTCTCGCGTCGATCTTGTTTTCCGTGTTCCAAGTGATAAAAATACGTATGTGCTTCTCGCGACAAGCGAAGCCATTGCGAAACCGACGACCGTCAAAATTGAAGTCGATGCTGTGAATGCTACTTCAACCACCGTGAAGACCGGACAAAAGAACAAGTCAAAGAAAACGAATACAGACGCCATCGAAGAACTGATGAATAAAGGTGGTCTTCAGACATATGCTGGTGATAAAAATTTAATGAAAGAACGTGGGTTCATGGTCAGTTCGGCGAAACGTGTTCCACTTAAGAATCTTCCGAAAGATAAACAAGCCGTATCTGTCAGACTTGAGATGCAGGTAAAGGGTGAAGATTCAGCTGACTCTTATATCGACTATAAACCCTCTTCTTTCCCATTGATTGATCGTCACAAGAAAAGCTACACGCCTGAAGAAACGATCAATCTGAACAAAAAAGCCTATTCAGAAAGCTTAGGTTATTACGCTCCGTTACACTCAAAAATTGATGTCATCTACATCGTACCTAAAACTGAAAATACCTTCGTCATGAACGTAAAAACAGGATTCACTGGTTTTCTCTACACCGTTAAAATCAAATTATGATTACTACTTAATCACTGGCTGTCATATGACGGTCAGTGATTTTTCTATTTATACCGAAATTAATTTCTTAACGTTCTACTTTTGGTAAGATGAAATACAGGAAAAGAATTGGAAGTAAACTACTTAAACGAGGACCTGCTATGACATACTTCATGTATCTATTTTGTTTAATCGTCTGGGGACTGAACTTCATTGCTGTCAAAATCCAAGGAACACCTGTCGCCTTGGAAGTATCCCTGACCTATCGATTAGCGATGACCGCTGTTCTTTTCATCCTATTCGCGTTATTCGTTAAACGAACGAACAAACCTAGTCTTCTTTGACTCGGATTTCCTTTTGTATGTGTCAACTGATGTAGTGGATGTCATCGGAACAGACGTAAATGCGATTAGGTCACTCAAGGAAACATACGCACAAATTTACGATAGACTTCACGACAAGTACGTTGAGTAATATTCATAATAAACCTAGATATGTAAACATAAGTATTAATAATTAATTTTTTTGAATATTAAGGTTCATATATTGAATAAATGGAATACTTAATTATGTTTTTAGCAGGAACTATCATCTATCCGGTATTTGAAAGATAATTAGGGTATTATATAACTAATACAAGTATTTTATTTACCACTTTACAACATCAGTGATGCCTCGTTCATCTAAGAGAGGAAAGGAATTTTCCCATGATTTTCATTACGGACTTTTCTTCACCGATCGGGCAGCTCGTCAGCCAACGTATGCGCACGGAAGAACAGCCTTTTTGCATCGGGGTATCCGATCCACAAGCCGCTTCCGAATTATATGGAGAGCATTTTGACTTTCGTCGATTCGATGTCCAGGATGCCTCGACGTTCGTAGAAGCACTCGCAGGATGCGATCAAATCTTTCTCGAATTTCCTGCAAACGCGGACTTGGAAACATTCGAATATTTTATTCATTATCTCAGACAGACTGCCCTACAACACATCGTCTACCTCTCAGCCAAAGACGCTCTATCCCTCCCATTCACGCCACATCATCGTATTGAAGTCGTCATTCGCCAAACCGACATTCCCTACACGATCATTCGTCCTAGCTACTACATGCAGCATTTAAACATGTTCATGCGAGATATGTTACGAGATCATGCACACCTCTTCGCACCGGCAGGAATTGGTAAGACGTGCATGATTGATGCCCGTGACGTAGCGACCGTCGTGATGACGTGTCTTGAAAACCCAGCCACTCACTTCAATAAAATCTATACGATCAGCGGTGAAGCGGCTTACAATTTTTACGAAGTCGCCCGGCTTCTCGGAGAAGAACTTGAAACAGAGATCATGTATACGAACCCGTCGATTGATTTTTTCCGGTCCTTTATGATGCAACATGGATTGTCTTACGAAGAAACCAATGAAATCATCAAACTTCATGTGCCGATCTTATTAGGTCTAGCGGATGAGACGGATAACCACTTTCTAGAACTAATTGGTGAACGACCGATTACCCTTCGGCAATATATAAAAGACCACCTATCCGATTGGGTAAATGAAGAGGAGGGAAAAGCATATGATTACTCATGAACGAGCACTGTTCGTTCGTCAATGCATCGTCGATTATTATCACCGGCTCGGCATTCATTGTCAGGTGACGATATTCACAGAGTACCCATTGCAATTGTTGCTCGACTTCGACTCTCGAAGAGATGAACTGATTACGCCTCAACGGCGAAGCCTCTCCTGTCGGTACATTCGCGCACACCTCATTTCTGCTTTGATCACATTCGATGATTCCTACACGCATGTTTACATGACGAAAGCGCCCTTTTCCTCCATGACGCGATATTGTCTCTTGATTGTCTGATATCATCGTCAGTCAAAAATGAAAGGAGATGCGGTCGTGCGGTTGAAACGTGCTACGGAACATGGCTTGCTGACATTACTTTTTTTGGCACACACCTCAAAATCGATGACACGAAGAGGAGAATACGTAAAGACGAGAGACATTTCGCTTCAATGTAACATCTCGTACGAGCATCTCACGAAGATCATTTCAATTTTAGGAAGAGCAGGTCTTTTACAAACCCATGCTGGACGAGAAGGTGGTGTTCAACTCCTTCCATTGAGTCATACTGTCCGGGTCGGAGATGTCGTCGCGTTATTCGAACGTCCGCTTTTTCCGGGAACGCGTTATCAGGTACGTGCGTTAGATCAACTATTAGATGTTGCACTGATTTCATTCTTTAATACGCTCAATCAAGTTACGATAAAGCAATTAGCTGACGATTTATCACCTCACTTTTTCTTAGACATATCATGATTTACTTCTCATCAAACAGCAGTTCAGTCAAGTGTACAGGAAGGACGTTACACATGACGATTTTAGTAACAGGATTCACAGGAAACGTCGGACTAGCCGTCGGTCATGCAATGATGAAGCGACATATTCCCTTTCATGCGGCTGTCATCGACCCAGTAGCTGCTTCAGAGAAATTCGGCAATGCTTTTCACTATCGTCACCTGGACTACGCCGATATCTCAACGTTTTCACAAGCTTTAAAAGGCGTCGATCAACTCTTTTTGATGTATCCGTCCCAAGTATCAACACGACAGTTCTATCTCTTTCTGCGCTATTTGCGCTTCACCTCAGTCCGGCACATTGTTTATCTCTCGTTCAAGGATGTTCCAGTCTTTCCGCTGACACCTCACCATACGATCGAAAAGATCATTCAAGAGACCGGTATTCCGTTTACGATCATCCGTCCCGGATACTACATGCAAAATTTAAATCTCTTCATGCGTGATGACATCCGTTTTCACGAGCAGATCGTTACGCCCGCTGGTCTTGGGAAGACAAGCATGATCGACATCCGGGATATCGCGACGTTCGTCATCCATTGCCTAGAACATCCTGCCCCCCATTTCAATCGTGTCTATACGTTGCATGGCGAGGAAGTTTTCGGTTTCCATGAGATCGCGAGTCTGATGACGCTGCTCTTAGGAAAGACAATCCGTTACACGAACCCTTCGATTCCATTCTTCCAAATGAAGATGGTTCAAAAAGGATATCCGAAAAGCTACGTCAATGAAGTCATCATGTTACACCTCCCGATTAGTCTTGGACTCACGAAACGAACGAACCGTCAGTTTCGCGATGTGACAGGCACCGAGCCGATTCCCCTAAGTCAATATATCCTCGATTATCAAGCCCACTGGGAGAAGCAGTGATTCCTCCATTCTTTGTGAAAGGAAAACGACTTCTTCAAGAGAAGCTGGATGATTCATCTTGAATTCCACTTAAATAACGAAATCTTTTCTACAGTAAAAAGGGTGATATCTCGTAAAAAAGATATCATTCTTTTTACTGTGCTTGAGTGAACCCCCCTTAAAAAGTTAGAATATTACAAAAAATAGATAGTGATACATAACCATATGACGTATACTTAATACTTAAAGATATAAAAATGATACATCGATTAGACACCTCTCATCATTTTCACCATTCCACTTCTAACGTCTGAATGAATGACTTTGATACTTACTGATGACTCTATCAACGGTTCCTCACGAAAGGAATTTTCCGATGCTTCATGCTATGGATCAATTCATTGTCAGTGTATCGTCACTATTGTTAATCCTGATCTCCAGTGCATTTTTCTTTCAATGGTTCAATCCCGTCAAACCGAACTCTCAAAGTATCATTCATTTGGTTTCACTCATTTTGTTCTCGATGGTTGCAAGTATTTGGATCCTTCTAAAAGAAATTGATCTTCATGGATTTTCCATCGATTTATCCATCCTATTTTTAATGGTCAGCCTCTACTATGGAGGATATCAAGTCGGACTTATCACGCTAGTGTCCTTACAAGTTTGCCAAGGTCTCTTTATCTATCAGTCGACTGGCATTTGGCATGCAATGAGTTATGTTCTCACGTATGGAGTAGTCTTCTATGTCATCATACTTCTGAAAAAAAGAATGATTACCCAATCAATCAGTTTTTTTGTTCTGCTTGCGGCGAGTCTCCTGATCTCCCTTCCTCTCATTTATTTCATAGAATCGACTTCACACATGAAGGAAACGAATACACTTCAATTCATATTGTTTCACTTTGGATCGGGTATTCTGATCCATGCATCTCTCGAAACGATACGTGCCCAATATGCCCGCTACCATCAAGCATGCCAAGAGGCAGGCATTGACGGATTGACCGGTCTGTATAATCGCCGAAAACTATAGGGAGCTGTTCGATACCTGCTAAAAACAGAAACTCCTTTTTCGATCTTGATGCTAGACGTCGATCACTTTAAACATATCAATGATATATATGGACACGATCAAGGCGATGCGATTCTTCGTCAAATCAGTGAATTATTACGAACACATTGTCCGGACTCCGTCATCGTCGGCCGTTATGGTGGTGAAGAATTCATCATGATCTGCCCAAACTTACAGTTATCCCGATCATATGACCTGGCAGAAGTTGTTCGCGCAGCTAGCGCAATTTATAACTATCAAATCAAAGACGAGCACCCAGTTCAGATTACAGTATCGATTGGAGTAGCTTATCATGAATCGTTTCACAGCAAGAAAGAGAGTCTCCAGGATATCGTTCAAGATGCGGATCGAGCACTCTATGAAGCGAAACGAAGGGGACGTAATCGTGTATGGTATCACCCCATGATACAGATTGAGAAAAATGAAGGATAAAAGCTATTTATGGTGAAAACGTCCATTTTGGTTGAACTTACTACTCATTTTCATTTTTTGAATGATTCTATTCGATAAGAGAAGTGCCTTCTAGATCGTTGCCCGACTCTTTCTTGTCCTCATTAATAGGTTTCAAAGGATTCCTAGCATCTAGCCGTCGCAAAGAGATCTTCGAGCCTTATTCACAATCCCTTCATCCATTTGAAGGGATTTGATAGTTTATTATGGAAAATGATTTTATATCAAGATTCTTCTGCATGATATATGACTTGATTGATTTTAATTTCCGATTTAACACTATTAATTATTCAATAAAGGAGGAGCTGGTATCCTTAAATTCATTTTGATTGGCTCACTACTTGCCGTGATTGCTTTTTTTATCTATTTTGAGCCATTTCGGATCGAACCCTATGACCCAAACGTCGAAGTAAACGGTAAAGCGATTCCAACTGTCCAAGGTTCTTATTGCTGGTCCAGTTTGTTCAGTGCTCAATGTGCGGACATGATCTATTTGGATGCTTTACACATGACTGAAAAAAGTAAACCCGTCATCGTCTCACCCTCTGACAAAATTCATCTCTCGTTTGATCGTAAACCCAATTCGCTCGAAGTCGTACGCTGGGATTCGAAAACGAAAAGTGAACAGGTTTCATTAAAAAACGACATTCTTAGCGCACCGTCTGCTCAAGGTACGTATACCTATGAGGTCGTTGCCGGATGGAACGAACATGGTGACGGTCTATCCGCCTTTTTGATTCAGGTCCGATAAAACCAACCTCACTCAAACAGGAGATGAATAATAATGCGTAAAGGTTTTCGACTCTGGCTACCCTTGCTCTCACTTGTTGTCTGTCTGTTCAATGCCTTCGGCTACGACAACAAAAATATCTTGTTGTTTCTGACGAGCCCTGTTTTCTGGCTTCTTGAATCACGATCCTTTCTTGGAACATGGCTAGATTCCTTCCATGTCCCACTTTTTCTGATCTACATCCTGACCTTGATCAGTTGGTTCTTGATCGGCTTACTGATTGATGTCATTCTTTCTGTTTTGTTTAGAAGATCGTCTAGACGCATCCATGATTAACTGAGGAGGAAAATACATATGGGACCAACCAATGACATGTGGGTGTGGGTACTTTCCTACGCATTCTTTTTCATCACGCTTATCAGTGCAATCTTCGTCGCGATCAAGCATCCATCCTTGAGAAAAGCGTCGATCCGAGCGGTGGTAGCGATGCTTTTCCTGTATGCACTATTCATTTGGAACTCTTTGTACCGTCTTGACATTACAGAATTCAGACATTTTTACGAAGGATTGACGACACTGCGATCGTGGGCATGGATGTGTATCTTCTTATTCGCCTACACATTAAAGTGGTGGTATCTCGTATTTCTTCACACCCGTCGTCCGAGTCCTTCTTCACATGAGGTACAGCAATGAACTACATTTCCGAAAATCTTCGAAGGAGCTATCCGATATGAAATTACATCGATTCGCATCCGTCTTTTTCCTCTCGACCATCGTTTGGACGACAGCGGGTTGTACCATGATGGAAGAACAAGCGACATCGCGTGTAGCACAAAAAAATATCGCGTCACCTGAACAAGTAAAGACTTCCTTGAAGAAAGCAACGACCGACTCCAATAACCAACAAGCAATCGAATTAGAAAAGCAAACGAAGCGCGTCACGTTAGGTCAAACGAAAACGTACGACCTTTCTTCATTACTGAGCAAACACCGTGTCTCGATCGATCCACAGTATTTCTACCAAAACCAGATCTTCTACTTTGACCTACAAGAAAACAAGAGTGTCATCTATACATACGATACGAAACGACAGCATAACAAAATTGTTCATGCGACGAAGAATGCAATCCCGATGATGACGGGTACAGGTGCGTTTTTACTATGGGTCGAAACGGAACAGCCGACAAAGACCGGTGTGAAATGGTCGATTCGTCAACTAAATATCACGACGAATCAAATGAAAACACTTGATACAGGCGAAAGTCGCTTCGATACATCCCCTCCGAGAATCGATGTCACGTCAACTCGTGCGTCCTGGATCACGCAAGAGGCGACTGCACAAAAAACGGTCTCCACGATCAAGACGTATTCGTTAAAAACCGGGAAGATCACGCCACTCCAATCCTTCATCTTAACAACAGGAAAAACACGAGACGGACTATTCACGTACGAGCACCGCGATAGCGATGACGGCGTGACCTTATACACGTCTCACTATAAAAACGGACAGAATATCCGTGTGCTTGAAACTCTGGATGGTGCCTATAAAAAAGAGATATCCGGATTAATTGATTTCAGTCGTAGTGGCACCTATTTCGCTCTCGGCACAGAAGGCGACGCCATATTCCAACCCATCGGATTAGACGAACAGACGCTGAACTATTCTGCTTCCAGTGCCCAGACGTTGATTAACGGCATTCAATTCCTTTCGAACACACAAATCGTCTTCCGAGAAGGCATCCATCAGTTGATATATGCGGACTTAAAAGCGAAGACCGTCGCTCCTCTGACGGACTTTGAAGAGCTGGTATCGTTTCCTCTATATCATGACGGTGTACTAGCATATTGCATCACGAATGGAACGAAAACGACGTACCATCGCGTAAAAGTAGCGAAGTAATCTCGTCTGCTGAAACAAAAAAATGAATGGAGCGGCCGTCATGCGCCGTTCCATTCATTTTTCATCTTTGTAACTTACTTGACTCAACCGCCTCAAACGACCAACTTCCTTGAATGATGAGTGTTCTCTGACGCTCGATTTCTCCGATTTCCAGTAACCCCTGTTCATTTGTATAGAAGAAGTGACCAAATAACGGCTGACAGTAATACTCTTGATCTTCATCCAGCAGGATCAGTTGATCTCCTTTGACGGTCAGACCAAACGAAATCGCTCCGTTCGAATACATCCCTTCAAAAGAAGAGACGTTTATTTGGGGTTGCATCAGCTGTTCGGAGTCCATCCGCTTACAGGTCTGACCGTTCAGTACGATGAACGGAGTCTCCTCTTCCTCGTCGATGACAAAACCAACTGTCATATCTGGTTCCCTGTTCGCATCCTGTGTAAAGTAAAGATTTTCGTCAAAAGTATGTAACATCAGTTCAGTTCCATTCAGACGCATCTTGAGATGATGACCATCCGCGAAGATCTCCACTAATCCGTTCAGATTTCCTAAGTAATGACCGGTGTAGGACTTCCATTTCGAGCGATTTGGCGTCTTCTTTGGCATTATCTCTTGACTCGGTTCAGTTTCGAGTAACTGATCCAGGATGTCGTATGCTAAATCGAGACCGTAATCCTGGCTCGACATCGTGACGATCGCAAGTTCCTGCTCAGGTACAGCCAACATGAAACTCGTATATGTACCGATCGCTCCACCATGACGAATCGTTTGTATTCCCTTGTATCGTTCCGTGATGAACGATAATCCACATCCGAGTTGTTGCAGGTTATATCGACTCACTTGTGACGTCTGCATCTCGTCAATGGTAGAGGCAGTAAGTATTGGCTGATCGTCTATTCGTCCCGCTTGCAGATGTAGCAACAAAAACTTCGCATAGTCTACCGCTGTAGATATCGCAAACCAAGAGGGATAGTTCGCTGCATTGTCATAGAACGGTCTGACGACGACTTCGCTTAATTCTGTTCGCTCATGACCTAATGCCAAAGGAAATGTCATTGCCATCAGCGGATCATAGAACGTCCGCAACATGCCTAACGGCTTAAACAAGATTTCCTGCATCAAATCCGGGAAATACGTTTTCGTCACGTATTCGGCAACATACCCTGCGATGTTATATCCATGATTGCTGTAGGAAAAAATCAGTCCTGGCGGAGCAATTAATGTTAGCTGTGGCACATCTTGTTTGATGTACTGTTCCAAAGCATCCAAGTCACGACTGCCGACCATATCCGTACCATCCGGTAGCCCGGCGGTATGGCTTAGGAGCATTCTTAAAGTGATAGTCTGAGCAGCTGCCGCGTCTTGTAACGTAAAAAATGGAACATACGACTGTATTGGAACATCTATATTCAATTTTCCTAAATCAACGAGTCTCATGATCGCGGTCGCCGTCAACGGTTTACTTAACGATCCAATTCGAAAGAGCGTGTTTGCCGTGACAGGTACGCCACCCTCCTCCTTGTTCGTTACACCGAAGCCATTGGCGTAGACGACTTCCCGTCCTCGGACAATCGCAATTGAAAACCCGGGAATGGATTGCGAGACCAGTTCATCCTGAATCTGTTTTTCAAGCGCAGCAAACATACGGTCAACCCCTTCATTTTTAACATAATTCTCCTTTTTGATTATACCATTATTTAGGTGGTTGTTCCTTCTACTATTTACGAGTTTTCTCATATCCGCTTTAAATAAGATTGCGAAAATTCATTCCATCACTCATAATATGAACATACGTTCTTATTATAAGGAGGTCCATCATGCACCACCTTCATACCAACCCGACACATTCAATTTCTCAACACACGTTATACTCAACTCTCAGTCTTTCGATGAACGAAACCCTTTTCTTTCACGACACGTCCTCTACACCCAGTACTAACCAAATCGAAATCGTCCTGTTTATCGTGTTGCGCGAACGGATTCCATTGTCTTTGCAGACAACAAAAGATGCCGAACCTATATCGGAACGCGTGTATATCGAGGAGATCGATTTTCAAAAGCATCAGCTTACACTTTGTCGAATCAATGATGCGTCGTTGACACGGTATTGCTACGTACAGGACGCTTCATCGTTAGCGGCTCCACGACTCTTACTTCGCCTCGTGTAACCAGTCGTTATATGAAAACAACATCCTTGGTGCATTGTCGAATCAAGAAGTAGGAATGTTGTCGTTCCCTTCTGAAACATTGTGATGAAAATTCACGATTATAATTGGAATTAATTTTACAGATACATTACTTAATGGCATAATAATGGTAACCTTTTCATGAGGAGGAGATACTTTTGAAAAAACAGCTTGCTTTTGCCGGTTCTTTTGCGCTCTCAGCTATCACAATCGTCATCATTCTTAAATTAGTTGGAGTCGATCTCTAAAGCAATCACTCAAATGATGTAGATTTTTAAATCAATGATTCAATCGCTGTTATGATGCATCGTCTTTCGATCATCTGTAACAGCTTTTCTAGGTTTAATGCTATGGAACAATCGGAAGTGATGAATTGAAGAAAATCGGAATCAACCTATTCGTCGTATTCCTAATATTAGGTGGACTGCTGTTTTATTTAGACGTCCGTTACGATGAACGATTTGAGCGACATGTCAGCGCCCAAGTCGAAACCTATGTCGAGAAAAAATACGGTCCAGCTCATGTCGTCTCCCTCCATTCTGCCTATGACGACAAACACCGCGACAAAGAAAAACGCTATAAGATTGCCGTAAAAGTCCGTGGTCAAGGGCTCCAAAAAGAGGAATACTTGCTGTATCGTCTTCAAGACGACCGAGTCGTTGAGATGGGCACGACGACTAGTTTGCCAAAGCGAAATTAGATTTTGCGATGATCACTTGTTTCACAACATATCATGAAAGGTCAGTTGATTCCTTTGTTACACGGAATCAACTGACCTTTTCACTTTATTCATTTTACGGCTCGGAAATACCATAAGCCAGTAACAGCAAATACGACATCATACAGAACGTAATGAGATGGATGCCGACGAATCCCCATTTGAGTAACTGATGCTTTGATTTGTATCCTGTGTATACGCCGACTAACGGAATGATAAATAGAAGCAGGAGATAGACAGTTCCAAACCCTTTCAGACTGACGCCGCTCTTCATCACCAAAAATAAGAAACAAAAACAGATGAATGCAGATACCGAAAAAATACTGTAACGATTCATAAGCCCTCCTCCACTACAAACACAACTTAGCGGTTTACCGTCTGAAGATTAAAGTATTCCGATAGCGGCACGATCCGCCCCTGCTCATGCCAGTTCCGATATGCTTCAAAAACGCGTAAGACGTCCCCGTCATACCGTTCCTCGATGAGATGGTGGATCGCGAGAAAGCTCCGCCAATAATCAAACATGATACTCGACAGACTACCGGCATAGGAGGCACTCCCAAATTGATCAATCGAGCGCGCTCCATACTCTTCTTGAAAAAGCTCAACGAGTTCCGTCTCGATTGCAGTAATTTGCTTGAATGCTTCGTCCGACAACAAATGCTTCCGGGGCAGGTACTCACACATTCCCTCTTCGAACCAGATTCCGTCTTCTCTCTCATCGTCGAATTCATCAACGAACAAATCCAAGTGATGCGTCAGTTCATGACCAGCAATCGCCAAGACGTGATCTTCCGCGAGCGTCTCGTAGAACGCTCGAATATGTGGTACGTCCTTCCCGTCGAGTTGAGACAAAAATAACGTTCGCCATTCTGCAACGTCTGGTGAGATGTAAATCAAGTCCTTATTCGTAAATGCTGGAATCGGAATGTCCGAGAAGACGGTCGTCGCGAGTTCCGCTGACGTCCAAATGATTCCTTTTGGCACGTCGATCAGTTGATACTTCTCTTGTAAGATCGTTTGATACTCGTCTAACCGTGCTTGAAAGCGATGCGTGACCGCTTCGTATTTGTCATAGTCCGTTTTTGTCTCAAACGCAAACAGTTGTTTCATGTTCTCTATCACCCTCCATCATAAAAATATACGATTTCATTTTAACATATATTGGATAACGACTAAAAAACTACCTTCTGCAGGTGGTCGTGGATTGCAGATAATCCCTTCTTTCGTTAGTTTAAGTGATAACATTTGGATATTCGTACGAATAACGGTATTATAGACACATCAAGTCTGTAATTAAGGTGAGAATATGAAATTATCAAAAGCAACCAATTATGCACTCCATACGATGTTATTTTTAGCTGTAAATCAGCCTCATGATCATATTGGTGTAGCCTCGTTAGCCAAGCAACAAGGCGTTTCACCCACATACCTCTCGAAGATTTTAACTAAGCTAGTCAAAACGGGTATGGTGATCTCGACTACTGGAGCTACTGGTGGATACAAATTAAAACCAAGTTGGGAAGAGATTTCATTGCTTGATGTCATCATTGCGATTGAAGGCGTACCATCCATGTCTGACGCTTGTCTCAATAACAATCCGAACTGCTTGATTCAGAAATCAATCGAGGCTGCTGAACACAAATTTTTAGATTCATTAAGACACACGCTAATTAGTGATTTATCTACTCAAGTTAATGAGACATCATCCATTTGAAAAAACATGATGTCTTATGCTTTAATTACAGACACTATGACTCTTTAATATCTGTTATCTAAAAGGAGGAAACGTTTATGAACGTATATGATTGCATCGTGATTGGCGGAGGTGCCGCCGGATCAGCTGCTGCCCTAACATTAGGAAGAGCTCGAAGAAATATTATGATTTTCGATGATGCTACAAATCGAAATCGTGTCACACAAGAATCACATGGTTATCTAACTCGAGATGGAATTACACCGTCAGAGTTTAGGGAAATTGGATTAAAAGAGCTACAAGCATATCCGTCCATTACGATTTGCAACGAAAAAGTCATCGAAGTAAAACAAGATAATCAGAATCATCTGTTTGAAGTTTCAACCAGTCAGCATCGTTATATAACTGAAACGCTACTACTCGCAACCGGAATTCAAGAAGAATTTCCCCTGGAGGCAATCAAGGAGTATTATGGAAAAAGTTTGTTTAGTTGTCCCTATTGCGATGGCTGGGAGATGCGAGACTTACCCTTAGCTGTCATTGCCGAAGATCCAGCCTTTACTCACCATTTAGCAAAGCTCGTTTTCAATTGGTCGAACGATTTAGTTGTTTTTACAAACGGTTTTGCACTATCTGAAGACGTTCGGAACGATTTAGATCGTAACCACATTCAAGCATACACCACAAAAATTAAACGCCTACATGGAAAAGCAGGTATTCTAGAACATATTGAATTAGAAGATGGAACAATGGTTGCAAGACAAGGTGGATTCGTCGTTCCTAAATTCCATCGTTCAAACGATTTGGCTCAACAATTACGATGTACATTCGATGAGAGTGGAGCCATCGTAACGGATGGAACTGGTCGTACATCCGTCGAAGGGGTATACGTTGCCGGAGAGACTGAAAAAAGCGGTCCTTCTTCTTTATTGATAGCAGCCGCTGATGGTTCCCGTGCAGCTGCAAGCATTAATTTCGATTTATCATCTAATCGATTTTAAGACTTCAACAAGATGATACAGGCAGTAAATGAATATGACGATCAGTTTGCCGAAGCGAAACTAAAGCAAACACCTTCTTGATACAATCGAGAAGGTTTTTTTAAAATGATATTATCTATACTAAACGATGTCATGTTCCATTCGTTTTCTTTGTAATTTATACACTCTTCTCAAGCAATGAACACTCAAAAACAATGACTTCCAAGCTACTGAATCATTTTATTTCTTCTGCAATCATCACGACGACGTTACCGAATTTTCGCCCGGTGTCGACATAACGGTGCGCTTCGACGATTTCATCAAGTGAACAGATATGGTCGTGACGGCTCTAAATCGTCCCGCTTCAAACAGTTTATTCAAATAGTGTATATCTTCTTTCCGTTCTCTCGCCACACCTTACCCCGCGACGGATGCAAAGACTCGTTTTGTTTGACGTGCCGTTTCGCTTTCGTCTTATTAATCTTTCCAGACGCATCGAAGACGGCATCGTACTTCAGCAACAATCCATCGTAGCCGTCCTTTGTATAATCGATGACGTGATTGGCACCGAGCGCTTTGACCCGCTCCGCATTTTGTTCATTACAGACAGCCGTCACCTGCAGCCCTTTTGCTTTTGCGATTCGAACAGCAGCCGTTCCGGCAGCGCACGATGCAACGTAAATCAAGATTGGAGTGGACGACAGATGCATACGATGAGTACTACAGTTGATTTCGGATCCAAACGAGGTATCACTCTAATATGCAAGACATCCAGCGGTTCGTAGCAGGTACAGATGGCTAGCTTTATCGTAACTCCTCCTCTAATCGAGATGAGGGTATTTTATCAATCATACTTAGTTTATGCCTGAATTCCTTTCATTTCAAAGCAAGAAAGATTTTTCTAATTTGCATCAATCGGTATCGCAACTGGTAAAATTTATATAATAATACGATTTCATCTAACCCTATTAATTGACGAAAGTAGGTGCCTGGTTCATGCCGACGCGTCGTTGGCTTTTCGCTTTTATTCTATTCCTTTGTATGCCACTTGGTGTCTGTACACACGAGAACGATGCACGTGTTGTCGAAGAGATTACAGGGGACACGTTATTCGTCGCTCCGAGCGAACAAAAACCGGACGAACAGTATGCTTTGACAAAGATTCGCGTCACAACGGATACGATCGTGTATGGCAAAACAGATAAAACGGCTGACATTCAGACGGGTGACACGATTCAAGTGACGTTTGCAAAGGACTCGACTGTCGCGATTGAAATCCGTAGAGCAGACAACTGAATCAGAAGGGATTGTCCACAATGCTCCAAATACTTCGCCATCTACGCAATATTTTCATGCTTGCCACTGCGATTTTTGGTTCATCCTATTTTTTTCAAAAGAATATCGGAAATGATCTCATTGGTTTCTTGTACATCGGAATACTAGGTGCGATGGGTTTTTTCATTACCCTAGGACTACTCTGGTATCTTAAACGAAAAGAATCGCACGGTTTTTAATAAGCTTATCAAAGGAGACACAATTATGATGATACGTCCGAAAAAGTCACACCGTGTTCAGTTGAAAGTACTCTTCGCGCTTCTGTTCACGCTATCGATGATTGGTGCTGTTTTCGCACCTCATTCTGTCGACGCAGCGACAAAGGAGTATGCGTCTTACAAGAAGCTAAAACTCGGCATGACCGCGACAAACGTTGCGAAATCGCTCTACGGAAAATCATATAAGAAATACATAAAGAAAGAACACGGCGTCACAACACTCAAACAAAAAGCTGCATTACGAGAAATTGAAGATGACTATGCTTTGTACGCTTTTGCCTTTTATCCCTATGAAGTAACAGACGATCATTGGTTTAAGCAACGAATGCATCTGATTTTCAAGACGAAACAAAACGGTCACATCTTATACCTTGCGGAAAAGGAATACATCCCTAAAACACCGTCAAAGAAACGACTCTTACCTGGAAAGAAGATCAAGCCTGGCATGACAATAGCTGACGTCGATCGAATTCTTTCAGGTAAAGGACTTGGTGTCTTGACGCTTCACCATACAGAAGATTACTCTACGATTGGAGAAGCCTATGCTGAAGGCACAGTCGTGTACCGAGAAAAACAGGGGACGCTTCTCTACTCGTATCGAAATCCAACGGGTGATGCATTAATGATCGTTGCATTTAAATATGATTTCGATCAAAAGAGGTATATCGCTCAAAAATAACGCCGGATACCAAATTTATCTTCATTTGAATTTTCCCATGTAAATAACCCCTCATTCCGCTCGAGGAATGAGGGGTTATTTGCATAGAAATGCACGAATATTACAGAGCGTCATTTCTGCGCTGTTCTTTTCTAATTATTCTTAAGCAGGATAACAGGATCATCTGGCCGTCTGTTGTCACCGGGAAAAAATTAAATACATTTGATAAACATAAAATTTTAACTAAGACCCATCCACCGCCATCTCCTTCTATCCAAATACCGAACGAAAATAAAATCGCAGGTGCAGAAGCAGCAATGATTAAATTTTGCCAGTCATTCTGATTATTCTCATAGCGGACGATTGGCGTTAAAAATCGATCGAGTTTCACTGTCGGTCGCCGTCGAAACACCCATGCGAACAATAAATGGATCATTTCGTGTATCGCTACGACAATGAAAATCAGAAGAATATAGCTGATAAGATGCAGAACTGTCTCAGCTGTCATGACGCGCTAACGTTCGCCGCTTCTGTAAGAAGACACCAAACAATGTGAATAAAACGATAAATACCAAATAGAGAACAAGCGCTTGAAGTGTCAACGCGAAGTGTGTATTCAATTCTTCTTTTGTCATTACCGTTGTAATTTTTAATCCTGTCATCGTCGTCACGACACTCGTTTCATTGATTTGAAACAATTCATAAATATAATCGACTAAAAAAATAATTGCCCACAAAACAGTACCAACACCAATTAATTTCGTGATTTTCATTTTGCCACCTCGTATTCTTTCTTTAAAATGAGATATAAAACACCAAGTAAGATCGCTAATGTCGGATACAATGCCCCATCGATACTGACGAGGACAGACAGTAAGACAATTAAAATGATCGTCAACACGGATGCAATCGTCTCATTGATATTACTTTGAGATTTCGGAAATAAAAATCCTGCAATTGTAGCCGCGAAAAAGATATTGATTCCATACATATATGGATTCAAACTGTTTGTCTCAATGATACCGACATATAGTGCCGGTGCCATCAAGATGATGGCGACAGCAAGGAGTGACATGAGTTCCATCAAGGGATGGATCCGGTACAGTCCGTACAACTTTCTAACTGCTAATGTTGCGTCTGCATATGTAATCGTCACTACTCCAAGTATCGGCAATAAGAACAACCAGAGTTGAAAAGTTCCCCCCCACCCGACTTGGTACCATGCTCCGATTGACATCACACCAAGTAATGCCCAAAAGTACAGAAAGTTTTTACTTCGGATGATTGCAGGCATAGTAGTCGCTAAACCAATATTGAAAGCAGGCAATCCTAACTTGAAGTAATTCTGCCGGACATACAAATGGTTTCGAGCAAAGAAAACTGCATGAAGAGTATAGGCAATCGTGCCAACGACAAGACTCGTCATCAACATAACTAGCGTGATCGTTAAAATCGAATACGGTAACGTACTAACCCATACATCAACCTGAAATCGTGTTTTTAATAAATGAAGTGTCACGAGACCCACTAATACTAGATCAAGAATGAAACTGAAAATAGTACGCTTCATACCTGATAAACGATGCAATACTGCTGCATGGAGACAATCCAATAACCAAAAGCTACTGATGAATACAGTATGAAGTGTTATTAAAACAAGCAGTGCCGTTCCCAAGCGCATAGGAATTAGTTTCAGTGCTGGTGCAACGATGATCATCAGTAATTCGAAAAAGACTAGGGCAACAGAGAGTTTAAATAATCGCTGGCTGATATTGACTTCTCTTTCTGAGAATGGAAGTGTCTTCGCAAAAAATAAAGAGTTCCGATTCAATGAGACGGTTCCATTAATTAAAACGAACATAAAGGTACCTAAAATAAAGACGACATTAAAATAACTGCTGAGTGTCATCTTCCCTGCCAGCAATCGTGTTGTCTCATCTGCTTCCACTGCATTATTCGATAGGGTGGAGAGCTGAACCATGTTTAGATAAAAGTATCCAAGATAGATGCCAATTAGAAGAATACCTAACACGTACCGATTCATCCGACTTTTAAAAAAAGGACGATTGAAAAGTCCATGAAACGTATCATTAAAGAAGAATTTCAGTAGACATAAAATGTTTGCTGACGATGTCGAGCTTTTCACGTAAGACCTCCTCTTGTTTAATAACATCCGTCAATTCCTCTGGAGTTCCTTCGAAATTGACAAGTGAACCTTGTCTCATAAGTCGTATATCTTCGGGAAAACGATCAATCGTATTTCGTTCATGAGAGACGATAATCACTTTTTTCGTCGTGCTGACTGCTGCAAACAGTTCCTGAACGAGCAAAGACGTATCAAAATCAAGTCCGCCGAAAATTTCATCAGCAATTATATAGTCAGTATTGGCAGCAATGGCTGCGACAATTTGAATTTTTTTCTTCATACCAAAGGAATACGACTCAATGGTTTTATTTTGACCGTCCGCCAAATCGAGTAAGTCCATTAAAAGAGGAGCTTTACCCTCTTCACTTGTCTCATATCGACTTAAAACGAACTGTACATATTCCTTACCAGTCATGTAGCCTGGTAAATAAAAGTCAGAAGGAAGATAGAAAAATTTAGATTTGTATGCCTGACTACCAGGTGGAATACCATCAATTCGAATGCCGCCACCGTCAGCTTCTAGCAAATTCGTCAACATATTCAATAGTGTCGTCTTTCCACTGCCATTTGTTCCAACTATGACAGAGACACCCGTTGAAGAAAATGATGCTGATAACGCATCGATAACGCGATTCTTTTTAAATGATTTTGTCAAATCATCGATTTCAATCATGTTTCTACCTCCTGAAAGAAGCGGGAGCTCTACGAGCCCCCGCCAGTTAAGTACGTTACGAGGCTTTACAGCCAATTCCCATTTGCCAGAACTTTGGCCAGTTTAATTTCACGTTTCCATTAAAGCTGTAACCTCGACTTGTGCAATAGAACGCATATGCAAATACTCCTACTAAAATGACAAGAGCGAAAACCATCCAGAACCATTTGTTTTCGATCATGTTGAAGAACTTTTCTTCCAAAGATAATTGATACGACACGAACATAGCAGACATCCGAACTCCTCCTTTCTCTGTCAAGATAGAAAGTCATTCACTCTGATGAAACATGGCATTAGTTCTTGAAAGAGAAAATTAAAACTTTCTTCCACTTGATCGTAACAAATATTCCAAAATCAGGAACCCGCCCTATAGACTCAAATCAATCATGTTGTATTCATGACTTTCTTATCAAGGGATTTCTCAATACTAGTACTTTATTGACTTGTTTTATTGATATCTGATAAAAACCGCCCAAAAAATTTAAGGATTTTTCACAGTTGATGGAGTAAATATAATAAAAGATTTTTCTAATGATCACTTACTGTACAACTTATTTATTTCCAGACAATTTGAGCGCAAAAAAAGGATCGACCATAATGTCGAACCTTTTTTCTGGCGATTAAGACGAAACAACCTCTCCGCCTGTCAAATTGATATGTCCTTCACCCCATGCACACATCGCGTCAAGAATCGGCTTCAGCGACCAGCCGTACTCGGATAACGAGTAGACGACTTTTGGTGGGACTTGTTCAAAGACCGTCCGGATGATGACACCGTCTTCTTCTAACTCCCGTAATTGTTGCGTCAGCATCTTTTGCGTGATCGTCGGCATCAGCTTACGAAGCTCATTCGTCCGGCGCTCGCCTTTGATTAAATGACACATGATGACGACCTTCCACTTTCCACCGATGACTTCTAGTGTTGCTTCGACCGGGATATTGTATGGCATGTGCGATCCATCCTTTCGAGATTCCGTTGAGAACATAGGCACTTTTTAGTGCCTATCGTACTTGAAAGTGCGTACTTCCCAAGCGGATTGGCTGGCTATATGATAGCAATTGTCAACGGAAAGTACAATCTCCTTTTAGACCTTGCATCTAAAAGAAGGAGTAGGGTACTTTTTAGTGCCTATCGCACTTTAAAGTACGTACTTCCCGAAAGGAAACACCCCTGTTATGCTGGGGTCATGTCAATCGGATCACGTTCGGCGGGCCCACTGAACACGATCCCTACTGAAATCATTTTTAGGAGGAATCCCCATGAATCAATTAAATCAACAGGTACAGGAGGAACAGGCTCCAAGAAACGGCGGACTTGCCCTGCTCGCTCTAGCAATCAGCGCCTTTGGGATCGGTACGACGGAATTCGTTCCTGTCGGACTGCTCGCAGCGATTGCTCGTGACTTAAATATCGGTATCACACTCGCTGGTCTCATCATCTCTGGTTACGCAATTGGCGTTGCCGTCGGAGCACCTATTTTGACGGCACTGACGAACCGGATGAACCGGAAAACGTTACTGATGGCATTGATGGTCGTCTTCATCGCCGGTAACCTGATCTCCGCCATCTCACCGACATTTGAATTGTTGATCGTCGCCCGTTTCATCACGGCGTTCTCGCACGGTGTCTTCTTCTCGATTGGTGCGACGATTGCTGTCCAGCTCGTACCGGAGCATAAAAAAGCAAGTGCCATCGCCTTGATGTTTACCGGTCTGACGGTCGCGACCGTCACGGGTGTCCCGCTTGGTACATTCATTGGTCAATCGTTCGGCTGGCGCGCGACGTTCTTCGCGGTTGCTGCACTCGGAATCATTGCGATAATCGCAAGCTTCTTCTTGATTCCAAAAGACTTGAAACAATCACCACCTGCTAAGTTCTCCGACATGTTCAAACTGTTGACGAACGGACGATTGATGCTCGGCTTCTTGATCACTGCCCTCGGTTACGGTGGGACGTTCGTCGCGTTTACTTATTTAACGCCGATCATGCAGGACGTCACGAAAATTAATCCAAGCTTAATCAGTATCATTCTGCTCGTCTACGGAATCGCCGTCGCAATCGGGAATACGGTTGGCGGAAAACTCGCGAATGGTAACCCGATTAAAGCATTGTTTTATATGTTCATCATCCATGCCATTGTCATGATTGCCCTCTCATTCATGATTCCGTTCAAGGTCGCTGGCATCATCGGTATTATCTTAATGGGACTTCTTGCCTTCATGAACGTCCCCGGACTCCAACTCTATATCGTCCAGTTGGCTGAAAAATACGTCCCAGCAGCAGTCGATGTCGCCTCTGCCTTAAATATTGCAGCTTTCAATATCGGCATCGCACTTGGGGCAACGATCGGTGGTCTCGTCACCGATACGATCGGACTTGTCCACACGCCATGGGTCGGCGCTATCATGGTCATTCTTGCCGTCATCTTGACTGGTGTCTCACGTCGTCTCGAACAGCAGTAAAAGAAGATTTTCATGTTTAACGATCGCATGAGTGTACGATAAGATCTGCTACAATCATCGATACGCTCGCTCTGTATGTTGAACTGCATTCTCTACCACTCACGTAATCCGCCAAAGGCACTGTTCGCATGAGCAGTGCCTTTGGCGGATTTTGTTCACAATTTCAAAAAAGAGCACACTTACCCCTTTACTTTCGAGTTCTTATGAACTTATAATAAATTCAAGAAAACAAATTACTTTAAAGGAGGAAGCGCTGTTGACACTACTCATTGCTTTTCTAGCCATCGTTTTCATCATGCTCGCCCTTGACCTTGGAGTCTTTCATCGCAAGGCACATGAAGTTTCGCTTCGGGAGGCGTGGACGTGGACGTTCGTTTGGATCGCGATCGCTGTCGCCTTCGGAGGCTGGCTCTATATTGATCAAGGTAGCGCCGCTGCTGTCGAATATACGAGCGTGTACTTCATTGAGAAGGCTCTCGCGATCGATAACGTCTTCGTCTTCTCACTCGTCTTCGCGTACTTCGCAATTCCATTGAAGTACCAGCACAAAGTCTTGTTCTGGGGTATTCTCGGTGCAATCTTCTTCCGCGTCATCTTCATCGTCGCTGGTGTCTCGCTACTTGAGAACTTCGCTTGGGTGTACTACATCTTCGGAGCGTTCCTCGTCTACACAGGTTGGATGATGTACAAGAACATCGGTCAAGAGACGTCGCTCGAAGACAACAGAACGATTCGTTGGTTAGAGAAACGTTTACCAATCACACAAGACATCTCGTCTGGTAAGTTCGCAAAACGAATTGATGGGAAGTTGTTCTTCACGCCTCTCTTGATCACCCTACTCTTCATCGAAGTATCAGATATCGTTTTCGCCGTCGACTCAGTCGCTGCAAGCTTCGCGTACTCGCGTGATCCGTTCATCATCTTCTATGCGAACATCATGGCAATCCTTGGACTTCGTAGTCTCTACTTCGTCCTCGCGAACTTGATTGATCGTTTCTACTACTTGAAACACGGTTTAAGCTTCATGCTCGTCTTCATCGGAGCGAAGATGATTTTCAGTGACGTCTACAAAATGCCAATCTGGATGTCGCTCGGTACGATCGTCCTCGTCATCCTGATCAGTGTCTTCTACAGCTTCTACAAGACGAAGCCGGGAAAATAATCAATATCAAAAAAGTGGAAGTGATGAACAATTCATCTACTTCCACTTTTCGTTTCAATTTAGTATTTCTTTTACTTTCCGTTCATCCTCAATAAAAGGCTTCGTGAATGCCTTTAAGGCTTTTTCATTATTGTAAGTTGTAAAGTCCTTTCCATACCAATCGCGTAGCTCTTGTTTCGTGAAGTGATACGAAGCATCTTCGATCGTCATGTTGACTTGATCGACGTTCGGAATCAGTGTGAACAGTGCCGTCGCATTATAGATTGCTGTACGAGTACTTTTTTGTTCGACCTGTCCTTCTGTATACCCACCGTAACACAACGTCAGTTGATACGGCTTTTCCTTTGTCGACAGTTCCATCTTCTTTAAATGATCACCGTGAGGTAGTTGTTGAACGATGTCGCGCACGTTACTGTTATCGCCAAGATATGTACCTTGTTGCTCAAATAAATCGGTTTGCGTTGCTGCTGTTCCGCAACCACCGAGTATCAACATGCCGCTCGCTAAAATGATTGCACCAACTGTCTTTTTCATTTTTATTTCCCCCAATACGTTGACTTGTTCTAATCCTTATAAACGAATCACACAAAGAAAAGTTTCAAAATAAAGGAAATCAACGCTTTGGAGAACTCGGTGATCCTGGTTTTAGGTAGAGTAGGCCGTACCCAGTACCTCCACCTGCAGCAATCAAAAGCTTTATAATATTAAAACGAGTGAACCCTTCAATGACGTACCCTTTTATCTTTTGAGTCAAAGTTGCTTCGGGAATCCAATCAATCGTATATCCGATGCTAAAGGATAAAAGCAAACTGAGGAATAAATAAGTGATGACAAAACTAAGAATAAATCTTTTGATGATCATGATATTCCCCCTCTTTTTAAATGTAATAAAATAACTTATTTTTATATAATAAGTAAATAAATTAAGAAATATCTAAAACAACAACCTATTTCCCTATATTTTGTTAATTACTATGTTACTCTATTACTATTCGAAAAGTTCGAAAATCTAGCTGTACCTATTTATGGAGGTCTTAAATGTTACAAATCTCTAACTTACTCATTCTGCTCTTTTTATTCATCTTCCTAACATGCGGATTTGTTTTCGCTTTATTCTGGATCATCAAAAAAATCAATTCGTAATCATAACAACCCGGCCTCTCAGACGAGAGAAGCCGGGTTGTTGTTCGTTTCATAGAGTTGTCGGATACGATGCACGATGTCGTTTGCCGTTTCCGGTACAGGTGGCATCCAAAGACCAGTCAGCGGACCGTAGACGACGGGATTGATTGCCACTTCGTACCCACCATACGGATGTTCTTCCGCTGTCGGCAAATAACCAATATAACCGTTCGTATAGCCTCCGAAAAAAGCGAATTCCGTTTGACGGGTTTGCTTTATCTGTAGCGCTGTCTCACAGAACGGCTCCATCGGGATGCCTGAGAACGAACCTTCATTTAGTTCAAACAATTGAATTTCGACTGGGATGGTAAGTGTTTTTCCCAATCGTTCCTGAACGTATGCCAACCAGCGTGCTGCACTGACGCCCCATGTCTGTTCAGCGTAATCCGCCATGTCTCGTAATACGTTCATAGCCGGTACTTCTGTTAAGCGCATCGGATGAATGCATGACTGAATCCGGTGGTGCGTTAACGGTTGAAACGACACGGCTGGAATCGTCGTCAAGACATGACCACTTAAAGTAAACGCCATTTTTTGAAGACTCTCTATGTCACCACGATATTTCGCATTGATGTTTCCCGTCGCGCCTTGGACGATCACGACCGGACAGCCGAGTGCCTGTTCGAGTAGCGTTCGAGCGACACCCGGATAATCACCGGATAAGACGACACTGTCTGATTTCAAGACGTTCGGATGCGCTGTACAGAAAACGAAGGCACCGACGAGACACGCATCATCGGCACGGCGAACTAACAGGGTCCCGATTCGGTCATCCGTCACCCCAAGCGGATCCGTTCCCATTACCGCCTGATCATTTATTTTCTCCCGTCGGTTGACGCCGAGTTTTCCAGACGTCACACCCCAACCAATCTCGACCGTCTGCATCACTTCGCTTGCTTTGACCGCAGATACAATCGCTTGTTGCGTCAAAATCGTTTTATAGGCGACGGTCAACGGTTCGTTTCCTGCTGTCGCTGGTCCCGAATGCGTATGCGTGTAAACGACTATGATCTGTTCCTTCGATATGTCCAGCTGGTCCACAATGCCTTCACGGATGACATCCGTATCGGCGACGAGCATGCCGATGTTGTCGATGCTGACGAAGATCGATGTCGTCTGCTCGCTTTCGAAGATACTCGCTGTGACATATAGCGGATCGTGTATGCTTACGATACCGACTTCTCGGTGATAACCGATGAAGGCAGCACCGAGCGGCGGATTGATTGCTTCCTGATGCATTCCAAAACGACTCATGGCTGACGTTCCCCCCTTGAACAACATACTATTTCTTCCATATACTAACATTAACTACAGTAGAGGAGGACATAAAGATGTCGATTCGTTGGAAGGAAGAGATGCTTCAGTTCGAGACATTCCGTGAAGCCGAAGTTTGGGCGGAGTCGATCACGAATGAGATCCATGGTCGTTCAATCACTGGTTATTGCACCCCTGACTTTAAAGTCGCATCGATTCTTGCTTTTTATTTAGCGGAAAATCTAGACTATCGTGTACGTTCGGCAACGGTCCACCTCGATCAAGAGATCTATTATCAAGTCTGGGTAGAGATAATTGATTCACTCTGACTTCAAGAATTGTTCCAAGACGATTTCCTGAAACGCGCGTGTCACGGGTGAGCCCCACTTCGACTGTTTTGTGAGCAGATGGGCATACATCGGACAGGATTTAAAACGAATGGAACAACAGAAACCTGTGACCTGTTTTGCCGATAGTCCGTTGTTAAATGGTCGACATGGAGTAACATACAAAAACGGGAAAGAGGTTATGTCATGAAAAGAATCGTTTTGTTATGCGCTCTCTCAATTATAACTGTATGGCCGTTAGCTGCTTGTAGTAATGAAGTGAAAATGCAATATACAAGTGAAAAACCGACAGCACTAGACGTATTAGGAGAAGATTCTACTGCTGACATTTTTCAACTAAATGATACGATCTACAAATCAGATGTAAAATGGGCAGAGAAAACAGAAGTCACTAAGAGTAAAAAAGTCGGAGAAATCAAGAAAATGAGTTCTGATCAATACGATTTTGATAATGGAACTGCTACGAAGCTCTCAAAGGGTACCGTCATATACTCTACGAAAGAAAGGAATGAAATTCTTTTGGTGAGTTTTAAAGGGAAATTAAAAAAATACGTTGCTTTAGGAGAAGGTTAAATGGATTACAACTTGTAGAAACCCCTTATTTCAATCACGAAACGAGGGTTGTCTATAAGAAAAGGCATCCTCAACTGGGATGCCTTTTCTTATTAAGATAATAGCGAATCTGATCAGCCGTTAACGACTTTTTCTGCTACTTCCTCATTCATCGATTGACGATTAATCGAGAGGTGTTCGCCTTCTTTCAACCGTTTTCGATATTCAGCTGTCGCAGTGAACAAGACATCTGTCGACGAGTTTAATGCTGTCTCAAATGAATCTTGCAACACACCGATGACAAATCCGACAGCAACGACTTGCATCGCAACGTCATTCGGAATCCCGAATAAGCTACACGCGAGTGGAATCAAGAGAAGCGATCCACCAGCAACACCAGAGGCACCACACGCACAGACGGCAGCGAGGACACTTAAAATGATGGCTGTTGGAAGATCAACTTGAATACCGAGTGTGTTTACCGCAGCAAGCGTCAAGACGGAAATCGTGATTGCAGCCCCTGCCATGTTAATTGTTGCACCAAGCGGAATCGAGATGCCGTACGTCTCTTTATCAAGTCCAAGCTTTTTCGATAGTTCCATGTTGACCGGAATGTTCGCAGCCGAACTACGAGTAAAGAATGCCGTGATGCCGCTTTCGCGTAAACATTTGAAAACGAGCGGATACGGATTTTGACGGACGTTGATATAGACGATCAATGGATTAACGATCAGTGCAACGACAAGCATCGTCCCGATCAGTAACCCTAGCAGGCTCACATAGTCAAGAAGTGACGAGAGACCGTTCTCCGTAATCGAACCGATGACAAGCCCCATGATACCGAGCGGAGCAAGCTTAATGATCCATCCAACCATTTTCGCAAGTGCATCTGAGAAGTTCGAGATGAACGTTTTTGTAGAATCCGACGCATTTTTAAGCGCTAATCCTAAGATGATCGCCCACGTCAGAATGCCGATGTAGTTCGCTTGGACTAATGCATTGACGGGGTTATCGACCATGTTCAAGACAAGCGTCTTCAGGACTTCGATGGCATTCCCAGGAGCTGTCAGCTTTTCTGTGCTCTCTGTCAATGTTATCGAAACCGGGAACAAGAAACTAACGATGACCGCAATCGCACCCGCTAAAAAAGTACCGAGCAGGTATAAGAAGATGATTGATTTCATGTTCGTTTGCTGTCCCTTTTTATGTTGCACAATCGAAGCCATGACTAGGAAAAAGACCAAAATCGGCGCGACTGCCTTTAGTGAGGAGACAAATAATGTTCCAAAGATGGTCAATGAACTCGCTACTTCAGGAATCGTGACAGCTAAAATAATACCAATAACTAAGCCGATCGCGATTTGTTTCACTAAACTGATTTGGTTCCACATCTTCAACAATTTCATACATTCCCCTCCAGGCTTTCAAAAAATAAGATATTTAGAATTCGAAAAATGATGACTTCTCTCTCTCATTCCAAAACGATGAATGATCTGGTCGCTCACTTTTCAAAAAATTCTCTCAGTTTATTGTTTTCTATTTTTACATAAATCCTAAGAAATAAAAACTAGTTTTTTGCAAGAAATATAATTCCTTTTCCTGGATGTTAAATAAGAATACGAATGCAATCGATTGCATAATTACAAAAAAAGTAGGAAACGGATCATACTGTCTCCTACTTCATTATGTTAACTAAATCTTTATGTATGAGTGCTAACTGACCTTCCTTTACTACTTAAGAGACCATTATTTTTTTGCATTTGGCAATCAAAAGAACAACAAGTAATAAAATCTTAAGAATCAAAAATATCTCCACAAAGGAATAAACACCAAATGTGTTTCGCGCTTGCGTAATGATGATTGACGAGTGCACCAATCGCCCAGACAAGTAAAATCAGTTCTAAAGTATATTGATCATTTGGTATGACATCCATATGTTTCTTACAATAGACTGACTAAAATGATTTAAGTGATGCCTATATTTTACAGCATCAAAAAGTCTTCCAGTCTTCCGAAAGTTAAGTGAATACGTTTTTAAAGATCTAAGTCATCCGGATAGTCCTTCATTTTCCTAACTCGAACACTTTTCTCCTGACCGATGTGATCGGTTTCTTCCAAACGATATTGGACGACGAGAAAAACCAACACGACTGCTGATATCACACAAATCGTCGCATAATACGGTTGAGCAAATCGTTCCAACTCAATCGCAGATAACACCTGTAAAATCGTCAATCCAGCTAACATCCCGTGGAAATATCTCTGGTAGTTGCGCGGCATTCCGGCTTGTCCAAACGTCTCATACCAGACGAATAAGCCGAGTCCAAACGCGAGTCCGTTTAGGATCGGTGAAGGCAGGAGAAACAGGAGGATTCCGAGACCAAGCATCCACCAGGCATAACGAATAGCTGGCTTAAAGAAAGCAGGATCGAGCGTCGGTTCTTCTTCCTCGATGACAGGCGTTGCTTTTTCCTCTTCGGTCAAAAGTCTAAAACCAAGTGCTTCTTTCTCTTCTGCTAACTCGAGCATCCGCTTTTTCATTCCGAAATAGAACGGAAAACGTTCTTTGACAACCTCCCCTTCATCCGTTTGACCATCCGCTTGTTCTTGTACGGATACTTGATACAGCGTGCGCCCCATCCAGTAACTGACCCAGTAATCGGTCGTTTGACCATTGTCGCGTTTGAGTTCAATCACCTTCGTTTGTTGATTCGTCATGATATGTGATTCCTTTCGTCGCAAGTTCCTGTAATTGTTCTGACGCATACAACAGGAGAATGAACCCTGAGATGAGACAGACCATTCCGTTAATTGAGAGATTGATCGGTGATAAATAGTTTTTCGATGAGCCGGCTAATGCGAACATGAAAAGTGCTCCTGACCATCGATACATGCGAACATGCGCGGATTTCCCTTCGAGATGCATCGGCCAGAAAAGCATCAGAACGACGAGTGTTATGTATCCCGGAATCGGTAAGATATCGGTCAGCGTCAGTAATCCACTCAATAGGACGAGTAAAGCGCTTAAAATGCGCAACTTTATGATCCGTCGATCTGAACGAAAATCCATCACTTCAGACAGAGCAAAAGGTGATCGCATGTATCCATCGTCTAATTTTTCACGTACCCATGCTTTTTTCTGACGATACGCGCGCAAGGGACTTTTGAAGACGATCCGCTTCGTTGCGGACTCCTCATTCGTTTCCATCATGTCCTCGCTATCAATCGCCTGCTCTTTTCGAGCAACCCCTTCCCGGCAGAATAAAGTACGCCCTTCTTGGTGAAAGACGATGTGATACACATGATCGTCGACTTGTTTCAGTAATTGAATCATGATTTGAGCTCCCTTTATCTTGCTTTCTAACTTCTTTTAGGTCTCACCAAGCTGCACTGACGGCGTATAAAATGAACAGACCACCTAAGACACAAACGTAACCGTAATGTCTGACGGTCAACGAACAAAATAGGATAACACCAATCGACAAAATAATACTGAGTACGAATGAATCCACCGTGTCGACGCTATCTCCGTGTCCTGCTAAAGGCGTTTTCAACGCATGCTTCGACCGAATGAAATAGATGCCTAACGTTAATAAAAAGAATCCGATACTATGGCCAAGGAAAGCTAATACCATAGATGTTCCCTCCGGCAAATGTATTTGTTTTGTTTAGTAAGTCATTATGTTTTCATAAAAGTTATTATACGACTAATATATACGATATTTTCCTTTATTAAGTTTCAATCACTAACTTTTCTATTAAATGGATAATTTATTTTTGGTTTCATATGTATCTTTTTGCCTAAAATAATAAATTAGTCAGATGACTACCATATAAAATTGAAAACTATTCTTTAGTGATAAGATGAAGGATTTTGTTTCAACATGACGTCAAGTTTGTAGAAATAAACAAAAAATCTATTCCTAATTTTATGGAATAGATTTTCTGCATACATTCATAGGTCTCTTAGGATTATTTAAATCAAAAAGAAAGAATGGTTCTTAAAAGAATATAGATTACTGCCTTCTTACTTTTCCTGTTCGAGTAATATAGTTCTCTTCAGTGATACTAGCAATATGACTGCTTGCTTTAAGCGAATAAAACAATCCGATGAAGATACACAATATACCGAATAGCTGTAGCCACCTTAGATACACATTTCCGAAAAAAACGTCTAATAAAATAGCGACTGTAGGGTCGACAAAAACCATAGAAGAGACAACTGTTGTTGGTAAATGACGTATGCTATTGAAAAACAGAAAATAAACTATACCTGTATGAATAACTCCGGTTACAGTGACGTACATCCACTGAGAAGTATCAATTGCTTGATAGTTATTAAAATGAATGAATGGAAGTAACACAATCAGACCGATCACCATTTGAATAAAAGTGGTCGCATATACACTAGTTTTTGTAATACTCTTTCCTAGCAGCATTGTTGCTGCATAGAAACATGCTGCGATGATGCTGTACACGATACCCCTCCAGCTTTCTGAAGCAAACCGCACACCATCGGTACCTATAATACTCAATGTTCCAATAAAACAAACTAACATAGATACATACATGAGTTTCGTCTTTTTTTCTTTAAAGAAAAGGCTACCCATCACAAGAACAATAATAGGAGCTAGATGATATAAGGTTATGGCAATTGTAATGGACGTTCTCTCAAATGCTTTAAAAAGAAACACCCAATTACAAACATTCGTAATACCACAACAAGCAATGTATATGAGTTCTTTCCTATTCCACTTTTCCCTTTTAAAGCGTCCAGATACGATCCATGCCATTATAAGAAATACAGCAGCACAAATACATCGAACCCACACTAATTCAATTGCCGGAAGACCTGTAAAAGTTGAAAAAAAGCCAATTGATCCAAAGATAGTCATAGCTATACTTAGTTGAAACAAAGCATTCTTGTTCACGTCTATTTCCCCTTTTTGCTTACACATTTATTCATCTTTGTGCAGGCAATCCATCACGAGAAAGGATATTTTTCCACATTTCGTCCGGAATGGAGAGCATTTGTTGATCATCGCGTGACAAGGTCGTACGAATTTCTTCCTCTCTTCCTGCTATTAGTTTTCGAACCCAATCTGGTTCCATTAATAACTCTCTTCCTAATCCGAATAATGGAATTCCTTGTTCTAATACGTTCAAGGCATCATCTGGTGTGTGTATAGAACCGAGTGACAGAAAACTTGTTCGATCCGCAATCACATCCCGAAAAATCTCTGATCTTGTTTTTGTTTGATTTGAACCACTTCGAGGCATGGACCAAACGTTTTTGACTGAAAGATGTAGGTACGATAAGCCTTGATTAGACAATTGATCTACCAAGGCGATTGTTTCCTCCATGTTCAAACCATTCTTTTCTGGTTCTTCTGGTGAGAAGCGATAACCAATAATAAAATTATTGTTCGCATATTGATCTCGGACTCGTTTTACTTCTTCAATAACAGCTAATGGAAAGGACATCCGTTTTTCTAGTGTTCCTCCCCACATATCTGTTCGAAGATTTGAATATCTTGAAAAAAATTGTTGAATCAGATATCCGTTGGCTCCATGAATTTCCACACCATCAAACCCTACACGTATAGCTATCTCCGTTGCTCGTCCAAAATCCTGAATAGTAGATAGAATTTCTTCGTGTTCTAACGTACGTGGAACGTAATCATCACTTGAATCCTTGTAAAGGCTCGCCACGATACCACTCGGGCTAACCATTCGCCTTTCACTTATGTATCCGATTAGACTCTCGCTGCCTCCATGATGAAGCTGAAGGATTGCTTTTGCTCCCTTTTCTTTTATTTTATTAGCCAACTGCGTAAGACCTGGTATATTGTGTTCTCCATATGCTTTCATTTGACGAGGAAAACTAGTCCCGAGTGATGAAATGGTTGCAGCCGCGGTAATAAACATAGCTGGTCCTTGTGCTCTTCTGCTATAGTAATCCAACTCTCCGGAAGAGACGCTTCCATCTATATTTCCTGAATAGGTGGTCATCGGTGCAACAACGACTCGATTCGCCAAAGTTACTCCATTCGACAAGGTATAAGGTGAAAGGATTTTTTCATACTTCTGATTCATCAATACATCCACTCTCCAATTCTTTTATTTTTTGATTCAATCTGTCTGTTTTTAGTGTATTTGTAAAAATAAAATAAGTAAAATGAATGTTTTTCATTCTAATCATTTGTATCTCTCATGTATAATACAGAAAAGGATGTGAAGTACATTGAATTTATTTCAATTAGAAGTGCTTTTAAACGTAGTGGAAAGTGGTAGTTTTACGAAAGCAGGTCAAAAGATTGGACTGACACAATCTGGAGTAAGTCATAACATTACAACACTGGAATCTGAACTAGGAGTAACACTTTTGAATCGAGGACGAGGTGGTACATCGTTAACTACTGCAGGGGAATATATTATTCCACACATACGCAATATTGTGACAAACATGGCTCATATAGAGCAAAAAGTTTCTTCTTTGCAAGGATTAGAATTGGGAAAGATTGCTGTCGGGAGTTTCCCAAGTTTTACAGCTGCCTTTATACCGATTTTGTTTTCTATATTCAAAGAACGTTTCCAAAATGTTGAATTGGTGTTGTATGAGGGTGGCTATGATGATATTGAAAAGTGGGTGGAAGAAGGTACGGTGGATCTCGGTTTTACAGCATTACCAGTTAAAGGTTTTGAGAGTATGGCACTGACGCAAGATCCTTTATCTGTTGTCGTATATGATGGACACCCTTTTATAGAAAAAGATGTTGTTACGATAGCTGATTTCGAAGAAGAATCATTCATCATGTTACGATCTGGATGTGAAGTCCTTATCGAGGAGGAATGTCGTAAAGCTGGTCTTTCATTACGTACCTCATATAATAGTAAGGAGAATGAAACTGTACTGTCTATGGTGAAAGGAAAATTGGGTATTAGTATTATGCCAAACCTGGCAGTTCCTAAACGAGAGACTCATGTTCATCTATTACCCTTACATCCTCCTGTGGTTAGACATCTCGGATTAATTGTCAAGTCATCAGACAAAATGACGCCTCTTTCCAAAGAATTTGTCAAGATCGTGAAAGCACATTTCGATAGTCATGAAATCTAATTGTTGATATTAGGATAGTGCGTACAGATACATTCACTTACGGATAGCACAGATTCAGGAACAAGCGTTTTGTCCATGTACTCCTTTCGAAGAGTTGGTAAGATAAGATAACATTCTGCAGATAGGTAGCACACGATTCGCCTCCTTATCACGCAGTGAGTATATATAATGGATTTATAAAAGATCATCTCCTTCCCAAAAATGGTCAAAATAAAAATGAATGAGTATGTTTACTTCAATTTGACCATGATTTAATCCACTTTTTTAATCTAATCGTACTCATCCACGATATTTACAAGTCGAATTTTAGCACTTCAAAGAATCTTTATTTAGGATTATCGCCCAATCCTATGTACTAAAACCTTAATATGTATTACAATGTATTACAAAGGAGCTGATAATCATGAGTACCATTTCCGTACGTCTGGATGATCAGGATACACGACTTATCAAGGAATATGCGAAGGCAAAGAACATCACGATTTCTACACTCGTTCGCGATGCCGTCCTCGACCGTATCGAAGACGAAATCGATTTGCAACTCTATCATGATTCTATGGCAGCACACCGTAAAAAATCAGAAGCGATATCTTTCGACGACATGATGAAGGAACTTGATTTAGAATGACAGCTTATAATGTAGAATTCGAGCGCGGGGCTCAAAAATCTCTCAAGAAGATGGACCCACAACAAGCGCGGATCATCATGTCCTGGATCAAGAAGAACCTTGTCGGGACGGATGATCCGCGTCGTCATGGGAAAGGACTCGTCTCGAATCGCTCTGGCGAATGGCGGTATCGCATCGGCGACTATCGTCTGATTGCTGACATCCAGGATGAGAAAGTCGTGATATTGATTCTTGAGATTGGACATCGTCGGGATATCTATAAATAAAGCATCCAAAACTCATATCTTAGGAAGTACATGATAATCAATCAAAAGCCTTCTCTTTTTTAACGATATGATGAAAAAGCTAGAATTAGAATGACAACATATACAGTTATTTTTTTAGGTGTGGATTCAAAACTCCCTTCAGAGGGTGGATTACTAAAATAAAGATCATGATGTCCTAGTTAAGGCAAACTCTGACTAGAACTGATGATTCGCGTTTTATGTAAAATAGATAGAACGTGTCATGAATCGTTGGATGAATGACGACACAGCAATAGTGAAGGTTTCCGAATCACTAACATTTAATAAGAATTGGATACACAAAAAAGATTGTATACATTTCCACGTCGAAATGTATACAATCCATTTTCAGCGAGTACTTACTCATTGAGTTCTCTTGTCCGAACTCAAACTCTGATGCTTAATCCATATATTTTTTCAAGACGATGGCGGCGTTATGACCACCGAATCCGAAAGAATTGGATAGTCCGTACTGCATCTCCAGCGAACGAGCCCCTCCTGCTACATAATCCAGGTCACACGTTGGATCATCGACTTCAAGATTAATCGTCGGTGGAATGATTCCTTCCTGTAAACATTTCGCAAGCGCGATCGCTTCCGCTCCACCGGCAGCACCGAGCATGTGACCTAGCATTGATTTGTTCGCCGTCACCGGTAGTATGTTCGCATGTTCTGCAAACAATTTTTTAATCGCACGTGTCTCGGACTGATCGCCGACGATCGTACTCGTCGCATGGGCACTGATCACATCGATGTCATTCGTCTCAATCCCTGCCTGTTGAACGGCCCGCTTCATAGCGAGGTATGCTCCCTGACCTTCTGGATGAGTCGCTACTATATGATAGGCATCGGAACTTGCTCCGTATCCGACGACTTCCGCATAGATGGACGCACCTCGTTGCTTTGCGTGCGATAACGATTCTAGTATCAAGATGCCTGCTCCCTCCGACATCACGAAACCATCGCGTGTCGCGTCAAAAGGACGACTCGCTTTAGAGGGTGATTCGTTTCTTGTAGACAATGCCGTCGCATTACCGAAGCTTGCTATAGACAATTCAGTGATACCCGCTTCTGTTCCACCAGCGAATGCAGCATCAGCCTCTCCCATTCGAATGAGTCGATATGCTTCACCAATAGCCGTGTTTCCGATTGCACAAGCGGATACAGGTGACATGGAAGGTCCCATCGCTTGCCACTTGATGCTAATTTGAGCGGCTGCTGCGTTAGACATCATGGATGGTACGAGACTTGGACTGACCCTTCTCGGACCTTTTTGGTGTAAAGCATGAACACCGTCAATTAACGTTTCAATCCCTCCTACACCTGAACCCACATATACAGCAAGTCTTTCCCGATCCAGATCAGATTCTCCTAGCTTAGAATCGTTCCAGGCTTGGTCAGCAGCCGCTAATGCGAACTGAACGAAGCGATCCAGGTTACGAGAGGCTTTTTTACCAATCGCCTTTTCCGCATCAAAGTTTTTTACACTCCCTGCAATCTTTACTTTGAAATCAGTCGTATCAAACGTATCGATTTCCGTGATGCCTGAATTTCCAGCAATCATATTATTCCAAAAGGACTCCACATCGTTTCCGATTGGTGAGACGACACCCATTCCTGTAATCACTACACGCTCCATTTTTCTTCACTCCTTGTAATAGTATGAGATAATCATACGTGTCATATATCCTATTACAAGTGTTCATTTATCCTATTATAATTGATACTTGGATGGAGAGAAATCAGGAGGAACGTATATGGACGACTCGAATCGATTAGAAGCTCTATCCTATTTTTTGAAGACGAAAAGAGCACAGCTCAAACCGGAATCAGTGGGGCTACCACCTGGATCAAGAAGGAGAACGCCTGGCTTGAGAAGAGAGGAAGTTGCTCAATTAGCAGGAGTCAGTACGACATGGTACACCTGGTTAGAACAAGGAAGAGATATTAAGGTATCTAGAAGCGTCTTAGACTGTATCGCCCAGGCGTTATGTCTGAACAGGGATGAACACGAATATTTGAACGATTTAGCATTAGGGACGCAGGTCGTCAGTATGAAAATTCAAGCTTCCCCTATGACTATCAGTCCGTCACTCGAAAAAATTCTCTCTGCCTTGACGACGTGTCCGACGATCATTACGGATCGTTACTGCCATATCGTCGGCTGGAATCCTGCAGCGGCCCATGTGTTCGTAGATTTTGCGACCATTCCAGAATCACAACGTAACCTCATTCGCCTCTTGTTCTCACAGAAAGAATTTAAAGTACTTGCCGGGAATTGGGAACACTTCGCCAAAGGATTCTTGTCCATTTTCCGTACATACTACGGTCAATACTCTGGTGATGAATGGTATACGTCCTTCATACAGGAGATGAGTAATACGTATCCTGAATTCAAATCACTCTGGATGGAGAGTCAGGTCAGTAAGGCTCCGGAAATCCTGATTGAATTCCGTCATGGAAAAGTTGGCAAGATGCTATTCGACCTGACCTCTCTTCAAGTGCAGGGAGAAGACGACTTGCGATGTAGCATCTATACACCTGTCGAGGAATCCGGTACAGAAGAAAAACTGAAACGATTGATTTTAGTTCGATGAATTCAAATGAAGTGAAAAACTGTTAAAAATATGGAAGCAATCGATGAGACGCTTTCCATGTCAGGATTGTTCCGTTCAAATCAGTCAGGATTGTCCGACTTTCGGATTGACAAGTAATCATGGTCATAAATAAATAAACATAGTCTAAATATGATAATTTGACTATGTTTATATGTGTTTGAAGGACTTTAAATACATTATAATGAGTTTAAACATAGTCAAATAATATAAAAATGAGTATATTTAATCTAAAGTGATCTATTTTGCGAAGGGAGTTCGACGAATGCGCGACTATACATATACCTATCTCAAAGAGCTCGCCCTGCCGATGGAGACCGTCCGCTTGATTGGACGGATCAATGAGTATAAAGGCAAACAGGATCTCTATAAACAGCAAGCGCCTCAAATCCTTAACACCTTACGCGATGTCGCCGTCATCCAGTCGACGAAAGCCTCGAATGCGATCGAAGGAATCATCGTCACGGAAAGTCGTCTTCAGACCATCATGTCAAAGTCAGCCGACCCTGCCGACCGTTCAGAAGCAGAGATTGCTGGTTACCGCGACGTACTTAACCTGATCAACGCTTCAGCCCAGGACATCCCGGTCAATGCGAATATTCTGTTGCAACTCCACAAGGAACTCTATAAGTTCGTCCCCGTCGAAGGTGGGCGGTGGAAGAACGTCGATAACGAGATTAGTGAGACGTTCCCGGATGGCACGCGCCGGACTCGCTTCATCCCCGTCCCTGCGTTCGAGACACCGGCAGCGATGCAGGCGTTATGCGACAGCCTACGAGAGCGTCGGCAACAAGAGGACGTCGACCCGCTCATCCTGACGAGCTTGTTCGTCCTCGATTTCCTATCCATTCATCCGTTCAATGACGGGAATGGTCGAATGGTACGATTGTTGACCCTCTTGCTGCTCTATCAGTATGGCTTCGAAGTCGGACGCTACATCAGTCTTGAGAAGATCGTCGAATCGCGGAAGGAAGATTATTATGAGTCACTCCGTCTCTCTTCCGTGCGTTGGCACCAAAACCAACAAGATCCGTTTCCATGGATCAACTACTTGCTGAGCACGATTCTTGCTGCTTATAAGGAGCTTGAAGATCGCGTCGGATTGGTCACGACGGGTAGTCAGAACAAGAACAATCGGATTCGTCGTTTCGTTGAAGGACGAATCACACCGTTCACGAAAGCAGACGTAAGGAAGGCTTGTCCCGACATCAGTGAGGCGACAATCAATCGCGTATTGCGTGACTTACGTGACGAGGGGATCATTGCCCCATCCGGTCTTGGTCGGAGTGCGAAATGGACGAAACAATAACACTACATGGTATCAAGAACATCCGTGAAGAATAAATAACTTATCATGCGAGAAGATTCCAATACCAATTCACTTACACGTATGTAACCGCTAGAATTTAGTTGACGGTTTTTGCTCGATGATGCTTTACACTTTTGCTCAATTTATTTAGAACTCTAGTAAAAGTCCGGATCAATGGGGCGAACTAATTGGTGATCAAGGAATCACAACTGCAATATTAGACCGTCTCTTACATCGTGTCGAAGTGATTCATAGCGATGACGACAGTCATCGCATGAGAAATCGTAAGAATTTATTTTCAACAGAAGTGTAAATATCAATAGAAGTGTAAATATCAATCGAGCAGAAAACGTCAATTTCTACTTGACGTCGACAACTCATTGTCGCGAAATGTTGAAATCATCTCATTCATGCTGATTTAAGATATTTTAGATAGCATTTATCTGATATTAATTATCTATAGTAATTATTATTTTCGTGAAATCATTCTAAAGCCTAAATTAATATTTTATTTGTAATCGTACACTTTGTATTATCAACCTGATTGTCAAGTGGGAGAATACAGTCTAAATAATTGCAGATATAAACAAGCTCCAATGATAGCAAAAAGGAGAATGATAGTGAAGATACCAAGCGGGGCGATCCATCCTGATGCGTAGATAGCGAGAGGTGCTAGCGTCTTACCAAGTGTGTTTTGAAGACTATCAGCAGCTAGATACTGACCTCTTGCCTCCTCTGGAGCATAATGACCGATGAAACTCTGCGTGACTGGTGTACGCATGATCTCACCTAACGTGAAGATGAGCGTACAACCAAACAAAAACCAGATGTTGTTATTCCATCCGACTAAAAATGTACCTCCTCCTGCAAGTAAGGTCGAAACGACGAAGAGACGTCTTTCTGACCAATTTTTAAGTCGATTCGTTACGGGAAGGATCAAGATGACAAACAAAAGACCATTAAAGCTTACCAGATAGCCAAAAATGGATTGGCTCGTGAGCTGAAAAGAATCCAGCAAGTGCGGTACGAGAGGTTGTTTAGGCACATTCTCTATCACGTAAACTGGTAAGTAGAGATCGAGTTGCATCACTGGGAAGAGTGAACAGGTTCCCGCAATTACGTATAGCAGAAAAATACGATCTTTGAGAATAAGTCGATAGCCAGACCACTTAGACTGAAACGCATATTTAAGTGGGGTCGTTACATCTTTTTGCTTGGATCGGACAGGTAAGGTTTCACTAACAATAAAATAAATCGTTATGAAGTAAAGAAAGAGAACTATTGCACAGGTCCACAATAACAGTTGACGATGTTGAAAAAAGAAGACTGCTCCAATGATTGGTCCTAAAACGGCACCAATATTGTTCACGGTCATAAATGTCGCATACACTTGTCGCAATTCATCTTTTGGAACTGTGTCCGCTATCATCGCTGAACTAGCAGGACGATAAAATGCTGCGCCTATATTAATTCCGATAAAGGCAACATAATTAATCCAAGGAGAAGAAGAGACAGCAAATAGAATAAACATGGTCATTTGCAAAAATGTTCCGATCAGCATCACAGGACGTCTCCCTAACGTATCCGCAAAGCTTCCTCCGGTTAAACTTCCGACAATACTTATTAAGGGGGGCAGTGCCATTATTAATCCAGTAGTCTGTAACCCTAGTCCTTTACCAAAATAGACAGTTAGAAAAGGAAAGTACATCCAAAATAGCAGATTGAAAAGACCTTCTCCTATCAGTCTGACTTTCACATTAGGATTCCATGTAGTTTTGTTCATAATAACTCCTCTCATAGTTAACGAATAGCGTCTTCTTTTCGTAGCTTTACTATAGAGAAGATAGTTATCAAGATATAGACTTATATTTTGATATGGATTATACTAATATTATGAAAATTAAGTAAGGACACTTTTATTTAAATTGTCACGTAAAACGAACGTATGTTTGTTTTGAAACGAAGTGACATATCTTTCTATCTTACTTTTTTCTATCTCTTAAGAATTTTAGAATTACCGACGATATAATTGTTCGATAAGAAGCAGTTCCTGTCTTTACATGACAGGAACTGCTTCTTATCGTTTAAGTTCATAGACTTTTACTTTATCGAGAAGGAGTAATAACGGACCAACTAAAAAATAAAAATTTCTTATTTTTAACAGAATTATTTACTACAAGAAGAAATTGCGATTTATTGATGTCGTTTGTAATAAATTTAAGTCTGTAAATTAGATTTCACGGATACTTTACTTTCATTCTTCTTTTGGGATTCGTTCATCAACGATCATTTAATGTGGTGGACTGAAGGGAGTCGATGAATAAGGAATAGGCATGGTCGATTACATGAGAAATAGCATATCCACCCATATAACTATGTGATGCATACGTTGAATGCGTCATCTTATCAAATTGTAAATGACTTTCCTCACTCTAATCTGAGTGGTTGATTTCTATAATTTGAAAATTCATTTGTCAGTCTTTTGATTTGCTACTGTGCTTTTGCAAGTGCAATTGAGAGGATAAAAAAAACAAGCTACCTCTATAGATAGCTTGTTTTATCATCATGATTTGCGAAATACCCAATAAGACTGACCTAGATAATTTAACCCCGTATAGATAATCATCCCGATCAGAATCGCTCCAGTCTCTTGTAGATTTGGCAATACGTAATGCACTCCCCATAAACTAAGACGATAAGCGATGAGATAGCTAATCGAAACGACGATCAAAAAACGTATCCAATAGGGCCATCCTCCAGCCTCTTGACGAAAGGTGAAGCGACGATTTAGCATATAGCTGACCCAAACACCACATGCATTCCCGATCGCCGTCGCTCCCCAATAACCAGTATGCAAGACATGAAAACAAATCAGTGTTAGTGTCAGACCAACCAGCGTATTAAGAACTCCTACTAATAAGAAACGAAGAAAGGTCATCATTCTCGTTTTTTCTCGACGACATAACGAGGACGTCGTTTGACTTCCTGATAGATTTTACCGATGTATTCTCCTATCAGTCCAATACCTAGTAATTGAAGTCCGCCGATGAACCAGATCGACATCATTAAAGACGTCCACCCATCCATCGCTTCTCCTTCATATCTACGATAAAGAGCATATCCGACAAAACCGATCGAGACGATGAGCATGAATAGTGAGACTAAAAATAACAACTTAATCGGACGAACACTAAACGAGGTCACCCCATCCCATGCGAGTGCCATCATCTTTCGTAATGGATATTTTGATTCGCCTGCTGGACGTGATTGACGTGTATAGGTCACTTCTGCTGTTTGAAAACCAAGCGAAGGTACCATCCCCCGCAAAAAGAGATTGCGTTCCGGATGTGCACAAAGGGTTTCGACAGCTCGTTTGCTCATGAGACGATAGTCTGCATGATTGAAGATGGTCTCTACACCCAACCAGTCGATGAAGCGGTAAAAACCTTGAGCAGTCGACCGTTTAAACCAACTATCGGTCTGACGATCTTCTCTTACCCCATAGACGATATCATTTCCTTTCGCAAATTCACTTAAAAACTGTTCAATCACTTTTACGTCATCCTGAAGGTCCGCATCCATTGACACAACACAATCTGCATTGGTGTGTCCTTCGACAAGACCTGCGAACAAAGCATTTTGATGTCCTACGTTATGTGCTAATTTTAATCCTCTAAACCGACCATCCTGTGCGTGTACATCTTCAATTTGGGACCAGGTATCATCCTGACTTCCATCATCTACGAACAAGACAAAGGAGTCCTCAGAAATGAGGTGTCGTTCTCGCCACTCTGTTAAGAAACGGTGCATCGTATGGACCGTCAAGCGTAATACTTCCGTCTCGTTATAACACGGAATAATTACGCCTAGCGTAGGGATTGTCGTCATCGTCATACCATTACTCCTCCTTAAATGAACTTACTTCGTATTCTCTGTAGTAGCTTGGATACGGTATAACCTAATCTTCCAAGCAGAATGTTGATCTTCAAATGTTTTTTCGTACTGCAATCCAATGGCTGCAGCATTTTTGATTGGTACAGCAGACAAAAGATATGTCGCACCGATTTGCTTCAACTGTGCTGTATTGATAGATAAATGTCGAACCGGTACTTGATGCTCCTTTGTGTACTCGTATTCCTTACCGAGTTCAGATGAAAACACATAGACTCGATTTCCCCACGTATCAAAATAACGTTGTAATAGCTTACTTTTATCCAATTCTCCAGCAATCACCTTTCGGAAAGATGCTTTATAGCGTAATGGATAAAAGTTCACATAACCATCCACGGTTTGCATACCATTGTATTGTGCGATCGCAGGGTGCAATCCGAGAGAAGCGACCTGATAGTCTTTCGTTGGTTGGTTGATAAAGCGTTTAATGTCAGAAAACTGAGAAGTCGCATAAAACGCTTCATAGGATGGATGATGACGATAGAGGAACTCGGGATTCCATGCAAGCAAGACAAGGGTTTGGGCTACGAGCAAACAAGTCACCCATTTTCGTTTGGCAGTTCGCCATAGCCAGTCGAGCATCAAGTAAAACAATGCATACCACAACATCGGTTGAAGGAAGTGGAATCGTGAGAAATTGAAAGTTCTAATGAGAGAGACATGTTGCTTTAACGGATTCCACCCCTCATAAAACCAAAACGCATACCACAGCGATAGTCCAAATAGAAACCACATCAAAGTTCGAATTCGTCTTGCTGCATGATCTTTTTGACGAAATACTAGAAATCCAACAATCAGAAGTGTTAGGAGGATGATGGGCGATTGTACTGCGCGATCATGTGTATGACCAAACACCAAATTCTTAAAAAATAAACGAATACTTGCCCAAAATCCGTTATTCCCTGTTTCGAAGTCATTTCGACTCGTAGGCTCTTCTTCCCACAGCATCGAGAAGACCAGTCGATATTCAATTAATAAGTATAAAAGGACCTGAAGGCCATAGGCGATCCAAAAACGGCTATGAAAACTACGTGCGCGTATCTCCTTCACCATATGGTAAATGGCAAGCGTTGCTAAAAAGAAAACGATTCCTAGCACGAAGCTCGAATAGAACGGAACCACTAACAATACGAATGCACTCGATTTTATTTTCCGTCCATGCCAGATATTCCAATAAGCCCACAATAAGAGTGGCATCCCAAGCGTGCTGAGCATGCCCGATGGCCAGAATGGTGTCCAAGAAAATAGAACTGCTACCCACAGCGCATATGATTTAGGAATAACCCCTTTCGCATGATCACGTAGTAATAAGTACATTCCTAAGAAAGCAAAGATTCGGACCAACGTTTGACTGATCACGTATGCCGTAAATGGTGAGAACCATTGATATAGCCACACGATACCTGTAAACTCACTGACGAAAGCATTTCTCGAGACGACCCCACTTAATAAGTCAGGAACAGTCGCATGAAGACTTGCGTAAATACTATTGGTATCGACCAATGTTTTATACCACGTGATGTTTGAGTCTAGATTATCATGAATACGGACATGTGCATGTTCCCCCAGTAAGACCATCGGTAAAATATAGAGGCAAGCTAGTAGCATCCCTATTAATATGCGAGTTTTTTCTCTCATCATACCTCTCCTTCATCTACTTTAAGATTTAATTCTTTTGTTAGTAGTTTCAAGAAATCAATTGCCTGTTCTTTTCCTCTTATGACTTTCTTTATGGTATATACTCCCTAAGAAACTATTTCCAATGATACCTTATATCACAATAGGATAGGTGACATTTATTAAATTTACTTTTCAGAATTAAAGTTAATTCAATTAATAAATTAGTTAAAAGGTTTTAGTCGTTTAAGTCGATTTCGTATCGGAAAGATAGTGTCGTAACATTATAAAGTTGTTATTAATGGATATTAGAAGAATTAATCAATCTTGACCAGACCTTTTCTTTTTTTTTCTACTTTTCCCTTTCATGAATGACTAACTATAGATTTTTTTAATTCTATCGAGGAACGATACAAAAAAGCATCGTACCATTTCTGTTGAGAAAAGATACGATGCTTTTGGGTTATTAAATTTACTTCATCAGCCTTCGAAGAGGAGAACAAGATTTGGAGACTTTGTTTTTTATATGACGAAGTTACATAGGTACGTGTAAATTTTAAAGATGATTTTGATATCGAACTAGAAAGTAACCTGGATTACGCTATTCTCCTAAAAGCACAAAATAATTAATTACTCAAATGGAGTGCGTTAAAATGCATATTCAAACTATAGATGCTTCAAAAAAGATTTATTATGATGAACTTGGCTGGTTAAGTGCATCTGACTGGTTGCATTGGTTAGATATGCATTTACAGTGTCATTTAAGAAAAAGATAGGCACTACATTACTCCTTATTTACAAACTAATTATTTTTCATGATCGACTACATTTTTTCTCTATAAAAAAGCATCCATATCGGACGCTCTTTTTGTAGATTGAATATTTACTCTTTATTTTGAAAGATTTCTGTGTTCTCAATACGAATCGCATCTACGATACCGCAATCCATACAAAACGAAAATACTTTTTGAGCACTATGAAATGACCCTTTAGATGGCTTTAGTGGAATATAATCTGTTGCCTCTTGAAAATTAGTACTTCCGCATGATGAGCAAATTTTATTTTCCATTTAAAGTACCCCCAATAAATATTGTCTATAAAGTAATTTACATCTAATTCAATCTTTTTTTATCATTCGTGATATTTCTGAACAAACCAATCTACTTGCCTTGAATGTAGCGATCGAACCAGCACGAGCTGCTGAGCAAGAAAAAGGATTTTTCATTGTCGCCTCTGATGTCAAGAATCCCTCTATGCATGTCGCTGAAAACGAAGGTGAAAATCCAGATTGAAGAGTAACGTCTTTTTGCGATAAAGCATCCCTTCTGTAGAGTAAATCTACATAAGAGATGCTTTTTGTGACCTCAAGTTTATTAAACAAAAAATTATCAACTGTACAAGATTAATTACGTTTTCTTATAAAAAAAGTTGATTCTGTTCGCAATCAGATTGGCTTATCAAAGTTTGGTTTTTTATCCATGCCCCACGTAAAGATCTGTGCCCGTGTATGGCGATTCGGATCGTACAGAGGATCACCCTCGATTTCAGTGTAGGTCCGTGCATGATATACAATGACATCTTGTCCCTGTTCATCTACTGTAAAGCTATTGTGCCCTGGTCCATATTGACCAACCTCTTCATTCGTCGCAAATACGGGTGACGATGATTTTTCCCAAGCATCCGGATTCAATAGGTCTGCGTCTTCTGAGGCACTCAACATACCCATGCAATAATTCTCATCCGTTGCACTAGCGGAATACGTAATGAAGATTTGTCCATGACGCTTCAGGACTGCCGGTCCTTCGTTCACCAGAAAACCCTTTGTCTCCCAATCAAGCTCTGGCTTTGTCAACATGACTTGTGGCTTTTGAATGGTCCATGGATTCTTTAAAGTTGCAATATATAAGTTCGAGTTTCCTTCAATGGAAGGATCTTTTTGTGCCCACACTAAGTAATGAACGTCTTGATGTTCGAAGACGGTCGCGTCAAGAGCAAATGAATCCCACTGCGTTTTTATTTGTCCGCGTTCTAACCATTCGCCTTCTAGAGGATTATCCGAACTATTCTCTAAAACGAACATCCGATGATCAAAGAGTCCGTTTACAATCTCGCGTGACTTCGCAGCCGCAAAATAAAGATACCATTTCCCATGAATACGATGTAATTCGGGTGCCCAAATCAGATCACTCATAGGGCCAGTTTTTGGTTTAATCCATGCTGTCACCGCTTCTGCATCCCTTAGTTCATGGAGAGATCTAGCACGACGCAATTCGATTCGATCGTATTCAGGAACAGACGCTGTAAAATAATAATAACCGTCAGAATGCAGATACATCCATGGATCTGCCCGTTGCTCTAAAACAAGATTTCGATCCTCTGTCTGGTTCATCGTGTGACCTCCTCGTTGACCATCCTGTTTTCAAAAACAGGCACATCTCCCTGCCAAGAAAATGGTCGTACATACGTATGACGATTCGGATCCCATAATGGATCCCCTTCGATTTCTCTATAGTTCCGTGCATGATAAACAATCATATCGGTCCCATCTGCGAGTGTCATGAAACTGTTATGACCTGGTCCGTATTCACGGATTGACTCATTCGTCGTAAGAACGGGTTGCGGGTATTTTTCCCAATGAGTAGCATCTAACATATCTTCTTTTTCATTGATACGAAGAAAACCTACACAATAATTATGATCCGTCGCGCTTGCTGAAAACGTGACATATATATAGCCATTTCGCTTTAAGACAGCAGGTCCTTCGTTTACAAGAAAGCCGACTTTTTCCCAAGCATATTCCGGTGTCGCAATCATCGTTTGCGGTCCTGTCAATGTCCAAGGATTCTCCATTTCAGAAATATAGAGATTCGAGTTTCCTTCAATTTTTGGATCTTTCTGAGCCCAGATGTAATATAACCGGTTTTCATGCTCGAACGTTGTCGCATCGAGGGCGAATGATTCTTGCCATGTCTTGATTTGTCCTTTTTCCGTCCATTGACCTTCCAGCGGATTGGCTGAACTATTTTCGAGAACGTACATGCGATGATCAAAAATAGCATCTTCACGTGCCGCCGCGAAATAAAGGTACCATTTCCCTTGAATGTGATGTAATTCTGGTGCCCAAATGTTAGCGCTCATGATTCCGGTCGAGCGCTTCTGCCATACGACTTTCTCTTCTGCTTTAGTCAACTCCCCGATCGTCTGAGCACGACGCAGCGGAATCCCGCTAAAGTCAGGTAAGGACGCCGTAAAGTAGTAATAACCATCTGTATGCCGCATGATCCATGGATCCGCGCGTTGTTCTATGATTGGATTTACGATTGTCTCTGTCATAATGAACGCTCCTCTGTTTCAAAGTGGCTCGTCTGTAAGCTCATCTGTTTTAACAGCGTGTGTCTCTCTCGAAGACGATATGCTTCTCTCTTGCTACTCGCTAGAAGAAGAGACGAAATACCGATTTCCTCTGGCTGAAGAGGCGCTTGTAACGAATTAAAAATGGACTCCAACTTCTGTCTTGTTGGCATTTGAGTGACCCAATCACCTAGCTCCTTTGGTACATCAGGTTGTTCTTGGATCATCGCTCTATAAGTATCGATAAGTTCCATCGTCGCAATCGCTACTTTTGCACCGTGTAAGACGGCTGGACGGTCATGCGTTAAGAAATCCATCTCCCAATAATGAGAGAGGTGGTGTTCTCCACCAGATGCAGGATGTGAATGCCCAAAAATCAACATCGCAATTCCTGATAAGATCAATGAATCCATCAGTTGATCCAAACCTTCCGCTTTTTCTGCATAGATATCTGGTAGAGCTTTTACACAATCGGATAAAGCAATTTCGGTCAATCGAGCAACTACAGGACAAAAGGGTTCTTGTCCATCAAAAGCACCAAAACGCCAATCCAGTAAGGAAGTGTACTTCCCAAGCATATCCCCGACACCTGCTGCTATTAACGCCCGAGGTGCATCACGGATAATGTCACTTGGGATGAATACGGCAATTGGTGAGACGAGCTGATAGGTGATTTTTTTCCCTCTTATAATTAAGGGAGCTCCTTTCGAAGTAAACCCGTCCACCGAAGGAGCGGTCGGAACAGACAGAAATGGGATTTTTGCTTTCGCAGCACAAAACCGCGTCACATCATGAATCGTCCCTGCTCCGAGTGCAATCAACGCATCCACACTATCGTCCAACTCGAGCATTACTTGTACAACTGATAGTTCATCAGCTAAAACGTCCCCTTGCCTGTTCGGCGAGAGCGTGACTATTGATACGTCAATTCCTACTGTCAGTAATGCTTTCTTCAGTGGAGAATAACCGACCATCTGCGTAGTGACATCACCAATGACGAGGAGGTGCCGCCACTCTTTTTGCTGCACAAACTCGACCACTGATTGCCATACTTTTTCAGAGGCACTGATTTGTTCAATCGTAATGGGGTAATGTAGATTTCCACACGAACAAGTAGCAACCTGCTTTTGTATCTGTTCGAGGTTCATCGACTGACTCCTTTCCCAACGCGATATTCCGTTTCCCAACGATACGTCTCTCCTGCTAATAATCGAATGGATGGAAAATTACTGTGATGAACGGCGTCCGGAAGATGTTGCGGCTCAAGACAAACACCATAATATTTTCGAGAGCGTCCCTCACGTAAGATCGTTTCTTCATTCATCTGGTTTCCTGAATAGAGCACAAGAGCTGGTGCAGTCGTAGACAACATCAAGGAACGCTTACTTTCAGGATCGTACAGCGTCGCTTTTCGTTGGTCGTCGAATATAAATGGATGATCATAACCATTGACGAGTTGATTTTGTGGATGGCTTGAAGCTGGACCATCTCCTAGCATTCGTCCTGATCGGAAGTCGAACGGGGTCTGATCGACATCCAATAGGCGTCCTGTGGGAATCAAATCATCTCGCAGCTCAGCAAATTGATTAGCCGGTAACGTCAATTCATGTCCTAAAATATCACGACTTCCACCACTTAGATTAAAGTACGTATGATTTGTCATATCGCATACCGTATCCGTGTCACTGATTGCCTCATACGTAATTTTGACACCGTCAGCTAACAATTCAAACGATGCTTTGACATCGAGTGTACCCATATAGCCATTTTCACCATCAGGACTTACATACCGAAGAATGAGATGAGTATTGGATACGTCTTCCATTTTCCAGAATTGACAGTGGAGACCGTCTCCTCCGTGAAGATGATGCTTCCCTTCGTTTTGAGGCAGATGGTACGTTGCACCATCCATATCGAATGTCCCGTCCTCGATTCGACCAGCAACACGTCCGACAGTCGCTCCCAAGTAATACGTGTCTATCTTGTATTCTTCAACCGTATCGTAAGACAAAATGAGATTTTTCCATCCCTCATCTTGAATCGAAAACTCTTGCAGGGTTGCTCCATATGTCAAAATGCGTAAACGACACATATCGTTCTCGAGCGTAAACGCCGTTTGATCTACTACTTCTTGTCGCTCCATCTCAAGTCGCTCCTTTTTCACCAAACCTTCATCGGACAATGCTTTGTTGCAAGGCGTGCCCGGTAAGAGACATAGCACCCGCACTTCAAACAGGTATCGTCCTGATAAAACGGACAGACTGCACATTGACGAAGACGTTCCTGATACTCAGCGTCCGTGACTTGTGGCATGACTTCCGCGTCGATGGTTAATAACCAATCAGTGTCTACTTTTGTCGGTGGACAAGTACGACACCGTCTTGTCTCGACGACTTTCATCTTAGCGAACCGCCACTGTGATGACGCTCATCGCTGGAACATCCATGATGAGCTTTCCGTCTTCTGTCACCTGGACCTCATGATCACGCGGCGCAACCACATCTGGTTGTTCAAACGTGTTATGGGCATTGAGATGATCTGCTGTTAAAATACGTGCCGTTACGTTAGAAATCGTCCCCATTCCCCGCAAATCAATTTCTACTTTGTCGCTGTTTTCATGATCAAGCTGGCAGAGGCTAATGTGCAATACACCATCAGCATCGCGAGAAGCTGTCGCGTTTACAGAAGGAATCGATTCTTCTTTAGCTACATAGTCACGCGTGATGGCTGCTAGCTCGACTCGTTCAGCATCTTGGTGAACGCGATACATCTCAAAGACATGGTACGTTGGCGTAAGAATGAACTGGTCACCCTCCGTTAAGATCATTGCTTGAAGCACATTGACCATTTGTGCGATGTTCGCCATGTGAACGCGGTCATTATGCTTATGGAAGATATTGAAGTGAATCGCTGCGACAAGTGCATCTCGGATTGAGTTTTGTTGATACAAGAAGCCTGGATTTGTTCCAGGTTCAACGTCGAACCACGTTCCCCATTCATCAACAATGAGACCGACCCGCTTTTCTGGATCATACTGGTCCATGATTTGCCCATGCTTTGTGATCAGTTCATCCATGTAATAAGCACGTTTTAGGGTGATGAACCATTCATCTTCCGTAAAATCTAACGCTGATCCCTTACCTAACCAAAAATCGCCCGGAATCGTATAATAGTGCAGACTAAGACCATCCATCATCGTACCCGCTTCACGCATGAGAACTTCAGTCCATTTGTAATCATCAATGTTTGCACCACCAGCAATCTTATAGAGTTGATTGCCATCATAATTGCGGACATATGTCTGATAGCGACGATATAGATCGGCGTAATACTCCGGACGCATATTCCCACCGCAACCCCAGTTCTCGTTACCAACACCGAAATACGTAAGCGACCACGGCTCTGTACGGCCATTCTCCTGACGCCAGTTCGCCATCGGTGATTCTCCATTGAACGTCATATATTCGACCCATTCAGACATTTCTTGGACGGTCCCACTTCCGACGTTTCCACAAATATAAGGCTCACACTCTAGTAATTCACAAAGGCGCATAAATTCATGGGTTCCGAAATGATTGTTTTCGACGACGCCACCCCAATGTGTATTGACCATCCGCTTTCGGTTTTCATTTGGTCCAATACCATCTTTCCAATGATACTCGTCTGCAAAGCATCCACCCGGCCATCGTAAAACCGGAATGTTCAATTTCTTCAATGCTGTCAATACATCGTTCCGAATGCCATCTGTATTCGGTATGGATGATTCTGGACCAACCCAAAGCCCTTCATAAATACAACGTCCAAGGTGTTCCGCAAAGTGCCCATAGATATGCTTACTGATTTTACCTTTTGGTAAATCCACATTGACGATTATTTGTGTTGCAGCTTCTTTTGTATTTAGTGTTGATGTGACGAGTTGGTTATTCATAGTATCTCCTCCAAGAAAAGGGACCTAGGAAGGTCCCTATAAATTATGGTCGATAGTACAGTTCATTCCAACGTAACTCATTATTAAACCGAACCGTCTCCGTTTCTTTATCGATGATAGCAATTTCAATGTTCAGAAGTTCTGCGAAGTCGCGTAGTTGTTCAGTTGTCACTTCATAGGAGTAACAAGTATGGTGCGCTCCCCCGGCTTGGATCCAGTTTTCGACAGCTTGAGCCATCGATGGTTCTGTTTTCCATAGAACACGTGCCACAGGAAGATTCGGCATTGCTTCATCCGGTTGGATGCCCTCGACTGTGTTTACCAAGAGACGGAAGCGATGTCCTAAATCAATCAGACTAGCGTTCAATGCCTTGCCATTCTGTCCTTCGAATACCATCCGCGCTGGCGCTTCACGATCTCCGATTCCGAGAGGATGTACCTCGATTCTAGGCTTATCGACCGCAATGGTCGGACAGATTTCGAGCATATGCGCCCCTAAGACCATTTCGTTGCCTGGTTCAAAGTGATAAGTATAATCTTCCATGAAAGATGTCCGTTCGTTGCTCGCCATGATTTTCATAAGACGAACAAGCGCTGCGGTTTTCCAGTCTCCTTCTCCAGCAAACCCGTACCCTTGCTCCATCAATCGTTGAACGGCTAGCCCAGGTAGTTGCTTGATGCCATGTAGGTCTTCGAAGGTTGTCGTGAAGGCAGTGTATCCACCAGCTTCAAGAAAAGCCTTCATGCCGAGTTCGATGCGACCTTGATAGCGAACCGATTCCTGGAATGCTTCTTCTTCCATTCCAGTATTCGTCACTTCATACCGCGTGCGATATTCTTCCATCAAGTCATCTAAATCTGACTCCGATACCGTATTCATGTAGGTGACGAGATCGCCGACACCATACCCATCAACCGTCCAGCCCAGTTGAATCTGCGCTTCGACTTTGTCACCTTCTGTCACTGCTACATTCCGCATGTTGTCACCGAATCGCGCGACTTTCAAGTTCTTACTTTCTGCTAACGCATGCGCTACATTCATCCAAGATGACATCTTTTGACGTGTGAGTTCATCTTCCCAATGACCGACGAGCACTTTTCGCTTCACGTTCATTCGACTTGTGATAAAACCATGTTCACGATCACCATGCGCCGACTGATTGAGGTTCATGAAATCCATATCGATCGCATCCCACGGGATGTCACGATTGAACTGTGTCCCAAAATGGAGCAATGGTTTTTGTAACACACGCATCCCACTAATCCACATTTTCGATGGTGAGAAGGTATGCATCCATGTGATCACACCGGCACAGGCATCATCAGCATTCGCCCGCAACATCATCTGCCGAATTTCTTCTGCATTTTTGACGACTCCCTTGTAAACAATTCGATCCCGGAAGACGTCCGCTGCATCTAATCCTGAGACCATCTCTTTCGAATGTGTTTCGACTTGACGAATTACCTCCTCACCGTAGAGCATCTGGCTTCCTGTCACGAACCAAAATTCGTGTGTGTTTGCTGTCAACATTTAAAATCCCCCTCATCTAGCTATGTGCACCTATCATTTCTGACCGTAGTAGGCGTTTGCTCCGTGTTTGCGCAAGTAGTGTTTATCTAAGATGCTTTGTTTGATGGGTGCTAATCCTGGATTCAGATTCAAGGCATGAATACCCATCTTGGCTACTTCCTCAAGTACGACTGCATTGTGCACGGCTTCATCCGCATGCTTCCCCCAACAAAAAGGTGCATGATTTGCGACCAGCACACCTGGTACAGCAACAGCTTCCAAGTGTAGTTCGTTCAACGTCTCAATGATGACGTTTCCGGTTTCTAGCTCGTACGCCGTCTCGATCTCTTCATCAGATAGTTCACGTGTACACGGAATTTCTCCATAAAAGTAGTCGGCATGTGTCGTTCCGAATGCAGGAATTGCTCGTTTTGCTTGCGCCCAGCTTGTCGCCCAAGGGGAATGCGTATGGACAATGCCTCCGATCTCAGGCAGAGCACGATACAAAGCCAAATGTGTTGGCGTATCAGAAGATGGACGTAGATCACCCTCGACAACATTGCCTTCTAAATCGACTACGACTAAATCATCTACCGTCAAAGCGTCATAGGGGACACCACTCGGTTTGATAACGACTAAACCCGCATTTCGATCAATCCCACTGACGTTTCCCCACGTAAAGGTGACTAAGTCATGCTTTGGCAATGCTAGGTTCGCTTCAAGCACTTCTTCTTTTAATTGACGACTCACCATACAGGTTCTCCCTTCTGACGCGACGCTTCAGCTTTGATTTTCTTTAATCGCTTCATCACATCGTTTTCTCCACGACCGAAATAATCGTATAGTTTCGTATACTCAGCGAACAGCGCCTCATACACTTCAACGTTTTCTGGAATCGGAAGATATGTTTTTTCTTTTACACGTCCCATCTTCGTCGCTGCTTCCGTGATGGTGGCATAACCGCCTCGTTCTGCTCCTGCGGCTACGGCACCGAACATGGCAGATCCTAAAGCGGGGGTTTGAGAAGAGGCTGAAATCTTGATTTCCATGTTTAGAACGTCAGCATAAATCTGCATCATCAAGGCATTCTTCTCCGCAATTCCTCCTGCAGCGTATACTTCGTGGACGGGAACACCGCTTGTGCGGAACGCTTCGACAATCGTTCGCGTGCCATAGGCCGTCGCTTCAATCAATGCGCGGTAGATATCTTCTGGTTTTGTCAGTAATGTTGCACCTAGAAGTACACCCGTCAGATTTGTATCCACTAGTGTAGAACGATTTCCGTTCCACCAATCAAGGGCGATCAATCCATGTTCACCGACGCGTTGCATCGTTGCCTTATCGGTCAATAATTGATGCGTACTAACTCCTTGAAGAGTTGCTTCTTGCAAATAGTCACTTGGTACACAGTTTTCGATGAACCATTCGAAATGATCTCCGACACAGGACTGACCAGCTTCGTACCCCATATACCCTGGTAAGACTCCGTCTTCGACGATCCCGCACATACCGGGTACGACCTGCTCCTCTTCACCAAGCAGGATATGACAAGTAGAGGTTCCCATCACCATCAACAACTTACCGGGTTCCGTGATTCCAACGGCAGGTACTGCAACATGCGCATCAACATTTCCTACTGCAACGGCAGTTCCCGGAAGGAGACCGATTCGTTCTGCAAAGGATATCGTTAATTCTCCTGCTTTGGCCCCGATTGGTGCGATGTCATTGGAAAGCTTCTCTTCAACTACGTTCTCAAGTCGTGGATCTAACGCTTTAAAAAACTCATTTGAAGGATAGCCTTCCTGTTTGTGCCAGATCGCTTTATAGCCAGCCGTACAACTATTGCGTACCACTTTTCCAGTCAATTGAGAAACGACCCAATCCGTCGCCTCTAAAATTTCGTGAGCAGCCTCGTAAATGGAGGGTGCTTCGTTTAGAATTTGCCAGACTTTTGGAATCATCCATTCGGATGAGATTTTCCCGCCGTAACGCTTTAAAAAAGGTTCTTCGCGTTCAGTCGCAATACGGTTTAAAGCGTCTGCCTCGTCTTGAGCTGCATGATGCTTCCACAACTTCACATAGCTATGCGGATTATGTTGATACTCTTCATGGAAGCACAACGGATTTAAATCGGCATCGATCGGTAGAATCGTACAAGCTGTAAAATCGATGCCGAGCCCGATGACTTGTTCTTTCGTGATACCTGCCTCTTTGACAACTGCCGGGATCGTCATTTCCAGGACCTCTAAATAATCACGCGGATGTTGGAGTGCCCAGTCATGTTCAAGCCGTGTTTTTCCATCAGGCAAAAATTGATCCATCACTCCATGTGTGTATGGTTTGACTGCAGTCGCCACTTCGTGACCTGTTTCGACGTCAATCAAGACGGCTCTACCTGATTGCGTGCCATAATCAATTCCGATTGTATATTTCGACATTTCATCACCCTACTCCCAAAAAGAATACGCTTACATTTCAGAAGAAAAAATAAAGTGTGTGGGCACTCTCTTGTTTTCATCCGGACAAATAATCAAAATCCATGCAGAAAATTTAAATAAACAATAAATTTGTACGTATAACTTACACTATGATTGTATCAATTATTTAGGAATATGCAATCATTTTTCAGAAAAATACGCATTTTTTGACGTTTTTTTCTATCTATCAGATGATCAATTTTCTTTAATACATTCATTTGTCCGTACAAATGATTGGTTCAACGTCTTTTTGCCCAAACTGCTGTTCCATTCTTACTAAGACCCGTCATGATGATCGTTGATTTCCAATTTTCCCAATCCCACGCCGCACCAACTTGTAAATCGTATGTCTCCTGTCCTATGCGTAATTCAAGGATGCTTCCCTTTAGTTGCCATGAACCCTTCTTACCAAAAAGACTGCCATCCTTTTGCAACTTCAGCTTTCTTGATTGTTGCTGACCGTCATCAAAGCGCGGGAAAGTAATGATCTCCCATTCTCCAACGATCTGCTCTTTTTGAACATTGATTTTCTTTTCACCTGCGTAGCGTTCGGGCGAAACCACTGGCCATCCATCTTTTGTCCAATACACTTTCCTCACCTGCAATTGCGACCAGTAGATATCTTCGCTTGGTCGAGCTTGATGAATAATAAAGGTATCTTTTCCATCCTGTAAAAATGCAGAGTGACCGGTCCCTACATAACCATCGTCTTCTTCAAAACGGTAGGAGCCTACAATTTTTACACCCGTATCAAAAGATTCATTTGAAGTATCACGTAGATCACGACCACGTGAATCAACATAAGGTCCATTGATCGATTTCGATCGCCCAATCCTTACGTTGTACGAATCTTCTAGCCAACCGTATGAAACCATCAAGTAGTAGTAACCTGTCTTTGCGTTGAAAAGAATTTCTGGGCCTTCAATTCCCATCGTCATATCTTTTCGCTTAGCCAGCAACTCCCCTTCTGATGACTTTTTCATCAGCTTTCCTGTATTCGGATTGATTTCCGTCAAGAAGATACCGCCAAAATAGGAGCCATACGTCATCCACCATTTCCCCGTTTTATCTTGGAGCACATGAGGATCAATCGCGTTGACTGATTTTCCATCTCCTTCTTTTGAGGCGATGACGACTCCCTGATCGTGCCATGGACCCTCAATATTTGAAGCGCTCGCCATTCCAATATACGAGGTACGACTCCCGACTTTTGAGACAGAATAGTAGAGGTAGAATGTATCCTTGATCTTCGTAATAGAAGGGGCCCAAAACGTATTTCCTCCTGTCCATTTGAATGCTTCTTGAGAGACTTCGTCAAATACACGTCCTGTAAATTGCCAGTTAATGAGATCGTTTGATTTTCGAATCTGGATGCCCGGTGTCGGCGGTCCCCCTACCATATAATCTGTCGAAAACACATAATAGGTATCACCTTCTTTTATGATTGCTCCGTCATGCGCAAAGTTTGTAGTCCATTTCTTTTCCTGATTCAAAATATCAGGTTGTACGTCTGCTACTTCCTTATCGAATGGCGCTTTCGGTAATTCCAAATCTTCGAGAGACGCATTCGTAGACCACCAAAAAAAAGAGCACCCTGCAATGAATAAGACAATGATCCCCATCATCATTTTTTTCATATTGTTTTTTTCCTCCTTTAATCACAAACACCCGCCTTTACTTAAGACGGGTGTTTCATCTTTTCGTTACAGCTCAACCTTTAACGCCAGAAATGGCAATCGATTCGATGATTTGTTTTTGAAAGATCATGAAGACGATCAGCATTGGTAATAAGGCGACAACAGACGCGGCCATGATTAACGGATAATCACTTTGAATAGCATAGGATGCATTAAAGTTGGCGATGACCAATTGCAGGGTTTGTTTTTCGGGAGAATTGAGATAAAGAATCGGACCGAGATAATCGTTCCAAATCGCCATGAACCATAAAATCAATTGTGCAGCTACAGCGGGCTTGATCAATGGAAAGACGATTTTATAAAAGATTTGAAAATAGGAACAACCGTCAATTTTAGCCGCTTCGATGATCGAATTCGGAATACTGTTCAAGAATTGGCGTAAGAAGAAAATCATGAAGATATTCCCGAACAAACCAGGTACGATCAACGGAAGAAGGGTATCGACCCACCCGATTTCCGAGAACATCATAAACTGCGGAATCATCAGGACAGGATACGGAATCATGACAGACGCGAACAAAAGAAGAAAGATTTTATTTTTTCCTCTGAAATTCAACTTAGCGAACGCGAATGCCGCAAGACTCGAGGTGAACGTTCCAACGATCGTGACAGATAACGCGACGATCAAACTGTTCGATATACCAGACAACAGCGGACCCATATTCCAAATCTCCATATACTTATTGAACGATATGTCTGTGGGAATCCAAACCGGTGGAAGGGAAAACACTTCATCTTTTGACTTCAGAGAGGTCGATACCATCCACAATAATGGTGCGATCATGACGATTGCACCCATCGTCAGAAAGATGAAGACGAATATATCAGTAATTCGATCTTTTTTCTTCACGGACATCGTCTCTACTTTTTCTTTTTTACGGGTAAGGGCTAACTGCATGGTCATTCTCCTTTCTAAGGTATGAATGTCTCAATCCAAGTCAAATGATGATTTTTCGTTCATACGGAATTGGAACAAGGTAACGATGAAAATGAAAAGACCGAGAACGAGTGCCATCGCTGAAGCATAGCCCAACTGGAAGTTTCCGAAGGACTTTTGCCAAATGTAGAAGACGGCAGAAGCAGAGGAATACTCCGGTCCCCCTGTAGGCGTCATGACGTTGATTTCCGTAAAGATTTGCGCCCCACCAATAATATTTGTCACGATGATGAAGAAGGTGACCGGTTTAACCATTGGGAGCGTAATATACCAAAAGCAGTGCCACGCATTCGCCCCATCTAATTTTGCTGCTTCATAATACGAACGCGGTACACTCTGCAAGGCTGCCAAATACAAGAGCATCGTATAGCCAAGACCTTTCCAAATCGCCATGACGATCAATGCCGGCTTAACGGTATTGGCATTTTGAAGCCAGTTCGGACCATCAATACCAATCAAGTCCAAGAACTGATTCACCAAACCATAATCACCGTTATATGCCCACTGCCACAAAATCGAGACAGCCGCGATGGAAGAGATAACGGGAATGTAATAGATGACGCGGAACGTATTAGTACCAAAAATCCCTCGATTCAACGCGAGGGCAAGGAGAAGTGCTAATACGATGCCAATTGGAATCCCGATCATCATGAACAGCGTGTTGTACATGGCTTTATAAAAATACTCGTCTTGAAACACATTAATAAAATTTTCTAGTCCGATGAACTTCATTTGTCCGAGTCCGTTCCAGTTCGTGAATGCACCATAGAAGGAATACATTAACGGAATTAACGCAAATAGAAAGAACCCAATCACCGGAGCCGCAACGAATAGATAGGCATACCGTTGCTCCGTACGATATAACTTGGGAATCGGTTTTGTCTTCATTGTCTTCCATCCTTTCTACGCTAGAGATTCAGGTGGCGACTTACGCCACCTAAATCATCATCTCTAGTTAGTTCGCCTGTTTCTCTTGTGCGATGGCATCATCTAGCAACTTTTGCATTTTCGGTTGCTCTTTTTTTACATAGTCTTCAACTGATGTTTTTCCATCGAGTACAGGCTGGATGTTTTTGAAGAACTCGTCATACCATTCAGCAGTATACGTTTTTTCTGCCGGGAGACCACGTCCATAATCATTAATCAAATCCAGGAATTCCTGTTTGTTGGCAGGCTTGATTGATGTGTCCTCCACCCAAGTTTTTGCGATTTCCATGCTGTTTGGTAATTGAACTTGCGCATCCACTAAAGCTTGTTGCCCTTCTTGGTTGGCAGATAAGTACATGGCCAGTTCTGTTGCTTCTTTTTGATGTTGCGTCGTTGATCCTACACCAATCCCGAGTGAGCCGACCCACCCTGCTGGTTTACCTGTTGATCCCGCTGGCCACGGAAGAAGGTCATACTCAAACTTCAATTGATCTTTAAAAGCTGCCATATCCCAAGGACCAACAGGGAAAAACGCAAGTTGTCCTTTCATCCAGCGTTGATAGGTATCGAGTGTTTGTGATTCTCCGATTGATGGAGTGATTTTATGCTTTAGTTGCTGGTCTACGAAAAATTGGAGAGCTTCGATGAATTTTGGATCGTCAATCGTTACTTTCGTTCCCTCTTCGTTGATCCAATCTGCTCCGTTGCTCCAAACGAACGGTTGCAATGCCCAGTTTACATTAAATCCTGTACCGTACTGATCCATTTTCCCATCGCCATTCGTATCTTTCGTTAACTTTTTAGCTACTTGAATGAATTCGTCCCATGTGTACGGTTTGTCCTTATCCGGAAGCGGTACCTTCGCTTTCTCGAACATCGTTTTATTATAGCCAAGCGCAAATGGTCCTAAATCTTTGGGTAGACCATATATAGCCCCTTTGCCAAGTACCTTTCCATCATAGCGGTACTTATCGACCCCTTTTTTCCAGATGTCTTCTAACTGGATGTCTTTCGATCCTTCGACGTTCTTTGTAATATCTAGTAGTACACCTGAGTTCACGTAAGCTTTGACTTGAGCCGGATTGTAAAAGAAGACATCTGGCACTTTCCGTCCTGCAATTGCAGATTTTAATTTTGTATCATATTGATCTGGAGCTGTTTGTACCATTGTCACTTTAACGTCTTTATTGGCTTCTTCAAATCGTTTTACTGTTGCTTTGTACGCTTTTAATTCTTCAGGATTCCCGCGAAACATGAATGTGAGTTCGACTTTCCCGTCAGCACTTTTGCCATCTCCCGAACAACCAGCTAATGCTATCGATGTAGTCATCAAGGCAGTCATGGTTAGCGCAAACATTTTCTTTGATTTAATGTTCATTGTGAATTCCTCCATTGATTTAGTTTTCAGTGTCAAAGCGGAATTAAGATGTACGTACATATTTATTTAAGTAAAAACAATGTTTTTTATAGCGAAGCCCACACAACGCTATAAGAAAGACAATTAAAACGAGTTAAATGAACAATGAAAGCGTTTTCTGCACAATTTGAGTCTATTATACACATTCGAACATGTCAATTCGATTTTTTGTCATTTATTTCTTTTTTGTACGTACATTTAATTAGTATATCTATTGATTTTCTCTTAAATCCATAGCAAACCGGACAAATATTTGCTAATATGTAAGTACTATCACATCTTGTACGGATAAGTTTGCTGTTACAAGAGAGAAAGCAGGGACGCCTCATGGCACAACGGACAAAATATAGTATCGTTAAAGATCATATTCTCGATTGGATTAAAGATGGCACAGTACGTCCGGGCGAAAAAATTCCTCCTGAAAGTGAGCTTGTACAATCCTTTAAAGTTAGTCGCCACACGATTCGTCAAGCAGTTGGAGAACTTGTAAATGAAGGATACCTGTACCGCGAACAAGGATCAGGAACTTACTGCTCCCAAGTACTTCCTACACTAGAAGCTGAGATAACTGAACGTGCTAATAATGGAAAAAACATCGGTGTCATTACAACGTATATGTCTGATTACATCTTTCCATCTATCATTCGAGGAATTGAATCGCATTTAGCTTCAAAAGGGTACACGCTGACACTTTCGTGCACAAACAATGATGTAGACAAAGAACGTCAATGCCTCGAAATGATGTTAGATCGTCAAATTGATGGATTAATTGTTGAACCTACGAAAAGTAGTAACTATAATCCGAACATCAAATACTATCTAGAACTTGAGCAGCAAAACATTCCCTATTTGATGATCAACCAATATTACTCTCAACTAATGCCTCCTCATCTTATGATGGATGACGAAAGAGGTGGATTTTTAGCAGCGGAACATCTAATCAACCTTGGTCATGAACGGATCATAGGCTTGTTTAAGACGGATGATTTACAGGGTGTTTATCGAATGCGTGGATTCCTTCGTGCGTTTCGTGAGTACAACATTCCTTTAGAGCCAGAATTAATCATTACCTATACAACGGAAGAGTTAACTCCAAGTTTTTATGATTCGATTGGACGTCTCTTTGAAAATGGAAAGCATCGACCAAGTGCTGTGGTTTGTTACAATGATCAATTGGCATTAAGTGTCTTGGATCAGTTACGGAAGCTACATCTATCTGTCCCTCAAGATGTCTCTCTCGTGGGTTATGATGATTCCGTACTTGCAGTGGCAACGGAAGTGAAGTTGACTTCGATCATTCACCCGAAACAAGAACTTGGACGCGCTGCAGCAGAACGGATTATTGCAGCGGTGGAAAAAAAAGAAGCCCCTCCATCTCACATTTATGAACCGGAATTAATTATTCGTAACTCAACAGCACCATTTAATCGTCTCGAATCTAAATCTAGTTAATTTTTGAGCAGAACTTCGGGGGAGGTACTTATGAACTTAAGACATGAACAAAACAAACTATTCCAGCTACTTGAATTTACTACTGGACTCGTACAGTTGAACTTCATTTTTTTTATCACCCTTTTACCAGTCATCACGATTTTCCCAGCTCTTTATGCACTAACTGCCGTCACAAGACAGTGGTCAGTTCACCAAGATTACAGTGTTTTTCGAGCCTACATTCGTTTTTTTAAAGAAGCGATGCAATCCCATTTTAAATTCGGCATTTTATGGACCTTCATCTTACTGTTTTTACTTTTTGATTTTTTAATCATTCGTCACCTAGAGACAGGACAGACCTTCTTATTTACGAGTCTTTCAATCGTCAGTCTGTTCTTCTTGGCTATTTCCGTTTTCTTATTTCCGATTCTCTCGCATTACGACTTGAAAAAAAGGGATGCCCTTAAGCTTGCCCTTTTTAGTCTAGTACGCTATGGATACATTTTATTGTTTTCATTTCTTCTACTAGCAACATTGAGTGTCTTAACATATCAATCACCACTTTATTTACTGTTCGGCTTTTCATTTGTTATTTTTCTTACTACCAAACTGTATTTGCATCAATTGGATCGCGTGATGCTTGAATCTTAATCGTTGTTGACAAGGTATATAAATGAAGGCATGCAATTACTTCGGTATAAATCTCATTTTAATCGTGAGCTTCTTATTAAGTTCTAGGTTACCGAAAGACCGCTCGACGGGACGATCCGAGAAAGTGTTGAACGGATGCAAATATCGTCACGGTAACGGCACTTAACGTTCCATTGTTTGAGAAACTGAAATGTGTTAAGAGAAAGACCGGGTTGCTCTATATAGCGTTTCTTTTCTTCCGAATCTCCCCATAAGATACTCGTATCAGGATAGTGAGTACAGATACATTCACTTACAGATAGAATGGATTCTGGAACAACCGTCCTATCCAAGTACTCTTTTCGGGAGGTTGGCAGAAGGAGAAAATATCCTGCAGAGAGGTAGTTCATGATTTGGCTCCTTACCAGGAAAAATACGTTCCATGAATATATGTAGTGATCTATATACGATAGATTGAGTACAAAAGAAATGAAAATATGGATAAAGAACAAAAGAGTAAAAATCATTCTTCATCAAACGCGTTCAGGAGCGCGTTTTGCATGAATAGTTCACGTCAAAGAGACGGGAGCCCTATTCTGCCTCATATATCCCTTCTCTGAAGTCATACACTTGACTCCATACCTTAATTTTTGTGCCATTGATTGTCACTGTATCCTTCGTCCACTTCACTTCTTTTATTTCGCGACAAGGATATTCCCAGTACATTCTACGCTTTTCTCCGTCCTTGTTCTCCATGATGCCAAGCATTGCAAAATCTACTGTCGCCCCACCATTTGCGCGGTAAAAACGAATCGTATACGCCTGATCGGGCGAAATACTTTTCGAGATATACTCTTCTTTTGGAACCATACTGATATCTTCGACAAATATGAAACGATAGACATACCACGCTACGTATAACGCAAGACATGTACCTAGTATAATTCCTAATATTTTCAGTTTCTTAATCACTTCTTAATCCCTCATTTTTACTTTATTAGCGCGACTCCTCAATCGTTCAATCAATCGCCCCAAAAACAAACCAACGTATTCTGATTGACAGACGCGATGCACATCCGCTTCAACAATTCTAAAAATTGATGTAGTTCCATGATTCGTTTATTTGACTGATGTATCATCCACGGCTCATTCGCATAATGATTCGCTTGATTCATTATCCACGCTTCCTTTGGTATACAATATCGTTGAATAAGCAGCTCGCAAATTCCGATTAACTCGTTCACTTCTCTTGCTGAGAACAACTTATCGCCGTAAGGATCGAGATTAATTAAGAGATCGCAACGATTAGATGTCCTTGCGAAGTCTTCTTTCAAAAAGCGTTGGACGTTACTCGGATACCAGAGAATCTCTTTTTCATTTTCTGGCATTTCTTTTAAACTTGTACTAATTCCAAACATGATGTCCTCCCTTTTATCATCCGACCGGATGTCAATCATAGTAGTCGATGCCGTCTCCTTTCGGAAGAAACGCTTTTACCTTGTCTTCAGTATCAAAACAAGCTTCATTCGAAAACAGGTAATAGCCCATGAAATCATGCTCCATCGTGATGAATGACATCTCTTTTGTCGCACGAATGACAGGAACGATACGTTCTTTTTTGAAAAACCATCCTTTGACCATTTTCTGCTCAAACGTCAGGAGATTCGTAAACGATATGAAATAAAAATCGTTCACAGCTGCATACCAATACGTTTCGTCCAGCAGATGCTCAAGTTCGCTCGCATCGTTCACTTGAACGCTATAAAAAGGGCTGCTCTTATCTGGTTGAATCTTTGTATATAACAGATTTTCCTTCTGAAAAAATGGTTCCACTTCTTCATTGGTAAAACCACCGCCGAACGTAACAAATAGCGGAAAGCGATTCAGACGCGTCAAAAAATGCTTCAGTACATCGTTCGAGTCACGTTGATAGTCTCGTTTCTCGTCATTCGGAAGACATCCCATCGAATAAATCGACTTAATAGCACCCAGTGGGTCAATTTCGAGATAACGGTCTTTGATCACTTTTGCATGATTCGTATGTTCTTCGAAATCGATGTATAACATGGAAATCCCTCCGCGCACTCTGTTTGATCCATCTGCATCATCTAACTGCTTGTTTCATCAATAGAATTCAATGGTACCGTCGTCAGGAAAGATTGCTTTCACCTTGTCTTCGGTATTAAAACAGGCTTCATTCGAAAACAGATAATAGCCCATGAAATCATGTGCCATCGTGATGAATGACATCTCTTTTGTCACATGAATGACGGGCACGGTACGTTCTTTTTTGAAAAACCATCCTTTGACCATTCTCCGCTCAAACGTCAGGAGATTCGTAAACGATATAAAGAAGTCTTCGTTCACAGCCCCATACCAATAGGTCTCATCTAGCAACAACTCCAGTTCGATCGCGTCATGCACTTGAACGTGATAGTATAGGTTCTTGTTTGGTCGAACCTTTGTATACGATAGATCGTGCTTTTGAAAGTACGGCTCGACCTCCTCGTCCGTAAAACCTCCACCGAACGTGATGAAAATCGGGAACCGATTGAGACGCGTCAAAAATTGTTTCAAGACTCGATTTGAATCGCCTTGATAGTCGATTTCAGTCTCATCCGGTAGACACCCCATCGAATAGATGAAGTCGATACGTACTGGTCGATCAACGTACAAGTATCTGTCTTTGAACACTTGTGCGTGATCCATATGCCTCTCAAAATAGACATCCAACACGATGCCACTCCTCTCTCAATCACTTTATTACCGCTCGATTTCATCTTCTGGAAACAGTGCTTCTATTCGATTACTGGCACTACTCTCTTTTTTTAATTAACCACCGTCTTACTTTTGTCATTTCAAACTTCAAAGTGAACCCTTTAAACCAAAGCCGCTATGAATCAGCGGCTTCTTAGTTTTCACTCTGTTTCGTGATTAAAATATGCGTTCTTTCAGGAATCTCAATGTCTTCTAACTGATCAAGTGCCAATGATAACGTCATACTTTTCACTTGCGGATCGGACTCTTCCCCAATCCAACAGGTATACAATTCAAACGATTCACCCTCGTCTAAGAAGTCACTCATGAGCGTAAACAAATAACGCAGCTTTTCTTTCGATTCCAGTGCAATTTCGGAATCAAAAGGTTCAACGATCTCGATGCCCCAGTGACTCGAAATTTCATATACATACCATTTATGAAAATGCTCCGTTTTTACTTCATACAGACAGTCTTGATCCGCAAAACAGGGGCCGATATATAAAGGAACGGTTTCACCTTTTTCATCTAAATTGAGATACTGTTCAGGAATTTGTCTCTCCATACAGATATATGATGCTAAGCTCATTATGCTTCCTCCTTCTGTGTGATGTTTACATCATTAATTGAAAGACGTCTTTCCATTGTCTATCTTTCCAAAATGCGCGATTTTTCCATTCGTACAAAAGTGATCGAGCATGCCAAATCGATCCGTTGCATCGCGAGTCACGATGAAGTTGTAGGCCATCAATAACGAGAATTCAGACATGAAGTTCTCAAGCGTTTGCTGCGTGGGACGTGCATCTTTCGAAAATAATCTTGACGTAACTTCCTTTCGATTCAGCAAATGCAATACATGTTCTTCAAACACCGCTTGCCAATTGGAATCGTGCAACGTCATCACATGAATCGAATCATCATTTTCTAAAATATCTCGACCACAAAAGACGACCTCGACTGGAAACGTGGCATGTGGTAAAACCGCATTGAAAAAGTTCTCATATTCTGTCCCTACGTCATCGAGCTCTTCATATGCGACTCCATACATCGAGACACAATCGTTCGTAACCCGGACGATTCCTTGTCCTTGTTTTTGGATGATGAGCGTCACCTCTGCTTCAGTTGCCATTTCTTGCTGTTCGATGACAAGATGTTCGAGAAGTCGGTCAAGCTTCGCGGCATCGGTCATGATGAAGTGGGAACGAACCGTCCAATCCGATAAATCATGAATATTTGGATTCTGCTTGAGTGGTCGTTCTAGTAACTTCACTTCAAACGGATACGAATGCTGACTTACTTGAAGACGGACGAGGTCTTTCCAATCGTCACGTGGCAGCAGTTCCCGGAACACATCGACCCAGTCGTCCCGTTCGACTAGCATCCTATTCTTATTTTTCATCTTTCATCCGACCTTCTAGTTTGCTACAGAGATAGCCCACGATATGTTCATGCGTCGTACGTTCTTCGAGATCATCATTGTCGACTAATTCATTGATTGTCTCCGAGATGATTTGCCATAATGCGGTTCCGTGATACTCGTCGTATGGTGTTCTCACTTCCGGTCCTCCTTTTATCCTCTCCGGATTTCATTCGTAAAACTCTTTGTTTTTTGGAACGCAGTAATTAGATCTTCTCCAAACAACGTGATGCTACCCTCCCACGGGTGACCGAGGTATCCCCAGCGAAAATCACGAGCGATGAAAAAGGAGTAATCGCCATCTGGAATGGCAGGAATCGTCCAGTCTCCTTCTTCATTTCGAAGAAACGGACGTCTTGGGTCGATCCAGTATCCTTGATGATTCCAATCGAGTGCCATGACACGTTCCCCTTCAACAGTCAGCTCGGTCAGAATACGCTTTAACGTTTGCTCAATCTCTTCGCGTTTCTCGTAATCCACTTTGTATGTAATGAACGGACTCGGGGCATGGTATGAGGGGAAAACTGTCGTACTGGGTGCGAATTGAAATTGTTGATCAATGACGTGCCATACCTTCTCATCCTCCGCTTGCGTCATCGGAATCCAGCTCCATGGTTTACCTTCATCAATTAAATCGAACGGCGCTCCTTCAGGGTATAGAACGGTGTACGCTTCTCCTTCTGATATCGCGATGATCAGTTCGCCTTGCACATCATGTTCCTTTATCCCTTCAAAGATCAGAGAAACGGCTGCCTCGACATCAAGGACATAGTAAAAGATATTCGTCGTGCCACTTCCTATATCTCCCCCTTCACAGTAGCCGTTTCCTGTATGAAGCAGACCTTCATCGATTATCTCTTCCAGCATATGGCGACCCTCGAGTGCTGCTTCTGCCTGACCCTCGTCATAAGGAAACTGGACGATTAGTTCCCGGTAATCTGCCTCGTTCAGCTCGCGATAGCCTTGACGTTCAAACTTCTCGATCAGCTGCAAAATCTGTACACCTAATCGTTTGAAGCGCGAGACACGCATCTGTCCTATGTCTTCCGCTCTCACCCACTCTCCAACGATTCCTTGATGTTGAATGATGAGGCGTCCCTCCGTATAGATTGTTTGGTAGAGTGTATCCGAGCCGCTTTGTTTTGTCAGTTGGATCATGAGTGGTTTCGCTCCCTTCCATCACAATACGTTTACATCTGCTAGTACGAATAACGTCCTATTCTGACCATACCGACAAACGGGTGCGAGGATCATTATCATCTGTCACCCACTCTATTCCGGTATATCCACGTCTCACGGCGTTCTCATAAAATGCTTCGGATACGTGCTGCTCCTTACAATAGATATCGACGTACGTACAGTCATACACCAAAATCGCGATGTGACAATTGCTTTTCTGAAACCACGCATAAGTCGTTCCCACTTCTTCAGTCTGACCACTTTGAAATGCAAACAATTCAGCAAAGATCAGGTAATTGCTTGGTCCCCTTAGCCATTTCGCTAGTTCATGTCCTGTCGCTTTCTGATCGATTGAAAACTCTTCTAAACTGTCATACAACTCCCCATCCATGGTTTGGATCGGAAAATCAAAGTTACGAAGAAACCAATCATACGTTTCCATCTCAATCGTACTTAATATGTCGAGCAAGATGCGTCCCGGTTCATTCGGGATTTCAAACGATACGCCACGCAGACTCATCGAATTCCCTCTTTCTACCTTGTCATAAGAAGGCTGCCATATGAAAACACTGAAGTTCCTGTTCTTCACTCGAACTTCCCCACGTGCAGACGGCATAACCTTGTGCGGTCAATGTCGTGACCATCTTGACGACTGGCAAACCTCCACTCTCTGTTAAGCCGAAGTCAAGCACCTGATCAAGTAACTCCTGACAGTGTGACGGTCGATCATGATTCGCACAAATAATGGTATACATAGCTGGAGAATCACTAATCATTTCAATGGCTCTCGAAAGCTGTTCGAGACCAAATTCAGCAATCCCAACGTAATACGGTTCTTCTCCAACTTGGACTGGTACTTCTATTCGGGATGTGAAGCCATCAAGCATCTCTTCTCGTTCGGGCAAACGCCACAGTTTGTAATAATCAAAGATTCTTTTTGACTGGAACCCATTTCCGGCACACACTACTAAATAAAAGCGATACGTGCTCAGCTCATGCTTTTGCGATAGCTCGTTTCGGAACATTTCATTACTTATTTGTTTGAACTGGACGATTTCTTCTGGAAACAGGAGCATCTCACCGACCACACATAGACAGCGAATCGATGAGCTCGCATCCGCAAGCCAAGGGTAGACGCGGGTCGCATCGCTATGCTCTTCGATATACGTTTTCATGAAAAATCTTCTTTTTCAATCCCACTGACACGATACGCTTTGATACGTTTCAAACTGTAGATACACGAGTTGATTCGTACCAAGATGAGTGAGTCTGAGTGATTGTTGTGATGGTTGCGTATAAGCCAATTCGAATCTGACACCTTCGATCTTCTTCAATAAAAAATAAGCCCAGTGCCGATCGTATTCATTCTCAGACAAAACATCCCATAACGCATCCTCACAACAATTCGCCTCGTAGATATACAATTTCATGATCGTATTCTCCGCTATCACGGGTAACCCCGCAAATACGGGAGCGTTCGGAATTCGGGGCTTCTGGATGACCAAGGTATAGCCATTTTTCAGAAGACGATCCAATTGTTCGCGGCTATCCGGAATCTTCTCTTCGATGACGGAAGACGGGAGTTCTCTGATTCGGATCGGTAACCCCACCTCATATTCAAAAGGATCGTCGAGTGCGAGTAAGTCTTCACGGGAATAGATTGTTTTCATGAAATCATCCTCACATTCTTTTATGTAGTGCTTTCAGGTTACACACGCGCCATGCATCACGGACGATATCTTGCAAAGTCGTAGCCTGGCGTTTGAGTTTCAACGTTCTATAGTCGAAGCGATAGACGGCTTCGTTTGGACGCTCTTTCAATACTGCGTAGTATTCGTCCTGTCTAAACGATGAGCCAAAAAAGAAATACTTATCACGGATCGCATCGAACTCGGTTAACGCGTATTCCTCGAGACTAACGGAGAGATTGCCTTGGATCTCATGCGATAATCCGTTCCAGCTCGTCAACGGAATACCGTATAAGTTCAACTCTTCGGTAAAACGCACACCGTTACAGACTCTCAAAATATCTTTATACAACTCCGGAATCGCAAAATGATCGGTCTCGAATGCTTGGATACGAGCTTCTGGACAGGGACTTTCCACTGCCACTTGATAGTTTTGAATGGAGGATGAATAATCATACAAATACAGTTTGTGCTCCACCTTCTGACCTTCAATCGGAATACTGTACTTCAAGGATTTTTGATCGTTCACATAAAATAATCGCATCGCCTGAAGGATACTCGTAAGAAAGGCATCGTCAGGCAAAGCAGTGTTCTGATGATTCAGTCGTGGTACGTCGACGTCTTCCAGCGATAATTCTTCCTCGTCATCGTGTTCTTCAAAAGCTTCATGTTCTCCGAGGACGATCGCGATGCCTGTCACGTTCCCGTCTTCTCGGCGGACGAGGACTTCATAGTGTCCGTTCCCCATCAACTGAACGGCGACACCGAACGGAAACAGGAAGATCTCGTCTTCCATCATTTCGTCTGAAATTGCGATATAGAACGGGTCGATTTCTTCATCGAACTCCAAGGTATTTCGAATCTCCCAGTCGATGGCTTCCCGTCTCCCGTAATCAGCTGTGTTCATGACAACGAGCTGCGCTGAATCAACAACGACTAGATCGGATAACGGCTCGAAATCGAATGGAGCCATCTTCGTTTTTTCGTTCACCGTTAAGTAAAGCAAATTGATTGATTCAAACTCATCTTCGTCATAGAAGACCGTCCAAATCGAACCTTGTTCAACTTGAATTGTCACGTTGTACTCAATATCCGGCTCAAGGAAAGCCGGATCCGAGACGATCAGATTTCCTTCCCGACTTGTAAACGTGCCTAGTTTTTTCATGATTTATAACTCCTTAGATCCATTTATATGTAGCCTTCATTTTTATTCAGACGATGCTTTTAATTTGATGTGTTGTTTTTTGAAAAGATAGAACCATAACAACATCCCTGTTCCAATCGATAGAATCGGAAATAGATGTGGAATATATTGTTCTTGCCGAAAGCTGATATGCATCAAGAAATAATCGACGAAACACATGATACGTATCCACATCGGCAATTGATTTTTACTGAGGAATGCTAAGAACATCAGAATGATACCGATACCTAATACGACAATTGGCAAAATAGTAAACGGAGTCACGAACTGAAACAGACCTAGTCCTATAAGTAGATAGGCGAACCACGATGTCCGTCGTCGAAACTTCTCGCGTTCCTTTCGTCCAGGTTGCATCCCGTAGATATCATCTTGTCTGTATCCCTCCGCCTGTTTCTCTGCAATCAATTCATTCAGTCTTCGTTTTGCTTGACGCCGAAATGTATATCGTTCTTCCATTGAATCACTGACATCCTGATCGAGTTTCCATTGCTCGGTGACACCGTGATACATCTGAATCGTTCGACCATCGCGATACATAAACCAGAAATAGGTGATGCCATCCACTTGCTTACTAAGTGTGACAATCATTTTTTCATCATCCTTAATCCATTAAGTTAATCTTCTTTTATCCATAGCGATAGATACGCCACACATCTGACATTCTATCGACTTGTTTCAAAACGCCCAAATCCTATTAACCTTCTAAATCGGCTAGGACATCTTCCGGATCAAGTTCGATTCCGACGAGCTCAGTTCCCCAGTTCAACCCACAATATAGTCCATCGTCAATCATGTTCGGTAACCAGCCATCCATGAACAGATCCAGATCCAAGCGAATTAGATGATAGTCCGCCCATTCCTTCATCTGCAACGCTTTCGCCCCTGCTTCCGTCGAAAAGAATAACAGCACGTCCGTTTCCTCTTGATTCGACGGACAATACGCCCAGCCCGACTGTTCAAACTTCGACAGACCATAGACAGCACCCATCTCAAGAGCCGTCTCTATGAAAAGTTCTGCTTGTTCTGCACTCTGTTCCTTTATTATGAACATTTTAAGTGTCGTTGCTATCGGAAACAGCTCTTGTTCCTCATGATCCCACCAGACGATCGTCTTTGTGTCCGGAAATTGATACCCGAGTTCGTCACCCGTTCCGTCCGCCGCAATCCGCAAGAACCCTTCTGGATACTCATCTGCCTCTGTCAAATTGACACGAACAAGGTCATCCCATGTCCGTTTGATATGCTGCTCGTCCTTGATTGGATGAAACTCCCAGTCACCGACGCTAAATTTGTTTTCGCGCTTGTATATGTTTCGTAATTCTTTCGGAAGCTCGAAGCCGAGCTCTGCTTCTACCTCTTGTAGTCTCTCTTCTGTAACACCAGGTAATCCATTCTGATATGTCATTCTGTATGACTCCTTTTGTCTTCAATTGAATTATTCGAAGGTATTTAGTACATGATCAATCTGATAATCCGTTGGTAAAATCGCTTGTAGCTGATCGACGTTTTGAAAGGCATCTCCATTCGAAAACCACATGAAACCGAGCGCATCATGTGACGGAAGGATGAACGGTAATCTATCGCGTGCATCAATCACATGCGTGTATTTCGCTTCTTTAAAGATCCATTTTCCAGAGGTTTTCAACTCAAACGTGGGGCGAGCGAACGTGATGAGGAACGTTTCACTATAGGCAGCTCGAAAAAAGGACTCTTCTAAGACGAAACGCAGATCGTTCGCATTCAACACTTCGATACAACAGTAAAAACTGGTGCGCCGATGATCGCCTTCGTACCGCGGATGTTCGTGGCATACGAATGGTCGCGATTTTAAACGTTCTAAGAGGTGCATCTCATCTTCTCTAATCTCATCAAAATTTGTCGTGATATATAAAGGAAAATGATTGTAGCGAACTAGCGTGTCATACAATACCTCCTCCGTCAATTCACTCGTAAAGCTACCTATTGTACGGTCACAACACATGATTTCGTAGATAGTTTGCAAGTGACCAAGCACATTGATTTCGGATGTCTGAAGCATACGTTGGATACTCTTCGACTGAAAAAAGTATTCATCGATCGTCAGCTCGTTCATACTGTTCCTCCTATCTGTGTCGTCATTGCTCAATTTTTTCGGTTAAAGTTTTTCCCTTCAGGATAGAGCCCAGTCAAGCGTCTGCCATAATGAACTTTTGCCTGCCCCATCCGAAGCCGTGTCACTCCATACTGTTTCTTAAAATATTCAATGACGGGTTGGACGATCTGAGATGGGTCGAGGACATGAAGGACGAATTCGATGGCTTCCGGACCATAATCATCCTCAACAAAATAACCGTTGCCGATTTGAAAAAGAAATGTATGAAGGTCGTCTTCGATATTCGAACGATGCTTAAAGATGACGTCATATTCTGTATCCTGACAAAAGATTTCGACGACAATCTCATAGTAATCTGCTTCTTGAACGACGGAGTAACCGTCTTTTTCTTTCTCAGCTACGAGCTCCCGAATGTAAGCATCCAGATTGAAAAATCGCGAGAACTTCTGCTCGCTCATTGGTTCTTCTAACCGCTCCCCCATAATGCCGTGAAACGTGTAAAGGGTCCGTCCATCCTTCTCGAACAACCAAAAATGATTATGACCGTCGATTTGTTTAATGAGTTGCATATTGTCACACGATCCCTTTAAGTAATAAGTCGATGAAATTTATAATTTCTTGTCATTTGTTGTTTTCTTGAAAACTCAATTTCTCTTCTTCATTATAAAAGCCATAACCATTTATGGGAATTTTTATTTATTCATATGATATATTCCATTTTGATGACAATTCAAAATTTAAATACCTTTATGTAAGCGTTATCATTATACTTTATACGGTACTTATTCTTTATTTAGGAGTTGAATCGAATGGATACGGTCATCAGTCATTATTCGAAATTCAAATGTCCGCGTTGTCGCGAGAAATTCAAGGATGAAATTCTCATTGAAGATTTACATAGTGTAGCGTATGAAGAACGGCGCTTAGGTGTCGAAATCCAATATGACTTCTCTTCGGAAGTCGCTTGTCCGAACTGCCATCATCAATGGCTCATCGAAGGCAATGTCTGGGAGTATCCTGAAGGTGTCATCGATGCCATCGAACTATAATGGACCACTTCCCTTTTTCTCAAGTGCGTTACATATGAAGTGTTGCCTTGATGTACACTATCGGTAATACAAAACGTGTACTTCGGAGGTATTCGCATTTGAAAAACAAACTTTTATCTTTACTGCTATTTTCGATAGTCACTCTAGCGGGATGTAGTGATTACGATCAAGACGGAAATACGACGAGTGAGAAAGCAAAACAGAAATATGATGCAGCCATCAATCAAGTCTTTAAATCGGAAAACCAGTACTTGAAGCAGCAACAGGACAACCGACAACTAAAGCGAAACACCGGTGAAACGGGCATCATCGTTTATGAGGATCAAGGTCTTATGGAAATCTATTACGACCAATCATCTGGAGGCGAAAGAGCCATTTATCAGAAAGACGGATCAACTTACGCGCGGAAGTCCTACACGAAACAAATCAGTCGTAAAATCGATGCCTCTGAAAAAAAATACCTTGAGAACATTGGAATCAAGTAATTCTAATCCTATAAGGCTGATTTGTTAATTGTCTAAATGGTCGTTGACTCTATTCTTTAATGGAGTCATCGACTATTTTTGCGTTTTCTTACTTTTCTCTTTCATGTAGCCAACCGTTTTATGGTACAGTTCAGATGGTATTTTTTTAATATTTTGTTTAAGGTGGGAATTCCTGTTGGAAAAAATCGTGTCAATTATCATTCCTGTATACAATAAGGCGACGTATCTCTCGACATGTATCGAGTCGATTCAGGCACTTACACTTGATCATTTAACAATTGAAGCCATTTTCGTTGATGACGGTTCGACGGACGAGTCTTTATCGATTCTCCACACGGCTGCAAAAACGATGGATTTCATTCGCGTCATCGAACTTCCTGAAAATACGGGCAGTCCTGCGCAACCACGAAATGTCGGAATCGAAGAGGCGACAGGCACATACGTCACGTTCTTAGATGCTGATGATCGTCTTGATTCGGTTGGATTCACTCAACTCGTCGCGCAAGCCGTTGCGAACGATGCCGATATCGCATTTGGTCAAACGATCAAACATACGGACACGTCGATTCAAAAGGTTGGTCGCTTCGCATCATTTACGACTGCTAATCAACTTGTCCCGTATGAAATCGACAAAGTATTCCGCGCGGTCGGACCTCCGGGAAAAATCCTGAAGCGCTCCGTCTTGCTCGAACATGGCATCCGGTTCAGCCCGATGAAGTTCGGTGAAGATAAACTATTCTTCTTTGAAGCTATCTCAAAATGTCAGACCGCTTCGATGAATCCGGCACCGGTCTATCACGTCAATCGATTCGCGATGAATGATTCGCTAGTCGGACAAACAAGTATTTTCGAGAAGACGACCTTTAATTTACAAGTGCTTGAGAAAACGCTCGCACTTGATATTCCGGCAGTCGCTAAAACGCATGCTTTGAGTCGGTTGATTGAGATGGACTTCTTATCCCGACTGTTCAACAACAAACGTTTCCTTGAACACCCACAACAGCAGACCTTTTTTGACCTATTCCGTAAAATGATTGCCATCTTTGAACGCCATAATGCAGATCCAGCGGATTTCATTTTCGATGACATCTTCCAAAAACAGTATGCCTTGCTTCAGCAAGAAGATTATGACAGCTTCGTCACCTTCATCACGCTGCTCGTTCAAAAGCACAAAGCACGGCGTTATACATCGGAGAACCGTCTCTATTACCAAATGCCTGCTTCGTTGAGCCACCTCGGACCAATCGTTGTACCCTTCTTCGCTACGTACGCCGGAACACGACTCGTCGATGACGTCTTCTATGAAATCGTGCACGTGCTGAAAGACGAGACGACTACGATCACTCGTGTCCTCTTGATTGCGCCGAACGACGAAACAATGGAAATCGACGTTCCATTCCATATCGACGGGACCGAACTTTTCATTCCGACAGAGGCACTCGAACGGCATTCGCATCCATTCCAATTGATGCTGATCCGTGACGATTATCATCCGTTCGTCGTGCGGATGACATTACCGAGCAGCGTCGACGGAATGCATTTGCATTATCAGCAACTCAAAGTCGAATTTCGTCCCGCGGAACAAAAATCACCGTTACAGAAAATCGACGCGACGAAGTATCATGTCGAAGCACCGACGCAAGTCGTCGTACTCGAGAAAGCCTTCTTGTATGATGACCTCGAATTCGAACGCAAGCAGACGGCTCTTGAAGTCGGGCAACTCCTGGCGATCACCGATCTACAACTGACGCTTGCTGGTACACCACGACTCGTCACGGCTGATGGTGCTTACGTCACGGCAAATAAAAAATATGTCCATCTCCCACCTGCGATTGATGACGAGACCTATCTGACAGTGCCACCGGAAACGGTCCGAATTCTGAAAACATGTAAACAGTACGCCGATCGTGACTTTAAAAATGAACTACCTACGAAAAACACACCCGATACGGTGCTTCAAATTAAGAAGGTCGTCCTGTCATCGAAAGGAACACCGCGCTTGAAAACGGCTCAGGATACCTACATCACAGCCAATCAATCATTCGTTCAACCAATCAACGAAGCGTAACAATACACCTAGGGATAGAGAGATCTCATCCCTAGGTTCCTTATTATTCCAACAAAGTATGCTATAGTATGTGCTAGATTCACTAAACCGATCCATCGCGACATGTTACCACTTAAAATTGTAAGCGTTACATAAAGGAGATGCCCTATGACACGAGATTTGTTTTTTACATTGAATACGTTAGCAACCCAGCGTGGCGGTTTATCAAAAGCAGTCATTAAACGCGCGAATGCGATCATCACGGCTGATCCGGAGCGAAACGTGACGCTCGTGACGTTCGGGATTCAACCGAATCTCGAAACAATTCGTCAAGAGATGGTCGAAGCACGGTTGCTTGATCCTCGCATCCAGGTCGTCAACGTCATCAATTATTTAGCACGTCGACAGGTAGACAAACGGTCCGTCGTTTCTTCGAAAGATGAATTGATTCCGCGCTGGGAAAAACGATATACGTTGTTCCTCGATGCGAGTCGCGCCGAAAAAGATTCGTATCGGTTGTTCGACAATGGTACATATGTCCAGTATGCTCGGTTTGACGCTAACGATCAGCTCTCTTTCATCGATTACTTTTCAGAGAATCGACATCGCTTACGCCGTGAAGAATATCTCGCTAACGGTCAGTTAGTGCAGACGATCCAGTATTCGTTTACGTCGAACAAGCCGGTCTCTCGCTCCTTCTTCCACAGTGATGGAACGTGTTATTTGACGATTTGGCATAAAATCAACTCGGCGGATTGGAGCCATCTGTTTTATTTCGAAGCCGGTCAGGAAAAACAGTTCACTGATCCAGCGATCTTTAATACGTTCGTTTTGAACAAGCTGTTAGGTCAGCATGACGCGGTCTTGATCTCATCCGAATACCGGGATCGTCTTGCCAACCTACCGAAAAAAAATTTGGATGCGGTCATCCTAGACATCAAGCATCCGAATATTAAAAAGATTGCCTTCGGGCATAGCAATCACTTCGTGTCGCCCTTCAATGAGACAGCAGCCGTCAGTGGTGTCTGGGATACATTATTCGGGCGCATCGACGAGTGGGATCGAGTCATCACGGCAACACCTCGTCAACAAGCGCATATGACCAACCAGTTCGATCATCCGGAAACGTTCCATGCGATCCCACACGGTGTTGGTCCGGTGCCGGAAGCGGATTACACGTCACTTCCTGAACCTGATCCGAATCGGTTCATCGTCGTCTCGCGCATTCAAATTAAAAAGGATGTCGCTGCGAGTGTCCGTGTCATGCGGAAGATCGTCGACCACCACCCCAATGCCTTCCTTGATTTCTATGGCTTCGGTTACAACGATCAGCTCGAAAAGGATCTCCATGCTTTGATCAAGGAATTGTCATTAACGAAGCACATCCGTTTCAAAGGGTTCGTTACGAACATTCAGGACGCTTATCATGGTGCTGTCGCAACGATCTTTACATCGCAATCCGAAGGGTTCGGGATGGCGATCCTTGAGAGCATGGGTCACGGTGTTCCGGTCATTGCCTACGATGTTTGTTACGGTCCCCGTGAAATCATTGAGCATGGAACGACTGGTTTTATCATTCCACCTGGAGACTCGTCAGCCTTTGCTGAAGCAGCGATTCGCTTGATGGAGCAACCGTCCCTAAGACGTCAAATGGGCGAAGCCGCCTTGCATTCGGTGGACCGTTTTTCGGATGATCTTTTCACGAAAAATTGGCTGATGCTTTTGAATCAGCTCGACGAATAGTTAGTCGACCTCCTCCCCTGTGAGGAGGTTTTTTTATGTATCCACCAAAGTCCGCATTGTTTTTCAAATTTTGGGATGTTTTAGCTATTGATTATGATAAAATGCTAATGGAAGATAACGCTTTCATAAAACATCTTTTAGTAGGAGGTTCCTTGATTCCATGCTGTTTAAATCTGCTCTTCGGGTGCTCCAATTTGGACATTCCGTACTTCCGAAAAAACAAAAAAAACTTAAACGATCGGCATTAAAAGAATCGTTACAGATTCAATCTTCGCCGACAGACTATACGCTATCCGGTCAATTGAATGATCCGTTGCTGACGATCACGTCCTTACGTATCCGCGATCGATCGCAAGAGACGGTCCTTGAAGTGCCGAACCAACTGGACGATCATCGCTTCACCTTTCAGCTGTCGCATTCAATCGTGTCTCAATTGAGTCAACATGTTTCTCAGATGCAAGAAGAGGCGGACGTTCCGACGGTCGAAGAGGATGGTCTCGCTGAGATCGAGTCCGTCGAAGCCGATCAAGATACGCTCTATCCGATTGGTCGTTTTTCACTCTGGCTAACGTTCACAAAAAACGTCGAGCATCTCACACCGGAACAATTACAAAAATGGGAATCCAACGGGTTACCGAGCCATGCTACGCTCGACGCGACCGTCTTTACCCGCGAAATTCTGTTAGGGCGCTTTCTTGATACACAGATTCCTGCGCCTCTCGCGCCGTTGATGGATGAGACGTTTAACGAATTCGTCCAGTTGTATACCGATCTAAAAGGCAACCTGCGTCTATTGCTGAATAAAGAACCGCAGATGAAGCCGAAGATCCAAATCGATGCGGTCCGCAATGAGACGAAAGCGACGACGGTCATCAGCGGGAAAGCCTTTACGCGTCATGCGTTCATTAAGACGGGACGGTTGCTCCTCGTGCACCGAGAGAGTGGCGATCAAGTCCCTGTCCCAATCGATTGGTTGTACCAAAACGAGGTAAGTGCGAAAAAATTCGGATTGTATCGCTATCATTACACGGCGACGATCCACTGGTCACAACTCCATCAAGCAGCCCAATTGCAAGAAGGGGTTTATGATGCTTTCATCGCGCTCGATTTCTATCACCGATCGGAACCGAAATTATACCGTCTCGGTCGTGCCCGTTATATTACGCGTCAGCTGACACCGGAAGCGTTAGGGAAAGATGTGACGTCGACGATGCATATCATTCCGTACTACACGGTCGGTCACCGGAATCTATCGTTTGAGATGACCGAGTTCACGAATGAAAATTACGCCTATCTGAATCATCTGATGACGTTCGCCCCGCTCTACCGGCTGTTTGCCGAGAAGAACACGTGGCTCGTCGGAGAACGTCCATATAAAGCGCAGGACAATGGTTACCACTTCTTCAAATACATGCGCGAGACTTATCCTGAGCGACCGGTCTATTACGTTATTGATCCGGCGTCGAACGAATATGCGCAAGTCGCTCCGCTCGGAAACGTCTTGCCGATCAAATCGAAGGAACACATCTATCACTCTTTGATGGCAAAGAAGGTCATCGGGACACACCACGCGGAATACTTGTATCCGCTTCGCTCGGAGCCGTTCAAACGCAAGATGCGAGCAGATCGTGTCTTCATCCAACACGGAGTTCTCGGAACGAAGAACATGAACAATCAATACGGGAAATTTGCTGCTGCCTTCGACACGGATTTGTTCCTTGTCAGCTCGGAGCGGGAAAAGCGACTCGTCACACAAGATATGGGATACGCTGAGCGCGAGGTCAAAATTACTGGCTTGTCTCGCTTTGATGCACTCTTGAAAAATGACGTCCCGGTCAAACGTCAGATGCTCGTCATTCCGACGTGGCGGTCGTGGCTACAGACGCCTCTCCAGTTCTTCGAATCAGAATACTATCAGCAGTACCAAACATTCCTATCGAGTGATCGTTTGCATGCGTATGCGAAACAACATCATCTCGAGATCGTCCTTTGCCTGCATCCAAACATGCAGCAATACTCGAGTCATTTCGAGAACTTACCGATCACGGTCATCCACCAAGGCGAACGTGACGTCCAAGGGTTGTTAAAAGAGAGCCTCTTGCTCGTCACTGACTACTCGAGTGTTGCCTTTGACTTCAGTTTCTTGAAACGACCGGTTCACTATCTCCAATTCGACCCGAAACGCTTCATCGGTCCACTCGGTTCGTATCTCGATCTCGAGAACGAATTACCGGGTCGAATCTCAAAAACGATTGATGACCTGTTCGACGATCTTGACGCGACGGCACGCCGTAATTTTGAGATGGCGGACGAATACAAACGACGCGCTGACGTCTTCTTGACGAAAACGGATACGACTTACTCTGATCAGGTCTATCAAACGATCATGAACTATACGAAACAGACGAGCCTCTTTGAAAAGATTCAGACGAACGAGGCAGCGAACATCCTCTTTAAGGTCTATCGCCGAAGCCGGTTCTACTTCCCGACGATGAAGGCTGGATACCGGCTCATGCAACGCGTCTTGCCGGTCGACCCGACACTCGTCGTCTTCGAGAGTGGGCTCGGTAAACATTACGCGGACAGTCCGCGTTACATTTATGAGGAACTGAAGAAACAAGCACTCGGCTACAAAGTCGTCTGGATCTATAACAAGAAGCTTTATCTCGGAGATCCGAACGCAAAAGTCGTCAAACGCTTATCTCCTGCCTACTTCTATTACATGGCGACGGCGAAGTTCTGGGTCAACAATCAGAACTTCCCGTATTACATGACGCGGCGAAAAGAGACGACCTACATTCAGACATGGCACGGCACACCTTTGAAGAAGATGTTGTTTGACTTAGACGAGATCCATGGACGGGACGAAGGCTATGTCGAGCGTGTAACGAACGCGATCAAGCAATGGAGCGTCCTCTTGTCTCCGAGTCCCTATGCGACGAACATCTTTAGAAGTGCGTTCCAGTACGGGGGACCGGTCGTCGAATCTGGTTATCCGCGAAACGATCTCTTCTTTACGGCGAATAATGCGGCGACAATCGAACGGATCCGGACGCAGCTTCAACTGCCAGAAGACAAGAAAGTCATCTTGTATGCACCGACTTTCCGTGACCATCAGTCGCTCGGTAAAGGGAAGTTCTACTTCGACTATCCGTTTGATTTTGACCGGGTCGCGGAAGCGTTAGGCGATGAGTATGTCTTCTTGATTCGGACGCACGTGCTCGTCACGAAAAAGCCGAAGATTCCAGCGCAGCACCGGGAACAATTCCTCGACGTGACGGCCTATCCGGATATTCAAGAACTGTACTTGATCACCGATCTACTGATCACAGACTATTCTTCTGTTTTCTTCGACTTCGCGAACATGAATCGACCAATGATGTTCTATGCGTATGACCTCGATCTTTATCGAGATACGCTGCGCGGGTTCTACCTGGACTACTACAACGATCTTCCGGGACCGATCTTAGAAACGGAAGAGGCCTTGCTTCACGCCTTATCGGATATTCCGCATCTGACGAAAATGTATCAAGCGCAACTTGATGCGTTCCGTGCGACGTACGGTCCGATGGAGGATGGGTTTGCCGCTTCTCGTGTCGTCGATGCGTACTTCAAAACGGATCAAACGATGCGCACTCAAACCCTTGAATTACTTGAACAACCAGACGGCAGTTACTCTGTTTGAGCGATGATACGAAAAAACGGCTTGCACCCTTTTCTGGATGCAAGCCGTTTTACATATTTTATTCGTCCGTTGCTAATTTTTCTGCGAGGACCTCGTTGAGCTTTTTCTTGAACATCGGAGCAAAACTTTCCGCATACGTATTCGTCATATGGCTGTTATCGCGATAGATGACGACATTGCCGATAACGGGACGGTACTCGCCTTTGACGTGGAAGTAACGCGTCAAATCCAGCTTATGGAGCGACTGGTTCGTTTTTTCGAATTGTTTCCAATACCCTTCATCCGTTTGATTCGGTTGTGCGTTCATCTGTTTCGTCGTATCAGCGATGCTTGTCGTCTCCAGTGCCTCGAGTACGTTAAAATCGTATCGTGGATTGTCTCGAAGCGCCAATCCATCAATACCATACTCGTCCTTGACGAACTGCATCTGGTCGACCATTTGTTGATGGATGCTGTCTTTTGAAGCATCCGCTGCCGTCACGTGCGAGATGATCAAATCAACATCGGCATCTTTCAAGTAGTTCAAGACGTTCTGATTCCAGATTCCTTTTAGCGAGTCCGGTTCATAGCCGGTTGAAAAACGTGTTCCTGACCGCGTCAGGTTGAGTAAACGGATGTCCGTCCCTTTGATTGCTTCATGTAAGGCACCGAACCATTGCTCCGAGTGCGAGCTACCGACGAGTGCGATCGTTGCTTTATAATCCTTCGTCTTCCCGTATTCGCCGACTTTTGCTTCCGTCTTTTGCAGCCCTTGGTTGCTACCATCCGTATGGACGAGGGGTAAGTCATTGAAGACGTTCGCATATGACGGGAATGGGTCTTGCTTCGGTACAGACAGTGCCTGTTCAATTGCTAAGGCACCCGGATATTTATTCTTACTGACGGCTTGTTTCAGCTCTTGTTCTTCCATATAAGCGAATCCGAGTAATGATCCGATTAACAAGACGTTGACCGTCAACAGCGCACCTAATTTCTTGAACGCTGTCCGATTGACGGTCGAAGTCCGGATTGGTTTTTCAATCCATTCCGTCATCAGATACGATAAGCCGATCGATGCGACGATGATCAGTGTGCCAACAAGAACACCAGGTGTTTGTTGGACGTTGTAGCGATAGAACTCAAGCAGTACCCAGTGCCAGAGATAAATCCCGAAGGCAATCCCCCCAAGTTTGACCATTGGTTTAGATCCGAGGAACCGTTTTAATCCGAACCGTGTCTCTTGCGTCCCTGATAACACGATCATCAAGGCGCATGTCATCGGCCAGAGTGCGATGTAACCAGGGAACATTTGCGAGACATTGAACAGGACGCCGGTCGTCAGCAAACCGATCAGACCAATCCAGCCGATAATCGTTGCCACCCATTTCGGGATACGGATTGCCGATAAGTTCACGCATAACAAGCTACCTAAAGCAAATTCCCAAACCCGTGTCGGCGTAATGAAATACGCCCATGGCTGATTGACTTCAGTCAGATAGATCGAGTACGCAAGTGACGTGACGAACAAGAATCCAAGCAGACCATTGAGGACGGCTTTAATTGACCGAATCTGATATTTGTTCATCATCCATAAGATGAACGAAAACAAGACGAACCAAATCATATAAAATTGCCATTGGATCGATAGTGCCCAAAAATGTTCGACGGGTGACTTCATTTGCGTCGCGTCCAAATAATCAGTACTTGAGACGGCGAGTTGCCAGTTTTGATAAAAGAACATCGAGGCGACGACTTCACGAATCGTTTTACCGAGAATCGATGCTGGTAATAAAAACGTACTTAATACCAAGACGACTCCTAAGATGAATAAAACCGATGGCAACAGTCGTTTCAGTAACTTTGTCACATATGGCAGGAACTTGAACTCTCCTGTCCGGTTGATCGTCGAGATGATTGATGTCGTGATTAAAAAACCCGAGATGACGAAGAAGACATCGACACCACCTGAGACACGATTGAACCAAATGTGATAAATTGCGACGAGTAAGGCAGCTACCGTGCGTAGCCCTTCGATTTCCGGGCGAAACCGGCTTTCAATATCAATCCGTTTCTGCCCAGACTGACCAGATGCTTTCCATTCTTGCATGCTTCTATGTCCCTCCATCTACTTCTACACCTACGAATCCTGACGATTGCAGCGCATTTCTTGTACAGTTCGGTATGTACTCACCATTTCGAGAAAACGTTTCCATTCACTATGATAGAACATATTTCAAAAAATACAATGCCAATGAACTATATTGCCGTAAGAAACTTGGAAAATATGTAAAAGAAGTGCATCGGGTACAAATTACATTAGAAATTGATGCAAGTAGTCGTCAAAAATCCGTCGCATGACTTTCGGTGTGTTCTCGATATAGATTCGCATCTGTTCGACGTTTGCTTCGACAGCATCCTCGTTCTTCTCTTCCGTCGGAAAATCGGAGATGCCTTTGATGATGATACATTCGACAGCATTTTTCTGACAGATGTACGCGACAGCCCCCGCCTCCGTATCGGCAATCGTCAGACCGTTATCTCGCAGTTCGATATAGTCTCTCCACATGACGACAGCGCGATCAGCCGTTCCGATCGTTCCGAGATGAAAGTCGTTGCCATATTTTGAGACGTCGAGATTGACGACGAACGATGGTTTAATGAGTGGTTCAATCTCTTTGACCGTACAATCATATTGAACAGCGCGATCTGGCACGATGATATCGAGTATGTCGTACCTCGGATCGATGCCGGCACATGTTCCGGCAATGATGACCTTCGTCAAGGAAAAGCGGAGGATCATATATTGGTTCGCACCGATGCCATTTACTTTTCGAACGCCTGTGCTATAAAACAAGAGCGTTTCCCCATTCATCTCGCGCGTAAAGTATTCACCATACGGATAGACGATTCTTTCTTCAGGCGATACATGAAAATATGCAATCGTCGCGTCGAACTCCCATGTGGTGGCGATGCTGATTCCAATCATCCTTCCTTACTCCTTTCGAGCATCCGCTAAAGACCGCTCTATTTTTTCATCTAATTGAATTGATGGTGTGTACGATAAGTTATATTCCTTGTGTTTAAACGAAAATTCGCTTAAATTAGTACCTAGTACTAAAACCAAGTATAACTTTTTTTACAGGGAGGAACCATTTATGACTGCATATCATGCTCGAGTAACAGCAATCGGCTCTTACGTTCCAAATCAAATCATGACGAACCATGATTTAGAGAAACTAGTAGAAACAAATGATGAATGGATAGTGCAACGCACAGGCATCAAAGAACGAAGAATCGCGGGTCAGACTGAATCGACAAGTGATCTTGCCTATCAAGCAGCCATGAATTTAAAACAGCGTTACAATACAGAATTTCAAGATGTTGATATGATCATCATCTGTACGATGACACCCGATTTTAAGACACCAAGTACTGCATCATTGGTACAAGCAAAACTCGGTATCAATCATGCAGGTGTAATTGATTTGAACGCCGCATGTGCAGGATTTACATACGGATTACACCTGGCGAACGGGTTAATTTCATCTGGTCTTCATAAAAAAATTCTCGTCATCGGAGCAGAAACACTCTCTAACATCACTGACTATGCCGATCGAAACACATGCATTTTATTTGGAGATGGTAGTGGAGCGGTTCTTGTGGAACGCGATGAAGTCCAGTCTGATTTTGTTTCATTTTACTTGAACTCGGAAGGGCAAAAGGGAGCCAATCTCTATTGCTCGAACTTGTCAAATCACTTGTTCGAAGATCCTATCATTCCTACTAATAAACTCATCCAAAATGGACGCGAAGTTTACAAGTGGGCAGTCAGCACGGTTCCTCGTGGAATGAAACAAGTAGTGGATCAGGCATCGATGACTTTGGATCAAATCGATTGGTTCATTCCGCACAGTGCAAACCTGCGCATGATTCAATCGATTTGCGAAAAAAGTAATGTTCCTTTTGATAAAGCGCTTTACAGTCTCATCCATTTCGGAAATACCTCCGCTGCATCCATTCCCTTATCTTTAGATATAGGTGTTACCGAAGGGAAAATCAAAACGGGTGACTTGCTTCTATTATATGGATTTGGTGGCGGTTTGACACAAGCTGGATTACTAATGAAATGGAGTCTGTGATTCATACAAGGAGGAGGTACAGATGCATCGTACTTCCTCCTTGTTTTTAATTCTGATGACGGACAAGCGTGGTAATATCCAGCCATTCATATGCTTCATCTTTAACCGTGACATTCCCAAAACGACTCTGACGATGATCTATGTATTTACCTCCGAGTCGTTTGTAAAATGCTCGTCCTGACTCGTTCTTTTTCATTACCCAAACCAGCATCGAGAAGACATCTGCTTTCAGGAAATGAGCAGCGATAGTCGCCATCAATTTTTTGCCGATCCCTAAACCGTGCGCTTCAGGTAATAGAGAGAGGGCAGATAACTCTCCTATCCGTACTCCATCATCAGCATGAATCTGAGCTGCTGCGAATCCCACTGTGATTCCCTGTTCGTTCAATACCACATATAGGAACGTATCTTGTGAGGAATCGTTCAAAAACTGACTCCATTTTTGTTCAGCTCGTTGAACCGAGAGTTGTTTCAAATATACATCGGGTACTAAACCGGCGTATGTCGTCCTTTACGTATCAACGTAAATTTTTGCTATTACTTTCATGTCTTTGGACGTGGTTAAACGTATATTCAAGAATTTCATCCCCCTAGCATCGGTAGCTCATAGTACTACCATTATTTTCTCATTCACCTACCTTAGTCCCAAACCCGCACACGCTCAATGTCTGCTGTTCTCAAATAATCGAGTAGCTGTCCTGTATGCACTGCTTCATGATAAGCAATTCGTAACAGCATATCACCAAGCGAACGGACATAACCTGATTCGGAACGATCAATCTGGACCGTCGCTAAATCTGATTCCGGTAGTCGCCCGACATATGTCATGAATTCCTCCCGATAGACCTCCGCAAAGTCTAGCTCCTCTTGCACTGATATGAAGTCACGCCCTTCAAATGGAGACTCATACGACGATAGACTGCCTCCATTTTGTAAGGCTAAGTAATAATAATACTCGCTATCTAACACATGACGAATCATCTCGAAACACGTCATGGCGTTCTCATCCGGTTTCCAGTTCAGCTTATCTTCAGGAATCGAGCACCAGACTTTGATGCTTCTTCTTCTCACTTCATTTAAATTCCATACCATCCAATCTTTTGCGTTCATGATGTATCCTTCCTTTCGATGACGAATAAGTGTTCTCCTATCTCTATTTTGACAAAGCGATTTGAAAGTCCTTTTAAAAATAAAAACAGGAAGCATCCGCAGATGCTTCCTGTTGTCGTCAATCGCTCACTTATTTTCTTCCTCAGACAATGCATCAATCTCTTTTTGTCTTAAAATCTCCGCAATCTGATGGTAGTCATTATCAAGTGCTGCACCACGTGCTGTCCGCCCGTCTTCATTTCGATGTAGCGGATCGGCTCCATAAGAGAGAAGTAAACGGACAATCCGTTCATAACCGTAAGCACTCGCTAAAGCAAGCACTGCCGTATCACCATCTGCGACGTTTTCCGCCTCGATATCGGCTCCCGCCTTTAGGAGCACTTTGACCGCTTTCGGATGATTATTCCCAACTGCCAGATACAACGGTGTGAAACCGTCTAATCCGATAACATCAACCTCTGCTCCCGCTTCAAGTAACAGTTTGACTTTTTTCGCCTTGCCTTCTTGCGCTGCGTAATGTAGCGGCGTCACCCCAGCTCCATCATCGGTCCGTTGATGTAACAACTCCACATTCTGCGCTAGTTTCTGTAAGACTTTTTTATTGCCGGATCGCCCCGCTACTAAGTGAAGCGCTGAGAAGCCGTACTCATTTAAATCAAGATGGGCTCCGCGCTTAATCAACAGCAACGCAATGTCCGTCTTTTGATCATACAGAGCAATATGCAGCGGTGACATCCCGTCTTGATTTGGAAGATTCACATCCGCTCCATGATCGAGCAACAATTCGACGATCCGCAAGTATCCTTCCTGAATCGCCCAATGAAGTGCCGCAAACCCTTCTTCATCCAGTTCGTTCAGATCGTCACCACGTTCGATACACCGCATTACTTGTTTTCGTTTGCCTAAAAAAGCAGCATCTTGGATGGATCGTTTCGTCATGTCCGTTCGCCCCTTACCTGTTCCGTCGTTGTCTTTCTTATTTTACATCAAGGACATCGAGAAATGAGCAAAAACGCCTTTGAATATCTGATGTCTTTTGTACCAAGTTCAGTTCGTCACTCATGACATTTATTGATTTTAGGGAGATCGTTAGAATTAAAAGAAAAATAATCATGATCAGAGCATAGATAAACATCGTGAAAATAATGGATTCGTCGTATCGTAATATATTTCACTCGATCACTTTGCATTGAAGAAAGCCCACATTATAACGCACATGTGGGCTTTGTTTCTATCGTGTACTCAGCATTAAAACAATTGAATACTTTATTGATTTGATGTGTTTTTTTTGAGAGATTTTTTAGAAAAAACACCTTCCGTTATTAGGAAAATGACAGCAATTGCCACAGACTTTATTCCATATTCGACCCATGTATCAGTCGACTTCGGCATTCCTTCAAAAAACATTAGAAAAATAAGAAAAAACATTGCTGCGAAAACACTTTCTAAAATTTGATTTTTCATCTTTCTGTATCACCTCTCAATTCTCCATAATTTATTTTACTTTTATAGAAGTAAAACATTTCAATTTTACTATATTTATATAATCACATTTATTTTTTACCAATTCAACTTAAAAAAGGTTTATCCTATTTTTAACGAGCAGACAATTACGTTCTACCTAACAATTTATGGAACGAAATCAACAATTTCTCGTTTGATTTGGATGAATTGAGAAAAAGTATCACATAAGCATTTTTTTCGCTCAAAATCGCCTTCTAGAGAAAAATAAGCAGGAGCAGCGGTGCGAAGCTTGACCCTGATAAATGATTCGAGACGAACGAAAAAGCGCAATCCTTCTCAATTAGAGAAAAATTGCACTTTGTCTTCAGTCTGAATCGACTAACTTCAGGTGATCTTCCGTGTATCTCTTACTTTTCACTCGACTTATCCTGCAGGAAGCGTTCTACCAAAAGTACGAAAACGACTGCTGTTAGGACGCCAAGCACGCCTGGTAACACGGAAACGATCGGATCACTGAAAAATGCCGTTGGGATGAGTACTGTCATTCCCCACTTCACACCCTTCAAGATCGCAAGCGCTAGGAGTAAGATCAGGAAGATTGTTTTCTTTTCGACACCTGCGAAAAATTGTCGCTCTGCTTTTTTATCAGCCTTCACACCGAGCCACGTTAACATATGTAGCACCTCTCTTCTCCTTTTTCTACGTTTCGACTAGACGGATTGGTTTCATGAATCACAAAAAAACCACCCTGCATCATGTCAGGGTGGTTCGTCATTTAAATATCTAGTGTCTTGATAAAAGCTTTCAGCTCGTCACGCATCTCTGCATCTTTCAACGCATATTCGATCGTCGTCTTGACAAAGCCGAGTTTCTCCCCGACGTCATAGCGGTTGCCCTCGAAATCATACGCAAAGACTTGGCTATCCGCATTCAAGCGTTCAATCGCATCCGTCAATTGAATTTCGCCGCCTGCCCCTTCTCCTTGATTCGCAAGGTAATCAAAGATATCCGGTGTCAGCACATAACGTCCCATGATCGCAAGATTTGATGGTGCTGTCCCGTGTGCCGGCTTTTCGACGAATTGTTTTACATCATACAGTCGTCCGTCTTGTGAGACCGGATCAATGATGCCATAACGATGCGTATCTTCCGGACGGACTTCTTGTACACCGATGACCGATTTTTCCGTCTGTTCGTAAACGTCCATCAATTGTTTGATTGCCGGATTGTCTGACTCGACGATATCGTCCCCGAGTAAGACTGCAAACGGTTCATTCCCGATGAATTGTTTTGCCGTCAGAATGGCATGTCCGAGACCTTTTTGCTCTTTTTGTCGGACATAGAAAATGTTCGCAAGGTTCGTTGAGAATTGAACTTTCTCGAGCAATTCCGTCTTACCGGAATTTTCGAGCGTAATTTCGAGTTCTTTTTGGTTATCGAAATGATCTTCGATGGCTCGTTTATGTTTACCCGTGACGATGATGATATCTTCGATGCCGGCTTTTGCGGCTTCTTCGACGATATACTGAATCGTTGGTTTATCAAGTATCGGTAACATTTCTTTTGGCATTGCTTTTGTCGCAGGTAAGAAACGTGTTCCGAGTCCTGCTGCTGGAATAATGGCTTTTGTGATCTTTTTCATATCGTTCATCCTCTTCATCGTTCAAGTAGTAGATTTAGTTGTTCAATTCTTCTAGTAATCGTCCATAGTTCTTTACAGCCGTCTCAAGGTACAGGGATGGCTTCGTCTCGACCCGCTCGAGTGGTTGTTCGACGAGTTGTACCATCGCTTGTGCGAAGGCTTCCATGTCATTGGCTGGAACGAGATATCCGTTTTCGCCATGAGCGATGATTTCGCGTGGTCCGTATTTCACATCATAGGAGATGACCGGACAGCCGACATTGATACTTTCCATGACTGTCAGCCCGAATCCTTCAAATTCACTCGTTAACAACGAGGCTTTCGATTCACGGAAAACTTCTGCCGGATTCGACGTAAAACCGTGGATTTCGATATCGTCCTGTAAACCGAGCTCCTCGATCAAGCGTTCCATCATCGCGAGTTGTCCTTGTTCATCCATGCCGTAAAGGACGAGTTTCGTCGCGTGACCTGACTGTTTGAAAAGTGCATAACTCTTGATTAAATGATCCATCTGTTTTTGCAGACCGAATCGACCGATGAAACAGAATTGATCTTTGACCTGGTCACGTCGTTGCGCTTGTTCTGGAACGATGAAGTGCGGAATGATTGAGATTTTCTCTTCCGGGATATTATACCGTTCTAAGATGTCTTCTTTTTGATGATTCGTCAGACTGATGAAACGTGTCACTTTATCGGACTCTGAGAACATCGTCGCGTACGATCCTTTGACGTTTGATCCGTCTAGATGCGAGTTATGGATGACCATGACCCGTTTGACGGCTGCTTTGATGTTGAGAATCGAGCGATCGAGCAAACGAGCATCGACGAACAAAACATCGCCATCTTTAAATAAACGGTTGAAGTAGTATTCAAACAAATCCTTCTCTTTTTTGAACGCTTTGTACATTCTGCCGTTTCGATATAATTGAATCAAGACGAGTTTTGGACGTGCCATTTCATTGTAGAACTTCTTACAATAGACAGCACCTTCTGAATCATACAACTCCTCCATCATTTTCCCGTGATGGACGGGTGAGTAGATCGTCTTGCGGTGCAATTGACCGTAGACGTTGTATTCCCAGCGCTCGACTTTTTTAGGGGATGCTTTCGTCATGAAATCTTCGAATTCGACGACTTGCGTCTCCGGATAGAATTTACGATAGAGGACGTATTCATCCTCTTCATCATAATAGCGAACGGCATCACTGCCTTTTTTCTCAACGCTTTTCAATCCTTCGATTTCACGCGCCGATTCTTTGACGATCGGCTTGTTCCGAAAACGGGTTGTCGGAATGCTCAACAATTTATAATCGGATAACCAATCATAAATGTTTTCGAACTGGACCATTGGACCGACTTTTTCTTCCGTTCGGAACTGTTCGTACACTTCCATATAGTTGGCATTGTAGTTCGTCGTGACGATCGTCGAGCCAACACTCAGTTCTTTTTCCATGAGTGCAATCCGACTCAACAGTGATTTCGTTCTACCACCGTGTTTCGGTGGTAATGTCGATGTAACAGTATACAGCATCTGTAATTACTCTCCTCTACCCTTTAAGATCGATCTCTCTTTTTTTGTGTGAGGTCAACCTATATATGTTACCAAATCTACTATTTCCTAAACGTGTCTTGTTCAGACAGTTAAAACCAATACAATTTCTATTTACCCCCTTTTTTACGAACAAAGTCAATTATTTTTGCATAATATCCAATCATTGTCATGGTTCTGCAACTAGTAGTTCGTAAAGCTGAACGATCGGTCGGTTCTACCCAACAAGTTTAAGAAGATAAACGACACTTCACTGATTTCCATTCAAACTACATCTTTGCAGAAATCGGAAGATATTGTATGGTGAAGGATGTAACAGAGATACCATATGATTCAGAGTGAGAAAGAAAGCCATGCATCAATGAAAATCACCTGTCGTGATCATACGTTTTTGATCGAGAATCTCCCGCAACAAACCCTATATTTAGCTATTAACGAACAACATATACCTGTACAACAAACAGAAACAGGTTTTTCGCTATCGGTCGATGCGTTACTCAGTATCTTCCGAAAAAAGAATCATCCTATTAAATTCGTCGATGAACTTGGAACACCAGTCTCATTCAAACATCTTTCCGAACCCCTTGACATCGCACCGAACAGTTACATCAAACAAGGGAAACATTCCTATTTCATTTTCATCGATCAAGACGATGAGCTCAGTCTGATCTACAACAAAAAACCGTCCATCATGAATTTTTACGACCGAGATGTCCAGTTTGAGGGCATGACGCGTCAAGACGACGTGCTTCTGTTGAAGTTTTCGTTTCACTCGAAGTATGACACAGTCGCGCAACCGAGTTGTTTCGTTAAATTCAGACATCAGGAACAAAAAATCGTTCTACCGATCGAACGCTTCACCGTCACACCAGTCGACGCCTGTCGCTTCAGAACCGAAGTCGAAGCCGTGATCGATAAAGAACTCGTTGAGCAGTTGCTCGGTGACCGGTATACATACGATGCCTTTAACGCGAACATCTATGATCTTTTATTTGGCTTTTCGATTCGTGAGATGCCGATATCTGTATTCACACCTCGGATTCGTCACTTTAAAAATCATCCAGAACTCTTGAATGACGAGCACTGGTTGCCGTTAAATGAGCAATACGATGTGTTGGTTCGTCCCTATTCGACCGTGTAGGAACGCCTTGCAATGCGTCTAATCCCGGTGCCAGTCGAGACTGTCGAATATTACGCAGATCCCCGACCGTTACTTGGACTGGATCCCACTAAGAAGACGATCGTCTGTTGTGAATATCCGGATAAAGCACAAGATAATGGGATGATTTTCTTCAAGTACCTTGTTGACCAGCACCGGAAACATTTCAACATCTACTACATCATCAGTCGATCGAGTCCGGACCTCAAAAATCTTGTCGGATATGAGAACCATATCGTGTTCTACAAATCACCAGAGAACATCGAGGTCGTTCAAGCAGCAGACATTCTCTGCCATACGCATTCTTCAAGTTATGCCTTACCGTTCGCTACCTATCACACGGAAGCATTGATGCAAACGAAACAAAAGCTGTTCTTGCAACACGGTGTCATCGGGTCAAAAGATGTCAGTCATATTTATGGTAAAAAATTGCCACATCCATTTACTGATTTATTCGTCGTCTCCTCGGAGCGGGAGAAGCAGCTCATCGCCCGCGATTACGGTTTTCATCCTAACGAAATCATCGTGACGGGTCTCGCCCGATTCGATCAATTAATCACTGAACGATCGCGTTGGCTCAAGCGATATAAGAATCGGAAAAAGCTGTTGATCATGCCAACGTGGCGACCGGAACTTGATACGTATCCAGACGAACAGTTCATGGAAAGTGACTATTATCAAGAGTTTCAAGCCTTGATCACGGACGAACAGTTGAAAAGCTTAGTGATGAACAACAAATATGAAGTTTCGTTCTACCTCCATCGCAACTTCCAAAAATTCAGCCATTTGTTCCTTTCGGATTTCGTCGATGTCGTCGGTCAGGATGTGTTCACAGTCAAGGAGCTACTCGAGAATCATCATGTGTTGATCACAGATTATTCGAGTGTCGGTCTCGATTTCTCCTTGATGCACAAAAAGGTACTCTACTATCGCCCACCTGTCTTGATCGGTGAAGATAACGCTGGTGAATCGACAGACTTATTACCAGGAGACGTCATCGAATCCAGAGAAGCCTTGATGGAGTCGTTACGCGAATTGAAGATGCCGAAACGCTTTAAGCGCAATCTCAGTCACATCTATGCTTTTGATGATACAAAGGCGAGTAAGCGGATTTTTGAAGCGATGCAACATCATTTTCATCTATAACAGACAAGGAGCAATGAGACGGTCTACCGTTTCGTTGCTCCTTTTTCATCGACGAAATTCCAATGAGATCCCGTCCGCAATCTGTGAGGACTGTTTTAACAACTCCCGCTTGACTGGATCAATCCAGTAATACTGAACACGTTCATCAAACGCAACGTGGACGCAAAGTGTCTCTACGTGTTCGCCTGTTTCGGTGGTCAATCGATCGTACCGCAAAGGATGTACTTGAACTGGCACCTCACGTCCGGAAACGGCACTAAAGCCGCTAAACGAGAGTGTCGAATCGACGGTTAATGGTAATGCTCGCAACAACAATTCGATTGAAAACAGATCAACACTTTCGGTATGAATCGGTAGGACAGACTGCTCATTGCCTCGCGTAATTACGACTGCATCCGCTCGATACAACGCATGCACGGTTTGGACGCCATCTTGGTACTCGACGAATTCGAGTGGCGTATAGTCTTCTGCATCAATCGTCAGGTGGATCGTTCGATTGCCGATTTTTTCTGACACCAATTCTTGCTCCCGTACCAAAATAGATTGATGTGATGTCTTTTCTAACCGAATCGTTTCGTAGGTCTGTCCGATCTGAACCGATTTTCCTTGTTCTATCCAGTAGACCTTTTTTTCGTCTTGTCCCTCGATGAGGGAATAGATCTTCCCTTTCCATTTCATATCTCGTTCTCCCTTCTTAAGAATCCGATGGAAGACAGCTGATGAACTGCTGCTTGTCGGACTTGCTCCGGCGTTTTCGCTGTCGTATCAATCGGATAGACTGGAAACTGTTTATACCATTTCTCTTCGAGTGCCCAAAGCGGTTGATGTTGTTCAAAGGATTGGCGAGTTCTTGTTTGATCGGCTAAAGACTAGAACGCGTTCCGGTACGAATAAAAAATCTTGAATGAAAGGCTCATTCAAGATTTTCTATTCATACCAATTTCTTCAGATGGAAACGTGATGCGCTATTGCTTGCTGTTTTTCGACATACTCGATCAAAATCGGCTGTTCCGGTGGATTGAGGTTTTCTGGTAGCTGATCGATAGCGAAAAAGCGTAATTCCGCAACTTCTGACGAATCCCGAACGATTTCACCCGTATACGCCGTACACAGAAATGCTGAGATGACATTATAGACTTCATCCCCGTGCGGATACTTATAGTAAAACGCATCACCCGAATAGACGTTCAATAATTCGAGGTGCTCTGCTTCAAGACCGGTCTCTTCCCTTAATTCTCGTTTTGCTGTCTCTACGAGCGTCTCCCCGATCTCAAGCGCTCCACCAGCGAGTCCCCAGCAACCGTTATCTTGCCGAAGTTGTAATAAGACTTCTTGTTTATCGTTGACGACGATGACACACGCTCCTGCCATGACGAGCGGTCGTGTGCCGACGAGTTTTCGTAATTCTGTGATGTATCCCATGTCATTCAGTCCTTTTCCATTTAAATCACTCTCGTTCGGACGCGCATCCGTTTGAGCCCCGTCAATAGGAGACACAACAAGATGATGCCCGAAACGAACAGTACGTACGTATGAATCGTAAATAGGGAACGGAAATCGATTACGGCAACATTCTGTTGCACCTCAATCCAACTACTAAGTATGATTCCGCTGATTGCAAATAAGATGAGTACGCCGACCTGTCGACGTGTCAACGTAACATACGTCAAAACGCGCATGCCTTCCCGGATCACGAACGGTAGGAGAACGAGGAGTGCTGCGACCGGTAAGATGACCGGGTCACCGCCTTGCTGAATCGGCATTGAGCGGGTCAAATAGCCAAACAAGAAAAAGAATCCACACACGAATAACAATAATCCGAACGCAATACTCGCATTCACCGCTTTATTCATCTTACTTCCCTCACTTTTTAGAATAATGAATTATGAAGAAACGGCACTTTGATGCCATACGCCCGCTGCATCAAGCCGGACCCGATGTCTGCCGTCGAGTTCCATCTCGATCGGACTGACCTTCGCCGTCTTCGGTGAGAACAACCATGTCCGACCTTCTGGGACGAGCAAGATATGCGTTCCATCCGCGACCGGTCCGAGGAAGTTGAGTGACGCGCCATTGAGCGGACGTTCCCGTCGCTCGAGAACGCCAATCTCTGCTAACTGCTCACCCACTTCAAGCACGTCTTTCACCGTCAGACTCATCTCGCCGATTCCGAGGATGTCGGATACATCAAACGTCAGTTCCGCTTTAGACGGATTGATTTGATGCCGCGCGATCAGTTCCAAGACGTTCTCATCCGGGTCATAAAAGTAACAGGAATGCGAATCCGTGAAGTCAAAATAAATCTCATCCTGTCCGTCTTCGATCAAGAGTGGTGTCCGTTCTACGAGCCACGCTTTTCCTTGTTGGAAGACGTTTTCCGGAATGTTGAACGCCATATGGTATTGCGTATCAACATCATCCGTCTGTCGATATGTCAGCTGATCCGTACCGATTTGCATCGTAAACGAATCGTTCGTTTCCGAGACAAGCGGGAATCCGATCTGATTTATGTAAAAATCTTTCATTGCTTGTAGATGACGTGTCACAAGAATGGTTTTTAAAATGTTCAAGCTGATGACCTTCCTTTAATTGCAGTAAAATTTATCAAAAAGCGATATGCTTTATTTTACCACTAATGGTAAAATCATTACGAATTTAAAGTCTGATTTTTCAGATATATTTATGCCTGAGAGGATGTTTTGATGAAATTATTAATCGCTCAACCAAAACGCGAGACCGGACTCGAGCAATTCGAACGTGAAATCGCCGCTTATCCTGAAGTCGATCTGATTGTCTACCCGGAAGGCTATTGTACGGTCACGGAACTCGAACGCGTGCAACATCTTGCCAAACAGTTCGAAACAGCCATCGTCCTCGGTTACAAGGATGAAGCGAATCTCGATCGCGCTGTCATCATCGATGCGACCGGGACGATTCTGCTTGATCGCGCAAAAACACCAGAAGCTGGACCGCTTTATACGCCATCAACAGTAAACGACGGGTTATTCCGCTATGGATACGTCCTCTGCCGCGAAATCTTCTTAGGAAAAGATGGACTACGCGAGGAATCCGGACTTGATCTCATCTTCAATCCGATTGGCGTCGGCATGTTCAGCGAGGAACAGTACGTTGAGTGGTCCGGTGAAGCACGTAGTATCAGTCAGGCGCAACAAGCGCTCATGATCGGAACGAGTCATGCCGATGGTTCGTACCGCAACTGTGGCTTTTCGATTCCGATTGCCTTCATCTATGACGAGACCGGTGAACCGTTGCTGTTGTCTCATAACGATACGCGGACACGTCTGTTTGATACGGTCACGCGTCACATCGAAGTCGTCGGTACCCCCTCTTTATCGTAAATGAACACACGCTTCTTCCGGTCAGAAGAAGCGTGCCATTCCTTCAGGAGGTACTCATATGTCTCAAACAGGTCGTGCATCATTCTTTTGGAAACGATACTTCTATGTCTTCTTTCCTTTGTTCATCTTCGGAGTCAGTCACGAATCGTACCTGGTCGATAATCCGTTAGCTAACCTTGAGGACATCGGTGAGTTCGTCTTCTTCTTTTGCCTTTATCTGTTTAACTTTGCCGTCCTTGCCGCTCTATTAACGAATCTGTGGTGGTTCTTCCTTCCGACAAAACCCGCTCATTCCGAAACTGATTTTTGATAAGAAACGAGTGTCGCCCGTTCGTTGAGCGGTTGACTGACACCGGTCAATCGATAGCCCATCTTCTCAAAGAAATAACAATTGCACGTCTCTTCGCGAATCGTTCGCTGTTCCCATGCCGCAGCAGTCGGCGGTCCTTCGTAGAATACAAATTCTGCTTCCGTGCGTTGCTCAACCGATCGTGCGAAGACCTGGTCTCGTTTCCATCTGTTTCGGATACGGTCCTCCCGTTGTTGTACGGTTTCTGCTTGGTTTTGTGACGTCATCCCTTGTTCGCTCCTTTAATCGGTAACTAAGAGAATACAAAAAAGTCCGCCCCCTTTGACAGGGACGGACTTCACCGCGATACCACCCATATTCCGTCGAGAATGCTTGTTCTCGACAGCACTTAGTTGCACACTATCATGTGCATTCCATGTAACGGTGGACACCCGGTCACACTTACTGAATGGTTCAGCGTGACTTCTCAGAGAGGATCTTCATGATTGATCTGGCTACCGGTTCTCAGCAATCCCGGTTTTCTGTAAGGCAGAGGAACAATCATTACTCTTTCTCGTCAACGAAATGATATGCTCTTGTTGTGGAGAATCTTACCATATGCCTTAAACACTGCACAATATTTTTTACATTTTCTTGCAAAGGAGTTTTTTGAATGTTACATACTTTCCCAACGCTTAAAACGAACCGTCTCGCCTTACGCGAAGTATTACCCACAGATGCTACGAGTGTCCTCGCTTATTTATCAGACGAACACGTCGTCAAACAGATGGGACTCGCTCCGTTTCAATCGGAAGCTGACGCCCTCGAAGAGATTGATTGGTACGCTTCGATTCGTCGTGAGGGTACGGGCATCCGTTTTGGGATCGCTTTATCAGAAGACGATGTCATCATCGGTAGTTGCGGTTTCTTGAATCAATCGGAACGCCATCAGCGGGCTGAAATAGGGTTTGAGCTGAACCCTGCCTATCAGGGACAAGGCATCGCGAAGGAAGCAGCGCTTGCGGTGATCGAATATGGTTTTAAGGAACTTTCGCTCAACCGAATCGAAGCACTCGTGTTACCCGAGAATACCGCTTCGCAACGATTACTTGAACGGCTCGGATTCCAGCGTGAAGGGTTGCTTCGTCAATATGAGAAAACGCGTAGTCAGTTCGATGATTTGTATATGTACTCGATATTGCGAAGTGATTGGTTTCAAATTTAATCTATAAAAACATTCCCTTCATTTCAAAATGATTGAAATCTAAAAAGATGATATTGGAATATACTGTTAGGTGTAAGAAATCATTTTTGTCATTTAAGGGGGAACCATCTTGAAGAAATGGATCGCAGCAGGTCTTGTATCATCATTAGCATTCGGTGTCATGCAGACATCAATCGTTGAAGCAAGTTCAAGTTCAAAAGAAGTGGCTAAACTGAAAAAGGAAAAAGCAGCACTCCAAAAACAACTAGCCGACGAAAAGAAAAAAACAAAGAAGTCGGAAAACGCCTATAAGACGTTACAAGGACAGCACACGAGCCTTTCAAAGTCTTATAAATCACTTGATACTAAGTACAAGAATCTTCAAATCGAGAACGAAGGGAACAAAAAGAAGATCAAAGAGCTTTCGACTGGGTATCGCCTTCTCGCATCTTCAAAATCACTTGTCACAGACGGAGCAGTCGTAACTGGTAAGTACAAAAATACAGAAAGTTTGTTGATGCTTGGTAAAACGCCATACGTACCATTACAATTGTTAGCAGACCTTTCAGGATTACCTCTAATCGAGACTTCTACCGCTTATGAAGTCGGAACACCACTTTCAGGTACATCACTTTCATCGATTCATAACGGTGCTTCATCATTTGATTGGATTGAAAATAATCAATCCATTTTAGTAAATGGTAAACTAAATAATCAAAACGTGATCTTATCAGGGTTCTTCAATGATGAATTTGCTACATTTAGTTTGAATCGTAAATATAAAAAGTTAACTGGACAATTATCACTTTTAACAGAAGAATCCTTAACAAAAAGTTCTAGCCACTTAAGTCATGCTTATCCAGATGACAAAATGACACTTGTATTCTCCGACAATAACGGAAAAGAACTTGGTCGCTATGATGTTGTATATGGAGATGACCCAATCGACTTTGATGTTGATGTGACGGGTGTGACAAATCTTCGTGTAACTGCAGAAGGAAACAATACAGTTACTACATTGATTTCACCAGTACTGACAAAATAATAAAAAAAATACCTAGAAGAGATTATTAGTCATCTCATCTAGGTATTTTTTTCATCATTTATGCAATCCTTTGATCCGTTTGTGGGTATCAGTTATTTCTTCTTTAAACAGATAGACGTGAGGATTGCCCGCAAAAAAACAAGATAAATTCATAATAAGCAACATCTAGTGGAGCAAGCTCAATCGCTTTTCGTGCATGATGCAAACTGACCGTGCAGGCACATTCCATATAATATAGTAGATGTACCATCAGTAGTGATATCATTATTGTTGTTCTTCCATGCTTTACTTCTTTCCGTTCCAAACCGCTTCATCGATAGGAACGTGCTTTCATAAACTCAATGATTGGTAGTGTAACTAAAGCAATCGCGAACAAAACGATCAATAACAGATTCGCTGATTCATGTAAAAAGTAATCGAGACAGATGAATCCAAAAATCAGGACAATCAGAATTTTGTAGCTAACGAGCCCGCTCTCCATCGTAATCTTTTCTCCAAGTTCATCATCAGGTACCGGACGCTCGTCCTCCGTCGTCCGCGCCCACGTAAAATACGAGAAGAGCATGATCAACAGAATCGCCAATTGAACAATCGAGAAGAACGTTACGTTGTTTTCGATGATCATACTAATGACGGTAAGACTCGCAAGTATCACGAGCGTTACTAAAAATAAACCCGTTTTTTTCTTAGACATTTCTCTCCTCCTGTTCTGAAATGAATAGATGATCGACTTGTGTCTGCAAGACTTTGGCGATATTAAACGCTAATTGTAAAGTCGGATCATACTTGTTGTTTTCAATCGCATTAATCGTCTGCCGACTGACTTGACAACGATCAGCCAGTTCTTGTTGCGATAATTTTGCCGCTAGACGTCGCTCTTTGATGTGGTTTCTCATGTTCATTCCTCCACGACGTGTCAAATTCTTTTTACATATTTACTGTAATGAACTTCCATCATTATGTCAAAAACTTTTGACATAAAAATCATTAAAAAGACACGCTCTCATAACCAGAACGTGTCGTATATGATGGCTCAACCTCGTGGTGGAAATGGATCATGTCCGTAGGAATCTTTTTCGCGAATCTGCCCTTCTTTGTTATGAATGACGAGCTCTGTCTTCTGATTTTTCGCAATGCGACGCCCTTCTGCGATCGCTTCTTTCTGTGTAGCGAATCGCTTCGTTGCTCGAGTCGCACCGGCAGCTTTCACTTGATAACCACCTTTAGGATGCGGCATGACATGTTGATCTCGTTTCATCCTATGCCCTCCCTATACTTAATCTATTTCACTTTCATGAAATTGTTTTGTCGTGCGAGTGTCTCTTCACTTGAATTTTCTACTAGCTTATCGGGAGATACAGTATACTAAAAGAAACGTTCGCCATCTTGAAAGGGGTTGATATCGTGAATCATTTTGTCTGGCAAGTTCGGTTTTTACGCTTTATCGTCTTCGGCGTCATCTTCAGTCTGTTCGGCTTAGCTGGACTTGGTATTCCCCTTGTCTGGCATGGTATCATGAAAAATTTATTACTCGAACGACCTGGTTACAGTGTTCTATTGACCGCATACCTTATTTTCATTCCGACTCTTATGATTTTATTTCATGCGCTCCGCATCCTCCGATACATGTCGACGGCTCCTCCGGTTTTTCCGCTCATCACGGCTTCCCTTCAATCGATGAAATTGTCTTTTTATATCGTTACTGCTTTAATGACATGTCTTTTTCCCGTCTTTTTCTATATCGGTCAGATTGACGACGCACCTGGTGTGATTATCATCGGTATAGGTTTAGTTCTTGCTCCATTGACAATCGGAACACTACTTTCCTGTATTCAGCAATTATTATTACACTATGTGTTGCCTATGAAATCCTAAACGTCCACGACCGAAGAATAAACGTTCATGATTATTTTTTTATTCTAACTGTTGCCTGTTCTATCTAACACTTTATTTAATCCCGCTCTTAAGAGCGGGATTTTTTAGTTCGCGTCACATTGATGGCTATCCTGATGTCCCTGTTTCAACAGAATCTTCGATTGGCAACGTAGACATGTCATCAATCGAAATGTGGCTTTTTTTGTGCTGACCGCGTGTCTTCGTAATTCATTTTCATATACATGTCTTGCCTTGATTCGATGATCGACTTCACTTTCCATCTCAATCCCTCTTCCCTCAACTTGTATTTTTTTCTATCTAATATGTGCCCTGAATCATTCTTAATAAATCCTTTTTTAAGAAAAAACGGTTTTTCTTACGACCTTTTATAAAAAAATCGTCAAAAGGTCCTGTTTAATATGTATTTTAACGACCGATAAATGAATTACAGATAGAAAATATGAGTTGAAAGGACGGTTGCATGTGAAAAACACAACCAAGAACCATTCCATCCGAACACGTCTTTTAGTAATGATTAGTTTGATTTTGATTGCCTTTTTTGTTTTTAGTAGTCTGGCCTTATACTTCAATACGAAACAAACTGCAGTCTCAACGCTGAAAGCGACCGCCGAAAAGGACGCGCTTCGCATCAGCAAAACATTCGACACAGTGGCTTATAGCGAATTCCTACAATCGCCTGTCGCGTCTGAGCAGTATGAAACCCTACGGAATCAACTTGATACCTTACGTAAACAAAACGGACTCTTGTATACATACACAGCACGCATCGACCAAAACAAGGTCCGTTTGCTGATTGACGGTCTCCCTAAGAAAGATGCCGCAAAGATTAATGAACCGGCGAGTGGCGCAAAAGTTACTGACATGAAGGACGTATTAAATGGTGGAACACACGCGACGGACATCATTGATGATCCTGTATATGGACAGTATATGAGTGTCTACGTTCCGTTAAAGGATGCGTCTGGTCAAATCATCGGAATTCTTGGCGTCGACATCGCTGCGAAAGAAATCGATGCCCTCACAACAGAATTATTAAAACAAAATGCTCCGATTTTCATTGGACTTTTACTTCTTCTGTTAACGGCCACACTCATATTGCTCTACATCGTCCTCGGTCGAAAGTTACGTCCGCTCGAGACGTTACAGAAAGTCGCTGCCTTGATTGCCGAGGGACGACTGGATCAGGCAAAACAGACGTTGACCGATTTGACGATTGCTTCGAAAGACGAAATCTATGCGCTTGCGATCTCGATTCGTGATATGAACGAGATGCTGCGGACGATGATTGTCGACATCAAACAGACAGCTACTCTCGTCTCAACGACGAGTCAATCAATTGACCAAAGTACATCAGAAGTACTCGACGGTTCCGAACAAATCGCTCATACGATGTCAGAAATCGCGACTGGGACGGAAAGTCAGACCCAAGTCACGCTCTCATTGAATGATGAGATGAATCGGTTCGCAACATTGATTGAAACGACGAATCAATCTGGTGTCGAAATTCAAGGAACGACAGAGCAGATGGCAACACTGACACGAGTCGGACGGGAGCAAATGTCCGCTTCCGTCGAACAGATGCGTCACATTCATCAGCACGTCACGCAATCTGCTGAACAGATTGATCTACTGAAACAGCAATCATCGGATATCCAAACGCTCGTCGGTATCATCCGCGGTATCTCCGAGCAGACGAATCTACTCGCCCTGAATGCCGCGATTGAAGCGGCACGAGCGGGTGAACAAGGAAAAGGATTCGCTGTCGTCGCGACCGAGGTCAAGAATCTCTCAAGCCACGTCGCTAGCAGTGTCAGTGAGATCGCAACAATCGTCACGTCGATCGAAGCCAGTGCGCAGCAGATGCAACATAGTTTTAAGACGACGGTCGAAGCAACAGCAGCCGGCAAGCAGATCGTCCTCGATACGGATACGACGTTTGAACGGTTGACGGATCAAGTCACGCACGTCTCAACGGCAACACAGCAGATGACGCAACACATGGAAGACGTCTTGCAGGCAGAACGGTTCATTCGTAATGCCTTGACGGAAATTGCCGCTGTCGCGGAAGAACATACGGCAAGTAACGAGGAAGTCGCCGCTGCATCTGAACAGATGATCGCGACGATCACGACGTTGCATACACTCGTCGGTGATTTAAACACACGAACGGAACACTTAGAACAAGAAGCCCGTCGCTTCGAGATTTAATCTTTCATTTGTCATTTCTAGGTTCTCACTCTATACTGGTGTGAACTTACATATGAAGGAGTCGAACCAGATGTCCCATTATGATGTCATCATCGTCGGTGCCGGTTCCATGGGGATGGCAGCCGGCTACTATCTTTCACGAACCGATCAAAAAATCCTATTGTTAGATGCCCACAATCCACCGCATGATCAGGCGAGCCATCACGGGGAGACTCGGATCATTCGCCATGCCTACGGTGAAGGTGAAGCCTACGTACCACTGGCATTAGCCGCGCAACGCTTATGGTATGAGTTAGAACAGATCAGCGGCCGAAGTCTATTCCTGAACACGGGAGTCTTAAACGCTGGTCACCGTTCGTCCCGTTCGATGCAAACGATCATCAGGAGTGCAGCGCAATACGATTTGCCGCTCGAGGTCCTGACGGCTGAGGAAGTTAGAACCCGCTGGTCCGGCTTAACGATGTCCAACGATTATATCTGCTGTTTTGAACCGACGTCTGGTGTATTGAAGTGCGAGGATTGTATTGAAGCGTATCGCGATCTTGCTGTCGCGAACGGCGTCGACATTCGGACGAATGCGAAAGTGACGACGCTCACTGCCCACGCCACTGGCGTTGACGTGACCGTCGGATCAGACACCTATTCGGCTGACGCGTTGATCGTCGCAGCTGGTGCCTGGTCTGGTCCGTTACTGGAACAGACTGGACTCTCCTTACCGCTGCGACCGGTCCGCAAGACGTTCGCCTGGTTCGAAGCAGCGGAAGAGGTATTTAACGACGCGGTGTTCCCTGCCTTCGCCTTTGATACACCCGCCGGTTATTATTACGGTTTTCCAAGCATCGCTCAAACCGGCCTGAAAATCGGACGCCACGACGGTGGGATTCCCGTTGATCCGAATCAACCACGCCGTCCATTCGGTCAAGAGAATGGTGATCTGGCTGATTTACGACAGTTCACGAATACGTTCATGCCCTCGATCGAAACTTTAGCTCACGGCAAAACGTGTCTCTATACGATGACGCCAGATGAGGACTTCATCATCGATTTGCATCCGGACTATCCGCACATCGCGATCGCCGCCGGCTTTTCCGGTCACGGATTCAAGTTCAGCAGCTTAGTTGGAAAAGTACTCAGTGAATTGATCATGGAACGATCGACGACTGAACCGATCGGACCTTTCGCGATTAAGCGTTTTGCGAAATAAGGCATATGAAACGATAAAGACCGGCAACGAAAATTCGTTGTCGGTCTTTTGATGTGCATATATTATTTTTGCTCTGTATTCGATAAGGCTTTATGCTGCGCTTCCGTCGATTTCCACCAGCCGTTGATGAATAGGACGAGTCCGACGACTAAAGCAATGATTGGGAAGTACATCAAGTGATATTCTTCAAGTGCTTCGCCAGCAAATTCCGGTGATAATTCCACATATGCTCGGAACATCTGAACAAAGAAAAATAAGAAAAAGCTTGTAATGAGTGCATATGTACCATAGCGATAGTTTGAATCTTTCATAATAAACGCTCCTTTACCAATTAGTGTCATTATAGACTATTCCCTATTCACTTTTTATTTCCTCTTTTTTCATTATCATTTATAAGAATGATTCCAAAAGCATGATAAGATAGTTTTAGAAACGATTGGATGAAGGAGTGGGACACGACGTGAACTTTAACTTATTCAAAAATCATGTCCGGTTTAAGATTGCGCTCGAATTGATTGATCTCGAAGACGGCTTATCAATCATGCAACTGAATCAACGTTTAACGGATGTACCGCAGTCTACTTTGTACCGGCAAGTCAATGCGATGATGGACGATCAGTTGTTGAAGGTCGTCGCCGTCCAGCGTGTTGGAAAAGTCGAAGAGAAGATTTATGCCTTGAACACAAGCGGCTATCAAATCAGCGAAGCAGACTGGAACAGTGCGACGTACGATGAAAAAGTGAACTTCGTCTCGTTTTACTTCATGTATGTCTTGCAGCAGTACCAGACGTACTTCGAACAGACCGTTCAAACGCAAGGTCAGGACCATTCGACGTTCTCGATCGCGAAATTGCACCTGACAGATGAAACCTTCAACGATTTCCAACAGGACATGCGAACATTGCTCGAAAAATATCATCACCTAGAGACAGAAGATCAGGCAACTGAACGGACCGTCTCACTCGTCATCTTGCCGTAAACACGCTCCGTTTCTAGAAGCGTATTTTCACCAAAATGAAACGAGACAACATTGCGAGGGAGAGAAAATAGACCCCATGAAACGGATCAAAGAAAATCTTGATGCAATTGTGCTGGATACGTTGAACGTAAAGGCAGAACAGATTCTAAAGATTGGTGAAGGAGCTTGGCACACTGTATATAAGTTAAAGAGAGTAGATGATCAAGACCTTGTGATTCGCATAAAAAAGAATGAAGCTTATGGGGAGTTACAACAGATTAATGAACAAGAGCTGACTACAGAGTATGAGTCTACGAAAGCTTACTATTTACACGCCAATACAAGTGATCAAAATGTCTGTCCTGACTTTTATCAGTATTTCATTGAAGATGACACAGTATTTACAGTAGAAACGTTCATGGGTCGTGGAACGGATTTATTGTTACTCGATCAGAATAAAGCCCATTCTTACGGTAAGAAATTAGGGAGCATTTATCACAATATACACAACCAGAAAACCTCTATTGCAGGTTTCGGGGAACTGCACTGGCAATGGGAAACTTTACGAGGTAGCGATTCAAAAAACAGGGATGAATTATGGCAGGAAGAAAATGAACACGTCTTAACCGCCTTAAATGCTCTCATTCACTCTAGTCTTTGCTTTGATAAAGAAAAAGTCGGTAAACATATTTATGCTTTAATTGAGAATAGACGAACTCAGGTTCAAAACATCTCTCTCGTGAATCAAGATGTAACACCAGAAAATTTAATTTTAAGTGATGAACACATTGCAATCATTGACCCGTTTCCAAGATTGGACTTTGATTTGAAATATGCAGCTTACTTTGTTTTTTGTTACAAATTTTTGTTACCAGCCTTTTCAAATGCTCCACGATACATAAATCAAGCGTATCAAGAAAAAAGTAATGTTCTAAACGAAATCGCTGATGGATTCATAAGTGGATATTGCTTTAACGTGGTTGGAGACGAACGCACCATTCAAACTCGACGATTACTGGATGAATATACATTATGGATATTGCAAGAAGCGTATGAGCACTACGACATTCTACATCAGCCTCAACTCACTCATAAAACAACGCAACAGATGGGGAATCGAGAAATGATCACTGCTCGGTTACATTTATGCCTCGAAGAATTAGAAAAATGGTGTACGGAATAAGAATAGAGGCTGACGTAAACTTTAGTCTCTACAAAGATATAAGAATGATGCTTTACACGCCACTCCTACAGGAATAAGCGCATTTATGCGCTGTCAGAGACAAACAAGACCCGCTTTCCTGCTTGAATGAAGCAGGAAAACTGGCTTGTGTCTCGCCTGAGGAAAGGGCGTGTGGAAGCGAATCATTCTTTTTTTGAGTCAGCCTCTTTATGTATCGTGTTTAGTTTCGTTAAACGGAAACGAGAAATGATGTATCCAGTGACTCACTTTCAATCACGATCGCTGTTAAACCCGTATCCGTCTTCGTTTCGTGCCATTCTCCTTGTTTCCAAAACACGGCTTCCCCACACTGAACATTTATGTAGTCATCCGTTTCCCCTCTTACAAAGCCCTCACCCTCTACAATTAATAGAAGTTGCGGCACGACAGCCTGGTGATAACCGACCACGCCATTCTTCTCTAAATGGATGCATCCGATGTGCGTCACTTTTTCAGTTTGCATGATTCGTGACATCACAAAGTTCGAATCAAATTTCGTGATCTTCTTACCAACCTCTTTTTTGAATTGATAAATCTGCATATAAGCCTCCTTAAAATCATGATTCGTTTGATAGTTCGTCTTTCATTTAAACTATTTGATTCAAATCTCATTTGGAAAATTTTGATAAGAGAAGTTTATCATAGCTCTAAGTGATTGAGAACTAACGATGATTCGTCCATGGCATTGACTTTTCTATTTTCATTACTGATAATGGTAATAGAAAAGGAGGGTTTTTCATGAACACAGATTTCTCTGCCTTATCACACATCGACTGGGAACGATTCCTGCCCCTATTATTGATTTACATCTCCATCAACCTGATTCTACTCAGCTGCGCCTGTATCGATTGGTTTAGACGGAAGGACCGGATCGCGACACCGACTACTTGGTTATTGATTATTCTCCTCGTCCAGCCGATTGGCTCGATTCTCTACTTCGTCCTCGGAAGGAGGATGACAGCATGATTCAGATTTCTCATCTCCAGCTTTCACTTCAACGACGTCTTATCCTAGACGATATTTCCTTTACGATTCACGAACATGAATGTCTTGGACTGATTGGTCCGAATGGTGCCGGAAAGACGACACTCCTGAAATGTCTGAGCGGCATGATCGAGAGTGACCGTGGTTCCATTACGATGTCTTCGCGCTCCATCCGTCAACACCAGCAATCGATCGGCTACTTATCACAACAGACCGACTTTAAGCCTTGGATGACGTGCGAACAATCATTACGTTTTTTCGGTCGCTTGTCAGGTCTCGATCGCGCAACGTTAAATAAGCGGATTCCGGACGTTCTAAATGAAGTTGGACTCCACGATCAACAAGCAGAAGTCATCGAACGCTTGTCCGGCGGGATGCGCCAACGTCTCGGAATCGCCCAAGCCATCTTACATGAACCGATATTTTTGATTCTCGACGAACCGGCTTCCGCCCTTGATCCGAGTGGTCGACATGATATCAATCAATTGATCCTCCGCTTAAAGAAACGGATGACGATCATCGTCTCAACGCACCTCTTAGAAGACGCAAAGACGTGTTGCGATCGCTTCCTCGTCATTAAACACGGAAAATTGTTAGGTCCACTCGACAATCAACGCAACGTGGATCAATATCGGATTCAAGTCGAGACGCTTCTCCCTGTCTCGTCGTTTTCTGCGACACTATTTCCACAAGTCGAGATTGATCGAATCAACCCATGCTGCTATCAGTTCTCCGCACAGCAGCCGCTTGATCTCTCGCAGTTAGCGACTACTCTGATTCAACAGGGATGGTCGATTGCTTCGATTGCCTATCAACCGATTGGACTCGAGGAACGGTTCCTCGACATGGTGGCAGACGTATGAGGACCTTTTATACACTGACATGGACCGAGTGGTTGGAAGCATGGAAAGAATGGAAAATCGTCTGGTTACCGCTGTTCTTCATTGCCCTCGGGGTGACACAACCGTTGCTGTTGATGTACATGGATGTCTTACTCGCACACGTCGGAAATGCAGACGGAATCATCGTCGATCCGAATCGTCCTGCTCCACAACCGCTTGACGTCTTCAGCGCAACGATCCACGGACAGTTCAATCAGCTCGGCTTGATTGTCCTCATCATGAGCTTCATGGGATTGCTTGCTTCAGACCGACAAACCGGTATGCAGGATTTCATTCTGACGCGTCCGGTTTCGCGGAATATCTATCTGCTATCGAAATGGTTCAGTCACGGGATGATCAGTCTATTCGGGATTCTGATCGGCGCACTCACGTCCTATTGTCTGACCGTCTATTGGTTCGGATTCCTTTCGCCGATGCTTGCGCTACGCATCATCCTCGATTTTAGTCTTTGGATGTTATTCGTCGTCAGTCTGACACTACTGATCAGCACCTTTTTGCAACGCGCTGTTCCGATTGGCATCCTGTCGCTCGTCGTTTCCTTACTACTTGTTGCACTTCCTTCGCTAATGCCAGATGTATTATTTTTCACGCCTGGTGCGCTTCTGTCGCTTCCATCGAACACGTCGTTTTTTTCTTCGTCCCATCTAATCGGTGTCGCTTCTTGTCTCGTTTGGATTGCCCTAACACTTGGCTGGTCTGGTCTTCGGTTTCGAAAAACGCCTTACTAATCCTGCTCTACAATAAAAAAGGATAACGGAGCCGTTCAGCAGTCCGTTATCCTTTGTTTGATTGTGTCTTTCGAATCGTTCGTTGCCTTGGATGCACGGCAAGCTTTGCTTGGCGCATCCGTTCAACGGCAGGATCCGTCGCAGCATCAAATGCAACTAGACTCGGGTAATGCCCGACGAGGCGTCCTTGCTCTAAGATCGCGAAGCTGTCGCAAAGTTGCTCGGCAGCTTTAATGTCATGCGTGATGAAGACATATGTTAGACCGTGTAGCCGTTTCAAGTCAGCTAGCAATGCGAGAATCAATCGTTTGTTGACCATGTCGAGGCTACTGACTGCTTCGTCTAAAACGATCAGACGTGGTTCAGCAGCAATCGCTCGCGCAATCGCGATTCGCTGTAGTTGCCCACCACTGAACTGCGCCGGATATTTTGTCAGATCCGTCGCCTTGAGCCCGACTTGTTCGATTAACGTCATTAAGCGTTGTTGCCGCGCATTTCCCTTTAAACGAATGAAGTTATCGAGCGGTTCCGCAATGATATCAGCCGCTGTCAGTTTCGGATTGACGGCAGCAAACGAGTCCTGAAAGACGACTTGGACGTCACCTTGAAATGGTCGTTTTGTCGCGTGGCGATCGACACCATTGAACCAAATCGTTCCGGTCGTTGGGCGTTCGAGTCCGAGCAACAATCGTCCGAGCGTACTTTTCCCGGCACCACTCGACCCGAGCAAGCCGAGACAGCGTCCCGCTTCAAGCGTCAATGAGACATCGTGTAAGACGGTCTTTGCTGGTTGAAACCGGCGTTTATAGACGTGTGAGACTTGATCGATCTGCAAGAGACTCATCCGAACGCCTCCCTTCCTAGATGCTGTGCAAGAAGTGACTGTGTATACGGATGTTGCGGTCGATCAAATAATTCAAAAACATCTGCTTGCTCAACGATCCGTCCTTGCTGCATGACGAGGACATCGTCTGCAAGTTCAGCGATCACACCGAGATCATGCGAGATGAGTAACATCGCCGTTCCGTAAGTCGCCCGCATCCGTTCGAGTAATTCAAGAACCGTCTTCTGATTGAAGACATCGAGTGCCGTCGTCGGTTCGTCGGCAATCAAGACGCTTGGGCGCAGGGCAACGGCTAAGGCGATCATGATCCGTTGCAACATACCGCCACTCAGTTCGAACGGATAAGCTTTGAGCAACCGGGCGGCATCCGTCAGATTGACTTCTTCGAGTGCCGTCATCGCTTGTTGTTTCGCTTCACGTTTTGAACAACGTGAATGGGTCTGAATTGTCTCGATCATCTGGTGCCCGATCGAGTAGACCGGTGTGAAGGCACTCATCGGATTTTGCATGATGAACGCAATCTCACCGCCTCGAATCGTTCGGACGGTTCGTTCGGATAGAGACATGATTGATCTGCCATTCAGTTGGATGTCACCGGTGACGTCTGTCGTCTGCGGATTGAGCAGACGCATCAAAGCGAGACTCGTCACCGTCTTCCCACAACCACTCTCTCCGACAAGACCAAGAATCTGTCCAGCATGAATCGAGAATGATACCTCTTCAATCAGTGTCACTTGTTGTTTCGTACGGACGGTCAGACCGTCGACAGCTAAAATCGGTTCGATACGGGCACCTCCTCTCATTTCATCGTTTTTGATACACCGAGTCGTTCTGCTAACTGTTCTCCTACTAGGTTAAAGCTGATGATGACGAGCATGATCGCAAGTCCCGGATAAATCATCAATTCCGGATTCGTCCGGATGTACGATTTTCCTTCGTGAATCATTGCCCCCCACTCGGCAGTTGGTGACTGGACACCAAGCCCGAGGAACGACATCGCCGAGATATCCATGATCGCCCAGCCCATCTCAAGCGTCCCGATGACGAGCAGCGGTGGTAAGATGTTCGGCAGGATGTGCGTCCGGATGATTTTCCACGAAGACGAACCGTTGACGCGAGCAGCGGCGATGAACGCTTCTGTCTTCAACGTCATGACCATCCCGCGAAACATTCGCGCGTAGTAGACCCACTGGACGAGCATCAAGGCGATGATGACCTGCTTGAGACCTGGACCGAAGATACCGACGAGACCGAGGACGAGAATCAGACTCGGAAATGCCATTACACCATCACACAGACGCATCAAGAGTTGGTCGACCCAGCCACCACGGTAACCGGCAAGTGTTCCGACGAACAGTCCAATCGCAAGTGAGGCGATGAAGATCAACACGGCACAGCCGAGTGAAATCCGCGCGCCGTAAATCAAGCGCGATAAGAGACAGCGTCCGAGCTGGTCGGTTCCGAGCGGATAGGCTGACGACGGACCATGGAGCTTTTGCGTCAAGTCGACGAGATTCGGATCATGCGGCGCGATCCATGGCGCGAACAACGCAATGCCTGCCATACCGATTAAGACGAGGGCACAGAGATAAAGAAGCGGCGTATACCGCGACCGGATCATCGTTGCTGGAAGTGGAGTATTCATACCGTCCCTCCTTTTTTCGCTAGGCGTGGATCGAGCACAGCTTGAATGATGTCGACGAGCAAACTGCTACCGATGAAGACGAGGGCCGCGAGAAAGACGTATCCTTGGATGACCGGCATATCCCGGTCAAAGATCGCTTCGATGAAGTAGCGACCGAAGCCTGGCCACGAGAAGACGGTCTCGACGATGATCGTTCCCGTCAGCAACTTTCCGAGGTTCATTCCAAGACCCGTGATCATCGGCGGAATCGCCATCCGAAGAACGTGTTTCCCAAGAATCCGTCCTTCCTTTAATCCACGTGTCCGGGCAAACAAGACATACGGTTCGTTCAATGCTTCAATCACACTGCCACGGAGCAATCGTGTATACAAGGCAATCAACGGAAAGGCGAGCGTCAATGCCGGTAAGATCAAGTGCATCACACTTCCCGTTCCCCCGACCGGGAACCAATCCAGCTTTACGGCAAAGAAGAAGATGAACAGATACCCGAGCCAAAACGACGGGATTGAAGCACCGATGAAGGCGATTGCCCGACTGAGATGGTCAAAGAAACCATTCTTCTTGATCCCAGCAAGGAACCCGAGCGGGATACTGATGACGAGTGCGAGCAGTAGACTCGTCACTGCCAGCTCGACCGTTGGCGGTAAGCGGAGTAAGACATCTTCAAGGACCGGTTTTCCGGAAAGATACGATGTTCCGAAATCGAGCTGCGCCAAGCGGATGACGGCATCGAAGTATTGTTGGTAGAACGGTTGATCGAGTCCGAATTCTGCTCGTTTGGCAGCGAGTAGTTCATCCGTCGGTTGGATATGAGCAGCGGACAGATATGCCTGTGCCGGATCAACTGGTGACAAATGAATCAACCCTGTCAGAATCAAGACCGCCAGTAACAAAATCGGGATGATGGATAATATGCGTTTGACGAGGAAGACCCCCATGTCATCCCTCCTTTACTTAATGCCGATCCGAGCAAATGGACTCTCATCCCGGTTCGCCGGGAACTGGAAGTTCGTCACGTCCGACTGATAGATTGCCATCTTCTTCAAGTACGAAATCGGAATCAATGCCCCTTGATCTTGGAGTGATGGCAGAATATCGGCGTACATCTTCTGACGCTTCGTCTCGTCCGTTGTCTTCAGAACATCTTTGATTTCTTGCAACAGTTGTTCTTTATTCGGATAAGCCGAAATCGCTTCCTTGAAGCCGAAGCCATCCGTATCAATCAGGTTCACGAACGTATGCGGATCATACGGTGCACCGAAGTTGCTGTAGAAGTTGATGTCAAATCGGTTGTCCTTGAAGCGCTGGACTTGATCCGGTAATTCGACAGCTTCCGTCTTCAGCTCGACGCCGATTTTCGACCATTCCGACTGGAGTGTTTCGGCCATTGCCTTTTGGACCTGCTCTGCCGCATCATACATCATCCCGATTTGCAGCGGTTGACCGTCCTTGACGCGAACCTTTTCACCTTTCGGCAGTTTCCAACCTGCTTCGTCAAGAAGACGATTCGCTTCCTTGACGTCATAATCCCGTTGCTTCACTTTCAGGTTCGACGTGTACGGCATGTTCGGTGGCAACAGGTAGTCAGCTGGTGCTTCTATACCCGACGTGATGCCTTCGACAAGAGCGGCTCTATCAAACCCGTGCTGGAGCGCCTGGCGGACGCGTTCGTCAGACAGACGCTTATTTTTCGTATTCAAGACGAGAAGACGCGTCGCGACTGGTTCAGACATCTGCGTTTTGTACGATTTATCCGTCTTCAACTGGTTGAAGGCATCGATGCTGATCGCCCCTTCCCCGTAAATCAGATCAACCTGTCCTTTTTCGAGTGCTAAGACACGTGTCTCCGCATCCGGGATGATGTCGACCTTGATGTGATCGACGTTCGGCTTCGGTCCCCAGTAGTTCTTGTTGACCTTAAAAGTCGCGTACTGATCCGGTTTGTACTCGTCGAGCATCCATGGACCTGTCCCGACTTCCTTTTTGACACCTTTCGATGTATCGCCGTTCTCCGGGAATCCAGCCTCTCCGAGGAAACGTACCGGACGGACGACCGCGAGTTCCTGAATCGTCGGGTAATAGGCTTCGGATAATGTCAGACGGAATGTCTTCGCATCAACCGCTTCCGTCTTCTCGATTTTCGTGATGAACCCAAGCCAGCTATGTAAGGCTTTTTGTTTAAGGATCGCATCAAAATTCTTTTTGACGATGGCTGCGTCGAACGTCGAACCGTCTGAGAACTTGACGCCGTCACGGAGCGTGAACGTATACGTTTTTCCGTCTTCAGAAATCTTCCAAGATGAGGCTAAGTATGGCTCAAGCTTTCCACCTTCGCCGTAGTGGACGAGTGGCTCATAGATCATCGACTGTGCAAACAGTTGTGATGGGTTATAGACGTGTGGGTTCATCGTTCCAACATCGCGTGGCCACGCGAGCGTCAATGTATCTTTATCTTTTCGCTCTCCTGTCGACTCGCCTGGATTCGAGCAGCCGATCAATAATGATGTCAAAGACAGGATCGAGACGGTAGAAATCAGTAATTTTTTACGGTTAACGTTCATGGTAAGCAGAACCCCCAACTTGTATTGATAATCATTTTCAATTGTAAGAGGGAATGATAAGGATTGTCAATGGATAATCAAGATGTTGACTGGACTTTAAGCGCTTTTTGACAGGGTTTCCACAATTAACTGAGCCACGTTCTGAGCACGTCTCTTTTTTGTAAATAATTGTAATCAAATACGTTAAACGGTATCCTAATCTGTAGGATATGTCTCTTGTGCAACAAGACGATTCGTATTGAAAGGATGATGTTATGTCACGACTGGTTTCCTCCGTCTCGCTTGTGTTTCTCGCTCTCCTCTTAGTTCTTCCTTTGCTAATGATCGATGGGCTGATTTTATCCGTCGGAGATGTTTCCTACGACTCGTTCGTTGGTTGCCTTGTGTTTCTCTTATGTTTCTATCTCGCGAGTCTACTTGTTAGCGTCATCTTCGACGGAACGATGCGTGCGTTCGGTGGACTTTTTAAGCGCCCTATCTCGAACGTACTCTTTGCCGTAGTGAATTTTTGGGTAAGTTTAAGTGTCTTGCTTTGGATGGATCTCTACATTGAGTCCATCACGATTTCTCTCGCGACGAAAATCGTACTTGTGTCCGTACATACGGTATTGTTTTACCTGATTCATCAATCAGGAGATTTGACTGCTAAATCTTCCGAAGTCACCGAATCACATGATCCAGTCGTAAAGGAAGCCCTCCGCTTGTTAGAGAATGAGGATGCTGTGAAGTGTGTCGAGACGTTGTGTCTCAGGTTTCCTGACCGTCCGAAAAAAGACATCATTCGGATCGTCCATCGCCTACATAGCAATTAAAAAGACCTGATCGTTTCTGTGAAGACTCAGAAGCGTCAGGTCTTTTAATATTTCGTCATTTCTTCGCCATCTCATAAAACTGATACGTATTCTTTCCTGACGACTTAGCGGCATATAGCGCGACATCTGCCTGCTGTAGCAAGACTTTTAATTCTGGACGAAATTCGGTGTCATATATCACAATCCCGATACTTGTTGACACTCGGTAGTCTGTTTCCCACTCACTTAACGAAGTGACGATCCGCTTCGCGAGTCGCTCCCACCCTTCCCTTGAATCAGCATGACCGAAATGGAGGATGAACTCATCGCCTCCTAGGCGCACGGCCATCGCATCGTCTTGTTCGCGCACGAACTGTCGCAGACGTTGCGCGACCTCTTGCAAAACAATGTCCCCCGTCTCGTGTCCAAAGACGTCGTTGACTTGCTTAAAGCCATCGAGATCAAGGAAGAACACCGCTCCTGTCTGTCCGGGATGATCCTCGAACTGCTTCGTTAAGTAACGCCGATTATGCAGTCCTGTCAACGCATCCTTCCAAGCATGACGCTCAAGCTCCAGATAGTACAAGAAGAGTCGAACGATCCGTTGCAATAGCTGAACATTCTTCTGTTCATACAAGCTGACCCGATTATTGATTGCACATAACGTGCCGAACGTCTCTCCGCTCGTCAAGACGATCGGAATCCCTAAGTAGGACCGGACGTGAGCCTCCTCCAAGCCTTTTCGCCAGTCGCCGAGTTGTTCCGCGTTCGGAATATCTTCGAGGACGACCGGCTGTTTCGTCTCGAAATCAACCAGTTTACATAATGATTGGTTCAATTCAATCTGCATGCCTTCTACCATCGGAATATCTGCTTTATCGTTTGCAATCTTTAACATCCGTTGTTGTCCTGCTTCGATTGCTGATAAGTACAACATCTGATCCGGTAAAATCTCTTTTGCGAAATCGAGTACATCGTCTGCGAGCTCATCAAAATTTTGATACATCTTCAATTCTTCAAATGGTTGATTCATACAGCACCTCATTTCAAAGTCGTCTTCTGCGGTGTCTCTGATTTGAAAATTTGATACATATATTACCACTTTCTCTTTTTGAAGTCGTCTAAACCTCTGTCGCTCAAAAGCGTCCGATGGTCCTATTTCTACATCCAAATGAGAAGGATTATCATTTTTTATTTTTGTATAGTTTATAGAAGTAAAAAACTGTTCCAGGTAATTCCTTGGAAAATGGCGTTGCGTCTTCCGAATTCGTTTGCTATGATTCTCAGTGAACATGACAATGATAATCATTATCACTTATTGAGAACAGATTAATCACGTAGACATACATAATCCATCTGCTGCTCAATCCGTGATTTATGTGTTATCAAATCAAATATGAGGAGCTGAGTCATCATGGGGAAATGGAAAACACCACTCGTCGTGAGTTCGCTTGCTGTTTTACTCGCAGCATGCGGGAACGCAGGAGAAGCAGACACGAAGAAGGACGCCGAGGCACCAAAGACGATCAAAATCAAAGACGCACATGGAACGGTCAACGTTCCGGTTGATCCGAAGAAAGTCGTCGCACTCGATAACCGGACATTTGAGACGCTTGCCGCATGGGACGTCGAACTTGTTGCAGCACCAGTCGGACTGCTCCCGGCTGAGTCACCTTATGCAAAAGATAAGGATATCGTCGATGTCGGCATGCACTTCGAACCGAACCTCGAAGCGATCGCTGGTGTCAATCCGGACGTCGTCATCGTCGGGCAGCGTTTCGCTGATCATTATGAAGACATCAAAAAACTCGTTCCAAACGCCGCTGTCATCGATCTTGACATCGCATTGCCGGAAGACTCTGGTACGCCAGGTGAGTTACTCGTCAAAGGACTTGAAGATACGACAGAGACACTCGGACAGATCTTCGATAAAAAACAAGAAGCGGATCAGCTCGTGACGACACTCGAGCAATCGATCAAAGACGTCAAAAAATCGTACAACGGACAGGACAGCGTCATGTCGGTCATCGTCTCGGGTGGCGATATTGGATTCTCAGCGCCGATGAGTGGACGTGTCTTCGGACCGATGTATGATTTGTTCGACTGGAAACCAGCCCTCGAAGTTAAACAAAAATCAGGGAACGATCAAGGTGATGAAGTCTCGGTCGAAGCGATCGCTCAAAGTAACCCGGACTGGCTACTCGTCCTTGACCGTGACGCGCCACTCGGAAACGCAGAAGGTGCCGTACCGGCGCAAGATGTCATCGACCGTGCGCCTGCTCTGCAAAAAACGAAAGCAATCAAAGACGACAACATCGTCTATGCACCAAAAGATACGTACTTAAATGAATCGATTCAGACGTACTCGGAATTCTTCACTGACATCGCGAAAGCGCTCAAGAAGTAATGGCACATGCACAGCAACAAATGAATGGAAGAGTTGAGCCACCCGCTCGACCTTCCTTTTCTGTCGTTTGGACGAAGCCGTTCGTCTTGACCTTATGTCTCGTCTTAGCGCTCGCTACGGCGTCCCTCTTCACGGGCGTCTACGAACTACGGAGTGCCGCGAACGATTTCGATATGTTCTGGATCACGCGCGTTCCGCGGACGCTCGCCTTGATGCTGACCGGTGCTGCGATGGCGATGGCAGGACTTGTCATGCAACTGATCACGCAAAACCGGCTCGTTGAACCAACGACGACAGGAACGATCGAATGGGCAGGACTCGGACTGTTAGCCGTCTACTTACTCATTCCGGCACCGTCGCTAATGATGCGGATGACCGGTGCTATTCTTTTTGCATTCATCGGGACGATGGTCTTCTTCTGGTTTCTCCGTTCGGTCCGACTGCGGTCATCATTAATCGTCCCAATCATTGGTCTGATGCTCGGAGCCGTCATCTCTGCGATTTCGACGTTCCTCGGCTTGTTCTTCCGTGCCAGTCAGGCAATCGAAGGCTGGTTCGTCGGTTCGTTCGCGTCCGTTCAGATCGGTCGCTACGAGTATCTCTGGATCATCATCGGAGTCACGGTCTGTATCTTCTTCCTTGCGAGTCGCTTGACGCTCGTTGGGCTTGGCGAAGACATTGCGACGAGTCTTGGTGTCAACTACAACCGGCTGATGCTGATTGCGACCGGACTAATTGCCCTATCCGTCGGTGTCGTCGCGACTGTCATTGGCAATTTGCCCTTCCTCGGCTTGATCGTTCCGAACATCGTCTCGATGTTTCGCGGTGACGATCTTCGTAGTAATTTGCCGTGGGTCTGTCTGATTGGCATGGCAACGATTCTAATTAGTGATCTGATTTCACGCACGATCATCCGCCCGTTTGAACTGCCGGTCTCCTTGATTCTCGGAACGGTCGGAGCAGCAGTCTTCATCATCATTCTGTTACGTCGGCGGAAGACTGGAGGTGTCAGATGAGTACCGCGATTAGACAACAAGAACATACAAGAAATCAACCGAGCGTTACACGTGAAACCAATCGCCGGGCGTCTGCCTTTCAGTCGAAACGACTCGAGCGCCGCTACTGGATTCTCCTCATCCTGTTCCTTAGCGGCGGAGTGTTCAGTACGATTGGTCTCTTGCTCTACAATAATCCGGTCCCGGTTGATTCTCCGTCCTTTTGGCCGGTCGTCGAACGCCGGATCACGGCAGTCATCACGATGGCGATTGCAGCAATTTGCCAAAGTCTCGCGACCGTCGCCTTTCATTCGATCACGAGCAACCGGATCATCACACCGTCCCTGCTTGGTTTTGATGCCCTTTACTCAACGATCCAGACATCGATGATCTTTTTCTTCGGTGCGGGAGCACTCGTTGGCTTTACCGGCACGAGCGCCTTTTTGACACAGGTCGCGATCATGCTCGCGATGAGCCTCTTGTTATACGGATGGTTATTGTCTGGTAAGTACGCGAACTTGCAATTGATGTTACTCGTCGGAATCATTCTCGGTACTGGTCTCAACTCGCTGTCGTCATTCATGCGAAAGATGCTCGCGCCGTCCGAGTTCGATATCTTACAAGCGCGCCTGTTCGGTTCGGTCACGAATGCCGACGCAGCTTACTTCCCGATCGTCATTCCGGTCGTCCTCGTCGTTGGTCTGTTGCTCTACTTTTCGTCCGGACGACTCAACGTCGTCGCACTCGGAAAAGAGGTCGCGACATCGTTCGGTGTCAATCATCGCGGCAGTGTCATCTACTTCTTGATTTTGATTTCACTCCTGATGTCGATGTCGACGGCTCTGATCGGACCATTGACGTTCTTTGGTTTCTTAGTGGCGACGCTCAGTTATCAAGTCGCTGCGACATACGATCATAAATATGTTTTCCCGATGGCATTCGCAATCGGCTTCTTCGTTTTAACGACTGCCTATTTCTTCATGTATCACATTTTCAACACGCCAAGCGTCGTCTCCGTCATCATCGAACTGTTCGGCGGGCTGATTTTCCTTATCGTGTTGCTTAGAAAGAGGTCCCTATGATATCACTCGAACAAGTTAAAAAATCGTATACAGACGATGTCAGAATCGGTCCAATCGACTTAACGATTCCAAAAGGCGGTTTCACGGCTTTGATTGGTCCAAACGGCGCTGGCAAGTCGACGACGTTGATGATGATCGGTCGTTTGCTGGATCTCGATGCCGGACAGATCGAAGTCGCCGGGATGGACGTGACAAGTAGCAAATCGAAAGACTTAGCAAAGATCATCACCATCCTGCGGCAGGAAAATCATTTCGTGACCCGGCTGACGGTCCGGCAGCTCGTCGGCTTCGGACGGTTCCCCTACTCACAAGGTCGCCTGACAGCGGACGACGAAACGATCATCTCGAAATATATCGATTTTCTCGAGCTGACGTCGCTTGAGAACCGCTACCTCGACGAATTATCGGGCGGACAGCGACAACGGGCCTATGTCGCGATGGTACTCTGCCAGGAAACGGAATACATTCTACTCGACGAACCCCTCAATAATCTCGATATCGCCCGTTCGGTCCAGATGATGGGGTACCTGCGACACGTCGCCGATACGTTTGGACGGACGATCATCACCGTCTTGCACGATATCAATTTTGCTGCGAAATACGCTGATCACATCTGTGCGATGAAGGACGGACAAATTGCTGCCTTCGGAACGGTCGCCGAAGTCATGGATGAAGCGCTATTATCCGAGATTTTCGAGACACGGCTTGAGATCATCGAAGGTCCGTATGGTCCAATTGCTGTATATTGATACTTAATAGAAATGAGGAATGAACGATGCAGATCGATTGGCTACCACTAGAACAAGTGACGCAAGAGGGCGAACATACCTATACGTTTCATTTGAAACGCCCGGATGATTTCGTTTGGGAGGAAGGCGCACACACGCATATGGCACTGGAAGGTTTTAATGCAGACGAAAAGCCGAACCGCAGTCTGATCCGGCATATGTCGATTTCGACGCTCCCTCATGAAGGAACGATTGGGATTACGACACGGATCAAACCGGCATGTTCCGTCTTTAAGCAGACACTTCAGCAGCTGAAAATGGGTGAGAAGATTGCTTTGTTTAAGACGCATTCGAACATTCCACTACGCCGGGAAAATCGTACGGTGTACTTACTCTCAGCAGGCGTCGGTCTGGCAACGTTTCGCCCGATCATCTTGCAACATCAGGCTGATAGAAGTGGCGTTCCTCATCTACACTCGTTGAACGTCGATTCTACGCGAACTGAACTATTCAAGACTCAGCTTTCTTCACATGAGCAGTTTGGTCACGCTTATGTCGAGAGTCGCTCTGCCTACTACGATGCTGTCAAAGCGATGACAGCGGACAAGGAAGGTTTGTTCTACATCGTTGGTAGTGATGAATTTCTCCGAGATACGATTAACGTGTTACAAGGTGCTAACATTCCAAAGGCTCAGATTATGATTGATAAACGCCAAGACCAATTGGATACGTTTTTGGCATGAAGAAGACCGGGACATTCATACTGTCCCGGTTTCTTTTTGTTCTGATAGATAAAGGATCACCTATCCGAAGATAAATACGATAGGTGAGAACAATACGCCCATCAAGAGCACCTCTACTAGGACAGCTAGACTTGATTTGAAAACCGACAGCGTTTCGTCCTCTAAGGTCTTAAGTCGTTTAATAGGAACGAACAAAATTAATGAAGCAACGACTAGTCCCAGCGGTTCAAGAATCGTTCGGCTCATCGATAAGAACAAATCGATCATTAAAAAGACATTCAATACAAAGAAAAATCCTAATAAGCGAATAATCATGGCTTTATTCATATGTACTCCTTCATAGCTACTATCTATTTGATTTGTTTCATGAAACAGAATGCACTCTAATCATAGCGCTTCAAAGAATAATTTTGGAAACGCATTCAAATAACTGGTGATTTGATATCGTTGTAAGTCATACTGACAGTAGGTATTAGAAAAGGAGTGTTGAAGATGGAATACAAAAAAGGACTCGAAGGCGTCATTGCTGCTGAAACACAAATCGGTTTAGTCGATGGAACATTAGGTCATCTTATCTATCGTGGACACTGGGCAAAGGAACTCGAATTATCTTATTCATTCGAAGAAGTGGCGTATTTCATCTGGAACGGTGCATTCCCGACTGAATCGGAACTTTTGACATTCAAGGAACAGATGACAAGCTATCGTGAACTTCCTTCTTACGTAAAGACGATTCTCGATACATTGCCGAACGAGATGGATGTCATGAGTACGATGCGAACAGCAATCTCGGCGCTTGGTACACCCGCTTTCGCTTGGCCACCAACAATCGATCAAGCGATGCACTTAACGGCACTCTTACCAACGATCATCGCCTATAAGTATCAAAAAAATCAAGGCGCTGACTTCATTGAACCGAATCCGGAACTTGATCACGTCGCGAATTATATCTATATGATCAAGGGACAATTACCAAGTGACGTTGAGATTAAAGCGCTGACAGCGTATCTGATCCTAACAATTGAACACGGTATGAATGCTTCGACGTTCGCTTCCCGTGTCGTCGTTTCGACGGAATCGGAAATAATTTCTGGCGTCTGTGCTGCGATTGGCTCCATGAAAGGACCGCTTCATGGTGGTGCCCCGTCAGAAGTCATTGAGATGATTGATGAGATCGGAACGATTGACAACATCGAACCGTGGATCCGGAACAAATTAGAAAAAGGCGAAAAATTGATGGGCTTTGGTCACCGCGTCTATAAAACACGCGATCCGCGTTCAGAAGCCTTAAAAGTCGTCTCAAAAGATCTCGCACAAGAGAGCGATTGGTTCAATCTGATTACACAAATGGAGCAAACAGCAATTGATTTACTCGAAGAGTACAAACCGGGCAGAAAACTCTATACGAACGTTGAGTTCTTTGCGGCAGCCGTCTTAAAAGGACTCGATATTCCGAAAGAACTGTTCACACCGACGTTCACATCTAGCCGCATCATCGGTTGGACGGCACACATCCTTGAACAAGCAGGAGACAATCGAATCTTTAGACCACAATCGTTGTATACGGGTCCGATGCCAGAAAAAGCGGCTCAGTTTTAATCCGCCTTCTTTTTAACAATTTCTTAAAAAAAGTGGAGCGATGTATAGCATCGCCCCACTTTTTTGATGTTTTATTCAACGACTTTCTCTAATGTTAAATTCAATATCTCTACTTCACATCCTGCCGCTTCTACATCCGGGCTACAGGCGTACGGTCCGATCTTCAAATCGGTCACGTCATGTAAGTGTGCAATCCGGAGTTGCTCTTTGTACTCTCCTGTTATGTGATACAACGTGACGTCTTGATTGAGATAATGAAGTTCAAAGACGAGCGGCGCATCAAATAGTGTATTGTCGACATCCCGACACGACCAGTCCGAGTACCCAAAGCTCGTCACGACGGCACCCAGATGAGATGGACCATCCGGAATGAACTCAGCCGAGACTTTCACCCAGTGGTCATCGTTCACATATAGTAAAATCCCCGCTTGATCATATGTAGCATTCGGTTTTAATTTCACTTCAATCCGGCATTTGAATTCTCCATTTGGAGCATCCTGCAACAACGCATGCCCCGTCTGACGATTAAACTGATAATGTGTGTTGCGCCAAAAATCCGTATCCGGATCCGTCATGAAGCGTAACGGTGTCTCTTGTTCGATACGTGTCGGTCGATTGATCCACTTCATCGATAGTATCCTCCCTCTTAACGCCCTCTTAACTTCCTTAACTTTCGATAGCCACGAATGAGCATATCGAGCATACAATCCCTCCTATTTTCTATGAACCCTTAGACTACTTTACGAAGTCGTTGCATATCCTTATTCAATGCTGATCGTTTCAAACGTCGATTCCGTATTAAGTATTGCACATCCGACCGGTTATCGTACATCAGTTGGATATGGAAATAATTGATATATTCAAGAATCGCAAAAATATATAAAAACAAGGTGATTCGTAATCCATACACCGGAAGCTCAGATTGAAAACGAATCCAGTCGATTCCGAACGTGCACGTCGTCAGAACGATTAGAATAATATTGATGACACGACAGTGGCGTAATCGTCGGACGACCGGTTTCGGGGTATTCGACGTTCCTTCTTTCTTCAGACGTCTCCACTTGCTATACCAATACCAAGCCCCCTGAATCAACAACAGTTCGAACAAAAACAGTGACATCCAAAATGCACTGAGTTCAAATAATTGAAGTTGCGGAAAGACACGATTACCAAACCAGCTGAGTGGTAAAATCGTGATGACCGTGAACAATTCCCCTCGGTATAGATAGGCGAAGCGCTCGGCAACGATCTGCCTCATGGCGCCACCCAGTCAATCCGGAATTTACTTCCTGGACCAAGTAACGCAATCAAAGGACGATCTTCTGCAATCACGCGTCCAAGGACATTAATCCGTTCATCTGCCGAAAGATCGCACTTCGTGATTTGCACCTCACCGGCGTATCGCCCGTAGCGTTCATTATCAATCGTGATCGTCCCAAGCGGGCGGGCAGACGGATCTTGCGGTGTTAGATCAATCGTCGACGGACTCATGCGCGATTCAACGGATCGAATGACATCCCGCGCCGGATCAAATCGATTCGTTTCCGTATCCCGTTGTTCTTGTCGTCCGTTCGCGAATGCCCGAAGTACGATGACTCCGTCTTGCTCTGCTTCAAATTGCCGAATCGTCGCTTCCGTCAACCGTGGATCGCCGACAAGGATTCGGTCGACAGTCGCTATTAAGTCCAGATAACTTGCGAACGGTGCCACTCCCCGATGGTCTTCAAGTGTCGGTAACGTCTCGAATAACGGTCCGCGAAGTGTTCCGTCGCCCGGTATGAATGCTTGGACGCGTAATCCTTGCGCCTGCAACCAGGCATTTTTTTCGTCAAACCACGTCCGGTCGAGTCCGGTTTCCGGTCGCGGATAAAAGTTATGCCACGCTTCCGTACGTTCGAGTTGCAGACCATGTGCCTTCATCTCAGTTAATTCGTCTGCCGTTAAGGTACTGGCATTGAGTGCGACCATCATCTGGTTCGATAATGTCGCGATTTGTTGCGGACTGATGCCGTAATCAAGCCGCAGTCCGGTGACACCCCAGTCCGTTAGCGTCGCTGCCGTCTCCCACGTCTTGCCGAGCGTCGCAAGTGACGCCGGTGCGATGTCCGCTACGAGCTCATACCCGAGTGTCTTTGCTACACGACCGAGCGCTTGCAAGCGTTCGACGTACAGTGAGGAATCATCCTCAGGGATATGAAGCGATGTAAAGAGCGACGTAAAGCCGACGGTGCGCATCCGCTGCAACCACTCATTCGTCTCATCCGTGATCGGTTCATTTAAATAGATCGATAATCCTTTCATCGACTCACTCCTTCACTTCTCTACTTAGGGAAAAAGCAGCTGATTCCTTCTTTTTCGAAGGATTCAACTGCTTTTCATTACTTTAAATACCGTCTGCCATCTCTTCTTTGAAACCGAACCAGTACGTGAACAGGAAGCCTGCGACGTATGAGATGACGAGACCACCGATATACGTCAAGTACATTCCGTTATCGATCAACGGTGTTAACGATAAACCGGATACGCCGACACCAAGTGCTGTAGTCTTCATCGTCGCTTGGAAGGCACCACCGACCGCTGCCCCGAGACATGCCGTTACGAACGGTCGACCAAGTGGCAACGTGACCCCGTATAACAACGGTTCACCGATTCCAAGGAAACCAACTGGAATCGCACCCTTGATGATGTTACGCAAACGCGGGTTACGCGTTTTAACGAAGATCGCCATCGCTGCCCCGACTTGACCTGCTCCTGCCATCGCAAGAATCGGTAAGAGTGGCGTGTTGCCGATCGTATTCAAGAATTCAAGGTGGATTGGCGTTAGTCCGTGATGGAGACCGACCATGACGAGTGGTAGGAAGAAGCCGGCAAGTACTGCCCCAGCAAGTGGTCCACCAACCTCAAGTACGGCATTGATTGCTTTCATGATACCGTCTGACAACAGTCCAGCCACCGGCATGATCGCATACAGCGAGGCGAATCCGACGATCAACACCGTCAATAGTGGCGTAAAGATGATGTCGATCGATGCGAACATGAAACGACGGATGTGTTTCTCAAGATACGTCATCAACCACGCGGCAAAGATGACCCCAAACAAACCGCCCCTGCCCGGAACAAGCGGTTCCCCGTAAATCGTGATGTCCGCAAGCACGGGGTTGAATAGAATCCCACCAGCAATCGCCCCGAGCACCGGCGTGCCGCCGAACTCCTTCGCCGTATTCCATCCGACAAGGATTGCGAGATATGCAAAGACCGTCCCACCGATCAAGAGTAAAATCTGCATCCATGTCTGTGTTTCGTCGACACCCGCATTCTTAGCAAAGTTCGCACCGCCGTTGATGATCCCCGAAGCGACGAGTCCCGGAATGAGCGGAATGAAGATGTTCCCGATTCGGCGCAAGAAGCGTTTGAACGGTGACTGTTGTTTTGCTTTTACTTTTTGCCGTTCGACGGCAGCTCGTTCTTCTGGCGTCAAGTTCGGATCAACGGACTCTTCCCCGATCGCGAGTCCTGTTTCGCGACTTAAGTGGTCGGCTACCCGATTGACCGTTCCCGGACCGACAACGATTTGTAACGTCTCGTCATCGATGACCCCCATGACCCCATCAATCCGCTTTAACGCATCGATATTGGCTTGCGTCGGATCCTTTAACGATAAACGAACTCGCGTCATACAGTGCGCAAGCTGCCGGAGATTATCTTTTCCACCGACGTGCTCGAGAATCGCGTGTGCCAGCACTTCTTCCTTCTTCATCGTGTTTCCCCCTTAGAGTGCGTCTCGGACAAATCCGTTCGCTTGCTGTAATCGTTCGACGGCTTCCGCATGCGGAACATTTGCGAGAATCATGACGATCGCCGTCTTGACGTGCCCGTGTGCTTCATGGAAGACACGCTCCGCCGTTACGGCATCGACTCCTGTCGCCTCACGGATCATCCGCTTCGCCCGAATCTCCAGTTTTTCGTTCGTTGACTGGACGTCGACCATCAGGTTTTGATAGACCTTGCCGACACCGATCATCGCCGCTGTCGAAACCATGTTCAAGACGAGCTTTTGTGCCGTTCCAGCCTTTAGTCTTGTTGACCCCGTCAAGACTTCCGGACCTGTTTCGACTTCAATCGCATAGCGTGCGTGCCCACTGATGACCGCATCCGTGTTGCAAGAAATCGCTGCCGTCACCGCTCCGACTTCCTTCGCGTAATCAAGCCCGCCGATGACATACGGCGTCCGACCGCTTGCTGCGATCCCGATGACCGTATCACGTGCTTCTAGCTGGAGCGCTTTCAAATCGTCGACGGCAAGCGTCCGACTATCCTCTGCTCCCTCGACCGCTTTGATTAACGCGCGTTCGCCACCAGCAATCAAACCGACGACCATGTCTGGTGAGACCCCGAACGTCGGTACACATTCTGCTGCATCAAGAATCCCGAGCCGCCCGCTCGTACCAGCACCGATGTAAATCAAGCGTCCTCCGGCATTAAATGACGTAATGACGTGTTTGACAACTTCAGCAATGACTGGTATCTGCGTTTGAATGACCGTTGCGACCGTCTGATCCTCGGCATTCATCACGCGCAACACATCTTCGACCGACATATCGTCGAGATGCATCGTGCGCTCATTTCGACGTTCCGTTGCTAACTGATCTAACATCTGCTTCACCCTTTCTGTTATCCCTCCCTTTATTATACAATTAAGAAATTTTAATTCAATATTTTTTATTTAATTTTGAAATTAAATTTCTATATACAATAATAAAGTTCTTTTCTTCTTTTTCAGGATGGATCAGCAGATTTCCTGCGGGCTTCGCTGACCATCTCTTTTGAAAAATCGAGTAAGGAACAGACTTGGTCGCGACCGATCGTTTCAAGGAGCAATGGGATTCGTGGACCTAGGGTTGATCAATCGTCAGTTGATAGAGCAGCGTCGCATAGTATCATTAATAAACAAAAAGCTGATTTTCACCCGTTAGTTGCCTAAAGGACAAAAATCAGCTTCCTATGAAACCACTTTTTACATCTCATGTTACTAATAGCATCATTCGTACCGGAACCTGTATGAGGCTCTAAGATATTTTTAAAAGAAGTCGTTCACCAGAGCGTAAATCATTTTAATTTCTCTTCCATATCCTCTACTGAACTAGAACTGTCGCTATTCTTTTCTTTCTCCTCAACGAGATATTCGATATCATATGTACCCGGCTCGATCGTACCGCCTTGTACCGTTTGTTTGAGAACGACGGTTTCTGATGCTTTGACGCGTTTCTTTTGTTGGCTTGTTTTACTCTGTTGCTTTCTTGAATCGAAGACGACAGTCCTTGATTTGCTCTCACGAACGACGACATTCAACAAATGCCCAGAGCGAGCTACGACATCAAATGCATGGTCTCCTGTGTTCGTCAATTTGTATTCAAAGACGAGTCCCTCTTTCGTAGTCCCTTTGAAGGATGTCTCATTCGTCTCACTTCCACTTTGCGGTTGGATCATACAACCGGTCAAACAAAGAATCATAGGGATCAACAACCATTTTTTCATCTATAAGACTCCATTCTGTATAAAGAAATTGCTGAGTTACTCCCATCCTGGAAATGGACGCGGTGGCTCCTCGACGAAGGCACGGTACCCGTCGAAACGCAGTCCTTGCCGTTGTGGATTATGGTTGCGAATCAAAGGATCACCCGTCTCGTCCTCGTTTTGCCAAAATCGATGTTCCGTTTGAAAGACCTTGATCGACGAATACTGGAATCGCTCTGCCATTAAATATTCTCGAACCGATTGCATCACTTTTTCAAAGCGCGCATCCGAGTCGTAGCTAGCGCCGAGACTTTCTTTATCTTGTTTCCCTTCGAAAATCTTAACTGAGAAATACGCATCCCGCTTCGCAATCGGATACTCGATTTCAACGCGAACCGAGTCGACGAAGCGAATTGGTCGAGGTTTGCTCACTTCCTCTTCGGAATTATGGTCCTCTACATAATAAGCATCTGTTGCAATCGAGAACTCCTTGAACTCCCAGAACATATCCCCTTGCGCAATGATCGCATATTCGAGGAATGTGCCGAAGTTCTGTCCGATTTGGTCAGTTTCCTCTGTCGACAACTCATGAAACATCCAGTGCATATACGGCGTCTCCTCCGTCTTCGCATCTTCCGTATGGATCAAGACGTATCCTTCGTTCATTTCGCCAATCATCAAGAAATGATCGTAGTCTTCATGGATCAGGTCGTCCTCTTTAGCCTGGATCGTCATTTCAATGACTTTTTCAAGCGGATAGAGTTCGATGCCAAGACCTTGAATCATGAACAACTCCGCTCCGTCATGTAAACGAAGGAATGTCTTATATTCACTTGGTAACGTTAGCTTGAATTGTTTTTCAAATGACTGAATCGCCTGTTCCGCCACCGGATCATTCAAATTGAATTGAGCGACTCCTGTATCGTATCGCCGCTGAATAAAGGTCGACCCGTGATTAATTTTTTGTGATAAGACGTCAAGTACCGCTTCGATTTGGTTCATTTCTTTCATGGGTCCCATCCTTTTCGTTTCGTATTCGTGAATGATACGACTTCACCCTATACACCATACCATTTTTTCAATTATTTGGTGTATTCCATCCTACTCGTTCTGTGGTATTCTCGTTCTAATATCATTCAAAAAATGACGAGGTGACCCATGTCTAAATCATCATCGATGTTACTCATATTACTCGCTGCGATCTTTTGGGGTACGACTGGGACCTCACAAGCCTTTGCGCCAGAAGATGCACACCCGATTGCAATTGGTGCCGTTCGTCTTGCTGTCGGCGGACTGTTCTTGCTCTGTCTCGTCTTCCTAAAAGGAAAGCTGACATTGCGTGACTGGCCACTGCGGACGATTTTACTTGCTGCCGTCAGCATGGCAGCTTACCAGCCCTTGTTCTTCTCGGCTGTTTTAATGACGGGTGTCGCTGTCGGTACCGTCGTTGCGATTGGTAGCGCACCAATCTTCTCCGGATGCATCGAGTGGCTGTTCTTAAAAAAACGTCCGGCGTTGCTGTGGTGGGCTTCAACCGGATTATCGATCACCGGTTGTCTATTGCTTCTGAACAATCAAGGGACGGTCGCGATTGATCCAATTGGGATCGTTCTTGCACTTGGTGCCGGACTATCGTTTGCCGGGTATACGTTCGTCAGTCGTGATCTTGTCAAGACACACACGCCGCTGTCGGTCGTTGCCGTCATCTTTACGACGAGCGCCTTGCTGTTGTCACCTCTGCTCTTCTTATTTGATCTCTCGTGGTTAGTCACGCCACGAGGAGCCGGAATCAGCCTCCATCTCGGCGTCGTTGCAACCGGGCTTGCTTACTGGTTATTCGCAAAAGGGCTATCGAACGTACCGTCGTCGACTGCCGTCACGCTCTCGCTCGGTGAGCCATTGACGGCTGCCTTGCTCGGTGTGTTCGTCCTCGGCGAACAGTTAAGTGGCACGGCTTGGTTCGGGATCTCGTTATTGTTACTCGGTATCGTCTTATTAATCAGTTCGTCTCGCCTAGCAACGCGCCAAACCGTTTTGATAGAAGAACGACAAACTCGGACAGGAGGCTAAATCATGCAAGAAATCACGCTTGAAAAACTACAATTTCGCGAGGATTACAACATCGGACTCGATCAGTTCTTGATGGATGTCGCAAATGGTAACAGATTGATATTTCATTTCCGTGGGCATACGGAGGAGACGATGGTCATCGTTGGTGACTACAGTTGCAATTACTTCCGATTGACCTTCGAGGCGGATGCGATTCTGCTTCGTTCACCGGACCTCTATGAATTAAAAGAAGACGTCGAGATCAATCCGATTCCACTTCTGACGCTGACCGACTCTAAACTACTGACGTTTGCGCGTGAACGGATGGGACTCAATCCTGCGAAAGACTGGGTCCATTACTGGCTCCGTGCGTTCGAACAGGATTTTCATATCTTGTCTCCCCGGCCACCAGTCTTGATCGACCTCGGACATAAACGAAGTGATGCGATTGTCACGTATTCATTTGATTCGTTCAACGCTGAATGACATAAAAAAGCCCTACCTCGCCAAAGGTAGGGTATTTCTTCGTCCCGCTGCAACGACTCGCGCTAAACGGTTCCCTTTATTATACATAAACAGGCAGCGTCTTTTCAATCGACTGGACAGAGTCGATTGGACTGAAGCGCTTGACGACCTGTCCTTTCCGGTCGACGAGGAACTTCGTGTAGTTCCATTTGATTTTCGACGACAGCAAGCCGGACTGTTCTTTCTTCAAGAACGTATAAAGCGGATGCTCGTCCGGTCCATTGACGTCGATCTTCTGAAACATCGGAAACGTCACGCCATAGTTCAGCTGACAGAACTGCATCGTCTCTTCCTGACTCGCGAACTCCTGCTGATTGAATTGATCGCACGGAAATCCGAGCACCGTGACTCCCTGCTCGTCATATTTATCGTACAATGCCTGTAGTTCGCCAAGTTGTTTGACGAGCCCACACTTACTTGCTGTGTTGACGATCACGAGGACTCGTCCAGCATAATCACTTAGCGAAACAGTTTCTCCTGCTGCATTTTGTACGATTGCATCATATACGGTTTGCATGCATTTCAACTCCTTTGTCCTGAGTATAAAATGAAACGCGCTACCTGTCGTTTTCAAGCATGTGCGTAATGCTTTACCAAATCGTCTCTTCTTTATCGCTTAGTTTGATGACGAACGGTAGAATCAAGACGAACAATAGACTGACGTATCCGAGCGATAAGTAATGTTGCGAGTCTTTTGAAATGTATTGCTTCACGCCGCAGTTCGGACACGCTTTCCCATGTTTCGCAAATCCGACAACGAGCACTTCTTTCGTTTTGAACTTATATTGGCAATTCGTACAACGTACCATCTGACCATCTCCTTCTTCCTTATCTACTGGTGGATTCAGGAAAAAGTTTCATGAAATTGAGGTAACCGACAGCTTATATCATGGATTCTTCCCGGTCGCTCAATCGAATCAGAAACGGTAAGAACAGGACAAACAAGAGACTGATATTCCCGAGTGAAAGATAAGATTGTGACTTTCGAGACATGTATTGTTTCACGCCACAGTTCGGACACGTCTTGCCTTTCCCATGTATCGCAACACTGACAGCGAGTACTTCTTTTGTGTTGAACTTATACTGACAATTCGTACAGCGTGCCATGACATCATCTCCTTCTCCCTTATCTACTGGTGGATTCAGGAAAAAGTTTTATTAAGTTGAAAGGTTGACTCAAATGAAAAAATTACCTAATGGATTATTATCGGTCTTTTAATAGTTTAAGGACAAAACTAAAGAGACAACTGTTAATAAGATTTAATATTTTTATCTGTCGCATTTCTTCTGAAAAAGGATAATATCGCAACTTTTTATTTCATATATATGTCATATAAAATTTAAAAAATCAGCGGAACTTTTGATTTGTATTTTTATTTTATTCAAATTAGGACCAATTACCTATTTCATGAAGAGAAGATATACTTGTAATTTCAAAATCACTGTTAAAGAATATTTTTCTCCATTGATTTAAATGATTGTCGTCGCTCAAATTAATATGATATTTAGACTCAATCTCATTTTTCACATACTCCACTAATTTGTCGTTGTTTATTTGTTTTTCCATAGCTTGATTATTTGCTAATTCATGTGATCTTTCTTCAGTTTGTAAGTCTGGAGATGGTTCGTCAATTTTTTCTGTTCCAATACTCGTTGATTCTTCTATGCTTTCAATCTCTTCTATTTTTTCACATATAACTTCTTTACACATATCTATTATTTCAATTCGATGATTATCATCAATCGAAATTCCATATTCTCTAGAAAATTCATTAAAGATTTCATCCAAGCTTCTGTTTCTATCTTTTGTATATTCTATGATACATCTTTCACATATTACTTGTGATACTTCTACTTTTCCTAAGGATATATTTGGAGATATAAAACTTAAATCATTTGTGTAAAGTTGCATGAAAAATCTATCGTCATTTAAATCTTCTATTGATTTATTTAACCAATTATTTTTACAACATTCATAAAAAAATAGCCAATTTTCATCATATAAATCGTTATTAACAATAATTTTTTCATATGGTTCAAAATTTATTGAATTATGAATTAGGCTTTTATCATTAAGTATTAAAACTAAAATGTTTACTAAGGCATTTTCGTAATAACTTAATAGATAAGCAGCTTTTTCATTAATTTTTAAATCGAATTTGTTAGCTAGACTTAATGACCATATAATTTCATAATCATTATTGATCAAACAATTTTCTTCGATTAGGGAATTTACAAATAACTCCATTAAATCTAATTGTATTTCATAACCTTTATATTTATAATTCTCTATTATTCTAAATACATCAGGCATAATTGAAGAATCAACTTGTACTGCTTGCATTAAGAGAGAGTTAAAAATCTTCCAATTCTCTCTATGAACAATATTTTTATTATGGAATAATTTTATTGCGAACTTTGAAATTCCTTTTTCATTAATATTAGATTGAAATTTAAAAATTAAATTGAAGTATTCAACTATTTGTTTTCTTTGAATGTCTATAAAAAATTCGGATTTAGGCGTTTTTATAAATTTATAGTTTACAAAATGATAAACCCATTCTGCCTCTATTTCTAAAGGAATTTTTTTTATCCCAGTTTTTTCTATATTTATGTCTAAATTGTACTCCTTTAAAATCTTAGTAATTACGCTCAGTGCTTTACTTGCTTCTTCATGTGTTGTAAAAAAGTACTCTATATCATCTGTATATCTAAATCCAGGAATTTCTCTACCCATAATTTTTTTAAATTCATTATCAATGGTAGTACCAATAATCTCTTGAATTACAACAGAAGTTAACGGACCAATAGGTATCCCCATAGTTTGACCATCTTGCATGTTTCTAATATGCATATCTAAATTGTTCCCTAGTAATGAATCATTGTTAAAATTTACTTTTGCAACTTCTTTAGTATGTAGACACCAAGGTATTGTATGAGTATAAATGCTAGGATAATATCTATTTATGTCTACTACTAGTATATATCTGTTTGTAGCTAGATATTTTATTCTTAAATCTTTTTTATAGTCAAATGAATGCTCAGTAACAAGCTTTTCATCTTTAAAAATAATTTTAGAAATTGAAATATTAGACTTTTCATAATGTTCTTCTATTTCGTTCCACCCTTCATTTATTGAATTAGCTAATCTAATGAAATTTAAAGGGTGAGGAACTGCAGCAGTTCTTCGAAAATGACCTTTTTTAGGAATTGAAAAATTTATAAGTTTAGACTTTTTATTAAAAATATTTTTTGAAAGTTTTGATTTTGTTAAATCAAGAATATTATATATTTCAGAAAGTTTTTTACTATTAAATTCTGAAGGTAGTTCTTTTGCAAAAAATCCTTCACGAATCAGATAATCTGAAATTCCATTTGTCATAAAAAATTTACTCCTTTGTGAATAAATCTATTAATAATAAGAAAATAGTTTTTACCATTCTTTGATAACTCAATATTTTTAAATATATATTTTCGTATTCCATATTTAAGACAAATAAAATTATAAAATTGAGATAGCCTAAATTTATAAAACAACATATGAACACTCTGAAAATCGGACTTAAAAAGTATTATCAATATTGTATAAACAAAAATATATATTCAAAAAATTAAAAGTTACAAAAGTAAAGTTATGATATGTAAACCATAAAAAAACTCAAATCAAACTATACATTAACTGATAATGGTCAAAGCTTTTTATCGACTTGATCCATTTATTAGAAACAAAATATCTATGAATGCGATTCTTGAAATGATAAAAATAAATAAAAAATTTTGATTTAAAGATTGAAATGAAATACTGCAAGAGTTTTTAATATTAATTCTCATATAATTTGAATCCTAAAAATATCTCCCCATTAAGTGCAGCAAACGTACATTGAGTTAGTATATTAATTAAAATAGGTGGTTTAAGAATACTTTTTATTTTTTGGGAAATCAAGTAACAATATTCTTATTTATTACATAATTTATACTCAAATTATTTCAATATTACATTCAAATAAGATTAGGAAATTTATTCTTGTAAAATTGATACATGTTACAGGAAAATCAACAAATTTCACTTGATTAAAATAAGTCAATTAAAAAAGAACCGTTTTTATTGAACGGTTCTAGTTATAAAATATTTTTTCCATATCAAAATTAAAATGTATATAGCTAATAATTTTTTATGGTTCACAATAACTTAAGCCTGCGGACGTTTCCGGCGCAAACCATAATATTGATAGAACTGAACTTCGATGTTCCCGTTATAGAGCTTCCGGCGCTTCGTCGCTGGACGACCGTACGCTTTTTCGAACTCAACATACGACGTGATCATATAGACACTATAGTATGGGAATTCTTTATATGCCGTTCCGATCTTGCGGTACAGTTGATGTACTTCACGCGCGTCTTCGAGACGTTCTCCGTATGGCGGGTTTCCGATGATGACACCAAAGTCTTCCTTCGGTTTGAAGTCTGCCGCGTCACGTTGCATGACGTTGATCGCATCGCGGACGTCTGCGAGTTCTGCGTTCGTTTTCGCAAGCTTGACCATCTCTGGATCGACATCGCTTGCGTAAATTTTCAGTGGTTTGTCCCACTCCGCTTTTTCGTTCGCTTCGTTGATCGCATCGAACCACGCTTTCTTCGGAATGCATTTCCACTCTTGTGAGACGAACTCACGGTTGATGCCTGGTGCGATATTACGCCCGATCATCGCCGCTTCGATTGCCAGGGTGCCTGAACCGGTAAAGACGTCGTAGAGCGGCATGTCCGGCTTCCAGTTCGTCAGCATCAGCATCGCTGCTGCCATCGTTTCTTTCAGTGGAGCTGCTGAGTGGAACTCACGGTAGCCACGTTTGTGCAATGCGTCGCCTGATGTATCGATCGTTAATGTTGCGATGTCCTTTAACAAAGCGACTTCGATCGGATAGCTCGCACCTGTCTTCGGTAACCATTCCGTTCCTTTGTTGTACTGCTCTTGCATGTGCGAGACGATCGCTTTCTCAGTGATCTTTTGACAGTCACGGATCGAGAACAGCTTCGATTTGACCGAACGACCGTTGACGATGAAGTTCGCATCCCACGGCATCAATTCGTGCCACGGTAGTGCCTTGACTTGATCGAACAATTTTTCGAATGTTGTCGCGCGGAACTCAGCAACGACAAGTTTGATCCGGTCCGCTGTCCGGAGCCACATGTTCAAACGGGGAATGTCCTCCATCTCACAATCGATGTAGACCTTTCCGTCTTCGACCGTACACTCGTATCCTAACGCACGGACTTCTTTTGCGACGAGCGCTTCGATTCCCATCGCCGCTGTCGCGATGACTAAGCGTTTTGCCATATCGCGTTCACTCCTTTATCGTTTCTTCCACTGGATCGTTTCATTGCAATAAAAAAAGAGCCCAGGGTGGACCTGGACTCTCGTTCAACTTAAAAATAACAGCCTATGTGGTCCTGTAAGCCATGTTCTGTTCCTTAGTGTTCCAAACGGTTTGACCCTCACACGCAGGCGACAATCATCTATCTCCGTATTTGCATACGCTCTCCATTGCGTTCAGTTCCGCTCCGGAAATTCCCCTACCAAATTTGGGTTTCTCGCTCGTGGGGTTTACCTCGTTCCACCTTCATGGTTTCCCATGAAGCTCCGTCACTGTGGCACCTTCAAGAAGTTTCGGCCATATCCGAAGACTTAGGCGTTCCTTCTGCCGTCAGCTTGACGCTGCCTACACTTATCTTTTAGTGTAGCACGATCACTACAGCCATCGCAGGCTGTGCGAGCATGGACTTTCCTCAAAGCATCGAAATGCCCCGCGATTGTCCGAACCAACATAGTCACTGCTTATGAGTGTAGCGTAGATGCCGCTTTCCTGCAAGAGGTAATTCTCGTTTTACAAACGAAAAAGTTGCGTCCCTGCCTCATTTCACGGTATAGTACAAGAGTTCAGAAGGAGGCATGCAGCATGAAAAAACGACGCTCTGGTACGAACCGGCGAACGGTTCGCAAGTTGACATTCCTGATCGAGATCGACGAGATCAAGGCACTTCATCTGCGAAACGGCATCTTCGCCTTCTATCGTCAAGGAGAGCTCATCCACGCGTTCGAGCCGTTCAACGTCAAGGCGCCCGATGCACTCTCAAAACGTAGCTATCATTTCGATCAACACGATATCTTGCTTATGAACGAACGGTTCCCTGAGCAAATCCCGTTGTATGATGAAGCGATGACGTTACGCTCTTGGGCCGACCAGGTCGCTTATGGTTTATACCAATTGATCGATTCCAGTCGCCTGTCGTTCGTCCATGAGGATGACACAGGATACAAGATGGAAGCGATGATCACATGGACTGGAGAGGCATTGACGCCTCCGACGCCCGTCTATAAAAAAGGAAAAGACCCGAAGTAACCTTCAGGTCTCGTACGGCGCTTCCCACTCAGTGGGAGGCGCTTTTTTATTTGACTGTCAGTAAGCGTTCGACGGTCCGCGTATGCCGTCCACCTGTCGTTGTAAAGACAAGCTTATATGACCCCTTGTCTTTCAACTTATACGTAAACTTATGCGTACCGTTCGTTAAATTCGATTGCGTGAATGTCTTAACGACCTTCCCGTCCTTATAGAGACGTGTCGTCGTCTTCGCACTCGCATACTCATCAAAATAGAATGTAAACGCCTGATTCGGCTTAACCGTTGCCGGTAACGAGATCTTTGAGATCGGTGCCGGCAGTGTCGCTAAGATTCCGGCATTCAAGCGACCTGCTCCGTAATGCAACTTCGTATCACCTGATTTTTTCGTCGCTGCAGCATATAACTTACTGCGCATCGTCGTGTTCGAGACGAATGGGTTCTTCGATTTCGCGAGCGCCAACACACCACTGACGACCGGTGTCGCCATCGATGTTCCGTCCAAGTAGCCGTACTTGTTGCCGACGATTGTCGAGTAGACCCCTTCCCCCGGTGCCATGATGTTGACTCCTTTACCGTAGTTCGAGAACGTCGAGGCACGCCCCAGCGTTCCGACGGACCCGACACCGACGACTTGACTCATCGATCCTGGGAAGAGTACTTTATTGCGCCCGTCGTTTCCGGCTGCTCCGACGACGAGTATGTTCTTCGCTTCCGCCTTTTTGACCGCTGCTTCCATGTACGGATCAAACTCATATTGTCCGAGTGAGAGATTGATGACATCTGCTCCCTGCTCGATTGCATACAAAATACCGTCGCCGATGTCGATTGATGCGGCAAAGTCTCCATCGAAGACATCGGCCCCGATCAGTTTGACACCAGATGCGACACCGACGATCCCTTGACCGTCTTCACGCGCCGCGACGATACCGGCGACGTGTGTCCCGTGATCGTCAGGTTTCCGGATTCCAGAAATCGTCGTCGTCTTATAGATGACGTCCTTGAACTCGCGGTGTTTCGTATCGATTGCATCATCGATGATTGCAACGCGAACGTCCGATTTCCCGCGGCTGTACTTCCAGTAAGCCGGAATCCGTGACTGATCGAGGTACGTTTGCTGGAACTGGGCAGAATCCGTTGCTTTTTTGACGTCCGTGATTGGAATCAAATCGGCATCGATATCCTTTTCTTCGAGATGCTCAAGCGGCTCAACGAGCGAGAATCCTTTTTGTTTCAAGGCACGAATCTCGGTCAGCCCCTGATTCGCCAACCACTCTTGTTTTTGTTGTTCTGTAAACGTCGGATCATATTGTACGTATTGAGACTGCGCGAAAGCAGACGTTGGCATGGCGACGATTGTCGCTAGCGTGAGTAGTGCAAGTTGCTTTTTCATGGGAACCCTGCCCTTCTCTGATTACGCGCCGACCGAAGAATCGTCTGGACTAAAGCGGAACCGTGCCGTCCGGTTCTTCGCTGACTTCAAAAGGAATGATCTTTCCGATCGTCACGTAAGCATAATAGCGTGCAAGGACCGCACGCCAACGCGTTGCATCGATCCCCGTCAGGTCTTCACCTAACGGGGAACCGTCGAATGTCTCGAACTGTTGGCAAAAGAAGGCTTCTTCCTCCTCGTGCCACGTCACTTCTTCGCCGATGAACCCGGTCGAAAAGCGGACAAAATCCGCAATCGAGGGTCCAATCACTTCTGCCGGCAAGCGTTCGCTCATCCGTCCGACCAGTTCATACCGGTCGCGTTGTGCTTGTTCCGCTTCTTCAATCGAATGACACAGCAGCACTTCACGATTTATTTCTACTAACACGACATAGTCACCACTCGGTAAATTGACGTGAATCATCCCTACACCCCTCGGACTGAATTCGTGCGGCTTCTAGGTGTCATTTTTTCTTCGATAATTTATAATGTCCATTTTCGATCAAATGTTAATTCAATCGGCTCGTTATCTTTCGACTTTAACATAACGACCCGCGTCGTTTCAATTTGATCGACGAGATCCGCTTGACGAAGAGACTGAATTTCCTTTGAAGAACCGGCTTCAATCCGGTCTCTGTAAGGGGCAAGCAACTCTTGTTGATTGCTTGCGAGTGCGTACCAGGCAAGACGGGCAAACGGTTCGTCCTTCGCCGTTTCAAGCGCATAACTCTCGAAGATATCTGGAAGATAACTGCTAAATTGATCAAGCGCGTCGATTCGTTCAGCGATATCTAAAATCGTCAACCAGCTCGGGAGTGAAAGCAACGATTCGCTCGACCACCAGTCGAGTAAATCGACATGCTCTTTAAGTAATTGATGAGCTTCCGGCCGGTCAATCATATGTTGTAGCGTCTGGATGAGTTCGTTCCAGGCAAGTGACCAGTACTCCTCTGATGGATTAGCTGAAAGGAAAAATTGACGATAGACCGTCAACAATTCCGAAACGTCCGTTAATGGTTCGACTTCTAACCGTTGATTGAATCGGCTAACTGCTTTTGTAAAATAATTTGGTTCAAGCGTCAGTGCCATATAGAGTAATTTTGGTGCATTTTTAATTTCGCCTTGATCGACCGTCTCAAATAATTCTTGAATCCATTCTGGTTGTGGTTGTGTCATAATCTTTTTCCTCCGTCTAGTAAATTTATTTACTATACCCGAAAAAAGATTGGTTAAATCCTTTCTTCTCTAAATCGCTCCGATTCGTTGGGCAGTTTCCTCCGAACACAAGACGATCAACGTCCCGTTTTTCGGAATCGCTTCATCGAGTCGACGGTTCAAATCGAGTCGTTTTCCATCAGATAAGATCGTGACGCCTTCTTCTAGCAAAGCATGATAGGCGTCACGGTACGTCCCCCACTCCGGTCTACTCGGAATCGAGAACATGCCTTCACCGTCCTTCGTCAACAAATCCGTCACGACCTTCGTCACACCAGGATGATGTGACGCAAGGATCGCCATCCGGGCAATCGTCTCATCACCAAGTAACACCTCATCAACCTTAACCTGTTCGAAGCTGTCGAGGTGTTCTTCAAGCATCATTTCGACGATTGTATAAATGTTCGGATTCGCCCGTTCGATGCTTGAAGCAATCAACAATGTCCGTCCGTCAGCATGGACCGGTGGAATCGAATGATCAGCGAGGACGATCGCGCGAACTGCCTTTTCGATGTGTGCCCGTTCGAGCGTCGATGTCAGTGCCTGATCACCACAGACGTAATGAAATCGTGGGTGACTGAATGGCTCGCGCTCTAAATCATCGACGAGGACGACATCCGTATGTTCGAGTAATGAATCGATGACGTGCTTCGAACGCCGACTGTAACCGAAAACGACGGTATGCCCTGTTTCTTTCACTTGTAATAACCCTCTTTCCTTTTGATTACGAATCAACTGGACACCGTCGACCAGTTTTGAGATTAGTCCCCCGACGATCCCGATTCCAAAGATGAAGACGAAAATCGTCAGAATTCGACCGGTATCAGAATTCGGGAAGAAGTCGCCGTACCCGACCGTGACGACGGTCGTCATCGTCCAGTAGACGGCCCGGAAGTAGGATCCGAACGTTTCTGGCTCAAGAGCATACATGATGCCCGCGACACCAAAGACGAAGATCAAGGACGCATATCCGAGCGTCCGCATGCGTAAAAACGACACTTTTCGTAAAAAACGTAACCAGACCATCTTTTTTTCATTCCTTTCGAACAATCCGGTCTCTTTCCCTGTCAATAAGGGCGAAGGAGGTGATACACATGACACAAGCAGAAGAAATCAAGACGAGTCTCGTCATTGTCTTCGAGCGGAAGGACAAGGTGACAGCAAACGGTGATGCCGTCGTTGCTCGCCGCCGCTATAACGGCTTACGTTCGAATCTTCCAGCAGACGTCGTCGCTTCGATCGGTCAAGCGGTCGGCAGCTTACTCGACGGACGCTACGCGCTGACGGAAATCAGCCGTGACTACGCTCTACTCAAGGCATAACTTATCTCTACATTTCATGAAAGGAGTGACCATTGATGGAACATACGATCGTCCTGACATTTGATACGGTGACAAAAAAACCGTATCGCTTGCGGATCGCTGGTGCGAAGGAAAATGCGACCGTGGCTGAGATCAAAGCAATCGGTGACTTGTTCGTCGCCCATGACCCGTTCATGAACGGTGTCACACGTCTCGCGTCCGCTGAATTGCAAAATAGTTCGGAATCGCCATTCGTCTTGTAAGCTTTTTCAGTCCATCGTCACGGGATTACGTGACGATGGCTTTTTTTTGGTATACTAGAAACATCAACCAGCTGAAAGGAAGTCAATTTATGGCCAAACGCCCACTCACTCCTCGCGAATGCGAACTCGTCGTCTGTAGTCTCTACGTAATGGAACTCATCCCGTTCGAAGGCATCATGGAACGTCTCGAATCCATTACGCTCCGAGACATCATCGGCCCCGTCGCACGTGGTGAATCGACGCGGGAGCAAGCTGCTGACGCGCTTGACCAGTACATCAAGGTCCGACGTCGCCGGTTCCGCAACGTCCCACCGGAACATTTGTGGTCGCTTGACGACCGGATTGAACAAGAAGCATTGCGGATGATCCGCAAGCGTTCGCCGCTCTCGGCAGGAGAAAAGCTCCAGCCGAAAGCCATTCCACATGAAATGGGTGATACGGTCGAGTTGAAAGTGACCGAAATTCAGGATCGCAACAACAAAGTGACCTTGATCGGGAAAGTCGGAAACGTCACGGCGAAGCTCCCGGTCGCGAACCGTCAAGCCTATAAAGGCAATAAGACGATCTCTGCCTGGATCACGGGTGTCGAGAAAAAACCTGCCTTACTTCATCTGTCGACATCCGACTACGGTAAGCATCAGCCGTCAGACGACGTCAAAGCAGCGTACGCAACTGCCGTTGCCGCGTTACGTCGTTATTTCGAGACGAACGAACTCCCGACGACCGAAGAAGTCGATCTCGCGAAATCACTGTTCCAACGGATGATCCGTCGCGATCAGAATGATTGGTTCACGGTGTACGTCGCGATGGGTCGTCCGCAACTTGATCACGTCCGGCGCTGGGTCAAGGTCATTCAGATGCTCGCCCGCTCACTGCGCGGAGACGAGGAAGCGACACAACAACTCGCTTCGCAGGAAGATCGTTTCTTCAAGGATGCCTTATTGCGTGCCTGTAAAGCGACAGAGAAAAATTTCACGTCTTGATGCTTTCGCCCTAGAACGTATCGATTCCTAGTCAAAACGAAAAAAGAACGCTTCGGACCGGATAAGTTTTTCCGGGACGAAGCGTTTTTCGTGGATCATTGAACCGCAAAATCATAGATACGCGTTCCTTTTTTACGATTCGCATCTTTGATTTCTCCTTGATACATCAGTTGCTCATTCTTCAGATCGATCACGGACACTTGGAATCCATCGTTTGTCTCGGAAGAGAGATAAAGCTGCATCTCGTCCTTCGAATCCAACCAATCAATCTTTTTCAAAACGAGCGGACTGCTTACGCTATGCTCGGATAATCGTTTCATTTCCAAGTCGAACATCGACCATTCGATTCGTTTCGTCTCCCCTTCCGGCAGGCGGAAGCCGATGAGATAACGACCGTTCGCATAGGGCGTATAACCGATTTGCTGCTGATTCAACTCCTTGATGGAACGAACGCTCTTCCCGTCATCGAGGAAATAAGATAGTTTAGTGTTCTCCTCATCGCTGTCAGACGGTTGTTCCGTGTAGACGACCTCATTTTGATGAATCGCTAAAAATTGACGAGCGTGTTTAGGCGCTACTGGCTTTTGAAGAACGATCTCTTCAACCCGGTCGCTTGTTAAATCGAGCACAAGCAGTTTCGTTTCCCTTGGCTGATCGACTCGATCAAGTTGAATGTAGACCTTCATCGCCTGTTTATCGACGACACTGGCTTGTATGTCCATCCCCGTCTCAAGTTTTGTATCATACTGAAATGTTTTCTCGAACATCTCCTCCGTCTTAAACGTAAACATCTTAAATTGCAGTTTATTGTGTTTGATCTGAATCGCATACTCTGATTGTCCATCTCCACTTACATTCGTTTCCATATGCGTCGTGAATTCGTAATATTTATCTGGCAAATCCGTCATGCTATCTTCACGGAATAGTTGTCCGACGTAAGAATTTGACTGTTTTTCGATGTCTCCCTTAGCGTTGACATCATAAATCGTCGAACGCATGCCTTTCGTCTGAAGACGTAAATTAAAATTTTCGATTTGCGAAGGTTTTCCACTGACGGTCTCGAGCGAAAAGTCTGCTCCTTTGATCGACAGCGTGTAGCCGATGTAGCTTCCGATTGTTATGAGAATGATCACTCCATAGATCAGAAGTTGACGATATCGTTTCATGAGATTTCTCCTTTAGACGGATAGACGCGTCTGGACTAACCGCAGATTTTTGTACGACACATATAACGTTAAGAGCACGATGTACCCGAGATAAAATTGCATGTGCAGTTGACTCAAATCGTTCGAAATAGCTGACAATGCTAAGCCCAAAATGATATAACCGCCAATCAACGCAATCCCATGTAATCCGACGAGCAAGAACGCTTTTCCCTTTCGGAACGATCGTTCAAGTAATACTGTCATGAAGACGAACGAGATGACGATGAATGTCATCAGTAAGATGAATAAAATATCACTCGGATACATCGTATAGAACAACTTCATATAGATGGAGTATTCATTGATGCTGGCTGTGACCTGTTGAGCATCTGGTAACAACCATAAGTAGAGATTACGACTAAGCAACAACAGCCCCCACTGAATTCCGATCAAACTAGTCACGACAAGTAAGAGTGCCGTCATTTTCGACCCAAAAATCGCCCGGCGTGATCCCGGTAACAATAGCAATCTGTAGATGTACTTCGTCTCACCTATCCAGTCGCGGTACCAAATCCAAAACGCAAACAGGATGATCATCCCCATTGCTAATACAAGGATTGAATCGTAAAAATCCGTTGCCTGTGCGAATGTCAACGCACCACCTGCTCGCGCAATTGCGTCCATTTCTGATATCTGTTCAATCCGCATCGTTTTCTCGATCGTGCTTTGATAATCGTAAATTTGATAGAGCAGAGACGCGATTTCCGCGACGATCAAGCCTGAAATCAACAACACCAATACTTTCGTACTTCGTTTCAGTTCTTCATTCGTTAATAACAACCAGCGTTTCATCCTTGATATACCTCCCGCATCCGGTCTTGGACCGATTGATGATGATGACCTCGCAGTTCATCCGTCTCTTTGACTTCGACGATCTGACCGTCTCGTAAGAACAACACTCGGTCGATCACTTGCTCGACTTCAGCGATTTCGTGAGTCGTCATCAGGATACTCCGTCCTTCCATGAACTCACTTGAGAAAATCCAGGCAATCTGTTCCTTCATGAACAAATCGATTCCCGCGAGCGGTTCGTCGAGTAATATGTATGGACGATCGAGGGCGAATCCTAAGACGAGATTGAACTTCGCTTTGTTCCCTTTTGATAAGTTCGCCATTTTATCCGTCGTAAACAGCTGAAACGTCTGCAGTAACCGTTCCGCTGTCTCTTGATTCCAGTCTGGATAATGATCTGCCATATATGCGAGCGCTTGTCCGATCGTCATGTAGCTCGGCATCGTCTGAAGATCAGGCACGAACGCAATTTTGTCGCGCGATGTTTTACCGTCGACCGTCACCGTCCCGGCATCTACCGGAATCAGACCGAGAATTGCTTTTAGGATCGTCGACTTCCCTTCCCCGTTCAAGCCAATCAGACATGTCACTTCGTTTAGACCGACGGAGAACGTCACGTCACGTAAGACCTGTTTTTTCCGTCCATATCGCTTCTGTAATCCTTTTACCTCAAGCATCCGGTTCACCCTCCTTGATTATCACCATTGTATTAAGACAATAGTACATCTGTTAACTGTATGGTACATGCCATACAGTCTAGCGTCAACTTGTTTTTTTCCTGCTATCATCCAGAAAATGAAAAAGAGCCGGACAATCCTGTCCGACTCCGCGAGTATTCGACTTCGTTTTTGCTTTTTAATTTATGAAAGAAGAGAGACGTGAGACGTTTGGTTCACTCGAAATCGCTTCCTAAGGAAAAACAAGCAGGAGCGACCCTGCAACGAAGTGAAGCGGCGCGATGCTTGTCCCAGGAAAACGATTCGAGATGAACAAAAAAGTGCACGCTGTCTTCACGACGTCGAATTCTCTCGATTCGTTGATTAAAAAAAGAGAGGACATCCTAACGGACGCCCCCTCTGAAAACGTGACTGGTGCTTCAATAAATATCAATCGTTGACTCCAGTGCCCGGCATGTCCGACGCACGGTCGGTAAGAAGTCGGTCCGTTTTGCGACACCGCCTTCAATCTGGACATGCTGAATGCCTTTCGTCCGCTGCATCGCTGTTAAGACGGTGACCAGCTCAATGAACCAATTCGAGATCAGTTCGACGACCTGTTCGTCAAAAGCGGCAGCGCCATACACATCATACCCGTTCTCGCAGAGATGGTTCGGGAAGCGGGCTTTGAACCGATGAATCAAAGTGTCCGTCGTTGGAATCAAAAATTCGTTATAGACGACACGTTGTTCGGCATCAAGCGTTTGTTCTGTCACACCATCCATCATCAAATGTGGCTGATTGCCGATATTCAATGTCCAACTCGTCTTTTTTCGCTCGCCAGTGGAAGTGATCGTTCGCATGGTTTCATCCATCTCCTTTTGATGTGTAAGCGTTTACCTTCTCATTTTACCTGTCATTTGACATGTTCTGCAACCGTCAACTTGACCATTTTAACCGATGACTTCGCTTGACATTCAGTCTACCAAATTCAACGCTTTTTGACGATGTCAGGAATTAACATCGTCCTTGTAAATGTAGACAGCAACGAGACCGATCAAGACATGGATAATGACCAGCGGCCAGAGTGTCTCAAGTGCTAGGTACAAGTAACCGAATCCCGCCCCGATTAGTCCTGTCACGAGGATTGCGAACCACCCTTGATAACGATGCGCGACACCAAACAAGATTGCCCCGATCCAGACGAAACTGACGTCAGAAAACGGTAAAAATAATCCGAGAGCATGAAAGAGGAATCCGCGATAAATCAACTCTTCCGTCACTCCTGCCATCAGCGCGACCATCTGAAACCCGGTCCGTTCCTCTTTCGTTCGTGGCAGAATCAGTCGCTCCGCCTCACTTTGATAAAGCGGCAACAAACGTTTGCGAAACGCCGGAACGGTCGCCGTCAAAAGCAAGACGATGCAAAGCAAGACGATTAGTCCGATCGTCGCGTACCAGACCGGACCACTTGGGACAAAAAACGTCAAGCCGATTTCCGGCAACTGTGTGCCGCTGATCAGTGTTCCACCGACGAGCAACAAACATAAGATCCCGCTTGACTGGACCATCGAGGGGTAGAATTCCTTGCGAGGAACGATCGTCAAATCGACCGGACGGACCGCTGCGATGATCGAAAGGACGACGAGTAATCCGAGTAAAAACCCATTTACGAAGAGATACATGACTTCGACTCCTTTTTTGATTCCACACTCCCGTCACAGAAAGTGCTATTAGACCCTACTAAAATATGATACCATTCAGTGGAATCCTAAACAGAGGAGAGAACAATATGCGAAAAGTTTTTCGAATCAGCATCTTGTTCGTACTGTTCGCCCTCATCGTCAGTAGCTTCATCTACTGGCAAAATCGGGAACGTGTTCAAAATGAAATGTATCGTACGTATTATGGACAGCATGGCGTACCTGCCGAGAACATCGACATCTACGAACAAGCCGCGGCACGTTACGGCATCGACTGGAAGCTACTCGCCTCCATTCATCGCGTCGAGACGATCTTCTCGAACTCGTCAGCGATGCAATCGTCCGTTGGCGCCATCGGCCCGTTCCAATTCATGCCGAAAACATGGGTCGGTTGGGGATACAAAGGTGGCACGTCGCTCGGTGACATCGAGCATGACGGCATTGACGTCACGGATCCGGAAGCCATCGAGAAATATGGTGGTCTCGGAGTGGACGCGGACGGCGACGGGAAAGCCGATCCGACAAGTCTCGTCGATAGCGCCCACACGGCAGCGAAATACCTGAAGCAACACGATGTCACACAGACATCCGACCGAGACACGCTCGCGACAGCACTGTTTGAATACAATCGCAGTGAACAATATGTCTCTGACGTGCTCGCCCAATACGATCGTTACCAGCAACACGTCGAGGCGATCGATGCGAACGACCTCGACCTCAAGAAGAAGACACTCGCGTTCTTCCTTCGCATCAGCTCACGTTTGACCAATTAAAAGGAGGCACCACCCATGACACCAGCCGATTCTTCCGAACTCTTGATTGAGGAATCGTCGATCCGCGTCCAGACGACGTTTGATCGAGACAAGACGAAACGCTATTTACGCAGCTATATCTTTGACGACATCGCAGAAGGAACGCACGTCGCCGCTTTAATTTACACACCACGGACGACGGATGCCTTTCTCTCTGGAACGACGACACAACGTGCGTACAATTTGATGAAGAAGTATGTCAATGACCCCGTCAAACAATATGACATCATCAGTTTGATGCCGGACCTTCTCGTCAGCGAGGATCTACCGTTCGCTCAAGCAAGCTTCGATGAGACGAACTATGAGTTCGTCGCGAAGACGCTTGCCGATGTCAAAGCGAAAAATGGCGTCGTCCTCTGTGGCTGGGGTTCTCCTGGTCGTCTGATGCACCACTTGCCGGCATATGAGGAACTGTTTGATCAATATGCTGACATCCTTTATTGCTCCGGCATCACGAACAAAGGTGAACCGAACCATCTGCGCTTGACGATGGACGATAGTCCAATGATCACGTATAACGACATGAAACAAAAAGCGAAAAAATTGCGTCGTAAATGACACAATAGACCCTTCCTTAATGGATAGGGTCTTTTTTCGAAACATTTTCCAAACATATTGCGTATAATCAAGGTCTACATCAATCATTACATAGTAAGGAAGGTCATATGATGCCATTTTGGGATGAAGATCTACAAGAAGAAACGATCATTTCAGTCAAAGAAACAGACATCACACGAATCGAGCAAGCTGTCAGCGGTCGACTCCCCGCTCGCTACCTCAAACAGATGCGAAAGCAAAACGGTGGAGTTCCAGAAGCGAAGGTCGTGATGGTCGAGTTCGAGAATACATGGTCGGACGAAGAAACGGGTCTACATCTTCCGCTCTGCTCGATGACATCATTGACATTCGAGCGGTATCTGGACGAATTGTCGGTCCTCCGGGAATGGGACGTCGAAGGGAACGTCATGATGTTCGCTGAAGGAGAAGGTAGCTATTTTTGGTACTTCCACTTTACGGAAGATACTGAGCCGACTGTCTGGTGTCTCGACATTTCGGACGAGACGACCCATTTCGTTGCGTCAACCTACGACGAGTGGTTAACGAAGCTGAGTAGCGATGTTCCGGAAGTCGTCATGCCGGATGTCGTATTTCTGACGTTACCTGAAATCAAGGACATTCTCCGTGGAGATGATGAAAACGAAAAACTCCTCGCCTACTCCCACTGGATGATTCTCGATGAAGAACAAGAAGAACTCATCGAAGCGTTCATGACACTGATCGAACAAAACGACCAGCCTGATTTCCTTGGCTCTTATGCGTATTACCTCATAGAAGTCTTGACGAACAACCCGGATTTATTAGACCAGAAACGAGATGTCGTCACTGCCTTGATTCTCAGCAAAGGTGACGATCTCGATGCAGAGGATCTGTTGTCTTGGATGGACGAAGAGAAAGACGAAGAGTTATGACCTAAACCATAAAGCCAGTATTCCTCGTCCAAACGGATGACGAATACTGGCTTTTTGCATGCATATAAAATCTTTTAAGACAACATCAACTCAAGCAGGCAGTCGACAAGATCCTTCTCCAGTTCAAGTGCTTGCAACTGGTGCATCATGTTGACCGGATCGAGCTTTTGTGACAATAGACGATACAAACGATCCTTCAGGTCATAGCTGATTTCCGCTTGATCGAGGAACGCATACAACCGGTCCATCTTGTTCTCGTTCGTCGAGATCTCGACTTGGAGCGACAACGTGATCGTATCCGTCACTTCACCGAGTTCGACACGAAGTGACTGCGTCGCATGATCATAGACGCCGGTGACACTTTCCCCGTCGCGCTGGACGTAACCTTCGCGGACCCCGCGTAAAATCAATGTGATTGACCGATTTTCCGGTAGCAAGTCACGATGTCCAGTGGGTGCAGCGATCGTCAGTTCACGCGCTTCCCAGTCGAGCGCGAATGTCGTCTCAACATTGACGCCATCGCGGTGTGCGATCCCTGTGCTGTCGTCTTCAAACAACGTAAACCGGTTCGAGGCTCCTGGGAAGACGACAACTTCGAGATCGTCCGGATTATGCAATGCATTCGAATGCTCGAGATGACGACCGAGTGGGACGATCGCACCGGCTTTCGCAAGTACGCCTTGGTCTTCGAGATAGCGGAACAGACGGATCTGTTTGCCACCTCGATAACGGTGCCCATTGAAGAAATCGAACCATTCTCCTTCTGGCAACCATGCAGTCGCAGCCGTCATGTGCAGTTTCCGGTGCATCGGTGTGACCATCGGCGTGACGATCAATTCCGTTCCGAAGTAGAACTGATTCGGGACATTGTATGCTTGATCGTCTTCTGGATGCTCATAATACATTGGTGAGACGAGGGGCAAGCCGTCAAAGTGATTGCGGGCATTCATCGTGTAGATGTACGGCACGAGCTGATGCCGAAGTCGTAAATATTTCTTCATGACGTTCGCCGCATCGGTCGAATAGCGCCATGGTTCCTTCCCATTGAAGATGCTCATCGTACTATGCAGACGCATAATCGGACTGAAGACACCGTACTGGAGCCAACGTGTCGATAACTCGTCATCTTTTTCCCCGCGCTGGTGACCCCCGATATCATGACTCCACCATCCGTAACCGATGTTCGACGCCGTCGCCGTGAAATACGGCTGGAATTGGAGTGATGCCCACGAGATGATCGTATCACCCGAGAAACCGACCGGATAACGGTGACTTCCGGGTCCCGCGTAACGTGAGAAGATCAACGGTCGATTACCATCACGTGCGATATCGAGTGCGTGGTAATGATTGAGCATCCAGAGCGGATCAAGCCCTTTCATCTTCGAGTTCGCACCCTGTTGCCAGTCGATCCACCAGAAGTCGACGCCATCCGCCTCATGCGGATGATGCAACTTCGTGAAGTAGTTCTCGATAAACGTCCGGTCCGAAAAATCAAACGGAATCCGGACATCCGATTCGGGATCAACACCCATCGCGACCGCCATCGCCTCGTATGCTTCCTCAAACCCACGCACACCGTCCGCCGGATGCAAGTTGAGCGTGACCATCCGATCGTCGTCCTTCAACCATTGCAAGAAGCCCCGTGGATCCGGGAACAAATCACGGTTCCACGTATAACCCGTCCAACCGCTCCCGTATCGTTCCGGAATATCGGTAACGTGCCAGTCCATGTCGATAACGCTGACCGAGAACGGAATATCTTCCGTCTTGAAGCGTGTCATCAAGTCCTTATATTCTTTCTCACTATAACGCCAGTAGCGACTCCACCAGTTGCCAAGTACCTGACGCGGTAACATCGGTGTCGGTCCTGTCAGGTGGTAGAAGTCACGCAGTGCCTGTTTGTAGTCGTGACCGTATCCGAAATAATAGATGTCATGCGTACCAGAGCGACGCGGTTCGACGAAGTGGTCTTCCGTCAGTACGAAGGCGTTCGAATCGTCGATCGCCGCGTATCCTTGCCGTGAGACAATTCCTTCCTCGAGAGGAATGACACCGTCCGCGTGGTCAAGCGTCCGTGCCGTTCCTTTTAATGTCCGGAGCGGTCCGCCGAACGTATAACGGCTGTAATAGGTACTGAAGTTCCCTAAGACATCGATATAAAGTGTGTTTGCAGCGAACGGTCCCTTTGTATAATGCAGATGGACGTGCTCGGTGATGATTTGCAATTCTTCCTCGTTTTCAACGATGCGGTAAGCAGGTACCGGGAAATCACGATTGAAGACCGTTTGGGTCGGTCGATCCTCGAATTGTCCATCCGCCGCGTATTCGAGTCGAATCATCCGACTCGTCAAGACCGTGAAACGGTAGACATCTCCTTGAATGATAGCGTCTGGTCGTGCTTGTGGTTTCATGTCGCGCGTGTAGAAATGGGATTCATCAATTGTTCGCATACGGGTTCGGGACTTCCGTCCCTTTCACTTCCTTCCAGGCTAAGTAGTGTGCAACCGATTACACATCTAGTGTATAAGAGTTCATGTTCCCACTTCAAGGAAGAATCAACCTAAAAATGTCCCGCACCTGAAAATAGATGCGGGACGTTACGTCATAATAAGGGTGAAATCAAGCGCGAAAGTGACTCGAAAATCCGGAAGCGGAGCGGGCGTTTGACGTAATCATTCGATGATAACTGAATCGAGACGTCGAAATCAGCAATGAAGTCACGCTCGAGCTGCTCGGCACTTTCCGTATCATACAGGAACGCCATTAGTTCATAGTTGAGAACAAAACTGCGAATGTCCATGTTTGCCGTTCCGACAGCCCCAATCTTGCCGTCGACGAGAAATAGTTTGGCATGGATGAAGTGACGGTTGTACGTGTAAATCTTGACCCCATCTTTCAGGAGTGGTCCAAAGTAGGAACGGGTGCCGTAGTAAGACGTAAAACTATCGCCTTTCCCCGGTGTCAGGATGCGGACGTCAAGCCCGGCACGTGCAGCAAGTCGAAGTAGCGTCATCGTCTCATTGTCCGGAATCAAATACGGTGTCGCAATCCAGATCGAGCGTTGCGCCGAGATGATGGCCGCAATCAAGGCATTGCGAATCGCGGGATCCTTTGAGGTCGGTCCGCTCGTGACAATTTGAATCGCTCCGTCGGACGCAACATCATGTTTCGGGAAGTACTGGTGGATTGTCTCTTCCCCCGCAAACGTCTCCCATGTGTCGTCCGATTCGATTTGGGCATAAATCCAGTCATCGAGGAACGTCGCTTGTAATTCCTTAACGGCACGTCCTTCGAGCCGTAAATGCGTATCGCGCCAAAACCCGAACTTCTTACTCTTGCTGTCGTATTCATCACCGACGTTCAGTCCACCGGTGAAGCCAACCTTCCCATCAACGACGACGATTTTCCGGTGATTGCGGAAGTTCGCCGTGAAGATGAATAAGGGACTCGAGATTGGATCATAGGCTGCGATATGTGCCCCAGCGTCGCGTAACGGACGTAGGAAATTCTCACCAAGCATATAGCTTCCAAGTCCGTCATACATGAACCGCACTTCGACTCCCGCTTCGAGTCGCTCGATCAATGCTTCCCGGATTGCCTTGCCTGTCTCATCGTTTCGATAGATGTAGTACTGGATGTGGACGTGATGTTTCGCTTGACGAATTGCGTCAAGAATCGCCGGGAACGTCTCTTCCCCGTTCGTCAGAATCTCACTTGCTGTATGAACGTCCACCCCGCCACCACCGAAGTTGCGAATCGTGTTCGCAAGCTTCAAGTGATTCGGTGGCAATTCACTGACGGCAAGCGACCGGACTGGACGAATCGCTTGTTTCAGCAATTTCCGTTCGTCATGCGAACGGCGATTCCGGCGGCGACGCCGCGGATTCCGACCGAACATCAACCAGATGATGACACCGAGAATCGGTAAGAAAATCAGGACGAGAAACCAAGCGATCGTTGATTCCGCTGTCCGGTTCTCGATGAAGATGATCATGATGACGGCGAGCGGCACAACCGTCGCTGAAATCGTTAAGACATAAAATAAATAGCCGAGTTGATATAGTCCCCAAATAATTCCGCCGGCGACTAAAAATACAAGCGCGAATTGTAAAATCCGGTTGCGCACAGACCTTCCTCCTTCAATTAACATACCTTCACTAGTATTCTTTTCCCATTCACTATGAAAATATAACAAAAAAGAGAAACCGCAGATACGGTTTCTCTAAAGATTGACCTTTTATAAAAAGTTTTCTTCGTACATCTCACGACCGGGTATCGGATCGTTCAGAGATGCCCAGTCTGTTTCGTCTTCCTGGACGAGACTCGCATCAAACAACGCTTCGAGCTTCTCTTGTTCTAGTCCGATCCCAATCAAGACTAGTTCCGTCCGTCGATCCTCGTCTGATGCAAAGCGACCGGCGTATTCCATGTTCGACGCATATCCTGCCTGATGGAACAACAGTGCCATCTCAGGACGTGTCGCGAGGAACAAGAATCCTTTCGCCCGGACAACTTCTTGCGGCCAATCTTCGATCAAGGCAAGCAAACGCTCAGGATGGAATGGAATATCGCGCCTGTAAACGAATGAACTGATCCCGTATTCTTCCGTTTCCGGAATATGTGCTTCGGCATTCAACTCGCGGATCCAACCGGCACTTGCTGCTGCTTGTTCGAAGTCAAATAGATCAACGTCTAATATCTCTGTCGGATCGACTTGACCATACATCGTCTCAATCAGACGAGCCACTGGATTCAATGCCTTTAGATAGCCGATGACGGTATGGCGTTCTTCCGGTGTCAGGCGATCGACTTTATTTAAGACGATGATGTCCGCAAACTCGACTTGGTCGACGAGTAGATCGACGACTTCGCGCACGTCTGTCTCATCGACTGCCTGTCTGCGCTCGATCAACGACTCACCGGATTCGAAGTCCTTCAGGAAACGGTACCCATCGATGACCGTGACCATCGCATTGATTTTCGTGACATGTGATAAATCGATTGCGCTGTCCGGATCTTCATACGTGAAGGTCTGGGCGACCGGAATCGGTTCCGAGATACCACTCGATTCGATGACGATCCCGTCAATATTGCCTTGGTCGACGAGGCGTTTGACTTCAAGCAACAGATCATCACGCAATGTGCAGCAAATGCAGCCGTTCGAGAGCGTGACGAACGACTCTTCCGTCCGCGAGAATCCGCCTTGCTCAATCAATGTCGCGTCGATGTTGACCTCACTCATATCGTTGACGATGATCGCGAGGCGGCGCCCTTCGCGATTATGTAGTAAATGGTTCAATAGTGTCGTTTTACCGGATCCTAAATAACCGGATAAAACGGTGATCGATATCGGTTGCATCATCATCCATCTCCTAAAACGTAATCGTTACGCTTTATAGAGTAACCGACTTTTTAACTGACGTCAATCGTAATGATTTCGATTTATTTTGTTTCCTAAAAAAAGCCGATAAGTGTCGACTCAAGGAGTAGACGGGGCTGACTCCAAAAAAATGACGCATCTTCTCACGCCCTTTCCTCAGGCGAGACACAAGCCAGTTTTCCTGCTTCCTTCAAGCAGGAAAGCGGATCTTGTTTGTCTCTGACAGCGCATAATGCGCTTTTTCCTGTAGGAGTGGCGTGTGACGCGTCATTCTTTGTAGATACTGGCTTTAGAGTCAGCTCCGTCAGATATTCCGAAGCACAAGAAAAGAAACGTTTTGTAAGCTCGGAATCGCTTCCTAGGGAAATACAAGCAGGAGCGACCCTGCAACGAAGTGTACCGGCGCGATGCTTGTCCCAGGAAAACGATTCGAGCTAAACGAAAAAGCGTAACCTTACTACTGACTTTGAATCGGTAAATCCCATGTCGAGCCAATCAAATCCGTGATCCGCTCCGCTGCCTCGTAAGAAAATCCGGCGATCGTGTAATGATTCGTATCTGCAATCACATGATACATTCCGTTCGGTAAACTGTCGGCGAACGCAGCGTGAGCCGCATTGATTTGTTCGGTCAATGCCGGGTTCAACCAACTTTCTGGCATACCACCCGCCCAGTTCGAAGCGGACAGGACGAGGACCGGCTGCGTCACGTCTTCGATCAACGAAAGAATCATCTGATTGTTCTCCTCTACCGATTGCCATTCATCGAGCGTTCCCCGCCAATGCCCAGGTGCCGCAAAATGCTGCCACATCGGCAATTGATCAGCCTCCGGTAAGACACTGAACATCTTTTTTCCCAAACGGTCAGGGATCATCCAAGCAATCGGTCGAATGTGACTAAGAAAATAGAGGAATCGATTCCACTCTTCTTGTGTTCGTTCGTACCAGTTCGGCAATGCCGCATCGACATCTGGGTGCGACGGATCAAGCAAGACGATGCCGCGTGTCTCGTCTGCAAATAATCGTCCACTCGCGAGCGAAATATAGGCTCCGAGCGAGTGACCGATGAAGACATACGGTCCTTCAACTCGAAGCATCCGTAAAACATCTGCCAACTCATCCGCTTGATGTGTAAAGAGTCGTTTGTTTTTGCCACGACTCGACCGCCCATAACCGAGACGCGAATATTCAAAGACCCGTCCCCTTTTCAATAATTCAGTTCGGAGCCAACCCCACTGATGCCGATTCGACATCATCCCGTGATCGAGGACGAATGTGACGTCCCCGCTTCCCGTCAACCGGGTATCAAATCGACCGGCTGATGTTTCGACGATATATTCCATACGCTATCCCTACTTCCATTCATTCAAATAACGAGATCTCTAATTCGTACCCAAGGATGTTCAAGTAATCAAATAACTGGGATCGATGATGATAGAGATGCACGACTGCTTCAATCGCCCAACCATGCATCGAATCGGTAACTCCCCAGTACGTCGGACGCGTCGAAAATCCGGCCGTGACTTTTTCTTGATAGACCCGAAACGCTTGATCGATTCGCTCAGATAACTGATTGCACGTGACCGGTTCCGCATAAAGTGCCTGCATCGCTTCAGCCGTCGCCCCTTCTGCGAGCATCAAATCGGCTTCAAGTAATACAGCGAGATGGACGGCGACTTCACCGACGGTCCGCTTCCCAGGGATCGGTTGCGTGTTCCAGTCCTTTGCTTCGATCTTCTCAAACAAGACTTTCGACGTCTTTACACCAACACTGACATGGCGAATGAGGGCACGTTCCCAGTCAGTCATGCGCGTTCCCCCAAGCAATTGCGCGGAGTTCGAGTTCCTTGACGAACGCATCCTTACCGGCGATATAGGCTTCGATATCAAGCGGATATGTTGTCGCTAACTGTTCCTTTAATGCCCCGTAAGCAGCGGCTTCTTCTGGATGTTTGCGTAAGTAATCCCGGAAGACGAGATGGCGCTTGATATCAGGATCTCCCGTCGCATAGAGATGGATGTGATGCGTCCGTTCGTCTCCGCCTTTTCGGTAATAGCGGCGCCCCGGCATGCCGAATTCACCCTTCGCTTCATAACCGAGTGCTTCCATCGGTTCATCAAACTGCTCGATTCCCTCGAGCGCATCGACGACAGGCAGGATATCGATGATCGGTTTTGCCGCGAGTCCTGGAACTGATGTACTTCCCATATGATGGATTTGCTTAAGACGTACTCCGAACACCTCTCGTAATCGGTCCGCTTCTCGCTCGTATTCACTCGCCCATTCTGATTGATAAGGTAACACAATGACTTGTCGCATGATCGTCTCCCCCTCTTATCTCAGTATGCCAGTTTTTAGGGTAAAACAAAACGACCATCCGTTTTGGAGGTCGTTTTGCTACATATGATGTTAGAGAAGTGTTAGTCCTTTAGATAATCAAACAGTTTCGCAGGTCCACCGAGTCGGAGATCAGCGATGATATGCTGAGCATCGACGACCTTTCGAACAGGGAAGTCAGCGAGTGGTGCCATGACATGTTCAAACAATTGAAGCCGAGCCGGTCCACGGTATGCTTCTTTAATCTCAAGATCCGTGATTTGACTGCGTGTCAGTTCAGAGATGATCAACTCGCCTTGATAACCGCGATGTTGTTTGAGCATGAACTGCGGCGCACCGACAATTGACTGTGCCTCTTCGACTGCCATCGGAACGTATTTGTATCCCATCGTCGCTTGTGCAACGCGGAGCGAATGATAGTCAAGCGTTCCAACGAGTACATCATTGTCGAGATACAATCGGGGTGAACCATACTTCTTCGGAAAAGCAGCTACTTCTCGACCAGAGGCGATCGCCGGCTGATTGTTGACATACATCGATAGGTAGAACTCACCGATTTCCCCTTGATACCGAACCGGAATCACTTGCCCGCACTCAAGATAACTCCCAAGACCGGTGCTATCTGGCATATTGATGATCTCGAACTTGATCTGATTGCTCAGCACCTCAAGCGGTTCCGGAACGACTGCTTGTAACGCTTCGATGTCCGTCTCATAGATGATGTTCAAGTATTCCCGATTCCGAAAGAAGATATCGACTGCCGGAAAAACCGGCGCATTGATCGGCGTCGCGACGACATTTTGTACATCTTCCTGTCTCATCTGAATCCCTCCTTTATGCATTCAATAATGTTTCAAAGCGTGCGACACTTGTTTCAAAATCAGGAACTGTCTTCGCTGCTTGCGCTTCTTCGACGATTTCTTGAATGAGCGAGTTGAACGGCGTTTTGATATCGTACGTGTTGCCGTACATCGTGACGATCCCATTAATGAAACGAATTTCGGTCGGTTGACCTTTTTGTAAGTCCTGCAACATGCTTGCTTCTAAGTCACGCGACCCGTGCATCAATTGTGGTACGGTGATCAGTTTTTCATCGATATCCTCTAGTGTTGCGTAAGCTGCCGGCTCAAACGTACTCATCAGCGCGAATGTGATGCCGTGGGCGTGACCGACCTCAACGACTTCCTGCATCGTATGGATTGCTGCCCGTAACAAGACAGGATGATCGAGAACGTCGCCGTACGTACCGTTACACGCAGCGGATAACCCGCTGAACGTACTATTGATGACGAGTTTTGACCATTTCGTTCCCGGTAGATTATCAGAGATTTCTGTCCCACCGATGTGATCAAGGATTTCCTTCAGTTGGACGATCCGATCCGTCTTCTTCCCGTCCAGTTCACCGATTTGCATCGCATACGTCTTGAAATGTTCGTAATCTGATGTCAGGCGTGACTCACCTGGTCCGACGTATGTCGCTCCGAACTCGACGGATCCCGCAATGATACGTTCGCTTGGAATCTGTTGTTGAATGAACTCTTCCGGTACACCGTTTTGCAAGGAGACGAGAATGCCGTCTTCCTTCAAGATCGTCCGCACTTTCGCGAGGACCGGTTCATTGTAGACCTGCTTCGTCAGCAATAATATGATATCGTACGTCTCTGTGATGTCATCCGGATGAATTGCATGAACAGCTTGCGTTAAATCCGGACCAATGACGTGTGCCCCTGTTGTGTTCAGTGCCTCGATATGTGCGCGGTTCGTATCAATCAGATCGACATCTGCATACTGTTGACTTAGATAAGCTCCCATGATGGTTCCAAGGGATCCTGCTCCGTAAATTCCGATTTTCATTTCTATCACCTCTGGTATATACGGTATACTAGTTTCATCATAAACAGAAATATATATAATTATATGTTTTGATAACCTATAGGTTATGTCAGGAGGATATCATGGAACTCTTACATTTAAATTATTTTCGTCACGTTGCAGAGGAATTGAACGTGACGCGTGCTGCCGAACGATTATTCATCAGTCAACCTGCCCTTAGTGCGACGATCAAGAAACTCGAGCGTGAATTGAACACGACATTATTTCATCGAAAAGGTAGAACGATCAGTTTGACTGACAATGGTCGACTGTTACTTCAGTCTGTCGAAAAAATCGAACACGAGTTGACACGTGTTCAGGAACGAATGGTACGAAACGATGCATCAACGAAAACACCACTCAGTCTTGCCAGTTCACATGGTCGTTTCATCCAATTGATTCTACGGGAGTTTCTTCTTCCACAAACTGCTCCCTTGTTCAACTCGGACATCCTCTCGAACCGTGAAATCCTGAGCGGTCTCCTTCATCAAGAATTCCATTTCTCAATCAGCTTCATGGAACTCAAACATCCGCTCATTACGAGTGAACCAATCGTGGAAGAGGAGATCGTCATCACCTACCCTGCTTCCTATTCAGAGAAAGAAGCGATTACAGCACTCTATACGGATGCAACGGAGACTGCCTTTTTGTTTCCCTCCCACAATAAGGACTACAACCGCTTCATCCAATTGAAGATGGCGGAACTGAACATCTATGCCGATACCACGCACTACATCGATGATGTCTCACTTCAGCTCGCCTTACTCCAGCAACGGTATTTCAGCTTCGTTCCTGTTTCCGTTTGTCGGGAGATGGGACTTCCCTTCATTACGGACGATGTATTTACAGTGAAGTCACGACTCTACATGTCGCATGCGACGGATCAATTGACGGTCGAACAAGCAATCATGTACGAACGCATTAAACGGTTTCTACTTTCGCAACGCGCATATCTAATCAAATAAAAACGGATGCCTGCATATGCAGACATCCGTGTGAGATATTACTTCGTGATGAAGTAGCGTGACTGATCGAGATGATCTTTCGCTGTATAGATGTTGAGTTTGTACGAGCCGTTCGTCAATGCCTTACGCATCTTCAAGACATAGTTCCCGTGCTGATCCGCCACGTCTTGAGCAATCAATTGATAACCAGACTCTGTTTTTTGGTAGAGGCGGACGATTTGTCGTTTTTCGACTTTACCTGTCAACGTCTTTTTGCCTGACCATTTTTTGACCGGATACGTGTTCTTAATCGTGAACGACGCCTTTTTCGTGATCTTGTTCGAGATGTCTGTCGACTTGACCGTGTACGTACCTGTCGTTAGACCATTTTTGACCGCAATCTTGAAGCCGCTTGCCGTCGTTTTCGCTTTCGCGATTTTTGTTGATCCTTTATAGAGCGTCACGTCAAGACCTTCCGTTGCTTTACCGCGGAGGATAGTTGATCCGTAAACTGCTGATTTTTTATCGATCGCCGGTGTCGCAACGACACCTGTTCCGACCGTGACGTTCGTTTCTGTCTTCATGAAGCTGAGTTCTGAGACAATCGTCAACTGATCACGCAATTTAAGCGGACGTGTCACGACTTCATATTGACCCGCTTCGTTTGCTGTTGCTGTTCCAAGGACTTTATCACCGAGTTTGACCGTGACTGTTGCGCCCGGAACGGCTTGACCAGTAACGACTTTCGCACCTGGTTTAACTGCTTTTGCCGAGACCGTGAAGTCTTTCATCGGCACGTTCATGTTGAATTTAAGGAACGTACCTGTCTCGCCCGGACGTGTTACACCTGTATTCGTGATGCCTTCATACCGCTTGACGTACGGTGCAGCTGCAGCCGCTGAATCAAAGCTGACCGTCATCGGTTTGCTTGCGACGAGTGACCAGTTGTCGTCCGCTTTATAATCAACCGGTTGTTTCGCTTTGATGAAGTCCGAGATGACGTTACGTGTTTCGTAAGCCGATTTGTAGACGATGTTCTTTCCGCCGCCAAGACCTGGGAACGTCGCACTACCAGCGCGATAGTTGTTCGTCGCAACGAGGAATTCTTGATCGTCTGTGATGGCTTTTCCTTGATATTTGATGTTTTGAACACGACTTGCATCTTTATTGGCGACACCACCGTTATAATCGAATTTCGCCGGTTTCGTGATGTCGATTTCATATGTCAGTCCATCGAGGATATCGAAGTTGTAGCTCCGGAATTCTTTGTTCAACAACTCTGTCTGCTCACCACCAACTTGGTTGAATTGACCGGCAGACATCTCGAGCCAATCTTTGACGTCAGCACCTGTTACTTTGACGACTTCGAGTGTATTCGGATAAACATAGAGATCGGCAACGTTCTTCAGTGCGATCGGTCCCTTTTTGATCAATGTGTAATCGGATGCGTTGACTTGGTTACGACCACCTGTTTTGAATGGTGCACCTGCTGATAACAACGGGAGATCTTTATATTTCGCAAGATCCGCATTTTCGTTGAGTTGTTTCTCGACATACCATTTTTGAGCGTTCGTCACGAACTGAACCGAATCATCGTCTTGCGCGAGGGCAAAGAAGCTCTGGATATCGTCATTGATCGTCCCGACTTCTTGACGAATATAAGCGAGTGTTCCTTCATGCGCTTTTTCGATCAACTTGACGGCACCTGCATCTGCTGTCGTGTCTTTCGTCACGTCCGCTAATTTAGCGCCAGATGTATCAACGACCCATTTCCCGTCGACTTGCTTCAATTGAAGATCGATGACACCGACGTTTTTCCCTTGCGTGTTCGCCATGACGACCGGTTTGCCATTGATCAAGCCGTTCGTTGCATCAACGTTTGGTAGTTTATTAAACGCCGAATCGGCTGCCGGGAATTTGCCATGCTGGTGACCGGTCATCAAGACATCGATGTCTGCGACTTTCGTCAACGCGTAGCCAACGTTCTCATCACCATCTTTTTGATCAGTCGTATCCCCGATACCTGTGTGTGCGAGTGCCACGACAACGTCTGCGCCAGCATCTTTTAATTTCTTCGCTGTTGCTTTAGCAGTCGGGATGATATCTTCAGCCGTGACTTTCCCCGTCAGGTTCCCCGCATCCCATGCCATGATTTGTGGCGTGACGACTCCGAACACACCCACTTTGACTGTGTTCATGTCACCGTTCTGGTCCTTGACTTGACGTTCGATGATTTGATAGTCTTTTCCATCTTTGTTGTAGTCCGCGACGATTGGCTTTTTCGTGACCGCATCCAATACGTTCGAGTTGACGAACTTGATTGAACCGCTCGAAGCACTCATCGCTGACTTAAGGAAATCAAGACCGAAGTTGAATTCATGGTTTCCGAGCGTGACCGCATCATAACCAAGGTATTCCATCAATTCGTACATCGGATGTTTGCCTTTGTTTCCTTTGTCGTACTGATTCTTGACGTAATCACCAAACGGTGTTCCTTGAAGAGTATCTCCGTTATCAAATAAGAAGCTGTTCGTCGCGCCCACTTCCGTTTGTTGCTGTTTGATGACTGTAGCGGCTTTGACAAGACCGATCGTCTCGTCCTGTGCATCCTTGAAATAATCGTAGTTCATTGAGTTCGTATGTAAATCCGTTGTTTCTAAGAAGCGTAACTTGACGACACTGTTGTCGGCAGCAAGTGTCTTGACTTGAACGACTGGTACGAGCATCGGTGCGATCAATGTCGATGCGATGACAAGTTTTGTAGCTTTTTTCATATGGATTTCCCCCCAGGAAGTTTTAACTGCTTCATTAATTTAGCATGGTTCGATTATAGCTAATAGTCCTTTCAAATAGGTCGGACATCCGTCTTATTTAACCTACTTAACCAATTCCAAATACTGGCTTTACATTGTTGATTTTACCTTTACAAATCAGGTTCACATGGTAAAAAAAGGGGATGATACAAATGAGATGAACCACATAAAAAAACGATACATTTTAGGACATGAACCTGAAAACGTATCGTTTATAATTGATGTAGAACGTAATTGTTCATTCTCAACTCCTACAGGAAAAGAAAGCACGTTTTTCGCTTTCGTCAGGGTCAGGTGAGACCCGGTAGACGAAACGTAGTTTAGGATACCGCGGCTTACCTCCCGCCTGTGGAAAGCAAGAATGACAATAACGTTCGTCGTCTCCATTCATGGCACATCTCCTAGTGGAAGAGCTTCATCACTCCACGTCTCTTAAACCGTTTTGTCGGGCTTCCGCCGGACGACATAACCAAGAATTCCACCAAGTAACGCAAGTCCTGTTGCGAAAAGCACCGTCCATCCTGCCGTCTGTTGAGCGAACTCGAATAAGACGTCACTCCGCCACTTCATCGCGAACTGAACATATGAAGCTTGACTGACGATGAAGCTGATGACACCGATCGCGATCGCAAAAATGAATGGGTCGATGATCGACTTGAAACTCCGGATACTACAGACGAAGTAAATCACAAATGTCACGAGTAACAACACCCAATACGCACTCTCACTTGAGATGTTTGGTGCCGTCGTTCCGGCCGATTCAGCATCAATTGCTTGGATCGTCTGTCGTGCGACACCGTAATCAACAGGATCAAGCTTCAATTGTGTCGCTGATAAATCAGGACGTTCTCCACCGATTAACGTCAGCAATTGTTCCGTCACCCGATTCGTATCAATCCCATCGACAACTTTCTGAATCGAGTCATTGAGCTGTTCCGTTGAAGTCTCCCCGTTTAGCATCGAGACCGGGATTTCCGCATTCGCTCCAAGGACGTCTGCTTGATACACGACTTGTCCACCATGAATCCAGTCATACATCCCTCCACTTCCGGCGTTCAGACTCGCAACGGTCAATGCCGTTCGTAGTGAGGAATCACCGTCATACTCCGCTTCGTCCTGCACCGTAAAGACAAGTTGGAGCGTACTCGCGAACATCAAAATCAGCAAGCTGGCACGTCCGGCAGCTGTCAGACCGGATAACTTTTGCGGGAAAAACGCCATCCAACCAAGCAGACTGACGACGAGAAGTGGTAAGATCCCGCTCATCGCATAGCCGTCTTGTAACGCAAGGAATGGGACACTGTTTCCGCGTCCGGCAAGGACGAACCAGATGATTCCGACCGTTAAAAAGAAACTGACCGATCGAATCGTCCACCCAAGACGACTTGCCTTAATCCGTAACACTAAAAATAACAGGACGATCAATCCGATACCAAAAACAGAATAAAGCAACGTGCCGTAAGAGACATCGAACGTCAATGGCGCAAGGACTTGTTTTAAGTCAATCCCAAACAACGATAAGACGTCGCCGGCAGAACTTGCATCAAGCACCTGATTGATGATCCCTTCTCGGACTGCGCTCGGCATCGTGATCGACAGCCCACCGACGAACAAAAGCATCAACGAAACAGTGATGTCTGTTTCTTTCCATGTGATATCCGCCTGTTGCATCTGCTTCACGAGATCCTGATAGTCTGAGGATGAGGTGATTTGTGAAGTCAAAAATGCCATCACACCGTAGATGACACCGAAAAAGATGAGACCGATGAGGACGCCATACAGGACGTCCCAGACGGAAAACCGTCGTTGTTTCCTTTCTTGCCTTGACTCCATCCCATTTCCTCCTTTTTATGTCTGATGTTTGAATATTCCTGCTACAACGAAACCAAAAACATCAAATTCATTCAACAGCCATTATATCCCACCTTTTCTCTGACTGTCTCCATCGATTTCCAAAACAAAAACCGACTTCTCAGAGTGAGAAGCCGGTTGAACGATCTTTTGCCATAGTATTTTTTTCTCTATTAGATGCCTTCGTATGCTTGTTCCATGATCGTCCGTAATTCAGCGACAAGCGGCATCTTTGGATTCGCTGTCGTACATTGATCTTCGAAAGCATCGACTGCCATCTTATCGAGTTTTGCCTCAAAGTCTGCTTTTTGAATACCTTGCGCCTTGAATGACATCTTGATGTTGAGACGTTGTCCAAGATCGGCAACTGCTTGAATAAGTGATTCGACCCCTTGTTCTGTCGTTGCTGCCGGAAGACCGAGGTAACGTGCGATGTCGGCATACCGTTCATCGGCGACGAATGATTCGTATTTTGGGAATGCTGCCAGTTTCGTTGGGCGTGACGCATTATAACGAATGACGTGTGGCATCAGGATCGCGTTCGTCCGTCCGTGTGGTGTGTGGAATTCCCCACCGATTTTGTGCGCGATCGAGTGGTTGATTCCGAGGAAGGCGTTCGCGAAAGCCATCCCTGCCATCGTTGACGCATTGTGCACTTTCTCCCGAGCTTCTGCGTCAGATCCGTTCTCGTACGCTCGTGGCAAGTAGTCAAAGATCATCTTGATTGCTTTGAGTGCCAGTCCATCCGTGTAGTCGTTCGCAAGAACCGATACGTATGCTTCTGTTGCATGAGTCAAGACGTCCATTCCGGTATCAGCAGTAATCGAAGCCGGTACAGTCATGACGAATTCCGGATCAACGATCGCGACGTCGGGTGTCAAGGCATAGTCAGCAATCGGGTATTTGACGTTTTTCTCTTTATCCGTGATGACGGTGAACGGTGTCACTTCTGAACCCGTACCCGATGTCGTCGGGATCGCGACGAACTTCGCTTGACGACCGAGTGCTGGGAATTGATACGCCCGTTTGCGGATATCGAGAAATTTTTGACGTAAGTTCGAAAACGTTTCGTTTGGCTGTTCATAGAAGAGCCACATTCCTTTTGCAGCATCCATCGCTGACCCACCACCAAGAGCGATGATCAAGTCGGGTTTGAAGTCACGCATGGCTTGGGCACCTGTCTGAACAGTCGTCACCGATGGATCTGGTTCGACTTGGTCGAAGATCCGGTAACTGACAGACTGTGGCAAGTTTTGAATCACTTTATCGGCATATCCGAACTGTACCATCGTTGGATCGGTGACAATCATGACGCGTGAGACGTCAGTCATTGACCGGAGGTACTGGACGGAGTTCTTTTCGAAGTAGATTTTTTCAGGTACCTTGAACCATTGCATGTTCACGCGTCGTCTCGCCACCTTCTTGACGTTGAGTAAGTGTTTCGCAGTCACGTTCTCAGAAACAGAGTTTTTCCCATATGAGCCGCAACCGAGTGTTAGTGATGGTGTCAACTCGTTATAAAGATCACCGATTCCGCCATGAGCAGATGGACTGTTGACGAGAATCCGGCAGGCTTTCATGCGGAGTCCGAACGCTGTCATCAAATCATCGTTCGTCGTATGAATGACGGCGGTATGACCGAGACCCCCGATTTCAAGCATCTGTTCAGCAATCGTAAACGCTTCTTCGGTGGATGCAACGCGGTACGCACCGAGTACGGGACTGAGTTTTTCATGCGACAGTGGTTCTGCTGCCCCGACGTACCCGAGTTCCGCGACGAGCATGACCGTCGTTTCCGGAACATCGATCCCAGCTTTTTCTGCAATCCATGTCGCAGGTTTCCCGACGATGTCCGCATTGACGGCACATGTATCGGTTTTGATGACGAGTGATTCGAGGCGTTGTTTTTCTTCCGGTGTACAGAAGTAACAACCGAGTGCTTCCATTTCAGCACGGACCGTTGCATATATTTCTTGGTCAACGATGACGGCTTGCTCAGACGCACAAATCATCCCATTATCAAACGTTTTTGAGAGAACGAGATCGCTGACTGCCCGTTTGACTTTTGCTGATTGTTCAATGTAGCAAGGAACGTTCCCTGGTCCAACACCGAGTGCCGGTTTACCTGTTGAATACGCTGATTTGACCATTCCTGCACCACCTGTTGCCAGGACCATGGCGATGTTTTCATGGTTCATCAAGACTTTCGTTGCTTCAAGTGATGGTTCTTCGACCCATTGAATGCAGTCTTTCGGCGCCCCAGCTTTGATGGCTGCATCGCGAAGTGTTTTCGCCGCTTCGACGGAACACCGTTGTGCCGACGGGTGGAACGCGAAGATGATCGGGTTACGTGTCTTAATCGCAATCAATGCTTTGAACATCGTCGTTGACGTTGGGTTGGTGACTGGTGTGACACCACAGACGACACCGACCGGTTCAGCGATATATGTGATGCCGTTTTGGACATCTTCTTCCAGAATCCCGACCGTTTTTTCATGACGTAGACTGTTGTAGATGTATTCTGTCGCAAATATATTTTTAATCATCTTATCTTCAAAGACACCGCGCCCTGTCTCTTCTGTTGCGAGACGAGCGAGTTCGACGTGCCGTTCTAGTCCGGCAAGTGCCATATCACGGACGATCGTATCAATTTTTTCTTGATCGAATGTCAATAACTCCTGTAATGCACGTTGTCCTTTTTCAACAATTTGTCCAATTGATTGTTCGACCGGCGTTACCGTCGATTTTGTTTTTTCTTTCACAGCCATGAGTGGTTTCCTCCCTGTCGTGGAACGAATCTGAGTTTGATTTGCCAACCATTATGTCAGGAATGCCAAGCTGTTTTTCAATAGTTTGTGCTTTCCTTCACAAATCAATCATAACTCCTTTTTCCTGTTTTGTGCATGACCATCCTGTGAATTCCCTCACATCCTTGGTAACGTTTACATCTATTGCGGATTCTCCTTTTTCATCGTTTTGCTCTATGTACGAAGACGTGTGCGATTTGTCACACTCGCATTTTCGTGACTTGATAGCCATTTCATCATCTTGTATTCTGATTATGGGGTACATATTAAGAGCTACCACTAAAGGAGGACACTTGAATGTCAGTTGTACAGGAAATGCTAGCTTTCAACGAGCGATTCGTCGCCGAAAAACAGTATGAGCAGTTCGTCTCGGATAAGTTCCCGGACAAAAAGGTCGTCATCCTGACGTGTATGGATGCCCGCCTAACGGAACTTCTTCCACACGCACTCGGCCTTAAGAACGGGGATGCGAAGATCATCAAAAATGCCGGTGCTATCCTATCGCACCCATTCGGTTCTGTCATGCGTTCGATTCTCGTCGCATTGTATGCACTCGGTGCCGAAGAAGTCGTCGTCATCGGTCACCACGACTGCGGCATGAGCACGATTGATCCTAAACATATGATCAGCGAAATGAAGGATCGAGGTATCGACCAACAGATTCTTCACACGCTTGAAGTATCAGGTGTTGATTTAAATCAATGGTTGCGTGGCTTTACGTCAGTTCAGGAGAGTGTCGCCCACTCCGTCAGTCTCGTGAAGAACCACCCCTTACTGCCACCTGGTACGAATGTCCATGGACTCGTCATCGATCCAGGGACCGGTAAACTCGACGTCGTCGATTGCTGATTGCTCTCTATAGAAGAAACTCAACGAGATTTGGATATTCTACTCCATCTTAAATTAAAGATAACGTGCCATTTTCTTTTAAAGGAGAAGGATGGCACGTTTTTTTGTGTGAGCCATTTTTAGTGATCAAAACGCTTTTCATCTCATGCTTCCGGGTATAAAAAAATGTGACTTTTTATGCAAAGCTAGAAAGCCTATCGTGAAGTCCTTTAATACGAGGTCAGACTTTTATCCTTGACAGTGTTCCACCATGGCTGTAAGATACTTTAGTATAGTGCAGTGATAACAAAAGAAAGTGTGGTTTTACCGAATGATTAACGCCGTATTGTTTGCCGTCTTTTTACTATTCATCTTAGCGATCTTCCGCGTCCACATCGTGCTCGCGATGGTCATCAGTGCGTTCGCCGGCGGTCTCGTCGGCGGTCTCGATTTAACGAAAACAACCGAAGCATTTGCAGGTGGTCTTGGCGATGGGGCAGAAATCGCTCTTAGCTACGCGATGCTTGGTGCGTTTGCTGTTGCCCTCTCGAAAACGGGCTTACCGGGTGCTCTCGCTCACGCATTGATTGCACGTTCACGTGGTAACGCAAGTGCCGCATCGGTCAAAAAATTAAAAGGATTCGTCTTGTTTGCGATTCTGTTACTCGCAATCAGTTCACAAAATGCTTTACCGATTCACATCGCCTTCATTCCGATCATCATTCCGCCGCTTCTTGGTCTCTTTTCTCAGTTGAAGATGGACCGACGTCGAATTGCGATCATCATGACATTCGGTCTCGTCACACCGTACATGTTCTTACCGATCGGATTCGGAGACATCTATCTGAATCAGATTTTACTGAAAAACCTTAAAGCTAATGGTCTTGATACGACGGGAGTTTCTGTCATCGAAGCGATGGCGATTCCAGCACTCGGAATGGTCGTCGGTCTCTTGATTGGTCTTTATACGTACCGGAAAGAGCGGACGTATGAAATTCGTGATATCGCCCCAGACGACTATGAAATCCCGGTCATCACGAAAACGAAACTGATCTTAAGTGGTGTCGTCGTCATTGCGACATTGATCGTTCAACTGCAGACGGAATCAATGATTCTTGCTGCAACGACGGGACTCATCCTCTTCTTGTTGCTTCGTCTCGTTCGATTCAGTGAAGCCGATGACGTCATCACGCGTGGTATGCGGATGATGTCATTCATCGGTTTTGTCATGATCTCAGCGAACGGATTCTCGAACGTCTTGCGTAAGACGGGTGATATCGAACCGCTCGTTGAGAACTCAAAAGCATTGATGGGCGACTCCCAACTTGTTGCCGCGTTCGTCATGCTCTTGATCGGTCTTCTCGTCACGATGGGCATTGGATCAAGTTTCTCAACTGTTCCAATCATCGCTGCGATCTTCGTTCCACTTTGTATCCAGTACGGCTTCAGCTTAGAAGCGACGGTTGCGATCATTGGGACAGCTGGTGCTCTTGGTGACGCTGGTAGCCCCGCGTCAGACTCGACGCTTGGACCTACGAGTGGTTTGAATGCCGATGGTCAGCACGATCACATGCGAGAAACCGTCATTCCGACGTTCTTGCACTACAATATTCCGTTGCTCATCTTCGGTACGATTGCTGCGGTCGTATTATAAAAACAAGACGGATTCGCTATCATGGTGGATCCGTCTTTTTAATTGTCTCCGTTTTTTTCCTTTTCATTTGATCTTCGGTTCTCTAAAATAAAGGAATGTACTGATTACAAAGGAGTTGTCTTACGTGTTATCTCAAATCGTCAACCAGATTTTGCTTTCACTTGCCGATCTCGGATATTTCGGTATCGCCCTCGGGTTGATGATTGAAATCATACCGAGCGAAATCGTTCTCTCATACGGCGGATTCATGATTTCTCAAGGAACGATTAGCTGGCCGCTCGCTGTCGTCGCCGCCGGCATTGGCGGATTGTTGTCGCAATTGTTCTTATATTGGTTTGCTCGCTATGGCGGTCGTCCATTGATCTTGAAGTACGGAAAGTATGTCCTGATCTCTGAACATCATCTGGATTTAGCTGAACGCTGGTTCTTGAAGTACGGTCAAGGTGTCATCTTCGGAGCTCGCTTCATTCCTGTCGTCCGCCATGCCATCTCGATTCCAGCTGGTCTTGCGAAAATGGATCAAACGAAGTTTTCGCTCTACACGGTTCTTGCCATCATTCCATGGTCAATCTTGTTCCTCTATCTTGGAGAAACACTCGGAACGAACTGGCGCTCGATCAAGGAAGTCGCTGCACCATATACGAATGGTGTTTTGATTGCTGCCGTCGCCTTAATCATCGTCTATTTCTTCTATAAACGCCGTCAACGGTCGGTTTAACTTATCAAGCAGTCTGTCTGTCGACGGACTGTTTTTTTACAACACATAGGAGGTCCTGCCATGCTCACATACCCGCTCGCCCATTTCCCGTTACGTCGTTTGACCGCATCCTATCGTTCTGGAAGCCCGGTCGCGACTGGCATCACTGTCAGCGGACATATTTTAATCGTTGAAGAAACCATCGACGAATTGCTCGAAACATCTGTGCTTTCCATTCATCAATTGAAAGATGATTGGCGAAAGACGACGATCGTCGAAAGAAACGACATCGACTTTTCCTTCGTTGATCGTTTTCCAGACGGACGGCTGTTACTCGTCGCTTCTCGTTGTGATGATGATATCGACGGCACATGGTTGCCGAACGCCTTTATCTATGATTCTCAAGGTCAGTTACTAAATAGCTTTTGTTTAGATGATGGGATTCAGAATATGCAAATCGACGAACAAGGTTGGATTTGGGTTAGTTATTTTGATGAAGGTATCTATGCCGATGCCGTCACGAGTTCAAATGGTGCTTTCGGTCTGGTCGCTTTTGACGATACAGGTGAAGTGCAGTATAAGAATCGCCAATATCCGATTGATGATTGTTATGCTCTGAATGTCTGTTCATCAACAGAAATCTGGTTCTTCTACTACTCCGATTATCGTTTCATCCGTATCAATCAAGCGGATGATCTCGTTTGTGAGGCTCCTACGATCGCCTTTTCTCAGTTTGCTCGGTACGATGACCATCTACTTGCCGCATACTCTGATGATGTACAGTTACTTGAACGAAACGGAACACGTTTTAAGAGCATTCGTTCGATTCGTTTCATGACCGAACAAGGAAATTCCCTGTCAGGTGACCTTACAATGCGTAATGATTTGATCGTCTTAGCAACTGCTGAGCATCTGTATGTTGGAAGACTAGGTCAACAACTTGACACTCTACTAATGGGCGAATGAAAGCTGTTACATGTTTGTTTCATTAATATCTGATTATTGAAAACTCTATTTCAAATTTTCAAAAAGACTAGCCGAGCCCTATCCGAGGATAGTATACTCAGCTTTATAGTTCTTACGACAAGTTGTCTGAACATTATGACGTCACAGATTTTTTTTGGGGGAAACGATGAGTTCGAATTTGAAACGAGATTTAACAGCACGACAGGTACAAATGATTGCACTCGGAGGAACGATCGGGGTCGGTCTTTTTCTTGGAGCATCGAGTACAATTGCTTGGACGGGACCATCCGTCTTACTCGCGTACATGCTAGCAGGAGTCTTTATCTTTTTCATCATGCGGGCACTTGGTGAGATGGTCTACACCCATCCGCACAGTGGTTCGTACGCAAAGTTCGCAAACGATTATATCCATCCAGCTGCTGGTTTTTTAACAGCAAGTAGTAACATCTTCAACTGGGTCGTCGTCGGAATGAGTGAAGTCATCGCTGTCGGGACATATTTACGCTTCTGGTGGCCGGAACTACCAACATGGATTCCAGGGGTCATCGTTATCATTCTCTTGACGCTCGCGAACCTCGCTTCCGTCAAGATGTTCGGTGAACTCGAGTTCTGGTTCGCCTCAATCAAGGTAATAACGATTCTTCTGATGATCGTCGCTGGCTTCGGAATCATCTTCTTTGGTCTAGGGAATGATGGAAACCCGGTCGGCTTCTCGAATCTTTGGGCGAACGGTGGATTTTTCACGAATGGTTTCACCGGCTTCTTCTTCGCGCTCTCGATCGTCTTCGCCTCTTACATCGGTGTTGAGTTGATCGGCGTAACAGCTGGAGAAACAAAAGATCCAGAGAAAAATATTACGAAGGCGATCAATGGTGTCGTCTGGCGAATTTTGATTTTCTACGTCGGATCCATCTTTATCATCGTCACGGTGTATCCGTGGAATGAGTTATCGGATCTCGGCAGTCCGTTCGTTGCGACATTCGCCAAGGTCGGTGTGACGATTGCTGCCGGCATCATTAACTTCGTCGTCATCACGGCCGCTTTATCCGGTTGTAACTCAGGAATCTTCAGCGCCAGTCGGATGATCTATGCATTAGCGGAAAAAGGGCAAATGCCGTCTTTCTTCTTAAAGGTCAATAAACGTGGGATTCCGCTCTATACAGTTCTAGCCATTTCAATCGGGATTTTCTTTGGTGTCATTCTCGATATCATTCTCCCGCACGTTCTCGGAAAGGATACGAACATCTTCGTTTATGTCTACAGCGCTTCGGTACTACCAGGGATGGTGCCGTGGTTCGCGATATTAATCAGTCATATCCGTTACCGAAAACTCGAAAGTGAACGGACAGCCTCGCATCCGTTCAAGATGCCAGGTGCGCCGGTGACGAACTATTTATCGATCGTCGCGCTGATCACAGTACTCGTCGGCATGCTGTTCAATGACGAGACACGCGTCTCAATCTTAATCGGAATCGCCTTTTTGATTTTAAGTACGATCTACTACATCGTAAAAGTACCGAAAATCGAAAAATAATCGTTTGTTTCTCCTCTCATGACAGTATGAGAGGAGTTTTTTTCATTCACTGTATTTTTATTTTGACGTCACATATTATTCATAGTGTTCGTGATTTCCCGAACGTCTAAACAATTTAACGACAGAAAGGAGAGATGAAATATGAATGGATTCAATTGTTTCCTGCTCGTCTTAATCGGTATTCTCAGTTTAATCAGTGTCGTCAGCATCTGAACAGTCGTCGATTTCCCGGCACCGTTCGTTCCAAGAAAGGCGAAGATTTCCCCTGCTTGCACGTCAAACGAAATCCCTTTGACGACATCCTTTCCATCGTACGTCTTCGTCAAGTTCACGACATGAATCATCTTCATTCCTTCTTTCCATGAATTCAAAGTCATGTCCAAGATTTTCCTATTTTTTCTGTTCGAAAATCAAAAAAGACACCTGAATCGGTGCCTTGATTCAATCTCTAACGATTACTCTACAATCTGGTATACACCATATACGGCACCTGCAGACAAGGCGAGCGTTACGACTACCGACACCAGCATCATCTTAAACTCAACTCCTTTTAAGCGAACGGCTCGCGCTAACGCGAGACTAAACGATAGTACCGCGCCACTCGTAAATACAAACGCTCCTGCGAACAGTAACGTAGGATTAATCCAAACATCTCCGATGACGAGCCATGTGTAAGTGACACAGGCTAAAAGAGCGGTCATGATGAGCCATTGTTTCGATGTTCTCTTTTTCAACATATCGGTTTCCTCCTGGTTTGCTTCTACATACTTGTTCGACTTTTCCCATCAGATTCCTGTCATTAAAAAATCGTGCCTCCTGCTATCAGGAGGCACGATCCACTTATGACGCCACTTGCCATTTCTCTTTTAATTGCTCCATCTCTTCCTGTCCTTCGTACGACTGCATCCAGAGGTTAAAGACATCGACGACGTCCCCTTCTGACTCCCGGACGAGGTAGCTTTTCTCCGCCGGAATCCACTTTTCTTGAATTCTTGGTGCCGCGAGTCGTTGATCGAGTGCTTCATAATGAATCGCCTCGACCGTATCAGTGATCATGACATCAACTTTACCTGAGGCAACAGCATGCGGGATGTCGAGGTTTTGCTCATACATGACGATGTTCGCCTTCGTAAACGTCTTGCGGACGAATTGTTCATTCGTTCCGCCTGGATTTAGACCAATCGTCACGTCCGGTCGATTGATTTGTTCAATCGAAGCGAGGCGTCCGGCATCTTCTTTACGGACGAGCGGTGTCTTTTGGAATGACAGGTAACTTGACGTGAAGTCGCCAATGATCTCGCGCTCGATGTTTTTCGTCACTCCCCCGACGACCATATCGAATTTCCCGCTAGCGAGATCAGCAGACAGCGTCGGCCATGTAGTCGGGACGAACTCCACATCGATGCCGGTCGTCTTCGCGAAAGAACGGATCACTTCGATGTCGAATCCTTCGTACTCGTTCGTCTTCCGGTTCAAGTAGGTGAATGGTTTATAATCGCCGGTCGTTCCGACGACGATTTTTTTCGTCGCAAAGACGTTCTTTGCTTGTACACGTCGTGGTTGCTCCGTTTGCCAAAGTGTTAGTAAGCTGGCAAACAAGACGCCACCTCCGACGACGATCCATCCCCATTTACTCATGTGCTCCCGTTCCTTTCGCTCCGACCGTCTCACGCGTCGAGACGATGTTCCATTTTTCCTTCAGTTGTTGCACCTGCTCTTGTCCTTCCGCACTTTCAATCCAGACGCGGAAGACGTCTCCGAGCTGCTTTTGTCCTGGTTTCATCAAATATGCCATCTCGGCTGGTTCCCATGCTTCAGTGAGTTTGGGAACCGCAAGATTCAGTTCTGTTGCGTAATGCAACGCTTCGATGTCGTCTGTTACCATGACGTCGACTTGACCGCTTTGGACGGCTTTTGGAATGTCTAAATTATTCTCAAAGACAGTCACATCCGCCTTCGGAAAATGTTTCTTCACGAACGCCTCGTTCGTCCCACCCGGATTGACACCGATTTTGACTGCTGGATCATTGATTGCAGCAAGCGAATTCAAGCGTTTGACATCTTCCTTCTTTACGAGCGGTGCTTTTTGAAAGGAGAAATACGACGACGTAAAGTCTCCGACGACCTCGCGTTCGACTTTCTTTGTAATCCCACCGACAGCGATATCAAACTTACCTGACTTCGTATCCTCCGATAATGTCGGCCATGTTGTCTTGACGAACGTCACGTCAAGATCCGCTGCTTTAACAAACGCTTGGATGACTTCAATATCAAAGCCTTGATAACGATTCCGTTCCTCGTTCCAGTATGTAAAGGGTTTATAATCCCCCGTTGTTCCGACAACCAGTTTTTGGTCTTCGAAGATGTCATGTGCTTCGGCATTCGTCTGTTGATTCCAGATCATCCAAGCGGCAACGCCTGTCAGGACAAGTCCAGCTAATAGCCATGGTTTCTTTCTCATCGTATCTCTCCTTTCTGTTTCGTCGTTGCCCATTCACCGAATATTGCCACAATTTAACCTAAACGATTTTCGGTGTGGGTAATAGTCATTATCCTACCACACTTACACGTGATTTCAAGATAATTTGACGATTTTATGCATAAAAGCGTTAAAAAGATGTTTTGATGACGGTTACAGTTCCATAAGTCGTCTCTCTTTACAGAATCCCCTCGTCTTTTCCATACTGAAACAGAATCATCAAATCGTGAAATGGAGGAATGGAACATGAGTCAGATTTTTATCATTGGTGCAAATGGTAAAGTAGGTCGTCACGCTGCTCGTTTACTGCAGGATTCGGAGCATGATGTCAAAGTAGGATTACGTTCCAAGGACCAATTCAGTGATTTTGAGAAACTCGGTCATACCCCGGTCCATCTTGATCTTGAAGCCGACGTCGCAACAATCACGGAAGCATTACAAGGATCAGATGTCGTCATCTTTACGGCAGGATCAGGTGGTCATACAGGAGCCGACAAGACGATGCTGATCGACTTCGATGGTGCCGTCAAATCGATTGAAGCAGCAGAAGCAATCAAGGCGAAACAGTTCATCATGGTCAGTGCCTTGAACGCCGATTCGCCGGAAACATGGTCTGACAGCATGAAGCCGTATTACATCGCGAAACGCTACGCGGATCGTGTCCTGAAGGAATCGTCACTCAACTACACGATTCTTCGCCCAGGCGGACTATCCGATGAAGCCGGCACAGGAAACGTCACGACGGATCCGTCCGAGCAAGCGACTAAAAAAATTCCACGCGAGGATGTCGCCCGTGTTATTTTAGCTGCGATCGGTCATGATAAAGCATCGAAACAAGTCGTCACACTACTCGAAGGTGACACACCAATCAACGAGTTGTTCTAATACAAAAGCTCACGTCTCCATTTTCGAGACGTGAGCTTTTTTGATCAAATTAATCATTCGTATAGTTGCATATATCATCCGCATCGTTTCAGCAATCATCGGTAATGAAAACACTTGATGTTTCCTCGCTAGCTCAGATTCCGATGTTTAATCTTGCTCCGCAATGGTACGTAATCCACGTAACGTTTGAATTTTACGTTCGTGGCGTTGCATCACAAATGAGAGACCTGTTACGATTGCAAGATTGAACCAGATCATCGTATCTGTAATCGGATTAAACAAGTTAATAAGTACGGCGATGATGTTAACAAAAAGCACGACCTTATAGAGTTGCATAATCCGGTGTTCGTGATGGATTTGCGAGTCAAAGTCAGAGTACAAATGAAATGGTTCATTCGAAGTCCGTTTTCTAAGAAAGACCCAGCGGAATGATGTATCGACGACTTCGATGTCCATTTCTTCCAAAAATTCAAAGTACTCTTGCGACTTCGGATGTTTCGGCATGTATTCTAACAATTCGATTCGATACGTATACAGGTCAGGTTCACCTTTGATGAATTCATAACAACCGAGTCGAAACCGTTGTAAATACCAACCTTGATTCGCCATCTCATTTAACCACACTTCTTCTTTCGCATAATCAGCATAAAAGCGATAGACCGTTTTTTTATTGCTCACTTTGCTCCACTCCCATCGTTTCTTGTCCATGTCGCACGAGTTCTTTTAGTCGATCTAGCTCTTGCTGTAATCTCACTCGTCCCTGAGTCGTCATGATGTACTCTTTCTTTCGACCCGCTTCTTGGTCGATTGATTCAATCCACCCCTTATCTACTAAACTGCTAAGTGCCCCGTACAAGGTACCGGCTGCTAACTTGACACGGTCGTTACTCAGCTCCTGCACGAATTGCATGATGCCATAACCATGGCGTGGTTGTTGGAGCGAAAGTAAAATATAATAGACCGCTTCTGTTAATGCTGTCGCTTGATCCGCGCGTGTCATTTCCCAACTCCTTATTCCGTCTTCCGTTATATCGGATACCGATATACTAAAAATATCCTATTTTGTATCCTGTGACAACAAAAACATGTCTGAGCTGGGCTCAAACATGTCCGATTCTTACTTATCTTTTTATTTCTCAAGCCATGGCTTGCTGCCTAACGCTCTCTCTTTTCCAGACTGTAATGAGACATGTCACCAAGAAACTACCAACAAAAAGTAATGATAAATGCAGGGCTTGCGTTTCAACCGATCCATCCATGAATAATAACCGACCAAATCCAGAGACGGCATTCGGAACAGGTAAGAACGTTCCGAGCGATTGATAAAACGGTGCCAGCATCTTCGCCGGGACAATATTTCCGGCAGTCATCAACTGGAACGGAATCAAGGCGACATTAATGAGTGGCGCCACCGGTCCGAATATCGCAAAGTTCATCTGCGTGACGGCGATACAGGTCGCAACAACGAGGAGCTCGAATGCCCATAACTTCACGAACGGTGTCGTGATATCTGTCAATAGATGCGCCATCGAGACGAGGAGTAACGGTACGACGAGTAAGACGATGCCGTGCAAGAGTTGGCGACTCCAAAAGAGATCCCATTTTGTGTGACGACTCTTTAAAATCGTACTGACGAGATTAAATTGTATCCCCATCGTCATCATTGCGATGTAAATGACAAAACCGAGAACGAGCGGAAGCATTGATAAAGCAAAATCCGAGACGGCATGTTCCGTAACGATTGACGTCGTGAACGTCGGCTCACCATTCAACTGTTTGCTGATCGTTTCCGTTGCTCTCTCGAGGATTGCATTTGCGAATTCCGCATTCGTCTGACTGACGTGTGCCGTTAGTTGATGCGTTGCATCATCTTTTTGTAAGACGAGATCGACTTCATTCGCATCAAGTGCTTGCAACCCTTTTGTTTCTGTTGCAACCGTCTGAACCGTGAACGGTGCTTGTTGCAACGACTGGATGAACGGATCATTCGCTTCTGCGACGACCCCAACATTTAATTGATCAAGACGTTCTGTCGTTCCTTGGTAACCCGTCATCCAGACAACGAGGAACAAGAGCGGGACGACGATTGCGAAGACGAGCCCCACTTTCGTTTGTGTCATTGACCAGACATCTTTCCATGCTTTCATATTACAATCTCCTTTTACATGCATTACTTATAATATCACGTGCAACTATATGTCCGAAGGAAAACCATTCACGTCACATTCCGGTGAATGGTCTCAAGTGTTACTTTTAATTGCTCGATTTGCTCTCGCGATAGTCCACGGAACGCTTCGAGTTGTAGCTGATCGAGCTCTGGCCCGAGGCGATCGACGATGTCGCGTCCTTCTCGTGTCATCAAGAGCAGAACCGCTCGTCGGTCCCGGGGGTCCGGCGTCCGAACGATTAGTTCTTTTTTACCGAGCTTATCGAGAATCTTACCGATCGTCGTTTGATCACGTTCTGTCACGAGTGCCAGCTGCTTTTGCGAAACACCATCTTGTTTAGCGAGTTCGCTCAGGACAGAAAACTGCTCTGGTGTCAGACCGAACGCTTCCATCCGTTTAGCAGCAGCACGTTTGAACGCATAATAACTACGGGATAATTGCATTCCAAGCGACCATTCCGATTCTTTCATCCCATCATCTCCATATAGTTGCACTACTTATTATTTATTCACTATACCTGAAGGAGAATGAGCTCGTCAACGGTCTCATTTTGCCTGTCGTTGACGAATCCCATCGATATGCGCTTGTTGGGTGGCACGATCGACTTGTGAATGAACACCGAGTTTTCCTGCAATCGTATCGACTTGACTCGGTGTCAACGGCTTTTCTGTCGCGAGTTGCTCGATCGTCTTACGTAAGATGTTTCGTTTCAAGACACGGACATGCGCTGAATCGACCGTGATTTTTTTCAGTTCACAGCGTTCGCTGAAAACGATCAAGGAGTGAAAGAGCGCAGGATCCGTTCCTTCTAAGAAGCGTTGCATGCTTTTGAGATGCCCTTCATTTTGTTTGATCGGATTATAAAACCGTTGTTTGAAGCGATTCTGGAACTGCTGCGTCCACTGACGGTCCTGCTCGCGTCCGAAAATCCACCCGCTGTAGTTTTTCGATTCGAGTACATAGATGCCACTTTCATGAATGAACGTCACATCGATTTCCGTCGTTCCTTCTCCACGCGCACGTGGTAAGTATGTATTAAAGACATACGTGCCGTATCCGGACACTTGATCGAGTTGACGTGTCGTCAAGTACTCGCCCCATTTTCCTTTATCACGAACAATCCGTAAAAACGGCTCGCGTGTCAGTCGGTAATACCGGCTATTATGATATGAACTTCGTTTGACGAAGAAGAACAAACCGAACGTTCCGAAGAAGAACAGCACCATGAGCAGTCCAACTTGAATCAAGAATGGCAAAAATGTCACTAACACATTGTCCACTAGATTTATCTCCTTTCCATATTAACCCTTTCTTTTCCACTATATCAGCATAATCAATTTCCACCTCATTTTCCACTATTTGTTATGGTGACTATCCTATGGTACGGTGAAACAAAGGAAGGTGTTCACTATGGATTCTGTCGTCACGTTCGCACCACTGATTGTCTTATTCTTCATTTGGATGTCCTTATCGCAAAAAGCGGACGAAGCAAAACGCCGCCAACAAACGATTCTAAAAAAATTGCAACGAATCGAGGAACACCTCGGTCTGAACGAAGTGTCTTTAGAAGAAGCAGCGTTACAAGTCGAACTGGTTCAGTTGCTCAAAGAAGGCAAAATGGTCGAAGCAGTTAAACGCGTTCGCGAATCACTCGGTTTATCCTTACTCGAAGCTAAACAATATGTTGATCAACTAAAAAGCGAGCACAGACTTTGAACAAAAAGACCATCTGACACGCATGCGTCAGATGGTCTTTTCTTCATTCCGTTACTTCATATTGTTCGTCCGAAACTGCCTCGAGCCAAATGGGAGTTCCAGCAGTGATCGCAATGTGCGAAAACCAGGAAGAGCGTGTTGCCCCATGCCAATGCTTCACACCATCATGCGTGACGACAACATCTCCTGCTTGCAAATGTCGAGCGGGTCGTCCTTCTTCTTGATACCAGCCTTCCCCTTCCGTGACGAGTAGAATTTGATATCCTCCATCATGGATGTGCCAATGATTCCGTGTCTCGGGCTCGAATGTCACGTGCGAGACGGAAACGGGTAACGATTCGTCGACGAGTGATGCTAAATAACTGACACCCGTGAACACCGCTTGATACACTTCGTTCTTTTCACCTCGTGGAAACATCAATACTCCTCCTTTCTTTACCATGGTTGAGTCGTCGGACCAACCGTAAATTCACTCACATTCGTATCTTCTGGTTGATCGATCGCGAAGGCGACGATCCGTGCGATACTGTCTGGTGAAATACCATACTGGTCATACAGTGCCGTCATTCCGTCAAGTGACTCTCCGTGTGAAATCGTCTCGAGTAATTCGGTATGAATCGCTGCCGGATAAATCGTCGCTGTGCGGATATTCGTTCCTTCCTGCGCCGACTCCATCCGTAAGACCTCCATTAAGTTACGTACTGCCCACTTCGTTGCACCATATACCGCTCCACCTGGATATGCCTTTAATCCGGCTACCGATGAAGTCGTTAAAATATGACCCGCACGTTGAGTGGTGAACGTCGGCATGACAGCAGCAATCCCGTTCAAGACACCTTTGAGATTGACATCAATCATTTGATTCCACTCGCCTACTTTCAAAGCAGATAGTGGCGAACTCGGCATCAGTCCCGCGTTGAGGAAAATCGCATCAATTCGACCATAAGCCGTCAATGCTGCTTCAATCAATCGTTGGTTGTCCTCGAGTTTCACGACATCTGTCTCTTGGTAAATCGCTTCCCCACCGTCCGCTTGAATCGAATCAACGAGTTTCGCCAGCCGATCGTTACGACGCGATCCTAAGACAAGCTTTGCTCCCTGTCGTGCGAGTAAGCGTGCCGTTGCTTCTCCAATACCTGAACTTGCTCCTGTGATGATAATGACTTTACCTTGAATGGCCATGTTAATGACGTCCTCTCTTGTTTTCTTATCGTTCCGTGCTCATTTGAACACGTACTGTATCAGCTGATAATAGTTCTGGTAGTCGATTCGGTTCGACCCAACCAATTCGTGTGTATGGAATATCTGTCTGGAACGTCTCGTAAAACAGGACGAGACAATCTGATCCATACAACATGAGATCACCCGCTTGGACCGTTCCGACATTCTTTGGATTCGTCGGTAACGAGAATGGAACGTAATGATACTTTTCATTCCCATTCATCTCTTTCATCTGCATCGTCAACGGCAGTCTTTTTTGCAGTGCCATCGCTGTCTCATTGTCCGCAAAACGAATCGGGACGGTTGTTTCATCGATTTGGAGCAAGACGCTTTTCAACTCCTTTTGTTCTAATTCACTCGGTCGTGACGATTCTTTCATGTCGGTGCATCCACTCAATAGAAAAAATGCAAGTAGACAACCGTACCATCTACTCATCCGACATCTCAACCATTCGAATGATTCTCGCCGGAGTACCTGCGACGATCGTACGGGGCGGAACATCACGTGTAACCGTGGCGTTCGCTGCGACGATCGCATCCTCACCAATTGTCACGCCAGGCAAAATCGTCGCCCCAGCGCCAATCCAAGCATTACGCCCGACATGAATCGGTGCTGTCTCAACGCCACCTCTTTTCGTTGGTGCTTCCGGATGGTTGACCGTCAGCAACCGTGCGAATGGACCGATTAAGACATGATCGTCTAACCGAATCGACCCAAGATCCGTGAACATGACACCTCGATTGAGGAAAACATGCTTACCGATGGATAGATGCCGTCCGAAATCCGTAAATAGAGGCGTTAAGACTCTAACAGACGAATCAATGTCTTGCCCTGTGATCACGGCAAGTGCCCGTCTTCTCTCTTCTTGTGAGACCGCTTGATTCAATCGCTGTAATTCCGGTTCGATTTCATCTTGAATGGCATGAATGCGCTCAAGGACCGGATCCGCTGGAAGAATCGTACGTTCTCTTACATAGGTTTGCAGTTCAGTCATCGTACATCCTCCTTTCTCTCGATCGCTTGGTCTCATCTTACGGCTGACAACCATTCATGTCTAATGCTAATATTAAGTAATAAATCATACGATTTTTGCATGGATAGAGGTGAAATGATGGAATTACAACAACTACGCTATTTTTTAGCTTTAGTCGAAGAAAAAAACATTACAAAGGCGGCACGGATCCTTCGTTTGTCGCAACCGGCATTATCGCGTCAGCTGCAACAACTAGAAGATACGATCGGGGTCGAATTGTTCGAACGCTCGAAGCAAGGGCTACGTTTGACTGAAAAGGGACGATTCTTTGAAGAGCGCGCACGCGAGATGGTTACACTAGCAGATAAGGTATTGGTCGACTTGAACACAAAAGAAGTATTGACGGGTGAAATTCATATCGGTGGTGGCGAAACTCAACAATTGACGACGGTGTTGGAAGCGTTTAGAGACTTACACACCATTCATCCTGATGTAACGATTCGTATGTATAGCGGCAATGGGAATGATGTACTCGACCGGCTCGAAAAGGGATTGCTCGATTTCGGACTTGTCATTGCTCCGTTTGATGTATCCGCGTTTCATTCCTTACGGTTGCCCGGTCAGGACCGTTGGGGAATATTAACACGTCGTGATGCCTCGATCGCACAGTCTAAGTCGATTTCACGAGAACAACTTGTCACCCTCCCATTACTCTTATCCGAGCAGACACAACTCGATACGTATTTCCGTGAACAGAGTGGTCTAACGCTTGAGGATTGTCAAATCATCGGAACATATAATCTGTTGTTCAATGCGTCCTTACTCGTACGCCAAGGAGTGGGTCACGCTCTAGCAATCGATGGCATCATCGATACGACCGCTTCCGATCTAATCTTTCTTCCCCTTGATCCTCCCGTCGTCTCGGACGTCCATTTGATTTGGAAAAAGGAGGCGACTTTATCGCCCAGTGCGCGTGTGTTACTGCGAACGATCAAGGAAGGATTTCATTCATAAGAAAACGGTGAGCACCTATTTGGGCGCTCACCGTTATTTGTCATTTCGATTTGATTGCATCAAGAATCAACGAAGGAAATCTCATCTGTTCTGCATTCCGGGGATCATATTGCTTCGAACGGAAAATGACACCGTCTGCGCCATCCCAGTCCGCTTGATGGAAGATTCCATCCTGATCGAAATATTCGAGAAGACGCACCTGAAATCCAGCCTCTTTAAATACTTGTCGTAATGTTTCGTGCGTATAAACGATTTTGTGACTCGCCGCTGGATGGTCATTTGGACCGGGTCCACCGACTTGAACAATCGATTGGTATGCGTCATCCCGAAAATAACCGTCCGGCACAGCACAACGGACGTATCCCCCTGGTGCAAGGTATGTATAACAATGACGTGCCGCGTCAATTCCTTCTTCGAACGTCAAGTGCTCCCAGACATGTTCCGCAAGAATCGCTTGCAACGTGTCGTTCGAACACAATCGTTCCCAATCGGACCGATTGAGTAGATTCAGCTCATCTTCCTGTGTATGATACCAACCGGGATTGTTGTGGTACGGTCCTGCTCCAATGACGATACGTTCTTTCATATGGGATCCTCCTTCTCGTTTCACCACTCTTTTATTTCTCATTTCACATAATCATCCCTGCTTGCGACAAAAAACGAGGCTGACTCAACAAAAAGAATGACGCGTCTTTTCACGCCCTTTCCTCAGGCGAGACACAAGCCAGTTTTCCTGCTTCATTCAAGCAGGAAAGCGGGTCTTGATTGTCTCTGACAGCGCATAAATGCGCTTTTTCCTGTAGGAGTTGCGTGTGACGAGTCATTTTTTTTATTACGAGATAGGGGTGGCAGATCATCATTCTGCCACCCCTATCTTTGTAGAGACTGACTTTTGAGTCAGCTCCGTTGCTGTTAATCCCGCGCCGCGAGGCGATATAAGAGATCGAGTAATTCGATATAGAGCCAGATGATCGTCACGATCAATCCGAATGCTGCAACCCACTCCATCGATTTCGGAGCACCCGCACGAACTTGTTGCGAGATAAAATCGAAGTCCATCACGAGTGACAGGGATGCCACGATGACGATGACGAACTGAATACCAATCGCAAGCGGTGAGCTACCTGTCATGAATGGGAGGTCGACACCAAATAACGAGAGAATCAAGTTGACTGCATACAAGACGAAGATCGAGAGAATCGCTGCTGTTACCGCAGAACGGAAACGTTGCGTCACTTTTATCATGCCTGTCGAGTAGACGAACCACATCGCAAATGCAACGACGAATGTCGCAACGACTGCCTTCCCGACGATTCCTGGATACATGCTTTCGAACATGAGCGATAACGCTCCGACTGCCACCCCTTCAACGATCGCATAGACCGGTGAAAGAACCGGTGCCGTCGCCGGTTTGAATGTGATGACCAAGGCAAGAATTAGACCGATGACCAGTCCACCAATCAAGGCTGGGAACATCAATCCTTGGTTTTCTGCGAGGAAGAACCAACTTCCACCTGCTGCTGCCGTGACGAGAGCGAGCAGTAAGAAAATCTTACTCATCGTCCCGCTTTTCGTCATCGGTCGTTCTCCGACACGTGCCGTATCGAAGCCACGACGCAATGCCGGGTTAACTTTAAAACGTGAAGCCATTGCATTCACTCCTTTTTATGATTCTGCTTTGTATTACGAAAGCTTCCCGAAAAAGTTTCAAAATAACCATTGATCGAGTGCTTTTAATTGCAACATGACGACTGGGATCGAGGCTTTGGCATCGATGCGGTGTGATTTCGCTTGCCCAATCAAACCGGACGTCACGAAGTCCGACCCTTCGAGCGCTTCCCCGATCGGACCAAATGCATCACTATCGACTTGACGGTGTCGGTAATGGATGAACCGTTCCGTCGTTCCTTCTCTGACTTTACAACCGTCCTCGACGTCCGGGCGATTCAGTCCGTATTCGGCATAATGCCAGACGGTCGTCGTATCCCAAGGCGAACCGATATGCAGGATTTGACCGTCGGCCTCGATGAAGCGTTCAATCGGTGAACCCGGACCGAAGCCATTTTCTAGTGTATGATCGGCAACGAATGTCGCCGCATCCTTCCCCCATGCGGTCACCGACCACATCGGATGATCGCTTCGAACGACGCCGGGATACGTTCGAAAGACCTCCGGTACACGACCGATGCCGCGTGTGACCGTTTTTGCCGGGTCATATGCCGGCATCTCCCGGCGGATCGTTTCCCACCATTCTTCCGGTACAGCCGGTTGGCTCCAGTTCTTCGGATCCGAATTATCGGTACTTTGCGCCGGCATCATGATTAACCCTTCCGTCGTGACGACCTCCTGCAAGGCTTCGATCAACGCTTGTACGCCACCGGGAATCCAGCCGATTTGTTTAAGTGACGTATGGACGAACAGTTTCATACCGGGCGTCACACCTAATTCGCGTAACGCCTCTTTGATTTGTGATTTCGTGACCATGTTTCGTGTTTCCATCGTTCTGATCTCCTTACTCGACGACTAATGCTATCGTCGACCCCGTTTTTCCTTGCTTGACCTCGATTTTCGCATCAACACGTGACTTCAGCTCCTGCACATGACTGATGATTCCGACCATACGGCCGCTCGCTTGAATCGAGAGCAACGTCTCGATCGCTTGTTCAAGCGATTCCGGATCAAGTGTTCCAAATCCTTCATCGATAAACATCGTCTCAAGCGATACTCCTCCACTTGCTTCTTGCACGACTTCCGATAGTCCAAGCGCAAGTGCAAGGGACGCCTTGAAGCTTTCTCCACCGGACAACGTCTTGACGTGACGTGTTTGCGACGTGTAAGCGTCAAAGACATTTAAATCAAGTCCGTATTTTTTGAGTCCTTTTCCTGCCTCCGTTTTTCGCTCGAGCTGAAAACGACCCGATGTCATCTCATGCAGATGTCGGTTTGCGGCGAACAAGATCTCATCGAAGTATGCCGTCTGAACGTACGTTTCGAACGTCATCCGTTGTGCGTTCTCGCCGACACCGACGCGAGCGAGTTCACCAATGACCCCATATCTCGCATCCTCATCTTCGATTTGGCGTTGCAAGTTTTCCCACGCCGTTATCAACTGATCAATATGTGCGCGTTCCTTCTCGAGCCCGACACGTCGATCGGTCCGCTCCGTCAGTTCGAGCGACGCCGTCTTCAAGTCCATCCGCAACAGTTCAAGATCCGGACGCACTTGACCTTCCGTCTTCAAGCGAGCTTGTTCCTGTTTCAGCTTCAATTCCTGCCGCGCTAGACGATCTTGTTCCAAACATTCTTGGAGGTGACGGAGTTCGTCACGAGACCGTCTCGCATCGCGGAAGGCTTCGATCGTCGGAAACGCTTCTTCTGACAAGACTGCTTGTAATTCGTTTTCGCGCTTCGTCAGACGGTCGCGCTGTTCCGAAAGAGCTTCGATCAATTGACGCAATCGTCCTTGGTGTTCCGCTAAGTCACGATCGAGCTGTTCCTTTTCGCGTAACTGGCGCTGTTTATCTTGCTCGAACTGCTCGATGCGTGTTTCTGCCTGTTGTTGTTCTTCACGAAGTGCTGATAACGATTTTACGAATTCTCCAGATTGACTCAGGCGACCAGTCAAGTGTGCCAATTCCGATTCGATGACAGTTTGGTCTTTTACCACCCTATCAATCTTCAACTGTAGTTGCTCTAGCGATTGTTCGAGTTGTTGAAGACATGTTTCAAGACGTTCTTTTTCCGTCTGTGCTGACGCTAATCGGACTTCCGTCTGTTCGACTTCCCGAAGCTGTGCTAAAACTTCCGCATGAGTTGACTCGTTTTCACTAGTTTTTTGAATCTCGATCGTCAGTTGTTGCAGACGCTCTGCAACCGTCCGGTAAGAGGCTTGTAACTCTTGATGCGCTTGTTGTGCTTCTAAGAACCGCTGTTGTGCTACATCGACCGATAGTTCCTGTGCGACGGCGATAGCATGTTGCGGATGCGATGTACTGCCACAGACAGGACAAGCCAGCCCGTCCGTCAATCCCTTCGCAAGTTCAGCAGCCAGTTGTTCCCGTTCACTTTTACGAGCTGCTTCATACGCACGCGCTGCCGCCTCTTTTTGATCCCGGACGCTTGTACCGCGGACGATCAACTGCTGTCGCTCTGCTTCCAATTTGTCATACTCTGCGAACTTCGTCGCCAACTGTTGCAGGGTGAAGCGTCGTTCTTGCGCCTGTAAGCGTTCTGCTCCGACGTTCTGCAATGGTCGTAGCTGTTCCTGAACGGTCTTTCGCTCCGTCCGCGTTTGTTCAAGTTGTTTCCGGAACGGTTCCGGATCAAGTTGCTTTAAGCGTTCTGTCAGTTGTTGCTGTTGTTGCCGTAAAAGGGTCTCCGCTTCCAACCGTTCGCATTCTTCTTGAATTTTCTCAAGTCGACGACTCAGTTGTTCAATCTGCGGTTCTTCCGCCAGTAGTTGATTCACTTTGTCTTGAACGGTGCCCTGCCGCTCTGTCAAGCGCGTGACGTGCTGTTCGGTTTCCTGCTGTTGCCGTTTGATTCGTGTTAGCTGTTCTTGATCTTGTTGCCATTGATCAAAAAGTGGTGCGACGATTTGAGCACGTTCGGCAGCCGTTGCTTCTTCTTGCATCCGCTTAATGTCTGATGATCGTTCAAGCAACAACTGCTCCGTCCGTTGAAGTTGCTCTTGCTCTTGGAAAGCTGCTTCGAGTTGTTCGCCCTGTTGCAACCGTGTCGTTTTGTTCTCGACGATCGTACGTGTTTGTTGCTCCGCTTCATGAGCCGCTGTCAACCACTCATCCCGTTCCGTCGTCAACGCTTCCATTCGTAACCGGATGTCCGCTTCCGTTAATTCACTCCAGTTTGCTTGTAGGGGTAACTCCTCAAGCTTGGCCCATTGTTTCGTCTTCGTTTCCTTGATGCGTGCCGCAAGATCGAGCGCTTGTCGGTGCAAGCGTTGTTGGAACTCACCATAATGTTCCGTCTTGAACAGTTGTTTGAGAATCTGTAATTTATCTTTTGACTCTGCCATCAACAGTTCCCGGAACTTATTTTGCGGCAACAGGAGAATTTGTGAAAACTGTTTATGGTCGAGCTGGATCAATTCTTGAACGCGCTGCTTGATTTCCGGAATCTTGATGGCAAGTGGTTTCCACGCCACGCCGTCGAACCGAGCGAACTCTGCTTCATGCGAATAGCCGGTTTTATTGACCGGATGCGGTTGACTCGGTTGCCGGATGATGCGATACCGTTCCCCTTTGAGCGTAAACTCCAGTTCGACTTCCGTCTTTTGTTCAGGTACGGCAAAATGACTTCGCAACTCACTCATTTCCCGCTCACCACCGGACGTCTCACCATACAGGGCGAACGTCAATGCATCAAAAATCGTCGTTTTCCCAGCCCCTGTATTCCCGGAAATGACGAACATCGTCCGTCCAGCAAGTGCCGTGAAATCAATCGTCTCTTCACCAGCAAACGGACCAAAGGCGCGTAATGTCAGTCGTTCTGGGCGCATGTCGCTTCCTCCTTCAAGACGGCTCGCATCGCTTCCGTCGGCTTCTTCTCACGAACTGCTTCATAAAATTCACTGAACAGATCCGCAACAGAAGCATCTTTGACCTGCTCACGCGATGCTTTGACCGCCCGCGTACTCTCGCGGACGAATCCGATTCGCTCGAGGTGCAGGATGTTCGGATAGATTTTTTTCAGCTTGCCCATCGGATCCATCAAGGCTTCGCCGTCCGTCAGGTTGATTTTTAAATAATCATCCGTGACTTGCGTCGCAACGAACGCAGGATCCGTCAATTCATCGAGACTACCAGTCAGTTCTCGCAAATCACGTTTTGGTGCAAGCGGTTCGAATCGACGATCGAACGTACCAGTATTGTTCAACGTCAACACATCGACGCCTTTGACGTGATGTGCTTCTGAAAACGAATATTTCAAGAGCGATCCGCTGTATCGGACCGTCTCGGATTGAATTGCAAGCGGGTTGTGCAAATGACCGAGTGCTGTATAGGTAAACGGTGCAAACTGGCTCGCACTAACTTGCCCTGCCGTTCCGACGGATAATTGCCGCTCCGAATCTGTCTCGAGTCCACCGATGACAAAGGCATGACCGACGAGAACACTCGGTCCGTCTGGGACACATCCGGCAAGGATCGTCCGCATTGCGTCATCATGCGTCTTAATCGTTTCATCATTGTGCACATACCGGACGGTCGCAGGATCAGCGAACGGCACCGGGTAAAATGATACTCCCTTGATCGCGACCGGCTTGATGACCGGCGTCAATTTTCCAACAAGGTGTAGACCCGCCCGTTGAAGTAACGTCGTTCCGAAACTTAACCGTTCGGCTGAATCATGATTTCCGCTGATCGCAATGACCGGTATGTCCCGGTCAAGAATCAGAGCAGCGAGCGTCTCATCGAGTAGTTCAACGGCTTCTGTCGGCGGGACGGCACGGTCGTATAAGTCACCCGCAATGACGATTGCATCCGGTTGTTCGCGATCGACGAGTGTCAAAAACTCGCTCAGGACCGCCCGTTGGTTCCCGAGCATCGACTCGCCATGAACGATTTTACCGAGATGCCAATCGGCAGTATGTATCCATTTCATCTTCATCACACTCACTTTTTAAATATAGTAGCTTAAGTGTAGCATGCGAGCGTTCGTTCTGCGACGAACATCTGTTTGGAACACAAAAAGGAGGAGTTATCCTAACACACAGCGACACTACCATACATTTAAACAAAAAAAATTAGAATTTTTTTGATCAAAAACTACTTTATCTTTAACATCAAGTCAATTTCCGTTGACCTTATACCTTTTGATGACTTGGAACTTCAAAAAACTGCTAAGATATAAGGTATACATTTCCACTCGAATCGAAGGAGCAAAAATATGAAGAAATTATTAATGTTGACTGTATTATGTACTACTTTATCAGCCTGTAACGCAAACGATTCTAAACTCAGTTTTAGTGAGCTAAAAATAGTACCTAACGCTCTCCAATCGAAAATAAATCCTGCCACTACTTTGCAAATGATCAACACGAAAGACGATATCGCCTATATTATCTATCGCACAAAGAAAGCAGTCGCTTCTGATCTTGAAGCACAAGGAGATACGCTGAAGATTAAATTGAATGAATCTAAAACTCATAAGAAGACAAAGCAGCATGTCTATAAATTAACTTTAGATCCTGAACATGAAATCATCGATGTTTACGTAAACGGTAAATCTACCGCGTTTGATAACATAACGAACTGATAAATCTAGAAATATCAAAATAGAAACAATATACATACGAAAATCCCTTCTTTTCTTTGTGAAATGAAGAGGTTGCCAAAAAAAAAAGAAGGAGGCGAATGCCTCCTGCTTTTTGCGCTTTCACAACGAGCGTATTACTTCGTCCGTTGCTTTCTAAAACGTTGAACGGAACGAATCACAGAAACTGATCCGCCGATGATCGCACCGACACCGACGACGATGCCTGTCTTAAATTTTTTGCCCGTTGGTTCGGATGTATGCGTTGCTTGATTGTGTTCAAAAAGTTGTTGGAGGGGCGACGACGTCTCGACTTCGAGAATCTTCGATGCATCCTGATGCACATCTTCTCTACGTTCGACACTACAAGGTGACAGATAGAATGGGTTCAAGTTCGTCCGGTACCGGTCCGGATTCCAGTTGGCTTGCTGGACAACCGCCTGTGTTTCTTCCGTCTGTGCTTGATCCTTCATCGGATCGAATTCTTGTTTCATCTGAATCACTCCTCTTCACGTTCAAAACCTGTAGACCGATTTATGTCTGAAGTCTTATTTACCTGTTTTTTAAACATTTAAAACATATATTTTTAAAATTAGTTTTACTGTTTTATGAACGTTTATCCGAAATAGGCGTGATACAGTCGTTTTGCTTTAACAGGATCCGCTTCACCATGAATCAGAACTCGTCCATCTCGAAAAGCGACCATTCGATGCTCATCCGTCGTAAACGCCAGCAAGTATGGATTATGGGCGGAAATCGACGCAACCGGCTGGAGGCGTTGTTTCAATTGTTCGAGATCTCGCTGTCCGTCTCCACGGATTTGAATGGCATCGCGACCGCACAGTGCCGTGAAACGCACCGTTTGATTCGATAAATAAGGATAAGACGGCTCGATGCCGCACGAGGGGCACTCTGTTTGCTTCAGTGACTGGACGTTGATTTGTTGGAATGTATTCGACCACACGTCAAAGGCAAGCAGACGTGTCCGCAGCGCGTCCGTCTTCCCGCTCAACCACTTCAACGCTTCCGTCACTTGTAGAGAGGCGACCATCTGAACAGCTGGACCGATGATTCCCGCCGTATCACACGTCTCCTGATCACGTGGTAATTGATCGAGCAGACAATGCAGACATGGCGTCTCTCCCGGGCGAACAGTGAAAGTAATCCCGTAACTGCCGATGCAGCCGCCGTAAATCCACGGAATCGAGCGCAACAATGCCATATCGTTCATCAGTAAACGAATATCGAAATGATCCGTCGCATCGATGATGAGATCGATATCATCGAGAAGCCACGTCAGCGCTGCTCGGTCGACATCTAATACATGTGCTTCGATCGTCACCGTCGAATTAATTGCTTCAAGCCGCGCTTTTGCAGCAATCGCCTTCGGTACGCTGTGCCGTGCATCATCCTCCGTATAGAGTTGTTGCCGTTGTAGATTACTCCACTCGACATAATCGCGGTCGACGATTCGGACGACGCCGACACCAGCGCGAACGAGTTGTTCTGCCGATGCTGTTCCGAGTGCCCCCATCCCGATGATTAGTACCTTTGCTGTTGCGAAGCGTGCTTGTCCTGCTTCTCCAATCGGTTGAAATCGAGTTTGACGTGAATAACGTGTCATCGAATCAATCCACTCGTTGGACTACTCGCGACTGCATACTGTTTCTTCTCGATTCTTCCCGCTTCGTAGCCGAAGCGCCCTGCTTCGACGGCTAGTCGCATCGCGTGCGCCATCTTGACTGGATCCTGGGCATGGGCTACAGCGGAGTTCAATAAGACACCATCCGCTCCCAGTTCCATTGCATAGGCGACGTCAGTTGGAGAACCGATTCCAGCGTCGACGATGACAGGCACCGTCGTCTGCTCGATGATGAACTTTAGGTGGAGCGGATTGAGGATGCCTTGCCCAGACCCGATCGGTGACGCTGCCGGCATGATGGCATGACAGCCGAGTTCCTCGAGTCGTCGTGCAAGGACGACGTCGTCCGATGTATACGGTAAGACGATGAATCCTTCTTTAAGTAACTCTTCAGAAGCCCGTAACGTCTCGATTGGGTCAGGTAGTAATGTCTTATCGCACCCAATCACTTCGACCTTGACCATGTCGCACATACCGGATGCCCGCGCAAGTTTCGCTAGCCGAACCGCTTCTTCCGCTGTCTTCGCACCAGCCGTGTTCGGTAGTAAATCATACTTCGTTAAATCAAGCGACTCCAAGAAATTCGGTTGTTGTTTGTCGAAGAGATCGAGCCGCCGGACAGCGAACGTCAAGATTTGTGAAGCGGACGCATCGATGGCCTCCTGCTGCACCGTAGCATCCGTATATTTCCCCGTTCCAAGTAATAACCGTGATTCGAATGTCTTTTCTCCAATTTTCAACATCTTTATCCTCCTCCTACGAAATGAACGATTTCGAATGTGTCATTGTTCCGAACGACCGTTTGATCGTAAGCTCCGCGGTCGATGATCTGTCGGTTCTGTTCGACGATGACAAGTTTTTCCCCTAAGCCAAGTTGCGTGAGCATGTCCTCAATCGTCTCAATCTGTTCAATGGTGTGGTCGTTGCCGTTAATCGTAATGTTCATCGAACTTCCTCCTTTAGGGTCAAACGTAATGTGTTTGCCAAAACTTCCGCTGTCGCCGGTGCGAGTAATATGCCATGCCGATGATGCCCCGTCCCTATAAAGATCCGCCGGGATGAATCAGCGACTCCGATATATGGCAAGCCGGACTCTGTTTGTGGTCGTACGCCTGACCAGACTTCTTCGATGACAGCATCACGGATCGGTGGATAGAGACGCTCTGCTGCTTGAAGCAGTGACGTGACTCCTGCGACACTAACACCGATCGTCTCGTCGTGCGGTAGTTCGGTCGCACCGATCAATATCCGTCCGTCCGCTTTCGGTACGAGGTAGACGGCGTCATCAAACAGGATCGAGCGTAACGGCTGACCCGCGAGACGGACTGCGAGACACTCCCCTTTGACCCCATATGTCGCAATCGAAATGCCAGCTGTATCGAGCAAGGCTTGGGACCCGCGTCCGGCAGCAACCGTCACCGTTCGTCCCGTCCACGTTCCCGTGTTCGACTCAACCCTAATGAAATCATTACTCTCCTCGATTCGCGTGACGTCCACCTGTTCTTCGATTGGTACCCCACGATTTCGTAAGACATGCATCAATGCAGTCGTTAGTCGTCGCGGATCGATTTGACCGACCGATGGAAATAAGTATTCTTGCCCATTTTGTTTCAATAAAAATGGTTGTTCCCGGTAGCCACAATCGATCCCGGTCTCGCGCGTGAGGCGTCGCGCAAGTAACGGATACAGACGGCGACTTCGCGCGGCAAGCGTATGCAATTCTTCTCTCAGCTCGATGTCCGTCGCAAGCATCCCGGCAGCCGCCCGACTCGTCCCTTGTCCGCATGTTCCGCGATCAAGGACAAGAACGGATTCGTTCTGACAAGCGAGACTGTAAGCAAGCGTCAAACCGATGACTCCACCACCGATGATGATGTGATCCGTCATACCCGTACCCCCTGATAACGCTGAATGGCAGCATGCGGGTCCGCTTGACCGAGAATACCGGATAAGACGGCGATTCCGCTTGCACCGGTCGCTGCGATCTCAGGAATGCGATCAGGAGTGATCCCGCCGATTGCGATGACTGGTTTCGTCGTGAAAGTAACGACTTGTTTGAGAGCGTCGATCCCTCGCGGTGGCACGTTTGGTTTCGACGCTGTCGGATAAATATGACCGTACAGCAGTCGGTCGGCTCCTTCCGCTTCCGCTGCAAGTGCTTCTGCTAGAGAGTGGACGGATTTCCCGATGATGAGATTCGGAAAGTGTCGCCGAACATCGCGGACACATAAGGATCGTCGAGTCAACTGCACACCGATACCAGCGACATGGGCGACGTCGACCCGGTCATGAACGGTTAATTGATCAGACGAATACCCTTTTGCAAGGAGCGCGTCAATCAAATCTAGCAATTCTGTTGCCGACAAATTTGGTTCTCGAAGATGAAGCTGATCCGTATATGGTTGAAGCGATTGAAAGGTTTCCACTCCATCGCGTGGATTGATGAATCCCGTCGAAATCAGATGTAGACGCATCATGTTCTTCCTTTCCATACGAAAAAGGACCACTCCCGATGTTGAAGGGAGTGGTCCGAAAATGCGCTGAAGCGCTAAGGATATCTAAGGTTTCGAGCCACTTCCCTCCGCTAGTACGAACTAGATCAGGTTCAAAGGGTCCGGATACTTCCGTCTCAGTCTGCTGCGAGACTCCCCTAGTGTCTTTTCGTGTTTAATTGGCTTGCCCCATTAGTCTAGCATGAGTCGCTTTGCTTCGCTAGTCCTAGTTGAGCGCTTCCACTTGCTGAACAAGCTCCGATTTCGTCGGTCGCTGTTGCTTCTGGCTATCGGCATAGGTCTGCTTCAGCTTTAAGATCCGCATCACTTTAGCATCGAGCATCTCTGACGACAACGTTTTTTCTTTAACGGCTTGCATCACTTCGGTGTGGACCTTCGGATAGGCACCTGCTTCCGAAAACATCGCCATATCAGCTCCATTGACAAGTGCCTGGCGTGCCGCTTCCGCGAGACCATATCGTTTCGTGATCGCTCCCATGACAAGGTCATCCGTGATGATGACACCCTTGAATCCGAGTTGTTGTCGCAAAAGGTCAGTCAAGATCGGCTTCGAGAGCGAAGATGGATTTTGATCGTCATACGCGGGATAGAGAATATGGGCGACCATCACCATCTCGGCGCCCTCTTGAATCGCTTCTTGGAACGGTAACAGTTCCGTTCGCTTCAGTTCTTCCTTTGATGCTGTCACTCTCGGCAAACCGACATGGGAATCGACACTCGTATTGCCGTGACCGGGAAAATGTTTGACGACCGGAATCGTTCCCGTCTCTTGCATCCCATGCATCAGGGCCGTACCGAGAGTCGCGACGGTCTTCGGATCAGCACTTAACGCACGGTCGCCGATGATTGGATTGTTCGGATTGCTATTGACGTCAAGGACCGGTGCGAAGTCCATGTTGAACCCATAAAATCGTGACAGGTGACCGAGCGTACGTCCGACATCTTCCATTTTTGCAGCATCTGCACCTTGCGCCATCCGTTGACTCGTCGGGAGACGTAATCGTTGATCCGGTACCCGGCTGACCCGTCCGCCCTCTTCATCAACCCCGACGAAGGCATACGGTTTTTGGTTCGTTTCTTGAATGGCACGCGTGAACGTCAAGAGTTGATCTTCTGACGTAATATTCCCACCAAGCAGTAAGACCCCACCGATCGCATGCGTCTGCAACAATTTCCGGTCAGCTGCTGAAAGTTCCGTTCCGGCAACTCCGATATAGAGCAGTTGATCGATCTTTTCTGACGTCGACATCGCTTCAAGTTGCTGCTTTAATCGTGCTTGTTGTTGTTCTTCCTTTGTCGGTTCAGGCTTTGGTTTCTTCGCCTCCGTCGGTTGCTTCGTTGCTGGTTGTGATGGTTTCGTTGGTTCCGTCGTCTCCTGCGCACACCCTGCAAGCAACAGGCAACCGATCAGTGCTACTTTCTTCACAAAGGATCCTCGCTCCGGACACCATTGATGGAATAATAGACGGAAATCTCAGCGTTCAAGGATTGCGAGACCGAACAATATTTATCTTTTGATAACGAGATGGCGCGACGGACCTTATCTTCCGGGAGATCACCTTCAAGCCGGTAATGAATCGAGATCGACGTAAAACGCCGCGGATGATCCTCTGCCCGTTCCCCTTCGATATCCATTTCGAAATGAGTAATCGTCAAGCGCATCTTCTCTAAAATCGAGACGATGTCGATTCCAGTACAGCCGGCAACGGCATGTAGTAGCAGTTCAGTCGGTCGTGGTGCTTGATTTTCGCCACCGTTCTCCGGTGCTGCGTCCATCGCAAGATGATGCCCTGATTCCGTCTGTCCACTAAACCCCATCTGTTTGTTCCATGTCACTGTCGCTTGCATCGTTTCCACTCCTTTGTCAGTAGTCTTCATCTGTAGTATACGCAAAAAACAGCAAGCCTGGAAATTCTCACGCTATTTCGAATAATGGTTCTTTTCCCGAATTCTCGCTTTGCGATACCCGACGAAATCGTTTCATGCTATCCTGTTACTCATAGTTTCGCGCGCAAGCGCCAGAATTGAGGAATCATCCATGTCACCTACTACTCGTTTAAGTCGACGCGATTGGCTGTTGATCGCCACGTTGTCGCTCCTGACGTTCGTTCTCGGAACAAGCGAATTCGTCATCGTCGGGATCCTCGCTGAAATCTCCTCAGCTCTTAATATCACGATCGCAACAGCCGGTACGCTCGTCTCGGCATTTGCCATCTCCTTTGCGATTGGTACACCGATTGTCATGTCGCTGACCGGTCACTTGGAACGGCGTCGCCTGATTCTACGTCTGTTACTCGTTTGGGTCTTACTGAACCTTGCCAGTAGTTTTGCTCCAAGTTACGAAGTATTGCTCGCCACCCGCATCCTGACTGCCATCCTGACCGGTGTCTTGATCTCGCTCGCAATGGTCGTCGCAAGCGATGGCGTGCCTGTCGCGAAGCGCGGTGTCGCCGTCTCATTCATTTTCGGGGGTTTTACACTTGCGAACGTCCTCGGTGTTCCGATCGGTACGTTCATCGGTCAACACGCTGGCTTCGCAGCCACGTTCTGGCTGACGACAGTCATGGGAATGATTGCGTTTCTCGCTGTGTGGAAGATCGTTCCCGTCCAGCAATCGACGGGTTCCGGTTCAATCAAGGAGCAGCTTGGATTGCTCGCTAATCCACGGATCCTGATTGCCTTCTTCATTCCGTCGTTCGGCTTCGGAGCAACTTACGTCGTCTACACGTACCTCGTGCCGATCCTGCAAACGGAACTCGGCATCGCGAAGACATGGATTAGTCCGATCCTGCTCGCTTACGGTGTCGTCTCGATCTTCAGTAACATCCTTGCCGGCAAGATTGCAAGTAAAAATCCGATGGGTCGCTTACGGTTCGTCTTCGTCGTGCAAGCAATCGTCCTTGCTGCATTATACTTCACGACAGTATCCCTTTCACTTGGTCTGTTTAACATCGCCTTGATGTCATTGATGTCGATTTTATTGACGACTTCGACACAAATCTACTTGATTGACCTCGCCGAAAAGTTCAATCCGGAAGCAAAAGGACTCGCCGCTTCCTTGATGCCGGTTGCAAGTAATGTCGGGATTGCCTTCGGTTCGGCACTCGGTGGCATCGTTTATGCGAACGGTCCGATGATGAACACGGCACTGGTCGGTGGGCTTGTTGCGCTTGTCGCTGCTTTATTAACTGCAATCAGTCATCGTCTCGATCAGCGGTCATGAAAGGCTACCTTATCCTTTTTTGTAACAGGTCGATGACGGTTCGATGACGTTATGATGATAGTCCCCATCTTACTGATGATTTTTCAGTATGATGGGGACTATGTTGTAGTAGAGGAGTGTTTGAAAGTGAAAGCATTACACATCATCGGCATCAGTTTATTGACGATCATCCGGCTCTGGCTCGGAATTCAGTGGTTCATCGCCGGGATCGGCAAGTACATCAATGGCTTTGATGCAAAACCGTTTCTTGAAGGGGCGCTAACGAAAGCAATAGGCGAAGACGCACTTGTCAGTTCGTGGTACACGACGTGGATCGAGCAACTCGCCTTACCAAACGTCGGGCTGATCAACGTCTTGATTCCGTTCGCGGAACTCGTCGTCGGGATCTTGTTGATTCTCAGTCTGTTGACTGTTCCTGCACTGGTCGTCGGGAGCATCATGAATCTCAATTACTTACTTGCTGGAACGATTGCGTTAAACCCGTTGTTCTTAGCAGCCTCAATCGTCTTACTTGCTGCAGGACGCTTTGCGTATCAAATCGGTATTGATCACTGGATCATGCGCTGGTATCGTTCGTCGCAACAACCACATCCCCTCGACCGGATTCCGGTCTAACGAAAAAACTCTCCCAAACGCGGGAGAGTTATTTTTTTTGTTGCTCGAGAATCGTCTGCTGTGTCGGAACCCCGCCGACTGGGACTGTCCGCTCGAGGAACAGATAAGGTTTGCCATCGACTTCAAAGCGACGGTCACCGAGATAACGCGCTGAACGTCCATCCATTGCAAGCTTTTGTTCGATGGCTGCGACATGTTCATCGAGTGAATAAAACCGATCGTCAAACGTCAGCGTGATGTTTTTCTTACGGTACCCCAGTAAGAAGCTGTAGTAGAACCAATACAGAGCACCTGCGAAGATGACAAAAATCAAGAATTGCATGTGAGTTCCCCCCTTGTATAGTCTTTATACGTTGGAAGAAAACAGGAGGTTTCAAATAAGTGAATAAAATTTCTATATTTTACCTCAATCGCATATCGCTTAAAGATAACTCAACCTTCGCATTTTTATTCGAAATGTTTCCTTCATATTCAATATTTGCTGATGTCGGATTGAAGACTAACACTTTATAATCATTGTTTTTCAGCTGATAAGAAAAATAGATGCGTCCATTTTCCAAAATCGAGACTGGGAACCCACCTCCATCCGGGAATCTTTTACGATCAGGAAGTGGAACTTTATGTACTGTATATTTTCCCGATTCCATATCGAACGTATTCCAGCTTAACTGTGTATCATCATTTTCATTTATCGTCACGATTAATTTTCCTTCATTTAAAATTCGAGTGTTAAAATCCTCTCCTTCCAGTTGCTTTAATCGTTTCGTTTTTTTTCCATCTGTCATTAGCAAACGCTGCTGTTCAGTATCGGGGTTATTCTTAGGAAAATACGTTTGAGAATAAAGCAATTGTCCATTATAGAATGATTCAATGTATTCATTCTTCTTTAATTCTTTTGGTAATTGTTGTTTACGTACGCTCTTATTTTTTAAGTCAATGACATATATAAAGCTTCTTTGGGTTTGCTCATCCATCGAATAGCGCTCCACATAAAGTAGATCTTCTGTTCGTTGAAAGGGTGAGTAGGCGTACTTTTTATTATTAACTTCTGAGGGAGTGCTCAATTGTTTTGTCGTCAATTTTTTAGTTTTAAGATCCCAATATTGCAACTCCCAACTACCGTCTTCTCGACCTTTTAATCCGTAAGTCACAGAATCTTGCATGAGAGTATACGTTTCTTCTTGCATGAACTGTTTAAATGACCGTGGCGCTCCATCGTTTAAATAAACACGATCGAGAGACATATTATTTAGATATGATGATTTTGATTCAGAGACTTGTCCATCTTTAATCGAAACAGAGTAGTCTGTAGGTTGACGAACTACATCGATTAAGTTGATTTGTAGATTTTGAAGAGTGCTTTGCTTCGGGCTACCGCTCTTGGTTTCAACTACTAATTCAGGTTTTTCTAAAGTTAAGACGTATCCCACATAAAAAGCTAGTGACGCGACACTGATTAGTATAAAACTTATAAAATATTTATATGATCGCATATTATCCTCCTTAGACCGAGATTTTCCATTTCAAAAGTCGTAAACTTCTCCACAAGGCGTAAATCATATAGACAAAAACAAACCCTATGAATAAAGCATCTTTTTCAGAACTTAGTAATAAATGTGTCTGATCTAAAAAATAGATACAAATGAACGAATACGCTATAAAAATTGTAATTTCAATCGCGATTCGAATCATTCCTTTTACTTTTCGATACGATCGTTCCAACAAAACGAGCAAAAAGATTAAACAGATAACCATTGTAGAAATAAGGATGATGAGAATCATATTAGTTAAATTCGTAGTATAAAATTCTTCCAATGAACTACTGAATATATTCGTATTAGAACTTTTTTGATACTCCGCTTGGATCCACCAATCAAATAAATAAGATCCAACCTTAAGAAAACACCATTGCAAACCAATAAAGCTAATCATAACCAGAAATACAGCAGTTAATTTTGAAAAGAAGATGCTATATCTGCTCCCTGGAAGCATTAATAGTCGATAGATGTATTTTGTTTCCCCAAGCCAATCACGATACCAAATTTGAAATGCGTAAATCACAACAAATACAATTCCTATTAAGGTCATAAATACGAAAAAAGAAGTCGTATCCGCGTAATCTAGCTTTCCGATTTGCTGAAGTGCGTCTGATAATTTTGCACGATTATTCTCCATGAAATTCTTGATTTCTTGCTCATGAAGCATCACTTGTGCAATGACTGATATCAATTCAATCGCCGCCATCACAAGCACGGCAATTACATATAACTTAAAACTCCGTTTAATCTCTTCATTCGTCAATTGTATGTATTGTTTCATCGCTGATAGACCTCCCGCATCCGGTCCTGAACCGACTTCCCGTACAGTTCTCGCATCTCTTCTGTCTCATGTTCATCGATGATTCGACCGTCCTGTAAGAAGACGACCCGGTCGATCAAATGCTCGATTTCCTGAATTTCGTGTGTCGTCATCAGGATACCGCGCCCTTCCATGAAGTGGCTTGAGAATAATCCTGCAATCTGTTCTTTCGTAAACAAATCAATTCCTGCGAACGGTTCGTCGAGTAATAAGTACGGACGATCGAGAGCAAATCCGAGAATTAAGCTGACCTTCGCCTGGTTTCCTTTTGATAAGTCGGTAATCTTATCTGTTGAAAGTAGCTGGAAAATTCGCATCAATTCATTCGCAGTCTCTTGATTCCAATCAGAATAATAATCCGCCATATACGTCAGCGCGTCACCGACCGTCATGTAGCCGGGCATTGTCTGAATATCTGGAACGAAGGCGATCTTATTTCGGTTGATCTCGCCATCGACGAGAATCGTTCCTGCGTTGACTGGAACAAGTCCTGCGATTGCTTTCAGGATCGTCGATTTCCCCTCACCGTTCAAACCGATCAGACATGTCAATTGATCCATCGGAACGGAGAACGAAACGCCTTGAAGGACTGGTTTTTTTCCGTACTTCTTTTGTAAGCCATGAACTTCAAGCATCGATCTTCCTCCGTTCCGTTTCCTGATAGACGGTCTCAACTTTCGAGACGACCTCATCAAGTGGAATTTGAATCGCCTTGACGGCATCGATGAATTCAGAGACTGCTTCTTCAAGCATCTCGGTCCGTACTTTTTGGACGACTTGTGGATCGCGTGTAATCTTACTCGGGACATTCCGTTCTGTCGTAATCAATTGCTGCTCCTCCATCTCTTTATATGCTTTTTGTGCGGTATTCGGATTGATTCCGAGCTGTGCGGCGATTTCGCGGCGGGACGGGATCTCTTGCCCGCTTTGCAATTCCTCGGTCGCGATTCGTTGTTTGAACCAACGGACGACCTGCAGGTACACCGGGCTTCTTTGGTCGAACTGCATCGGTAGACCTCCCTTTCCTGTGTAATGTATTAAAACATTAATACACTTCTCTTCTGTATCATACTCACCATACAGTTTGTCTGTCAAGCTGGTTTGTCTTCTTAATCATGAAAAAGTCACCATCCGATTCTTGGACGGTGACTACGGTCAACTCATTAATAGGGATTTGGATCTTCCTGAGGTGTATCGGGAATCTCGGTTGGTTCTGGGAACGTATCCGGTTCCGGTTGACGGACAGGATCTTCCTGTGGTGTGTCTGGCACCTCGCTCGGTGGTGCTTGCGGAACTTCGTCCGGTTGATGATCCGGTTCACGTTCAGGCACTTCATTCGGATTTTTCTTCATCATGTTTTCCCCCTTAAGACGTGATGTAATCGCCGCCGTTGATATGAATCGTCTGACCCGTGATGTAACTCGAATCACGAGAAGCCAAATAGACATAAGCCGGTGCATTTTCTGACGGTTGTCCCCGACGCTTCATTAATGTGTCTTCCCCATGCGACTCGACTTTCTCCTTCGAAAACGTCGCTGGAATGAGAGGCGTCCAAATCGGTCCCGGTGCGACAGCATTAACGCGGATTCCTTTCTCGATCAAGCTTGAAGCAAGCGAGCGTGTCAATGTCGTAATAGCGCCTTTCGTCGCCGAGTAGTCGATCAGCGACGGTGCTCCGCGATACGCTGTCACCGATGAGGTATTGATGATTGCATCTTCTTTATGCAAATGTGGAAGCGCAGCCTGAATCAAGTAGAACATCGAAAAAACATTCGTTTCGAACGTTTCCTTCAATTGATCTGGTGTGATCGCAAGGAAATCATCTTGCGGGAATTGTTTTCCGGCATTGTTAACGAGAATGTTCAATTGACCGAATTCTGCAATGACGGTATCGATGATCGCTTGCGCATTTTCCGGTTGACTGACATCTTTAGCGATTTTTAAGGCTTTGACCCCGTAGCCTTCAATCAACGATTTCGTCTTTTCTGCGTCTTTTCCCTCATTTAAGTATACGATTGCGACATTTGCCCCTTCTTTCGCATAAGCGACAGCAACGGCTCGACCGATTCCACTGTCTCCACCTGTGATCAGTGCAACCTTACCCGTCAGTTTTCCTGAACCGACATAATCCGGATCATCGTAGATCGGTTCCGGTTTCATGGCGTACTCGACACCGGGTTGTTGTTCCTGCGTCTGCCCTCGTGCTTCTTGATGCATCGCTTCGAACTGCTCTTCTCTCATGAACGATCAGCTCCCTTATCATTGTGGAATGAACTACATGATTAACCATTCCCTTGCGATACATCTATAAACGTTTTTCCGGAAAAGTCAGATGTCATTCGTCAATAGCGTTGGAAAAACATTGGTTTGAAGCATTTTTGATAATCCGCTTGGATACAATGTATATTGATCCAGTTTATCGAATGGAACGAACCGGTACGTCAATTCTTCACCTTCGGGACCGTAAAAGTCTTCCGTTGAAAGTGGTAGTGGTTCTCGACATGTCACTTCATAAAACATCCCCAGTTCATGAAACTGATGGTCTGCGTAATTAAAGAAATTTTCATGCAGGAAACGGAAGACCGGTGGCTCGATTGACTGTCCTAATTCTTCTAATAATTCACGTTCAATCGCTTTGGCACCACTTTCACCAAATTGTACCCGTCCTCCCGGTAATGACCAAAAATCATCTTCTCCTTGCCGATGGATCAAAAGATGTCCATCTTGAATCAACAGCGCCACTGCGCGAATGTTAAGCTTTTTTTGATTTACTGCAAACGTCAAATCCATCTCATTACCTACTCTCATTTTATTAGACTCCCATACTTTCTCATCATTTCCCACGATTGCGTTTTGTCATCAAATTCATCTCGTTGTAACACGGATTCATCTTGATTTTAAGGGATTCTGAGATTGAATATGTATTCAACATTACAAGAATTGTTATTAAAATATATCTAAGCAATCGAATTGAAATACAAACGTCTGACTTTTCAATGCTATACTCTCGTTAGTCAAATGACGACAGCATCATCTACTTCAATTCACCACACTTTACACCACACACATTCTATATACATGTCATTTCCGACAAGATCTCGATTTACATCAAGGAGGAACATTCATGAAAAGAACAATCACGACACTTGCAATGAGCGCGCTCGTTGTTTCAGGTTTTGCAGCTACGGGTACAGTTAAGGTTGACGCAGCTACGAAATCTACGTACAAAGTAAAAATCAAAGCAGACGGACTTCGCGTTCGTACTGGCCCATCTCTTAAATACCGGATCGTCGACGGCGTCAATTCGGGACAGACTTTCAAATACTTGGGTCATCGCGGAAACTGGACCAAAATTCTTCATAAAGGACATAAGCGTTACGTCTACTCAGGTTATGTGAAAAAATATCGCGTTTCTGGTCATACAGCGAAGAAAGCTTCATTCTCGACTTCATCAAATGGCTTCTCGCGTCCGACAAGCGGTCCAGTAACACAAGGTTATGGAAAAACTAGCGGCATCTTCGGCTACACGTTCCATAACGGCGTCGACTTTGGTGCACCAATCGGAACGCCCGTTCATGCAGCAGCGGCAGGTAAAGTTGTCACATCGTCTTACCAAGGAGCATATGGAAACCATGTCATGGTCAAACATAAAGTGCACGGTATTTCGTACACAACGGTATACGCTCACTTAAGCAAACGCTCTGTCTTCGTCGGTCAAACGATCCCGAAAGGCGCAACGATCGGTGCAGTCGGCAGTACAGGAAACTCGACAGGTGCTCATCTTCACTTCGAAATCCATCGCGGTAACTATGTCTATAGCGGTACTTCTGCAGCAAACAGCGTCAATCCACTCGCCTTTTTATAAGCATTTAAGGTACCTCAACCGGGGTACCTTTCTTATTTTTAATGGGCATTTCATCATATCCAATTCCATCCAATCTTGTCAAAGAATTTTATGGATAATTGGATAATGAATAAAATTAAGTCTGTTTAATATAATTTATTGAAATAATATCGAAATGCGAATGTAACATTTAAACATTTTCGTAAATGTTATACTCATCTATGAAATTTACATAACGGTTTAGTCACACAGATTACATATTCAGGAGGAATGAATCATGCATGGTTTTTGGAAAGGTGTTTCAGCGACAGCCATCGCTGTGGCAAGTTTTGCTTCGTTTGCCATACCACGTGCGGATGCAGCAACGACGTTCTATAAGGTGAAAGTCATGGAGGACGGTTTGCGTGCTCGAACGGGTCCTTCGACATCATACGGTACGATCACGAGCTTTGAAAAAGGTGATACATATAAGTATCTCGGACGGACAGGCAACTGGACGAAAATTCTGTACGGTTCAAAAAAAGTCTATGTTTCTTCTACATATGTTAAAAAATATTCTGTAACACGTATCTATAAGATTAAAGTCAATGTCGACAACCTTCGTGTTCGTAGCAGCAGTTCGACGAGCAGTACAGTCGTCGGAAGTGTCGATAAGGGCGAAACGTTCCGCTACCTCGGTCGTACAGGCGATTGGATCAAGTTCTTATACGGTGGAGATAAACGATTCGTCCATGCGGACTATGTCTCGAAATACGCTGTTTTGACACTGACGAATAGCAGTGGCGCATCAAAAGCGTCAACGTCGACATCAAAGAACTTCGCGACGCCAACGAGCGGTCCGATCACGCAAGGTTATGGACCTTCTAGTGGTGCTTATGGTTACACATTCCATAACGGGATCGATTATGGTGCAGCAAAAGGTACACCAGTCTATGCGACAGCAAGCGGTAAAGTCATTACGTCTCAGCTCAAAGGCGCGTACGGCAACTATGTCATGGTTTCACATACGATCAACGGATCGCCGTTCATCAGTCTGTATGCACATATGAATAGCCGCTCGGTCTCGGTCGGTCAAACCGTCACGCAAGGTCAAAAGATCGGAACAGTTGGCGAGACAGGTAACGCTTTCGGAACACATTTACATTTTGAACTCCATAAAGGATCGTACGTCTACAGCGCAACTTCTGCTGGTAGCAGTGTCAATCCACTCGATTATCTGTAAAATGACAATAACCCTCGCCGTCTCGGCAAGGGTTATTTTTTCTTAGTGTTTTCGTTTTGCTTGATACGCTTTTGAATAGCGATCGGCAGCGATGATCGCATCAGCGACTTCGTCCGCCGTGACGTTGAATCCGCTGTGGATCGTCTCACCTTCAGCAGTTGCTGCCTCTCCGACTTTGACGATATCTTCACGTGACGCATCTTTTAGCTTGACGTCCTCGAGTGTCACCGGTAAACCAAGATCCGTGTAAAGCGCGATATAGCGCTCGATTTCTTCTTGTGGATGTTCTTCGAGCGCCAACTGGACAAGTGTACCAAAGGCGACCTTTTCTCCATGCGTCAGGTGGTGAATCTCACCGTCAAGTGCCGTAAAGCCATTATGAATCGCATGCGCCGCTGCTAGTCCCCCACTTTCAAAGCCGAGCCCACTTAAGAGGGTATTCGCTTCGACGACGGCTTCGAGTGCTGGTGTGACGACTTGTGCCTGAACGGATTCATACGCCAGACGCCCGTGCTCGAACAAGACTTCCTCACAACGTTTGGCAATCGCTTGTGCCGCAATTGTCGGTCGTCCTCCCGCCATCGTCTGTCCACCAAAGGCGACGACACTTCGAACTTCGACCCACGTCGCGAGAGCATCGGCAATTCCGGACGCGAAGAAACGTGCTGGCGCTTGGGCAATCAGTTTCGTATCAACGAGAACAAGATCGGGATTCTTCTTATAGAAACGATAGCTTTCGAAAATCCCTTCGTCGGAATAGATGACGGACAGAGCACTCGTCGGTGCATCGGTCGAAGCAAGGGTCGGTACGATGACGACGGACACGTTCAGCTCATCCGAGACGGCTTTTGCTGTGTCGAGCGTCTTTCCACCACCAACTCCCATGACGAAACGAACATCCGCTGCTTTTGCTTGCTCAGCGATTCGTTTTACTTCATGCCGTGAGGCTTCACCACTAAAGTCTGCCTTCTCGATACTGACGTTTTCGCCGGACAGCGAATGCTCGACACGTTCTTTTACGATTTTCCAGACGACATCGTCCGCGATGACGAGCGCTTTTTCACCGAACGGGCTCACATATGTACCGAGCCGGTCAATGACATCCTTTCCTTGGACATACTTCGAGGGACTAATGAAGACACGTTCTGACATGTTTCAACATCCTTTCTGTAAGGGACACGATGGTCAATGATATACAGTAGAGGAATTGCCGTTTCCGCTTATGCTTAAACCCACAATCGAGTGAACAAAAAAAGCGGACTTTGATCATACGATCAAAAATCCGCTTCCCTTTATACATGACAACTTAAGCCACACGTGACGACGATCGTGTCTCCGCTTTTTTCTTACCGACGATCGCTCCGATCACCCCACCGATGATAGCAGGAACGACCCAACCGAGACTGACAGAAGCAAACGGTAATACCGCATCAAACACTTTTGTGACGGCTGAGACGTTGATCTTTGCTGTCTTCAATCCATCAAACAAGCTGACGAGGAACGTCATCCATAGCGCCCCTTGATACACGGCTGGCTTCCCTTTAAAGAGTGGATGCAAGAACGTTAAGAAGATCAGACAGATCGCGAGTGGATAAAGTGTCATCAAGACTGGTTTAGAGACAGCGAGTAATTGATTCAGACCGATGTTCGCAACGAGTGCGCTGAAGACCGATAGACCAATCGTCCATTTGACGTATGAGATTTTTGGGACGAGTGCCGTGAAAAACGCGGCACATGCCGTGATCAAACCAACACTCGTCGTCATACAAGCGACTGTGATCATCAGACCAAGCAAAATCGCCCCATACTCACCGAAGTAATGATCCGACACAGCAGACAAAATCTCTGCGCCGTTCGCGAGCTGTCCGATCTCAGAGACACTTGACGCGCCCATGAAGGCAAGCGCCGTGTATGTGATTGCAAGCAAGGCTGCGGCAATCAACGAGGCTTTCGTACAAATCAGTAGCAACTGCCGCTTCGAAGTGACACCTTTTTCCTTGATCGCTGCGATGATGATGATACCGAAGACAAAGGCACCGAGCGCATCAAGTGTCATATATCCCTCTTGGAAACCATTAAAGAAAGCATTTGTTCGATATGTCTTCAAAGGATTCTGAAAACTTCCGATTGGATGCAGAACGGCAACGATGATCAAGAGACCGATGAACGTGATTTTAATCGGTGTCAGTACTTTCCCGACGACATCGACGATCTTTGTTGGGTTTAAGGACAATAGACAAGCAATCGTGTAAAACAAAATCGTGAAGATCAGTAACGGCAAATGGCTCGTCGATTCACTGAAGAACGGCTTGATTCCGATCTCATACGAGACCGTTCCGGCACGTGGAATTGCGAAGAATGGTCCAATCGCAAGATACAAGATGACCGAGAACCCGATTCCGAAAGCAGGATGAACACGTGACGCCATCGCTTGTAGATCGCGTTCCCCTGAAAACGCGAATGCGAGAATCGCAAGCAATGGTAGACCGACACCAGTGACAAGGAATCCGGCATTGGCAACCCAGACATGCTCCCCTGCGAGCTGTCCGAGCATCGGCGGAAAGATGAGATTTCCTGCCCCAAAGAACAAGGCGAAGAGCATCATGCCGATGACGATGATAAATGATGTTGGAACAGTTTTAGACATAATAAACCCCCACTGATAATTTCCGACTTCATCCGCTCCCTAAGCAGATGAAGTACTTCGTTCGAAAGGATAACATACGTTTAGGAGCTCGTGCTAGGAGTTTATCTGGAGAATATTCTGAAAATTTGACAGAAAGTTTGGTAGAGCTTTAAGTTAAAGAATCTGTCACGTCTTCGCGTCAAAGTATGAAACCGGATTCATAAGTTCATCTGACTTGATGAGAACAGCAAAAACATCAGACATAGGAAGTAATTCTCTCTACGCCTGATGCTTTCAACATTCCTTAGCTAACTTCATATGCTTTAACGATCGTCGCCACCCCTTGACCGCCACCGACGCATAACGTCGCAAGACCATGCGTCTCACCCGTCCGCTCGAGTTCATGGATCAGCGTGACGAGAATCCGCGCACCGCTCGCACCGATCGGATGACCGAGCGCGATCGCACCGCCATTGCGGTTGAGCTTCTCATGCGGGAACTGTAGCTCCGCATCGACCGCGAGAGATTGTGCCGCGAATGCTTCGTTCGCTTCGATGACATCGATCTCCTCAAGCGTCAAACCTGCTTTATTGAGTGCCTTTTGGACCGCTTGGACGGGACCGATTCCCATGATGCTCGGGTCGACACCGGACGTTCCGTTCGCGACGATCTCAACGAGTGGTGTCACGCCGAGTTCTTTCGCCTTCGCCTCTGACATGATGACGAGCGCCGCAGCCCCGTCATTGATGCCAGATGCATTGCCTGCCGTGACCGTTCCGTTCTTCTTAAACGCCGGGCGCAAACGACTGAGCGTTTCGACGGACGTTCCGGCGCGCGGAAACTCATCTTGATCAAAACGGATCGGATCGCCTTTTCGTTGTGGAATCAGCACTGGCGTGATTTCTGAGACGAACCGTTCTTCCGCTAATGCCGTCTGCGCTTTTTGCTGACTCGTCGCGGCGAACTGATCCTGCGCTTCGCGGGAAAGTTCGTAGACGTCTGCTAAATTCTCTGCCGTGATCCCCATATGATAGTCATTAAAGGCACATTCGAGCCCGTCCTGGATGATCGTATCGACGAGTGGTTGGTCACCCATCTTTAGTCCAGACCGTGCGCCCGCGAGGACGTAAGGTGCTTGACTCATGTTCTCCATCCCACCAGCAACGATGACATCGGCTTCGCCCGACTTGATCGCCTGATACGCGAGATGGACGGCTGAGAGACCGGATCCGCAGACCTTATTGACGGTCATCGCTGGACATGTCTCCGGTAACCCGGCAGCGAGGGCTGCCTGCCGAGCTGGATTTTGACCAAGTCCTGCTGAGAGGACGTTACCGAAAAAGACTTCGTCGACGTGATCTCCTGCGACACCAGCTTTTTCAAGTGCCGCGCGAATGACTGTCGCTCCGAGTTCCGTTGCTTTGACGTCCTTCAAACTTCCATTGAAATTCCCGATCGCCGTGCGCGTCGCACTGACGATGACGACTGCTTCACTCATCTGCTCCATCTCCTTATTGAATCGTGTATCCACCATCAAGGACGTTCGCTTGTCCAGTGATGCCTTTTGCTTTGCGGCTCGCAAGGAACAATGCATAATCTGCAATCTCCTCGACAGCAAGCAGACGTTTTTGCGGAACGAGCGGATAGATGACTTCTTCAAGTACCTTCTCAAGCTCGACGTGTCGCGTTTTCGCTAAGTCTTCCATTTGATTACGAACGAGTGGTGTATCGACGTAACCCGGACAAATCGCGTTGACGGTGATCCCGTATTCCGCTCCTTCAAGGGCTGCGACCTTCGTTAGACCAAGCAATCCATGCTTCGCCGAGTTATATGCTGCTTTCCCAGCAAAACCAATCAAACCATTGATCGATGCCATGTTGAGAATACGTCCGTAACCTTGTTCCTTCATGATCGGAAAAGCATGTTTGATGGCCATGAACGGTGCCGTCAACATGATCTTAATCATCAATTCGAACTTCTCTGTCGGAAACTCTTCAATTGGTGAGACGTGTTGAAGACCCGCGTTGTTGATCAAGACGTCAAGTCGACCAAACTGTTCGACCGTCTGCTTCAAGACGGCTTCGACCTGTGCTTCATCAGTAACGTTGAGTGTCATGCCGACCGCCTCATGACCAGCTCCGCGAATCGCTGCCGCAGCTTCCTCTGCTGCTTCCGCGCGGACGTCCGTTACGATGACCTTCGCTCCTGCCGCAGCGAACGCCTTTGAGATTTCTAGACCAATTCCGCTTCCTGCACCTGTGACGAGTACGATATCTCCTTGAACCATCTGCTTCACTCCCCTACCGTCACGCGCTCGAGTTCCGGACTGACCGTGAATCGTGCTTCCGTGACTTGTTTGACGTCTTCAACCGTTTGACCATTCAGCGTCTCGATCAAGACCATCCCGTCCGGCGTGAAATCAAAGACGGCCCGGTCCGTAATCAGACGGTTGACGACGGCGCGTCCTGTCAACGGCAAGGTACACGACTGTTTGACTTTCGATTCGCCGTGTTTGTTGACATGCTCCATGATGATGACGACGCGTTTCGCTCCGTTGACGAGGTCCATCGCTCCGCCCATTCCTTTAACCATCTTGCCCGGAATCATCCAGTTCGCGAGGTCACCGTTCTGATCGACTTCCATCCCACCGAGGATCGCGAGGTCGATGTGCCCACCGCGAATCATCGCGAACGATTCAGCACTGTCGAAGTAAGAAGCTCCGGATTGTGCCGTGACTGTCTCTTTGCCGGCATTGATCTCGTCCGCATCAACTTCATGATCAAGTGGATACGGTCCGATGCCAAGAAGTCCGTTTTCGGATTGCAGCATGACATGCATATCGTCCGGAATCGCATTGGCGATCAATGTCGGAATCCCGATCCCGAGGTTGACGTACATCCCGTCTTCAACTTCCTGAAGCGCGCGTTCAATGATGATCTCTCGTGTCGTTTTCATATCGATCTCCTCCTCAAGCTTCCCGGACAGTCCGGCGTTCGATGCGTTTTTCATAATCCGTTCCAACAACGATGCGCTGGACGTAGACAGCAGGCGTGTGGATCTCGTTCGGATCGAGTTCGCCGACCTCGACGAGTTCTTCGACTTCGACGATCGTTACTTTTCCAGCTGTTGCGACGATCGGGTTAAAGTTGCGTGATGTCTTCCGGAAGACAAGATTCCCGAGACGATCTGCTTTCCATGCTTTGACAATCGCAAAATCGCCGACGATTCCTTCTTCGAGCAGATAGGTCTTCCCGTCGAACTCCTTTTGTTCCTTTCCTTCAGCAATCGGTGTCCCGACGCCTGTTGGTGTATAGAAACCAGGAATACCAGCACCACCGGCACGGATACGTTCCGCTAGCGTACCTTGGGGAACGAGATCGACTTCGATCTCGCCACTGAGGTACTGTTGTTCAAACGTCTTATTTTCCCCGACATACGACGAAATCATCTTCTTGATTTGTCGCGTCTGCAAGAGGAGACCAAGTCCAAAATCATCGACGCCACAATTGTTACTGACGACCGTCAAATCCTTGACGCCTTTCTCTTGTAACGCCGTAATGGATTTTTCCGGGATTCCGCAGAGTCCGAAGCCCCCTACGACTAGCGTCGCCCCGTCAAAAATGTCTGCTGTCGCTTCCGCGAATGATTCGTAAACTTTCCCCTGTTTCATCTGATGATGCCCCCTTTTAAATCATTAATACAAACCAGTTAAGCTATACAATCCGATCATCAAGAAGACTGTTACTGTCTTGAGGATCGTGATCATGAAGATATCCTTATAGGACTGACGGTGCGTCAGTCCTGTGACCGCTAGCAACGTGATGACGGCACCGTTATGCGGTAACGTATCCATTCCGCCGGACGCCATCGAGATGACGCGGTGCATGACTTCTGGCGGTACACCACCTGACGTAATCGCTTGCGTATATTTATCCGACATCGCACTTAACGCGATTCCCATCCCGCCTGATGCGGAACCAGTGACACCGGCAAGCGTCGTCGTCGTGACGGCTCCGTTGACGAGCGGATTCGTAAACGTCTCCGAGATCCCGCTTGAGACGGACTTAAATCCTGGGAGTGCTGCGATGACGCCACCGAAGCCATACTCAGCACCTGTATTCATGACCGCTAAGAGCGCACCACCGATACTGACGTTCAGACCAGCTTGGAAGTTCGTCTTGATCTTTCGGAAGTCATAGAGCATCGCTGCGAGAATTCCGATCAATAACGCCATTTGAACGGACCAGATCGCAAGAACAGCGGGTGTCTCGATCTTTCCGAATGCTTCTAGACCGATTGCTGAAAAATCGAATCCTTCTGGATACCATTTCGGAATCGAGAGTGTAAAGACTTTGTTCATTACGGCAACAAGGACGAGTGGGACAAAGGCAAGGACTTGGCGATAGACTGGTTGACGATCCGTCTCGAGCGTCATTTCTGGTTCGTTCTTTAACTCCATTTGCGGTGCAGTACTTGCCGCTGTCGCTTCGAATCCAGCGTACCCTTCACCCGCTTGATGCGCTTTTTTCTTGCGTGACTCGAGATACCACATGCCGACGACTAAGATGAACAAGCCACCGACTGAACCCATGATCGGCGCAGCATAGATATCTGTTTTGAAGAACGTCGTCGGAATGACGTTCTGAATCTGAGGTGTTCCTGGTAAGGCATCCATCGTGAACGTGAACGCACCAAGGGCAATCGTTCCCGGAATGAGTCGTTTCGGGATGTTTGCTTCGCGGAACAAGTTCGCAGCGAACGGATAGACAGCAAATACGACAACGAATAAGCTGACGCCGCTATATGTAAGAATGGCGCCGAGTAAGACGATGGCAAGGATAGCGCGCTTCGCACCAATCATACGAATGATTGTCTTTGCGATCGACTCCGCGATACCGGACATCTCAACGACTTTTCCGAAAATCGCTCCGAGGAGGAAGACCGGGAAGTATGCTTTGATGAAGCCGACCATCTTTTCCATGAAGATATTCGAGAAGAATGGTAACACCCAGTCAGGGTTCGTCAGTAAGACGGCGAACAAGGCACAGATTGGTGCAAATAGGATGACCGAAAAACCACGATAGGCAACGAACATCAATAAAGATAAGGCAAGAAGAATGATGACGAGTTCCATGAGTAAGATCTCCTTCAAATTTAGTAAGCGCTTTCATACCGCTTCTTCATCATTTAACAATGCAGTGTCGAGGAGGTCAATCAAATTCCCTAAAACCATAAGTACAGCTTATAGAAATCATAAGTTCACATTATAGACACAATTGATGGGAAGAGTTTATTTTTTCGATAAACAGGAGTTAGTCCGTTTATGGCGTATATTTCTTAAATAACGTACTTTTTTCGAAAGGATGGACGATTCATGAAAAGCATCCTTTTTGACGTCTTACATAACGTGACGCTATTAATGGCTGGTTTTTATCTACTTGGAAAATTATCACCGCTTCCGATCACGCGAGAATCTCCACGTCTCACCCGCGTACTGTATGGTCTTGCCCTGAGCATGATCTCCTTACTGCTCATGCAGATGACAATCGAAGCAGCCCCCGGTGTCATGATTGATTTGCGCCATGTTCCGGTCATTGTCGCCGCCTACTTTGGAGGCGTTATTCCAACAACGATCGTGACGGTCGCGATCATTGTTTATCGCTTTAGTCTGGGAACGAACTTGGCTGCATTCACTGCATTTGGTTTCATCGTCGCTGTCGCCCTCGGAACGAGTCTGATTGTTCGTGAAATGCCGCCTTACGCAAAACGGACCTTTACACTCGTGACGCTCTATGCGACGGCTTTGCACGCCCTTGTCTTATGGATCGTCTTACCGAAACAAATCCTCTTACTCGAGGTCATGTCGGTCGTCATTCCCGCTTCTTTCGTTAGCAGTTGGCTCGCCCTTTTGATCATTCGTGATATCCGCCTGACGAAACAGTCGTTACGGGTGCTTCGGCAGAAAGCACAACTCGACTTTTTGACGGGATTGAATAATTCACGTGCTTTTAACGAATACTTCACGGATCTCAAACAACGATTGATCTTGAACAAACAGTCCATCGTGTTGTTGACGATCGATATTGATCATTTTAAACAGATCAACGATACGTATGGACATGAAGCGGGTGACGAAGTGCTACGTCAGTTTGCCAGCCGACTGCGTGATGGCGTCGCAGAGAGCGGGTATTTATCTCGTAACGGCGGTGAAGAGTTCTCCGTCTTGTTTGAAGGCGTTCCGCTCGCTGAAGTGATTCCTTTAGCAGAGCAATTACGTGAACGTATCGCCTGCAGCCCGTTCCGACTAGCGACGACCGATCTGCCACTTACAGCATCATTTGGTTTAGCCGCGTATGATGAGACGACATCTCAAATCGACCATCTCTTACCGGATGCGGATGCCGCGCTTTATCAAGCAAAACAACAAGGACGGAACCAAGTCGTCCTGTTTTCTCCTAATGCAGAATCTGCCGTCAGCTTCCAAGAATAACGATGGACGTCACCTCTAAAATCCGCTACCTTTAAAGTAGAGGCAGGTGATTGATATGAAGTTAACAAAAGGTCCTTATATACTGATCGGTCTTCTCTTAGGACTCGTGTTCGGATTCATTGGTGACAACTTCTATTTGTATGTATCAGCAGGTATTCTCGTCGGAGCACTGCTTGAATTGTATGTTGCATACGAACAACGCAAAAAAAATAAAAAATCATGATGGAGGTACCAGCATGACATTCAGTGATCTATTCCTTTCAACGCTCTCGTATATCGGTGTCGCGACCGTACTCCTTGCCATCGGTGTTGTCCTGTTCGAGGTGACGACGAAATCGAAGGAACTCGAACTCATCCGTAACGGGAAGAAAGCGGCCGTCTATGCCTTCGGTGGACGTATTCTTGGTCTCGCCATCGTCCTCTATTCGAGTATTTCGAACTCTGTCAGCATTCTCGATATGGTGTTGTGGGGTGCACTTGCGATCGTTTTACAAATCGTTTTATTCTATCTCGCGGATTTACTAATCCCACGTTTGAGCATGACGAAAGAGATTGATGCGAACAACGAAGCAGTCGGCTTGCTGCTCCTCTTCTTATCGATTTCGATCGGTTTGATCATTGCTGGGTCGCTTACATATTAAAACGCATGAAAACAGCCCTGGATCATTATATCTAGGGCTGTTTAGATTGTATATCATTTAATCCATATTATAGATTCTAGCTTTATAAGGTCGTAATCTAACTGTGTCATTCGAAACGTTCAAATTTATCCATCCTAAACCCCATCAATATTAATTCCAAACTGAAGTGATTTCTTTTTCAAACATGACGGCCTCTCCTTCTTGAGAACGATCGACCTCATCTTTTATATGATGTACAGGTGCGACGACCTCATTCCAAGCACTCTTCAGATAGTTTGCTTGATCGACGTTCATCGATTCCTTACGATGCATATTGCTTGCAACATATTCAAGCGCCTCAATATAAGTAGTATAGTTCTTCGCTACTTTTTGTAAGGATTTTGATTCTGGATCATTCGACTTGAATTGGAAAGATTTTTCGATGTGGTGCATCGTATCAATCTTCGACCTCAGTTCATTCATGGTCACATTCTTTGTAATGGAATCACCCGTCGAATAAGGTGCAAAGTTAGCCATATCTCGCATCGATCTATCGATGTAGTCTTTTCGATTGACTGAATTGACGGTCTTAGCATCCATCAACTTCTCATGCTCTTTATCTATATAAGGTGTTGTATAAGGGATATATCCTGCTTGATACGAATACAAGCTTCCCCCGATTAATACAATGACTGTCGAATAGAAATATAAATATCGTTTTTTCAAAATACGCTCTCCTTAATGCTATGGAATTTTATGTATCTTACATCCTTCTATTAAGATCTGTAAAAAATGTTCGGGAGCAGTAGACTCCTCATAACATCATTCCTTTCTTTCAAATTGCTAATTTTTCAATCCTTCATCGACTTTTGATCCACGATAAGAAATTTAGAAACTATTACAAAAAGTGGATACGTTAATACAATGGTGATTAAAATGAAGCCTAAACCAGGGCTTGGCATGTCTCCCTCATTCGTGACTGGAATAATCCTACTTATGAGATATGTGAATAAAACAAAATAGACGAACCAGGAAAGACAGATGATTCGTTCAAATGACTTATGTAGAGTGGACTTGAAGGTGATCCGTCTAATTAAAAATGGAATACTGGTTAGAGTGATGCATCCGATCATGATATTCAGAGTCCAAAACATACTTGAAGACATATCAGTAAGTCTTATGATTCGATTGATATTTAGCATGAATTGTAATGGAACAAATAAAGCGATGGCATATAAAAAGCTAGCTATGTTGATGTTTAAAAAGGTTTTCATTCAATGAATCTCCTTTCGAAAACAATGTTTTTCCTTGAATCATGATTGATACAATCCACATCTTACCAGACCGCGCTTTAGGAAAAGAGATTTTGAGTGCTGTTTTTCACTTTTTTTAATATTTAAAGTAAGATAGTTCTCTTTTAAATCGCGGTCAAGACTCTTCCTTTGTACGTCTAATAAATGACTCCCTTCCAATGTGTCGTTCAATAAACTAGAATCCTTAGATGTCTATGGGATGAAAATGATATATTAATTAAAGACTGCATCTTATATCGTTGTACCTAAAGTGTTGTCAAACATTCAATTTTGTTAATTATCGATGAAATCTAACTAAGGGAGACAGTATGAACGAAATACTAATGTATACCAATCTTGCTATTGCAAGTCTTACGATCCTTATTTCCTTTACAAAAAAAGTAGAGCAACCAAATTTTCGAGTACTAGTAATTGGTGTCAATTTATCTATTGTTATAGTAAGTATCGTGCTTTTTATACTTAAAGATAGTGCCACATATAGCACGTTTGTAAAAACACTCTCGATTAGTATCTATATGATATTATTTGTAACCTATGACATCGCAACTAATCGACTTAGAAACATATTAATCTGGTCTTTCCTAGTATGTGCGACTGTACTCATCTCTGGGCTTTTATTAGAATAAAATAATAGCGTTAAAATGACCTGATGTAGCAATCAGGTCATTTTAACGCTATTGAGATGAATGTTTCGAGTAAGGAACGAATTCAATCTGCACAGTACATGATAAGCTTTTCAAACATCGTTGTAATGAATAGATACGTAAAATGATTTTACGGAGTAATCATCACCATAACGAAAAAACATACAACAGCCGCTAAAATAGCACCTGTTATCATTTTGAAAACAAATGCCCAGTAAGATAAGGATTGTCTGTTATACCGATCCAACTGCCGGATAGGTAAATTAAGTACGAGCAGAATAACTCCAAATGTTAAAATCATAAAAATATTTGTGTTGAGTTCATAGCGACCAATTAGCATTGTCGTGATAAACAGTATAAAACAAGCAATATAACACCGTATTAATAGTCCTTTATTCACATATCCACCTCACGGTTCAGCATGATTGTTTCCACTTTCATATTATTGGATTACTATTAATGACTCCTACAAATTTGCCTACAATCCATGAGAACACGGTTTATAACCCATTCTGAATGACGTACATGATAAGTGTGCCACAAATCATACCTACAATTGCTAATAATACTTTTTTCATCATTCTTCCTCCCAGCAACTTCTGTATTCTGTGCTGTAGCGACTATTAATCTCTTAATGTTCTCTTTTGGTAAATCATGAAGACTAAAGCACTGGATAATATACCAGCCATCAAAATAACGATCAGATTAATGGATAGCGAAGAGAAAGAGGCACCATCCTCAACCTTTTTAGCTAGCTCCAATAGTTGTAAGTTTGGCAAATAATCGACAATCGAAAGTAACGGATATTTATCAGAAACCTGCTGAAGCAACGTTCCGAATCCGAATAAAAACATGACAGGTAATACAGCGACAGAAGCTTCCATCACAGAGGAAGTCATCAATCCTAGAAGCGTTCCTAAAGCAAGGTAGAACAAGCATGAGACGAGAAGTCCAATTATTATGATGAAAAGATGTGACGGAGCATAACCCGTAATGACGGCACTGATGACTATAGTGAAGAGTGTGATCAGAGCAGTCAATATACTTTTGCCACCTAGAATCTCTAGAGTGGAGGCAGGTGACAACATCAAACTACGCAACGTGTTCTTCTCTTTCTCTTCTGCGATCAATGTACATTGAACGAATGCTGCTACTGAAGAGAATGTCAAATTGATGACGGTGTAGTGAATTTCTAACGTCACTTCGCCAATATTCTTATAGACAATTGCCATCAAGATAGGAACCAAAAGTGTCGTACCGACAAATACGTTTCGTGACACGTCTTTTACATCCTTCTGAAAAATGGCCATTGTACGATTGATTGAAAAGATCATCTGAGTTCACTCCCTGTTACTTTTACGAACACATCCTCTAAAGTAGGTTCGTTAGAATGGATAGATACAACCTGATTAGTACGTAACATTTCATAGATATGACGAGCATCTTTCTCATTCGATTCGAAAACGTGTTCTAGGCCGTCTAATGATTCGAGTGTCAACGTCTGATCAGCAAAACGCTGTTTGATCGATTTTGGTGATCCTAGCAATTGGATATGACCACGATTTAGGAAGGCGACACGATCGCAAAGGGTGTCCGCTTCTACCATATCGTGAGTCGTTAAGAAAATCGTCGCACCGTCTCGATTCATATCTTTAAGGGCAGCGTAGATGGCTTGAGTGTTGACAGGATCTAATGCAGAAGTAGGTTCATCTAAAAATAAGATTTCGGGTTGATGTAAAAAAGTTCGAGCGAGCAGGACCCGTTGTTTCATCCCTTTCGACAGTAAGGCAACTTTCTTATTCTGCTCATTACCTAAGTTGACTAACTCCAGTGCACGATGAATACGGTTTTCAGAGACAGAAAAAATTTTGCAAAATAACTTTAAATTGTCTTTTACCGTCAAGCGATCGTAGAGACCACTATTGTCTGTCATGATACCTACTTTCTGAAAGGTGTTCTTTTGTTTGAGTTTTTCAGAGGGAATTCCAAGTAGACTGGTTGAACCCGTGGATGGTTTCATTTGACCAGTCAATATTTTAATCATGGTAGTTTTACCAGAGCCACTGGGACCAAGTAGCCCGAAAATTTCTTTTTGCTTGATATAGAAACTTAAATCGTCAAGAGCCGTCTTATCTGAAAAGTGTTTCGTCAATGATTCAATTTCGATTACCTTTTCCATAGTATAGTTCTCCTCTCGTTTTCTAACCTTAGAATAGTAGAGAGCGCTATACATCGCACTATTTTAACGATGAATGGAGTTAATAAGCTTATGAAAAGAGTAATTAGCTTGCTAGAAGATCGTCACTTAATGCCGAGCATTTCTTTAAGAATGTGTATTTTATTCTTAGATAAGGGCACTTCAGTACGATCGTCGAGAACCAGACTAAAACTGTTCCGTGTCCACGTGACAATCTCGCGTACTTTCTTCAGATTTACAAGATAGGAACGGTGACATCGGAAAAAATGCCGGTCCTGAAGAGTCGTTTCATACTCATTCATTGTATATAGACCGGGCAACATCGTATCCGCTACATGAATTTGAACATTTCCCGATGCGCTCTCGAAAAATTTGACCTCATCTATATCTAGTAAAATAAGATTACGTTCAAGTTTAGCAACAACCTTGTTCAGTTCGAGAGGCGAAAAGGGAGCGGATTTTTCAAGTCCATTGATCTCTTCATCATTTTCTGAGATTGCTTTCTCTTCTTCTTCCTCAATTTCTGTATTGATGCGTGTAAGCCCAACACTACTTAATACATAAGATTCTTCGGATAAAGTAATTGCACTCTCCGTACTTCCTGTAAGTATTAAGAGACATTTTTCTTCCTGTAGCAACAATTCGATAACTTTAAATAGAATGTTCTTGGTATATTGATCAATGTTTTGATCCGGCTCATCGAAAACGACCACCGGTGTATCTTGTAAAATAAGAATTGCGAGTTGCAGACGTTTCTTTTGAGAACGATCTAGTTTATTTGTTCTTTTCTTTGCTATCTCGATTAATTGTGTAACTTCGAGTGTGTCTGAAATCGCTTTTGAGCTGTTATACAATTTTTTATAAAAAGCAAGATGGTCTAAGATGGTTAATCTATCGTATGTATATGGATGCTCATAATAGAAACTGATTGACGAACGATATTGTACAGTATTTCCTGGGTGATGATTGTTTACATGAACATGTTTACTTGCACTGCGGATACGACCTTCAAGTATCTTTATGAGTAGCTGACGATGGGTAATATTAGAACTAATCGCCAATGACTTTCCTGGAGAAACAGAAAACGTGAGTTTTTCGAGTACTGTCGTTTTATCTTTCTGGTCTATGTAATTAAGTTCGTTAATAAATAAAGTCACGCTAGTCCCCCCCTCTGGGATGAATTCCCCCTTGAAAATATACATCCACCTTATCATAAAAATTACATAATTTAGGATTATAAAATAGAGGATACTAGAACAATAACTAAATATAATGTGTTACAGCTATCTATGATTTATTACTGTAGACGTTAATAAAAACAGCTTAGGTCCGTTTAAATAACGAACTTAAGCCGTTTAAAGAATCCTTTAAATACTTTTTCAACTAACAGAAAAAAACACTTTCGCTGCTTTTACTATTTTTCAAGCTCTTCTAGCTCCACCCGCGAACGCGGGAACCCATTCGCTTGCCACTCAGCTCGATAGATGGAATCGAGTTTCGTCAATCCGACCTCATCCGGGTCCTTCGTAGCATCCGGACTCGGATCCTGATCGAGATGCGCTAAATATTCACGTAGTGCATCTGTTTGTGTGCCCTGTTCCCGCTTCCTTAACAAAAGTAGACTCGTTCCGGCAATGATGCCAGCTCCAAATAAATACCGTTTTTTCAAGCCCATACGGTTTCCTTCTTTCTTTTCTTAAACCAACCCACCACCGTCACGCAGGCGAGGATGCGCGATGCGTTTGACCTTTCCCTCTTCGACCGTCAGGACATGATCGGGTTGTCGCTCGAAGTAACCGGTCTCAAGCACTCCAGACCAGCTCTTCACTTCTTTTGCGAATAATCGAACGTCCGAAATGGCTGATACATCAACGTCAAGAATCACGTGACCTCCATCTGTAACGAAGGGACGATCATCTTTCACGCGTAGTGTTGCTGATACATGCTTATCACGTAGACGTTGCCGCACGTAAGGTAAGGCAAACGAATCCAGTTCGACAGGTAACGGTCCACTTAAATGATGGACGAACTTCGAGGAATCGGTCAGATAGAGCAATTCGCGACTCATCAGAGCGACAATTTTTTCACGAAATAGTGCACCGCCACCGCCTTTAATGGTTTGAAACTGACCATCGATTTGATCAATTCCGTCAACTGTCACATCGATTTCCATTCCCTCTTCCAGATCAATCAATGGGATTTGTAACTGATCAGCGAGCTTTACCGTCGCAAGCGACGTCGCCACGCCACGAATCTGTAATCCAGCCTGTACGAGTGGACCAAGCGCCTTGATAAACCGTTCCGTCGTCGAACCCGTCCCAAGACCCACTATCATTCCATCCTTGACGTAAGTTAGTGCTGCCTCAGCGACTAATTGTTTCTCCTGTTCATACATCCGCATCCCTCCCTACTTTTCTGTTCCCGTTTCGATTCGTCTTCAATCGACGGAGAGAGAGGATTCCGTTAACGACAGATACTGCTCAATCGCCTGGACGAGCGGTTGCTGAGCTTCGACCCAAAACGCGATAGATGTTGGATCGGCGTCGAGGTGACGTTTAACGATTTCATCGATCGTCGCTTGACCGGAATCGTGCATGACGGCATCAAAAACTGTCGAAAATTGACTCGGATCCGCTTGAACCGTCTGATAAAGACTATTGCTAAGCAGATAACCGATCGTATACGGAATGTTGTAGAACGCAAGGTTCGGATTAAACAGATGACTGATGTACATCCATTTGTAGCGCGCTGGTTCAGGCAGCACTGGACCATAGGCTAAGCGCTCTTCCTCTTGTAAGAGTTCACTCAACCTTTCAGCATTGATCGTACCATGCTGACGTTCCGCATAAAAACGTTGCTCGAAACGGAACATTCCGGGAACGATGCTGGCATATTTCAGCCCCTCTCGAATCTTGACCTCTAGAAGAGCAAGTACTTCCTCGCGCTCCGTCGTCTCTTTGATCGCAGCATCGAGGACGAGATTCTCCATGAATGTTGAAGCCGTCTCCGCGATACTCGTTCCTTTGACTTGGTTTAAATACGGTTCATCTTGCAGAACATAATTATGATAGGCATGACCGAATTCATGAGCAAGTGTCGCGACGTCTGGATAACTGTCACGGTACGTCATGAAAATCCGGCTCTCTTTTGCAATCGGAAAGGCAGCGCAGAATCCGCCTTCCGCTTTTCCGGGACGATTCTCCGCATCGACCCATCCCTCGTTAAACACGTTTTCAGCAAAAGCACCGAGCTTTGGATTCAACTGTTTGAATTGTTTGCTTACGATTGCCTGTGCCGTCTCAAACGGAACATGCCGCGCGGAACGATACGTATTCGTCTCAAAATCATGCCATTCTCCCGTCACCTGCTCTGCCTGGGCAATCTTGCGGGCATAATAGGCGTGAAAGAGGTCTCGGTGCTGATCGAGTGCTTCGATCATCGCTTTTAAGCTCGCTTCTGAAATCCGGTTCTGCTCAAGCAACTCTGTCAATGGTTGCTCCCAGTTCCGCATCTTGTAGGATTGCAATCTGAAGCCGGAGATCCGGTTCAAGATCGTCGCAAACAAGTCAGCCTCTTTGGCACAAGCGGCGTCAACTGCAATTGCTGCCGCTAGACGAGCCGAACGATCAGGCGCGAACATCGCTTCATGCAATCCTTGACCGATCGTGACCTGCTTTCCGTTCAAGTCGACCCGTAACGCCATGAAGCGCTGATTGTAGAGTTGTCCCCAGCCCTGGAATCCATCCACACCGAGATCCTGTAACAATTGTTCTTGAATCAGTGGTGCACGACGGGACTGGATGTCACGGCGTTCGTTTAAGAAAAAGGCGTACGGTGAATCCGTAACGAGCGCTTCCCACTCTTCTTGAGACAGTGCTGCGATCTTTGTATCGAGTGCTGCCACTTCACTGCGTACCATCGCTTGGACGACTTCGATCTCTTCAAGCAATGGATGGACTTCAACACGCGTGACATCTTCAGCGTACAGGCAATAAATGAAGTCGCTCCATTCCTCGACGTCGCGCGCGACTTGCTGATAACGCTCGACCTGTTCTGCCACATCAATCGGCCGATTCGACAATGCTGTTTGTATGGAAGCGATGCCTGCTTTGACGTCATCAATCATATAGAGTGTTTCTAATTGCCATCGTGTGTGTTGCATGTGATTTCCCCCTCTTCGTGATCTTTCCGTTCTTTCATTCGTGGGGACACTCGACTTCTCCTGTATTTTCCATATAGATACAAAAAAACTCCTTCAGTCATTGACTAAAGGAGGACATCATCATAACACGAAGAAGTAGACACATAGGAAATGCGCTAGACTACCGAGTAGTACGAAGATGTGGAAGATTTCATGGAATCCGAGATGTTTAAACGATAAGACACGCGGCTTGAATCCATAGATGATGCCACCGATCGTATAGAAGATACCACCAAGGAACAATAGACCGATGCCGAGCGGTGATAAGACTTGCGCGAGTGGTGTGATCGCAAACACCATGATCCAGCCCATTCCGATGTAGAGCGTCGTCGATAACCAGCGTGGACTGTTGAACCAGACTAATTTGAAGGTAATTCCGGAAACAGCAATCAACATGACGATGCTAAACAAGACCCAACCCGTCGGACCATTCAGACTGACAAGACAAAACGGCGCGTAGGAACCGGCAATCAACAAATAAATCATCGAGTGATCCAATCGTCGCCAGATCGCAATCGCCCGGTCGCTCGCAAGGACCATATGATACGTTGCCGAAACAGCATAGAGTGCCATCATGCTGACCCCAAAAATAATCGCTGCGACGATGGCGAGTGATGCTCCGCGTTCTAACGATGCTTTAATGACGAGTGCGAGTAATCCGACAAAAGCAAAGACAGCCCCTCCCAAATGTGTTAATCCATTAATCGGTTCTCTCATATAAGCTTTCACTTTTGTTCCTCCCCTGATATGTAGTTTTGAATACTACATGGCGTTATATACATATTCTATCATATGATGAAGAAGTAGAAAGTCCTATTTTAACGATTTTGGAGGTTTTTTTATGACACGTTCTGACGACACGAGACATGATCGTCAATTACAGCTCGCAGATATCCCGAACATTGATCTTTATATGGATCAAGTCATCCAACTGTTTGAGCGAACATTCGAGGAAACGACGCGGAATGCGGATGAGACAATCCTGACGAAGACGATGATCAACAATTATGCCAAAAAAAAATTATTTTTTCCGGTTACGAATAAAAAGTATACGAAGGAGCATTTGATTTTAATTAGCTTGATTTATCAGTTGAAAAGTTCGTTTTCGATTAACGATATCAAGACGATCCTAACGCCCTTGAACGAAGGCATCGAACAGAATCAACTCGATCTGGAAGACTTTTATCGCACTTACCTTGAACTGACAGAACGAAATACAGCCCGTTTCATCACCGAACAAGATGCTCTTACCGCCTCGACGACCGATCCACTGGAACAGATTTTAGCGCTGGCTCATATGAGTAATCTGTACCGGCGTGCAGCGGAACAATTGATCGATACCCAACTAAAAAAATAAGATAACGCTTTCACTGCGTGATACACTATAAGAAAAAACAGAGGAGGAACAGTCATGGAGATGGCGACGACTTTCTTGCGACAACTGGATCATATCGCACCAGAATTCAGAACGTATCAGGACGGTATTCTCATCGAATTGGCATTTGACCGGACGATCGGAACGGAGCAGGTATCCGCAAGCACGTTACTTGAGACAGCAGACGATTTAACGACACGATTGCGCACGCAAACTACGCAGGCTTTGCTGCTCGCTTCAAAAATCCATGCTTTTGACGCTCATGCACCGAGCCGCATCGCCGAGATGATGTCGCTTCACGGCTATTTTAAATCCCATCGTTTGTCGCATCCCCTGAATGCCTACTCCACTGCGCTGTTCATTAGTCGTATTTCTCCACAAGACATGGTACTCGAGCGGACCGTTCAGTTATACACTCTTCTTAAAAAACAGCATCGTTTCATCGTATCACCGCTGTTGACCTCCTTCGTCTATTTTCATGCTGCGACACGCGGTGATTTAGACGAACTCGCTTCGCGTATTGAAGCAGTCTATCAACGACTGAAACGACGTTTCGGTCGCGCTCAACAGACGTATATCGTCGCCTTGTTATTCTCTTTATTACCAGAGGACGATTGGGATCGTTATATCGCGCAATTGGAGTCGTCCCGTAAATTACATCGTAAGCATCATGTCCCGCTGTCATTCCACGGAATGCTTGCACTACTCGGCGACCCCAACATCCATGCTTCGGCACTCCAACAGATGGCAGAGACGTTACGCTCCGATTTACGTTTTAAGTACCGGAGGGACTTGGTCTATTTGACGGCGATCCGATTATACTTGAGTCAACAAACGATCCTGCAACAACTCTTCCCATCTTCGATTCTTCCGCCGGATAGCGCCGATGCGACTCCGCTCTTGCTCTTCCCTGTTGATTTGACCGATACGTCACATGCGACAGATGGCGGAATTGACGGTGGATTCGATGGTGGAAGTGATGGCGGTGGGAGTGGCGAGTAACCGTTTAAAAATAATACATTAAAAAGGGCAATCGACGTGTGGCATTTCTGCCGGACATCGATTGCCCTTTATTTTAGTCATTTTTAACCTTGTTGGTTCTCTTCATCGGATGGCTCGACATCGCCATCTTCATCAGAAGCATGCGACAAATCGGGTGCCTCTTCACTTGAAGCTTCGTCATCTGGTCGTTCTGTTTTCTCAGCTTCTTGATCTTGATGCTTCGTTTCTTTTTCATCCTTCGATTTTTCCGGAACCTCCGTATTGTCTTGCGGGTCACGTCCGGCAATCTCATCCTTCGTCATCCGGTTTCCTGAAGTAATCGGGTCCGTCTCTTTATCATGTTGATCAGCCATTTGGCATCCCCCTTAAAATGTACTTGTTCCACATTTTAATGTATTCCCGACTGAAGAACGGTTAAACCTCAGCACGCCCTCGAACGATGTCCTCGATGAGTAATTGTTCAATCGGCTGAGGGTGATGGACCTCGTAGCCTTGCATATAAAGTTGCTCATCCAACACTTGAATCTGTTGCAATTGCGACGCGGTCTCGACTTCCTGAATCACGAGCGCGATGTTTAACGTCGACGTCAAGGAATGAACAGAGCGAATCATCGAACGCTCTAACTGATTTTGCACGAGTCGACGTGTAAAGATTGGATCGAGCTTGACTGCTTGGACTGGTAAACGCAATAACGAATTAAGTGACGCGTAGTGACTACCGAAATGATCGACCGTCAGACGGTAGCCTGCTTGGCGCAGCTGCTCCAAACGTTTGATTGCAAAACGACGACGCGTCTGCAATACTTCCTCCCGGATTTCAAGAATGAGTCGTTCGCCCGGGAAATACGATTCTTCTGTCAGTCTCAGTAATTCTGAAAAGAGTTGATCCGACTCGAACTGACTTGCCGATAGATTGACGGCGACGGAAATCTTACGTCCAAATGTCTCCTCCAAGCGCCGTTGATCCAGGATCGCCTGACAGATCGTAAATCGACCGATGTCTGGGAAAATCTCCATCTTCTCGGCAATCGGAATAAAATCCGTCGGACTGACGAACCCAAGCACAGGATGATTCCAGCGTAGAAGCGCTTCGACCGCGACGTAGCGTTCTTGTTTCGCATCAACGATCCATTGATAGTAGAGCTCGAATTGTCCCCGTTCTAGTGCATGCGAAAGCTCTGATTCAAGAACTGATGCAAATGGATGCTGTTCCGCATTCCGATTTGGATTAACAAATGAGGTTCGCTGTTTCCCCTCGTGTTTGACTTGTTGCATCAAGGCTTCTGCTGCGTAGATTTGTGTCTGGCGACTTGCCATATCACCGGTCAGAAGACTGACGCCAGATGATGCCGTCACCTGAATCGGTTCGGCTGCAACACCAACGATCGGTTGCTCAATCGCTTCCGTGACGATGCGAGCGTAATCTTCCGCATATTGTTCGAATTCCTGTTCCTGTTCAAGTGCTGCTAAGACGACGAATTCATTCCCATCCATTCGACCGACGACATGATTCGGTAAAGGAACATATTTCAGCCGATTCGCGATTTCGCGTAGCACTTCGTTCCCTGCCCGGTACCCATGCGTCGCATTAATCGCATGGAAACGGTCGAGGTTCAACACCATTAAGAAAGCAGGATGAATCGTCACACTCGAGATCAGTCGATTCATGTATCGTTCGTTATAGACATCTGTTAGCGCATCCTTGATGACATACGTTTCGACGTTGATCGATTTACTAATAATATCCGCATACCGCTCGACGAGTGCGATATCCTGCTCCTTGAAGTCGAATGGTTGATCATCAAAGGCACATAATGTCCCGATTTTTTCATTTTCCGCATTTTTGATCGCTACTCCTAAAAAGCTACCGTTCCCAAGAGCTTTCGTGACCGGATGATTGACGGTCAATGGATCGTTGAGCAATTCATTGATCGAGACCTTCCCGTCCATCTCATCGACGACCAGCTTACAGAGGACATGTTGGAAGACATGGGTCGAGCCTTCTTCGATCAACTGACGTTCTTGATTGATTGCCTTGACGACAAAGTTGCTGTATGAGTCGTTCAATGCAAAAAATAACGTATTGACGCCAATTCGTTCACTCAGCTTTTCAAGAATTTCCTCAACGAGTGGATGTAATGCTTCATAACGAATATGTGAGTTATTCACCGTGTCTTCCTCCTTTCTGAGTCTGTCGTCGGTCATACGCCGATCGGAAGTTGAATGATGAAGGTACTGCCTTCCCCTTCCGTCGATTGGACGGAGATTGCTCCGCCATGATCGAGGACGATCATCCGACAAATCGCGAGTCCTAAGCCCGTTCCGCCAATTTTGCGCGTATCCGAGTTATCTGCTCGGTAAAACTTATCAAAGATGTAAGGGAGCGCTTTTTCTGGAATACCAAGCCCTTCATCTGAAATCTCAATTCGTAATTGATCTGACTGATTTGATCCTTTGATCCGAATCGCGCCGCCTTCGGGCGAATATTTAATCGCGTTCATGATCAAGTTCGTAAACAGTTGTTTCATCTTCTCACTGCTGGCTGAAATCGTATAGGATCCCGGACTAAATTGGACACTGATGCGATGTGCGCGACTCGCAAGATCGAACATCGGCTTCATCTCGAACATCAATTGTTTTAAATCAAGTAATTCTTTTTGTGTTCCGTGTGTCGAGTCTTCCCCTTTTTGAATTTCCAAGATGTCATTGATCAATTCCGCCAATCGAACGGTTTCTGAATGAATCGTCTGCAAATAGCGTTTCTGCCGCTTTGGATCGACTTCTCGTTTCATCAATAACTCCGTGAAGCCCATGATCGAAGAAAGCGGTGTCCGCAACTCGTGCGAAACGATCGAGACGAACTCTGCCTGCTTAAGGTCGAGCTCCTTGTCTTTCGTCACGTCACGTAAGACAAGCATCATCCCCCATTCAACGTTCGCAATCGCAATCCGTTCAGCATAGGCACTGAGCAACAAGTTCCCCCTGAATGCCGATAACTCGATCGTTTCTCCCGGAATATCCCCGTTCATCAGTTGACCGATGTAATCATGAAGTGCTTCCGGCTGATCGACATGTTCAAACAGCGACGTCGCCCGTTCATACGCGTGACGGAACCCTTGCGCCTGATTGACGAGCTTTGGTGGAAACATGTTCAATAAGGCTTGGTTCGCATAAATCTGCTCCCCGCTACTCTCGATATATAGGACAGCTTCCCGAATCGAATCAAGTAGCTGATACGTCTTGATTTTTTCATGCTCCATTTGATGGAACAGGAGATGGCGTTCAAGCGTCATCCCAAGTTTTCGTGATAGATCAAGTAAATCCCCGACTTGTTCTAAATTGAACTGGGCGAAGGCATGGCGGATGTATAGCAGTCCGACGACTTGTCCGTTGCTTGGAGACTGCACGGGAATTGCTGACTCGAACTGGTCGCCGAGTGGCAATTGGACCGATTTACGCATGACGAATGCGCGACGCAAGACCGAATATTGATCGAGATCTTTTTCGATCAGCTCCATATCGTCGATCCCTTGTGCGACGAAATGATTTAACTGCTCCCGCCGGTACAAGAGGATAGCTCCTTCTTCTACCTCGAGCAGTTGCAACAAGATCATCAAGACAGTCTCACAGGCTGCTTCAACATTTTGTGTCGCCAACGCTTCCATGATTTCATTGCGTTGCTTCAATTTCACTTCGACGTTTCGTAAATTCTGTTGTAATCGATTGATTTCACGTTGATCGAGTGATGTGAATCGTGCCTCAGTTGATGCCGGAACCGTTCCTTGGCGCAATCGGTAAGGGCGATCCTTCGAGTGGTCTCGTAAAATTCGTTTCAACGTGTATCCTCCTTTCTGAATTCATTCATGCTTCAAATTATATCACGGTCCGTACCGTATCAACAGTTCCAGCACTGTCTTCCTTACATGCTGGTTTGCACTAATGTACGAAATGATTCTTCAAAGGAACGGTCCGCATCACGCGTCCGTTTTTTCGGTCCCTTCGTACGCCCGCCTGCTCGTCGGATTTGTTGTCCGACATGGCGAGTGTGGAGCAATAAATCGATATTATCGTTCGTGAACTGGCGACCATTTTGATCAATTGCGAATCCCCCTCGCGCTAAGACGAGTGCTGCCAGACCAAAATCCTGGGTCACAACGAGATCGCCACGTTTCATCCGATTGACGATCGCATAGTCGACGGCATCTGGTCCTTGTCCGACGGTAATCGTCGTCGCTCCTTCTCGGATCATCTGGTGTGCCGTATCACAAACTAAAAAGACGTCACGTCCCTGTCGGTGTCGAATGACAAGATCGACAACGGGACATCCGTCCGCATCTACGAAAATAGACATTTGAATCCTCCCTTATTGTTTCCACTATCAGTGTCACAAATCGAAAGATTTTTTGTCAAGTCGCGCTTCCCATTTGACCGTCTCTTCGTTCTTCCGGACAATAGAAAAGAGAGGATGTGTTGAAATGAACGCTGCGACGTTCCAATCTTTTTACCTGTTATTGAAAAAAACGAAACCACCGGTCGGTTTATTATCTGCCGCCGTTTCCGTCTCCGTCATCCAAGCGCTGGCTGCGCTCGCCATTCCTTGGTTCTTAAAGACGTTGATTGATGGTTTTACTGTCGATCGACTGACACCACAATTGATCAGTCTATTTGTGATCGTTTTCCTCGTCCAAGTCGTCGCGAACGCTTTATCGATCTATTGGTTACAGATCGTCGGTCAACGGATCGTCGCCAATTTACGAACGCTTCTATGGAAGCATCTATTGACGCTATCGATTCCGTTCTATGATGAGACAAAATCCGGTGAGCTCGTCTCACGACTCAATAGTGACGCAACGACACTTCAGCAATTGCTATCGGAACAACTCGTCCGTTTGCTGACGTCACTCGTCTCAATCATCGGAGCAATCACGATCCTGTTCTTCCTCGATTGGCAAATGACGCTCGTCATGGTCATCGCTGTCCCCGTGACCTTGTTGATCATCATTCCGCTCGTCCGCAAATTACACAAGATTTCTCGTGAGACTCAGAAGGAACTTGCAGGATTATCCGGTTTTTTTGCCGAGATGCTCGGTGAGGTCCGACTCGTCAAATCACAAGCAACAGAAGACTATGAGCTGGGACGAGGAAAAACGCGGATTGAGAACTTATACGGATATGGTGTGAAGGAAGGACGAATTCAAGCCCTCTTGTTGCCGATCTTTAACGTCACTCTAACGACGATGCTGATCTTGATCATCGGTTTTGGTGCCTACCGCGTTGCGACGAACCAGATCACGGCGGGTGAACTCGTCGCCTTTTCGCTCTATTTGTTCCAAATCATGACACCGCTCGTGACGATGACTGAATTCATCACGAAGTTACAGAAAGCACGCGGTGCGACAGAGCGAATCATCGAGCTTCTCGATGAATCACCGGAAGCACCTGGAACGCTTGTAGCATCACGTCCGTTTACGGACGTGACGGTCGAACACCTGTCATTTGGATACAATGAGACGTCGATCTTACAGAATGTCAGCTTTACGTTACCACGCGGCAAGACGACAGCAATCGTCGGTCCGAGTGGCTCCGGTAAAACGACATTATTTGCGTTACTTGAGCGATTTTATCAACCGACGTCAGGACAAATCCGTCTCGGAGATCAACCCATTTCTGATTTGACGTTATCGTCTTGGCGACAGGCAATCGGATATGTCGCGCAGGATTCCCCCGTCTTATCAGGAACGATTCGTGACAATCTCGTCTACGGTCTGACAGATGACATCAGTGAAGACAAAATCCGTGCGGCTGCACGGATGGCGAATGCCGATACGTTTATCGAACGATTCCCGGAAGGTTATGCGACTGAGATTGGAGAACGGGGTGTCAAACTATCTGGTGGTCAACGCCAACGAATTGCGATTGCACGTGCACTCCTCCGTGATCCGGAAATTCTGTTGCTTGACGAAGCGACATCCAGTCTCGACTCCGAGTCGGAACGTGTCGTTCAAGAAGCACTCGAGCGATTAATGGTCGGACGGACAACGTTTGTCATCGCCCATCGTCTCGCGACGGTCCGTCATGCCGATCAAATCATCGTTCTTGAAGATGGTCAGATTTCAGGTATCGGGACACATGATCGACTTGTCGTCGACAATCCATTGTATAATAAGCTCGTAACGCAACAATTCATCGGCACGGAACGTGCAAGGGGGAATCACGTATGAAGACAGTCGGTTTCATCGGATTAGGTGTCATGGGACAAGGCATGGTCCGTAATCTGCGTAAGGCAGGTTTTACAGTCAAAGGATACAATCGCACGAAAGAGAAAGGACTCGTCCTTGAAGCAGATGGTGTCGAAATCGTCGATACGATTCAAGATGTCGTCACGGATGTCGACGTCGTCATCTCGATCGTCGGTTATCCGCAAGACGTCGAGCAGATCTACTTCGAAGACGGCATACTCGATCATGCGACACCAGGAACGATTCTGATTGATATGACGACGTCTAGTCCGGCTCTTGCTGAACGAATCGCGCAGGAAGCGACAGCACGCGGTCTTCAGGCACTTGACGCACCTGTCACGGGCGGTGATCTCGGTGCGAAGAACGGAACACTCGCGATTCTCGTCGGTGGTGAAGAAGCGGCTTTCGCACAAGCGAAGCCATTATTCGAGGCGATGGGGAAATCGATTTCACTCTTCGGTGGTCCTGGTAAAGGGCAATCGGCGAAGCTCGCGAACCAAATCGCAATCGCCGGATCGATGATTGGAACAGCGGAGATGTTGTTGTTCGTCACACGATCCGGAATCGATCCGACACAGTTCATCGAGACGATCAAATCTGGTTCTGCCGGTAGCTGGAGTCTTGAAAACTTGATTCCGCGCGTCATCGCCGAAAACTACTCACCTGGTTTCTTCGTCAAACACTTCATCAAGGATATGCGTCTTGCCCTCGAACGCGGCGCTGAGATGGGTGTCGCGACACCTGGTCTCGCACTCACGAAAGACTTATACGAACAACTTGCTGAGCTGGGTCACGCCGATTCCGGTACACAAGCGCTTTATCTATTGCTTGCTGAGCGTTCACGCGCTTCGGTGGAATAAGCAAAAGCCTCTACGCTACGTCTACTGACGTAATGTACAGGCTTTTTTACGTTCATCCCTTAACGGAACGTGTTGGTTTCAAGCGTTCATAGAAGTGTGCCATCGTCGTATCGAAGTATGGCGTCAAGAAGATGACACCCACTGTACTGAGTAGTGCGAGGATCCCCCAGCCGATGAAACTCAAGTAAAGCATGATCAGTTCACGCTTATGCCCTTTCATCATCCGGCGGCTTTCACCAAGTACTTGCCAAAACGATAATTCCGGTCGATCGACTAAAATATACGGAACGAGACGATATGCTAGGTAAAAGTATAGTGCCGGTAAGATCAAAAATGATCCAACATAGACCAATACCGTTACGATCGCATATGCGGCAATTGTCCGGAAGGCACGTCGAAACGAAGAGAACCCTTCGAACAGTGTTCCGATTCCGGCAGACTCCCCGCGGGTGAAACGTAAGTAAGCAATCGTTCGACCAACTGTCACTGGAGCCAGGACGATCGTGACGACCATGTTCAGTGCGATGAATCGAACCATACTATCAATGTCATCTTGATCAAATGACATCCGGCTTGCAGCGAGCGCAAAAATAAGGAAGTAGATGATCGAGATGCTTAATCCGACCAACCATTGTCCTTTTAACGTACCAAGAGCAGCTTGTTTCAATTGTTTAGGGTTCATGTCGTACTCCTTTATATCCACTATTTCCACTTTTGATTTTAGCCCAGTTCCTTTGAAAAACCTAGTTCTCCCACTCTGCTTTTCATCTGCTTGAAGCGAATCGTCGAAAAGTCGTCACGAGCGCATGAAAAAATCCATTTCCCTCATCTCAACAGATCAGAAAAATGGATTGATTCACTCGATGATCATCCTAGGAGTCGTGTCAACGCCTCAACGCGTTCTTTTTGAATGGCACCGTCTTGTAAGACCGCCGATCCTACATGCAGTTCGGACGCCTTCGTTGCTTCAAGAAGTGCCTCTGCATTTTCAAGTGTGATGCCGGATCCTGGTAAGATGATCAAGTCCGGATAGTCTGCAATCAAACGTGCGATTGTCTCTTTACCTTCTAGTGCCGTCGCTTGACCACCTGACGTCAAGATCCGGTCGACTTCCGGAAAATCAGCGAGTACTTCTGCCGCTTCAAAAATATCACGACTACTGTCGATTGCTCGGTGGAACGTCAATGACAGTTCCCCTTTATGTTTGATGATGCGACCGAGGAAACCTTCGTCGACACGACCGTCTGCTGTCAATGAGCCGACGACGATCCCGGCTGCACCGAGTTCACGGATCAAGTCAATATCCGTGATGATTGTCTCCTCATCTGATTTCGAATAGACGAACGACTTACTATGTGGTCGCACGAGGACGTGAACCGGAATCTCGACCGTCGAGACGACTTGACGGATCAGTCCGTAGCTCGGCGTCAATCCCCCTTCGGATAATGCGGAAACGAGCTCAATCCGGTCCGCTCCGGCTTGTTCTGCTGCGACCGCTTCTTCTACGGTCGATGCGATGATTTCTAACATGATACATCCCTCCCGCATCAGTGTATCATGAGACGACCATCCAGTTCACGCGTTCGTTGAACAGTTTCATCTCCCATGATGGCGGATAGGAAGCTGGACTGAGGACGATTTTCGCGCGCCGGAACTCTGCCACTTTATATTTTCGGTTTCCTTGGAACTCGTCATTGGCTAAGAAGGCGTAGACATCTTTTGTGCAACTAATGACCGCTTTTTGGATAAGTGACGATTCGATATCATCACTGACGAAGCCTCGCTCAATCTCAGCACCATCAAACGATAGGAAACAGGCATCAAAAGCATAGGCATCCAGCGCTTGCAATACCTCGACCCCGACCGTCTGTCCGTATGCATCGACTGTTCCGCCTAACAATCGAATTTCCCCAGTGAACGGTCCCGTCTTACGGCACTGCTCCAAGTGACTAGCGACGATCAGTGAATTCGTGACAATCGTCGCGTTTCCCGTTAAATAAGGTAACAAATGCTCGACCGGTTCTCCCCGTCCGAGAAAGATACAGGAATAGTCACTGAGCCACCCTTTCGCATAGCGCGCTAAACGGCGGGACAGCTGATCCGTTCGCCGTGAGATCGGCGTCTCCCGTTTTCCTCCTTGATAGATAGCACCGCCATAGACACGCTTCAATTGACGTTCGCGTTCCAACTCCTCTAAGTAGCGTCGTACCGTTTCTCCCGAGACATCGAGACGTTCGATCAAATCCTTCGTCATGACTTTCCCTTCCTCTTCCAGCCATTCCATGATGCGTGATTTCCGCTCTTCTCCTAATAACGACACGTGCGCTTCCCCCTTTACAGACCAGTTCTAGTTCTAGTGTAGCGAACGTCTGTAAAGGTCTTGTAAATCCGATGTAAATAAACGTGTAGTTCCTATGAAATGTCGTTGAATTCGTCCGTTATCCGACTCTTTCATCAAACGAAAGACGCGCCTGCCTCTCAATGAGTGAGATGCAGACGCGTCATTAGTCGTTCATTCAGATGATTTCTTTGCAAAGAGTGGAATCTTAGACTCTGTTCCTTGGCGAATCCGTTGGATGTTATCACGGTGCTTGAAGATGACGAACAACGCAAGAACCGTAAAGAAGGTCGGAACGATCCAATCGTTCGTCAAGACGCCGATCGTAATCGACACGACAATCCCGACACTTGCTGCGACGATCGAACTGAGCGAGACCATCCGGCTCAGGCGAAGTGTCGTCAAAAAGGATACGAGCAGAAAGATGAAGAGAATCGGACTCGTCACGAGCAACATCCCACCAGACGTCGCGACTGCCTTTCCGCCCTTGAACTTTGCGAAAATCGGATAGATATGACCGACGACAGCCGCTAATCCAGCAAACAGCGGATGCACATCTGCGCCCATCAAGATCGGAACAAGGCTCGCGACGGCTCCTTTTCCAAGATCACCGATCAAGACGATGATTCCTGCCTTTTTCCCCAAGACACGGAACGTATTCGTCGTTCCGAGATTCCCGCTACCTTGTTGACGAATATCGATTCCGTGTCCCCATTTCCCGACAAGTAATGCGAACGGAATCGAACCAAGCAGATAGCCAAGAACCAAAATCCCTATGATTTCAATCATAGTCAACCTCCAACCTCTTAGTGACCGACTTTCATATATTCCTCAAGAGTCTGTCCGTTATTTTTAATTTGTGTCGCGACATCGACTCCGACATAACGAATGTGCCATGGCTCATACGTATAACCCGTCCGCGACTGGAAACCACGGTCGTAACGAACGATGAAGCCGAACTTCGCTGCGTTATTCGCGATCCATTTTCCTTCTTTCGTATCACCAAGAGCGGCTGTTAATCCATTACCTACACTTGGTGCCGAAATATCAAAAGTGAGACCGGTCTGGTGTTCACTGTGACCAGGGCGTGCTGAATATTGATCAGCAGCTGCCTTGCCGTCACGTGCGACATAATTATTATACAATACTTTTTGACGTGCGCCGGAACGGAATCCGCTAACAGCGTTCAATGTCACGCCTTCTTTTTTAGCAGCAGCGAACATCTTTTCCATCTGTTTCGCAGCTGGCGCTCGCATGTAGCTTTGTTCAAGTACACCCGAATAGGAGAAGCTGACGTTTGGAACGACGAGATCCGACGGCTTGTAGTCGATTGGCAAGCTATACTTCTTGTTGACAACGACGAGCATTCCAAGCGAAAGATCGGCTTTGGCATCTGCTGATTTATCGACGTCTGGCGTCTCATCTTCTGGTTTCGATGGTTTTTCCTGCTCTGGATCCTGAGACGAACTATCCGGTTTATCCGTCGATTCGTCCTTTTTGTCTTCTGTTTTGTTCTCTGCTGCAGGTGTATCATCTTTCTTTTCTATTTCATCCTTCGTTGCCTCATCCGAAGATCCTTGGTCCTCTTGTGTCGTCTCATCGGATGATTTGTCTTCAGATGACTTGTCTTCTTGTTTTGCATCTTCTGACGTATCGTCTTTCGTTGTTTCATCTGTTTTGTCTGTTTTGTTTGTTTCTTCTTTGTTCGTGTCTTTTGCTGTGTCTTCTTTTTTCGTTTCGTCTTTTGATTGTGTTGTCTCATCTGATTTCTGTTCAGTTTTCGTCGTATCGTCCGCTTGTTGATCTCCAGGATTACATCCTGCAAGGAGAAGCGCTAACGTACTAACGGTTACGATTTTTTTCATGAGTAAGACCCCTCTTCTTTTTATGCTTCTCTATGTTACCGCTAATTGTTCCATCCGTCGAGCCTACTTCCAACAGATGGACTAAGACCCTACCTTACTTCAGCTTCTTTATTTTCGCAAATGATTCTGACTTTGTCATCGGTCGTTAGTACCAAGTGCTAAATTTTACTGTTCAGGGTGCAAATAAAAAAAGCGGAACCGATTCAATAAAATCGATCCCGCTATTGTTGTACATCTTCACGCTTCCGTTAAGAGTGCTGCGTCCGTCTCACTCATCTTCTCGTAGATGTCGTGCCAGTTTGGGAACACCTTCGGCAAACGAATCGGTCGGAAGTTTTCCTTCTTGACGACGACATGTGTCGTCTTTGCCGATACCGCAAGTTTTCCGTCTGGATGCTTGACGGTATAACCATAAATCGTCCGTAAGCCATCGTAATGATCAATCCAGACCGTGACGACCGCCGTATCACCGTACGTCAACGAGCGCTTATAATCGAGATTGACATTCGTAACCGGGGAGACATAACCCGCATCTTCCATCTCCTTGTAATTAAGACCCAAGGACTGGATTAATTCTGTCCGTGCCAGTTCCAGATAGACGAGATAGTTCGAATGATAGACGATGCCCATCATGTCCGTCTCGGCGTACCGAACAGGTATTTCAATCGTATGCATGTAGCTTCCCCCTTAAAAATCCTCTTTTTCAAGATAGGACCATTCTGAACCGGATAAGCTAACTTTGTCAATTAATCGCATCGATTGTTTCGCGATCGCCTGTTCGACAATCGTGATCGCCGCCCGTGCGTTTCCGTTCGGAACGACATCGATTTTCTCGGTAAGCGTCTGTCGCGCGTCCTCCGTCAGCTCATATCCGAATCGTGCCGCATATCCTTCAATGATTTGAATCAACTCGTCTGGCGAATAATTGGGGAAGTGGAACGACCGCTTGAAGCGCGACTTCAATCCCGGATTACTCGCGAGCAAGGCGTTCATTTGTTGCTCGTAACCAGCAAGAACAACAACGAGATTGTCTTGATGTTTCGTCATCTCATCCACAAGCGTATCGATGGCTTCCTTCCCAAAGTCATTTGCTCCACCGTTTAACGCATAGGCTTCATCAATGAATAAGACACCACCCAGCGCGTCTCGAATCGCGTCGCGTGTCTTTTGCGCGGTCTGTCCGACATATCCGGAGACGAGGTCAGCTCGGCTGACGACTTTCAAGTGTCCGCGTTTTAAATAGCCGCATTGTCGTAACACATCGGCATAAAGCTGAGCGACAGTCGTCTTACCGGTTCCACTATTGCCGCTAAAGACCGCATGCAGTTCGACCGGTAATACCTTATAACCGGCTTCACGACGGCGTTTTTGCATTGATAATAAGGCTTCGATCTGTTTCAATTCATCCTTTAAATCAGACAATCCGACGAGCGAAGCGATCCGTTCTTCCACCGTCGCGTCCGGTTCTTGCACCATCTCGAAATCTTCTTGTTCGAGTAAGGCAAAGTCTTCGTGACTGGCACTCTCTCCAAGGCTTGCTCCCTTCTTGAAGATCGCATCAAGCACGATATTGCGAACCGCCCGTCCGTTTCCGAAACTCGCGTCGACGCGCTCCCGCTCGAGCCGACCGAGCAACGCCCGCTCTGCTTGTTCCGTCAAGACGTAATCATTTGCCGTCGCAATCGAGCGTCCGATCGCGAGCAGCTCTTGATCCGTATAGTCTGCAAGCAGATAATGATTCGATTCCGGGAAACGGCTTCGTAGTCCGGGATTTGCCTTCAGGAAATCACGCATCTCTTCCGGATAACCAGCGAGGACGACTGCAAACCGTCCCGCATATTCCCCACTCGTCATCGCAGCGACGAGCGTATCGATCGCTGCCTGCCCATAGTCGTTCCCACTTTGTCCGGCACGCTTTAAGGCGTAGGCTTCATCGATGAAGAGTACACCTCCGACAGCTTCCCGGACTTTGCTCATGACTTGTTCTTCCGTTTGTCCGACGAAGGCACCGACGAGCGACGAACGATCCGTCTCGACGACTTCTGGTCGTTCGAGTAGTCCAAGTTCATGGTAGATCTTCGCCATCAAACGGGCAAGCGTCGTTTTCCCGGTCCCCGGGTTCCCCATGAAGATCATGTGTAGCGATGGTTGATCACTTGAACGATAGCCGTCTTCCGACCGTTTTTGTTGGTACTTCAAAAAACGATACATGTGGTGGACCCGTTGTTTAATGTCTTCGAGACCAATCATCGCGTCGAGTTCCTCGAGTGCTGATCGTTCAACTTGTTTGCTTTCGACGGGAAGTAAGGCAACGACACGCTTAAGATCCTGAATCGTCGTCGCCTTCAATTCCGTCATCTCACGGAACGCTTCTCGGGAATAGAAGCGTTCTTGTAAGCTATCGACGAATGTCTGCGCCGTCTGCTCGAGCGTTGCACTCGAACGTAGCAATGCCGTTCCAGCATCGAACAGTTCCGTCCAGCGTTCGGCATCTAGCCGACGAAGTCGTTCTGTCAGTTCGACGATTTGATCCGTCTCCTCGACGATTTGGCTCGCTTGGAGAATCAGTTCCTTTGTCGCAGATCGTTTCGCGTTTGCATTGTCCGTCTCACGAATCGTCGGGAACGTATGCGCGACGAGACGCTGATACGTACTTTGTAGTTGTTGCTCCGTTAATAACTGCTCAAGACGTGCTGGCAAGCGACCATGCTGACGGATTTCTTGCATCCAGCTCTCAGCTAAGGCGTCCAGTCGTCCTGTCATGATATAGCGATGCTCGACAAGTAACGCTAAGATACGGACGAGTGCTTCCGTTTCTCCAAGTAGCCGACTACTTTGGGCATAACGTAGCGCAAGCACCTCCTCAACTTTCGCGCCCTCTTCCCACGCCTTGATTTGATTGAACATCTCCTCTTTCGAGAATGCTTCCATGTTGAACCTCCTGCGTCTCGAAAAAACCGACTTTGTCCGCTACCGTTTCGTAGCGTCATCGCCGGTCGTTTCTTGTTTATTTTGCTTTTAGCCATTCCTTATCGAACGTATCAATTGTCTCAAAACTCTTCATCTTGACAGAGTAGAACAATTTACCATTATTGCGTGATTCGGCACCGAGGACTTTCGAACGGTCAGATGCGATATAATACGTCGCTTGTTCCTGGTTGTTTTCTTTATCGAAGATCGATGGATACTGTTTGATCCATTCTTCAGGAACCGTGCTCGATGGTTCTTTTTTCACGTAAACGTCCGCAGCCATCCCTGCAATGTCTGCTTCTCCCTCGACTTGTCCAAAGTCCCCTTTTTTAATGAAGGCGAGAATCTGTTCATTGAATCCACGAGAGAGGAATGGACGCGGCGCACTGACGCTTTTGCCTGCTTTCGTCTCATTGACTAACTTCCCTGTCGCATCATACTCACGGAACATTGTGCCGTTCCAGATCGCAAGCGATCCTTTTGACGGTCCGTCTACGACTTCTGTCCGAAAATGCCCTTTGTCGTCAAACACGACTTCATATGTCCGGGCTTCGAGCTCATCTTTTTTCGTTGCGAGTTTCTTCTCGACATATTGAATGCGTGTCATCGTATAAAACGGTTTGACCGTTGCGGCTTTTTCATCGCTTGCGGTCTGCGTCTTGTTCAAGAGATAAAAATTGTAGGCAAGGAGGATCGCCATTGCCACGATTGCTACTGCAATCCACGTGCTCGTTCGTTTCGTCATGCCATGTACACCTTCCTAGCTCAAGTCTCTATTCCCTATCATCGTATCGGTTTTAAAGGGGAAATACAAAGGGTTTGTCCAAGATTTCACGATTTCTGAGTAAATTCGTCAGACTTTTGAACAAATCAGAAAACGTTCAGGACGACAGAAAAAGGCGAACCGAATGAATTCGGTCCACCCTTGATTACGTTTACGCTTCCTTCGGCGTCAGCGAGACGATCATCGACTCATCGACCAAGTAATAACTATGATGTGGCATTTCACGTAAATAACCATCCTGAAACAACATCGCACAGTCGACTTGAAACGTTTTGCTATACGGTTTTAAAGGAAGTTTTTTCACCCGGTCAAAATAGCGATCGACAGCAACCTGGACATGATCCATCTCATAGACGAGTTCCCGGTCTTTTGCTTCCATGATGGTGAATGTCTCACGCGACATGTAAAACACTTGTGTCGAGCGTGCTTTCAAATACGGCTCCAGCTGTTTCAGGTCGATCCGCTGCTCATTATCCAGAAGCACTGTCCGATTCGTCCCTTTCGGTAGTTCAGATTCAAACGCATGCGTCGCTTGTTTGACTTCATCAAGCGTCACGTCACGCATCGGCAACGGTCGGTCTTCCTTCGGTTGAAACCACTTCTTGAATCGATTCATCGAATTCCTCCTCTCGTCAAAAAAAGGTGGGGTTTCCCCCACCTTTGATTAGACAACTTATGCTTGTTGGAGACGCTCACGAAGGACCATTGGTAAGATCCCGCCGTGACGATAGTAATCGATGTCGACTTCTGAGTCGAAACGAGCAATCGCTTCGAATTCAGTGACTTTTCCATCTGCCGCTGTTGCCGTGACTTTAACGATGTCACGTGGACGAACAGACTCATCGATTGCGATACTGATCGCTTCTTCCCCTGTTAGACCAAGTGTTTCAGCTGTTGTGCCTGCCACGTATTGAAGTGGAAGAACACCCATCATGACGAGGTTTGAACGGTGAATCCGCTCGAAGCTCTCCGCGATGACGGCTTTGACGCCGAGTAAGTTCGTTCCTTTTGCTGCCCAGTCACGTGAAGAACCCATACCGTAGTCTTTACCAGCGAGGATGACGAGACCTGTACCATCTTCTTTGTACTTCATCGCAGCATCGTACATCGCCATCGTTTCGCCTGTTGGCCAGTACGTCGTGAAGCCACCTTCTGTACCTGGTGCTACTTGGTTACGGATGCGGATGTTCGCGAACGTTCCGCGCATCATGATTTCGTGGTTACCACGACGTGAACCGTACGAGTTGAAGTCTTTTGGTGCAACCCCTTCGTTGACGAGGTATTGACCGGCTGGTGTCGTTTTCGAGAATGAACCAGCTGGTGAGATGTGGTCCGTCGTGACTGAATCAGCGAACTTACCGAAGACACGGAGTCCGTTGAGTGCTTCGACTTGACCCGCTTCCTTCGCCAAGTTCTCGAAGAATGGTGGGTTTTGAATATATGTCGACTCACCGTCGAAGTCATACTGATCGCCTGTTGGCACGTCAAGGTTGTTCCAGCGTTCGTTTCCTGTGAAGACTGAATCGTATTCTGCACGGAAGCTTTCTGGTGTGACGACCGTGTTGATGATCGTTTGGATCTCATCACGTGAAGGCCAGATGTCAGCGAAGAAGACTTCTTGTCCGTCTTTGCCTGTCCCGAGTGACGCGTTCATGATATCGACGTCGACTGTTCCTGCAAGTGCATACGCGACGACGAGTGGCGGTGAAGCCAAGTAGTTCGCTTTGACGAGCGGGTGGACACGACCTTCGAAGTTACGGTTTCCTGAGAGGACAGACGAAACGAGCAAGTCTGAACCGAGGATCGCATCTTCAACAGCGCGGTCAAGTGGACCCGAGTTACCGATACATGTCGTACAGCCGTAACCGACCGTGTTGAAGCCGAGTTCGTCGAGATACGTTTGGAGTCCTGATTTCTCGAGGTAATCCGTAACGACCTTCGATCCTGGCGCAAGCGATGTTTTGACGTATTTCGGAACTGAAAGACCGAGTTCGATCGCTTTTTTCGCGACGAGTCCCGCACCAATCATGACGTATGGGTTTGATGTGTTCGTACAGCTCGTGATTGCAGCAATCGCCACATCACCCGTACGCATCTCAACCGCTTCGTCTTCGAACTGAACGACAGCGACTTTGTTCGCTTCTTCTTCCGCTAAGCCGAATCCAGCGTTTCCTTGTGGAGCCGTCAACGCTTTTTTGAATGATGTATGGACATCCGTCAAATCGATCCGGTCTTGTGGACGTTTTGGTCCAGCAAGGGCAGGAACGATCGTTGAAAGATCGAGTTCGACCGTTTTCGTGAATGTTGGATCTTCGTTTTGTGGCGTGTAGAACAAACCGTTTGCTTTCGAATAGTTCTCGACTTTTTCGATCAATGCTTCATCGCGACCTGTCAAACGAAGGTACGTCAATGTCTCTGTATCAACTGGGAAGAATCCACATGTTGCACCGTATTCTGGCGCCATGTTTGCGATTGTTGCCCGGTCAGAAAGTGACATTAAGTGGAGTGATGGACCGAAGAACTCGACGAATTTACCAACGACGTTCTCTTGACGGAGCATTTCCGTTACACGAAGGGCAACGTCTGTTGCTGTCGTTCCTGGGTGCATCTCACCTGTAATACGAACACCGATGACTTCAGGTACTGGGAAGAATGACGGCTGTCCGAGCATGCCCGCTTCCGCTTCAATCCCACCGACTCCCCAACCGAGGACGCCGAGACCGTTGATCATCGTCGTGTGTGAGTCTGTTCCGACGAGTGTGTCCGGATAGACATCAACTGTACCGTCTGCTGTTTCCTTTTCAAGGACGACAGATGCCAAGTACTCGAGGTTGACTTGGTGAACGATTCCTGTTGCTGGTGGTACGGCACGGTAGTTGTCAAATGCTGACGTTGCCCAGCGAAGCAATTTGTAACGCTCTTCGTTACGCTCGAATTCGAGATCCATGTTTTCTGCAAGTGCACCAGCAAAACCGTAGGCATCGACTTGAACCGAGTGGTCAACGACGAGGTCTACTGGTACTTCTGGGTTGATGACCGATGGGTCTCCGCCGAGATCTTGCATCGCTTTACGAAGTGATGCGAGGTCAACGACCGTTGGAACACCTGTGAAGTCTTGAAGGATGACGCGTGACGGTTTGAACGGAACGTCGACATCATTCGAAACTTGAGCTGTTCCCCATTTCGCCAAGTTCTCGACGTGTTCACGTGTGATCGAACGACCATCTTGTTGACGAAGTACTGACTCGAGTAGGACACGAATCGAATATGGAAGGCGTTTGACTTCCGTCAATCCGAGTTCTTCCAATTTTTCAAGACTGTAGTACTGATAATTCTTACCGTTTGCTTCAAACGAACGGCGTGCGCCAAAGACATCTTGCGACACATCTGTTTGCTTCATGGTGATTCCCCCTTTAAGTGTTCACGACATCAAGCCCCTGATACCGCTTACTTGTACAGTTCTATCATAGTATAATATGGATTCCGTTACAATTTGAAAGAACAAAAGACTTTCGATAAGTTTTACTTATTGCCGATATTAGAAAATTATTCTGTTGTCCTGTTCTTGCCATATTTCCAGTCATGCGTTTCCATTTAGAATGTTCAGGGTACTTAAAAAGTGTAGTATGATATCCGATTCTTGTGGAGGCGTTTATTATGGCGAAATATAAAAGCGATGCAACGCACGTCATTACGACGATTATTTTCAATGATTTAGAAAAAGCGCAAACAGGCTTCGCGATGATCAAAGACCTCGAAGCGATCAAGGAAATCGACATGGACCAGATGGTTCTCGCAAAACGCGACGAAGCAGAGGGGTTCTCTTTCATCGATGCGATCGACTTCACGCAACAGGATCAATCGTTCAAGGGTTCATTGATCGGCATGGCAATCGGCGTCATCGGTGGTCCGTTCGGGATGCTCGTCGGTTCCGTCGCTGGCTACTTGATTGGTGCGAATCGGGATGAAAAAAACGAACGAGATTCGTTTGATTTGTTTAACCGGACACTGAATCAGATCAATCCCAATCATTACGGTGTCATCTTGATCAGTGAAGTCAACGAAGATTCAGAAGCCGTCAATGCGATTGCCGCTGAACTCGGAGCGACGATTCGCCGGACAGGTGAGACATTGCCGGATGGTGCCGTCTAATCAAATCAAAGTTGTCATCTTTACGTTCTCGTTTTAAACGGGAGCGTTTTTTAATTCGTGAATCACCTGTTTTGCTGCCTCCTGCGTCGTGTCAGGATCGACTTTATATAAAGCATTTTGTTGCACGGATATGAGGATGTTTTTGTAGCTGATGATGATAAGATCAGACTGATTCGATAGCTTTTGATTAAGCCCTTTGTAGCCATCACTTGATTGATACTGCATCACGTCATTGCCTATGTATCGATCTGTATAAGTAAAATGGATCGCTAACCGCGTATCTTGTTTTTGATTTTCAAAATAAAGTGTCTCTTGTGTCGACGGTGTGTCTATCGTTCCGTCAACGGTTAACCAACGTCTCTTCCCAAAACTCAATGATCGATCTACAGCCGTGAAATCTGAACCTATCGTACTTGCCTGCAACTGAAATTGATCCATCTTCAGGTGTTCATCCATATACTTGAACAGCTTTTCATACTGAACAGGATGTAAGATGGGATGTTTTGTCTTCTGATTCGTATGAGTAGTAGTTTTGACTTCTACTTTTTTCTGTTCCGTCGTGACCGCCTCATCCGTACATCCTACACTTAAAAATACACTCGAAAATAGGATCGCCATGTTTCGCTTATAGCGCATACACTATCCTCCCCTTTTGAAAACACCCTGATATCACTTTGCCTTAAAGTTGTATAGCGGTTTAATGATCTCGACGACATCGACCGTTTCTTTCGTATTGCGAATGATTTCGTCCATCGGTTTATAGACGAAAGGCGACTCGTCACGCGTCGACGCGACGACAGAACTTGACCAGACATCGGTCATCGTCTTTTCGAATGCATCGAGTTCAACTGTTTTGAACGCTTTAGATCGTGACATGATGCGTCCTGCTCCGTGTGGCGCGGAATAATTCCAATCAGGGTTTCCTTTTCCGACGACGATCAAGGAGCCATCGCGCATGTTCATCGGAATGATTGCCCGCTCGCCGGCTTTCGCAGAGATGGCACCTTTTCTTAAAATCATCGCATCAAGATCAATGTAGTTGTGGATCGTATCGAACTGATCCTCTACCGTCCATCCCATCGCCTCGAAAATGACTTCGGTCATCGCTTGACGGTTTAATGCTGCGTATCGTTGGGCTATCTTAAGATCATGGAGGTAACGCTCCATCGTTTCTCCGGAAACAGATGCTAAATCTTTGTTAAACGTAGATCGTTTTTCCTTCAATTGCTGCAAGGTCGCCTGAATATCCGATTCGCGCCCCTGCTGCTTTAATTCCTCAATGATTTGACCCGCATCAAATTGGAAGCGTGCCGTCTCGGCTTCTGCCTGATAATGTTCAGCAATCGTCTTCCCAAGGTTGCGACTGCCGGAATGAATCACGAGATAGCGCTGTCCTGCTGCATCCTGGTTCAGTTCGATGAAATGATTCCCTCCACCGAGCGTCCCGATCGACAACCGTGCCCGTGTCTCGTTGAACGGTGCAAGTACTTGATCAAACGGTACCTGTTCTGACAATGGATGGGCTTGCTGACGCACCGACATGCCACTTGGAATGAGATGCTGGATCGTTGCGTCAAGCTCTGCAAAGTCGATTGGTCCCTGTCCAGCAAGTCGTGTACATAACATGCCGCAACCGATATCGACACCGACGAGATTCGGTACGACCTCGTCCGTCACATGCATCGTCGTTCCGATGACGGACCCTTTTCCAGCGTGACAATCCGGCATGATCCGAACGCGACTATCTGTCGCAAATTGTTCCTCCAACATGGCTGTTACTTGCTTAATCGTCAGTTCGTCGACGTTGTCCGTGAAAATCTTTGCTTCCCCATATGTGCCTTGAATCGTTTTCATTCGATTGTTCCTTTCTTATCCATTTAATTATTTTGCTGTTTCTTGCATGATTTCAATGAATTGTTTCGTCAGTGTCGTCGGTCCCGTCTCCGTCAACCAGACAAAGGCTGTCGTACTCGCGGCACCTGACAGGTATGTCTGATGCAGTCCTGCCATATCCAGTTCCCGCAACGTACTCTCCGGCAATACAGTCACAGCCTTCCCCTTTCGGACGAGTCCAATCAGCGTCAAGACGTCAGAACACGTCTCTTGCGATACGACACCGAGCCGTTGACTTAATGTCTGAAAGACACCAAGTCCTTCCTGACTTGGAATGATGAGATCCGCTGTCGGATGATCAGGATGCCAGACTTGATGAAACGGCTCTTCCTCCATCCATTCAATCGAGACGCCTTGCGCATCAATCGGCAAACGGACCAACGCTGCATCAAGCGACCGCTCTTTTAACCGTTCGATGAGCGCACTCGATTCTCCTTGGTGGACTTGTAAGATAATACCAGGATGTAGTCGTTTCATCTGTTCGATCCAGTCAACAAGCCGACTGGCTGATAACGTGTTGACACCAATCCGCAAAATTCCTGTTCGTCCGGCTTCGATGTCGCTTAATTCCATTCGTGTCTCCTGCTCAAACTGTAGCAATGAAACCGCCCTTTCATATAAGCGGTTGCCGCTTGGTGTGATCCGGATTCCGCGCCCTGCCCGCTCGATCAGACGAACGCTTAACTCTTCTTCCATTCGTCGGATTTGTTGCGTCAAGGCAGGTTGTGCCATTCTTAAGCGCTCCGCTGCTCGTGTGACAGATTGTTCCTCGACGACCGCACAAAAATAGCGGTACTGACGTAAATCCATACTCATCATCTCTTTCATATGTTTTCATGTATAAAGATATATGAATCATAACATCAATCATATGCTATGATGCAGGAATATCTTCAGTTTAAGAAAGGAGCTTTTTCATGAAACAAACGACTTCTACTTTCCAGTGGATCGTCTTCTTACTTGCGAACACGATTGCCTTACCGATCGTCGTCGCTAGTCTGTTCGACCTCTCCTCAGTCGAAACAGCTGCCCTTGTCCAACGGTCGTTCTTTGTAGGCGGGATTGCCTGTTTCCTACACGGCGCTTTCGGCCACCGGCTTCCAATCGTATCGGGACCTGCCGGATCATGGGTCAGTATCTTCGTTGTCATCGCCGCACTACCGGTCGATTCAAAAACAGCCTTTACGATTGCGATGGCAGCCGTCGTAATTGCCGGTATTGTCCTTATCATTCTCGGTTTGACAGGATGGACAAAATACTTATTACCCGTCTTCACACCGCTCGTCAGCGGAACATTTTTGCTTTTATTATGTATTCAATTAACAGGCGTCATGCTTGGTGCCGTCCTCGCCGTCGAAGCAACACGTCTCGCTGGTATCATCACGTTCTTACTTGTGCTCGGACTCAGCCAATTCGGACCGAGTCGCTTACGTCCGTTCGCCTTGATGATCGGAATTCTCGTCGGTTGGCTCGTCAGCCGTCCGTCACTTCCTACGTCGTCTAGTTTGTTTGCACCACCGCAAGCGTTACCGTTCGGATGGCCACAGTTTGACGGCAGTGCATTCCTTGTCGCGATTCCGTTCGCGATCTTGCTCGTCGTCAATTTGATCGCTGCCTTAAGCGCCGTCGAAGCAACGCTTCAAAAACAAGGACGTCTGCACCAAGGCTTGTCGATCGAAGGTGTCATTCATTTACTCGCTGCTACGTTCTCGACGCTCGTTCCTGTGCCATTACCCATCACGAGTGGATTCATCGCACAAACAGATAGCCGGAAACGTCGTCCGTTCTTGATTGCCTCACTCATCATCGCACTGATTGGTTTCTTCCCAAGCTTGATCGGGATCATCGCAACATTGCCGCGGAGCGTCGCGAGTGCAGCGTTGCTTGCGACATTGCCGCATATGTTTTTAATTGCCTGGCAGTCAGCGGAAAGTAACATGGAGAACAGCCGTCGTCGCCATGCGTTTGCAATCAGTGCCGTCATCGGTATCAGTATTTTGTTGCAATCGACCGTCATCGCTGAAGTCCTGCCTTTGACGCTTCGTCCGTTTCTCAGTAATGGATTGCTCGTCGGAACGATGCTTGTGCTCGGTTTCGAAATTGTCGAAAAGCTTCGTTCACGTCGTGGGATACAAGCGGATCGATTGGCGAGCTAAATGGTATTGTATGTCCGGACGATGTCATCATCCTTGCTTTCCTGTAAGGATCGAGGATGAGCATCTCGTCCTGAATCATTCAAATAGCAAGGGAGTTCGATTCCGAAGTACATTTCAGTTATCGAGCTCCCTTGCTGTTTACTTATTTAATTCGAATGACACGATCATCTATCAATTCCGTCCTTCCACCGTCATCGATTATTAAAAATACTTCCTTAGCGTTAAAGGTTGTCGCTTGAATATATTCTCTCACTTTATCTTGAAGACGATAGTCATGATGTTCTGGAATTTGTTCTAGTTCCATGATGTGAATACTAAAAACTAAACTTACATCACTGTAATTTTTTGTAGCTTTTTTATCAATGTTTTTTTTGGTTTCTTCTAAAAAGTGTTTCCGTCTCTCTTCTAATGTATCCAAACTGCTTAAACGAGTTCTCCATATACCCTTTTCATTTAAGGATTTTGCAATTTCAACTTCTCTCGGACCATCTATATAAGATGTAAATTCGAGTTTTTCGATTAAACCGTCTTCTAATTTCATCAATGCATCATATCCTTGGTTCCCAATGATAATCTTAATTTGAGCATTTTCAGGAAAATAAACTGATTTCGAAAAAATATAAGCTGGAATGTATTCCTCGATGAACTCTTTAAACCGTCCTTTTTTCAATCTGATTAACTCAGTGATCTGACGATTTTTACTAACTTCTTCTTTTATGTAGTTATAGTATTCATCCATCTGTTTTTTATTTCGATAACTTGATAAGTCATCTAGCACTTTGAAGTATTCTTGCAATCTTCTCACTCCTTTATTAGATATAATAAAGAACGCGATTGTTAAACCGCGCTCTTTCATAAAAACTTGTGAATTAGATTGGAAATCAACTATTCAACGCACTTCCCGCCACCATTTCCGTGTTGTGCTCTCGGGTGTCACACTCTCCCCAATCATTGGTGTCAAAACTGGAATCTCATCGCGTTTTGCTTCCTTGAGCAACCGTTCGACCGGTTCGAACCAGGCATGAAACGCGAGGATGAAGGCAGACCAGTGAATCGGCATCAAGACGCGACCTTTGACATCACGATGTGCTTGAACTGTTTGTTCCGGTAACATGTGCGAATTGGACCACCGGACATCATACTGCCCACATTCCATCATCGTTAAATCAAACGGACCATACTGTTCGCCAATCGCTTTAAAATGTGGACCATACCCACTATCACCACTAAAGAAAACTTTTTGCGAGCCTTCAATGACCCATGACGCCCACAGCGTTGAAAATTGATCAAGACCATTTCGCCCTGAATAATGGCGCGACGGAGCCGCTGTCAGCTTAATGCCACCGACTTGCGTCGATTCATGCCAGTCGAGTTCCGTGATTCGCTCCGCCGAGACGCCCCATCCACGGAGACGACTCCCGACCCCGAGTGGCACGATGAAGCGACCGACTCGATTTTTCAAAGCGAGGACGGATGGATAATCCAGGTGATCATAATGGTCGTGCGAATAGACGACGACATCGATCAACGGCAAGCGTTCGAGATCAACGGTCTGCGTCGTTTGAAAACGTCCTCCCCCCAGTTTCGGGAACGGTGATGGTGCGCGCCCGAGCATCGGGTCAAAGAAAATCGTTTGTCCATCGAGTTCGAGTAAAAATGCCGAATGTCCGAACCATGTGACGCGTGGTGCTTCACTATCGTCTTGACGTCGCTGATACGGAAGCGTCGGTAACGCTTTGACAGGACGCAGATTCGGAATGTTTCGTCCGTAATCCTTTAAGATGCTTTTCATCGAGTCCCATTCCATCTTCAACTGGAAATCCATCTCATTTTTGAATTTCCCGTCAACAAAACGATCTGATCGTTCGAAACTCCGCCGCTCTGCACGGCTTGGTCGTTTCCCGAACACCGGGTATCGGTTGATGAACCAAGCACTGGCAAGACCGATTCCTGCTAAAGCTGTCACTATTTTTTTCATGTATTATCACCTCTTCGATGCTCTCAGTATAGCACCACGATTCCTCACATATCTTGCCCAGCGACTTAGGATACGAAAAAAAGTGAAGATCACCAAAATGGCGTCTTCACTTCTAGGTATTAGTCGATATCGTCAGCTTTCCATTTCGCCCGGTCGCTCTTCTCACCTTCCTCACGGTGATTGGATTCATAGGCGTTGTTCCCTGGATTTTCGACTTTATTTTCGTCGTACCGATGATCGTGGTCATGGTTATGATGATGCTCATGGTCATGATGGTGATCGTGGTCATGGTCATGGTCGTGATCTCGATCCTTGACGAACAGTGCAAGACCACCTCGCTCGACTTCCGCGTAATGCCGTTCTGCCTCATCATCCGAATGTCCGACACGTTTTAACGTCTCACGGAGCGGTGGTTCTTTAGAGAACGTTGATTTGACTTGATCAATCCAACTCGCACCTGATGCTTCTTCTGCTGCGTCATCTCGACCGACGACAGAAAAGTCCGAATCATGATGTCCTTGCTGTTTCAATTCTTCAATTTTTCGTTCCAGACTCGATTGATCCTGATAAATCCCAACAAACCGTTTCGCCATCACATGACACCGTCCTTTTTCATATGAATTCAAACACGCTCTAATTTTACCCTTGTTCGCTTGTCATCAAACGAGATTTCCAGAACGAAAAAACGGACCACTTCGAAAAGTAGTCCGTAAAAACATTAAAGTTGTTGCGGTGAATCGACCAATGTGATCGTTCCTTCGTTTTTCTGAACGAATCGCTCGTAGACGAAATCATTCGCAAATAACAGAACGGCATTCTCCCAGCGGTCATAGACGAGAACCGTCCGTGAATCCGTCAATTGTTTGACAGCAGCGACTTCTGCTGGCTTGATCCACTTGGCGACTTGGAAGTTCGCGGCATCCTTCAAGATGTCAACGCCATACTCACCTTTGAGCCGGTGCTCGAAGACTTCGAATTGGAGTTGTCCGATCGCTCCGAGGATGATTTCGTTGTATTCCGTTTTGTAGACCTGGATCGCACCTTCTTGTGCAAGCTGTTCGACACCTTTTTGGAACTGTTTCGACTTCAAGGCGTTTTTCGTGTAGACCTTCAGGAAGAGTTCTGGTGCGAACGTCGGGAGTGCTTCATATTGTAACGATGGATCGCCATTCGTGATCGTATCACCGATTTGATAGTTGCCTGAGTCATATAACCCGATGACATCTCCTGCGAACGCTTCGTTGACCGTTTCACGCTCATCCGCCATGAATTGAGTCGATTGCGACAGCTTCATCTTCTTGCCTGTCCGTGTCAGGACGACGTCCATCCCACGATCGAACTTACCTGTACAGATCCGGACGAACGCAATCCGGTCGCGGTGGTTTGGGTTCATGTTCGCTTGAATCTTGAAGACGAAACCACTGAAGAAGTCTTGCGCCGGCTCGACTTTTCCTTTGTTCGACTCACGTGGTGTCGGTGAAGGAGACAAGTTCAAGTAATGTTCAAGAAGTGGTGTGACACCGAAATCGACGAGTGCTGATCCGAAGAAGACCGGAGTCAGTTCACCTTTTGCGATCAATTCTTCATCGTATTCGTTACCTGCGCCGTCGAGTAAGTCGACTTCATCCATCAACGTCTCGTACATTTCTGAGTTAATCGTCGTCGCGAGTTCTTCGTTCGCGAGACCTTCCTCGCCGAGTTCAATCGTCTTACGATCATTTTTGAAGCAGTGGAATTGTCCTTTGACGCGGTCGTAAACCCCTTCGAACTGTTGCCCTGAACCAGCTGGCCACGTCACAGCAACCGACGGGATGCCGAGGACTTCTTCGAGTTCTTCCATCAATTCGAGTGGGTCACGCGCTTGACGGTCCATCTTGTTGATGAACGTAAAGATCGGAATCCCGCGCATTCGACAGACTTGGAAGAGTTTCTTCGTTTGCGACTCGATCCCTTTCGCCGCATCGATGACCATGATTGCCGAGTCAACCGCTGTCAGGATCCGGTACGTATCTTCACCGAAGTCCGAGTGACCTGGTGTATCCATGATGGAAACGATTTTTTTGTCATATTCGAATTGCATGACCGAAGACGTAACAGAGATTCCCCGTTGCTTTTCAATTTCCATCCAGTCCGATTTCGCGAATTTCGAGTTTTTCCGTGCCTTGACAGAACCTGCCTCACGGATCGCGCCTCCGTGTAGGAGGAATTTTTCAGTTAGTGTCGTCTTACCCGCATCCGGGTGGGAAATGATGCCGAAAATCCGACGCTTTTCGACTTCCGTTTGTAGAATGTTTGTCATGTATGGTAGTTCCTTTCACCGATATATTCAAAAGTCCGATCAATCTTTTTCGCAACTAGTCTATCATACCGAATTTTCAAGGTCTCGTCCATTTCACTTCATTGACTTAATTTTCAGATTTAAAGTTGACAATTCATCACTATCTTCTTTACGATGACTAGGAAGTTCACTATTACAGAAGGAGGAGACGTACAATGGTATTCCATCAAGCCCGGACATCTGTCCACACTGTCTTTGTATCGGCTACAACTGTACGTCACCCAATCGTTTAATTTTTAATTAAGCAGGGTGTGCGTATGCGTATACGTACATGCTGCCCTCTTATATTTGGACGGGTATGCCCATATTTGTGCGTATCCGTCTTTTCTATTGTCTAAAAACGGAATATAAGGGGTTTTCACTATGTTTAATGCACTCAAACAGCTTGATCGCAACATCTGGATCCGGTTCGTCGGGGAAACGATCACCGGAATCATGATGTTCATGATTGCACCATTTTTAGTTCTCTATTACGCGGATCGACTCGATTCCTACTTCCTAGTCGGCGTCATCATGGCGACTGGACCGATCATGTCACTCGTCGGCGCCGTTCTCGGTGGCCACTTCGCTGATAAATTCGGTCGAAAACCACTGATGGTTCTCTCGATCATCGGTGACGTCATCGCGCTAATCGGTTTCTCGTTCGCCGATTCATTCGGACCGCTGCTCGCTTTGAACGCGTTGCTCGGTTTATCGAGTTCACTGTTCCATCCGGCAGCAAGCGCGATGGTCGCTGACGTCACACCACCAGAACGCCTGAATGAATCGTTCGGTCTGCTTCGGATGGGACATAATGTCGGCGCAGCGTTCGGACCACTTCTCGGAAGTGCTGTCCTGTTCGTCGATCGTTCGCTCATCTTCTACTCCGCTGCCTTCGTCTTTTTCCTATATGGACTCGTTCTTTACTTCTTCATCGAAGAAACGAAACCGGAGTATATCGAAAAGACAGACGAAGTCAAAGTATCACCGCTCACTGTATTGCGGAAGGATCACGTCTTTTTAATCTTCATCGGTGCGGGTGTCTTCATTTCGATGGGGTTTGCCCTCGTCGAAAGTATGTTACCGGTCTTCTTGAAAGAAGCACTGCCAGGATTACCGACGAAACAAAATCCGTTTCCTTACTTGATGGCACTCAACGGAATCATGGTCGTCTTATTCCAGTTCCCGATTGCTGCTCGCTTGTCAGGGAAGGCATTCGGAAAAGTCATGTTGCTTGGTGCCTCGATCTTCGGAATCGGTATGATTTTCCTCGCATTCGTGCCGTCTTACCTGTTCTCACTCGGAACGAGTTATGTCGTGCTCGTGACAGTATTGCTTGCGATTTATGCATTCTATACACTCGGTGAGATGATCATGTCCCCTGTGCAGATGACATTCATTGCCTTAATTGCCCCGGAACATCTCCGCGGAACGTACAACGGTGCTGCGAGTCTTCAGTGGTTGATCGGTGGCGTCACCGCCCCACTTCTCGGATCCTTATTCCTTGATACCGGAAAAGGTGATTTTGCGCTTGGATTCGTCGGACTGCTCTGCTGTGTATCAGGTGGGGTCTATCTCGCACTCGATCGTTCGATTCAACGAGCGAAACGTTTAACGAAATCAGCCTAAAAAAAGCGATGTGTCATGCTCCGACTTCTGTCAGAACATGTCACATCGCTTTTCTCGTTAAGATGGTAATTGATTTGCCGCTACGAACGGACCGAACAGGACCGGTAGCGGATCGAGTCGTTGCTGGATGTCTGCAATGAAGTTCGTCGATCCACTGACGAAGACGATCGGATCATTCGCTGTGATCATCGTCAGGAATTCCTGCATCTGCTGTTCCCATCCTTCTTGACGAATGTGGTGGACGATCATGCCTTTCGTCGTCAAGGATACGACATTTGCTAACATTCGTTCTGCTAGTTCTTCAGCTGAGACATGTAATAAGGTCGTTTTCCGACCGCTTAAGAGAGCATGCCTTGCTTCATCAATGACGGCTCCTAGATGATGTTCTTCTGCGATCAATAAGATATCTTGTTGCCGCCAATTTTCAGCACGGCGGTATTTACAAAAATGCCGACATGTATCGACGAGTTGATGGTGAACAATTGCCCATGCTTGAAGTAAAGGTGCATTTTCTTTAAGGTCATATTCGATTTGAATAGCTTGAAGAATTTCACGACTGATGATGTCAGGGTACGTCAACAGAAACGATTTCGTCTGATCGATTTCATTCAGTAAAATCAATTTAAACAGTTCACTCGATTCATGCTGGTTTGTAATCTGATTCAATAATTGACTCAGGCGTAAAATCCGCAGTGCCCGAGTTCCGTCCTGAGCTCCCGCTTCTCGAAGCGCGCGCAATTCTTCTTCGTACGTCGCCTCGAGCGAGTCATAGAAGCGCGTCGCGATCCGCAATCCCTTTTGCTCCATCGATGGACCGAGCTGTTGCAAAAGGTGTAATGCCTGATCGAAATGCATAATTTAACCTACCTTTCACCATCCATTATGCGTGAATCCACTCTCAAAAACAATCTCTAAAATGCATCTTATTTTTTGCACATTGAAAGTTGTAAATGCTTGCGTCCCCCCCTAGTATGTGTGTTAAGTAGGTGATGAAAATGCGCATGACACGTTATACGGATTACGCGATTCGGTCCCTGCTGTTCGCAGCAGCTCATCCCGATCGTTTAGTCCGAATCCAGGAAGTAGCGGATTGTTACGACATTTCTAAGAATCATTTGATGAAAGTAGTCTATCGTTTAGGACAGAGTGGTCTGATTGAATCTGTCCGTGGTCGTGGAGGTGGTTTTCGATTAGCGAGCCCTCCGGATGCAATTCATATCGGTGACGTCGTACAACTGTTTGAACCAACCGTTCATTTTCTCGATCCGCAAGAAGGCATTCACGAGATTCCTTCGCTCAATCCAGCACGTGATGCTTTCGATGATGCCATTGCGGCGTTCCATCAAGTACTCAATGGTTACACAGTACATGATTTGCTACATCCGACAGCTAATACTCATTCCCAAATACTTGAAATGATTCCGAACCGCGATTGAGCGGGTTCGGAATCTTTTTTTATTCCGTCCTCGCTCAATTGCGATTTCTCAAAACGCTCGTGGTATACTTATATAAGAAAGGAGGGGTACAGATGAACCCTCAAGAAGAACTCCATCTTTTATATCTTCGCTTAAAGGAAGAAGAACCCTCCGTTGCACGCGGTGAGGCCTTATGGGCCATCTTTGAGGAAACAGCTGATGATTCACTCCGCTTCCTCTCCTTATGGACATTTTCACAAAATCAATTTGATTTAGGACACTTCCGGTCATTTCTTGTGTCCTTCACGCTCTTAATGGAATGGATCCGAAAAGATGAGATGACACTGACTCCAAAACAAGAACTTGATTTGTACTGGAACTACAAGTCCTACTTGATCTATATGGCAGAACAAGAAGACGTGACGGTATCGCTTCTCGAAGAAGATCTTGACCGATTCATCGATTTTTGTGACGCGCATGGATTCGCGCGCACACGCGACTATATTAGCTTCATGGTTTACAGCAAGCTCGGTGACGAGGAGCAAGCCGATCACTATTTATCGGAATGGGTCGACGCACCAAGCGACGAACTCAGTGATTGCCCATCCTGTGAAGCCTTCAGCCGGATGACGTATGCAATCGAACGTGGATTCGAAGATCGCGCCTTACTTCTTTATGCGGCACTGCGACATGAACGCGGTTGTTCACGGATGCCAGATCAGGCTCATCCATACATCCTGCCATTATTCCTTAGTCGCAAAAAAGAGCGTTTTGATTGGAGCGAACGCTTGATTGAAGAAGTCAAACGTGGCGAAACACTCTTTACCGGTGGCGATGAGCCCTATCATTTATATGCGAAGATGTATTACGACACAAACTATACCTGGTTGATGGAAGAGAAAAAACAATTGATTCCATTCTTAACCGATCGTGGATATCTCCAGTTCCTACTCGCTCACTATGCATTTGCCCATCGACAATCCCTTGGTGAGGAAGCGTCGTATCTCGCAGCGCTCCGGACGAACTTATATGAAATCGCTCAATCTCTTGATCGTCGGATCGAAGGTGTCTTCTACTTGAACCTCGTCGAGCGTGAACTGAAACGGATCACCCAGTTCGTTGCTTAAATCTTATTCGTAAAGGAAGTGTCTTCATGTTAGATCATGTCCAACTCGCTATGCCGATAAACGAAGAAGATCGCGCCCGTGCATTTTATGCCGGGCTTTTACATATGAAGGAAGTCGATAAACCTGCTGGTGTTCAAAAAAGTGGTGGTGTCTGGTTTAAAGAACACGGTACAGCGCTTCACCTCGGCATCGAGGATCCATTCTCTCCTGCTAAAAAAGCGCATCCTGGATTGACTGTCGCTACATTTGAAGAAATGAGTGATCGCTTGCAAGCCGCCGGTTATCCCGTTGAGCATGATACACGACTTGCTCCGCGCCGTCGTTTCTTTACAGCGGACCCATTCGGTAACCGATTGGAAATCATTTCCGCTCATCTTCCGACCTTAACGCCGAAGAAGCTGACAGATGGTTCACATATCCGCCTAGTCGCCCCCGCTTCGAGTCTCTCGACAGTCGAGCTGAAGATCATTGACGATGCAATCGAGACACTCGAATCATTCGGATTACGCGTCTCAATCAGTCAACATGCGCGTGCTGCCAATCCGTTCGGCTCCAGTGATCCCGAGTTACGCGTTGCAGATCTCCACGCCGCGTTTGCTGATCCGAACGTCGATGCGATCCTTTGCGTTCGCGGTGGGTTCAGTACGAATGAACTCATCGATTTACTCGATTATGAACTGATTCGGACACATCCGAAGATTCTTTGTGGCTTCTCTGATATCACGGCGCTCAGTCACGCCATTTTGACGAATACAGGTTTAGTGACATACTCTGGACCAATGTTACGGGCTTTCCGTGATCGTGACGCCTATACGATTGATTATTTCAAACAAGTCTTATTCGGAACGGACCCGGTTACAATCAAGCCGTCGATTCATTGGCGGGATTCGGATCGCGGACATGTCATCACGTTACCGAACAAAGGACCGATACTCTTATCTCCGGGACAAGCGAGCGGTCGTCTGATTGGTGGAAATCTTTGCACCTTGAACCTCCTTCAAGGCACGTCGCACTTCCCTGATTTGCGGGATACAATCTTGTTCCTCGAAGACGATTACGAAGTCCACCCAGCGACGTTCGCCCGTGATTTCGCCTCTTTGATGGCGCAACCAGGCGCCGAGACAATTCGTGGGCTCGTCTTCGGGCGGTTCCAACTCGCGACGAAGATGACGGAAGAACATCTGCGCTACTTGATTTCACTTTACCCATCACTAAAACAGATCCCGGTCCTTGCGAATGTCGATTTTGGACATACGAGTCCTTTGTTTACGTTCCCGATCGGTGGACAGGTTGACCTTCATGACGAGGTCATCCGACTTCATATTTCTTAAATATCAAAAGAAGGAGACGCGGCAATCCGCATCTCCTTCTTTTTTAATAGTCGAGCAATCTCGAAGCGTCGATTTGACGTTTCGACCCATCCGCGAACATCTCGAGTGTCGCAAAAATCTGGTCATTTGCCCATTCATAGTGAAGTAATGTGAAGTCTTCGAGTGTCGAGACCGTCTTGAACGTTTTCCCGACCGTAAACGCACGCTTCCGGCTCGCATCTTCTGCCGGAACGGTGACGAAGATGACTGTAATCTCCTCACCCTTTGTATCATAATAGAATTCAACGATCCGACCGTCCGCTGTTTCAGGTAAGACACCTTTACGGGGCTGTCCGGTCTCGTCCAATTGTACATATGGTTGCAGCATTTTTTCGCCTCACTTTCTCCGTCATTCATCATAGCACGTCCACCTGATTTATGCTAATCTATATTTGATGTGAAAGGGGGATGAGTCGCGCATGGAATGGTTCATGAACGGGATTCTGCTCTGGGGCTTTATCATGATTACACTCATGGCAATCGGCGGGTTTTTCATGTTCCGGAAGTTCCTCAAGAAGTTGCCGAAAGAAGACGGTAAATCGATGATGGACTGGGAAGATGAGTACATCGACAAGACACGACACCTTTGGACGGATGAGACGATGGAGTTATTGAACGCTCTCGTCATGCCGGTCCCATCGGCATTTCGTGATGTCGCACGTCGCAAGATTGCCGGGCGGATCGGACAATTCGCACTCGAGGAACGGGCGACAGAGATGACATCTGAACTGGTCGTCAAAGGGTATATTTCTGCGACGCCGAAACGCGATCATAAATTCTTGAAAAAAGCTTTGACGGAGCACGCCATCGACTGGCGAGACTACGCATTATATTTCCAAAATTGAAGGATGCACGAAAAAACCGCCGAAGTCACCTTCAGCGGTTTTTTATTGGGGTAAATGTGCTACAGACACGGTGCCCGATTTCACCTTTTTGTATTTGAGATACATCGCGAAGCGCCACGGGGCAATCATACCGAAGGCGACGAGATAAAAGATCCCACCTGTCTCGAAGATGTCGATTTGCCCTCCGATAAAGAATTTCGCAATCGTCCGAATGAATAAGATGCCGAATAAGACGATGAAAAACGCTTTCGAACGTTGCAGATAAATCTGCCCTTCCGCTTCATAAAAATTGGATGTCTTGATCAAAAAGATACTGAAGATGGCTCCAATGAGCAATGCTTCTGCTACCTCCGTCCATGTCAGACGGGAAGCTGGGTATAAAAACTGTAGCATTCCCGTTGACATCGCAAACGGTGGGATCAAGATTTTTTTAGCGTTCGTCGGTTTTGCTGATGCCTTCACGCGAATAAAGCTGATCAGCAAACCCATGACGAGCGCTACCCCAGTTGATATCCAAATCATCCGATCACTTCCTTGATTAAAATCCTGTGAATCCGACGATGTCACTCATCCATGCCGCGAATTTACTGAGACCGTCAAAATACAGCATGACACCGAAGACCATCATCAAAGCTCCACCGAATTTCGTTAATTTCAGACTATACTGCACGAACAGACGCGAACGACCTACGAAAAATGCCATTAATAAGAAAGGAATCGAGAACCCAAGGACGTACGCGAGCATGTAGAACATACCTTGGCTCGGATTGGTCGCAGCTAATCCGATGACTCCTGCGAGAATCGGACCTGTACATGGTGTCCAACCAGCCGCAAAACCGATTCCGACGAGTACCGTTCCGACGTATCCCCCTTTTCGTTCCCCAAGATTCAGTTTCTTTTCACGCATCAAGAATGTCGGTTGCCATAACCCGACGAGAACGACACCGAACACGAAGATGACGAGTGCCCCGACCATCCGTAACGTATCCCGATATGTGATAAAGACATCTGCGAACAAGGATGTCGAGAGTCCGAGCACAGCGAAGACCATCGCAAATCCAACGAGGAAAGCTAACGTGTGAAACAGGGATCGCCTTTCCCGTACCCCTCGTTCCTTCAAATCCGTGACCGACACTCCTGTAATATAGGAGAGAAATACAGGATACAGCGGCAACGTACACGGAGAGACGAATGATAACAAACCGGCTCCGAACGCTAACCACAATGAGAGCTCCATATGAGCATCCCCTTTCTTTACTACTATAGAAGAAGTTCCTTCTCTATTTTGCCAAACTCCTCTGCATTTAGCACCTATTATCTCATAGAAAGTTGCAAAAGATTCGTGTCCGCCAAAATTACAAAAAAATTACATTTCGTCAATTTTACTGAAATCTCGTTGCACCTAGTAAATGGACTTGCTAGAATATGGATACGACACCAATGTAAGGGAGACCGCTATGACGACACAACAACTATTGACGTTAGCCATTGAAGCCAAACGTAGCGAATTATATCATCAAGCTGACCAGTCCAGCTTCACCTCCCCGCGTGTTTTGCAACTTAGCCATGAACTCGACGTCCTACTTTTAGAATATTCACGGACGGTCCAAAACTATACCATTCACGGTTCAAACGAACCGCTCTTATCCTAATGCACGATCCAGTCAGCATTCGAGTGCGAATGCTGACTTTTTTATGACTTCTTATTTCTGATGGAGGTGCTTTATGTCTGCTCTTACGTTCTTAGCTAGTTCCCGTCCCTTTTATGTACCTGACGATCTTCCTCGATTATACGTAGATGAAGTCGAACCGCTTGAATATGTCTCCTTGAAGCAAGGACGATTCACGATGTCTTACCTTTATACGATTGATGGTGCTGATCAATGGGAGTTCATGATTTACTTAGAGCGTTATATGGAAGAAGGAGATGTCCTCGAATTACTCTACATTGAAAATCAAAATGACAGCATGCATGACCATCTACCGTCCGCTCCACTAGTAGAGCCGATTGACATCAATATTCAACAACGAACGTACCAAACGATTCACGGCACGTTTCAGCTTTCCGCTAACGATTGGATGCAGGAATTGTACCATCGTTCCTATCTGACAGCGTTTGGTGTGACGACGATCGTCAAGTATTGATCTGCGTATCACCTATTTCACTTTTTCATCACTAGACGATAAAAGGATGACATAGTTTCTATATTTAAGTCTTTTTCCTTTTAAATTGTTCGAATATTTCATTGAAAGTAAGTCAAAAGACCTATAAATGTCTATTTTTCATAATTAGTATGTCCTACCGATGACAAAAACTGTTCTTTTGCAATCTTCTTGTCATACAAGCTCAGTTTGTAACTCGAATGACATTGACCTGTAAACGCACAAGTCAGATTTGCCGTGTAAAGTAGGAACAGTAAACACAGCATATGTCAGGAGGACATCAATAATGAAAAAAGCAGTTTTCGCTGCCGGTCTTGCAGCAACAGCTCTATCAGTAGGATTTGCCCAAGAGACAGAGGCTGCCTCAGAAACGGTAACAGTAAATACACCAGTACTCAACGTACGCACAGCACCTACAACTGCATCAGCAGACGTAGGCAATGTATATAAAGGTCAAACATTAAATGTCGAAGGACGTTCTGGCGCATGGATCCAAACACACATTAACGGTCAAAAACGTTATGTCCATGGCGCGTATACGTCTGCAGCAGGCTCATTCGACTTTAAAAAAGCTACAGTTACTACGGCAGTATTAAATGTCCGCACACAACCAACGACAAGCTCGAAAGATGTCGGTAACCTCTACAAAGGTGAAAAAGTCAACGTAGAAGGTAAAGTCGGTGCATGGATCAAAACAACAATCGACGGTAAAACACGCTATGTACACAGTGCATATACAACACTCGGTAGCGTAGCGAAAGCACCAGCAGCTCAACCAGCTGCGAAGCCAGCGGCTCAACCAGCTGCGAAGCCAGCGGCTCAACCGGCTGCGAAGCCAGCACCAAAAGCAGCAGCTCAACCAGCAACTGCAACAAAACAATCAACACCTGCAAAATCAGGTACAAAAGTGACGATGAACGTCAGTGCTTACACGAACGACCCATCTAACAATGGTAGCCAACTCTACAATGGTCGTGCGTTGACAGCAAGCGGTTATGACGTTACAAATACGATCACGTACAATGGTATGCGTATCGTAGCAGCTTCTTCGCAATATCCAATCGGTACACGTATGCACATCGAAGGCATTGGTGAAGCAATCGTACTCGACCGTGGTGGCGCAATCCAAGGTAACCGTCTTGATCTTCTCGTTGGTTCACAACAAGAAGCACTCAACTGGGGTCGCCAAAACGTCACAGTTACAGTCTACTAATCAAAACAAACAACCTGCCGGGCGAGATCGCCTGGCAGGCTTTTTTTATAGCTATTTTTTTAAGAGACCGTGACATGACCAGATTGCAGTTGATACATCTTCTTATACAGTCCATCTTGCGCGATCAATTCTTGATGGTTACCTTGCTCGATCACTTCCCCTTGATGCAATACAAGAATCAAATCAGCATCTTGAATCGTTGATAATCGGTGGGCAATGGCAATCGTCGTCCGACCCTCGCGCATCCGTTCGAGCGCCACTTGGACTTTTTCTTCCGTTTCCGTATCAATCGAACTTGTCGCTTCATCGAGAATCAGGATTTTCGGATCCCGTGCCATTGTGCGTGCGAAGGAAATCAACTGACGTTCTCCAGCGGAGAATGTCGCACCCCGCTCGGCGACGGGACTGTCATATTGCTGATCGAGTTGATTGATGAATCCGTCGGCTTGAACGAACTGCGCGGCCGCTTCAACACGATCAAAGGAAATCGAACTGTCGAACAATCGAATGTTATCCGCGACCGTACCCGTAAACAAAAATGAATCCTGCAGGACGAGTCCGACATGCTTCCGAAGTTCTTCCTCCGATAACTGCTCGAGCGGTTGACCATCGATCAAAATCCGACCCGATTGGTAAGCGTAAAATCGCATCAGGATGTTGATGATTGAACTTTTTCCGCTTCCCGTATGACCAACGAGGGCAATCGTCTGTCCTTTTTTCGCCTCGAATGAAATTCCTTTCAAAACATCTTTCTCTCCATCATAACTAAAGCGAACATCTTCAAAGACGATATGTCCTTCCGACACACGTGCATCCCCTTCGAGCTGTTTCGTTGGTTCCGGTTCATCCGTATCGAGCACCTTGAATACACGGTCTGCCGAGACGACAGCTTGTTGGAACTCAGACAATTGTTGCATGATTTGCTGAACCGGTTGGAAAATTCGCTCCATGTAACTGATGAAAGCGTAAACGACACCGACTTGGACTGTTTGCGAGAATGATAAGACACCAAAGTACGTCACAAGTGTCGCAATCGAAATCGCCAGTAACAATTCGATGATGGGTCGTAGTAACCAGCTATCAAGCTTTAAGTTCTTGTAACGACCGTTTTGATGAGCGACGTTCGTCTCTTCGAATTCTGCCATTAGACGCTTTTCTTGGCGGAACTGCTGGATGATCGCCATCCCGTTGATCGATTCATTCAGTTGGGCATTGATTTTCGACAGTAAATCGCGGACTTCCGCGTAATACTTCGTCGAATACTTCCGGTAAATCCAAATGATGAAATAAAACAGTGGTAACAACAATAACGCAATCGTCGCGAGTCGCGGTTCTAACAGATAGAGGAAGATATATGTCCCAATCAACTGGACACCGCTTTGCACGAATGTCGATAAGACACCGATGTAGAGTTCTTTAATCGCTTCCGTATCGTTCGTGATCCGGGAGACGAGTACCCCAGCAGGCGTTCGATCAAAATAAGCGAGTCGTAAGTGCATGACGTGTCGGAAGACATCGATACGCAAGCGTTGAATGACTTGTAAGGCAATCTTTTGGAACTCAAATGCTTGCAAGTAATCGACGATGATCCCTGTCGTATGCAATAACAAGTACGCCGTAAACAAAAGTGCAACTTCCTTTATCGGATACGTACCCGGTGCGACATATTCATCGATAAAAATCTTGACGAGATACGGTCCCCCGAGTTTTGCCGCTGTCGTAATGAACAGCAGGATGAAAGCGATGCTGACTTGCTTTTTGAACGGTTTGACGAAATCAAGCAATCGTTTCAGGACGGCTTTTTCATTGATATCATGATTCATTCAGAACGCCCTCCTTGTTCGACGAGTGATTCTAGTTGCTGGCGGTCGTATGTCTCTTTGTACCAACCGTCGTGAGCGAGTAACTGTTCATGTGTGCCCCGTTCGATGATCCGACCATGTTCAAGGACAATGATCTCATCAGTATGCGATACAGCGGACAGGCGATGGGCAACGATGATTTGCGCTTGGTCGTGATCCGCCGTCCGGAAGTGATGGATGATCGCTTCCTCGGTTTTGGCATCGACTGCAGACAAGGCATCATCTAGTACTAAAATCGGACAGTCTGCTAGTAACGCCCGGGCAATCGAGATCCGTTGTTTTTGACCACCAGATAACGTGACACCTCGTTCCCCAACCATCGTCGCGTATCCTTCCTTAAAGCCGAGAATGTCCTCATGGACTGCTGCGATACGTGCTGCTTCCATGATGTCTTCCATTGATGCATCTGGTTTTGCAAAGGCGATATTATCCGCAATCGAAGCAGAGAACAGGAAATGATCCTGCGGAACGATCGCTATTTGGCGACGGACGGTGTCTCGTGTCAATTGTTTGATATCTCGTCCGCCAATCGTGATCGCGCCTTGTTTAACGTCATATTCACGCGATAACAAACGAACGAATGTCGATTTCCCAGCACCCGTCTTTCCGACGATCCCAAGCGATTTCCCAGGCTTCAACGTCACATCGATCTCTTGAAGGACCGGTTGCGTGTCATAGATGAATCGTTTAATCCCGACATGAAGTTCTGGTGACGAGACACTCGTTGCTGCTTCCTTCGCATCTTTAATTTCTGGTTCGATCGCAAGCATCCGTTCGATCCGGTCATAGGAAGCACGACCCCGTTCAACGATGTTGAACAACCAACCGAAGGCGAGCATTGGCCACGTCAATAAACCAAGATATGTAGTGAAGGAAACGATATCACCAATCCGGATTTCGCCTTGTCGTAACAAGTAGGCGCCATAGCCGACCGCGATGATATACGATAGACCGACTAATCCAAAAATCGTCGGATCAAACAGTGCATCAATTTTCGCCACACGACGATTCTTTTGAACGACGTCATCAGACAGATCGGTAAACGTCTGCACGTCGGATTCGACTTCCCCTGTTGCTTTTAAGACACGGACACCACTGATGCTCTCCGCGACCTTATCGTTCAAATCAGAGAACGCTTCTTGCGCGTCATGAAAACGGGAATGTAACATCTTACCGTAGCGTGACGTCAAATAGACCATCAGTGGCATTGGCAAAAGTGACACGAGCGTTAATTTCCAGCTGATCGTCGTGACCATTGTGATGATGACAAAGCTCCCCATTGTCAACGAGTCGACGAGCGTTAGAATGCCAGCCCCCGCTGTCATCGAAACAGCTTGTACGTCGTTCGTCGCATGTGCCATCAAATCTCCGCTGCGATATTTCTTATAGAACGATTGATCCAAATCTGAAAAATGACCATACAATTGACTGCGTAACAATCGCCCGAGGCGAATCGATGCACCGAAAATGTGAAAACGCCAAAAATAACGAATGAAATACGTCGCGACCCCGATGAGTAACAATGTACCAGCTAGACGAATCAAATCATTCTTCGTCAAGCTTCCTTCACTCAGACCATTGACTGTCGTTCCGATGACCTTCGGTGGAATAAGTTCTAACCCTGCCACAAAAATCAAACAGATGACCCCAAGACTATACGCTTTCCATTCTCGTCGGAAAAACCAACCGAGTTTCCTGAAGACTCCCATTCAAGTCTCCCCCCTTTTTTAAAATCCTATGATTATTTGAAATAGTCTCACATTTTAGATTAGTTCTCTTTCTAAAAAATAGCAAATAAAAAGGAGACCATTTGGTCCCCTTTCGTGCAGCTTATTTTTTAGGTGATTTCATTGAACCACTCATTGAACGCATCACTTGGTTGACTTTCTTTTGTGATGGCTTTTGACCCATTTGCATCATCAATGTCTTAATCATATCTTCGTTGATTGGTGGGTTTTGCTCCAAGTAGTTCATCATGTATCGACGAGCGATATAGAAACCAAGGGCGACACCTGCTACCAAGCAAAGAAGGGCAATTAAAATCCAAATCCATGTAGCCAAGTTGCTTCCTCCTCTAACTTAAAACGTCGCTTTTTACTATACTATAATTCCAATTGTTTGCATAGATGATAATAGATGAAAAACGAGTCCGACGTAAGATCGGACCCGTTTTTCCGGAAATGATTATCCGAGTTGCTTGACAGTCGCTAAAACGTTCTCAACAGACATGCCGTATTCTTTCAAGAGGAAGTCTCCAGGAGCAGATGCGCCGAAACGATCGATTCCGATGACTTGTCCTTCTGTTCCTACATATTTGTACCAACCGAGTGAAGCCCCTGCTTCGATTGCTACACGTTTCGTGATGTGTTTTGGAAGAACCGATTCTTTATACTCTGCTGATTGTGCTTCGAATACTTCCCATGATGGAAGTGAAACGACAGCTGCTGATTCACCAAGTTCTTTTTGTGCTTCGACAAGAAGGTGAACTTCTGAACCAGTACCGAGCAAGAGTGTATCAGCTTTCGTAACGTCACCAGCGATGACATAACCACCTTTTTCAGCACCCTCTGTCGTCGTACCTTCAAGTTCAGGAAGACCTTGACGTGTCAAGACGAGGAGTGTCGGTTTATCTTTTGCTTGAACTGCTGTTTTCCATGCTGCGATCGTCTCTTTTCCGTCTGCTGGACGGTAGATCGTGACGTTCGGCATTGCACGGAAGCTCATCAAGTGTTCGACTGGCTCGTGTGTTGGACCATCTTCACCAACAGCGATCGAGTCGTGCGTCAAGACGAAGATTGATGGAAGTCCCATTAATGCAGCAAGACGAACCGCCGGACGGAGGTAATCCGAGAAGACAAAGAATGTCGCGCCGTAAGGAATGACGCCGCCGTGAAGTGCCATACCGTTGACAGCTGCTGCCATTGCGAATTCACGTACCCCGAACCAGATGTTGCGACCGCTTGGATCGATATCGAAGTCTGCTTCGCCTTTAAGCATCGTGTTGTTTGATCCTGCAAGGTCAGCTGAACCACCGAACAATGTCGGAACGTTCTTCGCGAGACCATTCAAGACTTCTCCGCTTGTTTGACGCGTTGCTTTTTTCGACGACAAGTCGTATGTCGGAAGGTCTGCTTCCCAGTTGCTTGGCAATTCGTTTGCAATCGCGCGAACGAGTTCAGCATGCAATTCTGGATGCGCTGCTTCGTATTGTTTCATTGTCTCGTTCCATGCGTCTTCTGCAGAAGCACCACGTTGGACGATCCGCTCGTCAAACAATGATTTGACTTCTTCAGGTACGTAGAACTCTTCGTGATCCCAAATGTAGCTTGCTTTCGTCAATTTGATTTCTGCTTCACCAAGTGGTGCACCGTGAGAAGCCGACTTCCCTGATTTGTTCGGTGAACCGAAACCGATGACTGTTTTGACTTCGATCAATGTCGGTTTTGTCGTCTCTGCCTGTGCCGCCGCGATTGCTTTCGAAATGGAATCGATATCCGTTCCGTCTTCTACGCGAATGACTTGCCAGTTATACGCTTCGAAGCGCTTCTGGACGTTTTCAGAGAATGATTTGTCGAGATCGCCATCAAGTGAGATATCGTTTGAATCATACAATACGACTAATTTTCCAAGACCAAGGTGACCTGCGAGTGAAGCAGCTTCCGCTGAAACACCTTCCATCAAGTCTCCGTCTCCACAGATTCCGTATGTGAAGTGATCAACGACGTTGAGATCGTCACGGTTGTATTTTGCTTCAAGATGACGTTCTGCCATCGCCATACCAACTGCCATCGCGATCCCTTGACCAAGTGGACCCGTTGTTGCATCTACACCAGCCGTGTGACGGTATTCCGGATGACCCGGTGTTTTTGATCCCCATTGACGGAACGATTTTAGATCATCCATCGATAGATCATATCCCGATAGGTGGAGGAGTGAGTAGAGAAGCATCGAACCGTGTCCGGCTGAAAGTACAAAACGGTCGCGGTTGAACCATTCTGGATTTTTAGGGTTGTGGTTCATATGATCCGCCCAAAGCGAGAATGCCATTGGTGCTGCTCCCATTGGCATACCTGGGTGACCCGAGTTCGCCTTTTGTACGGCATCAATCGATAAGGTACGAATCGTATTAATTGCTAATTGTTCTACTGTCGTCATGTTCGTCAAAACAATCATCCTCTCTCTTTTTCACAAATTCCTACTCATTTTAGCACACTCTTAAATGTGATACAACTTTTCTAAATAGTATGTCACATTAAAATGAATGCGCTATCTATAGCCGTTCTGTCGACTCATACAGGATGCATGAATCCATGAAAGATCGCTATTAAGATGTATTGCTATCGTACAATGTTTCCTCATCTACTCGCTCTAAACAAAAAAGAGGTCCGCTTGCGCGAGACCTCTTTCTTCTATAAAAGAAACGAACGATTATTGTTTATTCCGTTCTTCTTCTTGTGCTTGTTTCAATTTCTCAGGTGTTACGTCCGTTCCCTCTTCATCGACGATTTTCATACCCATGAGTTGGTTTTTGAACGATCCACGGAATGCTGCGAGATACGCTGCACGTAATTCTTTTTGCTCTGCCGTTTCCGCTTCCGATAACGGCTCAACTTTTGATTTATTCGCTAATGCATTAATTCGATCTAATTGTTCTTGTGATAACATGGAATCCCTCTTTCTCTATGACTCAAACTTGAGTAGTTCAATTGTATTCTTACTGTAAAAGAGCTTACAAAAAAAAGCAAGTTAACCGCGTCAGTCGACGGGTTACTTGCTTCTCATTCCGGACTAGGTGTCAGTTCGCGGTATTCAAGATATCGACGATTGACCGTTGCTTTTGAAATATCATGCCCCATCCCCCGCAAGGTGATGGCGATATCAGAAAACGTCAATCCGAGTTCTCGAAGACGTACAATTTCTTCGATCGGTACGTCTTTTCGACTACGTCCTGCGTTCTCTCCTTGGCGATTGAGGTTTCGTTCCGGGCGAAAACCTTGTTCGACTGCTCGCCGCATGCCACGGGCGATTTTTGCATTATGCAGTTTCCGTTGGTATTCTTCCACGAGTGAAACGATCTCAAGGACCATCGCTTCTGCATCCGCAAGTTGATATTCTCCATCTGAATCAAGCGTCATCAAGCGGACCCCATGTTTTTTGAATGTATGCAAAATAGCGATTTTTGCATTCCCTCGACCAATCCGTGTATCATCCGTCACGAGGACCGCATCTACCGTATCGCGTGTCACATAATCAAGAACTGTTAACATCCCTTCCCGATCAACATCATATCCACTCTCTTTTTCAGAGACGATATCCACGACATCAAATCCCTTTTGAGACGCAACCTTCGAAAGCTCCATCCGTTGGCGTTCAATCGAACTATCTTGTGCTTCTTTTTCGGTCGATACTCGACAATAAATCACGACCTTCATCGTACCTCACATCCCTGTTCGTTCTTTCACAACTTTTCCATTTTGTCATTGTTGTGCGATTGGTACAACGATTTTGCTTTTTGAGATGACATGTTTTGTCTCAACATCATTATTTTTGATCAACCAGTTGACGTATTCCTCATCTGACATCGAACCGTCATTGTAGACTTCAGCAATTTGTTCGACTGTAGCGTCCTCATCGACCGTAACGGAAGCTGTCATCAATTGCGCTACCTTTTCATCTGGGCGTGGTGTGAGTAAAAAGATCACGAAAGCAATACTTAATGCATAGAAGAGAATAGAAAAAGCATGAGTACGAATCGTATGAATCATCATGAATCCCTCCAAATATGAAATGAATGAGTTAGAATAAATGTTCGCGGAACAATTGTTCGCATAATTCATAATAAACACAGAACCCGTGTTCGGTCAACACAAAATGTCGAACAATTGTTTGTACGCTCATTTGTTCTATGTTATAGTGAATTTAGAAACATATATTCTTACATTTCAAACTTCAATCCAGAAAGAGGTGGCAATTCGTATGCGGAAAATGTCTAAGCGCCAACAAGAGATTCTCGACTACATCGTCTCTGAAGTGAAACTGAAGGGGTATCCACCATCAGTTCGTGAAATCGGAGAAGCAGTCGGACTCGCGTCTAGCTCGACGGTACACGGTCATTTGGATCGACTCGAGAAACGGGGAATGATTCGCCGTGACCCGACGAAACCACGTGCGATTGAGATATTGCTTGATAAGCCTGAAGAAATCACGGAAGCCATCGTTCATGTTCCTGTCATCGGGAAAGTCACAGCTGGTCTTCCGATTACAGCGATTGAAAACATCGAAGAACAATTCCCGCTCCCTGCACATTATGTAGGAAACGAAACGGTCTTCATGTTGACGATCGATGGTGAATCAATGATTAACGCAGGTATTCTTGACGGCGATCGTGTCATCGTACGCCAACAAAACACAGCAGAAAACGGAGAAATCGTCGTAGCTATGACCGAAGATAGCGAAGCGACGGTGAAACGGTTCTTCTTAGAAGATCAACAGGTACGTCTACAACCAGAAAATGACTCGATGGATCCGATGTATTTCGATAATGTCTCCATTCTTGGTAAGGTAATCGGCGTGTATCGGACGATTCATTGACGGAGGGACCAGTTACGACTGGTCTTTTTTCATGCCTTCAGGAAATGTACATGATACCGTCAATACCGTCGCACTGACGGGTTACGTTGCGTATTCGGTCGCAACGCAACAAACGGATTGGTTACCGACTGCCATCGGAATCGCTGTCGGTACGCTTTGGTTGTCACCTGACCTCGATTTAAAGTCAGAACCGTATTATCGCTTTGGACCATTTCGAGTCCTGTGGATGCCTTATGTCAAGATCATGCCCCACCGCTCGATCTGGTCACACGGATTGATCATTGGGGATGTCATCCGACTCCTTTATAGTGCTGCACTTGTGATTCCCTTATTATTTCTCAGCTTGTATTTTCAAGTCATCGCATCAGAGACCATTGATTCCTGGTTCGCTTCCCTACCCGCTTTTGTCATTGGTATCATGGTAGCTAGCACAATTCATATCCTACTAGATTATTCCAGTAGTTGGTTTCGACCTAAAAAAAGAAAAAAGCGTCGTCGTTAACACCTCTTTTGCTTGCTTGCAGGCAAGACGAGGTGTTTTCTTATCCACTTTTTCGTATCTTTAAACATTAAAATAAAAAATTTCCATTCCTATATTTCAATTATATGTATTGAAAACGTTATCAAATCGGAGTAATTTAAAGTAGAAAGACCATTATTTGCTTTAATCCAAAGGGAGGGTTTTTGCATGAATAACTTTGTATTGGAAATGATCGGTACGATGATCCTCATTCTGCTCGGGGATGGCGTTGTCGCCGGTGTCGTCTTGAGAAAGACGAAGTCCGAAAACAGCGGATGGATTGTCATCACGTTCGCTTGGGGTCTTGCCGTCATGACAGGAGCATTCGTCGCTGCTGAGAGTGGAGCTCACTTGAACCCCGCTTTAACAATTGCACTTGCTTTAAACTCTGATTTACCGTGGGCAGACGTTCCTGTCTATATTGCCGGACAACTTGTCGGAGCTTTCATCGGCGCCATTCTCGTTTGGCTTCATTACATGAAACATTTTGAAGCGACTGATGATCAAGCTGCAAAACTCGGTGTGTTCGCAACAGGTCCAGCGATTCGCCATACGCCGTCGAACTTGATTTCTGAAATCATCGGGACATTCGTTCTCGTCTTCGGTATCTTGGCGCTCGGTTTAACGACATTCGGTGACGGCTTAAAACCACTTATCGTCGGTTTACTCGTCGTCGTCATCGGTCTATCACTTGGTGGTACAACAGGATATGCCATCAACCCGGCCCGTGACCTTGGACCGCGTATCGCACATGCTATCTTACCGATTCCGAATAAAGGGTCATCTGACTGGGGCTACTCATGGATTCCAGTTGTTGGTCCAATCATCGGCGGAGCGCTTGCCGTGTTCATCTACCAATTGGTCTACTAAGATCACGTTTCACTAACACATACCGCTCAAGGGGGATTTCGAAATGGAAAACAAGTATATCCTAGCACTCGACCAAGGTACGACAAGCTCACGTGCGATCATCTTCGATCACGACGGGAAAATCGTCAACTCGGCACAACGGGAATTCAAGCAATACTTCCCGCAACCAGGCTGGGTCGAGCACGATGCAAACGAAATCTGGGGTTCGATTCTTGCTGTTATGGCTGAAGCACTCGGAACAGCAGATATCAAACCTGAGCAAATCGCCGGAATCGGAATCACGAACCAACGTGAAACGACAGTGGTCTGGAACAAAGAAACAGGTAAACCGGTTTATCACGCGCTCGTTTGGCAATCACGTCAAACGTCTGGTATCTGTGACGATTTAAAAGAACAGGGCTTGAATCAGAAGTTCCGCGATAAAACAGGACTTTTGATTGATGCCTACTTCTCTGGTACGAAAGTCAAATGGATCCTCGACAATGTCGAAGGTGCACGTGAGCAAGCAGAGAACGGTGAATTACTCTTCGGTACGATCGATACGTGGCTCGTTTGGAAATTGTCTGGTGGAAAAACGCATATCACGGATTACACGAACGCTTCACGGACATTGATGTACAACATCTATGAGCAAAAATGGGATGAAGAGTTGCTCGATATCCTCGGTGTTCCTGCATCAATGTTACCAGAAGTTCGTCAATCGAGTGAAGTCTACGACAAGACGGTACCATATCACTTCTTCGGTTACGAAGTGCCAATCGCTGGGATCGCTGGTGACCAACAAGCTGCACTCTTTGGTCAAACGTGTTTTGAAGAAGGTGAAGGAAAGAACACATACGGAACAGGTTGTTTCATGCTCATGAACACAGGTGAGAAAGCCGTTTCTTCTGACCACGGACTCTTGACGACAATTGCTTGGGGAGTTGATGGAAAAGTCGAATATGCGCTCGAAGGCTCTATCTTCGTCGCCGGTTCTGCAATCCAGTGGCTCCGCGATGGACTCCGTATGTTGAAACACGCGAAAGATTCAGAAGGCTATGCAACGAAAGTCGATTCAACAGACGGTGTTTACGTCGTTCCTGCTTTTGTCGGTCTTGGTGCACCGTATTGGGATTCAGATGTTCGTGGGGCGATCTTCGGATTAACACGCGGAACAGATAAAGAGCACTTCGTTCGGGCAACGCTTGAATCACTCGCTTATCAAACACGCGACGTGTTGACAGCGATGGAACAAGATTCTGGAATCGAACTGAAAACACTTCGTGTCGACGGTGGTGCTGTAGCCAATAACTTCTTGATGCAGTTCCAATCGGATATCCTCGGCGTTCCTGTCGATCGTCCAGAAATCAACGAAACGACAGCACTCGGTGCAGCATATCTTGCTGGATTAGCCGTCGGTTACTGGAAAGATAAAGCGGAAATCAAACAACAATGGAAGCTCGATCATCAGTTTAAACCAGAGATGAAAGAAGACGATCGTGAACAACGCTATGCTGGATGGCAAAAAGCAGTGGAAGCGACAATGGTCTTTAAACCATCGAAATAAGTTAATTAATAACCCGATCCCTTTTACAGAGGGACCGGGTTTTTGATATCTTATAGAAAATATAGCGTGAGGTGCCTCATGAATACCATTTATTCTGATCAACAGCTAAAAGAATACATTCAGTTCGCGCTTGATGGCAACATCACGCATGAAGAACTGGCAGACTGGTGTTACCGGTATATGATCAATGTCTACCATAATGATTATTATCATCTTGCAACTGACGGACGTGGAACTTATCCATTAAGTGAACAAGCGACTGAAGTAGTAAACGATATCGATGCACAATGGGATCTCTATCTTTATAACACGTATTCTTTGGATGCATTACAAACACTTAATTTAGCTACAGTTTGCTTACCTAGAGAGTGGTTAGAAGAGTGGCTCCGGTCGTTTTGATTCATGAGAGTCTCTACTAAGTTTTAATATGAATAAAAGTAATTGAAATAAATCCCCCTCGCCTATTCGCAATGGGGGATTCATTACTTATTTGCCAAACTCATTTTTTAATCCGTCTTCAATCTCATCGACGGATTTCGACTGTCCACTTAAAACAGCTGCTAGAAAAGCACCTTCGACGAGTGGTGCGTCGATAAAACGTACCGTCCGTTCGCCACTGTATAATTCAAGTGCTAGTTCCGTGTTCATCGTCGCAGAACCAATATCCGTTAAGACGACTCCATCGTCGTCTAGTGTATTCAGTATTTCTTCGATTCGTGTTGCGTCCGTTCCAATGCTACCATCTTCAAGACCGGCTGCTACTAAGACTGGCGTATCCGGTGCCATCTCTGCCAACAGTTCTTTCAGCCCAGCCGCGAGTTTTTCACTATGAGAAACAAGTACAAGATTAACCATGAAGCACCTCCGCAATTTCGCTGAGTAGCAAAGCACTCGATAAACTACCTGGGTCCTGGACGCCTTCCGTCGCTTCACCGAAGTAGGACGCGCGCCCTTTCGTTGCGATACGCGCTTTTGTATCAGCAAGTGCTTGATCGATTGCCGCTTTCAAGTCCTCTTCTTGCGAGAGCGCTTCTTGGAACGGTGTCCAGATATCGACCATCGTCTTTTGACCGAATTCCGATTTCCCACGCGATTTGATCCCTTCCGTCGCTTCGCGGAAAGCGTCTGCAAGATCCGTACCTTCGACTTCTGTTTTCCCTTTGAATGCACCGGCGAACTTAACGAATGCTGTCCCGTATAAAGGACCGGATGCCCCACCAATCGTTTTGATCAGCGTCATCCCGACTTCTTTGGATAAAGCTCCTAAATCCTCATATTCGCCGTGTTCTTCTAGCGTCTTCTGGACTGCTTGGAAGCCACGCGACATGTTAATTCCATGATCTCCATCACCAATTTCCCGGTCAAGGTCCGTCAATTCATCCTTATGCTGTTCGATCTGTTCCGCTGCTTTGAGGAGCGCGCTTTGCAACTGTTCCGTCGTCAACTTCATGTTTTTACACCCCGTTTATTTGAATTAGAATCCAATCGCTTTCGTTTCTGCATCGAGATATCCGAGCAGTTCATCATCCACTGGTAAGAGCGTGATTGAGAACCCGTGCATCTCAAGCGATGTCATATAGTTTCCAACGAATGAGCGGGCAATCTCGTAACCATGCGCCTCAAGTTCTTCCGCGACATATTTATACGTGATGTACAGTTCAGATTCTGGTGTTCCGCCCATCCCATTCACCATGACGGCGACTTTTTTGTCTGGTACTTCTTTCGTCAAACGATCGAGCAACTCTTTGACGATCGCATCAACGGAAGCGACTGCTTTTCGTTCAAGTCCTTTTTCACCGTGGATCCCGATTCCGATCTCCATCTCGTCATCATGCAACTCAAAGCCTGGCTTGCCGCTCTCCGGCATGTAACATGGTGAGAGTGCCATTCCAATCGAACGAACGCCCTTGATGACTTTTTCCGCAACTGCTTTGACTTCACTTAGTGATTTTCCTTCTGCCGCTGCAGCACCGGCAATCTTATGGACGAAGACAGTTCCTGCGACCCCACGACGATCCTCTTCCTTTTTGATCGCGATGTCATCATTAACGACGACCGTATCAACTTCAATATCCTCGAGTTCAGCAAGTTCCTTCGCCATATCGAAGTTCATGACGTCACCTGAATAGTTCTTGACGACGAGTAGGACACCTTTTCCCCCATGAGCTGCCTTGATGCCTTCAAGCACCATGTCTGGTGTCGGTGAAGTGAACACTTCCCCACAAACAGCCGCAGCAAGCATACCGTCCCCGACGAATCCAGCGTGTGCCGGTTCGTGACCGCTTCCCCCACCAGAGACAAGACCGACTTTTCCGTCCAGTGGTACTTTCCGCGCAACGACGTTAACACCTTCGACTTTTTTATACAAATCAGGGTGAGCAAGTACGAGTCCGTCGACCATGTCTGAAACGAACCGGTTTGAATCTTTCATTAATTTGTGCATGAAAAACGCTCCTTTACCTAACTGATTTTGCCGTACCACTTACTCTTTACCACCAAATCAAGTCGAGTATGTCGAAAAAAATGATGAAAATATTGACCAGTTGGTGACGATATACCGCACGAATGCTATGCTCTTAAAAAAGAGGAGGAATTGAATGTCATCAGCCTTTCAAGCAGGTGTCCGCGCCTGTCTACCCACCGTCCTTGGCTATATCGGCATCGGCTTTTCCGCAGGGATCGTCGGTCGTGCCTCCGGCTTATCCCCTCTTGAAGTCGGATTCATGTCCGTCTTCATCTATGCCGGCGCCGCTCAATTCATCATCACGAGTCTCTTGCTGTTGAATAGTCCCGCCTCTGCCATCATTCTGACGACATTCATCGTCAATCTCAGGCACTTGTTAATGAGTCTGACGCTCGCTCCGCACGTCGAGACACGCCACCTTCGTGATCGACTCGGTACCGGGACGTTACTGACAGATGAATCGTTCGCTGTCGCAATGAATACTGCGCAAAAAGGGAAGATCTCACCGTCCTTCATGCATGGCTTAAATCTGACCGCGTATCTTAGCTGGATTATCGCAACCGTTCTCGGTGCACTTGTCGGTAGCTGGTTTCCTGATCCCGAGCGCTTCGGTCTCGACTTTGCTCTGACGGCGATGTTCATCGGTTTATTGTACTTACAATTTGAAGGAGAACGTACCCGCATTGCCGTGAATAGTTGCCTCTTATTGATCGTCTTACTTTTGCTTTACATCACCATGCGCTACTTTTCTGCGGAAGTCGCCGTTCTTTGCGCGACACTCGGTGGCGCTAGTATAGGAGTCGTGATCACACGATGGAAATCCGCCCAGAATTAATCGGTCTCTTTTTAGCTTGTGGACTCGTCACTTGGATTCCACGTATCTTACCGTTTCTCGTCCTTCATGGACTGACGTTACCGCGCCTTGTAACGGAATGGCTCTCGTTCATTCCCGTCTGCCTGCTTGGCGCCCTCTTCTTTCAAAATTTACTTATCGCGCAAGACAACGCGTTCCCGACGATTTCGACGCTTCATGTCTTCGCCGCCCTACCGACGATGGCAGTCGCGATTTTCAGTAAAAGTCTTTCTTGGACGGTCATCACCGGTGTCGTCACGATGGCGTTTCTACGGATTTATTTGTAAGCAAGTTATTCATCTTTAACATATTTCAGTAAATATTTCATGTTATCCTTAAAATGGAAATACATAGATAGTGAAGGAGGTGCTGATGTGCCGAACAAGTGGCTAATACCCTTTTTAATTTTATCGTGCGCTAGTTTTCTACTTGTGAATCAAATGAATCTACCTTATATGCTAAAACAAGGACTGGTCGTGTTGTACGTCATCGCCTATTTCGGTGCGATGGTTGTTTCTCGCAAAATGAAAGTCAGAGATCACAAACAATGACTCGAAAAAATCTCCTCTAGTCTTGAGAGACCGGAGGAGATTTTTGTGATCACGTATTTGCTTGTACGTCCTGATAATCCGATTGATGTTCGAACTCTTTTTTCGCAAACGGACATAACGGCAGTAGCTTGACGTTTGCTTCCCGTGCCCAGTTGACGATCTCGGCAACGAGTTGTTCTCCGATCTGTTGGTTCCGGTGCGCGGGATCAACATACGTGTGATCGATGATCCACATGCCGTTGTTCGTATCGCTGTAAGTGATTTCTCCAATCACTTCACCTTCCTGATGGGCTTCGATTTTACGTTCCGCTCGTTTCAGCTCCATTTGCTTCCCTCCGTTCGTAAGATAAGGCGCCGCTTGGACAACCATCGACGACGCGCATGACGTCTTCCACCGGCGCCCCGTCCGCTTCAATCCACGGACGCCGTTTGACATCAAAGACGGTCGGTAGACTTCGTACACAATGACCGGAATGAATGCAGACTTCCGAATCAAAATAGACCGTGATCTCTTTGCCTTCATATCCTTTTTTCATGATGTATCGTCTCCCTTTCTTTGTACTCTTGTATCTTTCCATATCCTTGACTCAATTCCTGTCGACGACATGAAAAAAGCACTTCCAGACAAAAGTCCAGAAGTGCTTGAGTTGGATTAGAACAAGACCATGTACTGATCGCGTTCCCATTCCGTGACTTGCGTCCGGAACATATCCCATTCGATTTCTTTCAATTCAACGAAGTGCTCTGCGATGTGATCGCCGAGAGCGTGCATGACGACGTCATCCGCTTTCAAGACTTCGAGTGCGTGGCTGAGTGTTGATGGAAGATCATCGATTCCGTTCGCAACGCGTTCCGGTTTGTCCATGACGTAGATGTTACGGTCGATTGGAGCCGGTGCTTTCAAGTTGTTCTTGATTCCGTCGAGACCTGAAGCGAGCAATGTCGCAAGCGCGAGGTACGGATTCGCTGCTGGATCGACTGAACGAACTTCGATACGAGTCGAGAGTCCACGTGCTGCAGGAACACGGACGAGTGGTGAACGGTTACGGGCTGACCATGCGACGTAGCAAGGCGCTTCGTAGCCAGGAACAAGACGTTTGTATGAGTTGACTGTCGGGTTACAAACCGCTGTGAAGGCACGTGCGTGTTTGAGGATACCTGCTGTGAAGGCACGTGCATCATCCGACAATTGCATTTCTTCGTTGCCTTCATCGAAGAAGACGTTCTCGTTGCCTTTGAAAAGCGACATGTTCGCGTGCATTCCTGATCCGTTGACTCCGAAGAGTGGTTTTGGCATGAATGTCGCGTGCAAGTTGTGCTTCGCCGCGATCGTCTTGACAACAAGTTTGAACGTTTGGATGTTATCCGCTGTCGTGATCGCATCCGCATATTTGAAGTCGATTTCGTGCTGACCTGGAGCGACTTCGTGGTGTGATGCTTCGATTTCAAAGCCCATGTTCTCGAGCTCGATGACGATTTCTTTACGGCAATTTTCACCAAGATCGACTGGTGCGAGGTCGAAGTATCCACCTTGGTCGTTCAATTCAAGTGTCGGACGACCTTTTTCATCTTTCTTGAAGAGGAAGAATTCTGGCTCTGGTCCAACGTTGAATGATGTGAAACCGAGTTCTTCCATCTCTTTAAGTACCCGTTTGAGCTGACCACGTGGGTCTCCTGCGAACGGCGAGCCATCCGGATTATGGATGTCACAGATTAAACGTGCAACTTTCCCTGTTCCATCTTCTGTCCATGGGAAGACAACCCATGTGTTTAAGTCTGGGAAGAGATACATATCTGATTCTTCGATCCGGACGAATCCTTCAATCGATGAACCATCGAACATCATTTTGTTATCAAGTGCTTTTTCCAATTGGCTTACTGGAATTTCAACGTTCTTGATCGTTCCGAGGATATCTGTGAACTGTAAGCGAATGAAGCGTACATCCTCAGCTTTAGCGATTTTCAAAATGTCTTCTCGTGTAATGTTGCGACGTGTCATGTGACAAATCCCCTCTCCGATTCGTTTTTATATGGTTACAGGTCCTTACTTGAAGAAACGCCCGAGCTCACCTTGGATGAGCGACGTCTTTCCATGTCGTCCTGCTTCCTTCAATTCATTTTTCAGGAGTTTATACAATTCGCCGTCAGATAGTTCCGGACGCGTCTCGACGACGCTCTCCGCAACGCGTTCGCGTTTGACGAGATCGTTTTCAAAAATCAATTTGATCCCTGCGATATTCAGTCCCTGATCCAGGTATTCCTTAATCGACAACAGGCGATCGACATCGTTGAACGAATAGAGGCGACGCTTCGTCTCTGTCCGCTCCGGCTTAATCAGTCCCTGTTCTTCGTAATATCGGATCTGGCGGGCAGATAACGCGGTCAACTCTTGAACGACTCCGATGGGAAATAGTGGCTTGGACTGGCGTGATGAGTCTGCCATGTGGTTCCTCCTTTTTCCTTACTCCATGAGAATAAACCTCTGTCAGGCAACTTGTCAAGCGATGTAAGAAAAGTTAACACAACTTTTTTAATCACTTTACTCGAAGTCGTTCAGAGGTCGTTTTCACGAGATATGCTAGTATTAAACGTTTTTTTCTGGAATTAATTGTTTTTCCATCAAGTGATTGACGGCTGAGATGATCGCGATCTTGACGTGGCTATACGTTAAACCACCTTGGACGTATGCAGTATAGGGTGCACGGATCGGACCATCCGCTGACAACTCGATCGATGAGCCTTGTACGAACGTTCCTGCTGCCATGATGACATCGTCCGCATATCCCGGCATATAATCCGGAATTGGTAACGCATGTGCATTGACGGGTGAAGCAGCTTGGATCGCCTGACAGAAAGCAATCATCGGCTCCGGCGCATGGAACGAGACCGATTGAATCAAATCCGTCCGTTCTGCCGTATGGTGCGGTGCCGTGTCAAAGCCGAACTGACCGAGCATGCTTGACGTGAACATCGCACCCATCAACGCTTGGCTAACCGTATGTGGTGCCATATAGAAACCTTGATACATATCCGGAAGTGCGGATAACGATGGACCGGCTTCGGCGCCAATCCCTGGCGTCGTCATCCGGAACGATGCCCGTTCGATCAAGTCCGTTCGACCGACGAGATAACCGCCAGTCTTCGCAAGACCACCACCCGGATTCTTAATCAACGACCCTGCCATCAAGTCTGCCCCGACGTGCGTCGGTTCGATCGTCTCGACGAATTCACCATAGCAGTTATCGACGAAAATCAAGACATGGGGATGAGCGTCTTTGATGGCGGCGATCGCTTCACCGATTTCATTAACCGGTAGACTGCGTCGCGTCGCATACCCTTTTGAACGCTGAATCCCGACGACCTTCGTCTGCGGTGTGATCCGTTCGAGAACGGCCGGTACGTCGATCGTCTCGGCGTTTTTCATCTCGACGACATCATACTGGACGCCCAGTTCCTTTAATGAACCGCGTCCATCACCACGAATTCCGACGATCTCTTCGAGCGTGTCGTATGGTTTTCCTGTGATATAGAGCAGTTCATCGCCCGGCAACAATAAACCGAACAATGCGATACCGATCGCATGGGTGCCGCTGATGATTTGTGGACGACAAAGACCGGCTTCCGCACCGAAGACGTCGGCATAGATCCGTTCGAGCGTATCGCGTCCTTCATCGTTGTAGCCATAGCCAGTTGACGGCATGAAATGAAAATCACTGACCTTGTGACGCCGAAACGCATCGAGGACACGGAATTGATTGTATTCCGCGACCTCTTGCGCCTTCTTGACGTACGGAGCGATCTGTTCCTCCGCCCGGTCAATGAGCGGACGAAGCGTTTCGTAATGGGTTAATTCTGAAAACATGTTTACACCTCGTATTGTTTCAATGTCGCATATAGACGCGTATCTTTACGCAAGTAACCTTTAAGAATGACAGAACCATCTTCTTCGAACGATTCCTTCAAGTTCATCATGACTTCCTTTGCCGGATTGTAATGAGCAAAACCATCAACCGGGATGCGGATCTCGAGATACTCGAGGATCTCACTGATTGAACGTTCGATTTCTTCAATCAAACGCTCGATGTCCTGTGGATCAAGTGCAGAGATCAACAGTTTCCCGCCTGTAAACAAACGGTTCAGCTGGTCCTTCTTGTTGTAGACTTCTAGCTGCGGGATGTCACCGGCACCGAGTTCATCGAGAACATCGTTCGTCGTCTGCATCTGGTTCAAGTAATGCTCACTCGACGCATCGACGACGTGGAGGATCAAGTCCGCTTCTAGCACTTCCTCGAGTGTCGAACGGAACGCTGCGATCAACTTTGTCGGCAGATCTTGAATGAAACCGACCGTATCCGTCAGGAGGATTTGCCCACCTTCTGGCAAATCGACTTGACGTGTCAACGGATCGAGCGTCGCGAACAACTCATCCTTTTCGTATGTGTCGGCTTGAGTCAATCGGTTGAAGATCGTTGATTTGCCGGCATTCGTATAACCAACGAGTGCGATTTGGAACGTCTGATTCTCTTTGCGACGTTCCCGGTAACGGGCACGATGCGCGACGGATGTCTCGAGTTGTTTCGAAATCTCATCGACGCGGCGACGGATATGACGACGATCCGTCTCGAGTTTCGACTCACCTGGTCCACGTGTTCCAATTCCGCCACCAAGACGTGACAGTTGTGTTCCCTGCCCAGCAAGACGTGGCAACAGATAACTCATCTGTGCCAGTTCGACCTGCAATTTCCCTTCGCGTGATTGGGCACGTCCAGCGAAGATATCGAGAATCAACTGCGTCCGGTCGATCAACTTGATCGCTTCCGGGTCTGATAAGGCAATCCGGATATTTTTCATTTGACCGGGCGTGACTTCAGCATTGAATATGATTAAATCAGGTTCAAGTTCGTCTGCTAACGCAACGAGTTCCTCAACCTTTCCTTTTCCGATGAACGTACGGCGGTCAATTGCTTGTCGTTTTTGATCCAAACGACCGACGACGACACCATGCGCAGTCGTTACGAGTGCTTCGAGCTCCGCGACCGATTCTTCATAGACATGATCTGGGACACCGGGGAGCTGGCAACCAACGACGATGACGCGTTCTGACATAATATCATTCCTTTCACGAGTAAAGACGTACTGCGCCCCTTATCATACCACAGCCACCGGTTCGTCTGAACTTTTTTGGACAGGAAACATCCGTTCGGTTTATGATGGAAGAAACACCATTACGAAAGGGAGGAAAACGATGGCACGCGAACAGTCGTATACGCTTCCAGAGTTCATTGAACGCTACCTATTTTATTTAACGACAAGCGGACGACAACTTTCGACCGTCCGGCGCTATCGGTACGATTTAATCGAAGTCCACCGCTATATGACGGATGTCGATCAACCACTTGAGACGATCGATGATTTCAAGGCGATTTCGATCGAGACGTGGAAGACGTTCATCAATGAGTACTTGATCGAAGAGAAACTCTACCAACAAGCGACGGTCGCCCGAATCGTCACCGTCATCAATCAAGTTAATTACCAAATTCGACAAACGAAGGCGAAGCTGATCGAATACGCACAACCGACACATGAATTGACGGCAAAACACGTCGCTTCCTTTAAGGAATACGAGCAACTCGTCCGAACGAATCAATCCGATCGCGGCTTGACGGAACATCAATTGAAAGCCCGTCCGTATTTGATCGATCGAAACGAACTCATTCTCCGCCTGTTTTATCGCTACGGTTTACGCGTCCATCACATCATCGGCTTAAAGATGCACGATCTCAACTTCGCCCAGCAAGAGATGACCGTCCACGATCGACTCGGCAACCGCTACCTGCTCCATCTCGAGCGGGAAGATCAAGATATCATGTTGCGTTACTTGAAGACGATTCCGGAGCCCGTCCGTCCTCGTTATCACAGTACCGACCCTTTTTTCGTCGCGTTCGACTTCGCCCGGATGACATTCCGCTGGGTTTACAGTAAGAATGCACCGAAGCAATTGTCGATCGTCATGATCACGAAGATGATGCGTCAGCTGAATGAACGGTCGGACAACAAGCGGGTCTTGACGCCGTCGATGTTACGCAACAGCTTCATCCTAAAAACGTATCAGGACGAGATGACGAAGGAAGAACGCCTGCAGAAGACGTGTCTTTATAAGGATGTCTCGCTTCGACGTTATGAAGAGGCGGTCGAGGAACTGACACCATTACTGTAATGACACATTTACGCTGAAAGTGAAGTAGCTGTCATTTTTCACTTCACTTGCGAAGCGTCATTCTTCTTTCGTTATTCGTCTCGAATTTTTAATACGACCCACACCTGAATGAAACCTAAAAAAAAAGACGACCCCCCGGTCGTCTTTTTCATTAGCGAGAAACTTCTTGTGTCTCTTCTTGTTCATATAACGTCACGTTGCGCGCTGGTGCGAACGTCGAAATTGCGTGTTTGTAGATCAATTGCTGTTTGCCTTCCGACTCCAAAATGACCGTGAAGTTATCAAATGACTTGATCAGCCCCCGTAATTGATACCCGCTGATTAAGAAAACCGTCGTTGGGACTGCATCTTTCCGTAATTGATTTAAAAAGACGTCCTGAATGTTGTATGTCGCTTTCATGATTCCCCGTGCCCCCTCTTTTTATCTGTTTCTGTCTTCGGGCAACTCTTATTTAACCGCTTTCAGAAACTCTACAGTTCTATCATAGATAATTTTGAACGTTTCTTCAAATGAAAACTTTCCCATATCTACCCAAACGCCATCAAATTGATGACGGAACCATGTCAATTGACGTTTGGCGAAGCGTCGTGTGTTCCGTTTTAGCATGTCAACAGCAGGAGCGAGTGGTGCTCCGTCAAGAACAGGTAACATCTCTTTATAACCAATCGCTTGCAACGCCTTCGTCTGTCGATACCCGGCAGCGTCCAGACGCGCCACTTCCTCTAGAAGGCCACTGTCGACCATCATGTCTACCCGCTGATCAATCCGGTCATACAAACGATCCCGGTCTTTCATGTGTAAAACGAACAACAAACTCTCGTAAAGTGCCGGTTGACTGCCAGTCGTTTGTGTCTGACCAGTCCGCGCGACCTCGATCGCCCGAACGACCCGCTGGATGTTATTCGGATGAATCGCTTCTGCGCGCACCGGATCGAGTTCCTTTAACTGATCATGTAGTGCAGTTGCTCCATGTGTCGCCGCATACGCTTCGAGTTCAGCCCGTAAGGCTGGATCTTCTGCCTGCTCAGTAAACTGGTAGTCATATAAAATTGAACGGATGTAAAGCCCTGTTCCGCCGACGATGATCGGCAACTTACCACGGCTCGCGATCTCATCGATCGTTGCTCGGGCAACCGTTTGGAAACGGGCTACACTCATCTCGTCGTCCGGTGTAACGAGATCAAGCAGATGATGCGGCACTCCTTCCATCTCTTCGGTCGTCACTTTTGCCGATCCGATGTCCATCCCTTGATAGACTTGAACCGAATCTCCGGATAAGACCTCTCCGTTTAGTCGTTTTGCGAGTTCAATGCCTGTCTTCGTTTTTCCGACTGCCGTCGGTCCGACGATGACGATAACTGGTTGTTTCTTCATTCTGCTTCACCCATTCTTTATCTTTTTCATTTTTGATTCGAGTGTACCACAGCCATTTACTCGGATTAAAAAAATCCACAAAAAAACCGCCCTCCTTGGACGGTTCCACACTTACTTGTCTTATACGCGACGGATGAAATCGTCATAGATGGCACTAAAGATGCACCATCCACAAATGACGACGCCTGTCAGCATGATGCCCCAATCTGCCATGGTCGTTCCTCCTCTAGTCATCGTTATTCTCTCTTTTGACGGTTTGAATGGTTTGTAAACCCTTTCGAGCAGGTTTGACACCAATTCTTGGAATCAGTATGATAAAAGTACGATTGGTACGTAGCGCGGAGGCTGACCTGCATCGGCTTCCTATTAGAGGCACTGCCTCTCGATTCCATGTCTTGTGCTGGCACGAGGCGACATAGGAAGATTTCCTTCTTCCACAGAACAGGTCCGGCATCATGCCCGGGCCTGTTCTGTGTGCTAGTAGATTATTTCGAAAGGAGCTGGTTCTCGTGCGCATTCAAATCATTGGTGGGTCTGGTACTGGAAAAAGTACACTAGGTGCATTCATCGGACAATCGGAACGGATTGCGTGGATCGATACCGACCATTATCTCTGGAGAGATACGAAGTTCACTGAAAAACGTGACGTCTCCGAGCGATTTTCCATGTATGAAGCAGATATACTGTCTTACCGTGATTACGTCGTCTCCGGTTCCGTCTTCGCCTGGCACCCGGATGGTTTCACCAATCGGGACTTGCTCGTCTTCCTGTCGCTCGACGAATCGCTCCGGATGGAACGGCTCATCGCACGCGAAGCAGCACGTTATCCTGACTTTTCAGGATCAAATGAGTTCCTCGACTGGTGCCGGACGTATCATACGGCGACGGACCCGAAGATGATCGGCACGTTCGCGGAACACCAACTGCAAATGGAACGGTCGGTTTCCCCCGTTCTAAGTTTAGACGCTTCAATACCAACACAGCTTCAGTATCAAAAAATAATGGAAACATACGACAAATCGCCTTACAAATCATGACAAACGGGTCCCCCTCTTCAGGTGGACCCGTTTTTCTTAATACATATCTTTTTGCGTGAAGTTCCAGAAGGCAACGATTAGTGCCGCGACCGTCCAACAACCGAGGACAGCAAGCGAGAACGGAAGTGTCATCCCTTCGATCGGTGGCGCTTGACCATCGAGGTAGTTAATCAGTCCAAAGTTGACGTTGACGAGATACTTCGAACTCGTCCAGCTTGAACCGAGCGTCGTCAGTAACGTACCGGAAATCAAAACTGCCATCATGATCCCGATGCCTGTCGCCGTATTCTTGACGAGAACGGAAACCATCAAGGCAATCGTCCCAACGACCGCCGTGACGATCCAGGCTAGACCGACCGCCATCAACAGATACTCCCACATCGGTAACGTATGCACGAATTCAGTCGAGAACGTTCCGCTCGGTGAAGCTTGGAATCCGGTCAAGATCGGTGCGGTCCAGCCGTCATAACCGAGGACGATTCCGGATATCGCATAACAGACGACGACGGTCAATGCCATTAGCATCGATGTATAAAGTAACACCGTCAACCATTTCGCCATGAGGATCTTCCAACGCCGGACCGGTCGCGACAGCAATGTCTTGATCGTTCCGTCATTTTGTTCCCCGCTGACGATGTCCGCCATGATGACGATGATGAACAGCGGTAAAATCAGCGTCAATCCTTGCGAAAAGAATATCCGGATGAACGTCGGGGCTCCCGGATAATTCGGATTGATGTCGTTATCGAGATAGTATTGGTTTTGTTTTAGGTCAAATTCAAGGAACTGACGGAACTCATCTTGAATACTGCTAGAAGCAAGACGGTTCTGTGTATCGACGATATCTTGTTGAAGTTCAACCCGCCAATCGAGTGTTCCTTGCTTTTTGATCTGTTCTTGAATGTCTCGATACTGTGCGTACGTAAACATTGAAACGAGGACGATGAGGATGATCGCAACGACAGCAAACCGACGTTTCGAAGCGATTTTCGTAACTTCATTTCGGACGAGACCGATCATGTTCGGATTACGCAATGTGATCGCCTCCCGTTAACGTGATGAACAGATCTTCAAGCGTCTGGACTTTCCGTTCGATCGTCCAAACTTCAACACCTGCTTCAAGCAACTGCTTGTTGAGTGCCGGCGTCTTACTAGCATCCATCAAGGTATGGACCGTATTCGCATCGACGACTTCGGATACTTGGACTAAATCAGAAGCCGATAAAATCTCGTTCGCCTTGAAGGCATCGTCGACACGCCAATCAACACCAGGAGCAAGCGACTCGACCAGCTCCTTGACCGTTCCGACTTGAACGATTTTACCGTAACTCATGATCGCGACACGATCGGCGAGCATCTCGATTTCAGCGAGAATATGACTCGAGACGAGGACCGACAGTCCCGTTTCCTCGACGAGCCGGCGGATGAATTGACGCAAATCCCGAATCCCCATCGGATCGAGACCATTCGTCGGTTCGTCGAGAATCAAGACGCTTGGTCGTCCGAGTAGTGCTTGGGCGATACCGAGACGCTGACGCATCCCGAGCGAGTATGTCCGGACTTGATCGTCGACCCGCGCCGTCAAATCGACGAGATCGATGACTTCCTGAATCCTTGCCTCGTCGACATTCGGTAACATCCGGGCAAAGACTTGTAAATTTTCACGACCTGTCAAATATTTATACAACTCCGGGTTCTCAACGATCGAACCAATCCGCTCCATCGCTTGGACGAACTGTTTGCGGACATCGAAGTCACAGACAGTGATTTTACCGGACGTCGGTTTGATCAGTCCGACGAGCATCCGGATCGTCGTCGTTTTCCCTGCCCCGTTCGGTCCAAGGAATCCGAAGACCTCACCCGGTTGAATTTCAAACGAGATATTATCGATGATCGTTTTTTTTCCGATCACCTTTGTTACACCTTCTAATTTAACTGTTGGTTTCACGTCTCTCACCTCTTATTGTCTATTCTAGCGGAATAATGAATCATTTGACTTGTCAGAACACTTCATTTCCGCACATTCTTTCTACATTTGCTACAATCAGGATAGAACCTAGAAGGAGGAACGTTCATGAAGCGATTGCGCTGGCCCCTGTTTTTAACCGTTTCACTCTTACTGACCGCACTGTTTGGTTACGGTTTCGTCAACGCCTATAGTGACGTCGTCAATCCACCGAAGCGTGCCGTCCTCACACCAACAAAGGAAGAACCTGTCAAAAAAGGCGGAACGTACGTCGCGCTTGGTGATTCCTTGACGCGTGGTGTTGGAGCATCTAACGGAAATAGTTATGCTGCTCTTGTCGGACGCGACCTTGTCAAAGCGAACACGGTCGAGCGTTTTCAGAATCTTGCCGTCAGTGGTGCCCGGACGGAAAATTTATTAAAACAACTCAAACAAAAAGAAGTCCTACGCTCAGTCAGTCAAGCGAAAGTCATCTCGGTGACGATCGGCGGAAATGACTTGTTCAATCGTGGCGAAGGTGTCACGAATTTCGACGCAAAGAAAACGGCCGCGACGATTACGACGGCTCAAGACAACTTAAAAAAGACGTTCCGGATTCTGCGCGAACAAAATCCGGATGCTGTCATCTTCTACGTCGGACTTTATAATCCTTTCCGTGCAACGGAAAACGGTGAGGCGTTCGATGCGATCGTGCAAGACTGGAATGCTAAATCCCGGACGCTCGGGATTGAATATGACGTCGAAATCATCGACACATTCAATCTCGTTCGCGACGTCAAACGTGATTTATCAAGCGATCAGTTCCATCCGAACGACTCTACCTATGAAGAGATCGCAAAAGCCGCATTACTTGCTGTCAATAAACGTTTCTAAAACAAAAAGCCGCCTAAATGGCGGCTTTTTGTTCCGATTCATTTCAGGCGTTTGGCCAAGGCGATGAGTCCCCATTGAAGCGGCAAACGTGTCCAGAGCAACCATGATGGAAGGCGCTTCCCATTGACCGGTTTCGGATTGACGGCCATATTGACGTTTGCCGGTAAGACCGCGTACAAAAAGGCCGGAAGCGTCTTACGAACGAGATGTACTCCTTTTCCTGTCAATAGCATGAGACCATAAGCGATCTCGATCACACCCGTTACTTGGACGAAAAAGCGCTTGAACGGAATGAACGACGGCATGATGCTGACAAACCCTTTCTCGTTGCGGAAATGACCAACTCCCGCAAACAATAATCCTGCTCCATAGACTAAACGTAATAGCATGATCTTTCACTCTCTCTTTCCACTTTACGGATTCATTCGAAACAGCTTCAGTGTATCGAACTGATCCGATTATCTCAACTTTTAGAAATTGTCGTCGAATTATGGGGAATGATGAGTCATTTCGGAATGTCTCCCGTAATCAGGTGACAAGTCGCTTCATTTGCTATGATGAAGTCAGAAATCATACAGGAAGGGATGACGACTTATGGCTGGAAAAACAAAAGGACTTTTACCTGGATTGACTGGAGGAATCATCGGTGCCGTTCTGACGGCAACGATCGCGTTTCCGATTTTACTCGATCAAGAACAACAGGTCGCGGACACACCACTCTCAAACGGAATGCCAAAACAAGTCTCGACGACGTCGAATGATCCAGTGACGAATGCAGTCGCCACTGCTCAAAAATCCGTTGTAACGGTGACGAATTATCAAACCGGTAATGCGATGTCGCAAAAAGAAGCAGCTGCCGGCTCGGGATCTGGTGTCATTTATAAAAAAGAGAATGGAAAAGCATACATCATTACGAACCACCACGTCGTCGATGGCGCATCAAAACTTGATGTCACACTTAACAACGGTAAAACACTGCAAGCCAAATTACTCGGTAGTGACGAAACGTATGACTTAGCCGTGTTAGAAGTCGACGCAAACGACGTTCCAGGCGTCATCACACTCGGGAAATCGGCTGACTTAAAAGCCGGACAGACTGTCCTTGCGATTGGTAATCCGCTTGGTGAATTCCAAAATTCCGTTACCCGTGGAATCGTCAGTTCGAAAGACCGGACTGTACCGGTCGATACGAATAACGATGGACAAGACGACTTTAATACAACGGTCATCCAGACGGATGCCGCGATCAATCCTGGTAACTCAGGCGGTGCCTTGATCAATGAACAAGGACAACTCGTCGGTATCAACTCGATGAAAATTGCTGAGTCGGGTGTTGAAGGTGTCGGTTTCAGTATTCCAATCGATGATGCATTACCAATCCTCAAACAACTTGAGACGAACGGTAAAGTCGAACATCCGACACTCGGTGTTTCCTTACAAGATGTGGCGGCGTTCCCTGCTGGTTATTTAAAAGATCAAGTTAACTTACCAGACAGTCAAAAAACAGGTGTCGTCGTCATGTCAGTCGAACCGAACAGTCCAGCCGCTGCGGCTAAACTGAAAACAGGTGACGTGATCACGAAAATCAACGACTCCGAGATTAAAGGATTCGTCGATATCAAAACGGCACTCATCAAATCAGACGGTCCACTCTCACTGACAATCATCCGTGACGGAAAAACGATGACGGTCGAGACAAAAACAACGACGACCGACCAGCTGTAAACTTCAGCCTGACGTTTCGTCCGCCTTCCTTTTCGGGTATTGTTTTAGAACAATATCGAATTGGGAGGCTTTTTCTATGTATGACTTAATCGGTATCGGCATTGGTCCGATGAATTTAGGGTTGAGCGCACTGGCTCATCCGACAGATTTAAAAACGTTATTTTTTGACGAAAGCGAACAATTCTCATGGCATCCCGGCATGATGATTCAGGACTCGATGATGCAGACAAGCTTCATCTCCGATCTCGTCACACTTGCTGATCCGACGAGCGCATTTTCTTACCTTAATTACTTACGATCGATCCAACGTCTCCACACGTTTTACTTCTATGAAAAACTTCTGATTTCAAGACAAGGTTACAATGATTACTTACGCTGGGTGGCGACACAGCTTAATGATTTACGATTTTCAACCCGCGTCGTCGATGTGCAAGATACCGGTGATAGTTTCGAGGTCCTCGTCGAAGATGTCACAACTGGTAAACGGGAAACGTTCGAAGCACGGAACGTCGTCATCGGTACTGGCTCAAAGCCCGCGATTCCAGACACGTTTGACGAGCGTGTCATTCACAATACACAGTATGTCATGAACAAGGCAGAACTGTTGCAGCGCAAAAAAATCAGTATCGTCGGCTCCGGTCAAAGTGCTGCCGAGATCTTCCTTGATCTTTTGACGACACCTGCTCCAGAGCGTCCTGAACTCGAATGGATTGCGCGTTCGACACTGTTTGAGACACTCGAGACCGGTAAACTCGGAGAAGAAATTTTTTCACCGAGCTATGTGACGTATTTCAACCAACTCCCACTCGAAGTAAGACAAGAGTCGGTCAAGAAATTCGCCCGGTCTCAGAACGGCATCAGTCCAGAGACCCTGCAATCGATCTATGCCCACCTCTATGATTTGACGGAAGAAGAACAGCAACAAGTCGCGATTCGCGCGAATCTTGAAGTGAAAAAGATTACCTATGACGAACGGTTCACGATCGCGATGCAACATCAAGAGCTCGAAGATGAACGCTCGTCCAAAACAGATGCTGTCATCGCGGCAACCGGCTTTTCGCCATCCCTTCCAAGCTTCATTGATCGACTCGATATCGTGTTCGAAGCACCCAACGCTTGGAAAGTCGACGCGGACTATCAAATCGTGCGTTCCGTCGAGACGGCGCATCATCTTTACGCAACCGCTAATTTAGAGTTATCACATGGTCCAGCAGCTGATAATCTCGGCATGTCTGTTTCGCGGAATCAGTTGATCTTGAACGCTGTCGCCGGTACGGAACTTTATCCGGTCGAACAACATGCGACGTTTACGACGTTTGATTAAGTCAGATGAGCATACAGTAAAACGGACGAGGTATGGTGCGCGCCATACCTCGTCCGTTTTGTCTATTTCAATGCTTCACGTCACGGTTTTTTCGTTAGTTCTAGTGCAGCCAGTAACAATAACGTAGCTTGCACCCGTGTCACTCCTGATTTAGCCAGTAACAGATGAAAGGCAATCAACCAGTTGACTTCGTCTGAAAAACGATTCCGTGCTCGCTCCCGATCGACGATCCGGGTCACGTAAATCCAATCAACACGTTCCATCGATGGTAATAACGCAAGAAGCGGCATTAAACGATCCCAAATAATGATTTCTCGCCGTTCAAGTAGTTCCCGCCAAGCAACGATTCGTTCTTGTTGCGCTGACGCATCCGGATGCGCTGCTAAGATCTGCGCCGTAATGACACGTTCACTCGTCCGTTCCATATATTGCGCAAGCCACTCTTCAAACGTATCAACGCGTTCTAAAAACGTATCTGGTAGTGGGTGCTGTTCAAGCAAAGTCGATGTCACGACATACTGCTTCGCAGCATTCAGATGTGGTCGTGTCGCATGCAAGCGTTCCATGTAGGGAAACGCATCAATCCCTTGTCGACGGTTCAGTACTTCATTGAGTGCAAAAAATGGTCGGACTCCTTTATCACGAATCAATCGATGTTTAATCTTCTTTTCAGCGACGATGATTTCTTCGATGAGGACATCAGGATCCGTGCTATTCAGTTGAACATGGGCAACGAGCAATGGTGTATAGCGACTCCGTAACGCTGAAAAGCGAGATGTCTTGTGTTTGATCGTTCGCATCAGACGTTCGTAGACATTCTGCTCAAAGACAGTATCGTGAATCGTGTAGGACAGCGCAAAAAAACGATGGAAATCATGTGACGATTCCTCCCGCAAGACGGGATAGCTCTCATCATAATTCTCACAGAATTGACCGTACATCCTTCCACCTCTCCTTCTTTTCTATGCATCGTTTTCCCTAAAAATGGCTTGCACAATCATATTTTTGAACGCACAAAAAAAGCAACGGAACATGTCCATTGCTTTTACATTCTTTCAAATCGATTCAAACTCGTTGTCTCTCTAACAAACGGGAGAAATAACCACCTTGATCCATCAACTCGTCATGCGAGCCCTCTTCGACGATCCCGTCTTTCGTGACGACGAAAATCTTATCCGCATTCCGGATCGTCGCTAAACGGTGCGCAATGACGAGGGTCGTCCGGTTCTCAGACAGTTCGGCCAGCGACTCTTGGATGAGTGCTTCCGTTTCCGTATCAAGGGCAGACGTTGCTTCGTCCAGAATCAGAATCGGTGGATTCTTTAGGAACATCCGTGCGATGGCAAGTCGTTGCTTTTGTCCACCCGATAACTTGAGTCCCCGTTCGCCAATTTGTGTCGCATACCCATCTGGAAGATCCGCGATCATCGGTCCGAGGTGGGCACGTTCCGCCGCTTGCACGATGTCTTCGTGCGTTGCATTCAGATTACCGTAGGCGATGTTCTCAGCAATCGTCCCTGAGAACAAGAAGACATCCTGCTGGACGATACCGATTTGTTGACGTAGTGACTCCTTCGTCATTTGCCGGATATCAATTCCGTCAATTGTGATTGCGCCATCTAGAACATCATAAAAACGTGGAATTAATGAACAGATCGTCGTCTTCCCTGCCCCGGATGTTCCGACGAATGCGACCGTCTGACCAGGTTCGACCGTCAGATTGATGTGTTCTAAGATTAGACGATCCGCTTCATATCCGAATGCGACATCCTTGAACGTGATGCCACCGTTCAAGCGATCAACGACGAGCGCATCTGGCGCATCAGGTAAGGACGCATCTTCATCAATCATCGAAAGGAATCGCTTAAAGCCCGCCATCCCTTTCGGATACATCTCAAGCAATGCCGTAATCTTATCGATTGGCTTCAATAAGATATTCATGTAGAGAATGAAGCCGACGAGTTCTCCTGCCGTTAAGGCTTCGCGATATGTCAAGTACGCACCGACGACTAAGACGGCAAGTGTCATCAAACGAGTCGTCAAGTAGATGCCGGACAGGCTCTTACTCATGACCTTGTAGGCATTGATCTTCGACTGACGGAACGTTGCGTTGTCTTTTTCAAAACGCTCGATTTCGTAAGCTTCGTTCGTGAACGACTGGACGACACGGACACCGGAAACACTGTCCTCGACGCGTGAATTGACTTCCGCGATATTACCGTACATCCGGTCCCATGATTTATTCATCCGAACGTTCGCATAACTGATCAACCAGATCAGGAATGGCACAGCAATGATCGTCACGAGGGCAAGCGGCACATTGATCGTCAGCATGATCGAGAATGCACCAAGCAAGGTCATGACGGCAATGAACGCATCTTCTGGACCATGATGGGCTAGTTCCCCGATATCGAACAAGTCATTTGTGATCCGGCTCATGATATGACCCGTCTTTGTATTGTCAAAGAAACGGAACGACTGTTTCTGGACATGACTAAACAACTGACGACGCATATCGGTCTCGATATTAATCCCGAGCTTATGTCCGAAATAGTTGACGACGAATTGCATCAGCGTACTGATGACGTATAACGCTAATAATCCGACGCTGACAAGGATGATCCAGTTCATCTCTCCGTTTGGTAACAAGGAGTCGATGAACCATTTAACTGCGAGTGGAAACGCAAGTTCTAAAACCCCGACGAATAAGGCAGACGTGAAATCGAGCCAGAATAAACGTTTATGTGGGATATAATACTGATAAAAACGGTGTAACATGTGTAGCCTCCTTCCGAGTACTTCTAGTGTACTTGAACTTTTTTGAAAATACTCCTTCTACCTATTCGTTTTTTTTGAAAAACGGTATTACAGTTTTCCAGACAAAAATTATATTTTTAATTCAGGGGAATCAGCACTTTTTATGACAAAATGGTAACAACGATTTTTACCTATCTCTTGGAAGGAGCTATGTCACGTGAAAAAGACCGTTCTCGCCCTCACGACGCTCGCTTTGGTCGGTACCACAATTCCGGTTTCAGCCGCGTCAACGACACTGACTTTGACGGATAACGTCAACATTCGCACGGCTGCCTCGACTTCCGCGAAGGTCATCACGACTCTAAAAAAAGGTACGAAGCTGACAGCTGTCAAGAAAGTCAACAGCTGGTATGAAATCCGCTATCAGTCGAAACCAGCTTTCATTACTTCAGCATACGTCAAAGCAACGACGGAAAAGGCTCCGACAACTACGACCTACATAACGAACACCGATGCCGTCAACGTCCGGCAAAAAGCAACGACGAGTTCGAAATCACTCGGAAAACTAGCAAAGAATACTGTCTTGACTGTTCAGAAACAATCAGGTGATTGGTACCAAATCACATATAAGAAACAAACGGCCTATGTCCATGCGACGTTAGTCAGTAAAAAGACATCAAACGTCATGACGGATTCCAAACCACCAGTGACGACTCCCGTCAAACAAGTCGTTAAAGCGGTCGATCGATCGAAAGTCTACACGGTTAATGCGAAGGAAGGCTTGAATGCTCGGACTGCTGCAGCGACGAATGCAAAAATCTACAAGACATTACCGCATCAGACGGTTCTTGATGTCACAGGTGCCGTTGATTCATGGTACCAAGTCAAGCTCGACGGAAAAGAAGCATATGTCGCTTCGACCTATGTCAAAGCTTCAACAAAAGCATCACCACCAACAACGCCGACGACGCCTGGAGTCTCTTTGACGCCGGTTGATGCTTCGAAGACGTATCGCGTCAACGCACCAACTGGATTGAATGTCCGTACGTTACCTTCGACGTCGTCTAAAGTCTTCACACAAGTCGGACACGGTTCGACAGTCAATGTCACGGGTGAAACGACAGGAAAAGATAGCGGCTGGTACCAGATCAAGATTGGAACTGGTCTTTACTATGTCGCGAAGAGTTACATCACGACGGGATCCGTCACGACGACGCCTCCGGTCACTCCAACGACACCCCCGGTAACGACCGTTCCAGGTTCAACATTGATGGAACGTGCGATTTCGATTGGGCAACAATATCTTGGAACGCCATATCGATGGGGGTCAAGTAGTCCAGTCAACGGTGGCTTCGACTGCTCTGGTTTCATTAATTACACGTTGAATGCTGCTGGCTATTCTGTCGGACGGACGAACGTCAACGGTTACTGGAACGATGACCGTTATCTTGGGGTAAAGCTTTCGAAACTTCGTCAGCCAACACGCGGCGATATCATCTTCTTCGAAAACACGTATGCCGCTGGTCCAACACATATCGGCATCATGCTGAACAACGACCAGTTCATCCATGCGAATGAACCAGCTCTTGGCATCAGCCGTCTTTCAGAACGTTACTGGACACAAAAACTATTAGGCTTTAAATCACTTTAAGACATTTTTCATCCATCCCTCGGGGTGGATGTTTTTTGTCTTACCGCTTCTCTTTTGGATATACTGGATATGGAAAGGATGTGTCTGCATGTCTTATAAAACACTTTATATCCGGCTGCTCTTTCTTACCTTATTGATTTTTGGTGGTTCGATGTTGCTACACTACATCCAGACGGGAGACGTCTACATCGGACACCTCGTCGTTTCCATCCTTGCATGCGTCTTTTTGCTTTTTAGACTAACTAGATCCTCACACGAACAGGCATGAAGCGCACTTGCTTCATGCCTGTTTTTTCGTCATTGAACATTAACCAACGCTTTTATCTCGCGTTCGAGCTCACCTTTGAGTCGCTCACTTTGAAGTTCATCTTTCAATCGCAAGACATCCTCTAAGCGTTCCTGACCAACCCCTCGTTGCATCGCCAGAACGAGCGTCTGAAGCATCATCGCTTGATCAAACCCACTTGCTGCTAGCCACGCATCTTGCATCTCCCATATCTTATCGACGCTCTGCTGAAGCGTCTGATTCGGTAATTCGATACCGTTCACAAGGAGATGGACTTCGAGTTGTCCGATGTAATGCTTCGCGTCATCGATCGCTACAGTAACGAGTCTTTCCCACGCCATCTGCATGCCGTTCGTATCATTTTCGAAAATCGCGATGAGTCCTTTCGTCAAATCAACTTCGATCCGTCCAACGGCAGTCGTTTCACTAAATGCAAAAAACTGTTCCAATCGATCAAACTCTTGCTGTGATTGTTCGATTTCTCCTTCTAGATATAAAAACAGTCCGAGGAAACGTTGAAACGAAATGACATGATAATAGACATCTTGCTCTCGCATGTACTGAACCCCTTCACGCAATAGCGCGATCGCTTCTGCGTAGTGATCATCGAACAGACTCGCACGGAGCGCACGAAGGATTTGAAGCTTTAAATAGGTTTTCGGCGCAAGTGGAATCTCGCGTGGGACGTCCATAATTTCAATCAGCTCATAGGCTTCCTTCGTCCGTTTGAGATTGAATAAGAAGTAAACTTTCGAGATTTGAACGAGCAGCTGCTCATCTTGACGACCGAGCTGTTGAAAAACTCGCTCCGCCTTCTCGAAATATGTTAAACCGAGCTCTGGATCCGTCGTTCGGAAGGCATCACCATATTCCTGAAAGACCTGTCCTTGCCAGTAAGAGTTTGTCTCTGGAACTAAATATGGGCGCAGAATTTCCTGAACTTTTTCGTCCGAATGATACGGGGTATCCCGCGAACGGATTGTTTCGATAAGTTCCCGCATTTGAACATCGCGTGGATCGAGCATTAATTCTTCGACCGTCACCTGTAAGCGTCTAGCAATCGCCTGTAATGCGGGAACAGACGGCGTCGCTTTCCCATTCTCGACCATACTGAGCATCGACTTCGTGATGATACCGGTCGCAACGTCCGTTTGCGTCATTTTTTTCTGTTTTCGGATCTGTTTGATACGTTCCCCTAACACACTGGTCACTCCTTTTATCCTAAAAGTTAAATCATATTGAACTTTATCTTTACATTTTTCTTCCACTCCTTTATTCTACACTAAAGTTCAATAAAATTTAACTCTGAAGGAGTGAACATGATGTCATTTAATTTAAAACGTGTCTTATTTGGAAAGTTTTGTTCGTTATTTGCGGCTAGTCTATTCACGTTCGTCGCCGGACTAACCGTCTTACGAGAAACGTCATCTGGTTTTCAGTTCGCGCTCGTCTTGCTTGCAGGATCGGTGCCACGGATTTTGCTCTCACCGATTGCTGGTGTCCTTGCTGATCGCTGGAATCGGAAACGCATAATCGTCACGACCGAGAGTCTAAGTGCACTCGTCTTATTTGGACTCTTGCTCTATTCGCTACAAGCTCCGTTACATACTATTCATTACATCGTCGCGAGTGTCTTCTTAACGAGCCTGTCGACGTTCCTGTCCGTCACCTTATCAAGTTCGTTACCGCGACTCGTACAAGAAGAGGAGTTACAACGCGGGAACGCACTCTTCTCGACGATTCAATCGACCTCAACGATCACTGCTCCACTCGTTGCGGGACTGCTTATCGCCACTGTCTCCATCACGCAATTCTTGATCTTACCGTTTCTCTTGTTTGCTTCTGCTGCCTGGTGGAATAGCCGCCTCCGCTTTCTTGCAGTCGATACCTCTCCTCTGGTTACTACCGATACTCCGTCTTTCATCTCGGAGTTTAAAGAAGGCTACCGCTATCTGTTCCGTCAACCAGTATTGACGACACTCGTCCTGATGGCGATCGTCCTGAACTTCTTTTTTGTTGCTTTCGAAATCTTGTTACCGATTATTTTGCTCGATCGACTGCAATTCACACCATTTCGGTTTGGACTGGTCGAGTCCGCACTAGGTGCCGGTCTTCTCGTCGCTTCGTTGCTTCTTGCCTTACCTCGCTTTACGGTGAAACGTCCGTTACGCACGATATTCGAGTCGCTCTTTTTAATCGCCTCTTGTTATGCGCTTCCTGCACTTGCTTTACTCGGCTACGTTCCCTCTGCTCTACTACTACCCTTTTTCATGATTCTATTGTTCATCGACGGCATGCTCGTCTTACGGATGAACATTCCGCTACAACTCATCGTGCAAAAACAGACTGATCCAGCTTACCTCGGGCGTGTCATCGGTGTCCTTGAATCGGTCGCCATGGCGATGATGCCGATTGGTACCCTATTGTTTGGTTTACTGAGTGATCATGTGTCTATCATCGTGCTACTTACAGTCGGTACAGTCGGCTTGTTCGGTGCAGCGTTATTCGGATTCTTCCGATTGCGTAAAGACATCGTATCCGAACGCATTCCAGTAGTAGACGCAAAAAACACGTCCTCCCTCACTTCGTGAGAAAGGACGTGCGTATAAATCAGACTGTCGCTTTGACAGCGTCCATGATTAATTTTAATGATTGTTGTTTTGCTTGTTTGTCTGCGATCATCGAAGCAATCATTACTTCGTCTGTCCCGTATGAATCGGCAAGCTCTTGCAATTGTTTCGCAACGGATTCCGGGTTACCGACGATCATCCGTTTCCGATTTTCAGCAATCCGGAACTGATCTTGGAACGTATACGGATACGCTGCTGCTTCTTCCGGTGTCGGCGTTCCTGTTGACGAGACCCCTTTTTCGAGTAAGAGCAGAGATAAATCAAGGCTTGACGCCAAACGTTCTGCTTCTTCCGTCGTTTCGGCACATGTCACGAAGATCGAAACGAGTGTTTGTGGTGTCTCATTAAACGACGTCGCCATGAAATTATGACGATAGTAATCCATTACTTCCTGACCACCCTGTCCATTGATGAAGTGAGCAAAGGCAAATCCGAATCCGCGTTGTGCGGCGTTCAAGGCACTACCACCACTTGATCCGAGCAACCAGCCTTCTGGTGTCGTATCGACTTCTGGTGTGGCGACGAGTCCCGCGAACCGGTGTCCGGCAGGTGCCCCGTCTTTCAGGTAGTCGACGAGATCATCAAGTTGCTCACCATAATCAGCTCCACCAAACCGTGGCGACGAACCTTCTTGTAACGCACGTGTCGCAAGCGGCATACCGCCCGGTGCCCGACCGAGACCGAGATCAATCCGGTTCGGAGCAAGTCCTTCGAGGACACGGAAGTTCTCCGCAACTTTGTAGGCACTGTAATGTGGCAACATAACACCGCCTGAACCAAGGCGAATCTGTTTTGTCACGGCTGCCATATACGCGATCAAGACTTCCGGACTTGAACCGGCTAGTGTTTTGGCAAAGTGGTGCTCGGATACCCACAGGCGATGATAACCGAGTTCGTCCGCGATTTTCGCGAGCTCGACCGTTTCGTGTAAGGCATCAGATGGGGATTGTCCTTTAGAGACCGGGGATTGGTCTAAAATACTAAGTTTCATGTATGTCTCTCCTTTTTCTTTCAAATGCGTACCTACACTGTACGCCTCCTCGTTGTACCGTGCAACGAAACTGCTTCTTTCCGTCATGGGGACGTTTTCATTTTGAAATTCAGGGAACAATGCCTAAGTGAGCATAAAAATCTAACGAATGAGGTGGAGTCACATGTCAACCCATACTACGAATCAAGAAGCAGTCGAAACGATCAAGAAACTGATCGATAAAATCGAAACAGCGATGCTGACAACGATTTCAGCAGAAGGACTCGTATCGCGTCCGATGCAGACACAGGATATCGAATTTGATGGCGACCTCTGGTTCCTCACTTCAAAAGAAACGGACAAGTATCAAGAATTACTTAAGAATCCGAGTGTTAACGTCGCGTACGTCGACAAATCATACGTCTCGATTCGTGGAACAGCAGAACTCGTCGAAGACATCGAACGAAAAAAAGAGCTCTGGAGCCCACGTTACGAAGCATATCTTGGAACGACATACGAAGATCCGAAAGTCGTCTTGATCAAGGTCAACACGGAAGCTGCTGAGTACTGGGAAACAGGAAACACGACAAAGTCCGTCAAACAAGTCTTGAAGAAAGTCGTCGGCAAAGACGATGAGAACGAAATCAATAAAACAGTCGACTTGTCTTGACGAGTTAAACCCGCGCAGCTTGCGTGGGTTTTTTCATGTGAAGATAGTCGTTTTTCTCAAAATGATGTAACATAATAAAATGAACTAATACGTAACTTAACTAAAAGGAGTACAATCATGGGAGAATTTTTTACGTTATTACGCCGGGGTAACCGGTCTGCGTTGACGGCAGGCATCGTCAACTCTATCATCGCCATCATCAAGGCAATTGCCTACGTCCTGACGGGAAATGTCGCGATGTTCGCCGAAATGATGCATACGCTCGGGGATGCTGCCAATCAATTTTTCGTCTTCATCGGTTCTGCCCTCAGTAAAAAAGCACCGACGAAACGGTTCCCGAACGGATTTGGTCGTCTCGTCAATCTCGTCTTGTTAGGCGCAATCCTCTTTGTCGGCATCATGGCCTACGAAACGATTCATGAAGGGATTGCCCACATCATCGAACCTACAGAATCGACAGGCTTCTGGATCACGTTATCCGTTTTATTCGCAGGGGTCGTCTTAGAAAGTGGTGTGTTCTTTAAAGCAATGCAGGAAATCGCGCATGATGCGAAACTGGACTCAAAAGGACCACGCCTTATCCTCGACAGCTTCCGGTCACTGAAACAAGCAAAACCAGCGACACGCCTTGTGTTCCTTGAAGACTTAGTCGCAACGGCTGGCGGGATCGTCGCGATGATCGCCGTCATCATCTCGCATGTGACACCGTTTCATCAGGCAGAAGGAATTGCTTCGATCCTGATCGGGCTGATGATGTTTTACGTCGTTGGAAACGTCTTCCTGCAAAACGCAGCTGGTGCACTTGGTGAAGCCGATGAGACGATGGCAGCACGTCTCGGCGGACTGATCATGAAAGACCCAGACGTCAAAGACATTAGTAAACTGGAAGTTATTAAAGAAGGCGATCATTTCCACGTCGAAGTTGAAATCGAAGTTGATCCGACGTTGACGATCGCTCAAGCAGACGACATCAAGGACCGCCTTGAACTGCAGATCCGTTTGCAACAAGGCATCATCGATGTGACGATCGGCTTTGACGAAGACGATAAGATTCAACAGTATGTCGTCGCTTCTGACGAGTCATGACACCGTTCACGCAAGATGTCCTGACCATCATCCGTTCAATCCCTGCTGGTCGGGTCATGACGTACGGGCAAGTCGCTCGACTCGCCGGTCATCCGCGTAGCGCACGACAAGTGGCGCGGATTCTTCACAGCATGAGTACGACGGAACGTCTACCGTGGCACCGCGTCCTTGCTGCTGGCGGAAAACTATCGTTCGAAGGCGATGAACAACGGCTAGCACTTGAAGCAGAAGGTGTCGAGTTCCTTACAATCCGTCAACTCGATTTATCGCGTTATCAAGTAAGAAGTGAATAGATGAAAAATAGAGGGATGACCGGTGTATGTACCAGTCATCCCTCTTTTTGTTGTTTTGAATCAAGCTTTTGACATACTCGAAGCCGCAGCAATTTGTCGACGTACTTCTGCTTCAAGCTGTGGTTCCGGTGGTTGCCAGCCTTCTGGTTTCATGACCTTTTGGTCAGATTCTCGGAAGATTGGTTTTCCGTCCGGTCCAAGCTTCGCCATATTGGCACGTTGAACGATCTCGAACAATGGAGCCGGATCAAGCCCGATCTCAACAAAGCTTCCCATGATGAAGTAGAGCGCGTCCGTCAATGCATCCCCTTGTCCAACGAGTCGTTCGACATCTGTTTCGGGTTGTTTCATCTGGAGCGATTTTTCGACCGCTGTATCAAGCCCTGACTTGAAATGTTCGATCGCCTCGAGGAACTCTGCTTCACTTGTCGCCGTTTGATGCAAGAACTCAACGACCGCTTCTTCCGCCGTCCAGGTCGAGCGTTTAATCCCACGATCGACCGTCATAGGTGTTGGCGTCGTTGCGCCAGGGTGTGAAAACACACGGTGGAATTCCTTTACGTCTTGATAATAATTTGTCATAACCGATCATCCCCTTTTACCGAATGTCTCCATTCTAACAGGTTCAGAACCGGAGTTCGACTCATTGATGAACGACGTCGAGTAATGCCATCCCGCGCGTGATTAATTCATCTCGCTGTTCGGACGTTGCTTTTAAACGCTCGAGATCAGCGACCAGACGTGGTTGGTCGACTTCATCCGCCAACTCAAGTAATTCGAGGCGGAGTAACCAAGCGTCCGGTAACTGGACGAGTGTCTGGTCGATCAGTTGCGGCAACCGTTCCCGACCAGCACGTCCTTCGCGAATCTCACGAACAACTTCAAAGATTGGATCAGCCGCTGTCAACGGACGCTCGATTCGTTCGAACTCGATCGTTTCTGGAATTGGCTTCAGTGCTTCAACTTCCGTTCCCGGGAATGCTGACGTGATGTCACCGACGATCAATTCCATCCGGTCCATCGTCATCGTTTTCCCATCGTTCGAGAGCGTTGCTGCTTCTAAGACGACGAGTGCCCGGTGACCATTGACGTTTTGAATTGCTGTGATGTCACCTGTGACGTGAACATTTCCTTCCGCCCAGTCGAGACGTTCACCGACTTTGACTTGCATCAATACTTCGTTCAATTCCTTGCCGTGAAGGAGTGTAAAGCCTTCCGGATGATCTGCAAGTCCTTGACCTGTCAACACTTCACCGTTTGCAGCCAGCGCTGTCGGTCCAGTCAGTTTGACGATATGCAGCGAATCGTGAATTTCTTGCGTTTCAGGAACACCGACGAGTGAGAGACCGCTGTCGAAAACGAGCGTCGACAGGTTGCCTGATTCAACGGCTTTCGTCAGTCCGTGGATGCCACCGCGAATGTAGGACATCGATTGAGCGAATTCTTCAAGTGCGTCGCGGAGTTGTTCAAACGATTCACAGACGAAGAGTTCTTTTTGCATGCTCGTCACGTCATGTTTCGTCGCAAGTGCTTTTTCAAGCGAGAATGGATGTTTAACGACCGCGTCCGTCAAACAATGGCGACTTTCACCGACTGATGATAGAAGACCTGCCCCGTAGATTTGTGGGTTGTCGATATCACCGATCAAACCGAATTCAACCGTCCACCAGAACAGACGTGAGATTTCGTTCGCTTCCGAAATCCCTTTGACGTGTGTCCGTGTCTCTGCAAGCTCAATTTCAGCTTGTTCGATATCGGCTGACGTCGAGAATGGACTCTCTTTGACGATCGTCAATTTCTTTAGTGCCTTGAATACGTCATGCTCGGCTTTATGATTAAAGGCATGTGCTCCGATCTCACCGAAGCGACGAACGAATTCCGCGTAGACCGGATTCATCAAGATCGGTGCATGCCCCGCTGCTTCGTGCAGAATATCCGGTGCTGGTGTATAGAGAATGTTATCGACCTTCCGGATGTCGGTCGCAATCGGTAATAAACCATGTCCTTGGAAATCGAAGAAGGCGACGCCAGGAATGAGACCATCGACAGCGACTGTTCCCCAGCCTCCACGGCTTAGGTTCGCCGTCATCTCACGTACATCTGGAATCCGTTCCGGGCTGATGCCCGATGCAGCAAGCCCTTCGAGGTATGCTGGATGTGCTGTATCTTGTAACGTATTTAAATTCAGTCGCATGACGTATCTCCAAACGGCATGATCTGTTGGCGTGTAGTCTTCGTAGTGCTGTGGTGCGACATGTGGACGTAAGTGACTTGGAATGATTGGTGTAGACATATGAGTTCCCCCTTGAATGAATGTAAGATAACAAAAAAGCCCCTGCCGAACGTATCGTTCGACAGGGGCGACGAAAGCCGCGGTACCACCCTGATTACCCAGTCATCAACTGAGTCACTCATGATTGGGATAACGGTTTGCTCCGCTCGCTTACGCAAGAAGCTCAGAAACTGTAATTCAACACCATCTGTGTACACGTTCGCAGCGCCACGTGCTCTCTGAAACAGGGAGATGGTCTTTACTTCGGTTTCATCATCGCTTAATCTTTCGTTCTGTTATGCTGTTATACTGTTATGCTTTTAGCAAGTAAAGTATCGTTAAGGAGGACTATACGCTTACTTTTTACTTTCGTCAATGGCTTTTTTACGTTTAAATCGATTAAATGTTTTATCACGGACTGATTTTTGTTCGATCGTCAATGATGTGATATGGCGACGAAGCCCACCATTGAGCCGTTTTTCAAAGGATTCGAGTTCTTGTATCCACTCGTTCATCGAGACGACGATCGGTAAAATTTCCATGATTACTTCTTCCTCGAGTTCATCACGGTCGAGAAAAGAGTGCTTGACGAAGGCAATGTTCTCTTTGACGAGATCCTCCATCGCGAGCGGTTCTTCCGTCAACAGGAGATCATATGTCAGCAAGACTTTCTCTTGTCGCTGGGCGATGTGCATCAAGTGATAGAACAGTTCACTTCGAAGATCGTCTGCAATCGAATCAAGTGCCTTCTCTCGTTCTCTGAAGCGCTCCGCCGTCGCGACGCCACGTTCGAGGCACGATTGCATATGTTTGAGGATCAGCAGGTTCCGTAGAAGCGAGGCATGCTTCTGACGCGTTCCTCTAATTTCTTCCTTGTGTAGGTTGAACAGGTTTTGTGTCTCAAGGAGCGAACGTCCCATCTTATCGATTGCTGCCCGATATGGGGTGACCTTGCCTTCAAAGGCAATTGCTCGCGTGACGACGAGTAGTTTCTCAAAGAGTTTCGTCGCTTTCTGGTAATAGACATTGCCGTAACGTGGCGGGAAAATCAACGCATTGATGCCGAGTGCACAACCGATCCCGAGCATGACGAGCAAGTAGCGGATCAAAACGACTTGCCAAAGTGGTTCGGTCGCAGTCGCGACACTTTCGAGAATGACGATGATCATCAAGACGACGTGTGGAATCGTCCGCCCGAAACCAAAAGCTAGCAAAATCGAAATTGCTGCCATGATGACGATCCCGATCGCAAGCGGATTCGCCGGGTTATCGCCTAAAATCCAAAGTGCGAGTAACGTCAAAAAGGCACCAATCAAGTTGGCCTCTGCTTCCTCGAGAAATTGTTTCCATGTCTGATAGACCGAAGGCAGGAGTGTCGTCGCTGCCGAGATCGCAGGCAGGATTGGGCTGAGGTTGAACAGGTTACTGATCAACAGCGCCAAGATGACCGCGAGACCTGTCTTAATGGTCCGTGGTCCGATTTGTAAGGATTGTCCACCCATGTCCATCCCTCCTTCTTATTCAGTATGCCCTCTATTCTTCACCGTTAGCCGTCAAAATTCAACAAAAAATCCCCTCCGCTTAAAAACGGAGAGGAGATTTAGGTGAATTATGATGCTTTCGTACCTGTTCCTTCTGTCATTTCCGCTTTCGCGACCGATTGGTCAACAAGCGGTTTTTTGAGGAAGGATAGGATTGCCGCACCGACGAGTGAACCGATGAGGATCGCACCCGCGTAACCGACGATTGCCATGACCGTACCTGATGGACCATCAAGTAACGGGAAGACGAAGATACCGCCGTGTGGTGCAGGGAGCAAGACGCCGAAGACGATCGTCAACGCACCAGCGATCGCTGAACCGATGACGCTTGACGGAATGACGCGCAGTGGATCGGCTGCAGCGAATGGAATCGCACCTTCAGTGACGAACGATGCGCCCATTGCGTAAGCAGCGATACCTGCTTCACGTTCTTGCGGCGTGAATTTCTTACGTGCGAACAATGTGGATGAGAAGGCAACGATGAGTGGTGGAACCATACCACCTGCCATGACAGCTGCCATGACTTCCGTGTTACCTGCTGTAAGAGCAGCTGTACCGAAAACGTATGCTGTTTTGTTGATTGGACCACCCATGTCGATTGCCATCATCGCTGCGACAAGCATACCGAGGAGGATTGCGTTTCCACCACTGAGTCCGTTCAATGAATCTGTGAGCCATGTCATGAACTTCGCAATCGGCTCATTGATGACGAGCAACATGATCATTCCTGTGATGAATGAACCAAACAGAGGATAGAGCAAGACTGGTTTGATTCCTTCAAGTGCTGCTGGAAGACCTTTGAATACTTTAACAAGCAAGAGTACGACGTACCCGGCAAGGAAACCGGCAATCAATCCGCCGAGGAAACCAGCGTTACCGTTGCTTGCAAGGAAACCAGCGATTAGACCAGGAGCAAGACCTGGTTTATCAGCGATCGACATCGCGATAAATCCAGCGAGGATCGGAATCAAGAGACCGAACGCGGCTTTCCCGATCGTCATCAATTGCGCAGCGAATTCATTGTACGATGGATCTTTTGGGTTCGCAGAGTTGATACCCCAGAAGAAGCTGATTGCGATCAAGAGACCACCTGCAACGACGAGTGGTAACATCGCGGATACCCCACTCATCAAATGTTTGTAGAATCCGCCACGAGCTGGTTTTGAGCTTTCGCTTGAACCGCTCGCTTTGTAGACAGGTGCATCCTGTTTGACGGCACGGTTGATCAATTCTTGTGGTTTCCGAATTCCTTGTGCAACTGGTACTTCAACGACGTGTTTACCGTTAAAACGATCCATCTCAACTGCTTTATCCGCTGCGACGATGATGGCTGTCGCATCGTTGATATCTTGTTGTGTCAAACCGTTCTTGACGCCTGTCGATCCGTTCGTCTCGACTTTGATACGGACACCCATCTCTTCCGCTTTTTGACGAAGGGCATCAGCTGCCATATACGTGTGTGCGATTCCTGTCGGACAAGCTGTGACGGCAAGGATATATGGTGCGTCTTGATCGACGTTGTCGCTTGAGACGTCAACTGGACCTTCTTCTTCGCGTTCCTTCGCTTCGATTGCTGCGATGACTTCGTCTTTCGTTTTAGCCGCAAGGATCGTATCGCGGAAGTTCATATCCATTAAATAAACGGATAGTTTCGAGAGTGTTTCAAGGTGTGCATTATCTGCGTTCTCACCCGCCGCAATCATGAAGAACAACCGACTTGGTTGACCGTCGAGTGCTTCGTAGTCAACGCCTGCCGAACGCCCGAAAGCGATTGCTGGTGTTTTGACCGCTGCTGTTTTTGCGTGTGGGATGGCAATACCTTCTCCTAAACCTGTCGTACTTTGCGCTTCCCGTGCGAGAATTGCTTCTTTATATGCCGAGCGATCGTTTAGTTTTCCTGCCCGATCGAGGACGTTGACGAGTTCATCGATGACAGCGGCTTTAGATGACGCTTGTAAATCAAGTTGAATCGTATCACGTGTCAAGAGATCAGTAATTTTCATGAGTAGTCACACTCCTTTTAGGATTGAATGAGTTCAACGACGTTGACGTCTACGAGGAGACGATCGATATCTTCTTTCGTACAAAGACCGAAGGAATAAGCAGACGCGCTGCCAGTCGTTACCGCATAGCGGAACGCTTCTTCTGGTGATTTGCCGAGCGCGTGGCTGGCGACGAATCCAGCGACGAGTGAATCTCCGGCACCGACGGAATTGACGAGCTTTCCTGCCGGTGTGTTTGCCGTGTAGGCACCTTGACGATTGACGAGCAGTGCTCCGTCTCCTGCAAATGAGATGACGACATTCTCGGCACCACGCTCGACGAGCTGTTGCGCGTATGGAACGGCCATCTCCTTCGAAGTAATCTCGACGTCGAAAATTTCACCGAGTTCATGGTGATTCGGCTTGATTAAAAATGGACCGAGCGGTAAGACTTCAAGCATCGCTTCCTTCGTCGTATCGACGGCGAAGCGGACGTTCCGTTCATTCAAGATCGTCGCGATATGACGATAGAGATCATGCGGTAGACTGCTTGGGATACTGCCTGCGAAGACGACGATGTCACCGGCTTGCATCGTCTTGAATCGGGATAATAAATGCTCCAGCTCTTCCGGTTGAATCTTCGGTCCCGCTGCATTCAGCTCAGATTCTTGATCGGCACGAATCTTTACGTTGATCCGCGTCTCATCTTGAATCGGTGTGAAGTCCGTTAACACGCCTCGTTTCTCGAGTTCCGTCCGGATGAATTGTCCAGTACTTCCTCCAAGGAATCCGAGTGCTTGTGTTTCTACCTCATAGTTTTTTAGGACGAGAGAGACGTTGATTCCTTTCCCTCCGGCCACTTTTTCCGCCTGTTCGACACGATTGACTTGTCCTGCCTCAAATACCGGTAACGTGACATAATAGTCGATTGATGGGTTGAGTGTCAGTGTATAAATCATTTCGCGTTCACCACCTCTGTGTATTGACTGTATTTCGCTGCTTGCTCACTGGATGTCGTCGTGATGATCGTCGCCGCTTGCAAGGACGCCACCCGACTGAAGCTGATCGCATCCAGCTTCGTCTCATCGACGAGTACATACGATTGTTTTGCTAATTCGATCGCTGTCTTCTTTACGAGTGCCTCTTCCGGATCTGGTGTCGTGAAGCCTTGTGCCGGATGAACACCGTTCATCCCAAGGAACGCGACATCAAAATGGTAAATCAACATTCCTTCACGTGCGTTGTAACCGACGAGTGCCTGCGTTGAATGCTTGAGTTGCCCTCCGACGACGAACGTCGGGATACGGTGATAGAGTAACGTGTTCGCTAGAGGAAGACTGTTCGTTACGACCGTAATCGCCTTCTCTTCGAGATACGGAACGATGGCAAGCGTCGTCGTTCCGGCATCGAGATAGACATACATACCGTCTTCAATCAGGTCGGCAGCCGCTCGCGCGATCCGTTCCTTCTCTTCGACATGCTGATCACTCTTCTCGAAGTAACTCAGTTCTTCAATTTGCAAATGGTTTGCTGTTGCTCCCCCGTGCACTCGACGCAGGTGACCTGCTGTCTCGAGTTGTGATAAATCCCGACGAATCGTGGATTCACTCGCACCGGTTTGTTCGACGATCTTTTGCATCTTGACGACTTCTTCTCGGGCTAAAAGCTCAAGGATGAGTTGATGGCGTTTTTTGGTTAACATAAGGTTTCCCTCCGCATCTTTAATATAAAGCGTTTACATATAAAAATCAATCAAAAACGTTCAAAATTTATATAAATTCTTTATAAAACGTTCAAAATACGACTTTTTTCGACATGAAACCGTTCTTATAGTTTCATTATACATCAAAAACGGTCATTTTATGACTGTTTTATTTTTTGAAATCAATCATTTTTTAAATTTTTGACGATTTTCACAAAATAAAAAACCACTTTCCAAAGTAATTTGGAAAGCGGTGAATGCAATTCAATCAATTCGGTCATCTTCGTTCACTGGACTTCATTTTGTAAACGACCGATTCCTTCAATCGATACTTCGACGACATCCCCTGTCTGAAGGTAGACCGGTGGTTTCATACCATGTCCGACACCAGCTGGAGTTCCTGTCGCGATGACATCTCCGGCTTCAAGTGTCATCCCACGTGACACTTCCACTAAAATCGTTACGACGTCACGCAACATTAAGGCGGTTGATCCTGACTGTCGGAGTTGCCCGTTCACACGTGTCTCGACGAGGACGTCACTTGGATCAAAGCTATCCGCTGAGACGATGACCGGTCCAAACGGACAGAACCCATCGAGTGATTTACCACGGAAGAACTGGACGTGTTCTTTTTGTAAATCCCGTGCCGTCACGTCATTGACAATACTGTAGCCAAACACATGATCAAGCGCATTTTCTGGTGTCAGATCACGCCCCGTCTTGCCGATGATGATGGCGAGTTCTCCTTCATAATCCAGTTGCTTCGTCAAATCCGCATGCCGTTCGATTGGTTCGAACGGACCGACGATCGACGTCGGTGCTTTCGTGAACAAGACGAATTTCCCTGCTCCCGCCGTATCCATCTCTTTGATATGATCAGCATAGTTCTTGCCGACGCAAATGACATTTCGTGCTGGTACATACGGTGCGAGTTGTCGCACATCCCCTTTAAGTAGTGGTGCGATATCTAAATCAAGATCAACATCAAACTCACGTGAAATCACTTCAAGCAATGAATCGGTGTAGACTTGCCCTGTTACATCATATGTAGTGCCCTGTTGTTCAACCCCGATGCCAACTTTTCCATCTTGCTCAAATCGAAACCATTTCATCTTAAATGCCCCCTTTATTTTTAGTATAGCGAAACGGATAACCCGTCGCACCTAACCTCTTCAGCCTATATTCAGTCCTAAAATCATTTTACTATTATTTTCAAAGATAGAGCACCATCTATACATGTTACTCAATCGTTCCTCGATCTTGTTGTTCGTTTTATCTGGTGAAAAATTATGAAATCATCCGTTATAAATAGTTATCTCATGAATCATATTGAACAAATAGTACATTTAAATATTGAAACATCCTAAAATTGTTTATTCTTGCGATAAGAAGTTAAACTTTTCTATAGGAATATGATCAACGTTTATTGAACAATTGTATTTTTCTAATATGTTTTGAAGTAATGGAAAAATGTCGTTCAAATTATTTTTTTGTTTAAAATCATCAATAACTTCAACATCAAAGTTCCATCGACATTCTTCTTTATCCTCTAAAAAACCACCCGCCACTATACATAACTCATCATACGTTTCTTGAGTAACTTCCTCAGATGAAATAAGGAGTGCCTTAATATAATTATCATCTCCGAATTCGTCTTCCGAGATTCCATCAATATTTTTTAAATAAGGAAAATCGTCAATTGTGCTAGGACGTTGATAATCAATCAGTATCATGCAATAAATAGGTGGTGTTAAATAACCAGTTCTCAAAAAATATGCTTCGACCGACCTTAAATTGATTATTCTATTCAGGTGGTAATTTTTCATTTAGTGAACCTCGTTTATTTATTAGAGTGAGTTTAATTAATATTTTTAACGTTAGTTCAGATAACTTTCTTTAATAGTTTACACCTTATCACATCATACAACTATCGGATATATAGTACTTATATGACTCGTCAAGATAATAGAAAGGGGTAGCATTCCCATGTACCTAGGAATGCTACCCCTTTGATAAAATTCATTATGCAATCCGTTGCGCTAATCGATCAACAAGAGCCTGAGACTCTTCATTTAATCCTACCAATTCAACTTTTTTGCCGAGTCGTTCATATTTCAAGACGACGTTCTCGATCGCTTCGATGGCTGAATCATCAAATAAGTGACACGCTGAGAAATCGAGCGTGATGATCGATGTTAGATCAGCATCGAGCTGGAACTGTTCCGCAAATGCAGTCGTCGACGCAAAGAATAACGGTCCACGGATCGTATAACGGACTCGTTCTGTTTGCTCCTCACGCTCGACTTGGATGCGAGAAATTTTTGACGCGAATAATAACGCTGCAAGCAAAATCCCGACAAGGACACCCATCGATAAGTCATGCGTCAATACCGTCACGAGCACGGTCGCGAGCATGACCGCAGAATCACTTTTCGGTGACGTCTTGAGCATCTTGAATGAGCCCCAGTCAAACGTCGCATACGAGACGAAGAACATGACACCGACAAGTGCTCCCATTGGAATCGTCATCAATAGATCGTTCATCGTAAACATCAATAGCATCAAAAACACACCTGCTGTCAACGTCGACAAGCGACCGCGTCCACCGGATGTGACATTGATGACTGATTGCCCGATCATCGCACAACCTGGCATTCCACCGAACATACCGGCGATAATGTTCGCAATTCCTTGTCCGCGCGATTCCATCGCTTTGTTCGACGTCGTATCCGTCATTTCATCAACGATTCGTGCTGTCAGTAACGATTCGATCAAACCAACGAATGCGAGTGACAAGGCATATGGGAAGATGATTTGAAGCGTCTCGAGTGAGAACGGGACATCTGGCAAGAAGAAGCTTGGTAACGCCGCTTCGATTTGTCCCATATCCCCGATGACACGGGTATCAAGCGAAAAGACGACTGTTAATACCGTCATGATCGTGATCGCAACAAGTGGCGCCGGAATCGCTTTCGTGACCCGTGGAAATAACAAGATGATGGCGAGTGACGCGGCGACCATCGCATACATAATCCAGTTTTGCCCTTCGAACTGTGGCAATTGCGCCGAGAAAATCAGAATGGCGAGCGCATTGACGAATCCGACCATGACAGCTCGAGGAATGAATCGTAATAACTTGGCAATTCCTAAAAAGCCGAACGCGATTTGTAGAATTCCGGCAAGTATACCGGCAGCTAGTAGATAATCAACACCGTGATCTTTGACGAGCTGAACGACGACGAGTGCCATCGCGCCAGTCGCAGCCGAAATCATTCCAGGGCGACCACCAGCAATCGAGATGACAATTGCAATGATAACGGAAGCGTATAGCCCAACCATCGGGTTGACACCAGCGATCAGCGAAAACGCGATTGCTTCCGGGACGAGTGCTAAGGCAACGACGATTCCGGACAACAAATCCGCTTTTGGTTGCAAGAACCACTCTTTTTTCCATTGAGTAAACATATGATGATTGAGACCCCTTTTCTAACATGAATGATCTCAGTGTAATGGGATTAGTTCCAAAAAGCAACCTTTTTAGGAAGTTTTAGTCCGAATGTGGGCAATCTCATCGACCATCGTTTTATAAGTCGCCATGATTTCCTGGCCCGCAAAGACCGGATCTTCATCCATCGTCTCGAGTGCCCGGCGCAGGAGATGGATTTTCGGTTTCTTACGTTCGAGCAATTCCTCATAGATGAAATCGAGAACTTCTTCATGTGCTTCCTTCGATTCTTCGGAAATCGAAGACAAGGTGATCAAACGCTTCATATGTGCGCTCGTCTTTTCGAATAAATCCTTCCGGATGACGACTTCATCTTGTGGACGATCGAGCCAGACCGATAGGAATCGTGGTGGAATCAACTGTTCCTCCGTCCGACTGACGTCTTCGACAAGATGCGTCAACCGATTGAACACATAGCGGACGACCCGTTCTGGTTGAGTGTTCGGCTCAGATTGACGGAAGAAGTACATTGCATATTGCAACATCCCCGTGTAAATGACTGCTAAATCTAGAAGGTACGGTTCCTTCGTCTGACCGAATAAATCACGTAATCGTTCGAACGTCCACTCGATCTCAAGAAGACGATTGTTTTCCATGAACGTCTTGAGTTCTTTTTCGTTCGAAGCAATGGCCTCTTCGAACAATGTATATAGTTTATATTTTTGCATCAATTCCAAATAACAGTTTCCTTGTTGAATGAACGTCTCGTAATCCGAGACATCCCGTCCGACGAGAATTTCCTTACGCGCGATCCGCATTTTTTCAAAGACGGTATTAAAGACATCAATGAATAATTCGTTTTTAGAGGAGAAGTAATTATAGAACGTCCCTTTAGAAACGTTACTGTGTTCGAGAATATCCTGAATGGATGTCGATTGATAACCCTTTTCGACGAATAGTTGATAGGCAGCATCTAATAATTGTTTCTTTTTTGGATTCATGGTCTTGTCCTTTTCTGTTCATAATTGGTTCGACAACCACTTATTTTAGTGTATGAAGCAAATAATTTGAACTCATTCGACTTCTGCTGGTAAGATAGCCAAGTCAGTCATAGAATTCAAGTCTAACATTTTAGACTCGTAGTACAAAAGGAGCATAACGAAATGCAATCAAGCAAGCAATCATCACGACTTTATTTAATTTTAGCTGTCCTCATGGCAGGTGCGTTCGTTGCGGTCCTAAACTCGACGTTACTCAACATCGCCTTACCGTCGATCATGAAATCGTTCGGTATTCAGGCAAGCACCGCCCAGTGGTTGACGACGGGATATATGCTCGTCAATGGAATCATGATTCCGACGTCAGCATTCCTCGTCCAAAAGTTCTCAACGCGTCAACTGTTCTTGACGGCGATGACATTGTTCTCACTCGGAACGATTATCGCCGGACAAGCACACATCTTCCCGCTTCTACTCGGTGCGCGCATGATGCAGGCGTCGGGTTCTGCGATCATGATGCCACTGTTAATGAACGTTCTCTTGACCGGTTTCCCAATCGAAAAGCGTGGGCAAGCGATGGGAATCTTCGGACTCGTCATCACCTTTGCTCCAGCAATCGGACCGACATTGTCCGGGTGGATTCTTGAACATTATGAGTGGCGGATGTTGTTCCATCTCGTCACACCGATCGCATTGCTCGTACTCTTCACGGGTGCCTTCTTATTGAAGAAAGAGACGGTTCAAAGTTCACTTAAGCTCGATTTGTTCTCACTCGTCCTTTCAAGCTTCGGCTTCGGTGGTTTGTTGTATGGATTTAGTTCCGCCGGTTCTGCCGGATGGGGATCTTGGACGGTCATCGGATCATTGATCATCGGTGTAATCAGTTTGACTTCCTTCATTATACGTCAATTCATGCTCGAAGAACCGATGCTTGAGTTCGGTATTTTCCGGTATCCGATGTTCGCTTTATCGCAAGGGATTTCAATGGTCTTGAACATGTCAATGTTCTCCGCGATGATCTTGATGCCGATCTACATCCAGACAATTCGTGGCATCTCACCATTTCACTCTGGTCTCTTGATGTTACCGGGTGCGATCGTTATGGCGATCATGTCACCAATAACAGGTCGTCTCTTCGACCAATTTGGTGCTCGCATCCTTGCCATCATCGGCTTATCACTGACTGTCTTGACGACGTTCTCATTCAGTCAGCTAGCTGCGGATACGTCATACGCGTTCCTCGTCATCATGTATACGTTACGTTTCCTTGGAATCTCGATGGTCATGATGCCGGTCATGACGAACGGATTGAATCATATTCCACAACATTTGACACCTCACGGGACGGCATTAAACAACACGTTGTCACAAGTATCGGGTGCGATTGGTTCAGGTCTGCTCGTGACGATCATGACATCGCGGACGAAACACCACGTTCCGGAACTCGCTTCACAACCTGAAGCTGCAAATCCGGAATGGTTGCAGATGCAGGCGATGATCGAAGGAATCAATGATACGTTCTTTATCGCGACGTTACTCGCACTTGCTGCTTTGATCTTATCGTTTTTCATCAAAAAACGACGGACAACGACACTCGCAGTCGTCGAATCCGTCGATCAAGAACAAAAATATGCATGATTTGATTCTCCCCTGTCTAAAAAGATGGGGGAATTTTTGTCTAATCCAAACGTTTGTTTAAATGCTGTCGATCATACATTCGTTGATTCGTACTCCCCCGAAAGCTTGTCGTTCGGTCAAGTTTCGATAGGATGAACGGACCATCAATCAATCCATCTAGTCGGCGTAACAAGGGGTGCCATTCTCGGTGCTTGATGATCTCTTCCAACACATAGCCCGTATACAAGATCACTTCATAGTCTGGTCCGAGTCGTTCTAGTAGCCGATAGAGCGCTATTGCTTGTAACAACGGTTCCCCACCGGATAGCGTCAGGCGCCGGTGACCGGTTGCTTGAATCCGTGCGACCGTCTCGTCAATTGTCCAAGCTACGCCACCTGCAGGATCCCAGGAGGACGGATTATGACAGCCGGCACAGTGATGCGGACAACCGGCAAGAAATAACACCGTTCGTAAACCGGGACCATCGACGACGGAGTCAGGAAGAAGCGAGAGGACCCGTAACATCGTGTTTCACCCGATTCTGCTCTTCTGCCCGTTTCGCTTCATTCCAGCGGTCCAGCGTACCGACGAGATATCCGGTGATGCGCCGAATGCGTTCGATCGATCCACTCCCGCAAACCGGACATTGATCCTCGATCGTCTGCTCCGTTCGGCAATCAAGACAACGATCGACGGGATGATTGATTGATCCATAACCGATTCCAGCCTCCGCCATTAAACGAACGATGTCTTCGATTGCTTCCGGATTTCCAGCAAGCGCACCATCCGTCTCGACATAGGTGATATGACCGCCATTACATAATGCATGGAACGGGGCTTCGAGTTGAATCTTCTCACGGATCGTCACGGGCGCATCGACAGGAATGTGAAAGGAATTTGTATAATACGGTCGATCTGTCACTCCTTCGATCTCACCAAAGTCACTTACATCGCGACGTGTGAACTTACCGGATAATCCTTCGGCCGGAGTTGCGAGTAAACTAAAGTTCAACCCTGTCTGTTCGCCAAAATTGTCGACTACCGTCCGCATCGCTTGAATCAATGCAAGACCAATCCGGTGTGCTAGTTCGGAATAACCATGATGACTCCCCGTCAGAACGGACAAACATTCAGCAAGTCCGATGAAGCCGACCGCTAACGTCCCGTGTTTGAGGACCGGACCTACCTGATCCGTATTTCTTAGCGTCTCACCGTCTTTCCAGACGTGTTGATATAAAAATGGAAACTCGTCAGCCGTTCGACTTGCCTGGAACTCATACCGTGCGATGAGTTGCCGGCATGCAAGTCTTGTCGTATCTTGGACGACTTCGAACATTTGATCGACGGTTTGACTCTGGAGTGCCAAACGGACGAGATTGATGCTCGTGAAGGATAAATTACCACGACCTGTGACGGACGGTATGTCTCCACGATCCTCGAATACACGGGTCCGGCATCCCATATACGCGACTTCCGCTTTTCCCGGTTGCTCCTGGTGATTAAATGGTGCATCGAGAAATGCAAAGTTGGGAAACAATCGCTTTCCTGTTACCCGTGTAGCGAGTTGAAACAAATCATAGTTTGGGTCCATTGGTGACAGATTGATTCCTTGTTTCACTTTATAGATCTGAATTGGAAAAATCGGTGTCTCACCCTTGCCCAGCCCACGCTCCGTCGCTGTTAGCAAGGCACGTTGGAAGAGCCGCCCTGCATACGTCGTATTCGTTCCGTAATTGACGGATAAAAACGGAACCTGTCCACCACCGCGCGAATGCATCGAATTCGTATTATGAATGAATGCTTCACATGCTTGAAACGTTTTTTCATACGTCTCCTGCCATGCATGTCGCTCCCGCTTACGCCGCTTCCAATGCGGAACGAGGTCATTTAGTTTCGTCCATTCCCGTTGATAGGTCTTTTCGACGAACGGTGCTAAATCATCATCAAAGGTTGCGAAGGCTTGTCCGCCATGCTGCATGTTTTGATTCGCCTGGACGATGATTGCCGCAAGGGCGAGGGCAGAACGAATGTCTTGCGCCGGACGGATCGAACCGTGCGTTGTCTGAAATCCGTTTGAGAGTAACTGACCGAGCGGAATTTGGGCACAAGTCGTCGTCCCAGTCACATAATAATCGGCGTCATGAATATACAAAATGTTGTCGTCAAGCGCCTGCAAGACATCTGCTTCGAGATGTCGTCGCATCATCTGCCGTGCTGCTTCCCCAGCAATCCGTTGTAACTTCGCAAGTGGTGTTTTGCCATCAATGTTTGCATTCTCTTGTTCGATCTCTTGCGGTGGTGTGAGTAACGCTTCTAAGCTCTCCATGATTCTTCTTCCTCTCACGCTTTTTTGTAATCACTATAGCGAGAGTACAGAAACGTTAGCAATCCCTGCACAATTTACGATTTTTTCAACTGTTTCAGCCGTTCTGTCATCAATCTGTTCGATTTATCGTTCAAATGTCTGCATCTTACTCGTTTTAGCCAAGCGCATGAATTTGGACGAATCTCACACGTGAAACGACAAAAAAGAAGAGGCGCATGATATCGCCTCTTCTTCGTCTCTTCATTCTGCTTCGAGTAACGCGTCCGTCGCACTTGGTAACTTGACCCGAAAAACCGTCCCTTCTCCCAAGATCGATTCGACTTCGATGTTGCCATCATGCGCTCGAACGATTTCCTTACAAATCGATAATCCAAGACCTGTTCCGCCGATTTTTCGGCTGTCTGAGTTATCGACACGATAGAACTTGCTGAATAGATGCGGCATCGAATGACTCGGAATCCCGATTCCGAAATCACGGACGCTTAGTTCAATCTGATTGTGCTGATGGGTCAGCGTCACAACGACATCCCCACCGTCCGGTGAGTATTTGACTGCATTATTCAATAGATTTCCAAGTAGCTGTTTCATACTGTTCGCATCTGCTTCGACCATAAAGTCCTGTTCGTCATTCAAATCAAGCTGCAGACTATGTTGTTCCGTCGCTGCTTGATAAAACTGAATTTGTTCCTTGACGATTTCTTTCAGATCAAAGATTTGTTTATCATACTCTTGCTTTCCTGACTCCATCCGCTGGACGTTCAAGAAGTCGCTGACGAGATTGGTCAATCGTTTCGATTCATCATGAATCGTTTGCAAGTATCGCTTGTTCCGCTCGGGATCCAGATCCCGTTTCAACATCAGCTCCGTAAAGCCATAAATCGAAGAGAGCGGTGTTCGAAGTTCATGCGAAACCGTCGAGACGAGTTCTGATTTGACCCGATCAACCTCTGTCTCAGCCGTGACATCACGGAAGACGAGGATCGTTCCTTTCGACTGTTCTCCATGCGCGATGGCTTCGGCATAAACTTGAATGAAATATTCACCCTGGTCGATCGACAAAGAGAACATGCCCTCAGGGATCTCACCCGATAAGACTTCTTCAAAGTACGCTTCAAAAGCTTCTTTCTGGTCCATCTGCTCGAACATCGTCTCTGGTCGGACTTCAAGAAACGTCATCGAGTCATTGTCTTCCTCGACCTGTAACGACTGGAAGATATCAAATAATGCCTGATTCCCTAAGATCGTCTTTTCCTCATGTTTGATATAAAGAATCGCTTCCCGAACGGAATTCAACAGTTGCGCCGTCTCTTTTCGTTCATATTCCATCTGTTCATAGAGTGACATCCGCATCAATGAAATGGCGATTTGTTTCGAAAATGATTCCAGTTCCGCCAAATCTTTTTGATTGAACGGCGCGTCAAAGCGCGCTAAATAGAGACAAGCAATCAATTCCTCTTTCGCCGGATCCATGATCGGAATGACTCCCTCATAGACATGATACGGATACTTGATAAGATCATCATTGGCGACCTTTTTCGAGGAATGCGCTGTCTCCTTTGAAATCATGACCCGTTTCAGCAGCAATGATTCTGTTTTTAAGCTCTCCTGCTGATCCTCTGTCATTTCCTTTGGAACGACTTGGGCGATCTCATTATTCTTGATCAGCAACAGGGCACCAAATTCCGTCTTCGTCAACCGGACGATCGTACTGATGACAGAAGAATAATCAAATAAACTCTCTTTTGAAGCAAGTGTTTCGATTAATTCGTTCCGATCTTGTAGATGCAACTCGTTCGTCCGAGTCACTTCCAAAGCGCGCTCAAGTTCGTCCTGCTTTTGCGTCAGTACTTCCTGATTGCGTTCCATTTCTTGATTCTTTGCTGACAGTTCCGCATGTTGTGATGAGATCGATCGTGCCATTCGGTAAAACGATGCCGTCAATTGACCGACTTCATTATGGCTGTCGACGTCATGCTCGAGCGAAATCGACTTTCCTTCCGCAAGACGACGACTTTTGACATTCAGTTCGCGGAGCTGTGACGTCACACGATGAATCAACGGACGGACGATGAACAATAGACAAAATAAAAAAACCATCAAGTTCAAAAACCAGAACCATTGTGTCTTTTGTAATTGATCGAGTACTTGTTCCTTCGTCCGACCGTCTGCATTGTCCACGTATAAATAACTGGCAACCGATGTGATGACACTTAGTGCAAAGACACTATAAAAAATTGCCATCAACTGTCTGCCTAACTTCTCAGTCATCCAGTGTTTCATGTTCATAAATCCTCCTAGCAGTATATTGCCCTTCGTTCAAGATTGTTTCCTCCTCATCTATTATCATCTAATGATTCCCGGAAACATCTTTCTTGAATCCTTTATGGTCGGGCAGGCGAGAGTCCAATCCCGGTCACGAGAGCAATCGCATCAATGACTTGCCCTTTCGTCAGATCATCCGTCTCGATCTGTTGACTGAACAGCGGATCGGATAATTGCCGTAGTCGTTGTTCCGCTTGTTGACCGCCCCACGAGTTTGGACGCTCAAAGCGGCTGATCAGGCGGCGTTTGACAGTCGTCTCCTTCGCCATCAAGGCGATATGACGGACATCATGTCCAGTCTCGCGTAACGTCCCGATGATTTCCTGAAAGTACGCTGGATTCGTCAAGGTCATCGGTACGATGATCCGCGCTTCTTCCGTATCGAGCTGTTCGAGGAGCTGACGGTTGAACGTGCGCCATAACGGCTCATCCTGAAAGTCATCTTTGTTTGTCGGCAGCTGTGCTCGTAAAAAATAACCCGTCTCTTCCGGATCAAAAATGTGTGAGCCGCTCCAGCGTTGTTGTAATCCGTTTGCTGCGGTCGTCTTACCAACACCAAACGTACCGTTAATCCAAATGATCATCTTGTTCTCCTCCATCCTGTTTTTGTTGTACTATACTGCTAAAACGGTCGACAAGTTTCAATCGACGATAAAAAAACACTCTGCTAAAGAACAGAGTGTTCACCCATATAACCATGTGATTAAAACCGGTGCGATGACACTGGCACAGACGGCCGTCAAGACCATCGTCAATAGACCGACCGCTCCTTCCCGTTGATCGAGACTCATCGACTTCGTCGCGCCCATGACATGAGCGATTGATGCTAAACCGACCCCACGGCTGACGAAGTGGCGAATCTTCAATCCCGTCATGAGCTTCGGACCGACGATCGATCCAGTTAACCCCGTCAATAAAACGAAGGCAGCCGTCAGCGTCGTCGTCCCACCAGCTTTTTGTGAAATTGCCAAGGCGACGGGTAACGTGACCGACTTCGGTAACAGAGCAAGATTCGTTGTCCGCTCAAGATGAAGCAATAGACCAAGTAACAAATCAGAGCTCATGGCAATACATGTTCCAAGCAAAACACCAAGTCCGATTTCTGGTAGAAAACGCCGAACGTGATGCCGGACGCGGTAGAGCGGAATCGCAAATGCCGTGATTGCCGGACCAAGCATCTTCGATAGATATTGTCCACCTTGCATGTATTCTTCGTGTGAGACTCCAGAACAGACGAGAATTAAGATCAAAACTGCCGTTACCGTCAGGATTGGTAACGTCCAGACACGAGGATAACGTTGATAGATGAACATTGCGATACTAAACAATGCAATTGACAGGATGATCCAAAACAGTGCCTCATTCATGTCGTGTCACCGCCTCTTTTCGGTGTGCTAGTCGATCAACGATATATGCTGATCCGACTAATGTCAGAAGGCTACTGATGATGACGATCAATACGATCTGTAAACCGGATGTCCGGAGAAATGCGGTATAATCCATGATTCCGGACAGTGCTGGAACAAAGAACAATGGCATGACGAACAGAAGAAATGTCCCGCCCCGTTCGACGGCCACAAGCGGAATCAGACGGCTTTTTAACGCCAGGTACAGTAGAATCAAGCCGATGATGTTACCGGGTAATGGTAATTGAAAGGTTTTGCTCACCCAGTCCCCACTGAGTGAAAAGCAAAAAATGAGTGCGATTTGAGCAATGATTTGAATAATACGCATAACGCGTGACAGCATGATAAAGGTCCCCTTGTTAACAGTTTCGGGTCCTATTATCCGCCTCTTTTCCTTAACAATCAATGAAATCTGGTTAATCAAGTGAAGTAACCGTTCTCATGAGAATCCACGTATTTTTTGTACTAGGACAAACAAAAACTACTCAATCGTGTATCAGTACAATAAATGATTCGAGACGAACGAAAAAGAGGCTGACTCCAAAAAAGAATGACGCGTCTTTTCACGCACTTTCCTCAGGCGAGACACAAGCCAGTTTTCCTGCTTTATACAAGCAGGAAAGCGGGTCTTGTTTGTCTCTGAAGCGCATAAATGCGCTTTTTCCTGTAGGAGTTGCGTATGACGCGTCATTCTTTGTAGAAACTAACTTTTGAGTCAGCTCCCTTTTCTATAATCTGAGACGACACCTGAATGGGATCGACTCCTCTTCTTGATCACATGACCCTTTTGAATAACTTCTCGAGTTCATATGTCGTCCATTCGATGATGACTGGACGTCCGTGTGGACACGTGAACGGCATCTCTGTCTTCGCTAAATCATCAATCAACCGACGCATCATCTCATCGTTCAACGGATGATTCGCCTTGATCGATTTCTTACATGCCATCATGATGGCGGCATCTTCCCGATACGTCTCAAGATCGATTTTCCGTTTCATCAATGCCTCATCGAGTAATTCTTGAATCGTCTCTTCCTGGCGATGGGACGGGAACCACGTCGGGACTTCTCGGACGATGAAGCTCTGTGGACCGAACGCTTCGAATTCAATGCCGACGTCTTTCAGCAACGGAAGGATTTCCTCCATTCGTTTCATGTCATCTGACGAGATTTCAAACGTATAAGGGAGCAATAATTGCTGCCGTTGCTCCGGTGGTCGACCGAACATGACTTTATACGTCTCGTATTTGATCCGTTCCTGCGCCGCGTGTTGATCAATCATATACATCCCGTCTTCTCCGGCACAGACGATATAGGACGAATGAAGTTGTCCGATGACGTCGAGGTGTGGAAAGCGCGGACGCGCGTGGGATTCCTCCATCGGTTCGACAACGTCCTGCTTGACCGGTTCTATGGGCTCGAATAGATCATCCTCGTTACTAAATGGCAATGGTTTCTCTACAGAGGGTCGATCGTCCTCTTGGGGTTTTTTCGGAATCGGATAATTCCAGACTGCTCGCGATGACGTCTCTTCGACCGGTTCCGCGACGTAAGAAAAATCGAGTTTCTCTTGACTACTCGGATCCTTTTTCGGTTTCGGTGGCGTCACCTTCGGAATCAACGTCTCTCGGCTGAGCGTCATCTTGATTGTCTCTTGAATCAACTGGCAGAGCTCCATCTCTTTTGAGAGACGAACTTCCCGTTTCGCCGGGTGGACGTTGACGTCAATCAGGAGTGGATCCATCGTCACCTCAATGACGGCAATCGGATACCGTCCAATCGGTAAGAGCGTATGGTAACCGTTCAAGACCGCTTGCGTCAGGGCGAAGTTTTTGACCGAACGTCCATTGAGAATCAACGTAATGTAATTCTTCGAGGCACGGGTCACTTCCGGTTTGACGAGATGACACGTCAATTGATAATCGGCATTCGCGCCCTTGGCGACCAACGTTCCTTGAATCGTTTGATGACCGTAGACACTCGCCAGCGCTTGCCGGACGTCTCCTGATCCGTTCGTCTGGATCAACGTCTTTCCTTCATGGGTAGCCCGAAGCTTGACGTCTGGATGAGCAAACGCCATCCGGTTCAGCACGTCCGTGATCGCCGCAAGTTCCGTATGCGTCGTCTTCAAATACTTCAGCCGTGCCGGTGTATTGAAGAAGAGATGCTCGACCGTCAATTCCGTTCCCCGGTTCATGGCAGCTGGTGTCCGCTGAACGACCGTCCCGTACTCAAGCGTCACTTGAATCCCTTCCGCGTCCTCGCGTTTCGTCTTCAACGTCACTTTACTGACGGACGCGATCGAGGCAAGGGCCTCTCCGCGAAAACCAAGTGTCTTGATTCGGAACAAGTCATGCTCGTCCTTAATCTTACTCGTCGCGTGACGAACGAAAGCCAGTTCAGCGTCATCCGGGTAAAACCCGTGTCCGTTGTCACGGATCGTCATCCGTTTCATTCCGGCTTCTTCGAGTTCGACATCGATTTGGGTCGCACCGGCATCAAGTGCGTTCTCGACCAGTTCCTTGACGACCGACGCTGGTCGTTCGACGACTTCTCCCGCCGCGATCCGGTTCGCTAAACTATCGGATAATTCACGAATGATTCCCACTGCATTCTCCTCACTTTCTCGCTTCGGCTTGTAGACGATACAGCGTATTCAATGCCTCGAGTGGCGTCATATTGATCAAATCAAGACTCGCCATCGTCTCACGCAGCGGATCCGCATCTGAGAACAGACTGAGTTGATCAATCGGCTCCTCCTGAACAGGAGCTTTTACAGGTGCTGCGACCGGAACAGGCTCAGCCTGCTCGAACTCGGACAAGAGGACTTGCGCCCGTTCGATCAGACTATCTGGTAAATCAGCTAACCGTGCGACATGGATTCCGTACGATTGGTCGGCTTTTCCGTCGCGTACTTCATGCAAGAAGACGACACGCCCATCTTGTTCAACGGCACGGACATGAACGTTCGCTAATCGATCAATCGATTCTTCGAGCACCGTCAGTTCATGATAATGGGTCGAAAATAGCGTCTTCGCTCCAACGTGCCGGGCGATGTGTTCAACGATTGCTTGTGCGAGTGCCATCCCGTCGTACGTCGAGGTCCCGCGACCAATTTCATCAAGCAGGATCAAAGACCGGTCCGTTGCACGCGTCAAGGCTTCTTGTGTCTCGACCATCTCGACCATGAATGTCGACTGTCCACTGACGAGGTCGTCTGCTGCCCCGATCCGGGTGAAGATTTGATCGAAGATCGGCAGTTCCGCTTGAGCAGCTGGTACGAACGAGCCAATTTGATGCAATAAAGCAATCAAGGCGAACTGTCGCATATAGGTCGATTTACCGGACATGTTCGGTCCAGTGATCAACAGCATCTCGCGTCCTTCGTTTAAGGTAATCCCGTTCGCGACGTATTCACCGCGCGGTAAGACTGTCTCGATGACCGGGTGACGTCCTTCCTGAATATCAACCGTTCGGCCGGTCGTCGTGATTGGTCGGACATAGTCGTGTGTTTCGGCAATCTCAGCCAGTGCGACGAGGACGTCGAGTTCCGCAATCCGGCGACTGACGCGCTGTAAGCTTTCGATATGTCCTTTGACTTCATCGCGCACTCCACAGAAGAGATCGTACTCGAGCGTGACACTCTTCTCTTCCGCCCCTAGGATCAGCGCTTCTTTTTCTTTTAATTCCGGTGTGATATAACGCTCAGCATTGGCGAGTGTCTGCTTCCGTTCATACCGTCCTTCCGGTAACAGTTTGGCATTTGCACGCGAGACCTCGATGTAATAGCCGAAGACACGGTTGTAACCGATCTTCAACGTCTTGATGCCGGTTGCTGCTCGTTCATTTGCTTCGAGTGTCGCAAGCCACGTCTTGCCGTCTTTTGAAGCGACAAGTAACTCGTCGAGGTCTGGTGAATAACCGGACTTGATCATCCCGCCCTCTTTCGTTGAGATCGGTGGGGCTTCAACGAACGCACGATCGAGTAGATCGCTCAATTCGTCGTGTGGATCGAGTCCGAGACTAAGTTGACCGAGACGTTCGCTCATCATCTCTTCAAGTGCTGATTGGATACGGGGAATCAATCGCAACGTCGACTTCAATTGAACGAGATCACGCGCTGACGCTGTTCCGTAACCGACTTTTGCGACGAGTCGCTCAAGATCATAGACTTCCCGTAACGTATCTTTTAATTGCTGACGCTCGAAATAGTGTTGCAACAGTTCCTCGACAGCGTCGAGCCGTTCCGTGATGACTCGCTCCGATAACAACGGTTTTTCCAGCCAGCGTTTCAGCATCCGTCCACCCATCGCTGTACCTGTCACGTCAAGTAGACCAAGCAACGAACCCTTTTTGTCTCCTGTCCGTGCCGAGCGGACGAGCTCAAGATTCTTGACCGTATTCGGTTCGAGTTGCATGAAATCGCTCGCTTCGTAGACAATGGCTGGTTGCAGATGTGTCAACGCTCGTTTTTGTGTATCGTGCATGTAGGCATAGAGGACAGCAAAGGCTTCCGCTTGGGCTGTATCAATCGCGCGATCTCCATGTGGATGTGTCTCGCGTCGTGAACTGCGCGTTAGCGGGATCCGTAAGGACGCAAGTGCCGTCTCATGTTCCTCTGTCGTGACGATGATTTCCCGTGGCAAGATAATGCTTAATTCTTTGATTACACCATCGAGTGTTGCAACGCTTGTCAAGGCACTCTCACCTGTTGAGACATCACCGCGGGCAATCCCAAAACGACCGTCCTGTTCGACGACCGCTACTAGGTACCGATTCTCTTTTTCCGTCAACGCAGACATCAACGTTCCCGGTGTGATGACTTGGATGACTTCGCGTTTGACGAGTCCTTTCGTCAACTTTGGATCCTCGACTTGATCACAAAGCGCCACTTTATAACCACGCTCGATCAACTGTTCGATGTAGCCGTTCGCCGCGTGATGGGGTACGCCACACATCGGAATCGGATGCTCCGCGTTCTTTCCGTTTTTCGCCGTCAACGTCAACTCCAGTTCATGGGCGACTTTCTTGGCATCCTCAAAAAATAATTCATAAAAATCACCGAGCCGATAAAACAAGAAAGCGTCCGGATAATCTGCCTTAATCGAGAAGTATTGTTTCATCATCGGTGTGTTGTGTACTGCTTCCATTCTTCCACCTCATTCGTCGAAAAAGCCGACGGATGTCCGTCGGCTTTTCGTTCATTTCGTGATTAGTAGCCGCAACCGCCGCTTTTGTTTTCTGCTTCCATGCCGCTACCTGTCTTACCTGCAAGAACGTCTCCGTCCGTTGCTTCGATGATTTGATCCGTAATCCCGTTCGAGATCGTCACCGTGATGTATTGGAGAAGTCCGTTGACTTCTTCTTGCGTTTCTTGGAACTGTTGGACGACAGGCATCTCATCAAGCTCAGCGAACAATTTATCGAGCTTCGCTTCGACACGTGCGAGTGCTTCTGTTTTGCCGTAATGTTGGCAGTTGACTGCCTCTTTTTGAAGGAACTTGATTTGTTTCATCATCTTTTGGACTTTTTCATTCCCATTGATGTTGGCTTCTGCCGCTTTGAATCGTTCTACTTCCGGTGTCTCTGAAATCATTTTGGCGATTTCATTGGCTTTTTCGATGATTTGTTCATCTGTATACATCCACATTCGTCCCCTCTATCGTTAGCGAACACGTCGCTTCCCTTAGCATTTCTGAACGATTCCTCGTTCTATCGCATTCATTATACCGTTCTGACGATAGAGTGACAAGAATAGTTCCTTATTCAATCGAACGCCATAATAGATAGGCAGCGTGACTGCGAACAGGAGCGAATTCCTCTGCCAGTCGCGTCGCTTCTTCTACTGTCGGTCGATATCCAAGTAATCGTTCAAAAGCCCGTAATATCCCAATGTCCGATGCCGGGAAAAGATCCGGACGACCGTACCCGAACATCAGGACGTTTTGAACCGTCCATGGTCCGACACCTTTCAGTGCAATCAATGTCTCAGCGATTTCTGCGTCGGTCGCTGACGTCAATTCCTCATAATTAATCTCTGCTGTTGCTACCCCGAGTAGATAATCGACTTTACGTCCTGATAGTTGCAGAGCGAGCAAGTCCTCGCGACGCGCTGCCGCTAGTTGGCGCGGTGTCGGCGGTAGGATGATTCCATCCTTGACCGTTCCGAATGTCCGAAAGACACGTTCCGTCAACGTATGCGCAAACGACAGATTGATTTGTTGATGGATGATCGAACGAATCAAGGCCGTGAACGGTGAATGATCAAGAACGAGCCGTTCGTCGCCGAACTGTTCGACGATCGCATGTAATGACGTCGTCTTAAGACGCTGCGCAGGATTCGGCTCACTGAGTCGAAAGCGTCGCTTGAGTTGTGCCAACACCGCTGCTTGCGGTCCTGAACCGTCAATCCGTAACGTGAAGCCGTCGATATATTCAACCGTCGTAATATACGCCTGTTCTTCAACGAAGATTGGAACAACGAGTCGCCCATTCTGTTCGATTTGTAACGGGTCTTCCGTCAAACGAGACACGATTCCTTTAAAATCAAATGCTTCCGACAACGTCAGATCATACGTCCACCGACTCATCCGACGAACACCTTGATGGCACCGAGGATCAAACCGATGATGAATCCACACAATGCTCCATTGACCCGGATCCATTGCAAGTCACTGCCAACCTTATCCTCGATCATGTGAATGAGTGTCTCGGTATCGAACCGATTCAAGTTCTCGCGCACGAGTCCGCCGATTTTTTGGTGATTTTGTTCGACGAAACGCACGAGTTGCTCCTTCATCCACTGATCACTGCTATCCTTGAACGTCGGATGCTGTTCCCAGTCGTCTAAAGCGCGCGAAAGCATCGGCATCGCCCGTTCCGTCCAGAAAGCGTCTGACGTCAAATAGCGTTCGAGCTCGATCAGACCAGCGTCATATGCACGTTCAATGACCGGAACGAAGTCAAACCGGTCGACCTCACTTGCCTTCCAAGCATCGATTTTCGCGAGACGCTCTTCATCAATCGACAACTGTGCCAGGTTACGACGCAGATGATCGAGAATCGCGAGTCGATTCGGATGATGGACGTGTCGCATATCTTGAATGACCGTCAACAAGACGCCTTGAATGACCAGACTGAGTTTTTCTTCCGAATAGACTTTTTGGACGGTTCGCGCCGTCACCCGCAAAAACGTATTCTTTTCTTGGTCAATCATTGCCGTATAAGCAAGGCGGCCAATCTGATCGCGAATGATCGGATCTTCGAGAAGACGTTGGCCGTAATCGAGTAACTGATCCATCAGCCACTCGTCGAGTCGACGTTCCTCATTCAACTCCATCGCCCGGACCGCCAGCCGTTTGGACGGATACGCTTTGATCGTCTCCGTCACCCGTGTATTCGCAAACTCAAGAATTGCCTCTTTCGGTAGTTTCCGAATCAAACCCATCAACAGCTCGGTGACGGTTGCTCGAAAGGCAGGTAAGACCAGAATCGAACGTAAAATTTTGATGACACGATCTGCAAGCGTCATATGTTGCAGCTTCGCAACGATACTTTCTTTGTTCAGTAAGTCCGTCTCGAGCATATGAACAATCGATTCGATGACCCGTTCCCGATTTTTCGGCAATAGGTTCGTATGGGGAATCTTTAAGCCAAGCGGATGACGAAACAGCGCCGTGATCGCGAACCAGTCGGCAATCCCACCGACGAGTCCGGCTTCAAAACCACTCTGGAGCCAAAAGACCCAAGCATTTTCTTTAAATGGCAATGAGACGACGAATCCGACCGCCATGAAAATCAACGAAACGGTTGCAAGCCGCCGTGTCGATGTTTTAGGTTGTTCAAATGATGACACATCGTTTCCTCCTTCAACTGAGTCACTTATCTACCTTACGAACGGGACAAGGATTAGGTTTCGACACGAAAGAGCCCCAGTCATCGACTGGGACTCCCTATGTACTTAAAACGTGTATTCACCAAAACGGTCGCCATCCCATGTCGCGGTTGCCGTTGAGACAAAATAGACCAGTCCGTTGCCGAATGTATTTTCCATTAATGAAACGAGTTGTTGACCATTTGTCTGTTCAACGAACGCTAATCGGACTTCTTCTTTCCCTTGATAAATCCGTTCGTAGACACTTAAACCGCGTGCATTGAGAAACGTACGCGCCGACTCGAATTGAATCGGACCGACTTCAGGTCGTCGTTCCTGAATGAACGACTGACATTTTTGCTCGAATGTCTCCATGGTTCTTCACTCCTTCTCTCTTTGTGTTCATGGATATCATGTTCCCGACTCTTCCTCATCATAATCCTCAAATGTGAAAAAAGCGACAGATGCGTCGCTTCTTTCATCATTTTACGACGATTTCTCACAATCTGACTCCAAACTGTCGGGCAGCATGGATCGCAGACGTCGTCGCACCGATCGTTCCAGCACCCGGAAAGATGGTATCGCCGATTGCAAAGAAGTGATTGACACCTGTTCGAAACGGTGCCGCGAATAGGAGACTCGTACTCGGACGTTGCGGATATCCACCGACTCCACCATCCGGACGGAACGTATAGCGGACCCATGCACCTGGTCCACCCGGATGGCGTTCGATTGCCTGTTGCGCGAAGCCAGGAAACTGCTGTTCGAGAATGGCTTCGAAGATCGCCGACATCGTCTCGACTTGTCCGTCATAGCGTTTCCGGTTCGTCTTATCAAACGTACCAATCGGAACATGGCATGACATCGTCAGCGTCCGCTGACCAACTGGTGCACGTAATCGATCATCCGGACGGGACAGCGAGATGAAGGCATGACCTGAAGGTAAGGACGGATCATGAACTTGCCGGAATGCTTCGTCAGACAAAATGAGTGCCTCTGGAATCGCCGCATAATACGTAAAGGTCGCCCATTGCTGTAATTTTTCCTGTCGTCGGTACGTTCGTCGTAACGTTCGTCGCATATCCATGCTGACGACTTCCCGGATGCCTTCAAGAGGAACCGCACAGATGACAGCATCAGCAAGCATCAAGCGTCCTCGGCGATCCTCAATCAAAAATCCATCTGATGTCTTTCGAATCGACGTGACTTTTCGCCCAAGGAGACAGGTTGCCCCGCTCTCCTCTGCTGTCTCTTTCAATTGCTCAGCTAGTCGGTACAAGCCTCCCGGAACATAATAGGCACCTTCATGATAAATCGATAAGGCGACGGCTCCTAGTAAAGCTGAGGCCTCCTGCCCTGTCTGCATGCTGTCGAGCAAAATCCCATCGATCACTTGTGCGAATAACGTATCCGCTAGTCGATGTTTTCGTAACAAATGACCAATCGTCAGCGGAAAATACGGCAAGAGAACAACACTTTTCGCGTGACGGACTAACCGCCGGACGTCTGCTGGATCTTGAAGTGGTAATGCTGGAAGTTCTGCCATTAGCGGACGAATCATCTCGTGAATCTGCTCGATTTCAGCAAAGAAAGCCTGAATCGACGATGCCTGCTCCGGAAAATGTGACGTCAATTCGGTTAGAAACGCAGCACGATCCTGATAATAATGAATCGTCCGTCCTGCGATGCGAATCGTCATGACGACGTCGAGCGACTCGACCTGATGCGTTACTCCAAGATGATCAAGAACACGGGCGTGAATACCACCGGGCTCAAACCCCATTCCGAGTGTCGCCCCTACCGGATACGTCAGGTCCCGGCGCGTGAACTTCCCGGCTGATCCCCCCCATTCACGACTTCCTTCAAGGACGGTAACAGTATGGCCTTCTTGTGCGATCAGAGCCGCAGCCGTTAAACCTGCAATTCCTCCGCCGACGATGACGACGTGTTTCATGATGATTCCTCCTCCGTGACCCGATTTTCTTTAAATAGGAAATTGCGGATTTCGCGGAAGACCGGCTCCCGGCGATGAATCGTGAAGTGATCATATTTATACGATTTTGTCTGGATATTATCCGTGTAGTTCTCGAGTGCAAAGGAACTCTTTAACGAAATCAGATTGAAATCGCCTCCTTTGGCACCAAACGAATAGACGAGTACATCGCGCGGCCACGTCTCGAGCCGCTTAGTTAAATTGTTCATCGCTGGTGAGCCCTTCGCGAGATCACGAATGGCGGGACTGTTCGTATTCGTGCCAAGCGGTGCGAGCGTCAACCCGAGTTTTGCATAATCGGAGCCGGCGATTGGTGAGTCGAGCGTCACAACTTTTCGGACGTGATACGGCATCTCTTCTTGGACCGTATAGGCGACGACATCCACACCACCCATGCTGTGCCCGACGAGCTGGATATCGGCAAAGGTCGCTTTTTGTTTCGCATCATACGCAGCAATCGCTGCATTCAACCACTTTTGTTGATCGGCAAGGCTCGCCTCGTCGTCTGCAAAGACGATTCGGACAAGCGGGTAGCCGGTTGGCGAGGGTGTGACGCTACAAGTCGCTTTCCCAGAACGAGTCACGTCACATCGACCGCCATCATCGGCAACTTTTTTTTTCGTGAAGTTCTGAATCATTGGGACGAACGTCCGCTCTGTACCGAACAATCCATGGACGAGGAACGTCGGTACGATTTCACTCTTTCCTTGCGTAACGATCTGACGCGTTGGCGGTGGAGCACTCGATGTATCTTCCGCGAATAGCCACCATGCCCCTCCTCCGACAATCAAACAGACAAGGAGCGAAATACTGATTGTCTTCAACTGTTGCCGACGCAAACGACGGACACGGTGAAAGATCCAGTAAAGCAATAAGCCAACACCGATCAATAATACAACACCGGTGATGATCCAGCCTGTCGGATTTGGTACATAGGCAATCAACTGTAGTTGGTTTGCTTTCGTTCCGTATAATTTCCATGACACATCATGGTAATTCGACCAGTCGATCTTTTCTCCGTTTTGGAGACCAATCACTTTCGGACCGTGGAGCTTGATCTCGATATCGGCTTGGCGAATATAACGATCAGCAAGTTTCTTGACTTGACCCGTCGGTTGATACCCTTTGATGTTCAGGCGATCGATACTTAGATCGATGTTCGTATCAAGTCGATACGTATCAAACCAAAATCCGTCTGATTTTTTCATGTCGAACTTCGTATCAGGTGGAATGAGAATCCCACCGATGCCCGTCTTCCATTCGTCTTTGATCGACGTCATGTCCTTGAAGTTCGCAAATGTCTTCTGCATCCGGATGCCTTCGTAGTCATCCTTCGTCTTGAACGTCTTTGCCGCATAGCCATTCTTTTCTGCCTGTTTGACATAACCTTTCCAATTCGGATTTAGATTCAGTAAACGCGCCACTGGATGTTCCTTTGCGGCATATGTCGTTTTTAAGGTGACGCTCTGATCGGTATGGATCGTTGCATCGTACTGGATGCGAATACACCCCCCAAGGAGTAGTGTCAGCATCAAAAATGAGAGCAGTATCCCTTTCTTCTTCATACTCATCAGGTCACATCCTTTCCTCATCTATTATTCCCTATCTCGCAAAAGTAAAAACGGTCGACTTTGATTCTTTCGTCATGACGCACTTCAGGCAGCGGATCGCTGATCCGCTGCCTGAAAGTATGCGGACCTGGTTCGTCCGTGATCGATATCAACCGATCAAGTTTAATTCACGACCGACTTTTTCGAACGCTGCAAGCGCTGTCGTCAAGTCTTCGCGTGTATGTTCCGCCGTTACGATCGTCCGAACACGTGCTTTTCCTTTTGCAACGGTCGGGAAGGCGATTCCTTGAGCAAAGACACCTTCTTGACGGAGGCGATCGGATAATTCGTGACAACGCGCCTCATCACCGACGATGACCGGTGTGATCGGTGTCGTAGACGTCCCGATATCGAATCCAAGATCCCGTAATCCTTGTTTGAAGAATTCCGTGTTTTCCCACAGACGATCAAAGAGGACCGTTTCTTCTTCCATGACACGAAGTGCTTCCCGGTTTGCTTCAACGACTGCTGGTGGATGTGATGTCGAGAATAAGAACGGACGCCCTTTATGGATCAAGTAATCTTTGACGTGTTGTTCACACGCAACGTATCCACCGAGGACTCCGATTGCTTTTGAGAGTGTACCGACTTGCAAGGCAACACGACCGTCAAGACCGAAGTGATTGACCGTACCGCGTCCTGCTTTCCCAAGAACACCTGAAGCGTGCGCATCATCGACCATGACGAGCGCGTCATAACGCTCGGCTAATTCAACGATTTCTGGAAGTGGTGCGATGTTCCCATCCATCGAGAAGACACCGTCCGTGACGACGAGGCGCGTCCGTGCGTCTTGTGTTTCTTGTAATGCTGCTTCAAGATCCGCTAAGTCAACGTGTTTATAGATCCGGCGTTTCGCTTTCGTCAGACGAATTCCGTCGATGATCGAAGCGTGGTTCAACTCATCCGAGATAACAACGTCTTCAGGACCGAGTAACGCTGATAAGACACCGAGATTCGTTGCGAATCCCGACTGGAAAACAAGTGCCGCTTCCGTATGCTTGAATGTCGCGAGTTCCCGCTCAAACGCTTGGTGCATCTCGAGCGTTCCAGCAATCGTTCGAACCGATCCTGTTCCGGCACCAAACGTCCGCGCTGCTTCCGCTGCTTGTTCAGCAAGACGCGGATGTGCTGCGAGTCCGAGGTAGTTGTTCGACGACAGTTGGATCAGTTCCTTCCCGTCAATCGTCACGCGATTGTGTTGCGCGCTCTCGAGTGCTACAAGGTTGCGGAACGTGCCCGCCTGTTTCATCTCTTCTAATTCTGTCCGTAAGTGTTCAAATCCCATTAATTCGTCCCCCTTGGTTGTAATACGACTTTCCCGCATTTCCCTTGACGCATCAATTCAAATCCTTCTTCGAACCGCTCAAGCGGCAACGTGTGTGTAATCAACGGTCGGACATCAACTTTTTCACTTGATAAGAAAGCAGAAACCTGACTCCATGTCTCATACATCTTCCGACCGGTGATGCCTTGAACCCGGACGCCTTTGAAGACAACGTGGTTCGTCAAATCGATTTCGACCGGTTTGACCGGCAGACTGAGGATGTTGACGTCTCCACCTGCTGTCACCATTTCGAATGCTTGACGAATCGCAGCCGGATGTCCACTCATCTCACAGACAACGTCGATTCCGTCGCCGTCGGTCATACGCTCGATCCGCTCTAAGACATCGTCATGACGTGAATCGATGACGACATCCGCCCCCATCGTCCGTGCTAGCTCGAGACGATATGGATTGACGTCGATCGCGACGACTTCCGCAGCACCGGCTGCTTTAGCGACTGAGACTGCCATCAGACCAATTGGACCACAACCGACGATTGCGACCGTTTTAGCGCTGACATCACTCGCAAGAACGGTATGGACAGCATTTCCCATCGGCTCTTGAATCGAAGCGATTCCCGCTGGCATATCTTCCGGGTTGACCCAGAGGTTTTCTTCCGGCATGACGACGTATTCCGCAAAACAGCCTTGTGTATCGACACCGATGATCTTCGTGTTCTTACAGATATGATATTGCCCACGAAGACACTGTTTACATTGATGACAGACGATATGCGTCTCAGCCGAGACACGGTCACCAAGTTTCAAGCGTTTCGTACCCTCCCCGAGCTCGACGACTTCGCCCGAGAACTCGTGACCGAAGACATACGGCGGATTGACACGTGACGCTGCCCACGCATCCCACTCATAGATATGCACGTCCGTCCCACAAATTGATGTTGCCTCGACTCGAATCAAGACTTCTCCACGATCCGGTACGGGTACGGGTACTTCTTTCAGTGCCGCACCGAATCCGCGCTCTTCTTTGACAAGTGCACGCATCGTTTTCGTCGTTGTTGTCTCTTCTACCGCTGTTACTAATTTCGTCATCTTTCCCCGACTCCTTCGCGGAAGCTCACGTTTATTTATATGTGGCGAACTTCCAAATGTTTAGCATCCCCAAAAAACCAAACACATCTTTCCTCTATCTTACATGAATTCTGCCGCTAGTTTACCGAATGTTTCTTCGTTTAGCTCAAGATCCGCATACGCGAGACCGGATTCTTGGTACCCATCGATTTGTGACTGGTAATCAGGACGTGTTTCATCCTGATAGATCAATCCCATGACGAGACCATCGTGTGCATGAACGGTCTGTTTTGCAAGATCCAAGTTCGACGGGTCGTATCCTTCGATATCGGACAGCTTCGTCAAGTTCTGCTTGAACCAATCGTACGTATTGACCTTGTTGAATGTGACGCATGGACTGAAGACGTTGATGAACGCAAATCCTTTATGTGCCGTCGCTTGCTCGATCAGTTGCGTCAAGCCCTTCAAATCATTCGAGAAGCTCTGGGCAACGAACGTCGCGCCAGCCGTCAAAGCAAGTTCAACCGGTGAAACACTCTTTTCAATCGATCCTTTTGGCGTCGATTTCGTCTTGAATCCAGGTGCAGAAGTAGGTGACGTCTGTCCTTTCGTCAAGCCGTAAATCTGATTGTCCATGACGATATACGTCATGTCGACATTCCGTTTGAATGCATGAATCGTATGTCCCATGCCGATCGCGAATCCATCACCGTCGCCACCAGACGCGATGACCGTCAATTCGCGGTTCGCCATCTTGACACCTTGGGCGATCGGTAAAGATCGTCCATGAACGCCGTGGAAGCCATACGTATTGATGTAACCGGAAATCCGACCAGAACAGCCAATCCCGGAAATCAATGCTAACTCTTCTGGTTCGAGCCCGACGTTTGCGACAGCACGCTGAATCGCTGCTTGAATCGAGAAGTCTCCACACCCTGGACACCAGTTTGGTTTGACATCATTTCTAAAATCCTTAAAGGTTGCCATGATATACCCCTCCTACGACCTGCTCGACGACCTCTGCCGGGTAGAACGGGTCGCCATTGAATTTCAGGATATGCTCGATCTTCGATGCATGTCCACAGTTCATCTGGATCAGCTTCGCCAGTTGTCCTGTTGCATTGTACTCGACGACGATGACTCGTTTTGCCCGCTCTAAGTGCGGCGTGACGAGTTCACTTGGGAACGGATGGACTTGACGGATATGCAAGTGATCGACCTTGATCCCTTGTGTTTCGAGTCGTGGCATGATTTCTTCGATTGTTCCACGTGTCGAGTTGAAACCAACGAATAAGATATCCGGTTCTGCATGATGCTCCGTTACAAGAACGGCATCCTGTAAGCGGAACGTATTCAGCTTACGAAGTCGTTTCGTCATTTGATCGACCCGGTTCTTCGTCGCTTCCGACGGACGCCCTTCCTCATTGTGCTCAACACCCGTCACGTGATGAATCCCGTGCTTGACGCCTGGAATGACACGTGGGCTGATCCCATCTTCCGTCACTTCGTAGCGTTTGAAGTACGCTTTCCCTTCAAGTTCCGGTAAGTCTTCCTGAATCAACTTCCCGCGACGGATCTCAACGCGTGACATATCTGGTGGCTCAACCGATTGTTTTCCGAGCGATAGCATCAAATCCGTCAATAGAATGACAGGACATTGGTACTCTTCTGCGATGTTAAATGCTTCTGCTGCATCGTAGAACGCTTCCTCGACCGTTGATGGTGCCAAAACGACCTTTGGAATTTCACCATGTGTACTATAGATCATCGCCATCAAGTCAGATTGTTCCTGTTTCGTTGGTAGACCTGTTGACGGACCACCCCGTTGTGTATCGACGATGACGAGCGGTGTTTCCGTCATCCCGGATAATCCGATCGCTTCCGCCATTAGTGACAATCCTGGACCAGCAGACGCCGTCAAAGCACGGACACCTGCGTAGTTGGCACCAATTGCCATCGTGACCGCTGCTAGTTCGTCTTCCGTCTGGACGACCGTTCCACCGAACTGCGGTAATTTCTTGATTAAGTATTCCATGATCTCAGATGATGGTGTGATCGGGTAAGCTGCCATCAGACGCGCTCCACCGGCAATCGCGCCAAGAGCAATTGCGTCGTTTCCAATCATGAACATCCGTTGTTTTCCGTCAGCCGGTTCCAAGACGAACCGTTCGCCCTCTCCTGCAAGAGCTTCAAACGCTGCTGCTCCTTCACGAATTGCTGCTAAGTTCTTCTCGACCATATCTGGACCTTTTCGTCCGAAAATCTGTTCGACGACGGCTTGGAAACGCTCTGGTGCAATGCCGAGAATCGCACTCGATGCACCAATCGCGACCATGTTCTTCATCAATGCCGTACCGAGATCAGCTGCGATCTCCGTAAATGGAATCGCATACAATGAGGCGCGTGCTTCGTCCGGATTTGTCGGATTGAATTTCGCATCCGCGATGATGATGGCACCTTGACGCAATTCATGGAAGTTGACGTCGATCGTCTCTTGATCGAATGCGACCAAAATATCGAGATCATCGGAAATCGTCCGGACTTCCTGTGTCGCGACACGAATCTTATTATTCGTATGTCCTCCCTTGATACGTGACGAAAAGTGACGGTAGCCATACAGGTAATAGCCGAGTCGATTCAAGGCAATCGCAAAGATTTCGCCTGTTGATTCGATCCCTTCTCCCTGCTGACCGCCAACTTTCCATGATAACTGATTATACATCGACGTTCGCTCCTTCTCTGTCCCCTGAAATGATAGTTCTCTCTATCCTCCCTCATGATACCGATTTACCGGAAGTAGTACAATGCTCCCTCGGTGGAAAGGTGAGAAAAATTCGAAGACGCAGCAAAAAGACCATCTACTCCAGTCGAGTAAATGGTCTACTTGTAAATATAGGACCTATGTCCAATTCATCATCGTGGTTCGATGATGAGTTTGATGGCGGTTCTTTCTTCTCCATCAATTAAAATGTCTGTGAAGGCTGGGATACAAATCAAATCGATGCCAGAAGGCGCCACGAATCCGCGTGCGATGGCGACGGCTTTGACAGATTGATTGAGCGCTCCCGCACCAATGGCCTGAATCTCGACGGAACCTCTCTCTCGAATGACACCCGCGAGTGCACCTGCTACCGCGTTTGGATTCGACTTAGCTGATACTTTCAGGACGTCCATGCGTGTACCTCCCCATCCAGAAATGGCAATCAGTCGAAGAATACTGACTGATCCGTCAGATGAATCCGTTCAATCTTCGTTGCTTTTTTTGTTGTGTCATCGATATGAATCAAGACTCCATTAAGTTGTTCCCGTCCTTCGGCAACTTCAAACCGCGTTGGGAGCTGTGTCTTAAATTTTCGTAGGACATCTTCCTGACGCATCCCGAGCACACCGTTCAACGGACCTGTCATCCCGACATCCGTGATATAAGCCGTTCCTCCGTCAAGAACACGCTCATCTGCTGTCTGGACGTGCGTATGTGTGCCAACGACAGCTTGTACACGACCATCGAGGTGATAACCCATCGCGATTTTTTCACTCGTTGCTTCCGCATGGACATCAACGAAGATCGCATCGACTTTTCCTTCGACTTCCGCAATCAGTTCATCAACGGTACGGAACGGGTCACCGAGAGGTGGTAAGAAGACCGTTCCTTGGACGTTGATGACGGCAATCTTTTTATTGCCTGCCTTAACGATCATCATCCCACGACCTGGTGTGCCTTCCGGATAGTTCGCAGGACGGATGATCCGGTCCGCGTCGTCAATCCAGTCAAAGATGTCACGGTTATCAAACGTATGGTTCCCCATCGTGATGCCGTGGAATCCGAGTTCGAGGAATTGATGATAAATCGATTTCGTGATGCCGCGTCCGTGTGCTGCATTTTCACCGTTGACAAGCATGACGTTCGGATTGTATTTCGCTTTCAAGCGTGCTGTAAATTGTTGCAGGATATGTCGACCGGGTGCACCGACGACGTCTCCGACGAATAAAATCTTCATTGCTGTTCCTCCGTTCATTAAAAAAAGTGGCGGTCGCCCGCCACTCCACTTATTTCGCGTATTCGACTGCTCGTGTTTCCCGAATGACCGTGACTTTGATGTGTCCCGGATAATCGAGTTCTTCTTCGATTTTTTTCCGGATGTCACTCGCCATCTTGTGAGCCAGTACATCATCGACGACGTCAGGTCGAACGATGATGCGGACTTCACGACCCGCTTGGATCGCAAATGATTTTTCGACACCGTCGAACGATTCCGAGATTTCCTCGAGGCGTTCGAGACGGCGGATATAACTTTCGAGTGTCTCTTGACGTGCACCTGGACGAGCAGCAGATAATGCATCCGCAGCTGCAACCAAGACAGAAATGACAGATGTCGCTTCCGTATCTCCGTGGTGTGATGCGATCGCGTTGATGACGGTTGGATGCTCTTTGTACTTCGTACCGAGCTCGACACCAATCTCAACGTGACTGCCTTCGACTTCGTGGTCGATCGCTTTCCCGATATCATGCAGAAGACCTGCACGCTTCGCAAGCGTGACATCTTCTCCAAGTTCAGCTGCCATCATACCTGCAAGGTGGGCAACCTCAAGTGAGTGATACAGGACGTTCTGTCCGTAACTCGTACGGTACTTCAAGCGACCGAGAATTTTGACAAGGTCCGGATGAATGCCGTGGATTCCGACATCATACGTCGCTTCTTCCCCGATTTCTCGAATCCGCTCGTCGACTTCACGACGGGATTTGTCGACCATCTCTTCAATACGAGCCGGGTGAATCCGACCATCCTGAACCAATTTCTCGAGCGCCATTTTAGCGACTTCGCGACGAATTGGGTCAAAACCAGACAAAATGACGGCTTCCGGCGTATCATCGATGATCAAGTCGATCCCAGTCAAGGTCTCGAGCGTACGGATGTTGCGGCCTTCCCGTCCGATGATGCGACCTTTCATCTCATCGTTCGGCAAGTTGACGACCGATACAGTCGTCTCTGCGATATGTTCAGCGGCGAACCGTTGAATCGCAAGTGACAAGATGTTACGTGCTTTCTTGTCGGCTTCTTCTTTTGCTTTTTGTTCGATTTCTTTTTGAAGAATGGCTGCGTCGTGTAAAGCAGCCTGTTTCGTCTCATCCATGATGATTGTTCTTGCCTCGTCTTGCGATAAATTCGCGACGCGGACAAGCTCTTGACGTCCCTGTTCATACAGGTCCTCTACTTTGCGCTCTAGTTCTTCAGCTTGATGCTTCCGTTTCGCGATCTCTGCATCACGTGTATTGATTTGATCTTCCTTACGGTCGATAGCGTCAACACGGCGATCGAGTGTCTCTTCTTTCTGGAGCAACCGGGCTTCTTGTTTCGCTAGCTCTTGGCGACGTTCACGCAATTCTTTTTCCACTTCGTTACGAAGTTTGAATGCTTCATCTTTCGCTTCGAGTACGGCTTCTTTTTTCGTTGCCTCAGCCGATTCACGCGCACGTTCAACGATTTTATTCGCTTCCGTTTCTGCGCCTTGAATTTTCGCTTCTGCAATCGATTTCCGCAAGAAGTAGCCTACGATGAATGCGATCAGCAAAGTGAGGAGAAGTATGACAATCCAAGTCAGTGTACTCATGGGTTCACCTCCCCTTTGCAAGGTGTTTCTTAGTTCATTTCGGTATTTCATCGAAGCTGTCTAAAAAACGTACATCTATATTGTAAGGATAGCACTCGTTCATTGTCAACGAACGGACGGGAAAGAATTCCACTGTTTTCCTCTTTTACACTAAAAAAGAGAGGATTCGTATGCGAATCCTCTCTGAAACGGTTTATTCAGCAAATAGATCTTCTGGTTGTTCTGCTTCGAAATCAACCGGCTCTTCGCGATCGACGAGACCGTGATGTTCACGAATCAAACGTTCGACCTCTGCTGCGACTTCCGGATGCTCGACCATGTATTGCTTCGCGTTCTCACGCCCTTGACCAAGACGCTCTGAGTTGTACGAATACCATGCACCACTCTTTTGAACGATATCCAGATCCGTTCCGATGTCGATCAACTCACCGACCTTCGAAATACCGAGACCGTACATGATATCAACTTCTGCTTGTTTAAACGGAGGAGCAATTTTGTTTTTGACGACCTTGATCTTCGTTTTGTTACCGACGACGTCCGTACCGTTTTTCAACGCTTCCGCACGACGCACTTCTAAACGAACAGACGAGTAGAATTTGAGTGCTCGACCACCTGGAGTCGTTTCCGGGTTACCAAACATGACACCGATTTTTTCACGGATTTGGTTGATGAAGATGACGATCGTTTTCGATTTATTCGTTGCACCAGACAACTTACGGAGCGCTTGGCTCATCAAACGCGCTTGAAGACCGACGTGTGAGTCACCCATCTCGCCTTCAATCTCTGCTTTTGGTACGAGTGCCGCAACAGAGTCGACGACAAGAATATCGACCGCACCAGAACGAACGAGTGCTTCCGCGATTTCAAGTGCCTGTTCCCCAGTATCCGGTTGTGACAAGAGGAGCTCATCGATGTTGACACCGAGTTTATTTGCGTATGCTGGATCAAGCGCGTGCTCTGCATCGATGAATGCTGCTTGTCCACCTTGTTTTTGAACTTCTGCGATTGCATGAAGCGCTACCGTCGTTTTACCTGACGATTCAGGTCCGTATACTTCGATGACCCGTCCACGTGGGTATCCACCTGCACCTAGGGCAATATCTAATGTAATCGATCCAGAAGAGATCACTGATACCTTCTGATCCGCATTTTCTCCGAGTTTCATGATGGAACCTTTACCGAACTGTTTCTCTATCTGGCGTAACGCCATCTCAAGTGCTGCTTTACGATCACTCACGTAGCAGGCCTCCTTTTAATTATCTTACTGAGATTATTGTACTTCTTTTGAGACCGAATGACAAGCATTTTACGAACATTTATTCGCATACTTGCACTTTGACCAATTTTCTCACTCGGATGCTTTTTCGAGATGTTTCAGTAGAAGGAAATAGGTATCCTTGACGGCGCGCAGTCGAATCATTCCCCGGTCGAACGATGGATATTGCCATTCGACGATGCGTGTTCCATGTGCGTCCGCAACAGCACAATAGACGGTTCCGACCACTTTTCCGCTGTTGCTTGTTGGACCTGCTTCCCCTGTCAACGCGACGGCGATATCGGATTGATACAGTTCGCGTACCCCTTCAGCCATCGCGATTGCGACTTCTTTACTGACAGCAGTATGCTCTCGTAACAAAACTTCCGGTACCGATAATACGCCTTGCTTCGCTGCATCATCATACACGACGGCGCTCCCACGCAACACTTGACTCGCACCGCTGACATCAACGAGTCCACTTGCGACAGCTCCTCCCGTCAGTGATTCGGCGAGTGACAGTGTCAATCCTGCTTCTTGATACCGTTTCAGTACGACTTCCGGCAGGCTTGTCTCGCCATATCCATAAAAGTACATGCCCACTTCAGCCAGTACGTGTTGTTCCAGTTCATCGAGCATACGGTCGGCTTCCTGTTGATCGAGTGCTTTAGCAGTCAGACGCAACCGTACTTCAGCGAGTTCCGCATAAGGGGCGACCGATGGATTGGTTGCTTCTTTGATTAACGTTTCCAGGCGATCGTTTAGAGCCGATTCTCCGATTCCGAAGAAACGTAGTGTTCGGGAACGGATTGTCTCTTGACCGAACAAATGACTGAAGTGATCTTTGAGGATTTGCTTCATCTCACGTGGCACACCGGGTAAAACGATATATTGGTGGTGCTCCGTCTGCACCGACATACCGGGAGCAAGACCCGCATCATTGCGTAAAACCGTCGCGCCAGCGATGACTAATGCTTGTTTCCGTTCATTGTTCGTCATCTCCCGTTGACGTGTCTTCAAGAATCCTTCGATTCTTTCGTACGCTGCTTGATCGAGAACGAGATCGCGCCCAAGCAGGTCAGCGAGCACCTCTTTCGTCAAGTCATCCTCGGTCGGTCCAAGCCCCCCTGTGATGACAAGGAGATCCGCCCGCTGTTGCGCCTGACGGAACGTTTCCTGCATCCGCTCGCGGTTGTCACCGACGACTGTATGATAATGAACGTCAATTCCTGCACTGGCTAGCCATTCGGAAAGGTACTGTGCATTCGTGTTGGCGATTTCTCCAAGGAGAAGCTCACTTCCGACTGCGATGATTTCTGCTTTCATGTTGATTCCTCACCTTCTTGAAGTATAAGAAAAGACTGTTCGGTATGACGAACAGTCTAAATTGATCCAACTTACATGGATTTCGTAATTAACTTGATGTTTTTCGAGAAATACTCGACGCCTGAATAGATCGTCAAGATAAGAGCAAGCCACATCGTGATATCTGCGAATGGAATATTCCACATCGCAAAAACGATATCGTGCAATAAATACGCTGTAATCGATGTCAACTGGACCCATGTCTTTGCTTTTCCAGAGTTTCCGGCAGCAAGAACGATGCCTTCGTCAGATGCGACAAGACGAAGACCTGTGACAGCGAACTCACGGCAGAGAATGATGACGACGATCCATGCCGCAACGAACTCAAGTTCCACAAGGTAGACGAGCGCAGCAGCGACTAACATCTTATCGGCAAGTGGATCCATGAATTTTCCAAAGTTCGTTACTAGATTTTGTTTGCGGGCGATATACCCATCGAGCCAGTCCGTCAGTGAAGCAACAAGGAAGATGATGGCTGCAACGAAGTGTGAGACGGGAAGTTCAGCTCCTAGTACATCCCACTGTCCCCAGTTCGGATCAATCGCAAGTACGATGACGAACACGGGAATTAATAAAACGCGTAATACTGTCAATTGATTCGGTAAGTTCATGTAACGCCCTCCTCCTTCATTTCATATGTAGATGAATATGCCATCTAAAAGAAGGCACGCCGGTTTACGGCGTGGCTTCTTTCTTCAGATAGATGTTTTGGACGAGAAGCGAACGGTTCAGTTTCAGTTCTTGGTCATTGACGACGATTTTATCAATCCCTTTAATCGAACCGATCCGGATCCGGATCAAGTCCGTCTTCGCGTCCTTCACGACGATCGGATTCGGATCCGACGCGTTGATGTGATCTGGCGCGAGTGCTTCTCCTTCAAGGGATGTATCACGCACACCAACGAATGGTGATGGAGAGGCATCTTTCTTGATTTGAATCGAGACACTCATCGTATCTTTCGTTGCGACTTCATAGGTGACATCTTGACCAGATGTCGACTTCGCAGCAAGCGCTTCTTTTTTAGGTTTTTCTTTTGTTTCTTCTTGTTTCGCCGGTTCTTCCTTCGGCTTTTCTTCTGTCTTCGCAGGCGCATCCGTTTCTTTACTCGGTGCGTCTCCTTGGTCGATCGTGACATCGTTTTGCTTCGGTGCAGACGTTTTTGCCTCTTCGTTACCGTCGAGGAACATCTGAAGTCCATAATACAAGGCAGCACCAATCGCAAAAATCAGCACGATGATGATGATGTTCGGAATCCAGCGCTTTGCAACGCTTTTCTTCGGTGCACTTGATTTCGAATACGTCGCGCGTCGTGATAATTCGACGACCGGTTGTGCCTCCGGTTCCGGAAGATCACGCTTATAGGTCGTGAAGACTTCGTCGACGTCAAGACCGAGTGCTTCCGCATATGTCTTGATGAAGGCCCGGGCGTAAAAAGCACCTGGTAATTGATCATAGTTGCCTTCTTCAATCGCGACGATGTAACGCTTTTGAATCTTCGTCGTCGTTTGAATTTGTTCGAGAGAGACGCCTAGCGCCTCTCGTTGTTCCTTTAAGTAGGTTCCGAGCTCGGTCATCGGTAACACACCTTCCATTTTTCATACTTATTCAAAGTTGAACCAATCATTTCCCCCATGGGAACGAGGCAGTTCAGTCACAATGATTTCTTCTGTCGTGTTGCGTAATTCAATGATGTAATCAAAATCATCCCACGTATATTCACTTGATTTGACGAATGCATCCGGATGTTCGACGATTTTCGTCGCCGGTAGTCGCATGACTTCGCGTAAAATCTGCCAGTGCCGTTCATCGAAATTCCGTTGCGACACCAAGGCATCGATGATGTAGACGTAATCCCCAGTCCGTTCGTCATCGAATAACGACGTTCGTACCGTCTGTTTGATCAGCGTCGAAGAAAGGAACAACCATTTCTTGTTCGCACTGACGCTTGCAGCGACGATCGATTCCGTCTTCCCGACTCGTGGCATACCGCGGACACCAATCAACAAGTGCCCATCCTGTTTACACAGCTCTGCCATGAAATCGACGAGAATCCCTAAGTCTTCCCGAACGAAGCGGAACGTCTTTCGTTCATCACTGCTTTGATCGATATAACGACCGTGACGAATCGCGATCCGATCACGCAGTTTTGGTTTTCGTAGTTTGATGACCTCTATGGTTGACATCGTCTTGAGAATAGCAGCGAGTCGTGGAATTTGATCCGGTTGTTTCGTTTGGAGCAACATACCGCGTCGTTGATGATCGACACCATTGATCGTCACGATCGAAATATGTAACATTCCCATCAACGAAGCAATGTCCCCGAGTATACCGGGACGGTTGACCTTTAATTCATATTCGAGATACCATTGCTCGAACTCACTCACGCGCCCATCCTCCTCTATTGATACGATTATCCATTCCTCATGTTAAATGATTTTTTGAAAAATGAAAAGCATTCCTGAACTGAAATTCCAATGCTTACATCCACGCACCATCTATTTTAAGGATGGCTCCCGACACATAACTCGATTCTGGTTGCACCAAGTAACGGATCGCGGAAGCTACTTCCTCTGCTTTTCCGAATCGTCCGGCAGGGATTTCAGCAATCGCTTCTGCCTTTTCATCCTCAGAAAAAATCGCGTTCATCGGCGTATCAATCCATCCTGGCGTAATCGCATTGATGCGTCCATGCATTGGTCCAAGTTCTTTACTGTATGCTTTGACGAAGCCCAGCTGTGCTGCCTTGCACGTCGAATAGGCAACTTCACCCGCGACACCTTGTTCCCCTAATACACTACTGATGACGACGATCGCCAGCTGCGACGTAAACGGTTTCGTCCGCGTCACGGTTTGACTGATGCGCATCAACGCATCGACATGTATTCTCCAAAGTTCACTCATTGATGTTGCCGATTGATCGAGCAACAGACCGCTATAACTCGTTCCGGCACAATGGACGAAGGCATCGACGACAGGTAACGCCGTACAAAATGCCTGCAAGTCCTCATCATCCGCTAAATTCGCCGTCAGGATGTGGTGCTCTCCTTGCCACTCCTCTATCATCCGTTCCAAAACCGCTTGCTGTCGATACGTCTGAAGCACCAATTCATGTCCGGCGGCAGCAAGTTGTTTTGCTGCCGCAAGACCAATGGCGCCACTCGCACCGGTGATGAGGATTCGCATCACGCGTACGGTTTGACGATTGAGATCGCCCGGTTTTCAATGGCGAACAACTCGTCGAAACGGGCTTCAATCTCTTCTTTCGTAATCGAAGCAATCAATGTCGGAAGCGTGAACAGATTCGTACCGGCAAGTGCGTGACGCGAGAACTGATTAGCAATGAATTCCGGTGAATTCAAGGCACGGAGGAATTTCCCTTGCATCATGTTCCGCTTGCGCGTGACCTCGTCTTCCGTAAAGTCAGGACGAGTTTGCAGAAGTGTCTCATACGCTTGGATAAACTTGTCTGGATCCTCTGTCTCCATGCCGAACGTCGCGAAGGCGAACTCTTCTTCACTCGAGTAATCAAAGCTGAACGTATCGTCGATCAGACCGTCTTCATACAATTCCAAATACGTCGATGATGTTTGATCGAATAAGAGGTGCAATAATAATTCACTCGTCAACTCACGACGGACTTGTGCTTCGCCGCGGACAGATTCGTCTTTGTAGCCGATCAATACCTTCGGTGTCTTGACGTCGAGCTCGAGTTCAAGACGTGGACGATGCACGCCGTGCGGTTCTTGACCGTAATCCCGTTCAATCGCCGGGCGATCCGTATAATCCTTCTTCGCCTGATTCGCCTTGATCAATGCCAGCGTCTCTTCCGGGTCGATGTTTCCGACGACGAACAACACCATGTTTGATGGATGATAGAACGTACGATAGCACGTGTATAGGTCATCGGCTGTGATTTGATTGATCGATTCCGGTGTTCCTGCGATATCGATTCGGACCGGATGCGTCGCATACATCGATTCGATTAGACCGAAGAACAGACGCCACCCTGGATTATCTTGATACATCTGAATTTCCTGCGTGATGATCCCCTTCTCTTTTTCAACGCTTTCCGGCGTGAAGTAGGGATCTTGTACGAAATCGATCAATGTCTCGAGGTTTTGTTCGATCAGTGACGTTGCTGAGAACAAGTACGCTGTTCGTGAGAACGAGGTAAAGGCGTTCGCTGAGGCACCGAGACGACCGAACTCTTGGAAGACGTCACCTTTTTCGGATTCAAACATCTTATGCTCGAGGAAGTGGGCGATGCCGTCCGGTACCGTGATCCATTCCTCTCCTTTTTTAAATCGTTGATCAATCGAACCATAACGTGTCGTAAACGTCGCATACGTCTTTTCGTATCCTTTTTTTTGCAACAGATAGACGGATAAGCCATTATCGAGCTGCTCGTGGTATACCGTTTCGTCTGTATCGTGATAAGTCAGTTGTTCCATCATGCTTCACCTCGCAATAGATATACGGCATCTAGATCGATTGCCGTTGCTAATCGAACGACGTCTTCACGTGTCGCCGTCTCGATGATGTGGATCTCATCTTCAAGTGTCAGTCCACGCATCTTCGAACCATTCAACCAACCAATCAATTGCCCCGGCTGATCAAGAATTTGACGGCGCGCATTGATCAACATCGCCTTCGTCTGTGTCAATTCTTCATCCGTGAACTGTCCCGCCTTCAAATCAACGAGTTGCTCTAGGATGATTTTCTCGGCACGTTCCGCTTCTTTTGTGTCAACCCCTGCATAGACGTAGAGTGCACTGTTTAATGCCGCATATCGTGAAGCCGCATAATACGCGAGACTCTCTTTTTCACGGACATTCATGAACAGTTTCGAATGTGGGAATCCACCGAACAGACCGTTGACGATTTGCATCCGGATTGAATCGGCAGACGTCGGATCGACCGCTACCCGGTAACCAAGGTGCAGCTTCCCTTGTTTGATCGGTTGCGTTTCGCTCGACCGTTTCACACCGTTGACCGGTTTTTGTTCAGGGATGTAATGGCTGACTTTTTCTGAGTGCGATGGCAAGAAGGACAACGCATCTTCCATTTCCTCCTTCGTCACCTGTCCGACGACGAAGACATCGATTCGATCGTCTTCGATCATCGAACGGTATGTATCACGCAAGGACGATGGAGTGATCCGTTCGAGTTCTTCGATTGTCCCAAGCGATGGTAACGAGACGGCTTCACCTGGTGCCATCAATTCAAGGAGACGCTGCTGTGCGTAGCGCATCTTATCGTCGTACAGCGAGCTGATTCGTAAGGCATGCAGTCGCTTTTCTTGTTTGACGAACTGTTCGCGGAAACCACTTTCCGTCAAGTCTGGATACAGCACCATTTGCTCTAGCAATTCAAGTGCTTCTTTTAATAACGACGGGTGATGGACGAGTTCTCCACGGACGACATCAAGTTGGAACGAGATGACGTGCTCTTCTCCGAACTTCGACGCGTCCGCATAAAGCCCCGCATCATATAATGTCTCAAGTGGCTCACGTAATGCTTTCATCGACGGATAAGTAGCTGTCGATTTTTCCATGATGTATGGTAAAATCGCGCGGCTAGTCAGTGTTTTCGCCTCTAGCGGTGCTGAAAACGTGACGAGGATCGTCGTCGTCTTGAATTTATCGGTCGGAACGAGGTGGAAGCTCGTTCCTTCCTTTTTCCATGTGCTAAATGACTGACTCATTACTCTCCATCCTTTCGTTTGAACACATGCGCACTGCGAACGTATTCAATATCTGCTTTTTGGTTAACGGCATTCTCATAACGGGCTGCTGTAAAAAAGAAATCACTGAGCCGATTGATGAACGGTAACAAATGAGCCGTTTGGGGAACATCGATCATCGAACGTTCGACGCGACGGCAGACCGTCCGTGCCACATGCAATGTCGCGGCCGCTTCCGTTCCGCCTGGTAAGATGAACTTGTCGAGTGGTGGCGATAATTCCGTTAAACTATCAATCCAACTTTCTAAATCAACTGTTGCTTCCTGACTTAACCGTGATGGACGAGGTTCGACATACATCAAGTCACTGCCACAGTCGAACAACGCATGCTGGATGACCGTCAATTGTTCTCGTACTTCGATCGATGATGCTTTGGTCCGAGCAAGTCCGACGAAGCTATTCAATTCATCGAGTTCTCCCATCAAGCTGATCAATCGATCATTTTTTTTGACTCTCCCACCGACAAGGGATGTTTCTCCTTCATCGCCTGATTTCGTATAAATTTTCATGTTTTATTCACTCCTATAGCGAAAGGAAGCGACTCATAATGTTCGCTTCCTTTGTTTTTTTGGTAATCGGATTCGGAAAGTCGCTCCTTCTCCTAAGCGGCTGTCGACTTCGACCTCTCCACCATGAGCACGGACGACGTTCGCGACGATCGCAAGACCAATTCCTGTACCGGTCTTACCGCGCGTTCGTGCCTTGTCCGCCTTATAGAAACGATCAAAGACGAAAGGTAGATCTTCTTCCGGAATCCCGTCACCTGAATCGATGACGGATAATGTAATGTCTTCCCTATCTTCGTCAATCTTAATCTTGATTTCTCCGTTCTCCGTATAACGAAGGGCGTTTCCAAGAAGATTCGTTAAGACTTGTTCCATCTGATCCGGATCGGCGTCAAATGTGATGTTCGGACCGGAAACCGAGAAAGTGACCTGCTTATCGCGTCCCATTTGTTTGAATTTCTTGATGACTCGCTGTGCAAACGAGACCGTTTCGATGGCTTCAATCCGTAACTCCTGATAACCGGCTTCCATCCGCGCGAGATCGAGTAGATCATTGACGAGACGGGACAAGCGTTGCGATTCATCATAGATGATTGATGCAAATTCTTTCGTCGCCTCGTCACTTTCCGTCATCCCGTCGACGATCGCTTCCGAATACCCTTGCAACATGACGAGTGGCGTCCGCAGTTCATGGCTGACATTCGCGACGAAGTCGGCCCGCATCTTCTCCAGTTGTTGTGCTTCCGTCATGTCGCGCAGGACAGCGACCGCTCCGATCTGCTCTTCTTGTTCGAGTAACGGACTGACGATGATGATGTAAAAGCGTCCTTCCCGTTCAAACGAAACCGTCATCTCTGTCTCTTCCTTCATGACTGTCTGGAACAGCTCGATCAGTTCATCCGGTACGGGAGAACCTGCAAGAAATGCTTCAGCTGGTGGATTCGTCGCGAGTAGCTCACCTGATTTTGAGAACGTCAACACGCCGTCTGCCATACAGCGCAGAATCGAGGAGAGCAAATGCCGCTCCTTATCGAGATCCGTGACGTATTGATTGAGTTGGCTACTCATCTCGTTAAAGGCAAGCGCTAAGTCACCAATCTCATCACGTGAACGTTGCGTCAGGCTTTGATCGAATTTCCCTTCACCGGCCTCAACGACGGCTTGACGAATCGTCCGTAGTGGTGCGGTGATCCGTGTCGATAGGAAGAAAGCAAAGACGGTCGTCCCGATGATCGCTAACAAGACACAGAGCTGAATGATTTGACGTGCGCCTTCATTCGCTTGCTCGATATTCGTCAATTGTTCGATCAAGTAGATCGTTCCGTTGCCGCTATCCGTAATGAGCGGTGCTCGATACGCGAGTGCCGCCTTTCCATCGAAGGTCTCGTAATTACCGATTGCCGTTTCACCTTCTTCACCATCGATCGCTTTCCAGTTCTGACGTTCGAGCTCCTTGATAATCCGGTTCGCTTTCGCTTGTGAAATGTTCGCTTCGACAGAATCGTCCTGGGTCTTCGCAATTAATGTCGCGCCATATATATCCGTGATTTCGACAGCAGTACTCGATCCTTCCTCGATACCGGAGTGCGCCTGAAAGACGGTCTCGACTTGTTGACCGAGCTTTGCAAGGTGCCCCCGCTCCTGTTCGATATGAAAAGAGTTGAAAAATTCAAGTAACAAGATCGTCAAGGCGATCAAGACGACCGAGACAAGCAATAGGATCGTGCCCCATAGTTTGATGACTACACTTTGCAACCATTTCATCGTCAGGTCGGACTATTCTCGAACTTGTATCCGACACCCCAGACCGTCGTGATCATTTGAGCAGCGTTCGGAGACAAACGATTCAGCTTTTCACGCAGACGTTTGACGTGTGTATCGACCGTCCGAAGATCCCCAAAAAATTCATAGTTCCAGACTTCCTTGAGTAGTTGTTCGCGTGAGAATACTTTGTCCGTTTGTTTTGCCAAGAAATACAGGAGTTCATATTCTTTTGGTGTTAAATTGACTTCTTGTGATTCAACCGTCACGCGGTGTGCGTCATTATCAATCGTCAAATGTGGGAAGACGATGACATCTTTTGTTTTCGCATCCGTATGGAGGAATTTCGTTGCACTCGCTCGGCGAAGGATTGCTTTGACACGCAAAACGACTTCACGTGGACTGAATGGTTTGACGATATAATCATCTGCCCCCATTTCAAACCCATGGACGCGATTCGTTTCTTCACCTTTTGCCGTCAGCATGACGACCGGCGTCGCTTTCGTTTTCCGTAGTTCTTCACAAACTTGCATCCCGTCCATCTTCGGCATCATCAAGTCGAGGAGAATGACATCGTATTCTGTCTCAAGCGCCATTTCAAGCGCCGTCTCTCCATTGTCTGCTTCCTCGATCGTGAAATTTTCCCGCTCCAGATACATCTTCAACAGGCGACGAATTCGTTCCTCATCGTCGACGACTAAAATACGTGCTTCTTCTGACATGCTGTCTCCTCCTATAAACTAAACTCTACTCCTCTATCCTACTACTCTTTTAGTATACTATGAAACGAAAAGAATGGCTTGCACTGGTTGATTTCCCCTAAACGATACTCTTTTGTCAGAGAAACATGAAAAAGCAGCGGACCGTTTCCGGATCCGCTGCTTTTCTTTTCCTTATGCGTACGAGTGTAATCCCGCTACGACAAGGTTGACGAAGACAAGGTTGAACATGATGACAGCAAAACCACCAACACATAACCATGCTGATTTTTTACCGATCCACCCACGCTGGATGCGCATGTGGAGATAGAACACGTAGAAGAGCATCGTGATCAGTGCCCAAACCTCTTTCGGGTCCCAGCCCCAATAGCGGCTCCATGCCATTTGCGCCCAAATCATTGCGAAGATTAATCCGCCAAGGATAAAGATCGGAAGACCGATTGCGATCGCACGGTAACTAATCTCATCAGCTGTTTCTAGATCAATCTTCCGCGCGATTGGTTTCAGACTCTCTGCGACACGCTTACGGAGAACTACGAAACGTAGCAACACATATAAGACGACCCCACCAATGACTGACCATAAGACCGTATTGACCTTATTCGCATTCAAGAAGTTCGGCAATTCAATGACGGCACCTGAACCAGATAAGACTTTTCCGTTCTCAGGACCTGTCAGAACCGGCATCGTGTATTCATGTGTCATCTTCGCACCATTCTTCGCGACGTATTCGATCGTTGATGCAGAACCTGTTGCTTTGAACAAGAGGCCGACGAGGATGTAACCAACGACACAAACGAGTGAGAACATGACGATCTCAAGCCATGTCCGTGTTTTCGATTCTTTATTGAAATCCGTCGCGTGGACCAGATAGAGCAATCCGGTCGCAAAACTGACAGCGAGAATCCCCTCACCGAGCGCTGCCGTCGTAACGTGGATTTTGAGCCAGACACTTTGAAGTGCCGGAATCAAGGGTTGGACCTCATCCGGGAACATCGACGCATAAGCGATGACGAGCAAGGCAACCGGCATTGCAATCAAGCCAAGGACATTGTTTTTATAGATGGCATAGACGATTAAGAATCCAAGGACCATCATCATACCAAAGAATGTCGTGTATTCGTATAAGTTCGAGACCGGAACGTGTCCAGCACCCGCCCAGCGCGTAAAGAAATACCCTAACTGAGCAAGAAAACCGATGATCGCGAGCGTATAGGCGATCTTACCAGAACGTGTCGGACCTTTTTTACCACTCGTCGCAACAGCGAAAAAACCTGTACTGACGAGGTAGACGATGAATGACGTTAGGAGCAGATTACTGCTCAACTGAAGCATGTTCATTTAGCTTCCCCCTCTTCCCGCAACTTTTGTCGGTCCTCAAGTTCTGGTAGACCAACTTCCGTCAACGCGAGATTGGCTTCTTTTTGAAGCCCTAATGCGTTTTTGTTCGTAAATCCAGCAATCTGAATGCGACCGTTCTTCTCACGTAACCAGAGACGACGGTGCGGCCAGTACATCCCGATCAATAGACCTGCCATGAAGATGATGCCACCCGCAAAGAGGAATGGGAGCGTCAAGTCTTTCTTGATTCGGACACCTGAGATGTTTGAGAGCTCCGTACCGGCAAACGCCATCTTGTACTGGTTCTCATCCCCACCGACATTCAGCTTGATACCAATCAAACTACGCTCCCCTTTTGGGTGCTCCGGTGATTTGATATTAAAGACGAACGCCGGATTGACAGGACGTCCAGAATTGGTCGTCGGCTGTCCATCCTTGACGACGAAATCAGGCAAGAAATCCTTCAATTCGACATCATAGCCGTTTTTCAACTTGTATGTCTCTTTTGGTTCACGTAAATCGACCTTGATCGTATCCACGACTTTACCTGTCTTTTGGTTGACGATGCTAAACGACATCGTCTTAAATTCTGGATCTGCCGCGTATTGTTCTTGGAAGACTTGGAAATCATCGAATTCGAATGGACGGTTGACTGCCGTCTCACCTGATTTGACTTCTTCGAGTTTCGGTTTGAAATCACTTGTCTCTCCGACTCTTTTATAGAGCGTCATCTTCGTGTCGTAGTTTTTCGGTACATTTCCGCCCGCTGCTTCAAGTGATTTCTTGAATTTTGCGTCCACCTTCTCAGGATCATAAAACTCGATATTGAACGCCTCATTCTTCAAGTAATACGTGTTGTCTGTCGCCTCGATCGGTAATGTTTCTCCTTCACGAAGCCAAAGCAGTTCATCTTCATGCATGCCCGGTACGACCCGAAGCATCGCCCCTCCGAAGAATAGTACAAGACCGATATGGTTGATGTAAGGACCCCATCGTCCAAAACGTTGCTTTTCCGCTAAGAGCGCCCCGTCTTGCCGACGAACTTTATAGCCCTTTTTCTCAAGTAACGGTGCGATCGCATCGATTTTTTTGACGTCTCCAGTCGCTTCAGCGCCAAATCGCTGACCATTCATGAAACGGTCCGACTGGATGACCGGTTGTTTCTTCAATGCTCGGTAGAGCGGGAAGAAGCGGTCAATCGACACGATGATGATCGATAAGAGTAACAGTGTGATTAATCCGATGTACCACCATGATTCAAACAGGTTGTGGAATCCTAACGTATAGTAGATATCCCCTGCCGTACCGTATTCTTTTTGATAAAATTCTTCCGGTGGTGTTGCCTGCGGAATATACATCTCTTGCGGGAAGATCGTACCGACCCCACTCGCGATGATGATCAGACCGATCAGCCATAACCCAACCTTGACGGACGAGAAGAACGTCCATGCCCGGTCGATCCAAGATGGATTTTTACGTTTCGAACGAAGTTCTGCTTCCTCGTAACGCATGTCCAGTTGTTTAAAATCTTCTTGCTCCTGCATCCTTAAATCCCCCTTCGATGCGTTACTGGTTCGCCTTCTTCACCATCTCTTCCAGCTTCGCTTGATCAATCTCACCTTCGTATTTCTCGACGACCTCACCTTTTTTGTTGATGATGAACGTCACAGGTAAGTTGTAGATCCCGTAAGCCTTCTCGACCGAACTATTCGTATCCATGAGGATCGGATAATCCGTTCCGCCGATATCCTTGATGAAGCTTGAGACTCGAACCGGTGTTTCTCCGACATTGACCGCTACGAAATTGACACCTTGATCCTGCATCATCTGATAGTTGTCATTGATCAAAGGCATCTCTTTCTTACATGGTTCACAGAATGTCCCCCAGAAATTGAGTAAAAGTCCTTTTCCTTTGTATTCATCCATCGAGTGCTGTTTCTCACCGTATAAATCGACGAGCGCGAAACCAGGAGCATCATCGCCAGCCATGACACGTCCGTTTTTATCGCGTGTCGCCTGATCGACGAATTGCATGATGACAACTGCGCCTGCAAACAAGACCATCGTCATGATCATCAGACGCCAGAAGGAGCGTTTCTTCTTTTTTTGCTGGGCCGCTGCTAAGCGTTCTTCCGGATTTTGTTTTGTTTTTTTCATATTTTACCGCCTCCACCCATATTGTACTTGAAATCGCTTAAACGTTGACAAAATGTGAAATTCGTTAATCGTTTTGTCACAAAAAAAGAAAACTCAACCCGGAGGATGAGCTTCTCGCTTTACAAATTAACGTTTTTTTGTGTTCTTACGTCTTTTCGTAGGTGGAGCGGCTGGATCCGCTAGCTCACGCAATTGATTGACTTCTTTTTTTGAAAGTTCACGCCACTCGCCAGAAGTAAGACCTGCCAGTGTCAAGAAACCGAACTGTTCACGTTTCAACTTCAAGACTTCTGAACCGAGTGTCTCGACCATTTGACGGACTTGGCGGTTATGTCCCTCGTAGATGACCATTTCGAGGATAGCCGTGTTTTTCTTCTTATCGATGTCACGCATCTCGACGCGTGCTTTCCCTGTCTTAAAGCCGTCCGGCAAGACGACGCCTTTTTCAAGACCTTTGACGTGGAAATATTCCGGTACGCCTTTGATTTTGACGATGTAACGCTTCGGTACCTTATACTTCGGGTGAAGCAGAAGGTTTGAGAATTCACCGTCATTCGTCATCAACAGAAGACCGCTCGTATTGTAGTCGAGACGACCGACTGGGAAGACACGATGACCCGGTGGTACGAGATCGACGACCGTCTTACGTCCTTTATCGTCTTCAACCGTCGAGACGACACCTGTTGGTTTATATAGCATGTAATAAACGTGCTCTTCCCGCTCGAGCTTGACACCATCGACTTCGACTTCCGCTCGCGCCCCGACCTTCGTACCGAGCTCCGTGATGACTTTACCGTTGACCTTAACGCGACCTGCTGTGATCAATTCTTCTGATTTACGCCGCGAAGCGACACCTGCTTGTGCGATGATTTTTTGTAACCGTTCCATTAATTCACTCTCTCCTCTAATGAGGGATCATTTCGGAAGAAGAGGTCTCCATCCGATTCGAACGTTTCTTCGAACTCGAGTGGCGGTAACTCTTCAATGCTATTTAGACCAAAATGGTCCAGGAAATGATCCGTCGTTTTATACAGTTTCGCGCGACCGACGCCTTTGGCGCGTCCCGCTTCTTCAATCAAACCTTTTGCACTTAACGTATGGATGACACGCTCCGTCTTGACGCCACGAACGACTTCGATGTCAGCACGTGTGACGGGTTGTTTATACGCGATGATGACGAGAGTCTCCATTGCTGCTCGAGACAAGGAGTCTTCTGCAAGTGAACCCGCATACGCCTGAATATACGGCGACATCTCTTTTCGTGTCACCATCTTAAAGACGCCACCCGACTCTACGATTTGCAACACCCGTTGCTCTGCTTCAAACATCGTCTGAAGAGCCAGTAACTGTTCACGCGCCGCCGCTTCACTGATCTCTAGTGCTTGACTGAGACCACGTGGGTCGATGCCGTCATCGCCGACGACGAATAACAAGCTTTCAATGATTTGTTCATACGCCAATCTGACTCTCCTCCTTCACCATGCTACGCAACAAGATGTCATCCGTCATTTGTTCACAATCAATGACGCGTTGCTTCACGAGTTCTAGGACGGCGAGGAAACTGACGACCAGTTCTTCGACCGTCGGCTGCTCCACAAAAAAGCCAAAGAATGTCGTACGCTCACGCGTCGCGACGTAACGAGCGACAGACTCCATCTGTTGCTCAAGTGACCGTTCTTCCCGTTTGACCGTCTTCGAACGACGCACCTTCCAAGCTTCCCGTTGACGCATTTTTTCATATGCACGCAATAAATCACTTAGTGATAACGTACCATTATACTCTTGTGCGTCCGTATCGAGATAGCGCATCAAATCTTCTGGTTGTTTCGAGAACAGCTCAAGGCGTGCCTCTTCCTTTTCCTTCAGGACGAGGGCTGCTTCCTTATATGCCTTATACTCGATCAACTGTTGAATCAGACCTTCTCGTGTCGGTTCTTCCTCGAAATCGGGAATCTCATCATATTCCGTCTGTTCGATCGGCAAGAGTTGTTTGCTTTTCAGTTGCAACAGCGTCGCTGCCATGACAAGATATTCACTAGCAATATCTAGTTCAAGATGTTGCATCGCACGGATATAGGACACATATTGATCCGTCACCATGGAAACGGATATATCATAAATATCGATTTCTAATTTACCAACCAAGTGTAACAGCAAGTCCAGCGGGCCTTCAAACGCATCCATCTTTACACTGTATGATTCCATGATTCTCCCTGCCCATCAACGTTTTTTGCGCCTTAGTATACCATACAACGGATGGGTTCGACTATGTTATATTCAAAAGGAAGAGGTGATTCCATGAATCCGATCGAGCGATTCGTATTTGAATTCAACATCCGGCACGATTACTTCGAGTGCCATGAAATCTTAGAGGAAGTCTGGCAAGAAGGACAACGCCAGGACGAAGCACTTGTTGGTTTAATTCAATTCGCCGTCGCCCGCTATCATCACCGCCGCGGCAATACGACTGGGGCACAGCGGACATATGCGAAAGCATTTGATAAAATCGAACGCCACCGGGCAACACTGATTGCGTCCGGGATCGACGTCTCATATTTGCTGGATTATCGGAACCACTTTACGGAGCCGGTCTATCGACACATTCCGTTACCAGTCTTCCCGGACGTCATCCGAACCGTCGCCCTGGAAGCGACAGCACCTGATCTCGACTACGTGACGCATAAACATCGTTTGCGTGATCGTACGGATGTCGTTCTTGCACGGCAAGAAGCGCTACAAAACCGAAGAGACCGGTCCATCTAAGCCATGGACCGGTCTTTTTATTGATTTTTCCATTTGTCGACGAGGCGTTGCGTCTCTTCGGTCGCACCCGTAATATCCGTTCGAAGCAATTTGGCTGCTTCATCGAGTAGGAGATACGACATCCGTTCTCCACGGAAAGACGGTGATAACGCGATATGTTTCAATTCAGCATGGCCATCCATTAATTGAAACCCGATGACACCGACGAAATCCTCATCTTGTTTGTACAAATACAAGCGTTGGTCTTCTTCCTGTTCATAGGCTTGAACCGTTTCAAGCAAATACTTCGGATCCTTCACTTCGCACGAAAAAGCGATCAGCCCCATCGCGGTCCGTTCATTCAACTTCTTATATTTTACTAGCATGTGATTCTACACCTTCCTAATTTCAACAACTCTCAGGAGCATGAACGACTGAGACTCATTCATTCTACACCTTCTCACACAGAATTACTGCATTTTTTTCATAATCCATGAAAAAGGCAGGAGACCGTCATGTGACGTCCCCTGCATCTGAATCATGCTTGTTCTTCCATCACTTGGATGAAAGCACGCATGTAATCTGGTAGATCAGGCGGGCGACGGCTCGAGACGATATGTCCGTCGACGACGACGGCTTCATCGTGCCAAATCGCACCTGCATTCGTCATGTCATCCTTGATTCCTGGCGTACTCGTGACATTAACACCTTTTAAGATGCCAGCAGAGATCAGCACCCAACCAGCATGGCAGATTTGACCAATTGGTTGTTTGTTTTGGTCAAAATGACGCACCATGTTCAGGACAGAGTCAAAGCGGCGTAACAAATCGGGTGACCAACCACCTGGAACAAGAATTGCATCGTATTCGGCTGGATTGATCTCGTCGAACGTCTTATTCGATTTGATTGGGACGCCATACTTCCCGATGTACGTCTCGTCTGACTTCTCCCCGACGATGTCGACGATCGCGCCTTCTTCACGTAAGCGATGGACAGGATACCATAATTCTAAATCCTCGAAGTCATTGCTGACGACTTGGATGATTCGTTTTCCTTCTAAACGCATGACAAACACTCCTTTACTAGTTGAGTTCCCTTACTGATTGTACCCGCTTCTAAAAAAAGAAAAACTCCTCTTCAAACGTTTGAAGAGGAGCAAGAACTTATGCTTCGACGCGGATTTCTTTGATGCCAGCGCCTTGCTTCATTTTTTGTGCATGTTCGAGACCTGAAGTCACTTGTCCGAAGACTGTGTGTACACCGTCGAGGTGCGGTTGTGGCTCATGTACGATGAAGAACTGGCTTGATCCAGTGTTACGACCAGCGTGTGCCATCGAAAGTGAACCCGCTTTGTGTTTGTGTGGGTATGATGTAGACGTTTCGCAAGGAATCGTTTTTCCTGAACCGCCTGTACCGTTTCCGATTGGGCATCCGCCTTGTGAGACGAAGCCTGGGATGACACGGTGGAAGTTCAATCCATCGTAGAAGTTCGAGTTTGCAAGGTTTTCGAAGTTTTCAGTCGTGATCGGTGCTTCATCGTTGAACAATTCGAATTCAATTTTATTTCCATCTTCTAATAAGATATGACCAGTTTTTTGCATGTTTGACCAACCTTTCGTGCTTTTCAGCTAGAGATTCGTCACGATTTTAAGATCGTGATTCCATCGTACAGTGTACCAAATTTCAGGGCATCGTGCAGACCTTTTTACTCGACGGCTGCCTCTAACACATCAAGTGTCACCGAATCTGTTACTTCGACACGAATTTGAATTCCATTCGCGAGTGTCGTGACAGGATCCGTATGTCCGAAGTCCGCATCAAGAACGATTGGGAAATCATACCCCCGCGTTGCGCGCAAAATGATATCTTTGAGTGGAAAATCGGGATCAAAATCGACTTTGCGCGGGAAGCGTCCGACGACGAGCGCCGCAATCTTGTCATACGCACCCATGTGTCGCAATTGAGTAAAATAGCGGTCGATCGTTTCCGGCGTCTCACTTTCGTCATCCTCAAGCATCAAGACGACACCGTCAAATGATGGCAAGTATGGTGTCCCAGCAAGCAGCAAAAGTGTTCCCGTGTTCCCCGTCAGAATCGGACCTTCTGCGACACCGGTCTTAACGATCGTATATCCCGCGTTCACTTGATGCTCTCGTCTTCGGTCATCTGCGACGTCCCAGCGTAAAATCTCGTCCGTCCACTCCTCCGACGCTTCGATCCGACCGATCGGTTCCGTCTGCATGAACGTACGAGTGAATGACTCTTCCGTATATGGATCAAGACCATCGAATTGACCGAACTGCGTCAGCAGTGCGGGTCCGACGAACGTCGTCAATCCTGTCTGCTGATAGATGCCAGCAAACAGTGCCGTGATATCACTGTATCCGACGAAAATTTTCGGATTGTTTCGGATCAACTCATAATCGAGTTCATCGAGCAACTGGTGCGAGTTAAACCCACCGATTGTCGAGATAATCGCCTTAATCGACGGATCAGCGAACGCCATATGTAAGTCTTGCAGACGTTCGCCGATCGTTCCTGCTGTATGACTATGAACAGCTGTTGCATTCGGCATTAAGACAACCTCGAATCCCATTTGTTCAAGTGTTGCAATACCGCGTGCAAGTCGACGTGGCACGTATGCCGCAATTGCAGACGCCGGTGAGACGATGGCAATCTTATCTCCTTTTTGTAAGCGTGGTGGTTTCATGAAAATTCCCCCTTTTTCATTACAAGTATTTCCAGTATAACAAATCGCATGAGAATCGCGCACTCTCGTTTTTTCAATCTACTTTATAACGTCACGAAGAGTGAATTTCCGTTTTCCAGTAGTTCACCCTTTTCTGAAACATAATCGACCTTGACCGTCATGTGCCGAAGAATCCCTTGCTCACGTAACGACTTTGCCCACTCTTTAATCTGTGCTCTATCCTGTTCATGTCGTTTGCGAGGCACGTCCACCAAAAGCGTCGGAGCGATTTCCGCACGTAAATAAGCATTTGAATCAAAACGGACCCTACCAAGTCGCTGAATTTTATCGTTGTCATAAAGTACGGTCACGCTCAATTGATCCTTCAGTTTTTTGAGAGTCGGCGACGGAATCCGTCGCTCTAACCGATCTTCCCAAAGTGCCGCATGATACGTATCGACGAACTTTCCGGACTTCTTCTGTTGATAGACGAAAAACTCGGTATTCGTTTTTTCATCGACTGCTCGCGCTGCATACTCAAACGAAAAATTTCCCATATTGTCGTAAATACTACCGGTCACCTTTGCTTCCGGAAGATGCTTCTCTAAGTATGTCTTTGCTTTTTGTTGTATTTCAGCCTCTTTCGTTCCATCTGACTCCATGTCCTGTGTAAAAGCGGACGTCATCATCAATGCGCCGCCGCCAATAACTCCAACTAAACTGGCAATTACTATGAACCAACGTTTCATGCGATCGCTCCTCTGCGTATATCCATATTTTTACACTTTTAATTTTATCACAAAAAAAGAGTAGCGGACGAAGTCCACTACTCAGATATTGCTTATCGGATGGATTATTGAATGACAGCGTGAACGAGCGGACGTGCTTCCGGTTTCGTTTCACTAATGTGATACGCGTGATCCATTTTTTCGATTGCTTGGTCGAGCGTTTCTTTGTTTGAACGAAGCGTTGCGATGACATCGCCGACTTCGACACGATCGCCGACTTTTTTATGCAGCGTGACGCTTGCTGCGTGATCGATCTCATCTGCTTTCGTCGCGCGTCCTGCTCCGAGGATCATTGCTGCAACACCGACTTCGTCAGCGATGATTTCAGAGACATAACCGGCTTTTGAAGCAACGAATGTTTTTTCGTATTTCGTTTCAAGTGCTTTTGTCATGTCGTCAACGAGTGACGCGTCGCCGCCTTGCGCTGCGATAAACTTTTTGAAGACGTCAAGTGCTGCCCCGTTACCAAGACGTGTTTCGAGATCCGCATACGCTTCATCGAACGTCGGGTAGAACTCACCGAGGACTGCCATGTGTGATGCAATCGTCAATGCGATGACTTTCAAGTCACGGACATCTTTTCCTTGAAGGACTTCAATCGCTTCCTTGACTTCGTTTGCGTTACCGATTTCAAAGCCGAGCGGCTGATCCATGTCTGTAATGACAGCAACTGTCTTACGATTGACGCTCTTACCGATCGAAACCATCTCTGTCGCGAGTGCTTTAGCATCTTCGAACGATTTCATAAAGGCACCTGAACCTGTCTTCACGTCAAGTACGATGCTGTCTGCTCCCGCTGCGATTTTTTTCGACATGATTGAACTTGCGATCAATGGGATCGAGTTAACCGTCGCCGTGACGTCACGTAATGCGTAGAGTTTTTTGTCTGCAGGTGTCAAGTTACCTGTTTGACCGATGATAGCCATCTTGATGTCGTTGACTTGTGAGACGAATGCTTCTTCTGAAAGTTCAACGTCAAAACCAGGGAACGCTTCGAGTTTGTCGATTGTTCCACCTGTGTGACCGAGGCCGCGACCACTCATCTTCGCAACCGGGATACCGATTGACGCAACGAGTGGTGCAACAATCAGACTGATCTTGTCACCGACACCGCCAGTCGAGTGTTTGTCGACTTTTTTCCCGTGGATACGTGAAAGGTCGATCACGTCACCCGAGTTGACCATCGCCATCGTCAAATCAGCGATTTCACGATCTGACATTCCTTGATAGAAAATCGCCATCGACATCGCTGACATTTGATAATCTGGAATTTCACCATTCGTGAATCCTTCTACCATTGCTTGAATATCAGCTGTTGCGAGTTCGCCACCGTCTCGTTTTGTTGCAATCAAATCTACCATACGCATAATCTAGTTCCTCCTCAGGAGTGGTTTGTGAGTGTTAAAACTGTCGTTACATTTTTTTGATCGAACCGCGAACGAGTGATAGGAAGTGTGCCCGGACACGTTCTGTCGTTTCGATGACTTCATCATGATGTAACGGTTGATCGAGAATGCCTGCTGCCATGTTCGAGACACACGAAATCCCAAGAACACGCATATCTGAATGACGGGCAACGATGACTTCAGGGACCGTCGACATACCGACGACATCTCCTCCAAGCATCCGTGCCATCTTGACTTCTGCAGGTGTCTCATACGTTGGACCTGTGTTTCCGAAGTAGACACCTTGGCGAACACGAATCCCGAGTTCATCCGCTGTTTCTTGTGCGAGTCGAAGTAATTCCGCATCGTACGGCTTCGACATGTCCGGGAAACGCGGTCCCATCTCGTCGACGTTCTTACCGATCAACGGATTCGTACCGAAGAAGTTGATGTGATCCGTGATCAACATCAAATCACCTGGTTCGAATGCTTCGTTACATGCACCGGCTGCATTCGTAACGATTAATGTCTCAACGCCGATTGCTTTCATGACGCGGACAGGGAACGTCACCATATCCATTGAGTATCCTTCATAGAAATGGAATCGTCCTTGCATCGCAACGACTTGTTTCCCTTCAAGTGTTCCGAAGACGAGTTGCCCAGCGTGTCCTTCGACCGTTGAAACCGGGAAGTTCGGGATTTCATGGTATGGAATCGCGATCGGGTTTTCGATCTCATCTGCGAGGACACCAAGTCCTGAACCGAGAATCAATCCGATTTCCGGTTTCGCCTGCATCTTGCTTTCTAAAAACGAACGTGTTTCATTCCAGTTGACTGTCATCTGAATCGCTCCCTCGAATTATAGTTCTGTTAAAAAGCTTGTTCCGTGTGCCGGCATTTTGACACCGAAGTTTTCAGCAACCGTTGCCCCAAGATCAGCGAACGTCTCACGGATACCGAGCGGTTTTGCGACACTGTTTTTGTAATAAGCAAGCAACGGTACGTATTCCCGCGTGTGGTCTGTCCCAGCATGAACCGGGTCGTTTCCATGGTCAGCCGTGATGATCAAGAGATCATCTTCTTTCAAGCGATCAAACACTTCCGGAAGACGGGCATCGAACTCTTCGAGTGCTTGTCCGTAACCTTGCGGATCGCGACGGTGTCCGAACAACGCATCGAAATCGACGAGGTTCAAGAAGCAGAGTCCGTTGAAGTCTCGATCGAGTTGCTTCACGAGTTGATCCATGCCGTCCATGTTCGACTTCGTACGGATCGCATCGGTCACTCCTTCGCCGTCATAGATATCAGCAATCTTACCGAGTGAGATGACATCAAGTCCAGCTGTCTCAAGTTCGTTCATGACTGTCCGGTCGAATGGTTTAAGTGCATAGTCGTGACGGTTCGCTGTCCGAACCCACGCCCCTGCCTCACCAAGGAATGGACGTGCGATGATACGACCGAGCATGTACGGGTCATCCCGCGTAATATCGCGTGCATATTCACAAATCCGGTACAGTTCCTCTAATGGAACGATTTCTTCATGAGCTGCGATTTGAAGGACAGAGTCTGCCGACGTATAGACGATCAAGGCGCCTGTTTCAACATGTTCTTGTCCGAGTTCGTCTAAGATTTCCGTACCAGAAGCCGGTTTATTCCCGATGATCTTCCGCCCTGAGAACTCTTCTAAGCGATGAATCAAATCATCTGGGAATTTTTCGAAGACACGGAATGGTGTATCAATCCGCAGTCCCATGATCTCCCAGTGCCCCGTCATCGTATCTTTCCCTGCAGATACTTCCTGCATTTTCCCGTATGCCGCAAGCGGTGCTTCTGCAGCCGAGACACCTTCGACCGGCTCGATATGTGAAAGTCCGAGCTTTGCCATGTTCGGCATGTTTAATCCGCTACGTTCACGCGCGATGTGACCAAGCGTATGTGAACCAAGATCTCCGAATTGTTCAGCATCCGGTGCTTCTCCGATTCCTACGGAGTCCATGACGATCAAAAATACACGTTTAAATGATTGAGCCATTTGCTATTCCTCCTATTACGAGCTGTAGTTGTGCGATTCCCGTTACGAATTTTCCCGTAAAGGAACTAGACAAAACGCATTAATTGTCTGAAGTCAGACCTTTAAAAGATAGAACCATCATGCCCGTGGATGATGTTTCTTATACACGTCATGGAGTCGTGCTTTATTGACGTGTGTATACATTTGTGTCGTCGACAAATCAGCGTGCCCTAGCATCTCTTGCACGACGCGTAGATCAGCACCATTTTCAAGAAGATGGGTCGCGAACGAATGACGCAAGACATGCGGCGTGATTTCTTTTTCGATACCGGCTTCCTTTGCTCGTCGTTTGATCATCTTCCAAAAACCTTGTCGTGATAAACGATCACCGCGACTGTTCAAGAAGACATCGTCCGTCTGTTGACCACCGAGACTATTACGCGCGAGGTCAAGATATGTCCTGACGCTTTCAATCGATGTCGAACTCATCGGGATGATACGGGACTTGTTCCCTTTCCCGATACACGACAGATACCCTAGTTCGAGTTGCAAATCGTTCAACTTCAGTTGTAGCAGTTCGCTGACGCGCATCCCTGTTCCATAGAGAAGCTCAAGCATTGCTGCATCTCGTCGTGTAAGCGGATCGACACCGACGACCGAATCAAGTAAACGTTCGACGTCGGTTTGACTCCAGACGACGGGAAGCTTCTTCTCCGGTTTCGGTAAATCAAGATGACGGGACGGATCATGCGTCGTTAGTTTCTCTTCGACCAGATATTGATGGAACGAACGGATTGAGCTCGTCGCCCGGCGGACCGTCGATCGTGACTTGCGTGCTTCAAGCAATCGTTCAATGTGGTCGACGATATGATGTCGGTGAACCTGTTCAAACGAAGAAACTTCCGCTGTTTCGAGCGTCTGTAAGTATTGATTCAAATCATTTCGATACGCAGCTGCCGTATTCGCGGACATTTGCCGTTCAATCACTAAATAGTTGATAAATGCTTCCAGTTGTTCACGCACTGAACTCATCCTCTTCGTTTACGAAATCGCTTACTTTCCCATCATATCAAAGGTGTAAACCGTTGTGAAGAGGTCTGACCTATAAAAATCGAAAAAGAAAAACCATCCGAAATTTCCTCGGACGGTCAGACTGTTTGTGTTTGCGATTGTTCCAACGCTTCCCGAGCGTGACGCTCTTGGCAGACACGGCAGACGCCATGGAATGTCAGGCGGTGATCCTTGATTTTGAAATGGAATCGGGACACGATTTCTTTCTCTACTTCTTCAAGCATATCGTCTAAAATCTCTTCGACGGATCCACATTCGATACAGACGAGATGGTGATGCGAATGACTCGCACCTTCTTGTCGTAAATCAAACCGGGATACGCCATCTCCGAAGTTGACCTTATCGACGACTTCGAGCTCCGTCAATAATTCGAGCGTCCGGTAAACCGTCGCAAGTCCGATGTCGGAGTTCTTTTCTTTTACAAGGAGAAAGACATTTTCGGCACTGAGGTGATCCGACTCATGTTCGAGCAGGACACGCACAGTCGCTTCACGTTGGGGAGTCAGCTTATATCCTTTACCGCTTAGCTGTTTTTTGATGCGTTCTACACGACTTTCCATCATAGCGCCCCCTTTGTTCGAACTGATGCTATTATCATAGCTGAAACTCAGTCTTTTTTCAAATTAAAATGATTATCAACTGAAAATCATTTAAATGAGAATCATTTTAAAGTACGGATCTGCCAATGCTGGATCGCCATGATCGTCTTCGCGTCGACAATCGTTCCGTTTGCTATGAGTTCGAGCGCTTGTTCAAGCTTCAATGTTTTGTTCTCAAGGAACTCATCTTCATCGAGCTGACGATCACCTGCAGTAAGACCAATCGCTTCATAAATATGTACACGTTCGCTACAGAAACCAGGCGCACCGTAGAAATCAAAGACATGTCGTAACTCTTTCGCGACGTAACCTGTTTCTTCCTTTAATTCACGTCCGGCACAATCGAGTGGATCTTCACCTTTCTCGAGTTTGCCCGCTGGTATCTCGATCGATAGACTCTCGAACGCCTTCCGATATTGTTCAACGACAATCAGATCCCCTTGTTCATCAAAAGCGATGATGGCGACGGCACCATTATGATAGACCAGTTCACGAACCGAGGTATTACCGTTCGGTAACGTGACGACATGTTTCTCGACATCAAAAACTTTTCCTTCATAGATCACTTCACGTTCAATCGTTTTTTCTTCCATCGGTAGTGTTCCCCTCTTCTATCCTAGTTTACGTTCTCTGTCATGATTAGTATGCCGTTTCCGACGTATTGCCGCAAGACTTCAAGCCGTCTTTTTCATAAGATATGATACACTAGAATGCAGAAGTTCCAAACTTACAGTTCATTTAAGAAAAGAGGGAATTGAACATGTCATTAGGATTAGGTACGATGACGATCTTAAAACGCGGACAGGAAGAAGCGGCAGCAATCCTGCGGACGGCACTCGACGCGGGTATCACCCATTTCGACACAGCGGATGTCTATGCAAACGGAGCCGTCGAATCGATTATCGGTCAAACCTTCGCGCAAGAGGATCGTAGTCGATTGTTTCTTGCCTCAAAAGGTGGCAATCGAATGAATGCGACCGGAACCGGTTGGACATGGGATCCGAGTTATGACTATTTGAAGCAAGCCTGTCTTGAAAGTTTAAATCGACTCGAAACACCTTACCTCGACCTATATTACGTCCATGGTGGCACGATGGACGACGATATCGACGCATCGATTCGCGCGATGGAAGACTTAAAAGCAGAGGGGAAAATCAAGGAATATGGTCTCTCGTCATTGCGACCGAACGTCATCGAATATTGGCTTGAGCATAGTAATTTCTCTTACTTGATGACGCCTTATTCATTGCTCGATCGTCGCATCGAAGAGTTGTTACCACGCTTAAAAGAGAAAAACATCCAAGTCGTTGCCCGCGGTCCACTGGCAAAAGGACTGTTGACACACGAAAGTGCCTCACGCCTGCAGTCGGTTGATCGTTTCGAACAGTTCGATAAAGAGACGCTTGAAGCCAGTCTACAACAATTACAAAACTTCCCGCTTCCAGCGCTTGCATTGCAAGCAATCGATCAACAGGTCGATATCGTCCTTCCAGGTGCGTCAAGCGTGTCGCAACTTCAAGCAAACGTCCAAGCGATGAGAGAGCCGGTTTCGCAAGCTCAGATCGACCAGGCGCTTGCTACACTGCCAGTTCATCACTATACCGAACACCGGTAAGGTTTAACACTCCACTTCTCCGGGAATCTCCTTCTTTGTAACGTTCATACAGAGGAGGAGTTTTATTATGGCACGTATTTTAATCGTATCAACAAGCGCAGATGACATGAATGGTCACAAAACAGGATTATGGTTCGAGGAGTTCGCAGCACCCTACAACCTGTTCAAAGATGCAGGACATGACGTGACGGTCACGTCCATCAAAGGCGGAGATGTTCCGATCGATAAAGCATCGATCGTCAAAGAAATCTTACCGAAATTCCAAGATGCTCGCCGTGCGTTGCACGATACGAAAGCACTTTCTGAAGTAGATCCAGCATCATTTGACGCTGTCTACTTCCCAGGTGGTCACGGTGCGGTCGTCGACTTCCCAAATAACCCACAAGTGGCGAGTGCTATCGAAGCTGTCATCAAAAAAGACGGCGTCGTCGCATCGGTCTGTCATGGTCCTGCTGCCTTCGCGCACGTCATGATCGATGGCAAACCCTTCGTATCAGGTCGTCAAATCAACGGCTTTACAGATGAAGAGGAAAAATCAACAGGTCTCGAAGATAAAGTACCATTCTTGCTCGAGACGACACTTCGCGGTGAAGGGGCTACTTTCCTGACATCGGATGCTGGTAAAGAGTTCGCTGTCATCGACGGCAATGTCGTCACAGGACAAAACCCGGCTTCAAGTGAAGCAGTCGCAAAACTAGTCCTTGCGAAACTGGCTACACAAGCTTAATAGGAACAGTGCTTATAGAAAATGGAGCAGGCGACGGTATGTCGCCTGCTCCATTTTTTCATACGTTATAGACGGTGAAGTGAATCCAATCGTTCGAGATCAGCTTCTGTCTCACGTGTTTTTTGTTCGAGTCGCTTTAACTCGTCCTCGAGTTGTTGCTGTTGGGCTCGCAGCATTGATCGTTCTTCCTCTGTAAAGGAACGAGCTACTTCTTTTTCTTTGAAATACCACCACTTTTTAATTTTCTCAGGTGGTGGTCCGCTCTCGATCTGTTGCTCATGCTGTTTGACCTCATCCATTTGTTCAGCATGGGCCAATTGAAGCTGTTCTAATTCTGTCACATAAGCTGTTTGTCTAGCTTCAAGAATCGGTGTCAGGTACGCAAGGATATGCGCCGTCAAGTCTCGCTCGACGACCCGTCTTAATACATCTCGTCGAAGTGAGGCTTCCGAATTGCCCGAAGCATTCTTCCAGACGGTTGGATCCGCCTGTTCTAGAATCTCCTCTTCTTCCGCTTCTCCGAGCCAGCGTAATTTGAGTAATAATGGCTCGAGGAGTGCCTCCTCTACATACGCCGTAAATTGCGAATACGACGTCGCTTCTCGCGTCAACGGTTCTTCATGTAGGTGAAATAACGCTTCTGCTTCTTCTTCGATCCAGTCTTCGTAATCATTAAAGTACATGGTTTAACTCCTTACTTCATCTCATCAAAAACAAGACTGGCTCGAATCCGCCATCTACATGACAGTCGAGCCAGTTTTGTTAGACGTTCGCTCCGTTTTTTCTGATTTCCGCGATCGCCCAATCACACCAGTCCAAGTAATTCAACATCATACGCAAGCCGTATTCACTCGTCAAGGTCTCACCTAGTGTCGCACCATTCTCGAGATGATCGTGACGCCAGCTTTGCATCATCTCGACGGCAAATTGATGGTGTCGCTTCGATTCTTCTAGATAAGCGACAGCTTCCTCTAGTGGGAGAAGATGCAAGAGCGAGACCCGCATCAAGTTCTCATCCTTCATCTTCGGTTTGAATTCATTCGGTGTCCGTAACCATTCGACGAGCTCCGTCCGCCCTTTATCCGTGATCGAATAGACTTTCTTATCCGGCAGATCTTCTTGAACGATATGAACGCTCGTCACAAGTTCTGCCTCTTCCATTTTTAACAACTCTCGGTATATTTGTGTATGATGTGCGGTCCAGAAGTGGATCATCTGTTTTTTAAAAGTCGCGCTCAAATCATAACCGGTCGCTTCCCCTTGGGTCAGCAGCCCGAGTAGTGCAAATCGTAATGCCACTGGCTGCACCTTCTTTCCTTCTTTTGTATATATACTTAATTATCTCAAATATACCTGAATTCCGCTACTCTCGTGTCGAACAAATGTACGAATGAAAACGACCTACGTCGACATCACATTCGATCGTAGGTCGTTCTGTGTCATAATTCTCAAGATTAGCTTAGGTTACGTAATCTTTCGATTCCCTGTTGGACATGTTTCCAGTAAGAAGAAGGATGCGGAACGAATTGATGACGATCGAACCATTCTCCTGTTTTATCCTGAATACGCTCAATCGTCACGTCAGCGATGCGATCCAACTGCTCAATCGAAAAAGCGATTAATCGTTTCACTTCGGTTTCCTGGAGCCTATACGATTCTAACGCTTGATCACTTTGTGCGAGAAACACATGGCATCGTTCACAATCCCAAAGTGTCGCATCCCGAAACTCCTCCTCCTGAACTCCAAGAGGTATTAGTTGATCAAAGGTATAAGCTAAACCAATCTCTTCTTCGAGTTCCCGGACACCATCTTCAACCGTCTCATTTGCAAGCAGATGACCGGCTGCCGTGATATCGAGCATTCCCGGAAAGTCCTTCTTTTGTTCAGAACGTTGCTGGAGCAACACGACGTCCCGCGTTGGATCATAGACGAAACAATGAAACGTTTCATGCCATAGACCTTTTGCGTGGACTTCTGATCGCGGACGCGGTCCGAGCGGATTCCCAGCTCGGTCCACCGTCATGATCATCTCTTGTTCACTCATCGTAACACCTTCGATGCTTGATGGAATCGTTCTCCAACCGTATAGAGTTCAGCGATCAAGAAAACACTTGCGATCCAGATGATAGCACTTGGAAACAGAATCATCGCCGTCAAGAATAGGAATCCTTCCGTTCGTTCGATGAGTCCTGGTTGATATTGAAACGACTTGTAACCGTAGTTCTCACTAACTGCTCCGATCGCAAGGAACATCGTCATCCCAATGACGAATGATGCGACAAGTAACAGAATCACAACCTGCGTTTCCGGAAACCGGAGTGCGAGACCAATTAACACTGACAGTTCGACAATTCGGTCGAGAACAAGATCAAGGATCGTACCAATTGGTGTTGTCTTCTCTTTTCTTGCCATCGTGCCATCAATGACGTCGAGCATACCCGAGATCCACAATAGGACAATTGCCGTTCCCATCATGTCGTTATAGACGAAAAAGCCCGTCGCACCGCCGATGATTCCCGAAATGATCGTCACCTGCGTCGCTGATAATCCAATTTTCTTAAATAAGGTCGCCCCTTGATCAAACAGGGGTTGAACGATTTTACGCGCACGCGTATCTAACATGTCACCCCTCCTTTCTAACGATATACCCTTCTATCGAATGAATCGTCTCGTCTGAAGAAAGTACGAGCCGTTCGCCTGATGGCCGTTCCACTTCGTAGAACCGTACGCCATATTGAATGAGTTCTTTCGTAATCGTAACACGCTCATCCGTTTCCTTCGTCGGTCTTGAGACCAAGTTAACTGACGTCAACGGATACCAAGTCGCTTCGATGTAGATGCCTTCACCGAAAAACGGACTTGTCTGACTGAGCGTGATCGGTGTGCCGCGATCCACGATCCGTCCTTGTTCCAAAACATAAATGACATCCGCCATCGCCATTGCCTCTTCCCGGTCATGCGTGACAAGCAGTGTCGTGACGCCTTGTTCCTCGGTCAACTTTCGGATCAATGTCCGAAGTTCTCGTCGTCTCGGTACATCTAGACTCGAGAACGGTTCATCGAGCAACAAGAAGTCCGGTTGACTCGCCAGCGCACGAGCTAGACTCGCACGTTGCTGTTCACCCCCTGAAAGTTCGTGGATGGCACTTCGTCCTCTCCCCTCGAGTCCGACGCGATATAACCAAGAATCAAGTTCGATCGGTGTTAACTGTTTCGCACCGAGGCGAATGTTTTGTTCAACGTTCAAATGCGGAAACAATAAAGAGCGTTGAAACATCATCGTCACACCTCGTTGATTCGGAGAGAGTGTCGTGACGTCTCGTTCCCCAAATCGAATCACTCCACTCGTCACACGTTCGAGACCCGCAATCAGGCGGAGAAGCGTCGTTTTCCCGCTACCACTCGGTCCGACTAAAGCCACGCATTGTCCAGACGCGATGCTTACATCGATATCAGACAACACTTGTTTGCTTCCAAATCGTTTATTGACTTGTTGTATCGTGACTTCCATTTAAACGCCTCCGTACGATTCGTATCCAGCTAGAAAAAATAACGGCTTGTAATACATAAAAAAGAACAGGTAATCCAATCAACCAAAGTGTTGCCAGACGAGCTGCCTCCTGCGAATTACCAGAATACGCCGGGAACACTTCCAGTGCGATCATGCGGACGATTCCGCCTCCAATCAACGCAACAAGAGCATATTGACTGATCGTGATCACGGTGACGAGCAACGTCACGGACTGTAATGTCGATCGTAACATCGGTCCTGTCAAATAAAACCAACGTTTGAATCGATTTCCTTCGAGCAAGACCATCTGTTCGAGCATCCGCTCACCGAGCGTCTGAAATCCGTTCGTGTACAAACGGACTGTATATGGCAATGTCGGCAGAAGCAACACGAGCAGTACACCGAAAAAACGATCTGCCAGACCGAGCCGGATCCATGTCAAATAGAGACCGAACGACAACAATAAGACGGGAACGAATAGCGGCAAACTAATCAAGAACTCTGCTATACGAATGCGTATCCCGGTTTGAAAAGCGATCGCTTTTCCTGCCATGTATCCGAAAAGATGATTTAACAATATAACGGCACAGACCATCGCAATGGTCGTACCAAGCGTTGCTTCAAGACGCGGATTCCAATTCCATTCTCCCGGAATTAATCCGATCAATGGAACGTTGAAAAGAAGAACAACGCATACGATGACGCTAGTTTTTTTCATTCACTTCGCCCCCTACTGATCTTCGTTGCCAACGGGCGGGTTAAACCCGTCATGAGCACTAGTAAGAGGAAAAGTCCACCCGTCAAGACGACACTCATCGCAAAAGCGAGCGGTTGTTCCGATAAATCACCTTGTGTGTATAAGTCAAAGGCATAGACGCCAAGTAATTTCGGATAGGTCACGCCGAGCAATGCCGGAATTTCATACGCGAATAAAATAAAGGCAAGTAAGATAAAGCCGGCTTCAAGCATGGGAACGAGCAGGAACACACCCCGTGCATGCCAGAATCGGCGCACTGGCGATAAATCGAGCATCATACCAAGTTCTTGGTAACGTGGATCGAGACGTCGTACAACCGGTAAGAGATAAAAAAAGACGAACGGAATTTCTTTATATAGATACGTCAAGATGACACTGATGTAGTTCCCTTCATGCGGTCCGATGATCGGCACATCACTGAGGTAGAGGATTGCGAGATACGCCGCTCCTAGATGAGGAATGAATAACGGAATCGCGAGCAACACCGCTAGCCGTGTTCTGCTCAAGATTCGTGCGAGCATCACACCGATGATCAAGGCAATGCCCGTACTCACGATGGCAACGTAACTACTGGCGGTTAGACTCTCTAAAAAGACGTCATCCGTCAGTAGCTCATGATAGTCGGCGGGTGACGTCATTGAAACACTGACCCACAGCCCGTATAAGACCATCCCTGCCATCAGAATTGCAGCAGGATATACGTTACCGCGCCACACGAGACGGCCATTCCTTACGGATCATCTCGAAGACCGATGGATCTAGTTCCGTCCGGACTTTCCCTTCAAAGACACTCGGCTTCGGTGTCGACGGTGCGGCCGGTACATCAGCGAACTGCTTTTGTTCTGCCTGATCAAGTGTCGACAAATCGAGACTCGTTCCATCGCCCCAGTAAGTCGCATCATATTTTTTCAATTGTGCCTCTGGTGACAACAGCGTATTGATCGTAACGAGTGCACCTCTCGGGTTCGGTGCGTTGAATGGTACGGAAAGGAAATGGGTCGATGCGATTGAGCCATCCTTCAAAACAATCGGACGCGTTTGTTTCGGAAACGTTCCTGACTTCACTTCTTGTTCTGCCCGTCGTTCGTTGAAGCCCATCGTGAAGTCGACGTCTCCCTTCGCGTATAACTGATCGAGTTGCGCAAGCGTCTTCGGATACGTCTTCCCCTTTTTCCAGAGGTACGGTTTGATTTCGTTCAGGTAAGCCCATGTCTTCTTGAAGTCTGCTTTTGGGTCTTTTAGGGTCGCGTTCGATTCGACACCATACATGACGTGACGGACGAAGGCGTTTCCTGTAAAATCCGTCACTTCTGGATACGTGAAGCGTCCTGGATTTTCCTTGACCCAAGACTTCAACGCTTGTAAGTCCTTTGGTGGCGACTTTACATCAGCTGCGTCATAGTGCAACGTATATTGGACTTTTCCCCATGCGGCTTCGAGCCCGTCTGTTTTCGTACCGCTATCTGAACTTTGGGCGGCAGCATCAACGTATTTCATGTTTGGAAGAACTTTTGTAATTTCCCCATAAAGTAACTCATCTTTTTTAGCATTCAAGAAGTTATCGCCATTAATCCAGACGACATCGATGACGCCTTTTTCCTTACCTGCCTTTTTCTCAGCACGTAATTTTTGAATAATGTCTGCCGTCTCGATTGGGACACGTTCTAACGTAATATTGTGCTCCTTCTTCAGACGCGGTGCTACGTACTCATCGATGTAGGCATTGATGCCGTCATCGCCGCCCCACATGTACATCCGAACCGTTGATTTTTCCGCTTCTTTTTCAATTGTCTGATAAGAAGTTCCTAAGACATTCTTCGGTTCCGGTGTTGCATCCGGTGACCCACATCCTGCAAGCAGGGTACCTAAGGCAAGAAAGCTGATTACTTTTGTTTTCATTCGTTGTTCTCCTCCGTCATCACTTTTTGTCGAAACCTGATTTTCCTAACCATTCAATCAGCTGTGGCATAACGCCGTACCCTTTTGCTGAAAGCTCCATCCACCATGGCGCATTGACCTCTCGCTTTCGGCGTCGCATCGCCCGGACGACAGTCCGTGCGAGTTGTTCTTTCGATAAGACAATCGCGGCCACATTTTTTTCGTACTTCCGACTAATGTCCGCTCTTACGAAAAATTCCGTTGCGATCGGTCCGGGATTAATCGTCATGACGTGAATCCCTTTTGGACGCAACTCCAGTCGTAAGGCGTTCGAAAACTGCAGGATCGCTGCTTTCGTCATGCAATAGATCGTCGACTTCGGTGTCGGCAGCTTTCCTGCTTGACTCGCGACATTGACGATCATACCCCCTTCTCTCAGTAACGGAAGGCACGCTTTCGTTAAGCGAACAGGAGTTAAGACATTGATCCGATGCATCGACTCGATCGTTTCAATCGAAGTATCGTCTAGGAAGCTGAATTCCCCGAAACCTGCGTTATTAATCAAAATATCGATCCGTCCATAACGATTTGCGAGTGTTTTCGCAAGAATTTCGGGCGCCACTTCCAAATCGTAGACCAGGTAGTCTGCCTGGATTTCAGATGCTAACGTTTGTAATCGATCCTCGCGTCGTGCGATTAAAATCAAGTTTGCCCCTTCTTTATGCAGAGTGCGCGCCAGTGCTTCCCCGAGTCCACTTGAAGCACCGGTGATGACGATCGTCCGGTTGATGAGTTGCATTAAACTTCCTCCATTTTCGAATAGTAGAGGATACCAGATCGTTTCTCAACCGTAATCGCACCACGTGCGACGAGCGTATCAAGACGTGCCTTCATTTCACTCATGACGAGTGGGAATGATTTTTTCAATCGATTCCCATACGTCACTTGTGCTAATTCAAATAACGTATGCTCTTCTGAAAAATACTTTAACAGTTGATCGCCGCGTGCCTTGCGTTGCATCAATCGTTCTTCAACGAGTGCCGCGACATCGCGAATCGGATCACCATGACCAGTATACGCAATTCGGATCTGTTCTCCTTGTAGTTTTTCCAAGGAGTCAAGATACGCAAGAACGGGTCGTTTCACGAGCACGTCATCACCCGGTTGCGGTTGTTCAAGCAACGGGTTCGGTTCGACCCGGTCCAGCAGATGATCCGCCGCGAACAATATACCATCGTCGCTTAAAATTCCGATTTGGTCACTCGCATGACCTGGCAGTTCGATGACGCGATATCGCCCAGAAGGTGTAATTGCGTCGCCTTCCTTTAATATGAAATCAAGCTGACCTTTTCCAAGCCATTTTAAGGCAGATTGATAGCTCGGTAACATCTCTTGAATCGCTGACGGAACACCAAATGAAGTCGCCAGTCGACGTAAGAACACGTCCCCATTGTTTAGGAACGTCTCGTCCTGTTCCAAATACGGGCGCAACCGCGCATGTCCATAGACAGGAATGCCTTTCTCTGAAAATCGATGTGCCATCCCAGCATGATCCGCATGGTGATGCGTCACGATGACACGATCTAAATCCTCAACCCGCAAATCGTGTCGCGCAAGCGTCTGTTGCATCATTTGCCACGCCTCGAGTGTATCGGGTCCACAATCAATGAGGATGTTTTCCCCTTCCGTTCGTAACACATAACAGTTCACGTCCCCTACAGGAAATGGTGTGGGAATCGGAATCGGGATGATTTCGTCTGCTACAGTCATGCCTACACGCCTCTTTTCTCTCGTCCATTTTCTTTCATTATAGAGAGAATGAAGCTATAGCGCCAAACTTTGTGCGTCAACGGATGATATTTGTTGTCTAGCTTACGCTAGAGTATAAGAAATGGATGCACAAAAAACCGACCTTTCCGCAGATTGAAAGGTCGGTCAAAAACTTATTTTAAGTTGAGGACTGTTAATTTGTCGCGTGTCATCGAAGCTAAGCTACGTCCGACACCTTGAACACCAAGACCCGATGATTTAACACCGATGAATGGGAAGTGGTCAGGACCACGTTCCGTCCGTCCATTGATTTGAACAGAACCTGTTTCAAGCGCGTCCGCTACCGCAAACGCAGCATCGATGTTTTCCGTGAAGACACTTGCTTGAAGACCGTATTCTGATTCGTTCGAGTATGCGATCATTTCGTCGACCGAGTTAACACGAATAATTGGAAGAACTGGTCCGAACGGCTCTTCCCAAGCGACGCGCATGTCACGTGTCACGTTGTCAAGAAGTGTTGGTTCGATCAAGTTCGCTGTACGTCCGCCACCTGTGACGAGCGTTGCGCCCTTGTCTGTTGCGTCCGTAATCAAGCCTTCGACGAAGTCCGCTGATTTCGTATCGATGAGTGGTACGACGACACTTTCTTGTTCAGGTGAACCGACTGTCAATTTCGCAATTCGAGTCTTAAGTTCTTCAATAAGCGCATCCGCTTGGTGATCGAGAACGAAGACACGTTTGATTGCTGTACAACGTTGACCTGAGTAAGAGAATGCACCACTGATGATGTGATCTGCTGCAAGGGACAGGTTCGCATCCTCAAGAACGAGTGCAGGGTCTTTTCCACCGAGTTCAAGGACAAGTGGAATCATTGCCGATTGACGTGATAAATGTTGTCCTGTTCCTGTACCACCTGTGAATGTGATCATGTTGATTCCCGGATGAGCTGTCAAGTAATCACCGATGACTGATCCACGACCTGTGACGATGTTGACGAGTCCAGCTGGAAGGCCTGCTGCGACGAGTGCCTCGACCATCAAGATACCGCTGATTGAACCTTGTGTTGCCGGTTTAAAGACGACGGCGTTCCCTGTCATGAGTGCAGGTGCGAGTTTCGCTGCTGCCAAGTTAACTGGGTAGTTGAACGGTGAGATGGCAAGCACGACACCGAGTGGCGCTTTTTTGATGACCGCGATTTTTTTCGCGCTACCGCCTGGGAACGAATCCCCTTGCATCATCTGACCGTCGAAACGGAGACCTTCTTCCGCAGTGTAGCGAATGATTTCAGCTGTCCGTTTGACTTCTTTGACGCCATCTGCACGTCCTTTACCGACTTCGCGCATGATGACTTCACCGATTTCGTCCGCACGTTTCTCGAGTTCCGTTGCCCAAGCGTGAAGCAGTTCAGCCCGTTTGTTCGCTGGTTGTTTTGCCCACTCTGCTTGTGCCGCTTTCGCTGAAGCGATGGCACGATCGACTTCTGGTTTTGTCATCGCTTGAACACGACCGACAAGATCCTCTTTATATGGTGAAGAGATTTCAATCGTCTCTTTTGATTCACTTTCATGCCATTTTCCATCTAGTAAAAATGTGTAGGTTGTTGCTGTAGTCATTCCACTCTACCTCCATTTATTTTTATCTCTCTCATTTCAGTGTGTGGCTGCATAGCTTATTGTAATCAATTGGTCTGACAAATGCCAAACTTTTTGCTTAACATATTATGAAAGCGATTACAACACTTTTTTTGTCGATTCAGAACTAGAATTTTTAACGTAGCATGCCGATAACTAGTCAGAAGTGAAGTGAAGGTAATGGAAAGGGGCACAACCATATGTACAATCAGCACGATATTTTATTAGAAGCCGGCACGAACGAACTCGAGATCGTCATCTTCCATTGTGGTCCGTATACGTTCGGTATCAACGTCATGAAGGTTCGGGAAATCATCGTTCCGCTCCCGATGACACCACTTCCGGGTACACCGGATGCTGTCAAAGGATTGATCGAACTCCGCGGCGAGGTCATGACGGTGATCGATTTGCCTACAGTCATCGGTGTTCCCCACGACGAAGCAACCGAGGATCGACTGATCATCTGTGAATTCAATGGAGAAAAGAGTGTCCTACGCGTTGATTCCGTGACGGAAATCCGCCGTATCTCATGGGAGCAGATCGATACACCAAACGAACTCGCTCGTGGCATCGAAGGGTTAACGAATGGTGTCGTCAAAACGGGAGACAAGATGATCATCCTGCTCGACTATGAAAAAATTGCCCTTGAGCTCTCACGCAAGGATATCTTCGCCCGCGAAGAAGGACGTCGCGTCCAGTCCCGTGACCGGTCCGATAAAATCATCTGGATTGCCGAAGACTCGGAAATGCTCCGGACGTTGATCATCGAAACACTCGAGGAAGCCGGTTACCACGGACTGAAGTGGTTCATCAATGGGAAAGACGCATTCGATGCTTTCGAACAAGGAAGCAACTGTGATCTCCTGATTACGGATATTGAAATGCCCAAGATGGATGGACTTCATTTAACGAAACGACTCCGTGAAGATGATCGTTATGCAGAACTGCCGATCATTGTCTTCTCTTCCTTGATTTCCGACGATTTACGCCATAAAGGCGAATCCGTTGGTGTTAATGCACAAATCACGAAACCGGAAATCGGTCGATTGATCGAAACGGTTGATTCATACGTCTTATAAGAAAAAAAGCCGACGAGATGTCGGCTTTTTTAATCTATTCGATTCCTCAACGCAGTACGTCAAGATTTTTTCCAGTAAACACATCGAGCCAGATGACCCGGAATTCAACCATGCTGTCTTCAATCCGATCGACGATTTCTTGCGTCCCGGTCATAGAACCGGATTCTGCTTCTTTTTCAAGCAGTTCGAAATCATCGGCTAAATCATCAGCGGCAACGGAATAGGAAGCACCTTTTAGCAAGTGAGCGAGCTTTTCAGTTTGCTCAGCATCTTGCTTAGCGACGGCATCTTTTAGTTCAGGAAACTTTCGATCGAACTGCGCGATATACGTTTCTCCAATTTTTTGAAGGAACGCGTGATCTCCACCCGCGATCGATTGAAGTTCTTCGAGCTTCTTAGCATTAAAAAAAGGCATGTCTTCCCCTCCTCTGTTTTCATCTTATCACTAATCTTCGTAAAAAAAAATCGGAGAATCATTTACACGCCATCGTTTCTATTTCTATAATGAGACAGTGAAGAGCAGGAGGGATAGACAATATGTTGACGATTTATCGAAGCGATGTCACTGGGGCAGTCAACGAGATACAGGAGTTTACGAAAGGTTCCTGGATCCATCTTGTCAATCCGACCAAGGATGAAGCCGACCAAGTCATCGCTGCTACGAATATTCCAGAGGATTTCATTTATGACCCTTTGGACGTGGAAGAAAAACCACGTTTTGAAAAAGATGAAGAAGGTCTACTGATGATCGTCGACGTTCCCTACATCGAAGAAGAATCATCAGGACGCCGTTATAATACGATTCCGCTCGGTATCATCGTGACATCCCGTCATTTCATCACCGTTTGTTCGCAACAGCTCGATGTCCTGACGTTATTCTCGAGTGGTAAGTTGCGAGGATTCCGGACGAATTATCGATCGCGCTTCGTATTTCAGATTCTCTATAAAGTCAGTTCCTCGTATCTCCGTTTCCTACGCCAAATCGATCGACGGATGGATGAACTCGAGGAAGAATTACAACGTTCGATGCGAAATCAAGAAATCTTTCAACTCATGAACCTTCAGAAATCATTGGTCTATTTCATGACATCCTTGAAATCGAACGATGGTGTCCTCGACCGAATCATCAAGACACCGAGTCTTGAGAAACACGAAGACGATGAAGATTTACTCGAAGATGTCTTCGTCGAACACCGGCAAGCAATGGAAATGGCACAAATCTATAAAGACATCATCAGTTCGACGATGGATACATTTGGTTCCGTTATCTCGAACAATGTCAACTTCGTCATGAAGTTCCTCGCCTCGATTACGATCGTCATCTCGATTCCGACGATGATATCTGGGATGTTCGGAATGAACGTCCATGTCCCTTGGGAAGGAGAAGTCATCGGTTTTTGGATTGTCTTCGGCATGATGATCTTCTTCTCTGGTCTTGCCGCATTCATCTTATGGCGGAGAAGGTTCTTCTAGTTCAAGTAAGCGCAAGACTTGCATGACTCAAAAAAGACTCAGTGACGGTGTTTCTGTCGCTGAGTCTTCTTCATTTACATGTTAATTGATTTCGACTGTCACGAGACAAAGATCATCCGCTTCATCGCTCTGATCCGGTTGAATCAGCTGATGGATGTTCGGTCCTTGTTGTTCAATCAGATTTTGGATGGCGTGAATTCCTTCATCAATACCTTTACTGTACAATTCCATGAAACCATCCGTGTACAGATAGACACATCCTGGTGAGACGATGTCGATCGTCTTGCTCGAATACGTCGAGTCTTCGAACATACCAACAGGAAGTCCCGTATTCTCAAGCGGAATGATTTGATCGTTCATCCGCAACAAACCAGGTGGATGCCCCGCGTTCGCATAGCTGAGTTTCATTTCATCTAAGTCGATATAAAGGTAGACAGCCGTGAAATAGATTTCTGTCTCGTCTCCCGGAAACAGTCGACTCATCTGTTGATTCAATTCTTCAAGCACTTGAGCCGGATCACCAATCCGGTGCACGAGTTCAAACAAGATTGAACTCATCCCCATCGTAATCAATGCAGAGGAGACACCGTGTCCCATGACGTCAAATAAGATGATGCCGTATTTATTCTGAGAGATGCGATACCAGGCATACATGTCTCCCGCTAGTTTCTTAGACGGGATATAGGTCGCCATGATGCGGATCTCATCGTCTTCGATATTGGCACTAAGCACACTCTGTTGCAGTTTTTGCGCCAAATCAAAGTCTTCTTGTAGCACTTTTTCATATCGTTTTCGTGCATCGATTGCTTGCTTCAGACCGATCGCATTACGAACTCGTGCGAGCAATTCCGTTTTTCGGATCGGTTTCGTCGTATAATCGGATGCCCCTGCATTCAGTCCATCAACGATATCTTCTTCGTTTGATCGACCCGAGACGATCAGGATCGGTAGTTCATCAAGACCAAACCGTTTTCGGATCAAACGTGTCGCCTCGATTCCGCTGATCCCTGGCATCTCGACGTCGAGCAGGACGACATCTAATTGCTCAATGAACAATGGATCCTCCATCAATTCGATTGCTTCTTCTCCACTCATGGCTTTGACGACGTCATATCCTTCATTTTCTAACAATCGCTCTAAGAGCATTAAATTTGTTAACTCGTCATCTACGACCAAAATACTCATCCGCCGTCACCTCGTTCCGTTTAACATGTTTATCTGAAATCAGTTTAGCACACAACCTACAATTTCGTTTAGACGGATGCTGCTTTTTCCGTCATACTAGAAAGTGAACGAAAGGAGGAGTGGACTATGTGGCTATATGTCGTCTCCATTCTCATCATCGTATTCGTCTTGATCGCCTCGATCATCGTCATTTCAAAAGGATATGGCTATAAGGGCAACAAGGACGATATCGAAATCGATTATGATGAAATCAACCGAAAACTTCGTCACGAAAATGATGATGATTCATCCAACAAATGAACCTCTAAGACCATCATATCACGGTGGTCTTTTTAAATTCATTTCAAATACATGTTTTTTTTAGATGTTTTTGATTTGCTCACAAGGGTATATCCATATCATGGTTAAATACTATCTCAAGGGAGTGTTCATCATGGAACCAAAGCTTCAACATGATCCACACGCAACGCACGCAGAACATCCGAATCGTCAGTTTGATCAGGAGGAATCATCAGGTCGTCAAGTTAATCTTGTCACAGGGATGTTAATCGGTGCCCTTGTCGGCGGACTATTGACGCTACTTAGTTCTTCGTCCCGTCAAAACACGAAACAAAGCTTACGTGGTGCGAAGGATTCCGTCTCGACACTCGCGTCTTCCATCAAGGAAGATCCGTCGGGCAAAGCGTCACAAGTTATCAATCAGGTAAAGAGTGCTTCAAGTATCATCCAAGAAGTGGCGTCTGACGTTCAAAACGTTTATGACAAAGTGAACACAGAACTTGAAACAGTGAAGTCTGATGCTTCGACTGTGAAGGATACAGTCAACGAGACAAAAGGTGACCTGAGTTCTATCAGCAATAAAGTCGTCGAAGCGAAAGATGTCGCACTTGGCAAAGAAGAACCACCTGCTGAGCACGATGCTTCTAATCAACAAGCAAATGATTCTCAATCTTCTGAGGAAAAAAATAAAGGTGAAGGCATCTAATCGTTTGGTGTACTTCTTCATTCTCCCCGATGTGTTCAACACGTCGGGGTTTTTTAACGTAGGAATTGAACAAGAATCGCGACGCGTTCACGCATCCCGAAACGAAGGACACCTGAAAGGGGTGTCTCTGCCGGAATCGCGTCCGTCAGTAACCCCAGTTGTTTCGCCTCTTTTCGAGCGCGGTACAGATGAAAATCTGACGTGACAATTGAGATACGTCGGACATTCTTTGGTAACAAGTCTTTTGAATACTGTAGATTTTCCGTCGTCGATGTCGAACTGGACTCAAGAACCAGTCGCTCCGCTTCAATGCCAGACGCCACCATTCCGCGTCGCATCGCTTCTGCTTCCGAGATATCCTCATCCGGTCCTTGTCCACCACTCAAGATGAAGCGGACATTCGGGTGTTGTTTCCCATATGCGGCTGCCGCCTGAATCCGGTTATGTAAGATTTGCGACGGTTTCTCCCCTTTGACACCTGCGCCAAGAACGATGACATATGGCGACGACCCATCCGCGAGTGGTCGTTCTCCTCTGTTGACGAAAATCCCGACACTGTACCAGAAGGCGACACAAGCGACGAGTCCTCCACCAACCATCCATTTGATGTTTCGTTTGTTGAACGTGCGTTTAATCATACCGTACGACCTTTCTGCTAAAAAATGGTTTACGGTATGCTGTACGAATGATGCTTGCAAAAAGTTTCAACCTGACGGGCTTTACCTCCAAAAAAATGCGATCTTCTCTGAATCGAGAACATCGCATTTTCCTATTGATTGACTCGTCATCAATTTCCCCAAATTGATGTCACGTATTCCGGATGATCAATGAATGGATTCCGGTTTTTTTGCCACTTCTCGAAGATGACGTCGTTACGACGCATTTCGAAGCTATCGACTGGATCAAGCTTATTCCATGCTTTCAGCGTCGATAATTTTCCATGTAATGGGTTCGTTCCATTGTTGACGTTTTCTGAGGCTTCGAGATCGATTTCTCCGCCACCTTCGTAACGAACTGCCATGTAGAAGATCATCCGCGCGATGTCACCTTTGACTCGGTTCGGTGGTTCCCACGAATCGCCATCACGGTAGCAATCGCATCCACTATATTTCGTACCGCCATTGTCGAAATCAAGATTCCCACGTGCGCTGTTGACGACGACATCTTCCGGACGCAAATGATGCAAGTCTGTTCCCGGTCCGTTCGTCGTACCAAAATCACCGTGCGACTTTGCCCAGACGTGTTCCCGGTTCCATTGACCGACATTTCCACCATTGCTACTTTTCGCAATCGATTTCCCCGTGTATAACTCGATAACGTTGTTCGCATTGTTTGGATCTTGATCCGTTTCTTTCAGTGCTGTCCATACTGTGTCGTATGACACTTGTGTATGGTTGTCGATGATATCGTGCAGCGATGCCTTCAACGCTGCCCCTGTCTTTCCTGCTGCCGGTAGATAGTACGCATCGATCGTCGATTGAGATGTAACCATCTGCGGACCTGCCGCTACTTGTTTTGGATCGACTGTTTTTGCAGTGACCGGTGTAAAGACGATTGACCCGAGCGCAAGTGTTGCGGCAAGTGCAACTGTGACCTTTGACTTCCAGTTCATGCGTGTTCCCCCTCGATTGGTATGTATGAAAACGGATGTTACACGCTCATTTTCACATCGAATCCATTCATGGTGGAAGATGGACGATAGACCTGCTTTTTTGAAGATGAGTCGTCGTTCAGATTCTTTATCGAAAGACAACGGTTAGATGGTCCTGATTTTTTTCGTCCAAGACATCAATTGCATCAAAATAATTCTTCGAAAGAAATATTCTAGGGTCAAAAGTCACGAACGAAAGACACTGACAAATAAGAATCCGGGACGATATTCCTTTCCTCTAAGGCTTCACTATAATGAATCATGCAAGCGTTTTCATAAATCATAAGGAGGTCTTTCCGTGAAACAAAAAGGATGGATTTTAGCAACCGTCGCTTCAGCTGCATTTTTAGCGCCACTTGCGCAACCGATTGCAGTCGGTGCAACAGCTGACAATGGTACGATGATGCAGTATTTCGAATGGTATGTGCCGAATGACGGTAACCACTGGAACCGTCTCGGGAGTGACGCAACAAAGCTTGATCAGCTCGGAATCACATCGGTCTGGATTCCCCCTGCTTACAAAGGTACCTCGCAAAATGATGTCGGATACGGCGCCTACGATCTATACGATTTAGGTGAGTTCAATCAAAAAGGAACGGTTCGTACGAAATACGGCACAAAGGCGCAATTAAAAACGGCGATCGGACAATTGCATACCGCTGGAATCGATGTGTACGGGGATGTCGTCATGAACCATAAAGGTGGTGCTGATTTTACCGAAGCCGTTACGGCAGTCGAAGTCAATCCGAGCAACCGCAATCAGGAAGTCTCGGGCGATTATCAAATCCAGGCGTGGACGGGCTTCAATTTTGCAACACGAAATAACCTCTACTCGAACTTCAAGTGGAAATGGTATCATTTCGACGGCACGGATTGGGATCAATCGCGTTCAAAGAGCGCCATCTATAAGTTCCGTGGTACCGGTAAAGCTTGGGATACGGATGTTTCAACTGAAAATGGCAACTACGATTACTTGATGTACGCAGATCTCGATTTTGATCACCCGGAAGTTCAACAAGAAATGAAGAACTGGGGAAAATGGTACGTCAATGAGCTTGGTCTTGATGGGTTCCGTCTCGATGCCGTCAAACATATCAAACATGGTTACTTAGCGGACTGGCTCGCGAACGTTCGTCAGACGACGGGCAAACCGCTATTCACAGTCGCCGAGTACTGGCAGAACGATCTTGGAACGTTACAAAACTACTTAAGCCGGACGAATTACCAACAATCCGTCTTCGATGCCCCGCTTCATTATAAATTCGAGCAAGCAAGTAAAGGTGGCGGATACTACGACATGCGGACGATCTTTGACGGGACACTCGTCAAGAGTAATCCAGTCCAAGCCGTGACACTCGTCGAAAACCATGACTCGCAACCTGGACAATCGCTTGAATCAACAGTTCAATCGTGGTTCAAACCACTCGCCTACGCGATGATCCTGACCCGTGAACAAGGGTATCCGTCTGTCTTCTACGGCGATTACTATGGCACAAAAGGCACGTCGACCCGCGAAATTCCAGCACTTGCTTCGAAGATTGATCCGTTGCTCAAAGCACGGAAGGACTTCGCGTTCGGAAAACAAAACGATTATCTCGATAACCAAGACATCATCGGTTGGACACGTGAAGGTGTCTCGGATCGGGCAAAATCCGGTCTTGCAACAATCCTGTCAGACGGCCCTGGCGGTAGCAAATGGATGTATGTCGGGCTTCAGAATAAAGGAGAAGTCTGGACGGATATCACTGGAAACAACACGGCATCGGTCACGATCAATCAAGATGGCTACGGTCAATTCTTCGTTAATGGTGGTTCGGTTTCCGTCTATCGTCAACAATAATCACGTAAAAAGGTCTCTTCCATATGACGGGAGAGACCTTTCTTCTTCATTCAGCGAGACCGACACTCGACTTGATGTGATCTTCTGTCTCGATCGCCTGTAAGAGGAAATGCGCCACATCTGCACGATTGATTTGTTTCGCATCTTCCGGTACACCTGTATCCGCTTGGCGATAGAGTCCGGTTAACGGACCGTTCAGTAATCGGAGTGGTCGTGCTACCGTATAGTCAAGATCCGCCTGTTGCAGGAGCGCGATTGCTTGGCGGTGATCCTTCAGTGGATTCTTCAGAATCCGCTGAGCGAGCATCCCTTGCACACCAGGTAATTCATCATCGACACCGGCAGACGCGACATAACCGATCCGCTCTATCCCCTGTTTTTTCATCGCTGTCACGATCCGGACGAGACTTCGTTCTAAAAAGCCACTGTACGCAAGACTCTCCGTACCGAGTGCTGTCAGGACAGCATCTTGTCCGGCAACAGCAGCTGTTACCGCTTCTTGATCGAGCACGTCGCCCTTTACGACTTGTAACCGTTCGTCATGTAGTGTCAGTTTTTCTGGACTGCGGACAAATGCTGTGACCTGATGCCCGTGATCAATCGCCTGTTTGACCAGTTCTTGTCCAGTTTGACCAGTCGCTCCAAAAATAATCAATTTCATACGAAACATCCTTTCTTTTTCAAGATCCACTGATTCAATCATACCCTTACCACTTGAAAGTGAATCGTCTCACCTTGTCTTTATTTTCAGAAAATTGTTTTTATTTGTTAACACTGTATGCTAAAATCTTCCTAAGTACATATGGATATTTTTTCCTTAAACAACTGAATCATTGTTCTCAAAAAATCACCCTATCTTTATACATCAGATGTGTCTTCACATGTCCACGATCTCGTGATCCGCTTTGAACAACAATTAGCACACTACTCAACCATTTAACTTTGGAGGGATTTCCTGTGAAACTACAACAATTAAAAGACCAACTCAACTCCATCTATCTCGGTAAACCAGACGTCATCGATCTCTGTCTGACGGCACTTATCGCAGAAGGACATATTCTATTAGAAGATGTACCAGGAACAGGGAAAACGATGCTCGCCAAAGCGCTCGCCCAAAGCTTTGAGAGTGCCTTCTCTCGGATTCAATTTACGGCGGATCTTCTCCCATCAGACGTCATCGGTTCGGACTTCTTCAACTTAAAAACGCAGGAGTTCGAGAATAAACGTGGTCCATTGTTTGCGAACGTCGTCTTGATTGATGAGATTAACCGCGCCGTTCCGCGTACACAATCCGCATTGCTCGAAGCGATGGAGGAACGTCAAGTCTCGATCGGTGGAACGACCTATCAGATGCCAGTCCCGTTCTTCGTCATTGCGACACAAAACCCGATCGAGTCAGCAGGAACGTTCCCGCTACCGGACGCCCAACTCGACCGGTTCATGGTCGCAATCGAAGTCGGTTATCCGGATTTCGAGAACGAACGCCGTTTATTGTCTGAGATTCTGACGAATGTCCGTCGGTCAGCTGTCGGCATCGCGTCAGGTGGCGACTTGATTTCCTGGCAGGAAGAGGCACGCCGCGTCCATGCATCACAAGACGTGCTTGATTACTTGCTCCATATCGTCCAAGCGACACGGAATCATGAACTCGTTGAAGTCGGTGTCAGTCCACGTGGAGCGATTGCCTTGCTCCGTGCTTCCCAAAGCTATGCGTTCTTGAATCAACGTGATTTCATCATCCCAGAAGACATTAAACATCTTGCGAAACACGTCCTCTCCCACCGCCTGACACTGACACTCGAAGGCGGAATCAAGACGACGAAAGCCGCTGTGTTAACACATATTCTCGATGACGTTCCAGTCCCGGTCGAAATGGGGTGATACGTCATGCAGATTGAACGTTCCGTTCCATTTTGGCTAGAGCGTCGGTTATTTCCCCTTTACGTTACGTTGACGTTTATCTTCTTATTCATTCCGAGTCTTTCCGTCCTCGGTTTTTTGTTCGCAGCCTTGGCGACGATTCATTTCGTCGTCGGGCGAACAGAAAAGCAACTCCGACGTGACGTGGCAATCGAATGGAAACATTATGAATCATTGATGTTCAATCAAGAACAGACGTCGCTCCACTTGCAAGTCTTCGGGGTCGAATCCTTGAGTCAGCTCGGACTAGAAGCGACACTTCGTTTGCACACAGATGGTGGAGTCATCTTCCCGGAGATGGACCCGCTACACCCGGCAACATTTCATGCGGTGATTGACTCAGAAGACGCAGTAACGATTCCGATTCAGACGGTTCGCCGTGGACCGGCCGAGTTCGATGAGATCATCTTGACGATTCGCCTGCCGTGGAAGATGGGTGTCTATCTTTTTACATTCGAGACATATCCATCGTTTACGGTCTTACCGTCCTTGACTGCGCAGGCGACACCCTTGCTTTTACAGCGTTTACGTATCGGCGACCGACCAGATCGGTACTCGCCACTCAAGAACAAGCTCGTTCAGCTTGGTGCAAAACCCTATACGGCAGAACCGTCAAAAGAGATCGATTGGTATGCGACAGCGAAGACTGGTCGATTGCAGGCAAAAGTGTTCGAAACGAGTAATCAGGATACGTTTACGATTGCCTTGAATTTATCGGCACCAAGCGGTTACGGGCTCCATCAACAATTCGAGACATTCATCGAACAAGCCGCGTTCCTGATCAGTGAATTAATCAAGGAAGGCTGCAAGATCGAACTATTTCTCAATCGTCTCGACGGAGCGAACCGAATGACACATCTTTCGCTACAAGAAGGCCAACCACAATTAAAGCATGTCTTAATGACCCTCTCGACGGTCTCGACGCGTGATTCGTTCATCGCGACGCAACAGTTCGAACGCTACGTGCTTCGCCGTAAGCATATGAATAGTCAGTTGATCCAGATTGGGAATGACCGGATCCTCGCCATCGGTTGAGGACTTTAAAGAAAGGAGTTTCTCACTTCATGGCTTTTATCGCCCGAAAATCGATGCAGCTCATCGTGGCTTTTTTTGTCTTGATTGCGATCAGCGCCCTTCCGGCGCTCGTCGCGCAAATGAAATTCAATCCAGCAAGCTACATAGAAGGTCTGAAACAGCAATTCGCTCAACTAGCAAAGCTTGATGAGATCACTTATTTTAATGTGTCTGCTCAAAAAGAAGTCTTATTACTCCCTTCTTTACAGCCCTATATTCAAGAGACGTTGATCATCTTTACAATAGCAATGATCGTTTCCGCGATCAGTGCGATTCTTTACGCCTATCTGTTTTATCGAAGTGGTCGACGAACACGGACACTATTGAAACAGGCGACACGCACACTTGAGATGGTTCCAGACTTATTTTGGATCATTTTTTCGCAATTCCTCGTCATCTATTTATTCAAAATGACAGGATATAGCAAAATCGAGATTGCAGGAACATATGCTGACTCGATTCGTTTCTTACCGATTACCACCTTAACGCTGACAACATTATTTTTCTTTATCAAATGGCTGACGACACAAGTACTCGAACAAGAAGCTGCACCGTTCCTTGAACTCGCACGGGCAAAAGGTATTCAGCCAACCGCTCTTTTCTGGAAACATTTACTTCCGACGATGGTCTATCGGTTTTATTTATTTTTCAGAGCCAATATTATTACAATTCTATCAAGTTTGTTAATCATTGAGTACACTTTCCAGGTCCAAGGCCTGTTTCGTTTCGTTCTTCAATTTGGGCAAATGCCGATTTTAATGGTCGTCTTGTTCTTAATCTATCTACCGATCTTCATCATGGATTTACTTGCAGAATGGTTGATCCCGAATGCCTGGAAAGGAGGGATTTGATGCGTCGCACCTTGATGCGAGATCCTGTATTCTGGCTATGCCTATTTTTGCTCACCGTTTTACTGATCCTAAGTTTCGGAAATACGATCTTACGTGATGGTCAAGTTGATCAAATCTCGAATCGTTACGCTGAAGATGGCACATTTCTTGCTACGTCTCCCTTAAAACCGTCAAGCGATCAATGGCTAGGTACGGACCGTTCCGGCAACGACCTCTTTCAATTGATGATTGAAGGATTCAAGTGGACGGTCGGTATTTGTATCCTCGTTGCTCTTAGTCGGATGTTTCTTTCACTGGTCATCGCGATTCCGCTAGCTTTTCGAACTGCTCGTGTCAATCGATACTTGAAACTTATCCTTGATGGGTTTTTAGTTTTACCACTGTCTCTCGTTTCTTTACTGCTTTTATTTTCATCTCTTGTTTTCATGGATTCGACGGTGGTCCCATCATTATTCGATCGTGTCTCGTTTGAATTGATCATCCTGATTTTACTCGGTCTACCTTCGTTATCACTCTACCTGATTGCTGAGACTCGTCAGTTGCTTAGTCAAGAGTTCATGATCGTCGCCCAGACGCTGGGTGGTAGTCCATGGCATCGTTTCAGACGCCATATTTTGCCACACCTCATTCCGACGTTGACGATCGTCTTCATGCAACAATTCATCCAAACGCTAATGTTGCTGATCCATTTATCGCTCTTAGGTATTTTCTTTGCCGGAACAGTCAATTTATATGAGGGTGTCATGCCAACAATCTTTGAGTGGTCCTCGATGTTTGGCTATTACTTCAACCAGTTTTCGGCGACGTCTTGGCTCAACCATATGTTCCTCGTTCCGCTCATTGGACTAGCATTGATTGTCTTCTTCAGCAATCTATTCATGAGTCGACTCGAACGGGCTTTCCGCTTCCGCCAGCAACTAAAACCAATCAAGGGGTCGGCATCTCGTGTTCAAGACGAAGCAGCCGCGACGTCGATGGTTGATCCCTTTACACCCGTTGTACTGAAATCCCATCACGATTCTGATTGACAATCCATTTTTTTCCTCTTACACTAGAAAAAAACATGAAATGAGGGCGTCCAATGTAAATCATTCTGAATTCTCACTCCTAACTAAATACGTACGATATGGAGGTCATTCAGAATGAACCGGTTTACGCTTTTATTGGTCAGTCAATGGATTGCGAATGCGGGAGATGCGCTCTATATCGTCTCTCTGATCGCGATGATTTATCAAACGACAGGGCAAGCGAGTCTCGCTGCCCTATTTCCCGTTCTCGTCACAGCAGGCATGACAGGAAGCGGCTTTTTATTCGCCCAAGTCGCTCAACGTGTTCCCCATGCCTCCTTGTTGTTTGGTAGTCAACTCCTCAAAACAATCTTGTTAGGCATTATTTGGGGATTTGATTTACCACTGCCACTTATCCTCGCACTCGTTGGATGTATCGCTTTCTTCGACGGATTTGCTCGACCGATCGAAAGTGCCTTCATCCCTCGACTGTGTCAGGATGTCCAGAAATCTAACAGTCTCGTACAAGGTTCGAATCAAGTGATTCAGCTTATCATGTGGCCGCTCGGTGCCATTCTGGTCAGCCTGTTATCGCCTCTTTCCGTCTTGTCCGTCTCAACTGCTCTGTTTTTAGGTGCGAGTCTCATCAGCTATCTGTTCTACCGAAGCGTCCGCTCACTACCCGATCCCGCAATGGATGGTGAAGATGTCTCCTTCCGGTCGAGTATTCGCTACACGCAATCGCATCCTTTCGCGAAAGCCAACACGTTTCTCGTTGGAATCGATGCGTTCGTCAGTACGGCTTGGATTTCTGCTCTGTTCCTCGTCTACATCGACACTCATTTTCAGCTATCGGAACGCTGGTGGGGTATCTTGAACGCCTTCTATCTGCTGAGCATGATTGCCGGTAGTTACATGATGTTACGTCGTCATGGTACGCGTTCGTTGCTTTATCGCAGTATCGGCTTATCGATCGCTGCGACCTTCTTGTTCGCTTTTGCTCCCGTCGTCACACTTGCTGTGATCGCTTGTCTAGTTCAAGGCTTCGCCAGTCAACTCCGGGCGATTGAGCTAAATACGTTGTTGCAAACGACGACACCACTCGAACGGTTACCATATGTCTACAGCGTGCAACAAACCGTGTATGCACTCTGCTTCTGTCTCGGTAGTCTGCTGTTCGGATGGCTTGCCGATGTGTTTGCGATCGAGATTGTTTATGCGCTCGCAGGAGTCCTCTCCTTATTGATGTGGCGACCGGCTCGCCAGGTATTGGCACGTTCCTCTATAGAAAAACGACACGTGTCGTAATGAATGGAATCATGTCAAAAGGACAAAGGTCAATGCACCTTTGTCCTTTTTTGATTCAGTTTTGACGCGTTCGCGTCACGCCATACAATAGAAATAGGATAAGTGAGACGAGACCGAGCGCGGCATAGGTCATCTGAAGCGAGAAAGTACGTTCGATCAGGACGAACAACATTCCGGTCCCAAGAACTGCCACACGTTCGACGACCGAAATCAGCGATGTAAACGTCGCGCGTCCGTTTTCAGGTGCTACTTCTTGAATGATTGTCGTCACATACGGCTCTGCCCAGCCGTAACACAAGTACAGTGTACCGAGTAACCCGATACTGACGAGCGGAGAGGCAACCGACAATCCGACAAAACACACGATATAGATCATCGCCCATCCGACCGGTGACCGTAAGCGAGATAAGGATGCACCGATCGCTTGCATGACTTGGAAGAACACGAAGACGAGTCCCATATAGATCATCGGTATCGACTGGTCTCGTAAATACAGTTGCCAAAACTCATCAACGAAATCAATCGTCGCCCCGTATAACAAGACAAGACAAAGAATTCGGACGTAGACGCGTCGAAACGAAAAACTGTTTAGTAATGTCTTCAACGAACTCGTCTCTACGTCTTGTTCACGCGGTGCTTCTTTTAAGAAAAATGTCAGCAGTACTGTTCCGAGCAAAACCCACCAGGACACGTGATAGTGCCAGATCAAGTCTTCCGATCGCACGGCGTAACTTCCGACGAGTGCTGCGAGTCCTGATGTCAACAAACCACCGATTGAAATCATACGCCAGACCTTCTCGTATCGTGTCTTTAACTTGTGTCCATGTAACGTTTCATAGACGTGGGCTTCAAGCGCTCCACTAAGTGCTGCACCACCGATGCCAGCAAGCACCATCGCCAAGAGGAAGGCAGACAGTGAATAGGCTTCGAGCAACAACGTAAACGATAACCACTCGCATACGAAGCCAGCCAGAATGAACGGCTTTCTGCCCCACCGGTCGGATAATAGACCAAACGGGACCTCACCAATCAATAGGACCCAAGCAAAGATGATCTCTGCGATGACGACGTCGGCAATACTCATCCCGCGGTCTTCCCAGTAAAAGCGTTCAATCACATAAGCTGGAATAAACGAACTACTGGCTTCGATCAGGATCCAAAGAATGAGTGATCGTCGGACTTAACATGGCCATCTGCTTCGTCGCATCTCCTCACTTCCTTTCTGTTTGATAGTAGTTAATTCCCGTTTTGCAGATGAAACCAACAAAAAAACGTTCTTTGATTTTTCAACCAAAGAACGTTTTTGACATTAACAGTCCTCTACCGATTCCGTGACCGGTACGACCGACTGGACGATCGGTAGTTCGACGATGAACGCGGACCCGACGCCTTCCGTTGATTCGACATGAATCATTCCTTCGTGCGAGCGAACGATTTCCTGACAAATCGCAAGACCGAGACCCGTACCGCCGATTTTTCGACTATCCGAATTATCGACTCGATAAAACTTACTGAACAGTTGGGGTAGCGCGTGACGCGGAATACCAATCCCTTCGTCTTCGATCTTTAACTGAACACGATCATCGACTTGACGCATCGTAATCGTGATCTGACCACCATCCGGTGAATACTTAATTGCATTGTTGATCAGATTCGTGAACAGCTGACGCATCTTTTGTTCATCAGCATGAATCCTTCCCGTCGTCGTTTCTTCAAAATCGAGCACAAGCTCGTGATTTTTTGCCGAAGCCGTATGGAACTCGACCGTTTCCTGAATGACTTTCGTCAAATCAAGCGGTTTAAAGTCATATTGTTGCTGACTCGACTCCATCCGCTGTACGTCCAAGAAGTCGTTGACGAGGTTCGTCAACCGTTCAGTTTCCGCGTGAATCGTCTCGAGATACCGTTGACGTTTTGATTCTTGGACGTCGCGTGCAAGCATCAATTCCGTATAGCCGTAAATCGAGGCAAGCGGCGTCCGTAACTCATGCGATACGGTCGAGACGAATTCCGATTTCATTCGGTCGATTGCTGTCTCTGCTGTCACGTCACGTAAGACGAGCATCGTGCCACGGAAACAGCCACCATAATGAATTTCCTCTGCATATAACGTGACGAATCGCTCTTCCTTATTTAAGGACAACGCCAAGCTCTCCGTCGGAATTTCCTGGTTGCAGACATGATCCATGTACGTTAAAAACGCCTCGTGTTGATCAACTTGCACTGCCAACTCTTCGATTTTGACATCGAGCGTCATCAATCCGTCTTCCGCCACCTGATCGTGTGCCGGATGATGGAACAAAGCAAGTAACGGTTTATTAGCAAAGATCGTCTCCCCTTCGATATAGATGACCGCTTCCCGAATCGAGTGGAGAAGTTTTGACGTCTTTTCCCGTTCTCGTTCAACTTCTTCAAAGACACGCATCCGAAGTAAGGAAAGTGCCAACTGACGGGAGAACGACCAGATTTCGTTCGTCTGGTCTTCTGTAAAAGCATCCCGGTAACGAACGAGATAAATGCTTGCAATCATCGTATTCGACGCTGGATCCATCACTGGTACGACGATCTCGTACATCGTGTACGGATACGGGAGCGGATGATGACTCGCGACTTGTTTCGTCGATCGAACGGCACGTTTGTTAAGACGTGCGCGTTCAAGCAATGACGTCGAAGCATGCAATAACTGGTGCTCTTGCGTTGTCGTCATCCCGTACGAGACGAGATCCGTATAACGGTCTTGCTCTAAGAAGACGATCGCTCCGAGCTCCGCATCAGTGATCGTGATTAATTTTTCGATGATTGCTGGATATGCCGTCAACGTTTCGCGAGAAGCAAGTGTCTCAGTCAACTCATTGCGATAACGCAAATGGGTCTCGTTGCGTAACGTGATGTCAAGTGCCTCTTCGAGTTCTTCCTGTTGTGATTGAAGTTCTTCTTGCTGGGCAATTAATTCTTCCTGTTGACTTTGTAGTTCATCGTTGCTTGCGACAAGTTGATGTTTTTGCCCCGAAATGGCGGCTGCCATCTGATTGAACGTCGTCGTCAACTCACCGATCTCATCTTGATGATTCGTGATGACGATCGGCGTCGCATCCTCACCTTTAGCGAGTCGTCCACTTTCCCGGTTCAACTGACGCAACTGACGCGTCAAGCGGCGGACGAATGGTCGGACAAAAACGAGAGTGATCAATAAGAGGATTGCGATATTGACAGCTCCGAGAATTTGCGACGAGTTCACTTGTTTACCGAGTCGCTCTTGCGCTGCCATCTCTTGATCGTTTAAAGAATTACGATATTTCGTGAAGACAGTCTCCATATCAACGATACTTGAACTCATATCAGCTGCACTCTTCGTCTTGATGTTGAACTTCCGTTGCGGATCGAGTGATTTTGATTTCGTCACCTTTCCGAGCGTCGGCATCTTCAAGAACGGCTCCGTCACTTTGCCGTCTTTTTTAGCCGCAACATAATTGATGAGGCTCGGCATGACGCGTTGTGTATATGCCGTGTAGAGTTCCCGTGCATCTGTTGCATACTGTCGTTCTTCTTTAAAGCGTGCATTGCGCTCGAACCAAGTCGTTTGTCGATTGATGCCATTTTTCTTTGCTTCGATTTCCTTCAGCATCTCTTCATCACCAAGCAGGACGAAGCCACGCACCTCGTACTGCATGCTTTGCCACGACTCATATAAATCCGTCGCCCGTGTCCGGTGCTCGTTTAGCATTTTCAACTCTTGACGTGATTCATCCACCTGTTGTTTTGTATATAGATAGACACCACCAGTCGTTAACAGTAGTGTCAGAAAAATCACATAAAACGCAGACATGATTTGCCGTCCAATCGTTCGATTCAGCCATGTTTTCATTGGAGGAATTCAACTCCTTTCCCTTTATCCTTCTCTAGCAACAAAGGTATTCCCGTCCATTCATTGTAAACTTTTTTCAATCGATACACAGTATTCTGCTCAAAAAGATTTCAATTTCATACAACTTTAATCTAAATCGTTGTATATGACAATTAGATGTCACGATTCAATCGTTTCCAACAAAAAAAGAGCCCTGCAGGACTCTTTTCAATGATGATGGTGGTGACTATGGCTCCGAACTGGCTGTTCATCCGCTAAATGATCCGCATCCAAAATGCCAAGTCGTAAATACTGGGCTAATACTTGTTTTTCAGTCGTTTCGGAAATCTGATCTGCTCCTTGAATGAGCCTTAAAATACCCGTCGCAATCCGTAACGGTTCAAGGTTCGTCTTTTCAACCGGAAAACTTGTTAGCGTTTCTAAGTAAGCGACGTAGTTCAGTGCATCTGATTCCACTGGACTGACAAGACGCGCTGCATGCTCGCGCAGTTGTTGCGTCAATGAATTTGTTGAGATTCCTTTTGAGGCTGAAGAGATGACTCCGAACAGAATGAAACCGATGATGAGAACGAAAAATCCGACCATGAAGATCGGCATACCTGAAAAGAAGCCGTCGCCTCCCAGTTCGCTTTCCATGAATGCTACTGTGAACATGATGAGCCCTCCAAATGAATAGAATAATAACGATCACTTATCCTACGTTATCCTGTTCAAGAAAGTTTCACCTAGTTAGGTAGTTTTTGTAATTCGGCTTGGAACCAGTCTTCAACGAAGAAACGTTCCGTCTTCGTCTCGATTTGATACGAATACAACACCTCAAAGTCACCCTCTGTCAACATCGGTAACGTCAATTCGCGTACGAGTTGACGTAACTCCTCCGTCAGTTCAGCTTCATAGCGGATGAATCCATCTTCCCGGTGCTCGACTTCCGTCAAGTATGGGAGGAGGATATGCTTGCCGAATGATTGTGGATCATCGATGACTTCTGCTGTCACACCGAATAGTTCTTCTGCTTCTTCGACGAGTCCTTCTGCCGACTGCACCTCAATATGATCCGGAAACCAGACCGTTAAGCGGTGCCCTTCCTGTAAAAGTCGTTCAAAGACAGGACGAAACGTTTGATTTTGAATCAGTTCGTATTGCATCAGTCTTCCCCTTTCGTGAATTCAAATTTTAATTGATCGCGTTCGAGATAAAGCATCGCCTTGAACTGGCGGGCATTCTTCTTCATCTCGAGTGGCTTCGTTTTTTGTCCGGCGAGTACCTTTTTGACTTCCGTTTGTGTCAATCGAGCACCAAGGATTGTTTTCGGTAACGTAAAGCCGCAGTTGTTTTTTTGATACCCACTACAACCATAGAACTTCCCACGATCAAGAACCGCTGATTGGCACAGCGGGCATGGCCCGACCGGACGATTCGTCGCTCCCCGCGGAGACTTGCTTTTGACTTGCGTCGGATCAACGGCGAGTTGTTCGATTCGTTGTTTAGCATCTATGACAAGATGCTCTGACAATTTTTTCGCCTGTTCGATGAACTGGGCGGCCGACGCTTCCCCTTTCCCGATTTGCTCTAATCGGCTCTCCCACTTCGCTGTCATCTCTGGCGAAGCAAGAATACTTCCTGTCACAGCATCGATCAATATTCGACCTTTCGGCGTCGGATGAATTTCCTTTTTGACAAGTTTGATGTATTCCCGCCGTTTCAGTCCGTCGATGATTCCCGCACGAGTTGCTTCCGTCCCGAGTCCCTCGACTTCCTTCATGATCGCTTGCAGCTCATCTTCAAGCAACTTACCGGCTGTTTTCATACCGAGGATGAGTGTCCCTTCTGTATAACGTTTCGGTGGCTCCGTTTGTTTCTCAAGCAGACGGCAGCCTTTGATTGGCATCTCTTGTCCTTGTTCGACGGCTGGCAATTCGACTTCCTTTGATTCGATTTGTAAGACTTGTTTAAAGCCCGGATCAATCGTCCGACTGCCGCGTGTCAAAAAGCGGTCCATCTCACGCGTCGTCACGATTTCCGTCTTCTCCGAGACAGCGTCCGGTGCAAATGCGGCAAGAAAACGGCGAACGATCAAATCATAGACTTGCGCATCTCGTTCGGAAAGCTTCGCGACGGCACCCGCTTCTTCTGTGGGAATGATCGCATAGTGGTCGCTGACCTTCGCCGGATTGACGTAGCGTTTATCGTTTGCCGGATTGTTCGTCAAGACATCCTTGATCGGGCTATATTCCGCTTGTTTTAATAACCGATCAAGAATGACCGGGAACTGTCCCGCTTCCTCTTTGGTCACGAATGACGAGTCTGTTCGCGGATAACTGATCCAACCACGAATATACAGTTTTTGCGCAATATCGAGTGTTTCTTTCGCACCGAGACCAAACCGTCGGCTCGCTTCGGTTTGTAAGAGCGATAAACTGAACCAAAATGGCGGTCGTTCCGTCTGCCTTTTTTTCTCGATCGAGGTGACGATTCCGATTCCTTTCGTCCGATCAACGATTGCTTGTGCCTGTTCCCGATCACTCAGCTTCGTCTGTTTCTGCGCATTGATATATTTTCCTTTGTATCGCGTAAAATCCGCCTCGACTTCATAATATGTCTCCGGTCGGAAATCCTCGATCTGTTTTTCCCGTTCGACGATCAGTGCAAGCGTCGGTGTCTGGACTCGTCCGAGGGAAAAGACGTCGGCGATGCCCTTCTTCTTCAGTAACGTCGTATACGCACGGGACGCATTCATCCCGATCAGCCAATCGGCGCAAGCGCGACTCATCGCCTCATGGAAGATGTTCTCTGTTTCCTTTCCATCAAGCAGATTCGCAAACCCATGGTCAACGGCTTGAGGCGTCAAACTCGAAATCCAGAGTCGTTGCAGTGGTTTTGCGTTGTTCGCGAGACGTAAGATCAATCGGACGATTGCCTCTCCCTCTCGCTCGGCATCCGATGCTATAATGATGGAAGTCGTCGTCCGCTCATTCAATAATTTTTTGATGACTTGGTACGGTTTACTTTTACCTTTTGCCAGTCGGTAATCAAATCGTTCCGGGATAATTGGCAAATGGTCATAGTTCCATCGTTTCCACTTGGCGTCATAATGCGCCGGCTCCTGCAGTTCGCATAAATGTCCAACCGCGTAAGCGAGTTTTGCCCCTTGCGGAAATCGGTCACACGGTTTGATTTCGATGTAGCCGTCCCGCTTCACAGACGGATACGGAGCTGCCAGTTTTTCAGCTTGTTTTGGTTTTTCAGCAATGATCAATTGCACACGCTTCACCCTCATTTCCTTACTTCAGACATGTGGAGGTACCCATGCCCTATTTTACGTTATTCATGGCTTTATTCTTTATTTCAACATCGGCAATCTTCGTCAAATGGGCGGAGACCCCGATCGAGGCTGTCGCCTTTTACCGCATGCTGTTCTCGACCTTATTGTTGCTCCCACTCATTCGCTTGAAGGAACTTTTGCAACTCAGTTCGTCGACGATTCGGCATATGCTATTAAGTGGCATTTTGCTCGCCGGGCATTTTTGGCTGTGGTTTCTCTCTCTTGATTATACGACAGTTGCGAGCTCAACGCTCTTCGTGACCGCAAGTCCGATTTTTGTCCTTGCCGGTAACGCGTTATTTTTCAAACAACACCCGTCGCGCAAGGCACTCCTGTTCGTCGCTGTCGCCTTATTTGGTGGCGGTCTCGTCGCTTACGGAGATATCGCTGTCGGCATGCGCGCCTTGATCGGAGATGGTCTTGCCTTACTCGCAACGATTTTAGTCGCCGGTTACTGGTTGCTTGGTCAACATGTCCGAACAAGCGTCTCGACGAACCTCTATTCGTTCGGCGTCTATGCCGTGGCGTCGATCGTTCTGCTTTTATTATCGTTGATTCAATCAACGAATCTCGTCGCTGCGTTTCAACAGGATTGGTGGCTGTATATTCTTCTTGCCGTCTTCCCAACGCTACTCGGTCACAATTTATTCAACTGGGCGCTCGCTCGTGTCAGCGCTAGCATCGTCAGCATCACGATCCTTGGCGAAGCGGTTTGGGGCATGATCTTTGGGTATTATCTGTTTAATGAGAAGTTAACATGGATTCAAATCACCGGTGCTGCTTTACTCTTGATTGGAATTGGATTGTTCCTCCGACGCAATGAACGTGATATTCGTGAACAGCTCGCCCAGCGTGAAAGTGCCACTAGTCAATCTTCCTCATGACAAAAGCGAACCAGGATGATCATCATCCTGGTTCGCTTTTTCATTACGATCGTGGATCGTCAGGTCGAACTTTCGGTAAACGCCATGTCATCGCGAACGCAAGAATCGCACAAAGAACGCCACCGATGAAGACGTAACGTAATCCATGTGATAACGCGAGTTCTGCCGCATACTGCACATCCTGTCCGAACGTTTTTGCCGTACTCGATTGGAAAAATGGATCAATCGCGTACCCTGAAAGCGTGTCCGACGCTGCAAACGAACGAAGGATGGATAGGTTGAAGATCGTACCGAAGATCGCAACACCGAGCGTCTGTCCCGTCGTACTCAAGAACGAGTTGACGGCCGTCGCTGAGCCACGAAGTGACCAATCGACAGAAGTCTGCAGGACGACCATGAAGACGGGTTGTGAGAGACCAAAACCAATTCCGATCAGCGAAACGGCAAGATAGATGAAAACATCACTTGATTCGCGCGTGATCAACGATAAAATTACTGTACCGACGATCAGCAGTCCCATTCCTGTCATCGTCCGATACCGGGGTGAGGCGACACCAATCGTCCGTCCACCGATAATGGCGGTCAGCGTCCAAAAAAGCGACAGTGGCATCAACATGAAACCAGCTTCGGTCGGACTCTTGCCGAGTACCCCTTGGGCAAAAATCGGAATATACGCTGACATCGAGACGAGTACCCAGGCGGAAAAGAAGACCGCTAAGTTGATCACGAGAATGACCGGATGGCGAATGACTGCTGGTGGCAAGAGTGGATCGCTCGCCTTTTTCTCGACCCGATAGAACGTGAACAATAATACGAAACTAATGAAAAAGCTCGCTAGAATGATCGGCCGCAAGAACGTCTCCGACTCACTGCCCGATAATAAGCCGTAAAGAAACGCACTCATCCCGAGCGCAAACAATAACGCACCCCGGTAATCGATTTTCCGCTCTGTTTCACGGACCGTCTCTTTGTAGTAAACGACGATCATGAAGAACGACAATAACGCAAACGGTACGTTTAGTAAGAAAATATACCGCCACGAAAGCGATTCGACGAGGAATCCACCGACGAGTGGTCCAGCGACACCTGAGATTCCCCAGACAGCGCTGAGCACTCCTTGGATTTTCCCCCGCTCCTCATATGTATACAAATCACCGATGATCGTCATCGCGATCGGCAATACAGCTCCTGCCCCGATTCCTTGAACGGCGCGGAAAACGATCAACATCTCCATCGATTGAGCGATTCCACAGGCTAACGAAGCGACGGTGAAGACGCCGATCCCGAATAACAGAACCCGTTTTCGACCATATAAATCTGCCATCTTGCCGTAAATCGGTGTTGATACCGCCATGAACAACAAGAACCCAGCAAAGATCCAACTGACTAATTTCGCCCCGTTCAATTCACTCGCCATGACAGGTGTTGCTGTTGCAACGATCGTCCCCTCAATCGCGGCTAAAAACGTCGCGAGCAACAAGGCGACGGTTACTTTTTTCCTCATTTGTTCCACTTCCCCTCTACTGTTCTATCATACTGGTTGAACCAGTGATAAGAAAAGTAAATGCTTATGAAACAGGATTCGCGGGAACGGTATGGAATGGTATACACTAGACTCAGATTCACGATTTCGAATGGAGGAATGTCCTATGTTACGAAAAACGGCACTGATTACCGGTGCATCGGGTGGAATCGGACTGGATCTCGCTGTTCTCGCGGCGCGAGATGGCTTCGATTGTGTACTCGTTGCCCGCAATGAGAAAAAATTGAAGGAGCTTCAACAGGTCCTTGAAAAACGCTATCAGATCAAAGTCTATGTATTCGCTGCTGATTTATCACTAAGCGACAGCGTTGATCGTCTCGTGCAATACTTAGAGGAACAAGAATTGACGGTCGATCTATTGTTCAATAATGCCGGCTTCGCCACGTCGGGACGCTTTGCGGAAATCGATCCAACAGAAGACATTAACTCGATCCAGGTCAACGTCGTCGCCTTGACGGATTTGACGAAACGTCTCTTACCGGGAATGGTCGAACGTGGCTTCGGACGCATCTTGAATGTCGCATCCGTTGCTGCCTTCATGCCAGGACCATACATGAGTGTCTACTATGCAACGAAAGCCTATGTCCTGTCGTTCTCGGAAGCACTTGCGACAGAAGTCGACGGCTCGGGTGTCAGTGTGACTTGTCTCTGCCCAGGACCGACCGATACGAACTTCTTCGACCGGGCGAACATCACGCTACCGTTCAAGAGTATGCCGTCACACCTCGTCGCATTCGCTGGGTACCGTGGCATGCTCAAAGGACGCCGCGTCGTCGTTCCAGGTGTAAGCAACCGGGCCATGGTTTCCTTGTCTCGTCTCCTGCCGCGTCGTCTCCTAACGGAAGTAACAGGACGAATCCAAAATCCTGCACGTCAGCAAGAATCCTCGACAGAAGAAGATCTCCTGTACGCGAATTCATGAAAAAACGGAAGAGCCAGATAGCTGGTTCTTCCGTTTTTGTATTTACGCTTCGCGATGACGAAAGCGTCGCGTCACATAACGTTTGACGCGATCAAATGTCATCGTATAATGATACAGATAACGAACGACGAGCGCACCCGTGATTGAGACGAGGTACCCCGTCGATAAGACGAGTAACCAGGAAACAATCGCGAGGAACCATGAACTCTCGAATCGTAAATATTGCCATTGTAATCCTTCTGATGAGGTAATCAACATGGCGCCCGGGAAAACGGAGGCAGCGAGTAAGTAACAAGCGGCGTAGCGTCCTCTAATGGTACCTTTCATCAACAAAATACTACCAAACACTAAGCCGACGCTCGAGACGATGAGTAACATGACGACATAAGCAAGCGAAATCGATGATCCCAGCATATGCCTTCCCTCCTGTTCGGTATGTTACTATTCTGTACCCCTCTTTTCATCGAATGAATGCAAAATTCGTAAAAAAATCGGAAACAATATCCAGATGAATACCGCGTTACTGAATCCATGAAGTAAGTCAAACGTTCCCCCGGTCACAAGTAATGTCAAAAAGGCTTGCCACGAGAATCCCGTCAATACCAAGAACCCGAGATTGCTCACCCATCCATATAAGAAACCAGCGAGAAATCCATACCCAGTCAATACGATCCGGGATCGAAGAAACGGAATGAATCCTAGACTGGCAATCGTTGCATACGCCAGTGCCTGAAATAGGACGAATGGACCGCTTCCTAAAAATAAACTCGTCAATACGACGACGAGCATCCCAGAGATAGCACCGGCGATTGGATGAACGAAGACGGCTACTAATAAGACGATGGCCGTTGCTGGCTGAATGTTCGGCAAACTGGAAAACAACAAACGTCCAACGATTGCCGCTGCCGTCATGATAGCGATGAACCGTAATCGTTGATCTGTCACCTGAAGTCTCTCAAACATGATCAAGAACAAAGAAACGATCAGAACCGTTACGACGATCATACGAACAACCGACTTTCTTGTAAAAAGTGCTTCGTCGGTCCATCGAAAGCCACTTCTCCGTGCACGAGATAGATGATCCGCTGCGCTGCCCGAATTAGAACTGGATCATGTGTCGCCATAACGATAAGATTCGTTGGATTTTTCTTCCACGATGCGACAAAATCCATTCGCGCTCTATCATCAAGTCCAGCCGTCGGTTCATCAAAATAATAACTGTCTTTACTCCAATTGATGTCGTCCAAAAGACGCTTCTTTTGCACTGCAAAACCACCGCTTCGGTCGTCTAGTGGTGCGAGCATTGGATGCGCTGGTACATAATGCATCTCTCCCGCCCGCCGAACTTTTCCGTAAAGCGGGCGTTCGACACCGAGTGCGAGACGTAGTAGCGTCGACTTTCCACTCCCATTCGCACCGACGATCGCAATCCGTTCGCCTTGATGAAATGACAATTTTCCTGTCACCAGTGCATAGCGTGTCTGCAACGGATAACGATGTTGAACGTTTTCGATTTGGTTCAGGAAACGTCCAGTTGTTTCAGCCGATTCACTCGTCAGCGAGAGGTCGGATTGGATCGTCATCGAACAATGGATCTGACAACCAAACCGTCGTTCGATTTCTTCAAGCAATCCCATTAATCGCTTGCGTCTGACATGATCAAGAAAGAGAAACGGTTCCGACAAAAAAAGTGTCTTCGGTGACGAAGACAAGGCATGACCGAGTCCGACGAGCTGTTGTTCCCCAGCCGAAAGTTCACTCGACTCCGCTTCAAAAAAGGCTTCTAAGCCAAGTAAGGTCGCGAGTTCTCCGGCTCGAAATAAGGAGACGGTCGCAAGCAAGTCCCGGACACGTCCATGTAGGAGGCGCTCTGGTGTCAAGACCGATTGATCATGCTCGATTGCCTGATGTCGCAGTCGCTCTTCTCGATCGTTGTCGGTATACATGATAGGCATCCCGCATTCCTCCCTTTGTAACTAATAATGATATTGGTAGCAACAGAGCCGAAGCGATTGCCCATGATGTGAAACAAAGCAGGACTCCCATTGTTAGCAGGACTCCGGTCTGAACATCTCGTCGCGCGAACGGTCGTAAACGAGACGGTGCCGCTTCGATCGGGATGATATGATAGGCCGCCATCCGTTCCAGACGAATGCCAAGCGACGCATCAGGATGACTCATCTTAACCTCCGGCCAAGTCCGTAAAAACGAGGGAATTAGTGCCAGGACCATACCCGTCAATCGTGTTAGTCGGGGTAGGAGACGAAACAACGGTCCCATCTGATCAAGTCGAACTAACGTGAAGATCCATTGACTTGAGGTGACGAATAATGTCACCTGGATCGTCGTTTCATATATGGCAAACGAATCGATGCTTGCTCCATATAGGAGTGGTACACACATCATGACGGCATAGAGAGCAGGAAGTAAGAGATATCGAAAAATAGTCCGCTCTTGAACGAATAAGAACAAGAGTAGATGATAGACCACGATGATCGTTTGATCATGTGTGAGGACGAACGGGATCGTAATCATCCCGATGAAAAAGAGAGCGACGTTCACTGGGTGAAGTCGCTCCCGTTCTGGTTTACTCAAAATAAGCCATTGCATCTTTTTCAAACCGCCATTCGAGACGGTCTCCTTTTTTCAGTTCATAACTCCCGGCACCGACTTCCCCGGGTTTTCCGTTGACACCGAAGACCCAGCCACTCCCTGCTCCAGCTGACTTTTCACGAATCCCATCGACTGCCGTTACATATGCCATCTCACCTTTACCTGTTTTAACGACATCAAGCGTTGTATCTTCAAGCGCATCCAGTGCTGTATCTTTTTTATTTAAACACACGTCTTTATCGAATAATGTCTTATCCTTGACGTGATCCACGACCGACACCTTGACTTCGGTCTCACAAGACGCTGTTTGTTGTTCCTCTTTTGCTTCTGCGCAACCGGCAAGTAACACGATACTTGCAGCAAATAACCATTTTTTCATCGTACGACTCCTTTTCGCCTTGAGGTCTCAAAGCTGTAATTGTATAACAGAATGGTTTTGTCTCGTAATGATTGACCGTCAGACCGCAGATAGGTCAGGCGAATCGCATTCGCTAAGACATCGTCCCCTGTATTAACATACGGAATAAGTTTTCCTTTGTCATCAATCAAAAATACTGTCGCATCCTGCAGACTAAACGTTTCGTAGAGCCCATCGAGATCCATCTCGACATAGGGGGTTTTGGAATCATGTAAAATCTCATGCATCGAGAGTTTTCGTAACGTCTCAAACGATTGGTTCGCATCAATCAGTTTTTGATAATACGATATCAATGATTTCGTTGCCAACTCTTCACGTGGTCGATAGGAAATCGTTCCGGTCAACTCTTGATAACTGACATCATAACGAATGAACCGTTTCGGAGTTTGGACGAGCATCTCAAACGAAGCATTCCGTAGATTCCCGCCTCGATCGAACATTAGCTGGCTTTGTTCCAACCGTAATCCGTCTTCTCCGACACGGCGTTCGACTTGTGCGAGAAAGCGATCGAACGAATCATCCGTGATGGTCACGCGACCAATCTGTTGAGTTTCTTCCCGCAACGTTCCGGCATCAAACGGTCCGAGGAACAGTTGAAACAGGAAGAACAAGAACCCGAATAATGCCATGTATCGTTTATAACGTGAATTCTTTTTCGGATGCAACACGATCAAAAAGATGATGATGCCGAGCGGTAATTGAATATCATAGACTGGAAACGACACGGCGCCGAGACACGCATAAAAAATGAACTTCATATACAAGTAGGTTTCTTTTTCCGTTCGCCGTTCAAGTAAAAACGCTAAGCCACTAGCAGCCAGTAAAAAGAGTGCCCATAAAATGAGAAAGTCCATCTTTTACCCTTTGACCGGGACGACCCGGTGATCAAACATGAGATGGCTGTTTGCAAATACTTCTCGTGCCTCTTGTTCCAGTACTTCTTCTTGATCGACATAACGCGCAGATACGTGCGTCAAGAGGAGCTTTTTTACCTGCGCCGTATCCGCGATGACAGCTGCCTGTCGAGCAGTCGAGTGACCGAAGCGTCCCGCATGTTCGACTTCTCGATCGGCAAACGTCGCTTCATGGACTAATACATCGACATCTCGCGCGAGCTCTATCGACGCCGCGCACGGCATCGTATCGCCAAGAACCGCTAGCTTGACACCTGGTTTGGGAGATTCTAAAAAGTCAGACGATGCGTAGACCGTGCCATCGAATTCAAAGGTTTCTTCCAGTGTGATTCGGCGATAGAGTGGACCGGAAGGAACTCCAAGTGCCTTCAGTGCATCGACACGCAATGCCCCACGCTCTTCTGGTCCTTCTAGGCGGTACCCGAACGCCGGAAAACGGTGCTCAAGTGACCGCACCGTCACGCGGAAACCATCTTGTTCGTATGTTTGACCATCTTCGACTTCAACGATCTGGAGTGGATAACGTAAATAGGTTCCTGTAATCCTTAATGTCGCGTCCATCCATTCCTTAATCCCTGTCGGTCCATAGATCGTTAGCGGTGTCGTTCCTTCTAAGGCAGCTCGCGTACTGATAAATCCTGGTAATCCAAAAATATGATCCCCATGTAAATGGGTGATGAAGATCGCGTTGACTTTTCGTGGTTTAATCGGACTGTGTAAGATTTGATGTTGCGTCGCCTCTCCACAATCGAACAACCAGGTCATTTTGGGGTGTAACAAGGCAATCGAAGTAACGTTCCGTTGTTTTGACGGCATACCGGCTCCTGTCCCTAAAAAATAAAATTCCATCTTTTTCCCCTTTTCGTAAAATTAGCATTTTTTATACACAAAATACACCTTTCGTCTGTTGAAGCATGGTAAACTGTACCTATTCAGATTTGGAAGGTGGTTTTTCCATGACTAAGATTGAACGGACATATGCCTGGATCGTCCGGGAAGCCCGTAAACTAAACGAGAGTTATCGGCAAAAATACGGAAAGTCGATTCAAATCGATGAAATCGCTTCGACCTTATTATGTACAGAAGAACTCGTTTTAGAGTCTATGGAATATGTGGATCGTCCTCAAGTAGTTTAATCGTACAATGATAAAGAGTGTATCGCAATGTCGCGATACACTCTTTTTGTGTTCCATCAGCTTATTTGTTCGTGATGTAATCGACTAACGTCACACAAAGTTCCGCTGTTTTGACGAGTTCTTCGATTGGCATCTTCTCATTCGTCGTATGGATATCTTCATATCCGACCGCCAAGTTGACCGTTGGGATACCGAAACCAGCGATGACATTGGCATCTGATCCGCCACCAGAATGCAAGAGTCGTGGTGTACGTCCAAGTTGTGTGATGGCTGCTTTTGCGACTTCGACAACTTGATCTCCATCTTCGAACTTGAAGCCTGGGTACATGACTTTGACTTCCACTTCGGCACGACCACCGAGTTCTGCCGCTGCTTCTTCAAACGCCGCTTTCATCTTCTCAGTCTGCGCTTCCATCTTCGGAGCAACGAGTGAACGTGCTTCCGCGAAAATTTCTACATAATCACAAACGATGTTCGTTGATGGACCACCACCGCTGAACCGTCCGATGTTAGCTGTCGTCTCTTCATCAATCCGACCGAGTGGCATCTTCGCGATGGCTTTTGAAGCAATCGTAATCGCCGAGACCCCTTTTTCTGGTGCAACACCAGCGTGAGCTGTTTTTCCAAAAATCTTCGCATTGACTTTTGCTTGCGTCGGAGCAGCGGTGATGATGTCCCCTACTTTTCCGTCTGAATCGAGTGCGAAACCGTAATCCGCATCAATTTTCGATGAATCGAGGACCATCGCCCCAACAAGTCCAGATTCTTCACCGACTGTAATGACGAACTGGATTTTTCCGTGTGGTTGTTTTGTCTCATTGAGTACATGAACGAGTTCAATTAGTGAAGCGAGTCCCGTTTTATCATCTGCTCCAAGAATCGTCGTGCCGTCCGTCTTGACATAACCGTCCTCGATGATTGGTTTGATGCCTTGACCCGGGAATACTGTATCCATATGGGAAGTGAAATAAATTTTATCGACCCCGTCTTTTGTTGCCGGAAGCGTGACGATCAAGTTATTTCCTTTGTGTTCCGTCTTAGACGAAGCGTCATCCTCAAAAACGTCACATCCGAGATCCTCAAACGTTTTTTTCAAGTGAGCACAAATCCGTGCTTCCTCTTTTGATTCCGAATCGATCTGGACAAGCTCTAAAAACGTATCCAATACGCGTTGTTCATTGACCATGAAAAAAACCTCCTCTAATATACTTCAATCCAATAGCGCTTTATTAGTATACCATCCTGACAGCCATTTGCACTTCTGAAAGGTTGTTTGTACAATGGCAGTAATCAGTCGATATGAGAGAGGAGGACATGACGATATGGCAAGACCATCGAAACAACAACGGATCATTAAATGGACGACGATCGGAATCTTAGCGATTTTCCTACTCGGAACATTCGCTTCAACGATGTTCTATTTCTTTTGATTGACGTAGCGTTGTTTGAGACGCAAATATTGCTCTGCTTCCTGCAGCATATGCAACAAGGCAGATCGAACCTCGAACTCCTCCCGCGTGACGGGTAAGGCAGAGGCACGAAAACGCGTCAATAGCGCTTCTAGTTCTAAAATGTATACCATTGCGTCGGCTTCAGGTCGGACATTGTCGCCAATCGTCCGAAAGAAGGCGGCGACTTTTTTTCCTTCTTCGACGACGAGAACAAGTTCCTCCGCATGATGGACGATGCCACGTAGGAGCTCGAATTGTTGTTCGCGCATCCGGAAATAGGCATAGTCCTCATCGTCATTACGTCGACCGATCGCATTCCCCATCCGTTTTAAGGCAGCATCTTTTCCCTCATGTAACAGACGTTCCGTCTCGTCAAGCGTCAACGCATGATGATTGACTCGCCCTGTCTCGATCGCGGCCGCGACTTCATAGAATAAGGACGCGATCCGTTGATCAATCTTTTCCCGTCGGTCATCGATCAACAAATCAAGACTTGGCATGTACATGTTGACAAGCATTCCGACACCAACACCAATTCCGAGCAATAAGGATTCATTCAACAGGATGTGTGCGTTGAGCTGACGTTCCGTATACAAATGTGTCAGTATGACGACACTCGTGATGAAACCGTCCTGAAGTCGGAGGCGTTGAACGGATGGAAGGAATAAAATGAAATAGATCAATAACGTAACCGGACGATAGCCGATGACTTCGAACAGAATGAATCCAAGTACGATGGCAAGTAATGACGCCATGATCCGTTCGTAAGACGACCGAAATGTCTTCTTTCGTGTCGATTGGATACTCAAGATCGCAATGATCGCAGCGAAAACGTAATAATCGAGCTTGAGTCGCTCCGCGATCCACATCGCGAGCGCGGCAGCGACTGCGGTCTTCAGCGTTCGATAACCGATTTGCATCAGATTCACCTCCCCATTTGTTTTTCTTTGTTAGACTACCTACGTTGGACACGAATGTCCATTGCTTTTTAAAGGACGTGATTTTCTTTGACGACACGCACTATCCGTCCTGGTCGCCCCGTGCGCCGGACTAGCTCACTAAAAGGGTTACTCTTCTTTTTCCTCATCGGCATTCTCTTGTTCTTTTGGCTTCGTGAGGAACCGAAGACAGTTTTATCCCCACCGGCTCCTTATACAGCTGAGCGCTATGAGAAAGGTACAATCAACGAACAAGACTTCCAAACGTTCGCCGAGGCAAAGGAGTATGCGGGTCAGCGTGGTGCGGTAAAACGCGCTTCCGATGACCGCTACGTCTATCTCGGTGGACAAGGTACCGGGATCGTCGATGATCGCGGTATTCTGTCGATTCATCGTGACGTCGATTTAAAGAAACGGCTTACCTACGTCGCTTCCGGCACACGCGTCCAGTTGCTTCAGTTCGGTGAACAGACGAGTCGCGTCAGCGTCGCAGGCGCAACTGGTTATGTTCCAACGGATCGCTTACGTCCGTTCCCGGCAGAACGTGTCTCGAATCCGTCGTACTATCAGACGAAGGGAAATCGACTCCTTCACTACATCGTTGCTGACGGTGGACTTGGTGGATTGATTGTCGCTGGTGAAGCGACGAACGCGACGTCTCGGACGAGCAAATACGTCGAATCGAAGACACTGACACGTGATTTGACGAAACCGACGCGCCTGAGTGCCAAACAACTCGATGCGTTCATCAAGGAGCAAGCGCCGGACAGCCCCTTGGTCGGGAAAGGAAAAGTCTTTAAATCCGTTGAAAAGAAATACCGGGTCAACGCGGCCTACCTGCTTGCACACGCCATCCACGAATCCGACTATGGACGGTCTGAGATTGCCCGCGAAAAAAATAATCTATTCGGCGTCAATGCGACGGATTCTGCCCCGGGAGAAGATGCGACTGCTTATAAATCCTTGACGGATTCAATCGAGCAGACCGGCCGATTCATCGCAAAGGACTATCTTGATCGGGATGGACGTTATTTCCGCGGGGCGTACCTCGGGAACAAACAAAAAGGAATGAATGTCTTTTACGCATCAGACCCCTTCTGGAGCGAAAAAATCGCTGGTATCCTAGTGAAAATGAACGCCTTCTAAATCCGAGATATGATACACTATAGGGCGAGACAACAATCATTGAGGAGTGAACACGTCATGGAAAAAGTTTTAGTATTTGGTCATAAAAATCCTGATACCGATACGATCACATCGGCAATCGCTTATGCAGAATTAAAGAAAGCGCTCGGTGTCAATGCCGAAGCAATCCGTCTTGGTGAGATGAATGATGAAACGTTATTCGCGCTCGATACGTTCAAAGTTTCAGCACCACGTCTAGTGACAGAGGTCGCGACAGAAGCGTCACACGTCATCTTAGTCGACCACAACGAACGTCAGCAAAGTGCGAACGATATCGACGCTGTTACCGTAACAGAAGTCATCGACCATCACCGAATCGCAAACTTCGAGACATCGGATCCTGTCTATTACCGGGCAGAACCAGTCGGTTGTACAGCAACGATCCTTAACAAGCTCTACAAAGAGCATGGTGTTGCAATCAAACCAGAAATCGCTGGTCTGATGCTATCAGCGATCATTTCTGACTCGCTTCTGTTCAAATCACCGACTTGCACAGAGCAAGATATCATCGCAGCTCGTGAACTCGCAGAAATCGCCGGTGTCGATGCGAACGTCTACGGTCTTGAGATGCTCAAAGCTGGAGCTGATCTCTCGAAGAAAACCGTTCCTGAATTGATCTCGCTTGACGCAAAAGAATTCACGATGGGAACACTCAAAGTCGAAATCGCTCAAGTCAACACGGTCGATACAGCTGAAGTTTTGCTTCGCCAAGAAGAACTCGAAACAGCGATCAACGAAGTCATCCTTGCAAAAGGTCTTGATTTGTTCGTCTTCATCGTCACGGATATCTTGACGAACAACTCAGTCGGACTCGTCCTCGGGAAAGAAGCGAATCTCGTCGAACGTGCTTATGGTCTTGAAGCGACGAACAACCTCGTCTACCTCGAAGGTGTCGTTTCACGTAAGAAACAAGTCGTTCCTGTTTTAACAGATACAGCTCTTGCAACACAATAAGTAAAAAAAGAAGGAGTTCGCTCCTTCTTTTTTGAATAAAGAATATGAATGGTCGTTCATTCATTACATAAAGGAGGAATCAATATGACACAAACAATCATGGTGACGGGTGGAACAAACGGTATGGGAAAAGCGATGGCAATCGCTTTAAAGGAAGCTGGCTGGAATGTCGTCGTCACAGGACGTGACGCAGAACGCTTGCGCCTGATGGATGAAGCATTGGAACAGATTCAAGGCGAGCATCTGACGATTCAGATGGATGTCCGTGACGCGGACGCTTGTCTTGCTGCTGTCAAGCAAGCACGCGAACGGTTCGGTCGTCTCGAGGCATTAATCAACAATGCTGCCGGGAACTTCATCTGTCCAACCGACGAATTATCGCCGAATGGATGGAAGACGGTCATCGATATCGTCCTTAACGGGACATTTAACTGCTGTCACGCTCTTGTCAAAGGTTGGCAGGAAGATCAAGTCGCTGGCGGTCAAATCGTCAATATCGTCGCTTCTTATGCATGGCAGGCAGGTGCCGGTGTCGCTCCGAGTGCTGCTGCAAAAGCCGGCGTGCTGAACTTGACGCGGACGCTTGCCGTCGAATGGGGCTATAAATATCAAGCCCGTGTCAACGCGATCAGTCCGGGGCCGATCGAACGGACGGGTGGTGCTGATAAACTTGCTTTATCACCAGAACACGCGGAACGAATTCGCCGCAACGTCCCACTCGGTCGATTCGGAACACCGGAAGAGATCGCGACGCTTGCAACCTGGATGGTATCAGACCAAGCCCGCTACTTGAACGGAGAATGCATCGCTCTTGACGGTGGTCATTGGTTAAATAAACAACCATTCTGATGATTGAGATTTAATTACTTAAGAAGTCATTCTCCACAAAGATAAGAATGACGCGTTTCACGCCACTCCTACAGGAAAAAGCGCATTTTTGCGCTGTCAGAGACGAACAAGATCTGCTTTCCTGCTTGAATGAAGCAGGAAAACTAGCTTGTGTCTCGCCTGAGGAAAGAGCGTGAAAAGACGCGGCATTCTTTTTTTTGAGTCAGCCCCTTACATTCGTCTCGAACTATTTTTCTTTCTTTTCGCTATGTTTATGAATTATCTAGAACAGGTAGAAAGTACAAGAAGGAGGCGTTCATATGTGGGGTGCGTTCGGTTGGGGTGCGTTAGCAGGTGGCGCCGTTGTCATTGGCGCCTTGTTTGGACTGTACTTACCCTTAAAACAACGACTGATCGGTTACATCATGTCGTTTGGAACAGGAATTTTGATTGGAGCAGCGACATTTGAGTTGCTCGATGAGGCATTAAAGAAATCAACAACGTTCGTCGTTGCGATTTCCTTTATCGTCGGGGCACTTGTCTTTACGGGCTTTGATTTGTTCGTCTCGTCACGCGGCGCGAGTAAACGGAAACGCTCATCTGGTGGGAATGAAGGCACGGGGACGGCGATTTTCTTTGGGACGATTCTTGATGCCATCCCGGAATCGATCATGATCGGTGCCAGTCTGTTATCTGGAAATGTCAGCGCGGCACTCGTCGCGGCAATTTTCGTCAGTAACATCCCGGAAGGTTTATCGAGTACGACGGGGTTACGAAAAGATGGCTTTTCGAAGAAAAAAGTCTTGTTGATGTGGGGAGTCGTCTGGTTGATCTCTGCCCTCGCCTCACTCGCCGGCTACACGGTTCTCGCAGAACTACCGGACATGCATTTCGCCATGATCGGTGGCTTCGCAAGCGGTGGGATCATCGCGATGCTCGCTTCGACGATGATGCCGGAAGCTCACGAGGAAGGCGGTGCGATCGTTGGTCTGTTCGCAGCACTTGGATTAATTACTGCCATCATCCTCAGTTAATACATAAGGCGCGTTGTCTGGGAAACGAACCGGACAACGCGCCTTATGTGTTAAACAATTTAAAATTCACCTGTTCCTCCCGTAACCCCCTCCCATTCCTCCTTAAAACGAGCCACGAACTCTTCCATGTAGCGATGCCGTTCCTCCGCTAAATGATGGGCTGTCTTCGTATTCATTAAATCTTTTAGTCGGAATAACTTTTCTTCAAAATGATTCAGGGCACTTGTCTCGCCTGTTCGATCACCCGGCTTTCGTGGTGTTAGTCCTGGCACATGCATTGGCTCCCCGAACCGACCAGCAAACTGAAACGTTCGCGCAATCCCGATTGCGCCGATCGCATCGAGACGGTCGGCGTCTTGGACGACTTGTCCTTCGATCGTTCGCATTGGTGGACGTGTGCCATCTTTATAGGACAAGCTCGTGATAATGTTTAAAATCTGTTCCTGTTCCTCCTCTGCCACCTTTCCTTGCAAAAAGGTGGCGACCGTCTCTGCCGTTCCCCCGAGTTTGCTATCTGCTACGTCATGAAGTAAGGCTGCTAATTCGATGATCCGGGTATTCCCGCCTTCCTGTTTTGCAATATGTAACGCTAAACGGCGAACTCGTTCAATGTGAGCATAATCATGACCTGAAAAGTCCGTCGCATGAAACGACCGGACGAACGCTTCCGTTTCTTGAATCATTGTCGACCCCTCCATTCCGGTTCAAGTAATCCATACAGTATCATGTCATGCCGCTCTCCGTCTCGTCGTAAAAAAGCACGGTATCTTCCTTCCTGCACGAACCCAAGTCGCTCGTACAGCTGAACCGCACGTGTATTATACTCAAAGACCGTCAATTGAATCCGGTACAAATTCAGCTCTAAGAAGGCATATTTGAGGATCGTCTGTAGCGCATCCGTCGCATACCCTTGCCCTTCACAATCCGGATCGATGCCGATCATCAACCACGCCGTTCCGTGTGCTGGTAAGATATCTTCTAATGCAACGACTCCAATCATCCGTTCATCTTCAAAGTTCCGGATCGCAAATCGAAACGTCTCCGGTGCATCCGTCGCCATCATCTTTTCAATCTTATCCATGGATAAATGACGATATGGCGTTGCACTAAAATGACGGGCGAATGTCGCATCGTCAAGCAATCGTTGCATCACTTCGGTATCTTCTGGTTGAAAACGTGTCAGACGAGTAAGATGACCTTCCAGCAGTTTTTTCATTCTTATCCCCCTCTATATTAAAAATCGAAAAACGCTAACCCCTTTTCAGAGTTAGCGTACGGTGATCATAAAACTTTTTCGAGGAATTTTTTCGCTCGGTCCGTCTTCGGATTGTCGAAGAGTTCGACTGGTGAACCTTCTTCCATTAAAATTCCTTCATCGAGGAACAAGACACGATCGGCGACTTCTTTTGCGAAGCCCATCTCATGCGTCACGATGACCATCGTCATTCCACTCTCAGCAAGCTGCTTCATGACGTCTAGCACTTCGTTGACCATCTCTGGGTCAAGGGCTGATGTCGGTTCATCGAACAGCATGACGTTCGGTTCCATCGCAAGTGCGCGGGCGATCGCGACCCGTTGTTTTTGTCCACCTGACAACTGATTCGGGTAATTATCGCGTTTTTCCGCTAAACCGACACGTTCCAGTAACGTCTCCGCTCGTTTAATCGCCTCGTCCTTTGAAATTCCGAGGACGTTGATTGGTGCGTACGTCAGATTATCAAGGACAGACTTATGCGGGAACAAGTTGAACTGTTGGAAAACCATGCCGATGTTCTGACGTGCTTTCGAGATGTTCGCCTTTGGTTTTGTCAGTTCAAAACCATCGACGATGATCGTCCCACTCGTTGGTTGTTCAAGTAAATTGATACATCGTAGAAATGTTGATTTACCAGATCCCGACGGTCCGATGACAGCGACGACTTCACCGCGTGTAACCGTCGTCGAGATACCTTTTAATACTTCTAATTTTCCGAACTGCTTATGCAAATCGGTGACTTGGATCATAGGTTCCATCTGATTACCCACTCTTTCTCATAGCTTTTTCGACTTGTTGGCCTATCAAGCTCAATCCCATGACAAGAACAAAATATACGAATCCGGCAAACAATAACGGTTCGAAATAGATTGCCTTTTCTCCTCCGACGATTTGCGCCCGGCGCATGACATCAAGCACGCCGACCGTCGAGACAAGCGCCGACTCCTTCGTCAACGTGATCAATTCGTTCATGATCGCTGGGAGGATATTTTTAAAGGCTTGCGGCAAAATGATCGAACGCAGTTGTTTGAAATACGAAATACCGAGCGCGTCTGCTGCTTCCCATTGTCCACGATCAACAGCCTGAATCCCTGCCCGAATGATTTCCGAAATATACGCTCCGGAGTTCAAAGAGAAGGCGATGATTGCTGATTGGTATCCTGTCGTGACATATCCAGTTAGTTGCGGTAATCCGAAGTGAACGATTGCCAGTTGCAAAATCAGTGGTGTACCCCGGAAAATCGCTGTGTAGGCATGTCCGATAAAACGGAGGATTCGACTTTTTGTGATTTTTAGTGCCGCGACGACGATTCCGATCAGCATCCCGGCAATGGCTGCTACGATGACGACTTGGAAGAGGACCGGAATGCCCTCGAGAATATATGGAATTGAATCTTGAATCTTTGTAAAGTCTATCATAATCAATCTCCTAACGTCGCACAAAAGGGATGAGGTTACCCCCACCCCCATGCACTTGACTTATTTTGCTTCTTTTTGGAACCACTCTTCTGCTAATTTATCGATTTCACCACTGTCAATCATTTTCTTCAGCTCTTTGTTGAAATCGTCACGCATCTTATCCCCTTTTTTGAAGGCGATTGCTGAACCAGCTGGACCATCTTCTTTAATCTGGTACGTTTTCAGGGAGGCATCTTGATCCATGTATTTGACGGCGACTGCATCCTCGATAATGAGGGCATCGATCCGACCTGTATTCAATTCTTGAATGATTTCTGGAATTTTGTTCAATGGAACCGTTTCGCTGTCTTTAAAGCGGTCTTTCGCGAGTCCCTCTTGAATCGAACCAAGCTGGACACCGATTTTTTTACCTTTGAGTTCATCTTCTGAACTGATCGCTTTATCCTTCGTCATGACTAAGTTTTTCGATTCGAAGTAAATGTCCGTGAAGTCAGCATTTTTCTTCCGTTCTTCCGTTGGTGTCATGCCCGCCATGACGAAATCCACACGACCTGAGCTAAGCGCACCAAGTAGACTACCGAATTCCATATCTTCGATTTTTAATTTATATCCAAGATTTTTCGTAACTTCTTTGGCGATCGCAACGTCGAAGCCGACGATGTCTTCTCCTTTTTTCGTATCGATGTATTCAAATGGGAAGTAATCCGCTGATGTTCCCATCGTCAATACTTTATCATCCTTACTTGATCCACCTGTTGATTCTTCCGACGCGCCACATGCTGCCATTGTGACTGCCAGAATGCCTGCCATTGCCGTTGCTAATAATTTTTTCATTCGAGTTTTCCCCTTCCAACGCTCAATTGTCAGAACTTTAACAATAGTATGACTTATGTGTATGTCCAATTCAATACCGAAAAGCCTGACCTGTTCTATTGCTTTTAGGATATACGAATATTTATTCACTGTAAAGCATAAATATATAAATTTTTTTGACTTTCTATTCATAAATCATGCATAAATGACTGTTTATACAATTTTGCAAACGTTTTCAAATTTAAAATTTATTATTTTAGTCTTATGAATACACAAAAAAAGACTCCTTTTTCAGGAGTCTTCTTCGCTTAGGCGTAGATTTCAATTAATGATTCAAGTTTCTCGACGACTTCTTCCGCCGTGAACGATTCGATGTCGAAGCGCTCGACCATCGAGAGGATGTTTCCATCTTGCATTAACGCAAAGGATGGAGATGAAGGTGGATAACCTTCGAAATATTCACGCGCACGGTCTGTCGCTTCGCGATCTTGTCCAGCGAATACCGTGACGAAATGATCGGGCTTGATGCCCTCTTTCCGATTGACGTACGCTGCTGCAGGACGGGCGATCCCGCCAGCACATCCACAAACAGAATTGACAAGGACAAGTGTCAGACCTTCCCGTTTCATTGCTTCATCCACGCTCTCTGGCGTCGTTAATTCTTCAAATCCAGCAGCTTGCGCTTCTTTGCGGGCTGTTTGGACGACATCTTCAAAATACATTTGGAAATCCATCGTATTGCCTCCTTTGATTCGTTCTCCTTCTTATTGTACGAGTTTCGGTGAAATCTGTCCAAGTCTGCCGCTTAATTCATTTTCTAAAAATGGTCGTGCCTGCAACAGATCACGGAATGCGATGTACCGGTCGATTTTTTCTTCCGTTGGTCGCTTGTTTTGTTTGTACGCACGGATCAAGATGTTCTTCGGTGTGTGCTCAAGATCGATGAATTCAAGCAATTGCGCTTCATATCCTACAAGCGTCAATAACTCGGCACGAATCGAGTCCGTCGCAAGTGATGCGAATTTTTCTTTGATCAGTCCGTGCTGGAGCATGACATCAAGCGGAGCGCAGTCCAATTGACGGTTCAGTTCCTTTTGACAACACGGTACACTCAGGATGACTGATGCATTCCAGTCGACAGCTCGCGCGAGTGCGACGTCCGTCGCGACATCACAAGCGTGAAGCGTCACCATCAGGTCGACTTCCGTCTCCCCTGTATAATCATGAACGTCTCCGACGCGGAATGTCAGATCGGTATAATCCAGATCACGTGCAATTTGCGTACATTCTTCGATAACTTCTTTCTTTAAATCAAGACCTGTCACTTCAAGGTCGAATCCTTTGACGACTTTTAAATAATGGTAGAGAGCGAACGTCAAATACGATTTCCCGCAACCAAAGTCTAAAATCCGCAGTTTTTTTCCTGTTGGTAAGGCGGCGATGCTATCCTCGACGAATTCAAGGAAGCGATTGATTTGCTTGAACTTATCGTACTTCTGTTTTTTGACTTGCCCTGCTTCCGTCATCACACCTAGACGAATCAGAAACGGAACCGGTACACCGTCTTCTAATAAATAGGTTTTTTTTCGGTCATGCGATAAGAGTGCTTTCATCGGTTCCTTTTGGGATGTCTTGATCGCGACTTTCATCTTTTTCGAGAGCTGGAACTGCCATTCTTCTTCTTCAAAACGGAAGAGGAATTGCCGGAATTCCGTGAACCAGTCATCGAGTCGACCGATGAAATCCTCCACTAAAATATTTTCATGCTTCATGACGCGTTCAAATTGAAACTCAACCTGCATCATCACCGTATCTCTTAATAGAATCGGTTTTACCTTGATTCGTCGGAGATCATTGGATTTTTGACGTGGATTGCTCATCGTTGCATGGATCAGTACTCCTTGCGTGATTTTCGAAGCAAGGCTCGCTTTTAATTCATGTAGTTCCACTAGTCGTCCCGTCCTTTTCTAATGTTCTTTCGAAACTGTAGCAAATTCGTACCTGTTCGACAAGTTTACACGCTTCATCATTCGTACGTAATCAAAAGGAGGAATGCATCATGTTCAAAAAAATTCTCTCACAAATCGGAATCGGTGCTGCAACGGTCGACACACGGTTGACGGATGATCGCTGTGAACCAGGCGGTCAAATCCACGGTGTCGTCCATATCAAAGGTGGAAACGTCGATCAAGAAATTGACCGGATTTATCTTGAATTCAACACGCAGTACAAACAAGAAATCAATGATAGTACGACGTTTACGACCTTTACGCTCGACCGGTTTGCCTTAAATGAAGCGAAGTTCACGATCGAAGCGGGTGTCGAGCGGGAAATTCCATTCACATTACGTGTGCCACTAAATACGCCACTCTCCGTCAGCCAATCGAAATCATGGATCGAGACCGGACTTGACATCGCACAATCCGTTGATCCGTCGGACCGTGACGCTGTCATCGTCGAAGCAAACCGTTACCAAACGACGGTCTTAGATGCCATGGAGTCACTTGGCTTCCGGTTAAAGAAAGCCGATACAGAAAAATTACCTGGACGATTCCGTAAAGATTTACCGATTGCTCAGGAACTTGAATACTCAGCACGCAATACACACTACGCTCATAAACTGGATGAGATCGAAATCATCATGCTCCAAGACAGCTCAGGGATTGATTTAATCGTCCAAGTCGATCGTCGTGCGCATAGTCTCGGATCATTGTTCAGTGAAATGGCTGGAGCGGATGAGTCGATGATCAAACTACGCCTATCCAATAGTGAACTGCAGGATCAGTCATTTGTCGAACGCCAGCTGACAAACATCGTGGAGCGCTATAGCTAATCGATCGAATGACTAAAAAGTGATTCCTCTTCAAGGGGAGTCATTTTTTTGTTCAAATTAGAATGCACAAAAACATTATTAAAACTTATTTGCTAATGTAATCGTTTTCAAATAAAATATTGTTTTAAAACAAGCACCTTGCTATACTGTCCGTATTGAAAAGAATTCCAGTCGTGGTTTGACTAGAGGAGGATGTACATCATGAAAAGGATCGGGCAATTCACGTTAACAGCAGGACTCGCAGCAGTACTCGTTTCAAGTAGTTTGCCTGTCATGGCAGAGGCAGGATCTTCAGTAGATCGGATCAGTCAAAAAATCGACACGATGACACTCGAACAAAAAATCGGACAGATGATCATGCCGGACTTCCGGCAGTGGAATGGCAGTAACCATACGTCGCTTGCTCCGGAAGTTGCGAACATCATCGACCGCTATGATTTAGGTGGCGTCATTTTGTTTGCTGAGAACGTCAGTGAAACCGAACAGACGACAAAACTCGTTCATGATCTGCAAGAAGTCGTCAAACAAGATGACAGCAACGATATTCCGCTCTTTGTCACGATCGACCAAGAAGGTGGCATCGTCACTCGGCTCGGAACAGGAACGAACTTACCCGGCAATATGGCGTTAGGTGCGACCCGTAGTAGCGCGTATGCCAATGATGCCGGTCATATCATCGGTTCCGAACTGCATGCGCTTGGCATCAATGTCAACTTCGGTCCGGTTCTTGACGTCAACAGTAACCCTGGAAATCCCGTCATCGGTGTTCGCTCGTTCTCAAGTGACCCGGAGCTCGTCGGAACGCTCGGTTCCGCTTTGATGAAGGGTATTCAAACTGAAGGCGTCGCAGCGACCGCGAAACACTTCCCAGGTCACGGCGATACCGCGACCGATTCCCATTATGGCTTGCCAGTTGTCGACCGGTCCCTGGAGGAGCTGGAACAAGTCGAGCTCGTCCCGTTCAAGCGAGCCATCGCCGAAGACATTGATATGATCATGACAGGACACATCGGAATGCCGCAAATCGAGTCTGAAGTCGTCACGTCAAAAAACGGCACTTTCCCTTTACCTGCGACATTGTCGGATGACGTCATCACGGGCGTACTGCGCGAAAAGCTCGGCTACGATGGCATCGTCATCACGGATGCATTGAATATGCAGGCGATCGCCGACAATTTTACGGAATCAGAAGCCGTTCTGAAAACATTTGACGCCGGTGTCGACATCGCGCTCATGCCGACGATTCTTCGTTCCGAGCAGGATGTCACAAAACTCGACCAGATTTTCAAGGACGTGATTGCGGCAGTCAAAGACGGACGTCTGTCAGAGGAACGGATTGATCAATCGGTCGAACGGATCCTGACGCTGAAGGCAGAACGCGGAATATGGAATGGCACGACGGATACGACATCCTTAGCTGATAAACTCGCGCAAGCGAACCAAATCGTCGGTAGTCCCGAACATAAAGCAAAAGAACGCGCGATGACGGAAGCCGCGGTCACACTCGTGAAAAATGATCAACGGACGTTACCCTTCAAGCCGAAAAAGAATGCAAACGTTCTTGTGATTGCCCCTGCGACGGATCAAACGGACAGCATGAAAAAGACGATTGCTTCCCTACCTAAGAACCGGAACTGGCACGTAACGACAGCAAATTACTCGGCTACTACGCTACCGCTCGACCAAAACCCGACACTACGGGCACAACTCGATGCAGCAGATTACATCATCGTCGGTTCAAACGTCAATACGAGTGCCAAACTACTGCCTACTGCACCAGAGCAAGCGATTCCGGCTTCAATCTTCCGGTATGCGAAACAAACAGATATACCATCCGTCTTGCTTAGCCTCCGCAATCCATACGATGTCGCCGTTCAACCGGACGCACCGGCACACGTCCTCGTCTATGGTTTTAAAGGGGATCCGAACGGACCGGACTCCGAAGCAGGCAATCTGAAATCAGCGGGACCAAATCTTCCTGCCGGTATTCGAGCCATCTTCGGAACGTTCAAACCGCAAGGCACCTTACCAGTTGATGTGCCGGTCTTTCAGAACGGTATCTTTACCGATCAACTGCATCTCGAATTCGGTGACGGCTTTAAAAATTGGAAAAAATGAGAACATGATACACAAAAGACCGAGACTCCTTTAAAGGATGCCTCGGTCTTTTAACGATTGATACGGATATTCAGCTTCTGCTTTAGCTCGACAGTAGACGCGGTAAAGTGAGTAGATCAGCAGTCCATAAATGACAATCATTATGACAGTCGAAATGAAGCTACCGACGCTAAATTCAAACTTGAACGTCACCTTCAAATTCCAGATGGTAGCATATGTGCCATACACCGTCACTAAAAGGGGGATGATATATCCAGCAAATCTAACGTTCGCTTTTCCAAGCATACGTTGTACAACGTAGGCAACGATAATGATCAGCAAAATGATGAAGATTTCCATTTTGATCCCTACTCTCACTATGATATATACCTAATTCTACCATCTATTCGTTTAAGAAGATACCGTCCGTGCTGAAATCGTCTCGTAAATCGACGTAAACGTTTCTTCCGTCCATCCCATATGCCAAAACAGCAACTCATAATAACAGCTCGTCACGAAATGCCGTTTCATCCGCTCTCGTTCAGTCGGGCTTGCTTGTTCCGCCAACGCATCAAGCCGTGCAATCTGTTTAAAGACGACCTTTTCGAACCATTCCGAACTATATGTGTCGATCCATTGCTGATAGATTTTTTCATCCGGTGTACACGTCAACAATTGTTGCCCAACTTCATAATACAACCAGTAACATGGCAAGATGGCAGCAATCGTCTCACCAAGCGTCCCTTCACTCGCATGATGCATGTGTGAGACGTAAGCATATGCCGTTGGTGCCGGTTCAAATGCTTCAAGGTCTGTTTCCATGATACCAAGCGGCTCGAAAAATGATTGATGCAAGCTCAATTCTGCCCCATATGTCGAAGTCGCGTGCTCGGCAAGTGTCGCGATCGTCGCAAAGTCATCTGCTTTTGACGCTGCCTTCGCTTGAATCTTCGCAAAGTGTTTTAAGTAATACGCATCCTGCATGACATAATGTCGAAATTTCGAGAGCGGTAACGTTCCCTCGCCGATTCCTTGAACGAATGGGTGCGTAAAACTACTGTCCCAATACGCTTGTGCTGCTTGTTTGATTTCTTGTGTGAATATCATGATCTCATCCTCCTCGTTTTTATGAAACGAAAAAACACCACCCCGAAACACACGGGCATGGCGCAAGAAGAACAAGACTTGACGCCACTTCCCTCCGTAAGTACGAACTTAATCAGGTTCAAAGGGTCCGAACGTCTTCGTTCGTCTCAGTCGGTCAACCGACTCCCCTAGTGGTCATTATTCGATTCAAATCCACTATAGCATGCTGAAAATGGAAGTCAAGTTGTCCTCTTTTCGCTATACTATGGAGTGTCAGAAGGCGGATATCGTCTCCATCTACAGACCGATTCCGAACTTCTTTCGTTCTCGTACACTAATTTTAGTACCTGATACTATAATTCATTCTGTTACTTACAATTGGAGGATTTCATTATGCATACACCAACAAAAATCATGGCGTCAGCCGTTATCGCTTCTGCTTTATTAATTCCGACAGCCGCATCCGCCGAGCAGGTCGTCGATAAGACGATCGTCACTCTCGGTGAGTCACTCGGCGCAAAAGATAAGGCTTGGGTGCTTTCACGTCTCAATGCACCGGAAGGTATCACACCGATCATCGCAACCTCTGCAGACGAAGAAAAATACCTCGGGAAAAACATCCCCCAGTCACAAAAGGGCGGCAACATGTATTCATCCGCTAAGATCGAATTGACGGAAAAAGGTGACGGACTTTCCGTTGCGACGGAAAACATCACGTGGGTGACGAAGGATATGTATTTGAACGCTCTCGTCACGGCAGGTGTCAAAGATGCCGACATCACGATCACTTCTCCTTATAAAGTGACTGGAACATCGGCACTGACAGGAATCATGAAAGCCTATGATCAAACTTCGGCTGAGACCGGAATCAAGCTGAGTGACGAACGGAAAGATTTAGCACAGCAAGAATTATCGGTAACATCAGACGTCGGGAAGACAGTCGGGACAGATAAAGTCGCTGATTTGATGAATGAGATCAAGGCCGAAATCGCGAATCAAAAACCGGAAACAAAAGTCGAGATCGAAAACCTGATCGTCCAAGTCATTCAAAACAACAACATCCAACTGTCTGATGCACAGATGGATCGGTTGACGAATCTATTCAATCAAATGGAGCAAGCGAACATCAACTGGGGGCAAATCGAGAGTGGACTGAAAAATGCTGGTCAAGACATCCATGCGTTTGCAACGTCCGAGGAGACGAAAGGATTCTTCGCTAAATTATTTGATGGTCTGAGTGACTTCTTCAGCTCGATTGCTGGTGTGTTCAAATAATTCAGACTTCCGCAATTAACAAGATAATGGTAAACTGTTTGTATCTGAAACGAAAGGTGGTGTGAAATGATGGACTTTGCTGCGTGCAAACATTGGTTAATGGAACAATTGTATCTGTTGCGCGCGATTTTTCATGGAATGGCGTTCTAAGGCACCCGTCTGCCCTTTTTAGAACTTCATGATTGAAAAATACAGCAAAGCGCATCTTTCACACACTAGGGAGAGTGCTATTTGCGCTCTCCTTTTTTTAATGCGCGCGAAAGGATCAACTCATTATGATGATTTGCGACATTCAACATCTGACAAAACAATTCGGAGGCGAAACGATCTTAACGGACGTTTCCCTCTTCTTAAACGAAAACGATCGTGTCGGTCTGATTGGACGAAACGGGAGTGGTAAAACGACATTACTCCGCTTACTTGCTCGCCTTGACCAACCGGACGGTGGCGTCATCTATCAAAAGAACGGTTTGACGATTGGCTACTTGGAACAACTTCCCACTTATGCCGAGACAATGACCGGACTCGACGTCCTTTGGACGGCGTTTGAAGAGATCCTCGCAATCCGTTCTCGGATGCAACAGTTGGAGCTTTTGATGGCGACAGCGCCAGATGATCTGGATTCACTACTCGTTCGATATGCGGAAGCGACAAATGCATTCGAACAAAAAGATGGCTATCTACTCGACTCGAAGATCGAGCGCATGGTGAACGGATTACATTTACGTCCGTTACTCACTCGCCCTTTCCATCAGTTGAGCGGCGGTGAGCAAACGAAGATTTGCCTCGGTCGCATGTTGCTGATGGAACCACACCTCCTAATCCTTGATGAGCCGACGAACCATCTTGATTTAGCTGCCGTTGAATGGTTAGAACAATTCTTACGGGACTACACTGGAACTATCCTGCTCGTCTCTCACGACCGGGTCTTCTTAGACGCCGTCGTCACCTCGATCGTCGAGCTTGAAGATGGTGAACTGACCTCCTACCTAGGGAACTACAGTGCGTTCGTCGTCGAACGAGAACGTCGCTTGATGGAACAGTTCCACGCCTATCAGGAACAACAGAAAAAAATCAAGAAGATGAAGGAAGCGATTCGTCGACTACGGCAGTGGGCAAACGAAGCATCTCCTCCGAGTGAGAAATTATTCCGTAAAGCAAAATCGATGGAGCGGGCACTCGAGCGAATCGAACGGATCAAACGACCGCAACTCGAAGCCAAAACCGCTGATGTCTCTTTTTCTTCTACCGATCATACGAGTCAAGTCGTCTTTCGCGCTGAAGAGCTCTCTTTCGCTTACGATTCCCGTCGCATTTTCGATGTTGTCTCGTTCGAAATCATGGCTCAAGATCGGGTTGCAATCGTCGGAACGAATGGGAGCGGGAAATCGACGTTGCTCGCACTGTTGCTTGATGAATTGTCACCAGACGCAGGCACGCTCACGCGTGGACCATCGAACCGGATCGGTTACTTGTCCCAGCATGCCCATTTCGAGGAGGATGCTCGCTTAATCGACTGGTTTAGAGACCGCATTGCCGTTCCAGAAGCGGAAGCCCGCCATATTCTTGCCCGGTTCCTGTTTTTTGGACCGACTGTCTTTCGGTCTATTTTGTCACTAAGCGGAGGAGAACGTGTTCGATTGCAGCTTGCCGTACTCGTTCATTCGTCGATCAACGTTTTGATTCTCGATGAGCCGACGAATCATCTAGATATTGAATCAAGAGAGACGCTTGAAGAAGCACTCGAGAATTTTTCTGGTACATTGATCGCCGTCTCACACGACCGCTATTTCTTGAATCGTCTTTTTTCAAAAATCATTTGGCTTGACCATCAAATTACTTCGTATACTGGAAACTATGCTTACGCAGTGGAGAAACGACAAGCCAGTCATGACACACCACCTCAGATAAATCATGAGAAGAAATCGAAAATTTCAAAGCGTTCGAAAGCACCTGCGAAAGAACAGTCCATTGAACAGCAAATAGAAGAGCTGGAACTTCAAGTCGTACATCTTGATGCCGTTCTTTCTCATGTATCCGCGGAAGAAGAATGGATGACGGTCGAGATGGAAAAAGAAGCATTGTTACGAAAAATTGAAGGTTTGTATGAACGTTTAATTTTAGAAACTTGAACTAAAATGATTAGTCCTTCTTTGACTCGGGAAAATAGGAACAGATACGTCAAAGGAGGAATTCATCTTGTCTCAAGCTATGTTGATCATCAACCCGTCTTCTGGTAAAGAACTCGGAAAAAAACACGCGACGCTCGCTGAAGAGACGCTTGCTACTCGCTTTCAAACCGTCGACGTTCGATTCACGGAAAAAGAACACGATGCAACGGAATTCGCACGTCATGCCGCCCAGTCTAATTACGACGCCGTCATCGCCATGGGTGGTGATGGAACGGTCAATGAAGTCATTACTGGAATTGCCGAGCAACCACATCGTCCAACACTTGGGATCGTACCGCTTGGGACGGTCAATGATTTATCACGCGCGTTACACATCCCGACGGACCCCGAAGAGGCGATTCAGATATTAGCTGATGCCCCTGCCCGCCCGCTTGATATCGGTAAATATGATGATCATTACTTCATGAACGTCATTGCGGTTGGTCTGATTGCGGAAGCCGTCGAAGAAGTGAGCATCGAACAGAAAACGTCACTTGGATCGGTCGCTTATTTCATTGAAGGTCTGAAAGCCTTTAAGGATCATAGTCCTTATCCAATCGAAATCAACTCTGCCGAAAAACAATTTGATGGAGAAGCCCACTTGTTAATCATCGCCTTGACGAATTCCGTTGGTGGATTCGAATCGTTTGCGGAAGAAGCAAAAGTCGACGATGGATTACTGCATGGATTCATCATTACGAAGCTCGGATTCTTTGATGCGCTTCAAGCATTACCTAAACTCATCACGGGTGGGTTATCAAAAGCGGATCAAATCGAACACTTCACGACGACACGTGTCGAGATTCGTTCGAAAGAAGAGTTACCAATCAATGCCGATGGTGATACGGCAGGTCATGTTCCTGTGACTGTCGAGGTACTCCCTCAACATCTCACTGTATATTCACCATTCTCTGCTGACTAACGTTATACGAGTAAAAAAAGAAATCGACGATTTGTCGGTTTCTTTTTTTACTTTAAAATCCATTACAATATATGTTAACAAAGCGTAATTTTGAAACATATTTGAAATATTTTTGTGTTATTGACGATGCTATAATCATCTCAGGCGAAAAATCATTCTTTAAAATAAATAAATATACATAAAATCTTACAATTTTGTAATGATCAGTTCTGGCGCTTCAGATTTTTAAGGAGGAAATACACTTAATGAAACGTTTGCTTACAACAATGACAATGACAGCTTTGGTAGTTTCAGGTTTTGCTACAACGAGTGCTTCGAAAGTTGAGGCCGCAACGACATATAAAGTAAAAGTCATGGCAGACGGACTACGCGTCCGGACAGGTCCATCAACGGCTTATAAAATCGTCGGTAGCGTCAATACAGGACAGACATTCAATTATCTCGGTGTTTCTGGTTCATGGACAAAAATTTCATACGACGGCGCATCACGCTACGTTTCTTCTACATATGTTAAAAAGTACAGTACGACGACTTCAACAAAAGCAACGACTGGTTTTTCGCGTCCAGCAAGCGGTCCGATCACACAAGGATACGGTGCGGCAAGCGGTGTTTATGGTTACACGTTCCACAATGGTATTGATATCGGTGCTCCGACGGGTACACCCATCTATGCTTCAGCTGCTGGAAAGGTCATCACGTCTCGTTACTACGGTGCATACGGTAATCATGTCATGATGACGCATACGGTTAACGGCATCCAGTACACGACAGTTTACGCACATATGAACAGCCGTGCTGTTTCTGTTGGACAAACGATTGCTAAAGGAACAAAAATCGGGACAGTCGGCGCGACAGGAAATGCCTTTGGTGCTCACTTGCATTTTGAAATGCACCGCGGCTCTTACGTCTACAGTGGAACGTCTGCAGCAAACAGCGTTAATCCACTCAATTACTTCAACTGAATCAGATTCGCCGGACTTCTCATCTTGAGAAGTCCGGTTTTTTGTTTCAGATGAAATCTTCTGACAGGAGTGGTACGGTATATTCATGGCTCTCATGCATATAGGAGGCGAATCATATGAAACGAACCATTCCCTTGATTCTATCGGCATCTTTCGGCGTGACTCTGCTTGCCGGTTGCCAAGATCAACCGACACCTGAAGAACGTCTTGATGCCTATATTAAACTTTGGGAGAAACAAGACTACGATAAAATGTATACGTACGCGAGTACAGCTACTAAAAAAGAATACGGTAAAAAAGAATTCATCGAGCGAACGAAACAATTGTCGAAATCACTTGATATTCAAAAGTTATCCGTCGAACGAAAGAAAGCGGAGGAAGCAACGGATGACGAAAAAGCGTCCCTTCCCGTGCAGATTTCCTTTGATACGGTTGCAGGAACCGTTGCCTACGATAAACAAGTTCCACTGACATTTGAGAAACAAGGTAAGACCGAAAACTGGTTCATTGACTGGGACTATTCGTTCGTTCTAAAGGATTTTAAAAAGGATGACAAAGTCCAGCTACAAACCGTTGAAGGCAAACGTGGTGATTTACTCGATTCGAATGAGAAACCGCTCGCAACCTCTGGAAAAGGATTTGCTGTCGGCGCGACAGCCGGACAATTAAAAGACGTCGAGAAAGTTGCCGAATTGCTCGACCGCCCGACCTCTTCAGTCGAAGATTCCTTAAAGGCAAGTTGGGTCAAAGATGGACAGTTCGTTCCGCTCAAAACGATGACCGACGAAGCAACGGTTGAAAAATTGCGTGACATTCCTGGAATCAGTGTCCAAGAAACGGAAGTCCGAACGTATCCACTTGGTAAAGCAGCCTCTCATTTGATTGGATATATCGGTTCAGCGACAGCAGACGAGATTAAACAATCAAAAAATCAAATCCAAGCTGGCGAGCAAGTCGGGAAACGTGGACTTGAACAAGTACTCGATGAGCGCTTACGTGGTAAAGCCGGTGCGACAATCACTTTACAGAAAAAAGACGGCTCAAACGTTACTGTTGCCGAAACGAAACCGACGGATGGCGAAGATATTGCGTTGACAATTGATGCCACTCTTCAAAAAAAGACTTATGAAACGATGCAGGATGATCCCGGAACAGCATCAGCGATTGATCCGCGGACCGGCGAGACCCGTGTCTTACTCAGCTCTCCTGGCTTTGATCCTTCTGAATTCATGTCAGGAATCTCACAAGCACGACTCGATGAACTGACGCAGGACCCGGACCAGCCATTATTGAACCGATTCACAAGTGCCTTCGCACCCGGTTCGACTCAAAAACCATTGACGGCTGCTGTCGGATTAAAGAGCGAAACGCTCGACCCGGAAAAAGCCTACACAATCAATGGGCTAAAAAATAAGATCGATGGTTTTAACGTCACCCGCATTCATGAGACACCGGCCCCGGTCAATCTGCATAATGCGCTCGTCTATTCCGACAACATCTATTTCGCCCGTTCGACACTCGAACAAGTCGGAACGAAAGCATTTACGTCTGGTCTTGAAGCGCTCGGATACGGTGAAAAGCTACCGTTCACGTATCCATTACGTGCCTCACAGATCTCAAACGACGGCACGATTTCTTCTGATGGACAGCTGATGGACACGTCTTACGGACAAGGTCAGATGTTGACGAATATTCTACACTTAGCATCGATGTATGAAATTTTCCTGACGGATGGAACAATCTATCGTCCGACACTCTTACAAGAGGAAAAAACGAAGCAAGTCTTTAAGAAGGATTTACTCGACGCAGACGACGCGAAGATGATCCGCGATGATTTGTATGATGTCGTTCATAACGGTTATACGCTTCCGGCTGATATCAAAGAAGTCGATGTTGCCGGTAAGACAGGTACGGCAGAATTGAAAAAGGCAGGCGAAACCGACGGCAAAGAGAATGGCTTCTTCGTTGGATACGACAACGACAAAAAAGATCTTCTCGTTGCCATCATGATCGAGTCAGTCGAAAAAGAAAATCGTGGCAGTCCGTACGTGTCGGGACTTGTCGCCGAAGTACTCAAACAAAATCGATGATCGGAGTGATCGCTTCTTGATGATCCGCACTAGCTGTACTTCAGACCTCCCTGCCCTGCTTACACTGACGGCTGAGACTTTCGCGCATCACAAGCGGTTGTCGCCTCACTTTCACCCAGATGTAACGACACCATACACGCTAGAGTCTTTAAGTCAGATGATAGAAGCAGAACAACACCTCTGTCTGACAGTGCTCGATGGAGAAACACTCATTGGTTACTTGTTTGGCAAGTGGACGGCACCGGCACCCGACCGGTTTACGCCTGTCCGAATCTTGAACATCACTGACGTCGGTGTCACCTTTTCCCATCGTTCATCAGGAATCGGTCGCCAGTTGATGCAGGTGGCAGAAGAACTCGCACTCGAGCAAAAGGTGGATGCTGTTCGCTTAAACGTTTGGACGGTCAACGACCGGGCCGCAACGTTTTATGAAGAACTCGGATTCGAACCGCTGTATACGAACTTGCAGAAGTCACTCGTTCAAAAGTGACATCTATACGAAAAAGAGCGGATGATCGTGTGATCATCTGCTCTTTTTCATTAATGTGACGGCGTTGCCGCAAGCCGTGCTGCCATCAACTGTTGAATCGTTTCTCGATTGTTTTGATGGAGTAAGTCAACGATCTTACTGCCGACGATGACACCCGCGACTGGTCGACTCAATTGTTTGACGTGTTCTGGTGTACTGATTCCGAACCCGGCAAGTACCGGTACCGGGCTATGGGCTGCGACATTTGCTAAATGTTCTTCAAGCGCCGTATCAAACGTCGTCTGGCCGCCAGTCGTCCCGTTAACCGTAACGGCATAAAGGAATCCTTCGCTTTTATCGGCAATCTTTTGAATCCGTTCCATTGGACTCGTCAAGGAGACGAGTTGAACGAGCGCGATATCCGACTTGTCCTCTCGTTCGAAGAACTGTTCACTCTGTTCAAGTGGTAAATCAGGAATGATCAATCCGTCAACCCCGACTTCGCGACATGTCGCTAAAAACGCTGTTAATCCATAACGGAAAATCGGGTTTAAGTACGTCATCAAGACGATTGGAACATCGACGGTCTGACGGGCAACGCGAACCGCCTCAAGAACATCCTTCAGTCCGACGTTCGCTCCTAGCGCCCGGAGTCCCGCTTCTTGAATGACTGGACCGTCAGCGACCGGATCCGAAAACGGAACGCCGACTTCAATCGCTGTCGCTCCGGATTCAGCGAGAAACGCTAAGATTTCCGGAAGGCGATCAATCCCTCCATCTCCCCCCATGACGTACGGGATGAAGGCTTTTTCGCCCTTACTTGTAACGTTACGAATCGCTGTTTCTAATCGCATCATGCTTCCCCCTTTAGTGCGTTTCTGACAGTGACGACGTCTTTATCGCCACGCCCTGATAAGCAGATAACGAGAATCTCTTCCTTGTCCATCTCTGCAGCGAGTTGTGTCGCATAGGCAATCGCGTGTGCTGATTCAAGTGCCGGGATGATTCCTTCCTTGCGGCTTAACAGCTGTAGTGCTTCGAGTGCTTGTTCGTCGGTCACCGCTTCATACTGAACACGACCGATATCTTTGAGCAAACTATGCTCGGGTCCGACGCCCGGATAGTCAAGTCCTGCTGAGATCGAGTGCGCTTCTTGTACTTGACCGTGTGCATCCTGTAAGAGATACATCATCGATCCGTGCAAGACACCAACCTCTCCTTTTGTCATCGTCGCTGCGTGTTGATCCGTCTCAACACCACTTCCCGCTGCTTCAATGCCGTACAATTTTACGTCCATATCATCGATGAACGGATGGAACATGCCGATCGCATTACTGCCGCCGCCAACACAAGCGACGATCGCTTCCGGCAGACGCCCTTCTTTTTCGATGATTTGGCGTCGTGTCTCTTTTCCGATGACCGCTTGGAAATCACGGACGAGTTGCGGGAATGGGTGTGGTCCGAGAACAGAACCCATCAAGTAGTGCGTATCGTCAACGTGTTTGACCCAGTAACGGAGTGCTTCATTGACGGCATCTTTGAGTGTTCGACTCCCTTGTGTGACCGGGATGACAGTTGCTCCAAGTAACTCCATCCGAAAGACGTTCAACTCTTGACGACGGACGTCCTCTTCTCCCATGAAGATGACACATTCGAGGTCGAGCAAGGCACAAACCGTTGCTGTGGCGACACCGTGTTGCCCTGCCCCTGTCTCAGCAACGATTTTTCGTTTCCCCATCCGTTCAGCCAGTAACGCTTGACCGATCGTATTGTTGATTTTATGGGCACCGGTATGGTTCAAGTCTTCTCGTTTCAAGTAGATCTTTGCGCCACCGATCGTTTGCGTCAAATGTTCAGCAAAATAAAGTGGTGTCTCACGTCCGACGTATTCTTTTAGCAATTCGTCCATCCGCGCTTGAAATGTTGGATCTCCTTTTACTATTGCATAAGCTTCTTCGAGTTCAATCACCGCGTGCATCAATGTTTCCGGGATGTAGCGTCCTCCGTATTTACCATATTGCCCTAATGTATCCGGTTGTGCGTAACTCATGCTTCTCTCTCCTTTACGGCATCTGCGAATGCCTGCATTTTTATGGAATCTTTCTGTCCATCCGTTTCGATGCCACTTGAGACATCGACGGCGAACGGGTGATATCGTTTGATTGCTTCTCCTACATTTTCAGCTGTCAAGCCACCGGCAATGAACAGTGGACGTTCAGCTTGAATGTCTCGTGACCAGTCGAATGTCTCGCCACTTCCAGCAACTGGTGCGTCAACGAGCACATACTCCGTCTGTTGCTCTACTTCCGTGATGTCCGTCACGGGAATCGCTTGAATGACGGGAACCGGTAGCTTGCCGTCCGGGATGGTCCCATGAATTTGGACGAGATCCAGTTCGACCTGTTCGACCGCATCAATCACCTGTTGATAGGTCGGGGAGACGAAGACACCGACGACCTGGATTGCACTCGGAATGTCGCGTCTAAGACGTGCTGCCTCTTCGAGCGTGATCTGTCGTTTACTTTTAGCAAAGACAAAGCCGATGTAGTCCGCTAAGCGAACTGCTGCTTCGACATGTTCGCTTTCTCGGAGACCACAGAACTTAATCCGTGTCATACGCGAACGCCACTCACTTCTCGAATGAAGACTTGCGGATCGTCTGCCCGCATCAATGTCTCGCCGACGAGGATCCCGTCTGCACCGGCAGCATGTAATCGCTGTGCTTCCTCGACCGTCTTGATGCCACTCTCACTAATGTAACGGACGTCCGGTTGTTGCTGTTCTAGTAATCCGATCGATGTTTGTAAATCGACTTCGAACTTCTTCAAGTTCCGGTTATTGATGCCGATGATTTGTGCACCGATCGCCTCTGCCCGGCGTAATTCCTCTTCGTCATGGACTTCGACTAAGACCTCAAGTCCTTCTGCGTAAGCATACGTATACAAGTCAGCAAGCGTCTCCTGCTCGAGGGCCGCAACGATCAAGAGAATCAACCGTGCGCCATGTGATTTTGCCCGGTCAATCTGAATCCGGTCAATCATGAAATCCTTACAGAGGACAGGGATGTTGACTGCTGCAGCGACTGCCGCTAAATCGGTCATCGATCCTTTAAAATATGTCTCATCCGTCAAGACAGAGATGACAGTCGCCCCACTCGCTTCATATTGTTTTGCCTGAGCGACGACGTCGACATCGAGTGCGATTGCACCTTTTGATGGCGATGCTCGTTTGATTTCCGCGATGACGGATAAATCTGTTCCCGATAGTCGTTGCTTGATCGACGGCTTCAATGCTTCATGACTGATCCGTTCGACGCCAGTTAATTTTAATTGCAGGACTTCCGTCCGTTTTGTTTCGATGATGCGATCTAAGATATTCATCCGATTGCTTCCTCTCGTGTCATTTGTCGTAATTGGTTCAATCGTTCCATCGCTCGTCCTGAGTCGATGCTCTCTGTTGCTAAGGCGATTCCTTCTTCGATCGTCTTAGCCCGATTTGCTGCAAAGAGAGCAATCCCGGCATTGAGTAGGACGGTGTCGCGATAAGCGCCATGCTCACCACTCAGGACTTGCAGTAAAATCGCCGCATTCTCTTGTGCACTTCCACCACGGATCGCTTCAAGCGGTGCGGTCTTTAGTCCGACTTCTTCCGGATGAAGACTGAAGCGGATCAGTTCGCCTTCGTCGAGTAAGACGAGTTGGTTCGTTCCGGCAAGGGACGCTTCATCCATTCCGTTCGCACCGTGTAAGACGATCGCCCGCTTTCGTCCGAGTCGGTGCAGTGTCAACGCCATCGTCTCGAGCATATCCTCCCGGTAAATTCCTAATAGTTGTGTCTTGAGCGGGACCGGATTCGTCAACGGACCAATCAAGTTAAAGATCGTCGGAATCCGTAAATCACGTCGGACCTTCATGATTTGCTTGACGCGCGGATGCATCCGTTGTGCAAACAAGAAGGCGATTCCGTTCGTCTCGAGTTGCTCTACTAAGTGTTCCGGTGTTGCATCGAGTGACACTCCGAGCGCTTCAAGTACATCAGCGCTCCCCGTCTTACTTGAGACACTCCGGTTCCCGTGCTTCGCGACTTTCATGCCGGCACCGGCTAGAACGAAAGCGGCTGTCGTACTGATGTTGAACGATTGCGAGCCATCGCCTCCTGTACCGCAATTATCCATGAAATCACCGGTGACTGGAATGTCGAGCGCGACTTCGCGCATGATCGAAGCGAGACCGGCTAGTTCTTCTGCTGTCTCTCCTTTTGCTTTCAGAGCAACGAGAAAGGCGGCAATTTCGCTATCGGTCACGTCTTCGGCAAACAGTTCGCGTGCTGCCTGTTGCATCTCTTCATATCGTAAATGTTTCGCTTCTGCTAATTTCAATAACGTCTCTTTCATCGTTCGTCACTCCTTCGTCAATTCAATGAATCGTTTAATCATCTGCTGCCCTTGAGGCGTTCCGACGGATTCCGGATGAAACTGGATGCCGAATGTCGGATGTGTCTTGTGCTCGAGCGCCATGATCGTCCGGTCCTCCGTTTCTGCCGTGATGACGAGTTCCGTCGGTAAGTCGTTTCGCGCAACGATCAGCGAATGATAGCGCATGACCTCTAACATTTCTGTCATTTCGTCGAAGAGTTGTCCCGATTGTCGAATCATTGATGTCTTCCCGTGCATGATGACCGGCGCTTCAACGATGCGTCCTCCGAATGCTTCGCCGATTGCCTGATGTCCGAGGCAGACACCGAGAATCGGTACTTGCCCCGATAATTGACAAATCAGATCGATGCAGATGCCAGCGTCAGCCGGGCGACCGGGACCGGGTGAGAGGATGATACCGTCCGGTTTCATCTCGCGGAGCTCTTCGATGCTAACCGCATCGTTTCGAATGACGTGGACGGCCGTATAAACCGATGCGTATTGATATAGGTTATAGGTAAAGGAATCATAGTTATCAATCAGGACGATCATTTCCAAACCTCCAGTAGTGATTTCGCTTTGTGTAACGTCTCCTGGTACTCAAGTCGTGGAATCGAGTCGTAGACGATACCAGCCCCTGCTTGAACAGAAGCGACACCATCCTTGATGACCATCGTCCGGATAGCGAGAGCAAAATCCATATTCCCCCGAATGTCGAAATAGCCAACAGCTCCAGCGTATACTTCTCGTTTGACCTGTTCGTACTGGTCAATCAACTGCATCGCTCGAATTTTCGGAGCTCCTGTGACCGTCCCAGCCGGTAGACAAGAGACAAGTGCGTCTGCTCCAGTCTTCCCGTCTGCTAACGTCCCTTCAACGACGGAGACGAGGTGCATGACGTTCTTGAATCGTTCGATTTGCATGAAGCTTGTCACTTCGACGGTACCAATCTGACAAATCCGTCCTAAGTCGTTGCGTCCAAGATCGACGAGCATCCGGTGCTCGGCCCGTTCCTTTTCATCGTGAAGCAACTCTTCTGCTAGCCGTTCATCTTCCTCTGTCGTCTTCCCCCGGCGACGTGTGCCGGCAATCGGATTCGTCGTCACTCGATTCCCTTTGACTTGGACCAAACTTTCCGGGGAGGCCCCAAGTACGATTGCTTCGCCTAAGTCGATATAAAAGAGATAGGGACTCGGATTATCCTTACGGAGTTTTCGGTAAAATTGGAACGGGTCACCCGTAAACGTCGCATCGAGTCGTTGCGAAAGAACCAGTTGGAAGACGTCGCCTTGCCGAATATGTCTCTTCGCTTGTTCGACGAGTCCTTCAAACGTCTCTTGATCCATCAACGGTTCATAAACGACATCCCGGAGTGGACGCTCGATGTCTGTTCGCTCTCGCGATTGTTCGAGTTGCGCTTTCCGATCTACTAGACGTTGACGTAATTCATCACGATCGGTGATGCCACCAAGTGACGTTTGAATTAAATGAACACGATGTTCGAGATGATCAAACAGGATGATTTGGTCGTAGACGGCGAGTAGCGCGTCCGGTAGTTGGCGCGTTCGTTCCGGAATCGCTCCGAGTGTCTCATACGCCCGCATCATATCGTAACCGACATATCCGATCCCGCCTGCTAAAAACGGAAGATCTTCTTCTACGCCCTCCCGGAGAATCAACTGTTGCATCAGTCGTACTGGATCACCTGTTTCTTGTGTCAATCGACCTGTCTTCAACTGTTCCCGTGTCACGGTTCGTCCTTCTGCGCGGATCATTTCCACCGGATCGACACCGATGATCGAATACCGTCCATGATCCGTATGGGCGGAGCTTTCAAGTAAACATTTCTGTGTTCCACTCAGTTGTTGGAAAATCATGATCGGCGTCATCTCGTCGCCGTTTAGTTCAAGTTGTTCAATGATAAGTGTGTCTGTCTGAACCATCTCTGTTCGCCTCCTGGAATAAAAAAAGTCCTCCACACAGCATATGCTGCATGGAGGACGATGATCTCGCGGTGCCACCTCTCGATTGGAACGGTTCGATCGTTCCCACTCTGTCTGATGCGTCTAAATAAGAGACATCATAGCCTACGATAACGGGGGCATCCGTCGTGACCTACTTCTTCGTTCAGCCACGCTCTCATGAGACCATTCACGAAACCTCGCCGTACGGAAGTCGCACCATTCTTCCGCTCTCTGAAACGCCGATGTTGCCTCGCTACTTAACTCACTCTACGATTTATTCGATTCAATTGTATACGAAAAGGGTCTTCTCGCCCATTCATGTAGAACATGAAGGACGGGAAGACCCGCGGTACCACCTTCGTTGACGATGCTGACATCGTCCCCTTTGAAACGAACCGGACCATTGTCCTGATTCGTCGACCCCAATAACGGGAGGAACCCGTCAGAGCCTACTACCCACTTAAAGGATTCGGTCTGAAGCTCGGAAGGCCATTCGCTTGTTACCCGATACTGATTCACACCACCCATCAGCTCTCTTAAATCGTTTCACAAGTTACTTCTCTTCGTCTTTGCTATCGTGTGTTGAATTGTTTCTTATATTACGATGCTTCTACTTCCCTGTCAACTGGAAAATCTCAGTATAAGGAAAGTTGGTTTGGATCGATGGATTCGAGCGCTTGTTTGACAGTTTGTAGGAACTGTCCGGCTACGAGTCCGTCGAGCACCCGGTGATCGATCGACATACAGAGGTTGACCATGTCGCGTGCTGCGAACATGCCGTTCACCCAAACTGGACGTTTGACGATTGATTCAACGGATAGAATCGCTGCTTGCGGGAAGTTAAGGATCGGTGCTGATTGGATTGAACCGAATGAGCCCGTATTGTTGACCGTAAACGTCCCGCCCTGCATCTCTGCAGACGACAACGTGCCGGCTTGTGCCCGTTTCCCGAAGTCATCAATCGCGCGTGCGATCCCCTTGATGCTTAGTTCATCTGCATTCTTGACGACTGGTACGAACAGAGCGTCCTGCGTTGCAACAGCAAGTGATAGATTGATCGCTTTCTTTTGAATGATCTTATCTCCCGCCCATGTCGAGTTCATGATTGGATGTTTCTTCAATCCTTCGACCGTCGCCTTCATGAAGAATGGTAAGAACGTCAATTTGACCCCTTCTTGTTTGAAGAACGCATCTTTATGACGATTACGTGCTTCGACCAAGTTCGTGACATCGACTTCGATCATCAACCAGGCATGTGGCGCTTCGTGTTTCGCGCGTACCATGTTCGAAGCGATTGCTTGACGCACACCGGCAGTCGGAATCTCGATGTCGCCCGTTTCAGTCGCTTGTGGTGCGCTGACCGGACGTTTTGGTGCGGATGGTGCTTCTGTTGGAGGCGCTACCGGAGCCGTTTTCGCTTCCGGTTTTGGTTCAGTTGTTTGTGGTGTAGGAATAGCACCGGACTCAATCAGTTTCAACAAATCTTTCCGAGTAATCCGCCCGCCGGCTCCTGTACCCGTCACTTGTTCGAGATCGATGCCATGCTCACCCGATAGTTTCAAGACTGCTGGTGAATAGCGCTTTTTCATCGAAGTATCAGCCGTCGTTGTCTCTTCGACAGCCGGTACTTCTTGTTCAGTCGCAGCGACTTCCGTTGATCCCCCGTTGACTTGCATCGTGACGATTGCGTCACCGACTTGCAACGTATCGCCTTCTTCTGCAAGAAGTTTTTCGATCACACCATCAAACGAAGATGGGACTTCTGCCGTTACTTTATCAGTAATGACTTCTGCAATCGGATCATATTTTTTGACAGTGTCACCTGGTTTGACCAGCCACATCGAAATCGTTCCTTCAGTAACGCTTTCCCCGAGTTGTGGCATCGTAAGTGTTTCAGTCTTCATCGGTCAGTTCCCCCTTAGTATGCGTGTAACGTCCGGATTTTATCTTCAATTTTCTCACTTGAGATGTTGAAGAACTTCTCCATCGTCGGAGCGTATGGCATCGCTGGTACGTCTGGACCACAGAGTCGTTCTATTGGTGCATCAAGATCGAACAAGGCTTCTTCTGCAATGATCGCCGATACTTCACTCATGACGCTACCTTCTTTATTATCTTCCGTGACGAGCAAGACTTTCCCCGTCTTTTTCGCTGCTTCGACGACTGCTTCGCGGTCGATTGGATAAACAGTCCGCAAGTCAAGGATGTGAACATCGATTCCGTCTTTTTCAAGGCGTGTTGCTGCCTCAAGTGCCATATGAACACATAGCCCATAAGTGATGATCGTCACGTCTTCGCCCACACGCTTGACGTCTGCTTTACCGATTTCGACCGTATAGTCGCCTTCAGGAACATCCCCTTTTAACAGACGATAGCCTCGTTTATGCTCAAAGAACAAGACCGGATCATTCGAACGAATCGCTGCCTTTAGCAATCCTTTTGCGTCATATGGATTCGATGGGATGACGATTTTCAGACCAGGCGTCGAGTTGAACATCGCTTCGACCGACTGAGAATGATAGAGCGCCCCGTGAATACCGCCGCCGAACGGTGCGCGGATGACGATCGGACACGTCCAGTCATTGTTCGAACGGTACCGAATCTTCGCTGCTTCACTGACGATTTGGTTGACCGCTGGCATGATGAAGTCAGCGAATTGCATTTCAGCAATCGGACGCATGCCGTACATCGCAGCTCCAATTCCGACACCGGCAATCGCACTTTCAGCGAGCGGTGCATCGATGACACGTTCTTCTCCGAATTGTTCAAGCAACCCTTGTGTCGCCCGGAAAACACCACCACGGACACCGACATCTTCGCCGAGGATGAAGACGGACTCGTCGCGCTCCATCTCTTCTTTGATTGCACTATTGATCGCTTCGATTAAACTTAACGTCGTCATTTCGTTTCCTCCTCGTCGTACACGTAACGTAATGCATTTTCTGGCGCATCGTAAGCCGCTGCTTCAGCATACGCCGTTGCTTCATCGACTTCTTTCTCCATCGCTTGTTCGATTTCAGTCGCTGTTTCTTCCGTCAAGACACCCATTTCAATCAGACGCGCACGGAAGAGTTTGATTCCGTCACGTGCTTTTAAGGCATCGAGTTCTTCAGCAGAACGGTATGATTTATCGTCATCATCGGATGAGTGTGGCACGAGACGTTCGACTTCAACTTCGATTAAGGTTGGACCTTCTCCCCGTAATCCACGTTCGCGTGCTTCTTTGACGACTTTGAAGACAGCAAGTGGATCAATACCGTCCACTGTATATCCTGGCATACCATAGCCAATCGCCCGGTCAGCAACGTGTTTAGCTGACAGCTGTTTCGAAAGTGGTGTCGAAATCGCGTATTTATTGTTTTCACAGAACAAGATGACAGGAAGCTTATGAATTCCGGCAAAGTTTGCTCCTTCATGGAAATCACCTTGGTTTGAAGAACCTTCACCGAACGAGACGTAAGCAACGAGTGGCTCCTTACGCATCTTCGCAGCCAGTGCAATTCCAACAGCATGTGGTACTTGCGTCGTAACCGGACTTGAACCTGTCACGATGTTCAAGGCACGTGAACCGTAGTGTCCTGGCATTTGGCGACCACCTGAGTTCGGATCTTCTGCTTTGGCGAATGCCGATAGCATGATATCGCGTGACGTTTGACCGAAGTGCAAGACGACACCTAAATCACGGTAATACGGCAAAATGTAATCTGTTCCTTTTTCGAGTGCGAACGCTGCACCGACTTGAGCCGCTTCTTGTCCTTGACACGAGACGAGGAAGGGAATTTTACCTGCTCGGTTCAACTTCCACATCCGTTCATCGATTTTCCGCGCACGGACCATCGTTTCGAACATGTGAATCGCGTCTTGTTCCGTTAATCCGAGTTCTACCAATTCTTTGAATTCTATCTTTTCCATCCGTAATTCCTCCTTAGGCGTGAACCGCAAGTCCGTCGACTGCAAGTGCTGCTTCTCCAAATGCTTCTGATAAGGCCGGGTGCGGATGCACGAGCTGTCCAACTTCCCATGCCGTTGCATTGAGTACGAGCGCTAACCCACCTTCACTAATCAGTTCCGTTGCTTTTGGTCCGACGATGTGAACGCCGACGAGATCATCTGTCTTCGCATCCGAGACGAGCTTGATGAAGCCTGCTGCTTCTCCTTCAATCCGCGCTTTTCCTAACCCATTGAACGAGAAGCTCCCGACCTTAACGTCCATTCCGGCACGTTTCGCTTCGTCTTCCGTTAAACCGACCGATGCCGCTTCCGGTACGCTGTAGATACAACGTGGTACGAACGCATATTCAAGTGGTGTCGTCGTTCCGTTTACGATCGCCTCGACTGCTTTGACGCCTTCTGCTGACGCGACGTGCGCGAGTTGCAAGCGACCGATGACATCGCCGATTGCATAGATATGTTGATCCTTCGTCCGGAAATGGTCATCCACTTGGATGAAGCCATTTTCGACGACAATATTTGTGTTTTCGATTCCGATACCTTCGACATTCGCCATCCGACCGATGGCGACGAGCAACTTATCCGCTTCAAGCGTCGTCTGTTCTCCGTTACGGTCGATCGCGATCGATACGCCGTCTTCTGACATACGGAACGTATCACTTTGTGCAGCTGCGCCCGTATGAATCTTGACGCCCCGCTTTTTTAGTTGGCGGGCGACTTCACGACTGACTGCCGCATCTTCTGTCGGTAAAATCCGGTCGCTGAATTCAACGACCGTTACTGCGACGTCAAAATCCGTCAACATCGATGCCCATTCGACACCGATGACGCCGCCGCCGATGATGACGATTGATTTTGGCAAATCTGCCATATCGAGCGCATCATCCGAACTGAGGACATACTCTGAATCAAAAGCAAGACCGTTCAGTGGACGTGGACGTGATCCTGTCGCGACGATCAATTGGCGTGGAAGAATCAACTCGCCTTCGCCTTCTTCCGGCTCGACACTGATTGTTCCGGGCATCGGTGAAAAGATACTTGGTCCAAGAATCGAACCCCGACCATGAAAGACTTCAATCTTTCCTTTTTTCATCAGGTGCTGAATGCCTGCCTCTAATCCATCTACGATCTCTTGTTTGCGTTGTTTGACCTGTTCGAATCGTAAAAACGATTCCGGTACGTCCACGCCATATGTAGTAGCGTGTTTGACCGTCTGATAGACTGCTGCTGATTTCAAAAAGGCTTTAGAGGGAATACAGCCACGATGTAAGCATGTCCCGCCTAATTTTCCTTGTTCTACGATTGCTACCGACTTCCCGGCTTGTGCTGCACGGATCGCGGCGACATATCCACCGGGTCCTCCACCTAGGACAACGACGTCGAATTCTCTAGCCATGTTGGTTCGCCTCCATATTCCTTAACTTCCTCTTCCCCACGTAAGACACGCAACACTCCTTCTGCGAGCGCCTGCAACTCATCTTCACCAGGACTACGCACGACTTGACCAAGGTGGGCGACGCGTTCTTCGATCACACGCGTCAACCGATCACTATAAGCAAGTCCGCCTGTTAGAATGATCGCGTCGATCTGACCGAACAAGACAGCACTTTGACCAGCGATTTCTTTCGCGATCCGGTACGCCATCGCTTCATATAACAATGCCGCTTTTTCATCGCCTTCTTCAATCCGGCGCTCGATCTCAACCGCGTCAAACGTACCTAAGTGCGCAACAAGTCCGCCTGACCCAACGACCAGACGCTTCATCTCTTCAAGTTTATACTTGGTACTATAACATAGTTCTACTAGTTGACCAACAGGTAGCGACCCGCTTCGTTCTGGCGAAAACGGTCCTTCTCCATCGAGTCCATTGTTGACATCGATAACACGCCCCTCATGGTGTACGCCGACTGTAATGCCGCCACCCATGTGTGCAATGATCAGGCGCAGTTCCTCGTATGGACGTCCGATTTCCTTCGCGTACCGTTTCGCAACAGCTTTCTGATTCAAGGCATGGAAAATACTTTTTCGTTCAAGTTCAGGTAAGCCTGTAATACGCACAATCGGTTCTAGTTCGTCAACGACGACCGGATCAACGATGAATGATGGGATGTCGAGTGTCCGAGCAACCTCATCCGCAAGGAGTCCACCGAGGTTCGATGCATGAACGCCAAAAATACCGCTGAGTAAGTCTTCTCGCATTTCTCTGTTGACTGCATACGTACCGCTGACAAGCGGTCGGAGTAACCCACCACGCCCAACGACTGCAGTAAGCGCTTTCAAATCAATCTGCTCTTCAGCTAACACTTCGAGTACTACATGACGACGCATCTCCAGCTGCGCTGGAAGCGGTCCTCTGACCGCTTCCGCTGGATGGCGTAACGTCTTCGTGAACACCGGGTTTGATCCTTCGAAGATACCGATCTTCGTCGAAGTCGAACCGGGATTGATCGTCAAAATACGTTCGCTCATGGATATCCTCCTCTGATCAGCCGCGTGATCCTAGAATGTTTTTATCACGACGTAAGAATTGGCTGCGGGCACTACGCATTGTTGCGATACGCTCTTCTGCCATTTTCTCAGCAGCACGATATGTCGGTAAATGATCGCGTTTTGCGATCTCGAATACTTTTGTGACCGCGTCGTAGACGAGTTCGACTTTTTTCATGGCACGATCACGGTTGTATCCGTCGAGTTCATCAGCAACGTTGATGACACCACCCGCATTGATGACGAAGTCTGGTACGTATAAGATATCGCGTTCTTCGAGCATGTCACCGTGACGGTCTTCTTTAAGTTGGTTATTTGCCGCACCAGCGATGATTTTGACTTTCAATTGTGGAATCGTCTCGTCGTTTAATGTCGCACCGAGGGCACATGGCGCAAAGATGTCCGCTTCGACGCTATAAATGTCTTCTGGTGCGACGATCAAGGCACCGAATGCTTCTTCTGCACGTTGAAGTGCTTCTTGGTTGATGTCCGTGACGATCAGTTTCGCCCCTTCTTCATGCAAATGACGGCATAGATTGAAGGCAACGTTACCAACTCCTTGGATCGCAATCGTTTTGCCACCAAGTGAATCTGTTCCGTACACTTCTTTTGCCGCTGCTTTCATACCACGGTAGACTCCGTATGCCGTAACTGGTGATGGGTTACCACTTGATCCGAATGCTGGGCTGACACCAGTGACGAAATCTGTCTCCATATGGATATAATCCATGTCTGCAACCGTCGTATTGACATCTTCTGCTGTAATATAACGACCGTTCAGTGACTGGACGTAACGTCCGAATGCCCGGAAGAGTGCTTCTGATTTTTGTGTCTTCGCATCGCCGATGATGACAGCTTTGCCACCACCAAGGTTCAAACCAGCGGCTGCATTCTTATACGTCATCCCTTTTGATAAACGGAGCGCATCAATCAATGCCTCTTCATCAGATGCATAATTCCACATACGAAGTCCACCGAGTGCCGGTCCGAGTGTCGTGTCATGAATCGCGATGATTGCTTTTAATCCAGATACTTTATCGTGGCAAAAAACAACTTGTTCGTAATCTTCCATCTCCATTGTTTCAAAGATACTGAAGCGTGATTCTACATTTGTTTCGACCATTTTAAGTTCCTCCTCAGATTGTTTGTTTTACTTTTTTCGTCTGTTGAGCATTTAATAGCGCAAAGGCTAGTGAGTACATTTTTGCTTCTGCTGTATCGGCGCGGCTTGTCAATACAACTGGAGCCCGCGCTCCGACGAGAATCGCCGCCACCGAGGCATGTGCGAAATACATGAGCGATTTGTAGATAACGTTCCCAACTTCGATTTGCGGAACGACGAGTAAATCCGCCTGCCCTGCTACGTCTCCCGTCAAGCCTTTTTGCTGGGCAGCGACGAGATTCACGGCATTGTCGAGCGCAAGTGGTCCGTCTACAAGGCAATCCTTGATTTGACCACGTCGGTTCATTTGCGTCAGTAGGGCAGCATCTATCGTTGCCTGCATCGTCGGATTGACGACTTCGACGGCTGCTAAGACTGCGACTTTCGGTAATCCGTATCCAAGCGCTCGTAAGGCGGAGACACCGTTTTCGATAATTTTTACCTTATCTTCGAGTGACGGTTGGATATGAATCGCTGCATCGGTCAATCCGATCGCTGATTCACGCCCTGGCACTTCGAACAACGCGACATGCGACAGGACATTTCCAGAACGCAGACCCGTTTCTTTGTTCAAGACAGCTTTCATGAACATCGCTGTCGGAACAAGACCTTTCATCAAGACACTCGCATCCCCTTTGCGAACGGCATGAGCGGCACGCTCTGCCGCTTCTTGCGATGTAGAGGTGTGGGTGATCACGAACTGCGACTCTCGTAATGTCCGTTTTTGAATCATCTGCTGAATCCGTGTCGCATCCCCGAACAAATGAAAACGCGCTAAATCGTTTTCAATTGCTAATGCGACAGCATCCATCACTTCTTCGTCATCCGCAGCTGCAATCGCAACGACGGAATCTTCGAGTCGAGCTGCCTGCTCGACCATTTCACTGAATCTCACTGTATTCCCCCCTTACCTGTCATACATAAATAGTAATAGCAATTTTCGTGCCAATTCAAAAGAGACGGTAGGATAAGCAAGAACGTCTTTAATTTTGCACGCTTTTGCATTTTTTGCAATATATTGCACGCAAAAATTTGCGCTTCATGAATAAATGTTAAATCGTTCCACTTTGTAATAAAGTGCCCGGAGAGAAATCCCAAGTTGTTTTGCGGCTTCTGTTTTGTTGCCATTAAAAGCAGTAAGCGCTTCCCGGATCAATCGTTCTTCGACGTGAGACATCTCGTCGGATAAATGTTTGATTTCCTTTTTCTGTCTCGTCGTGACTTTTGTTGTTTGTGGCACGACAAGTTGAAGATGTCCTTTTCGTAAAACCGTTTCTGTTTTATCCGTAAAAATCAATGCGCGACCGATGACATTCTCAAGCTCGCGGACGTTTCCTTTCCACGGTTGCTTCTTCATTGCTTCGAGTACATCATCCGAGATCCGTCCGACCGATCGTCCATAACTTTGATTCAATTTGCGGAGTAGGTGTAAGGTTAACGGTGCGATATCATCCGGACGCTCACGTAGTGCCGGTATGTGAATCGGTAAACGATTAATCCGGTAGTAAAGATCTTCTCGGAACTCATTCATGATGATTTTTTGTTCGAGATTGGCATTCGTCGCCGCGATGATGCGGACATCGACTGGAATCGCCTTCGTGCCACCGACACGGACGACTTCATTTTCCTGTAACACCCGTAACAGTTTGGCTTGGACGTCGAGTGGCAATTCGCCGATCTCATCTAAGAATAGCGAACCTCCGTGTGCTTCTTCGAAATATCCCCGTTTCCCGCCGCGCCGCGCTCCTGAGAACGCGCCTTCCTCGTACCCGAATAGTTCACTTTCGAGTAACGTCGGTGCAATCGCCGCACAGTTGACGCGGACGAATTGTTCATATTTGCGTTCGCTCGCTGCATGTATCGCATGTGCGAACAGTTCTTTACCGGTTCCGGATTCACCGCGAATCAAGACGTTGACTGGCATCGTTGCCGCAAGCTTCGCTTGATCGACGACGAAGCGCATTGCTTCACTCTCGGCGATGATATCATCGAATGTATATTTAGCTTCGAGTGTCCGGATTTTTTGTCGCGCTGCCTTTAATTCTTTTGCTAGAGCCTTCATTTCCGAAATATCTCGAATGACCCCAACGGAACCGCGGACTTGTCCATCGACGATGACAGGTGCTGCGTTGACGATGATATCGCGTTGATCTTGTCCGATCTTCATACGAACATCTCGCACGTTCTCGCCTGTGTTCAAGACTTTCAAATGAACGGATTCCTGCATCCCGATATCGGCGCTAGCCGGTTTTCCGACGACATCTCGTTCTGTGAAACCGGTCATTCGCGTATACGCCGGATTAATCAGCATCGTCTGTCCGTCTTGATCGGCGACGGAAATCGCTTCGCTCGTACAATGAATGATTGCTTCGAGCATTTTCTCTTTTTCAGTCAGACGCTCAAGTAACACTCTGACGAATTCACCCGGTAAGACCGCCGCTCCCGGAAAATCATGGATTAATTGTTCGAGTACGCCACTTTCTCCCGTAGCGTCAATGATGAAATCGACGTCTGCTCCTTCGAATGCTGACCAGTTCGTTTCGATCCGAATGTCCGCGCGCCGTGCAAGCGCTACCCCAGGCGCCTCCATGTTTGGATCAACAAGACCGATGACCGTTAATAGTGGTGAACGTTGAAATGCGTGCAAGACCTCTGTTCCCCCTTGACCTGCTCCGACGACGAGTAGATGATGCATATAAATTCCCCCTTTGAAACTGCTTACATTTCTATCCTACTCGGAATAAAAAAGGGAAGCAAACCCGATTCGCAGAACGATCGATTTTTTGATACAATACGCTTGGAAAGGAGTGGCGTCCTATGCGTATCATTGGTTTGCTCTCATTATTAATCCCCGGCATCATCGGCGCGATTGGTATTAAGCTCATGCGCGACAGTGTCTTTCTAATTGCGCAAGTGCCGTTTAAATACTTAGGCGATGCGGCTTACGTATATGTATTGCAAGGTCTCGTTGGGTTGATTCTTGCGATGGGTGGTATTGGATTTGTCGCAGGATATGTCTTTTATCGCGATCGAAAACGTGGAAAAGTCTCCGACCGCTATCAAAAAAAATAAACACAGAAAAAGGTCCCCATCTCTTGAACTCATTTCAAGCGCGGGACCTTTTACTCGTATAAAATTGGTTTCACTTACGGATGAACTCCTCTCATAGTTAGAACTATTCGTGTACTCCAAAACCTTAGGTGTTCCTCTTAATGAAGAGGTGGAAAGAAATCAGATCTGGCTATCGAGCTAACGATAGAATGGTATTTCAGTTCCATCATCTGACTGTACTCGGGACCTAGGTGGAGCGTAATGTCATCCGCTTGAAGCAGTCAAACATTCGGTTGCTAACAATCACTGCTAGACAACACTCCTTTTCACGAACTGTACTTTTCATTTTAGACGATCCGTTACCTTCCACTTTTCCCTAGCTTCGAAATCATGGAAGCTCCCATTCATTCGAGATTTCCCATCTAGAATGAACAAGATACCTTGGTACGACTTCTACCAAGAGAATGTCGTCCGGCATTCTTGAGCCATTTACAGTTGGCGTTCTGAGATGATATTCATCAACGGGATTTCCGGAGTCCTCGCCGACTCGACGTTCATCTGACGTCTTGCCAAATCATTTGGTACCTTTATTATAACAAACATTTCAGTTTATGCAATATTTATTTGCAAACGCTTTTATTTTTTTTGATTTCTACCGTATGCTGTAGAAAGAGTGCATTCGAAAGGAGATCTTGTATGCGAAAAGTCATCGTATTCGAACATCTATCTTTAGATGGTGTCGTTCAAGCACCGAGTGGAAAGGAGGAGGATGTAAGCAACGATTTCGAACATGGTGGCTGGACCGTTCCTTTTCAACATCCTGAAATCGGTAAAGTCATTCGCGGATGGATGCATGAGGACTGCTCTCTGTTGCTCGGTCGTGCGACTTACGAACAATGGGCAAGTTATTGGCCACTCCACTCAGATGTCTGGCCGATTGCCGATCATGCCATGAAGTATGTCGCCACGCGTCATGCACTACCTGTCCTTTGGCAGCCGACAACTTGTTTGAAGCATCCGACTTCTGAACTAAAGCTTTTGAAACAACAGGATGGCCCACCGTTCCATATCTGGGGCAGTAGTGAACTCGTTCATACACTTTATCAAGCGGATTTGATCGATGAGCTTCGCTTGATCCATTATCCTGTCATCATCGGTTCCGGTAAGCGTCTCTTTCCCGATCAAAGAATGGTTCCCCTCACTTGGAACGTCATGGAACAACACACGTTTGATAACGGAGTGTCAATCATTCGCTATGAACGAAATAAGAATCAAATATAAACCGTTATCGTTTAGATTCTGCCTTTTACCAGAAAGAAAGAGGAAAGAAGCGTAGCGATTCGAGATGGACAAAAAAAGTGCAATCTTTCTCGTCAAGAGAAAAACTGCACTTTATCTTCAGTCTGGCGCCTTTTATGAATTAGACGGTATATGGCTTCAACCGGATTGTTCTTGATTCATATGACTCGATACATACGAGATGAATTCCGAGTTCTTTGGACTCTTCTCTTGTTCGATCCGACCGTTAAACAACTCGTGTTGCTGCATTCCTTCGTTCCAGGCGGACTTGATGGCATGACGCATCGCTCGTTCGACGCGAGAAGCTGTTGTTTGATGTTTTTTCGCAATCGTCGGATAGAGTTCCTTTGTGATCAATCCGAGTAGATCTTCCCGTTCAAGCACCATTAAGACAGCGTCTTTTAAATACGTAAACCCTTTGATATGCGGAGCGATTCCCACTTCTCGAAGCGTCGAGCCGACTTTTAGATCAATCGTTTCGATCGCCGGAGCTTGTCCTTGATTCGTCACGAGACGAATTTTTTGAACGAGCTGATCCATGCTGAACGGTTTAAGTAAGAAGTATGATGCTCCAAGGGTGACCGCCTGTTGTGAGACCTCGTCCTTACCGAAAGCACTCAACATGATGACAGCAGGATTCTTCTTTTTCTTCATCAATTCTTCGAGCACACCAAGCCCATCTAAATGAGGCATGATGATGTCGAGGAGCAATACATCCACCTCATGTTCTTTCATGCGTTCGAGACAACTCTCGCCATTGTAGGCGACGCAAACGACTTCCATGTCTTCTTGCGCAGAGATATGCTGGCGAATCAGTTCGACCATTTCGCGATTATCATCTGCTATCCCGACTTTAATCAATCCTTACACCCCATTTTTAAGCGATTCTTTCATCGTCTTCGCCTGATCCATCAATTCCTCGGCATGCCGTAATGTCAAATCCGTCATATGGGCACCGGAAATCATCCGTCCAAGTTCGTTCCCTCGATCTGCTTGAGACAAGACGTTGACTTGGGTCGTCGTACGATCCGTCTCCTCAATCTTTCGAATATAGAGATGTTGATCCGCCATCGAAGCGACTTGTGGTAAGTGCGTAATACAAAGCACTTGTCCGTCTACCGACAAACGATAGATTTTTTCTGCCATCGCTTGTGCAACACGACCCGAAACACCCGTATCGACTTCATCGAATATGATTGAGGCGACTCCGACCGAGCGCGAGAAGATCGACTTCAGTCCAAGCATGATACGAGATAATTCCCCGCCCGATGCAACTTTTCCGAGCGACTTGAATGGCTCTCCCGCATTCGTCATGATGAAGAATTCCACATGGTCGATCCCGTTCTTGCGTAGCATCGGTGTCTTTCCGTCTTGAAGAAAACGAATTTCAAACCGCGCCTTCTCCATGTAAAGCTCACGCAACTCCAAATGAATCGCTTCACTTAATTGAACTGCCGCTTTGCGACGCTGTTGTGAGAGTCGACCACCAATTTCAAACAATTCGCTTTCGAGCTGTTCGACTTCGGTTTTTAAGCGTTCAATTCGTTCATCTCGATTTGTCATCGTATCAAGTTCAATCCGAATTTTTTCACCGTAAGCGATGACTTCCTCAATCGTCGCTCCGTATTTTCGTTTCAGCTGTTGGAAGACGGACAAACGTTGTTCGATCTCATCGAGTCGATTGGAATCGAACTCAAGTGTTTCGAGTTGATCTCGAATGGCATAACCGACTTCTTCTAGTCCATAAAAGGCGCTTGCGATCGCGTCACTTTGCTGAGAAAACTGTTCGTCGATGCTTGATGCTTGTTGTAGTTCACGCATCGCGTCTCCAACGGAATCGATGCCGCGCATCTCATCGTGTAAGGCGTCATAGGCTGTCTTCAACGACGCATATAACTTCTCGAAGTTCGCAAGACGATTCCGCTCGACGAGTAACTCATCTTCCTCATGTGCTCGAAGTTTTGCGCCCTCGATCTCTTCGGTCTGAAACGATAACAAGTCGATCCGTTGGGCGAGTTCTTGCTCGCTTTGTGCGAGCGATTGTAGCGCCGTCCGTTTTTCTTCATACGTTTGATAACCGGACTGATAGGCTTGAAGGAGTGGCGCGATCGCCTCTTGCGCGAAGTCATCGAGAATCGCTTGATGGTACGTACTGTCCATTAAATGCTGATGTTCATGTTGCCCGTGCATATCGACGAGGACACGTCCGAACTCACGTAAAATCGTCAGTGTGACCAGCTTATTGTTGACGCGACAGACACTTTTTCCTGTCGCGAACAGATCACGTCGCAAGATGATCAATCCGTCTTCGATATCGATGCCATACTCTTCTGCAAGATCATAGACGAGATGGTCGTCTTCAATCAGAAACAATCCTTCTAGTTCCGCCCGATCTTCCCCGTATCGAACGAATTCCGCGGATCCACGTCCACCAATTAATAATCCGATCGCATCGAGAACGATCGATTTACCGGCACCTGTTTCCCCAGTCAAGACGGTCATTCCTTTTTTAAAGTCGATCTGTAGCTCGTCAATGATCGCAAATTGTTTGATCGATAATTCAGCTAGCATCCTGTCAACTCCTTACAGCATTTCTAAAATTCGTTCCGTCACTTCTTTCGCTTGTCCCTCACTTCGTGCAATCAATAGGATCGTATCGTCCCCACACACCGTTCCAAGCAGTTCGCTCCAGCTCAAATGGTCTAGTAAGACAGCGACTGCATTCGCATTTCCCGGCAGGACATGCATGACAATCAGATTTTGAGCAGAATCAATCGAGATGAAGCTATCTCCGAGCAGACGCCGCAATTTCCCGAGTGGGTTGAAGCGTTGGTCGGCGGGTAAGCTATATTTATAACGTCCATCATTCAACGGGACCTTCACGAGATGGAGTTCCTTGATATCTCGTGATACCGTTGCCTGTGTCACCTTATATCCTGCATTCCGTAATTCCTCTACCAATTCATCCTGGGTTTCTACTTCTGATTGGGTGATGATCTCCCGAATCTTAATCAACCGTTGCCCCTTTGTCATTCCTGCACCTCACAGTATTCTTCGATGTTACTATTGTAATCCAATAAATCATCAAAAGTCCACGTTTCCCATTTTATTATCCGGTTTTCATCGTGCCACACAACAAGGAAGACGGACCCATGAACCGGATCCGTCTTCGTTATCATCTGTTCGTTTAAAGACTAGCATGCGCTAGCTTGACCGTCTCCGTCGCATGAACGGACGGATCAAGCCCTGGTTGACCAAGGCGTGCATGCAACAAGAACTCAATGTTGCCCTCTCCACCGGTAATCGGAGAATAGTCGAGCTGCTTGACATAGAACCCTTGTTGAATGAAGAATTCGATCATCTCATCGAGAACTCGGACATGAATCCGCTCATCACGCACGATGCCTTTTTTACCGATATCCTCACGACCTGCTTCGAATTGCGGTTTGACGAGCGCCATGACGTCTCCTCCTTCAACGAGGATCATCTTCAATGGCGGAAGCATCAAACGTAATGAAATGAACGAGACATCGATCGTCGCAAACTGCGGCGCGACAGGGAACATGTCTGGTGTCGCATGCCGGAAGTTCGTTTTTTCCATCACCGTCACGCGGTCATCCGAGCGAAGCTTCCAGTCCAGCTGATTGGAACCGACATCAAGTGCATACATATGTGCTGCTCCATTTTGTAAGGAGCAGTCGGTAAAACCACCTGTCGACGATCCGATATCGAGACCTGTTTTACCCGTGACATCAAAATCGAATACTTGAAGTGCCTTTTCCATCTTAAAGCCACCACGCCCCACGTAAGGCATCAACTGACCTTTAACATGCAAATCGATATCGGACTTGACCTTTTCACCGGCCTTCTCCAATCGTTCCGTACCACTAAAGACGAGTCCAGCCATGATCGACCGTTTCGCTTTTTCACGCGTTTCAAACAAACCGCGCTCGACGAGAAGAACGTCGAGGCGGATTTTCTTTACATTTTCCATGAATCGTCACACACTCTGTTTCTTTCCTTGATTGACGAAAGCGCGTACTTCTTCTGCGATTTGTCCAGGTAATAGTCCAATTTCTTCCAGCAACTCATTCACACCGCCGTGCTCGATATACCAATCCGGAATACCGAAGCGTTTGACGCGTGGGAATGCTTCCTGCTCGTTCGCATGCTCAAGGACAGCTGATCCGAATCCACCTTTTAGGACGGCTTCTTCCAGTGTCACAAGTGGAATTCCCTCTGCGTAAAGAGCGTTCAGCATCTTCTCATCAAGCGGTTTGATCGTCCGGGCATTGATGACACGAACTGATAATTCGCCTGCTAAGAGATCCGCGATTTTGAGCGCGTCTTGCACTTGTGGTCCGAATGCAAGGATGGCGACATCTGTTCCTTCACGTTCAACTTCCCACGTATCGAGCGAAATTTCATGCAATGTCTCATCCATTGGTACACCAAGTCCTTCGCCACGCGGGAAACGAACGGCGATTGGTCCTTCGTATTTAACAGCTGAATAGAGCAAGTGCTGTAGTTCATTCTCATCCTTTGCCATGACGATTCGAATATTCGGCACGTGGCGCATGAAAGCAATATCGAAGACCCCTTGGTGTGTCTCTCCATCTGCTCCAACAAGACCTGATCGGTCAATCGTAAACGTTACGTCTAGATTTTGACGCGCCACGTCATGCACGAGTTGATCGTATGCGCGCTGGAAGAACGTCGAGTAGATTGATACAACGGGTTTCATGCCTTGCGTCGCTTGACCAGCTGCGAACGTGACAGCATGTTGTTCCGCGATCCCAACGTCAAACATCCGCTCTGGGAATTCTTTTTCAAAACAATCGAGTTTTGAGCCAACACTCATCGCTGGTGTGATCAACGTCAGCTTTTCATCGTCGCGTGCCATCTTCGTCAAGGTATCCGCTACCGTAAAGGAATAACTTGGTGCTTTTGATTTTCCTTTGATGACTTCGCCGGACTCCATCTTGTATGGTCCAAGACCGTGCCATGTACCGACCCCGTCAAACTCTGCCGGACGATAACCTTTCCCTTTTTTCGTGATGACATGAAGCAGGACAGGTCCTTCTTCTTTTTTCACGTAATTGAGCTGTTCGATCAAATCATTAAGATCGTGTCCATCGACCGGACCGTAATAGTTGAAACCAAGTTCTTCAAAGAACATCCCAGGAACGAGCGCTCCCTTGACGGCTTCTTTCAATTTCTCGCTTCCTTTTTCCAAACGTCCGCCAATGACCGGAATCTTTTTGATCAATGCTTCAAGCTCGTCTTGCGCAAAACGTACTTTTCGCGATGAACGAATCCGTCCTAGCATTTGATGCATCGCACCGACGTTTGGTGCAATCGACATCTCGTTGTCATTTAAGATGACGATGACGTTTTGTTGCTCTGCTCCGATGTGATTCAATGCTTCGAGGGCCATACCGCCTGTTAACGCCCCGTCACCGATGATCGCGACTGCGCGGTCATCCTTACCGCTCAATTCGTTTGAAACAGCAATCCCCATTGCTGCTGACAAGGACGTCGAGCTATGCCCTGTCTCCCAGACGTCATGCACGCTTTCATTGCGTTTCGGAAATCCACAAAGTCCTTTATGCTGACGGAGCGTATCAAACTGGCTCGCGCGTCCTGTGAGAATCTTGTGCACATAGGCTTGGTGTCCGACGTCCCAGACGAACTTGTCATTTGGACTGTCGAATTCACGATGCAGTGCAAGCGTTAACTCGACGACTCCAAGATTCGGTGCCAAGTGCCCACCTGTCGTCGCTAATTCTTCAATCAAAAAGCGTCGAATATCGCCTGCGAAAACTTCGAGTTCGGAGACCGACATACGCTTTAAAAATGACGGATCCTGTATTTCTGTCAATTTCATACCTTACCGCCTCTTTTCCTTACAATCTTATAGGGTTTGTACCCTACATTGTACTAGAACAATCTATCGAGCGCCATTGTCAGCATAGAAAAAGACGACGCACGATGCGTCGTCCTGCTTAATGGTCACGCTTGACCACGAAGTCTAGCAGTTCCTTAAGTGTCGTCGCTTCGACCGATAGTGCTTCAATCGCCTGTTCTGCTGCTTCTACCTGAGCTGTCAGTGCACGTTTCGCACCTTCAAGACCGAGGAGTTTCGGATACGTCGCTTTTTCATTTTCTTCATCACTACCAACCGGCTTGCCGATTTTTTCAGCATCTCCTGTCACGTCTAAGATGTCATCTTGAATTTGAAAAGCAATGCCGAGATGGCGACCATATTGATGCAGGTGCTCAAGATCTGTCGGACTAACTGCGGCGAGCAACCCGCCTGCTTCGACCGCAAAGACGAGAAGTGCTCCTGTTTTTCGACGATGAATCGATTCTAGCTCCGCTACATCATTTATGCCACCACGCTCACCGAGCATATCATCGAGTTGTCCGCCGACCATACCAGAAGCTCCTGCCGCCGCCGCTAATCGTTCGACGAGCGCAAGCTTCACTTCTGGCGAAGCTGGTGTCTCGAGGAGGCAGCTGAATGCGTTCGTGAGCAATGCGTCCCCTGCTAAAATCGCTGTCGCTTCATCAAAAGCAATATGATTCGTCGGACGACCTCTACGGAGATCATCATCGTCCATTGCCGGAAGGTCATCATGAATCAGCGAATATGTATGAATCATCTCAAGTGCCGCAGCAGTAGCATCTCCTTTTGAGCGGTCGATTGAGAAGGCATCGAGTACTGCATAAATCAAGGCCGGACGAATCCGTTTCCCACCGGCATCAAGTGAATACCGCATTGAGTCACGTAAACGGTCGGGTGCATCGAGTCGCTCCATGAACTCTGCCATTTTGTTTTCGACTTGTGTCTTCCATTCATGCAAGGCAATCATTGTGCTCCTCCTTTTTCCCGCAGCGTACCATCTTGCTCCAGGATCTGATCGAGTTTTTTCTCAGCAACGGATAACTTTCCTTGGCAAAGAGCTGTCAATTTGACGCCCTCTTCATAAAGAGCCATCGCTTGTTCTAGCGGAGCTTCGCCCTCTTCGAGTAACGTGACGATCTCTTCTAGTCGTTCTAGTGCTTCTTCAAAAGATTGTTCCGTCTCCATCCTTACTCCCCATCCTCTCGTTTGGCACGAATCGTTCCATCATGGAATCGGATATCGAACGAAGACGCTGTTAATGCCTTCGCGGAACGAACAATTTGTCCATCCTGTTCGACATACGTATAGCCGCGCATCAGGACATGCGTCGGACTGACGGAGTCGAGTCGCGCGAGCACATGACGCACTTGTTGTTGTTTCGATTGCAAAAGCCGACGCACGATTTCGAGTCGACGACGCGACTGTTCAATCGTTGCTCGTTGTTGTACGAATCGATCACGTACTGGTATTCGCATTAAACGTGTGTGAAGACGCTCCACCTGCTGTCGGTTTTGAGTCACGATATACTGCATCTCTTTTTGGAGCAACATTTCCGTCCGGTCCAGTTGTTCCTGCTTTAGTCCGAGTAAAACACGTGGCGATTTAAGACCGTAACTCGCGGCTAGACGTGTCACTTGCTCCTGTTTACTCTTAAGGAGTTGTGTATACGTTCGTTCCAAACGTCGCTCTACATCCTGGACACGACGGACGAGTGCCTCTGCTTCCGGAGTGACAAGTTCTGCCGCCGCTGTTGGTGTAGCAGCACGAACGTCGGCGACGAAATCACTGATCGTAAAATCAGTCTCATGTCCGACAGCAGAGACGATTGGGATACGGGATTCAAACACGGCTGTCACGACAGACATTTCATTGAATGCCCACAACTCTTCGATCGAACCGCCACCACGACCAATGATCAACACATCACAGGCAGCATGCTCGTTCATCAGTTGAATAGCACGACTGATTTGTGGTGCCGCGTCTGCTCCTTGTACAAGAACCGGCGCGAAGACGATGGCTGCTTGCGGATAACGACGCCGGAGTGTCGTTGCAATGTCATGAAGCGCCGCTCCTTTTGGCGATGTGATGATCCCGATCCGATCCGGAAAAGCAGGCAACGGTTGTTTGATCGCAGGATCAAACCAACCACGTTCTTCAAGATCCATTTTCAGGCGAGAAAACGCCTCGTATAACGCGCCCACACCATCTTCCGTCATCCGTTCGACATAGAGTTGCATTTCTCCAGAAGAGACGTAGACAGATAAGCGTGCCGTGACGACGACACGCATGCCGTCGCGTATGTCTGTCTTGACCCGACTCGCATCCCGAGCAAACATGACGGCTTTCATCCGTGACTGTTCGTCCTTCAACGTAAAATAAAGGTGACCGGAAGAGTGTCGTTTAAAGTTCGACACTTCTCCCACCACCTGGACTTGTTGTAGAAGGGCGTCACCTTCTAATTCACGTTTGACATAGTGGACTAAATCGGAAACGTGAAGAGGTTCACTCATTGTGCGGCCTCGATCGTGTTATGCAGTAACATCGTGATCGTCATTGGACCAACGCCACCCGGAACAGGTGTAATCATCGATGCAACGTCTTGTACCGTATCAAAATCAACATCACCGACGAGTTTACCATCGACACGGTTGACACCGACGTCAATGACGACAGCATCCGGTTTCACCATATCTGCAGTAATCAGCTTCGGTACACCGACTGCGACGATCAAGATATCCGCTTGGCGTGTCATCGCACCGAGGTCTGCAGTTTTTGAATGACAGTATGAAACGGTAGCCGATTCATTCAAGAACAACATACCGACGGGTTTTCCGACGATTTGACTCCGTCCGACGACAACGACGTGCTGACCCGCGATCGGTACATTCATCTCTTTCACGAGATGGAGAATACCGTTTGGTGTACATGGTAAAAATGTCGGTTCACCAATCATCATCTTCCCGACAGAGACAGGATGGAAGCCATCGACGTCCTTTTCAGGAGAAATCGCAAAAATGACCTTGCTCTCATCAATATGGTCTGGCAACGGCAATTGAACGAGAATCCCGTGGACACTCGCATCTACGTTCAGGCGTTCAATCAAATGAAGGAGTTCTGATTCCGTTGTTTCTGCCGGAAGTCGGATCAACTCTGAATCCATTCCGATTTCCTTCGCTGCCTTCTCTTTTCCGCGTACATAAGATTGACTAGCTGGATCTTCACCAATCAAGATGACAGTCAATTGCGGTTGAATCCGCTGTTCTTTCAGACGTGCGACTTCTTCTTTCAGCTTCATACGATATGAATGGGCTACCTGTTTTCCATCGATTACTACTGCCATGATTTGTCCACTCCCCCAAAAAGTTCGATTCACTCTTCTGTCTGTTTGTCTCTATTCGGTTTTAAATCGGTTTATGAATTTTCTTTGACGACGCCTTGTGCCACTTTACCAAGAACACCGTTCACAATTTTCGTTGCTTCTTCATCTGCGAACGCCTTCGTCAATTCGATGGCTTCGTTAATCGTTACTCGAACCGGAATGTTCGTTTCGAACAACAATTCGTAGACGGCCAAGCGAAGAATCGTCCGCTCGATGTTTCCAAGTCGCTCGAACGACCAGTTGACGAGTGCTTCTCGAATATGCTGATCAATTGTTTCTTTGTTCGTTTCGACACCGTTCACCAATTGCTCGACGAATGTATCGTATTCCTTACCTTCTACCGCGAATTCAATGGCCTCTTGTGCAGTCAGATCCGAAAGTTCCATTTGGAACAAAGATTGGACTGCGAGTTCGCGTGCCATGTGTCGTTTCATCATGATTTTGCGTGCTCCTTTTTTTGTCGTTCTCAATCAGTTAGTTTAGCACATTCCTCTTTTAAAAAACATAGAGAACGCCAAAAAAAGACGGGAGTTCGTCGCACAAACTCCCGTCCTGATTCAGTTTACGATCGTACCTTTTAACTCACGCTCTGCGAATTTCGTCGTAAATGTACCACGACGGAATACCGGGTGACTGAGAACACGTTCGTGGAACGGGATCGTCGTTTTAACACCTTCGATCCAAAATTCAGCTAGCGCACGTTCCATTTTCGCGCATGCTTCTTCCCGTGTTTCTGCATGAACGATCAACTTTGCAACCATCGAGTCATAGTATGGTGGAATCATATACCCTGGATAGACCGCGCTATCGATGCGCACGCCCATTCCGCCCGGTGTCACATATTGTGTGACACGTCCAGCAGACGGACGGAAATCATGGTCTGGATCTTCGGCATTGATCCGGCACTCAATCGAATGACCATGGAACTTGATATCCTTTTGTTTAACGGCAAGTGGATGATCGAGCGCGACTTGGAGTTGTGCTTGAACGAGATCGAACCCTGTGATCATCTCCGTTACTGGATGTTCCACTTGAATGCGCGTGTTCATCTCCATGAAGAAGAATTCTTCCGTCTCTTCGACGAAGATGAATTCGATCGTTCCAGCTCCCGTATACTGAATCGCTTTTGCTGCTTTTACAGCAGCCTCGCCCATCTTCAACCGTGTCGCTTCACTGACCGCAGGAGATGGTGCTTCCTCAATCAGTTTCTGCATCCGGCGCTGAACGGTACAATCTCGTTCACCGAGATGAATGACATTGCCATGCCGGTCAGCAAGTACCTGTACTTCAACATGGCGGAATTCTTCGATGAAGCGCTCTAAGTATACGTCTCCGTTTCCGAAGGCTTGTTTCGCTTCACGGCGCGTCTCACTTAGACCATTGATCAACTCTTCTTCCGAACGAGCGACCCGAATCCCTTTACCACCGCCACCTGCTGTCGCTTTGATGATGACCGGATAACCGATTTCTTGCGCCAGTGCGACCGCTTCTTCGTCTGTGACCGTTCCATCTGAACCAGGCACGACGGGTACTCCGCATTCGATCATCGTCTTTTTCGCGACATCCTTGATCCCCATCTGACGAATCGCATCCGACGTCGGACCAACGAACTTAATCCCACACGCTTCACACATCTCGGCAAAATCGACGTTCTCAGCTAAGAAACCATAACCCGGGTGGATCATCGTGACTTGACGATTTGTTGCGATCGCAAGGATGTTCGTAACGTTTAAGTAGGATGAAGCAGAACTTGCTTCACCGATGCAATATGCCTCATCTGCTAAGCGAACGTGTAACGCTTCCTTATCCGCCGTCGAGTAGACAGCAACGGTTTGTATTCCAAGTTCCTTTGCCGCTCGAATGATGCGGACGGCAATTTCTCCACGGTTGGCAATCAATAATTTTTCCATGCTGTTCACCCCCGCTTACGGACGGATCCGGAAGAGTGGTTGACCAAATTCAACGAGATCTCCATCGGCGACAAGAATCTCGACGACCGTTCCAGATACTTCCGAGTTTAAGTTATTGAAGAGTTTCATTGCTTCAAGGACACAGACGACTTGACCGACTTCGATCTGATCCCCGACTTTGACGTATGCCGGTTTATCCGGATTTGGACGAGAATAGAACGTCCCGACCATTAATGCATTGATTGTGATCGTATCGTCAGCGACTGCTTCTTCTTCAACAGGTGCTGCTGTTTGTTTCACAGGAGCAGGTGTTGCTACCGGTGCAGCGGGTGCTTGGTGTGAGACCGTTACCGTCTCTCCTTGTTTCTTTAACTCCAATTTATACGTATCCGTCTCAAGTGTGAGTTCGTTTACACTCGACTGATCGAGCATTTCGAGTACTTGTTTCAACTGATCGATTTTCATCTGTCATTCTTCCCCCATCTATGCTGTATTCACAATTATTATACCAGGTGCTAATGCCTACTCAAATACTTATATTAACTGGTCATACCATTGGATGCAAGTCACGCTGGATGAAAAAAGACGCCTCTCGACCTAACAAAAGGTGAAAGACGTCTTGTCGTTTCGTTCTTATCCGTTGTAACGACCTGTGAAATCACCTGTACGTGTATCAACCGTTACTTTTTCGCCCGCTTCGATGAAGAGTGGCACTTGAATGATGTGTCCCGTCTCTACTGTCGCGTTTTTCTTGACGTTCGAAGCTGTATCGCCTTTAACGCCCGGCTCCGCTTCAACGATCGTCATGACGACCGTGTTAGGTAATTCAAGACCGAGGATTTCGCCGTTATAAACAGCGATTTGAACTTCCATGTTTTCAAGCAAGTATGGAAGAGCTGCTTCGACTTGTGCCGTCGTCAATTCCAACTGCTCGTAAGATTCTGTATCCATGAAGACATATGTCTCACCCATTGGGTAGAGGTATTGCATCTTGTTACGCTCGATGTGCGCACGCTCGACACGCTCACCGCCGCGGAATGTCATCTCTTGGATGTTCCCGTTACGGATATTACGCATTTTCGTCCGAACGAACGCTGCCCCTTTACCTGGTTTAACATGTTGGAATTCAAGTACTTGCCAAATCATACCGTCTGAAGTTTTGATCGTTAATCCTGTTTTTAAATCGTTTACTGATACCATGAATGGTTCCTCCTAAAATGTCCCGTCACTCTGAATTAGAGAGTGATCAGTTCTTTTGGTGAAGACGAAAGAATTTCTCGACCTGTTTCCGTGATCAAGACGTCATCTTCAATTCGGCATCCGCCGACTTGCGGCACGTAGATACCTGGTTCGACCGTGACGATCATGCCCGGTTCAAGTTTCGTCTCAGAGCGGAAAGATAGACCAGGTCCTTCATGTACTTCTAGACCAATGCCGTGTCCCGTCGAGTGACCGAAGTACTCGCCGTATCCTGCTTCTTTGATGATATCACGCGTCAATGCGTCCGCTTCGATCCCTGTAATACCTGGTTTTAAACCATCAACACCCGCTAGTTGCGCTTGTAAGACTGTATCGTAGATTTTCTGCAATTCAGCATTGATCGGACCGACTGCTACAGTCCGTGTGATATCTGAAACATAACCGTTCAGAAGCGCCCCAAAATCAAGCGTGACAAGTTCGCCTGTCGCAATGACCTTCGAACTGGCAACACCGTGCGGCAAGGCAGAACGATAGCCCGATGCAACGATCGTATCGAAAGAAGAAGACGTCGCTCCATGCTTACGCATGAAGAATTCTAGTTCATTTGATACTTCAAGTTCCGTCCGTCCTGGTTGAATGTACGTCAAGATATGCTGGAAGGTCGCATCTGCGAGCTCCACCGCTTCCTTAATCATCTTAATCTCTGATGAATCCTTAATCAAGCGTAGGTTTTCGATGATTCCCGTCGTCGGAACGAGTTCGATCGAAGAAGCTTGATCATACGCTTCAAAAGCACCGAGTGTCATCGCATCTTTTTCGACGCCGACCGCGCGAACACGTGCCCCTGCCATCAATTCACCCATTGTCTCTGGAATCGAACGTTCAATTTGGACGATTTCCATTCCTTTGACTTGGTCTGCCGCTTGCTCCGTGTAACGGAAATCCGTCACGAAGTACGCTTGCTCTTCTGTTACGAGACATGCACCGCTTGAACCTGTGAAGCCGGAAATATAACGAATGTTCTCTGCTTTCGTGACGAGTAATCCTGGAAGGTCCCGTTCCTTTAAAGCTGCTTGTAACGCCTCGATCCGTTGTTTCATGATTGATTTCCCCCTTATTCCGATTGTTGTAAAGCTTGGAGTGCTTCTGTTGCCAGACGATATCCCGTCATGCCAAGTCCAGCGATGACCCCCTTGCAGACTGGTGCGATCATCGAATGATGCCGGAAGGATTCACGTGAATGGACATTCGATAGATGGACCTCTATGACGGGTGCTTCGATTGCAGCAATCGCGTCACGTAACGCGATACTCGTATGCGTGTAGGCAGCCGCATTGAAGACGATGCCGTCCGCCCCTCGTTCCTCGTGAAGAACATCAATCAGTCGTCCTTCATGGTTCGATTGCTCGAACCGAAACTGAATGTTCGGAAAATAAGCGCGAAGCTCGTGTTCTAAATCAGCTAACGTTGCCGTTCCGTATGTATCCGGTTCGCGTGTTCCAAGTAAATTCAAGTTTGGTCCGTTTAAAATCAAGACACGCAAAAAAACACCTCCTCGAATTCTTTTTCATTGTATCATAACCCGATTTCCGACTCCTAAAGATTACCTCGTTTTGACGAGTCGAACATAGTTTTTTTGTCGTAAATCAAGTACACTGACGATACACCTAATTTTAATGAAGACGGGATGCGTTCTATTATGAAAACGACTAATCCGCCGGTCGGTGGTCAAGCCATCGTCGAGGGCGTCATGTTCCAAAATGCGACCCATGCGGTCTCTGCGATTCGTCGAAATGATTCGTCGATTGAGACGTTTGCACAACAAAAACCGATTCGACCACGAATCGCCAAAGGAAAACGAATTCCACTCCTGCGCGGTCTCTTTGCATTAATGGAGTCTTCAGCGAATGGCGCAAGTCACATGAATTTCGCAAGTGATCGCTACGGCGTTAAACCCGGTGAAGAACAACCGGAAGAGTCAACGGCTAGTCCATTGACGAAATGGCTCGGAGTGGCTGTCGTCGGAATTCTTTCCTTTTTCTTTGGGAAATTACTCTTTACGCTATTACCTGCTTTCCTTGCGTCTTTGTTTGATGTGTTTCCGCTCTTATCGGGACATGTCGTTCAAAACATCATCGAAGCAGTGATTAAATTAACGTTACTATTTAGTTATCTCTACGTGATTTCTTTGACTCCACTCGTAAAACGACTCTTTCAGTACCATGGCGCTGAGCATAAAGTCATTAACTGTGTCGAGTCCGGACGTCCACTCACCGTCGAAAACGTTCGTGTTAGCAGTCGACTCCATTACCGGTGTGGCTCGAGTTTCTTGATTTTCACCGTCATCGTCGGTTTTTTCGTCTACTTGATCGTCCCAACAGATCCGCTTTGGTTGCGTCTCGTCTGCCGGATTGCTTTATTACCGGTCGTCATCGGTCTCTCATTTGAAGTCTTACAGCTAACGAATAAAGCACAACATATCAAAGGACTTCGTGTTATCGCCTTGCCTGGTCTATGGTTACAGTACTTGACGACGAAAGAACCGGATGATGCTCAAATTGAGGTTGCGATTTATGCGTTTGAAGCCTTAGAAAAACAGGAACATAACCTACATGAGAATGCACTGGGTTAATCGATAACAGGGGTGATATTATGATCAGACAACGCATTGGTTCTACATTCGCACTCGTCGTGTTACTGTTCGCTTTTGTCGGCTTTGGATATAAACTCGTCAATAATCCAAGTAGTCTGTTTTCACAATTGCTGTTCTTCGGCATTACTGCCGGGATTATCTTCTTACTCTTTAAGTTCCTGACTCGTAATCGAAGCGTCGGAAACGGTACGAACGCACAGTACCGTAAATCGGTCGCTCAATCCAAAAAAATGCATGGTCCTTCGAATTCTGTTCGCCGGACAGACTTCAAGAAAAAACCAGTCAAGTCTTCGAAAGCACCTGCATCGAATAAAGTCAGACCGTTACGTGATCGTTCGAAAGCGCCTCATCTGACGGTCATTGAAGGAAAAAAAGGCAAAAAGAAAAAACGTGCTTTTTAATGTTGAAAGCATATTAATTAAGGAGGTTCGTCGCCTATGACGAACCTCCTTATTTTTCACTCCGTTTCGACCCAACCGATGTAAGGAAGATTGCGGTATTCTTCAGCACAATCAATCCCGTACCCGACAACAAAGTAATCCGGAATCTCGAACCCGACATAGTCCGCATCGAGTTCTACTTCACGACGTGCCGGTTTATCAAGTAACGTACACACCTTCAGGACGCCTGGCTGATGCAATTTCATATGATCACATAGGAAATGAAGCGTCCGTCCTGTATCAATGATATCTTCGATGACGACGACATATTTTCCTTGAACATCGAGATCGAGGTCCTTCTTCAATTGAACACGACCTGAAGAAACGGTCTTTGTACCATAAGAAGAGCACGCAACCGTATCAATTTGGACGCTTCCTTTGATTTCGCGCATCAAATCCGCAGCAAAAACCATCGATCCTTTCAATACGACGACGAGAACGATTTGACGTCCTGCCGCATCTGCTTCGATCTGCTGTGCTAACTCACGAACTTTTTCTTTCAGTTGTGATTCCGACACTAACTTTTCTTTAATCGTGATTTCCATGACAAGGTGCGAACACCCGTCACCCCCTTCGTCCATTTTCAGGATCAGTATAGCATATCTACCTCATAATGCGTACTTTACCATTAAATTATAATGGATTGTTCGTGTTTAAGTGTATCTAATAAGAAATTATATAAAAAAACAAGCCTCAATCCTCTGGATGGGCTTGTTGATAGCGATGTAACTCTTCTTTCAGACCAGGACGTTCCGCAAAGAACTGAATCATCCCATTGATTTTATCCAATGCTTCGATGCTAATATGGTGTTCGATTCCTTCGACATCCTTGTAAATCAATTCCTCATCCACACCAACAAGACGAAGAAAATCTTCAAGCAATGCATGTCGTTCTACAAGACGTTTCCCAATCTTACGTCCTTTAGGCGTCAACATGAGCCCCCGATATTTTTCATAAACGAGATAGGTCTCGCGGTCGAGCTTTTGTACCATCTTCGTCACAGACGAAGGATGTACACCTAATGACTCCGCAATATCCGATACACGGGCATATCCCTTATCTTCAATCAACTTATAAATTTGTTCCAAATAATCTTCCATACTCGGAGTTGGCACGACATCACCTTCCCATTTCATTCATTAGCGTTTCCAGTTCCACTCATCACTACGGTATTTCTCGGCAAGACGCTCAATCTCCTGCCACTGCTCACTAGTGAATGTCAACGGAACGAATGACAAATCAAGTGCTTCTTCAAACCCTTTCGTGAACGCTCCTCTTACTTCGTCAAATGCTACAGCGCGACCTGCTAACTCGTTCAGAGCGACAGCCTTTCCTGAAAAACGAGCCTTCATCCGCTCGCGCGTCGACTCATCATCGTACAAGAAGCAATCAAACAGTTCGCCTTCATCAACAGAGAGTGGAACAGAACCATGCTGTAAGACGACGCCTTGATGACGGACTTGTGCACTTCCGGCGACTTTTCGTTTACCGACAGCGAGTTCATAATACGATGCTGCATCAAAACAGACAGCCGATTTTGGCTTCCGTAATTCTTCTTTTTCCTCTTCCGTCAATGGAACTGAAAATTCGACTGGAATGCCGAGGTGATGGTATCCCTTGCGAATCCCTTCCGTCAACATTCGGTAACTTTCGATGACCGTGCGTGGTAACCCTTCCGTATCTTCAGGGATGACGATACTGTATGTCAACTCGTCTGCATGCAAGACAGCTCGCCCTCCTGTCATCCGACGCACGATCGGAATGCCGAGCTCCGCGATCCGCTTTCGATCGATATCACGGGTTGCTCGTTGGAAATGACCAATACTTAATCCACGTGGTTCCCATGAGTAAAAACGAAGCGTCGGTGCGATCTCCCCCCGCCCGACGAACTGAATTAATGCTTCATCGATTGCCATGTTCATTGCCGGCTCCATTGCCGGCGTCGTCAATACTTGCCACTCTCTGTTCACTTCAGCACCCCCAAAACGTTTCCGTATTAGTGTATCAAACCCTTTCTCGGTCGCGCAATCACGAGTCGATTGCCGAAATCGATTTCGTTGACTATAATGAAACAGAGGTTAAACGAACGAAGGGGTTGGAAGTCGAATATGGAAACTGGAACTATCGTTACGATCGTATTATGGGTCGCGCTGATCGCCTACATCGCTTGGCGTTTCATGCCGGTCAAAGGTATCACGAAATTGTCACAGGAAGAATTCCGTGCGAACTATCGCAAAGCACAAATCGTCGATGTCCGCGAGACACAGGAATTCAAAGGTGGACACATCGTTGGTGCTCGTAATATCCCGGTCAGCCAAATGAAGATGCGCTCGAAGGAATTACGGAAAGATATGCCGATTTACTTGTACTGCCAAGGTAGCATGCGTTCTTCACAGGCTGCAAAAGTTTTGAAAAAAGCAGGCTATACGAATCTGTATCAATTAAAAGGCGGATTCAAGCAGTGGTCAGGAAAAATCAAACGGAGCTGATGTTTCGTTCATCGCAAAAAAAGGATCCCTCCGGAAGGAGAGATCCTTTTTTTATGGTTCTTGCTTATACATGTACTTCTTGTTTTGGTTCATAGCGTAAGACGGGCTTGCGAGCAGCAAGTGTCTCATCCATCCGTTTAACGATCGTCGTGTGTGGGGCGTTCAAGACGACATCCGGTGTCTCTTCGACCTCTTTTGCAATCTGGAGCATCGCATCACAGAAGGCGTCGAGTGTTTCTTTCGATTCCGTTTCCGTCGGTTCGATCATGATACACTCCTCGACGTTCAACGGGAAGTAGATCGTTGGTGGATGGTATCCAAAGTCAAGCAGACGTTTAGCGATATCAAGCGTCCGGACACCTAATGCTTTTTGACGTTTACCCGACAAGACGAATTCGTGCTTGCAATAGACGTCGTATGGCGCGTCATACGCACCTTTGAGACGAGCCAACATATAGTTCGCATTCAAGACCGCTTCTTTCGAGACGCGAGCGAGACCTGCCCCACCCATCGTCCGAATATAGCTATAGGCACGAACGTTGATGCCGAAGTTACCGTAGAATGGTTTGACGCGACCGATCGCTTCCGGGCGATCGTAGTCGAGGACATAACGCTCTTCTTCTTTGCGGACGATTGGTTTCGGTAAATACGGAATCAAATCTTGTTTGACCCCTACTGGACCCGATCCTGGTCCGCCGCCACCGTGCGGTCCTGTGAACGTCTTATGCAAGTTCAAGTGGACGACATCAAAGCCCATGTCCCCTGGACGAGCAATGCCCATGATCGCATTCGAGTTCGCACCATCATAGTACAGTTTTCCGCCTGCTTCATGAACCGCTTGTGCGATTTCGACGATATCCGACTCAAACAAACCGAGCGTGTTGGGATTCGTCAACATGAGTGCCGCTGTATCGTCACCGACTTTTTTCTTTAAGTCTGCTAGATCAACGAGACCACGTTCATCCGATAAGACCGTCACGGTATCAAATCCAGCGACTGATGCCGATGCCGGGTTCGTTCCGTGTGCCGAGTCCGGTACGAGGACTTTCGTCCGTTTAAAGTCACCACGTGCATGGTGGTAGGCCTTAATCAACATCAAGCCTGTCCACTCACCGTGTGCTCCCGCCGCCGGCTGGAGCGTCACTTCATCCATTCCTGTGATGACCGCGAGTTTTTCTTGCAGATCATACATCAAACCGAGTGCCCCTTGAACACTTTCGACTGGTTGAAGCGGGTGAATGTGTGCAAACCCAGGGAGGCGTGCCATATCTTCATTGATTTTCGGATTGTATTTCATTGTACATGACCCGAGTGGATAGAATCCAGAATCCACACCATGGTTACGGTTCGAGAGTGCCGTGTAGTGACGGACGAGATCCAGTTCAGATACTTCCGGTAGCGCCACGTCTTCCTTCCGTAACATCGAGGTCGGTAACAATTCTTCTACTGCCACCTCATCGACAGTCGGTAACGGTAAGCTATAGGCGATACGACCCGGTTTAGAAATTTCAAAGATCAATGTTTGCTCATTCATGTGTGAGTCCCCCTAACGCTGTCACGAATTGATCCAACTCTTCATTCGTCCGTAATTCCGTTGCACAAACAAGCATTTCATTTTGACGCGCTGCGTCATACGATCCTAACGGTAAACCGCCGATGATTCCGTGATCGAGCAATTGTTGACTCGCACGTGTCGCGTCGATTGGTAGCGTAACGACGAATTCATTGAAGCTCGGTCCATCGTCAACGATCGTAAAGCCAGCCTGTTTCAGCTTTTGTTTTAATGCATGTGCCGTTTGCAAGTTACGTGTCGCGAGTTCCCGGATACCCCGTTTTCCGAGTGCACTCATCGCGATCGAAGCAGCGAGTGCATTCAACGCTTGGTTCGAACAGATGTTAGATGTCGCCTTGTCACGGCGAATGTGTTGTTCACGTGCTTGTAACGTCAGAACGAAACCGCGTTTCCCATTCTCATCGACGGTCTGTCCAACGAGACGTCCCGGAATCTTACGCATCAACGCTTTTGTCGTCGTGAAATAACCACATGTCGGTCCACCAAAGCTTTGTGGAATTCCGAACGGTTGGCAATCTCCGATCGTAATGTCAGCGCCAAGTTTACCTGGCGCTTCTAAGATACCGAGTGCCAGTGGATTCGCAGAGACGATGAACAGCGCACCACGAGCATGAGTCGCATCGGCCAATGCTTGTAGTTCTTCGACACGACCGTAGAAGTTCGGATACTGCACGATGACACAGGCGACGTCTTCGATGGCATCGAGTTGATCGATCCGTGTGACACCTTGCTCAAGCGCCAACGTCTCGACGTTTAGTCCTGGACCGTTCGCATACGTCCGAACGACATCGTGCGCTTCCGGGTGAACGCCATCTGAAAGAACGATCGTCTTTTTCTTCGTATGGGCACAAGCAAGCATGGCCGCTTCCGCTAACGCCGTGATACCGTCATACATCGACGAGTTCGCGACATCCATCCCTGTCAATTCACAAATCATCGATTGGAATTCAAAAATCGCTTGCAGCTCACCTTGCGAAATCTCTGGCTGATATGGTGTATAGGCAGTGTAAAACTCTGAGCGTAATAACATATGATTGACGACAGCAGGTGCATAATGATCATAGATGCCTGCGCCAAGGAACGATGGATATTGTTTCGTATTCATGTTTTGGTCGGCAAGCTTCGATAGCGTCCGAATCAAATCTGTTTCCGGAAGTGGCACACCGACTTCTTCCAATGTACCGTTATCACGGACGGATGCCGGGATATCAGCAAGTAAATCTTCGATCGATGCTGCACCGATCGTCTGTAACATCGCCTGCTCATCTTCTGCTGTCATTGGTAAATAACGAAAATCCATAGAAATATCCCCCTTATTTCGTGCGACGATAAAACGGTGTCGCTGTTCGTTTCGCTGCTAAACGTTTTCCGCGTACTTCTACTTCAAATTGTTCTTGTTCCGCTACTTCTGCAGGAACGAGTGCCCAAGCAATCGCTTTTCCGACTGTCGGCGGCAACGTACCTGTCGTCACCACACCAACGACTTCCCCGTCATGCCAAACCGGTGCATCTTGACGCGCAATCCCTTTATCGAGTAATTCAAGACCGATCAAGCGCCGCGGTGCTCCTTGTTCTTTCTGTTGTAACAAGACTTCCGAACCGACGAACGGTTTGACTTGTGGTTTGACCGCAAAGCCCATTCCCGCTTCGATGGGTGAAATCGTTGCTGATAATTCATGTCCATACAGCGGAAGACATGCCTCAAAACGTAATGTGTCACGTGCCCCGAGCCCGCATGGTACGACACCTTGCTCAAGCAGTGCTTGCCAGACAGCAGATGCGTCACTAGCTGCCATGTAAAGTTCGAATCCATCTTCCCCTGTGTACCCACTGCGTGAAACGATCATTTCAACTCCCGCAACCGTTCCCCTTTGGAACTTAAAAAACCCAATCTCTGATAAGACAAGTGGTGTCATGCCGGAAAGAACTGCTTCCGCCTGTGGTCCTTGGACAGCAATTTGACCATATTGTTCCGATTGATTCTCAAGCGTGACGTCCCCTGTTAGATAGTGACGTAAATGTTGTTCGTCTTTTTCAATGTTCGAAGCATTGACAACGAGAAGATAATCCGTTTCTGCTAAACGATAGACGAGTAAATCATCCACTGTTCCACCGTCTTCTTGGCATAAGACGTTATATTGCGCTTGCCCCACCGCAATCTTTGAAATATCATTTGATAACGTGGCTTGTAAAAATGTCAGAGCATCCGGTCCGCTGACGAACAGTTCACCCATGTGCGAGACATCGAACATGCCGACGTTCTCTCTTACTGCAACGTGTTCTTCTTTAATCGAGGAAAACAAAACTGGCATTTCAAATCCCGCAAAATCCACCATCTTACCGGTTTTCGAAACCGTTTCGAATAATGGTGTTCTTTTCAATGTCGTCTGACTCATACAAATCCCCCTATTAACGAACGTTTTCACTCTCTCTTCTCATTAATGTTCCATTTTCAAATTTATCTTACCAATTTAAATCATAATTATCTAGTATTATTCGGAAAAAGGAACACATGAAAAAGAGAGAAAGGACCCTGTCCCTTCTCTCCTATTGTTTCATATTCTTCCCATGAAAGCCATTTCAAAATTGATTGATTCCGGCAGTTCGCTTGATTTCTTCTTGAAGTCGTCGCCCTTCCGTCACCAATTGGCTTGTTCCCTGCTTCACACGATTTCCTTCTTCGGTGATCCGGTTGATGTTCCCTTTGATTTGATCGATTCGGTGCGTTGTATGATCGATGTTCGTCTGCAAGGTTTTCTGACGAATCGTAAAGCGCTCCATCAATTGCTTTAATTGTTGAATATCCTGAGATAGCTTCTTTTTGTAAAGAATGAATCCGAACAACACAAGTCCTACGATGGACAATAAAATAATACCTAACGTAATCCAAATCATGACTTTTCCTCCAATACAGTTTCAATCGCATGAACCAACCCTTCGATTGATGTCGTTCCTTCAATGCGAACAGTGGCAACTCCAGCATACAAAGAATAGCGACGATCGAATAAATGCTTCACCTGTTCCCGTTCTGTCACGAGTGGACGATTCGAGTCAGAAGCAATCCGTTTCCAGATGACATCAAAAGGCGTATCAATCCAAATGACTGTCCCTGCCTTTTTCATGAACAGTCGGTTCTCTTCTCGTTCGACGATTCCACCACCCGTGACGACTACTTCCGCGTTGCTGTTCCTTAACAATTCGCTCTCGTGTGTACGAAACCCTGCTTCGCCATGCTCAGCAAAAAAAGAAGGAATCGTTTGTCCATGTTTCTGTTCGAAGTGTTCATCCAATTCGTCGACCGTGTATCGTCCACGTAATCGATGTCCGACGGCTGATTTACCAGTTCCCATAAAGCCAATCAAATAAACCTTACTCATGTGTAACGACCGCCTCGATTCTTTGACCATTATCTAATCTCGCTTCCATTTTAAAGCCTTTATCGGTCACTGTACAGCTGACTTGTCCGATTGGATAGCGGAGGGTCTCATCCTTCGTACAATCTGCTTTTGCCGCGCGGATGAGAGATTCGAGTTGTAGTGCTTCTTGTTCCAACTGATGATGGCGCATTTCTTCGTCAATTTGCTGACAAGCGATTAAGAGCACGACTCCCATTCCCAGAAGTAACAGTAAGGTCTGAATCAAGATGAATCCGTCTTGACGCATCGGAAGGAACGTTTGCTGTCGTTCAACTGAATTGAGAGGATCTCGGCAGTGCTTGTCACAGTGTATTGTTTGACATCGCGAGCGTATGTCAGTTCACCTCCTTGTTCTTTCTTGAGGCGTAGTTGATCCTGCACACGGACGAGACGCCATTTCTCAGCCGTCTCTCCCGGATTAACGTCCATTCCGCGAATCTCATCTCCAACGCGTTCACACATCGTACTCCGCCACATGAGCCGTTCTACGGTATGAAAGAACAGTTCCTCATTCATTCGATTGACTTCCGGTGGGCGAACGAGTGGTGTCAGCGTCAAAATCGCCAACAGGAGCAACGGACTGATCCACAGGACGAACGATAATTCGAGGAGGGTCATTCCGGATTCTGCTCGCAAGACATGTCGTTTCATTGCACCACGCTCCTTGCTTCAGAACATAGGACACTGTTCGGTTTTCAACTTGATCCGTCGCCATCTGCTCAAGCTGTTTCGTCTCTTGTTCCCATTTGATTTGTTTCGTTCGTAAATCGAGATAAGGATCGATCGCTAGCATCATGAAGACACCCATCGCAACGATAGAGAGAATCACTTCGAGCAAAGAGAAACCCGCTTGTCGTTTGTCCTGCATACTTCTCACCTCACTTTACGGATTGCCATTTGATAGTTCCCAAGTAAGAATTTAATTTCATACTCGGCTGTTGCCGAACGGCAAGACCACGTCGCTGCATAAATCGAGTGATAGCTCTTAAAGTAGATGATGCGGTTTGACGGGGGAACGGCACATGTATGCCCGTTCTGGAACGTTCGTTGCCATAACAGCCGGTCATCCGCAAGTACAAGGTATCCTGTCCCGTCTCCTCGAAATCGAAACTGCATCAATGCTTGATCTTGTTTCGAGTACTGCATGAGCCGAAGCGTCTGAATATCTTGTTCCATTAGACGAACCTCTTGTTCAAGCGGAATCCAGTCCGGTCGTTTTTCAAATAGTGCCGGCAACAACAAAACAAGTAAACAAGCAATGATTGTCAGTACCGCCGTCATCTCAAATAAGGTAAATCCTTGTTCACTTCGTAAGTTCGCCAGTCTTCGGATCATACGTATACGTCTCCTGATCACAGACGAGGGCATTCGGTTTATCGGCGGTTCCCCGATTGATCGTCTGGAGCGATTCTGGGTACTTTTTCTCTTTGGCGTAATACAAATTGACCTCCGAACGAATGACTCGAATGTTCGCCTCACAACTCACACCTTTCGCCTGATCCTTTCCACTTGTCATCGTTGGAATCAAAACGAGCAGTAACAACGAAATGATCAATAAGACGGCTGCCATCTCCAGTAAAGTGAATCCGTCCTGTCGTTTTAAGAATTGTTTCATCGTATCGTCTCCTCTGTTTAAAATGGAAGCTGCTGTATCGCTAGCTGAATCGGATAATATAAGATGAGAAACAACGTTCCTGTCATGATCGTCAATCCCCCGTACAAAATCGGCTCGATCCATAACAACTTTTTCTCTAACTCCTCTTCCATCGACTCATGCAAGAGCGTCGCTTGTTCAAGCAACAACGGACCAAGATCTCCACTTTCTCGCGCTAAATGGACGATTCCAATCGTCTCGGCTTCGATGATCTCATCTTCGCCAAGCGCTTCTGCAAGTGGTTCCCCCGCCTGTTGTTTAGCATGCAAACGAGCGTACAAATGACCTTTTTTATTCGCTTGTCCTTGCTCTAGATGACGAAAGGTCTCTTCGAGCGAAAAGCCAGCATCGATAAACGATCCTACTTCGATCGTGAATAAATAGCTGTAGTAGAGACGAATCAAACGCTGTAACGGTTTCAGTCGTAAAATACGGTTTAATGGAAAGAAGCGAAAGAAGAGGTAACCGGAGGTTAACAAAATAACGGGAATACTTGCGAGCATATATTTCGCAGAGGGGTGAAGAAGAAGATGAAGAAATGAGGGGAGAGTTTTCGGGTCCGACATCTCGAGGAGAGATGGAAATACGTAGAGGGCGTAAAAGAAGAACAGCAGGAATAGACTGGTCGCTAGAACAAGCGGATATCGGATCATCTTCCAAAACTTCGATCGCATTTCTGTTTCGAGGTCGAGCAGTTTCACGATTTGGCGAAGAACAAGCAATGGTCGCTCTGTCCTTTCTCCAACAAAAAGAAGTCGTTTTAAGGTATTCGTTAACGCAAGCGGTTCAAGGGATGCTGCAAAGGAGTCTCCTTTTTCAAGACGTTGCTCCATTTCTCCGACCACTTCCGAGAACGGATGACGCTCGAATCGTTTTAAAATGAGTAGCGTCTCTTTCGCGGAAATTCCTTTTGATAACAAGCGATGATATCGTTTTAAGAACCGACTTTGATTGCGGCTTGTAAGTTTCTGACGGTACAGCGGACATCCTCTCCTTTTCGCTCGAGATGAATGATGCGTTGACAGACAGCTAGCTCTGACTCTTCGATACCTAAACTGCGCAATCGTAATCGCGCTTCATCAATACTTCCAGCGTGTAGCGTAAACAACACGACGTGACCACTAAGGGCAGCATTCATCGTCAAACGTGCTGCCTCCCTTGTCCGCACCTCACCAAAAGCAATCCAATCTGGATCCGCTCGCAGTATTTCCTCAAAACATCGCGTAGCAGTGAAGCCTGCTTTTTCATTTAGTTCCAGTTGTAAGACGTTTGGTACCGTACATTCCACCGGATCTTCAATCGAGATGATTCGTTTTTCTTCCATTGCACTCATCAAGGAATATAACATCGTCGTCTTTCCTGCACCTGTCGATCCGGAAATGACGATACACCCATGTCGTTGTTCAGCTAACCATGCGAAGTCCAATTGATCATGTAACGTTTGTAAAGCCGTTTCTCGAGAGACTGTCGAACGATAAAAACGCCACGACATCGCATCCCCTTGTCGACTCGGTAACAACGAGACACGCATTCCCTTTTTCCCATGTGGATACAAGCCACTTTGCGGAATTCGTTCATTTTGTTCCTTTAAGTTCGCCTCATAGCGAATATGGCTGACAAGCGTCCGGTAACGTGTCAGTTCTACGTCATCTTGTTCACACAGCCCATCGCTCGTTCGACAAACGATTCGGACGCGAGTCTCGTTCGGAACGAAATGAACATCTGTTGCACCGAGTGCTTCGAATCGTTCCATGAGTTGTGTCGTCCATTCCTTCATTTCTACTCACCTCCCTACAGCAAACAATACACAAAAAAAAGAAGCCGACCAAACCGGCTTCTTTATGATACGTGTGCAATTGTCCGATGTTTACGCTTCGCTAATGTCTCAAGACCCGGTTTATCATACCCGATAACGAGTTGTTTTCCATCAGTGATGATTGGACGGCGTAACAACTTCGGATTGTCACTCATGAGGCGTAATAACTCACTGAGTTTCATGTCTTCAATATCAATGCCGAGATCTTTGAAGGCTTGACTGCGTGTTGCGAGCAAACTTTCAATCCCGTCTGTCGATAATTTTAACAGTTCCATGAGTTCATCAACTGTTGGAGCATTTCTGAACAGATGACGTTCCTCTACATCAACATGTTCCTCTTTTAACCATGATTTCGTTTTACGACATGATGTACAGCTTGGATATGTGAAAAAGACTAACTCATTCGCCATTTTTGCTCCTCCTCTCAAAGTGTGGGGTTTCATTACAGTTACTATAGCACGACATTTTGACTTTGTACACCTTTTGTACAACTATTGTACAACTTTTTTTGAAACTTCATCTTTTGTTCACAGTTATTCCTTAACAATCACTAGAACAGGATAGACGAATGATTGTTTGCTTGGTAAAATAAGTACGTATATTGACTATCTGTCGGATTTAGGGGGTTATAGGAATGGGGAGAATGTACCGCGTACTCGGTTTCTGGACTGGTATCATCGCAGTCATGGCATTTATCGGCGCATTGGGTGGCGATGCAAGCTCAAGTGAGCATACGGATTCATTTTTAGTCATGGGCTTCGTCTTCTTGGCACAAACTGTCTTTTTTGCAGCGCTTGGTTACTTGCGTTTAACTGAAAAAACGTATGTCTATATCTTTGGAGCTTACTTAACTGTATTTTTCATCGTCTTTACGTACTGGTCGAACTTCCAGATGTAATGAAAAAACTCGTCATCCTCTTGGATGACGAGTTTTTTTGCTTATAGAAACGGATTGGTTTTCATCTCTTGTCGGATCGTCGTATTTGGACCGTGACCCGGATAGACTGTCGTGTCTGCTGGTAGTTCCGCAATGAGTCGATCAAGCGAACGCATCAATACGTCTTGATTCCCACCATAAAGATCCGTTCGCCCGACGCCTTGTTGGAATAGGAGATCCCCACCGAATGCGATTCGTTCTCCCTTGAAATAGAACGTCACACTTCCTGGTGAGTGTCCTGGCGTCTCAAGTACATGCATTGAAAAGTTACCGATTGCCAATTGTCCTGGTTGTAACAGGTGATCGGCTGGCTTCATGCGCATCGGCGGCATGCCGAATTTTGCCGAACCATTCCATTCTGGATTACCAAGCCAGCCTGCCTCTTCCGCATGAACGTAGACAGGAGCTTCCGTGAAGCGTCGTAACATATCCACACCACCAATGTGGTCAAAGTGAGCATGGGTCAAAAGGATTCCTTTTAAGGTTGCTCCTCGACTTTCAATTTCATCGAAAAAACGCATATCTTCTGTTCCTGGATCAATGACGAGACACTCCTTGTCCTTAAATAACAAGTAGCCATTCTCAGATGCCATACCGGAAGTGATCATGACGATTTCCATTCTATAAAACCCCTTTTCAATAGACTCTTCCCCTACTATACACGAAATTGTCGAAAGTTCCTGCAACGCCCTCTCGACTTTATCCCGAGAGTCGGATAAACTAAAAAGTGAGATTTAAGTGAAATCTTCGTGAAATTCATAACGTGATTGTTTAAGGGGGAGTACGTCATGCATTTGGATCAACCAATCGGTTGGCTTTTCTTCTTCGTCGCACTCGTCGGTGTTTGGGCCGTCGTTCGTTCACTTAAGAAACGCCAAATGTTTCCACTCGTATTCGCAGCCCTAACTGTCGTCTTATTCGGCTGGTTTGGGATTGCGACATTGATTTACGGCGGTATTCCATCGTAATCAGAGTACGCTAAAAGAGAGGTGCCTCGAGCATCTCTCTTTTTTGTTATTTTATAAAAAGAGTAGACCTACTAGAACGTAGACCTACTCTCAGTATTATCTTACTTATTTTGAAGTTTGAAGGAAACGTAGCAAGTCGCCATAGATGACTTTATCTGAGAGTCCTAATTCTTTCTCAGATTGTTTCGTAGATTGTTTACACATTTCCGCTTGTTCCCCGTCCTTCACTTCTTCTCCTGTCTTACGGTCATAACATGTTTCTTGCGTGTAGACCGTCTTATCTGTTACGACAGAACCGTCACGGAACAACGTATAGTCTTTATGTTGTTTTGAGAAGAGATCGGTACCGAACAAGATCTCATTCTTGAAATCATGACCTAACAGATGAAGCAATGTTGGTTTGATATCGATTTGACTCGCAACATTTTCGTGTTTGACACCCTTTGTTTGACCCGGTAAATGAATGACGAACGGTACACGTTGCAGTTGCGCAACATCATACGGAGTCAACTCATCTTTGTTCATGAGTTCTGCCATCGCAGCATTATGGTTTGTTGAAATACCGTAATGGTCACCGTATACCATGAAAATCGTATCATCCCACGTACCATCTTTTTTTAGACCTTCGATGAACTTACCGAGTGCCATATCTTGATACGCTAGCGCCTGAACGTAGTGGTTCAGTGTCGTAGAACTCGTTTCAAGCGGTGGTACGAGTTCATCTTCTGGTTTTGGCATCTCGAATGGATAGTGGTTCGTTAACGTAATGAATTTCGAATAAAACGGACGTGGTAAATCTTTTAACATCGGAAGTGACTGTTCAAAGAACTTGTCATCGAGTAAGCCCCACTCCGTCAAATCTGCTGGATCCCCTAAATCATAATCCGTCTCCGAGAAGAAACGATCTACGCCGAAACTGTTATAGACGATGTCCCGGTTCCAGAATGACTTGTTATTCGCATGGAAAACAGCTGAGTAATAGCCATCTTCTTTCAACATCTCAGGTGTTGCACGGAATTCGTTCTCTCCGTTCGTAAAGAATGCAGATCCACGACCAAGTGGATAGATCGAATTCTCAAGAATGAACTCAGCATCTGACGTTTTCCCTTGTCCTGTGTTGTGATAGAAGTTATCCCATGAATGGGATTCCTTGATCAATTTATTCAAGTTCGGTGTAATTTCTTGACCGTTTGGTGCTTTTAAACCAACGGCAAATGATTGAGCTGACTCAAACGAGATGACGATGACGTTCTTACCTTTATACTTGCCGAACATCGCCGGATTGGCTGCAGCATGCTTCGAATCGATGAAGTTTTGGACTTCTGATAACTCAGAGCTATCCGCAAGTGCTTTTTGCGCAGATGTCTTCGACTGGATGAGTGCGTCATACATATGGAAGTTAAATGTTCCGATGTTCTTAACGAGTAATTCCCGGTCAAAGGCACGTGTCAATAATTCTGGACGTTCTGTCTCAGCAAGCGTCAAGTTTCCAAGGAAGACGACGACTGCTGCGACGAATGCAAGAATTGCGCGCCCACGTGACGCGACGTTTTTGGACATATCCATTTTCCGTAAGAAAAATGGTAAGATGATCAAATCGCCGACGATCAGTAAATCAGCCCAACTTAAAAGCGATGCGAGTGAAGCTGAAACCGTCTCTGCATTCGAAGTTTGGAACAATACTGGCAACGTCAAGTAATCATTAAAGAAGCGGAAAAAAATGATGTCCGCATATAAAATGATGGTTGCGACGAACAGTGTACCGTAGATGAACCATTTTTGGACATTTCCTCGGAAGAAGAAGCTAAATCCAAACATGAAGAGCGCTGAACTAATTGGATTAATTAGTAGAATGAATGCTTGCGCGGAATTCGTTACGGGAACGTTGAAGAAAAGTGTATACGCTAAATACGTTTTTAACCAAATCAATAAGGTCGCAATCCAAAAAAGCTTATGCTCTTTATAAGTACTGCGAACGCCTTGACCCATCTTTAGGCGCATTCGCGACCAGATGTTTGCGTCTTGCTGCATAAAAACCTGCCTCCTAATTTACATGTGCTTTCTGCTTTCAGTTCACACAACTTACATCATAATGTACATATACCCATATCACGTGAAAATTTTACGCTTAGTTTTACAAAAATGCAACCGGAATCCGGAAGATACTTAACAATCACACAATTACTATACGTTTGTAAACAAAAAAAAGATTCGCCGGAGCGAACCTTTCATTGAAATTGAATATTATCATTTTTTCAAGAACATTTGCTTAGCAAGCCATGCACACCCGATGACTCCAGCATCGTTTCCGAGTTCAGCAATCTTGAACGTCGTTGATCCAAAGACACGGGGTAACGCAAACCGTTCAAATTGCTGACGTAGTGGTGCAAGCAGTGTTTCACCTGCTTTCGAGACACCACCACCGATGACGATGATTTCCGGATTGATACTATTTGCTAGATTTGAAATCGCAAGTCCGAGGTGGAACGTCACTTCCTCTACAACATCCGTTGCGATACGATCGCCTTTCTCATACGCTTCAAATACATCTTTCGCCGTCACTGCTTTAATGTCATTCAGTAGCGATTCTTGTCCTTTACGTTTCTCAAGACCAAGACGGGCGATACCCGTTGCTGAAGCAATCGTCTCAAGGCATCCTTTACGTCCACATCCACACATGACGCCATCTTCAGGCAACATCGTGATATGACCGATTTCTCCTGCCATTCCGACCGTACCGTGAACGATTTGTCCGTTCGTGATCAGACCACCACCGACACCCGTACCAAGTGTGACCGCGAGTAATTCTGTTGCGCCACTACCGGCACCTTTCCACATCTCACCGATCGCTGCTGCGTTCGCATCATTTTCAAGTACTGCCGGTAAACCTGTCAACCGTTCGAATTCACCAACGAGTTCAAAATTATGCCACCCGATGTTGACTGCCTTTTCAACGACACCCGTATTAAAGTCGATGAATCCTGGCGCACCAATACCTGCTCCGACAAAATCCTCTGGTCGTTTGTTGCTTTCTTGACACTTCTCAAAAAATGATTTTGCAATATCTCCTGGAATTTGTGCACCATCATTCAGGATCACCGTCTCAATTTCCCATTTTTCTACGATGATGCCTTGCAAATCCAAAATTGCCATCTTCACTGTCGTTCCACCGATATCAATGCCGAGTAACCATTTCATTGCTCTGTCTCCCCTATGCTCATATAATGTCTACTTGTTCATTTTAACGGACACACTCGCATTGCGCAAAGGGTTGCGCAACCTTAAACATTATCGGATTGTGAACGTTTTAATTCATGTCGTAAGATGAGTTTTGCTGAATCATACTGACGTTGCTCCAAAACGCCTGCTTCTTGCAATTCATCAAGTTCGAGCATCATCATCGCAATATCTGATGCTCGATCTCCTAGATAGATGAATGTTCCATACGTCTTAAGTAACTGTTGTACATCATACAGCGTCTTCATCGACCATCGGCTCCTTTACATACGCATGTAGCAAATCATAGGTCGCTTGTAATGACGTCTCATGTGTTCGTTCGTAAGAATGGCTCGATTCAATCCCCGGACCAAATAGTCCGTGTCGAACATCATGTCCCGCACGCACTGCTGCCGAAGCGTCCGAGCTATAGAACGGATAAATATCAACTTTATATGGGATACTATTGCGTTGTGCTAGACGTGTTAGCTGATGACGTAACGCTAAGTCATACGGACCGGAACCATCTTTTGCACAAATCGAGACCGTGAATTCGTCAGAGTGCTGACCATCTCCTAACGCACCCATGTCGACCGCGATATATTCTGCGACTTCTTCCGTGAATCCAGCATTTCCACCGAACCCAACCTCTTCGTAATTTGAAATCAGGATCTGGACCGTGTGTGGCAGGTCGATGGTTTTCCATTCTTTAATCAATTCAAGCAACAAAGCAACCGATGCTTTATCATCGAGATGGCGCGATTTCACAAACCCAGTTTCCGTATAGAGGAAACGCGGATCAAACGTCACGACGTCTCCTACTTCAATCCCCGCGACGCGCGTCTCTTCGGCTGTCGTCGAACGAATATCAAGTCGGACTTCAATATTATCAGCGGACCGTTCCGTTTTGTTCGTCTCGCGTGACGTATGGACACTCGAATGATGGAAAACAACCGTACCGGAAATTGTTTGACCGTCCATCTTATGCACGAGACAGTTCTCTCCTTCGATCGCTGTCCAAGCATAGCCCCCTAATTGTGATAAACTGAGTCGTCCCGTTGGTAAAATCTCTTTTACCATTGCCCCTAATGTATCGACGTGTGCCGTCAGTAACCGCGTGCGAGTTGAGGCACCAGGCAAAGTCGCTAAGATGGCTCCTTTCTCGAGTTTTCGATACGTGATGCCTTCTGCCATCAATCGCTTTTCTACGTATGTAATCGCTTCTTTCGTCGAACCTGTCGGACTTGGAATCGAGACCAGCTCTTCAATCGTACGTATGACTTCTTTCATGTTCATTCGCTCCCTTTCAATCGGACTACAACGTGCTATCCGCTTTGTTTTCATGATAACAAATATTCATTCTTTGTCGGTACTGATATCCTACATCCACTACGCGAAAAAGCTGTAGCACTTTTTTGCTACAGCTTTTTGTCCACACCATATAATGAACTTAGACGTATTTTTTCATCCAAATATCATCACGGTATGTGCCATCTTCTAATTTTACGGAGTCTGGATCTTCGGCATATACTTCAAAGCCGAGCGATTCGTAAAGACTTTGCGCTGCTTCATTTCCTGATAATACGGCAAGAATGACTTGCTCAACGTCTGGTAACTTCTTCGCCTCGTCGATCAAGGCCTCCATTAGAGCACGACCGGTCCCTCCACGATATGCAGGCGAAACATATACTCCGGAAATCATCGCTTTGTGCGATTCACGTGACAGTTCATATGGCTTGACCTGACCAAACCCAAACAATACATCGCCGTCGAACATACCGAGCCAAATCTCATCGGAGTCGGGTTCTCCTTCTAGACCTTCTCGTACTTCGCGGAGCGGGGTTTGCTGTTCATCGTCAAACGAATGACCGAACGCATCTGGATGATTCTTTAATCCCTCAAGGCGTAGATTCCAGTATTGTTCTGCATCCTCTTTAGTTAATTTTCGAAAAGTATACATGACTGTCGATTCTCTCCTTTTTTGGGTTTCATGACGTACAAATAATAACGGAAAAACGCTTCTATCTCTTACTTAACCCTTTTCTAGTAAAATAAAACCTAGATTTTTTTCTCTTTTAATTTCACTTAAATACAGTAGTGATGTTTGCCTCTTTTTTTCTCATAACAAAAACTCAAAGGTGGACACTAAGATACAGGATCACCATTTGAGTTTTTAAGCTCTCTATTTATGAGGTTTTCGTCATGCTTTGCGCCGTTAATCTTGCAAGACAGGTTCGAGTGTCTGACGCAATACATCAGCAGAATGATGAAACTTCTTCATTTCTTCTTCCGTCAACGCGACTTCAATGATTTCCCGCACACCTTGACGATTGATGATCGCCGGTACTCCGATGTGAATGCCGGAAATCCCGTACTGCCCATCTACATACGCCCCGACCGTCAACAAACAGTTCTCGTTCCCAAGGATGGCACGCACGATTCGAACAAGTCCAAGTCCAATCGCATAATAAGTTGCTCCTTTACGTTCGATAATATGATAGGCAGCATCCCGAACGTTGATATAGATTTGATCAAGGTCTGCTTGAGAATAACGATCGTCCTCAGCAAGTAGTTCATCAATTGTTTTTCCATAAATACGGCTATTACTCCAGGCAGCGAATTCCGTATCTCCATGTTCTCCAAGAATGTAGGCATGGGCATTGCGAGAATCGATGTGAAAGTATTCTCCAAGCATTTGACGCAGACGTGCTGTATCGAGCACCGTTCCTGATCCAAATACGCGTGATTTTGGAAGACCGGAATATTTCCAAGCCAGATGTGCCATGATATCAACCGGATTGGAAGCCACGACGATGAGACCATCAAAACCAGAACCCATAATCTGACGAATCATTTCTTTCATGATCAATGCATTCTTTGCGACGAGATCGAGTCTCGTCTCTCCTGGTTTTTGAGGAGCTCCCGCCGTGATGACGACGACCTCAGCCTCTCGGCAGTCCATATAATCTCCAGCCCAGATCCGCATCGGTGAAGAACTAAACGGGGTTCCGTGGTTCAAGTCCATCGCTTCACCTTCTGCTTTTGCTTTATTGACGTCAATGATGACAAGTTCCTCACAAAGTCCGGCTGTTGACATCTGATAAGCAAAGCTTGAACCGACCGCACCTGCTCCGATTAACGCCACCCGTGTTACTTTCGCATGTAATTCCATCTCGTTATGTCCACCCTTTCATTCGTTCTAAGAGTTTGTTAACTATCTCACAAATAAATTGTAACATCTTTCACATTCTTTGTAATATGTGAAATTAATCACATTTGTCCATTTTGTGTCATCGATATCCTAACATAAGGAATTACCCTGTCATACTTTTCACTTACCAGAATCGGACGATGATAAACCCGATTCCACTCGCTAGACCACTCGTCATGACGTTTACCGCATCATTTCCAAGAAACCAAATACCCGATACGTAAGCTGTCGGTTGTCCATGATGCTCTCGTTTTTCCGTACGTTCCCCGCAAACTGAACATTCATACACGCGTTGCCACATTGCTCCAAATAGTGTATCGAGCAGACTTCCAAGGACACCGATACCTGTCACAAGTAAGGCCTCTGTCAAAGAAAGAGAGAAGATCCACTGCGCTGCTAAAGCGATGAACGCAGCTCCAGCAATTGTTCCTAACGTTCCGATTAACGACATCGCTCCGCTCGTTCCTGCTGGTACCCGTCGTAATGTTTTCAAAGACCATGGATCACGTCTTGAGAGTGGACCGATTTCCGAAGCCCATGTATCGGCATTCGATGCCGCGATGACGAATAGGAATAACAAGAGATACGCAAAATTCATCGTCATGGCGTAGGCTATAGCAGCGACGAACGCTACTCCTCCATTCGCAAGTACTTGCCATCCGTCACGTGCACCCTCTTTTTCGACGATCGCGTCCACGGATTTTTTTCTAGAACGCCCAATTTTCGATAAAAGACTCGAGCTGCCAAAGAAGAGTAAGAGCACCACTAAACCTTTCAAGCCGAATCCAAATGAGACACCACTACCGACGAGCATTGTCAAGACAGCCCCGCTTGTCGTCAACAAGCGAAAATATCGTCCAGTCCAGGCGAGAATGAGACAAAATAAAATCGTAACACTTAACATCGGATAACCTCTTGGTCCGTGACGATGAGATCAACTGGGATATCGAAGTCTTCCACTTCAAAATCTGGAAAGAGCTGTTCTGAAAAGGCGATGGATACTTTACAACCTGTGTATGTCACGAGTGCACGATCATAATAACCGCCTCCCCACCCTAAGCGATAGCCATCCCGTCGATAGGCGCGTCCCGGAACGAGACAAAATCCCGCTTGATCAAGTGTAGTGCGACGAGCTGAATCCATTGGTTCTGCGATTCCCATCTGATTATGCTGCAATTGATCTTCTGGTCTGTATTCATAAAAGACCATCTCTTCTCCGACTACTTTCGGTATCAAGACCGTCTTGTCCTCTTGCCACGCTTGTTTAATCAATATGCTTGTATCACATTCATTTCGAAATGCTAACGTGATTGCGACACAAGTCGCTTGTTGCCATTCAGGCAATAACAAAACATGTTCGTGTATTAACCGTTCCTTTTCAGCACGGTTCTCCATCACATCTAATCTTTCTTTGATCAGACGGCGTACTTTTTGTTTGTTCATAACTGTCTTCCTTTCCACAAAAAAAGCCATCACACGAAGTGACGGCTTCCATCTCAATTATTTCACTTCACGGTGAAGTGTGTGTTTACGGAGACGTGGGTTGTATTTCTTCAACTCAAGACGCTCTGGGTTGTTACGCTTGTTCTTTTTAGTGATATAAGTACGGTCACCAGTTTCAGTGCAAGCTAATGTGATTTTAACGCGCATGGAATTCCCTCCTATCTAGCTCTCGATGTATCAAGTGATTTTGCTTTACATAAGGTTAAGCATACTCAAGTATCGTACCAAGAAAGGAAAGGAATTGCAACTGTTCATCCGTTCTTTTTCGGATTCGTCACGTGTTGATATGGTTTTTCAAGGTTCTCTTCAAAACGAAGGGGTTTCTTTTCAACGTGATACTCCTGTTCCACCCCGTTGCGTGACTCTTCCCGTTCTAGATAAACGACAGCCGATTGACGCAATGCGTCTCCTTCAAGTCGTTTTAACGCAACGACCAGACCACCTGAACGATCCGGAGAACGCTCACTCTCGACATCATAAACATTACTGACGAGTGGCAACTCTTTCATCTTGGCGATTGCCTGGGCAGCTGAAGCTGTTTCCATATTGAAGTTATGGACGACTTGGAAGTCAACGATCTTCGCCAAGGCTTGCGCCTGACGCAAGAAGGCTAGATTTAACGCAGCCAGTTGATTGTATGTTTGAACGAGCGGTAGACCTGTCACTTGTACCCCGTATACATGTACACCCTCCTCGAATCGATACGCTTCAGGATGTTCCGTTACGACGTAGACGTTCTCTCCCGCTGCCGCTAGTCGTCTAGCTACATCACGAACTGGACGGTGAGATTGTTCGTAATCCCGAGTGAACATGAGAATACCATCCTTGTTCAAAGCAGCATCGCGTTTGACCGCAACATAATAGTCATGAGCCGTTAAGAAAACATCTGGTTCAATGTCTTCATCTTGCAAGAACGGATATTGTTGATAACGCCCTTCCAACCAGTCCATCGTTAATTCTTGTGCATCGAGACGACGTTCGGTTTCTTCAAAACGTAAGATATGCTCACGGAACCGGTTCGCAGCGTACTGTGCTGTCGTCTGTCCGTCTAAAATGAACGGCCAGTCACTTGAGACAGCAAGTAGATATTCTCGAATGAGCTGGCGTTTCGCCTTGACAGTCAATGCATCTTGATGACGATTTCGCGCAACGATTCCTGCTAGTCTCTTTTCGAGCTGGTGGAGATGGCGAATCATCCAGTCGTTGCGCTCGTTGATCCAGACTTCCGCATAGCCTTTTCGTCCCCACGTTCCCATCGCGACATGTGCCGTATCGATGTCTTGGAAGTGACGTTCGAGGAACATAGCTGGTGAAATCGACTCAATCGCCTGATCCTCTAGACGTTCCATCGCTTTACCAAGGAAATCAGGTCCTTCGAACCACCAGTGACCAAACAATTCAGCATCAAATGGTGCTGTGACGAGAAATGGCGGGAAGTCTTGTCCTTGATATGCATCTAAATGTTCACCAAGTGCTTGAGCAAAATCTGCTGCATGCTCACTTGTTCGTTGCCATGCCCAGTCACGTACGTAATAGTCTTTTTGATCCGTCTCACCTGTTACACGATGCAATTTCAACCCGGTATCATAACGTAAGCCTTCCGGATGCATGAACTCAGCAATTTGATCCCATTCTCGATCATAAGCGAGATCCCGATAAAACTCACGATAATCAGGATGTCCCGGATACCCGATGACAGAACTCCAGATTTTTCCGGAAATGATTTGATCACGCGGGAAGAGTGCTACGCCGTGTGGAGAATAGACGGGTGCTCCGATTCCGTGTTTTGGTGCTGGATCGGCGTTTAAAATCGAATGTTCATCGACGAACGTATAGCGAATGCCTTCCTCATATAAAATCCGATCAAGTCCTGGCGTATAGGCACATTCCGGCATCCAAAGACCTGATGGACGGAATCCGTAATGGCGTTCAAAACAGTTCAAGCCTGTCTGAATTTCAGAGCGCGCCGCTTGTTCAGACAACATGTGAGGACTGAACCCGTGTGTCGCCGTACAGGTGATCAAATCAAGATAGCCTTGCTCTTTGTAATGGCGGAATGCCCGGTTCAAATCTTTTTCCCAGTGAAGGAACGTATTCAATAAATCTTGATAGCGGTCTTGATAGAATAAAAGAGCATCTCGTTCCTTTTGGTCAAGCTCTCGTTCCAGTTCCTGACGAATCAAACGTAATGTGTCCTCGATATGCTCGATGTAGCGGTCTTGAATCAGTGGATCGGCAAGCATCTCGATGACCGGCGGTGAAATACTGACTGTCCAACCGAGCGGACGTGATAAGCGGTCGACTTCCCACAATAATGGAATGTAGGTTTCTGAAATCGCTTCATACATCCACCGTTCCTCGAGACGATGCGCCTCTTCATGACGGATATATGGTAAGTGTGCATGTAAGACGAGTGAAAAATATCCTTTTCGCATAGCTTCTCTTCCTTTCCTCTCTCTAATTCCATTATCGGACGCGATCGAAATAAGAATACGGGCGTAATACCTCGACCCATTCCGGCTGTTCGACCTCACCGTATTGCCAATGATGCACGACTTCGGCGAAGCGTCCGTCTGTGACTGATTCGTCACGTGGTGTCTCGACTGGTTTCGAACGTAGTACTGGAACGAAATCTCCATCAATCGTTTGAATGCCCCATTCAATGATGTATGTAGTATTCGGGGCAACTGGTCGAACGAACCAAGCATTCGTCATCTCAGGCAGTTCGAACTGATACGTACGATTCGCTTGTCCTTGTTCGTAATCGACGAGTGTGACGTCAATGATGCGTAACTCTTTACGGAACGAATCAAATGTCGTGTGATAATGCGTTTCTAACAACTGTTTCGACAGTTCAGACAATTCCCAGTAGACATATAACGCAGTCGGTGACTGAACGATCGCATGGAGAATATCATCTTCATAATGCGTCGCCATTCCAAACGCATCACGTTCGAGTGATGGCATCACTTGCACAGACGGTACGACATCTAATACCGGTGCAGTCGACTTTTTGGTCTGTTTGACAGTTTTTGATTTTACTTTCGGTGCTTCTACAGTTGGTTGATCTGTCAATGATTTACGATATTTGGTCCAAGCATATTTAATTTTTCCTTCAGTCGTATCCAATTGTGCTGCGATTTGTTTTGTTGTCAGCCCTTGTTCTTTCATTTTAATGATTTGCTCAAGCATTCCCAATCACCTCTCTGTCATTATTCACTTCTTTCCTATTCTACAAACGTGTTTCGAATCCCTTTACAAAAAAAGTAGGCAGAGGAAATTCCTCCTGCCTACTTAGTTCACCCATTTAAATCATAATGTTTTCCTTTTTCGAGATAGATCAGATGTTCCCCGACGTTCGTCAAGTGGTCACCCATTCGCTCGATATATCGGCAAATGTTCGTGAATTGCATGACTTCATCGACAACGATCGGTTGCAAGGACATATGACGCATATACTGACGGAGCGCCTTGTATGTCGTCTCATCGATGACATTGTCGAGATCAGACAGTGCTTTTGCTTTTTCGACATCTCCATCACGATATGCAACGATTGCGGTTTCCGTCATATCGAGTAATGTCTCAAACGCTTCCTTCAACAAGGAGATATCGATGACGTATGGAAATGTTTCGACACGAAGGACTGCTTTTGAAATATTTCCTGCATAATCCGCAATCCGCTCAAGATCCGATGAAATCTTCATCGCCGTGATGATCCGTCGTAAATCCGTCGCAACTGGTTGTTGCTTCGCGATTAAGAGGATCGCATCATCGTTGATTTCGAGTTCAAGATCATCGAGTTCATTGTCGTTCGCAATGACACCACGTGCGATATCTTGATCATATTTTTCGAGCGCCTCTGCTGTCGTTGCGATTTGTTGCATCGTTTTTCGTGCTAGTAAAAAGACTTTTTGATCGAGTATTGCAAGGTTTTCTCCAAAAATTGTACGGTTCGCTGCCATTCGTCTCGTCTCCCCTTCTTATCCGAATCGTCCTGAAATGTAATCTTCCGTCCGTTTGTCGGTCGGATTTCCAAAGATCCGGTCTGTTTGATCGAACTCGACGACTTCACCATTCAAGAAGAATGCTGTTTTGTCAGATACACGTGCAGCTTGCTGCATGTTGTGCGTGACGATGATAATTGAGTAGTCCGATTTCAACTCTTGGACGAGTTCTTCTACTTTTAATGTAGAAATCGGGTCCAGTGCCGATGTCGGCTCATCCATCAAAATGACATCCGGCTCGATCGCGAGGCAACGCGCGATACAGAGACGTTGTTGTTGACCACCCGAAAGACCATAGGCATTTTCATTTAAGCGATCTTTGACTTCATCCCAAATCGCTGCTCGGCGTAAACTACGTTCCACGATCTCATCAAGGATTTTTTTGTTTTTAACGCCATGGACACGTGGACCATATGCGATGTTATCGTAAATTGATTTTGGGAATGGATTCGGTTGCTGAAAGACCATTCCGACAGACGTCCGTAATTCTTCAACACCATACTCTTTTTCAAAGATATTACGTCCGTGATACTCAATGACACCATTCGTCCGCACGATCGGAACGAGTTCGACCATCCGGTTCAATGTTTTGATGAATGTCGATTTACCGCATCCTGACGGTCCAATAATTGCCGTAACTTCATTTTTTTTGATATCAAGATTGACATCTTTAAGCGCGTGATCGTCACCGTACCATAAATTTAAATTTTTAACGTTATAGACGCTCTCGCGTGCTACTACTGGTTGGTTCATACGCTCTGCCCCTTCTGTGACGACTGATTTCGTATTCAGCTTCGTATCCATCATCTGTCTTCCTCCTTAAAAGAAATCCCTTCTATCTCGTTCGATTAATAGCGTTTAGAAAATCGGTTCCGGATCCAGATCGCAAGCGAGTTCATCGTCAAGAGAATGACCATCAAGATGATGATTCCTGCTGCTGCAAGACCTTGGAAGTCCGCTTGTGGACGACTTGTCCAGTTATAGATTTGAATCGGTAATGCCGTGAACTCTGAAAAGATCCCTTCTGGCGCACGGGCGATGAAAATGGCAGCTCCGACCATGATCAACGGTGCTGTCTCACCGATCGCTCGGGATACAGCTAAGATGATTCCTGTAATGACTCCCGGAAGTGATGCCGGAAGAACGACTTTGAACGTCGTTTGCCATTTCGATGCACCGAGCGCGAGTGATGCATGGCGCATCGCTTGTGGCACGGCGCGAATTGCTTCTTGAGAAGAAACGATGACGACCGGAAGACTCATCAATGCGAGTGTCAAAGCTCCAGCAATCAACGTCGAACCGAAGCCCATATTACGGACGAAGAACGTTAATCCGAGTAATCCAAAGACGATCGACGGAACACCTGCGAGGTTCGAGATATTGACCTCGATGAACGATGTCATCCGACTCTTTTTTGCATATTCTTCTAAATAAATTGCTGCTCCAACACCAATGATGAAAATCATCGGGATGATCAGGAGCATCAAGAAGATCGATCCCATTAACGCTGGATAGATTCCGGCACGTTCCGCACGACGAGATGGTGCGTTTTGTAGAAATTCAAGTGATAACCACGAAGCACCGTCACGGATGACGCCGAATAGGAGAATACCTAAGACGACGAGACCGAAAAACAGACCGACGAGGAAAATGACTTTCGTTACATTGTTGACGACGAGGCGTTGGCTAATGGATTTCTTAACTGCGACCGGGTCGATGAATTTTTTTGTGACAGGTTGCTTTTCTGGTAAGGCCATCTTAATACTCCTCTCTGAAGCGGCGTGTGATCCAGTTCGCGAGTAAGTTCATCAATAACGTAAAGACGAACAAGAGCGTACCAACCGCATAGATACTGTAATATTCAACTGTTCCAAATCCAGCATCGCCTAAAGCGACCTGAACGATATACGCAGTCATCGTCTGGACCGGCTCGAGTGGATTAACAGCAGCTGTCGGATTCGAACCACCAGCGATCGTCACGATCATCGTCTCACCAATTGCCCGAGACATTCCGAGTACGATTGAAGCAATGATTCCGGACAAGGCAGCGGGAACAACGACTTTTAATGCGACTTCAAGACGTGTCGAACCAAGAGCAAGCGCACCGTCACGAATTTTTTTAGGAACAGAGCTCATCGCATCCTCAGAAATCGAGGCGATCATTGGAATGATCATGATACCGACGACGATCCCCGGACTGAGCGCATTGTAGATTTGAATGCCTGGAATTAATTTAACGAGTAGTGGTGTGACGAACGTCAACGCGAAGAATCCGAAAACGATCGTCGGAACACCAGCTAAGACTTCTAAAATCGGTTTTAAGATACGGCGTGCACGGTCTGACGCATACTCACTTAAATAAATCGCAGACGTGAGGCCGATCGGCACGGCAACTAGCATCGCAATCACGGTAATCTCAAGTGTACCGACGACAAGCGGCCAAATCCCATACTCTGGTTGAGAGTTCAGTGGATACCAGCTCGTACTGCCGAAAAATTCCTTGAACGGAACGACTTCAAAGAAATGCTCGGTTTCAATGACTAACGTGAGAATGATGCCGATGGTCGTAACGACCGAGACGAACGCACACAGGAATAAAACGATCGGCATGATGCGTTCCATGACGTTTTTCACACTGAATTTTTGCTGTCGGTTCTGTTGAATCAGCTCGCGAACCGATTTATTGGGTGTTGAATTCATCCTTCTTCGCTCCCTACTCCTTCTTGACATGAGAACGGGACCCAACCGGTACAGACTTCCCCGGTTGGGCCATCCTCATGACTCGATGATTATTTCATTGCATCTTCGATTGCTTTTGTGTTTTCATCGTAACGATCTTGTGGCATTTTGATATAACCGACTTCTTCAGCTAAATCTCCAGCGTTTTCGTTCGTGAATTTCACGAAGTCTGCCACCTGTTTTTTATCGTTCAATGATTTGTTGTTGACGTACGTGTAGATTTCACGTGACAGCGGGTAAGATAGATCCTTGATTGTTTCTGGTGTTGGATCGACAGCATCTTTTCCTTCAGCTGAAAGTGGTACTTCTTTTAACTTATCTTTATTTTCAGCGTAGTAGGCATAACCGAAGTAACCGATCGCACCTTTCGTTCCTTCAACCCCTTTGACGAGTACGTTATCGTCCTCAGACAGTTGAACGTCTTTACGCATGTCTTTCTTCTCAAGTACTTTTTCAGAGAAGAAGTCGAATGTTCCTGAATCTTTCCCTGGGCTGAAGAACTTCAGTGGTTCAGCCGGATAAGAAGAATCAACATCTTTCCAAGTCTTAACGTTTGGGTCGAGCCAAATCTTTTCGAGTTGATCAAGCGAGAGTTCTTTTACCCATGTATTATCTTTGCTGACTGCAACAGTTAGACCATCATATGCAAGTGAAAGTTTTGTATATTCGATGTTGTTCTTTTTCGCTTCAGCTGCTTCTTCTTCTTTAATTTCACGCGATGCGTTCGAGAGATCCGTTTCACCGACGACGAAGCGTTTGAATCCGCCACCCGTACCAGAGACACCGACTGTGACATTTACGTCAGGTTGTTCCGTTGAATATTCTTCACCGACAGCTTCCATGATCGGGAAGACTGTAGAAGAACCGTCGATTGCGATTTTCCCTTTTAAATCAGATGAACTAGCAGAACCGCCTTTATCGTTACCACATGCTGCCCCCACTACTGCGATTGATGCTACCGTTGTAATGAGTGCTGTTTTTTTCATCCAAGACATGATTAATTTTCCTCCTCGAAAGTATGTCGCTGACGATGCTACGACTTTTTATCCGTTTTCCTTACAAGACTTATACTACGGATGAACTATTAAAACGAAATGAATCCAACGTAAAAGAATTGTAAAGGCGTGTTTTTTAGTGTTTACAATTCGAAATCCATTACAAAAAAAGGTCAATACAAACAAAAAAAAACGAGAGTGATTGCTCACCCTCGCTTAGTTTCTAGTTAATTTGGCTTAGTCTGCCACGGTACGTCCTTTACGTTGAAGTACGCTTTGACAAGATCATGACCGATTTTCGAGTTGACAGTCTCTTGTTCCATATAAGGAAGGAACACGGCCCACGCCATCTCTGGATTGTCATACGGTGCCCAACCGACAAGATTCGAGTTCAATGAACGAACCGGTTGCCCGCTTCCGTCACGTAAGGCGATTCCGTCATCCCCATAGACGCTGACCTGTGCAGTACCTGTTTTTGCTGCAGCATCGATTCCAGTTTGTGCGATGACTTTGGCTGTACCACGCTCACCTTTTACAACACGGTGCAACCCTTCCCGGACATGATCAATATTATCTTGACTGACTTCAATCCGGTTCAGATAATTCGTTTTAAAGCTGTAATCGACTTTTTTCGTACCCTTTTCAATCGAGTTCGACGCCAATACTTCTTTTAAGAAGTGAGGCTGAACTCGATAACCACCGTTCGCAAGTGTTGAAATGTACTGCGCGACTTGAAGCGGCGTAAAGGCATCGTACTGACCAATGACTCGGTCCATCAACAACGTGACACGGTCTGGCGTCCCTTGAACACCTTTTGCTTCGTAAGGCAAATCAACACCTGTCGTCACCCCAAGACCGAACTGACTATAGTAATTCTGCATGATGGCAGCTGCTCCATCCACGCTCGCACCAGCAATCCCATTGCTCGGATATTTCGCCATCCGCATCGCAATGTTAAACATATAGACGTTCGACGAGCGCTCAAGCGCCGTTAAATCCGTAATCGGTCCCATGTTAACATATGATCCTTTTTTTGTACCTCCGATTGTGATCGGCGCATCGTTGATGACTTCGTTTTGACGAATGACACCTTCCTGTAGTCCCATCGCAACTGTCGCACCCTTGATCGTTGAACCGATTTGAAGAGACGTCAAGACATTATTAATCGCTACATCCGTGAACTTTCCAGTCGAAGGATCAAGCTTTTGACCTGACATCGCTAAAATCTCACCAGTTTGTGGATTCATGACGACGGCATATCCTTCTTTTAAATAACGACTACCCATGCCACGACCCATTTTGATCGCTTGTTGCATGATTTGATCTACTTTTTTATTGTATTCCGCATCAACGGTTAGAACGAGGTCCTTCCCGGACTCGCCTTCTTCACGTTTTGGATCACCGACCGGTTCTCCATTAAACGTTTCGTACACATCGTATGCCGGTTTCCCGCGCAGAAGATCTTCGTACTGTTGCTCAAGGAACGAAGTCCCGACACGATCATTCAAACTATATCCTTTTGCTTTGAACTCCGCTTGTTGTTCTGCCGGAATCTTCGAGTACTTTCCGAAGATGTTTCGAAGTGTTCCTTCATACGGATAAGAGCGTTCGTAAAACGGTTCAACCGATACACCTTTCAAATCTTCTAAATTTTCATCGATGATTGCCATCTCTTTTGCAGACGCACCGAGCTTGACGAGTTGTGGATCAAGCGCATAACCGACTTCCATGTTATGTTTGATCGCAATGACTTCCATCGTCTTATCATCGTAATCAATATCTTTTTTCGTGATCGCATCCAGGCGGATTTGATCTTGTTCCGCAATCGAAAGCTTACTTTGTGCTTCCGTTGAAGGATACTTCTTTTTCACTGCTGCTTGGTAACGACGATCCGACTCTTCCGTGTTCGTCGCGACCCAAAAATCCTTGATGTCACGTTCCGTGACTTTCCAGTCTTTTTTAGGCAGATCAATGATTGCTGCGAGACGCTGCGCGATTTCAATACGTTCATCTACTTTCGTCGATTGTGCGCGACGATATACAATGGAGTATTTAGAAATTGTATCGACAAGTAGACGACCATCCCGGTCATAAATCTTACCACGTGGTACTTCATACTTTGATGCAGTCATCTCCGTTTTTTGGACTTCCCGCGAAATTTTTTCACCATTGACGATTTGAACGACTCCTAGACGGAAAATCAAAATCGCAAACAATAAAAAAACGACGAAGAACATTAAATTCAGACGAAGCGGCAGATGATTACGCCGTCTTCCTCGTACGGTGATTCGTTTAGCCATGGCGTACTCCCCTATCGTTCAAAAGTCATCTTGTTTCATTATATAGAAGGAAACTTTCCATAACAACCTATCCCATGATTTTCCGCATTAAAAAAAGCGTATCGTTCACAATTGAACGATACGCTTCTTTCCATTACTTCGCGTCAGCGTAAAGCTTCGCTACGTGGTCCCAATCAACGACGTTGAAGAATGCATTGATGTAATCCGGACGACGGTTTTGATAGTTGAGATAGTATGCATGTTCCCAAACATCAAGACCAAGGATTGGCGTTTTGCCTTCCATGACTGGTGTATCTTGGTTTGGAGTCGAAACGACTGCCAATTTCCCACCGTCAACGATCAACCAAGCCCAACCAGAACCGAAACGAGTTGTTGCTGCTTTTGCGAACGCATCTTTGAATGCATCAAATGATCCGAATGCTTCGTCGATTGCTGTTGCAAGTTCCCCTGTTGGAGCAGCGCCATCGTTCTTCTTCAACAATTTCCAGAAGAATGAGTGGTTCCAGTGACCGCCACCGTTGTTACGGACTGCAGTTTGAATGTTTGCTGGGAGAGCATCCAAGTTTTGAAGAAGTTCTTCAAGTGACTTTCCTTCATGTTCTGTACCCTCAAGCGCCGTATTCACGTTCGTGACATACGTGTTGTGGTGTTTCGTGTGGTGAATCTCCATCGTACGAGCATCGATATGTGGCTCAAGCGCATCATAAGCGTAGCCGAGTTCTGGTAATTCAAATTTTGACATGTTCATGTCCCCCTTTGTGCTATTTTCGAAAACTTCAATACCCTTTAAGACTAGCAAAAGTACCTGTGTTGACGCAAGTCAAGACCCTCGGATTTACTCGACTTCTCGCGGAGCAAAAACAGAGACGCCTCCGCCCGGAACCGGGAAGACACCAAATCCTTCTTCGTCAATCACGACTGGATGATCTTGATGGTTTGTATAGTCGAACCATTCTTGACCCGCACGCTCTTCACCGACGAACATGCGTTTCTCGCACATGTCGGCGTTCGAAAGCAACACGGCACAACCTGAGTTCTCGATCTCATCGACACCAAGACGAACCCAGCCTACACAGTGCGGGTCATCAAGATAATCCTGTTGTTCTCCGTATGCTTTATGATAGCGCGTATAGAGCAGGGCATTGATCATCTCTTTTTTTCCTTCGACAGGGGTCGGTCCTTGGACGCCATAGTAATCCCCGTAAAAGACACATGGATATCCGTCCTTACGTAACAAGATCGATGCATAGGCATGTTGCTTGAACCAGTCATCCACCCATGATTCTAGCGACTCGCCAGGCTGTGAATCGTGATTGTCGACGAACGTCACGGCATTCGTCGGATGCGACTCGACGAGCGTATCCGCAAACAATGTCGTTAAATCAAATTTTTCTCCCTGCTTGGAAGCTTCATGGAATTTATAATGAAGCGGAACATCAAACAAATCAATCGTGTAGTCGACACTGTCTAGGAAATGACGGCAATCGTCGAGATCTGACTTCCAAAACTCGCCGACCATGTAAAAATCGCCTTCGCTGCTTTCCATCATCGATTTCGCGAATTCACGGACAAATTCATAGTTGATATGCTTGATTGCATCAAGACGGAAGCCTTGGCAATCGATCGTGTCCTTGAACCAGTGTCCCCAACGGATCATTTCTTCCCGTACCGTCGGATGATTGTAGTCGATGTTTGCAAACATGAGGTAATCATAATTGCCGAACTCATCATCTACTTGGTTGTTCCAATCTTTATTATTTCCGGAAATCTTAAAGATCCCTGTTTTTTCTTCGCGCGCGTCAAAATCCGTTCCATTGAAGAATTCGTGTGTCCAGACGAAATCCGAATACTTTCCATTACGACCTGGGAAAGTAAACTTCGTCCACGCATCGATTTCAAACTCTTCTGAAATTTCTTTCGATCGGTCTTCTGGATTGACTTCCACTACTTTAATCGTTTCGAGTTCGTCTGCTGCAGCTTTATGGTTCATGACAACATCCGCATAAACAGCGATATCGTTCTCATGGGCAACTTCGATTGCTTCGACCAGTTCATCCTTTGTGCCATATTTCGTCCGGACCGTTCCTTTTTGATCGAACTCGCCTAAGTCATAGACATCATAGATGCCGTATCCTGTATCTTCATCCGACTGACCTTTCGATGCTGGGGGAATCCACACGGACGTGATGCCAGCAGCACGCAATTCAGGCGCTCGTTCTTTCAAACGTTGCCAGTGCTTTCCATCATTCTCTACATGCCACTCGAAAAACTGCATCATCGTATGGTTACGTTCCATCTCTCTTCGCTCTCCCTTAGTTACTATAGTATGAATATTATTACAATACCTTTACTATTCCCCGAGCGAACAAAAATAAACGCTTCCCGTTTGCAACGAGAAGCGTTCAACCAAATGGACCCTGCAGGACTCGAACCTGCGACCGGACGGTTATGAGCCGTCAGCTCTAACCAGCTGAGCTAAGGGTCCTTAAGTAATAGTAGCGGCGGAGGGAGTCGAACCCACGACCTCACGGGTATGAACCGTACGCTCTAGCCAGCTGAGCTACACCGCCATGATGTATGTTTCTTACTCTTATTAGATTACGAGATGTGACGAAACTTGTCAATATGCTATTTCAAAAAAATAAACAGCTGATTTCATTTTTTTTCGAAATCAGCTGTTTTAAAATAAGTCTACGCTTAGTTCATTAATGCTGTCCGCTGTTCAAGGACGAGATCCGTGATGTTCACAGCGTGATCGCCGATTCGTTCAAGGTTTGAAAGTAAGTCGACGAAGATCATTCCCGCTTGTCCTGTACATTCACCAGCATTCACGCGAAGTACATGATGTTTACGGAATGAACGTTCGAATGCATCAAGTTTCCCTTCAAGTTCAAGAACTTTTCGTGCCCGCGTGACATCGTCTTCTTCGACGGCGCGAATCGCACAAGAGACGATTTCTTGTGTCAGGACATACATCTCATCAAGCTCTCGCTTCGCAGATGTGGTGAACTGAATCCGGTTGACGATCTGGAAGTCGATTAATTCAACGATATTCTCAACATGATCACCAATCCGCTCAAAGTCATTGACGGCGTGCATCAATAACGAATGATCGTTTGATTCACGTTCTGATAAATCATGTGCTGCTATTTTAACGAGATAACTCGTCACTTCTGTATTCAGGTAGTTGATCGCATATTCAATCTGCTCGGATTCTGAAACATCTTTTTTATCATGCGATTGCGTGTAACGGTGTGCTTTTGCAAGTGCGTCTTTTGAGAATTCACCCATACGCAAAACTTCAAGTTTCGCTTGGTTTAAGGCAAGCGCAGAAGATTGATTTAAGATGTTTTGATCGAGATGACGCGGTTTTGAATCGATCGTCGTATCCGTACCTGGTACGATTTTTTGAACGAGCCATGCGATTTGTGCGATGAACCAACATTGAATCAATGTGTTGACGACATTGAACGTTCCGTGTGCAAAAGCAATTTGCATTTTCGGTTCTAAACCGAGCGCGTCTGTAATCCATGCGATGAAGCTTGAGAACACTGGTAATGCGATCAAGAACAAAATTGTTCCGATGATATTGAAGATGACGTGTGCGGCGGCTGTCCGTTTGGCTGCGATCGACGCACCAAGTGCTGCAAGTACTGCCGTAATCGTTGTTCCAATGTTATCACCGAACAAGACCGGTAGTGCCGCTTTGATATCGATCATGTCACCAGCATACAACTCCTGTAAGATACCAATCGTCGCAGATGACGACTGAACAAGAACTGTAAAGATAGTTCCGACGAATACACCAAGCAATGGGTTATCCGACATCGAGACAGTCAACTCTCGGAACCAGGCACTTGATTCGAGCGGAGCCATCCCGTCCCCCATCAATGTGAGACCGTAAAACAATGCACCGAAACCAAAGAAAATCTGTCCGATATACTGAACACGTTCTTTATTGAAGAAGAAGATCAAGAAAGCACCAATGGCGATTGCCGGAAGTGCCGCTTCTTTAACATTGAACCCGATGATAAAGGCCGTGATCGTCGTACCGATGTTCGCTCCCATGACGACACCAATTGCTTGTCGTAAATTCATCAGACCTGCACTCACGAGTCCGACGACGATGACAGTCGTACCGGATGACGATTGAATCAATATCGTGACGACGATACCTGCTAAGATACCTAATAGTGGATTCGTCGTATACTTATCGAGGATATAACGTAATCGGTCTCCCGCTGTTTTTTGGAGACCATCTCCCATATACTTAATACCGAAAAGGAAAATCCCAAGTCCACCGATGAAGGTAAAAATCATTTCCTGCAAATCATAGTTCATCTTGCCAGCTCCTTTATTTGATGTGGATTGATGTGTTTGTAAAGTTTATTTTTTCGACCCCCCTATTATGTAAAGGTCTAATGAACTTGTAAACAGTTTTCCCGACATCCAATTGTTAAGGTTTTATTAATCTGTACCACTACAATAATTCCTTTATTTATGAACAAATAGACAAACCAAAAAATCTGTTATAAAACAATGGAAAGAGTGATATTCTTGTCTTTTTTACGTCAACTCATTAATTACTTACAAACTTCATTAATTCCAAACCGCTCGTTTTTACGACTTCGTCTATCAGATGTTTCTTTGTATTTCTGTGGATTGGCTTGGATTTCACTATGGACGACGATCATCGATTCCTTCTTTTTACAAAAAAATATTCCAATCGTGATTTGGTTCGTTCTCCACTTCATCTTCATCGCTATTGCGGTCTTACTGTATTTGCTCTTGATGGCATATCTGACGAAAGGATTCGTTCGTCTGTTACTCCCCCGTCCATGGGCATATCGTCAGACGTTCCCTTATACGGTTGCAACGAATCTATGGACCTTCCCCCTTGGCATGCTTCTTTACCAATTGGGGCATCATCAAATAGGAGTTGCTTTACTCATCCTCGGGCACTTCATTTACACGTTGGTGCCATTATGGATTGCCCGTTCCCCGAAACCTCGCGCGTCACGTAAATCTCGATGAGTATCAAAATCAGGCGTCCGACGGATTGACGGACGCCTTACTTTCATTAAACAATTGTAAATGTTCGATTTTCGTTCTTGTTTCTCGATTTTTAGGGAATAGTTCGATATGATAGAAAAGGTAAACATAAACAATATGGCGGTATGCCACAAAAGGAGATTTTCGATATGCCGAAAATGGTCCATCGCTCTAAGACTCGTCCCGTTCGTGTAGGGGACCTTGTCATTGGTGGAAATAATGAAGTCATCATCCAAAGTATGACGACAACTAAAACACACGACGTCGAAGCGACAGTCGCTGAAATCCTACGTCTTGAAGAAGCTGGTTGCCAAATCGTCCGCGTCGCTTGTCCAGAAGAACGTGATGCGCTCGCACTTGCAGAAATCAAAAGCCGAATCAACATCCCGCTTGTCGTAGACATCCACTTCAACTATAAACTCGCGCTCATGGCGATCGAAGCTGGCGTCGATAAAATCCGGATCAACCCAGGTAATATCGGTCGCCGCGAAAAAGTCGAAGCCGTCGTGACAGCAGCAAAAGCGAAAAACATCCCAATCCGTATTGGGGTAAACGCTGGTTCACTCGAAAAGCACATTCTCGAAAAATACGGTTATCCAACAGCACGTGGTATGGTCGAAAGTGCCTTGCACCACATCAAGATCCTTGAAGACCTCGACTTCCATGACATCATCGTTTCATTGAAAGCATCAGACGTACAGTTGGCGCTTGAAGCATATCAACTTGCTTCTGAATCGTTTGACTATCCACTTCACGTAGGGATTACGGAATCGGGTCCACTTCGTTCTGGTTCATTAAAATCAGCAGCAGGACTTGGAGCGATCCTCTCACGCGGAATCGGAAATACGGTTCGTGTATCTCTTTCAGCGGACCCTGTCGAAGAAGTAAAAGTCGCAAAAGAAGTCTTGAAATCATTTGGTCTCGCAGCCAACGCTGCGACATTGATCTCATGTCCAACATGTGGTCGGATCGAAATCGATTTGATGTCGATCGCTGCAGAAATCGAAGACTATATCGAAAATATCCAAGCGAACATCAAAGTTGCTGTTCTTGGTTGTGCAGTCAACGGTCCTGGTGAAGCACGTGAAGCCGATATCGGTATCGCTGGCGCTCGCAACGAAGGATTGTTGTTCCGCCACGGAGAAATCATTCGTAAAGTACCAGAAGCAACAATGGTCGAAGAATTGAAAAAAGAGATCGATGCCATCGTCCTCGAAAAACAGGCTGAAAAAGAAGCCGAAAAAGCAAATCACGTATAAGATAGGGCTCCTCTTTGATGAGGAGTCTTTTTTCGTATCTCGATTTCGACTATGTTATACTAAGTGAAGAAAAATTCTTAGAACGTGGGTGACTGTAAATGAAAATTGGAATCGACATCGATGGAACGATCACACATCCATCCTCTTGCTTCACTTACATGAATAAACATCTCGGAACGTCGATTGACTTCAATCAGGCGTCTGAATATGAATTGCATACGTATACGGATATGAATCAAATCGAATTTTGGGACTACATGGTGAACTCCGGTCACGAGTCAGGAATTTATCGTGAGTCCATCCCTCAAGAACATGTTCGCCACCACTTATGGAATTTGCGGAAGCAATATGATCTCCATTACGTGACAGCACGATCGGAACTCGTTCGTCCTGTAACTGAAGAGTGGATCAAACAACATGAACTTCCTCTTGATTCCTTAATCATGACGGGATCACACGACAAAGTACAAGTCGTCCGTGATTTATCACTCGATTTGTTTATGGAAGATCGATTAGAGAATGCTGTGCAGATTGCAGAAGATACATTCATCCCTGTGATTTTGTTCGACGCACCTTATAACCGTAAAGCCGTACCGAATAATGTTATTCGTGTCGCTTCATGGAATGAGGCTGTTCAAGAGATTCAAAAATTTGCACCGATTCGTTAAAACAGCCGATTAGGCTGTTTTTTCCGTTTTTCATGTTATTGAACTCTGAGATATCTTACAATGATTTTCGTTTTAAATTTTAAAATAGGAAGTGCTTCATGATGCTTGCTACAGTGAATATCTTTTTTATTAATATTTGTATTATTTTTCTCGTTTCTACGTTCGCCTTTTATCTGCTTCGTGATCGTTTACCGATTCAACCCGACTCGATGATATCTACTCGGCTGTATTTTGGTTTTGCTAATGGGATCACCGGTATTCTTCTTATGCATCATGCGATCGATTTAAACGGCGCACTGATTGATTTGCGTTTGTTACCTCTCGCTTTATCCGCTTTATTCGGTGGTAACATCAGTATCACAGTGACGGGATTAATGCTTTTGATTTATCGTTTTTTAATCGATAATGGCGATTCTATAAATGCCCTACTTAGTTCTGTCATGACGCTACTCGGTTTTTTGATGCTGTCATTTATTTGTCGTCGGTTCATTACACGGCAAGGATATTTTTTTACCGCCATCGTGACAGTCGGTTCTCTACTTGTTCTTTGGCGACTGATTACAAGTAATTCCCCTGTAGATGCCTGGAGGACGATTTATATTCCTTATTTCGTCTTAACGATTGGCGGAGCCTTTTTGTTTTATCGTTTGTCACTACTCCTGCAACAACATTTTGTTCTTTACTCTTATCAATCCTATCTCGCTTCGACCGATCAATTAACAAGGCTTGCGAATCGACATGTCATTTTGGAAAAGGTCACGACGCTTGAAAAAAACAGAGCTTCTTGGGGCGTCATCTTGTTTGACTTAGATCACTTCAAGAGTGTGAATGACACGCATGGTCACGCCGGCGGCGACGCCGTCTTGCGCCATTTTTCGATTGTATTGAATGAACATTGTCCCGCACCTATCACGGTTGGTCGATATGGCGGTGAAGAGTTCATCGTCATCATTCCAGATTGTGACCTTTACGAACCTATTCATTTAGCAGAAACAATCGTGGCAGCCGTTCAACAAACGCCATTTGTCATGCAGGATCACGCTGTATCGATCACGGTATCTGCTGGAATTGCTTACGCTCATCATCAACCCGCTGAAACGGTCTTCAAGCAAGCAGATATTGCTTTGTATGAAGCAAAAACACAAGGTCGAAATCAATATCGACTGTACCAATCATAAATACTGTATGAAAAAGCCACTTCTCTCCGAAAGGTTCGGACTGAAGTGGCTTTTTAGGTATTAATGAATCGTTCCTTCATTCGTTTTTTGTAGTAGACAGATGATTTCTTCGAGTGGTACCGGTTTAGCGAAGAAGTAGCCTTGGAACAAATGAATCCCGATTTCTTTGGCAATGCGTACTTCTTCTCCCGTCTCTACCCCCTCGACGATACATTCGACATGCATCGACTGACTCAATTGAAAAATCGACTCAAGGATCGATTGTCGTTTCTCTGATGCTCCGATTTGTTCAATGAATTGCTTTGGAATCTTTAATTGACGTAACGGTAATAAACGTTCGAGGACGTGATACGAGGCATGACCAGTCCCGAAATCATCAAGAGAAACTGGAAAATCGAGTGTTTTGATGCGCTTGAGCGCTCGATGAATCGATTGACTCTCAAAATCAAGCGACTGACTTTCCGTGATCTCGATCTTAATCTGTTGCGGCTTTAGTGCATACTTGAGTAGCGTTCGTTCAATGAATGGCATGAATGACTCACTCGTCAATTGTCGTGGCGATACGTTAACCGATAAGGTAAATTCATCCGGAACGAGACCGATCAATGCTTTACGCGTCTTACACCCTTCCTCAAAAATCCATTCTCCTAGACGAATCATCAAGTCACTTTTTTCAGCAATCGGGATGAAGACGGATGGTCGATCAGCTCCTTGCAACGAGGTCTTCCAGCGAACCAATGCTTCAAGACCAATGAATTGTTCTGATCGAACATCGTACTGCAATTGATAGACGAGGTGAAAGTCCGTTTCAATATTAGCCTGTGCTAATGATTGTGCTGCTTTGACTCGCAATTCTTGATCCTTTCGCCAGGCTTGGTCAATGCACATCACACGTTCATTTTGTTGAGCGGCTTCCTGTAGCGCAGTCAATAACTGCTGTACTCGACGCTTCCGATTGTCCGTCGCCCCTTCTCCATTATCGATGACGATGGATATGTTGACGTAGACATGATGCCCTTCGATTTCGTAAGGTATGGAAATTTCTTGACTCAATTTTTCCATCGCTTCCTTACATGCCACCTTGTCCGGCTTTTTCATGACGATCAATAACGTTCCTGCTTCGATTCGAGCAAACGCTTGATAAGGAGGTAGTTTTCGCTTGAGCCGTTCAATACATGCTCGTAACACTTGTGACTGAATGTCTTCTCCAAAATACCGTGCCAACTCATAATAATTTTCTAAATGAATCCCGACAAAAATGAGCTGTTTTTCAGGTCTTGGGAAATCGACTTCGTTCAATCCTTGACGATTCAAAACACCTGTTTCTTCGTCACAGCGTGCCGTATCGTGTAGTTGTATCGCCAAATCATTCAAACGATTTAAATTACGGATATGCAAGTGATTGATGACAAGGGCGATGGAAACACCAATTATAATCATGCCAATTCGTCCATAATGATCAGTCGGATCAATTTTCACCGTCATGGTATCGGCATTCCACATGACGTAAAAACTAGTTGCGATGGCAATGATGATGGCGTACCACATCATGATTCGTTGATACGAAATCAAAGCGATCATTAAAAACAAAAAACTGCTAGCCCAAACGGTGACCGCCGCATAAGGTAAAAAACTAATCGAAGTGATTGGAACAACGAGCAACATCAAGGACAATAAGTGGGTTTGCAACACCACGTCCATCTTACGACGACTGATATAAAAAATAAAAATCCCCATGAGGACTAAAAATGAAATAATGACAGAACGACTTAAATATGCATTCTTGATCGTCTCTTCCGTCGTCGTATAAATGATTAAAGCGCCAACAAGCATCATGAAAAGGGCAAAATTTCCGATCCACCATTGTTGTTTCCGAACAATGTCCTCCATGTATTTCCCTCCTTTCCATTAGTTTTTTCGTATATAGGTTTCGACATCGCTTGATGATACTCCTATCGTATCGAATGTGTCAATTCTTTCCTAAAAAGAAAAGTCTTCCCTCATACATGTCATGGAAGACTTTTCTCTAACATTTATTGTCCTATAACCCAAATCGTCCTAACTCTTCGATGACATCCGTTGCTAACAAACTACTTGGATGTAATCGTCGTTCAACTTGTTTTGAAGCACACGCATACCACTCCGCTCCTAGCGCTAGCGTTTTTTCGACATCTCCTGATGGATGTTGCGCAAGGAGACTCGTTAAAATTCCAAACAAGGTATCCCCGCTTCCTCCCTTTGCGAGACCACTCGATGCACCAGAGATGACAAACCCACCTCCATCTGGTTTAGCGATTAAAATGACATGGGATTTCAAAACGACAGTTACTTGATGCAAGACGGCATACTCAGTTGCTTGACCGAATAGATCATCTTGAATACTTGCAACAGTCTGATTCGTCATCCGAGCGAATTCGCCAATATGCGGTGTGACGATGATCGGCGCGGTTCGTTCTGGGTAACTTTCTTTTATTAGTGCTCCGGCATCTAATACTACCGGTAAATCACTCTCAAGTAGATGATCCACCCATGTTTCGGCTACTTCTTGCGATAAACCAGGACCGATTCCAACTGCTGATATGGAAGATAGCACGTTCTGAATCGCCGGTAACGTCTGGTCCACGACCATCGCTTCCGGTGCTTGGACGACGATCCCCTGTTTCGCAAGTGACGTCGTCGCGACTTGTAGTTTACCGACTCCCGTTCTTAGGGCTGCCCGTGTCGCAAGTTGAATGGATCCCGGCATCGTGTCACTTCCTCCAATCAATAATGCCGTTCCGTATGTCCCCTTGTGACCGTATGGTTCCCGCTTAAACAAGGAAGCCAGATCCTTCGGTGAGACACGCCATTCACCAAAAGCCGGTAATCCGATATCTAGCGTTTCTGATTCTCCATAAAACGGTGCCGTCCGTATCAAAAAGGTAGATCGTTTCATCGCATGCAATTGAAATGTCGCATCTGCTCGAATCGCTATCTCTTTGAATCCTATAGTATGGTCCGTCGGCACACCGCTCGGTACATCTATTGCATAGATGCGTGCTCCTTGCTGCTTTTGTTCCGATACGAATGTACACTGCGCCTCGAATTCCGGATTAATCCGACCTGGATCAAATCCAGTACCGTATAAGGCATCCAAAATGACATCATATCGACCACATGGTTTTTCGGCTACAAGTCCGAACGCTTCTGCATAATGAGTATGAATCGTTGCAATATCCGAACGACTCTTTCCAAACGGAGTGAATAGCGTGACATCGAATCCGTCACGTATCAGTTCGCGACCAATGACATAACCATCCCCACCATTATTGCCGGTTCCACACAAAATTAGTATTCGTTCCCTCTTCGAATGGCGCGTTTTAATCTGTGTTGCGATCTGACTTCCGGCTCGCTCCATTAACACCTCGAGCGGTAGCCCAGATGTCCGTGCCCACTCATCAATTTGTCGTGCTTCCTGTGTATCATAAATCATCATCTCATCACCTCTGTTCGACTATTCCCGTTTTAATCAGGACTAGTCGTATAAAAACAAAAAAGAGAACGTCCCGAATGGACGTTCCCTTCTATTTAAGACGTCAAGCGTTGACAATTCGCACAACGTCCATAGATTTCGAATTTATGATCTTCGACTTCAAAACCAGTCTCTTGAGCGGGTGAAATCCACTCCATCGGGCAGACATTCAACGTCTCCGTCTTGCCGCAGATTCGGCATATCAAATGATGATGGTGATGACCGGAAGCACAGGCAGCCCGATATTTCATCTCACCGTCTAATTCCGTCACTTCTAATAAGTCGATTTCCGAAAAATCATTCAAGTTTCGATAAATCGTATCATAACTTAACGAAGGATGAGACGTCCGGAGAGCTTCTGCCACTTCCCGCGCACTGACATACCGATTCACTTCAAACAGATACGATAGCAAATCCAGACGTTTCGGTGTCATTTTAAACCCAGAAGCCTTCATTCGTTCACGCGCTTGTTCGATGTTCGTCTTCATGTGTTTTACCTCCTATCCAAAAACGTTCTAATAGCATGACGATGATCAGTTCGAGCACGGCAAGTAGGACAATCATTCCGCCGGGTGCTAAATCAAACTGATAAGCCAGGATGAGTCCAAGTACTGTTGCAATCTCACCGAAGATGATAGCTAAAAAGATCGTCGTCTTAAAACTTTTTGCAATTCGAAGTGCTGCCGCAACCGGCAACGTGATTAAGCTCGAGACAAGTAAAATCCCGACGATTCGCATACTAATCGCGATCACAAGCGCAACGACGATCATAAAGAGAATGTGAACTAAACGAAGTCGGATTCCCGAGACACGTGCCTGTTCCTCGTCAAATGAGAGGAACAACAATTCCTTATAAAAGGCAAAGACGAAGATGACGACCACGACCGTCACGATAAGAATCGTGTACACATCCGTTAAGGCAACAGCCGAAACCGTTCCAAATAAGAAGGAGACGAGATCCATTGAAAAGCCGTTCGCAAGACTAATGAATGTCGCACCGAGCCCCATCCCTGTTGCCATGATGATCGGAATCGCGAGTTCTTGAAAATGCTTATACTTAGCGCGCAACCAATCAATCGTCAGTGCCGCGATGACCGACGTCACGATTCCTAAGTACAGTGGATTTAAATCCGCTAATTGCGCGACCATACCAGAAATCAAGAGACTGAGTGCAATCCCAGCTAACGTGACGTGCGAAAGTGCATCTGCGATCAGGCTCATCCGCCGGACGACGACGAACGAGCCAATCAATGGGGCCGTGAATCCAATTAAAATGGCAGCCACTAAAGCATACTGTAAAAATTTTAACGTCATGAATGCTTCGATCATTGGACACTCTTCCCTTCGTGAACGAGGACACGTCCCGGAACTGGATAGAGGGAGCGGATCGTCTGTTCATCTAGTTCCCAATACTCTTTAATGCCACAGTTACAACCTAAACGTCCATCGACCAAATGAATGACATCCGTGACGAGTTTGCTGACGAAATGGATATCATGTGTCACAAGGACGAACGTTCGCCGTTTATCTCGACGCAGTTCTTCAAGAATTTCATAAAATTCTTTCACATATCGCTGATCGACACCAACAGTTGGTTCATCTAAGATCATTAAGTCTGGATCGTTGACGAGCGCACGCGCGATGAAGACGCGTTGTTGTTGACCGCCGGACAAGTCGCCGACTTTTGAATCACGGCGTTCCCACATTCCAACTGTTTCAAGGGCAGTCCGTACTTTGTCTCGATCATCGCGTGACAAACGACGAAAAAGTCCTTTTTTAGCATACAACCCCATCTCGACGACTTCTGCGACAGTTACCGGGAAACCCGAGTTAAACGAAGCTGCTTTTTGCGAGACATAGCTGATTCGCCACCATTCATTGAATTGCGATTGGGGTTGTCCGAATAAGCGAATCGTTCCTTTCGGTTGCAATAAACCTAAGATACATTTGATCAGCGTCGATTTCCCAGATCCATTTTCCCCGACGATTGCTAAGAATTGTCCTTGTTGAACCTGAAACGAAACTTGATTCAATACCCGGCGATCTGGATAATCATAGCTGACTTGATCAATCTCGATGATTGGTGTTTCCATTTATTTTCACTCCTTCCGTTTTCGTAAAACGGAATAATTACGTCTTAATCAACTGTCTTATTATAGCGTTCGCTAATTATTGGTGCAACTCTAGCAACTTCCTATCCTCCTTTGAAAATAATCAAGGTACAATAAAGACAGAAACTAGCTGTTTCCGGCTTGTTCAGGAAGGGAAATCTTTTAATGCACGCATCGCAGAGAGGAGTCGAGGTCACTTGAAACAAGAACTTGCAGTTATCGATATCGGTTCCAACTCAATTCGTTATGTCATCTTCCATCCGATCGCTTCTGGTCGTTACATCGAGAAGATTAACATTAAAGTCGTCGCGCGTTTATCTGCTCATATCAATAAAGACGGAGCACTTGACGACGCAGGCATCTCGTTACTCGAAGAAACGTTACATCGATTTTACGAAGTCGGTGTCACCCATGAGGTCGAGGAGACGATTTGTGTCGCGACCGCTGCTATTCGTAATGCGACGAATCGAGAAGCAATTGTTAAATCCGTTACTGAAAACACACCTTTTTCCATTCAGGTTCTAACAGACGAACAAGAAGCATACTATGGTTATTTTGCTATCATCAATTCGACCTTCCTGACAGATGGGTTTTCTGTCGACATCGGCGGTGGTTCCATGGAAGTCACCTTGATCGAAAATCGCGAGATGGTAGCGTATCATAGCTTTCCATTTGGCGCCGTCACATTGACACGGCAATTCGTTTCCGACGAGACACTTAGTGCAAGTGATAAGAAGAAGTTGGTGAAATTCTTACGGGAACAATTCGAATCGATACCATGGCTAAGTGATAAAAAGCTTCCTTTAATCGGTGTCGGTGGTTCTGCCCGAAACTTCGTTCGTATCCATCAATCCAATCAGGATTATCCGCTTCGGAGCGTTCATCAATATCAAATCAAGGCGAAGGAACTCGCGAAGATGGTCGATGATCTGGAAGGGAAATCAGCGAAACAGCTATCGAAAATCGAAGGGTTATCAAAGGATCGAATCGATATTTTCCTGCCGGCATTGATTGCGATCCAAGGGTTAGCTCAACACATCGAAGCGGAAGAATTCATCATGAGCAATCTCGGTCTTCGTGAAGGTCTTGTTTACGAGTTCGACGTGCAGGACGAAGCATACCGCCGGATTGAAAACGTACGTGAGCAGAGCCTCTATCAGCTTGAAAGTGATTATAAGGTCAATCGTGATCGTGCGTCGTATATCGGAACACTTGCTAAATCGATGTACCGTCAACTCGTCACGTTAGACCTGGTATCAGAACGAGCGTCCGATTTACGCCTCCTCGATTCCGCAAGTCGTTTGTTTTATTGCGGTCAATACATTAATCCGGACACGCGATCAGACCAGACGTTTTATTTGTTGACGAACACCGAAATGAATGGCATGACGCATAAGGATCGCGTTGCGCTCTCCCTTGTCAGCTCCTATTCTTCAGCGAAACGGATGCAACAATTAGCAAAGCCGTTCAAAGAATGGTTCACGGAAGAATCACTGGACCGCTTCGACTTACTCGGTTCTTTACTCAAGTTAAGCCATGCCCTCGACGTGACGGAACGAAAAGCTGTCGATCATTTGGAACTGTTCCTTAAAAAGGACCAACTCCAATTCGTCCTCGATACAGGCGATCACGATTATGGATTTGAAGTCGAAAAAGCCGAAAAACAAAAGAAACACCTGGAACGAATCATTGATTGTACGATTACCTTCGAAACGAAAGGAGATCTTCCTTCATGAAGCTCGACATACCGGAACATTTCAATAATCGTGAGCTCAGCTGGCTCCAGTTCAACGAACGTGTACTGGGTGAAGCTTTTGACACACGCAATCCATTAATGGAACGTTTTAAGTTTCTCGGTATCTTTAGTTCCAATTTAGACGAGTTCTATATGGTAAGGGTCGGTGGCTTAAAGGATGAAGTGCTCGCTGGGTTCAATAAACCGGAAAATAAACAACAGATGACACCTAAACAACAGTTACGTGCGATCGCGTTGAAAACAAAAGAGTTAGTCGATCGGCAATACGAAGCATTTCAAGCAATCAATCAGACGTTATCAGATGAAGGCATTACATTCTTAAAATACGACGCCCTGACTTCAGAACAAACGACCTATGTAAAATCCTTTTTCCGTGAACAAGTCTTTCCGGTACTCACGCCTGTTGCTGTCGATGCCTATCGTCCGTTCCCGATGTTGTCTTCAAAATCACTTAACATCGCAACGGTTCTTGAAGCAGAAGACGGGACGAAACGAAATTTGGCACTCGTACAAGTACCTGCTGTTTTACCGCGATTCGTCGATTTACCGGTAGAAGATGACGAGACGACGGCTGTCATTTTACTCGAAGACGTCATCATCGCCTTCATTGACAGTTTATTTAAAGGCTATCGCGTGTTGTCTGCCATGCCATTTCGGATCACCCGGAATGCCGACCTTCCGTTTCACGAAGAAGGGACACACGATTTATTGAAGTTAATCGAAAAGGAATTAAAAAAACGGCGTTGGGGGGTAGCAATTCGACTTGAAGTCCAAAAAGCTGCCATCAATACTGAACTACTCAACATGCTACGTGATGTACTTGATTTGCAGGAACGCGATATCTTTGCTGTGGATGGTCCGATTGATTTGACGTTCTCCTTCGCCTTCTACAGTCAAATCGGTGTTGAATATGATCATTTGATCTATCAGACGATCATGCCGGTCGACCCACCCGCACTCGATAGTTCAAAAAATCTGTTCAATCAATTACTGGAACGCGACTATCTCTTGCATCATCCATATCATACGTTTGATCCTATCGTCCGGTTCATCGTCCAAGCGGCTAATGATCCGAACGTCCTTGCCATCAAACAAACCCTTTACCGCGTATCTGGTGACTCACCGATCATTAAAGCCTTAAAAACAGCAGCCGAGAACGGGAAACAGGTCACTGTCCTCGTCGAACTCAAAGCTCGATTCGATGAGGCGAAGAACATCGAGTGGGCAAAGCAGCTAGAAAAAGCCGGCGCTCATGTCATCTACGGATATAGTGATTTAAAGACGCACTCGAAGATCACGCTCGTCGTCCGACTCCACGAAGGAAAGATTCAGCGTTTCGTCCATCTTGGTACCGGCAACTATAATGATTCGACGGCGAAACTATACACGGATGTCGGATTATTGACGGCTCGAGAAGAAATCGCCGAAGATGCGACAAACTTCTTTAACTGGTTGTCCGGATACGGGGAACAACCCGAATGGAACGTCATCCAAACTTCACCGAACGCGATGCTTGAGAAGTTCCTGTCATTGATTGATGAAGAAATCCATCATCATCAAAAACACGGAAACGGTCGAATCGTCGCCAAGATGAATAGTTTAACGGAGAAAGACATCATCTTACGTCTCTATAAGGCATCGCGCGCCGGTGTACAAGTCGAACTTATCGTTCGTGGCGTCTGTTGTCTGCGTCCTGGCATTCCAGGTGTTTCGGAGAACATTCGCGTCATCTCGATCGTTGATCGTTATTTGGAACATTCACGCATCTTCTACTTCCATCATAACGGGCAGGATTTGATGTATGGATCAAGTGCTGACTGGATGACACGCAACATGCGAAAACGGATTGAAATCTTGTTCCCGATTATGGACGAAGAACATAAACAATATCTAAAGGATTGTCTCGCCCTCGCCCTTGCTGATAATGTCAAAGCGCGTGAGCAGACAGCCGCTGGATCCTATTATTACGTTAAAGACGGAAAACAGAGCTGCGAATCACAGTTGCTGATTCTAGATTATACGAGCGGCAAATTAAAACAAAAACCAAGTTTTACAGCTCCATTGAAACAAAAGTGGATCACAATCGAAAAGAAGGATGACAAAGTCATTCTTGATCAAAATGCCACCTGACATTTAAGATATACTTTACTTCAAATGCTGATTACAGCAGAAAGGACGAAATGTATGCTTCAGCAAATCTTGTTATCCCTTCTCGCAGGCGTCATCTGCGGAGTCGTGTTCACCGCATTGAAATTACCAATCCCTGCTCCACCCGTTTTCCCAGCCGTCGTCGGGATCTTTGGTGTCTTCCTTGGGATGAAAATCTATCTGTTTTTAGTAGAACGCTTTTTCTAATCTAAATGAAAACAGTTCTCTTTACTGCCAGCGCAGATAGAGAACTGTTTTTTTGATTCTTTTAAGGTTTTAATGATTGGATGATCAGTCATACGAGCTCTGCTTGAATAGAAAAAGCTTTTACTCACTCTCTTCCGTCGCCGCCGCCGTATCCATAGCATGCAACATCCGTTGATGTAACCACCGGTGACATGTCGGACACACCGTCTGGTATCCTTCTGATGTCAAATGCCATTCGAGTAACGACTGCCTAGACTCCTCACAATGAACACATTGACGCGCAATTTGTTCTAGATGATTTCGCTCCTTGAAGCGCTCGATTCGACGTTGTTTAGATTGTTCGAGTGTCAGCACATCGGTTTCGAAATACCCATACTGCCATGAATCAAGCAGACGTGTGCGAAACGCGCTTTCGACTGGTCCGGTTTTAAGACTAAGTTGATCGAGTGGTCGTCCAAGTAACGGATGTCGTAAATCCACACTGATGAGATCAAGACATACATAAGATCCTTCCGAATCGTCAGCAACGGTCAACCAAAACGGATCCTCTGGACGTGTCGTATACTCCGTGAACAAGACTTCTGCATACGCAATGATTCCATCAGACGTCGCAAGAAATACTTCTTCTCCCTCTGCCAGATCTGCCGGCAAATAAAACGGTTCCTTTGTTTCATAATAGTGGACAACAGCTTGTCGTATCGCAAAATTAGTCTCATCGACGACGAGTATATGACACATCACTGACACCCCTTTATGAGTTATTCGACCGGTGCTCCTAGAATCGGTAGACGCCAGTCTGCATCAAATGCACCCGAACGTAACATATCGATTTCTTGTTTATACGGTGCTACTTTTTTCTTTGGATCGAGACCAATGTAAGGTGTCTCTAGAATTTTGGGTAAATGAGCCAGGGCAGGATGATGCACGACACGGTGTAAGGCATCAAATCCAATCTCACCAAAACCAATATTTTCGTGACGGTCTTTCCGCGCACCGCGGACATTTTTCGAGTCATTCACATGGATGACACCAAGACGATCCAGTCCGACGATTCGGTCGAATTGTTCGAGAACACCATCTAGGTCGTGCACGATATCGTATCCCGCATCATGCACGTGGCATGTATCAAGACAGACGGACAGACGATCATGATGTGTGACGCCTTCAATGATCTGAGCAAGTTCCTCGAAGGTTTTTCCGATTTCCGATCCTTTTCCAGCCATCGTCTCAAGCGCTATCTTCACCTGTTCTTCGCCTGTCAATACTTCATTGAGTCCTTCAACGATCCGTTTGATTCCAACCTCTTCCCCAGCACCTACATGCGCACCTGGATGCAATACGATGTGTCGTGCTTTCTCTAGAGCTTCTGCTCGTTTGATCTCAGCTCCTAAAAACGAAACCGCGAGTTCGAATGTCTCGGGTTTTGTCGTATTCCCCAGGTTGATGATATACGGTGCGTGTACGACGATTTCTTCAATTCCATTCGCACTCATATGTTGCAACGCTTCCGGAATTCGTAACTCTTCCATCGGCTTACGGCGTGTATTTTGAGGTGCTCCTGTATAGACCATCATCGTCGTTGCACCATAAGACGCTGCTTCCTCACTGGCACCTAACAGCATTTTTTTCCCCGAAACGGAGACGTGTGAACCTATTTTCATGTTGTTTTCCACCTTTCTCTTTTTACAGTGTACCAAATCTTGAAAACGACAAGACACCCGAAAAATGTTTTTTCATTTCACGGGTGTCATCAATGGAGTTATTTTGATTTGCGGGCGTTTTCTTTACGTTGCGCGCGACCGACACCACGTTGTTCTTTGATGCGTTCACGTTTTGCTGTTTCTTTCAGCTTATATTGATGTTTCTTCTTATAACCTGGTTTAACACGTTTTTTCGCTTTTGCTGCTTCACCCGAAAGGCGACTATGCGCTGTCTTCGAGACGGCAGTCTTCATGTGCGGCTTCGCACGGCGACGTTCTTTGACTTCGACGATTTGACTGCCTTTGACATCGACGTTCGTAAATTGAATGCCACGGTCCTCTAAGCGATTGATCATACCGTTCTCGTGATCTTCAAACAGCGTGTACGCCAATCCATCTTGATCGACACGACCTGTCCGACCAACACGGTGAACGTAGAAGTCCAAGTCTTTCGGAATACCGTGGTTGATGACGTGTGAGACACCTGAAATATCGATTCCACGTGCAGCAAGATCCGTCACGATGACATACTGGTACTTCGCATCGTTGATTTCCTTGATCGCTTGTTTCCGGCGACGAGCCGGGAGATCACCGTGAAGAGAACCAACATTAAGTCCTGCTTCTAGGAACAAAGCTTCGACTTCGATTGCTTCTGCTTTTGTGTTCGTAAAGATCAGACAGATATAAGGGTTCAACGCTTTCGCGACTTTTAGCGTCAACTCTGAGCGCTCACGGTGCTTGACTGGAATCGTATGGTGAACGATTTTCTTCGCTGTCTGCTGTTTCGGATCCACATGGGCGTAACGCGGGTTGTTCATGTATTTTTTCAAAAACGGTTGCAATTTCTCAGGAATCGTTGCTGAGAAGACCATCATCTGAAGCTGTTCTGGAAGAGCTTGAGCAATCCGGTCAACTTCTGGCAAGAACCCCATATCGAGCATTTGATCCGCTTCATCGATGACGTAGTGCTTCACGAAATGCGGCTTCAATGCTTGTTCCTTGAATAAATCTAAAATACGTCCCGGTGTTCCGATGACGATTTGTGGCGAGACTTTAACACGACCAATTTGACGTTCGCGATCCATCCCACCTGTAATGAGACTCGTTTTGATGAAGTCAGGTTCTTTCACGAGTAACGATTTTAGTTCTTCATGGATTTGCCAAGCAAGTTCACGCGTCGGAGCAACGATGATCGCCTGTAATTCTTGAAGCTTCGGATCGACGTTTTGAACGATTGGAAGAAGGAACGATAACGTTTTTCCTGTTCCTGTTTGTGATTGACCGATGATATCGCGCCCCTTTACTGCAGCTGGGATGATCCGCGACTGAATGTCGGTCGGTTTTGTGATGCGGGCGTCATCGAGTGCTTCGATGACGAACGGGTGTAATTGATAATGGCTGAATCCATTCATGAATTGACACCGTCCTTTCCTTATTTGCTGAGGCATCTGCCTCTCGATTAGTTCAACATGGTTATGGGTCTACTACCGTCATACAGATAGGAGTACGTATAAAAACGATTTGGAATCTTTTTGTTTTTCGTATGAAGCTTCAATGCACTGAAGGCGACTTTCATCATCTCATCAGCACTCTGGACGACCGTCGCATCCATCGATTTCATGTCAACAGCTTCTAATATAGCACGATTCCCGTCTATGCCGACAATTATTTTTCCTTTGATGCCTGCTTTTTTCAATGCTTCGAGGACACCAAGCGCGATATCGTCATTATGACAATAGACGGCATCAAACGGAATTCCTGACTCAATCACCTGCGTCATAACCTTTTCTGAAGTGATGGGGTCGTAATCCCCATTCACGGATTCGACAATCTGAAGTTCCGGCTCACGCTCAAGACCAGTCAAAAATCCTCGGTGTCGTTCATTCGTTGTATTGACGTTTGCTGTCCCTGCGACTTCAATGATATTGGCGGTAGCTCGTCCCGTCTGCTTGATACGTTCGTGTTTAATGAATGATGCAAGTTGTTCCCCAATCAATTGATTATTTGAAGTGATTGAACTGACGACTGCATCGGAACGAATCAATCGATCGATGGCAAAAACCGGAATCCCGGCACGAGCCGCTTCTTCTAATGTATTAGCGATATAGACGTCATCTAGTGTCGTCACGAAGATCGCATCGACTTTCATCCGAATGAACTCTTGAATCTGCTCCCGTTCATTGATGCGTGAGTTATGGGAAGTCGTGACGACCGCTTCGTATTTATTGATTTTTGCCTGCGTTTTAAACGCATCTACGAGCCGTTGTGCGAACTCATGCTTATCATTAACGATCGTAAATCCAACGAGATGACGTCGTGGACTAGGATCTGGATTGACGAACAAGTTGGAAATGAACAGAACGGATGAAATCCAGACAATCAGGACGAATAACCAGGCCTTATTGAATTTCATTCCATTTGCTCCTTTCGTGGCAAGTGAACTTGAATCGTCGTACCGACGCCCGGCTTACTATCAAAGATCATTTTCCCTTTATGATCACGGACGATTTGTTTCGACATGAAGATCCCAAGTCCATTTCCGTCGACTTTCGATGTTTTGAATGCTTGACCGACATGTTCGATTTGATCTCCGTCCATACCGATTCCGTTATCCTGAACAATGAATACGACCTCTTCTGGATAGACATGGACATGCAGATGACATATGCCGTCCGGTCCTTTAAACGCAACAGCTTGTAGGGCATTTCGGACACAGTTTGCTAAAATTTGTAAGATCCCCTCTTCTGACGCATAAATCTTCGGCATAAAGGATGGTGTATAAATCTTGCAGTCCGCCTCGTAATGATGCGCTTCAGCTTCGAGGATATATGTCAATTTCTTCATTAAATCATTCATATCAATCGTTGTTTTTTGAAGCGCATTGTTCTCACCTTTTGACAGATCGAGCATCGTTTGAATCATACCATTCGCCCGATCGAGTTCTGATAAAGCAAGAACGAGCATTTCTGCATTACGATCTTTTTCCGTCGCTAACAACTGTAAGGTCATCTTAACAGGCGTCAATGGATTACGGATTTCGTGTGCGATTCCTGCTGCTAATTGACCGAGCGATGCTAATTTTTCTTGATGTAACATCGTTTGTTGCTGACTCAATTGCTCAAGACGCGCATTTTCCATCCGTTGTGCATACTCGTTATAGGCGGCAACGAGTGTCTTGACCTCATTAGATCCCGCTCGCTCAAGAACGATCGGTTTGGGTGAGGTGCTTTTCTCGATCTTATTTACAAGTTCAAGCATCGGCGCGGTCAACTGCTTCGACATCAAATAGCCGACAATTAGACTGAGGACAAGCGTTAAAGCCGCGATGATCAAATATTGTTGTCGTGTCGTATAGACCGGTTCATAAAAAACATTTCGCGGCGTTCGAACGAGTATTTTCCAATCCGTCACTTTCAAATCTTTCGCAAAGTAATACATATCTTGATTCGTACTAAAAATCTCGGAAGGTTCTAGCGATTTAAAAGCACGGTCAACCACACTTCTCGATAATACGCGCTCTTCATCTGTCACGAGATTACTGGATGTGGCTAACAATTGTTTTTTACTATTGAAGAGGTAAGCAATGGTCTGATCGTCGAACGATTCAAGTGAATTTCGAAAAACAATCGAATTCATGACGCTTAATCCACCACCAAAGACTCCGACACGCTCATTGCCGTCTCGAATCGGGACGAACATGTACGTGATAGCATCTGACTCCATCGTATATAGCTTGCTCATATGAAAATCCGTACTCGTCAACGTTTGCACAAAATCATCGTCTTTTAGGATGGTACTATTCTCCACTCGACGATCATCGCTTGAGAACCAGGTGATTTGTTTCGTCTTTCGGTCAAAATAAAAGAGACTTTTAAACCCTGTATCAATGTCTAACAATTTAGACTCCTCAATTTTCCGATTCAACTTTTTAGGGTTTTTGACATTCAACTGCAAGCTCATGATCTCTTCATGCAAATTCCCGACATTGTCGCGAATCGCATTCCCAGAGACTTCAACACTTTTTTCACTCTGTTTCTCTGTTTGTTGTTCGACTCGGGAAATCGTGACCCGGTCTGCAGTGAAGGCAAGCGCTGAAATGACAAGACAAATCAGGATGAATAAGACGGCGGTGATTTGGAAAAAATACGACCGCATCATTTTCTTTGACTCCATCCCTTCGCCTCCCTTTTGAATAATTGACAACTTCATTAGTATAGCATGTTCTGTGGCTGAAACAGACTCCTCTATTTTCATTCAGCTTCAATCAATGGTACACTCTAACTAATCATTCTTTTTCACAAAGGGAGAATCTACAACTATGCTAGTAAAAAAAATCAGCCCCCGCGGCTATTGTTACGGTGTCGTCGACGCAATGAAACTTGCACAACAAGCGGCATTGAATAAAGATTTGCCACGTCCGATCCATATTTTAGGGATGATCGTCCACAATGCTCACGTCACACGTGAGTTCGAAAACATGGGCGTCATCACTGTTGATGGTCCTGATCGCCTCGAAGCCTTAGAGACGATTCAAGAGGGAACGGTCATCTTTACAGCACACGGTATTTCACCTGCTGTTTATGCTCGTGCTGCAGAGAAGAACTTACACGTCGTCGATGCGACGTGTCCTGACGTAACGCGTACCCACGACTTGATTCGTCAAGTCGTCGCAGATGATTACGAAGTCATCTACGTCGGGAAACATGGGCATCCGGAGCCTGAAGGTGCCGTCGGCGTAGCGCCGGAACATGTTCACCTCATCGAAAAAGTCGAAGATATCGATGAACTTCCTCCTCAGCTTGCTCATAAAAAAATCATCGTCACGAACCAGACAACGATGAGTCAATGGGATGTCCAAGCTTTGATGGAACACGTTCGGAAAAAATATCCGCATGTGGAAGTACACAATGAAATCTGTAACGCAACACAAGTCCGACAAGAAGCGGTAGCAGATCAAGCAGGAGACTGTGATCTCGTCATCGTCGTCGGTGACCCACGTTCGAACAACTCGAACCGTTTGGCACAGGTATCCTTTGATATCGCAGGAACTCCTGCACATCGAATCGGCGATTTAACGGAGCTTGATTTATCATGGCTTGAAGGTGTACAGCAAGTCGGCGTCACATCAGGTGCATCGACGCCAACACCGATCACGAAAAAAGTCATCGACTTCTTACAACAATATGATCCTACTGATATTAGTACGCATGACAAGACACCATTCCTTGAACTAAGACGGATTTTGCCTAAAGTCAAAGTACTTTAATCCTAACAATCGATACAGCAAAACCGAGTCGCGATTATCATTCGCGACTCGGTTTTTTACTGCTCAAAAGATACCCTTAGCGTACTCGATTCGTTGCCTCACAAAAACTGAAACGGATTCGTATTCGCTGTTGAAATTAGTAGTTCAACGTCGATTTTTTTCTGATCGAATCGGCGCTTCAATTCGTTGACGACGCCTTCTTTCATGACCGACTCTACATGATGTCCGGGATCAACGACCGCTAGTCCAAGTGCCATCGCATCATGGGCGACATGAAAATAGAGATCACCCGTGACAAGGACATCGGCTCCGGCAAAAGCTGCTGTCGAGACATATTTATTCCCATCGCCACCGAGAACAGCGACTTTATTGATCTCCCGTGATTCGTCTCCAACGAAACGCAAGTTTTGAACACCAAACACCGTCCGAACGTGCTCTGCAAATGCTCGCAACGTCATGGGTTTCGGCAATCGACCTATCCGTCCGAGACCAAGTGGCGCTGCCGGACGTTCCTGCTTTATGAGATCATAGGCTACCTCTTCGTAAGGATGTGCCTGCTTCATCGCTCGAATGACTTGTTTCTGATCCAATTCCGTCACGATCGTCTCAATTCGGATTTCAGAAACCCGCTCGAGTTGATTCGCTTCACCGATATATGGCGTAGCCTCAGGCGACGGTCGGAATTGCCCAGTTCCATTGACATGAAACTGGCAGTCACTATAATCCCCTTCTTGCCCGGCTCCTGCTTTTGCAAGTGCTGTCGAGACACGCTCTGCAGCTTCTGTTGGTACAAAAACGCTCAACTTGTAGCGCGTATTTTCAAATGTGGGGGCGAGAACTTCACATGACTCAAGACCGATTGCCTCTGCCATCCAATCATTGACCCCTCCTGGTGTCACATCAAGGTTCGTATGCGCAGCGTACACCGCAATATCGTGCTTGATACATTTTGTGACGATGCGTCCTGTTGCGGAACGATCCGTCACATTCGCTAACTTGCTAAAAATCGGTGGATGATGCGCGATGATGAGATCAACCTTTTTTTCAATCGCTTCATCAACGACAGACTCCAAGACATCAAGTGTCACGAGCACACGTTTTACGTCCTTGTTCAACGTTCCAATATGCAAACCGATCGGATCACCCTCGAGCGCGAATTTTTTCGGAGCGAATGCTTCAAACTGCTCAATGACATAATTCCCATTCGCCATCAGCTTGTCACCTCTTCCATCTTTTGAATCAATCGTTCGATCGCTATGATTTTTTCAGATAAGATTTCCGTAGTTTGTCCTTGTTTCATCTGCTCCAAAATATACTGACGTTTTTGTTTTTCCATTTGCCACTTTGCAATGAATTCTGGCGCTCGCTCTCGCATCAACTGAGGACCAAAGAAGAGTTCCCATTGTCGTGTTGTTTCATCTTCCGAATATAAGGTTTCTTCGCCACGTTCCGCGACAAGGATTTCATAAATCTTCCCATTCTCCTCGACGATGGCTTCTGACAATAAGGCATACGAATGTGCGAGTAACCAGTTTCGGACATCGACTGCATCGACATTCGGTTGTAGAATCAAACGTTCTTCTCCCGACAATCGATCTTTCCCTTCTTCAAGGATTGAGGCAATCAATGTTCCACCCATTCCCGCGATTGTGATCGCTGTCGCTTCTCCCGGTTTCAATACCGATAGACCACTCCCGAGACGGACATCAATTTGGGACTCGAGTCCTACAAGTGCCACTTGTCCTTTTGCGGCTTCCATCGGTCCTTCATTCACTTCCCCCGCGATGGCGCGTTCGATTTTATTTTGTTGGATACAAAAACACGGTACGAATGCATGATCCGAACCAATATCTGCAAGGATGGCTCCTTGTGGAATATACGACACGACTTTTTGGAGTCGTTGATCCAATACGACGTTCATTTGCATCTTCTTCATCCTTCCTATTTTCCGAAAACTCTCTTTTAAAATAGCGGATTTACAGTAAAAAAGAAACCATCCGCCCATAAAAAAACATCCATCTCGTAACGAGATAGATGCTCTTGTTCTTATTTCTTAGCAGCTAACCATTTAGCTAGAACAGCTGCTTCTTCGTCATTCGCAAGACCGCCAGGCATTTGCCCTTTACCGTTCATTGCGATGTCCTTGATTTCATCTTCTTTCAGCTTCGCGCCGATCTTTGTTAAGTTCGGACCAACGCCGCCTTCTAAGTTTCCACCGTGACATCCTGTACATCCTTTAGATGCAAACAAGTCTTCTGGCTTCATTTCTGCAGTTGACGGCCCTTTGCGAGCTTCCTTCACCTGATCGACCCCAAAGTAAGACAATGAAATCATTGCGATGATGGCGATGACTGCGATCGCCGCAAACGGTACTAATGGATTACGCATTTGGATTCCCCCCATATTCTATACCCAACCAAGTTGGTGACTGAATGGTATTCCCCGTTACTATTCTACTGTAAAAAAAACAGGGAAGGAAGAAAAAAACGAAACTTTTTTCTCCCTTCCCACTAAAATTTCATATATTCTTCACACTTTGAATTAATCGAGGAAGTCTTTCAAGCGTTTTGAACGACTTGGATGACGAAGTTTCCGAAGTGCTTTTGCTTCGATTTGACGAATCCGCTCACGCGTGACGCCAAACACCTTGCCGACTTCTTCGAGTGTTCGAGTCCGACCATCATCAAGTCCGAAGCGAAGACGAAGGACGTTTTCTTCACGATCCGTGAGTGTATCTAACACATCTTCGAGTTGCTCTTTTAAGAGTTCATATGCAGCAGCATCCTGTGGTGCTGTCGCATCTTGATCCTCGATGAAATCACCGAGGTGTGAATCGTCTTCTTCCCCGATCGGTGTCTCAAGAGAAACCGGCTCTTGCGCAATTTTCAGGATTTCACGAACTTTTTCCGGCGTGATTTCCATCTCTTTCGAAATCTCTTCCGGTGAAGGTTCGCGTCCGAGATCTTGCAAAAGTTGACGTTGGACACGAATCAATTTATTGATCGTCTCAACCATATGAACCGGAATCCGGATCGTCCGTGCTTGGTCGGCAATCGCACGTGTGATCGCTTGACGAATCCACCACGTTGCATACGTCGAGAATTTATATCCCTTCGTATAGTCGAATTTCTCGACCGCCTTGATCAGACCCATGTTACCTTCTTGAATCAAATCAAGGAACAACATACCGCGTCCGACATACCGTTTAGCGATCGAAACGACGAGACGTAAATTTGCTTCCGCTAGACGTTTTTTCGCTTCCTCATCGTTTTGTTCGATTCGTTTCGCGAGTTCAACTTCGTCTTCTGCATTCAACAAATCCACGCGTCCGATTTCTTTTAGATACATCCGGACAGGGTCATTGATCTTAACGCCGGGTGGAACAGACAAATCGTTCAAATCCGCCTCTTCCTTTTCATCTCCTGTACCGTCATTGTTAACCTTGATACCTTCTGTTTCAAGCAATTGAAGGAATTCCTCGAATTGCTGAGCATCCATTGATTCGAACGAACTCAGTTTGTCTTCGATTTTCTGGTGCGACAATTCACCATTCTTATGTCCGAGCGCGATGAGTTCCTCTTTCGCGAGACGGAGTAATTCAGCTTCTGATCTTGCTTTTTCTGCCATCGAACCATACACTCCTTCCACATCATGCAGCAGGTCATCGATCTTTTAAACGACGCTTTCGTTCAATGATCGCCTGCATCAGTTCCGCTTGGGCACGGATATCTGTTTGTTGATTCAATCGTGATTTTTCTTCTTCGAGCAATCGACGTTGCTGTTCGTTCTGGACGGCACGAATGTAATGACTGAGTAAGTCAGGATCATATTCAGGCATCAGCATGAACTCTAGATCCACTACGATTCGTTGCAGGGAAGCATCATGGAGCATCGTCAAAAAACGATCTGGACTTCCTTGCGTACCTGTCCCATAAAATTCATATAACTTGCCGGCAATCAATTGATGTGCCGGATCATTGAATTGGACACCCAGCTGCTCACGCACTTCTAGACATACTTCTTCGGAACGGATCATGTAGGCAAGCAAGAAGCGTTCTGCCTTTTTCCAGTTCGCGAACGTTCGATCAGGAGGTGCTGTCGGTACAGCGGTCGGGCGATCGGAAACGATTTGTTCTCTTTTCGGCTGTTGAACGGTTGGACGCACTTGTGCGATCAAGGAATCTTTCGAGAGTTTAAATTCCTCAGAAAGTTTTCCTAAATAGATGTCCCGTAACAACGGATTGGATGTTCGACCAATCTCTTCAAGCATAGTTTCAATATATCGAACGCGTTCTCCTTCTAATCGCAAGTTTTTTCCTTGTCGAAAATAAAAAGATTTGAATTCAAGACTTGAAACCCGTTTTTGTTCGATCCAGTGTAAAAACGTCTCTTCTCCCTGGTTCCCAATAAAAGAGTCAGGGTCTTCGCCATCCGGTAAGCGGATGACGGAACAGTCGACGGCAACGGCCTCAAGCAACTGTAAGGCTTTTAGCGTCGCAGCGCGTCCTGCTTTGTCTCCGTCATAACAAACAATGACTTCATCGACGATGCGTGCCAGGTTTTGGGCATGAACAGGCGTTAACGCTGTTCCTAAAGAAGCTACCGTATAAGGTATACCCGCTTGAGCAACACGCACAACATCAAGATTTCCCTCAACAAGGACGACTTGTTTGATTTTACGCATCGCCCCTCGTGCTTGAGCAAATCCAAATAACAGTTCACTTTTATTGAACAAAGGGGTTTCCGCTGTATTAACATACTTTGGGTCACGACCGTCAATCGAACGACCACTAAATCCGACGATCGTGCCATCACGATCGGAAATAGGGAACACGACCCGACCGTTGAATCGATCTCGATAATCACCATCACGTCCGATTGAAATCAATCCCGCTTCGACCATCTCATCTAAATCAAACCCACGTCGTGCCAAGGAATCCACTGTAAAACGATCTTGATCCGGTGCATACCCGAGTCGAAACTCACGCATCGCCCCCTCGCGTATACCGCGATTTTCTAAATAGATTCTTCCGGCGTCGCCTGCTTCCGTTTGAATCAGCACCTCGTGATAGAGCTCGGTGACGATTCGATGCGCTTCACGCATGCGGAACTTCTTTTCCTGTTCAGGCGTCGATTCCGACTGCTCGAATCGGTCTGGTTCTAGCTCTGGAAGTGTGACGTCGCTTCGGTCGGCTAATTTCGAAACGGCTTCCTTGAAACTCATTCCTTCTGTTTCCATGACGAAAGTAATTGCATTTCCTCCTGCACCACATCCAAAACAGTAGTACATTCCTTTATCAGGAGAAACAGAAAAGGAAGGTGATTTCTCAGAATGAAACGGGCAAAGCCCTGAATATCGATTCCCTTGTTTTTTTAATTCTACACGTTCTGAAATCAATTCGACGATGTCCGTTGCTTGGCGGACCTGATCGACGATTTCATCAGGAATTCGCTTCATTCCGTCCTCTCCCCTTTCCTTGAGAACTTATCCTTACATGACCATACCCGCAATGAAACGGAACGATGACTCGTTCCGTTTCATTAGAAAAAGGGCATTATCTCATTTATCAGCTAAACAAGTATACTATGTTCCTGACTGCTTGACTAGTCATGCGCTTTCCCGGAAATTCCGGTCAAAATCAAATTCGCCGTCTCTTCGACTGCTTTATTCGTCACATCAATAATTTGGCATCCGATTCGTTCATATAAATTCCGTGCGTATTCAAGTTCCCGGTTGATTCGGTCCATCTGCGCATAGGCTGCTTCAGGTTTGAGTCCTAATGAACGCAATCGTTCCATTCGGATATCGATCAACTTTTCCGGTGAGATGAGTAGTCCAAAACATTTTTCTTTTGGAATATCGAATAGCTCTGCCGGTGGAATCGATTCGGGTACGAGTGGTACATTTGCTACTTTATATCGCTTTAAGGCTAAATACTGCGAGAGCGGCGTTTTAGATGTACGCGACACACCGATCAAAACGATATCGGCGCGTTTAATTCCTTTTGGATCACGTCCATCGTCATACTTAACAGCGAATTCGACCGCTTCGATTTTCCGGAAATATTCCTCATCTAAGCGATAGATTAATCCAGGTTCTTCCTTCGGTTGCATCTGCAAACGATCTTCCATCGTGTCAAGCAATGGACCAAGTAGATCAATCGCCTTTACACCGTGGGCACGCGCTGTGTCTGCAAGCAGACGACGATGCGTCGCATGAACGATCGTAAAAGCGATCGTTGCTTGTTCTTCTTTTGCATGAAGAACCAAGTCATAAATGACTTGATCATCATCGACGAACGGAATGCGGACCGTTTCGATGGCTTGTTCCGGGAACTGAATAGCAGCTGCGCGGACGACGAGTTCACACGTCTCTCCGACAGAATCACTCACGACATAAATCCGTTGACGCATCAGGAGCCCCCCTTAAATTTCTTCATCACGTGCTAAAGCGACCAACACTTTCGTCATGTTCGTTTTCGTCATTCGACCGACGACTTTCAAGACCCCATTCTCTTCTTCGACGACTGGCATCGAATCAATCTGTTTTTCGATCAGTTTCATGCCGGCACCAATTAACGTTTCCGATTTTTCACAGACTGTCAAATTTGGCATTCGTGTCATGATGATATTGACCGGTAACGAGTCTAATTCTTGATTACCGATTGCCGCACGTAGAAAATCCTTACGTGATAGCACACCGACCAACGCATGGTCCTTGCTGACGACAAACAGCGAACCGACATCTTCTAGGAACAAGTGGACGATTGCATCATACACAGTCATCCCTTCATGAATGACCTTTGCTGATGACATGAATTCGCCGACGGTCAAGGTGTCCAGTTTCTCATGAAGCATGGAAGCATTTTTCTTTCCGACATACATATAGCCGACACGTGGGCGCGCTTCTAACATGCCGGTCATCGTTAAAATCGACAAATCAGGTCGTAACGTCGCTCGTGTCAGGGAGAGCGCTGCAGCAATCTGCTCTCCCGTGATCGGACCATTCTCTTTGACGATTTGGAGTATCTTTTTTTGCCGTTCATTTAACTTCATCGGCTCATCCGTCCTTTTTCTTTACGCTAAAGTGAGTGCATTGAACCGAGCGACTGATTCGATTGCTTCTGCAAATCGTTTCATTTCGCTAAGACGGTTCGTACGGACCGTTTCGTCATCCGTCATGATCATCGTACCGTCAAAGTAGGCTGTGATCGATGGAACGGTTGCCTCAAGTGCCTCAAGTGCACGTGCATAGTCAAGTGACGCGATAGCTTGATCGACCTCTGGTAAGGCTTTCTCAATCGCCTCATGCAATTCGCGTTCCGCATCATTTTCAAAGAGCGCTGGATTAACAGTTGTGACACTTTCTGCTTTTTTCGAGATGTTCAAGACACGGCTTAATTGTTCGACCGTTTTCTTGAACGATTCTTTTTTCGTCGCCTCTTCGAGCATGGCAGCACGCTGTTCATTCGCTTCGACTGTCAACATATGGTCAAGAGCGGCTTCGACGACATCATGACGGAAGTCCATTTCCGATAGACGGTACTTCAAACGTTGCGCAAAGAAATCTTGTAATGCGGCTTGTACTTCTTCGGCATCCTTCGTATAAAGACCTGCTGCTACCTGTTCAGACACGACGAAGGCAATCAGTTCAGTCAATGTCAAGTTCAACTTACGATCCGATAAGATTTGCACAATTCCTTGTGCTTGACGACGCAATGCATACGGATCCGCTGATCCACTTGGAATCATGCCGACACCGAAGAATCCAGCGACGCTGTCCATCTTATCAAGGATCGCGTAGAGTGTCCCTGTCGGTGTCTCCGGACTTGCATCACCCGCGAAGCGTGGCATGTAATGTTCGCGAATCGCAGCAGCGACTTCCGGATCCTCGTTTTTCATGTTCGCATAACGTTCACCCATCAGACCTTGTAATTCCGTGAATTCATAGACCATCTGACTGACGAGGTCGAATTTATAAATCTGACCCGCGCGTTCGACACGTGTTTTGTCTGCGCCGACACGGTCAGCAAGTGCGAGTGCCATTTGACGTACACGACGGACTTTTTCACCTGTCGTTCCTAATTTTTCATGGAAGACGATTTTATCAAGACGTTTCGCCTGTTCATCAATGTCTGCTTTTTTATCTTCTTCATAGAAGAACTGAGCATCTGCTAAACGGGCACGAATGACTTTTTCGTTTCCGCGAGCAACGTTTTCAAGATGGGTTGCGTTCCCGTTTCGTACTGTCACGAAATAGTGGAGCAACGCACCGTCACGTTTGACTGGGAAGTACCGTTGATGTTCTTTCATCGTCGTGATCAAGACTTCTTCCGGCAACTCAAGATACGCTTCATCGAATGCACCGAACAAGGCTGTCGGATATTCGACGAGATTCGTGACTTCTTCAAGTAAAGACGCATCGATCGGTACTTCGAATTGTTCACGCGCCGCAAGCGCCGCGATTTGTTCTTCGATTAATTGACGACGAGCTTCATAACTGACGATGACGTGCTCTCCTGCGAGCGCTTCGACATAGGCATTCGGACGAAGAATCGTGATGTCTTGCCCAAGGAAGCGATGCCCACGAGACGTCCGACCTGTTTCGACGGATGCGACTTCAAACGGGATGACTTGATCGTCAAGAAGAGCAATTAACCAGCGAATCGGACGCATGTAGCGTAACGATTGTGTGCTCCAACGCATGTTTTTCGGGAACGTCATCGCTTCAACGACTTGTTTTAATCCGGGAAGTAGATCGGCTGTCGCTTGTCCAGTTTCCTTACGCGTCGCATAGAGGTATTCGACTCCCTTTTCTTCCCCAAGGAAGAGATCGTCCGTCGTGAGTCCTTTACCACGCGCGAATCCTTCTGCAGCTTTCGTCCAGTTCCCTGCTTCGTCCATCGCGATCCGTTTTGCGGGTCCTTTTAATGTCTCTTCGAGGTCGCTTTGACGTGCTGCGAGACCCTTGACATATACTGCAAGACGGCGTGGTGTCGAGAAGGATTCGACGCTTGTGAACTCAATCCGTGCTTCTTCAAGGAAACGCGTCACGCGTTCCTTGAGTTGTGTTTCGGATTGAAGGACGAATCGAGCCGGCATTTCTTCTAAACCGATTTCAAGTAATAATTCATGCATGTGACTCACCTGCTTTCGACTTGATCAATGGGAAGCCAAGACGTTCCCGTTCTTCGATGAAACTTTGCGCACAACGGCGCGACATGTTCCGTACACGATGGATGAATCCTGTGCGTTCCGTGACGGAAATCGCCCCCTTCGCGTCGAGAAGGTTAAAGGTATGCGAACATTTCAAGATGTAATCATATGCTGGGAAAACGAGATTCTCATCCAAGGCACGATTCGCTTCTTTTTCATATTGATCGAATAATGTAAAGAGTAAAGCGACATCTGATGTTTCAAATGTATACTTCGAATGTTCGAATTCCGGTTGATAGAAGATATCACCGTATTTGAACCCATCTGTCCAAACGAGATCAAAGACGCTCTCGACATCTTGGATGTAAGAAGCGAGACGCTCGATTCCGTAAGTGATCTCTACTGCGATTGGATTACACTCGATTCCACCGACTTGTTGGAAGTACGTGAATTGTGTAATTTCCATTCCATTTAGCCATACTTCCCAGCCGAGACCAGCAGCACCGAACGTTGGGTTCTCCCAGTTATCCTCTACGAAACGGATGTCATGTTCGAGTGGATTGATCCCGAGCAACTCGAGACTTTGTAAGTACAATTCCTGAATGTTGTCAGGTGATGGTTTCATGATGACTTGGAATTGATGGTGTTGATACAGACGGTTCGGGTTTTCTCCATAACGACCATCAGCCGGACGGCGTGATGGTTCTGTATAACAAACGTTCCACGGTTCCGGTCCGAGACTCCGTAAAAACGTCATCGGATTCATCGTACCGGCTCCTTTTTCTACGTCGTATGCTTGCATCGTCAAGCAGCCTTGTTCTGCCCAAAATTTTTGTAATGTCAAGATCATGTCTTGTACTGTCATCTTCACGACTTTCACCTCCGAAATGATTAAGGAACGCAAAAAACGCCCCTATGTACAACAATCGTTGCACATAGGGACGAGACGAGCCCGCGGTTCCACCCTACTTGCATGCATCGCATGCCACTCTTTTTGACAAAAAACACTCCGAAACGCCGTTCGCGCCCCTCTCACTCCCAGCTCACACCACCCTGGAATCGCTTGATTGAGAAAAAAGACGGTACTCCTTTTCGTCATCGTGTTCATTTAGTTACTTCTTCCGCATTCATTCTACCGAACCCGCTTGTTGCTGTCAATCGTTGCCGAAATCAATCAACTGGTCGAGGACACGTTTTGAACGCAGACGTAACCCGCTGTAGCGTTCCATATAAGCATCCATGATTTGACGCAATAGACGCTTCGTTTCTGGCTTTACCGTCACGGTACCAATCCGTGAGAAATCATAGACGGAAAACACATAGAGCATCTTCGCAACTGCCTCTGACATATAGACAGCATGTTCATCCTCATGGCGATGCCGGCGACAGAGTAGACCGCCGTGGTGTAACGAAAAAGCGAATGGCGCTTCAGCACTTCCGCAAATCGTACAACCATTCAAATGTGGAGCAATGCCTAGATGACGCAACAGACGCAATTCGATGATGAAAGAGACGACGTCAGGATCTAGTCCTTCATCCATCGCCTCTAGTCCTTCGACGAATAAATCGTACAGCGCCGGTTGCGGCACCCGTTCATCAAGCGCTTTATCCGCAAGCTCCAATAGATACATCGCATAGGCCATCAACACGACATCTTGCCGAATATGCGCATGACTTGTAATGACGTCTGCTGATTTTAACTGACCGAGACCCCGTGAACGTGGATAGATATAGACAGCTCGGACGAAAGGCTGACTAGCCGCGTTAAAACGGCTACCCGGCTTCTTCGCTCCTCGCGCCATGACGGCGAGCTTGCCGAATTCACGTGTCAGTAGCGTAACGATCTTATTCGATTCACCATATACGACCGTTCGTAATACAAGCCCTTCCGCCTTATCGATCATCGCTTAATACTCATCATCGCGGAAGCCGAGTTCACGCAATTGACCGGCCTTGTTGCGCCAATCCTTTTGGACTTTGACCCACAAGTTCAGGTAAACTTTCGTCCCGAGTAACATCTCGATGTCCGTTCGTGCTTCAGAGCCGATTTCTTTTAGAAGTGCTCCGCGTTTACCGATGATGATTCCTTTTTGGGAATCGCGCTCGATCAAGATCGTCGCATGGACATCAACCATATTTCCATTCTCACGCGTCTTGATTTGATCAATCGCGACGGCAATCGAGTGTGGTACTTCATCGCGTGTCTTTTGCAAGACTTTTTCACGAATCATCTCTGAGATGATGAAGCGCTCTGGGTGGTCAGTGACTTGATCCGCTGGGTAATACATCGGTCCTTCTGGTAGAATTTTTGCGATTTCTTCAAGTAACGGTCCGACGTTATTCCCTTGTAGCGCCGAAATCGGAACGACTGCCGCGAACTCGAGTTCATTTTTGTACGACTCGATGATCGGTGGAATATCATTCGGATGAATCAAATCGACTTTATTCATGACGAGAATGATTGGTGTATCGAGTTCCTTCAATTTTTCAATAATGAAGTCGTCACCTTTTCCTTTTGGTTCCGTCACGTTGACCATGAACAAGATCGCATCGACTTCACGCAATGCGTTCGTCGCGACCTTCATCATGAAATCGCCGAGTTTATGTTTTGGTTTATGGATCCCAGGTGTATCGATGAAAATCGTCTGAACATCTTCTGTCGTGTAGACACCTTGAATCTTATTACGCGTCGTTTGTGGTTTATCAGACATGATGGCAATTTTTTGTCCGATGACACGGTTGAGGAATGTCGATTTTCCGACGTTCGGGCGTCCGATGATCGAGACAAAGCCCGATTTGAATCCTTCTTTAAACATGTAAATCTCCTTTCGTGAATGCTCCCGGTAATAGAGCGCCCACTGTTGTTTCTGTGACATCCCCTTTAAGGTTCGTCAAATAGATTGGCATATCCGCATCACACATCTCTGATAACACTTGGCGGCATTGTCCGCATGGTGCGACCGGTCCTTCTGTGTCCGCAACGACAGCCATCGCTGCATATTCGCGCGCATCTTGTGCCCACGCAGAGAAGATAGCTGTCCGTTCTGCACAGTTACAAAGACCATACGCTGCGTTTTCAATATTGCAGCCATGGAAGACTTGTCCGTCTTTCGTTAAGAGAGCAGCACCGACTTGGAATTTTGAATATGGAACATACGCTTTTTCGCGTGCATGTTTAGCTTGTTCGAGTAATTGTTCTGTTTTCATGTGAGTATCCCCTTTTTAGGAACGGTATTGGCCAAAAAGGCCGGATTCTTATTGTACCAAATATGGGATGAAGATGCATAGCGCAATCGCAACAGATGTAAGCGCCAACACTAAAACAGCACCACTCGCGATATCTTTGACTGCTTTTGCCAGTGGATGCCACTCCTGTGTCACGAGATCCACGACGCGCTCAAACGCTGTATTGAACATCTCGGCACTTATGACGATCCCGACCGTCAGAAAAAGAATCGCTCGCTCGACAGATGTCAACGGTAATAAAAAGGCGACAAGTAATACGATGCCGCCAATGATGACATGAACTTTCATATGCCGTTCTTCTCGAATCGATTGGCGCAACCCATGCATCGCATGTCGAAATGGTTGCCACCAGCTTTTCACAATGTGCCCCGGAATAACTCGAAGTGATGCAGGATTTCCTCCTGTCGCTTCGTCATGATTTCCTCATCTGCCTTTTCAATGTGATCATATCCGAGTAAGTGGAGGAAACCATGGACGGCGAGAAAACCGAGTTCACGCTCGAAATGATTGCCATATTCAGCCGCCTGTTCGCGACATCGTTCCACGGAAATGATCAAATCACCGAGGACGACTGGTTCATCTTCCAATAATCCAAAATCGATTTCATCTTCTCCGAGTTCTTCCATCGCGAAGGAAATGACGTCTGTCGCCTGATCTTTCCCACGCCATTCACGATTAATCTCTTGAATTTCATCGTTTGAGACGAAAGTCACGGACAACTCACTGTTCGGATCGACTTCTTCTTGTTCCGCCGTGTAAATCAAAATCGATTCGACAAGCTGTCGTTGCTCTTCCGTTAGACGATTATTTTCGTCTGTCATATAAATGTTCATTTCGTTGCCTCTTTCTTTAATTCTGGATACTCGATTCGTTCATGGAACAAACCGGATAAGGTATGACATGCACTTTCACCAACGCGATAAATCTCGCGTGTCGTGATGTCACATTCCGCAAATTGGTCGTCCATCATCTTTTCACGAATGATTTTCGCGACTAGGTCCCGAATTCCTTCTTCCGAAGGAGCTTTCATTGAACGAACAGCCGCTTCAATCGAGTCGACGATCATGATGACCGCCGCTTCACGCGTTTGTGGTTTAGGTCCTGTATAACGGAACGTATCCTCATCGACTTCACCTTGTTCTGCTGCCTTGACATAAAAATATCGGAGCAACGATGTTCCATGATGCTGGCGACAAATATCGATGATCGCTGCCGGGAGTTTTGCTTTTTCGAGCAATTCAACACCATCCTCTGTATGTGCCAAGATGACACGTGCCGACTCTTCCGGCGTCAATCGATCATGCGGATTGCGTCCATGCTGGTTTTCAATGAAATAAAGTGGTCGTCGTGTTTTTCCTAAATCATGATAGTAGGCACCGACTCGCGCAAGCAACCCATCTGCACCGATTGCTTCACAGGCTGTTTCTGCTAGGTTCGCGACCATCATGCTATGATGATACGTTCCTGGCGCTTCGACCAAGAGTTTCTTCAACAAGGGATGCGTCGGGTTCAACAGTTCGAGCAGACGCGTCGGTGCTAAGATACCAAATGTCATTTCGAGGAACGGCAATAACCCAATCGCAAGAATGGCACTCAAGATCCCACTAGCAATCGCAAAACCGACTAAAGTCAATGTTTCACGTAATTCGAATGTGCCACTACGTAATAGAACGAATGCAAAGAAAATCGCGATGTTTGCTCCGGCAATCGAAATACTGCTCATGAAAATACGACGACGTGACAAACTAGACTGTAGGAAAAACGTTGCGACTAAACCACCGACTAACAAATAGATCGCGATATTGAAGCTGAAGTTTTGATTCGTACTATAGAAGAATGTTCCGGCAAGTGCCGTGAAGAGTGAACTTGACAATGCAATCCGTTCGTTTAATAAATTGCGCAGAACAAGCGCAACAAAAGCGGTCGGTGTGAGTAAGTAAAGTGCAGGATTGATATCGTTTGCTAAAAACGCCATGCCATACATGACAAGCAATTGTAAGCTGACGACGAGGTAGACAAGCCCAAACAACCGGATCCGCCCCATCTGTGCATACCGTAGTTTCGAGCGATGAATGAAGCCGAATAGGAAAGCAGTCATCAATGCACTGACAAGCATCGCTCCAAGTAACGGTTTCAACGACTGACGGTCAGAAATCAAGCCGACGAGTTGTAGCTGGCGGTAAGCATCTTGCGAAATCACTTCGCCTCGCTTCACGATCACTTCCCCTTCCGAGATGATGACCGGCTCCACTTTATCACTTGTTTGTTTACGAAGCTGTTCCGTCTTTTCCGGATCATAGACGTAGTTCGTCACGATCAGTTGATCGGTCAACGCTTTGGCAATCGCCTTTAGCGAGAAAGAAAGCGGTGAACGTTCGATATCAGTTCGGGCATTTTCACGTGCTTCAGCCACTTCGCCGCCATCAGACGAGATGCGCTGACGCATCGCTTCTTCGATTGCTGTAATGACGACATCCCGTGTCGTGTCTCGAAGCGCTGTCGTTGAAGCTACAAGTAAACGTAGTTCGTCGTCCTTTAAAAGAGTTGCCGCTTCTGTCCCACGCAAACGCTGTTTGATTTTACTGATCTCGTCTGCTTTTTTAATGCCGGATAAACTAGCAAAAAGTTGTTCGACTTTATCAATTTGCTGTGCTGCATACTCTTGTTTGATCGTATACTGACTCTCGATTGCAGCAATCGCATTTTCCTTGATTTGACTCGTCGCGACCCGATCCTCCATCGTCAATGGCGACCGGATGTCTTCTTCTGCAATTGAGAATGGTTCTGCGGACAAGGCTTCTGGTCGGACACTGACATACATCATCGTCGATACGACGAGATAGAACACTACTGTCAAAAGTCCAACCCAGACCCTAACCTTGCGCATATCATCTCCCCCTTTTTCCATTATTCACGTAACGGCTTATGTCAATTCCTGACTGTAAGCATCAACGATTTTCCGGACAAGTGGGTGACGCACGACATCAGCTGAGCCGAAGTGTTCGAAATGAATGCCTTTGACATTTCCGAGCAGATGCAATGCTTCTTGTAGACCAGACGTTTTTCCGCGCGGAAGATCAACTTGTGTCAAATCGCCTGTGACGATCATCTTCGAATGAAAACCAAGACGTGTCAGGAACATCTTCATTTGTTCACGTGTCGTGTTTTGCGCTTCATCTAGAATGACAAAGGCATGTTCAAGTGTCCGCCCACGCATATAAGCGAGTGGCGCAATTTCGATGACACCACGCTCAAGTAGTCGAGCCGTATGTTCGACACCAAGGACGTCGTGTAACGCATCGTATAGAGGACGTAGATATGGATCAACTTTTTCTTTAAGATCACCAGGAAGAAATCCAAGATTCTCTCCTGCTTCTACTGCTGGACGCGTCAGGACGAGTCGTTTGACATGTCCTTCCTTCAGTGCTTTTGCAGCCATCACGACTGCGAGATATGTTTTTCCGGTCCCCGCTGGTCCAATACCAAATGTCAAATCACAGCGATCAATTCCGCGGACGTAACGTGCTTGACCGAGCGTTTTCGCACGAAGTGGTTTTCCTTTATGATTCGTATGGATGATCGTATCGTAAAGTTCCAGTAGTTCATCCACCCGATCTTGACGTGCGAGTTGAATGGCGCTCGTTGCGTCACGCTCCGTCAAAACAGCTCCACGATTGACGAGTTGCTTCAGGACACCAACGACTTGTCCTGCCAAGATCACAGACTGTTCCTGTTCGGATTGTGCCAACAGCTCATCTCCTCGATGTGTAAGCTGGACTTCAAGTTCCGCTTCCATCGTACGTAAGACTGCGTCATTCGGACCGACGAATGCTTGAATCTGTTCTGAATTCGAAAATGCAAATGGGATTCTTTCGTTGAATATCACGTTGTGAATGGCCTCCTAGTCATGGATAACAAGTTGTCATCGCTTCATATCTAATCTCTTCCACTTTAGCACTTCCACCGAAAAGATGGAAAGAAAAACCCGTTTCCACCTTTTGGAAAACAAAAAGAGTCGATCCTACACGTTTCGTAGGATCGACTTCCTGTCCAACCATCATCGTTTTCGTTTAGAGACAGGCGCTCCGAGAACCTCACTCCAGACGATCGCACGTCGCATTTCGTCTTGCGAAAGCGTCGTTGCTGATGCCGAACGACTCGATGTTCCAATAGCACCGTCTGCGACGCTGTCTTTGATTTCACCAATACTCGAAGAAGGCACCCCTTTTTTCGAATGTTGTTTCTGACGTTGGTCCAAACGTTGTTGCAATTCCGTTCGTTCATGAACTGGTCGTGCTTTCGTTTGGGTTACCCCAGGTTGTTTCTTCGCAGGTGCTTTTTTACGAACGACAGGTGGAGGTGTCGTCTCTTGTCGAACCGTATCCACCTGTTCGACCATTTGCTTCACATACTCCCCGAACTCTTTTGAAGGTGTCCGGTTCGTCTGCTTCGGTTTTTTATCTGCTGCTTTTGAGATGACGGAGATGACACCGAATGCGATCATCAATCCGACCCATATGATATCCATACCGTCTCACCCTTTACTGTGAGTCATGTGGTGATGATTGTCCACCGATTGCTTGACGCATTTTCGTATCGGCTGTCACGTTCAAGTAGTTCGCATAATCCATGACGCCAAAATTTCCGTCACGCATCGCTTCTGCGATAGCAAGTGGTACTTCCGCTTCAGCAGCGACAACCTTCGCTCGCATCTCTTCAACACGTGATTTCATCTCTTGTTCGCTTGCGATCGCCATTGCGCGACGCTCTTCCGCCTTCGCTTGCGCAATGTTCTTATCTGCTTCCGCTTGATCCGTTTGAAGGACCGCACCGATGTTCTTACCAATATCAATGTCCGCGATATCGATCGAGAGAATTTCAAACGCCGTTCCTGAATCGAGTCCTTTTGCAAGGACTGTCCGTGAGATCATTTCTGGATTCTCAAGTACTTCTTTTTGGTCATTACATGATCCGATGGTTGAGATGACGCCCTCACCAACACGCGCGATAACTGTTTCTTCCCCAGCACCACCGACGAGACGATCAATATTCGCACGTACCGTGATCCGGGCTTTCGCTTTCACTTCAATCCCATTCATCGCGACACCGGCGATGAACGGTGTTTCGATGACTTTTGGGTTAACCGACATTTGAACAGCTTCTAAAACATTACGACCAGCAAGATCAATCGCCGCTGCGCGTTCGAAGCTCAGCTCGATATTCGCCCGGTGTGCTGCAATCAAGGCATTGACGACACGGTCAACGTTACCCCCTGCAAGGAAATGACTTTCCAGTTGGTTCGTATTCAAGTTCAATCCCGCTTTAACTGCCTTGATCAACGGATTGACGATTTTTGATGGTGTTACTCGACGAAGACGCATCCCGACTAATGTAAAGATTGATACGCGTACGCCTGCTGCGAGCGAGCTAATCCAGAGTGGAATCGGGACGAGCGTGAAGAAAATAGCGAGGAAAATTAAGATTCCTCCAGATATGAGTAATACGGTCAATAATTCAGGTGTCATGTGTGGGACTCCTCCTTCGTATGTTGGACTCTAACAATGACGCGTCCGTGCGTCACTTCTTTTACAACGATCGTTTCCCCCGCTTGAATGAAGGTTCCTTCTGTAACGGCATCGATTCGGTTCCCATCGATTTCAATCGTTCCTGACGGACGTAATGGTGTCAGACTGACTCCTTCTTGTCCTAACAGTTGTACTTTGTCTTGATGAGAAAGGTAGCCCTTTTCAGACGATGTAGAATCCGTCAAAATCAAACCTCTCCAAAGCAATGACTGATTTGATTTTATTCTGCGATACGCCCAGAACCCGGCCGCAAGTGACAGAAAAACTGCAAGCCCAACGGCTAAACCGACTTGTCCGACGGTCGCACCTGCCATAATCAAGCTAGCAAGGACAGCACCGATCCCAAGGACGCCAAAGATTCCAAACCCTGTGACGAATATTTCAACCAGTAACATGAGTACCCCGATCATGAAGACCGTCAAAATCATCCCTAAGCTAAACGTCATGCGTACGTTCACCCCTTTTCATTCGTGTCAGAAGCTACTTCTTTTGCACTTTGATTCGTTACTACAATTATATACGCTTTCAAAACAAAAAGGTTTCATGACTATTCTGAATTCATCAAGAAACTTTAAAACGTGACAGGAACGACAAAAAAAGGTGTCCCTCGGGACACCTTTCCATGTATTAAGCGAGACGTTGTTTGACGAGTCGATTAATTAAGGCACCGTCTGCCTTGCCCTTAAGCTGCGGCATGACGACACCCATTACTTTCCCCATATCCGAAGGAGCAGAGGCACCCGTCTGCGCAATAGCTGCGTCGACGATTTCCTGTACTTCTTCCTCGGAAAGCTGTTTTGGCATATAAGCTTCGAGCACGACAATCTCTGCTTGAATTTTCTCGACGAGATCGTGACGACCAGCGCTTTCGAATTCTCGGAGGGAGTCGTTGCGCTGCTTCATTTCACGTGAAAGAATCGTTAATTCTTCCTCGTCTGTCAATTCTTGCTTACCGAGTTTGATCGTTTCATTTTGCAGCGATGATTTCACCATGCGAATCGTCGTAAGACGATCTTTTTCACGAAGACGCATGGCATCTTTCATATCCGCTGTCAAACGCTCCTGAAGACTCATGAGGATACACCCTCTCTAACGTTAGAACTTCTTACGCTTACGCGCAGCCTCCGATTTAAGCTTACGTTTTACACTTGGCTTTTCGTAGTGTTTACGTTTACGAACTTCTGCAAGCGTACCATCTTTTGAAACACCACGTTTGAAGCGACGAAGTGCGTCTTCAAGTGATTCATTTTTACGTACACGAGTTTCCACTAGTTTTCCCTCCCTCCGATATTACCGACTAAAGGAAACGTGTCAGACACGTCATACAACATTATAGTAGGAATATACAATTTGGTCAACAGTTGATTCAAGCGACTTTTCTGTACCCTACGCTGTTCCTTTTTGTTCTTTTCTATCCTCTCATGCTTGCATCCGTTTGACAACAAAATCTGATCATTCCTGCATCAAAATTCAGAAACTTTTTTGTAAGCGTTATCATCATTTTTTAAAATGTTTTGTCAAAAAGGGTGATGATGTGTCAAAATATAGGCAATTATCAAACAAAGGAGTGTGACATCACGTATGAAAGAAGCAAAACGTATCATTTTCGGACTTATCCTCGGATTGATTCTCGGAATCGTCCTCGCTGCATTGCCCGATAAGTCGATTTATGAGGGATTGAATAAATATGCTCTACAACCGATCGGGACGATATTCTTGAACCTGATCAAGATGCTCGTCGTACCGATCGTCTTCTTCTCGATCACCCTCGGCGTCATGGGACTCGGTAATCCAAAAGAATTGGGTCGTGTTGGCGGAAAAGCGATCACTTACTTCATGACGACGACGGCTGTCGCGATCGTCATCGCTCTCGGTTTGTCATTATTGATTAAACCGGGTACGTTCGGTAACTTCGAGACGCAAGGTCTTGAATACGATAACGGAAATCTACCAGATACGAGCTTGATCAATACAATCGTCGGTATGTTCCCGACGAACCCGATCACGTCGATGGCGGAAGGCAACATGCTACAAATCATCGTTTTCAGTGTGTTCGTCGGTTTTGGAATCACGTTCCTTGGTAAAAAAGTTTCGACGTTACGGACATTCGTCGAACAAGGGAACGAATTGATGACGTACTTGATCACGCTCGTCATGAAGATGGCCCCGCTCGGTGCGTTCGCTTTGATTGCATCGGCAGTCGGTTCACAAGGCTTTGATTCCTTAAAAGCGATGGGACTTTATATGGGTGTCGTCATTTTATCTTTGATCGTTCATTCTGTATTGACATATGGCTCGACTGTCTCACTTCTTGGGAAAATGAATCCGTTCTTCTTCTTTAGAAAATTCGCACCTGTCATGTTGTTTGCTTTCTCGACGTCTTCGTCGAACGCAACACTTCCTGTCGCTATGCAAACGGCTCAAAAAGAGCTGAAGGTTCCACGCTCCGTCTCTAGTTTCGTTCAGCCACTCGGTGCGACGATCAACATGGATGGGACGGCAATCATGCAAGGAGTTGCGACTGTTTTCATTGCGCAAGTCTATGCGGTTGATTTAACACCTGGGCAACTTGCGACGGTCGTTCTGACAGCTGTTCTCGCATCGGTCGGAACAGCTGGTGTTCCGGGTGTCGGTCTCGTCATGCTAACGATGGTTCTTCAGTCGGTCAATTTACCCGTAGAAGGGATCGCTTTGATCATCGGTGTCGATCGTCTTCTGGATATGATGCGTACAGCCGTCAATATCACGGGTGACGCAGCATGTGCCGTCATCGTCTCGAAATCAGAAGAAGGTAACCTCAAAGAAGGCGAAGAAACCGATGAACGCTATGCGTAATCGTATGTCTCTTACTCCAAGAAAGGACGTTCCGCAGTTTGCGGAACGTCCTTTGTCGTTTGTTTGATTATTTTGCTAAGACGAACGAGCTGAGTCCCTCAACACGAACCGTACCTGAAACAGTGCGGATCGTTTTTGTTCCTGCTTGTTTACCATCTACGAGAAGCTTCCATTTCCCTTTCGGTAGCTTCATGTCAACTACTGTTCGATTTGCATTGTGAATGACATATAAATCGTTCTTCTGTTGTGGAGCGTCGTCATCTAGTCGATACGCAATGACTTGTGCCGGTGCTGCTTCAAACGTCAAGTAACGACGGATATCTTTCGCTGTTGCTAAGTGAAGTGCAGGGTTCTTCTTGCGTAATTCGATTAATCCTGTCATATAATCGACGTCTTGTTGACGATCCATCTTCCGTTTCCAATCGAGCTGGTTGACAGAGTCCGGTGATTTATATGAGTTATGATCGCCACCTTTTGTCCGCATGAAGTCCTGACCTGCATGGATGAACGTCGTTCCTTGTGACGTCAGCAAAATACTTGAAGCTAGACGGTGCATCTTCGTCTTCGTTGCGTCATTGTCTTGTGGATTCGTCAGGTTCAACTTATCCCAGAGGGTATGGTTATCATGTGCTTCAACGTACGTGATCGCTTGATCTGGTTCTTGCGTAAATCCTTGAATGTCTTTATCGTAAGCAATCTCGCCGACGATACCACGTTTGATACGTGTCTCAAGACCCGCTTTCCCGTTGATGAATCCAGCATCCGTGTCTTCGAAGACACTACCTTTGAGCGCATCACGCAGGTTGTCATTGAAATGTCCGATTCCCGGCATTTGTTTTGTGTTCGTTTGGTTTGCTTTCTCTGAATCTGGAAGAGGAGTTCCGAGGCTCCACCCTTCTCCGAACACTAGAATCGACGGATCAATTCGCTTCGTCGCCTGTTTGACAGCGTTCATCGTCTTGACGTCGTGAATGCCCATCAAGTCGAAGCGGAAGCCATCCCAGTGGTATTCCTTTGCCCAGTACGAGACAGAATCAACGATTAGTTTATGCATCATTTGACGTTCAGAGGCTGTATCATTCCCGACACCTGTACCGTTCGCTAAATCGCCGCCTTCTGTATAGCGGTAGTAGTAACCCGGTACGATCTTATCAAGATTTGATGCTTTGGCGTCAAACATGTGGTTATAGACGACGTCCATGACGGCACGTAGACCATTGTCATGGAGTCCTTGGATCATCTGTTTCATTTCCGTGATCCGGACTTTTGGATCATATGGATTTGTCGCATACGATCCTTCTGGTGCATTGTAGTTCTTCGGATCATAACCCCAGTTGTATGATTTAAGCGGATTCGTCTCATCGACGGACGCTGTATTGAAATCATAAACAGGAATGAACTGGACATGCGTGATACCAAGTTCCTTTAAGTGATCGAGTCCCGTCTTTGTCTTCGTTTTTTTTCCATCCTTCGTTAAACGTGTACCTGGCTCGATGACACCAAGATATTTTCCTTTTTGTTTGATACCTGAATCGTAACCTGAATTCGTCACATCAAACATCGATAGATCACGGACATGTGATTCATAAATGATCGCGTCTGTTGCGTGACGAAGTGGCATTTTCCCATTCGTCCAACGTTTTGGATCCGTCTCGCGTAAATCAACGACGACACCTTGGTCTCCGTTAACAGCGACCGCTGTCGCATACGGATCAACGGCACGCGTCGATTCTTTTGCGTGTTTGACTTCATATGTGTAACCGACACCGTCAAGATCACCCTTGACCGTCACTTGATAGACACCACGATCCGTCCGTTTCATCTGGATTTCACGCGTGATATCTTTTGTCGTAGCTGCTTGTTGTTTCGGTAAACGATATAACTCGAGTTCAACGGCTTGCGCTGTCGGCGCCCAGACCTTGAATGTCGTCTTCGATTTCTGATAGTCGACGCCGAGCTTACCACCATAGGCATACTTTTGATCGAATGCTTTCGAACGCAGTACCTTCCCTGCTTCAAGAACTGCTTCTCCAAAAACAGGATGCGTCACGCGGACGACTTTTGCTAAATCGATATCAGAAGCGACTTCGACTTTCGCCGTCTTGGCATCGATCGCTGATACGACTGGATTCGTCACACCTTCGAACGTAAATGCCTTTAAGTCTTCTGCCGTCATCGGTGTATTCGTTTTAAGCGTCATCGTCCGGAAGTCATCAGCCAAAAAGCTCGTGATTTTTGGCGTCCGATCAATTTCCGGTTTGCTGTAGTACACTGTCTGGTCCCCTTCGATCAACCAGATGTCCTTCGCACCTGCATAAAAGAAACGATCGGCTCCGTCTTTTTCCGACCAGCCCTCAAGATGAGGAATGACGCCTGCAAGACGTGCTTTCGTTGGGTTATCAAGCGTTACTTTGGCAATGGCACCGAACTCATCCTGCTGATCGAATTCGAATCGTTTGCCATCTTGCGCTTCCGGCCAAGACCAGACGCCGTATTTATCATAATCATTGTCATACCGATAATAGTGGATATTCGTGTCGATTTTTTCGACGTCTGCTTCATTAGTCGGATTGACCGTCGAGATATCCTTGCTTCCCGACTCGATCCAGATTTCAGCAACTCCGTTTTTAATCATATCTTTCGTGATGAAACGATCGTTCTCAGATCCCCCATCCTTGTTCCAGTTATCATCTCGCACGATGAAGCCGACTTTTTCCGGCTGATCGACTGGAAATTCATAGGCTGCGATTTTTCCGTAAGCATCTTCACCATTAAAGGCATGTGCTTTATTCGGAAAATAATCCGGACCATTTGTCCATAACCACAGGTTCCAATCCTTCGTGGCATTCGGGTCTTCCTTGTAGTGAATGATGACCAATGTAGACTTTCCTTTTTCCAGTGCTTGACCGGATAAAGACAGTCCACTAAATATTAGTGCAAACGTTAGCGCAACGATACAAACGGATCTTATGCGTTTCATACGATAGCCATCTCCTTTGTTATGTAATCGTTTTCATTTTGCATCCGTTTACAAGTCCTGTCAAAGCCTATTTGATGATTCGAACAGAAAATAAGACTTTTGAACCAAAGTGATTCGGTTGGATGGAAAACAACAAAAAAAGAACCGTCCGTGTGGTAGACAGTCCTTTTTACCGGGTTTAAGAAGACGCGAGGATGGCATGAATCTTGGCTTTCGTTTGTCTCATGGATTCATCCGATGCAAAGAAGTACCATACCCCATCGTTTGCGATATAGCCTTCTCCGTCTAGCTTTAATGGTTTCAGCTGTTTGAATCCCGGCTGATTTTCTTGAGCAAGTTGTGCCGCCACGTCAAAACCGATGTTCGTCGCGAAATTATGCTTCATGACATTCGTGATTTCTTCCATCTTGGTCAGTAAACGAGGTCCAGCCAGTTTAGCACCGACGGCTTCTAAAACTTGACGTTGCCGAATCTGTCTGCCCATATCGCCGAGTGGATCTTGTTTTCGCATACGTGCGTAACCACTTGCTTCTAGACCAGTTAAATGAATCTTTCCTTTTTTATACTCCTTTTGTAAACGACGGTCGTTCCAGCTGAAGGCGGATGGATTATCCACTGTGACACCGCCAACAGCATCAACCAATTCAATCAACCCATCCATATTGATCTTAGCGTAATATGGGATATCGACATCAAACGTTTGTTCCACCGTCTCGACCGTCTCCTTCACACCACCATAGGCATACGTATGATTGATTTTCGTCTTCTCACCTGTCGGTATCGTAACTTGCATGTCGCGTGGAATGGACAACGAAGTCGCTTGCTTCGTTTTCGGATTAAACGAGAGCAACATGATGGCATCTGCCCGTCCCTTATCATTCTTTCGCTCGTCGACGCCAATCAAGAGGACATTGACTGGCTTCATCGATGCGAGTGGCTTTGCTTTTTCCCCACCCAACGGTTGTAAAAAGGAATGCGCCGTCTGTTGGATTTTTAAAAATGCCAGTCCCGTCGAAGCGCTAGCAATCAAGACGATCACGAGCAGAAGCGCACTGATGACGCGACAGAGGATCGGAGGTCTTCGTTTATCGATGCGTGATTTCATACTCTGTTCTCCTTCACAATTTGTCCTCGTACGTCTTCATCAAACCGGCAATGTTCGAGTTGTGCAGAAACAGCACCGAATCGATCTGCTTTTGTTTGGCAAATCGGGAAACATCAAATGATTTTGGAACGTATCGAATATCCACGACTTCTAAGTTGGCACTTTTCGCAAGCAATGGTAACACAGGATTTGCAAACGAATCCTTTAAAACCAAAATAGTCGGGCGATTTCGATTCGCCGCTGACTTCATTGACATGATGTCGTGGTTTCCGCGAAGAAATACTTCATATCGATCGACATAATCACCTTCTTGTTTGACGAATGATTCATCAATGACAGGACGTCCACATTTCCCTTCATAACAAACATCGATACCGTTGAAGAACGCAGGGGCGTAGTAATCTAGACGGTCACCGGACGCCGCATAGGAGAGCGTCGTTTTTCGTGCTAATGATCCATAGTAGGCGTGTTGATCTTCCTTCCGCCACTTCGTCTCAGGTAACGTCTTTGACAGTCCCATTCTTTTCGTGATGACTTGGTAAGCTTCTGTTGCACCGTCGATGTTCCAGTGATGATCTGTCTTGAAGTAGCCACTTAACTTCAATCCTTGCAAAGAAAGATTGGTCATCCCCGCCGCTTGAAAGTCTCGTACCATTTTTTCATAGCGCTCGTTTGCATTGGAAGCGACATAAGACGGAATTAGTTTGTCCCGTTCTGCGATGACGGTTTTAGACGGTGCTAACGCCATATAGACCGGACGATCGACTTCTCCAACGAATTGTTTGAATGCTTGCGGAATTTTTACGTTTCCTGATGCACTCGGTTCAATCATATAATCGTTTTTTGCCGTATAAATGCCATTACGAAACGGCTGTCGAAAGACATCTTTTGATAAAAGCGCCTGTATCTCGACGAACGTTCCTCGCAACAGTAATTGATCCGTGAAATAGGTCTCCATTTTGAGCATATCCTTGCCTGTCGCGATTCCCTCGACGGTGGGCTCAACGGACTGGGCAAGTGTACGATTTTCCAGCTGGGACCGGACACGGTCTTCCCGGACAAGCGTTCCGAGTCCGATCGTCAGTAAGACGAGAATAAAACTGACAGTCGTCACCCACATCATGATTCGCTCGAAAGAAGGTGTCTGATTCGTCTCCTGTTGCGTTTTCATCAATGGCTGCTCCATGGATAGTCCTCCTTTTTAGAACCGGAAATAGATGAACGGATTAAACGTGCTCGCAACGAGTGCCGATGTCGCAAGGAACAACATCAACATGGCGTACCCATACTGCATCGTTGTTCCGATCTTCCCGAGAGAGACGACGACACGTTCTCCGAGATACTTCGGAATCGGTGTCGCAGCGATACACGCGACAAGTAGTAGGACTCCGTTCTGAACGAGTTGGTAACTCGCCCGTTCATCCCATAGCACATCCGGTACGAACATTGCTTGAATATACATAACGGCTTCTGGAAACGTCTCTGAGCGGAAAAAGACCCAACCGACGAGCACGAGGATGAGCGTCCAGACTGTCGAGACGACAGGCATACGCTCGAGCCATCTCCCGAGAAATGCCTTCTCGAGCATGATCCAAACTCCGTAATATGCGCCCCACGCGACGAATGTCCAACTCGCACCGTGCCAAAGGCCCGTCAACATCCAGACGATCGCCAGATTTCGATACTGCCGCCACGGCGATACACGGTTTCCCCCTAACGGAATATAAACATAGTCGCGGAACCAAGAGCCGAGCGAAATATGCCATCGACGCCAAAATTCTGACACGGATTTTGAAATATATGGGTAGTTGAAGTTCTCCAAGAAATGAAATCCGAACATCAGTGCTAAACCAATCGCCATATCGCTATAGCCCGAAAAATCAAAATAGATCTGTAAGGCATAAGCGATGATTCCAATCCATGCTAGCCCCATCGAAAGGTCTTTCATATTAAAAACAGCGTCTGCGACCTGACCACATCCGTTCGCAAGAATCAATTTTTTTGATAGACCAATCGTAAAGCGGCGAACACCACGTGCAAAATCAGATACCGTCTCTTGACGACACTCGATCTGACTCGCAATCGTGTTGTAGCGGACAATTGGCCCCGCGACGAGTTGCGGGAAAAACGCGATATAAAGGGCGAGGTCGAGTGGATTCTTTTGCACCGCTTCCTTCCCTTTATAAATGTCGATGACGTAACTCATCGCATGGAATGTATAAAAGGAAATTCCAAGCGGTAAGACGACTTCTGGAATGAACCAACTCAGACCAAACGATTCGTTGACGGAGCGGACGAAAAATCCGCTGTACTTAAACCAACCGAGCAATCCAAGGTTGACGACGATCATGCTGAACATGATCCACTTCACTCCGACACGTTGCCGGTAGAAATTAACGAATAAGGCAAAGAAGTAATTGATCGTGACGCTGAGTAGCATCAGTAAGGCAAAGCGTGGTTCTCCGAATGCATAAAAGAACAGGCTGGCAACTAACAGCCAGCCGTTACGGAATGTCCGAGGCAACACGTAGTACACGAGCAGTACTGTCGGCAAGAACAAAAATAAAAAAATCGTCGAACTAAACAGCATAGGTTGCTTCCTCCTCTGCCTTGACGTATTGCGCGATGGCGAGTTCGCGGAGATGGACCCGGAAGCTCCCTTCGTTTAAAAACTTCCAGGCCATTTTGAAATAAACCGCTCCTGGCACACGCTCCATCTCGAACTGGACGATCGTCTCATTCGTCAACGTCAGATGCTCCGTCTCAGAGACCATCCGCTTCTTTTGCCCATACTGCATCTTGAATACTTGAACGAGACATGGTTCCGCCACTTCAAAACGGCACGTTACCTGAATGATGTCACCTATCAGTTCAGCATCTTTTCGATACAGTTTTGAAGGCGGATGTTGAAAGCCTTGATCGAACAGTTGCAGATACAGTTTGTCAGTCGCTATCGCATCCTGAAAATCAAAACACACCCCCGGCGCTGCATCTTCGAGCAAAATCTTTTCCTGAGTACCGAACGGAAAAAACTGATAGCTCGCGACGGTCAGCTCCTTATTCATACCGGTACCTCACTCATGATCGCATCGACGATTCGTTCTGCTGCCTGTCCATCGCCATACGGATTCGCGGCTTGCGCCATCGATTGATAGAAGATTTCGTCCGTCAATAATTGATGGCTCATCGCATAGATATGCTCTGGATTCGTACCGACCAGTTTCAAGGTTCCTGCTTCGACGCCTTCAGGTCGTTCCGTCGTCTCCCGTAAGACAAGAACGGGAACACCGAGTGAAGGCGCTTCTTCTTGAATCCCGCCTGAATCTGTCAGGATGAAGGAAGCACGAGCTGCCAGGTTGTGGAAATCAAAGACATCAAGCGGCTCAATCAACTGAATCCGTGGATGATGCTCTAGGCGAGCTGCTGCTTCTAGCACGACTGGATTCGGATGGACTGGATAAACGATTTCTATTTCCGGATGATCATTTGCCAACTGTTCAATCGCTTCAAAAATCGTTGCCAGTTGTAAATGGTTCTCACGACGATGAACCGTCAGCAAGACGAGTTTTCGCCCCGACTTCTCAAGTCGTGTCAGAACAGGATGCGTATAGCTAGCAGAAACGGTTGTCTTAAGTGCATCAATGACCGTATTACCCGTTACGATGATTGGTGTCTGTTTGTTCTCAGCACGTAAATTCATCGCCGCTTGTTCGGTTGGAGCAAAATGATAATCCGCCAACACACCTGTCAATTGACGATTCATCTCTTCCGGAAACGGTGCATACTTTTCATATGTCCGCAGTCCTGCTTCGACATGACCGACTGGAATCTGTTGATAGAATGCCGCTAACGAAGCAGCGAACGTCGTCGTCGTATCCCCATGGACAAGAACGAGATCCGGCTGTTCCTTTTCGAGGACACGACGCATCGCATTCAGAATACGTGCCGTCATCTCCTCTAACGTTTGACGCGGACGCATCAAATCCAAGTCATGGTCCGGAGTGATCTGGAACAATTCGAGTACCTGATCAAGCATTTCCCGGTGTTGCGCCGTTACGACGACAATCGGTTCGACGTCTGGGCGGTTTTCAAGTGCTTTTACGACAGGTGCCATCTTAATGGCCTCAGGTCGTGTTCCGAATACGAGCATGACACGTTTCATCTACTTCATCCCCTATCTCATTTCATGACGATCGTTCGATCGTCTCGCCTCTCATCTGTTGCTCAATGTCACCGATTCGACCGGTTCGTTTTTTCGAAACATAGTGAGTGGCTTGCTTTTTGGATAACTGTTTGTACCAATATAAATATTTATTGTATTCCGCGAGTGTTTCATTCGTTGGACCAAATAAACGCACTTCACCGTATTCCAGCCAAAGGATCTTCGTACAAAAGCTTTTGACTTGATTCAAAGAATGGCTGACGAAAAAAATCGTTTTTCCTTGATCCCGGAATTCGCGCATCTTATCGAGACACTTCTCCGTAAATGTTTGATCGCCGACAGATAAGGCTTCATCGATGATCAAGATATCCGGATTGATATTGATCGAGATAGCAAAACCGAGACGTGCCCGCATCCCACTCGAATAGGTTTTGACTGGCTGATCGATGAACTCTCCGATATCCGCGAATTCGAGAATTTCCGGTGTGATCTCCTCGATTTGCCGTTTGGTCAGTCCCATCATCAATCCTTTGAGCTCGATGTTATCGCGACCTGTCAGTTGACTGTTCAATCCACTTGAGATGGCAATCAGTGCTGATTTTCCTCCTAGCGTGACACATCCATACGTAGGCGGTGTGACGTTAGCAAGTAAATGGGATAACGTTGATTTCCCACTACCGTTGATGCCTACAACACCCACGATTTCTCCCTCTTCAACAGAGAAGGAGACATTTTTGAGCGCATAAAAGGATTTTCCGCTCACTTTTCCAAAGAGCACTTCCTTTAATTTATCGATTGGACGCTCATAGAGCATGTACCGTTTTGAAACGTTCTCAAACACGACGTGACTCATCGTCTTTCCTCCTATACATAATCAATGAAGTAGCGTCGGAAACGAATATGGACCGCTGCTCCGACGAGCAGGATACCGAGTGTCACACTCCAAAAATAAGCGCCATACCAGATGTGATCCATCAAGTAACCGGTTCCGATCAAGGCGGAGCGGTACCCCTCAATCAAATAGACGAGTGGATTCAACATCAATAGCATCTTAAACAGTGAATGTTCTGGGGGAATCCACATGATCGGCGTTAAATACATCAGCATCCTTATCGCGGATGTCACCATGTTCTGGACGTCTCGGATCATCGTAGCAAGAGCCGACAATAACAACGAGACGGCATAAAGAAAGATGACGCCGGCTGGAACGATATAAAACAGCTCGAGCGTATGCCATCCTGGGAAGTAACCAAATGCACTTCCTAAAACGATCGTCAGGGCAATCATCGCAAGGTGTCGATAGAATTGAGCCAAAATGACATATGCCGGAATCGTACTCAACGGAAAATGCATTTTAGAGACGAGCGCGACCCGACCGTAGATCGACCGTGATCCACTTGGAATCGTGCTTCCGATGAAGAACCATGCGATCAGTCCACTAACGAGCCAAAAGACGAATGGAATTCCATCGACAGGATGTCCACCACGGATTCCAAAACCAAAGACGACCCAGTACACCCCGATCTGGAGGAGTGGCGTCATGATCTCCCAAAACCAACCTAAATACTGCATGCTATACTGACTTTTTGTTTCATAGAGTGACAGCCGAAAGATCAGATACAGATGATCTTTCAGCTCCCCTCCAATCGTTCGTAACGCGTTCATATTGCTTTTGCATCCACTTCCGTCACGCGGTGCGTATGCAAGTTACCGAAGTTGAGGACCTTGACCGCATCGAGTTCACGGACAATTCCTTTTGTATCGAAGAGTAACGGTGTCCGCATGTAGTTTGCGAAACGACGTGAATCGAATTGTTTGAACTCATCGTGGTCGACTAAGACGAGTGCTAGATCGGCGTCTTGGATCGCTTCGATTTCATCAACGAGTTCAAAGCGTGTCGAGATGGAATGCTCGACGTGTGGATCACAGACCGCGACATCGAGTCCACGATCGAGCAATTGTTCAATGACTTCGACAGCTGGGCTCTCGCGCATATCGTCAACATTTCCTTTATACGTCACACCGAAGACAGCGATTTTTGGACGAACACGTGAACCGACGAGACGAGCGGCTTGTTCAGCGACGAATTGTGGCATTTGGACGTTCGTTTGTCGTGCCGTATGAATGATGCGTGCAAGTGATGGGACTTTTGCGACGATGAAGTACGGATCGACTGCGAGACAGTGACCACCTACACCCGGTCCTGGATGATGCAAGTTCACACGTGGGTGCATGTTTGCCATCTCGATGACATCTAAGACGTTGATCTCAAGCTGGTGACATACTTGCGTCAATTCATTTGCCAGTGCGATGTTGACATCACGGAACGTATTTTCCATCAATTTCGACATTTCGGCTGTCTTCGCGTCGGTCCGAACGATTTCTCCTTGAACGAATGTTTCATAGACGGCTGCTCCTACCTCTGCACATGCCGGTGTCAATCCTCCAACGATCCGGTTGTTATGAACGAGCTCGTGTAAGATCTGCCCTGGTAACACACGCTCTGGGCAATGAACGACATAGACGTCTTCACCGATCGTAAAGCCGGCTTCTTCAATCAGTGGACGAACATGATCGTCCATAGTGCGTGGCGCGATCGTCGATTCAACGATGACGACGTTTCCTTTTTCAAGGAACGGCAACATGTTGTTGACGGCTGACACGACGTATTTTAAATCACATGATTTATACGTATCGTTCAAGTTCGGCGTCGGGACGGCGATTAAGAAAACATCGGCCCGTTCTGGCGTAAGTGTCGCTCGGAATTTTCCGTTAGCGACGACTCGTTTGATGACATCCTCGAGTCCTGGTTCCTCAATATGAATCGTTCCCGTGTTCAGAAGATTGACGATGTGTGGATCGATGTCGACACCGACGACCTCCGTGCCGTGATCCGCGAACATCGCCGAAGAAGGTAATCCAATATATCCTAGTCCGATTGTGCAAAGTTTCATTTTGTCATTCCTCCATCGAGTTAGTCATACTAGCCAACGAACGGTCTGTGGCTTGGCTGTAACTAGACCATAACGACATTTCCTTTGCTTTCCAATGCTTCTAACCATCTCTTAAACCATTCTTCACAGACCTTACATTTCCAGCGTTTTCTATTGTTTTTGTAAATCTTATGAAGCTTTCACGAATACTTCGTTGCCATTCATATCAAACAAAACGACCCGTCAAGAATCCACCTTCATTCCACGTGGATTTCCCTTCGAGTCGTTGACTATTTTTCTTATTTTGTCCCAGATTCCATGAAAATCGAGTCATAGACAGCAAGAAGTCGGCCTTTTTCTTGCTCCCAGTTGTATTGTCTCCTTGCTACGCTTGCTCGCTCCTGCATCACTCCGCGCAAGCTCTTATCCTTCACTAGACGATTGACCGCCTCGGCGATACTATGCGGCGATTCGACATCGACGATCAAACCGATTCCTTCTGTTTCGACGACACGACGGATTTCCGGTAAGTCTGCCGCAACGACAGGAATTAACGCTGCCATGTATTCGAATAGTTTATTCGAAGAAGCTGAATAATGATTGAAGCAGACGTTTTGAAGGACCTGAAAGCCGACAGTCGCCGCTGCCGTATAGCTTGGTAGTTCAGCAAGCGGAACCTTCTCAATGAAGCGGATGCGAGACTTTTCCGATGATTGCGCAGCCAGTTGCATCAGTTTTTCTTTTAATTTTCCATCTCCAACGAAAATCAATGTTCCACGATCGATGAACGGCATTGCTTCAATGAGCCGCTCTAGTCCACGACCTTCCTGAATCCCACCTTGATATAATAAAATCGGCTCATCTGATGCAAGTGCTAACTCTTCTCGCAACGGTCGCGGTTGCGGAACGTCTGATTCGTAAAACGGATAATTGTGTAAGACGGACGGTCGTGTTCCGTATAACTTCTGGTGATAATCTGCACGCGTGTCATTTTCAACGATGGTCTGGTCGACGAAGTGAAGCAGCCACCGTTCTAGTTTCCCTTGCATGCTACCATAGCCTGTCCGATCGGTTTGGACTTCATGTGAATCGTAGACGATTTTTGTACCACGTGCCGCCCCAATCGCTTGCGGTAATGTATTGACATCATTCGCATGCATGACGTCGTAATTATGCTTCCGGGCAGCACGTGTCATGCGAAGAATGCCAAAACTGTTGTACAGGGCGTAACGGATGAATCGACTTCGCATGAGCAAAAAGAGCACGATCATCACGGGAATGAGCCAAGGTGCAAGAAGCGCACCAATCACTCCGATAGCAAGTGTCCGTTTTTTTTGTTTGCGAAAGAACGGGAGCCACCTTGCAAAAGGTGGCGTCCGGTCGATTCGAATGACGCGAAACCCCGGCATCGGAAATTCGACTTCCGGAAGTGTGCCGTCATTTAAGCAGTATAGATCCACGCAGTGTCCTGCTTCGGCGAGTGCCGTACATTCACGTAAGACACGGGCGTCATTCGTAAAAGGATTCCAAACAAACATTCCAATGCGTTTCATTCTGCGACCGCCTTTCGTGACTGCGTTTGTTTGATTGCTTCAAACAAGCGCTGTTCATTCTGTTCCCAATCGAAATGGCGTTGGACGTAATCTACACCTGCCCGTCCCATCACTGCACGTTTCTCTGGATTTCTAGATAACTCAAGGATTTGTGCAACGATTTCTTCCTTTTTACGCTGGATCGAGACATACCCAGCTCCTGCTTCTTCGATGACATGCGCCGCATGACCGGATACCGCACCAACGATGGCACAGCCCATCGCCATGTAGTCGATGATTTTGCCTGGTGTCACTGTATCGAACGCTGTACTCTCGACGAGTGTCGCAAAGGCAATGTCACTCTTCGCGAGTTGTTTCAATGCATCCCAGCGTGGCATCGCGTCAAGAAACTCGATATTCGTCAATCCTCGTTCCTTAACGAGTCGTTCGAACGTTTGTTTGTGATAACCATAACCGACGACTTGAAAGCAGATATCTTGCTCCTGCTGAAGTTCCTGTGCGACATCGAGTAACAAGAATACATCTTGCGCGAGCCCGATATTCCCTGTATACACGACGCGAACTTGTTCCGATACTTTTCGACGTTTGATTAACCACTCGTTTTCCTCGATCGAGTTCGGGATATAATGAATTTTTTCCGGTGCAATGCCTCGTCCTTCGATATACGATCGAAAACCTTCACTGTTGATGACCAATTGATCCGCCTGTCGATACATCCACTTTTCAAGCCAGTAGAGCGGAGTCAATAAGAGACGCGATTTCGTAATGCCGACGCCAATCAACGATTCTGGCCATAAATCACGCACATCAAGAATCAAAGGAGCCTTTTTGACATGTTTCGCGACGACCCCGACAAGCCCCATGAAGATAGACGGCGTCGTCGCATAGATGTAGGCGTAGGATTTTGGATCATGTCGAACCTCTTTCACCGCAAGTACGAATTGTTCCACGAACAAGCGAAGGCGCCGCCATAAATTATTCGTCGCCCGGACGTCACGCGGTTGGATACGAGTCACATGTGCCATGTCGAGGCTCGGTTCATCCCAGAACATCGAGTCCGTATAAAGTTCTGCCGTCGGATAAAGCGGTTCTGACGTCAGGACATGAACGTCACTTCCCGCTTGTTCCATCCGCTTGAAGATATTCTTCATTCGGTTTGCCGCACTGCCAATTTCCGGATAGAAATTTTGACAAATCATCAAGACGTTCATCGACGACTCCGGCGCTGTTTGAGTTGACGTCGGAACTTCCAGTAGCGGACGACGATTTTTCCGAGCTTTGAACGCGCGAGTGAGCGGTATTTTGATTTCCATGATGCATTCACCTCCAGCAATTCTAGATTTGACACCAATGACGCTTCGAATCGATCAAGAAGTGCGGCATATTGTTCTTCGAGCATCTTATATTGTTCACGCTGTTCCTGTAATTGCTGTTCATGACGTAGTGATTCCGCTTGTGCTTGCTCGAATAAATCTGTTTGTTCCGCTAACCGCTGTACTTTTCGTTCTAGATTCTGTTGCTTGCGTTTTAAATCAATGATCGTTGCAAGATGCAATCGTTCCACCTCTTCAAAGGCGTCTTCGAGCCATTCGACTTCCGCTGATAAAATGGCTCGACCCTCTCGAGGTTCCGGATAGACTTGAATCGTGATCCCTAGCCACTTATCAATCCGCTCGACCGTCTCGATTTTACCGAAGGGTGTCAACTGTTCAAGCAGTCGGTTTAAATAATACGTCCGTTTGTGATCCGCATAATCGTTCACTCCAAATGGGACTGTGATGACGAGTCGTCCTTCTGGTGCGATGAAGGAGACGGCACGGGCGATGAAGCGTTCCGGCTCCCCGATATGCTCCAGTACTTCCGTCATCAAGACTGTATCGAATTGAATGTCAGGTGTGTACGTCATGACATTTGCTTCATGTAATTCCACTTTTTCTTTTACGGATGTTGGTTCCTCCAGTAACGCTTGTTTGGCCTCGATGATCGCTTCTGGTAATACATCGATCCCGACGACATGTTTCCCTTCCCGTCCAAGCAAAATCGGAACAACTCCACCGGAACAACCGATATCTAAAATGTGCTCCCCTTTTGCTTGTCGAACGATCCAGTGAACACGCGCGCGCACTTTTTTACCGAATACCCCCCCTAATTGATCGTAGTAAGCTGCTCGGATTTGATCTTTTGGTCGTGCTGTCTTCATCGATGCCGTCATTTCTGCACCTCCTCAAGTAATAGATGTTGAAGGCGATCTGTCTCCTGACGGTCTGCAAGCTCCATGAATCGACGGATCAACGGGTTCGTCAATGTGATCGGTTCATAGAAACCAATGATTGTGCGCAACAATGCGACACTTGGTGCGAAATCCTTATCACTGCAGTAGCGTAATTTAACGAGATACCAATGCTCGAAGAAATGCTCGAATCGTGTTTCCTTGTATTCCTCAAGCACTCCATAACGAGCGAATTTCTCAGCTCGTGCCCGTTCTCGGACAACACTGCGTTCAAAAAATTTCACCGTCAATGCATTCACGGTCGATCCTGCAACTGCTGCATAATAATAATGGATGACCCGATTGACGAGTAAGACACGATTGGCGCGAAGCATCAATTCCTGGAAAAACAAGGAGTCCTGACCGACTGCACCGACGACCTGTTCCAATTGATGTTCGAGCAAGAAGGTACGACGGACGACGAGTGCTTGAATGCTTTGTACCGCAAAGCGATGTTTCAATAGAAAAGCTTTTGGATTTTCACAAACCGTTCGTCCTTGTTTGCGAATCGTCGGCAAGGCGATGATACTCGTCTTCTCGGCAAGTTTTTTCATATGACCCGCTACAAAATCAAGTGAGGGATCGTTCTCTAATTCCTGAAGCAAAAAGGCATAACGATCGCTGAGTACCTCGTTATCTGGATCAAGGAACGTCACATAGTCAGCTCGTGCCATCTCGACTCCCTTGTTGCGAGGACGCGAAGCACTACCACTACCACCTGTCTCGAAGAAATAGGTTCTGACATTGCCATAACGTCGCGCGAGACGTTCTACGGCTTGACGTGCCTCTATGTCCGTCGATCCATCATCTACGAGTAAAATCTCTGACTCCATGAATCGATCCATCCGTGTTAGACTGGCGAAGCATTTATACGTGAGATGTTTCCCATTGTTATAGATGGGAACAACGACCGACAGTTGCGGTGTGTGATCCGTCGGAACTACCGTCTGCTCGTTCCACTCAAATTGATCGAGCAACAGCGTTTTTCCGTTCAATTCACCTGCTTGGAACGCGTCATATTTGATATCTGACCGCCAGATAATCGCACCGTTTCGGCTACCGCTCATCTCATGTAGATGATATGGATGTTGGCTCCCCTTTCGGACAATGCTGGCATCGCTATATTTAAAGCCATTCACGAGGTCCTCTAAATAATATTCACCGTAAGATTCATGCCCATCCATCCAAGCAACGAGATCTGCTTGATCATAGGTTTGCTCCGTCAATGCATCCGCTGAGACGATTTCGTCTGGTGTGAGACTTTGACGATTGATCACGTCACGAATGACTTCCCCATCCTGAGCGACAACGATTAGTAAACGATGTTTTCGTGTTTCAGGTACTCGTCCAATGAACGCTAGAATCTGATCCATCCGTTCGAAGACTGTATGCTCCGTCATGACGGCACGAAGTCCTTCTGCTCGTAAACGTTCGATTTCTTCTTGCGATGTGCGTTCTACGATCGCCGTCGCCTCCTGTGCGTCATGTACGGTGAAGATGTTCGGAAACTCGTTGTTGACGGCGATACTGTAATTCGACAGGATCAAATTACCGAGTGCTTGCGATTCATAGACGCGACGGGCACACATCGTCTTACTATATTTGATGCTATTTAGGTTCAGGACCCAGTCATAACATTTACTGACTTGTTGTAAGGCATCATAAGGAATCGCTGGTGCGACCCGTGATTGATAGCGTTCCGGAAACTGATAGGCTGGTAAGTCGAGATGATAATTCCGGTCCACGATATCGAGTTCGTGCGAAGACTGCATGACCCCATCAAACAACATCTCCGTATCTTTCACACGCTCCGGATATTTCGCCATCCAGCTACCGGCGAATAAAACGCCCTTCTTTCGGCTACGTGTCGCTCCAATCGGATTGTGAATCAATGGATTGACTCCAAACGGCATCGCCATGATTCGATCATGTCCACATAAAACACGATATTCAGGAATCATCGCCTCATCTGAAGTCAGGACATAATTGGCAGCTTGAGCCACGTCTTGAAACCGTTCATGGTTACTCGGGTCTTCCGTCGATTGAAAGACGACTGGAATTCCTTTAGCTTTGACTTCCTGCATCATCGAAAGTAACCGTTGGCGTTTCTTTGAATTTGGTGTGGCGACACCTTTCCAATCATCCCCTCGTAATCCTTTCCACGAAGATACGACCAAAAAGAGATCAATCTCGCGCTCGAAAACTTCTTCGAATGTGTTCGCATTGACATAATGGAGATGAACGGCATCTTCATAATAGGCATACATGAATTCCGAGCAGACGATTGCCATCTCGATTGGTCGTTTTTCATAATAACGCGTCGTCGTCCGTACCGGAATATGTGAGACATCCAATTGATCTAGTAATGACGCTTGGCTATTTTGTTGATAACGTGTCGTCGTGTTTTTAGAAGTTCGAACCGTTGGCAGACGCAAGACGTCCAGCTGACGAAGTTTTTCGAGTGACTCTTTACTTGCTGTCGTCTCGCTTGTGAGCCGTTTTTTCTCTTCGCGAACCCAGTTCAGTTGTTGCATGATTTGTCGTTTCCATTTTTGATCACTCACACGTAAACACCCTTCCTCTTTTCAACTCTTTTTTAGTCTACGGAAGCAATTCAAAGGCTACTTGAAGGACTTGCAAGGTTTTTGTAAAGACTTAGTGAAGCTTTTTTGGATTTTCCTTACATTCCATTTCAGTCAACCTGTATTTCCTAGGAAATCGACCGGTTTCGCTTTCTTGTCCGTGGAAATCATTTACGCGTTTTCGAAAACGACTCTTATGCACTCTCATTGTTTTGGATTTAAAAAACGGGGAAACATTACTACGTACTGATAAAAGGAGATGACTGGACATGTTAAACGAAAAAAATCATGATTTACCAGATGAAAAGGCAGACGTTGGTCTTCACCCGGACCCTGATCCAGCTGAGACATCAGATCCCGGAATCAAGCCTGCGGAAACACAACATCCGGATCCAGATCCAGAAGAACTCAAGCGCGATCAAAAGGATTCATGAATCTCATGCCATAAAAAAGAGGTTGCGGAATAATTCCGCAACCTCTTTTGGCGTATTACTTAACTTTTACTAATAGTTTCCCTGTGTTCGAGCCATCGAATAATCCGAGGAAAGCATCTGGTACACGATCGAAGCCTTCAAAGATCGTCTCTTCATATCGTAATTTCCCTTCACTGACCCATTGACCGAGTTGCTCAGCCGCTTCCTTGAATCGTTTGCCATAATCCCCCACTAAGAAACCTTGCATGCGCGCACGCGCAATGATTAATTTCGATTGAACACGTGGACCGATGTCCTGTTGTGCGTTATACCCAGAAATAGCGCCGCAGACCGGTACCCGCGCGAATGGATTAAGCCGATCCAGAACCGCATCGCCGATCTCTCCACCGACATTTTCAAAATAAACATCGATGCCGTCTGGACACGTCCGGTCTAATGCTTTCCGGATGTCTTCCGTTTTGTAGTTGATGACTTCGTCAAAACCAAGATCTGCTTTTAAGTGCTGTAACTTTTCGTCACTTCCTGCAATCCCAACTACTCGTGCACCTTTGATTTTAGCGATTTGACCAACGATCGATCCAACAGCCCCTGCTGCTGCCGATACGACAACAGTTTCTCCTGGCTGTGGATTCCCGATATCAAGCAACCCGAAATACGCCGTCATCCCTGTCATTCCGAGAACACCGAGCGCTGTTGAGATTGGAGCGATCTGCTCATCGATTTTACGGACACTTTTCGCATCGACGACTGCTTTCGTTGCCCAATCGAGCATCCCCACGACGACATCACCTGACTTGAACGCCTCACTTTTAGACTCGATGACACGCGCTACGACACCCCCGTGAATCGGTTCATCAATCTCAAACGGTTGCGAATAAGAACGCGTATCGTTCATACGTCCCCGCATATATGGATCGACTGAGATATAGAGTGACTCCAGTGCGACTTGCCCTTCTCGTAAATCTGCTAACTCAAATGATTCATAACGGAATGTTTCCCCTGTTGGTTTTCCGTTTGGTCGTTCCGCTAATACGATACGTTGTTCTGACATGATTCATGACCTCCTCATTCAATATACTTCTTCACTGTAACAATTCCGTTTCTGAAAGACGAATCCTTTGCTCGTTTGGAATTTTCTAACTTTTTCTTGACGTCCTTCTGTTCTTACCGTAAGATAAAACACAATTCATAACTTTTATACTGTTATGCACAAAAGCGTTACATAAGGAGAGGATTTTGTGGATTCATCTATTTTGCGTCAGCCACGTCAATTTGCAGTGCATGTTTTAAACGGTCTCAGTATTGGAATTCTCGTTGCCCTTATTCCAGGAGCCTTACTCGGTGAACTCGCTAAGGCATTATTGCCATACGTTTCTGGTGCCCAACACGTTTTGGACGCAACGACACTCGCGATGCGACTTTTACCAATGGTGATTGGTGTCGCCGTAGCGATGCAATTTAAAGTAACACCGATCGCCACCACATCGATTGGACTCGCGACGGTCGTCGGCTCAGGTGTTGCGACCCGTGCGGATGCGACATTCGTTTTCGTCGGTACAGGTGATGTCATCAATGCTGGTTTGACGGCAGCTATTGCAACAGCAATCGTCTTATTGATTGGTGAACGCTTCAAAACATATACGGTCCTTGTCATGCCAACGATTTTGATTGTCGGTGCCGGTGGAATTGGTGTTCTGACGTATCCGTTCGTCACACGGATCACAACAGCAATAGGACATGTCATCTCAGACTTCACGGCACTTCAACCCGTCTTGATGGGCATTCTAATTGCGGTCGCCTTTTCCGTTCTCATCGTCTCTCCGCTTTCGACGGTCGGCATTGCGACCGCGATCAGTTTATCGGGTGTTGCTGCCGGAGCTGCCAATCTAGGTGTCTGTGCCGCTGGGTTTGGTCTTGCGATTGCCGGTTGGCAAGCGAATTCACGCGGAACGTCGATTGCTCATTTTCTCGGTTCTCCTAAAATTCAGATGGCGAACTTCATTCGTAATCCATTGATGATTCTACCTGTCATGTGTAGTGCCGCTATCCTTGGTGCATTAGCTGGAATGCTCGGTGTTCAAGGTACACCGTTTAGTGCCGGATTTGGAATGTCTGGTTTAATCGGTCCAATCAATGCGCTACACCTGATGTCAGGAGGATGGACGCTCTTCAATATGACATTCGTGCTTGGTCTTTTTATCGTCTTACCCATTATTCTCTGTTTATTGTTCCATCTACTCTTCCGGAAGTTCCGTCCATGGATGAGCGCAGAACCGTACCGACTTGATTTCGAGTAAGTGCATCTTGATTGATATTTTAACCACAAAAAAGCCAAGCCGACCGTCTGAAAAAATCGACGTGTCTAGCTTGGCTTCTTACTTCTTTATTTTTCAATCACTGTTAACAAATCAAGCGGTGTCTCGATGACATGATCTGCCGAATTCCACTCGGATGGCGTACCAAAACCATATTGACATAAGACGACCGGCATATGTTCCTTACGAGCCGCTTCGACATCAGAAGACCGATCTCCAATCATCCAGTAAGATCCTTCTCCAAACTCATCGCGGTGAGCGCGTAAGATATCCGATTTTTCTTTTCCATTGACGGATTCCAAGCATTTCGGACTTGTGAAGAACGAGCGGATTTCCTGACTATCAAGCACAAGGTTTAGATAATGGTTGCCGCAATTACTTGCAGTTGAGACCGTGTGTCCCGCTGAAACAAGAGCTTGCAATAATGATCGAATTCCGTCGAACAAGACGTTCTGTTCAACCATCGTTGCTTCTAGATGACCATGTCTCTTTTTTCGAATTAAACGAATATCCTCTTCTGAGGCTTCCGGAATCGCTTTTCGCCAAAAGGCGCTTCCTGCAAGACCGTAGCTTGCCTGAACACTTTCTTGCGAAGGTTTTGGAAGATGCGGCATGTCCTCCATCGCCCGATGGATTGCTTCTGTCATTTGTTCCGTTGAGTCAATCAATGTACCGTCAATATCGAATAAGATAATTGCCATGTTCCCACTCCTTTTACATCTCTTTTTTTGCTTTTCTCTTTTTCTGAATCAAATAGCCAACCGTAATCAACACGCCTAAACCAATCCAAACTATCGGATGATTGAGGTGATGCAATTTTCGCCATTCATGACCAACAGCTTTCCCGCCCCAAATGAAGAGCGTCGACCAGAGGAAAAAGGAAATCGTCGTCACGACGGTAAACGTCCAGCGTGAAACACCAGTTAGACCGGCACCAATCGCAAATCCGATACGCCACATCGGAGAAAGAAGAAGAATATAGCGTCCTTTCGTCTCCATTTGCGTCTGAAACTGGAGCATTTTTGTTTCCGAAATCCGAAACCATTTGAATAAACGATTCAATAACCGTTCACTCCCGAACTGTCCAATCGTAAAAAAGAGGTTCTGACTAATGACGAAGCTTACTACAGCAAGGAACACCATGAATAGCAGATTCGCCTGTGCCGTATGCACGAGATATCCTGCATACGCGAGCGGTACTTCGCTCGGTATGAATGGAAACATGAGCGTCATCATGATCCCGATATAACCGTATGATTCCATCCAGTGGTGTCCCATTTTCGCCCTCCCTCTCTCTTTACCAACTATTTCTAGTGTATCGAAATTTCAAGAGGGCGTACAGGAAACGGCTCTTTTTACATCAGAAAGAGCGACTTCTTGTGTGAAGTCGCTCGGATCATCTATTTGATCAATACGCATCCTCGCTTTGCAATGGTTGCGTACGACGTTTTTGTTGTTCATCTTGCCAGTCGCTGAAACGTGTCAATTCTTCAAAGACTGTTTTCGTGACGAAAAGGATGACCGCGATATCGTCTGCAAATCCAAATCCGAGTACGAAATCAGGTACGAGGTCAATTGGTGACACGAGATAAACCAATGCGCCGATTACTTTTAAGATCGTCGTACGACGAATGTTACGGTATTCACCTGACTGGTACGCGCGAATCATATCGACGAACAACGTCAACGGTGAAAAGACGACGGACAAACGAGAGTTCCCGTTTACCTTTGCAGTTGCTCGTTGTAACAGCGAGTTCGTCTTTTTCGGGCGATCAATATAATCTTTTGCATCTTCGGCATATTGATTTTGTTGTTTTTCTAATTGTTGATTCGAGAATTTCATTCCTATTTTCCCCCATTCTAAAGTAACTTCGACGCTTTTCTATTTCCCTGTTCCTACGGATGATAATCCTGTCAGGTTTCAGGATATGATGGAACGGTAAAAAAGGGAGAGAAGCGTTACAGAAAGGATGATTTTTATGAATCATGTTAATCAAACCGTCATCATTACGGGAGCCGCGAATGGCATTGGTGCAGAACTCGCCCGCACCTACGCTGCGCATGGCGCAAATGTCGTTCTTGCTGACATCGATCAGATGACAGGAGACGAATTAGTTCAACAAATTGAAGAAGATGGTGGGACGGCTTACTTCTATCACCTCGATATCCAACACGAAAAAGACGTTCAACTGTTGATTGAGAAAGCGATTGAACATACTGGTCGTATCGACATCGTCATCAATAACGCCGGTATCATGATTCGAAAACCCTTACTCGAATTGTCACTTGAGGAATGGGATCGGGTTCATCATACGAACCTGCGTAGTATCTTTTTAACGACTAAGGCCGCTACACCTTATTTGAAACAAAGTAAAAGTGGTGGTCGGATCGTCAACCTGGCTTCGACCCGCGCCTTCATGTCGGAACCGCATACAGAATCTTATGCATCGACGAAAGGTGGCATTTTTGCTCTGACCCATGCACTTGCTGTCTCACTCGGAGAAGACGGAATTCTCGTCAACGCGATTGCTCCTGGTTGGATTGAAACCGGTGACTATCAAGAATTATCACCTGAAGATCATAGTCAACATCCAGCTGGTCGCGTCGGAAAACCAAGTGATGTCGCTCGTGCGGCTCTCTATCTAACACACCCGGATAACGATTTCTTGACGGGCGAAACACTGGTCCTAGACGGTGGGATGACACGAAAGATGATTTATGAAGAATGATTCGGATGGAGTGCCTTTCGGGGCACTTTTTCATTTCACAAAAACTATATTTATACCTTTTTCAAACATTAATAAACCTTCTATTTATACGATGTTACAAAAATATATCTTCTGACATCATTCGGAAATCAATCAATTACATAATGATTTTTCCTTTCATATCAACATATTCTATTTATTCTTCTGTTCACGCATCATTATTTTCATAAATTCTTCATACTTTCTGCTAGCTTCTCTTGTATTTTTTTAAAAGAATTGTAAAGTGGATTTTCTGATTTTCTTGTTAGAGTGGGATAGGTAACACTTCACAAGGGAAAGGAATGACGCTTAGTTTATGAAACGACCTTTCGGAAAGTCACTCGGGCTATCGCTCATGACACTCACTTTACTCGCAAGTCCGCTCATGACGACAACTCCCGTCGACGCAGCAAGTTCATATAGAGAAAAGCAACAACAAAACCAGCAACAACAATCGAAGCAACGCGAGGCGTTGTCTCAAAAAAATAATCAATTATCTAAAGCACAGCAACAAGTCTACGCCCTGGATCAACAGATTAATGGGCTGACATTACAAGTCGTCGAGAATCAAAAGAAAATCGACGAAAACACGAAACAGATTGCTCGATTAGAAGATAAGATCGAGAAGTTGCAAAAGAAAATCAAGAAACAAGAAAAAATGCTCGGTGATCGTCTAGCGGTCCGTCAGTCGAAAGCCGATAACGCCCCACTGCTTGAAGCCGTCTTCGGCGCAAAAGATGTCGGTGATATGATTAGCCGTTTCAACGCCTTCAATACAATCGCGGAAAGTGATGCTTCTTTATTAAAAGATTACGAATCAAACAAAAAAGAACTGGCAGCTGCGAAAGAAGAACTGAAGCAGACACGCCAAGACTTGATTGAAGATCGTAATGTTTTAAAAAAGAAACAACGTGAATTAAAACAAGAAAAACAAAAGCGAACAGCACTTCTGAAACGTCTGACGTCGCAAAAGAAAAAAATCGAATCCAGTATCCTTAGCCTGAAAGAGGCATCGGCCCAACTGAAGGCACAGGAAGAGGCAGAAAAAGCTGCAGCACGTGCCGCGAAAGCAGCTGCAGCAAAAGCTGCAAAACAATCGGCAGTGCCAGCATCTGTTAGCAAGGCCAGCACGAAAGTCATCTCAAAAGCAAAAGGTAAATTCATCAAACCTGCTCAAGGCTCTGTTTCGCAAGGAATGGGTGCAGCAAGCGGAAGTAATGGTTATGCGTACCACAATGGAACCGACTTCGCTGGTCCACTCAACTCGCCAATCGTTGCGTCTGCAAATGGAACAGTCATCTTAGCAAGTTCCGGTGGTCCTTACGGCAACCACGTCTATATCTCTCATAATATCGACGGAAAAACGTATACGACCGTGTATGCCCATATGAATGCCTTGAACGTTAAACAGGGACAACAAGTCAAACAAGGACAGCAAATCGGTGTTCTCGGAAGCACCGGTAACTCGACTGGTCCACACTTGCATTTTGAAATCCACGATGGTGGATACCAGTATGATGCGAATGGACGGACGAATGAGCTCGATCCAGAAAGCTTCTTCTAAGTCGATTCAAGAAAAAGTGCACGCCTTCTCTTCCTGAGAATGCGTGCACTTTTGCTGTGTTCATTAAATTTTGAATTGATGTGTCTGACTGTCAAGTGACGTCGTCGTCGACTCGAGTTCTTGCATCAATTGATGAATCTGTTCGAACGATGCCTGTTGATCACGCATCGAAGCAGCAATCTCTTCATTTCCGGCTGCAAGTTCTTCCATGACACCACTAACTGTACTGACTTGACCAACGACATGGCGGGCTTGTTGTTTCGAATGTACGAGTTGTTTCGTCACATAATCGAGTGTTTCGGTCACACTCGCTACTTTTTGACGCGTCTCACCGAATGCTTGTTGGACGTGTGTAAAATTCTCGACCTGGTTCGTCTGTTCCCGCTCCGCTTGCACGAGTGCTTCTTGTAAAACAGCGCCGTCTTGGCGAATCGAACGGACGAGTGAGAAGATCGAACGCGTCGCTTCGTGTGTCTCATCTGCTAACTTTTTAACTTCACTCGCCACGACGGCAAATCCACGACCGGCTTCCCCTGCTCGCGCCGCTTCGATTGCCGCATTGAGTGACAATAAGTTCGTCTGCGCAGAGACTCCAGCGACGAGTTGCGCCATCTGTTCGATTTGTTGCGTTTGCTCAAGGAAACCTTCTAATTTCTGACCGAGTTCACGATTTTGTTCTGTTGACGCGCGTAATGAAGTAGCCTGTTGTTCCATGACAGAACTACTTTGAACCATCACGTGGTCTGCCGCCTGTCCTTCTGCATAAGCGGTTTGTGCGCGTTGTTCGCTCTCCTCGAAGAGTTGTTGCATATCAGCCATCGTACTGACCGTTGTCTGGATATCATCCGACACCGTTTGTGTACCGCTCGCCATCTCATTAATCGCATGGGTCATGTTACCAGAAACTTCGACGATGTTCGCGTTCTCTGTCGTCGCTTCCGTACTCATTTGACGAATCGTGTTCGACGAACGACTGATCGTTCCGATGACCTCATGTAAAGTTCCTTGCATCTGCGCAACAGCCGTCTCGAGTCGACCAATCTCATCTTTTCGACCGGATACGACCAGTTCCTGTGACAAGTCTCCATCCGAAATTTGCTCTGCTGTCCGGACGACACGGCTGATTGGTCGCGTGATACTACGTGCGAAGTACCAATTGTATAACGCTAGACCAATCAAGAGGAGGAATGTCGCGATTAGGACGGTCCGCGTCAAATTCAATGTCTCGTCTTTTGCCTCACGTTGTAAGACATCATAGAACTCCCCATTTTTCGTATGTAACGTATAGAGATCACTGAGGACACCTTCAATTCGTGCGGCATGGGAGCGAATGTCAATCGGATTCACTGCGTCCGTCAGTTCCGTCCGTTTTGCAGCGAGCGTCTTATACTTCATATCCGCCCGGTTCAACTCTTCTTGAAACGCTGGAATCAAATATGTCTTCTGTAGTTGATTCAAAGCTTGCTCGTTCTTCCTACTAAGAGCCTGAACCTGCTCCGCCTGACTCTCAGACGGTTGGCTTGCCAGTCGGTTCCATGCTGCCTGTTCATATAAGAGCTTCGTTTCGAGTTCTGAAATTTCAACGAGTTGTTTCCCGTAGTCTTCGTTATAGGATTGAATTTGACGGAGTTGGAACAAGGTCCATCCCATCAAGATGACGACACTCAAAATCGTCACTAATGTTGAGAGTAAAAATCGTTTCCGTAACGTCATTGGATCGTCACCTTACCTTCGAGCACATCTTGTTGCAGCTGCTCTAATTTTTTTCGTTCCCCGTCCGTAAAGTTCGTATTACGGATTGGAGCCAACTGGATTGCCCCTTCTTTGACACCAAGGACGACTTGTCCAGATTGGAGTCCTTTTGCATCCACATCTTGTCCGATTTTCGTAATCGCAAGATCAACTTGTTTTAGCATCGACGTCATGACGGCGTCAGGCGCGATCGGGGTCTGATCGCTATCAACACCGATAGCTTTTTTCCCCTTCGTTTGCGCTGCCTCAAGGACGCCGCTCCCTGTTAATCCAGCAGCTGCATATAACACGTCTGCCTTTTTCTGCATCATTTCGTTTGCAAGCGTCCGTCCCTTTTCGGGCGCCGCAAAGTCCTCCGCATATTCGACGAGTACCTTTGTTTTCGGATTGACGGCTTTAGCGCCAGCTATGTATCCTTTTTCGAACTTCTCAATCAAAGGCGACTTCATCCCACCGACGAAACCAATCGTATTCGTCTTGGTTTGGATTCCTGCAGCGGCACCCGCTAAGTAGCTTCCTTCGTCCTCTTTGAACGTAACCGAGAGTACGTTCGGTAACGTCGAGACGGCATCAATCAAGGCGAATTGTTGTTTCGGATATTTTTTAGCAACGGTCTCAAGATCTGTCTGCCCCATGTAGCCGAGTCCGACGATAACGGTCGGCTTCTTTTTCGCTAACGCTTCAAATGCTGTTTTATAGGTCTTCGTTTCGTTTAATTCCCGGTAATCGATCGACCAGCCTTCCTTCTCCCGTAACAACGCCATACCGCTCATCGCTGCATCGCTGAATGATTGATCGCCAAGACCAACATCCGATAAGACGACCGCCATTTCCTTTCGCTCCTTAACTGCCCGTTCTGGATCATCGATGACACTACCGCATCCTGCAAGGCTTAGTGTCGATGCCAGTATGATTCCACTCCATCGTTTCATTCATTCCACACCCTTCCGACATTCTACATCTGATTATCGGAAGCGATGTCTGACTTTTTAATACAAAATCCAAATTCAGAATAATCCCACAACAAAAAAACATGCCCCTCTAAAAAAGAGGGACATGTGACATATTCTTAGTAGTCGCTATCAGACGTACCACCAGTAACGATTGCGATTCCTGCTGAAGCACCAATGCGTGATGCACCTGCATCGATCATTGCTTTTGCACCTTCGAAGTCACGAACGCCACCAGACGCTTTAACACCGATATCAGGACCGACTGTCTCACGCATGAGACGGATATCTTCGACTGTTGCACCACCTGTTGAGAAACCAGTTGATGTTTTCACAAAGTTAGCACCTGCTTTAACTGAAAGTTCAGCAGCTGTTTTGATTTCTTCTTTTGTAAGAAGACAGTTTTCAAAGATGACTTTAACGAGCGTACCGTTCGCCGCTTCGACAACTGCACGAATATCACGTTCTACTAACTCAAGATTTCCATCTTTTAGTGCGCCGATGTTTAAAACCATATCGATTTCTGTTGCACCGTTTTGAATGGCATCCTTTGTTTCGAATGCTTTTACTTCTGGCGTGTTTGCTCCAAGTGGGAACCCGATGACTGTACATACTTTCACGTCATCATCTGACTTTAAGAGTTCTGATGCTAACGCGACGTATGTCGGGTTAACGCAGACGCTTGCGAATTTGTATTCTAATGCTTCTTTACAGAGTGTTTCGATTTGAGCACGTGATGTTTCTGGCTTCAGTGCCGTATGGTCGATCATTCCTGCTAAATTCATGATTGTTATCCTCCTTAAGGCTTCCCTTTGACTCTGATATTATTCTATCACGCAAGAGGTCTGACTTCTATCTTTTTACGCGACTTTTCGAAGCTGTTTTTTTCGAATCCAGACTCCATTGAGCGTAAAGACAATCGCTGCTGTCCAAATACATGTAAACGCCACCATATGTGTTTTAGTAAACGGTTCATGATAGAGCAAAACACCGAGTCCAAGTGATAAGGTTGGTGCGACGAATTGCAAGAATCCAACCCATGTGAATGGAATTCGTTGTGCCCCGAATCCAAATAACAAAAGTGGCACAGCGGTGACAATCCCCGTTAAGATGAGTCCAGTCATCGTACCGACAGATTCGGTTATCGAAGACGTTCCCTGTACTTGCCAATATCCGAGGAAGATCAAAGCCAGTGGAAGCGGCGCCATCGTCTCAAGTGTCAGACTGACCGTTGATTCAAGCGGACGACGTTTTTTGACGACGCCGTAAAAACCGAAGCTTAAGGCAAGCGCAATCGAGATCCATGGAAATTCGCCGTAGCCAATCGTTAAAATCAGAACACCGATCGTCGCAAGGACAATCGAGATCCATTCAATCCGTGAGAGCTTTTCTTGAAAGAAGAAGACACCAAAAACGATGCTGACGAGCGGATTGATGTAATAGCCGAGCGACGCCTCAACGATAAATTGATGATTGACAGCCCAGATGTAGATGAACCAATTCAAGCTGATGATCAGTCCATTTAAGAAAAAGAGTCGGCGCGTGAATGGATCACGCAATGCCGTCTTCCATTTTCCAAGTGCTTTTTGAAACGACAGTAAGATGAGTAGAAATAGAAACGACCAGATGATCCGGTGCGCTAGTATCTCTTCACTCGGTACATTAGCGAGCATCTTCCAGTAAAGCGGTAAGAGCCCCCAAATGATATATGCGACAAGCGTCGCAAAAAATCCCGGTAGATTCACATAATCCCTTCTTTCGTTATGACACCTTCTTCATCCGTATCTTTCCTGCTGATAAACCGCTGATCGTAAACAAAGCAACGGCAATCCAAATGAACAGGAAAGCGATGAAGTGAATCGTCGTAAAGACGTCATTAAATAGATAAATTCCAAGGAGTAGCGTTAACGTTGGTGCAATGTACTGCAGAATTCCGACGTAAACGAACGGGATTTTCGGCATCCCGTATCCAAATAACATCAATTGAACTGCTGTTGCGATTCCGAGCATGATGATTGCAAGCAGTGCACTCGTCGGCATCGCAAGCGGTTGACTATCCGTCACGCCTAGCGTCAAGAGAGCGAACGGGAGCGTGACGAGCGTCTCTAAAAATAATCCCGATAATGGCTCGGCTGCCGCCTTTTTCTTCAGCACACCGTAAAATGCGAACGAGATGGCAAGTGAAAAGGCAATGATCGGAAATTGACCATAACCGAGCGTTAAAATCATCACACCAGTGATTGCTGATACAATCGCGATGATTTGTGGACGCGTTAATCGTTCCTTAAAAAAGATCAAACCGAACAAGACGCTGACGAGCGGATTGATATAATACCCGAGCGACGACTCGACGATATACCCTTCTCCGATGGCATACAGATAGAGTGACCAGTTCCCACCTAATACGAGACCTGCCGCAAGCACGGTATAACGTTGGCGTTTGTTTTGCCACAGGTGACGAACGAATTGAAACTTCTTCGTCAAGCGTAACAATAGTGTCACGAAGATGAACGCACTTAAAATCCGGATTGAAACGACCGTCCATGCTGGAATTCCAGCAGCAAACACTTTGTAGATTGGCAACAGTCCACCAATCACGTAGGCGACGAATGTCGCACTCATACCCCGTTTATCCACGGTCATCCCCCTTATGTATGAAGAAAGCCGCCAGTGGCGACTTTCATTGAACCTTATTGTGCGTCAAGCGTCTTAAACAATTCGCGTAATTCCTCTTCCGTCAAATCACGCCAAGAACCAATCGGTAAATCGCCAAGCTCGATGTTCATGATCCGGACGCGCTGCAGCCGTTTGACCCGGTAGCCGAACTCTTTACACATTCGACGAATCTGACGATTTAACCCTTGCGTTAAAATGATGCGAAATGTCCGTGTCTCAAGTGGTTCAACGATACATTCCTTCGTCGTTGTACCAAGAATGTCAACACCACTCGCCATTCCTTGAATGAATGTGTCCGTGATCGGGGCATCGACAGTCACGATATATTCCTTATCGTGATTGTTTTCTGCCCGGAGAATCCGGTTGACGACATCACCGTCATTCGTCAAAAGAATCAAGCCGTCTGAATCCTTGTCGAGACGACCGATCGGGAAAATCCGCTTCGGATGATTAACGAAATCGATGATATTTCCTTCGATATCAAGCTCCGTCGTACACGTAATGCCGACCGGTTTATTTAAGACGATGTAGACGGGTTTTGGTTTCGTTTGGAGTGGCTGACCGTCGATTTCGACGACGTCCGTCTCTTCAGCTTGCGAGCCGAGTTCTGCCGTCAGACCGTTGATCGTCACACGACCTGCATCGACTAATTTATCGGCAGCACGCCTTGAGCAAAAGCCCGTTTCACTAATGAATTTGTTGATTCGCATGAATAATATCCTCTTTCCTTAATTGAACTGTATTCAGTGTAGCGCATTCCTGAAATGAAAACAAAATAACATGCGATGCTTCTCTAAGTAAGAAAAGCAATGCATGTCGTCTTTAGTCTTCAATGCAATGATTGATTCATTGTTTTTTCTTATCTATGTTTAAAAACGTCAAACAAGTAATACTTATTATTAGCACGACCAAAATGATTGAACTATGCGCAACTGCATCTTGATTAAATAAAACGATGAACATCAATACTGTTAAGGTGACTGATAGAACTGATAATCCGTTTGTTTTCATTTTGGAAAATTCCTTTGTACGTGAAGTAATATGCCACTGTTACAAGGCTTTATTTCGGTAATCATCTACTTATAAAAACCATAACATAAAATCATTTTCTAAAATGAATCGATTACAAGTTGTTTTAAAAATCTAAAGCACCCTCTATAGTAACGTAAGAAAACAGCCCCTATTTCGAGGCTGTTTTCTTATATACGTATACCAAGACCGCTTTTACGAATCATTAGACCGCAGCGTCTTTTAATGTCTGCATGATGCGAACAAATTGACCATCGTTCATCGGATAACCGGCTTTCGTGATTTTGACACGAACGAGTTGTCCGATCATCGACTCATCGCCTTCGATTGCGACACGCAAATAGTTATCTGTGTAACCAACGAGACGACCGCCTGCTTCTTCCGAGAATTCTTCCGGAATGATCTCAAGCAGTTCCCCTTCGTATTTCGAAGCATATTCCTTCGCGAGTTGATCCGATAAAGCGATCAAACGCGCGACGCGTTCTTCTTTGATTGATTCCTCGACTTGATCATCCATCATCGCAGCGGGTGTTCCGGTCCGTTTTGAGTACGGGAAGACATGCAACTCACTGAACTTATGATCGTTGATGAAGTTGAACGTTTCCATGAACTCTTCTTCCGTCTCACCTGGGAAACCAACGATGACATCTGACGTAATCGCGCAGTCAGGCAGGACTTCCTTCAAACGCGTAATCCGTTCTCCGAATTCTGCCATCGTATACTTCCGGCGCATCCGGCGAAGGACCGTATCGGAAGCCGACTGGATCGGAACGTGCAAGTGACGAACGACAATCGGTGAATCCTTCAGGACATCAAGTACCTCGTCCGTGATTTGACTAGCTTCGATCGACGAAATCCGCAAACGTTCGAGTCCATTGACGGATTCGAGTGCTTTAAGTAATTTCGCTAAGTTGTAGTCTTTTAAGTCTTCTCCGTAGCCACCTGTATGGATGCCCGTCAAGACGATTTCTTTATAACCCGCATCAACGAGCTGTTGTGCTTGCTTCAAGACATCTTCTGGTTGACGAGACCGCATGAGACCACGCGCCCATGGGATGATACAGAACGTACAGAAATTGTTACAGCCTTCCTGAATTTTCAGAGAAGCCCGTGTCCGGTCCGTAAAGGCCGGTACATCCAGTTCTTCATAGACTTTTGCTTTCATGATGTTTCCGACCGCATTGATTGGCATGCGTTCTTCACGGAATTGTTCGATGTATCCAATCATTTTATGCCGATCTTGTGTTCCGACGACGACATCGACGCCAGGAATCGCCATGATTTCAGCAGGAGATGTTTGGGCATAACAGCCCGTTACGCAGATGACACTATCCGGATTTTGGCGAATCGCCCGTCGGATGACTTGGCGACTTTTCTTATCTCCGGTATTCGTGACCGTACATGTATTGACGACATAAACGTCCGCATGATCAGCAAAATCAACGCGTGCGTAACCAGCGTCCTTGAACAGTTGCCAGACAGCTTCTGTTTCGTAATGGTTGACTTTACAGCCAAGCGTTTGAAAGGCAACAGTTGCCATTTCGTTCACCCTTTCAATTCAAAATGATACGAGACGGCGGAAAGGACATAAAATGGTGCCGTTTCCGTCCGTAAGATGCGGCGCCCTAGAGCGGCTTGTTTAAAACCGGCATCCGTCAAACGTGCGATTTCTGCTTCAGCGAACCCACCTTCAGGTCCGATGACGACAAGAAGGGAATCTCCCTCTTGCAGTCCAGCAAGCGTCGTAGCGAGGACGGAAGCCTCCCCTTGTTTCGCTGATTCTTCATAGGCAACCAGACAAGCCGTATAGTTCGATGCATCCTGTAAGACTTCATCATACGCCACGAAGTCGACCGTCGGCAAGTGGGCACGGTACGATTGTTCCGCTGCTTCCTTGACGATTTTTTCGAGTCGTTCAATCTTTTTCGGAACCTTCTTCTGATCCCATTTCGAGACGGAACGGTCGGCTTCGAAAATCCGTAGATGATGGATCCCGAGTTCCGTTGCTTTTTGGGCAACGAGTTCGATCTTATCGCCTTTTGGCAATCCATGGGCGATCGTCACACGAATCGGTAGCTCCGTCTCGATCGGTAGCGTCTCTTCGATACGGGCAGAAGCTGCCTGTTTCTCGAGTGCTTCCAGGCGACACCGGTAAAGACCTGTTCCATCGAGCACGAGAATCTCTCCGCCGACTTCCATCCGCATGACGTTTTTCATATGGTGTGCATCATCTTTCGGGAGATGAAAAACATTTCCCTGACGCATCGAAGGCTCGACGAAATACCGTTGCATGCGCTTATGCCTCCCGTTTCGCGATGATTGCGACCCAGTCCTCAAGCTTCGTCGTCTCGACGATCGTAAATCCTGCTTCTTGCATCGCTTGTACGACCATATCTTTCTTCTGACTAATGATACCGGAAGCGATGAAATGCCCGCCTGGTAACGTCAGCGTATAGGCATCCTTGACGAAGAGGAGGATGACTTCCGCTAAGATATTCGCGACGATCAACTCGACCGGCTCACTCAATTCCTTCATCAAATCGCCTTGACGGACCGTGATCTGCTCACTGACGTTGTTCAAAGCGACGTTTTCCGTCGCTGATTTGACAGCGACTTCGTCTAAATCGAGTGCAAAGACATCCTTTGCCCCAAGCTTCGCAGCTGCAATCGCTAAGACACCGGATCCTGTACCGACATCGACGACACGATCTTGCTCTTGCAAGTAGTTTTCGATTGCTTGAATGCAAAGAACCGTCGTCGGGTGTGTTCCCGTTCCGAACGCCATGCCTGGATCGAGCTCGATGATCTTTTCACCCGGCTGTGGCGTGTAGTCTTCCCACATCGGGACGACTGTCAGGTGGCGGCTGATCTTGACCGGTTTATAGAATTGTTTCCATGAATGTGCCCAGTCTTCTTCATCTACTTGAGTCAGCGTGACAGCACCCGTGCCAATCGACAGACCGAAGTTCGTCAATTGTTGGATGTCCTGTTCGATGCCTTTGATCGTGTCCGTCAAATCGCTGCTTTCTGCAAGATATGCCTTCACGAGTACACCTTGAGTCGGGTACTCATCTCGTTTCGTCTCATCCCAAATTTCACCGAAGTTATCTTCGCGGTGGGACATCATCTCGAAATCTTCGACGTCCTCGATGACGACTCCGCTTGCTCCCGCTTCATGTAAGATGTTTGAAACTGCTTCGATGGCTTCTTGTGTCGTATGGACACAGATCTCTGACCATTTCATTTCTTGTCACGCTCCTCTGTAGTGATCACCCTGTAAAGAATGTCTTGATCCGGCTGAAGACACCTTCGTGTTGCTCTTCGACACCTTTTTCATCGCTGATTTCATTGAATTCCCGTAATAGTTCTTTTTGACGTTCCGTCAGATTCTTCGGTGTGATGACGACGACGTTGACGTATTGATCACCATGATGACCGGACCGGACGTTCGGCATCCCTTTTCCGCGGAGACGGAAACGTGATCCTGTCTGTGTGCCCGCTGGAATCTTCAGACTGACCTTGCCATGAACGGTCGGCACTTCGATCTCATCTCCAAGTGTTGCTTGCGCAAATGTAAGTGGCATATCCATGACGATATGATCGTCGACGCGTTCGAACAGTTCGTGTGCTGCGACACGGACGACGACATACAAGTCACCTGCTGGTCCACCGTTGACACCGGCTTCCCCTTTGCCTGCTAAACGAATTTGTTGCCCATTGTCGATCCCTGCTGGAATTTTGACACGGACATCTTTGTTTTTACGGACACGACCAGCTCCACGACACGTTTCACATGGCTCCTTGACGATTTGTCCACGACCATGACATGTCGAACACGTTGTTTGGTTGACGACACGACCGAACATCGTGTTTTGTTCGACGTTGATGTGCCCCGAACCACCGCATCGTTTACATGTTTCTGGATGTGTTCCTGGTTTAGCACCCGAACCATGACATGTACCGCAATCTTCTTCGACTGGGATCGTGATCGTCTTCTCGACGCCTGTGACCGATTCCATGAAGTCGATTTCCTCAACGTATTGTAAGTCCTGTCCTTTACGTGGGGCATTTGGATCTTGACGACGTCCGCCACCGAAGAACATGTCGAAGATGTCGCCAAATCCTTCAGCTCCACTGAATCCACCGCCACCTTGTGATGGATCTTGATGACCAAATTGGTCATAACGTGCTCGTTTATTGTCATCGGACAACACTTCATACGCTTCCGATAATTCCTTGAATTTTGCATCCGCATCGGCTTCCTTGTTGACGTCCGGGTGGTACGTCCGGGCAAGCTTTCGGTAGGCGCGTTTGATTTCCGCTGATGAGGCATCGCGCGCGACGCCTAGTACTTCATAATAATCGCGTTTTTCCACGTGCAGTCTTCCTCTCTCTATTCCGATTCATTTCATACTGTTTGATTTTACCGAACTTCGTGCGACATGGAAAGAGCCAAAGCGCGGATACGCTTTGGCTCTCTCTAGCGCCCGAAAAATCGGTCGGATGAATTACTTGTTGTCTTTCTCGTCGACTTCTTCGAACTCAGCGTCCATGACATTGTCGTCTTGACCACTAGCTTGTGCGCCTTCAGCGCCAGCTTGTTGCTGTGCCATGTTCTCGTAGACTTTTTGTGTCAACTCTTGAACGACTGTCGACAATTCGTCTTTTGCAGCACGGATTGCTTCGATGTCTGTTCCTTCGAGAGCTTTTGTTACTTTTTCTTTTGCAGCTTCTGCTTTTTCTTTATCAGCGTCAGCGACTTGCTCACCAAGATCTTTAATCGCTTTGTCTGTTGCGAAGACGAGTTGGTCTGCTTCGTTGCGTAATTCAACTTCTTCTTTACGCTTGTTGTCTGCATCCGCATTTGCTTCTGCATCCTTGACCATTTGCTCGATGTCCGCTTCAGTCAAGCCGCTTGATGATTGGATCGTGATTGACTGTTCTTTGTTTGTTCCGAGATCTTTTGCAGAAACGTTAACAATACCGTTCGCATCGATGTCGAATTTAACTTCGATTTGTGGCACGCCACGTGGTGCTGGTGGAATGTCCGTCAACTGGAAGCGACCGAGCGTTTTGTTATCTGCTGCCATTGGACGTTCCCCTTGGAGGACGTGGATATCAACAGCTGGTTGGCTGTCTGCTGCAGTTGAGAAGACTTGTGATTTTGAAGTTGGGATCGTCGTGTTACGATCGATCAATTTCGTCATCACGCCACCCATTGTTTCGATACCGAGTGAGAGTGGAGTTACGTCGAGAAGAACGACGTCTTTGACGTCTCCAGTCAATACGCCACCTTGAACCGCTGCACCGAGGGCAACGACTTCATCCGGGTTAACTCCTTTGAACGATTCTTTACCAGTGAAGTCCTGGATTGCTTTTTGAACTGCAGGAATACGAGTTGAACCACCAACGAGGATGATTTTGTCGATTTTGTCTGGTGTCAGACCTGCATCGTTCATAGCACGGCGTGTTGGTTCCATCGTACGTTCAACAAGATCTGCTGTGAGATCATCGAATTTCGCACGTGAAAGCGTCATTTCCAAGTGAAGTGGACCTGATGCGCCAGCTGTGATGAACGGAAGGCTGATTTGTGTTGAAGAAACACCTGAAAGATCTTTTTTCGCTTTTTCAGCTGCATCTTTCAAACGTTGAAGCGCCATCTTATCTTGAGCAAGATCGATGCCGTTTTCTTTTTTGAATTCTGCTACGAGATGATCGATGATTTTTTGGTCGAAATCATCTCCACCAAGACGGCTGTCACCTGCAGTTGAAACTACTTCAAAGACGCCATCACCGAGCTCAAGGATCGACACGTCGAACGTACCGCCACCAAGGTCATAGATGAGGATCGTGTGATCTTCGCCTTTTTCGAGACCGTAAGCGAGTGCTGCTGCTGTAGGCTCGTTGATAATCCGTTTTACATCAAGACCAGCAATTGTACCAGCGTCTTTTGTCGCTTGGCGTTCTGCATCGTTGAAGTAAGCCGGTACTGTGATGACAGCTTCTGTGACTTTTTCACCGAGGTAGTCTTCTGCTTGCGCTTTTAATTTTTGAAGGATGATCGCAGAGACTTCTTGTGGTGTGTAGTCTTTGCCTTCAACTTCTACTTTATAGTCTGTACCCATATGACGTTTGATCGACATGATCGTGTTCGGGTTCGTGATTGCTTGACGTTTTGCAACTTCCCCTACTTGACGCTCACCGTTTTTGAATGCGACGACAGATGGTGTCGTACGGTTTCCTTCTGCGTTAGCGATGACGACGGGTTCGCCACCTTCCATTACTGCAACACATGAGTTCGTTGTACCTAAGTCAATACCGATGATTTTTGCCATGATCTATTTCCTCGCTTTCAATGATTGGAATAATGAAGTACAGGCTGATTACTCAGCTACTTTAACCATACTCGGACGAATCACACGATCGTGCAATTTGTACCCTTTTTGGAATTCAGCGATGACGACACCTGACTCGTGTTCTTCGCTCGCTTCTTGAACGACCGCTTGGTGTAAGTTCGGATCGAACGCTTCACCGACAGCTGGAATCTCGACGACGCCTTCATTTTGAAGCGTTTCGACGAGTTGACGTTTTACCATCTCGACACCCGTCAAGACAGATTTCGTCTCCTCGTTTTCCGTCTCGATTTGGAGCGCCCGGTCCAAGTTATCGACGAGTGGCAACAGCTTTTCGACGATCGCTTGTGAAGAATACTTCGCGCGGTTCTCTGCTTCGACACGGTTACGACGCTTGAAGTTCTCAAAATCCGCACGGAGGCGTAATTCTGAAGCTTTTGCTTCTGCGAGTTGTGCTTCGAAGTCCGGCTTCTCGTCTTCGACGAGATCCGCTTGGATGACTTCTTCTTCTGTGACTTCGACGGTTTCAGTCGGCTCTGTCACGTTTTCTTCTTGTTGGAGGTTTTGATTCTGTTCTTTTTCTTCCACTCTGAATCGAGCCCCTTTCTATATTCAATCCAAATTGTTCTTATGCAATTCGGTTTGGAATGCTTGAAGTAGATGGATGATCGAGTTGATTCCCCGGTTGTAATCCATCCGTTTCGGTCCGATCAATGCGAGTGTCCCAATTGAGACACCGTCGACCGAATAATGGGCCCGGATGACGCTACAATCTTTTAATGCATCCATATTGTTCTCACTCCCGATCGTAATCAAGATTTGATTATCGAGATTCGGTCGTAGGAAATCGAGAACAGCTTCTTGCTGTTCGATCAGTTCGAGAACAGGTCGTAGTTTTGCGACGTCCTGAAATTCAGGCTGATCGAACATGTTGGCTTTCCCGCCCAAATAAATGAACGGTCGCTCCTCTTGATCCGTCAAGACGAGATCAAGTGCTTTCGAGAGCAATACCGTCTGCTCAGAATGCTCTGAACGGAAGCGACGGATTTCCTCAAGCAGACGACTGCGTAAGGCTGAGAGCGGCGTACCGCGCAACGTCTGGTTCAGACGTTCCATCAGTCGGCTCGCTGCTTCCTGGGACAACGCTTGATTCAATTGCAATGTCTTGTGTTCAACATGTCCCGTCTCTGTGACGAGAACGATGACGACACGACCCTCGGCAAGAGGAATCAATTCTAGATGATGCAGTCGTTGTCCGTCTTCTTTCGGTCCAAGTACAAGTGTCGTGTAATGGGTTAAATCACTCAACAGGTCTGCTGTGTGCCGAATCAACCGATCATTCTCATTCACGGAATGGGCAAAGAGTGACTTCAATGCCTGTGCTTCTTTTGGTGTGATGTTTTCCGGACGAATCAGATGGTCGACATAAAAACGATATCCGAGTTCGGAAGGAATCCGTCCTGCGGAAGTGTGTGGCTTTTCAATCAGACCCATCTCTTCGAGGTCCGCCATCTCGTTACGAATGGTCGCGGAACTGAACGTCACGTCGTCTCGTTTTGAGAGCGTCCGTGAGCCGACGGGTTGAGCAGTCTTGATATAATCATCGACGATTGCACGTAAAATCAACAATTGACGATCCGTCAGCACCTTCTTCACCACCTTATTTTGTTAGCACTCACTTTTAACGAGTGCTAATTACATCTTTTACTATAAGGAATTGTCCGCCCGATGTCAACCGAATTGCGTGACCCTTTGAACAGTTTCCCATTCTGCGATACAGTGAAACAAAGAACGGAAAGGATGAATCGGATGATTGAATTATTGGCAATGGCGGGAGTCTTTGTCTGGCTGTTCATCGCGGTCATCGGAACGACTGCGTATTTTTTAAGGAAGTCGAAAAAATGAGAGAAGCGGTGTTCCACATTTGGGAAACACCGCTTCTCTCATTTTCATTGATTTCAGCTACTCTTATGTCATTGTACTTGCGCTTCACCAATGAACTCTGCAAAGACTTCGTTCGCTAGCGGAATTCCGGCTGGCGTCAAACGGATATGTGTCTCCGTCTGCTCGACGAGACCGTTTGGCAACAACCGTTTCATGACTTCACCAAATACATCTTTAAACGCTACTCCATACTTCTCCTGGAAACGCTCGAGCGATACGCCGTCCTTCATTCGAAGACCGAGGAACATCTCTTCTTCCATCCGCTCAACGTTCGTCAACGGCGTCTCTTTTCGAACCGGTAACCCTTCCGCCTTGATATAGTGCGGAATCGGTGCGATGTTCGCACGACGCGTCTGATTGATATAGCTATGTGAGCCTGCACCAAATCCGTAGTACTCATCGTTTTCCCAGTAGACGCGATTATGACGACTCTCTTTTCCAACTTCTGCGAAGTTCGAGATCTCATACTGTGCATAACCACCTGCTTCAATCGTTTCGATCATCACTTGATACATCTCTGCCTCGAGATCTTGCGTCGGTAGCGGTAGTTTTCCTTTTCGCTCTTGAATCGCAAAAACCGTGTGTGGTTCTAAAATCAATGAATAGGATGAAATATGCGTAATCGGTAATTGTAGCGCCCGTGTAACGTCGTAGCGGACCTGATCGAGCGTCTGATTCGGTAATCCGAACATCAAGTCGACGGAGATGTTATTAAATCGTTTCGCTGCTGCATCGAGCGTCTGCGCGACTTTCGCTTCCCGGTGCGTTCGACCGATGCGTTCGAGCAAACCATCGTCAAACGATTGGACACCGAAACTGACACGATTGACACCACCTGTCTTCATGATATCAAGTTTCTCTTCCGATACACCGTCCGGATTCGACTCGACCGTATACTCTAAATCGTCACCTGTTAGTGGCAACAAATGCTTTTGAATGATTTCCATTAAACGTTGCATCTGTGGTTCATTCAAAGCAGTTGGTGTGCCACCACCAATGAAGATCGTCTCGAGATGATCCGTCGGGTATTGTTTCAGCGTCAGTTCGATTTCGCGTTCAAGCGCATCGAGGTATTCATCGACGGGCTGATTCTTTAAAAAGACTTTATTGAAATCACAGTAGTAACAAATATGTTCACAAAAAGGGATGTGGACATATGCGGCGCGTATTCCCATTTCGCCTCATCCTTTCTCTATAAAAACCAAAAAGGGGACGCAAGCGCCCCCCACCTGTTTAATCTTCGTCCATAGATAGAACGGACATGAAGGCTTCTTGCGGTACCTCTACTGAGCCTACCATCTTCATGCGTTTCTTACCTTCTTTTTGCTTCTCGAGCAACTTCCGTTTCCGAGAGATGTCTCCCCCGTAACATTTCGCGAGAACGTTCTTCCGTAATGCTTTAATCGTCGAACGCGCGACAATCTTTGTTCCGACTGCTGCCTGAATCGGCACTTCGAACTGCATCCGCGGAATCAATTCCTTCAGCTTATCAACGATGACCTTTCCACGTTCGTACGCAAAGTCACGGTGAACGATGAAGCTGAGCGCATCGACGTTTTCGTTATTAAGAAGGATATCCATCTTGACGAGACGCGACTGTTGATAGCCGATCAATTCATAATCAAGTGACGCATATCCTTTTGTACTCGATTTCAACTGATCAAAGAAATCGTAGACGATCTCAGATAACGGCAATTCATAGGTGATTTTGACACGTGTCGTATCGATGTATTGCATATCGACGAATGTTCCGCGTTTCTTCTGACACAACTCCATGATTGCACCAACGTAATCATTCGGTGTCATGACAGCAGCCTTAACGAACGGCTCTTCAATGAATTCAACTTTTTGCTGATCCGGCATCTTCGATGGGTTATCAACATGCAAGACTTCACCCGCTGTCGTCGTCACGTGATAGATAACGGACGGTGCCGTCGTGATCATATCGATGTTGAACTCACGTTCGATCCGCTCCTGAATGATTTCCATGTGGAGCATCCCGAGGAATCCACAACGGAATCCGAATCCGAGTGCTTGTGAAGTCTCTGGTTCGAATTCGAGCGCCGCGTCACTGAGTTGCAGTTTTTCAAGTGCTTCTCGTAAATCATTGTATTTCGCAGCATCGATCGGATAGAGTCCGCAGTACACCATCGGATTCATTTTTCGGTATCCTGGTAGTGCTTCAGCAGCCGGCTGTTTCGCGAGCGTAATCGTATCCCCGACACGTACATCGCCGACCGTTTTGATCGAGGCCGACAACGTTCCAACATCACCAACTGTCAATTCTTGCTGACGTAATGGTTTTGGTGTTGCGACAGCAAGTTCAAGGACTTCAAAATCCTTACCTGTCGACATCATTCGGATTTTATCGCCAACCTTAACTGTTCCGTTGACGACTCGAATCGAGGCAACGACACCACGATACGCATCATAGTACGAGTCGAAGATCAATGCTTCAAGCGGTGCAGAGGGATCACCCGTCGGAGCTGGTACTTTCTCGACGATCTGTTCGAGAATTTCTTCGATTCCGATTCCGGCTTTCGCGGATGTCGGAACGGCTTCAGACGCATCAAGTCCGATGACATCTTCGATTTCTTGACGGACGCGTTCGACGTCTGCAGAAGGCAAATCGATTTTGTTGATGATCGGAAGGATTTCGAGATCGTTGTCGAGTGCTAAGTAAACATTCGCAAGCGTCTGCGCTTCGATGCCTTGTGCCGCATCAACGACGAGGACAGCTCCTTCACAAGCTGCAAGTGAACGCGAGACTTCATATGTGAAGTCGACGTGTCCCGGTGTATCGATGAGGTGAAGAATGTAATCTTCCCCGTCTTTTGCTGTATACTTCAATTGAACAGCATTCAGTTTAATCGTGATGCCACGCTCACGTTCGAGCTCCATGGCATCAAGTGTCTGGTCTTTCATTTCGCGCGATGTCAGCGCGCCAGTTTTTTCTAAAATCCGGTCAGCGAGTGTCGACTTCCCGTGATCGATATGGGCAATGATCGAGAAGTTACGAATACTCTTCTGCCGCTTTAAACGGTCTTCATTCGTCATGTTTAGAGTCACCTTACCTTATTTTCAAACGTACATACGGTTCATTATACCAAAAAGCGCTTCACTGTACTATCTCGTTTTGTTTTACCCGAAAAACAAAATGTGAAGATTCCCTAGACGTCGTATTGCTTTTAAGAAAAACGTTTGCTACAATTGTGTTTGTTCTGTTGAACGATAACTGCAGATATGCGAATATAAATCTCGAATGAGTTTTATTGGAGGTGAATCATCCATGGCTAACATTAAATCAGCAATCAAACGCGTTAAAACAGCTGAAAAACGCCGCGTCGCTAACGTACAACGTAAATCGGCAATGCGTTCAGCGATTAAAGCAGTCGAAACTTTCGCAGCTGAAGGTAACAAAGACCAAGCGGTCCTTGCTTTCGCTACAGCTTCTAAAAAAATCGACAAAGCTGCTGCTAAAGGTCTCATCCACAGCAACAAAGCTGGTCGTGACAAATCACGTCTCGCTAAACTCGTAAACGCACTTTAATTCTTTCCGAAGAATACGGTGATGGGTCGCCACTAGGAGGTATCTCCAGTGGCGATTTTTTTATATGATGTGAAATGGCGGACGAAGGACTCGTGTGAAACGATTCCTTCGTCCGCCATTTGTTGTCTTAGTTGTCGTCTAGACGGTCGATCATGACATAGTGAAGACCAATTCCTTCAATGAGGAACGGTTCTCCAACACGTTCTAGTCCAAGACGCTCATAAAAAGGAAGGGCCGTAACGCGGGCGTTACACCACCAAGCTGTCACTTGTCGTTCTTTCAAGAGACGACGGGCTTCTTCGATCAGCGCCCGACCATATCCTTCACCACGCACTTGTTCACTCGACGCCATGCCACGAAGTTGGTACGTCGCTCCTGGCGCTTGTTCATGTGATTGTTCCGAGAAACTACCGATCGCGACAATTTGTTGTGCTTTTATCCCGCCGAGATGAAACGTCGAGGCACGCGCATCGTCTGGATAAACACACGCTTCACGTGGTTGATGCGGACGCAACACTTCATGCCGTAATGGGATGACTTCTTCTGCTGTTATGAGCTGGACTTCCATCATCATTCTCCTCCTCTATAGTGTCGCTAAGCGAACGATCAACGCATCGAATAGAATCTTCTTATCACCGCGCCCCGTCTTCATGCCTTCATCCGTCGTCGTGATGGCGATGAGTGCTTGCTCGAGCTGCGCAAAGGTAAACCTCTTCGCAGATTGTAATGCCAATTTGATCGCATAGGGATGGGCTCCGACTTTCGATGCGATTTGTCGTTCTCCGTATCCTTGTTCTGCTAATCGTTTCGATAACAGCATCATCCGATATTGCCGTGCCATCAGCCCAAGAAGGGCCAACACTTCCTGTCCCTGTTTTTCAAGGTCACGAATCAAACGGATTGCTGGTTCGAGTTGACGCTTCATCAAGTAGTCCGTTAATTGAAAAACGTTGTCCTCTAATGTCCGCGGAACCAACAAATCGACATCCTCGATTTCGATCGTCGGTCGATCTCCTGCGAACAACATCAACTTCTCCAGTTCGTGCGCTAATGTCCCCCACATCTCAGCAGTCAGGAAAATAAGCCGCTCGATCGCCGGACGTTCCATCCGGTACCCTTTGTCATTGACGGCATCCAGGACGAAGCGGAACAGCTCTTCGGTCGTCGGTTTTTTCGCCTCCAGCACCGTCGCGCGCTCCTTCAATCGTTTAACGACGGTTTTTCGTTCATCGAGCTTTTCTGCTTCGACAATCAAGACAACGACCGCATAGTCTGCCGGTTGTAGGATATAATCTGCTAACCGTTCGAGGTTATGTTGTTTTTTATCTTTTGCTCCTGTCAGAAACGTTGCAGGTTTTGCAACGACGACACGGTAGTCACTCAAGAATGGCACCGTCTCTGCTTCATCAAGCACCGCATCAAGCGGTTGGTCGTTCAAATCGATTTTCATATAATCAAAGCGTTCTCCGTCCGGAAGAGCCGCTTTCACGATTTCACGTTCCCATTCTTCTAACAGATGTCGTTCCGTTCCATATAATAAGTATAAATTCGCTAATTTTCCGTTGACGAGCCAAGGAGTTTTCATCATTCCCACCACATTTCACAGTTTGTTCTTAACTTCATCATAGATAATCCTCTTTTATTCCGCTATACTAGAAGCGGAATCTATTAAGGGGGAATGCAGCATGGCACATTCAGTACGCCCACCAAGTGAAAACGCGTTCGAGAACGATATTCAATCAAAACGCAACGATGCGCTCGACTCTGCCGTTGGTTTTGGTGCATCATTCGGCTTCTTCGCAGTCTTGTTCATCATCGGTGTCGCAATTAAGTTCTTAAGTCTATAATCAGTAAAACAGCAACCTTGGGGGGTTGCTGTTTTTTTATTTTATCATAGGTTCACAGCCCGCTGAAGAACAAGTTACACTCCCGTCCTCATCCGTTCGAAAGACGATCCGATCTGTCCCGATTCGTTCGAGGACGTCCGGATGTGGATGCCCGTATCGATTTTTTCGTCCGACTGACAAGATGACAATCTTCGGATTCGTCTTTCGTAAGAGTTCTTCACCGGTCGACGTGTTCGAACCATGATGACCTGCTTTTAGAATATCGATCGGACCAATCTTTAACTCGTCTTCGATTGCTAGTCCAGCGTCGCCCGTCAGTAAAACACGTTGCTTGGCAATCTGTGCGAGTAATATGATAGACCGATCGTTTTCTTCTTCTTTTCGTCCAGTTGGTGCAAGTACCTGTAACCAAGGACGAATCGTTTGCCCCTTTTGAACGAACTCAACACGCGTTCCAGTGGCTTCGATAGAACGAATCAAATCATTTCGCTTCTCATCCATGTTGTCATATGCACCTAAATAAATGGTTTTCACGCGAACTTGGCGCAGTACACCTAGAAGTCCACCGACGTGATCGTGATCAGCATGTGTCACGATCAGACCGTCAATTTCGGCTTCTCCTCGTGTGAATAAAAAGGGAGCGACGATATGACTACCTGGATCAAACGGACGAAGCAGTGGATGCGTCGTTTGTTGATAAACGCCACCGGTATCCACGACGAATGTCTCTCCTGCTTTCTCAAGCACGATACTATCGCCTTGCCCAACATCTAAAAACGTGACTTGCTCAGGTGCGCGCCACTCGGTGTAGCCCCATGCCGCAAGTAAAAGGATCAACGGGAGAACATGCCCCCACCATCTCCGCTCAGCAATGAACCAAGCGATTCCCATTCCGACAACGACGATCGTCAAGACGATCGGAGAAAATGCCGGAACGGCAACCATCGCCAACGGTAAATCCTCCGCCAGTCGTAACACTTGATCCATCCATTGAATCGCATACTGATGCGCGATCTGAAACGTTGAACGAATCGGTAAGAACGGAAGTGTCGCGAGAATGAACGATCCCGGCAGAATCACCCATTCAATCCAGCTACCAATCAATAGGTTTAACAATGGCGACCAAATTGAAACAGTCGTCTGTTCAATACCCTGCAAAAAGAGGAGTGTTCCAAACTGTGCCCAAGCACTGATCAGCAGCCAGTTCCAAGGACGACGAACCGAACCCATTAGTCGTCTCGACAGCACAAGAAACAGCGTCAGTCCGACCGTCAATTGAAATCCGATATCGTAAATGACAGTCGGTTGAATCGCCAATTGAAAAGCCGCTACCCCTGCAATGACCTCCACCGGATCTAACGGTTTGTGGAAACGACGACCGAGCAACAGAATGATCGCGACAAGAACAGCTCGTGTGACTGGAGGGCTCCACTCCGTCAACCATCCGTAAATCGGCAGTAAGATAAGAACGATATCGAGTCGTTTTTCTTTTGTCATTCTGATTTTTCGTAAGACATACAGCAGACTAAATACTAAAAAAGCGATATGTGATCCTGAGATGACGATTGCATGTAATAAGCCGAATTTCTTAAACCGTTCGAGCGTCACTTGATCCATTAGTCGATCCTCACCAAACACAAGCGCTTCGACGTAGAATGCTTGCTTTTGTGGTAACAATTCTTCGATCCGCTTTAGCCATACTTCACGTACCCGTCTTCCTTCTGCCGCATACCCAGGTGTCCGATGACAGGAATCAAATGAACGGACTTCCCACTTTCCAGCGTAACGATGTGTATGCATGAATTGCTGTTCATCAAACCCTCCCGCATTCGATTGTTGGCGGACATCGAGCGGTTCCGTATTTACGCGACAGGAGTGCCCGATTCGTTCGTATCCTGTTTCTTCTTCCGTAATCGTTGCCGTCAATAGAACCGATTGACCGTTACTCTCTGCCTCATAACGAATTCGATCCCCATTACGCTTCCCTGACAAGATGTCAACAGACGAGACGTCATGCGGTTCAGGTGACAGATGACCCATTCCGATGAATAGGCAACTCAGAATGAACAGAAAAAAGAGACGACCGATTGAAAAAGACCATGATTTCAAGACAGCGAAGAGCATGAGGAGCACTAACCACCAAATCGATTCTTTGATGGCAACGATGAGTAAGAGGACGAACAGCACATGAAGTGGCATCAGTAGACGATCAGGTAGGATTTAAGCGATTCTAACGTCTTTTCCCCAAAGCCCTTCACATCTCCGAGTGATTCATATGTCGCAAATCCCCCCTTCTCCTCACGATAGGCTAAGATCGCTTCTGCTTTGGCGGGACCAATTCCCGGAACCTCCATCAACTGTTCCGCCGTTGCCGCATTGAGGTCAATCAATCCTTTCGGTATCTCTGCTTTTGAGCGTTTCGTTGGTTTCGACTGATCTTTCGTCTTTTTTACCGGCACGATGACTTCCTGTCCATCAATGAGACGTGCCGCGAGATTCATTTGTCGAATGTCAGCTTTCGCAGTCGTCTTTGCTTTTTCGATTGCATCCTTCACTCGATCACCCAAATGGAATTGATAAGGTCCAGGCGCTTCTACTGCTCCTTTTACGTCGACCATGATGAGTTTGTCACGAATCGAGGTATCCTTTTCTGCTGGCTCTGCTTTTGCCTCTTGTTGTTTATCCGTTAAGGACGGTTGATCGACCATCGCTTCATTTGAACAAGAGGGTAATGGTACGAATAATAAAATGATGAGCAGCAGGACGACGACGAGACCTGCTATCTGTTGCAAACGTGGAACGGTCAAGACGAATCCCTCCTTTTCCCACGACTCTAACAGGTCACTACAGACTTCAGGAAACGAAGGAATACGCACTAACCATTCTTTACAGCACGATCCTGCGGTGTTTCGTCGGATGAAAGTCCTACCATCCATACCGTTACTTTGAATTAGCATCTGTTTCACGAACAAAAAAATCCGTCTCCTTCAAGCAACACGAACGTGTATCGCTAAAAGAAGACGGATGAAATCACTTTTACATTTTTTCGGCAACGAAGAAGATCCGCTCGACTGTCTCAGAAGGAGCGTCCGGTCCAAAATCGCCTGTGACCGCGAGAACCCGGAATCCGGCTTCGCGTAACCATGTTACGTATTGTGCCGGAGGATACGTCCGCTGATGATGCGTTTCATCGACACGCTCATAGCGACCATCCTCCTCCTCGATGAAGAATGTCAGTTCATGGACGACAGAAAGCGGCGCTTCACCAGGATCCGCGAACCAGATATACGAGCTTTGTTCCGCATGTGTCGCATACGTCTTCCCATTGAACAGCGTCTCCATCTTGTAAGGGGAGTGTGTATCAAACAAAAGACGTCCACCCTCCTTTAGAATCGCTGCTACATGTGTAAATGTCTGTTTGACATCCTCTTCCGTCTGGAGATAATTCAAGGAGTCGCATAGGATCGTCACGGCATCGACAGGTGTCGGCAATTCGATTTCGCGCATGTCTTGCGCCCAGAATTGAATAGTCAATCCTTCTTCCATCGCTTTTTCCTGCGCGACTTCGAGCATCTCTTCAGATAAATCGATCCCGAGCATCTCATAGTGGGCTGCTAATGCAAGCGTCGCCGTACCCGTTCCACATCCGATATCAGCAATCGTACTTCCAATCGGAACGTATGCTTTGACCCAGTCAACCCATTGATCGTACGGGACGTCTTGCATCAATTCATCATAGATGTAGGCGAACTGTTCGTATGCCATTAGTTGACCTCGACTTCAACCTTTGGAGCATCTGCCCATAGTTTTTCGAGGTTATAGTAATCACGATCGTCACGGTGGAAGACATGAACGACGACGTTTTCAAGATCCGCCAACACCCAACGTGCCGCATCGAATCCTTCGAGGCGTTTGATCGGCAGGTTATGTTCGTGCGCGACTTCTTTGAGTTCACGCGCGATCGCCTGTACTTGTTTTTCTGAATTCCCTTCACAGATGACGAAATAGTCGGCAACTGGTGAGATGCTCGACATATTCAGGACGACGATATCTTCAGCACGTTTATCGTCGATGGCATTTACGATTAATTGTAATTCTTGTTCGACTGTCATAGGACGGTCCCCTTTCGTTTGGCCGCGACGAAGGCATTATAGGTCTCAATCGTTCGCGGAAAGATGATAGCTTGTTTCGTACATAAAAAATGAATCGTCTGACTGAGTGTTGCGATGACGGCGTCCGTCAAATCCTGCTCGGCTACTTCACGAAGCACTTCGACACCCGAATAACTACGATTCGGCTCAATCGCATCCGCGACGAAGATGATTTGATCAAGTAACGGCATACCAGGTGCCCCTGTTGTATGATTCGCGATGGCCTGATAAATCACGTCTGAATCAAGACCAAGTTCTCGACGCACAAGCTCCGCACCCACTGGCGCATGAAGTAGTTCGTCATCATAGTCGAGTAAGATCCGTTGATTCAATTCAACGGCAATCGAACGCATCTCATTCGTATCGCGGTATTTTGCATAATCATGGAGCATGGCAGCAAGTGTTGCTTCTTCTTCGTCAACACCATATTTAAGAGCCAAGTGTCGTGCCGTCTCGACGACACCTAACGTATGCACATAGCGTCGCTCAGGTAATGTGTTTTCAATGATTTGACGTGCTTCTTCAAGGCGCATATAGATTCCACTCCTCAATCCGTTGTCGAACGGCTTCCGGTACAAGGTAGCGAATGCTCCGTCCGCGCGCGACCCGTTGCCGGATATCCGTCGAAGAAATTTCTAGCAATGGCATATCGACCGCTTTCACACGGGCACCACGCGGAATCAAATACCGACTTCCCGGTCGAGCGACGGCACCAAAGACGACTTCCTCGTATAACCGTTCAGCTTGATACCACGTATCGAGACTAACGAGTGAATCTGCGCCGATTAGAAACAGAAACTCATGCTCCGGGTATCGGTGCTTGAGTGCACGAATCGTATCATACGTATAGGAAGGTTCTTTTCGCTCAAATTCAATCGCAGAGACAGAGAAGGCAGGGTTCAATGCAATTGCTTCTTCTACAAGACGGAGACGCTTAGTTGCGTCTGTGACAGTACGTTGTTTATGCGGTGGTACATTCGCTGGTAAAAACCAGACCGCATCAAGTTCGAGTTGTTCCTGCGCTTGTTCGGCAATCAGGAGATGACCGATATGCGGAGGGTCGAACGTTCCGCCCATCAGTCCGATTTTCATCGTGGCAATTCGAGCGTCTTGTTCTCTTTTGATTCTTTATAGAGAACGATGACTTTTCCGATGACTTGAACGAGTTCAGCATTCGTTCCTGCGACGAGTTCTTGTGCGACATCCTTTGGTGCGTCCGCACAATTTTGTAGTACTTGTACTTTCAAGAGTTCCCGCTTTTCGAGCGCATCCATCAAATCAGCGCACATCGCTTCACCGACTCCATTTTTACCGACTTGGAAAATCGGGTTTAAATCGTGAGCTGTCGCGCGTAAAAAACGTTTTTGTTTACCTGTTAACATGATTAAAATTCCTCCAATTGCTTTCGTATCACCTGCTCGCCAAGTGCGAGATCAGGTGCTTGTCCGGTGAAACGTTCAAATGCTTCAGCCGCTTGTAAGACGAACATCGGGACGCCGTCGAGTGTGTCGAGACCTTTTTCAGTCGCTTCACGCAATAGACGGGTCGGCGTCGGTCGATAAATAATATCACAAATCAAAGCGTTCGTCTCTGTCAATTCAATCGGACGTGCTTCGACATGTGGCGCCATCCCGACAGAGGTCGTATTGATGATGACGTCGTAACTCGTTAAATCAAATGTTTCGTGCCATGGCAAAACGTGTGTTCCGAATTCATCGGCAACCGCCCTAGAGCGTTCTTCTGTGCGGTTCGTGAGCGTCACATCTCCCGGTAGCGCAGCAATGATTCCTCGTGCTGCACCGCCCGCACCAAGGACAAGTGTCTTTTGAAATGACGGACGACGTTCTGTCAACGCACGGACGAATCCGATTCCATCTGTATTCGCACCAATCAACTGCCCATTCTTCCAGTATACCGTGTTGACGGCGCCCGCTTTTTGAGCTGCCGGCTCCAGCCGATCCAGGTACGGAATGATTGCTGTCTTATGGGGAATCGTCACATTGATTCCATCCAGCTGATGCATACGTAATTTTGTAATAATTCGTGGCAATTCATGCTCCGTTACATCGATAAGGTCATAACAGCCGAAAAGCCCAGCCGCTTCCAGCCAAGCTGTATGCAGCTCAGGTGAAAGTGAATGGGCAATCGGATGACCGATGACGGCAAAGCGCATCAGACGAGCGCCTCACGTAAAGATACAGCGACACCTTTCGGGGCATACGCAGCGACACGTCCACCTTTTCCATGAACCGCAACCCACCCGAGTCCACTGAAGACGATATCCGTCTTCATGTTGTCGCGGAGACTGAATTCATGACGGACGAGCGGAGGCAGCATCTCACGCGTCTTTTCGTTCGGCGGAGACAACAGCTCACCGTTATGGTTCGCATATAAATCGTCTGCTTTTTCAAGCTTCGTCCGGTGAACTTTCAATTCGTTCGACATATAGATGACGAATGAACGCTTGTTCCCTTCCATATAGTCCAATCGCGCAAGACCTCCAAAGAAGAGCGTCTGTTGCGGATGGATTTGGAAGACTTGCGGCTTGATCTCTTTTTTCGGTGTGATCAGCTTCAAGTCCTTCGCATCAACGTAGTGAGCCATTTGGTGATGATTAATGATCCCCGGTGTATCATACAGGTTACAGTTATCGTCAAGTGGGATGTCGATTAAATCTAGTGTCGTTCCTGGGAAGTGACTGACCGTGATGACGGCCTCATCCTCTTCACCGAAACGTTTGATGACTTGGTTGATCAGGGTCGATTTCCCGACATTTGTACAACCAACGACATAGACGTCGCGTCCTTTTCGATAATAATCGATTTTCTCAGCGAGTTCATCGACCCCGTGACCTTTTTTCGCACTGATCAGATGAACGTCAACTGGACGTAATCCAAGTTCTTTCGATGCTTGACGCATCCAGTTCATGAGACGGTTCGGATTTAATGACTTCGGTAATAAATCGGCTTTGTTCCCGACGAGTAAGACATCATTTTTTCCGACGAACCGATGTAATCCCGGTAACCAGCTCCCATTAAAATCGAAGATATCAACGATTTTAACGACAAGTGCATCTTTTTGACCGATTCCGTCTAAGATTTTAACGAAATCATCGTCCGATAAAGATACATCTTGAATTTGATTGTAGTGCTTTAATTTAAAACAACGTTGGCAAATGACCATTTCACGATCAAGTGCAGATTTAGGTGCGTATCCTGGTGCTTTTGTGTCTTCCGTTTGAATGGCGACACCACAACCAGCGCAGTGGATTTCTTCGATCATATTATGTTGAGCCGCATGCGGGAATGATTTCCCTTCTCTTTTCACCGTAGCGCCCTGCTCGCTACTCCAAGAGCGTAACTTCCGACCTCTCGCCGTACATGTTGCGACTACTGCCTTCCCTTTCATCTACCGATCTGACAGGGTTATTGTTGCTTATCCTGACGAAGTGTTTCGATCGGATGTTTCAGTGCAGAAGGATCTTCCTTGACGCGTTGTGTCAATTTATAGATTCCTTTGCGTTTCATCCGGTGGAAAATGACACGTTCCATCAGGCGATTGAATTTCGTGACGACACCGTCCGTCTTAACGACGGGTTGAACGTGGATGACTTCGATTCCAACGGAGTTTGCACCGAGTACATCCGTAAAGAGTTGGTCCCCTAAAAAGACGACTTCTTTCGCGTGATAGCCGAATTCCGTCAATGCCCGTTTAAACCCGATAGGAAGCGGTTTTCGAGCAGGCGCAATATAATGCAATCCGAGTGGATCCGCGAACTTCTTAACGCGGTCTCCGTTATTGTTCGATACGATGATGACGTCAAAACCATATTGATTATTCACCATATCCAGCCAAGCAACCAATTCGTCTGGAGCATCTGCGATATTCCATGCGACGAGCGTATTATCAAGATCGGTCAAAATAGCTTTGACACCGTTTCGTTTGAGCATTTCAAGGTCGATATCGTAGATCGAAGCCACGAAATGTTTCGGATAAAGTCGTTTGAACAAGAATAAAACCTCCAGATAATGGTCTAGCTCTATAGTTAAGTTTAAGAAACAGTTATGCTCTTATCGTTCGATTATAGCACAATCAGGTAGCAAGAGCGACGCACAAAAGAAAACGGAAGGCGAACCTCCCGTTTTCTTAATAATACCGAATCCACAAATAGAGTTGGGATAGGATCAACGTCACAATCGTGATCGGTGCTCCGTAAATCAAAAAGCGCATATAGGTGAATTTTTCACCTTGTCGTGTCGCAAGACCCGCGACAATGACGTTTGCCGATGCACCGATCAATGTCCCGTTACCACCGAGACATGCACCGAGTGCAAGGGACCACCATAAAACATCCACTTTCGCATCTGCTGGTGTAAGTCCGATCCCAGCAGCTACATCATTGATGAGCGGGATCATTGTCGCGACAAACGGAATGTTGTCAATCGTCGCACTCGCGATACCGGACAACCAAAGAACAGCAGTTGCTGTCGTCTGAATGTCACCGCCTGTCAAATCAATCGTCTTCTCCGCAAGATATCGAATGATACCTGCTTCCTGAATTCCACCAACAAGTACAAAGAGTCCGGCGAAGAAAAAAATCGTCGTCCATTCAACACGTGCAAAGATTCCTTCTAGCTGATGATCGTTTTCAATCGTCAGCAACATCAGGACGGTCGCTCCAAGAATTGCGATCGCTGGTGCTTCGAGATGGAGTCCGATTCGATCAAGCATCGGATGCAATACGAAGAGTGCAATCGTACTAACGAGTACGACACTACTCCGCGTGACGAGTTTTCGACTGACAATATAACTCTTTTCATCGATTTCCATCAATTTTTGTCGATCTTCTGCCTCGACGTGCAGTTGCTTCCGGAAGACGAAGTACAGAATGCCGATCGTCACGACCGTAATGATCAGGATGATTGGTGCAAGATTCAGCAAAAAGGCATTGAACGTTAAGTGTGGATTCGCGGCACCGATCATGATGTTCGGTGGATCGCCAATCAAGGTCGCCGTCCCACCGATGTTCGCAAATAATACTTCGGCGAGCAAAAACGGAAACGGCGCGATTTTAAGTATCTTTGTAATCGAGAAAGTGATCGGGACAATCAATAAGACTGTCGTGACGTTATCCAAAAAGGCAGATCCAAGTGCCGTCAATGCGGATAATAGAATCAACACTTTGATTGGGTCGCCTTTTGTTGTCTTCGCCGCACGAATCGCAATATATTCAAACAATCCAGATTGATTGGCAATCGTAACGAGAATCATCATCCCAATTAATAAGACGATTGTTCCCCACTCGATGTATTCAAATAATGCAGTCTCGAGATCCACAATGCCGACGATGACCATTGCGAGCGCTCCGAGTAGAGCGACGATCGCCCGGCTTACTTTTTCACTGATGATAAAGCCATAGGTCACTAAAAAAATGATAAGTGCGATATATGTCTGGACCTGTGTACTTCCGATTTCTGCTAATGCCATTGCCGGCATGATTCATTCCTCCTAAACGTAAGGAGACGCCCCGAACGGGCGCCTCGCTCTCATGAATGCCATTGTCCGAGGCGTTGCCCCATTAAAACTGGTCCAATCGCTTGTGTATCTAATGTCAATGCATCTTTCGGACAGATCAGGACGACCGTTGAACCGAAAGAAAAGTATCCGAACTCATCTCCTCGACGAAGTTCCTTTGCTTCGTTTGTCCGAACGATTGAGTTGACGTTGAGTGCACCGACCATGACATGTTCAAGTGCATGTTTTCCTTGGACGATACGTGTCACGCGACGATAGTTCCGTGTCAATGGACGAAGCGCATGTGTGAGACCGATCTCATTCACCGGTGCCGAATCCCGACCGAGCGTATAACTGGTCCGGATCGTTCCGTCCATCGGTACATGGACACGGTGGTAGTTTTGCGGACTCAAGTAAAAGATCATCACACGTCCCCCGACATATTGTTGCGCCTCGTAATGGGAACCGAGTAACTCTGATACCGTATACGATTGTCCTTTGACGGTAAAGCGGCTATCAGCCGTCAAGTCGTCAACGACAGACAACATACCGTCACACGGACTGACGAATGCGCCTTCTGATTGATCAATTGGTCGCATTTCCGGTTTGACATGACGAATGAAAACGTCATGTAAACTCGAATACGCTTCTAAATTCCGAGTCGCTTCTGCCATATTCAAATCATATGCCCGAACGAACGGACCGATGAACGGACGACTGACCCGGCTCATCGCAAACCGTTTCAGCTGTTTGGCAACAAGCGGGTGTCCATTTAACTCGAACACGCGAGAGTAGAACCATTTTTTAATCATTGAGATCACCGGATGATTCTTCTTTTGAATCCTTTACTTCTTTTCCAGCAAAGAACTCTTTGTAGCTGTCTTCTGTTTGTTCACCAGCTACCCGTCCGACTTCCTTACCGTCCTTAAAATGAACGACCGTCGGTGTACCCTCGATGCCAAACGTGTCCCAAGCTGACTGTTCGAAAGCAAGATCGATTTGTTCGAACGGAATGTCTTGTTTTTCACCAAGCGGAACAAGATATGGTTTTACTTTTTCGCAGTGCACGCATCCCGTTTGATAGAAATACGTATAGAATTCGTCACCGGATTTTACTTTATCCGAGACTTGTGTAGCTGTTAGATTGCCATTCTTCGATGCGGAATCATCACGATCCGTGAAGACGAGCAGTAATCCCCCAACCAATACGATCAAGGCAATGACTCCCGCTGTAATCCAGTTCGCTTTGGATTGCGGTTTTTTCGTGTTTTTTCGTTTCGACTTCTTTGACACGTCTATCCCTCCGTCATTCTGGTATAAGCCATTTTTTCTGAATCATTATAGCATGACCATTCGCAAGAATCGTATCGATTTGCAAAGCGTCATCAATCAGTAACAGATCAGCACGTTCTCCGGTCGCTACCTGCCCACCCGAAACGCCATATGCATCCGCGACATGTCGCGTGATCGTCGAGATTGCCTGATCAAAAGCAACACCATGCTCTACTGCATCGCGCACGGCTTGCATCAAGGAAGATGGTTTTCCTGTATCGATTCGCACTAATCGACCTGCATCATTAAACGCCGGAAGACTTGCACCAGCGTCGCTCGACATCGTGATCTGCTCGGGTGGGATTCCCGCTGCTAGAGCACGGGCAACAGCCTGCCCTGCCGGAATCTCTCCTTCATCAACGAAGCTTTCTGTCGTACACGTCGTGAAATCGATTCGTCCGCCCTGTTTCGCCCAAGCGAGTCCCGCCTCAAAAATCCGTTCACTCCGATTGATATGCGTCGGGAGAAATTGCCCTATTGGAATATCAGTCGTTTCAATCACTTCATGTAATAAATCAAGCCCTTGTTTCCCGTCTCCGATGTGGACGTTCATCGTTCCCGACACGCCTTTGACCATGCCGGCGATTCGAGCCTCTGATGCTAACCGCGCGAGTTCATGGGCAGTCGGCTGTGTCGATCGGTGATCATTGATGGCAATCTCTCCGATGCCAATCACTTCATTGATGAGGACGATATCATGCCCTGTCGAATGTGTCAGGAAGACGGGTGGCACCATGTAACTTCCGCTCAAGAGAAAGGGACGAATACCGGATGCGGCATATCCTCGTATGTGTGCCAGTAGATCAATTCCGGTTCGTGTCCAGCCATCTGTTCCGAGCAATCCGACGACTGTCGTGACACCGCCTTCGAATATGTCACGAACAGTCAACGGAGCCGTTCGTGTCGCAAATCCGCCTTCCCCTCCTCCACCAATTGGATGTAAGTGTCCATCGATGAAACCAGGAACTAGCCGTTTGCCGCGACCATCAATCCGGTGTGTAATCAGTGCTTCATCTATGGTATAGGAACCGATTCCGATGATCTGATTTCCTGCTATGTAGATATTTTGCGGCATCTGTTGCCACATGACCTGTTCGATAACGATCATCGCTCATTCCTCCTTAAGACAAAAAGCGAGCCTATCGTCCAAGTGACGATATCTCGCTTTTCCTTATTCTGCCTTAGTCCCTTGACCAAGACCTAAATCTTCATTGACGGCATCGAGTGCGAAGACGACAAGTGAAGTGACGACAGACATCGCTGTCGCGAATCCAAAGCTATACGATACTGCATCAACCGCTGATACGATGAACACGGCTGTGTTCACGAGTAAGAATGACCAAAAGAATGTAACGAGAAAACGCATGATTTCCCCTCCGTTTCCATAACGTACTATAGTGTTGTCCTACGATTTGTAGTATACCATTTTTTAATCTAAGCAACAGCCTTTCTCCGTTTTTTTCAAACGCTTTCTTTTCCTTGAAAAACTTCATCAATTCATACAGGCGACTGTCACTTCGTATGCTACAGTAGAACTAACGAAAAGAAAGCGGAGGATTTCATCATGACTCGTCACTTAATTGCTGTCGATCTCGACGGCACCCTTTTAAAGGATGATAAAACGATCAGTGTGGCGAACATCGCTGCGCTTCAACGTGCACGTGCAAACGGTCACGAAGTCGTCATTGCGACAGGACGACCGTTCCGTCACGCTCGAAAATATTACGAACAGCTTGGATTAACGACACCGATCGTTAATTTTAACGGTGGTCTCGTCCATCACCCGCAGAATGTTCATTTTGAAGTCCAGCACCATCCAATTCCACTCAAGACCGTCCAACATATTTTGGAATCCGTCGCTGAAACAAAGACACAAAATATCGTTTGTGAAGTCACGGATCATGTCTATTTTCAATATGATCCAGTCGGTATCTACGAATTTTATACCGATCATGCCTTGTCTGTCACAACAGGAGATTTACGAAAAGTACTTCTTCACGAACCAACGTCACTTTTGATTCATGCTAAAGGAGAACATGTCGATGAGATTCGTTCCGAACTATCCGGTGTCCATGCTGAGACAGTACTTAATCGTCAATGGGTAAAACCTGAATTCATGGTCGAAGTGATGCGAAAAGGTACAAGTAAGGCGATCGGTCTTGCTCACATCGCGCATCATCTCGGGATTGATTCCCGACAGATCGTCGCGTTTGGTGATGAGGAAAATGATTTGGAAATGATCGAGTATGCTGGTCATGGTGTTGCAATGGGAAACGCCATCCCTGCCTTAAAACACCTGGCAAATGGCACGACGAAGCGAAACGAGGACGATGGTATCGCGTACTATTTAAAACATGTCTTAGGACTCGCATGAAGAGATACGAAAAGGCACTTGCTGCATATCGCAGAGCAAGTGCCTTTTTCATTATCCTTTTCGGAAGTATCCAACGACCGAGTCCGTCGCGACGACGTTGATGAATACTGTCTCGTCCGCTTCCCGACAAATCCGTTCGATATCCCGCAATTCGTGACGCTCAATGACCATCATCAACGTCGCTTTCTCAGCTCGTGAATACGTACCGATCGAAGGAATCTGCGTGATTCCACGAATGATGTGCTGATGCAGAGCCGTCGTGATGTCATCCGCATGATTCGTGACAATAAAAATCGTCAAGCGTTGGTTACTTGTATGAATCTCATCGACGACCTTAGAAGTCACGTAGATGAAGACGATCGTATATAAGGCAGTCGACCAGCCGAACAACGCACCTGCCAATAATGCGATCAAAAAGTTCAAGACGAACAGATATAAGCCGACACTGCGATCGGAGAAACGGGCAAAGATGAGGGCGACGATATCAAACCCACCCGTTGAAGCACCGAATTTAATCGTGATACCGGTACCAATCGCAAGCAAGACCCCTCCAAACACTGCATTCAGTGTCTGATCACCTGGTATGACAGCATATTGAGGAATAAGACCAATAAAAATTGTCGTTGCCAGAACCGAAATCAACGTGACGATTGTAAAACTCCGACCTAACATGATCCATGCAAGCACGATCAAAGGTAAGTTCAGCGCTAAGAACCAAACGTTTTCACCAAACGCAAACGCTGTATTTTGAAGGACTTGCGTCAAGATTTGGGCAAGTCCTGTAAATCCAGTCGAATAAACACCACTTGGAATCAAAAACCAGTTCATGGCAACGGCAATGACGAATCCTCCGATCGTAGCCACGATCACTTTTAACATACTTTCCTTTACTACTGCTGTCACATGCCGTTCTCCTCTCATTCATAACTATCTTGAAACACTTTAGCACATTCAAATGTCGTCGGATAGTCAAGATTTCCAAAGATTGATGTTCTTTTTCATGATGGCGTTTTCATTTGTGACAAAGGTGTCCTCTAATTCGTGTTACACAAAAAAAGAACCGACTTGGCATCAGTTCTTTTTCATCGTATTTATACTGTCATCGAAGCAGGCACCGTAATATTTCCTCCTGCCGGAACTTCTACAGTCGTTCCATGAACGTTTAAGCTGAATGCTTCGCCTTCCGTCTGAGTGATTTCGACGGCGTTTGGCTGAACATGGACATGGATATGATGACCGCGCCACTGCATCCGGAACGCATAGCTCGTCCAGCCTTTTGGCAACATCGGCTTAAAGGACAACGTATCGTTCGCTACCCGTAATCCGGCGAATCCATGGACGATCGACATCCAAGATCCAACCATCGACGTGATGTGTAATCCGTCTTCTGTATCATTGTTGTAGTTATCGAGATCAAGTCGTGCCGAACGTTGGTACAATTCAACTGCCTTTTCCTCATAGCCGACTTCCGCTGCAATGATCGAGTAGATACATGGAGATAATGATGATTCGTGAACCGTACGTGGTTCATAGAAATCGAAGTTCGCTTTCTTCTCTTCTAGACTGAAGCGATCCGTCAAGAAGTAGAGACCTTGCAGGACATCTGCCTGTTTAATGAATACAGAGCGAAGGATCCGGTCCCAAGACCAATTCTGGTTCAGCGGAAGATGTTTTGGATCGAGTTCAGCGACCAAAATTTGTTCCTTATCCATGAAGCCATCCTGTTGCATGAAGATACCAGGAGCTGCTTCATCTTTTGAATAATACATCTTCGCGTCGATATCTGCCCACTTCGCCAGTTCCTCATCCGTCAACGCTAATTGATGCATGAGTTCTTGCAAACGTTCTGGTTCTTCTTGTGCTAGATGACGGTGAACGGTCTGTGTATATTCGAGACACCATGCTGCGATCAGATTCGTATACCAGTTGTTGTTCACGTTGTTCTCGTATTCATTTGGTCCCGTCACCCCAAGAATCATGTAGACATCCTTATGCACCACATAATTGACACGGCTTGCCCAATAACGAGCAATCTCGACTAACACTTCAAATCCGTATTGTCCGAGATACGACGTGTCACCCGTGTAGTTCGTGTAATTATAAATCGCATGCGCGATCGCGCCGTTCCTGTGAATCTCCTCATGCGTAATTTCCCACTCGTTGTGGCACTCTTCTCCATTCATCGTCACCATTGGATAAAGCGCACCCTTCATCCCGACATTCTTATCCGCGTTTTCTTTTGCTTGCGGTAATTGATTATGCCGATATTTGAGTAGGTTCCAAGCCACTTCCGGCTTCGACGTCGCGAGGTAGAAGTTCAAGCAGTACGCTTCTGTATCCCAATACGTCGCACCGCCATACTTTTCGCCCGTGAATCCTTTCGGTCCAATGTTAAGGCGTGAATCTTCGCCTGTGTATGTCTGGAACATATGGAAGATATTAAATCGAATCCCTTGTTGTGCTTCGACATCTCCTTCAATCTTCACGTCTGCTTCTTCCCAGTGATGCAACCACGCTGCTTCATGTGTCGCAAGTAATGTATCAAATCCGGATTCGAAAGCGGTATGAACCCGTTTCATCGCTTGTTCCAGTAATGCGTCGATGTCATAGTCACGATTCGTTACGAGCGCAACGAATTTCTCGACAGTGACACCTTCTCCGACTACTGCTTGTTTCGTAAAACGATTCGCGACATACTGCGTATTGCCGTCAACGACTTCACAACGTGCGCCTTCGACATCCGTGATCATAGCTGCTGTCACATGCCAATCAAGCTTTTTCGTCTTCGACGTGACGTAACCAAAACGCTCTTCGATTCCGTGTTCAACGGGAAGCCAGAACTTCTCATCATAGTTTGAGTCTTCATTCTCAACATCCGCATCGAGATACGATTCAATGATGATCTCTGCTTCGAAATTGACAGGTGTTACCGTATATTGCAAGGCTGCGATTTCTTTATCGACAATCGAGAAGAAACGTTTGGATTCAACTTTTATTTCCTCTTCCCCATGTTTCAACAGCATCGTCCGTGACAACACACCGTGTTGCATATCGAGTTCACGTTTGAAATCGACGACTTCCCACGTGTTCAAATCAACTGCTTTTCCATTAACGGATACTTTTAAGCCCATGATATTGACAGCATTGAGTACTTTCGCGAAGTATTCCGGATAACCATTTTTCCACCAACCAACACGTGTCTTATCTGGATAATAAACACCTGCGACATACATGCCTTGATGTGTGTCACCTGTGTACTCTTCTTCAAATGTACCGCGCATTCCCATATGACCGTTTCCGATCGATGTCATCGATTCTGCTAGTCGATTATCTTCTGGATGAAAACCAAGCTCTGTAATTTTCCACTCATTGACCTCAAAAAGTCGTTTCATCGTCAAGTCGCTCCTTTTATGCTAAACATGTCAGCTAGCCTGATCATGTAAGCGTTTCATCTGTACTCTACATTCTTTATTGTACACATAAAAAGCTTCAATGCAATCGTTTGCACGAAAATAAATTTCTTTTTCTGCAACCGCTTCCTTTTACTAGGAATAGATGTCTCTTGCATCAAAAAAAGTCTATGATTAAACCCGTCGGTTTAAACATAGACTTTCGTTTCATGCTTCGGATTTTCCGCCACAAGACTGACGGACGACAAGATAGTGTGGGACAATGACGCGTTTCCCATAAGGCGTCGCATCTTCATTGATTTGTTCAATCAAGCAATTCGTTGCTTCAAAGCCAAGTCCAAAGATATTGATTTCGACAGAAGTCAACGGTGGACTTGAGAATTCTGCGATGAACAAGTTATTGAAACTGACGACAGCCATTTGATCTGGTACACTGATGCCCATCTCATTGAGCGTACTCATGACACCAAGTGCCATCATGTCGTCACTGACAACGACAGCGGTCGGTGGGTGTTCAAGTGACATTAGTCGTTTGACTGCTTCAGCCCCTCCTGTCGTCATAAATGGTGCGCTGACAATATAAGACTCTTGAATTGGAATGCCCTCTTCCATGAGAGCCGTCTTGTATCCGCCGACACGCTCTTGCGTCACGGCTAAGTCCTGTGCGCCACCTACGAATGCGATGCACTCGTGTCCGAGTTGATGTAAATACTTCGTTACCTCTCGACCTGCCAGATAATTATCCGTATCGACATACGTGACGTGCGACGAATCACTGAATGGTTTCCCGACGACGACGAACGGGAACTTCGAGTCTTGCAAAAATTGAACGACTTTATCATCCGTTCGGGAATAAAGAACGACGACACCATCGACGCGGCGACCCTGAACCATCGAGACGACACCTTCGTAAACCTCTTCTTCCGAGACACCTGTCGTCATATAAAGCGAATATCCATTTTGATGCGCTTTTGTACTAATCCCTCGAATGACTTCCGAAAAGAATGGATTTTGAAGCGTTTTTGTTGCGGCACTCGGCATGACGAGACCAATCGCTTGTGTCGTCCGATTCGCTAGACTGCGCGCATGAACGTTCGGATAGTATCCGAGTTCATCCATCGCCTGTCGTACCCGTTCTTTCGTCTTTTGACTGATACGCGAACTGTTCGCGATGACGCGTGACACCGTCGAGGGTGCGACATTTGCCTCCCGTGCTACATCCTTGATTGTTACCTGCATCCCCTTCACCTCACATTTCCCCTACTTAAGTATTTTATTTCGTTTGACGTTGCATCCGTTTACGGTGAACGAGAAGAAGTATGAGCGCTAAAATTGGAGCGATTGCACCGATTGCGACGATCGACCACCAATTGACTTGTGATTTTTCGATGACGTAGCTATTTGCGCTACTTGCATCGAGCGTGATTTCATACGCGTCACCATCTTGACGCACCAAGTCTGAGAATAAAAGGCCTCTCAAACGCTGATCATTACCGATTTCCTTCGCAGATACACGTAAGCTCGTTTTTTTCTCCCCAAGATTAATCGCATAAACGACTTGTTGTTGTTTGGTTTCCCGTGAGTAGACCGCCATATGATCCGTTTTTGCGATCAAGCGTTGCTTCCCTGTGGCAAACGCTGGGTAGTCCTCGCGCATCTCATTCAACGTTTTTACGTACTGTTGCATCTTCTTGTTTTGATCAAATGTCATCATCATCCGGTTTCCGGGATCCTCACCGCCTGGCATCGCTACCTCTGTTCCTTGGTAGACGATTGGCATACCTGGAGCAGCATAGAGTGCAAACAGCGCTAATCGAAGTTGACGCTCCTCTTCTTTTGCGCCACTAATCTTCGCTTCCGTGATGAAACGTTTGACATCATGATTGTCAATGAAAGTTGCAAGTCCTTTAGCATTCGGATTAAACGTAGTATCTCGATTATAAACTGAATCGAGTTCTTCCGCTGAACCATTTTTGCGGGCAAACTGGTCCTTAACCCCATAATAAAACGGGAAATTCGTGACGGAATCAAAGCCTAATTTTGAATAGGAGGCAATTTTTCGCGGATTTCCGTCAAATACTTCAGCCAGTAAGAATAAGTTTGGATGCTTTTCCTTTACTGCAGGAATGAATGTTTTCCAAAATGCGGCTGGCACATGGCGAACCGTATCCAGTCGATAACCGTCTATACCCGTTTCATCGACCCAGTAGTTCGCAACATCAATTAAGTAATTCACAACTTCAGGATTTTCCGTATTGAAGTCTGGTAAATCAAATAACCAATTATTTTCGACTTCAGATGGGTTATTCCAGTTCATGATGGGTTGATTTTTATGGAACCAGTCCGGTTTTTCTTTGACCATTGGGTGATTCGGTCCTAAGTGATTGACGACAAGATCGAGAACGACCTTAATATCTCGGTCATGCGCTTCCTTGACGAGACGCTTGAACTCTTCTTTTGTTCCAAAATGCGGATCAATCTCGTAATAATCATCCGTCCAGTATCCATGATACCCATTTGGGCGGTTCTTAAAGATTGGTGTTAACCAAATTGATGTGAAGCCTTTTTTCTTGATGTAATCAAGACGTTTCGTCACCCCTGCTAAATCTCCACCTTGGAAGGCTTTTGGATTCTCAGGATCCGCCTCTCGGTCATTACTCGGGTCTCCGTTCTCGAACCGATCAACCATGATGAAATACATCCGTTCTTTTTCCCAACTTGCTGCTTCCCCGATCATCGGTTGAAGTCCGATAGACAAGAGAAGCGGCAAGAGGAGAAGCATTATGCCTCGTCTCATGCCGCTGATTTCCCCCTTATGATTATCCTTTCGTTCCACCAGCTGTCAAACCAGAAACGAAGAAACGCTGGAATGCGAAGAAAAGAAGAACGATTGGAACTGCTGATAATACGGCACCTGCCGCGAATAACGTAAAGTTGTTGTCGAACTGCTCTGACACCATGTTATACAACCCGACCGCAAGCGTCTGTTTCTCAGGAGAACGCAGCACAAGCGATGCTAAGATGAAATCGTTAAATGGAGCCATGAAGTTGAACAACGCGATGACGGCGACCATCGGCTTTGCGAGCGGTAAGATGATTTGCCAGAAGATTCGTAAGTGACCGGCACCATCCATCCGTGCCGCCTCATCAAGTTCTTTTGGAATCGTATCAAAATATCCTTTGGCAAGATACGTATTCATTGGAATCGCGCCACCTGAATAGAGTAAGATAAGCGCCAGATGCGTATCAAATAATTCTAACATATTAAGCAGGACATAAATCGCAATGATTGCAACGAATTGCGGTACCATCTGCAACACGAGGAATAGGATTAGTGAATTTTTCCGACCGACAAAGCGATAACGTGAAAAAATATATCCTGTTAACGTAATCAAAGCGACGGATACCACCATCGTGATGACGGCGATCTTAATCGTATTCAAGTACCACATGCCGTAATCCGTTTTTGCTGGATCAAACAAATCGAAATAGTGAATTAATGTCGGATTACTTGGGAAAATATCCGATGTAATGCTTTTCCCTGGGTTCAGTGAGGTACCCACGACCCAAAGAAGTGGATAGACGATAATGATGGAGGCGATCGTCAAAATGAGATATGACAACGCCATATTAATTCGGTTTTGTTTTCTCATATTAGATCATATCCTCATCTTTGAATGATTTTGAACGCTTGAACTGAATGACGGCAATCGTCATGATGAAGAACGACAACACAAGCGTGATGGCTGCTGCGAATCCGTATTGCGGATTTGAGCCGAGCGATAATTTGTAAATCCATGAAATCAAGATATCCGTTCCACCTGCTGATTGTCCCGGTACTGCCGGTCCACCATTGTTGAAGAGATAAATGATATTGAAGTTATTGAAGTTGAACGTATACTGCGTGATTAAGATTGGTGCCGTTGCAAATAGAATCATCGGTAACGTGATTAGGCGGAATTTCTCGCCTGCTGTTGCTCCGTCAATCGTCGCCGCTTCATAAAGATCTTCAGGAATCGACTGTAAGATTCCTGTCGTCAGCGTCATGATGTATGGGAATCCTAACCACCACTGAATACCAATCAAGGCAAGCTTCGTATACGTCGGATCCGTCATCCAGTCGAGACCATTCTCAAGACCGATCGCTGGTAACAATGTCGTATTGAAGACACCGAAAGTTTCATTGAACATCGAGCGGAAGATCAAAATCGTGATGAACGCTGGTACTGCCCATGAAAGAATCAAGATCGAACGGAAGAAACGTTTTCCTTTGAGTCCTTTTTGATTCAGCAAGACTGCAAGGCCGATTCCAATTGCGATGACCCCTGTCGTCGAAGCGACGGTCCAGACAAGCGTCCAACCAAGAACGCTCACGAACGTATCACGGAAAATATCGACGGTGAAAATGTTCAGGAAGTTTTGGATGCCGATCCAGTCGACCAGCTTCGCTGGTGGTGAGTTGTTGAATTTGTAGTTCGTAAACGCAATCAAGAATGTAAAGATCAACGGTAAGACGACCGTGAACACTAAAAGTACTAGTGAAGGAATCAACATCGCGTACGGGAACCCGTTATCGCGGAAGTTCCGTAGTTGCATCTTCAAGGAAGGTACTTCGAGGTTCATGTCACGTAACTTACCGATTCGATACGCATCGATAAAGTTCCAGACGTAAATGGCGATACCAAAGACAAGTAAAATCAAGGCAATGATGCCCTCGACCATTAGAAAGATCGAGTGATCCCCCCTTACGCCTGGTACCTCACCGAGTGTAATCAAGCCCCAGATCGCTCCGCGATCGCCAGGACCATTTCCGGCTCCTTTGAAGAACAGTTCAAAGTTAACGAGGAAATATGAAAGTACGACAATAAAAAATGTCGCGCCTTTAAGGAATTGTTTATTGTATAGTTGTCCTACTCCTGGAATGATCGACATCAGCGCCGCAATCTTGCGGTGGTTCGTCTTTTTTTCAGGCGTTGGATTCGTCGGGTGTGGTGTTGCAATCGCAGCCATCGTCCGTTCTCCTTTCCAAAGGTCATGTCTGACCTCAGGCTTCTCTTCCAACCATAAAGATGAGGGGGAATCCAAGATCCCCCTCTCTTTATCTCTTTGTCATGGATTCATGCGTTCCACTTACGCTTATTGATTGTTTGCTTCGATTTGTTGCTTGATTTGTTTGACAGCATCATCTGCTGATTTTTGTGCGTCTTGTTTGTTCGTTGCAACAAGTTGAAGTGCTGCTGCCATCGGCTCCCAAACTTGACCCATTTCAGCGATGTTCGGCATAGGTACACCGTTTTTCGCTTGCGCGAAGACTGCTGCTGCGACTTCATTGTCCTTGATTGTTGCATCTTCTTGAAGTTCAGTGACTGGTGGGATCTCGTTGTATTTCTCGAACATTGCTTTCGCGTTATCTTTACCAGTGAGAGAAGCCAAGAACTTTTCAGCCCACTCAGCATTTTCTGAGTATGCTGAAATTGCGTATGTTTTTACACCAACGAAAGTTTTGATCGGTTCACCGTTTGGAAGTTTTGGAAGTTCCGAAGCTCCAAGGTTGATACCTTTTTCCTTATAACTTGCAACAGCCCATGGTCCGTTCATGACAGCTGCGGCTTTTTTATCACCGAAGAGTTGGTCCATGGCTTGACCACCGCCACCACCGATGAGACCTTTCGGGAAGAGACCCTCTTTATACCATTTACCGATGTAATCCATTCCTTCGACGGCACCTTTATTGTTCAAGCCGATATCTGCTGGATCCAATTTGCCACCATTGTCTTTGAAGACATAACCGCCGTATCCACCGATTGGACCGTATGCGAAGTAGAAGTTGTCCCACAGAGCAAGGAATCCGTACTTACCATCTTTTTTCTTTTCAGTAGACAGTTTGTATAAGTCATCCATCGAAGTTGGTGCTTCTTTTAGTTCATCTTTATTGAAAAGGAGGATTGGTGTTTCAATGGCTTTCGGATATCCGTAGACTTTCCCGTCAAACGTTACTGCTGATTTTGCAGTATCGAGGAACGGCTCAAGTGCTTTTTCTCCGTCTTTAAGTTCAGCAATCAACCCTTGGTCAACGACTGTACCAATTTGATCGTGAGGAAGAAGCATGATGTCTGGTCCTTTACCTGCTGGTCCATCAAGTGCTACTTTCTTTTGCTGATCCGTCATTTTGACTTCTTTGACTTCGACTTTCACGCCTTCTTTTTCTTCGAACGCTTTAGCTGCCGCTTTTGTCGTTTCAGCTTTGTCTGTATCTTCCCAGACGACGATTTTAGATGGTTTTTTACTGCCTGATTCTGAAGATGAAGAATCAGAATCTGATCCACCGCCACATGCTGCAAGTGCACCCATTGCCATGACAGATACAGAAAGACCTGCTACGAATTTTTTCATTTCCATGATTGAAATTTCCTCCCCAAGTTAACTTATGAATGATACGTTTTAATGCACAGCGTTTGCATAAAGGCACAACCATTTTCCCATGATAACAACCAAATGGTTGTAAGCGTTTTATGAAAACGTTTGCATCACCTTTACATTTTTATTATACAATCTAAAATCCTTTTGACAAGACCTTTTAATCAATTATTTTCTTACATTTCAAAAACTTTTTATTTCTGATTTCATTATTTGAATCAAATGCTAGGTTGGATAAGCAAACAAAAAGAAAACGTTTTCATTTTTATCGTTTGCACAACATGATGCAAACGATTGCATCATACTCTCGACTTTTATCAGGAATCCTTGATTTCATGGGATTGCAATTGACTTTAAGAAAGCGCTTTACTATTCTTAGGTCGAAGATATAATCAATACGATGCAAGCGATTGCGTTAAGGAGTGACTGCCATGTTCAAAGAAGCTGTGTTTCACCGTGCGATGTCTCCCTTCGTCTATAAGTATGACGAGCGAACAATCCACATCCGTTTACAAACAAAAAAAAATGACGTTGATCGCGTCGATTTGATTTGGGGCGATCCGTATGATTGGCATACTGAAAACCCAGATGCCGCCGACTGGAACTTCGATCCCTCGAAATCAAACTACTGGAATACATTCGAAACGCCGATGAAGCGTAGTGGCTCTGATGAACTATATGATTATTGGTTCATTGATGTCGTTCCACCCTTCCGTCGTCTACGATATGGTTTCCGTCTCCATGACGGTGCGACAAGCCAAATCTTTACAGAGCGTGGATGGTTCGACGAAAAACCACTTGATGACACTGGATATTATTTCTGCGTTCCTTTCCTTAATGCAGTCGACGTATTTACTGCACCAGATTGGGTCCAGGATACGGTTTGGTATCAAATCTTCCCAGACCGCTTCGCAAATGGCGATACGACGAACGATCCGGCTGGTACACTTCCATGGAACAGCACGGCACCAACGACGACGAATCTCTTCGGTGGAGATTTCCAGGGTGTCATCGATCATATCGACTACCTTGTTGAGCTCGGTATTACTGGCATTTACTTCTGTCCGATCTTCTTGGCGAAATCGAATCATAAATACGATACGATTGATTACTTAGAAATTGATCCACAGTTCGGCACTAAAGAAAAATTCAAGGAAATGGTTGATTTGTTACATGCACATGGTATTCGCATCATGCTAGATGCCGTCTTTAATCACGCTGGCTTCCACCATAAAGCCTTTGCTGATATCCGTGAACATGGTAGTCATTCGACATATAAGGAATGGTTCCACTTGCGCGATTTCCCACTCGTGACCGAACCGCTACCGAACTACGATACATTTGCTTTCGTACCTGAGATGCCGAAATTCAATACCGAGAACGATGAAGTAAAGTCATACTTACTCCATGTCGCCCGCTATTGGGTCGAGGAATTCGGAATCGATGGCTGGCGACTCGACGTCGCCAACGAGGTCGATCACGCATTTTGGCGTGATTTCCGTCAAGTCGTCAAGGAAGTCAACCCTGACACGTATATCCTTGGTGAAATTTGGCATGACTCACAGGAATGGTTGCTCGGTGACCAGTTTGACGCCGTCATGAACTATCCATTTACGAATGCCGCTTTGAATTTCTTTGCTTTAGATAAGACTAAAGCAACTTCGTATGCGAACGATATGTCGCATGTATTGTTCTCAAACACGATGAATGTCAATGAAGTGACCTTTAATTTAATCGGTTCACACGATACACCACGTGCGTTGACGCGTGCTGGCAATAACAAACAAAAGCTTCGTCTTCTCTTGTTATCGATGTTGACGTTCTCGGGTAGTCCCGTCATCTATTATGGTGATGAAATCGGTCTCGATGGCGATCAAGATCCAGGCTGTCGGAAATGCATGCCATGGGATCCAGAGGAGCAGGATCAGGAGTTATTCGCCTATACGCGACACTTGTTACAGCTTCGAAAGCAGCATAAGACGCTTGCGAACCAAGGTCACATTTCTTTCGTTCATGCGAATGATGAGACGAATACGATCATCATGCGTCGCATGAGCTCGGAAGGATTGTATTATATCTACTTCAACAATTCAGATGTTCCTGTTTCGCTGACCGCTCCACAAGCTGGTCGAGGACTTGATTTATTGACGAACACGCACCAGCAGACACTCGATGTCTCACTCCCTGCGTATTCGGGAACCATCATTCAAGTGTTATAAAGAATGAAAATGTCTGTACATCTGTCTTCTACTATAGAAGCGCATGTACAGGCATTTTTCTGTCTTTACCTTCTATTTCATAGAAACACGTTAATCAATACTCATGGATTAGGGTATAGGGTACAGAAAGGAGGGCATCCTCCATGGAAATTTTCTTTTATGCCGGTCTCATCCTTATCGGCTTATTTACGATCAGTTATTTGAGTGAGCGATTCCATGTTCCAAGTATTTTAGCTTTCATCTTGATTGGTATCATCCTTGGATTCTACTACGATCCTCCAGAGGAGCTGAAACTTGGAGGGGAAGCGGGCATCATCGTCTTATTCTTTTTACTCGGTCTAAAATTTTCAGTAGCGGACTTGCTGATTCAGCTCCGTTCGATTTGGAAAGCAGGTATCATTGATATCATTCTCTCCTTTGGTGGTACGATTCTGTTGACCTTATCGTTCGGTTTTTCCATCGCCGAATCGTTTTTGATCGGTTGTGTCTTGTATGCGACAAGCTCTTCGATTTCTGCTCGATTGCTCGACCGCGAACCGGACAAACATCAGGACGTGAATCGCTTCGTGCTGTCCTTACTCGTCTTCGAAGATTTGATGGCACCGATCCTACTGACGACGGCCCCGTTCGTTTTAGGGACTGAGACGTTCTCGGTTGCCAAAATCAGCATCATCTTTCTCGGCTTCGCTTTCTTTTTCATCGCTTTAGTCATCATGACGTTGTTCATAAGAAGACGGAAACGACTCGTCGATTCACTCTATCGTCATCCTGATGCCGGCATCGGAATCATCGGCTTGATCTTATTATTTTCCGGAATCGGCATCTTGTTCGGATTGTCAGAAGTACTCGGTGCCTTCATCATCGGCATTCTATTAACTGAACTGGATGAGACGCGCTATCTTAAACGATTGGTCACGCCGTTCCAAGACTTATTGTTGCCCCTGTTCTTTATCACATTCGGAATGTCATTTGAATTGACTGATGGATTACCGATTGATCTGTTTTTTGTTGCACTTGTTATTTGGGGAGTCGTCTCGAAATTTTTAGTCGGCTACTTCGGCGGAAGGTCTTTTGGTCTATCGAATTATCATGCAATCGAATCTGGCTTCTGTCTTGGTCCACGCGGTGAATTTTCGATTCTCTTCATAACGCTCGCTAGTGGCGCTTTCGTGACATTGACTGGGATATACATCTTTGTTTCTGCTTTTCTCGGAATTCTACTATTCCGTATCTCTACGGGATTAACGAATCGCACCCATGCGACCGCACGAAAAATCAAAAAGAAATTGAAATAAAAAAGACGTCGGCGCATCGTGCGTCTCCGACGTCTTTCTTCTATAGATAACCTCGATTCATCGTCCGACAAAAACAGGGCGTTTTTTTTCGATGAAGGACTCAACCGCGTGACGGTGATCTTCTGTTTTTCCAGCACGTGACTGGTAGATGATTTCTTGAGCGAGCATTTCCTCCAAATTATTTTCATAACTCGCTGCTTGCAGCTGCTTAATGTACCCGATCACTTTCGTCGGACGATTCGCTAGCTGACGAGCAAAAGCTGTGACCTCTTCTCCAAATTTCTCTGATTCGATGCTTCGTGTCGCAAGATTGAGCGAAACGGCTTCGTCTGCTGATATCGTATCACCGAGTAACGCAAGCTCCGTTGCTTTTGCTGCACCGATTAGCCGAGGTAAGAAATACGGAGCCCCTGCATCCGGGACAAGACCGATATTGATGAATCCGAGCGACAATTTCGCTTCCGCGTGGACGAGCCGGAAATCGCAGGCAAGCGTCAATGATAAACCGGCACCTGCCGCTACACCATTGATGGCAGCAATCGTCGGTTTTTTCGATTTAGCGATTGCCCGAACGACAGGATGGTAATACTGCTTTAGATATTCACCATGGTCGAGCTCAGGAGAGACAGTTTTTAAGTCTTGTCCTGCGCAAAAACCGCGTCCTTCACCAGTCAAGACGATGACTCGTACTTCTTCATCTTGATTTGCTTCTTCTAAAGCGTCTGCGAGTTCTTCTAATAAATTCGAGGTTAATGCATTCAATTGTTTCGGTCGAGCGAGCGTTAACGTCGCAATCTGATCCTTGACGACATAATTCAGTTCTCGTTTCATCGGATTCCCCTACCTTTTAAAAATGAATGATTGTTCATTATGATGTATTCGTGATATTTTATGAAAATCCTTTTAAATCTCTATTTTTTCGATGAAAGACAAAAAACCCACTTTCATTATGAAAATTGAAGGCGTATAGTTTCAAAAAGATAAAGAAACACTATTCGTTTTATGAAACAAAGGGGATTTATTTTATGAAAACAGTCAAGCAACCAAGCTTATTCCACATTACGTGGCCATTATTCATTGAAATCGCACTGCATATGAGTCTCGGAATCATTGCAACGTTGATTTTAAGTTATTACTCGGATAGCGCTGCTGCGGCAGTCGGCGTATCCAATCAAATTTTGAATATCTTCATCATTTTATTCAATATCACATCGGTCGGTGCAACGATCATCATTGGTCAGTATCTTGGTGCAAGAAAGACACAAAATGCTCGCCAAACTGCTCGATCCGCTTTTGCAATTAACTTGTATACCGGTCTCATCGTTTCTCTGACCGTCGTCTTGTTCGGAAGACAACTTCTTGGATTTTTCTCATTAGAAGGAGAGACCCTCGTTTATGGCGAAACGTTCATTAAGATCGTTGGTTTGTTCCTTTTCTTAGAAGCCATCTCACTGACACTGGGTGCGATTCTTCGGAGCCATGGATTCACTAAAAATGCTATGTACGTCACGCTACTCATGAATTTCGTTAGTGCTTTTGGTAACGTCATCGCTGTTCTTGGACTCTTCGGCATTCCCGTTCTCGGTGTTGCTGGTGTCGCTTGGTCGATCGTCATCGCCCGGACAATCGCTGTCCTTGTGTTGTTCTTTGTCGTTTACCGCAAACTTTCTTTACGTTTTACAGTAAAAGACTTGATTCATTTCAATCGTGAGGATGTGAAACGAATCATGAACATCGGAATCCCATCTGCTGGTGAAGGGATCTCGTATCAATTCTCACAACTCATCATCACAGGATTCATCGCAACGATTGGTGAAGCAGCGTTGTCTGCTCGTGTTTATGTATCAAACATCACGATGCTTTGTTTCCTATTTACGCTTGCCATCGCTCAAGGAACTCAATTACTCGTCGCACGCCAAGTTGGTGCTCAACAATTTGAACAAGCATACGGACGTGCTGTGAAAACATTGAAGATCGCTGTTTTCGCAAGCTTCATCTCAGCTGTCGCTCTTGCTTCATTCGGTTCATCGATTCTATCAGCATTCACATCGAGTCCTGAAATCATTGCAATCGGTATCCCACTACTCTGGGCAAGTGTCATTCTTGAACCAGGTCGCGCAATGAACATCGTACTGATGGGAACTCTTAAATCGGCAGGAGATGTTCGTTTCCCTGTCGCCATCGGTATTCTATCGATGTGGGGAATCGCGGTCGTCCTCAGTTATACACTTGGTCTTGGTTTCGGTCTCGGTTTACTTGGAATCTGGATTGCCTTCTCTGCTGACGAATGGTTCCGTGGCATTTTCGCCATGAAACGTTGGCACGGACGGAAATGGGTTCAATACTCACTCGTCAAAGGAGAAACACATGAGCAAAACGAACGTCGAGAGGCTTCTGAAGCAGTCTAAGATTGACTTCGAATCCCTCACTTATCCTGTTGATCTTGATGATTTATCTGCTGAAGCCGCCGCTAGAAAGATTAATTACCCCCTTTCGACCATTTTTAAAACCCTTGTTTTGAAAATGGTCGAAAATAAATATGTCTTCGTCGTCATTTCGGGGGAAGAAGAACTCTCTCTAAAGGCAGCGGCTAAAGCATTGCATTCGAAAAAAGTCGCGCTTGTTCCGATGAAGGAGTTAGAATTCCTGACTGGCTATATTCGAGGTGGTGTCTCTGCCATCGGTGCTAAGAAGAATTTTCCGGTTCTTTTATCGGATCGTGCTATCCATGAACCATTCATCATCATATCCGCTGGAAAACGTGGACATCAAGTTCGATTGAATCCTCATGATTTTTTATCTTTCACTCAGGGGATTCTCTTTACGAACGGCTGAATTCCATCTCCTAATTATGGTATGATGAGTAGTATCGATGAAGTGGCAGGAGGAATCATTTTGTGGAAAGATCGTGTTCGTAATTCAATACCCAACCTATTTACGTTCGGAAATCTGTATTGTGGTTTTTTAGCTATCGTCATGGCAGCAAAAGGTGATTTTCAAAATGCCACCTTACTAATCGTCATCGCGATGATGCTTGATAGTCTGGACGGACGTCTTGCTCGGATGCTTGGTGTAGCAGGCGACTTCGGAAAAGAACTGGACTCATTAGCAGATATCGTGACATTCGGTGTCGCACCTGCAATGATGGCCTACTATACGTATTTCTATGAATTCGGAGAAGTTGGTTTACTAATCTCTGCTCTGTTCCCGTTGTTCGGCGCATTCCGTCTTGCCCGGTTTAATTTATCGGCAACGAATGTGGCATCTGCTTATTTTTCAGGTGTACCGATTACAGCGGCAGGTGGTATTTTGGCTGTCGTCACGTTGTTTAGCGGACGAATGAACGACTTGATGGTCCCACTCGTCTTTACAGGTCTTGCCTTCTTGATGGTCAGTCGTGTCAAGATTCCAAGCTTTAAAGACATTCCCGTTCCGCGCCATACGTTCGTCATCACCTTTACGTTGCTGTACGTGACGTATGTCATGATTGCGCGTAGCAATGAGTGGTCGACGTTTTGGTTCGTTGCTGTTCCGTTGTATATCGCGTTTCTCCTTTTCTCATTTATCAAAAAGAAGAAGCAAAAACAACATTCAAACGGATGATGATAGGAAGTGGTTCGGTTTCTCTTGCGAGAAGCCGGACCACTTTTTTTATAAGACCGCTTCTCCCTCGCTCGTTTTCAAGATATATGGGTATACTTATGACAGAAGCTATTTTGGAAATGGAGGAATGTCACGCATGGAGCAGTTTCATAAACGTCTTTGGATTTTCTTTTCGATTTGGTTCGCCATTGGCTTGATCTTAGTCGGTTTTTCGTTACTTCCCCCTTGGCTCGAGTGGGCCAATGCCGTCTTTTTATTCGCTTCCGGCTTATACGCAGCTCTCTATTTTTGGCATGTCTTACCGAAGGGACGTCTTGTCATCCCCTTCATCTTTTTTGGTTCGATCATCATTGAGTCGATTGGGGTCCATACCGGTTGGCCGTTCGGAACATATCGTTACGAGTCGGATTTCGGTGTCCAGTTATTAGGTGTGCCGATTACGATTGGGGCTGCATGGTTGTCGGTCATGGGTGCGAGTCTCGCTTTCTCCCGTTTGTTCTCATTTCGCTATAGTACACTGATTCTCGTTCCATTGTTTGCCGTTTGGCTCGATTTAGCGATCGATCCTGTTGCTGCTAACGTGAAATCGTATTGGCTTTGGCAAGACGGTGGCTGGTATTACGATATTCCGACACAGAATTTCTTCGGGTGGTATGGAACGGCGCTCGTCTTTTCCTTTTTCATCAATCGCTATCAAGTCAAAGCGACGGATGCCGCACTCGAACAAAACAATCAGTATCTCTTTTTGATGTTGCACACTTTATTCGGTGTAACAGCAGGAGTTGCTGGTCTCTATGGCGTCACTTTGGTCAGCTTAAGTGCGTTCATCGTCTATTTCATTGTGAAACGAGGGGTTATCGTTGAAAGAAGCAAACAAAAGCAAATTAGCTGAATCCGTATTTCATGCGTATGTTGATCATGCTTTGATCCGACGTCATTTCCATCGTGTCTTATATCGAGCAGACGATCTACCCGTCCCAGGACTCATGCTTGCTACGCATAGTTCTTGGTGGGATGGCATGATTCTCTTTCATTTAGATCAAACCTGTTTCCGTCATGATCCGTATGTCATGATTGACCAGGCAGGACTCGCCCGTTTTCCATTCTTCTCCCGTCTCGGAGCTTTCTCTGTCGACCGGACATCGTTCTCTGATATCAAAAAAAGCCTTCAATATGCAAAAGCACGACTCCAAAACGGTAGCAGCGTCTGGATGTTTCCTCAAGGTGAGGAACGGCATCAAGAAGAACGACCGATGCACTTAGCAAGTGGAGCAACGCAATTAATGCGTCATGCGGATACCGTGTCTCTCGTCGCCTTCTACTATTCGTACGGACATGAACAGCAACCGGATGTCTATGTAAGGACGCGTCGCTTTTATCCATTGTCTGACGAACGATCCAGTGTCCAAGTAAAACGTCTGACAGTAGAGCTAACAGCACTATATGACGACATACGAGCAGATGCGATGGCAGAGCGTGTTGATTTGTATCGCTGTATCTCAAAACGAAGGGAACCACTCCCTGCGCGAACGGAGCGCTGGTTACGGGCACTTCGGTCATGAGTTGGTTCTTTTTTTTCCTCGCTCTAGCTGTCTGTCTCTACACATGGGTCAATTTAGCTTTTTTACCTCGATTAACGGATGCCGTTCAACCAGATAGTCTAGCAATCTGCATCCCGTTACGTAACGAGGAGCGCAATGTACGAAAATTATTAGACGCACTGGAACCCGCTTTGACATCAGGTATGCACGTCTACTTATATGAAGATCGTTCGACCGATCGGACGCGTGAGTTATTGCTCGATCGGATTGGTCAAGACAATCGTTTTACGGTGATTGATGGTCTTCCCTTACCAGTAGGCTGGGCAGGAAAGGTCCATGCGTGTCATCAACTCGCGAGACGAACGACAGAGGACTATCTATTATTTCTCGATGCTGATGTGACACTGACACCTGATGCAATTTGTCGCTTATACGGAACGTTACGAACAGAACGAGCCGTTTTCCTTTCTGGTTTTCCGTCATTTCCTGTACCGACGTTTCTCGGGAAGTGTTTGATTCCGATACAACATGTTCTTATCGCACAGCATCTTCCGATTCCGTTTCGCAAGGTGAAACATCCGGCTTTTGCCGCTGCGAACGGAATGGTCGTCCTCGTCGAACGACATGCTTACGAACAAGTCGGTGGACATGACAGCATTCGAACGGCTCTTGTAGACGACCTAGAGCTTTGTCGTACATTTAAACGACATGGATGGACAACGACACTTGTCGAAGTCGCCCCAGTTGTTTCTTGCGACATGTACGCCACGAATGAAGAGGTCTGGCAAGGTTTTCTAAAGAATGTCTTTCGTGGGATGAACGATTCCTACGTCGTCGGATCATACTTTCTACTCTTTTACTTGATTCAAGCAAGTGTCCTACCTTATCTCATCCTTCACCCATCCTGGCAGATGGGTGGCGCACTGATTCTTCTTTACTTAGCAAGATTCCGGATCGATCGTGCGGCACAAATCCGACATGTTTGGTGGCTTCATCCACTGGCGGTACTCCTTTATGTCATCTTGCTAGCCAGTGCGATGATTCGAAGCTTTAGGAAACGGGAAATCACATGGAAGGGTCGAACCTATTCATAAGGAGGAATCAATAGTATGAAACATATAGCTGTCATCGGAGCCGGTCTTGGTGGACTCAGCGCCGCCATTTCATTAGCGGCAAAAGGGTTTCGTGTCACTGTCGTCGAGCGTAATGCACATATTGGCGGCAAGATGATGCCGATCGTCACAGAAGGACATCGCTTCGACTTCGGACCGAATACGATCACAATGCCGGAAGTCTTTCAGTCTGTCATTCTCGAGTCCGGAGCAGATCCCGATGAATACTTTACATTTACGAAACTCGAGCGCCATACGATCAATCACTTTTCAGACGGACGCACGTTAACCTTTTCGTCTGGGCGAGAAGCGATGCGAACAGAAGTAGATCGTTTCACGAACGGTCAGTTGGCGAAAAACGATATTACCGGTTACCAAGAGGAAGTCGCGAAGTTGCATACGATCGCCAAACGACAATTTTTCACAAATATCGATTCATATGTCCGCCCTTCCCTTTGGCGTGACATGCTAAAAGTGCATCCCTTTCAAAGTCTCCATGGACTGCATAAACACTACTTTAAGGATAAAGAGTTAATTCAGGCACTTGATCGTTATGCGACATATATCGGGAGCAGTCCGTATCAAACACCTGCTACCTTCAGTTTAATCGCTCATTTAGAACTAAATGACGGCGTCTACTTCACGAATGGCGGCAATACAGCAATCGCAGAAGGATTCGCTCGACGTGCAAAAGAACTCGGTGTCGTCTTCCGGCTTGGAGATGAGGTGACCCAGATCGAAGTCGTCGACGGACAAGCAACGGAAATCGAATTGAATCATTTAGAGTATCTACCCGTCGACTTCGTCGTCATGAACGGTGATTTGTTGACACAATATCCACGTCTGATCTCAGAAACCGCACGACCTGATTTTAAAAATCCGACGCCTGCTCAAGTCGAACCGTCCATTTCTGCCTATGTCCGTTGCATCGGTCTCTCACGGCGAATCGAAGGACTGGCTCATCATAACGTCTTCTTCTCTTCAGATTACGAAGCAGAGTTCAAAGCACTTTTTGATGAAAAACGTTATGCGGAGGAACCGACGATCTATATCTCCAATTCTTCCGTCACAGCCCCAGAAATGGGACAAGCGGGTGACAATCTGTTTGTACTCGTCAACGCGCCTGCGACAGATACTGGACATGCGATTGATTTTGATACGTATGATCAACTGATCAATCAACGGTTGCAGTCGTTTGGAATTGATATTTCATCAGATGTCGTCTACGAACAACGGGTCACACCACAGGATATCGAACAAACCTTCTTTGCTTATCACGGCTCGTTGTATGGCTTGTCATCCAATGGCATCCGGTCGTCTTTCCTCCGTCCGAGCAACCGTTCAAAGAATGTTCACAATTTGTTTTTTGCTGGTGGATCAACGCATCCTGGTGGTGGTAGTCCAATGGTGACGCTTTCAGGAAAACTAGCAAGTGAACGAATCGTCTCTGCTGTCGCCGCTACCCTGTGAACGTTATGTGAATTGCATATCAATCACTTGTACGGACAACTAAGATTTGATACGATTACTTCGAGTTCAAGAGGTAGTGATTGACCCCACATCCTCAATCAAGCGCAAGGTGACTTCCCCGAGTCAAGAGCGTTGAAGAACTTACTTTTTCTAACCAGCGAAATCAAATGGGACCCACCCATTTCATCACGTGACTCATCGTGTGTCCATTCGCATGACTTACGACGTTCCCCCTTAGATCGTCTCATCCGAATGGTCCACAGATAGCTCGATAAAGAAAAGACCATCCCCGTGGTCGAAACAGACCTATCTCGTAGTCCAGATGTTCGCTCTGGTGTAGAAGTAATCTGAGACTCCCCGGTCTCAGACCATAGAAAAAAGACCTTGGTCCCCGCCAAGGTCTTTTTTCTATGGTCTTATATTAAATCGTTGCGAGCAACTTCATCTTTTGCCAACGGCTGACGTACGCCCGCTTCGTAAAGACGTCGTAATGATTATCCCGTGCCGCATCGAGGATACCACGATATAAGAAGGCAGCTGCCTTTAAAGCGCGTCTGCTCTCCCGCGGATACCGATCAAACGATGGAATCGCCGCATCATACAGATGCTCTGCTCGAAGTGCAACCTCTTCCCAAAGACCAATGAAGTCTCCTGAAGGGCGACCAGCGAGTAATGACTCCGCTGTGACACCGTATGTCTCCATCCATGAATGGGGCAAGTAGATGCGGCCGCGTTTTGCATCTTCTCCGACGTCTCGCAATATATTCGTTAGTTGCATCGCGATTCCAAGATCAATAGCAGATTTACGGAGATCAGGCTGTTGCGGTGCAAGGATGGGCAACAACATCAAACCGACAGTACTCGCTACGTAGTAGCTGTATTGCTCTGTCTCCTCAAGCGTCTGATAACGATTTTTCTCGATGTCCCAACGCATACCTTCCGCAAGTTCGAGAAAGGGTGTCTCATCCATTTCGTAACGTTCAAATACATCTGCTAACGCAATCCATAACGGTTTATTTAGTACTTCACCATTGCGGAATCGTTTGAATTCATTCAAGAAAGCTAGTAAACTCTCTTTCGGCGTATCCGACTCATCGACGGTATCGTCAAGGAACCGGCAAAATGTATAAATCGCATAAACAGCTTGTCGATCTGCTTTTGGTAAGAGTGAAAAGGCTTTATAGAACGTTTTAGATCCGGACTGAATGACTTCCTCACATTTGATATACGCGTTCTGGATCGTCACTGAATTCATGTTTCCACCCCATCTCTTGTTCCATTCGGTTTACGAGTATCGTTGCGCCCATCATGACGACTGGTACTCCTCCACACGGATGCACCGATGCACCGACGGCATATAGTCGATCGATATCTGGATATGGTTTTGCCTGTGTTTTTAAGGCAGCTGATTGACGAATCGTCGGAGCAATTCCAAAACTGCCACCTTCGTATAGTCCAAATGCCTGTGCATCATTCGGTGTACGAATCTTCATTTCTTGTATCTTTTCCCGAAATCCGGGATGATGATGCTCGATTTTTTCGAGTACGGTCTCGACGAAGTCTACTTTTTCATAATCTTTCACACCATAGCCACGGGGAGAAGGAATTAATGAATAGACGACGCTATCGTCCGTTCCTGTTAAACTACGATCAATCTGACTCGGATGGAACAGATAGACTGCCGGATGTTCAGGTAATCGTCCTTTTTTAAAGATGTTTGTCATGAGTGGTTCCAAGTCATTCGGCATCAAAAATCGATGCACCGGTAAGTCAACTTTCCCTTTCATCTTGAAATACAGCAATAGCGTCCCGCCTGAAGGAGTATATGTTTTAGGTTGTTTACCTTCCACAAGACGTTCCATTAATGGAAACTCTCCATTTAGTACGATTTGATCGAATGCTTCATGTGTTCCACCTTGTAAGACGATTTCCTTCGCCTGTCCCTGGTCAACGACGACTCGTTCAACGGGTGCCTCGAAGACGAACCGGACACCTCGTTCGACTAATGTGTCATACATGCGTTCAGCAAGTGAGAAATAACCGCCTTTTACATACCAGACACCTTCTGCTTGTTCCCGGTATGGAATCAAACCATAGATGGATGGTGTCGTATACGGATTTCCTCCGATATAAAATGTTGGGAAACTGTATGCCATGCGCAAATATTTACTCTTGAAGTATCGCTTCAAATGATCATGCGCTGTCTCTAAAGCGTGCATCTGTAATAATGGACGCATCATTTCTGGGTGCAACAGCTCCGTTTTCCGACGATAACCACGTTCTAAAAATTTCGATACACTCGTCTTATAATCCTTTTCTTTTTGATGCATGAATTCATAAAATCCACGACCTTCGCCGAATTGGCGTTCGATCGCAATGGCTTGGTCCACGACATCAGATACTTTCGTAACGACGGTCCCGTCGTCGAAGTGAAGGTCATACAATGGATCCACCCGTTCGAGTTTTACTCCCGTCACGCCTGCTTCTGCCAACTGCTCTTTCAACTTACCTGGCATCAGGACGATTGTCGGACCTTCATCGATGCGTCCACCGGATTCAAAATCGACGGATCGTAATCGACCACCGACATGCGCTTCTTTTTCAAAAATCGTAATCTCGACTCCCGGATGTCTTGCTGTCAGCAAAAGTGCTGCATGCAGTGTTCCGACTCCTGCTCCTACGAATCCTATTTTCATGTCCGCACCCCTTCTTTTTTGAGCACGAGTTCTGCCGTAATACGCGCGGATTCGAAGATTGTTGGTAAGCCGCTCCCTGGGTGTGTGCCTCCCCCGACAAGATACAAGTGATCCAGCTCTTCAAACTGGTTATGCGGTCGGAAATACATCATCTGTGTCAACTGATGCCCAAGGTTAAACGTCGCTCCTTGATGGATCCCCATCGCTTCCCAATCGTCCGGCGTGAACATCTCTTCGACTTCGATTGCCGCTTCAATCCCTTGATACGGTGAACGCGTTTCAAGCGTATCCAGAACACGTCGACGTAATTTTGGTCCTTCGATCGACCAATCGAGTTCCGAGTAGTTGTTCGGAACCGGAACTAACACATACATGGCGGACTTTCCTTCAGGTGCTAGTGTCGGATCAAGAACGGATGGATTTTGAACATAAAATGAAAAATCATCGGATAATTCTAAAGTCTGCGTCATCTCGCGAACGTTTTTCTCGTAGTCTTCCGCAAAATAAATCGTGTGATGTGGCGCATCGAATGTCCGATTGACGCCAAGATACAACATAAACGTCGAACACGAGAATTTTTTGCGATCAATTTTTGGTCGGGACCATTTTTTCAGTACTCCTTCCGGTACAAGGTGATTCATCGCATGTGCGAAATCAGCACCGACGATGACTTCATCAAATAACTCATGCTGACCTGACTCAAGGATGACCCCTTCGACGACTTTGCCGTTTAAGATCAATTGCTTGATGCCTGTACCTAACTGAACCGTTCCACCGAGTTCTTCGATGGCACGTTGCATCGCAAGTGGCACCTGATGCATCCCACCAATCGGATGATGGACACCGTATGCATGTTCCATGTAAGACAAGATGGAGAAACCTCCTGGGCATTCCCAAGCCGACATCCCTAAGTACTTCGCTTGGAACGTAAAGGCATACTTCAGTTCTTCGCTCGTGAAATAGTCGGACAAGACATCATAAAGTGATCGCCCGAGTGAGAGACGCGGAAGTGCTGTTAAGACACGCGGTGACAAGTAGTCCGTTAATCGGTCATGACGTGTCTGTAGAATCGGCATCAACTTACCGAGCTTTAACGCTTGCTCTGCCATGAATCGATCGTACCCTTCCCCATTTCCCGGAAAGTGGCGCTCGATCGTCTCTTTCATCCGGTCCCGATCCGTCGTCATCGTGAACTGTTCTGTTCCACCTTTGAAATAGAGTGTATACATCGGATCAAGTGCCTTTAGATCTAAATAATCTTCTAACCGTAGACCGGCTTCGTGAAAGACGTTTTCTAAAATATGCGGCATATTAAGAAAAGTCGGTCCTCGATCAAATGTGTATTCACCTAGCTTGACGGCAGAAGTTCGTCCACCGACTTGCGGTTGTTTTTCATAAACGGTGACGTCTACTCCTTTTCCTGCTAATAACAAGGCACATGCAAGTCCCCCTGGTCCTGCTCCTATCACTGCTACGCGTCGCTTCACCCAAATCTCTCCTTTTTATCTCTCATCGTTTCAACTATTATACTAAGCACATAGTAAGAGCGACAAATTTGAACTGTCTTCCAACTGTAAAAACGCCAGACTTCGCTTAGGAAGTGGCGTTTGCAGTCACGATATACCAAGCACCTTCTTTTAAGAATGGTGTGATCGAAATATTTCCAAACCCAGCTTTCGATAAATCTTCTTTCAATTCTTCCTGGCTTGGTAATGGATACAAATTCTCATGCAGTGTCATAAAGGCATTGAATGCTGCTGAGAACGGTGCACCATGTGAACTGTCACGAAGTGGAGTGACGAGAATGACTGTTCCATCATCTTTGACGAAACGGCGTACCCCTTTTAGTAAAGCAAGACGTTCCGGTTGTGGGAAGTAATACAAAATATTATTCATCATGACACCATCATACGTTTCTTTTACGTCAAACGTTTTGATGTCTCCGACGACGAAGTCAATCTCTCCACTCGTATCTCGTCGTCTCGCTTCGGCGATGACCGACTCTTCAATATCGATTCCAGCGAGCCGCAATTCAGGTAACGCTTCATGAATTTTGCGAAGATAACCGCCATAGGCACAGCCGATATCGAGCAGTGATGTCAGATTGCGACTTCGAATGATATGACGTACAGCCGGGAAAGCAACGGTCTCGACAAGTGCCGACGTTTCGGCAACGATGTCGCCATGTTCTTCTCCATTAAAGACTTTCTGTTGCCCCTCTTCTAGGAATTGTGGATAAGAGAACAAGGCGGGTAAATGTAGCTCCATCATCTCAGATAACATAAAACCGATACTACGATCGTCTGATTGAGAAAGTTCTGGCAATACATGACGCGTCGCCGTATAACGTAAATCTTTTTTCTTTAAATGACCGACAGCTACGCCAACCTCAAACCAGCGGGATAACGCTTCCTGTGTCAGCGGACGTCGCATCCGTAGTTGCGCTTCCGCCTGCGTCGCTCCCGATTGAAGAGCATCGAATAACCCATATTTATAACCGATGTATCCATGCCAGAGTGGTAACACCGGTTCTGCGCGTTTCATCCATTTCCGTGCCCGGAAGACCTTCGTCCATTCCTTCAACTGTGCCACAAGCGTTCCCCTCTCTACTGTGTAATACATCCCTTTTCCCAAATAACAACCACTTGTAAACAAAAATTACTAGCAGACACGACAAAAAGAGTCCTTTCGACCCAAAAGGTCGAAAAGGACTCTTTGATTTCGCATAAAATCAGAAAAACTTCATACCGTATGGAAGCGAATAGCCAAGGAATACTGTCACAAGGACAAGCACGATGAATCCGATGACGAAACCGGAATAGGCTTTTCCTTTTTTGACACGAACGAGTGTCAATTCTCCGAAGATGAGCGTCAAAAGACCTGCTGTGATCTTCGCATGGTAGAGTGGATCTGGATTTTCAGACACCCCCATGATTTTAATGTACAGGTAAAGACCTGTCGCGAACGTCAATAAAAGCAGAAGACGGAACGCCATATGAATGCCTTTTGCGGCTTTCTTATTGTTCTTGTACATCGAAAACGCGACGAAGAACGTAACCAATAAAAGTACCCAAAGTAAGACGTGTGTGTGAACGAATGCTGTGATTGGCATTTCATTTCCTCCTTTCTTTTCCTATTTCATCGTATCTGATTTCCGTACGAACACCTAGTGTTATTTTGTTGCTATATGGTTTATTCAGGAGATTGTCACATGTGTGGACTGAACGAGTGGGAATTTGACAGTGAAAAGACTCCCTTCTCTTACGACCGATTCCACATGAATTTCTCCCCCATGACCGGTGACGATTTCTTTACAGATGGCTAGACCAAGGCCCGTACCACCGATTTTCCGACTATCCGAGTTATCGACGCGGTAAAACTTTTCGAATAGACGACTGAGTGATTGTTTCGGAATCCCGATTCCCTCATCCCGAACTTGAAGAATGACTTGATCACGTGATGTCGTGAGTACGACATCAATCGCACCACCAGATGGTGAGTATTTCACCGCATTATTCAATAAATTATTGAGTAACTGTCTGATTTTTTCTTCATCTGCTTCAATGACAGGCAACTGATTTCCTTCGTGACGGAACGTAATCCGGTGGGCTTGTGTCGAAGCCGCATAAAAGTGTGTCGTTTCTTCAGCAATCGCATGAATGTTCACAGATGTCTTTTTGTACGATTGTGTACCTGACTCCATGCGCTGGACGTCTAAGAAATCGTTGACGAGATTCGCAAGACGTTCTGTTTCGGAATGGATCGTCCGTAAGTATCGATCTTGGCGCGATTCTTCAATATCTCGATTGAGCATGAGCTCTGTAAAACCATAAATCGAAGAAAGCGGTGTTCGAAGTTCATGAGATACAGTCGAAACGAGTTCTGATTTCAAACGATCCATTTCGGTTTCTTTCGTCACATCCCGCATGACAAGCATCGTTCCTTTATGCACCTGATGAATGTGAATCACCTCGACATAAAATTGAATGAATACCGTTTCGTTTCTAATCGAGAACTGTAGACTATCTGTCGGTAATTCTCCACGAAGAACTGAATCAACATATCGACTGAAGTTTTCCGGTTCATCGACGACGGATTGAATGACTTCTAAGCATGTTTGAAGTGTTTCTTGTTCCGCCTGGACACCATATCGCAGTTCCGGGAATAGATCGTACAGTGGTCGATTGACGAAAACCTCTTCTTTCCCTGGCTCAAGATAGATGACCGCTTCACGAATTGAATCGAGAATCCGTTCCGTTTTCGTTTTTTCTCTCGTCATCTCGTCAAACAAACGCATCCGGAGAAGGGATAACGACAATTGACGAGAGAAGGACATGACATCCCGCATCTGTTCATTCGTAAACTGATCGCGGTAACGGACCAGATAGATATACGCGATGATATCATCTGCGGTTGGATCGAGAATCGGCACAGCCGTTTCATACATATAGTACGGGTACGGTAACGGATGATTGCTCACGACTTGTTTAGAGGAGTGAACTGGTGTCTTGAGTGATTCTGCTCGTTTTAACAGTGACGCATCGTTTTGAAGTAACTGCTCTGCCAGTTCATCCGTCATACCATAGGTGACGACGGAATAACTCTCTTCCTCATCGACGAATACTAATGCACCAATTTCAGAATCCGTGATCGTGACGAGCTTCTCGATGATTTCCGGATAAGCGGTCAACGATTCACGTGCCGCGAGCGTCTCTGTCAGATCATTCCGGTACTGAAGGTGTTGTTCATTGCGCATCGTCAGTTCCAATGCTTCTTCAAGTTCCTGTTGTTGTGCTTGCAATTCTTCTTGCTGCGCTTGTAATTCTTCCTGCTGGGCTTGCAACTCTTCATTTTTTGCCAATAGATGCTGTTTATTCTCAGAAATCGAACTTGCCATCTGATTAAACGATAGTGCTAAAATACCAATCTCATCTTTACGATTCGGTACTTTGACGCTTGAAACATCTTCACCATTCGCAAGCCGTTGACTGTTCTTCACGAGAGACAATAATTCAATCGTGATGCGACGAATGAATGGATAGATGAAGAAGATCAAAACAGCGATCAAAACGACGATATTCGCTAACCAAATCAGTTGCGTCGTTCGGATTTCCTGCTCCAATTGATCACTTGTCCGTTGTGCCCAATCTTCCAAAAATTCACGATAACCGCCGAGTGCCAGTTCACTTTTATTAATCTCTGATAATACATCGATGTTTCCTTGACTATCTAACTGAATCTTTCCTTCAGTTAACAACTTTTGACCGAGTGGCAATTCAGCTAGCGTCGTTCCTTTCAAGAAGGATTCTGTAATATCTCCTGACTCTTTCGCTTTGACATAGGATTGAACAAGCGGCAAGATTGCATCGAAATAGTATTGATATAGTTCTCTCGAGGACTGGGCGAATGCCTTTCCTTGATCGTAGATTGCATTTTTTTCGAACCAATCCGTTTGCTGAGCAATCTTATCTTGTTGAGCCATGACTTGGGTATACAATTCTTCATTTCCCATCAAGGCATAGCCACGCATGTTGAATTGAACATCCTGCCATTCTTCCCATAGAGCCCCTGCGCGTGCACTGCGATCTCGGATGTCTTCTAATTTCGCCCGTGTCGCTTGCAATTTCGTATCCGTGTAGTTGTAGACGATCAATGATGAAATCATCAATGTAGCTAATACGACATAAAAGGATGCCATAAGTTGGCGTCCGATTTTTCGATTAATCCACTTGGTGATCACTCAATATTCCTCCTACTACATCAATCAACTCAAGAGGACTAAAGGGTTTCGAAAAGAAGTAGTTTGCACCGATTTCTTCCGCGCGCTCTCGATCAGATTGTTGACTTTTAGCGGTCAACATCATAATTTTCAAGTGTTGCTTATCTGGATGTTGTCGAACTTTTTCGATGACTTCGATTCCTGTCATCCCAGGCATCATGTAATCCAACAGAACGAGGTCATATTCCGTGTTCATGATTTTTTGATATGCCTCGTCTCCGTCCGTCGCTTCATCAATCGTATATCCTTCATCTTCTAGTGTATCAAGTACCAACATACGTAAGACATCTTCATCTTCTGCTAATAAAATACGTGCCATCTATTAAAACCTCCCAAAATTATCCATCATTAAAGTGACATATCTTCTTTATTTTACACAGTTTTTTCACAATAAGAAACGGAAATCACTCCATACCTTGATTTTATTCCTTTATTCCTCATCCCTCTTTCGAACTATACTAAAACCTCCCTCGCCTCTACCTGAAGTAGGAGGACAAGAGAGGTCTCAGTCGTAAAATTAAACTAAATCAATCGTTTCTCCTAAAGCAAAAGCATAAATGACTTTCCGCGAGATTCGAATATGAAGAATAGCTTCTAATGCTTCTTGGTATAGATTCAATTGAGTCGCATACCGTTCACGTAACACATCAGCAGGTGTCTGTCCGACTTCCGTCGTAACGATTTGATCCGATTTATAGTCGAGTAAGATATATGACTCCCCATCCTGAATCAAGCAGTCGACGATTCCCTGCATGACTGCGTCATCCACTGGACCCGTCCAGTCTTTCCGAAAACGTGATGCTCCGATTTTATACGTAAACGGTAACTCTCGATAGACGTGGTTTGTCCGTAGTCGTTTGCTGAACAATTGTCCGATCTCGGAGTCTAGGAACTCTTGCAACTGTGGTGTTGCTTCCCGCATCGTCGTCGCTTCGATAGGTGTGATTCGTTCCATCGTTTCCCATTGATCGATCTGTTCTGAAATCGCTGTATCCGGTTTGTATAATTGCATCGCTAGGTGTAGGACCGTTCCTCGTTCCGCTCCACTAAGTACAGGTCCAAGGAATTGTGGCGTTCGGTAATACGTCGTCTGGCGATACGTCGTTTCAAATGCTGCGCGTTCCAACTGTTCCGCGCGCTTCAGTTCCGTAACGGTCTGTTTCGCTGCCGTCTCTGTCGCGAGTAGATGCGGATACTGATACGAAAATGCCGATTCAACGATTTCTTTGACGTGCGTATTGACGGGCACATCAATTTTTTCAAGCTTTTGGACGTGTTCGAGTTGCTCCACGAGTGTTGAGATTTCTTGATACGGTGCTAACTCCTCTAAAGACATCATGCGAATCGACCAGTTCGTCTCATCCGGACGTAGTAAACTACTGCGTAAGACTGCCGGAACGACCCATTCCGCATAACTCTTCGCTTGGCGCCGGTCATTTTCAGGTAGTAAGACTTCGTCGAGTGGCGTCATCTGCCAGGCCACCATTTGATCTTCTAAATCCTTGACTGTCCCGACGAGAATCAATTTTTCCTTCGCTCGAGTCATCGCAACATACAAGACGCGCATCTCTTCTGCCTTCATCTCGCGATCCATTTCCCGACGGATGACTTCCTTCAATAGCGTTCCAGATCGCAAACGACGAATCGGATCAATGGCGTCTAGAGCAATGCCATACGTCTTATGCAACTGAATGGCCTGCATTTGATCCTGTTTGTTGAATTGCTTCGTCAATTGGCTGACAATCGTCACGGGGAACTCGAGTCCTTTTGATTGGTGGATCGTCATGATTCGAACGACGTCCTCGTCTTCTCCAAGCGAACGGGCTTCTGCGAAGTCTTCTCCTCGTTCGATCAACCGATTGATCAGGCGTAGAAAACGATATAGCCCACGATAACCGGACGTCTCATATTGCTTTGCCCGCTCATATAAGGCATTTAAGTTAGCTTGACGACTTCTGCCTCCAGCGAGACAGCCGACATACTCAAAATAGCCAGTCTGATCAAACAATGATCGAATGAAGGCAGGAAGCGCACTCCCACGTGCTTCGGTTCGCCATGCTTGAATCTGACGGATGATCTCGTCTATTCGAATACCAAGTGCTGATTCCTCTGTCGCCATCGCGAGTGCCGCCTCATAAAAGCTTCCTTCTTTTTGTTTTGCTCGAATCCGCCCTAGATCACGATCCGCCACACCGAAAATCGGCGATCGTAACAGACTGGCGAACGGGATATCTTGAAGTGGATTATCGATTGTCTTGAGTAACGCCATCATGATTTGAATTTCCGTCGCTTGGAAATATCCGCCCGTCGTATCTGCATAGACCGGAATCTCATACTGTTCGAGTACTTCAACGAGTGCCTGAACACGCTTGCCGCGCGAACGGGCCAAGACGACGATGTCACGGTATTCGCATGTCCGGAATCGGTTCGATTTCGCATCGTAAATCAGATGTGGATGTTTAGAGTCGACGAGTTCTAGAATTCGTGTTGCAATCGCTCGTGCTTCAACTTCTTCTTTTTCACTATCAAGCGGATCAATCAAGAGTAATTCAGGGTCGACTTGCTCTGATTCTAAATAACTTATATTACCGAGTCGAAGGTGCGCCGCTTCATCGTAATCAATTTCTCCGACTGTCTCATCCATGACTTGGCGGAAGATTTGATTCGTTCCATCCAACACCTCGAGGCGACTGCGGAAGTTCTTTGTTAAATCGATGCGTGTTCCGACGTCGGTCTGCTGGAATCGTTTGAATTTCTCCAGGAACAATCCTGGTTCTGCATGTCGAAATTTGTAAATGGACTGTTTGACATCACCGACCATGAATAGATTCCCTGTTGCCTCGTCCGTTTTCGAAACCAGTTGAATGATGCGTTCCTGGACTTCATTCGTATCTTGGTATTCGTCGACCAGTACCTCAACGAAGCGTTCTTTTAGAAGTTTTGCCACATCCGACGGTTGTCCCTCTTCCGTCAAGATCTCTAATGCAAAATGTTCAAGATCCGAAAAATCAACAATTCCACGTTGTTGTTTCGCTTCGAGATAATCATTTGCGAATTGACGCACGAGTGTAACAATCGTTTCTACATGTCGGAGCTGTGATCGTAAATCCTCCAAGTAATCGACACCTGTTTTTTGAACAAACAGTTCTTTCATTTTCTTGAATTCTGCAACGAGTCGTGTCCGCTCTGTCTGGAACGGTTTGATGCCTTCATCTCCGCGCGGACTTTTCCAACGACCGAATTCTACTGCTTGAAACGCAAGAGCAACCATCGACCATTGCCGTACTGACGTTTCAAGTACTCCAAAAGGAGCGATATCCTGTCGCATCATCTGTCCCATTTCCGTATACCCGGACTGTTCCAATTCAAAAGCAAGTTCTCGATAACGTCCTAGTAGATTCGACAACGTCTCCCATTCCAGTTCGACCAATCGTTGCATGAGCGGAGACTCATCCGGATCGATTGGTTGATCGTACTGATTGATTAAATGCGCATAAAACGCTTCCGGATCAGGTAAGGATCGAGAAAAACGGTAGAGATTTGAAATCAGCGAAAGCATCGCTTGATCGTCCCGATCTGATGTATAACTATCGATCAAATCATAGAATCCTGGATCCTCAGAGGCATAGAACGACTCAAAGACCGCTTCTAAGACATCATCTTGCAGTAATAACAGTTCAGATTCGTCAGCAATCCGAAACGCCGGATCCAAACCGATCCGATAATAATTCTCACGTAGAATCGATAGACAGAATGAATGGATCGTCGTAATTTGTGCCCGGTTCATTAATTGACGTTGTTTTTTTAGATACAGATCATCCGGTGCCTCTTTGATACGCTGATCCATGACCTCAATGACTCGCGTTTTCATCTCACGCGCTGCTGCATTCGTAAAGGTAGCAACAAGAATCCGATCCGCCGACAACTCATCTTCGGGATCGATCAATCGTTGCGTCAGCCGTTCGACGAGGACAGCTGTTTTCCCTGATCCAGCAGCTGCTGAGACTAAGATATGTCCTCCCCTTGCTGAAATGGCTTGTTGTTGTTCTTCCGTCCAACGCACGCTCATTCTTCATCCTCCTTCAATCGTTCCAGTACCTCTTTTTCAGACATCGGTTTTAATGGACGATATTGATTTCCGAGTGATTCATCGAATTGACAGACTGAACGATATTCGCAGAAACTACACGGTGTCCGTTCCTGATAATCGAATGGATTGATTGCAATATCCCCATCATAGATATCTTGACTGCTGTCTTTTAATGCCTCCCACGCATGATCCATCAGTGCCGATAAATCTGCCTCTTGTACAACACCCTTCGTCTGTGATTTATGCAGTCCATTTTTCGTGAAGGTCACTTTGACGAGTGGGGATTTTTTTCGTTCATCGTATGCAATATGATCCATCGCTCGCAGTACCTCATCATTCTCGAGAATGACGCCTTGCATCTGATAGGACTCGAGTAATAGTCGATTACGTTCTGCTTCATCAGCAGATAAATCGCCTCGTAGCATCGGATTTTTAACATGGAAATACAGCGCACCAGCAGGTTTTGCCTGCTGTTGATACAGCAACTCTGACTGTTCCACGACTGTTTTCAAATACAGCAACATCTGTATGGCGAGTCCGTAATAGATTTCCGCAAAATCTAGTCCTCGTGCACTCGACTTATAATCTATGATACGGACGTATAACTGGTCACCGATCATCGCCTGATCAATACGGTCAATGCGTCCTGTGAATTCAATTTCCGTTCCGTCTGGTAGCGTAAAGCGTAATGGTGGAAACGTCGCATTCCCAAAACTGATTTCAAATAGATCTGGTTCAAAATCCGTTCGCTTCGCCTGCTCGACGAGCATCTTAGCGGTCTGTTCGACGACATCCGTCAACTTTTTCTTGATATAACCAAATCGACTTGAGCTCATCAAAATTGCATTCTGGATTTCTGGTGTCACCTTTTCAACAGCTTCCTTCGCAAGTGTTCCACATGTCTCACTATCGAGCTCGCGCCAGTGCCGTCCGGAAGCTTTGATACTGAGCGACAGATCATTTAATGCGCCGTGGAACAGATTTCCGATGTCCGGCGCTTCGAATTTATAGAGCTTTCGCTCGCGTAAACGAAGTCCATACCGAGCAAAATGTTTATACGAGCAAGCATTATACGTTTCAAAACGCGAAACGCTCGCTTGCAGAGACTCGCCATATAAGCGATGCGCCAACCCTTCCGGTAACGCTTCCGCTTGATTTTGATAGAACAAGGCACTTGAGAATAGACCCATTCGTTCGCGTCCTTGTCCGTTTTCAAGAAGTGAATTATATACTTGAAACCAAATTGGCTGAATCGGATAACGTCGTTGCAAACGGCGGAGTTCAATCGCCGTCGCTGCTGCCGCGCGATCGGGACTCGTCACGAAATCGAGTTGTTCTTGCGGTGCATGTTCGCCAGCCTCCGCAAACTGTGTTTTGATCGGACGATCAAGCAACAGTTGCCGCTTCAATTGTTTCGTGATTGCCGCCGGCTGCAACGCCTTTCCTTCTTCATCGACAAGCGCATAACTGACATACAATGCTTCACTTGGAGCCATCATCCCTTGATACAGATAAAATAGTTCATCATCAAACACATCGAGGGACGCTTTTCCGACCGGAATACCATGTTCATGTAAAAAGTCATGATCATTTTCGGACAGTAACTTCGATTGATCTTGGACGAACGGAATCAGACCATCATTCGCTCCCAGTAAAAAGACGACTTTCACTCGTTGCAATCGTCCACGCACATAATCCGTCGCAATGACTTGATCAAGCGATGGGGGGACAAGTGCAAAACGCAGACTCTCAAGTCCTGTCTCGACCATTTGGACGAACAAGTCCGTTGATAAAGTATGCTCAGGCGCAGCAGCTTCTAGCTGTTCGAATAGGTGAAGAATCGCTTCATACACTTGATCATGTTCCCGAGCAGCAAGTAACTGATCTTGCTCTAATGCTTGCTTGCGCCATTCCATTAAATGTTCTGCAATTTTTTGTTCTTCGAGGAATTGATAAAGACCTTTCGTATACGCGCTCATCGTCTTTGCCTGCTTTAACCGACGGTGTAACGGTTCAATCAAGTCGACGACGAACGTACGGAGATGATTCAATTCCTCTTCTTGCGCGATTTCCTCTTCCGTTAAGCGAACTTCCTCTGCTAAGCGTCGCTTTAATTGCCACGGTTGTTGCCACATCGACCCTTTGATGCCGCGTTCGAGCACGAACGTCTCGAAACGATCGAGCGCTAGACGCGCATCTTCTGCTGGAATCGGTAAGAGCTCCGTCTTCAGTAAACGAAAGACCGTTTCTTCCCGATAACCCGATGTCACGATGTCTAAAGCAGATTGAATCAAGTCAACGAGCGGATGATGGATCATCGACTCACGTTGATCCAAGAAATACGGAACATCATACATGTGGAAGGCTCGTTCCAAGTGATCCGCATACGGTTCAAGATGTCGTACGACGAATGCCATTTCATGAAATCGATATCCTTTTTGTCGAACAAGTTGAATCGCTTTCCGCACGGCTGATTCTGCTTCGACTTGCCGGTTGACTGCAGCTGTCATCTGAAAGCCGTCAACGTCATGATCGACAGATGGATAACCTGGCTTTAACAAGGCCTGCTCTAAATGCCGTAGCCCTTCTGATTGAAATTTGATTGGCTGTTCATACAAGACTTCTTCGTACGGAATCGATTGTTCCTGCATTTGCCCGATCAACTGCATGTAGCAACGCTGGGACACACCAAAAGACGTTTGTTTTGCATAAGGATCCGCCGCGTCCATTGTAAAACTAATATGCATTTCAGCCACTTGTTGCATCAAGGCAAGCAGTACTTGTTGTTCCTGAAGCGAAAACTCATAAAATCCGTCGACGATGATCGTCGCTTGATCCAGTCGCGCTTTCGGAAGCAACTCAAGTAACGTCGTATAATAATCATCCGCATGGAGTGCCTTATCGACGATTCGTTCCGCAAAGCGCTCATAAATCAACGCAAGGTCGTTCAATTTTGGTGACCGTTCGAGAGACCGATCACTCACTTGACGCAACATATCTGGCTCGATCAATGAGCGTTTAAACGACGCGATGAGTTCATCAAGTCCTTGGAAAAATCCTGGCATATTTTTCGTACGCTTAAAAATCTTTAACTCGTCTTCTGATTCCTCGACGACCTGTCGGAGTAATAATTGTGTTCCTGTCTCATCGAGAAATGGAATTGCTTGATTTCCGTAATCGCGTAAAATATGAAACGCAAAGCGCCGTAAACTCATGACTTCGAGACGAACAAGACCTGCTATCCGTTCATCTGTCGCAATCCGACGCTCCATTTCAAATGACATCTGATCCGGAACGATGAAATACATCTTCTCGCCTAGTGGTCGTTGCTCGAGTTCTTGTACGACGCGCTCAATCAATTGTGTCGTTTTCCCACTACCAGCACGACCAATGTGCATATGGTTCATCAAGAAAACCTCCTCTACGTTTTTATGTATCATTATTATCGCACAAATAAGAACAAATGTACTGTTTTCGACGCATGTCTTTTCGATATGGATTTGCTATAATCAGAACACATCCTAATGTAAGGCAGGTGATGATTTTTGTCGCTCTATGAAATGCTTGGAGGCGAGCAAGTACTCACCTCTTTGATTCATTCGTTCTATCATCAAGTCTACCATGATTCCTTATTGCGTCCGTTATTCCCTGATGATCGACACCGTGTCGAACAGGCACAATTCGCCTTCTTGACCCAAATGACAGGAGGTCCACGCGATCCGAATCAACCGCCGACGAGTTTAGCGATGATTCACCGGCTATTGCCGATTCAAAAAGAGCATGCCATCCGTTGGTTGGAACTGATGGAAATAGCTTCTCTTGATACGATTCCAAATGAAGAAGCGCGACTCCAACTCCTCGAGCGATTACGGATTGGCGCAACGAATGTCTTACGTGTTTGCGAAGCACACCAGATGGACTGAGGGATTTTTCTTTCTCATCTGTCCATTTCCATGTAAAATAATAAATGGAGGCGATATAACATGACGGAAGAACAAGAACAACGACCGGAACTCGTAAAGAATGCGATTGAGCAAGCAGAAGCATCGACGAACGAGGACGATACACTCGAAGAAGAACAAACCGAAGAACAAAAAAAATTGGACCATATCAAAGGTCTCGTCACCCTTGAACGCGGTTCTGATTACTACCGTGTCGTTTTTTATGACGATCATAAACACTTGATTTTCAAGGAACTCGATTACGACCGTGTCGACTTTGTAGGTCGGTTCTACAATGATAGCTTTGATCCGACGAACTTGACGGAACTAGAAGAAATCGCAGACAAAGCACTTTCGACTTCTTTACGGAAACGATTCCTTTAAGACATAAAAGAAGCCGTCCTCCCAACTGGAGAACGGCTTCTTTTTTATTGATCGGATTGTTTTTTCTTCCTACGAAGGACATAGGCAAGAACGCCACCTGCGACAGCGATTCCTGTTGCCGCCAAGATTGGAAGTAAGACTTTTTTATTAGATGCTAGTTTTTGTTTGACTTGTTCAAGTCGCGATTCATTCGTCTCTTTTAAGGCGATCGATGTTCGACGATTCATCGTGACATGCTTCGCAGCATCCGTCACAACGATTCGTTTCGTGACCCAACGGCGATTTCCGGCATCATCGACGACTAGTTGTCGCGCGCGTTTGATTCCTTTGATTCGTTTACCCGGTGTATTTTCCGGACGTACGATGCGAGAACTGATAAAGCGTCTGCCACCTGTCGCACCAAATCCAGGCTGCAATTTTCGGCGATTTAACCATTCATATGATTCATTCATCGTGTCGCGGTAAAAGTTACCGCTTCACCTCCCTATGATTTCTCTCTCTACTTCTTTCTCCTTACATAAGTAAGATTCCTGTTATGTGTTTCCACTTTTCATCGATTCTTAAACTCCGGCAATTGGAAGCGCCGTTGCATTTCATACGCCAGTTCCAACGTTTTGATTCGTTGCCGTTCGATGCTGTATGCGGATGCGTCCGTATCAATACATTGACCTGTCTGAAACTCTACCTGTACTTTTCCAGACTTTTTTTGAACAGTCTTCATTTGCTTGAAATTGATCCAAATGCATTCCGCCTTTTCTTTTGCGGTCGTCGGAAAAAATATCGTTTGTGCCTGCCAATCTACTAAAACAGGTGTCTTTCGGTTCGGACCAAGAATATGTCGCGCTGCTTCGATCCGTCCACGCATCGATGAACCAAAATATAAACAGGATTCTTCAATCAACTTAATCGGATGACCCTCTAAAATACTTTCCGAATGCTCCTTGATGACAAGTGTCTGTGGTTCACCATATTGACCATATCGTGGAATCAAAGCTAACGTTTCTTCCGTAACTGGGTATGACATCTCCTTCACTCCCTTCCTGAATTATATTGGTTATATCAAACTTCCTTCTACTCTGCATGAGTATACCGATTATTTCCTAACGAAAAAAACGAGATCCTAGGATCCCGTTTTTAAAATTCTTCTGGCTTTTTTTCCTCTTGTTCAATAAAGTGACGTGGGAAATTAAAAATCACACAAACTTTCCCGACTCCATTTCCCGCAGGGCGATTCTCAATTGCTACCGTACCATCATGACGCTCAACGATCCTTTTGACAATGTAAAGACCAAGCCCAAACTTCCCTTCTTTGCCCCGTGAAAATTGATGAAACAAGGGCGAAGAGTCATCAAGTGGCGGTCCATCATTTTCAATTTCGATATGAACCTGATCCGCTGTCCCAGACAGTCGGATGTCAATTTGTGTTTCAGCATAACGAATCGCGTTGTCCATGACGTTTTCGAGTGCAACTCGTAATTGTTCCCCTTCACCAAGGACGATTCCCGCTTCTCCACTAACATGCCATTCGAGTGACTTCGTTCCAGAAAAACGATTTTTCAGCAGGTGTATCATCCGATCGATATCGACATTATCCCACGTAGAACGATCGAGCTCGAAATAGTCGAGCTTCGTGACGTAAAGAAGAGCCGCCACTTTTTTCTCTAATCGTTCCGCTTCCTCATCAATGACCGATACGGAGCCGGTTAAATCACCATCTGGATAGATCCCATCTGAAATGGACTGAGCATAACTTCGAATGACCATGATTGGCGTCTTCAAATCATGTGAAATATTTTGAAGCAACGATTTTTGTGCCTTATCCTGCTTTTCAAGATCCATCCGCATCGCATCGACGGACCGTGCCAGTCGACCGATTTCATCCCCACGATCGAGCGGAAGTGGTGTATCCCACTTTTGAGCCGCGATTTTCCCGACTGCTCTTTCGATTTCGACGAGCGGATGTGTTAGACGACGCGCCAACCAGAAGGCAATGAATAACGTAAAGATACTACCGATGATGACGACGAAGCCGATTTTTGAAAACAGTTGTGTAATCAGTTCTTGTCGATAAGCATCCCAGACGTAAGAGACACGATAGTAGGTTTCGCCGCTCTCTTCCATTTTACGAATACTATAATAAACGTCTTCTTTATCAAGACGCGTCGTATACTTTGCCGTAACTGTTTTTTGATCAATTGCATCACGGTACATCTGATTGATCAGTTGTTGCGGTGCCCCACCGTAATAAAGTTTTCCGTTCTTAGATAGCAATAGGATATTAACTGATCGAGATTCTTGTTTTCGACGATCGAATTCAATCGGATTATCTTGTAGCATCTCGATGACAGAGGCATCCTTCGAGAAGAAGACCTCACTATTCTCAAGCGTCGAATAGACCTGTTCATCGATGAAATTTCCGATCGATGAGCGGATGACAAGGAGAATGACTGCAGATAATGTGACGATGACGAGCAGAAACATCGCCCAAATCTGAAATCCGAGACTGCGATTTTTCATGCAGACACCAAGCGATAGCCAATACCATAGATCGTTTCGAGTTCCAGTTTCGATAATTTTTTACGGACACGACGGACAAGATCATCGACGACGCGGTCCGAACCGAAATAATCGTCACCCCAGACACTGACGAGAATCTGCTCGCGAGACATCGGCGTCCCGATTTGTGTCGCAAATAAAATCAGTAGATCATACTCTTTTGAGGTTAGATCAATTTCTTGACCGTTCTCCTCGATGATTCGTTTCTCAGGATAAATCATATAATCGCCGTATTGAATGACGCCACTTTTCGGTGTCGCATACGTACGTGCTAAGATTTTTTTGACACGAATGACCAGTTCGCGCGGAAGGAACGGCTTCGCAATATAATCGTCCGATCCCATCTCAAGACCAATGATCTTATCGATATCCTCATCACGCGCCGAAATGAAAATGACGGGTGTCGTTTCATCATGCGCCTTGATTCGCTTAATCAATTGAAAACCATCCATATCCGGTAGCATGATATCTAAAATCCACAAATCTGGCTTCTCTACGATCGCAGAAGCAGCTGCCTCACCAGATGTAAACGATTTAACCTGCCAACCTTCTTGTTCCAAGTACTTTACGAGTACACGATTCAAGTTCACTTCATCATCAACCAAATAGATTGTATGCATGGCTCTCACTCCTCGACTAATGTGCTTTGTTTCAGTGTATCAAAGGAATTCCGCAAAATTATGGGAGAGTGGATAATAATTCAAAAAAACCTTTCTTTTCAAAAGAAAAGAAAGGCGAAGTCATAAATTTTCTATTATTTGACGAGACGGAGCGCTGGATACGCTACTTGCTCGTTCTTTGAAGTCGCAGGTGCCACCTGTTGACGTCGTTCCATTTTCACGACGTGCGTCAAAAATCCAACGCCGCCTCCTAGCAATACTGTTACACCCGTCATTAATAGAATCTCCATTTTCTTCGCCACCTTTTCCATCGCAATTGATAATCAGTATCATCCTCAAACTGACTATAGCATGCTTAAACGAAAATGAGAAGCGTTCTCACAAAATTAATCATCTAAAAACTTTTTTTGTTCTAGTTCATGACGTTTTCGAATGATCTCCTTCCAATCGAATTGTCCTTGTTCGAGTCCATTGATTAAAATTTCGGCAGTTCCGACATTCGTTGCGAGCGGCAGATCGTACACATCGCATAATCGAATGAGTGCGGAGACGTCCGGTTCATGCGGTTGCGCCGTTAGCGGATCGCGTAAAAAAATCACGATATCGATCTTTCCTTGCGCCACGAGGGCTCCGATTTCTTGATCACCGCCGAGTGGTCCAGATTTACAGCGATGAACATGTAAATCTGTCGCTTCCATGATCCGTTGCCCGGTCGTTCCTGTCGCATACAATGTATTTTTCTTGAAGAATGCAGCATAAGCTCGTGTAAACCCCATCATCTCATCTTTTTTTTCATCATGTGCGATCAATGCGATATTCATTCGTATCCCCTCCTTCTTGTCTATGCACAGAAAAAGAACTTCAGAAACCTGAAGTTCTTGAAACACTCATGAATTCGTCGGTTGCTTCTTCAACACGGTCCGTAAAATCTTTCCGGTCGTATTACGAGGTAATCGATCGATGAACTCAATCTGTGTCGGACATTTGTATTTCGCGAGTGATGTGCCACAGAATGTCCGCGCCTCCTCTTCTGTCATCGTCTCACGGACAACGACGAATGCTTTGACAGCTTCGCCCATCTCCTCGTCCGGTATGCCGATAACAGCGGCTTCAATGATATTTGGATGCTGATAGAGCACTTCTTCGACCTCACGTGGGTAGACGTTATAGCCACCGACGATGATCATATCTTTTATGCGATCGACGATATAGAAATAACCATCTTCATCACGACGAGCCAAATCACCCGTATATAACCAGCCATCGCGTAACGTCGCTTGCGACTCTTCTGGCATCTTGTAATAACCCGTCATGACGTTTGGTCCACGAACAATCAATTCTCCGACCTGACCATCTGGTAATTCCTGTCCGAGTTCATCGACAACTTTGTTTTCAACATCGACGATCGATGTACCGATCGAGCCTGGTTTCTGAACACCATCGACCGGATTGAAACAAGTGACGGGCGATGCTTCCGATAAACCGTATCCTTCGAGGATATGACACTGGAATGTCTGATCAAACGCTTCAAGGAGTGGTACTGGAAGACTCGCTCCTCCTGAGACGAATAGACGGGTTGACTCAAAATAGGTCGCGTATTCCGGATGTGCCTTCACGGTTTGCAGTAAGAAATTATACATCGTTGGCACGCCTGCAAAAATCGTCACCTGTTCTTTTTTCGCTAACTCAAACGTCTCTTGTGGTGAAAACCGTGAAGCAATGATGATTGAGGCTCCATGTGCGAGCGAAGCATTGATGACGACTGTCAAACAAAAGACATGGAACATTGGTAATACGGCAAGTGTCCGGTCTTTACTTGATACGTGTAGATAATCTCCGATTGAGCGCGCATTTGACGTCAGATTACGATGCGATAACATCGCACCTTTTGGTTTTCCTGTCGTCCCACTCGTATAGAGAATGACGGCGATGTCATCCAGTTCATTCGTCACGTCTGTCAATGGATGTTCGATTTCGAGCCAGCGATCGAGCGTGATGAACGTAACTTGTTGATGTGTTTCGTTTGGTCCTTCCTGATCCGCATAGGGAACAGAGACGACAATCTTGAGGTTCGGTAAATGAACGAGACGATCTTTTGCAGCTTCGACAAGCGGAGCAATGCCTAAAATCCCTTTCACATCACCGTTCATCAGGATATACCCGATTTCATCCGGCGTGTATGTAGGATTGATTGGAATTGCAATAGCTCCTTGTTTCATGATGGCATAGTACGCGACTAGGAAGGATGGACTGTTCCCTAAGATAAGCGCAACATGATCGCCCTTTCGAATTCCATTTGCTTCAAGCGCGCCGGCTGCCCGGTGAAACTTCTCGACGAACTCACGATAGCTGACTTGCGTGTCCTCAAACACATACGCCGTTGTGTCCGGATGTGTTCGAGCTGTCTCCTCAACGGATTGAATCAATCCAAGCATGAGCAAAATTCCCCTTTCGAATGAATGACTATTCATTTTTTACGTAAAAAAAATCCATACGTAGTCAAAAGCGACCGTATGGATAGTGTAACACTTTTTGGAAACGTTTTCACCGAGTTTCTTTTTAACCGTTAACGATGACACCACCATTTAAGTGAAGGACCTGTCCTGTCATATAACTTGAATCGTTACAGGCGAGGAAGACATAAGCAGATGCCATCTCGGCCGGTTGCCCTGGGCGATCCATAGGTGTATTCTTACCGAACGTCTTGACTGATTCATCCGGGAACGTCTCCGTGATGAGTGGTGTCCAAATCGGACCAGGCGCGACGGCGTTGACACGAATTCCCTCTTTTGCCAGATTCATTGAAAGACTCCGCGTGAAGCTAACGATTGCTCCTTTAGTAGCGGAGTAGTCGATCAATAATACGTTCCCCTCGTATGCTGTCGAAGATGTTGTATTGATGATGGCAGAACCAAGTGAAAGGTGCGGTAGTGCGGCACGGGCAAGACGCATCATTCCGAAGATATTTGTCTTGAACGTCTTCTCCATCGACTCATCCGTGATATCCTTCAGACTATCTTCTGGTTTTTGCATACTTGCATTGTTGACGACGATATCTAAGCGACCGAAATGGTCGATCGTTTTTTGAACAAGTGTTTCACAGTAGTCTGCGTCCCCAATATCTCCTTTAGAAAGTAGGACTTCGCCTCCTAATTCTTCAAGACGCGCCTTCGTTTCTTCTGCTCCTTCTTGATCGCCATAGAAAGCAATGACGACCTTTGCCCCTTCACGGACATAAGCAATCGAGACAGCACGACCAATTCCAGAATTGCCGCCTGTGACGATTGCGACCTTTCCTTCAAGCTTACCTGCTGCCTTATAATCATCACGCTCATAATAAGGTAACGGTTGTTCGTCCTCCGTCTTCGGTAATTGTTTTGAAATCTGTTCAAAATCGATAAAGTCCGTCAACGAACCTTCTAAAAAGTTATCTTTATTATAGCCCATGAAAAAAACTCCCCCTATGCTGTTGATAGAAGGAGTTTTCCCATAAAGACTTACGCTAAAACGTCTAGCACCTCATCAAGTTCGATGGCGCCGAAATATTTTTTCAATTCGTACCGACCGAGCACTTCGCGAAGAGACGCGCGATCATAACGTGTACCTTCAAGCGCCCGTGCGATTTCTTCCGCGTCCTCGACGCCAAAGAAGTCACCGTAAATCTTCGCTTCTTCAATGATGCCTTTTTTGACATTCAATCGGAAGTCAATCGTTCCGATCGGGAAACGTTTTTTTTGAATGACATCGAATTTCGGTGATTTTCCGAAATTCCATTCCCAGTTGCCATAACGTTCTGCCGAGATGGCACGTACTTTATCCCAGTCTTCTTCAGTTAAGATATACCGTTCAATCTCTTTCCCTTCATAGATCGAGGCAAGGAGATGATCGACGAATTGTTCCATCGTCAACGGTTCTGTCAGGAATTCCGAGATGTTTGCGACACGACTCCGAACCGATTTAATGCCTTTGGAACGCATCTTCTCTTCACTGACGACAAGCGCATTGACGACTTCTTCGATGTTCGAATCGAGCATCAGCGTACCATGACTAAACATCCGTCCTTTTGTCGTGAACTGGGCATTCCCGCTGATTTTCCGGCTTCCGACATGAATATCGTTTCGTCCAGATAATTCCGCTTCGACACCGAGTTTATGCAGCGCTTGCACGACCGGCTCCGTGAACTTTTTATAGTTGTTGAACGAATCACCGTCATCTTTCGTCAAGAAACTGAAGTTCAAGTTTCCTTCATCATGATAAACAGCGCCACCGCCGGAAAGACGACGGACGACGTGGATGCCGTTTTCCTCGACATACTTCAAATTAACTTCTTCATTCGTGTTCTGGTTTTTTCCGACGATGATGGATGGACCGTTGATATAAAACAAGAAATAGTCTTCTTCATTGACGTTCAGGTTGTTCAAGATGAATTCTTCGACAGCGAGATTGATTCGCGCATCACGAATCTCAGGATGGAAGATGAATTTCATAAGGGTTTCGTGCTCCTTTGTGATGGAATCATAATGTGATCAGTTACAGCCGTCGACACCACACGCATCACCTTCAGCGATGATTTCAAGTGTTTGTTCTTGGCGGATCTTCGTGAAGACTTGTTCGAATGCTTCTACTGGTTGTGCGCCGGAAATAGCATATTTTCGGTCGAAGACGAAGAACGGTACACCACGAACACCAAGTTGTTGTGCCATCGCCTCTTCTTCTCGAACATCTGTCGCCAGTTCTTTTGATGCGAGAAACGCTGTGACATCTGCTTCAGCAAGTCCTGCTTCTACTGCGATCCGCGTCAGAATGGCTGGGTCATTCAAATCTTCTCCATTCATGAAATAAGCTGTGAACAAAGCTTCCGATACTGCATTCATCTTACCATGTTTTTTTGCAAATTGAGTCAGGCGATGAGCCTCGAATGTATTGGCTGGGATGACACGATCCATCTCGTAGTGCAAGCCTTCCTGACGTGCCGTATCAACGACACCTTGCGACATATTCCGTGCTTGTTCGAGAGTCGTCCCATATTTCGAAGCAAGAATTTCGTATAACCCTTGCGTCGGCACTGCTGGTGCATCTGGGTCAAGTTCAAAGCTTTTGAATTCGACCTCAACATCCAACTTTTCGTTCGCAATTGCTTGTTCTAAACGACGCTTCCCAATATAACAAAACGGACATGCATAATCCGACCATACTTCTACTTTCATCTGTGTTCTCTCCTTTTGTGCAGTTTCATACATTAAGCATAGTCGCCTCTAGACAGAGTTGCAATCTTTCCGCCCAGGTCGATTCGAATATGTGCGAAAAAAGAACCAAGATCGTTTTGATCTTGGTTCTTTAGTGCGTTCATCGCTTATTCTGTTACAAGCGCGTGTGCTGCATCTTCGATCTCAATATCGAGTTCTTTCGTGTAAGCAGCTGTTTGTTCTGCTGTCCAGTTCAAGACAGTTTTCATTTCTTCGATGACCGCGTCTTTGTGAGCACGAGCCCAAGCGATGTCGAAGAAGACAGCACCTGTACGCCGGATGAAGAAGTCGATCGGACGAGCGACCATTTCATGTTCGATACCATAGTGAAGTTGTGCGTAGACAGAACGTGGAAGATCTGTCGTAGCAGCATCATATGCTGCTGCATATTCAAGCACTTTCGGTAGGTTCGAACCGTAGCGTTTTGCTAAGAATTGAACTTCCTCTGTTGTTAGACCATTCGTTGCTGTTTGAGCTTTTAGGAATTCAGCAAATCCTTTTGCTCCGCCGACATGTCCACCCGACATTGGCATGTTTTTCGTCGAGCAACGTGCATACGCAACATTTTCTTCTTTTTTCAAGAGTTTTGCAACGAGATCAACGACGTGCTCACCCATTTTACGGTATCCAGTCAATTTCCCACCAGCAATCGTGATGAGACCTGACTCAGATTGCCATACTTCATCTTTACGAGAGATTTCAGAAGGGTCTTTTCCTTGTTCATAGATCAACGGACGTACACCAGCCCAGCTTGATTCTATATCTTCCGCTGTTACTTTAACATCTGGGAACATATAGTGGATCGCGTCTAGGACGTAGTCTTGATCTTCGACTGTGAACTTCGGATGTGCTGTATCTTTATCGAAGAACGTATCTGTCGTACCAACGTATGCTTTTCCATCACGTGGAATCGCAAAAATCATACGACCGTCTGGTGTATCAAAGTAGACCGCTTGTTTGAGTGGGAATTTCGATTGATCGATGACAACGTGGACACCTTTTGTCAAACGAAGTTGTTTCCCGACTTTCGAGCCATCTTTTTCACGTAATTCATCAACCCATGGACCTGTCGCGTTGACGACTTTTTTCGCACGGATTTCATGCACGTCACCTGTCAAGAGGTCTGTCACACGCATCCCGACGACTTTTCCAGCATCGTAGATGATTTCTTCTGCTTTTGTATAGTTGACGACACGTGCGCCATGTTCGACTGCTTCTTTCATGACTTCAATCGTTAGACGAGCGTCATCTGTGCGGTACTCGACGTAGTAACCGCCACCTTTAAGACCTTGTTGTTTAACGAGTGGTTCTTTTGCTAATGTTTCTTTTGCAGATAACATCGTACGCCATTCAGAACGTTTAACACCTGCTAAGAAGTCATAGACACGAAGACCGATTGACGTACTGAACGGTCCGAATGTACCGCCCTTATGCATCGGAAGTAACATCCACTCTGGTGTCGTAACGTGTGGGCCGTTTTCGTAAACAATCGCACGTTCTTTACCGACTTCAGCGACCATTTGAACTTCGAATTGTTTTAAATAACGTAGACCACCATGGACTAATTTCGTTGAACGACTAGATGTACCAGATGCGAAATCCTGCATTTCGACGAGGCCAATCTTCATACCGCGTGACGCCGCATCGAGGGCGATTCCCGCACCTGTGATCCCGCCACCTACGACAAGTAGATCGAGTTCTTCACGTGTTAATCGATTATAGACATCTGCACGGTTTTTGCTTGAGAATGGTTGGTTAGCCATGAATAGTTCCTCCTGTTTAGGTTCGAAAAAAAAGAGACCACAACAAACACGCTGACTATGTCAACTGTTGCTGTGGTCTCTCCATATTCTCCGACCGGTTTATTAACTTGACCTTACTATAACATAGATCACATCATTTGAACAACATCGTAGCTTGAATAGCTTTTTGCCATCCGCCATAAAGCGCATCCGTCTCTTCTTTTGCCATACTCGGCTCGAAACGGCGTTCTTTTTTCCATTGCGTAGCAATTTGTTCACGGTTTTCAAAGAATCCGACAGCAAGACCTGCCAAGTAGGCTGCACCTAATGCCGTCGTCTCATTGATTTCCGGACGTTCGACCGGCGCTTGAATGATGTCACCTTGGAACTGCATTAAGAAGTTATTTTTAACCGCTCCACCGTCAACACGAAGTGTCTTCATCTCGATACCTGAATCTTGCTCCATCGCAGATAAGACGTCACGTGTTTGATAAGCGAGTGATTCTAATGTTGCGCGGATAAAGTGTTCTTTTTCCGTACCACGTGTCAAACCGAAGACTGCACCACGAACGTCTGAATCCCAGTAAGGTGTTCCAAGACCAACGAATGCCGGTACGACGTAGACACCTTCTGATGACGTGACACGCGTTGCGTATCCTTCTGATTCCTTTGCATCATCAATGATGCGTAATCCGTCTCGTAACCATTGGATTGCGGATCCTGCGACAAAGATACTTCCTTCTAAGGCATACTCAACTTTACCATCGACGCCCCACGCAATCGTTGTGAGCAGTCCATGATCTGATTTCACAGCCTCTTCGCCTGTGTTCATCAACATGAAGCAGCCTGTACCGTATGTGTTTTTCGCCATTCCTGTGTCAAAACACGCTTGACCAAACAAGGCGGCTTGTTGATCACCCGCTGCACCAGCGATCGGAACCGCTTCTCCGAAGAAATGATAACCTGCTGTTTCTGCGTACACTTCAGAAGAAGGTCGTACTTCTGGAAGCATCGCTTTCGGGACGTCTAAGATGTCGAGTAATTCGTCATCCCATTTTAATTCATGAATGTTGTACATCAACGTACGACTCGCATTCGAATAGTCGGTCACATGTGCTTTTCCGCCAGATAATTTCCAGATGAGCCACGTATCGATCGTCCCGAATAATAGTTCACCACGTTCAGCACGCGCTCGTGCTCCTTCGACATGATCCAAAATCCATTTGACTTTCGTACCAGAGAAATAAGCATCAATCAATAGACCTGTCTTCTCACGGAAGAGCTCGGCATGACCGGCTGCTCGAAGCGCTTCACAAATTTCAGCCGTTTGTCTCGATTGCCACACGACTGCATTGTGAATCGGTTTCCCTGTTTCTTTTTCCCAGACGACGGCTGTTTCACGTTGGTTCGTGATCCCGATGCCGGCAATCTGCGACGGTTTTATGTTTGCTTCCGTCAGACAAGTCGCCACGACCGCAAGGACACTTCCCCAAATCTCGTTTGCGTTGTGTTCGACCCAACCTGGTTTTGGAAAATACTGCGTGAATTCCTGTTGCGCTGAATGTACGATCTCACCAGCACGATTAAACAGGATCGCACGTGTACTTGTCGTTCCCTGATCCAATGACAAAATGTAGTTCTCCATCTCTTCCCCATCCTTTTGTATCTAAATAAGTTAAGCTGACTTTGACTTCACTGACGTTGTTTTGTTCGGACGAACACCGAATCTATAGCATAAGCCTAATATGATGATTGTCACAAGTCCTACAATCCAAAAAGCCGGTGTATCTTTTCCTGTGAAGACCGAACGATAAAACAATCCGCCAAGACTTCCACCAAGAACTGGTCCAAGAACCGGAATCCAAGAGTACCCCCAATTCGATGATCCTTTTCCATGAATCGGTAGGATGAAATGGGCAATACGAGGACCAAGGTCCCGCGCCGGGTTCATCGCATATCCTGTCGTACCTCCGAATGACATACCGAGGCTGACGATCAAGAAGCCGACAATTAGAGGATTCAGACCATCCGAGAACTTATTCGCTCCGATTGATAACAACCCGATAACAAGTAAGAACGTCGCAATCATTTCACTCATTAGATTAGCAAATGTGTATGGAATCGCTGGAGACGTTGCAAAGACGCCAAGCTTCGTTGCTGGATCCTTCGTTTCCGCCCAATGTGGTAAGTAGTGCACGAAAACAAGAATTGCACCTAATATCCCGCCGGCGATTTGAGCGACGATATAGCCTGGTACATCCGCCCATGCAAATGAGCCGTCAAATGCTAAACCAAGCGTCACTGCTGGATTAAGGTGTGCCCCACTGAATTGACCAACGGCATACGCGGCAATCGCTACGGCAAATCCCCATGCAAACGTGATGACGATCCATCCTGCGTCCTTCGCGAACGATTTCGTTAAGCTAACGCCTGCGCCAACACCATTTCCAAGCGCGACTAGCAAGGCTGTACCTAAAAATTCTGCTAATAAAGGTGACATAAGTGTTCCTCCTTTTTTATTATGTGAAAAAAGCAACATAAAAAGGAGATCCACGTCAGCTCATACTTGAATTTTCTTCAAGTAGAACTCACACGTGAATCTCCCTTTTCTCCGTCACTTTGTATCAACTTGATATCACTATAACAATCGGTGAAAACGCTGTCAAACGTTCCAAATGATTTTTCTCACAATCCGATTAAGAGCGTGGTTCAAAATGCCGCCATAAATCCTTATTTGATGTCGTAATGCTTGAGGCACCTGCTTCAATCGCTTGTTCGACTTCTTCTACTGTATCAATCAGTCCCCCTGCGAATACGAGACGTCCTGTCTTTTCCTTCACTTCTTGAATATACTTCGGCATCAACCCTGGTAATACTTCGATGTAATCAGGTTGTGTGCGTTCCATAAGTTGATAACTTTTTTCAAGTGAACTGGAATCGAGTAAGAACATACGCTGCATCGTCTTGACCTTTTTTTGACGTGCCTTCAAGATGACACTCGCCTTCGTCGAAATGACGCCATACGGTTTCAGTTCTTGGCAAACATATTCCGTCGCGTACTCATCATTTTTTAACCCCTGGACGAGATCCATATGCAAAAACATTTTTTTATCGTATCGATGTGCCATCTCATAGACTGCTTTTAAACGCGAGACGTGCATTTCGAGTAAGACCCCATACTCATATGGACTCTTCAGCATCTTTTCAAAGTCTTCTAATTTTCTAACGGAAGGCAGGATCTTCTGTCCAAAATAAGTCATGCGTTCTCCCCCTGATTCGTAATGTGTCCTAAGTATGTCGTGAAACTGAGGTATTAGGCAATGCTCTTTTCATGAAAATAAGTGAAAAGAGCGCTACGATTAGGGTATAGCTTAACGAAACGATTTATTTTCAGGAGGTGAATGCGCAGTCCTACCGTCTGTGCACGTCAATGAGTCAGCAAAAACGGATCACTATTTATTTATTCTCGATTTTAATTAATGCCCTAGGTAACAGCTTTATGGTGACCGCCTCGATCGGCAGTGCACCTTGGACATCCGCAAGCGAAGCTGTCGCGGCGATCTCACCGTTAACTGTCGGGCTGGCCATCATCGTTTTACATGTGCTTGCCTTGATTGCAGCGCTTTCTCTTGGAAGCCGCTTCAGTTGGTGGACGATCGTCCTCAGTTTCGCACTCGTCGTACTGTTCGGCGCCGCAATTGATTTCTTCTTATCAATCCATCAATTGATCTACACACCACAAGGACTATGGATGCGCGCCTTGTACATGTTAATCGGTATGCCGTTGATTTCACTTGGACTTGCACTTTATCTCCAGATCGGCTTCGTGTTGATGCCGCCAGATTACTTGATGAAATCACTCATCACCCGCTTTAAAAGTACATCAATCGGAGCAACGATTAGTCTCGGCATTCCTTTTTTGATTGCCAGTCTCTTTTCACTGATTGAACGTCAATTGATCGGCATCGGAGTCGGAACTTTTATTTTCTTACTATTGAATGGTCCGCTGATTGAATGGTTTCAGCGACTGTTCCCGATTACGGCTCGTCCGCCTAAACGAACTAGTTCTTAAATACTCAAAGAAAAGAGTTGCTCACAGACAAATTCGTCCGTGAGCAACTCTTTTCTTTACGTGTAGGATTTTCTCTGGAAAACAAGAATTGACGCGCCTAATAAGACGATGATATGCGCCATTACGAACAAGACGGAGAATGTTAAAGATGTTCCCATTGCTTCACTGATACCATAGGAAACAGAATCCTTGAAATACATCGACCAGTCCAAGTGCATGAATACGATCCATTTGGCAATCGCTGGTTTAAAGCCGATCAATAGACTTCCCGCAATGCTCGTAAAGAACTGCGCTAATACGGTAAAGCCAATGATCATACCGACCGAGCGGAATAATAATGAGAAGAACAACGTCATAAATATCGTAAAAATCGGACTGACGACCTCAACGATCGTGTCGCGGAACAGGATCGGATCTCCTACCTCTGAAAACACAAATGAGCCTGCGTAGACGATCGCAGCAATGAACACGAATTGGAATAACATGATCAAGATCGAGAAGATCAGCTTCGAGAAATAAATCGTCATTCGTGAATATGGACTCATTAATAGATGTTTCATCGTATCATACCGTACTTCATTCCCGATAGCTTCTGCCGTGAAGACGATCGTGATGATCCCTAATAAGGAGGTCAACAACACAAATGTTAAGGAATAGTAATCATAGCGTGTGAACTCAAAATCATTTGTCTTCGCCACAATGATAATACCAACCGCAATGACGACATATAGCGCTAAGACGATTTTCGCTTTTTTAGTCGTCCACCATTTCATCCATTCATTTTGTATGAGCGAAAGCATGTGAATCCCCCTCTTTTTTCGTTACTTGCAGGAATTGTTCTTCGAGCGTCAAGCGTTTGACGGTCAATTCATGTAAGTCAGCAATCGGCACGACAAGTCGGGCAATCGCCGGACACTCACTTTCTGGTGCTGTGATGATGATTTGTTCATCAAGTACTTCTGATGGATAGTTCGCGATGCGAAGGGCTTCAAGTACGTCAGTCATCGCTTCCTTATTGACGCGAAGTGCCACCTTTGCTCCGGTTTCGTTACGAACCGATTCGACCGACTTGATGACACCTTGATCAATGATGGCATATCGATCACTGATTTGTTCCATTTCACTCAGCATATGACTTGAGATCAAAATTGCGATATCCTGCTCACGCGCCATTTGTCGTAAATACTCACGAAGTTCTGCGATCCCGGACGGATCTAGACCATTTGTCGGTTCATCTAAAATCAAGACGCGCGGATTATGTAACAACGCGCGAGCAATTCCAAGACGTTGCTTCATTCCGAGTGAATACTCTCCAACTTTCTTCGAAAGCTTTCCTTCTAAACCAACGAGACGAGTAAGTGCGTCATAGTCGACTTGTCCGAGTCCTGGAATCAGGTTTTTTGCATGTATCAAGTTTTGTTTGCCTGTTAAATAAGGATAAAAAGCTGGATTTTCAACGATTGCTCCGATTTGCGTCAATGCCTTCGAACGCTCTTCTACGACATCATAGCCATTGACCGTGACTCGCCCAGCATCCTGCTCAAGCAGCCCCGTGATGATACGAATCGTTGTCGTCTTCCCTGCCCCATTTGGTCCGAGGAAGCCGAACACTTCTCCTGGGGATACCTCAAAACTGACGTCTTTTAGAATTTGCTCTTTTCCGAGACGCTTTGAGATATTTTCAATCTTTAACATCTGCTCTTCCTCCTCATTCATATTTTGTCTATGCTATATAGTGTACGTGAATTCCCTGCGAAAGTTTCTTTTCTTACAAATATGTAATCTGATTCCAAATAAAAATCCGCTAACGCAGAAATTTGAGACTAAATAAGGAATGGAGTCTTCAGATGATTCTTTTTGAAGAAATGACACGTGAACATTTTCCGATCGTTCAATCACTGTACGCAAGCGTTCCAGAGTATGCATGCCTAGAAGAACGGGCGCTACCACTCTCTGATTCGATCTTACAGGAGGAATTCTTGAATCCCGATACTGTATCGCTGATCGGGTATATCGATGGAGAACCTGTCTTACTGATTGACTACCTCTCAAAGCATCCGCAAGACGGTACAACGTGGATTGGTTTATTTTTACTTGATGCTTCTCATCATGGCACCGGAACGGGTAGTCGGTTACTGTCCGCCTTTTTCAATCAATTCTTAAGTCGAGAGTCACAGATTCATCTCGCCGTATTACCTGATAACGTAAAAGCCCGACGGTTTTGGGAAAAACATGGATTCCGCTACGTACGAACGAGCATCTCGAACCGTAAACAGCAAGTAGACGTCTATGTATATGAGTCAAACAAAAACAAATGAGAAACGTATGAATGGAGTATCACACAATGTCCAGACCCTCACTTCGCTTTGACATCCTGTTAGCGGGATTGATTTCCCTATTATTTTTAAGCATGACGCTGTTGTTGACCTTCTTCATCAGTCAACACGCGACAAGCCGACTCCAATCGGAAGTCGGAATGAATCTGTCAACGACTGCTCATCAACTATCCGACAAGCTCGATCATTACATGTGGTCACGCTATGCAGAAGTGAAGTTGCTTGGCTCTTTATCAACGATTCAACAAACAGATCAAAAAGTAGAAACACGTCGGACACTAGAGGAGTTACAACGACAGATTCCCGACTTTTCTTGGATTGGTCGTTTAGATGCGAACGGTAAAGTCATTGCGTCAACGAACCAGATTCTTGAAGGAACATCGATCAAAGAACGACCTGTTTTTCAAGAAGCATTATCGCAACCATTCATCGGTGATGTTCATGAAGCCGTCCTACTCGCAAAATTATTGCCGAATCCAAGTGGTGAGCCACTCCAATTTGTCGATATAAGTACACCTTTATATGATAAGGGACGATTTTCCGGCGTCCTCGCGACACACCTCAGTTTCGAATGGGCTAAAGCGATTGAACAAAGTTTCCAGAGCGCTACCTCTTCTCTCCAAAAAGTCGATGTCTTCATCGTTAGTCAAGATCGAAAGACGATTTTGCTTGGACCAAACGGATGGAGTGGTAAGACATTGCCTACTAGTGTAACGCTCACTTCGAATGCTCCTGCGACCGCTTTTTGGAAAGAGAAAGAATTCGTCTCTGGCCAAAGTACGAGCCGTGGTTACAAAGACTATGATGGACTAGGTTGGACGGTTCTTGTGCGTCAACCGACATCGATTGCCTTCGCTGATGCCGACGCTTTACGCCAAACGATTTTTATCGCTGGGTTAATTGCCTCTCTCATTACAGCTCTGCTTGGGTGGATGTTAGCGAAACTGCTGACTCGACCACTCTTAAAAATCACGCATGCCGCACAACAAATGCAAGGTGATCCTTCAAAATCACTTCCGAACCATCGTGGAATCCGAGAAATCGAGACATTGACAGATGCCCTACAGCAACTGATTCGTCGATTGCTGCATACCGAAAAAGAAAAACTGACGTTTGAACGATTATCGCAACGTGACAGTCTCACGGGTCTTGCGAATCGAAACGGTCTTGCTCAATACATCGAACAATTACCTATAGGAACGCATTCCATCTACCTTTGTCTCGATTTAGACGGTTTTAAAGCAGTTAACGACACATATGGGCACGCACTTGGTGATCTCCTCCTGATCGAGGTCGGTCAACGTCTCGAACAGTTACTTCCACCTGGTGGCTTCGTCGCTCGTCTTGGTGGCGATGAGTTCATCATCGTCTTAACACATCAGTCTGTAGTAGAAGCACAACACTTAGGTGAACAATGGATTGCCCATGTCTCGATGCCTTATCATTTAGAAGAACAGACCGTCCATATCGGAATGAGCATCGGACTCGCTGAACAGATAGCAGGTGAATCGCTCGAGCAAGTCATGCACCATGCGGATTTAGCGCTCTATCGTTCGAAGCAAGATGGTAAAGGATGTATGTCCGTTCATTGACCTTTTGGAACGGAAGATTGACAAGCGCGGTTCTCCTCCGTAAGGTGAACGAGAAGCGTATAAATTTTCAACAAGGAGCTGTCAGCATGAATCAATGGACACGTGAAGCACGATATCGTCCCCTCTCGGATGTCGATCCGACCGTATACCAAGCGATGAAGGAAGAAGTAAGAACATCTCCTTGGCGATTTTCTTACCATATCCAACCTCCAACCGGACTTTTGAATGATCCGAACGGCTTCGTCTACCACGACGGTCTTTATCATTTATTTTATCAATGGTTCCCACTCGGTCCTGTTCATGGTCTAAAGTACTGGTATCACATGACATCAAAAGACCTCGTACATTGGTTCGATGAAGGGGCCGCCTTGATTCCAAATGACGATCCTGATTCGCACGGCGCTTATTCCGGTAGTGGCTTCATCAAAGATGATCAAGTGCACATCATGTACACCGGTAACAAACGGGACGCAGAGTGGAATCGCCATACGAGTCAAATCGTTGGGCACCTTCGTTCGGATGGACGGATTGAAAAACACTTACCACCTGCTATTCCAACCGTTCCTGAAGGCTATACAGAACATTTTCGTGATCCGAAAGTCTTTCAAGATGCATCGGGCATCTGGTACTGCATACTTGGAGCACAGCGCACTGACTTGACAGGTTGTACTGTCATTTATCAGTCTCAAGATGCAGAGCACTGGACGTTTGTCGGTGAGTTACGGACGAACTACCCGACATTCGGTTATATGTGGGAATGTCCTGATTATTTCGAGCTTAATGGAAAAGGCGTCTTTCTCTTTAGTCCTCAAGGGATTGAGCCAGATGGTACGAACTATCAAAATATTTTCCAGTCCGGTTACTTCATCGGGGAACTGTTAGCTTTACCCAACTTAACATTCACACATGAACCTTTCCAAGAACTCGATTTCGGATTCGACTTCTATGCGCCACAAACAACTGAGGCGGCAGATGGTCGACGGATTCTTGTTGGTTGGATGGGTTTACCGGACATTAGTTATCCTTCTGACATTTATAACTGGGCACATGCTTTGACATTGCCACGTGAATTAACGATCGAACAGGGACAACTTCGTCAACGACCTGTCCATGAACTGACACAGCTACGAAAAGAAACCTTATTTGACGAAACGATTCTTTTCGAGCAAGATGTGACGGTTGCGGAAGCCGAGATTTTCGAACTCGTGATGACAGACTTGAAGCTGTCGTCGGATTCGTTCCGCTTCTCAATTCGTCAAGACGCTACAGAAGAAACCCTATTTAAATATGATGTCGTTTCGCGTCAATTTACGATTGACCGGAGTCGTTCGGGTGTGGACGTTCCTGCTGAATCATTTGGTACATCACGATCGACTGTCCTTTCGAAAGACTTGCAGACATTACGTTTGTTTGTGGACCGGTCCTCGTTCGAACTTTTCCTCAATGATGGAGAAGCCGTCGCAAGCGGACGTATTTTCCCAAAAGCAACGAGTCGAGGTATCGGATTCTCTGGTGAGGCGACTGCCCACCTCTCTATTTATGATTTATCTTAAATAACAAAAAGCATTTTCCTGAACATAATCAGGAAAATGCTTTTTTACTTCACTGCTTCAATCGTGATTCCTTTTCTAAATCGAAGGCGAGAATATGTTGCTCTCCGATTGGACCCATGACCGATTGTAACGTATCGACATATCCCGTCTTGAAATACAGTGATTTTGCAGCGATATTCTTTTTATTGACCGCAAGTGTAATCGATGTGACTTCCGGGAAATGATGATGAACGAACTCCGGTAACTGCATCATCGCTTCCTTCGCGTATCCTTGATGTTGATGCCGTTCATCAATCGAAAAGGCACGTAACAGGACACTTTGTTCATCCGTCCGGTGTGTTTTAGGGGGATTGAGATGGAGAATAAAAAATCCGACGACGAGCTCGTCTTTTTTAATAACAACCGGAAACTTATCGGGATGTGCAACCGCATCCGTAACGACATCCGTTGGAAAAGAAGTAAACTGAACTTGTTCTTCCGGAAGAATGAACGCCTCACATTGTTCATAATGTTCATTTGTATACATGTGTAATTTCACTACAGACATTCTCATTCCGCCTTCCCTCTTTGTACAGGACAAGAGAGTACTCTCTTACATCTATTCCCATTTTAATATTTTTGAGTCCATTTGCCTAGTCTTTTAAAGGCACTCCTCTTACATTGCTTCCAATAGTCTTTTGTCTCTTTATTCCACGGTTCGTCTTTCAGTAATCCAATCCGATCATTAAAAATGCTACACTAGGGAGAGTTCGATTTAATGGACACGAAATTAAACGCTCGAGGTGAACTGTATCATGCATGAAGATTTTTTCGAACAGATGGAGCGATTGACCGGCATTCAATTGAATCCTGTCCAACAACAGGCAATTGAACATGACCATGGTCCGTTGCTGTTACTCGCCTCACCCGGCTCTGGAAAAACAACGACCCTTAATTTTAAGATTGCCTATTTGATTTTACAAAAAAAAATTGAACCACATCGTATTCTTGGACTGACCTTCAGTAAAGCGGCAGCTCGCGAGATGGCGGATCGATTTTATCATTTATTCCATGAACTAATCGGAACAACAGCGGCTTTTTCGACAATCCACAGTTTTGCTTTTCAAGTCGTCCGGGACCATACGTCTCAACAACGCCTCTCCTATACGATCATCGAAGGACCGATGGATCAACAACATCCGAATGCGCCACATAAACGGATGTTACTGCGCCGTATTTTCCAGGAAATTAATCGAAGTGTCATTACCGATGATCAAATGGATGAGTTGTTACGGATGATTTCCTTTGTCAAAAATCGCCTTCTTTCTTTAAAAGAAATCAAGGCAGTACCGACGACGATCAAACACTTTCCTGACATCTACGTCGCATATGAACAATTCAAGTCTCGTGATCCTCTACATCCGTTACTTGATTTCGATGATATGTTGACGTATGCTAATACGATTTTGGAACAAGACCGTCGTCTATTGCAACATTACCAACGTCGCTTCGATTATATTCTGACAGATGAGAGTCAAGATACATCACTCGTTCAGCATCAACTGGTTGAAAAGTTAGCCTTACCCCACAATCGCCTTTGTGTCGTCGCGGACGATGACCAGACGCTTTACAGTTGGCGTGGCGCAGATGCATCCAAGATTCTCCACTTCAAGGATACGTATCCGAATGCGACGATTCTTTACATGGAACAAAATTATCGCTCATCAAAGGACATCGTCTCAGTCGCCAATCAGTTCATCCAACGTAATAAAGCACGTTATCCGAAACAGATGTTCACGGAGAATGCTGCGGTTCGTCCAATTATCTTAGAGACGCTACCGACTTATGAAGATCAGACTCGTTATTTATTGAATCAGTTACGGACGGAAACGAATTACCGCGAAGTCGCCATCTTATATCGCAACAATGCTTCTTCGATCAACGTCATGAATGCGTTAGATCAAGCAAACATTCCTTTTTACATTAAGGATGTTGATCATAAATTCTTCAGTCATTGGATTTTGAAGGATATTTTAAATTTCATGACATTCGCACAAGATCCAACAGATATCGAGATTCTAGCAACCATCCATACGAAGTTCGCCGGATATATCTCAAAAGCTCAACTGGCTCAATTGCAACAGTTTGGTTCGGGTGAATCTGTATTTGATCTACTCATAAACAAAATCGAGATGAAGTTTTATCAAAAGAAACAACTTCAACAAATGAAGCGCACATTCGCTTCCATTCAGACCGTTCGACCGTCTGCTGCCCTCTCATTGATTCGTCATGAACTGGGCTACGAAAAGAATTTGCGGAAAATGAGTGAGAGTCTCGGTTTTAGTCTCGATCACCTGCTTGAGACATTAAATACGATCGATAACATCGCAAGTGATGTACCGACGTTACTCGCCTTTCGTGAGCGGATCGCGCATCTCGAACAGTTGATGCGTGATGCGAAACAAAACAAAAATCAAAATGCGGTCACCCTTTCGACCTTTCACAGTGCAAAGGGGCTTGAATTTGATCGCGTCTTTATGATTGATCTCGTTGCTGGTATTCTTCCATCGGCTGACACGATCAAGGCGTACAAGAATGGACAACTCGATGATATGGAAGAAGCAGCACGCTTGTTTTACGTCGGGATGACACGGGCACGACACGAACTGCATCTCCTGTCTTATCGTTTTAAATCGAAATCGTTCGATGTCTCACCATTCGTCGAAGACGTTCATCGTCTTGTTACACCGGATTCCGCAAAACGAAAAATAGAACGCCAACGTCCTGCCATTGCAGCGCGAGCTAAAGTTCCTCCACTTCCGATCACTGAGAACATGCGTGTATCGCATACAGCATTTGGTCCCGGAACCGTCTTGCACCTGGTTGATGACGTGCTAGAAATTTCATTTGATCAAGGAATGAAAAAACAGCTTTCGTTACAAGTCTGCTCCGAAAATGCATTACTCGAAATTTTATGAGCCAAAAAAGCCTGTTTCACATAAATATGTGAGACAGGCTTTTGGTATATATCAGTTTTAGGGTGATGACTCATTTTGACGAATCAAGGCATCTCTGATTTCTGTCAATAGTTTTTCTTCTGTCGTTGGTACCGCTTCTTCTTCGACGACTTCTTCCTTCTTCCGGAACGAAGTGATTCCTTTGACGAAGATGAACAAAGCAAAGGCAATCAATAAGAATTCGATACTCGCCTGAAGGAACTGACCGTACTGTAATTTTGCATTTCCGACCATGATTGATAATCCTTTGACATCAATACCACCGATGATGATACCGATCAACGGCATGAAGACGCTGTCGACGAGTGATTTGATAATCCCGCTGAACGCAGCACCGAGAATGACTCCGACCGCTAAATCGATCACATTGCCTCGAAAAGCAAACTCCTTAAATGCCTTAAACATGAAACGTCCCCCTTACCAAGCACGGGACGCCAATTGCTGAATCGCATATCCGACGCCGTGCTCATCGTTTGTTTTCGTCACGTGATGCGCAATCGCTTTTGCTTCATCATGACCATTCCCCATCGCGATCGCCTTTCCAGCAACCTTAAACATGGGAAGATCGTTCAGATTATCACCGATGACAGCGACTTGTTCGATCGGCACACCAAGGTGGTCCGCGAGGATTTTAACTGCCGTTCCTTTATCGGCACCGACTGCCATGACTTCGATGTTATCGTGTCCTGACGACGTGACATAGACACCCTCGACTTTCTGCTCGATTTCCTGCCAGATTGTTTTCATCAATTCTTGATCAAATGAGAACGAAATGAACTTGAATACTTTTCCCGCTTGATTACGAATGTATGACCGGAATCCATCAATCATCTTGACGTCTTCGTGGACATAATAGCGATCGTGGAAGAAATCAAGCACTTGTTTTGCCCGATCACTTTCTTCACTTAATTCTTTTAACGAATCGTAGGCTGCATCAATCGTCGCTCCTTGCGCTGTCACGAGTCCTTGATCACAGAACATCTCGAAGAAGACTTCGTACTGGCTAATGATGCCGTAAATTTGCTGTGCTTGTTCTGTCGTCAGAGTCGTCGCACTCAACTCTTCTCCATCGACGGTCATCACACGTGCCCCGTTTGAAGCAATGATCGGACAATGAATTCCTGCGGCATCCGTCAATTCTTTAGCATTTAAGTAATTACGTCCTGTTGCAATTGCAAACTCGACACCTTGTTCGCGTGCTGCTTCAATTGCCTGAATCGTCTCCGGTTCTATTCGTTGTTTGCCCGAAAGAACGGTACCATCCATGTCTGATACGAGTAATTTAATTGGATTTGCCATCGTCTTCACTCTCCTCTTTTTCTATTTCCATACCACTATACCATTTTTCACATTTTGACTGGTCGTAAACACGGTTTACAAAATCGGTGACAACAAACGCGAAATACTTTCCTTGAATTTGATCATTCTTGAACGCGCAACATACGACTCGACCGTCATGAGCTTTGATACATCACAATCGGCTAAGAAGAGCCGTTCTAGTTCAATTGCTACTTCCTGATCATAGACAATTGTATTCATTTCGAAATTTAAACGGAAACTTCGTGCATCGATATTCGTCGTCCCGACTGAAGCAATCTCTCCATCAACAACAATCGTCTTCGCATGTAAAAATCCAGGTTCATACGTGTAGACTTTAGCTCCGTACGACAACAACTCTCCTACAGCAGCTGTCGTCGCCCAATAAACGAATGGATGGTCCGGCTTATTCGGAATCATGATGCGCACCTCCACTCCAGACAGAAGAGCTGCCTTACATGCATCTAAATAACTCGTGTCTGGAATGAAATAAGGCGATTGAATGTAAATCGTCCGCTTTGCCTCATTGATCATCTTGATCAAAGCAAGCTTCAGATATTCTGAACGGGAATCCGGACCCGACGTGACGATCTGCATCGGTAATATACTCTGAACCCTGTGTGTCCCGTAGTAGAACAATGATTTTTCTGTATAGACGTCACTCGCTTGATTCCAGTCAAGAATAAAACGGTCGAGCTGATCGTGAACGACATCACCTTTCAAGCGAAAATGCGTATCCCGCCAGTAGCCGAACTTTTCATCGATACCTAGATATTCCGTACCGACGTTAAATCCACCAATGTAGCCGATTCGACCGTCAATGATACAGGATTTACGGTGATTGCGGTTATTTAAGCGAAAATTAACGAAACCAATCGTCGACGGGAAAAAAGCGAACACTTCTCCCCCGTGTACCAGTAAATCTTTGAAATCCGTCCGTTTGAGACTACGTGATCCGACAGCATCATATAATAGACGGACTTTGATTCCACGACGGGCACATTCGGTTAATGTATCGATCAACGCTAGCCCAAGGCGATCTTTCTGAATGATGTAGTATTGAATATTCACTTCATGCTCTGCCTGGCGGATATCTTGAATCATCCGATTGAATTTCTGTTCTCCATCCGAAAGAATCTGCAGTTGATTCGAGAGACTGAGTAACGAACCGTTCGACATCAGATTCATCCGAATCATATCCCGGTGCTTTTGAATCATCGGGTGCCGCCCCATCGTCACGAGTTCTTTTTTCTGTAAGGCAATCCGTCTATCGTGTTCTAGTTGTTCTTCTTCCGTAATACGATAAAAATTCGATTTTTTCAACAATCTTCCGAAAAACAGATAGACGAGAAACCCAACGAGCGGAACGAAATACAAGATGAACACCCATGCCCACGTCGCACCAATATCGCGCCGTTCGAGAAAAATAACCGTTAGGACCGCCAAGATATTCATGATGAGCAATCCGTAGACGATGATGATCGTGAACGTACTCCATACTTCCACCATACGATTCCCTCCCGTTTCAACGGTATTGTTCGATTTTGGTCCCTTGTCTCCTATTCCCGTTTCCTTCCGCGTCATTCTTTTGAAGACAAAAAAACCTTTTTAAAGCACGAATGGCTTCAAAAAGGTTTAGGTCTTTCATGATTCTTGACATGGTTCCGGTTGTTGTAACGCCATTTGTTCAAGTGTCGCTTTGACACCTGCTACACAGTCTGGCAATCCAACACCATCATAAGCAAGTCCGGCTAAATGAATGTGTGGATAGTGCGAAGCGATGGTTTCTCGCACTTCTTGAATCCGCTGTGCATGCCCTACCGTGTAGGCCGGTAAGCCGTCTAATAGACGACTGATGACGACACGTTCCGGTTGCAACGGACGACCACAGATGGCTTCAAGATCTTCTAAGACGACCCGTTCAATCCTTTCGTCTGATTCACGAACGAGTGCATCTTTTCCGGGACGACCGATGAAGGCACGAAGCACGGTATGATTCGGTGCTGCATGATTCCACTTTTGATCAATCGCCGTACACGCTGTAATCGAATACGGTGCCTGACGGTTGACGATGAAACCTGTTCCATCGATCGGCAACGCTGTTTCCTTATCGAAAATCAACGTGACTGTCGCCGTCGAGTGTGTCGAGAGGTTCGCAAGCCCAGGCAGCGTCGCTTCTGATAACAGGGACACGACTTGGCGATGCGGAATCGTCAACAAAATATCATCGGCATACTCTGGACCATGATCCGTTTCGAGACGATACCGCCCATCTTCTTCCCGTTTAATCGAGCGAAGTGGTGTCTCAAGACGAATTTCTGTCCGTTCAAGCACCTCTTCTAGCCGCTCGACGAGAGACTCGAGTCCAGTAGCGAGCGATAAAAATTGACCTGTCGCTTTGAGCGTCGGACCTTGTTGTTGGTCAAGCGGACGCATGAGACGCATTCCTTCAAACAAACTTCCTGCCTTTTGTTCATTTGCAACAAATTGCGGGTAGGTCGCAAACGTACTCATCCGATCGATATCACCAGCATAAATGCCTGAAAGAAGTGGTTCGATCAGCTTCTCGACGAGCGCATCTCCAAGACGCGGACGCAAATACTCTCCTAGTGGGATATCTGTTTCTGGAATCGTCAAATCAGGAGCCGGGTGAAGCAATCGTTCTGACACTTCTGCTTTTTCTTCTTCCGTCAACAAAGAAGTCTCTGCAAATAACTCTAAATCCGTCGGGATACCCATGACGGCACCTTTTGGAATCGGGTGGAGACCTCGCGCATCCAATATATAGGCTTGCGACGTGTTATTACGAACGAGTTGCTCCCCTAATCCAATCTCTTCGATGAGATCCGTCAGTACGTGTTTTCGTGCTACATACGAATCTGGTCCCCGCTCGATCGTCAATCCTTCGTCCCGATATGTTGCCACCTTACCACCGAGACGACCTTCTGCCTCAAGTAACGTGATGTTCATTTCCGGAAACTGTTTCTCTGCATAATAGGCGGCCGCAAGTCCTGATATACCGCCGCCCACGATGACGAGACGTTTACTGGACATAACTACCCACCTGTTTCGCGACGGCTTCCGTGACAGCTTTCATGAAAGCAGGATCCGCGTTTGGCATGACAGGTCGCGCATAATGGATTCCGAGTTCGTCGCAGACGACTTTACACTCATAGTCATTATCGAATAATACTTCTAGATGGTCCGCAACGAAGCCGACTGGCACGTAAACGAACGCTTCGTATCCTTTTTCTTCGTAAACATCACGTGTCAGATCCTGAACATCAGGGCCGAGCCATGGCTCAGGTGTTTGTCCAGCTGATTGCCAACCTGTGATCATATGCGGTACACCGGCACGTTGTGCGATCAATTCGGCAGTTTCTTTCAATTGCTCTGGGTACGGATCGCCGTTTGCGATGATTTTCTCAGGCAGACTGTGCGCCGAAACGACGAGAACGGCTTTTTCTTCAGGAACTGGTAAAGCGTCGAACGTCTTACGGATTTCTTTCCCCCACCAATCGAGAAATGCTTCTTCTTTGTACCACGATTCAACGGATGCGAGACGAATACCGTGCTGATCTGCGACTTCCTTCGCACGACCATTATATGAACGAATACTGAACGTCGAATAGTGCGGTGCTAAAACGACTGTGACCGCTTCTGTGATGCCGTCTTTTGCCATTTGCTCGACAGCATCCTCAACGAATGGCTCGATGTGCTTTAGACCAAGATAAAGCTTAAACTCGATTTCACCGGCATATTTCTCAGACAATTGACGGTGCAGCTCTTCTGCCTGGTCAATCGTGACTTGTGCGAGTGGTGAGACTCCACCAATGGCTTCGTAGCGTTCCGTCAACTCTGCCAATGCTTCTGGAGACGGTTTGCGTCCGCGGCGGATATGCGTATAATACCGCTCGATATCTTCAGGTTTATACGGCGTACCATACGCCATGACAAGTAATCCTAACGTCTTCATTTTTCTACCTCCATTTTTTCTTTCGAATAATCATGGATAAATGCAGTCAAACGTTTCAATACTTCTGGATCAACTTCCGGGAAGATGCCGTGACCGAGGTTAAAGATGAACCCTGGTTGTTTCATTCCCATGTCGAGAATCTCCTTCGCTTTCGCTTCAAGGATATCCCATGGTGCTAACAGATAAGACGGATCGAGGTTCCCTTGGACGGGTTTCGTCAGCCCACGTTCACGTGCTTCATCGATCGATAAGCGCCAATCGAGTCCAACGACGTCTAACGGTAAGCTATGCCACTCTTCTGCCAAATGACTCGCCCCTACACCGAACATGATCATCGGCACGCCTGTATCTTTTAGTTCCGTGAAAATGCGTTCCATCGTCGGTTTGATGTAACGGACATAATCTTTCCGGCTTGTCGTTCCGACCCATGAATCAAAGATTTGGAACGCTTGAATCCCTGCATCTACTTGTGATTTGATGTAATCGATGACCATGTCACCTAGTTTCTCCATTAAGGCATGCCATACTTCAGGTTGTCCATACATCAATGCTTTCGTTTTATGGTATCCCTTTGAAGGTCCACCTTCAATCATATAGCTCGCAAGTGTAAATGGCGCCCCGGAAAAACCAATTAACGGCACTTCAAGTCGTTCCCGTAATAAACGAATTGTTTCATAAATGTACGGAATATCTTCACGGTTGAACGGTTGCAGTGCTTCGACATCTGCCATCGTGCGAATCGGATTCGCAATGACTGGACCGATGCCACTCTTGATTTCAACATCAACGCCCATCGACGGAAGTGGCGTCATGATATCTTTATATAGAATCGCTGCATCGACTCCTAGTTGTTTTACAGGTAGTTCTGTCACATATGCGCCTAGCTCCGAGTCATGTGTGATCTCGAAAAGCGTCCGTGTCTTCTTGATTTCACGATATTCCGCTTGATAACGACCTGCTTGTCGCATGTACCAGACGGGAACGTGATCAATCTGCTCGCCACGGATCGCCCGCAAAAACGTATCATTGAATTTCTTCATCATAACTACCCCTTTATACTCGTTCTAACGCCCCAAAAAACGTACGATAAGTTTGTGAACACAGAAACATTATATCTGAAATTAAGAAGTCTGTGCCAATAAATCGTTTACAAAATGACAGTTCTGTTACCAGTTCATGAAATGTTCACTGTTTCTTGTAAAGACCGAATGCAGCGTTTAACTGACCACGAATTAAGTCAGAACGTTGCTGTTCCGTTACCTTACGTTCTTTTTCTCGAATTTCGTGCGTGCGCCAACCATCCTCGATTTTTTCCGCGACTTCGACGAGTCGCTCGACATCCGTAAACGAATATTTTCGCGTCTTTCCATTTGTCCGTTCTGGAAAGATTAATTTCCGTTCTTCATAGTAACGAATCTGACGTTCTGACAAGCCGGTCAATTCACAGACGATTCCGATCGACATCACCTTTTTTTCGCGGTACTTCATCTTCGTCACTCCTTTCCACAAAAATACCATGTCAGATTTTCTGACACAACACGTTTCTTTGAAAGTATTTCCGTCTAAAGTAAACACATACTTTAAATGGATAAAGGAGGAACGACAATGAAACTGGAACAACTCGCAATTTCAGTCGATACGTTTTATGTCTTATTCGCAGCACTGCTCGTCTTTACGATGCAAATCGGATTCTTACTTCTGGAAACAGGGATGTTACGGGCAAAGAACGCGGGGCACGTCGCTGTTAAACAAATTATCAGCTTCTCAGTTGCCGCTCTCGCCTTTTGGGCTATCGGATTCGGATTGACGTTCGGTGATGGTAACTCCATTATTGGAACAGAAGGATTCTTCTTACATGGAGGATTCAGCAGCCTTGATTGGTCGAACATCACGATTGATGTAAAGTTCCTCTTCCAACTCTCGTTTGTCGCCGTCTCTCTCGCAATCGCTTGGGGCGGATTCGCAGAACGTGCTAAATTATCCGTTTACTTGTTGTTCGGAACGTTTTTCGTTGCTATCATCTATCCGATCATTGCTCGTTCCGTTTGGGCAGGTGGATTCCTTGGTTCGCTCGGAATGCAAGATTTCGCCGGGTCAACGGTCGTCCACTTACAAGGTGGGATTGCTGCACTTGTTGCTGCTTTACTGCTTAAGAAAAGAATCGGTGCTGAAAAAACACCGTTGCTTGGACACAATGTCATTTATTCTGTCGTCGGTGCCTTCATCCTCTGGTTATGTTGGTTCGGCTTCAACGCTGGTTCGACATTAACGATTGCCGACGGATTCTTTAGTTACGTTGCTTTGACGACGTTACTCGCGACTGCAGCAGGTGCCCTCGGCGCTCTTGCCATCTCGTTCTGGCACCGTCGCGTCGCAGATATTCCTTCGATCATCAACGGTGTATTAGCTGCACTCGTCGCCATTACTGCAGCCTGTGCCTTTGTGGAACCATGGGCAGCCGTCGTCATTGGTTTCCTTGCTGGTGTGATCACGTATGGAACGAGCATTCTTCTCGCAAGTCGCGTGGATGATCCACTTTGTGCCTTCTCCGTTCATGGCGTCGCTGGTATCTGGGGTACACTCGCAACTGGATTCTTCGCTTCACCACGACTCGTTGAAATCACAGGTATCGGACAAGCAGGACTCTTCTATGGAGGTGGCTTCACGCAACTCGGTGTTCAAGCTCTTGGTGTCGTCTTTGCTATCGTCATCGTCAGCGTCTTAAGTTATGCTTTCTTAAAAGTCCTCGACCTTACGATCGGACTTCGAATCACACGCGAAGATGAACTCCGTGGTCTTGACGTCGCGGAACATGGTCAAGCTTCTTACGATCTTCCTGCTCCTGTCAGCAAGGAATTGCATATGGTTGAAGAAGAAGATCTATCAAACGAACGTGTCAATTAATGGTTCATAACGAATAAGAGCCTATGCGATGAACATCCATCGCGTAGGCTCTTTCTTGTTTATTATTTTCGGGCATAGTATTCACCAATTACAAGTGCTATGGCTGCCCCACCAACGACATACATGGATCCACTTAAGAAGAATCCAAGTAGCGTCAAAACGATGCATTGACTGATTGCTGCGAAGCGGATGATTTTCTGTTTAGCATGTACGGCATTCCCAAATGGCAATAAGCGAGTCAACAGATGCTGATCGACTGCTTTCGTAAACGGCGCCAATTGAAAACTCGTTAATCCACCAAATGCAGGAATCGCAAGTGCAACGAACCAAACGTTACCGCTCGCCAACAACATGAACACAGCCCCGATCAGTGTTAAACGAACAATCAATCCGATGCCGTCCCCACTCCGGATGAACTGTTTGACATACAAATAATCAAATGTCGTCTGGGCTTGGTACGGAAACCGCTCGACCATGTTACTTAAGAGACGACGGTGTTTATACGTTGCCGATAGATGTGGAACATCGACGAACCAGTTGGCTAGTCGATAAAAACGATCACGTGATTCTCGTTCGAGCGCAATCCATTCACGTAACGGGAGATGATCCTGACGCTTCAGATGAAGGACGATCATTAACAGCAAGGCAACGACGATCGACATCCACGCCATATCGATGATGACGAGTAGTGCTGCTCCAAATGCATACAATAACACTGTTCGATGTGCGATGCCTTCAAGTTTCGACAAATTCGCTGCCGCTCCGAATAGGGCAAGAGATACGCCTATTAAGATAAGTTCAAACGGTGTCGTCTGTTCTGTCCGAACATAGAGAACAACGACTGCTAGAAACGGAATCACGGCACGAATGATACCAAAAATCGCATTATATGCGCGCACCTGCTGCATGAAACTGGATAACTTCGCTAACACGGGTAATAGAAACACTTGATCCGCCTCGACAAGAAACGTTCGACTTGTCCGGTAGAGCGGCAGAATCAGAAATAAGGCTGCCATGACGAATCGACCTGGAAATGATGGATCGAGTTGGTCGAGGAAACGACCGTAGACGACTAATGCGTATAAAATAACAAAGTAGACGGTGAATAATAGTCCACCATTCGCCATATATCGTGTATATTTCACTGTTTCCGTCATCGCCGCCTGATACCGTTCCTTCCATAAGGACTGGCTATTCATCGTTCTGCCTCCTCGATCGCAGCAACGTACAGATCATCCAGCGTTCCATCTTGTAGTCCATAGCGAGCTCGTAAAGCAGCCGTTGTCCCTTCCGCCGCAATATGTCCTTCATGTAAGAGAACGAATCGGTTGCAGTGGCGCTCGGCTGTCTCCAGGATATGCGTTGACATTAAAATTCCTTTACCGTCCTGCTTGAGTTCACTGAAAATCTGAAGCAACTCTCGGATTGCCAGTGGATCAAGTCCAACGAATGGTTCATCAACGATCAACAATTCACTCCCCGTGACAAGGGCGCACAAGATCATTGCTTTTTGTTTCATCCCTTTTGAGAAGACACTTGGAAACCACTCTAATTGTTTCGTCATCCGAAGACGTTCAGCATAATGATTTGCTCGTTCTATCGCTACTGCTTCTTCGACATCATATCCTTGTGCCATGAGGCGAAGGTGCTCCCGTAACGTTAGTTGTTCATATAACATCGGCTGTTCCGGAATATACGCGACTTGACGACGATACTCGGTTTCGTTCGTCGCTAAATCCAATCTATTGATTCGTACAGATCCCGTTTTGACCGGTAATAGACCGAGGATGTGTTTAATCGTCGTTGATTTCCCCGCACCATTTAAACCGATTAAACCAACGAGTTCCCCTTGATCCACTTCAATATTGATATCATGAAGGACTGTTTTAGATCCGTATCCTCCTGATAAACCCTTGATCTCTAATAACATGTTTGCCACTCCCTTTAAGCTCATCGTAAGGTAGATCTTCTTAGACTTTCTAGCTTCGTGCCTCATTTTTTAAAATATAATGTTTTAATACTTGTTTTTTCGGCAATTACTCTAAGTGTAATCGTTACATCAATATATGAAAACGATTTACATGCAAATCGAAAGTGAAAACGATGAATCGTTCATTTAATCTTTATCAAGTGGTCTAATCTTCTAGTCCTTTCAATGAATGAATGATTTCAATTTTTTCACTTTCACACGTGTTTATAACTGCCTGAAAACAGGTAAAACTAATATGTAGAGGAGTTGTTTAAAAATGGGATTCTTATGGGCATTAATCGTTGGTGGTCTCATCGGTTGGATCGCAAGTTTAATCATTGGAAAAGATGTACCGGGCGGCATCATCGGTAACATCATCGCTGGTTTCATCGGTTCGATGATTGGTCAAGCTATCTTTGGTTCAATGGGACCAGAAATTGGCGGATTTGCAGTCATTCCGGCTATTCTCGGGGCAGTCATTTTGATCTTCATCGTCTCACTTATTCTCCGGGCAGTACGCAAGTAATCATATATTTTAATCGAAAAGGAGTGTTTTGAAATGGGATTCTTATGGGCATTAATCGTTGGTGGTATTATTGGATGGTTAGCAAGTCTAATTTTAGGTAAAGACGTACCAGGCGGTATCATTGGTAACATCATCGCTGGTTTCGTTGGTGCATTGATCGGTCAAGCATTATTCGGAAATTGGGGTCCAATGGTTGCTGGATTCGCAATCGTACCTGCTTTACTCGGAGCTATCATTCTCATCCTCATTGTATCGTTCATTCTCCGTGCGGTGAATAAACGATAAACAGAAAATCCTCGGACATGATGTCCGAGGATTTTTTATGCGTTAGTTTTTTATACTTTAATCTTTTATTTGTAACCACATGCCATCTTCTCGCTCGAAGACACGTTTTTCCGATCGTAAATTCAACCATTCGAACACGCCTTCGAGAAAGCTAGACGGATATTCCCAAACCGTACCGACGCGCTCTCGCTTCTTTCGTTCTGGTTTTCCGGCGACAGCTTCCAATTCATCTGGAGTTTTATTCAATCGGATTAATAACTCCTCCACCTGTCCCGACTGATAGGTCACTTCATATCCATCGTACCGTGCTCGATTCGCAACTGTCGAATCAGGCGTTCCGAACGCGTTCTCGAATGCGTCGCGCGATTTCCCGAGATAGCTGGTCATCGTATCGATACTTTTTCCAGTTCGCGCTTTCACTTCCGTCTCAAGTAATGTTTTAATATCGACTGCATATTCGTTTGATACAGTCGTATTGAACTGATCAGCTAATTTAAAATCAACTGCCGTGTTTGGTTCATCACCGAGTTGAACGGTTTTTGAGTCCTGAACGGTCTGTCCTGATTGGTCGGCACTCACCTGGACATCATATTCTCCTGGAGAACGCTTGATTTCTAGTGATGTTCCATCCATCGTTCCAATGACTTCCCCGTCTAATGATACTTCTGTTTTAGGGACATCACTTGAAACGATCAGTCGTTGTGGATTCAGATCGAGAGAATACCGGTCATACCAAAGCCATCCATCCTCTTTTTGTAACGTAAATAGATGTGCCTTTACTTGTTTACCAGAGTCTTGATCCTGTTTGACTTGTTTGATGACCCGATCTGTTCGTTCTGATTCAGTCGTCAACCAAGTAATGAGTCGTGTCGCCTCACTCATCGGTAATAGTTTATCGTTCATCGTGACTAGTTGTTGGAATCCACGCTGATCCTTTTCCTTCAATAGAGTAGCAAGCCGCTCGTCCGTTTTCTCCATTTTTGCCGCCTCTTGCATGTTGCGCCCAAACCAAAAGGCAACTAACAAAAACAGACAGGCGATGAAGGCGCTACCAATGAGTAAACATCGTTTTCGTTTTTTCTGTGCCGTTGAGGCTATTCGTGATGCCATGCACTTCGCTCCTTTTTCTCCATTAGCTGTATGGTCTTAAGTGTATCGGGTTCAAGTTGACTGTCAATCATGCGGAAGGCGGAAACTTTCCGTATACTAATATTATCTTACCCAAAGGAGTGACTGTTCCATGCAAAAAGAATCATGTATCTTCTGTAAAATCGCTCGCAAAGAAGTCCCTGGTCATATCGTATTTGAGAACGAAACCGTTCTCGCCTTCCTCGACTTGTCACAAGTGACGAAAGGACATACGCTCGTTATCCCAAAACAGCATGCCGATAATATGTATGATCTCTCGCCTGAACAGGCACAGGACGTGTTTGCGACGATTCCGCAAATCAGCCGTGCGCTTCAACAAGAGACAAATGCAGCTGGTATGAACCTTCTATCCAATACAGGAAAAGTAGCTGGTCAATCAGTCTCACACTTCCATTTACATCTCATTCCTCGTCACGATAAACAAGACGGATTCGGCGCGAAGTGGGAAGTCCATAACGACGACTACACGGCAGAAGAATTGGCTGAACTCGCAAATTCAATCGCTTCGCATATCTAAGTCCGCTCTTTTTCTTCTCTTCTTAGAAAAATATTGCCGAAATAGGTTTCTTTCACTCAATTTTCGGTAAAATAATATGAAACAAATATTTTAATATTAAAAAGGAGGTTTATCATGTCGAAGCGTCCCGCCCGTAACTGGGTCGCTTTTGGTGCTACGCTAACACTTGTGACTTTTTATGGTCTAAAGGCGCTTCGCCAAGGTACGAAAAGCGACTCTTCGAACGGTCATCAACGTCGAAATTCTTATTCTACAATCGTAACGAATGTGCAGGATTTGACCCACGAGGGCAAGAACTTAGTAGAGACAGCAAAAGTGTCTGGTATGCACTTCAAGGAAGAAGTCATGCAGAGCGTCTCGGAATACCAAACGGAAGTCCAAGCATCGCTCACGAAGATCCAGTCTCTCGCTGATGAAGCGAAACAGGAAGCAGACCAGCTTTCTCCACAAAAGTAAGATCCGTTGCTTCGATTTGTTTTTGTATAGTTTGCATTTTGCGCGTTTGAGCCATTGTCACCTTTCGAAAGGATGAGTCAGATATGGAACACGAAAAGTTATATCCTGGACAAGAGGCATTATTGTATAGCCATAAAATTGTCCAATTAAGCAAAGCACTATGGAAAACGGTAGAAAAAGATTGGCAAAATTGGATCAAGCCTTTTGATCTGAACATCAACGAACACCATATTTTATGGATTTCGCATGCCCTAGGTGGTGCCTCGATTTCTGAGATCGCGAAGTATGGTGTCATGCACGTCTCGACGGCATTCAACTTCTCGAAGAAGTTAGAGGACCGCGGATTGTTGACGTTCTCGAAAAAGGAAACCGATAAACGAAATACCTATGTCCAGTTGACACCGGCAGGCGAATCGCTTTTACTCGAGACGATCCAAGCATTCCGTCCCGAAGAAAATGGCGTCTTCCGCGCATCACTTCCTCTTCAGGAATTGTACGGTAAGTTCCCAGAACTGACGGATATTTCTGCAATCGTGCGTCGTTTGTACGGAGACAGCTTCATGGACATCTTTGCCGAGACATCGAAGATGATCACGGAAGAAGCAGATCGCCGTCCGCAAGATCCTGTCATGGACTCGATAAAAAAAGCATAAGCATACTATCATCAAAAGCGTTTTAGCCTTCAGCTAGAATGCTTTTTTTAGGTCTTATTTCCTCATGACAGGGACATTACTACTATGTCTCAAGAGCGTTATTTCCCTCACAATTTCCCATAAAAATTATCCTCAACCGACTACCTGGATGTGATAGCATGGAAAAGAGCAAGTATCTCTTGGCATGACAAGATACAGCTGTCAACCAAACGAGAATATGATATGATAAAACGGTTGAAATAAATGGTAAATTAGGGGTGTATGTATGAAAAAGAAATTGCTAGGCGCAGCAGCAGTCGCAAGTGTATTTACGTTAGCAGCATGTGGATCAAATGACGAAGCCGTCATCAATTACAAAGGTGGCGAAGTCAACAAGGCTGACGTCCAAGATGAAGCATACGAAAAAGCTGGTGCTCAAATCGCCTTCCAGCAAACGATGAACAAATTGCTTGAAAAGAAATACGGTAAGGAAGTCACGGACAAAGAAGTCGAAGCAGAAGTCAAGAAAACAAAAGACCAGTTCCCGGATAAAGAGCAGTTCAGCTCAACACTGAAATCTGCTGGAATCAAGAACGAAAAAGAATTCGAAAAAGTACTTCGCACACAAATGCTCTTAACAGAAGCAAAATCTGCGAAATCCAAAGTAACAGATAAAGAAATCCAAGAGCGTTTCGATCAAGAAAAAGTCGAAGTCAAAGCAAGCCATATCCTTGTTGCGAAAGAGTCAGAAGCAAAAGACATCAAAAAACAATTGGATAAAGGCGCAGACTTCGCGAAACTTGCAAAAGAAAAATCAACAGATACAGGTAGCGGTGCAAAAGGTGGAGACCTCGGGTACTTCACAAAAGGTAAGATGGTCAAGGAATTCGAAGATTACGCGTTCAAGGATGGCGTTGAAGGTAAAATCTCCGATCCGATCAAAACACAGTTCGGCTATCACATCATTAAAGTAGTCGATCGTAAAGAGAAGAAAAACTTCACGCTCGATAAAGAAAAAGCACGTATTAAAAAAGCACTTGCTGAAGAAAAAGCAGCACAAGTCAACCCGAACGATATTTATCGTTCACTCATGAAAGAATACAATGTCAAAGTCGAAAACAAAGACTTCAAAGACGCTTTCGATCTAGACAAACAAGAACAACAACAAATGCAACAACAAATGATGCAACAACAGCAATAATCAAAAAAAGGAAGCCGTGAAGGCTTCCTTTTTTACGTTGTTTTTCATAGAGAGTGAAGAATTAGCGAACCGTCCGGATCGGAGCTCGTTCGTATTGCTTCGGCAAGGCGACCGTATCTCCTAGTTCGGCTGCCGCATGATAGACCCAATAAGGTTGGCGAAGAAGTTCACGTGCGAGCAGGACAATATCTGCTCGACCGTTACGGACGATCTCTTCTGCATGAGCTGCTGTCGTAATCAATCCAACCGCTCCTGTTGCCATGCCTGTCTCTCGTTTCAATTCTTCCGCATAGCTCACTTGATAGCCCGGATATACTTCCGGTACAGCATTGGCGACGACAGCACCTGAACTACAGTCGAGTAGGTCGATGTTACGTGCTGCTAGTTCTTTTGCAAGTGGAATATAATCCGTCGCCGTCATTCCCCCTGTTGCGTGATCCGCTGCTGAAATCCGGACCCAAATCGAGAGCTGTGAGACTGCTTGAATTCCATCAATGATTTCTAACAACAAGCGCATCCGATTTTCAGTCGATCCGCCGTACTGGTCTTCTCGAATATTGGATAACGGAGAGAGGAACGTGTTCAATAAATAACCATGTGCGCCATGGATTTCAATGAAGTCATATCCTGCTCGTTCCGCTCTTAATGCTGCATCGATGAACTGTTGTTTGATTGTCGCGATTTCCTCAAGTGTCAATGCATGTGGATGCATATACGTATCATCAAACGGTAAAGCGCTCGGTGCGACGGGTGGTTCTGCCGTCGTGCTTTTACGCCCGGCATGGGCCAGTTGGATCCCCGCTTTTGCGCCCGCTGCTTTGACTTGCTCTGCGATTCGTTGTAATCCTTCGATATGTGCATCTGACCAGATCCCAAGGTCCCCAGCTGAAATGCGACCGTCTGGCGTGACAGCACTCGCTTCTAAAATGACACCACCAACGCCTCCCATTGCACGGGTTGCATAGTGTGTGACGTGCCAATCCGTAACGAGTCCATCTTCTTTTGCACTGTACATGCACATTGGCGCCATAATGACCCGATTGCGGAACGTCAACGTTCCGAGTTGAACCGTATCAAACAACTTCGTCTTCATCTTTCTTCCCCCTTATAGCTTCGGACGGTAGAAAGCACGATTATCTAGTGCAAATGATCGTTCCGAGAACTGTCCCGGTTCGACATATTCAAGAAGACGATCCATCATCGTCATTCGCGCATCGAGGTTATCGATCAAGAACAAGACTTCAGCCTCACGCATTTGTGGTGCTACAGCAGATCCCCATTCCGGTCGTCCATGATGGCTTAAGACGAGATGTTGCAAGACAGTCAGTACTTCTGCGTCAATTTGTAATTCTGCTCCGACTTTTTCGAGTTCCGCTACCATCATCGTAATATGACCGACGAGTTTACCAGGCAACGTATATTCCGGTGCAACCGGATCGGATAACTCCTTGATTTTCGCATAATCGTGTAGAATGATGCCACTGATTAGCACGTCACGGTTTAAGGTCGGATAGAGTTGAGCGATTTGATCCGCTAAGCGCAACATCGAAAGGACGTGGTACGACAGTCCCGAGTAAAAGGCATGATGGTTCTTGACCGCTGCCGGATGCGTGAAGTAGGCGTCAAATCGTGAAGTGATCAAATGTTTGACGAGCTTTTTCATGTCACTGTTTTGAATCGATTCTACGAACGCGAGTACTTCCGTCTCAATCTGCTCTCGTGGAATAGGTGCTGATTGAACATAGTCCTCGACATTCGTCTCCTCTAGGACCGTAATTTGTTTGAGCTTCAGTTGTGTCCGTCCTCGATAGTCCATGACTTCTCCAGCAGCATGAACGATTGACTTTGGCGCATATTTTTCAAGGTCACTCGTATCCCACATCTTCGTCTCGATTTCGCCTGTCTTATCTGTCAAGATGAGCGTCAGGTATGGTTTCCCATTTGCTGCAATTCCTTTGACTGCTTGCTTGATCATCGCTCGTTGATCGAGCGTTTCTCCAACTGCTAATTTACCGATTCCTTTCATTCTTGAAACACGTCCTTTATCTGTAAAATAGGTGTCTTTTTTATATTCCATTGACTACACTTAAGGCATATACTATTTCATTCTACTATATGGGAGTCATGAACATGGAACTGGAACCTCAATTTAATTGGTCCCGCTATCTCGATTTAGCTGACTATGAACAAATATTTCCGACGGCTGCCGTCGACCAATCCGAAATGGACTGGATCACGCAGTTGCGATCGAAAGATATGAACTTCACGCGTTCAGAAAAAGGGGTTCTTTATGGTGCTGTCGTCACATGGCAAAACCCTGTCGACAAAAGTGACCGTCGCTCGATTTGCTTTTATGTAACGAAAGAAAAACTGATTACGATCGGATTGTCGGATTCAATCGTGTCCTTAGTCTCACCCTATTCTCCCGCTCATCCATTCGCGGCTTTTTATACGATTCTCGCTTTACAGTTGAATACGTATTTCGCCGGTATCGATCAGTTTGAGACAGAACTGTTTTCAAGACAAGATGAACTACGCGGCAGCATCAATGAAGATTCGCTTGATAGCATCTTCGCTTTACGCGACACGATTGAGAACTGGTCCGATTTGATCGTTCCATTTCAAGAACTCGTCATGGCTGGCGAAGAGTCGTTTCTCGAGGAAGAAACGTATCTTGAGGACATTTCCTTGAAACTAGCTATGAAACGTGTCCGCCGTCTGTTGATGCTCATTGAACACTACCAAAAAGACATTGAAGTCCTTCTCGACTTATCAACGACCGTTTCGAACTTCCGAGGAAACGAGATTATGAAGGCATTAACGATCTTTACTGCCGTCGCGACACCGACGATGGCCCTCGGTGCGATTTGGGGGATGAACTTTAAAATCATGCCGGAATTAGACTGGAAATACGGCTACGCCCTATCCCTCGGTCTAATCTTTTTATCGACTAGTGGTATCTTTTACTGGATGCGCTGGCGTGGATGGTTAGGCGCTCTTGTGCGTATGCCAAAGAATAGTCGACCAAAAAAATAGATATCAGAACATAAGTTCGTTATACTAATTGTATCATATCCACTGAAAGGAGACGCTTGTCCGATGGAACGAAAAATCATTCATATTGATATGGACGCCTTTTATGCTTCCGTCGAGCAACGCGATCGTCCTCGATTAAAAGGTGTTCCTGTCGTCGTTGGTGGACCGCCTCATGCCCGCGGTGTCGTAGCGACCTGTTCCTATGAAGCACGGAAATACGGTATCCATAGCGCGATGCCTTCAAGACGCGCGTTCCAACTGTGCCCTCGTGCCGTCTTCATTCGTCCTCGTTTTGACGTCTACCGGACCGTCAGTGCGCAAATCATGGAGCTTTTTCGAGAAGTGACACCGCTCGTCGAGCCGCTCTCGCTTGATGAGGCGTATCTTGACGTCACGGAAAATTATTTCGATCAAAAAAGTGCGACGTATATCGCGCAATATATCCTGAAACAAATTAAAGAACGAACGGGTCTGACAGCCTCTGCCGGTGTTTCGAACTCTAAGCTCGTCGCGAAGGTCGCTTCCGGATATGAAAAGCCAAACGGGATGACCGTCGTCCCACCAGAAGAAGTTCTCAATTTCTTGTCTCCATTGAAAATTGGAGATTTACATGGCGTCGGAAAAGTCACAGAACAAGCGTTACGAAAACAAGGGATTGAAACCGTCGCAGATGTTCAAGCAATGCCCGTCGAACAATTGCGGGCTTTGCTTGGACGCGATCGGGGAACGGAACTACATGCGATGGCGCATGGGATCGATGAACGACCAGTTCGTCCGGAACGCGAGCGAAAATCGATTGGTTCTGAGACTACCTTTGAAGAAGATACGGAGGATATCGATACGATATTTGAGACGTTGATTCGAGAATCAAAATCTGTCATTGCAAGTCTTCAAAAAAAAGAACTCGTCTGCCGAACGATTACGATCAAGTGGAAGACCGACACATTCCAGTCACGTTCGAAACGGCATACGTTTGCAGAAGAGACGGCGGACGAAGAACGATTACTTGAGGAAACAACGAAACTGTTCAATGGCATTACCTTCGATGGACCAATCCGCTTGATTGGTATGACGGTCAGTCACCTCACAGCTCCTCCCGCTGCGAGACAGTTGACGTGGCAGGACTTGGACTTACGCTTGTGAAATGAATAGCTATTCATTATACTGAGTACAAGACCAATCAGACAAGGGGGAACAAGTATGCAGTATACGATTACAGTATTTTCAGATCGTGGCGAAACGTTACTCGATGACGTCTTTGAAGCAGAGACGGATGGTCAGGCACGAGAAGAAGGGATTAGACGCTTGAATGAAAGCGGTTATGCCCATCATGCAGCTCGCGTTACACGTTCAGGTCGTCTCATTCATTTCGAGCGCGCTTACTTACCACGAATCGTTCCTGCTTCATCTTAAACCATACTAAAAAAGGAAGACGCGCTATATCGGCACGTCTTCCTTTTGTTTACTTATTGCACGTCGTCTTGTTGCTCCATCATCGGCGCGTAGAGTTCTTCTAACGGCTTCATGATGATTTGTGTGACTTCCGTCAACATCGTGTGCATCCGTTGCTCTTCTTGCATCAGCTGACTGATCAATGGGTTGTTTTGTACTTCAAGCATCTTTGTTTGTGCAGACGCCATATCGTCTGGTGTAATTTCTTCACCTTGCATCTGTTTTTGTTGTAATTCGAGTTGGATGTTACGGAACGACGCGAACAATTCGTTTGATTCCGGATCTGCGTTAACTTGCGTATACAAATCTTTTAATGTCGTGTACTCCGAAGTTTCGCGTAATGCACGCTCCAGCGTGTACGCGTGATCGTATAAGTTTGTTTCTGCCATGAGTAAAACCTCCAATTTGTTTAGACGAGATAAAGCCCCGCCTGTATCAATCCAATTAAACCACCTAACAACCCTCCAAGCCAAGTGATAGCACGGAATTCCCGCTTGGAAATCGATAAGACGATTTCCTCGAGATACGCAGTGTCAAGCAAATCGACTTCTTCTCGAACGATCGTTTCGAGGTCGAGCGTCTGTAGGATCTGCCCGATTTGATTCGTCGTCCGTTCGAATAGGTGATCGATGACGACAGGTACATGTTGCTCGAGTACTTGTGACTCGAGTGGATTCAACCAGACGCGTAACGGTGTAGCAAGCATCGACTCAATCGGTAAACGTGCCATGACTTGTTCTTTGACGGTCTGTCGAATCCGCAACTCCGTCTCTTCCATCATATAGGATGAAAGCGGACGATCCAGTCCCTTTTGCCATTCCTGACGTAATAAGGCAAGAATGAACTGAGACGTCGACTCTGATTGAAGTACCCGTTTCAGCTCCGGCTGAATCATATCGACGATGTTGACATTTGCGAGCAACATCCCGAACATTCCGCCACCCAGTCGCTGTTGGATGAAACGAGCAACGGTTTCCTCGAGTTGTAGACGTCCTTCTGGTCCGTCAAAGTATGCTTCTGCTTGGTGTAATACGGATGTGACGAGTCTTGGCATGACTTCCTCGATTTTTTGTTCTCCGCTTGCTCCGATCAAGTTTCGCACAGATTGCTCCCGCCATTTATTCATCAGACGCGAAAACTCCTGCTCCAAGTGATAACTGATCTTCCCTTGGATCCGTTGTTTTGGTTCATCGATAAAGCGACTGATCCATGCTTCTGTCGTCTCTTCCGAGCGTGTCCATTTCATGACTTCTTGTTCGACGAGACGCGTGACGGCTCCACGAACAGCTGGTGATGCGAGACGTTTCCCAATCCCTTCTGGCGTCAAGAGATGCTTGACGACCGTCCGTCCGAGATTTGCTGCCAGTTCATTCCGTCGTTTTGGAATCAGACCAGGCGTGAATGGTACGCGAAATTTTCCAATGTATTTCGGTTCAAGTGGTCGAAACAACATTCGGATCGCCAAATGGTTCGTGATCGCTCCGATGAGGGCACCGATGATGACGATTCCAACAAGCTTCAACACGAGTAACAAAGTGTCTGACATAAGTTATCATTCCTTCCGATTTTCGACTTATGGTAAAGTCGAGATAGTTAGTTATGTACGATTTAGGAGTGATGCCGTGTGTTACGACAACTGATGACTGTATTCAATGACCAGCTTACGACCGATCCGAATCTGTATTGCCAGGAACAGTATAGCGTATATCGTCTTACAGATGGGCTTTGTTTTGGGATCAAGACGACTGCCATCTCCGACCGTGAACAACAACTGCTTGATGTATTTGCCGAGCGCATCATCACGACGTCGCGGTCAGATATCGATCTATGGCGAGAACGTCTCCAATCTGCTCATGCTGTGGAAGATCGACCATTTCGACTTGTCCACTTTTTATTTAATCCAACTGATGAACGTACGAGTGAGGAAATCCAACAACTGCTCTCCTCTTTCTTTTCGCAGACCAGTACGCTCATTCCTTTCAGTACTCATCGTTTTACGATCATCGAACGAGAAGAATTCGTTATTGAGGCAGAACTACACGATTTATTTTTAGCACTACAATCTGATTTTGTGCTTGATGGTAAGGTGTTGCTTGGTCAACAGCGTGCTACCGGCGACATTGCCGTTCAATTTCAACTCGAACAAGCAGCGCTCACCTTCGTCCCTTCTACGCAAATCGAACGTTTTTTACCTGCCATGACTCGTCTTGCAAGTCTAGATGACCGATATCGGGCAACACTCGTCGATCAGTTCATCCTGTCCCTCGAGCCAGAGTCTCGTGAGACGATCCTCGCTTTTTGCCGAGCTAACTTGAATGTCTCTTTGACAGCAAAACATCTATACTTACATCGGAACAGTCTCCAGTATCGACTTGACCGCTTAACGGAACAGACAGAAATCGATGTTCGGTCGTTTGAAGGGGCCACTTTTCTTTATACCTTGTTACTTGTAGCATGATGCCTAATTGAAAACGTTTGCATTTAGTCAGGTTGTCCATAGGCAGACTACCTGACTTCTTTTATACTATTTCTTGTAAGCGTTATTATTTCATCATTTACTAGGGGGAACTACAACATGGCTGAAATTCGTCTTGAACATATCGATAAAATCTACTCAGGTGATGCAAAAGCGGTTGATGATTTCAATCTGCATATTAAAGATAAGGAATTCATCGTCTTCGTTGGACCATCTGGTTGTGGGAAATCGACGACACTCCGGATGATCGCTGGACTTGAAGAAATCTCAGGTGGAGACTTTATCATCGACGGTAAACGCATGAATGATGTAGCGCCAAAAGATCGCGATATCGCGATGGTCTTCCAAAACTACGCTTTGTATCCACACATGAACGTCTTCGATAACATGGCGTTCGGATTAAAGCTTCGGAAGTTCCCGAAAGATGAAATCAAGCAACGCGTTGATAACGCAGCTCGTATCCTTGGTCTTGAAGAATATCTCGAGCGGAAGCCAAAAGCACTCTCTGGTGGTCAGCGTCAACGGGTCGCGATTGGTCGCGCCATCGTTCGTGATGCTAAAGTCTTCTTAATGGATGAGCCGCTCTCGAACTTGGACGCTAAATTACGTGTACAAATGCGTAAGGAGATCATTCAGTTACACAAACGTCTTGAGACGACGACGATTTACGTCACGCACGATCAGACGGAAGCGATGACGCTTGCGACACGGATCGTCATCATGAAAGCCGGAATCATTCAACAAGTCGGTACGCCGAAGGAAGTCTATGATCACCCGGATAACATGTTCGTTGCTGGATTCATCGGTTCACCATCGATGAACTTCTTGACAGGTAAACTGGCAGAAGACGGTCTCTTCCATGTTTCAGGAACAGAAGAGAAATTCGAAGTACCAGAAGGAAAAATGAAAGTTCTCCGCGACCGCGGTTATACGAATAAAGATCTCGTCCTCGGAATTCGTCCAGAAGACATCCATGCGGAATTGATCTACCAAGACACTAAAACAGCACATCGTTTCCCAGCGCATATCGAAGTTTCTGAATTGATGGGTGCAGAGTCTTATCTCTACTCAAAAGTCGGACAACAAGCATTCACGGCACGTGTCGATTCACGTTCACATGTCGAGATGGGATCACAGCTTGATCTCTTCTTCGATATGACAAAAGCACACTTCTTCGATGCTTCAACAGAAGCAACGATTCGTTAATCACATCATCGATCAGTTATGATGTTTCAGACTGTCCATTTAAGGGCAGTCTTTTTTATTGACAGACGTTCCTGTAACTTTGTATGATACTGCTTGTAGCTTAAAATTAATCCTATTCGAAAACTAGGAATTGAAATCATTCATTTATAAAAGGAGAGAGCGCTATGAAACACGGTTTGAAATTAGCTGTAGCAGCATTATCGACAGCGGGGGTGCTTGCAGCATGCGGCGCTTCGAACGACAACGCAGGTTCTGGTAAAGAGTCAAAAGTCATTACAGTCGGAACGGAAGCAACATACCCACCATTCACGTACAAAGAAAAAGGAAAATTGATGGGTTATGACGTAGATGTCATGAACGAAGTCGCAAAACGTGCTGGCTATAAAGTCGATTACAAAGCGATGGACTTTAAAGGACTCATCCCGGCACTCGATTCAAAACGAATCGATGTCATTGCGAACCAAATGGGTATCACACCTGAGCGTCAAGAAAAGTACGCTTTTTCTGATGCGTATACTGTTTCTGGTTCAACGATCATCGTTAACAATAAAACGAATGACATCAAAACACTCGATGACTTAAAAGGAAAAACAGTCGGTTCGACACAAGGTTCACTTTATGCAAAAACGGCTGAAAAAGCAGGCGCTAAAGTAAAATACTATAAAGGTGCGAATCAAGTCTTAAAAGACCTTGAAGCGGGTCGCGTTGATGCAGCCATGAACGATCGCCTCTTCGTTTTGACGGAGTTGAAAAAAGCGGGGTATAAAGTCAAAGCTGTCGGTGAGACGTTCGATAAGAACGAATCCGGCTTCATGATGGCGAAAAATAGCAAGTATACAAAAGACTTCAACAAAGCACTCGCTGAGATGCAAGAAGACGGCACTCTTGCAAAAATCGGTAAGAAGTACTTCAACGAGGATATCAGTAAGTGAGTGAATTACTGACGATCGTCCGAGATAACTCGGACGTCTACGCAAAGGCGATTGGCACGACCCTTCTAGCAAGTGGTCTCGCCATCGTCTTTGCGCTTATTCTCGGGTTGATTCTTGCCGTCATGCGTGATAGCCGCGTTGCCGTTTTCAGCGGTTTTGCACGTTTATACGTCTCGTTCTTCCGCGGAACGCCACTCTTGTTGCAAATCTTGATTCTTTATAATGGTCTCGTCACGCTTCAATTAACTGGATTCCAAGCACTTGCCTTCGGTTTGTCGCTTCACTTTTCCGCATATATTTCGGAATCGTTCCGCGCTGCCATCTCCTCTGTCGATCGTGGACAATGGGAAGCTGCTGACTCACTTGGAATTCCGCGTCGCAAGACATTCAAGGACGTTATCTTGCCGCAAGCACTATCTCGGGCGATTCCACCGCTTTCGAACTCTGTCATCGATATCATCAAGTCGACATCACTCGGTACGATCGTTGCTGTCGAGGAATTAACGTACGTCTCTGACCAGATTTCAGCGACGACATACCTCGTCATGCCGCTACTTTTGTTCTCCGCTGCAATTTACTGGGTCATGTCAACACTTATTCAAAGCGTCCAACATCGTTTAGAAGCACGTTTCAGCATTCCAGAATGAATTTTTCACACTTGGAACCGTTAGGATTTCAAGTGTATTTTTTTAGATTTTTTGAGGTTTAGCACTAGTCAATCCGGGAATAATCAAGTATACTAATAAAAATCAGAATTATCTGACAAATTACAAAGGAGCGTGGCCGAGATGAAACAAGTAATTGAAGCTTTCCGTAGACAAGATGCAGAGCAGCGAATTCCAGTGCTACGTCTCGAAATCGATTATGAGCTCAGTACGCTCTTCGATGCGATTCAAGCCAATGACCAAGCTGGCATGTCAGCAAGTAAAGATCGTTTAGATAAATATCGTCAGGAGATGCTTCGCTTAGAAGCTTAACCTCATAGATCTCCCATCTCTCCTCCCCCTTGAGATGGGACTTTTTTTGTTTACTGTTACTCTATTCATAAACGAAAGAGAGGATCGTTTCCAGATCGTGTACTGGTCGATCCTCTCGCTTCATTTCTTAAACAGAAAATATTTTATGCGTTTATTTCTGTCTCACAGTCTAGATTAATCGACATCACGACCTCGTGATGCCTTCAAAATCTCAAACCATTGCTCGCGCGTCAACGACAGATTCGTCGAACGAACAGCAGATTCGATGCGTTCAATCTTACCAGAACCAACGATCGGCATGATACGTGCTGGATGTTTAAGTAACCATGCATATGCGACTTCGTCGATTTCTTTTGCCCCGATCTTTTCAGCGATCTCAGCTAATTTTTCACGTAACGGTGCGTATCGCTCGTCCTTAAAGAGACGACCGCCCGCAAGCGGACTCCATGCCATCAATGGCATCTCATTTTCATGACACAGATCGACGGATCCATCCTCGAAATGTTTCAGTTCCGAAACCGATAACTCGAGTTGGTTCGTCACGAGCATGAACGGTAAGCGTGATTGTATAAGACTCTGTTGTGCAGGTGTATGGTTCGATAGACCGAATGTCCGTACCTTACCCGCGTCCTTCAGCTCAACGAACGCTTCTGCAATCTCGTTCGGATCCATCAATGGATCTGGACGGTGAATCAACAACGTATCGACGTACTCGACACCGAGTTCTTGCAGGGAACGATTGACCTGTTTGATAATATGCTCTTTCGTCGTATCATAGAACGATAATGACTGATCCGAGAAATGATTCCCTTTCATCTTGATGCCCGTCTTCGTGACGATCTCCATCCGGTCACGTAATTCCGGTTTTAAGGCAAGAGCTTCCCCGAATAAGCGTTCATTCGTATAATCGCCATAGATATCTGCGTGATCAAACGTCGTAATTCCTAAAGCAAGGCATGCTTCAATCAATTCAAGACGCTCTTCCTTCGTCATTTCCCATTCATTCAATCGCCACAGACCATGAATGATCCGTGAGAATGATAAATCTTCTGTTAGCTGAATCCGTTCCATGTTTCTTCCACTCCTCTATCGTATGAACTCTATCTCGTTTACTGTACCTCAAAATGGTAACGGTTGCACGAATTTCAATTTTCAATGCTCTAAGACAAAAAACAGGATTCCGTCATCGACGGAATCCTGTTTAGGACTTATTGAATTTGCTCGACTTCCTGCATGACTTCATCTTCGATTTGCTGACGTTTTCGTGTCGTCTCAGCAGCATCTGGTGACGTGACGCTGAAATAGAACTTAATTTTTGGTTCCGTGCCCGATGGACGAAGGCAGAACCACGATCCATCACTGAGCGTGAACTTCAAGACATTGGATTTTGGCAGATTGATCGGTGAGGGTTGATGTGTCTTCAGATCGTGAGCGATGCTCGCATCATAATCCTCGAACAAGACGACCTGTTCTCCAGCCACTTGTTTTGGTGGATTCTCACGGAACGTATCCATGATACGACCAATCTGTGCCACGCCATCCTTCCCTTTGAGCGTCAGAGAGCGGAGTGACTCTTCAAAGTACCCGAACTGCTCGTAAATCGACTGTAATGCCTCATAGAGCGTCCGTCCTTCTTTTTTGTGATACGCAGCCATCTCAGCAGCTAACAAGCACGCTTGGACGGCATCCTTGTCGCGGCAGAAGTCCCCGATGAGATATCCATAGCTCTCTTCATAGCCGAAGAGATACTCATATTGACCCGATGCATTGTATTGTTTGATTTTTTCCCCGATGAACTTAAAGCCTGTCAACGTGTTCTCGACATGGAGATCATAATGACGTGCAATCAACGCACCTAGTTCTGAAGTAACGATTGTCTTCGCGACAAATCCGTTCTCTGGTAGTGTCCCCTGCGCCGCTTTTTGTGAAAGGATATAGTCGAGCAACAATGCCCCCGTCTGATTCCCTGTCAAGACTGTCCATTCTCCGTCTGCATCACGTGTTGCTACTCCGACGCGGTCAGCATCGGGATCCGTCGCAATCAAGATATCGGCATCTGTACGATCTCCGTATTCGATCGCCAGTTTAAAGGCAGCATGTTCTTCCGGGTTCGGTGACGTCACGGTCGGGAATGCACCGTCTGGCTCTGCTTGCTCCTTGACGACTGTCACGTGTTCGAAACCGTAACGTTTCAAGCCTTCTGTTACCGGTACAAGACCTGTTCCGTGAAGTGGAGTGAAAACGATTTTTAGTGGATCGGCTAATTCCGATTGGATTGAAGGTAAGACACGAATCGTCTGTAATTTTTCTTGATACGCTTCGTCAAGTTCTTCGCCGACACGGACGATTAAACCGTTCGCACGAAGGACTTCTTCTTGCTCAAGTTCAATCGACAGCTCGTCTTCGATTTGACTGACGTACGATACGAGTTCATCCGCTTCTTTTGGTGGAAGTTGTCCACCGTCGTCTCCGTACACTTTATATCCGTTGTATTCTGGTGGGTTGTGACTCGCCGTAATGACGATCCCGCCCGCTGCTTGTAAAGACCGAACCGCAAAAGAAAGTTCTGGTGTCGGACGTAGACCGTCGAACAGATACGCTTTGATGCCGTTACTTGCGAGCGTCCGTGCCGCCTCCAGCGCAAATTCTGGTGAGAAATGGCGTGAATCGTGTGCGATGACGATTCCTTTTGCTGCCGCTTCTTCTCCTGATGCCTTAATGAATGCTGCGAACCCTTGTGATGCTTTTCGAACCGTATACACATTCATCCGGTTCGTTCCGACACCGATCTCCCCGCGCATACCACCTGTTCCAAACTCGAGTTCTTTATAGAATGCTTCTTCAGCTGCTTTTTCATCCGCTGCTAGCGTGACGAGTTCTTCTTTTAATGTACTGTCAAGATCAGCGAACTGATCCCATTTTTGATAGGTTTCTTTCCATGACATAGTAAATCGACTCCTTTTTGAATGAGGGTAAGACTTGCGATGATGCGATACCTTTCATATGATTAACACTAGAAAGGGTAAGGTGATGAGGCATGTTTCCTACGATTCAAATGGCAGACCTTCAACAGCTCGTCCGTACGGATCAGATTCGCTGGTTTGACTGCCGCTATGACTTACAACAACCTGAATATGGACGAAATGCTTTCTTAGAACAACACGTCGAAGGTGCACAGCACCTGGATTTAACGACTGACCTTTCTGGTCCAATCGATGAGGTCGGCGGTCGGCATCCGCTTCCTTCAAAAGAAGCGTGGCAACACACACTGGAACAGCATGGTGTGACCCCGGAAGACTTCGTCGTTTTGTATGACGATGGTTTTCCATATGCCGCTCGTGCATGGTGGTTATTTAAATGGATCGGACATGAGCGTGTCGTCGTTCTCGAGGGCGGATTCTCCTCTTACCTAGCGTTCGATCTTCCGGTTACAGACGAGACTTTTACTTATGAACCCTCTCAGTACACGCCGCGTTTCCAAGACGAGATGCTCGTCTCGTTCGAAGTGCTAAAGGATCAGCTGACAGAAACGATGGTCATCGATTCCCGTGCGCCCGATCGGTATCGCGGAGAAATCGAACCACTCGATCATGTCGCCGGACACATTCCGGGTGCCGTAAATTGTTACTTTGAACAGGCACTCTCACCAGATGGTCGTTTACGAGATGCGGAAGATCTGAAAGAACTATACGCCGACATCCTGCCGGTCACGGCACCTATCCTCTACTGTGGAAGCGGTGTGACAGCGTGCGTCAATGTCATCGCTCTCCACTCACTCGGGAAAACCGATGTCCGGCTTTACGCCGGCTCTTATAGTGATTGGGTCAGCCGCGGTGAAGACGTCTCCCGTTCGTAAACATCAGACGCTGACAGAAACATCTGTCAGTGTCTTTTTGTTTAGAGTTGAATTGGTTTGATGTTCCAGATCGCATTCGCATACTCTTTAATCGTTCGATCACTTGAGAACACACCTGACCGAGCAATATTAAGAATGACACGTTTATACCATTCTTCCGGTTGCTGATACATCCGATCGATACGTTCCTGCGCTTGTTGATACGACATGAAGTCTTTCAGGATCAGATACTCATCATTATACGTCAATAATGAATCGTAAATTGCTTGGAATTCACCCGGAGCAAATAATGTCTCGTCGACGAGACTATCGATGATTCGTCGCAACTCGGGTTGGGCACTGTATTGATCATACGCACTATAACTGCCGTATTGCTTATAATTCATGACTTCCTGCGGCGTTAAGCCGAAGATGAAGATGTTCGCATCCCCAACTTCATCTCGAATTTCGATGTTCGCTCCGTCGAGCGTTCCAATCGTCAAAGCGCCATTCATCATGAACTTCATATTGCCGGTTCCAGAGGCTTCATAGCTGGCAGTCGAAATCTGCTCACTGACATCACTTGCCGGGAAAATCTTTTCAGCAAGCGATACACGATAGTTTTCTAGGAAGACGACTTTCAAGTATGGGCTGACCTCTGGATCCTGATTAATTAAGCGAGCTAACGCATTGATATAACGAATGACTTCTTTTGCATAATGATAGCCTGGCGCTGCCTTTGCACCAAAGATGAATGTCCGCGGTGTCATCGTAAAGGAACGGTCTTCCTTCAGACGATAATAGAGCGAATGAATGTGTAACGCATTTAAGAGTTGACGTTTGTACGCATGCAATCGCTTGACTTGAACATCAAAAATCGAGGTTGGATCAACGACGATACCTGTTTCCTTTTCAATGAGCAACGCTAATTCTTCCTTACGCTGAAGCTTGATCTCGGCGATGTCCTTCTGCAGTGCTGAATCCTCTGCCCATTTCGTCAATTTTTGCAAATCGGACGGATGCTGAATCCAACCATCCCCGATCGCTTCTGTCACACGGTTTGCCAGTGCTGGGTTCGATGAGAGAAGCCAGCGACGATGTGTAATCCCGTTCGTCTTATTATTAAATCGAAGCGGAAACATCTCATAAAATAGTCGCATCTCGCGCTGCTTCAGAATCTCAGTATGAATCTGAGCGACACCGTTCGTTGAATGCGTGCCGACGACAGCCAGATTCGCCATGTTGATCCGATCGTCCGCGATGATGGCGATATCTCGCATATGTGCTTCCATGTGTGGATAGTTCGCCAGCACATCTTTACAGAAGCGTCGGTTGATTTCCTCGATGATGAGATAGATGCGTGGCAACAAGCGACGGAACAAATCAACCGGCCAACGTTCGAGTGCTTCTGATAATAACGTGTGGTTCGTAAACGACATGACACTCTTCGTGATCCGCCATGCTTCTTCCCATCCAAACCTTTCTTCATCAACAAGAATCCGCATCAATTCCGGAATCGCGACGACCGGATGCGTATCATTGATATGAATGGCAATATGATTCCCGAGTTGCTTCAATGAATGGTTTCGTTTTTTAAAGGACGTCAAGATACTCCGTAATCCTGCAGAGACGAAGAAATATTGTTGCTTCAGACGGAGTTCTTTTCCTTCGTACGTCGTATCATCCGGATACAAGAACTCTGAAATCGTCTGAATCGATTGTTTATGTGCCAGTAAATCTTTATAGTTCCCACGGTATTGACTAAGTAATTCATCATCATCAAGTGGAGACTCAGCACTCCAGAGTCGCAGGTTATTGACAACCTTGTTTTGATAGCCAACGATCGGCATATCGTACGGAACAGCACGGACGATTTCAGTCGGTTCATGATGGACGCGATACCCATCACCGACTTCTTCGAGCCACACATGTCCACCGAATGAAATATCGACCGCTTTATCAGAACGTCTAATTTCCCACATGTTTCCGTTCTTCAGCCAGTTATCCGGTAGCTCGACTTGATAGCCATCGATGATTTTTTGCTTAAACAGACCATATTGGTATCGGATACCGTTCCCATGTCCCGGTAGACCAAGCGCAGCCAAGGAATCAAGAAAACAGGCTGCGAGACGACCGAGACCTCCGTTTCCGAGTCCTGGTTCCGGCTCTTCTTCTGTCAGATCACTGAGCTGATATCCGAGTTCTTCCAGTCCCCGTTCCACATCCTTTAAGACGTCAAGACTTAATAGGTTGTTATGCAAGAAACGTCCGAGCAAAAACTCGAGTGAAAAGTAATAGACTTGCTTACTTTTTTTATGGGTATATGTTTCCTTTGTCCGTAACCAATCGGTCGTGACCGTCTCACGTACCAGATAAGCAAGTGTCTGATAGATATCGTTTTCTGTTGCTTCCGTTATTGCCTTGCCATGCATCGAAACGAATCGTTCCGTAAACCTCTCCTTGAACTTCTCTATATCTTTGAACATGACGTAACTCCTTTTCCCAGTGATACGATCAAGTGGCGGACGGTGCAATCAAACGATATAACGCCAAGTATTCGTCGGCTGAACGCAACCAACTGAAATCCTCATTCATCGCAGTCTCAATCAAGTGCTCAAAGACCGGGCGATCATGATAGACCTCAATAGTACGTTTAATCGCTTCTAAAAACTCATGTGCATTATAATTCGCGAACGAGAATCCATTTCCTTCTAACGTAAACTGATTGAATGGCTTGACCGTATCACGAAGACCACCTGTTTCCCGGACGACTGGTAAACAGCCGTACTTCATCGAAATCAACTGACTGAGACCACATGGTTCAAAACGCGAAGGCATCAAGAAGGCGTCACTGCCCGCATAGATTCGTTGCGCGAGACCAACGTCGAACCCGATGTAAGAAGCGATTTTGTCTGGACGAATCGATGTCGCATGATGGAACAACCCTTCATATTCCGCTTCACCTGATCCAAGGATGATGAACTGCGCATCGAGTTCAAACAAATCTGGCAAGATATGCGCGAGCAAATCAATCCCCTTTTGGTCGACGAGACGAGAAACGAAACCAAACAATGGTACATCCGGATTGATGGGGAGACCTAGTTCTTCTTGTAAGGCAGCTTTGTTCTTCGCCTTTCCTTCCGTGACGGTATCGACCGAATACGTCTCAACGAGATGCGTATCATGTGCAGGATCAAATTGACGATAGTCGATTCCATTCAAGATTCCGCGTACGTCGACAGCGCGATGTTGTAAGACGGGTTCAAGCGTCTCACCGTAATACGGATCCATGATCTCATCACGATATGATGGACTGACTGTCGTGATTTGATTGGAATGGACGAGTCCTGCCTTCATGTAATTGACGAGACCGTTATGAGCAATACCATCGGCTGTGAAGTGTTCATGACTCAATCCAAGTAAATCACCGAGTACTTCCTCCGGGAAAACACCTTGATATTGTAGATTGTGAATCGTAAAGACCGTTTTAATATCTTGATAGCGCTCTAGGTGCTGATAATGGATTCGTAGGAACGCCGGAATCACACCTGTTTGCCAATCGTGACAATGGATGACGTCCGGTACTTCTTTCCGATCGAGATGTTGAATCATCTCAAGAACGGCACGTGAAAAATACGCAAATCGTTCCGCATCATCGTAATGTCCATAAATGACACCATCGCGTTTGAAATAGTACTCATTATCGATGAAATAGAACGTTACACCATCTTGTTTTAATCGGAGGACAGCACCAAATTGCTGTCGCCAGCCAACTGGTACGATGAAGTCGAATAAAAACTCCATCTCCGATTTGTATTGTTCCTTGATTTGACCATAATTGGGTAAGACGACCGAAACGTCTGCCCCTTCCTCAGCAAGCGCTAAAGGGAGCGAGCCGACGACGTCAGCTAGCCCCCCTGTCTTGATGAAGGGTGTCGCTTCCGTGGCAGCAAACCATACCTTCATGAATGACATCTCCTTTAAACGATTGTTTGTTTTTTGATGACGATTGGTTCTTCTGCCGTACCGCGAATGACTTGACCGCGTTTGACGGTCACTTCTTTGTCGAGAATCGCGTACTCAACGACCGCGCCTTCTTCAATGACCGATTTTTGCATGATGATCGAGTTTTTGACGCGCGCATGCTTTCCGACTTTAACACCACGGAACAGGATGCTATCCGTCGTCGTGCCTTCTAACTTACAGCCGTTTGCGACGAGTGAGTTCTTAATCGCTGAACCTGGCAAATAACGTGTCGGCGGTTCATGCTTGATTTTCGTGTAGACATGCTGGAAGTCATTGATTGCTCCCCACTGTTCAAGCAATAGCATGCTCTCACGGTAGTATGAACGAAGTGAGTGGATGACTTGTGATGTACCACGATATTCATAACCATGTACATGCAAGCGATTTAGCTGCGAACGGATGATGCTTTGTAGTAAATCGTACTCGCCACGCGCAATCGCCTCATCAATCAAACGAACGAATAGGTTCTTCGATAGAACGACCGTTTCCATGTAGAACGTCTCATCAGTCGGCTGGAACCCTCGTGATCCGATTGCAGTCACGCGGTTCTGCTCGCCAAAGCGAATTGGACGGCAGTATTTGCAAGGCAGTTCACGCTTCGTATAAACGACTGTGATATCCGCATTCGATTCTTTATGTTCGCGCAAGACATCACGATAATCTACGGCTGATAAGATGTTCGAACCAGAGACGACGACATAGTTTTCCTTACTGCGAAGGAAAAAATCACGGTGAAGGTGGAAGTTCGATAGATCCCCACGGAACTCGTTCGCATCTTGTGACAATGCAGGTGGGAAGATATAGAGTCCACCGTTTGAACGGTCAAGATCCCACTCTTTACCAGATCCAAGATGGTCCATCATGCCACGATATTTCTCGAGCGTAAAAATCCCGATGTTCGCGATATCGTTTTGTACCATGTTCGTTAATGTAAAATCGATCAATCGATAACGACCCGCAAATGGCACAGCTGCCAAGTTACGATGCTCTGTTAGTTCTTTGAAAAATCCTTCTTCACCACTTAGATTGATGACGCCTAATAAATCGACCTTCATTCGAATATCCCCCTTATTGAATTGCTTCTTTGATGACTTCGTTCTTTTTAACGATGCTGTCTGCTTCAATGACGAAGACTTCTCCGTCCGGAGATCCAATCGTCGCACCATCTTCAACGATGACACCATCTGCTAAAATCGCCCGGTGAATCGTGACGTCTCGTCCGATTTTGACGTTCGGGAAGATGACCGAGTCTTTGACGAGTGATCCTTCTGCTACATCGACACCGTAGAAGAGAACCGAATGATTGATTTCTCCTTCGATGTGGCATCCTTCGTTGATGATCGATGTCTCGACTGTCGCAGCGTTTCCAATGTATTGTGGTTGCTGATTCGGGTTGACCGAATGTACTTTCCATGACGGTTCATACAAATCGAATTCAGGCTCTGCCGTCAATAGATCCATGTTCGCTTCCCAAAGGGATTGAATCGTCCCGACGTCTTTCCAGTATCCTTTGAATTTATACGCACGGATATTGAGATTTTCAAAAAGCATGTTCGGGATGATATTTTTACCGAAGTCAAAGCTTGATTCCGCATCGCCGGCATCTTGAATCAAGTGGCGTTTTAAGATATCCCAGTTAAAGACATAAATCCCCATCGATGCAAGATTTGATTTCGGATTTTTTGGTTTTTCTTCGAATTCATTGATTCGTAAGTCATCGTCCGTATTGAGGATACCAAATCGCGGTGCCTCGTCCCATGGTACTTCACGTACGGAAATCGTCACGTCAGCTCCACCAAGTCGATGCTCCTCGATCATTTTTTCATAATCCATTTTATAAATATGGTCGCCTGATAGAACAAGAACATATTCAGGGTCAAATTGATTGATATAACTCATATTTCGATAAATAGCATTTGCTGTGCCCTCATACCAGTTTTTGCCGTTCTGTGCTTGGTATGGTGGAAGAATCGTTAATCCGCCATTACGGCGATCCAAATCCCATGGACTTCCAATGCCAAGGTATCGATTCAACTCTAATGGTTCGTATTGCGTCAACACGCCAACTGTATCGATTCCTGAGTTCGTACAGTTCGAAAGTGGGAAATCAATGATCCGGTATTTTCCTCCAAATGCAACAGCTGGTTTCGCAGTGTGTTTCGTTAAAGCTCCCAGACGTTTCCCTTCTCCGCCTGCAAGTAACATCGCAACGACATTCTTTTTAGCCATTTCGTCCCCTCCATTTATGCTCTTTTTTTACAGATGACTCGCGTTCTAAAATCCACAGATACTTCTATATACCCAATCTTTTCTCTTTTTAATATAACATTCCTGCAAAATAGGTTTATTAAAATACAAAAATCGAAAAAAAATCTATTGATTTCTCCATAAAAGACCGATAATAGGAATGAAATGGCTTTTTGAAAGGAGTTCTCATGCGAATTACGACAGGATATCTCGTCTTACTTGGTCTTACGATGATGCTTCTGTTTTCCTTATTTTCAATTAAAGATGAGTTAAAAACAGCACGCACACTTTTTTTCTGGGCCGATGAACAGACGACACGACATCCACTGACCTCCTACCAACCAATCACCGTAACCTATGAAAACAAACGGGTCGAGCTCTATGACGGATTGCGACGGGATGACTTAACGCCTCGAACATTGCCGAAAAAAGTCGAGCAAGCGTTTGTTGCTATCGAAGATCAGCGTTTCTATCAACATGACGGATATGACATCACAGGAATCTTACGCGCGTTTACGAAAAACCAGTCTGATTCTAAATCTCAAGGTGGCAGTACGATCACACAACAACTAGCAAGAATGACATATCTAACAAACGAAAAAACATATACTAGAAAAATAAAAGAGTTGCTAATTGCTGTGTCTTTGGAGCAAAAATATTCGAAAAAAGAACTGATGACAGCGTATGTCAATCAAGCATATTTCGCGAATAATATTTACGGGATCGAACTGGCCGCAAAATCATATTTCAATAAGCCAGCGCGCGAGTTGAATTGGTCTGAAATCAGCTTTTTGACAGCGATTCCGAACAATCCGTCACTCTACGATCCGCTTCGTTTTCCTGAAAATACAAAAAAACGTCAGCAACGAATCGCTCAAGCATTAGTGCGCGATCGTGTACTGACGAAAGATTTTACTATTTCTCATGTGACACCTCGATCTTATAAGCCGCGGGTTCCTTATCCGGACTATATCGATGCCACCGTTCAAGCTGCCGTTCGGATGACCGCTCAAAAAAAGGGTTGGAGTGAGAAGCATGCTGCAGAATATCTGCATCAACAAGGTGCGGTCATCTCGACATATCTCGACTCAGCAGAACAACGACGGGCTAAGGAAGCTCTTCGCAATCTACCCAACCCGATTGAGGGGGCTTATGTTGGCATCGACGGACAAACACACGGAGTCACGGCTCTTGTCGGCTACAAATCGAATTTGACAGGTCAGTTCAACCGAGCAGTGCAGTCGTACCGACAACCTGGTTCAGCCATCAAACCGTTACTTGTCTACGGTCCTTACCTTGAGAAGACGAAAGCCCGCTTGTCGAGCACGTTAGACGGTAGTCCCGTCTGTATCGATGGCTACTGTCCGTCAAATAGCGGAAATCGAATTCTCGGACAAGTAACGATTGCCGATGCGATCGCTTACTCCTATAACACACCAGCAATTCGAGCATTTGCTGTCTCTTTCCGGGAAGGATTGAAGTCCATCCGTCCATTCCAGTTTAGCCAATGGACACGTGAGGATGATGCCTTTACGAGTGCCCTAGGTGGGTTGCAATACGGGATCAGTCCATATGAACTGACGAACGCTTATTCCGTATTCGTCAATGACGGGATCTATCGACCGGCATCGATGATCAAAAGTATTACGCTTAAAAATGGAACGGTCGAACGACCACAAGAAAAAGAACAACGGATTTGGTCCAGTCAGACGAACCGGGAATTACGGGCTGGTTTAAAGAATGTCATGACGTATGGAACGGGACGCAAAGGATATGATTCCTCTGCGCGCTATATCGGAGGAAAAACAGGAACGACGAACGATAACAAAGACATGTGGTTCGTCGGTATTAAAAATCAACATATCGGAGGGATTTGGCTAGGGGCAGATCGCCCGCGTCCCTTCCCTGCTGAAGCCAATGCAACGTTACAGGTCCAGACGTGGGCGACGATTTTACGTCCTTGAGTCAACTCGGAAATAAAATTGCTTCTCCAAAGGAATTGAATAAGGTCAGACCAACCCATGATAGACCAGCGAGTAGAACGCCCCAGGCTAAGAAGGAGAAGATGATTAACCCAACAGCTCCAGCCGCACTCGTCATTTTACTAATCTGTACCGTGTAAAAGATAAAATAGATGAAGAAGGATACAAGCAATACGATCCCAACGTGCAAGAAGGACGTCATGAAAGCAAAGCTGACACATCCTCCGACGAGCAGGAGAATACTGCCCGGACGTAACATACCGAGTGTCGTTCCCTCTTGTTCTTTGATGAAAAAGGCGAAACCGAGCTGATTGATCGTGTCCGATAGTAGTTTAAGCGAACTAAAGATCATGAAATAGACGATCAAAAAACCAAGCCAAACGACGAGCTTCGTATCACGTGCCGTCAGTAGCTGGAGCAGTTCATCGTACACGCCGACTTGATCGAGCCAATGCAATGCAAGTTCCGTCGTCGCGATCGCAAGGGATGTACTAAATAACAAGATGCTGATCAGTGGGGCATAACTTAATAGGTAAACGTTCGTACGCATGTGGAGTCTCCATTCATAGAAAATTCATATGTAGCACACAATTTCACTTACAGGTATACTATAATAGATTATATCGGTTCAAGAGACTGAAGGGGGAAACAAAAATGGCATTTATCTTAATGGTCGGCGTAAGTCTTGCGTTTTTGACAGCAATCTTCACTGCAGGCTACAACAAAAAACCTGAAGGTAACGAATAACTCATAAAAGCTCCATCCTGAATCAGGATGGAGCTTTTGCTTTACAGAAGACCTGCGTATCCTTGCTGACGTAATGCTTCATAGACGATGATCGCTGCCGTGTTCGAGACGTTCAGTGAACGAACGAGATTCGATTGGGGTAAACGGATACACCGTTCTGCGTTTGCATCGATGACTTCAAGCGGCAATCCTTTTGTTTCCCGACCAAAGACGAAGAAATAGTCCTGTTCAACGTCCGATAAGTCAATCTGACTTGGGTACTGTTCCCCGTATTTCGTAATATAGTAGAAAATACCTTCCGGATGTTTTTCCCACAGTTCTTCTAACGAATCATGATAACGGACATCGACAAATTCCCAGTAGTCAAGACCTGCACGTTTAAGTTGCTTATCGTCTGTCGAGAAGCCGAGCGGTCGGATCAAGTGAAGGACGGAATGCGTCGCTGCACATGTTCGCGAAATATTACCTGTATTTTGAGGAATTTCCGGTTGATACATAACGACATGAATAGCCATGGTTCAATTCTCTCCTATCTCATGCGCTAAAAGCGCTTCTTTATGGGCAATTCCGCTTGCGAAACCCGTCAATTTACCGGTCGCCCCGATGACACGGTGGCATGGATAAATCAATGCGATCGGATTCCGATTCAAGGCACCGCCAACAGCTCGTGCTGCCTGTGGTTTTCCAATCATTCGAGCCAGTTCACCATAACTGATCGTCTGACCGAACGGAACGGTTCGCAAAGCTTGTAACACTTTCTCTGCAAATGGTGTGACACGCAACTGACAAGGAAGCGCATCAAGCGCTTGTACCTCTCCTTGTGCATAACGATCAAACGCCATACGCCAAGCTTTCGGTAATGTACCTTCGTCTGTCTCTTCTGCTAAATAGGTCCGAGCACGATCTTTATTCAACCCAAAGTCGAGGTACACGATTTGCTCTTTTTCCCATGCGACGAGCAATGTACCGAACTTATAAGTGAGCTGTTGAAATGGCATCTGCTTCCCCCCACTCTTCAATTAACCGTTGTCCTTCTGTCTGAACATCCACTGCAGTATCCGCTAAAAGACGGGATTCGATGTACGACTTCTCATCAATTCCGCCAATCCGACCGACTGCCCAGAGTGCAAGCGCCCGCATGTCTTCGCGGGCATCTGTTTCCGTCATTAACCGTAGCGCGTCAATAGCACTCTTGTCTCGATAATGAACAAGCGCACAAATCGCATTACGTTGAATCGGCTTCTTACCACGCCATGCTCCGGATAATGTTCCGAAACGACTCTTGAACTCACGGTTACTCATTGATAAGAGTGGAACAAGGAGCGGTTTGACCTGCTCCGGATCCGGTTGTAGTTCAACATGATGTGTCGCATTCTTCTTCCGGTTATATGGACATACTTGCTGACATGTATCACACCCATACAGACGGTTCCCAAGCGCCATCCGAAACGGTTCTGGCAGTAACGTTTTCGTCTGTGTTAAAAACGAGATACATCGTTTAGCGTCGATGACACCAGGTTCAACTAGCGCATCCGTCGGACAAGCATCGATACATTTATTGCATGTTCCACATAATTCTTCGACTGGCTGATCCGGCGGCAAGACGAGGTCAGTAATCAATTCACCAAGATAAAGATACGATCCGTGCTCTTCACTGATGATCGAGCAATTTTTACCACTGAATCCAATACCTGCTCGTTCTGCTACTGCACGATCGACGAGTTCTCCTGTATCGACCATCGAGCGCGTCCTTGCACCTGGACTCAACTCTTGAATTTTTTCTTCAAGCAACGTCAAACGTTGTCGCAACGCCTGATGGTAATCCAGTCCCCAGGACGATCGACAAAAAATACCCCGCCGCTCCCCTTCCTTGCCACGAGGTGCATTTTTGAGAGTACTTGGATACGCGACCGCAATGGCAATGATCGAAGCCGCATCTTCTACGAGTAACGAAGGAGTCGTTCGTAGATCGAGATCGGGCTCTTCAAAACCAGAAGCAAATCCTTTCTCCTGTTGTGCTTGAAGTCGACGTTTTAAGACAAGAAAAGGGTCAGCCGTCGTCACCTTCAGCTCATCGATTCCAATCTCAACTGCGTACTCTTGTAAAGCCAATTTCAATTGTACACCATCCATTACGACACGCTCCTTTCCTCTTAAGATTCCTTCCTAAACAAAAAGAGCAAGGTGTCAGCGAAAACGACACATTGCTCTTTTTAGGTAAGCGGGTGAAGGGAATCGAACCCTCGTCATCAGCTTGGAAGGCTGAGGTTTTACCATTAAACTACACCCGCATGATCAGGTGAAACATCAGATTGTGTAAAAAGTATAAAGCGGGTGAAGGGAATCGAACCCTCGTCATCAGCTTGGAAGGCTGAGGTTTTACCATTAAACTACACCCGCAAGATACCGGTGGTCGGAATCGAACCGACACTCCAAAGGAACACGATTTTGAGTCGTGCGCGTCTACCAGTTCCGCCACACCGGCACAATCTCTTGCAAAACTATTTAATTAGGAAATAGTTGGAGGCGCCAGTCAGAATCGAACTGACGATAAAGGAGTTGCAGTCCTCTGCCTTACCACTTGGCTATGGCGCCACTCATTGGAGCGGAAGACGGGATTCGAACCCGCGACCCCGACCTTGGCAAGGTCGTATTCTACCACTGAACTACTTCCGCTTGAAAAGCTGGGCTGGAAGGGATCGAACCTTCGCGTGCTGGAATCAAAATCCAGTGCCTTACCACTTGGCTACAGCCCAATAATAAGAGGGCGACTGATGGGAATTGAACCCACGAATGCCGGAATCACAATCCGGTGCGTTAACCACTTCGCCACAATCGCCATGGTAAACAGGGGCAGCAGGAATCGAACCCGCGCTGACGGTTTTGGAGACCGTAGTTCTACCGCTAAACTATGCCCCTATGGTGGTGGGGGGGGGCGGATTCGAACCGCCGAACCCGAGGGAGCGGATTTACAGTCCGCCGCGTTTAGCCACTTCGCTACCCCCCCACAAATGGGAAAATCATGTTGTTAATAAAGATGGTGGCTTTGGACGGAATCGAACCGCCGACACAAGGATTTTCAGTCCTTTGCTCTACCAACTGAGCTACAAAGCCTTAACAATGGCGGTCCTGACGGGATTCGAACCCGCGATCTCCTGCGTGACAGGCAGGCATGTTAACCGCTACACCACAGGACCGTATGTAATTGCGGGGGCCGGATTTGAACCGACGACCTTTGGGTTATGAGCCCAACGAGCTACCAGACTGCTCCACCCCGCGACGCTATAAATGGTGACCCGTACGGGATTCGAACCCGTGTTACCGCCGTGAAAGGGCGGTGTCTTAACCGCTTGACCAACGGGCCATTCTGAATTGAAAGTGATGATGGCGGAGAGCAAGGGATTCGAACCCTTGAGACGCTTTTGACGCCTACACGATTTCCAATCGTGCTCCTTCGGCCACTCGGACAGCTCTCCATTGTACGTGGTGAAGAAGTAATAAATGGCTCCGCAAGTAGGATTTGAACCTACGACCTACCGGTTAACAGCCGGTTGCTCTACCGCTGAGCTATTGCGGAACGATCGCCTGGCARCGTCCTATCCTCACAGGGGGAAGCCCCCAACTACTTTCGGCGTTCAAGTGCTTAACTTCCGTGTTCGGCATGGGAACGGGTGTGACCACTTGAGCCCCCAACTACTTTCGGCGTTCAAGTGCTTAACTTCCGTGTTCGGCATGGGAACGGGTGTGACCACTTGGCTATCGYCACCAGACATTTATTATCTTAACATTATRTTCACATAACGTCAAGACTTTTTTTCATTTTTTTGAAAGGCTCGCGCCCTCAAAACTGAAGTCATCAACAATGTGCATCTGCTAGAACAAGGCCTCGACCGATTAGTATCACTCAGCTCCACATGTCGCCATGCTTCCACCCGTGACCTATCTACCTCATCGTCTCTGAGGGGCATCTGCTAGAACAAGGCCTCGACCGATTAGTATCACTCAGCTCCACATGTCGCCATGCTTCCACCCGTGACCTATCTACCTCATCGTCTCTGAGGGGTCTTTCTTGATTACTCAAAGGGAAATCTCATCTTGGAGGGGGCTTCATGCTTAGATGCTTTCAGCATTTATCCCGTCCGCACGTAGCTACCCAGCGATGCTCCTGGCGGAACAACTGGTACACCAGCGGTGCGTCCATCCCGGTCCTCTCGTACTAAGGACAGCTCTCCTCAAATTTCCTGCGCCCACGACGGATAGGGACCGAACTGTCTCACGACGTTCTGAACCCAGCTCGCGTACCGCTTTAATGGGCGAACAGCCCAACCCTTGGGACCTACTCCAGCCCCAGGATGCGATGAGCCGACATCGAGGTGCCAAACCTCCCCGTCGATGTGGACTCTTGGGGGAGATCAGCCTGTTATCCCCAGGGTAGCTTTTATCCGTTGAGCGATGGCCCTTCCATGCGGAACCACCGGATCACTAAGCCCGACTTTCGTCCCTGCTCGACTTGTAGGTCTCGCAGTCAAGCTCCCTTCTGCCTTTGCGCTCTACGAATGATTTCCAACCATTCTGAGGGAACCTTTGGGCGCCTCCGTTACTGTTTAGGAGGCGACCGCCCCAGTCAAACTACCCGCCTGACACGGTCCTCCAGCCGGATCACGGCTGCGAGTTAGAGACTCTATGCATGAAGGGCGGTATCCCAAGGGTGACTCCTCCGAAGCTGGCGCTCCGGGCTCGACGTCTCCCGCCTATCCTGTACATCATGCACAAAGCCTCAATATCAGGCTGTAGTAAAGCTCCATGGGGTCTTTCCGTCCTGTCGCGGGTAACCTGCATCTTCACAGGTACTATGATTTCACCGGGTCTCTCGTTGAGACAGTGCCCAAATCGTTACGCCTTTCGTGCGGGTCGGAACTTACCCGACAAGGAATTTCGCTACCTTAGGACCGTTATAGTTACGGCCGCCGTTTACTGGGGCTTCGGTTCAAAGCTTCGCTTGCGCTAACCCATCCCCTTAACCTTCCAGCACCGGGCAGGCGTCAGCCCCTATACGTCATCTTGCGATTTAGCAGAGACCTGTGTTTTTGCTAAACAGTCGTTTGGGCCTATTCACTGCGGCTCTACATGTGTAGAGCGTCCCTTCTCCCGAAGTTACGGGACCATTTTGCCGAGTTCCTTAACGAGAGTTATCCCGCGCGTCTTAGAATTCTCATCTCGCCTACCTGTGTCGGTTTACGGTACTGGCGCCTTCCCCCTCACTAGAGGCTTTTCTTGGCAGTGTGAAATCGTGACCTACGTCCCTACGGGACTCCGCGTCGTTCCTTGACTKTGRTGCCTGACGGATTTGCCAATCAGACGGTCTTGAAACTTGCACATGCACTTCCATCCGCATGCGTCACTATCCTCCTGCGTCCCCCCATTGTTCAAACGGTGGATCGGCGGTACAGGAATATCAACCTGTTATCCATCGCCTACGCCTTTCGGCCTCGGCTTAGGTCCAGACTAACCCTGAGCGGACGAGCCTTCCTCAGGAAACCTTGGGCTTTCGACGGAGGGGATTCTCACCCCTCTTTTCGCTACTCACACCGGCATTCTCACTTCCAAACGCTCCACTGCTCCTTCCGGTACAGCTTCACAGCGGTTTGGAACGCTCCCCTACCATTCCTTACGGAATCCGCAGCTTCGGTGGTATGTTTAGCCCCGTTACATTTTCGGCGCGGCGCCACTCGACTAGTGAGCTATTACGCACTCTTTGAATGGTGGCTGCTTCTAAGCCAACATCCTAGCTGTCTAGGCAGCGCCACATCCTTTTCCACTTAACATACACTTGGGGACCTTAGCTGGCGGTCTGGGCTGTTTCCCTCTTGACTACGGATCTTATCACTCGCAGTCTGACTCCCGAGTATAAGTTGCTGGCATTCGGAGTTTAACTGAATTCGGTAACCCTGTGGGGGCCCCTAGTCCAATCAGTGCTCTACCTCCAGAACTCTCAACCTCGAGGCTAGCCCTAAAGCTATTTCGGGGAGAACCAGCTATCTCCAGGTTCGATTGGCATT
>NZ_LMPV01000001.1:0-70877 GCF_001423965.1 Exiguobacterium sp. Leaf196 | reverse complement strand
ATCAAACTCTCCATGAAGTGTTTGACTTGCTCGTTGTGTGACCGAAGTCACGATTGACGAAGCTTGCGCTTCATTCGTTTTTGTATTCCGTAGAATACGWTTTTTGCCTCATCGTTCAGTTTTCAAAGTTCGTCATTGTTTGTTTTGAAAATGGTGGGCCTAAGTGGACTCGAACCACCGACCTCACGCTTATCAGGCGTGCGCTCTAACCAGCTGAGCTATAGGCCCGTCAAAGCAAACAAAATATGGTGCACCCTGAGAGATTCGAACTCCCGACCCCTTGATTCGTAGTCAAGTACTCTATCCAGCTGAGCTAAGGGTGCGATATGGTGCGGTCGAGAGGACTTGAACCTCCACGATGTTGCCACCACTAGGCCCTCAACCTAGCGCGTCTACCGATTCCGCCACGACCGCAAATATGAAATTAAAAATGGTGTGTCATGCAGGATTCGAACCTGCGACCCTCTGATTAAAAGTCAGATGCTCTACCAACTGAGCTAATGACACATATAAACTGGGCTGGAAGGGATCGAACCTTCGCGTGCTGGAATCAAAATCCAGTGCCTTACCACTTGGCTACAGCCCAAAAATGGCGGTCCTGACGGGATTCGAACCCGCGATCTCCTGCGTGACAGGCAGGCATGTTAACCGCTACACCACAGGACCGCAACTTGAAGTTGTAAACAACTCTTTAAAAAGAAATGGTGGAGGATGACGGGATCGAACCGCCGACCCCCTGCTTGTAAGGCAGGTGCTCTCCCAGCTGAGCTAATCCTCCATATGGTGACCCGTACGGGATTCGAACCCGTGTTACCGCCGTGAAAGGGCGGTGTCTTAACCGCTTGACCAACGGGCCATTTTGTAATTAATAATTATTCTCAAGAAACATTTTCACATAAGAGGTCTGGCGGAGATGGAGGGATTCGAACCCTCGCACCAGTTTCCCGGCCTACACCCTTAGCAGGGGCGCCCCTTATAGCCACTTGGGTACATCTCCAAAAGAATGGCTCCGCAAGTAGGATTTGAACCTACGACCTACCGGTTAACAGCCGGTTGCTCTACCACTGAGCTATTGCGGAACGTTACGTTCTGTTCGGAACACTTTTATATAGTAGCAACTTTTTTTCTTTCCGTCAATGCTTTTTTAAAAAAGTTTTTAGCGACGATAAGTTGTTTAGTTGCTGTCGTTTTGACGACTTCTATAATTTATCATGCTCCGAAATGAACGTCAACTACTTTTGTAAAAAATCTTTCCGCGACAACGACCACATCGATACTTTTCCGTATTCATGCGTCTTTTCCTTCTATATAATGTACTGCATTTCTCACATTCATAAAGATAGGATTTTTTTTCGTCTTCTTGTCTTCTCGGACTGTATCGGATCCCACCGTAACGCTCTAACCATTCTTTAAAGTCTTGATCTTGATGGCGGTGTCCCATTCCTGCTAGATGTAAATGATAGTGACACAGTTCATGAATCACAATTCCGCGGAAGACTTTCATGTCATCGATGTATCGTTTATTGAAGTCTAAGTGATGATCGCCCAAGAAGTAGCGACCACCTGTCGTCTTTAGGCGTGGGTTAAAATAAGCTTCATGTCGAAACGATAAGGAAAATACGTCGAGCGAAAGTTGCTCGACGTATCGTTGTAATTGTTCATTCGTCATTTCGGCGGAACCAGCGTCAAACCAATGCGTCCTCGCTCCGGTTCAACATTCGTCACCCATACCGTCACGATATCCCCGACAGCGACAACATCAAGTGGATGTTTGACACGCTTACGACTGAGCTTCGAAATATGGATCAATCCATTCTCTTTCACCCCGATATCAACGAACGCACCAAAATCAAGAACATTACGGATCGTCCCTTGGAATTCCATCCCGACTTGAATCATATCCATCGATAGAACATCTTGGCGAAGTAACGGTTTATCGAGTGCTTCTCGCGGGTCACGTCCCGGACGTTGTAACGCCTCGATGATGTCACGTAACGTTGGCTCTCCGATCTCGAGCGTCTGTGCCATCTCCGGTAATGCCAATGTGGACAATTGTTCCCGGAGTGCATCCGTTCCGACTTGATCGAGCGTTAAACCTAGTGTCTTGAATAACCTTTCGACTGTTTTGTACTGCTCCGGATGGATTGGCGTCCGGTCGAGCGGATGCGTTCCATCTAAGATCCGGAGGAATCCAGCTGCCTGTTCATAAGCTTTTGCCCCAAGACGAGGGACTTTCAATAATTCCTGACGCGTCTTGAACGTTCCAAGTTCTGAGCGACGTTCGACGATTTTTTTCGCCGTCGCTTTCGTGATTCCTGCGACGTAACTCAAAAGCGGTTCTGACGCTGTATTGACATCAACTCCGACCTGGTTGACGACCGTTTCGACGACAAAATCAAGCGTCTCCTTCAATTTCGTTTGCGAGACATCATGTTGATATTGACCGACACCAACAGATTGCGGATCGACTTTGACGAGTTCTGCCAGTGGATCCTGCAAGCGACGTGCGATCGAAATTGCGGATCGTTGTTCGACTTGAAGCTCCGGAAACTCCGTTCGGGCAATCTCTGAAGCGGAATAAATACTTGCCCCTGCCTCGTCGACGATCGTAAAGGCAATATCTTTCTGCCCCTTCATCCAATCCGCAACGAATGCTTCTGTTTCCCGCGAAGCCGTCCCATTGCCAATCGCAATCAATTCAATACCATACGTGTCGACGAGCTTTGAAAGGGTTTGGCGCGCTTCTTTCGCTTTTTGCTCTGACATCGTCACGTAGATGACACCGACTTCCTTCATCTCACCCGTCAGATCAATGACCGCCCACTTACACCCCGTCCGATAAGCCGGATCAAGACCAAGCATGACTTTCCCTTTCATCGGTGGCTGCATGTAGAGTTGACGGAGGTTCTTACCGAAGACGTCAATCGCCTGAAGTTCTGCTTTCTCAGTCAGTTCGTTCCGAATTTCTCGTTCGATAGCAGGAAAAACGGATTTTTTATACCCCGTTGTGATTGCCGCTTCGACGATGTCACGTTTCTTTGGCGCCAGTTGTGCATATGAACGAAGTAACGTTGGTAAAACCTGCTGTTCCTCTAATACGACCTTCACCGAGACGATTTTCAACGACTCAGCACGGTTGATCGCAAGAATCCGGTGCGGAACAATCTGTTGAATCCGTTCGTTGTAAGCATAGTACTGTGCAAAGACACCTTTTTCATCGACTGCGTCCTTTTTCTGTTTCGTGACGATTTCTGCTGAACGACGTATTTGCTTGCGTATGAACTCACGCACCGTCGCTTGTTCGCCCCACTCCTCAGCGATGATTGATTGAGCTCCGGCAAGTGCTTCTTCCGAATCGAGTGTACCGCTCAAACGCTGAAATGTCGCTTCATCATAGGCAGACTTGTCGCGTAACCAGTCAGCAAGTGGCGCAAGCCCTGCTTCCCGTGCAATTTCCGCCTTCGTCCGACGTTTTGGTCGAAACGGTAAGTAAATATCTTCGACTTGTTGTAAGGTCGTCGCTTCTTCAAGCGTTCGACGGAGTTCCGGCGTTAGTACACCTTGTTCCTCGATTTTTTCAAGGACGTCACTTCGTCTACTTTCAAGTTGTGTTAATTGTTTATGTCGATCGAGGATCGCTTTAATCGCGACCTCATCGAGTTCTCCAGTCTGTTCTTTCCGGTAGCGGGCGATGAACGGAATCGTACCGCCTTCTTCCGTCAATTGTAAGACTGCCTTCACTTGAGCAGGACGTACATTCAATTCACTTGCGATTCTCTTTTCCATCTGCTTCACCTCTCATTCATTATACCGAAGAATGCATGGAAAAGAAAAAAGACTGACACGAGGTCAGTCTTTTGAGAATACTTCATTTGGTTCAACTTTAATCGCTTCACGTAACTTCTGCAAAGCACGTCGTTGGAGACGGGACACATGCATTTGTGAAATGCCGAGTAGTTCTCCCGTTTCTTTTTGACTCATATTGCGATAATAGGCACATTCGAGGATAGAACGCTCGCGGTCCGTCAAGACAGCAAATGCCTTTTCAAGAATCAGACGCTGATCGACAGAGTCATAGCCATTCTCTTGATTACCAACGAGGTCGAGCAAGGTAACGGTACTACCTTCCTGATCTGCCTCAATCGAGCTATCGACGGAGAGAGCTTGATAACTCTTACCCATCTCGAGTGTTTCAAGGACTTCCTCTTCTGATACTTCAAGGCGAGCAGCAATCTCATCGATGCGCGGAGAGCGTTGTAGCTCCGTCGTCAATTCCTCGACTGCCTTTTTGATTTTTGGTCCGAGTTCCTTAATGCGACGTGGAACGTGGACGCTCCATGTCTTATCGCGGATGAAACGTTTGATTTCTCCGATGATCGTCGGAACAGCAAACGATTCAAAACTGCGACCAAACTCCTTATCGAATCGACGAAGCGCCGCGAGTAACCCAATCATACCGACCTGAACGAGATCGTCATGAATCGGTCGACCACGCGAAAACTTTCGGGCCAAAGCTTCTACCAAGTCTGAATAACGCTCGAGTAATGCCGCATGCACTTCCTCATCTTGGTCGTCCTGCTGATACAAATCAATCAGTCGAAGTACTTCATCATCACTGTGATGGCGTTGTTGAGACTTTGCTGGCACTTTGACCCACCTCATCTCTATTCATATATTTTGTCATATGGACAGTGACGCCGTTCGCTTTCTCGATCGTTACTTGATCCATCAATGCTTCGATCATCAAGATACCAAGTCCTCCTTCATGCAAGGAATCGAGATCGTGTGCGTCCGTAATCGGCTCACTTTGGCGTTTAACCTCATCTTTATCGAACGTAATGCCGTTATCTTTAACGATGATCTCAAGACGATCATCTGGATAGACGTTGCAAGTCAAGGCGATACTACCATCTTCTTTTCCTTCGTACGCATGTTGAACAGCGTTCGCACATGCTTCTGAGACAGCGATTTTGATATCTTCGATGTCATCGTACGTATACCCCATTCGGTTCGCGACGCCTGAAACCGTCAAACGAGCGATGGCTACATATTCCGGTTTTGCCGGTAATGTCATGTTCAGTTGTTCGTTCTTCATTGCGTTCCACCTCGTACACCACTATCAATTGTAATGATGCTTGAAAGACCTGTGATCTCGAATAGACGACGGATACGTTCAGAGACGCCAACGAGCGTGAACGACGTACCGTTCTTTTTCGCTGCTTTGAGCGCACCGACAAAAACACCGAGACCTGTTGAATCCATATAATGAACTTCATCCAAGTGCACGATGACATCATTCGTTTCGACTGCTGGGACTAATTCTTGGCGAAGCTTTGGTGCCGTATACGTATCAATCTCACCTGCGATATAAAGATGCGTCTGACCGTCAAGCTGCTCTGTTTTAATTGTTAAATCCATCTTCAAGTTCCTCCTCAAGGAAAATCTGTCTATGTGGTCTTGCTATTCATCCTACCTCTTCCCTTTATAAAAAGGTCACTTGGGTATGTTTCCCCGTAAAGAAAACTTTGAAACCCATTTTTAAAAAAAGAGGTCAAAAAAAGTCGTATACGCTAGTATCGACTCTTCTTGTGTTGCGCTTCTATGTAAGTGCCTAAAAATCAACCAAGCCTAAGCTGATTGCGACGGCACTATTTACTTTCATCATCGTGTCCGGATCTAGATGTGTGACTTTATCCGTTAGACGGCGTTTATCAATTGTACGGATTTGCTCAAGTAAGATGACCGAATCACGTTCTAATCCGTGTCGCTCTCGATATACTTCCACATGGGTCGGTAGTTTGGCTTTGTCGATCTGTGCCGTGATCGCAGCCACGATGACTGTCGGGCTGAATCGGTTACCAATATCATTTTGTAGAACAAGCACGGGACGAACTCCCCCTTGTTCCGATCCGACCACAGGTGACAAATTTGCATAAAACACGTCGCCACGTTTGACTATCAAAGCTTACACCCCGCTTACTTGACGTAGGAGTGAGAACTCCGCCTCCGTTTCAATCTGGAACATTTCGCCTACGATCGATAAATTGATTGCTGCCATTTCTTCGTAACCACGCTTCAATTCCTCACGTAGCTGACGCTTGCGTTCTTCGGTCGTATGATTCGACTTCATCCCAATCGTCTCCTTCGCTACATTTCGCTCAACAAACTGCATTTCCCGTTGTTGGACCAAGATAATGGCACCTCCAGATTCACTGAAACCTTAACGAACGACTCACTTTCTACTTCAATATATCAGTCGAATTCAGAAAATACAATCAAAATTCAAACAAATAACATATTTTTGCCATCTTATTGATGTCTTATTCGAATCACTGACGCGGAACACGTTTCGAGAATTGACAGAGAACTTCATAGTTGATCGTCCCGAGCCAATGGGCCGCTTCCTCGATTGGTGCCCCTTCTCCAATCAAGATGACTTCCGTTCCAATCGGATATTCTCGCGGTAAACGAATCATCAAGCGATCCATACAGACACGACCGACGATTTCGCACGGTAGACCGTCTACAATCAGTGAATAGCCCTGAAACTTGCGTGACCAGCCATCTGCATAACCAATCGGAACGGTACCGATCCATTCATCTGTCGGTGCCGTATAAGTCGCTCCGTAACTGATCGTCTGACCCGGTTCGACTTGTTTGACCTGCATCAGACGACTCTTCAGTGAAAACGCTGGTTTTAAAAATTCATAATGTCCTGCCATCTCATCCGACGGCATCGCCCCATATAACGCGATACCGACCCGAACGACGTTAAACGGCGCTTGTCCCGCTAAGCGAATCGCTGCCGCTGAATTAGCACAATGCACGTAACGAATGTCCGGTACTAGCGCGACATAGGATAAAAATGTCTCGAGCTGACGTTCGAACAATCGACTGTTCAGCTCGTCAGCGGTTGCGAAATGCGTATAGATGCCTTCGAGTTCGACAAGATCATCATTACACTCAACCAAAATATGCTTCAACTCATCGACATGCTGCAGTCCGAGTCGCCCCATCCCGGTATCGACCTTGATATGCAAACGGAGATGATCGATTTCCGTCAGATGCCGTTTCGCTTCTTGGAGCCAATCGGCTGAAAAGACAGGAACGGCGACATCGTAATTCGAAGCGACTGGCGCATGCTCCGGCAGTAAAGCTTCAAGCATCAAGATTGGCGCTCGGATACCCGCTTCTCGCAACTCAATCGCTTCTTCAAGGAGCGCAACAGCGAGTAAGTCAGCTCCATTTTCAAGGGCAATCTCAGCGACTGTCACTGCACCGTGACCATAGCCGTCTGCCTTGACGACTGCCATCACCTGTTGCTCGCCCATTCGTGTTTTAATTTCGCGTATATTGTGTGCGATCGCTTCCCGATCGATTTCAATCCAAGTTGGTCGATACATCCTAATCCCTCTTCTCTAATAAGACTTGCGCAGACGCGTAGTGCTCTGAATGTGTAATCGAGACATGGATGACGCCATTGAATGGTCCGCTCATGATCGGTCGTCCGGTCTCATCGTTTAAAACTTCGACGTCCTGCCAGGAAACCTCTTTTCCGACACCGGTTCCAAATGCTTTAACGAACGCTTCCTTTGCGGCGAAGCGACCTGCCAGGTACTCAATTTGCCGGTGTCCTGAAAGCGATTGAAATCGTTCCTGTTCTGCCTGCGTCAAAATTCTTCCTGCAAAACGTGGCTGTCGCTCGAGCGTTTGCTCGATTCGATTTAGTTCGACTAAATCGATCCCAATTCCATAAATCATCCGAGACGCCTCCACAGTTCTATTCTTCGCCATCTTCATATAGAATGAAGATGAAGCGAGGTGTTGTCATGTTTAGTCGAACGGAAAATCTACAAACGTTCACACGTTCTTATCCGGTCGTTTCGTTGTTCATTTTAATCCAAGTCGCCCTGTTTGTCATCGAACAGTTAGGTGGACTCCTTAATCTGACGTTCTCTCCCTTAAGTGCAGGCGCAGCAATCAATCTCTTAATCGGGCAAGGTGAATGGTGGCGTGTCGTCACGGCAACGTTCTTGCATTATGATTTTTGGCATATTGCGTTCAATACGTTTGCTCTCGTCATTTTCGCACCGCCTCTCGAGCGGATGATCGGGCATACTCGATTCGCTACTTTTTACTTGCTCGTCGGTACGCTTGCGAACGTCTTGACGTACTTCACGAAAATCAATGAACCGTTCTATGGACAAGCCGGAGCATCCGGTGCCATTCTTGGTCTGCTTGGTTTTTATGTCTACTTGAGTCGTTTCAAACGAACGGTCATCATGGCAGACGATACACGGCTTGTGTATATCTTCACTGCAGTCACGGCAGTCTTTACGTTACTTGGATCGAACGTCGCTGTCTTCGGTCACTTGTACGGTTTCGTCCTCGGATTCCTTTTCGGATTCGTCTTCGGCAACCGCGCCGTGCCATTCACACGTCCGTTCCAAACGGGTCGTCGGACAAGTGGTGGTCCTGTCTTCGTAAGCGGTTCTGGGCAGTTGGGTCGTATCTTCTTCTATGTCATCATCGCCTTTGCTGTACTCGGATTATTCTTCCGTTACCTGTAAACCAGCATACAAAAAAAGGACTACGCTACATGCGTAAGTCCTTTTTTTGATTATTTGCGTAGAACTTCTGCCAAGTCCTTCACATCATCAATCAAGTTATGGATCGTCTCCTGATTATCCGTATAAAGTGCTTTTAATTCCTCAAAGCGTCCTTTCGGATCTTGTTTGACAGCAGACAATTGTGTTCCTGCGCCACTGAATGTTCGTTTCACTGCCGTGAACTGCGCTTGACGCGTATTTTTATGCAGTAGTGATAAAGTAGCGCCGACAAGTGCGCCACCAAGTGTTGCTACGACAAAATAGTTCTTCTTCATCTGTTAGTCCCCCTGCATCTCACTCATTTGTTGGTGGTACGATTTGATACCGTTTCATGACGGGAGAAGGCGCGAACGACTTCCCTGCCTCTTCAGCATACTGGTCTACCGTGAGACGTTCAACTGATTTTGCATAACGAGCCCCGTCGCTTGTCTCATGGAACTGAATCAATAAGACGAGATCCGTCCCCTTCTCGACACGTCCAATTCGAAAAGCCTGGAAGCCACCATATTCTGCTCCAATGACTTTTGGATTCGACATCACTTGATGTACGAATAAATCTCCGCTATTTTGATCTGCCGGAATCGACCAGTAGAAGAGACTGCCTTCATCCGAAAAATTTCCACGTGATTCGAGCAACGTGTAGGTATTGCCACTTTGAAAAGGTGATTTCGAGTCCGTCTCTATCCAGAGGATAGCGTCACCGCTTCCGCTAGCAACACGAATGTGAGCGTCCCGAGAACGAATTTGTTCAACAAACGAACCGCTACCGAATGTGATCGAAAGTTTAGATGGCATCACAGGCCTCCGCAAGTTGAAAGTCTTTTTCCGTCAATCCGTTTTCATCATGAGTCGTCGCCGCAAGTGTGACGTTTTTATAGTCAATCACGATCCGTGGATGATGATTCAAGTTTTCGGCGATACTCCCAACTTCCTGTACGAAATCCAGTGCAGCAGGAAACGATGGAAGTGTATACGTTCGGACGATTTCATCATCGACGATACTCCAATCCTGCAATCGTTCAAGACGCTCTTCCACTTCATACTCATTCAACCTAGCCATCCCTTTCTCCTCCTCTACTATCATTTTCGTCCTATACTTTATACCCCATTCTATTACTTCTCTATACCTGTTTGTATCCGATTTCTTCCTTTCGCCTTCTATGTGAGATAGAGTACAATGTGAAAGAGAACACTAATTCAAAACCGAAAGGGGCTCACGCACATGCGCGCTCTGATTGTCATTGATTACACGATCGACTTCGTTGCTGACGAAGGGAAGCTGACTTGTGGAAAACCAGGACAGGCGATTGAAGACCGGATCGCTACATTGATGGAGGAATTTTCAACAGAGGATTACGTCGTCATTGCCAACGATATTCATGAGGAAGGTGATACGTTCCATCCGGAAACTGTCCTTTTCCCGCCGCATAATATTCGCGGAACACATGGACGTGATTTGTTTGGGAAAGTCGCAGCCATGGCACGTGTCGCTGATCACGTCATTGATAAGACGCGTTACAGTGCGTTCGCCGGGACGGACCTTGATTTACGCTTGCGTGAACGTGGTATCCGCGAAGTCCACCTCGTTGGCGTCTGTACGGACATCTGTGTCCTTCATACAGCTGTTGATGCCTACAATCTCGGATATCATATCGTCGTCCATGCCGATGCGGTCGCAAGCTTTAACGCGACGGGTCACGACTGGGCGCTTACACACTTTAAACAATCGATCGGCGCAGAAGTCGTCGGCGAATAAGAAGGGATTTGTCCGTTATGTTACAACGTAATCTTGCACTCCATACCGATCTATACTTACCACGGTGGATGTATATCTACTGGAAAGAAGGACGTCACAATGAACGTGCCGTCTTCGATGTCTACTACCGTTCGAATCCGTTTGCAGGAGGGTATGTCGTCTTTGCGGGTCTTGAGAACATCATCGAGTACATTCAAACACTCCGTTTCACGGAAGAAGACATCACGTACTTGCAAGAGATGATCGGCTTCCCAGATGAATTCAAGGATGAACTGCGTCAATTCAAGTTCAACGGTTCGATTTCCAGTGTCAAAGAAGGTGAGATCGTCTTCCCGAACGAACCATTGATTCGGATCGAGGCACGAATTTTTGAAGCGAAACTCTTACAGACCGCGATTTTGAACATCGCGAACCATGAATCACTCATCGCGACGAAGTACGCACGCATTCGTCAATCGGCACCCCGTGCGAAGTTTCTTGAAGCCGGTGCCCGACGTGCGCAAGGCATCGATGCTGCTTACTTCGGAACGCGTGCTTCGTACCTCGCTGGTTTTGACGTCACAAGTCTTGCTTCAGCAGGACGCGATTTCGGAATCCCATGTGGCGGAACGATGGAACATGCCGACATTCAATTCCATGATGATGAACTAACAGCATTCCGGACATTTGCTTCTCACTATCCGGATCAATCGACGTTACTCGTCGATACGTATGACACACTCAAGAGTGGTCTGCCGAATGCCATTACGGTCGCAAAGGAACTCCAAGCCAAAGGACATAAACTGCGCGGAATCCGAATCGATTCTGGTGACTTATCTTATTTGTCAAAACGTGCTCGTAACATGCTTGACGAAGCCGGCTTCCCAGAAGTCGACATCGTCTTGTCAGGGGATCTCGATGAGTACGTCATCCAAGATTTGCGCATCCAAGGCGCCCAAGCGAATACGTTCCTCGTCGGAACACGTGGTATTACAGCTTACGAGCAACCCGCTCTCGGAATGGTCTATAAACTGGTCGCACGTGAAGTAGACGGCGAACTCACGCCTGTCATCAAAGTGTCCTCGTCAAAAGCCAAGACGACGACACCACACATCAAGGAAGTCTATCGCATCATCGATCCGGTGACGGATAAGTTTAAAGGGGATTACGTGACGTTGATGGATGAGGATCCATCGACACTTGAAGCCGTCGATCTCATCGACGTCCGGGACCCATCGTTCCGTAACCGTGTGGAGCAGTTCAAGGTCGAACGCTTGCTTGAACCGATCTTCAAAGATGGAGAGCTAATCTATACAGTTCCAACGATCGAAGAGATCCGTCACTTCCATGAAACGCAGATTGGTCGTCTTTGGGAGGAGTACAAACGTCTCCGTTTGCCAGAGATTTATGCCGTCACATTCAGTGACCGTCTCTGGAAACTCAAACTCGACATGATTCGGGAGACACGACTCGCGAGTGGTTTAAAATAAGACGCACAAACAAGCGCCGTTCTTCCTCCCTCAGGATGAACGGCGCTTTTCTCATGTTAATCCTGCTTCGTTTCCGACAGGTGTCATTTCTGTTGGCGCTTGTTCCATCTTCTTACGAAAGTACCACGCGAAACCAAGCGCACCTCCGATGAAGACGATATACGTTATGCGTTGACCGAATTCTGCTAAGGAATCCGCGTAAAAAATACTGATTAAATGATCACTTCCACTAATGAGTAGCAAACAGGCAATCAGGAGCGCAATGCGATATGCAAGCGTCGGGCGGTCTGTCGGTTCAGCATGCCAATACATGATGATATGGTGGGCAAGTAAGACAATACCCAGGATTCCTAATATTCCAATGAGTACTTGCGGCATAATGAACGATCCTCCTGTTAGTAATATCTAGTCTTATTTAAACATAGTTCATACGAATTTCGTCAGGAAAAGTTTCCCGTCCCACATTCCTCACGGTATACTGTAGAAAAATCGTAAGCGATCAAGGGAGGGCATTTTTTCATGAAAACCTTTAAATTATGCACATTGCGCATTTTAATGGACGAGTCAGGACGGGATACGACGATTCCCGTCGCCATTCAAGACGGACTAACGGTCAGTACCGAACAAACGGCACAATGGGTCGCAGAAATCGTCGTTCCTTCGAGCGATCAGCCGATCGTCGATGAATTGTTCACAAAACATTTACGTGCTTTGATTGAAATCACGATCTCACGACCCGATAATGACCCTGCCGCGATGATCGTCACGCCTCTTGAACGGACTGCCTTAAGCGAACACGTCTCCTATGTCTTCACTGGTAAGATGGTCATGATGAAGAATGATTTATCCGAATCGATCTTACGTGAAGTCGTCGAGGATGGATTCGCTGGTGAGGAACTCGTCCAAGAATACAAGGATCGTCGTTCAAAACGCGGTGCACATATCACGAGTATCGCTAAAGAAACATTTAAACAGTATCTAGCAGAACATCCAGAAACACCGATTTCTTAAGGTTTTTCGACTTCGTCCGTGATGTGATCCGCTACATTGATTCGATCAATCGTATAGTGGTCCGTATATTGGATATAATTCGCACATGCATTTTTCAAAGGTGTCCGGTAACTGAATGTCTCATCAATCGACGATAAGGCTGCTTTGATCGTATGCGAGTGACAGACGATTAAGATTCGTTTCCCCTCATACGTTCGTGTCACTTCCTGTAATGCTTCGAATACGCGATCCTGAATCGCTTGTTCCGTTTCAAGACCCGGAACACGTTTCGTATCGTTCGCTTGAACAGCTTCATAAATCGACGCAACCGGTTCACCGGAAGCAGCACCAAATTCACGCTCGACGAGTCGGTCATCGGTCGCTGTGATCGTCAATCCGACAGCACGTCCGATGATTTCTGCTGTCTCAACAGCGCGAGACAACGGGCTTGCTAGCAAGACATCCCACTTTTCATTGGCTAGATAAGCGGCGCTGAGTTCCGCTTGTCTTTTTCCTGTTGCATTCAACGGGATGTCTTCTCTTCCTTGGATTCGTTCATTTAAGTTCCAATCCGTTTGACCATGTCGCACTAAACAAATTTCAGTCATGCCTCTGTCTCCTTCATTCAAGAAATATGACTGATTGTATCATGTTTTTCATCGGGAAGTTGTCGCGGTGGCAATAACAACACCTGACAAGTGAAGCGTTCAATTCGTTCGAGCAGTCGTTCAATTTTCAATGGATTTTCTGTCTGTGCAAAACTAGCAAGTGAGTGGGTACCGTTCGGAAAAGAAAACAAACGGACATCAGCTCCGACATCGGCTCCTTTTTCAACGAAGTGAAGAGCTTGGGAAAACGGAACGATTGGATCTTTTTTGCCATGCAGGAGCATGATCGGTGGGGCGTCTGACGAGAGATGCGTCACAGGTGAAACGTGGGTCATGAGCTTGCGCCATTCTTCCCGTCCACCTTTATAAAACTTAATGTGAGCGATCCAGGTCTGAATGAAAGTAAACAATAAAAAATTCGTCGGTGGATATAAGGCAATGACACCACTGATCAATGGCATGTGTCGTTCATCGCGCTCACCAACGAAAGCAGATGGGGCAAGTGCCGTCGTCAGCATGAGTGCAGCTCCGGCTGAGTCTCCCCATACTATCATCCGTCCTCTTAAAATGCGAAGATCTTCTGCTTCTTTGTTCAAAAAGCATAAGGCATCCCGTACATCTTCGAGATTATCCGGAAAATAACTCCCTTCTTCAAACAGACGATAATCGATACTACAAACAGCAACCCCAAGTTCAAGCAGGCGATCAACGATCGGGCTAAAACAGAACAGATCCTCGCGCTCTCCACGAACGAATGCGCCACCGTGCGCGTAGATCGCGACCGGAAACGGTCCTTCCCCCGGCGGATAATAGAGATCGAGTTGTAAGGTACGGTCTCCCACTTGTTTGTAAGTGATTGTCCGCGGTGCGAGTTGTTTTTCTGTGATTGGCAAGGCGGGTTCAGTCCACCGAAGTAATGCACCGTAATTGTTCCAGATACTTGCTCCCGCAGCTGCTGTCGTTAGTAGTGCAGCTCCCCCCATTAGCCATGCAGTTTCACGTTTCACTTGATCACCTCCAAAAGACGTATCAATTCCTTCATTTTATTATCCTTTTACCCCGTTTTAAAAGAAGTCGAACGTCTCGGTATTCGTACTTGACGCTTCTCAAACGTTCCGCTATAGTGAAAAAGTCCAAATCGGAATAATTACGTTTTAATAACGGAGGTAACATATAATGAAAAAAATCATTCCTGCTTTAACGGTCGCATTCGCGAGCGCAAGTATCCTCGCAGCTTGTGGATCAAACACCGATTCATCGACTTCAGATGATAAAAAGACGGAAATCTATACATCGACGTTCGCAACAGCTGCCATTGCCCGTGAAATCGGTGGTAATCAAGTCAACGTCAAGATGATCGTCCCACCTGGAGCAGATCCGCACTCCTATGAACCGACGTCAAAGCAACTCACTGAGATTGCCAAAGGTGACCTTTTCCTTTTGACGGGTACGACACTTGAACCCTATTCAAAAAAAATCCAAGAGAGTCTAAAAGGCACGGACGTCCGGTTCGTCGAGACGAGTAAGGATGTCACTTTGCTGGAATCGGATGCTACGCTTCACGCACATGAAGAAGAGGGACATACAGAAGAAGAGCATGCGCACGAAGATGCAGGGCACGATGATCACGCAACTGATGAACATGCGCACGAAGAGGAAGAACACGATCATGGAAAATACGATCCACACGTCTGGCTTGATCCTGTCAACGCCAAAGCAATGGCACGTTCTATCACAGTCGCCTTATCAAAAGAAGTACCAAAAGACAAAGCAACATTCGAAAAAAACTTGAAAGCGTTCGATCAGCAAGCTGACGCACTCGATAAAGAGTTCAAGCAAGCCGTCGCTGACGGATCAAAAAAAGAACTTCTCGTCACACATGCAGCTTACGGTTACCTCGCCGAACGATATGGTTTCACGCAGCTTCCAATCGCCGGAATTTCCCCTTCCGATGAACCCTCACAAAAACAACTGGCTGCTTTAGTGAAAGAAGCGCGGATGCATGATTTGAAACACGTCGCGTTCGAAGAAACGGTTTCACCAAAGGTTGCGCGTGTCATCCAAAAAGAAATCGGAGCTAAATCCGTGACGATCCATAACCTCGAGTCGGTGACGAAATCGCAGCAAAACAGCTCGTATTTTAAGTTGATGGAAGAAAACGTCCAGACGTTAGAACAGGCACTTCAGTAAAGTACAGTTGACACGCGTTACTCAATGCGGTACGGTAAGAAACGTGTTTTACAACAATTGAATGACTTCTTTTTATCGCGAGAAACGGAGGGACTGGCCCAATGATGTTTCGGCAGCGGACGATTTGATTCGTACTGTGCCAAATCCAGCAAGCGAAAGCTTGAGAGATAAGAAGAGCGTCTTTATTTCATAAAGACCTCCTTCTTTCTTGCGAAGGGGTCTTTTTTTGTATCTTTGAGAAACGAGGTGTCAACAATGAATGAAATGATCACGCCTAACAAATGGGCACTGCTTCCCCTCGTCGTATTTCTGGTCCTCTTCATCGGAGCCGGTATCTTCTATGACGACTTTTACAAATTCCCGATTCTGATCGCTGCTTTGATCGCGCTGATCTTTGCTGCAATCACGACGAAAGGATCGATTAATCAAACGGTTGAACGAATCGCAACCGGTGCCGGAAATCCCGATATCATGATTATGGTCTTCATCTTCTTATTAGCCGGTACGTTCTCTGGAACGGCAGAAGCAATCGGCGCCATTGATGCGACCGTCAATGCTGCCTTAACGTTCCTACCTCCGTCACTCCTGATGAGCGGTCTGTTCGTCATCGCTGCCTTCATCTCGATGGCAATGGGAACTTCGACTGGAACGATTGCTGCACTTGCTCCAATCGCCTTTGGTATTCATGAAGCAACAGGTATCAACGTTGCGATCGCAGCAGCGTCAGTCGTTGGTGGTTCGATGTTCGGTGATAACTTGTCGTTCATCTCGGATACGACAATCGCTGCCGTTCGGACACAAAAAACGAACATGCGCGATAAATTCCGGACGAACTTCATGATCGTTCTCCCGGCTGCCGTCTTAACGGTCATCTTACTCGCGTTCGTTTCTGGTTCTGGCGATGCGGCAGCAGCTAAAGCATTCGAGTTCTACAAATTAATTCCGTATCTCGCCGTCATCGTCCTTGCACTATTTGGTGTCAATGTCATTCTTGTTCTCGTCGGTGGCACATTGCTCACTGGAATCATCGGTATGATCGACGGTAGCTTTGGCTTAAGTGGGTTCGTCCTTTCGATGTCTGAAGGAATGATGGGCATGGCAGAGATTTCAATCTTGACACTCCTCATGGGTGGTCTCGTCAGTTTGATCACGTTCAATGGCGGAATCGCCTACTTGAAAGAGACGTTGACGCGCAAGATTTCACAGCGTCGCGGTGCTGAATTCAGTATGGCAGCACTCGTCAGTGCGACGAACCTCGCAACGGCGAACAATACGATCTCGATTCTCGTCGCTGGACCACTCGCGGCTGAAATCGCTGATACGTATGAAATCGACCGCAAGAAATCAGCGAGTATTCTTGATATCTTCTCTTGTGGTATTCAAGGCATCATTCCGTATGGGGCACAACTGCTGATCGCAGCAGAGTTGACGAAGACAGCTTCACCAGAACTGATTCCGTATCTGTTCTATCCGTTCCTGCTCTTCGTCTGTGGATCGATTGCCATCATCTTTGGTTTCCCACGTCCGAAAAAATCAGTTGCTCAACAGGAAAAAATCTCTTCTTAACCAACGACAGGTCCGATCATGGTGATCGGACCTGTTTCATTATTTTTTCTGCTTCGCTTGTCGTTCTAAAATCAAATACGCGATTGCTGGAAGTGGAAACTGAAGGAGTCCCGCACCTCCCCATACCCACGGGTTACGTCCTGATTTTCGTGCACTGAAAAATAAGCTAACTGCTTGCGTGACCAACAAGGCACTAATACTAAGCCAAGCTCCCTTTGATAGCTTTTTATTCTTTTGAGCCATCCTTTCTCCCCCCTCTTTCTGACATACGGTCAGATGTGATGAATTCTCTTTTATTTTAACCCATTCTATTCCTCCATGAGCATGGAAACGGACGGTTTCGTTCGTTCGTGCTAAACTAAACGAGCAAATCTAAACTACGTTTTATGAGGAGGAGTAACACATGCAATACGCAAAACTTTCAAACGGTATTACGATTCCCCAAATCGGATTCGGTGTCTGGCAAGTAGACGAAGAAACAGAAGCACCCGCTGCTGTTGCTGAAGCACTACGTGTCGGCTATCGTCATATCGATACAGCTGCTGTCTATAAAAACGAGCGCGGTGTCGCAAAAGGAATCAAAGAAAGCGGCGTGAAACGTGAGGATCTCTTCTTAACGTCGAAAGTCTGGAACGATGATATTCGTGCCGGTCGGACGAAGGAAGCATTCGCAGAATCGCTCGAACGTCTCGAAACAGACTACCTTGACCTCTACCTGATCCACTGGCCAGTCGAAGGCTATATCGAAGCGTGGAAAGCAATGGTTGAACTTTATGAAGCAGGCAAGATCAAAGCGATCGGTGTCTCGAACTTCAAGGAACATCACCTCGATACATTGGCAGAAGAGGGCTTGATGGCACCAATGATCAACCAAGTCGAATTGCATCCACAATTGCCGCAACACGAACTGCACGAATACTTGCAAGATCACAACATCCAAGTCGAAGCATGGAGTCCACTCATGCAAGGGAAATTCCTCGAAATCAATGATTTCAAGGAAATCGCAGAGAAACACGGCAAGACACCTTCACAAGTCGTCTTACGTTGGCACCTCGACAACGGCATCGTCGCTCTTCCAAAATCTGTTACTCCAGCACGCATTGCGGAAAACTTCGACGTCTTTGATTTCCAACTCGATGCCGATGATCTTGAGAGAATTGATCGTCTGGCAACGGATGTCCGCCTCGGACCGGATCCAGACGAAATCGATTTTTAATCTAAAGGTTATCGTAAAAAAGAACGGCTTCCATGTGAAGACGTCTTGCTTCATCTGAACGACGAGAGACCCGTTTCCAGTCTACGACTTGGAAGCGGGTCTCTTTTTTTTTATGATTTAAGCTGATCAGACATAATAAATTAAAATCGTATCTTCCGCTTCTTCTGCTTTTTGAAAATAGGCGCGTAAATCGGCGAACTGTTCCCAAACATCCTCGAATTCGCCTGGCGTTCCAGCTTCATCATGAATCGAAGCGAGTGCCCGCTGATCAAAGTTCCGCATCACTTCAGCGGAAATGATCAGAAGCGGTAAAGGAAGAATCCCGACGATCGCCGCTTTCTCTTCATTAACGATTAACTCTTCGCCAACGATCGCTCGTCCCAGGTTGTAATGTGTGTCTTGATCAATATAGATATCGATTTGATTCATCAAATGATAGATGGCGTTCGTCTGTTCGAGAGCGAATAATTGTTCATGATCGGGTTGTGTCTCATGAATGAATAAAATCCAGTCCATGATGATGTGGGGATCGTTTCCGAACGACTCCCAGACCGCATCCGTGACGCGGACGAAATGTACGTTTTCCATTCTCCCCCTCCCTTCTGTACTCTGTATTCCCTTTTTAAATTCGTTCTATACAAAAAAAGAGCCAGATTTCTCTGACTCCCTTTTCCTTAGATTGCTTTTTCGTCTTCTTTTGATTCCTGCCATGCTTCAAGCGTATCTTTCCCTGGCAAGTTCGGAATCGAGTCCGCATAAAACCGTGGCTCTTTCCCTGCTTTTCGTTGTGCCATGTAATCATCGAGGGCAAGCTTCGCAATCTTTGCGAGACGGAAAATCGCATACAGATTGACGATCGCCATTAGTCCCATGAAGATGTCCGCTAACGCCCACACGAGACTAGCTGACTCGACAAGTGAACCGAAGACGATCATGACGAGGACGAGTACGCGGTATGCCATCATGACTTGTTTATTTTCACGGATGAAGTTGATGTTCGATTCACCGTAGTAGTAGTTTCCGACGACGGAACTAAACGCAAATAGGAAGATGGCGAGTGCCATGAATCCTGTCGCAAATGATCCAACTTGTGACGCAAGTGCTCCCTGTGCTAAATCAATACCAGCTAAGGCATCTCCATTCGCATCTTTTGTCGGAACCCCACTGACGAGAACGATCATCGCAGTCGCCGAACAGACCATCAATGTATCGACGAAGACCGCGAATGATTGAATCAAGCCTTGTTTGACCGGGTGAGAGACTTCCGCTGTTGCCGCTGCGTTCGGTGCTGAACCCATACCGGCTTCGTTCGAGAACAAACCGCGACGAATACCATTCAGAACGGCCGCCCCGATTGCTCCCCCTGCTAACGTCTTAAACTCGAATAACCCTTCTTGGAAAATCAATTTAAAGACACTTGGTAATACTTCAAGATTCGTCACCATGATATAGAGAGCGATTAAGATATAACCACCTGCCATGATCGGAACCATGAACGAAGCGACTGTCGCAATACTGCGGACACCGCCAAAAATGATCAGTGCCGTCAAGACGACCAATCCGACCGTAATCCACATCTTATCCACGCCATATTGACTTTGTAGAGAAAGCGAGATCGTATTCGATTGGACAGAGTTGAAGACAAAACCAAATGAGATCGTGATCAGAACACTAAAGACAATTCCTAACCACCGTTGTCCAAGCGCTTTTTCCATGTAATAGGCTGGACCACCACGCCATTCTTTTCCGTCACGTACCTTGTAAATCTGAGCAAGCGTACTTTCGACGAATGCTGATGCCGATCCAATTAAGGCAATCAACCACATCCAAAAGACTGCTCCCGGACCGCCGAGTGCGATTGCAGCCGCTACACCCGCGATGTTTCCGGTACCGACACGAGCTGCCGTACTGATTGCGAATGCTTGAAACGGGGAGACACCATCTTTTCCATCATCTGTTCCTTGGAACAATAAGCGAACCATCTCCGGAATCATCCGGAATTGAACGAACCGCATCCGGAATGTAAAATAAATGCCTAACACGACGAGTAACGTGATCAGTACATTTGTCCATAACAAATCACTGGCTCTATTCACTAACGTCATTAATTCCTTTTCCATCATATCTCCTCACTTCCATCCGTCTTTTCTCTCTATTTGTATGTAAGTTTTTTTCACATGTGAATTATCATACGCAATTTTTTTTGAAAAATCAAACTCATCTATACCTTAGAACACAAAAAACGTGTCAAACCTCACATCAGATGTCAGGTTTGACACGTTCACATAAACAGTTTTTTAGATTAGATGAACAGATTCAAATTAGCACCATCCGTTGCACCAAGGTAACTGGCAACACCACCGTAATCAATGCCGTCGAGGAGTTCTTCTTTCTTAATGCCCATGATATCCATCGACATCGTGCAGGCGATCATTCGGACACCGGCCGCTTGCGCTTTTGCCATCATCGTCTCGAGCGCATCTACTTGTTTGTCCTTCATGACTTTTTTCATCATCTTTTGACCGGCTCCTGCCATGTTCATGTTCGAGAGCGGTAATTCTCCGGCATGTTTTGGCATCATCATGCCCATCATCCGTTCAATGCCTGCTTTCTCGACTACCGGTGCGTCTGGTTTTCGAATGATGTTCAAGCCCCAGAACGTAAAGAACATCGTCACTTGTTTCCCCATCGCTTGTGCACCTTGTGCGATGACGAAAGAGGCAAGTGCTTTATCAAGATCACCACTGAAGACGACCATCGTCGCATCGTCTGCCGGATTGACTTGAACCGGTGCTGCAGCAGGTATCTCTCCTTGCCCTTTTTCAAGCAAGACCTCGACGACCCCTTGATTCATCTCCGCTGAATGGACTGTGTGACCTAGTTTTTTCGCCCATGCTTGAACATCCGGCAAGAATCCTGGATCCGACGCTTTGACGAAAATCTGCTCGCCATCCGTCATCTGATCGATTTTTGTTTTCAGCTCTAAGATTGGGCCTGGGCACTGTAAGCCGCACGTATCGAGCAGCGTCACTTGTTCTGGTGCAGTCTTCGTTGTTGGTTCACGTTTCGTTAACGTTACAGCTGTCTCCTCCTTCGCTTGGCTTCGCGCTTCCTGATCACGATGCACGACCGACCATGTTTTGTAGCCGCCGCTTAAGTTTTTCACATCATAACCATGTTGTTGCAACAATTGACTCGCGACATATCCACGTAATCCGACTTGGCATGTTACATAGATCGTTTGATCTTTCGGCAGATCATCTAACTTCTCACGTAACGTCGGTAACGAGATGTTGACCGATCCCGGAATCGCACCTAACTCGTTTTCCGATGGTTCACGAACATCGAGTAACAAACCACCGTTTGCGACGATTGCATCGATTTCGTGCCAATGAACGTTCGTACTGTCACCTAAGACGATATTCGACGCGATATATCCTGCCATGTTAACCGGATCTTTTGCTGAACTATACGGTGGTGCATATGATAGTTCAAGATCTGGTAAATCAAGCACTGTCAAGTCGCCTTTAATCGCTGTCGCGAGGACATCAATTCGTTTCTCGACACCTGTCATACCGATTGCCTGTGCACCATAAATCGTTCCTTCAATTGGATCAAATAACAGCTTCATCGAAATGGGACTTGCCCCTGGATAGTAACCCGCATGGGATCCCGGATGGAGGTGAATCGCTTCATAACGCATACCGAGTTGACGCAATCGTTTTTCGTTGTTACCGGTAGAAGCGACTGTCAAATCGAAGACTTTCGCTACTGCTGTACCGAGCGTTCCACTGTACCGGACATCGCGCCCGGCAATGATGTCGGCGACGAGGCGCCCTTGACGGTTCGCCGGCCATGCGAGCGGCACATGTGTCGCTTCCTTCGTGATAAAATCTTTAACTTCGATCGCGTCACCAATCGCAAAGATCGACGGATCGGATGTCCGCAGTTGATTGTCGACTTGAATCGTCTGTTTAATTCCAAGCGTTAAACCAGCATCTGCTGCGAGCGTGCTCTCCGGTGCGACACCGATTGATAAGATGTTCATCTCTGTCTCAATCACGCGTCCACTTGTCAAGACGACACGACGACCTGCTTCTTCAAAACGAGCGACGCCATCTTCTAGAATCAGCTCGACGCCTTTTGCCCGAAGATGTTCATGAACGATCGCTGCCATTTCCGGGTCGATCGGAGCCATGACTTGGTTTGCCATTTCAACGAGGGTGACGTGTGCCCCACGTTCGACAAGATTTTCTGCCATCTCGAGACCGATGAATCCTCCACCGATGACGACTGCCCGTTCCGGACGTGTCGTATCGACGTATTCTCGCATCCGGTCCGTATCCGGAATGTTCCGTAACGTAAAGACATTTGTTGCATCACTCAGTCCTTTAATGTTCGGACGAATTGGTTTTGCACCTGGAGAAAGAATTAGATGATCGTACGATTCATCGTATTCTTCACCTGTGTCAACGTTACGGATCGTGACAGTCTTCGCTTCACGGTTGATCCGAATCGCTTCCGACAAGTTACGGACGTCTAAATTAAATCGTGCATGCATCCCCTCTGGCGTTTGGACAAGTAATTTATTGCGATCTTTAATGACATCTCCAATATAGTAAGGCAGTCCGCAGTTCGCGAACGAGATCTCTTTTCCGCGCTCGAGCAAAATGATTTCTGCCGTTTCGTCAATCCGGCGTAGTCGTGCCGCTGCCGTTGCGCCACCTGCGACGCCACCTACGATGATCGTTTTCATCTAAATGATTCCTCCTTGAAGTACTATCTGCCACTCAATATACCCTGTTAGGTATGTATTTTCAAGTCAGTTGCTTGCGGCTTCACAGATATGACATATCCCATTCGTTTTGTATTTTCTTCCTATCTGAACGGACATTAGTTGCATTTCCTTCTGAAATGCTTGAAACTAAATCTATAGTATATAAAGGGGGATTTTGCAATGGACCAGGAACGTAACTCGAACGAATCAAACGAGAACAATAAAGTGACACCGATTCACCAAGATCGTCAACCCGAAACAAACGAACAAGGAATCGCGCCACAACAGCAACAACACTTAGAAGCTTTCCAAGCTTTCCTCGTTGAAAAAGGCATTCCAATGGAAGCACGTGAGAATGAGACACACGTCTTCTTCATGACACAAGAAAAAACACCTGCAGGAGCAGAACCGATGATGATGATCGTCTTCAGTAAGACGACGACAGATGTCGAATTGTTCGCTCGTACGGTGACACACGTACCAGATGGTGTCGAGGATCTTCCGATTCTTAATGCCATTAACGATTTCAACCAAGAGTTCAAATACTTCCGCGTCGTTCTCGATAGCGACCGTGATGTCACGATCGCATCGACAATTGATCTGGATCACGGCTTCAATCCAGCAGCGATCTTCGGACATTCTGTCATGATGTTCCAAGCATCGGATGAAGTCTATACGTATTTGACAAAACTGTATGAACAGTTCTGATTTTTGATTTTGGACGGCTTTGGATTCTTATTCCAAAGCCGTTTTTTATTTAAAGTTCAATTAAAAATATGAATTATTCTCCTTACGTTCAGATTTCTGAAAACAACTACATGATAGAAACTTCTTATCACTTTTGTAGGAGGTCACGATTATGAAAAAGCGCATAAAACTAGCTTCGATCTTTATGTTAGCTGGCATCTTAGCTGCCTGCGGTTCGAACGAAACCGATACGACTGTACCGAAAAAAGAGCAGTCGACAGAAACGAAATCAGCGGATGCTGGAATCGCTGCAACGACATTGATAGATGAATTGACGATCTACAGCTCGATCAAAGCAGAACTCGACAAAGCGAAAGACGGACAAGCAATGGATTGGAAGATGGTCAAGACGAGTTATGAAGCAAAACTAAAAGGTGGTGTCAAAACGGTAGCACCAGAAATCGACCAAGTCATTCAATCCGCTTTAATAGATGTTGAAGCGAAGAATCTCGATCAGAACATCGCACGTCAACTCGTCGATAAAGGTCTACAATCCTATTTCTATCAATTACAAAAGGCAACTCAAGCAAAAGCTGAAGAAGCACTCGTTGCGGGTAAACCGGAAGCTGCAACAGAAGCACTCAAAGATGTCGAAGCAATGGCAAAGACCGTTTTCATCCCGACAGCGAAAAAGTGCGACGTAAGCTACGATTTCAAAAATGAAGACGCGATTGCTCAAGCAATTACTTCTGGTCTATCTGCTCAGCAAGAAGCCATTGATACTAAAAAAATCGGTGACTTCAATGTCGCGAAACAAGTAACGGATAAATCGATTTATCGTTCGTTCTACTTGGCTGCACTCGATTATGCTCAAAAAATCGAGGATGGTGTCAAAAGCGGGACGGACGAAAAAGAATTACAGGTAGGGCAAGCAGAAGGATATGCTTCCCTCCTTGCAGTTGAAAAATCTTTAGCGGATGGCGAGGAAGAGGCTGTCAAAATACTAAAAGAACGTTATGACTTCTCGAAGACAAAGCCAGCTGACGTTTCTTACAAAGAAATCGAAGGATTATTCGCACAAGCGTTGACGGAAAAAGTCGACGAATCTCATGAAGAAACACAAGAAGCAATCGAGAAGAAAGACATCGATACAGCACGGGCAAAAGCAATGGAAGCTAACCTGTTCATCGTTGCGATGAAACCCACGCTTGAAAACCGTCTCGGTAAAGAAAAAGTAGCGCAAATCACTAAAGATGCGAACGAATGGTTCGCGCTCGTTGAAAAAGGTGACGTCAAGGCCAAAATGATAGGTGAACGGATTACGGACGCACTCAAACCATTTAACTAAGCAAAAATGTTATGAAAACGGAGTGCTAAGGTGAACCTCTTCATGTCTACACCAAGCTTCCGCTTTACGAGTGATGCCCGATACGAATCAGAAGACGCGCAAGCGATTTGTATCAACTAACGATGCCATGATGGCATGACTATAAAAACCATGTCGATTCCCGAATGACACTGTGGAGATCGACATGGTTTTTTCATTGCTGTATATCGTAACGACGTTCCATATAATCAAAGGTACCGCCACTAATTTCAATCGTCCGGACCGGTTTAAAGCCAAGACGGCGATACAGTCGTTGCGCTCCAACGTTCGTTTGATCAGCGTTTAACGTAAACGCTTGTAGTCCCTGTTTCTCGCCTACTTCCGCTGCTGCCTGCAACAGTTCCGTACCAATTCCTTTTCCACCATGACGCGCATCCACTGATAAGGTATCCAGGTAATAGACCGGTCCTTCCGTCTCGACGTCGATCTGGACGTCTTGACCTGTCCACTGTTTCAATTGTTCTTTAATTGGTTCGTCGAGTTGTTTCGCCTCTGTTCCGGCATAAGCGATCACGATGCCCGCTACTTCGTCCTTGATGATTTTCACGAGGATGTTCTCATGACTGAGCCGGTTTCCGGTTTGGGAAACGAAATAAGCGAGCCTTTCTAGAACCTCTTCTTTTTCTGTCGTTCCCGTCAATGTCTCAGCAATCTCATGAATCGCTTGCTCAATCAACGGGGCAATCTGTTGTGCTTCAGAAGCATGTGCTTGTCGAATCATCTAATCGTTCTCCTTTGAACTTATTTTCTAATTAATGAACCTGAAAAATCGGACTCGACGATGTCGAATCCGATACATAATTTTTTTAGATCTTCATCCATTTCACTGCGTGACTTTTTGTACGACAGGTGCCGGTACGATGATAGGCTCCCGTGTCATGACAGCAACAACACGACCGGCGATCGCTACGGCCAGTAATGTGTATAACGTCAAGCTAAGTGGCAGATAAACAAGTGAAATCACTAACACGATGGCGTCGAGTCCGAACAAAATCGTTCCGATCGATAGACCTGTCAGTTTACTGAGTCCCATCGACAGTAGATCGTCTCCACCTGTCGCTGCTCCACTTTTCAAAACAAGTCCGAGACCATATCCGGTCACGATTCCGCTAGCGATCGCTGCGATAAGTGTCGCTGGCCAAGCCTGTTCTGGAAAGTGGAACAAATCAAGTCGGTGCCACATCTCGTAAAAGAGTGATAACGCACCTGCTGAAAGTAACGCTTCGCTGACGAAACGTTTTCCTTTGAAGTACAAAGCGCCAATGAAAAATGGAATATCGAACACGATCATCGAGATCGAAGGATTGATATCAAAAAAGTATCGACCGAGCAACGATAACCCAATAAAGCCGCCTTCTGCTAATCCGAACTGTTCATTCAATGTGTAGTAACCGAACGCCATGATCAGCGTTCCGGTTAAGATGGTTGCGATTCGTTTCATGTTTTATTGTCCTCTCCCATTTACATCGTGGGAGAGGTTTTATACGTCCCGTTTGGGTATTCATCTATTTTCGCTCTCCCTGATTTTTATAAGCCATTACCGTCTTGTTCGTCTTGACCGGTACTGCTAAAAATCAGGTAAGCTGAATAGATGATTGGTCCTCTCGGTATCCATCGGTTTCCACCCCTTCATTAAAAATCTATTTTCATTATAACCCGAATTTCAGTAACTAAAACAGTTTTACGCATTCTTCACATAATCCAAACACTTTTGCTCACTCATTCACAATTTAGACAAGATTATGCTCAATGTTGAACAAACTACTTGAAAGTGAACTTGTGAAGGATTACACTAAGTATATCAAATGAATGTGATTTACATCACAAACAAAACACAAAGGAGACTTTACCCATGAAAGTAGCAGTCATCGGATGTACACACGCAGGAACAGCAGCAGTCAAAGAACTCGCTTCACAACAAGATGTCAAGATCACCGTTTATGAGCGGAATGACAATGTATCGTTTCTCTCTTGTGGGATCGCACTTCACGTCGGTGGTGTCGTCAAGCACGCGGAATCGCTATTTTACTCGTCACCAAGTGAACTTGCTGAGCTCGGAGCCGAGATGCGTCTGAAACATGATGTACTTGAAATCGATAGTGAACGTCAAACGATCATTGCGAAAAACCTCATGACTGGTGAAGTCGTTCACGATACGTACGATAAACTCATCATGACGACTGGATCTTGGCCAATCATTCCAATGCTTCCTGGTATTGAGTTGAATCAAATCGAGCTCTGTAAAAACTATCACCACGCTCAAACAATCATCGAAAAAGCATCAGATGCAGAGCGGATCACGGTCGTTGGTGCAGGCTATATCGGTGCTGAACTCGTCGAAGCGTTTGAAGCCTACGGAAAAGATGTTACGTTCATCGACAGTGCAGATCGCATTCTCAACAAATACCTCGACCGCTCGTTCACTGACGTCATTGAACGCGAATTAACAGATCGCGGCATTCGTCTTGAACTTGGACAAACCGTCCAAAGCTTCAAAGGAGAAAACGGTGCTGTCACACACGTCGTTACAGATAAAGGCACATTTGAAACGGATCTCGTCATTCTCTGTGTCGGTTTCCGCCCAAGCACAGAACTCTTAAAAGGACAAGTCGATATGTTACCGAACGGTGCCATCATCGTTGACGATTATATGCGGACGAGCAACCCGAACATTTTTGCTGCTGGTGACAGCTGTGCCGTCTATTACAACCCAGCTCGGACACATGCCTATATTCCACTCGCAACGAATGCTGTCCGGATGGGTACGCTCATCGGAAAAAACTTACTCGCGCCAAAGATTCGTTACCAAGGAACACAAGGCACATCTGGTCTTCGCTTATATGATTTGAACATCGCGTCGACTGGTTTGACAGAAGAAGCGGCACCCTTGTTCGGACTTGAAGTGAGCAGCACGACAGTTACAGATGCGTATCGTCCAGAGTTCATGCCAACAGCAGAAGACGTCCAATTGAAGCTCGTCTTCGAGACGGCAACACATCGTGTCGTCGGTGCACAAATCATCTCAAAAGTTGATTTGACACAGGCAATGAACACACTTTCTGTCGCGATTCAAAATGACATGACACTTGAAGAGCTCGCTTTCGTCGATTTCTTCTTCCAACCGCACTACAACAAACCGTGGAACTTACTAAACCAAGCAGCTCTACAAGCAATGAGCGAGCGCCAATCAGCTCGTGTCTAAACTTATTGCAAGATAGATTAAGTGCAATTTTTCTCTATTATGAGGAGAAAGATTGCACTTTTTGTTCATTTCGAACCGTTTTCTATAAAAGAACACGTCATGCAGTTTGCGATTTGAATGCGTAATCAATGACTGAACGTTACAGTCACCTCTTCATTTTTCCGTTTCAATCTGATAAAGATGCTGCCAGTCCTGATACGACATCGTTCCGTTCATCGTCTCCATATCAAAGCGTAACGGTGCGATCAATTCGAGTGAATTACCATCTGGATCCTCGAAGTAGATTGCTGCGTGCGCATGTGGATGATTATCGAGAATGAGCGGTTGATTTGCTCCTGCTACACCGAAGGCTGATCGAACTTCAATCCCTCTCTCCTTTAACCAGTCCTGTGCTTTGTCGATATTTTCATGCTCCATCCGAAACGCAACATGGCGAATCGACGGATGATACGGTAACTCAGCTTGACCTGCTTTCCATAGCCCCAACCAACTCTTACCGTGCTCGATCCAAAAGAAAGCGACGCGTTCATTTCGGAACGCACATTCAAGACCTAACTCTTCGTAAAAGACAATCGATCGTTCGAGCTCTTTGACCGGTAAATGGGCTTCATACAGTCCAGCAATCATCTTCTTCACACTCCTCTTTTTCTAGTGTAAGCCATCAATTTCCAAATTTACTACCATCAAAAACGTTTAATCCGACTTGTTGAGGGAACATACAACCTATACCAAAACCAACTTTCAGGAGGAATGTTTACATGGCTGCATCGAAAAATCCGTTAACAAAATACTTCAATGACGATTTCCCAAAACAATATCAGGACGCCCCAGCGGTTCAAGCAAAAATGGAACCTGTTCCCGATTGTGGAGAAGAAAGTTATAAAGGTTCTGGCAAATTGATCGGCAAAAAAGCACTGATTACGGGTGGCGACTCCGGCATCGGCCGAGCAGCAGCAATCGCCTACGCTCGTGAAGGGGCTGATATCGTCCTTAACTACTTACCGGAAGAACAACAGGATGCTGAAGAGGTCAAAGCACTCGTTGAAGCAGCGGGACAAAAAGCATATCTCTTACCTGGTGATTTAAGTGATGAAGCGTTCTGTGGACAACTCGTCAAAGAAGCACATGAATCACTCGGTGGACTCGACATTTTGGCACTTGTCGCGGGTAAACAACAAGCTGTCGAAAACATTCTCGACCTTTCGACGGAGCAATTACGCAAGACATACGAAATCAACGTCTTCTCCCTCTTCTGGGTCGTCAAGGCAGCCTTGCCACTCTTAAAGGAAGGCGCTTCGATTATCACGACGACATCTGTCCAAGGATATAATCCAAGCGCGAATCTCTTGGATTACGCTTCGACGAAGTTTGCCATCAACGGTTTCACGCGTGGACTCGCTAAACAAGTCGCGCCAAAAGGAATCCGTGTCAACTCCGTCGCACCTGGTCCGATTTGGACACCGCTTCAAATCTCGGGTGGTCAGCCAAGCGAGAACATTCCAGAGTTCGGGCAGGAAACACCACTGAAACGAAGTGGTCAACCGGTCGAACTGTCTGATGTCTATGTCTTCCTTGCTTCAGACGCTGCAAGCTATGTCACAGCGCAAATCTATGGTGTCACAGGTGGAATCGAGTTAGCATAAGGATCGAATCTCGACAGGGTAGCTTCGGCTATCCTGTTTTCGCGTGTCTTAACGGGATATCAGTTGCATCACCCGGTGCCATTTAGTCTAATGAAAGTAATAACGATGAAGGAGTGAATCAGATGACTGAAAAAGAAAAGATGATTAAAGGGGAACTCTATTTAGCACAAGATCCAGAACTTGTGGCCGACCGCATCCGGGCACAATCGCTCTGTTATGAGTTTAATCAATTGAGTGTCCATGATCGTGCCAAGCGAAAGATGCTTTTGCAACAATTATTTCAGACGGAGCAAGCCGACTTTTACATCGAACCGACCTTTAAATGTGATTATGGCTACAACATTACGTTAGGGGCTCGTTTTTATGCCAACTATGACTGTGTCTTGCTCGATATTTGTCCGATTACGATCGGCGACAACTGCATGCTTGCTCCAGGAGTACATATCTATACCGCGACCCACCCACTCGATCCTGTCGAGCGCAATAGCGGTTATGAATTAGGAAAACCGGTCGTCATCGGGAACAATGTCTGGATCGGTGGACGCGCGGTCATCAATCCCGGTGTGACGATCGGAGATAATGCAGTTATTGCCTCAGGTAGTGTCGTCGTCAAGGATGTACCGGCAAACAGCGTCGTTGGTGGAAATCCAGCTCGGATCATCAAGACGATCTAATTCTCATCAAATTCTAATCTGTTCCTCAGTTTCCTTTCACGTGGTCTGGTTATTCTATGTATAAGAACAACAGCCACTACTCAAAGGAGGACATCATCATGACTGAAAAACGAACAGATAAAGGAAATAAACGTTTCAAAAAAGGAATCGCTACACTTGCCGTAACGGGTACAGTCTTAACAGGAGCTGGTGCGTTCCTACTCTTCACAGGCCCAGGACACTCTCTCGTCAACTCGACGGTCACCACTTCACAGCAGGCAGAGCAAAAAGTCGAAGCTGCTTCGCGCCAAGTCAAACAAAAGCTTCCTGCTTCAATGCGTGACGATCAAGAAATCGAAGGCACATTGCAGAAACTATCAGATCGTTCGATGACGATCGACGTTAACGGTGACGCTCAGACGTATGACTTTGCTTCGTCAGTAGAACGTGAAGCCGTGCAAAAAGAGGATTGGGTCAAAATCGATCTGAATGCGAATCAGCAAATCACGGAACTTGAGCGAGAAGATCCAGATGATCGCAATGACCGAGAGGACGATGGCAATCGCTCAAATGATTCATCGGACGATGCGAATGAACGGTACGGTATCCTTCGTGCCCTATCACAAAGTGAATTGACACTCGAACAAGATGGACAAGAGACGATTTACGCAATGGCGGATCGTGCGGAACGTGACGTTGCGAAATCTGGGGATATCGTAAAAATCGAATTGAATGCAGATGGTCAAGTCCGTGAGCTTGATCGGGAAGAGGATGACGAAAATCGTAATGATGTACGCGATGAAGACCGTGACGATGCACGGGAGCAAGAAGTCCGCGGTACACTCTCTAAAATAACGAATCAAGAGATCATCATTGAACAGAATGGTGCGCAAAAATCGTACTCTCGTACATCAAACATGGAACAAGATGATGACATCCGAGTTGGTGGTTCCGTCAAACTTGAGTTGAACGCATCAGACGAAGTGACAGAAATCGATGAATGATCATTAAAGGAGGATGTTTATGTCAACCACCATCTTAATCGTTGAGGACGACGCGAAAATCGCACGCCTCCTTGAACTCGAACTCCAATATGCCGGGTACGCGACACGTGTCGCCCCCAACGGAAAAGATGGTCTCGCTGCCGCTGAGCATTCGGTTGATCTCGTCTTACTCGACGTGATGATGCCGGAGCTGAGCGGCTCCGAGGTGTTGCGCAGGCTCCGTGGAAAAGGCATGCACGTCCCCGTCATTATGCTAACAGCACGTGGAGAAGTGTACGATAAAGTCGCGGGACTCGATCTTGGTGCGAATGATTATGTGACGAAACCGTTCGAGATGGAGGAACTCCTTGCTCGGATCCGAGCGTTATTACGCACTCCGACTTCAACTAGTAACGCACCGCGCACGTTACAGTTCGCTGATCTTGTACTCAATCTTGATCGACATGAAGCATTTCGCAATGAAGGGCGACTCGATTTGACACCACGTGAGTTCGAACTTCTGACATATTTACTAGAAAACAAGGAACATGTCCTGACACGCGAACAAATCCTAAATCACGTCTGGGGGTACGATTACTTCGGCGAGACGAACATCGTCGACGTCTACATCCGTTATCTTCGCAAAAAAGTCGATGCCCACCCTCCAGCTTTGATTCAGACCGTTCGTGGGGTTGGTTATGTGCTACGGGAGGCAATCCCATGAAGCTTCGAACGAAGCTTGCTTTATCCGTCACCGCCTTTACGACACTCTTGTTATTCCTTTCATTCATCGTCGTGACACTCGTCGTCCAAAATCATTTAATTGAATCGCGTTATACCCAACTGGAACAGGCAGAGGAATTGATGGAAGATGATTCATCGGTCCGGACATTGCTGACGCTTCATGAGGATGCTGTCGTCTTATCGAACGAAAATGGACGCTGGGTCATCTCAAACGATGAAGATGGCGACGACTCGTCTACTGTTAACGGAGACGTACAAGCAAATGACCTCCCCGGTATCCCGCGCTCGAATGAACCTTTTAAGTCTGGCGATTGGTTCGGCATCGTCTATCAGGATCAAGCCTATCTGTTCGAAGATGAGAGCGTCGATGATACAGTCTCGACACTCGTTTTGACCTTCACCATCGTGTTGGTCGTTGGAATCATAATAGCGTTCATCAGTAGCTTCTGGATTGCTTATCAGACGCTCCGCCCGCTCAGGCAACTAAATGATACGATGCAACGAATCTCCTCTTCTGGAACGCTTGAGACCGTGCAGACCAAACGTGATGATGAGATCGGTCGCCTCGGTCGCGTCTTCAATCAGATGATTGGTCGTGTCGATCAGACGATGGAACAACAACGGCAGTTCGTCGCGGATGTCTCGCATGAAATGAAGACACCCTTGACCGTCATCGAGGGATACACTCAATTATTGAAACGCTGGGGCAAAACGAAGCCCGACGTACTCGATGAATCGATCGAACATATCTTGCAGGAGACACATGCGATGCGGACGACCTTGATTGAGCCTATGCTCGAATTGTCTCGTCTCGGTTACGAGGAAACATCTGTCGAAGTGATTGACTTAGCAGAGCTTGGAAGCGAACTCGCTGATCGGATGTATCACGCAACAGGGACGATCATACCTGTTGATGCCTCCGGAACGATTCGGGCAAATCGCGAAGCGGTGTTACGTATCTTGACGATCTATATCGATAATGTCCTGAAGTATGCTACTTCACCAGAATTGCACCTGCGCAAAGAACGTCTGGCTGTCCTTGATCGGGGAACGTCTCTAACGGACGAAGAACGCGCTCGGTTATTCGACCGGTTTTACCGACTCGATGCAGCACGCGATCGTTCAGGAAGTGGACTCGGATTGTCGATTGCTGCAGCTCTAGCGACGACGCATCATTTTAAGGTCGGTAGTGAAGCCCGTCAACCAGATGGCAGTTGTTTCTATCTGATTCCCGAGCAGTCTGAATGAAACTTTTTCTACATTTGTGTCGTACACTTAAGGAAGAACGTCACATGATGAAAGAAGGAATTTCACGATGGCTAAAAAACGTTGGGGTGGACTTGCTGTTGCCGGCGCCTTTCTCTTGACGAAAGGAAAGGTCATCCTTGCCTTATTGAAATTTTCAAAGTTCGGAGGCACTTTGATTTCGTTCGGAATCTCTCTTCTCTTTTACGCTCAAATATTCGGTGTTTGGTTCGGGGTCGGATTGCTCTATCTCCTATTCATTCATGAGATGGGACATCTACTCGCCGCTAAACGACTCGGTTTTAAGACCGGTCCTGCAATTTTCGTTCCGTTCATGGGAGCCGTCATCGGCATCAAGGATACATTTCGAACGCCAAAACAAGAAGCGATTCTCGCGTATGGTGGACCACTCGCTGGTCTCGTATCCCTGATTCCGCTTGCGATCGGATATGCTGTGACGGGAAATGACTTCTGGCTCGTCATCTTCCACCTCGGGGCTCTATTGAATCTCTTCAACCTACTTCCCGTCAGTCCGCTTGACGGCGGACGGATTCTTGCGGGACTTCCGATCATCGTCTGGGTCGCGGGACTTGCTGCCTTGATTGCCTACGGTATTACCCACTTTAGTCTGATTTTGCTCTTGATTGCCTTTTTAGGCGGCAGTGCCGTTTGGAAAAGGTATAAGTTCGCGAAACAATATGAGGCGAACCGGTCGACCTTAATGTTGTACCGTGCCGCACGTGAACGCGTTTTACGGGCAAAGGCAGAGCAAGAACGTGCAGACGCTGAAGTCGCACTTGCTCCAGAACTAGAAGGTGAGGAAGAACAAACAATCGAGAGTACCTACGATCCGATCGCTTGGTCGCTTCGTCTCGATTTACAAGACTTGCGACAAGCGAGTCCGGAAGATGCACACCAGGAAGCAGACGATCTGTTACGGTATCAATATGATGCCGCCAACGATTACGATGCCTTATTGCGACGGATCGATCAGCGGATTGAACCACTTCGTCTTGCTGAAGAGTCTGTTCAGTATCATCAGATGCCGAAAAAACAACAAACGATCACGCTCCTCGCTTATTTGGCGCTCGGTGCTATTTTATTCATTGCTTTCGAATATTCGAAAGGTTACCTGCCTACACCATCTTAAATCGAGATCCATCGGATGCGCTTCATGGCGCATCCTTTTTTCATAGAACGAACACATTGACTAGAGTGATTTCTTGCATCTCGTTAAAGAAGCGACTACTCTGAGTAAAACCCTACTTACCACTTGTCTAAAATAGGAGGTCCTCCTTCCATGAATAAAAACACTGCCCGTTTGGGTGAAGCACCTGTCAATCAGCTTTTACTTAGTCTCTCTTTACCAGCGATGGTCGGGATGCTCGTCACGGCACTCTACAATATCGTCGATACGATTTTCGTCGCTCAAGGAATCGGTACGGCTGCCGTGGCCGCCGTCGGAATCGCTTTCCCCGTCCAGCTCGTATTAATGGCAATCGCCAACTCGATCGGGATCGGTGGTGCTGCAATTGCGTCACAACGACTCGGTCAAAAACAAACAGATAGTGCCAGTCGTGCTTATGCCAACGTCTTGATGGCTGTTTTCTTCATCAGTATGCTCGCTATCATCAGTGCTTTCATCTTCGTCGAACCGTTGCTACGTCTCTTTGGAGCGACGGATGAGATCATGCCGTACAGTATCGCTTTCTTACGCGTCCTCTTGATCGGATCTCCTTTCTTCATGTTGACGATGGCGTCGAGTGCGATGCTCCGCGCAGAAGGACGCGCGAACTATCAGATGCGCGTCATGTTGACGACGGTTGCGATCAATATCGTCCTGACACCGCTGTTCATCTTTGGTCTTGATTGGGGCATCCAAGGTGCTGCACTCGGGACAGTCGTTGCGCAAATCGTCGGTGCGTTACTCGTTTTTCGATTCTTCTTTACGAAACGCCGACAAACTGGCTTGACGCTCAATCGGAGTGCTTTTAAACCTGATTTCCGATTAACGTTCCGGATGATGCAAATTGGATCATCGTCGTTCATCATGCAAGTCTCTCAATCCGTTCTATTCATCACCGTCAATCATATGCTCGTCCGGTACGGGGGTACGACAGAACTAGCAACGTTTGCGGTCATCAATAAGTTCATGGCGCTCGTCGGTATGCCGATCATGGGGATCGTGCAAGGGATGCAACCGATCGTCGGGTATAATTTCGGATCCCGGCAGTTTAGTCGGATGTCGCTTGCCATCAAGTTGGCAATCCGCTACGGCTTATCGTTATCGATCAGCTTGTGGTTACTCATTCAACTGTTCCCTCGTTTTTGGGTCGGCTTGTTCACAGAAGAGGCGACACTTCTACAGGAAGGCTCGAGTGCGATGCGTATCTTATTCGCCTTATCGTTCGTCTACGGAATTCAAATGATTGTCAACGGAATGTACCAATCGCTTGCAAAAGCAAAAGTCGCTTTATTCTTGTCCTTGTCACGCCAAACGTTATACACGATTCCACTCGTCTTGATATTGCCAGTGTTCTTCGGTGTCAATGGTGTCTGGTTCGCTTTTCCGATCGCTGATGCAATGGCTGTTTTGACGGCCCTTGTTTTCGCCTATAAAGATCGCGTTCTGTTATTTAAACCGGAAGAGTACGTCGCAGAGGAACAAAAAGTCGCTACCGCGAAGTGAATGGAATGGATCTAAGATCGTCTGCTTTGCAGATGGTCTTTTTTGATGGACTTCCAGAATACGAACATGTATTCTGTTACTAGTGAATGACAGAAAGGAGCCTGCTGGATGTATACATTAGCAATTGACTTTGAAACGGCAAACCGAAATAGCCGAAGCATTTGTGCGTTTGGTTGGTCCGTTCTCTCGAACGGTCGTGTCACGGAGAGTAAACAGGTCTTAATCAATCCAGAAGAAAATTTCGATGCTGGAAACATTCGGGTCCACGGAATTCGTCCGAGCGATGTCTTTGATGCGCCGACGTTACCTGAAGCAATGGAAGCCCATGGCTTATACGATTTGATTGCCGGTGCTCAACTGATCGTTGCTCACAATGCATCATTTGATATGGGGGCACTCCAAAAAGCGATTCAAAAATACGATATGTACCAGATGCCCGTTTTCACCTACGGCTGCACGGTCAAATTATCCCGCAAATTGTATCCTTGGTTGCCGAACCATCGATTGAATACGATGGCAGAGTTTCTCAACGTCTCTTTCCAGCACCATGATGCGAAAGAAGATGCCTACGTCTGTGCGTTACTCTTAAACGATATGTTGGAACGGACGAATCTACAGGATCCGGTCACCTTGCATACGTTTTGCGGCGTTCGGATGGGACAGGTTGCATATTAAACAAAAAAACACTCTAGACACAAAATCTAGAGTGTTTCAGGTTTGTAGACAACAGGGATGACTCCAAAAAATGACGCGTCTTTTCACGCCCTTTCCTCAGGCGAGACACAAGCCAGTTTTCCCGCTTCGAGCAGGAAAACGGGTCTCGTTTGTCTCTGACAGCGCATAATGCGCTTTTTCCTGTAGGAGTGGCGTGAAGCGCGTTATTTTTTCTAGAAGAAGGATTCGAGAAGCGCGTTATTTTTTCTAGAAGAAGGATTCGAGAAGCGTTTTGTTCACTCGACATCGCTTCCTAGGGAAAAACAAGCAAGAGCGACCCTGCAACGAAGCGAAGCGGCGCGATGCTTGTCCCAGGAAAACGATGCGAGACGAACAAAAAAGCGCAATCCTTCTCGTTAGAGAAAAATTGCACTTTACCTTCAGTCTCAAAGCACTCTAGACACGAAATCTAGAGTGCTTTTTGATGCTGTTCTATTATTTGCTTGCTTGTTTGATCGGGAACCAGCCTGGACGGCTTGTGATACCTGCCCATAATGCATCTGGAACGACGAGTTCTGCTTGTGCTTCTGGATCAAGTTCTGTCCGGATTGACGCAAGGTCACCCGCTTCGACTTTCTCAACCCATTTCGGTTCCATGATCAGTTCACGACCAAGAGCGATCATTGGAACGACAGCCAAACCTTGTTCGACTTCGTCCGCTGTGTGAAGCGATCCGACACCGATGATAGGTACTTGTTCACCAACACGTTCTTGAACGAGTGTAATAGGTGATGTCGTTTCATTTTCATCACGAATTGAACCTGCGAAGAAGTCCATCACGGAAACGTGCAAGTAATCGAGGTCTTTTTTCGCCAGCTCATCGACGAGGCGCATCGTATCATCGAGTGTGATTCCTGGATTTTCAATTTCTTCTGGAGAGAAACGGTATCCGACGATGAACGAAGGATCTTGTTTCGCGACAGCTTCGACTGCATCTACGACTGCTAATGGGAAGGCGAGACGTTTTTCTAAGCTACCGCCCCATTTATCTTCACGACGATTTGAGTGTGGTGAGAAGAACTGTTGGATCAAGTACGTGTTTGCACCGTGAATCTCAACACCATCAAATCCAGCTTCCATCGCACGGCGTGTCGCTTGACCGAATGCTTCGATGATTGCTTCGACTTCTTCTGCCTCTAACGCACGTGGTGTCATCGCACCTTCACGCACGGGTGCAATAGCACTTGCACTGACCGTTTGCCCACCGACGAGTTCTGGTGGTGCCATACGACCAGCGTGGAAGATTTGTAAGATCGCTTTTGCGCCTTTATCTTGAATCGTTTTCGCGAGTCGCTTCAGACTCGGCACGAGATCGTCACGATGCGCACCAAACTCATTCGGGAATCCTTGACCGTCTGCTGTGACGTTCGCACATGCTGTAATGACAGCGCTGACGCCACCTGAACGTTCTGCGTAGTACGCGAGTTCCGCATCCGATACTTCGCCGTTCTCTTGTGCCGCATAGTTCGTCATCGGTGCCATCAAGACGCGGTTTTTCAGCGTCACACCGTTTGGTAGTGTAAATGGTTCAAACATTGCTTGAGTTGCCATGAGTGAAGTGCCTCCTCTAATTTCTTGAATTGAATATCGACAGTATACGCTCGTCTTCCTCTGAATAGCTACTGATGTGCTTACGCGATGTGTCACTTGCGGATCGCTTTACGACGCCCTCCCGGCCACCACCAGTTCCAGTGACCAAATAGCTTCATCAGTGCGGGGACAAGGAGCATCCGGACAATCGTAGCATCAATAAAAATTGCAAGCGCGATACCGACGCCAAGTTGTTTGATCGGACTAACACCTGTAAAGGCAAACGCACCAGTGACGACAATCATGATCAAGGCAGCGGACGTAATGATTTTACTCGTCTTCGCCAGTCCCATCTCGGTCGCATGATCGTTATCGCCCGTCTCGTCATAATATTCTTCCATTCGCGAGACGAGGAACACTTCATAATCCATCGATAAGCCGAAGACGAGTGAGAAGATGAAGACCGGTGTTAGAATGCCGATCGTCTCCTGCGGAAGAACTGCGCCGGACTCGAACAAGACGACGAGTAATCCAAACGTTGCTCCTAAACTGAGCAAATTCATCAGAATCGCTTTGATTGGAATCAAGATGGATCGGAACGCGATTAGCAGAATGATGAATGTCGCCAAGACGACGACACCGATAGCCAGTGGGAGTTTCGATTCAATGGCATCATAAATTTCCTGATTAAAGGCTGCTGGTCCCCCGACAAGGTAACCGTCCGCCTGCACCTTCCGTACCCAGTCTTGCGAAGTAGCATCGCCGGGATTTCCTTTTAAATTGACGTTGATCCGTGCTTGATCGTTCTCTGATAGAAACGGCTTCAGTGCATCGCGCCCAGCCGAAACAGCGAGTAACTGCTCGAGCGGAACCTGTTGCTGTTCCGCGATCGTTGCGGCGGACACGACGGAACGCACTTCTGAATCTGATTCGAGTCGAATCGTCACATCTTCGATTTTTTCTCGTCCCACCTCTGAGGAAGCATCCGCAGACAAGATGAGAACGGCGTCCGTTCCATCGTTCCCGAATGTTTTTTCCCACGACTCAAAGGCCAGACGCGACGGATAGGATTCCGGCAGGGCAGTTGCTTGCGGAATGTTCAACGTCAAGTCACGTAACGGAAATAAACAAGGTAAAAGAAGTAATAAAGATAGAATCGTCACTGTGACAGGGCGCTTCATGACGAAACGTGCGAGGCGGCGCCAACGATCTTCTCCACGACCTGCTTGTTGCCGGAAAAGTCGTCCTTTTTCTAGTACCTTCCCGAAAACGATTAATAGTGCCGGTAATAATGTCAACGCACTGACAACCGCCCCGAGTACCGAAACGAGTGTTCCGATTGCGACAGCGCGGAAGACATCAACATCAATCAACAACAATCCGGCAAGTCCGACGAATACACAGATTCCGGAAAATAAAATCGAGCGTCCTGCCGTCTCGACCGAACGAATCGCTGCCGACCGAATCCCTTGTCCGTCCTGCCGTTCTTCACGGAACCGATTAACGTATAACAGCGAAAAATCAATGCCGAGCGCCAGCGAAATCATTGCGACCGCATTCAAGACGAAGATCGATAACTCTTGTTGTCCGGCAACGAAATAAAGAACACCGGCACCAAAAACAAAAGTGACGAGTCCCATGATCAAGGGTAAGATGGCGGCAACGGGTGTACCGAAAACGAGTAGTAAGACGATCAATGCTGCTGGAATTCCGATTAACTCAGCTCGGATGAGGTCATTTTTGGACGCTGTATTCAAATCATCAACGACGACCGGTTCACCCGTTAGCCGAATCGTCCCGGTACCATCCAGTTGACGTGTGACCGCTGTTGCCCATTTCGCATCAAGTGTTGGTACACCGACTGTCACGTATCCCTTATCGTCCCGCATCGCTCGCGGATTTTCGACGGGACCAATGACGTTCCCGACTCCTTTGATGTCACGGAAGCGCTCGACATGTTGTACCATCGTTTGTCGTAGATTCTCTTGATTCTCAAATAGGACGATGATCGTATGTGGATCCTGCCCAAAATCTTGAGCGAGCACCGTTTCGACACGTTGAAAATCACCGTCACGTGTAAATCCATTTCCTTCTAGACGATCGGGTAATTGATATGCAAAATAACCAAGCACGACGAGTAGAAGCCCCCAAACGACCAACACTCCTCGAAAATACGCACTAATCAGATGACCAAGCCGTTCCATGATGCGTCTCCTTCCTGTATAAACGTACAAAAAACATCCTTCTTGCTGAAAAGCGAAAAGGATGTTTCATTACGTCTTTTGAAAAATTTGAACCCATGTGTTGCCGAATGTAGTCGATGTCGACACGATCGCAAGACGCCGCGCCTCTTCATCGAGTAACACACTTTTGAGTAAAACGGAGGAGTAGCATCCCTCGAACTTATATTTCAGCTGACTCTTCTCATACAAGTAAAACCGAGAGGAATCGGTGATCGAAAACAATTGGTGCCGGTGGTCAACGAGTGAATACTCCGCGTAATCCGAAAAAGGAATGATCGATTCCTGATTCGTCGCGGCATCCCAAATCACATACCGTTCTTGTAGATCATCATAGGAGATGATCGTCGTAGGTGCGATGAATCGCTCGAACGTCAAACGTGTATCATATCCTCGCTCAACTAAGCGTCCGAACAGCGGCGCCTCTTCATAGTTTGAGTACCGCCAGTCCCCTGTTTGAATGTTCACACAGACGACGTCCGTTTCTGCCGTGTATAGGAAGATTTCATCATCTTGCCACAAGAATAAATTACTGAACCATGCTTCGGAGAAAGCAGCGGGTCGCTTAATGTAATTTAAATGCCCTTGCTCTAAATCCAATAAACCAAAATAAGCTGACTCTTCAAATACGATGAACAATCGTCCACCGCCTGGCTCAATGTACCAGGAGAATGGAACATACGCACATGCTGTTTCCCACAGTGGTCTTAAATCCGCATCACATTTCATAAATCCGTGGCGATCTCGAAAAAGAAGCAAATCCTTCCCGATGCGATCAAACAGTGAGACGGATTCATGGAGTAACAGCTCTGCAGCAGGTTTATACATATGCATCACTTCCTACTTCATACGGTATCAACCTTCTCAGTTTCTCGCTACTATTGATGCGCTCGGCTTGCACCTCCTGTTATACTAACTTCATGGAAAAAGGAGGACGAACACGATGAAACCTTTACAATTATCCGCAGAGACAGCTGTCGAACTTGCGAAACGTCTGAACGTACCACTTGAACAACTAATGCATATGCCACGCCATATCTTGATTCAAAAGCTCGTCGAACTCGAGCAGGAACAAGCGAACACGGAACCTGATTCGTCTAGCGAATCGGAATCTTGAGTAAGTAGCCTCTTTTCCAACGGTGGAAGGAGGCTTTATTTTTTATCTTAGGATTGCGGATGGTATTCTGATTTACCGTACCGGAAGACATTAATGATCGCTTTCCCATCACTCGGATAACCGTTCGGATGATCGATCGGGAAGAGGGAGAAAAAGACGAAATAAAACGAAAAATACGCGAATTGATAGGTAAAGATCGACGCCTCGAACACACCGGCGTAAATCAGACCATTGATGGCTAAGATACTCGCCACGTTTGCAATCGATCCACCGGCATAAACCAGAATGTTGGCGAATTTCGTCTCTTTACGTAGTGCCTCATATTGACACCAGCCATCCCAAAAATAGACGCGATTCAAACGAATCGGACCAACACGAAGCAACGACTTTCCTGAACCGATATTGATCTCCATGTTTCCGCCGAATAATCGGGCAAAAAAGTAATGTCCCATCTCATGAATCAATGTCACGATAGGCAATAGTAAAAAGAACGACAAAAAGAATTTCCATAAATCACCGAAACCGAACATACAACGTACATCCTTTCACATCAAAACAACATTTAAAATACTACATATGAATTGTTCCCGAAAGATGTATGTTCAAACAATCTTTCAATGATTTTCGTAAGTCAATTGTATGACAGGCTGACATCGGACTGTCATCCGCACACAAAAGAAGGACGAAGCCATTTAGTGCTTCATCCTTCTCCATTTAATCGGTTTTCTTTCGACGCTTGTTCGCTGCGTACAACAATCCGATGATCGTCAGTGCTGCACCACCTGCTACCGCGTATTTCTTGTAATCTGCTTTTCGTTCCGCAATGACCGTAGTCGTCAATGCTGGAACGACTAACTGTTTTTCTTCGTGCAACCGTGGTGCGTGTAATTTAACGGCACCCGACTCAACCAACACCTCGAATTCACCATTTGGCAATTCAATCGTGATATCTTTTTCCGTCGCATTGTGATAGACACGCTGCCGTTCGACGTATCCTTCATATGTTCGCTTCAGTTCAAAGGCAATGACACCTTCCTCTTCTTCAAGGAAACGAAGATGTTTTTTGATCATCGCCGCGTTTGCGAGACGGAACATCGGATACTGACGACGAAGGGCAATCAATCCTTTGACGTACTCGACTGCTGGACGCTCTGTTTCTGCCCGTTCATAGTCGAGACGATTCACGACCTCTCCGGCATTGAAGCTGTCACGAATACCGTCTTTCGTCCGGAAGAACTCTTGTCCGGCATGGAGGAAAGGAATCCCTTGTCCCGTCAAAATGATCGCATTTGCAAGCATTTGCCGTTTCCGACGAATCTCTTCCGTGTCTTCTGGACGAGACACCGTCAATTTATCCCAAATCGTCAAATCATCATGAGCCTCGACGTACGAGACGACTTGATTCGGCTCATCGGCAAACCCTTGCGAAGAGACGTTACCAGCGATTCCCCGTTTGACTTCACTCGTCCGGTCAAATGCACCACTGATGAAACCACGGTCTTCTGGCGTTTGGACGTCGCCTTTGACCCCGTCCCGTAAACCGTTGTTGAAATGAGCGATTCCTGGCATCTTCGGTGCGTTGAAATAGTTCGCTTTTTCTTCCGGATCAAGTGGCGTATCGAGATCCCAGCCTTCACCGATGATCAGAATCGATGGATCAATCCGGTCAAGTGCATGGCGCACTTGATTCATCGTCTCAACATCATGAAGTCCCATTAAGTCGAAGCGGAACCCATCGAGATGGTATTCTTTCGCCCAGTACGTCACACAATCAAGAATGAACTTTCGCATCATCAGACGTTCAGATGCAGTATCATTTCCACAGAAACTACCGTTTGAGAGACTCCCATCCGCCTCTTGACGATAAAAGTATCCAGGAACGAACTGACCAAGCGGAACCGTCGCCGCATCATACGTATGATTGAAGACGACGTCCATGATGACACGGATCCCGCGATCATGTAACGCCTGCACCAATTGTTTTAATTCAAGGATCCGCGTTCGTGGATCATCCGGATTCGAGGAGTACGAACCTTCCGGCGCAAAGTAGTTCACCGGATCATAACCCCAGTTATAGTTATCCGGGTCGTTCGGCGCTGTCTCATTGACCGAGCCAAAATCATAGATCGGTAGTAACTGGACATGTGTCACACCGAGGTCTGCCAAATAATCAAGCCCTGTCAATCCACCATTTGGTGTCCGTGTCCCTGCTTCCGTCAGTCCAGCGAACGTACCACGTGCAACGACACCACTGGCCGGATGACTCGTTGCATCGCGTACGTGTAATTCATAGACAACTGCGTCTTGCGAAGAATGGAACAATGGACGTTCTTCAATCCATCGTTCTGGTGTCACACTGGTCGGGTCAATTAATGCGCCGCGCTTTCCGTTCGTTCCGACGGCTTTCGCATACGGATCGACCGCCTCGACCTTTTGTCCGTTGATGCTCGCTTGAAACGTATAGAAATAACCTTCATATGTCGCTCGATCGAGTTCAACGACGTACGTTCCTCGTTCGTCTGCCACCATCTCGACCTCTTCGACTTTTCGTGCGCGTAGTGTCTTGTAGAGACGAATCACGACACGTTCTGCTGTCGGCGCCCACAAGCGCACGTGAATCGCTGTCTCTGAGAAGGTCGCTCCTAAATCATTTCCACTATAGGCAAATCGCTCATCCAGTTCTTGCGGTGTGAGCGTCAACATGTCTGCTGTTTGTTTCAAAGCCAAGCACCCCTTTCATTTCATGGTTTTTATTATAACAAAATTTCAAAGCAGTGGACGCTTCCGGTATTCCTCTCTAAAATAGAGAGTGGAATGAAAGGGGAGATTGAAATGGCAGCAAAAGATAATTCATTTGATATCGTGTCACAAATCAACATCGAGGAAGTCAAGAACGCGGTCCAAATCGCACTGAAGGAAATCACGAACCGCTTCGACTTCAAAGGTTCAAAGAGCGACATGAAGCTCGAAAAAGAGGATTTGATTCTAATCTCAGATGACGATTTCAAACTCGATCAAGTCAAAGATGTCTTAACAGCAAAATTGATCAAGCGCGAAGTCCCAACCAAAAACCTGCAGTATGAAAAAGTCGAGCAGGCTGCCGGGAATACGGTCCGACAACGTGTCATCCTGAAAAGTGGAATCGACCGTGACGACGCGAAAAAGATCAACAATGCCGTCAAGGAATCGAAATTAAAAGTGAAGACACAGATCCAAGATGACCAAATCCGCGTCACAGGTAAATCACGTGACGACTTACAACAAGTCATGCAGATCGTTCGTGAGCTTCCATTATCAGTCGATGTTCAATTCATTAACTTCCGTTAATCGATTGATCTGAACGCTCATATTCAAAAGATAGGCATAACGCATTTTCGGGTATCTCCTTAACAAAGGAGTGGTCGATCATGCGTTATGCCCTTTTTGCGGATCTTCACAGTTCAGTAGCCGACACAGCGGCTGTCCTAGCTGACATACGACAGCTCGCTCCCGATGCGCATTTGTTTTGTCTCGGTGATGTTCATGAATGCCATGTCGGTAAAAAGCGAGCGAAGCGCTATTCTTTCGAATTGCTCTCCCTCGTCGTGACGCTTGATGATGATTTTTTAAACCTAATTGATTTTAAGACATTACTGGGTAATCAAGAAGAGCGCATCCTGTCGCTCGTTCCACCGCAACTATCTCCTGTCATCGATGCGTTACGCGACTGCCCTCGAAAACAACACATCGAGGGTGCATTGTTGATTCATGGAGATCAATTGAATTGGTCCCGTGATTTTTTGCCTGATCTGTCACAGCAACGTGAACCAGTACTCTTTTTTGGTCATAGTCATATCAGAGGTTTGTTTCGAAATGGTATTGCTCTGTCGAGCCCATTGTATCAATCTTTATCCATTAATGGAGGACGATATGCCATCAATCTAGGTCCTGTCGTGTTCGAACGAGAATGGTGTCTTTACGATTCAGTGCAACAATCGATCGTATTCTATCAGGCGAAGTAAGAGGATACGACAAAAGCCGTCGGGCACAGGGCGCGACGGCTTTTGTTCATGCATCTTATTGATCAGAGATAACGGACAAGCGATGCCTTGACGATATCCACTTGTGTGAAGTTCGTCTCTTCCGCGAATGCTTCGATGACTTGACGGACATCCCCTTGACGACGAACGAAGCTCGTCGGAACTGGTGTTGTACCGACAAGTTGCTCATGCAAACTCGTCAATCGATGATCATCGATGATCGTCGTCATCAAATCAAGGAACAGAAGAACATGCAGACGGTTCAAATAATCCCATGGTTTATCTTCCGAACGGAATTCATTACGAGCGAGCCATTTTTTTAATCCGATCGCATCGATTTGACTCAACGTCTCTGTCGTGCGTGCCGACTTCCAAAGCGTCAACAGTTCGCCGAGTTTTTTTCGTGTCTGTTTCTTACGCATGAAGAATTCAAAATTGTCTTTCGTGCGCAACGCGTCTCCTTCAATCGGAGCAATCAAATCAGCTTCCGGCGCTGTCACGAAATCGTGAACGAAATCGACAGACTCTCCCGGTAACCAAGCAGCGACTTTCCCGTGAAAATCAGCCATGAAGGCGACGGTTTCTGCCAAAGGCTCCTGCTTCATCTGTGAAGCAGCTTGCTGTAATCGGTCTTTCGTCTCAGTCTTCATAATCTACCTCTTCTTATTCGTGGATTGGTCTTACATTTCTTCCGGAGCGCCGACACCAAGTAAACGAAGACCTTCTGTCAAGACGATCGTGACAGACTTGACGAGTGCAAGACGCGATTGTTTTGCTGCGTCATCTTCGAGAACACGGACGTGTCCGTAGTATTTATTAAAGCTTTGTGCAAGATCTAAGACGTAACGGCTGATGATTGACGGCTCGCGACGTGTAAACGCGCGATCGATGACCGTCGAGAATTGGTTCAGCATCGAGACGACACCCCATGCATGATCATCGGCACTACCAGCGAATGGTGTGCCATCATAGCTACCTTTACGGAGCAACGAGTGCGCACGAGCATTCGTATACTGGACATACGGTCCTGTTTCACCTTCGAATTTCAACATCTGCTCAAGATCGAACTCGATATTATTCATCCGTTCATTTTTCAAATCATGGAAGATGACGGCGCCGACACCTACTTGACGAGCTGTGGCTTCGGCATTCGCTAAGTTCGGATTTTTTTCCGCGATGTTTTGCTTCGCGACGTCGATTGCTTCTTGTAGTACTTCTTCAAGCAAGACGATCCGACCTTTACGCGTCGACATTTTCTTTCCGTCCTTCATGATCAAACCGAACGGTACATGGTGCATTCCGTCGACGTTCTCAAATCCAAGTTTCTTCAGGACTGCGAACAATTGCTTGAAGTGAAGCGCTTGTTCCCCACCGACGACGTAGAACGCTTGCTCAAAGCGGTACGTTTCGAGACGATAGACAGCAGCTGCTAAGTCACGTGTCGCATAAAGCGTTGCGCCATCCTTCTTTTTAATTAAAGCAGGCGGCATACCTTCTGCTTCGAGGTCGACGACCATTGCCCCTTCTGATTCGACGAGTAAATCTTTTTCTTCAAGCAAATCGATGACGTGTTGCATCTTATCGTTGTAGAAAGCTTCTCCGTTCAAGCTATCGAATTTAACTCCGAGCATCTCATAAACACGGTTGAACTCGACGAGTGAGACTTCACGGAACCACGTCCAAAGCGTCGTTGCCTGCTCATCACCTTGTTCGAGTTTTTTGAACCAGAGACGTCCTTCGTCCTCAAGCGTCGGATTTGTTTCCGCTTCTTCGTGGAACCGGACGTATAATTTCAACAATTCCTTGATTGGTTCTGCACGGACCGCTTCTTCCTCACCCCACATCGTGTACGCCACCATCAATTTCCCGAACTGTGTTCCCCAGTCCCCTAAGTGGTTGACACCGACGACGTCGTACCCTTTTTTACGTGAGATTTGGTTGAGCGCATTTCCGATTACTGTTGAACGTAAGTGACCCATCGAGAAAGGTTTCGCGATGTTTGGTGATGAAAAATCAGTGACGATCGTTTTTCCATTCGCTTCACTTGATCCGAACGCCTCTTGCTCCGTCAGGACTTGGTTGACGATTTCTTGCGAGACGACTTCCCGGTTCAAGAAGACGTTAATGTAAGGACCAACAGCTTGAACGTTTGAGAACAACGGCGCATCAATTTTTTCTGCGAGCTCCGAAGCAATCATGTTCGGTGCTTTACGGAATGCTTTCGCGAGCATGAAACATGGGAATGCCAGATCTCCATGATCTTCATGTTTCGGTTGCTCGATCAGTTGTTCGATTTGTTCAACCGATAAGGCACCTTCCATGACTTGATGTAATACTTCTGCGTATTGCGTTTTATAACTCATCTTTATTTCCTCCTGCTTCACTGATTTTTGGCAATAAAAAACGCCCCTTGCGCCACGCGCAAAGAGACGGAATGACCGCGGTACCACTCTTCTTGGTGTCATTTTTGACACCCACCTTGTTCGGGGATAACGGGGTTCCCCCGGCTACGCCTTTTCCTTCAGGAATCGGGTAGCGTCTCAGAAGTGCGCTTCACGACCGGTTCGTCCTCAGGCTTCCACCATTCCCTGATTCGCTAGTTGACGAAAATCAACCGTTACTCTCTTCATCATCGACTGTATTCGATATCTTTCACATTATACGCAATTCTTTCTTTTCTCTCAACCTTATTTTTTTGGTAAATGGCTTATCAAAATTTCCACAATTCGGGTATAGGAATAAAAGATACTTCTCAGGGGGAGGGATGTTTCATGCGCTACTACCAACAGGTAGCCCGGACGAGCTGGATCGTTTTCAGTCTCGTCGCCTTGACGTTATTATTGATTGGCATCGTTCATCCACCTACCTTCCATCCTTCCATCTCCATCGTCAATACCCTTTATTTGTTTGGGCTCGTTCTCCTGTTTCAGTTCGATAATGTCCGTCGTGGCGGCATTTATTATACATTCCAAGAAGGCATCATCTTATTTTTATTCCTCAATTACGGTTTGACGTACGCTTTGATTTTAAGCCAAGTCGGTATTCTCGTCTTTCAATTCATGTCTCACCGAAAAGCGATTCGCTGGAAACGTTTCGCCTATCTCTACCCGATCAACGCCTTGTTTGATTTAGTCTACATCTCGCTTCCGGTATTTGCGTATGAAGCGCTCGGTGGACCGATCGGCTCAAACTTTACGTATACGAAAGCCCTGCTTCCCTTCATCGGCTTTTTGATCACTGTCTTCCTTGTCTCTTACTTCCAATGTCTGTTCGTCAATCGCTTCCTCTACTTGAAATACGATTGGCGACGTCTCGTGAAGTTGCAGTCCCTCGTTTATGGAATCAGCATGTTAAGTGCTCTACTTGGAATCTGGTTCTACGATGAAAGTCCGCTCGTCGCGGCTACAGTATCCGCCTTGATTCTCTTCTTGTTCAAACGTCTGTTGCAAGAACGTGGTGACTCCCTTGAAGCAAACGATAATGCCAAACGATTTGATGATGCGAAGGAACACTTGTTGATTTCCCGCTTCGAGCGCGAGACGATCGATTCGTTACTCCTCGATTTACCACATCTGTTGCCGTTTTCTGAAGGTTGGATCTCAATTCAACAACAGCGGAAACAAGTCATCTATAACATTCGGACGAAACAACCAATCGACGTGTTACCACTGTTTCATTCCTTGTCAGCTGACGATTTGCATACCCCAATCATCTATGGTCTGCGTTGCGACTGGGGAAACGATATTCAAATCGGATTGCCTGTCGATCGTCACTCGATGCTAGCGATTCCTTCGATTACGAGCGGAGAGGTCGATGTTTCGATCATCCTGTTCCATCAAGTCGCTGACGCCTATGATGTGACAAATGCTGACGAATTATCTCGTTTGCTTCGTACCTTTTGTCGCGTCTTAGAACGCTCGCGTGAAACGGTCCAACTCTATACGGAAAGTCGGACCGATGCTTTGACCGAATTACCGAATAGCCGTGCTTTTTATGAACACGGTCGGCAGGAATTTGCCGCTGACTCCTACCCGCTCTCCGTAATTCTGTTCGATATCGATCATTTCAAACGTGTCAATGATACGTACGGTCATAAAGTAGGTGATCTCGTCCTTCGTGAACTCGGCCGACGTATCCAGGCGATCCAATTGCAACATGATGATGTCTTTGCTGCTCGTTATGGTGGGGAGGAATTCGTGCTTCTGTTGCGAAATGGTAGTCAAGAGGCTGCTATTCAGATTGCCGAGACGGTCCGCCATGCGGTCATGGATCGTCCCTTCCTCGTCGATGGTCACCGACTGTCCTTAACCGTCAGCCTCGGAATTGATACAGTGGATGAAAGATATCAACGGACGTTCGAAGAATCGTTACGTCAAGCCGACCATGCACTCTATGTCGGCGGAAAACACAACGGACGCAATTGTACCGCGCATTATGCAAACCTTTGAAAGGTCGTGACTCTATTGTCGATTACGGAAATTGAAATGACGCTACCGACATCACAAGCCCACCGGACGATTCGAATTCATCGTCCGCCCCATTTGGATCCTTCTGAAGCATTACCAGTAATTTATATGCATGATGGACAAAACGTCTTTAGTGGAGAAACCGCCTCGTTCGGAAAAGGCTGGGAGATTCATCTTGCACTACAACAGACACAGATTCCGGCAATGGTCGTCGCGATTGACAGTCCAGAAGATGGAATGGATCGGTACGATGACTATGCTCCTTGGAGTGACGAAGCCTTATTGATGCGGAGCGCCTATCCTTCGCATCGGACGTCAATTGGTGGCAACGGTAAGGTCTATATGGACTGGATCATCCGCGAGTTAAAACCATACATTGATGCCAACTATGCGACACGCCCTGATGATACGACAATGATCGGCAGTTCGATGGGTGGCGTCATCTCGCTATATGGATTATTCGCGTATCCGGAAGTCATCACGCGCGTCGCTGCCTTATCGACTGCCGGATGGGCAAACTTCTCCTCACTCCTTGAATTCATAGAGCGAAGCCCGTCTCTGTCTGCAACGCATCGCTGTTATATGGACGTCGGCACAAAAGAAGTGAGTGGTCCGATGACCGAGACGGATTATTTACACACGAATGATGTCTTAGCGCGAGCGGTTGAACAGAAACTCACTCAAAGTCGCTATACGATCATTCCGGAAGCAATCCATCATGAAACGGCCTGGGCCAAACGTTTGCCAGATATTTTACGTTACTTGTTCCCGTCCTCTTGAATACACAAAAAAAGCCGGACGGTTTCTATTAAAGAAATCATCCGGCTTTTTACGCGTGCCTTATACTAATTCTTCTTGTTGCTCTTTTTCATAACGGTTGCGCGGATGCTCCCGGCATTCATCGGAACACGAACGCATGACTTTTGGTTCGCATTCTTCACAGCAGAAGTGCTGTCGATTACATTCCGGGTTTGCACAATTAACATAGCGCGTCTCCGGTTTTCCGCAGTAGTAACATTCTGAGACGACAGACGGATTGACGGCATTGACAGGAACTTGTACACGCTCATCAAAGACGTATAGTTCACCTTCCCAGTCTTCTCCTTGTGTCTGTTCATCTTTTCCATACATGACGACTCCGCCTTTCAGGTGGAAGATATCATCACTCTGTTGCCGTTTACGGAAGTACGCCGTGAATTTCTCACAACGAACGCCACCCGTACAGTATGTGAGAACCTTTTTTCCTTCAAACAAATGCTCGTTCTCGTCTAGCCATTCAGGGAATTCCCGTGAAGCATCGACATCGACTTTTACGGCATTCTTGAAGTGTCCGAGGTCGTATTCGTAGTTGTTGCGTACATCGAGAATGACGACGTCATCTTGTTTCATCATTTCTTTCCACTCTGCTGGTTCAAGATACGCAGCGTGTTCTTCTGGTACGTTGAATTCGTCCTCAAAACGCCATGTGACGAGTTCTTTTTTGTAACGGACGAACGTCTTTTTGAAGGCATGCTCTTCAACTTCATCAATTTTGAATTCGATGTCAGCGAATCGTGGATCCGCCGTCAAGTCCTTCATGTATTGTTCCGTTTGTTCGACCGTTCCAGAGAGTGTGCCGTTGATTCCTTCTGGTGCAATCAAAATCCGACCTTTGATACCGAGCTCTTTACAGTAAGCAAGATGCTCTTTCGTTAGCTGTTCCGCATTTTCAATTGGAACATACTTATAAAATAATAGTACGCGATAAGGTTTCATATTCCTCATTAGCCCCCATGTCAGTTTTTTGCAGTAAAACGAACGTTGGCAAACGAAGCGTCTAGCTATTGACTAGCTGGGAACGCCTGCAAAACGCACCCATTTAAGTATAATACCAACTCCCTTTCGAATGTACAATCTACAATTCCTGAATCCCTTTCAAGGAATTTCATTCCCTTTCTGAATCAGAAAGAGGTAAAATAAAACACAGTAGTACATCTCGCAAGGAGGATTCCGAATGCTCCATACACTTCGTGACTGGATCGAGCAGATGATTTTCTTTCTCCAAGACTTACCTGGAGGAGCTGCCACCGGTTTGATTGCCCCGTTTCTTGAGTCTCTATTTCCTTTCCTACCACTCGTCCTGATCATTTCCGCGAATGCGGCAACTTATGGTTTTGGTATGGGTGTTCTCGTATCATGGGTCGGGAGCATGCTTGGATCACTCGTCGTCTTCGCTTGTATTCGATATCTATTTCGTCGTCCGGTCACGCGTTGGCTTGAAAAACACCATGCCGCGCAACAGTGGATTGAACGTGTTCGTCACATGAGTCCCATCTCACTCGGATTCTTTTTTTCGCTTCCATTCATGCCTGCGTTCATCATCACGTCCATTTCTGCCATGATTCAACTATCGCTGCGGACGTATTTGATCGCTGCTGGTGCCGGGCGTCTGATCGTCGTCATCATCTTCTCGCTAATCGGAAAGGAATGGTCCACGTTCCTCGAACGTCCGATGCGTCTTGTCCTTCTATTTTTGATTTTACTCGCCATCTGGGGAGTTAGTCGCGGGACGGAAGAATGGTTGAAGCGTCGTGCCCTTTCAAAACGTGCGGATCATTTACGAGAAATCGAAGATAAGATCGAACGTCCATCTGAAAAATGACTCAAGCCTGTCTATGATTCCATAGACAGGCTTTTTAAGCTGTTCTCATTTTTCTAGGGACTAGGTCTTTTGAATCATTTTATAAAGTGATTAATATATAAAAATAACGTTCAAACAATGTTCAATATTGAAAACGCTTACATTAAATTGGTATGACCAATATTAATATAATAATGATCTTTTCTTATTAAAAATTAGGATAGCTTTTCCAGAAACGACATCCTTATAATGAATTTACATTCATTCCTTAAAGGAGGCGTCCTCATGCATCAAGTGTCCGAAGTTCAAAAAAATGAAGCGACTCAATCTGCTCCAGCAATCGTCGAGAGTGCTACCTTTCAACAATTGATGCGCCAAAAGAACGGCTTCATTCTTCCAGCTATTAGTTTTTGCCTTATTTTTTATTTTGCGCTTCCGATTTTGACAAGTTACTTCACGATTTTGAATGAGCCAGTATTCGGTGATATTACAGGAGCTTGGGTATTCGCATTTGCCCAGTTCATCATGACGTGGACGTTCTGCATGATGTATAGCAAAAAAGCACGTGCCTTTGATCGACTCGTCGAACAGATCAAGGAGGAGTCGAAATGAATTATACTGCCGTTGCCCTATTCGCAGCAATCGTCGGTTTGACGCTCGTCATTACATACTTTGCTGCCCGTAAAACAAAAACAGCTAACGACTTTTATACAGCGGACGGCGGACTCACTGGTGCACAAAACGGGATGGCGATTGCCGGCGACTACATGTCAGCCGCCTCGTTCCTCGGAATTGCCGGGATGATCGCTTTAGCCGGATTCGACGGATTCTTTTACTCGATCGGCTTCCTCGTTGCTTATCTTGTTGTCTTGTACCTCGTTGCCGAACCACTTCGGAACCTCGGAAAATACACGATGGCTGATATGATTGCCGCTCGTTTTAACGCCTCAAAAGTTCGTGGAGTCGCTGCCATGAACTCGATCGCGATCTCGATTTTTTACATGATCGCGCAACTCGTCGGTGCAGGTGCCTTGATTGAATTGTTGTTAGGAATTCCTTATACGACGAGTGTCATCATCGTCGGTATCTTAATGACGGTCTACGTCGTCTTCGGTGGTATGACTGCGACTTCGTGGGTTCAAATCATCAAAGCAATTCTCTTGATGGCAGGAACAGCCGTCATCTCGTTCATGGTCTTCGCGAAGTTCGATTTCTCGATCTTCAAGATGTTTTCAGAAGTGAAACAAGCCACGCCGCTCGGGGATTCATTCTTGAATCCTGGAAACAAATTTAAGTTACCACTCGATACGATTTCGCTCAATCTCGCGCTCGTTCTTGGAACAGCTGGATTACCACATATCTTAATTCGTTTCTTTACTGTTAAGGATGCTCCGACAGCTCGTAAATCCGTCGTGTACGCGACATGGATCATTGGTGTCTTTTATATCTTGACGATTTTCCTCGGCTTTGGTGCTGCTGCTTTCGTTGGTTCTGAAGATATCATCGCTGCTAATGCTGCTGGTAACATGGCTGCGCCACTTCTCGCTAAAGCACTTGGTGGCGATTTACTCTTTGCATTCGTCGCTGCGGTCGCTTTTGCGACAATCCTCGCCGTTGTTGCAGGACTTGTCTTATCCGCTGCGTCTGCCTTTGCTCATGATTTTTATAGTCATATTCTACGCAAAGGGCAAGCAACGGAAAAAGAACAGATGACGGCAGCGCGACTTGCTTCCATCGCTGTCGCCTTGATTTCGATGGTACTGGCATTGTTCGCACAATCGATGAACGTCGCGTTCCTCGTATCGCTTGCCTTCGCTGTCGCGGCAAGTGCCAACTTGCCAGTCATTCTCTTGACGATCTTCTGGCGCCGTTTCAATACTGGCGGAGCTGTCACAGGTATGGTCGTTGGGTTATTCTCTTCACTGATTCTCGTCGCACTCAGTCCAAACCTTTGGGCAGTCGACGGTTCAGCCTTGTTCGTCGGGGAAGCCCTCTTCCCGCTGACGAATCCAGGAATCGTCTCCATCCCGCTTGGTTTCCTCGGAGCTATCGTCGGGACATTGTTGACGAAATCGAACGAGGTTGCCGGTAACTTCGAACGTATCTTAGTCAAGGCCAATACCGGTATCGATGCAGCAACGGAAGTCGCCGCGTCAAAAGAATAAGTTCCCCTTAACGGCTCCTTCAACCCCCTTGAAGGAGCCGTCCCCTTTTACATTCTTCTCATTCATTGCCATACTAAGTGAATAATAGAGAAGAAAAGGAAAGGAAGACTGTACATGGATCTCGCTTTTTATTATTTCTTAATCCTCGGATTTTTCATTGGAATCATTTCCGGATTTTTCGGAATCGGTGGCGGTATCATCTTGACGCCCCTGTTACTCATTTTAGGATATGCTCCAAGTGTCGCGATCGCGACGAGTCTTATGCTGACACTTGGATCTACCGTTTCAGGAACGATCTCTCACTTACGTCTTAAAAATGTCGTCTGGCGCGATAGTCTCGTCGTCGGTGGCGTCGGAATCATCGGTTCGACGATCGCGACACCACTCGTTCTTCGTCTAGAGGCAGTCAATGGTGCTCATCTCGTCATCTCAATCGTTTATATCGGTCTCTTACTCTACTTCGCGAATAAATTTTTACGTCCGAAATCAACGACGGGTGAACAGACGGGGTGGAAAAATCGATATCTCGCTCTTGCCTTCACTGGTTTGTTCGCCGGATTCATTTCTTCATTACTTGGTGTCAGCGGTGGCTTCATCATCACCCCGTTACTCGTCGGGATCGTTGGCTATGAGTTGAAACGTGCGGTCGGAACGAGTATTGCTTCCGCGTTGCTGATTGTCCTATCGGGACTTGTCAATTACACGGTCGCAAGTACGAACATCGATATCCTGGTCGGAATCATGCTGATCGTCGGTGCCTTGCTCGGAGCACCGATTGGCGCAAAGCAATTGACGCACTTCGAAAGCCCATTCGTCAAAAAGTACCTCGGTATCTTCTATTTGACGGTTGCGATCAGTGTTTTACTCGAGGTCATCGGCTGGAACGTCGCTTCACTCTCTGTCCTCGTTGCGCTGAGTTTGATTTTCTTACTGACACTCCTCATCTACAGTCGTCGTCGGACGAATGGATGAATCGTCTCATCATAAAAGCCGTGGTGCCTGTTTAAAGGCATCACGGCTTTTGTTCGTTTAAGCGACTCGTTTATGACCCGTCCGTTCGTAATTCCTCGTTTGTTCAATGACCAAGTGCGACAAGAACAGCATCCCGATCAAGTTCGGAATCATCATCAATCCATTTGCGATATCTGCGACGAGCCACAACGGTTCTAATTGCGCGACGGCACCATAACAGGCTGCGAGTGCAAAGAATACACGGTATCCTTCGTTGAAACGTGTCGTACCGCTCAAGTACTCCAAGCACTTCTCTCCATAGACATACCAACCGATGATCGTCGAATAACCGAAGAAGAAGACGGAGAATGCGACAGTCCATTCTCCAAATGATCCAAGGACGCTCGCAAAGGCGGTTGCTGTCAGTGCTGCCCCGGAAAGATTCGCATCATGCGTCATACCTGAATGTAGTCCGCCTGACGGATCCCAAAAGCCTGTCGTCAGAAGGACGAGTGCCGTCATCGTACAAACGATCAAGGTCACGATGAAGGTACTCGTCATCGAAATCAATCCTTGTTCGACCGGACGCTCACTTTTCGCAGATCCGGCAATCAATGCTGCTGTCCCAAGTCCTGCTTCGTTCGTGAAAATACCACGTGCTACACCGACTTGCATCGCCATCATGATCGATACACCGGTGAAGGCTCCTGCAGGCGCAAGCGGCTGGAGGGCGTACTCAAAGATTAAACCAAAGGCTGGTAGAATCTGATCCGCCTTCAATATTAAAAGGACACAAGCGGCACCGATATAAAGTAAGCTCATGATCGGAACAAAGATCGTCGAGATCGCACTGACGCGTTCAAGTCCACCACGAATCGATACATAGACCGCCAGCGCGAGCAGAATGCCGAAGAGTAGAAGCGGTACATGAAACGATTGCTCAAGCACCGTTGCCATCGCATTCGCTTGCACGGTGTTCCCGACACCAAATGATGCAATCAAACCAAATGCCGCAAACAAGATGGCGAGGAATTTAAATTTTGCACCTAGTCCCTTTTCGATATAATACATCGGTCCACTGACAGCTTCGCCGCGTTCATTTCGACTTCTAAAAAGAATCGCAAGAAGACTTTCCGCATATTTCGTCGCCATTCCGATCAAACCGACGATCCACATCCAAAAGACTGCACCCGGTCCGCCCATCGTCAAGGCGACCGCGATTCCCGCGATGTTTCCGTTCCCGATCGTCGCTGCAAGAGACGTCATTAACATCTGAAAGCTACTAATTTCCCCTTCACCCTGTCCTGATTTTTGAACAGACAATTGAAACGCTTGTTTCAAGCGACGAAACTGAAGACCACGTAAACGAATCGTAAAGTACACTCCCGTTCCTACTAACAACACCATGCTTGGAATTCCCCAGACCCAAGCAGATATCAGACGTAACACATCCATGCCATTTCATCCTCTCTCCTTTTTCCGAGGCTTACCGTAGCATGGAGTTGTGTTTTCATACAATACGAAAGAATACTTTTTGTGATTTCACACAACAGAAGCTATACTAAAGATACTGAACGAGAGAGAAAGAAGGGATTCCTCCATGTTAGAAGCTTCATACCATTCGTTAGACGATTTAGCGGAAGCGATCGGTATCGCCTTAAATGCGCCGATTACGATTGAAGATCGTAATCACCGTCTCCTTGCCTATAGTACGCATACTGCTGACACGGACCCTGCTCGTGTCGCAACGATCATCGGTCGCCGGGTACCGGAATCGGTCATCGACCAACTCTGGAAAGACGAAGTCATCCAGAGTCTCGCTACTCAAGACGATCCGCTCATCATTTCTGCGCGCACGGATGTTGGACTGAATGACCGCGTCGCCATTGCCATCAAACAAGATTCAGAAATTCTCGGCTACATTTGGTCGATTGCTCGCAGTACCCCGTTCACTCCATCAGAACTAGCAGATTTAAAGAAAGGAGCTCTGCTTGCTCAACGTCAATTACTAGCGATCGACATGCAGAAAAAACGGAAGGAAGAGCAGACGGAACAATTCTTCTTTGAGTTATTACATGAAGAACTATCCGAGTCGGAGATCCTGAAAATGTTTTCTAAGCTCCATGTCGCACCCCCTGGCATTAGTCGTTTGATGGTCATCCGTTTTTCAGAAGCAATCACACCACGACTTGCGGATCGTCTGCGCTATTTATTGACGATCCAACAGACGGTTCGTCCATTACTTTACGCATATGATGAAACAGATTTTATCTTGTGGATCAGCACAAACGACCGCGACGCAGAACAAGAGCGTCTACAGTTTGACGCCTTCATTCAGTCCTTCCGTCAATTGCTTGCGGAGCGGTTTGATTATACGGATTTCGTTGCGGCAAGTAGTGAAGTCTTCACGGGCGTCCATGCGCTTCCGGAGCGTTACGAAGAGGCGGGTATCGTCTTACGTTTGAAAGATGCCTTTCCATTCGAACTGAAGAACGTGACGCGTTACGAACGTCTCGGCTTGTTTCAGCTCTTGCCAATTTTTTCAGAACGTTTGCGACGACGAACGGTTCGTCTCGAAGAAATCGAGCGATTGCGTGCTTACGATGTGAAACATGCCTCCTCTTTATGTGAGACGCTAGAATGGTTTCTTCATTATGATGGGAACGTCAAGCAAGTCGCTTCCCATCTCCATGTTCATCCGAATACGATCCTATATCGGATGCGACGGATCGAGGAGGAAGCTGGTATCCGGATGGAATCATTACCCGAACGTTCCTTACTTTATTTGTACCTAAAAGCAGACCGATATCCTTTGTGATTTTACACAAAGGATATCGGTTATTTTTGAAAACGCCGATAAAGTAGAGCGCTTTCATTTCTCGTATACTGAAGAAGAAGAGAAATTGATTTGTTTATTTGCGAAAGGGGATCGCGTTCACATGATCATTGGAGTATTAAAGGAAATCAAAAACAACGAAAACCGTGTTGCATTAACACCTGCCGGGGTAGCAGCGTTACATGCACAAGGACATCGTGTCATCATTGAATCGATGGCAGGCATGGGGAGTGGCTTCACGAACGAGGAGTACGTCAAAGCTGGTGCTGAAATCATCGCGACTGCTGCTGAAGTCTGGGCAACAGCCGAACTGGCTTTAAAAGTCAAAGAGCCAATCGCTTCAGAGTACCAATATTTCCGTCCGGACCTGACATTATTCACGTATCTCCATCTAGCTGCTGAGCCAGAACTGACACGTGCACTCGTTGATTCGAACATCACAGCAATCGCTTATGAGACAGTCGAGAAGAACCGCACACTTCCATTATTAACACCAATGAGTGAAGTCGCCGGTCGTATGGCATCACAAATCGGTGCACAGTTCTTGGAAAAACCACACGGTGGTATGGGCATCCTGCTTGCAGGTGTCCCTGGGGTTCGTCGTGGAAAAGTAACAGTCATCGGTGGCGGTGTCGTCGGAACAAATGCTGCGAAACTCGCTGTCGGTCTTGGTGCAGATGTTACGATCATTGATGTTAGTCCAGAACGCCTTCGCCAGTTAGATGATATCTTTGGTAACTCGATCAATACATTGATCTCAAACCCGTACACGATTGCTGAATCGGTCGCTGAAAGTGATCTCGTCATCGGTGCTGTCTTGATTCCAGGTGCAAAAGCACCGAAGCTCGTCACTGCCGACATGGTCAAACGGATGAAGCCAGGTGCTGTCATCGTTGACGTTGCCATCGACCAAGGTGGAATCTTTGAGACGGTTGACCGCATCTCGACGCATGATGATCCAACGTACGAAAAATTCGGTGTCGTTCATTACGCGGTCGCGAACATGCCGGGTGCCGTTCCACGTACGTCTACCCTGGCATTGACGAACGCAACGCTTCCGTATGTCCTTGAACTCGCGAATAAAGGCACACATCGTGCGCTTGCTGAAAACGATGCTCTCGAAAAAGGATTGAATGTCGCGCAAGGCTTCGTCACGTATGAAGCGGTCGCACGCGATCTCGGATACACGTACAAATCCGTTGAAGATGTACTTCACTTACACGCATAATTTCGAAAGTAAAAATAGCCGATGCTTCCTTTTCTAGGAATGATCGGCTATTTTTTATGAAAAGAAGAAATTGCGGACGAATCTCTTTATTATTTCTTGAGGCACCACTCGGCTTGTCATATGATGAAAATGAAAATATATGATTTTGAACTAATAGAGGTGATTTCATTACATGACACAAACCGTAACCGCTCATTCTCATGAACTTCAGAGCCATGTCGCTGAAGTTGCGTTACTCGAAGCACTGACATCTGATACAGAAGAGAACGTACGTATTGCCGCAACCGAGCGCTTACGTGTTCTTGTTCCATCCCATCCATTGCTCAACATTGCTACAGCCCATTCCCTTTATTTTAAGAACGAACTCACTCAAGCGCGTCGACTTATTGAAGAGACGCACTAGCAAATCGGCGAGCATGTGCAAGGATACATTCTTCTCGGTATCATCAGTGAAGAGGAAGGATATATGCACGAAGCAGAACAGTTTTTCCTTTCAGCCATCACACGTTTCCCGGAAGAACCGGCAGGACATCGTTCTCTTGCCGTCCATTACAATCATCGACAATTTTATGGAGAATCAGCCGTCCATGCGTTTACATATTTAAAGAAAGTTGGCGCATCTGGAATCGATACGCTGATGGCTATTGATTCCATCCAACAACTAGACGGTCATTCGATCGATATGTTGGAAACACTCTATGCGTTAATCATCGGGGTATCTCATCTCGATAAAACGGCTGTCTTTCATGCGACTGCTTCTGCTAATCAAGGTATTCAATACGAGATGCTACATGCTACATTGCGTGAAGACAGCGACGATACACTCTACGCTAAACTCGACGAACGCATTTCCAATATGCTCGAGCACGGCTTGTACGCAGCTGTTTATGACGATTCCGAAGAAAAAATCTATCGCTATGTTTTCCGTGATATGTGTCGAGATATGACCATCCGTCATGCAGGATGGCGTGCGTACCCAGACTATATTCGACTACGTTTTCTCTATTTCAAACAATTGTTGTTACACGACTGAAAGTCAAAAAGCAAACGCAACGAGTGCCGCGATCGTCCATGGCAAGATTAAGTTGTCGAGATCGCGATATGAGATTGCTTCGATTAAGGCTGCGATGTTTGCAAGCAAGAAGCCGTAACTGACAGCGAGCCAAATCGGTTGTCCATAAAATAAGAACGTTACAGTCAAAACAAGGAATGACGCTAAAAACAAAGCGATACTTCCTTCAAAGGAACGTTTCGTCTCACCGCGGACGTAAAACGTCTTCCCGAAGCGTTTTCCGACGAGTGCCGCGAGACCATCTCCCCAAGCGAGCACCATGCTTCCCGCAACAAGTGCCATCGGTTGTCGTTCGAAGAAGAATAGGACGAGTCCTGCCAATGCGAGCGGATAATAGACCGTTCCATAAGAAGGACGGTCGACGCCATGCATCTGTCCAATTCCTTTTCGTAATGTCAACAGATTGACGAGAGCAAAGAAAAGTAATGGTACGATCGCGATGTACCAGTGATCAAGCCATAGCAGCGCAAGAAATACCCAGTGACCGACAGCGACATGAATCCATTTCCGAACCGTCTCGGGAGAAAAACCGAAACGGCGTCCAACGAATTCAAGAATGACGAGAATGAAGCCAACGATTCCAATCGTGCCAATGGCAGCAAACCATTCCATCGTGATTCCCCCTTTCCTATTATTGTACGTTGTTTTAGTTGCCATTTGCCCTATTGAACCTTCATTTGATAACATAAGGTCAAATGACGTCCTAGAGAGGAAGTTTTGGAAATGTATGATGCTCAAGCAGTCCAAACATTATCAAGTTGTCTGCAACGCCTGAACGAGGGGAAAGGAATCGAACCCCTCGTCGCAATAGAAGGAACGGAATTGCCAAAGGTCATCAATCGCCTGAAACAATTCGATCCATTAAAAAATGGTTTATCGATCAATGAAATCGTTCATTTGGCAAATGCTCTAATCGGAGAACACATGTCAGCGACGACGATCCAGAACTGGACGAAACGTGAAGTTCGGGACATCATCGGCGTACCGCATCGTGGGAAAAAATACTCGATCAATCAAGCCGCCATCATCTACCTGTTGGATGATTTAAAACACCTCTTCTCGTTAGAAGAAACACGGGAACTGCTGACGATCGTCTTCCAGAACCCAAATATCGATGAGGATGATTTAATCAGCCCTCTTAATTTTTATCTCGTCTATACGCAGCACGCGGAGACAAGTGGACCGATCGAATTAACGGAGAAGCGTCTCAAACGCTCGCTCGAGCGGATTAACGCCTACCGCCCTGAAACTGTTCATGTCTTACAACTCTGCCTCTACGCCCGTCGTGTGTCGCATTTGACACACGAAGCCAAACAACGCCTCCATCATGTCCTGCAAACGACATGATGAAAAAAAGATGCCATCCATGTCATGGAAGGCATCTTTTTTTATTTAAACAGCTGTCAGTGATTTATAGTGGACGTTGTTCGTCAGACTTTTCAGGACAGAGAGTAGTTCGTACATCGAGAGCTTGTCAGCATCCTTGACAAGACGGTATTCATCACCGTCCTGCAATAATTCCGCAACGACTTCTCCGGCTGCACTCCGTACGGAGAATTTTCCTTTTGTCAGGTCGAAGGAAATCGTGAACGTACCACGCTCATATACGTTGTACTCACATTTCTTCGAGAAGAGCGAAAACTTCTCGCGCATTTGACCTACCTCTTGTCCATCATGGTTCATCACGACCCATTTCTTACATGTCGGAATGAACTTACCAAACGCTACCCCTCTACCTTCACCATTCATTACTTGAACACGACCGCTTTCGTCGTGTTGAACCGCACCGATCATTTGGTGCGCTTCATCATAAATCGCGGCATGACCTTGCGAAAAAACGCAACCCTGCACATAGACAACTTTGCGCAACAGAAATTCTCCTCTCACTGCTAAAACGTGCTGGTTTTTCGTCCCCAGTTTATTTAGACATCCTGTATAGTTTAACTTTCTTTATCTGTATGATATTTCGTTAACGAAAATGATTATTGCACCGTTTCTTCAAATTGACAACCCCCTTTTGTCGACAATCATTCGACAAGTTCAATGCAGGTTCATCTCCTTTGCAAATGCGAGCAATTCTTCCCGATCAATGAGGCGAACTTGATTCGGTTCTGCCAGTTGATACGCGGCTTCTGTAAAGGTCGAATTCGTAACGACCCATCCCTCGTCCATTTCGTAGAATGGAACCGAGGCAGCGACCTGTTGAACCGCTTCGAGCCCTACAGCCGCACTGTATCGCTTCGCCTGGATGGCAATCTTATACCCTCGTTCATCCTCTATCAACAAATCTGCTCCGAAGTCGCGTGAGGCAGGTGTCAACTCGACCCGATATCCTGCTGTTTCAAATAAATCGGCAAGCCATTCTTCAAATTCTCGTCCTTCCATTCGATCGAGTCTTTTTTCAAGCGACGGCGTTAAAACGGACAAAAGAAGAAAAAGGATACACCCTACTATACTGATGATTAAGATTAAAGGTTCCCAAGAACTCGAAAAAAAATAAGTTCCGAAAATTCCTATCATGGCAAACAAAGCTGCTAGTAACAATCGTTTTCTTTTTAATTGTTTCATCCTACTTTTCCCCTCTACTTCGTCGTGACCTTTTTTTCACTATACTAAAATTCTTCGTTGGTTGCTTCCTTCGACAGGAAACGCGGCTCGTCTTGCAGAAGTAAACTAACGAGGAAAGACTGTCTTAAAATCCACGGTCGAAGACCAGTCAGGAGGTAGCTCATGGCAGAACATTCATCTCCTTCATCGCTACGGATCATCTATTCGACGTTACGTGCTATGAAAGAACCCGTACTTCTTGTCGATGCAGATGGAAAGATTCACTTTCATAATGACGCGTTTCAACACCAGTTCATGACCGCTCCGGATAAAGAAACGATCCAGGAACTTTTTTCGATTACGGATGATTTGTTTCCGATCCAACAGGAAACCATCATTTTGACGACACATCAGTTAACAGTCACAGCGATTGAAGAGACGGACTATTTTCTTGTCCATGTCGCTTCTCTTAAAATAGAAGACTTATTCGATTCAACGCTTGATGCTGCCTTATTCATCACAGATCCGGAGTTTCGGATTCGAGCATACAACGAGGTAGCCAGTACCTTATTCCGATTCGATCTTGCTGAAGACATCATCGGTCTAAAACCGACGATTCTCCATGACGCAAAGGAAGTCGCTACCCGCCGTCACCATCTTGAACAACTGAACTTAAAAGATTTATCAGATGAACAACTCTTCTTACTCCATGGTCGGGAAGCGGAAAATGAATGGACCTATCATCGTCTGGATGGTTCGACGTTCCATGGACGGCTTTATATGACACGTCTGCCGAATGATACGTACTTTTTACTCATTCAGGACATCACGACACAAAAACAAATCGAATGGCACCTGACGAAAAGTGAACGCCGCTTCCGACTCTTCTCGGAGTCCGTCGTCGAAGCCGTCATTTTTCATGATCATGGCATCATCATCGATGCCAACCGTGCAGCAGAGGTCATCTTCCGGACGAAGCTTGAAAAGATGAAAGGAAAAACGACACTTGAGTTGATTCATCCGGATCATCATGCGCGTGTCTTACAACGAATCGAAGAGCATCGAGAAGAGCCCTATGAAGTTCTTGGTCAACGTGCTGACGGAACTTCTGTCGAAATCGAAGTTTTCCCACGTGAAATCATCTACAACAATATTCACATGCGCGTCGCCGTCGTTCGTGATATCACGGAACGAAAAAAAATCGAGAAAATGCTTGAACGTGAAAAAAATGCCATCATGCGTCAACGTGACATCACACAATCGATTCTTCAAGCCTCTAATGAAGGATTCCTGCTGACGGAAGAGGATGGAAGTTTCATCTTCATGAACGTCAAAGCACGCAAGTTACTTGATGTACCAGGGATTGCGCCAAGTAAGATCCAAGAACGGATCAGCTTGATCCCGAATCTTGATTTGAATACCCGATTCGATATGTTACGACAAGTCGAAGAGCTACTCGCCGGAAAACATTCTGAACTATCGTTTCGTTTTACGTTGCAGCGACCGAACGAATCAAGTCCACTTTATTTTGAATTTTATGCGACGGCGATCAAGAAGGAAAAGAGTCGTATTTCTCGTCATGGTTTCTTATTCGTTTTCCGTGACCGAACTGAGGAAGCAAAGATGGATCAAGTCAAGGATGAACTTGTCAGTACCGTATCGCATGAGTTACGGACGCCACTCTCATCGATCCTTGGGTATATGGAATTGCTTCGCTACCGAGAGCAACCAGCTGATAAAATCAAACGTTATGTCGAAATCGTTCATGAAGAGACCAAACGGCTGACGACACTATTAAATGAGTTTTTAGATATTCAGCGTCTAGAGGGTGGAAAACAGGAGTATATCTTTACCTCGTTCTCATTACGCGATCTCCTCACATCGACCGTCGATGCCTATCGGGAAACCGTCGAACACCGGATTGAATTGGAACTGCCGGAAGACCCTGTACTCGTTTTTGCGGATGAGCACAAAATCAAGCAAGTCATGTTGAACTTGCTTTCGAATGCTATTAAATACTCTCCACAGGCGGATCACATCCAAGTCCGTCTCTCGGCAAACGAAGAGAAAGCGACGTTCTCCGTGACCGATTACGGACTCGGTATTCCACAAAATGCATTCGACAAACTCTTTACGAAATTTTACCGGGTCGATAACTCGGACATCCGAAAAATTGGTGGTACCGGACTCGGTCTTGCCATCTGTAAGGAAATCATCGAATCACACGGAGGAGCGATTTCAGTTGAATCAGAAATCAATGATGGTTCGACGTTCACCGTCGTTCTCGAACGCGATCCAAGAAAGGAATGGAATTGATGCGGACCTATTTCATGACGGGTTTTCCCGGCTTTTTAGCGACCAAACTAATTGAACAACTCGCACGTATTCCAGATCAAATCGCTTGTTTTCATGTGCTTCATTTATCGTCAGAACGAAACGCAGCTGTTAAGCGACGCGATGATCTTTTAGAACGCACATCCTTACGACCTGAGCAACTCGCGTTGCACGAAGGCGATATCACGCTCGAACAACTTGCTTTGTCGTCTGATACACGGATGATCCTGCAACAAGAGGTCACACATATCTTTCATCTCGCCGCACTGTACGATTTAGCTACGGCATATGAACCTGCCTTTCGGATCAATGTCATCGGTACCGCGAACGTGACACAGTTTGCCCACACGTGCCGTGCTTTAGAACGCTATATCTACTTCAGTACAGCGTATGTCTCCGGTCTGCGCTCCGGAACGATTCTCGAAGAGGAATTACAGGCAAGTCGCTTTAAAAATGCTTACGAAGAAACAAAATACCTTGCTGAAGTGCGCTTACGCAAAGAACTCGGAACGATTCCTTATACAATCATCCGCCCCGGCATCGTCGTTGGACATTCTGAAACAGGTGAAACACCGAAATGGGATGGTGTTTATTTCGTTTTGAACGCGATGCGTCTCCTGCAATCCTTTGCTCCTCTTCCGTATCCTGGTCGAGCAAACGCGCTCGTCCATCTCGTGCCATATGATTATGTCATTGAAGCGACTGCTTATCTCAGTCATGCACCCGTCGGAAAAAATAAGACATATCATCTGACGGATCCATTTCCACATGGCGCACGCGCGATTTTCGAGATGTTACATGTCGCCTATTATGGACGTTACCCGCGTGGTATCGTACCATTTCGGCTCATCAGTACAGCGTTGACACCCACCGTCGCAAAACGACTCCAGATGCAACGTCAGACACTCGATTATTTCATCCATCCTGTTCAATACGATACAACACAGGTCTTACGTGATTTACGAGATACTGGAATCATTTGTCCGGACCTAACAGAAACGATGCCTCGGCTCGTCCAGTATTACCAAACACACGCGACACACTAAAAAAGTCCAATCGCTCTTCCCTAAGGGAAGTCGATTGGACTTTTTTTATCGGTTACCCGATCAACATATTTTCTTTTGGATAACGAATCGTCCGGTCTCGTTGTGCCGCAAACGTGAACAAGATCGTCAAGGATCCCACACGCCCGAGCAGCATCATGAACATGATCAAGAACTTCCCAAAGCTATTTAACTCTGGTGTCACATTCAATGATAGACCGACCGTCCCGAATGCAGAGACGGTCTCAAAGAATAGACCGATGAACGATAGATTCGGTTGACTCAACGCAAGGAGCGTCGTAATCAAAGCGATGAACAATAAACTGAAGACAGCAATCGCATACGCTTTTTGGATTGCCTGTGCTTGCACCGTCCGTCGCATCAGAACGGTCTCACGCTGTCCGCGTAGATACGTCCAGACATTCTTTAAGATGACCGCCGCCGTCGTAACCTTGATCCCGGAGCCTGTCGACGCGGAACCTGCTCCAATATACATTAAGACCATCATCAAGCCGATCGAGAGCGGCACCATCGTCGTTAAGTCGATTGTCTGGAAACCAGCCGTCCGTGTCGTGACGACTTGGAAGAATACGATATGAAGTGCATGAAAGAACGACTCGTCGCGTAATGAACCTAAGTGAGACACCCATTCATAGAGCATCATCGCTAAGACACCCAGTCCGTTAATGACGAATAACGACAGCACCATCAATTTCGAGTGTAGGGAGATTTTTTTGAAGCTTCGTTTTCCCGCGATGTCAGCAATGACCGTAAAGCCTAATCCACCAATCATCAAGAGCGCCGCGATCGTCAGGATGAACGTCGTATCTTGTTGGAAACCAATCAAGTTATCGCCCCAAAGTGCGAACCCTGCATTGTTAAAGGCAGATACGGCATGGAACAAACCGTAGTAAAGTGCTTTCCCAAAGCTATATTTGTATTGAATGAACAAATCGAGCGCAATCAAGAACATACCAACGATTTCGACAAGGACTGTCGTGACGATGATATTTCGAACAAGACGAATCGTTCCCCCTGGGCTATCGAGGTTGAACATTTCTTGGATGATGATGCGCTGACGAATTCCGATCTTTCGCCCTGTCACGCTCAGCAAGACGAGCGCAATCGTCATGAAGCCGAGCCCTCCGACCTGAATCAAGAGCATCATGATAAGTTGCCCGAACAGATTAAAGGCTTCCGCGATATTAATCGTCGATAGACCGGTAACGGTTCCGGCAGAAGTCGCGACGAACAAACAATCGATGAAGGAGATATCTTGCCCCTCCTGTTGCGAAATAGGCAACCATAACAAAAAACCACCTAGCAAAATCGTCAATGTGAAACCCGTCGCGATGAAGCGTGCCGGTTTATCGAACAACTGATGGTACATCAATTCACCCACACGACCAAAACGTGCCAGTGGTGAACGTCTTTTATGCGAGAACATCTTACTCCCCCTAGATTTTTTTCAGACAGAATTGTCTTTATCATACTCCCTCGAATTAAGAAGTTCTATCGAAATATGCAATCGACTAAACGTTTTCTTATTTTTTTGGTAAACTAGATAAAAGTGGACGTGTAATCATTAAAGGAGGTTGAGGGAAACAGTGGACCCTAAGACGGCTGATCATTCGATTGAGGATGTCTGGCGAAGGCTGGAACGGCAATCACAATGGATGCCTGCGCAATTGTATTATCAATTTGAGGAACTCTTGTCACTACATTTGGAGCAACCGATTCTAAATGAATTGTATCAAGTGTTAAAAAAATACGACGTACTGACCGATATAGAGCGTGACGAACGAAACGAAAGCATTCAAATGCTAATCGATGAAAACGGCGCTTGATTCTCGGTTTTTGGATTTCCGAGCAGAAGAAGTGTCTTCTGCTCTTTTATTTTTCGTTCTTATACGCATTACATACAGAAAGGTGGCACACATCAATCATGGATATCGTGTCGATAATCGGGATCATACTAGGTCTTATCACATTGATCGGAGGAATGATCTTAAAAGGTGCGCCTCCAGTCGCCCTACTTAACCCTGCAGCCCTCGTCATCATCTTCGTCGGGACAGCCGCTGCCATCATGATTTCCTTCCCGAAGGAACGCCTAAAGGTACTACCGGCACTGCTTAAAGTCATCTTTTTCGAACAAAAATTAATGACGAAACAAGTCTTACTCGGACAGTTTCTGACACTTTCGACGCAAGCACGGAAAGAAGGACTGCTGTCATTAGAAGCAGCTTTAGAAGAAGTCGACAATGCGTTCATGAAGCGTGGTGTCATGATGGTCATCGATGGGCAGCCATCTGAATATGTCGAGGACGTCATGACGCGCGACCTCGAAAACATGACGGAACGGCATCATGCCAATGCAAACATCTTCACGCAAGCTGGAACTTACGCTCCGACCCTTGGAGTTCTCGGTGCCGTCGTCGGTCTTGTTGCCGCTTTATCCGATCTGTCGGATATTGAAAAATTAGGTCATGCGATCTCAGGTGCCTTCATCGCGACGCTGTTCGGGATTTTCACCGGGTATGTCCTTTGGTTCCCGTTCGCAACGAAACTGAAGCAAAAATCAGCGAGCGAGATTCAACTGTACGAGATGATGATCGAAGGCATTCTGTCGATCCAAAACGGTGAATCACCAAAAAACTTAGAAGATAAGCTACTCGTGTACCTGACACCGAAGGAGCGTGCGAACTATGAAGCGGAAAAAGAAGCCGCATGACGAACATATCTCCGAAGGCTGGTTGATTCCCTACGCCGACTTATTGACCTTACTTCTAGCACTCTTCATCGTTCTTTTTGCTTCGAGTAATGTCGATGCCGTCAAGCTAAAAGCGATGTCCCAGTCGTTTAGCTCCGTCTTCAATGGTGGTTCAGGGATGATTACGAACAGCTCGCTCTCCACTCAAGAAGAAGAGGATTCGAAAAAACTCGACGCGCGAACGAAGGCACAAAGCTATGAAATCGCAGAACTCGAGAAGATTAAAGACGAAGCAAACAAATATATCAAAAATGAACAGCTCGAAAAAGACATCAAGGTGGAAATTACAAATGAAGGACTTGTCTTCACGATTCGTGACCGAGCCCTCTTCTCGCCAGCTCAAGCAGAAGTAAGAGGACGCTCGCTTCAAATCGCAGAAGGCATGAGTGCTCTACTCGTCAAGGCAGGACAACGTCAGATTCAAGTCTCTGGTCATACGGATAATATCCCAATCAATACGGCACAGTATCCATCAAACTGGGAACTCAGTGCAGACCGGGCGATCAGTTTCATGCGTGCCTTACAACGCAATCCAAAGCTCGAACCAAAACGGTTTACTGTCAGCGGTTACGGAGAGTTCCAACCGATTGCGTCCAATCAAACAGAAGCCGGTCGTAGTCAGAATCGACGTGTCGAGGTATTGATTCGACCATTGATCGACTTAAAAGCAAACGTACTCGACGAAACGAAAGTTAAGTCCGGCACGTAAAAAAGAGGCTGGGACATAACTAGCTGAATTTAACGAGAAGAAGGAATTGCCATCACTCAGGATGTGCAATTCCTTCTTTTTTTATTGTCTCGCGTCAAGTTG